>NZ_LBJF01000027.1:0-1755266 GCF_028128735.1 Bradyrhizobium sp. CCBAU 53415 | reverse complement strand
TGCCTCTCAGCGGTCCAGCGTCTTCGAGGCAGTGCCGCGGTTCTTCCAGATCAACATGATGTTTCTGACATAGATGACGGTCGCGAGCGACTGTCCGAGGATGATGACCGGCTCGCGCTTCACGACGCCGTAGACCAGCGTCATCAGTCCGCCGCCCATCGAGCAGAACCAGAACGCCATCGGCACCACGCTGTTGCCGGCGCGCTCGCTCGCGATCCATTGCACCAGGAAGCGCGCGGTGAAGAACAGCTGCGCGACGAGGCCGAATGCCAGCCAGAAATCGAACTTGGCGACGAAGACGTCGTAGAGATAGTTGCTCAGCGCCTGACCGTATTGAATGATCATGCGTTCACCTCGGTCACCTCAGGAGTCGGCTTCTTGCGGCGGATCAGCCACCACACGCCGGCGAGATCCATGATGCCGATCCACAGCCGGTCGAAGAAACCGTAGTTCGACACGCCGGAATGACGTGGGCGGTCGATCACGTCGACATAGGCGATGTCGTAGCCTTCGCGGCGGACCAGCGCCGGCAGGAAGCGATGCAGCCCGTCGAAATAGGGCATCATCAGGAAAACGTCGCGGCGGAATGCCTTCAGACCGCAGCCGGTATCGCGCGTGCCGTCCTTCAGGATCGCGTTGCGGATACCGTTCGCCACGCGCGACTGAAATTTCTTGAAGCCGGTATCCTTGCGTCCGACGCGCTGGCCGGCGGCAAGGCCGACGCGCCCTGCTCCCTTCTCGACCGCCGAGATCAGGTCGGGCAGGAAGGCCGGGTTGTTCTGGCCGTCGCCGTCGAGCGTCGCCACGATCACACCGCGCGCCGCGCGCACACCGCTGCGCACGGCCGCGGATTGGCCGCCCGATCTGGCATGGCGGAGCTGGCGCAGATTGTCCCGCTGCGCCATGATCGCAGCGATCCGCTCGCCGGTCGCATCGGTGGAGCCGTCGTTGACGTAGATGATCTCATAGGCCCAGCGGCCATCGAGCGCCGCACCGATCTCCGCGATCAGCGGTGCGATGTTGTCGGCTTCGTTGCGCACGGGAACGACGATGGAAACCGAAGGCTGGGACGTCGACAAATGAAGCTCGTGGTTGGAATTGGCCTGCCACGGGAACCGGCGGTCCGGCAGGCAGCCGCTTTTATGGGGCGGATGCCCCGTGGGCAACCCTTTTGAGGCGGCCCGGTGCCGCTCCCGGAAGAGGCACGATGGTGCCGTCGGCGCGGATGGCAAAGCCGAGCCGTCGGGCCGCGAACCAGTAGCGCACCGCCATGGCGCCGACCATGCCGACCAGGGCGCCGGCCACGACGTCGCTCGGATGATGCGCGAGCAGCACGAGACGCGTCAAAAGGATCACGATTGCGTAAGTGAACATGAACACCCGGAGGCGCGGCCACAATGCCGACACGGCAAATGCCAGGGCGAACGCTGCTACTGCATGCCCGGACGGCAAGCTGGCATGAGCCCCCGTCCCCTCGAACGGTACAAAGTTGAACGGATTGGCCTTGCCTCCGACGAACGGGCGGCCGCGGCCGATGAGATATTTCAGGATCTCGCCGACGAACGCTGACACGGCAACAGACAGAAACATGTATTGGAGCCGCGTGCCCAAGCCGAGCAGCAGTGCGCGGCGAGTCCCGTGCAGCCCCGCAGCAACGAACGCCACAGCCATCAGCGCAGCCCCCAGCACGATCAGCAGATACTCGTCCTTGCCGAAATCGGTGAGGATGCGGATCGGCCACAGGCCGGGCGTGCCGCGCGCCGGCATCAGCTGGATCTCGGTCTGGTCGAACGCGACCATCAGAACGATGACCAGCGCTGCGCCCGCTGCGCTCAGCCACAACGAATGCCGCGCCAGCTTTCGGGCAGCCTCGGCCCGGCGCGAATGCGACGGCGACCGCACGAGCTGCTCCAGGGCACGCCACGATACGGCGAGCAATTGCGCGGCATAGCTCGCGCGCGCGCTGTCGGCGGGCACGGACATCCTACTCCGTGCCTTCCGAGCGGAAGATCGAGATCGAGATCGCGCGCCCTTGCGAGAAGTTATAGCCGTCGATGCGCGCGCCGACCTTGTAGCGCAGCCCGATCGCCTCGGCGCGCTGCACGAAGCTGCGCTCCGAGCGCTGCTCGATCAGCGCGAAGCGGCAGCTCCCCTGCCGCAGGAAATCCGCCGCACCGGAGCCGTCGGTGAGCAAGGTCTGGGTGCCCACCAGGAACACGAGGCTCGGCTCGTGATAACCGGCCGCAGCCGCCTTCGGTCCGACGCAGCTGACGTTGCGAAGCGCGCGCGCGATCTCGATGCTCGGAAATAGCGGCGTCAGTGAAGGCAGCACGATGCCGTAGACGGTCACCGCCAGCATCAGGGCTGCGACCAGCGCGTTGAGCAGCGAGCGCTCGGCCCGGTTGTTGTCGTAGAGCCACCAGGCGAACAGGCCGAAGATCAGCGAGGCCGCGATGAACGGCCAGGCCACGAAGGCCGGCTGCCGCGTCAGCATCACCGCGCCGACGACGGCGATGATCGAGGCGCCCGCGGGGATCGCGAACCACCAGGCCGAACCGCGCATCAACCAGGAGCGCGACAGCACGCGCCGCTCCACCGCGCCTGCGGTGAGGATCGCGATCGCCGGATAGAGCGGCAGCACGTAGTGCGGCAGCTTGGTCAGCACCGCCTCGAACACGATCCAGGACGGGATCAGCCAGGCCAGCAGGAACTGCGCGCCCGGCTCGCGCCGCGCCCGCCACACCGCGGGCGCCGCCATCGCAGCGAGCGGCGCGCCCGGCCAGAACGTGATCCAGAACAGCGCGAGGTACAGTCCGGGCGGCGCGCCATGGGATTCCTGGGCCCCCAACTTGCTCAGCATGTCGCCGCCGACGGAATCAGCGAAGAAGGCATCGCCCGCGCGCCAGAAGATCGCGACGAACCAGGGCAGCACCAGCACCAGCATCCACATCAGCCCCCAGAGCGGGCGCAGCTTCCACAGCCAGGAGGCGTCGCGGTCCTGGATCGCAAGCGCGACGATGGTCAGGCCTGCGAACATCAGGATCAGCGGACCCTTGATCAGGATGCCGACGGCGAGCGCGGTCCAGAAGATCGCGGGCCAGCTCCAGGGCGGATGCGTCTCGTCCTCGGCGCGCTGCCAGGACAGATAGGCCCGCGCCATCGCCCCCATCGCGGCGACGACGCAGAACAGCAGCATCGCATCGGTCTTTGCCAGCCGCGCCTCGACGCCGAGCAGCACGGAGGCGCACATCATCAGCGCCGCCAGCACCGCGGCGCGCCGCGTGACGAAGCCGAGCGCGGCCCAGTAGGTCATGAGCACGGCGCCGATTGCGCCCATCAGCGACGGCAGCCGGTAGACCCAGATCCGCAATTCGGCCTTCGGCAGCTTGAGCATCGATGCGGCTTCGACGGTCGCCGATTGCAACCAGTAGATGCCGACCGGCTTCTTGTAGCGGACGTCCTCCTGAAAGCGGATATCGACATAGTCGCCGCTCTCGACCATCTGCTTGGTGGCCTGGGCGAACCGTGCCTCGTCACGATCGATCGGCGGGATCGTGAAGAAGCCTGGCAGGAACAGCAGCAGCGCGCACAGCACCAGGAAGCCGACCGCGCGCGCATGGCTGGCCGTGGCGATGTCGAGCATGCGCACCAGTCCGCTGCCCGGATTTGCGGGCGATTTCGACTCGCGGGGGGCTCCAAAACGGGGGCTTGGGTAGGTCTCGGCCATTGGTTCCGCTTACGCTGAAACCGCCATCGCCACAACCGCTTGAGGCAGGGTCATTGAATTCGAATGACGACTGTGTCCGCGGCGCCCGTCGCGTCGATCACGGTGAGCCGGGCAAAGCCCGGACCGGGCGGATCGATCAGACGCTGACGGCGGCCGTCGATCTCGCCGAGCGCGGTGCCGTTAACCATGACTGTCATGGGCAGTACGCCGCCGGCGACTTTGACCGGCATGGCTGCGCTCTCCCGGCCACCCGATCGATCGACGTCGATCCGCGAGCCGTTGAGGGGAAACTGAATGTGCAGCGCCTGCTCGCTGCCGGTGCGCACCAGTTCCCCGGCCGGGCGGAACCGCTTCAGCGGCAGCGGCAGCTTGGCGTTGCTGGCCACCAGGGTTCCCCTGGGCGCCTTCGGCAATGGGGCGAGCGTCTTGCCGGTCCTGGCAAAGGCATCGAACAGGATCGGCGCGGCAGCGACCCGCCCGATCAGGCGGGGAACAGGGGTGCCGTCGGGCCGGCCGACCCAGACGCCGATGGTCATCCGGCCGTCGAACCCGACCGACCAGGCGTCGCGATAGCCGTAGGAGGTCCCGGTCTTGAAGGCGATGCGGTTGTGAGCGGCGTTCTCCGGCGGTGGCGTTCCCAGCAACACGTTGCCGACCTGCCAGGCCGCGACCTGATCGAGCAGACGGAGCGGCTCGCGGTCGTCCTTGTCCGTCATGACCTCGCGCAGCGGCTTGGTGGTGCCGAGGCGGGCGAAGCCCGCATAGAGCTGGGCGAGATCCCAAAGCGTCACGCCGACCCCGCCGAGACCCATGGCGAGCCCCGGCGCCTCGTCCCTGGGCAGAACCAGATTGCCGCCGGCCTGACGCAGCCGCGACGCCAACCGGCTGGAGCCGACGCGGTCGAGCAGCACGATGGCCGGCACGTTAAGCGACAATTGCAGCGCCTTCTTCACCGGCACCGTGCCCTGGAAGGTCATGTCGAAATTCTCCGGGGCGTAGGGGCCGAAGCGAACCGGCCGGTCCTCGATCAGGCTCTCGGGATGGACGAAACCGTCCTCGAAGGCGAGCCCGTAGATGAAGGGTTTCAGCGTCGAGCCCGGCGAACGGATCGCACGGGTCATGTCGACCTGCCCTGCCCGGCTCTCGTCGAAATAATCGGCGGAGCCGACGCGGGCGAGCACGTCGCCGCTCTCGTTGTCGACCACGATGATGCCGACCGAGATGTTCGCACCCAGCGCGATGGCGCGGTCGCGCGCCAGCGGCTCCAGCACCTTCTGCAAGTTCGCATCCAGGGTCAGCTTGATGACCGGCCTGTCCTTGACCGTCGAAAGCGCGGTGTCGGAGGCATGCGGCGCCAGGATCGGCATCGGCTTGCGCAGTTTCGGAATCGGAACGGCCTTGGCCTGCTTCGCGTCCTCCGCGCTGACCTGATGCTCCCCGACCATGCGGTCGAGCACGCGGTCGCGGGCGATGCGGGCTGCCTCGGGATGGCGATCGAGCCGGCGCGTCTCGGGCGATTGCGGCAGAGCCACCAGCAGCGCGGCCTCGGCCAGCGACAGCCGCTTCGGCTCCTTGCCGAGATAGGCGATCGAAGCCGCGCGGATGCCTTCGAGATTGCCGCCGTAAGGCGCGAGCGCGAGATAGAGATCGAGGATCTGCTCCTTGCTTAGCGTCCGCTCCAGCTCGATCGCGCGCACGATCTGCCGCAGCTTCGCATGAAGCGAGCGATGGCGCCGCGGCTCCATCAGCCGCGCAAGCTGCATGGTGATGGTCGAGCCGCCCGAGACGATGCGGCCGCGCGTTCCGAGTTGCAGCGCCGCGCGCCCCAGCGCCAGCGGGTCGAGGCCGTTGTGGGCGTAGAAGCGCTCGTCCTCATAGGCGAACAGCAGCTTCAGATAGGTCGGATCGACGTTTGTTTTTGTCTCGACCCGCAGCCGCCAGCGCCCATCCGCCATGGCATAGGCGCGCAGCAGCTTTCCGTTGCGGTCGACGATGGTGGTGGAGACTTGCCGAGCCTCGTCGAGCGGGAGAGGACCGAGCGAGTAGACCCAGCCGACGAAGGTGCAGATGGCGAGGATGAGGGTGAGGGCGAGGGCTGAGAGGAGGCGATGGCCCCTGCCCCGCGCTCCATTGCCGTCGTTCCGGGATGGTCCGAAGGACCAGATCCGGAACCTCGGGATTCCGGGTTCGGCTCTTCGAGCCGCCCCGGAATGACGAGAGCTATGATCCGCCTCGCTCATCCCACTATCACTCACTTCGCTGCCCGCACCTCGACATTACCCGTGCCGGTGCGACCATAGCGCGAGGGATTGTACATGTCCTCGACATAGGCCTGCGGCAGCACATATTTGCCGGGCGACACCGCGCGCACGACATAGGCGACGGTGAAGACCGATTTGGAATCCGAGGCCCGGTCGACCGCTGCGGTGAAGCGGTCGTCGCGGAATTCGGTATCCTCAGGCTCCTCGCCGTCCTCGATCCAGTCCAGCGTGCCGCTGTCGCCCGACGAGACCAGTTTGGGATTGTCGATCTCGAGACCGGCCGGCAGATAATCCGACACCATGATGTGACCGTATTCGGGCTTCGCCTCGGTGATCTTCAGCACCACGGCAAATCGCTGGTTCTGCTTGACCTTGCTGATATCGGCCGGCTTGCCGTCAAGCGTGAAGTAATTGCGCTCGATCTTGAAGCCGTTCGACGCCGCCGGCTCCGGCGTCACCGGCGAGCCCGACACCGAGACCACCGCCTGTACCGGCGCATCGCCGGTGTTGGTGATCTTCAGCGGCTTGCCGCTCAGCGTGTCCGCCTTGTAGCTGCGGTAGAGCGCAGTCTTGACCGGCTGGCCATCCACTTCCATGGAGAGATTCTCCTTTGCCAATGCCCGCGCCGCCAGCACCAGCCACGCGTTCTCCTGCGTGGAGGTGTAGGGCGTGAGCCCGCGCGCGGTCTCGACCCGCGACACTGCCTGCGTCAGCGTCGCCTTCGGCGCGTTGCCTTCGCTGGCGAGCGAGACGAGCGCTGCGGCATCGCGAAGCTGCGAGCCGTAGTCGGTGCGGCCGAACTCCAGGACCGGCTTGGGCGCGAGGCTGTCGAGCGCGGCACCATACACCCGCTCGGCGCGATTGCGGTCGCCGACCAGCGCCAGCGCCGCCGCAAGCTGCGACTTTGCGATCGGCGTCGCGAGGTTGTTCAGCTTGGTGTCGGCGAGATAGCGGAGATCACCGATCGGCGCCGCGCCATTGCGTGCCAGCACGTAGAGACCGTAGGCGAGATCGCGGCCGCCGTCCTTCTCGGGCTCGTTGGCATTGACCACGGAGTTTCGGATGCGGTCGAGCGCGTTCTTGAACAGCACGTCCGGCACCACAAAGCCCTTTTCGCGGGCGCGGGTGAGGAAGTCCGTCACGTAGGCATCGAGCCAGGCATCATCGCCGCCCGCCGACCACAGGCCGAACGAGCCGTTCGAGCCCTGGCGCGCCAAGAGCCGTTCGATCGCGTCGCGGATGCGCTGGTCGACTTCGGTGTCCATCGCGAGATGCGCACCGGCAGCGAGATCGTTGACATAGAGCAGCGGCATGGCCCGGCTCGTGATCTGCTCCGAGCAGCCATAGAGGTAGCGATCGAGCGCCTTGAGGATCGTCGCCGCATCGAGCGCGGTCGACAGGCTCGCCGAGACCGAGACGCTGCCCGTGCCCGGCACGAGGTCGGAGAACATGTCCGAGGTCAGCGTCAGGCTCTCCCCCTTGGCAAGCGTCCGGATCGAGCGCCGCGCCAGCACCTGCGTTGCCGCCTTGACGTCGAACGCGTAGTGGCGCGCCAGCGCGAGGCCATTCGGCCCCTTGATGTCGACGTCGAGCGTCGCCTGCCCTGCCGCGGTCGCATCGAGCGCGAGCGAGAACGCGTTGCGCTGCTTGGCCGCGAGCCTGACCCTGGTCGCGGGATTGCCGGTCATCTTCACCGGGCCGCCGGTCTGCACATTGACGACGTAGTCGCCGGCCTCGCCCTCGACATTGTCGATCTCGAGATTGACCGTGCCGTGGTCGCCATTGAGCAGGAAGCGCGGCAGGGTCGTGGTCAGCACCACGGGATCGCGGATCACGACGTCAGTGTTGGCGCGGCCGAGCTTCGTGGCGGTCCACGCCACCGCCATCACGCGGGCGGTGCCGGCGAACTCCGGAATGTCGAAGCTCACTTCGGCGGTGCCGTCGGCGGCGACCGTGACGATGCCGGAATAGAGCGCGAGCGGCTTTTGCGTGGGCGGCGAGCCCTGGAGCTCGGCAGCCCCGGCGTCGCCGCCGGACTTGATCTGGCCGCGCGTACCCGACATGCCATCGATCAGCTGGCCGTAGAGATCGCGGATCTCGGCGCTCAGGCGGCGCTGGCCGAGATAGTAGTCGTCGGGCGCCGGCGGCTTGTAGTTGGTGAGGTTGAGGATGCCGACGTCGACCGCGGCGATGACGATCTTGGCGTCCTCGCCCGGATTGAGCCCGTCGAGCTTGACGGGGATCTTCAGCGACGAATTCGGCCGGATCAGCGCCGGCGGCGTCAGCTTCACCTGCAGCGTGCGGGTCTGCTTGTCGATGCCGAACCATTTCAGGCCGATGGCGCGGCCCGGCATGCGCTGCGCAGCTGCATCGAGCGGACGGCGCAGCGTCGCCACGACGTAAGCACCGGTGCCCCAGTCCCTGCCGACCGGGAGCTTCACCTGCGCGGTGCCTTCCTTGACGTCAACGGTCTGGGTCGTCAGCAGGCGGTCGCCGAGCACGTTGATGGTCAGCTTGCCGGCGCTGCGGACATTGACCGACACCGTCATGGTGTCGCCGGAGGCATATTGCGGCTTGTCGATCGAGGTCTCCAAGAGATCCGGCGTGTCGGCGCTGCCGTCGGAATACCAGCCGACGTCGAACTGCACCGAGGTCACCGGGCCGTCGGCATCGTTCGACTTCACATCCAGCCGATAACGGCCAGGCTGCGGCGTCAGCGAGATGCGCGACGGCTTCTCGGCAGCGATCGTGACATCCCCGTCGGCGACCCGCAAGGTCGACTTGACCGGCTCGTACTCCCAGTAATTGTTCTGGCGATACCACTGGTAGCGCGACTCCATCTTCAGGAGCTCATAGCGCAAGCCGTCGCGGCGCAACCTCTCGCCCCCGGGCGAGACGAACACGACGTCGAACTCGGCCTTGTCGCCCTCGGCGACGTTCTTGTCGCCGAACAGCGGCTTGACGCCAATCATGGCAGTCGCCGGCGCGATCGGCAGCACGAGCTTGCGCTCGACGGCGCGGCCGCCGGTCTCGACCATGCGGACGAAGATCTGCGCCTCCTGCGGCCGGGTCGAGGCCGGCTGCTTGTCCAGCGTCACCGGGAAAGTCGCAACGCCATTGGCGTCGGCCTCCGGCAGGTTCTCGAGCGGCGCACGCTCATTCGAGGTGGTCTCCTCGTCGTCGACGCCGAATTGATAGCCGGCAAAGCCGGGACGTTCGCTCGCAGGCGCCACCAGCATGTCGCCTTCGAGTGCAAGACCCGAGGCCGGCGCGCCATAGAGGAAATGACCGTCCGCCTTAAGCTCCACAGGAATGTTAGCTTTGATCAGCTTGTCGTTGGCGGACAAGTCGAATTCGATCCGATCGGGGACGTAGTCTTCGACCATGAACGTGGTCTCGCCGACCGAAGCCCCCTTCGGATCGGTGAAGGCGCGCACCCGCCACGTTCCAGTGGGGACGGCCGAGTTGAGGGGCACGGCCAGCGTGCGGCCGCCGGCGCCCTGGTCGGGCAGCACGGCGCGGCGGAATTCGACGCCGTCGGGACGCTCGATGACGAGCGTCAGCGGGCCACCGGTGACGGCATTGCCCTGCCCGTCGCGCAACAACGCGGTCAGATAGACGGTCTCGCTGGAGCGGTAGACGCCGCGCTCGGCGTAGACGAAGGCGTCGGCCCCAGCCGGAACAGCGCGCCCCGAGACGCCGCGGTCGGACAGATCAAAGGCGGAGGCCTTCAGGCTGAGGAAGGCGTAGTCGGCCTTCTCGCCGGTGACGGTGAGCATCGCTGGCGACAGGCCGCCCTCGCCGCGCGCGAGCCCGGCTTCGAACAGCACGTGACCGCTGTCGTCGGTCTTGCGGGTGGCCAAAATCTCGTTGTTGCGGGCGACCAGCCGCACCTCCGCCTTGCCGACCGGATCGGTCGAGGCCAGCGAGTTGACGAAGACATGGATGCCGTCATTGCCGGAATAGGCGGAGACGCCGAGGTCGGAGACGATGAACCATTGCGTCGCGAGCTGGGACTCGTCGTCCGAGCCTGGGCCCTTGGCTGCGGCGGTCATGACGTAGACGCCGGGCTGCAGCTCGCCGAGCGCCTGGTCCACCGGGAATGCCGTGGTGACGTCCTGGTTCAGCGTCATCGCGGTCGCAAGCTCGCCGGACCAGACCTTGACGCCGCGCTCGTCGCCGAGATCGGAGAGCTGGTATTTCGACAGCGTCTTCTGGAAATCGCTGTCGACCACCGTGTTGATCAGGTTGCGATCGCCGATGCGGAAGACGTTGATGTTGACGGCGGGCGTATTGACGCTGACGACGGGGATGCCCCGCTGGCCGGTCTTCGGCAGCACATAGGCACGGCTGGTGAAGCGCACGAAGGGCTTGCGGTCGCGGACATAGATGTTGAACTCGGCCGATTTCGGCAGGCCCTCCTTCACGGTCGACGGCAGGCCGGCGCGCAGATTGACGTTGTAGCGCTCGCCGTGCTTCAGCCCGTCGACGCAGAGCTGCTTGCCTTCTGCCGACAGCGCCGGCTTGTCGGTGCCCGCCAGCGCCAGAAAGGGCGCGAAGTCGGTCCGCTTGGCAAGCTCTTCCGAGAACTGGAAGCAGGCGCGCGGGCTCGCCGAATCCGAGTCCACGGTATAGTCGAGCAGCCGGAAGCCGTGCTCGTCGCGCAGCTTCTCATATTGGCCGCGGACGTCGGCGACCTCGCGCATGTCGAGCGACAGCCGCAGCGAATCCAGCGCCGGCCGCCACAGCTTGCGTTCGGCCAGCGACTTGCCGAGCACCGCGAGCGCATCCGCCTCCTCGCCCGGATTGCCGGCGCGCTGATAGGCGATGTAGGCGGCGGTCGAGGCGCGCTCCAGCAGGAATGTCTGCTCGCTCGAGCTCTTCGGCGAGATCTGGAAGATGACCTTGGCGAGCCGTAGCCAATTTCCGGCATCGTCCGGCGTGGTGGCCGCGATCTGGCCGAGCACCGAGAGGCCGGTGCGATAGTCGTTGCGGCGGAACGCGGCATCCGCGTCGGTGCGCAGCATCGCACTTGTCCTGGCGACCGGCCCTGCCTCGCTCTTGATCTGGGCCTCCAGCTTGATCGCGGAATCGGCGAGATCGTCGCGCTTGAAGGCCTTGTCGGCGGCCTGCGCAGCCGAAAGGCCGAGCGCCAGCGCGGCGCAGATTGTGACGGCGCGAACAAGACCGATCATGGTTGGACTCCCGGAAATCGCGGACGAACGCCGCTTGTCGCAAGAAATGCGCGGAAAGGTGACGGACTCAAGGCGATGGAACCAAAGGATAAAATCGTCGCAATCGCCATGACAAGGCAAGCCCAGAGGAGACCGATCAAGATACCGCTGCGCACGCCGTCCTGATGGCGCAGCAATACCGGACCAGTCGACCGGCGGCGGTGTCCCGGAAGCTCTCCAACGGTCCCGGCGATGTGATCCATCGTCCAGTCCGCTGCCGCTCAACCCGGCACCCTGACACCCCACCGTTCCGCTTTGTCGCGGCATTGAGGAAAACGGTTCGGTTCAGGCTTGGCGAAACACCAGATTTTTCATATTGGCATGTTAGATGAACGGCCAGTCCCCCAAAGCCGGGCGGCTCAAGACGGTCCCGTAGCTCAACTGGATAGAGTAGCGGATTTCTACTCCGCGGGTTGCAGGTTCGAGTCCTGCCGGGATCGCCAGTCCTTATCTTGTCCACCAGCCTCGTTCGTGCATCAGCGTACGCTTCCCCTGCCGTATGATTGCTTGACGCGCCATACGACGCGCAGTCGCCGATCCATCGCCCTTCACGAACGCGTGGGTAACTCCGCTCAGGGCTTTCAACCGAGCGCATCGGCCCTATCTCTCCGCCGGGCGAAGTGTGCCCAAAAAGGATCCCGATGCCTCAACCCGAATGGACGAGAATGGCGATCGCATCTGCGGTGGCGATCGTCGCGATGTCGTACTTGGCGATCGACGCAGGCCTCGTGAATACCAATGTGGTCAAAAAGCCCATCGAGGTGGCGCAGGCATCGATCGTCGGCGCCGCAATGGGTCAGCATTACCTTGCCTTCGCCGTTCAGGAGTGGGCGCGTCGCGGCCACGAGAAACCCGCCTTGGAGCAATGTCTGGCGATCGATTGATGCGGGGCGCGGCTGTCGCCGATGCCGCGCATTCACCCTTCACCTCTGATGCGCCATCCACCACCGCGCAATTGCGGCGGCCAGATCATTCCAAAGCTCCGTCGGAAGATCCGGGACCGCCACCCGGACGCTATACTGGTCCGTGGTCGCATCGTGAAACCACTCGGTCGCCGCGAAATCGAAGCCGAAGCTGCCGGCGTGGCGGATGGGAAATCCCTCCCCGCGCAATTCGCTGCTCATGTCTTCGGCAGCCTGCCGCGCTGCCGCCTCGTTGAGCGCCCGCTTTCCTCGGAGAGTCACGTACAGGCCGTGGGTGAAATGAAGCTCGGCCGAGAGCGACGGAAGCTTCGCAGCAAAATATCGAGCCGCGCTGCGGCCGTTGCGCAAGATTGCCGCGACACGCCTCTGCGTGAGGGCCCAGCACGCCGCGCTGCCTGCGAAGGGCGGGAAGTGCGCCGGCAACGCCGCGCCGCCGAGCAGCCGCACCGCGTTTCGGGTTTCGGACGCGAGACGTGCCCACTCAACGCCCCCTGCCCGCCGCTGGTGATGCTCGTTCCCTTGCACGAAGACGGCTGAACCGAGCCGGCCATATTCCGCTCCGAGCGAATCGAGCTTGTTGTGGCTTCGCACCAACACCTGCGGGATTCCGTATCGCCGGGCCCATCTCAGGACGCGCCTGATGCGGCCTGACCTGCCGGCGAAGCATGTCGTGTCGAAAACCAGGAGATCGAGGCCCGAGCCGTTACAGCGCAGCGCCGCCTCGAAGGCGCCGGCGAAGGAGCAGGAATCCAACAGAAGTATTCGCGGCGAGTTCGCCGGAGCAAACGCATCGCTCAGCGGCAGGTTCAAGACCTCGAGCCGCAAATGCGGGACGAAGCCCCGGATCAGCTCCAGCGTCTCTCCATAGGAGCCTGGAAGCACCATGACATCGGCCTTCTCGACGATTTGCGCGGAGGCGAGCAGCACGGCGGAGATCGCGGCCATGCCCGAGGCGGTATAGACCGCGGTGCTCGTGCAGCCCCAGTCGAGCTCATAGAACAAAGGACCGCGCACCGTGAGATCGGCCCGCTGGTAGTCGTAACTGAACGCGAACGGCCCGCTGACGGGATCGGCCGTATGCGACCACGCTGTCTCCGTCGCCTTCCACTCCTGCAACTCGTGCTCCGCCCTCAGCGCGGCAGTGATCTGGAATTTGGACCTGACAACCTCGTCGACTGAACGCGGACACGGCAGATCGAACCGGCTTCTCAGGCAGTCATTCAACAGCCTGAGTTCCTCGTGCTTTCGCTCCAGATAGGCTCGAATGGTCTCCATGCGCTTCTCGACGGTTCCGATGGGACGTCAACGTCCGGAAAACGCCGTGGGTCCAACGCGCCCGCTGCAACGAACGCGCGTCCTCGCAGTTGAATCCACACAAGGAGGACAGCATGGCTGACATCAGAGAGCACATGAAGATCATCGGCAAGGACGGCGCACATGTCGGCACCGTCGATCGCGTCGAGGGCAATCGCATCAAGCTGACGCGCACGGACCATCATCACTACATCGATACGAAATATGTCGGTGCCGTCGAAGGCGATATCGTCAAGCTGTCGGTGAATGCCGACGCCGTACCGAAGACGGAAGCTGCCTGAAACACTGCTGAATCACTGAGCCCCTTCGGGGGCTTTTTGTTTGTTCACGATCCGACTCCGCTTCGTTCGGAAAGCACTAATCGCGATCGCAGATTGCGGGGCCGAGGATTCGTTAATGACCGGTTCAGCCAGGTCGGTCATGCACTCACGAGCACGGGCCGCAGCCGATAGGCATCGATCGCGGCATTCGACAGCAACAGCCTGCGTCGCTCACCACGCAACATCATGCGGTCGATCCGGTTCAAGATGAAGCGGGGCGGAATCCTTGTGCTCGCCCGTGAGCAGGCCGGACTGGTCGAGATATCGCCAGGCGATCTCGAAAGACTGTGCGCGTAGCTCGGGATCGGTCATAGCCGCACAACGCTGCCGTGGAACGAATGTTCCTGCGCGCCAAGCGCGCGAGCCGCGCAGGAGTTCAGCGCCGCGGATCGATGCGGAACGAACGCGCAATCAGGGCGTTGCACATCCGACTCGAGTGGTGCCGACCTGCCACCCCCGGTCGGCTTTGAAGAACCCTGTGCTTGTCCCCCGAGCACGGGGTTTTTCTCATCTCGGCCGCCCTATCCAACCGGAGCCATGCGCCCGGCCGAACACGAGGAGTCGGTCTGCTCATCGTGAGGATCGCGGGCGAGCTGATGCCATGCCAAGGCCAGCTGGATGAGCCGTTGCCGATCGGTCCCTTTGGCCTCCGCGGCCCGCTTCATCGCGGCCTCGGCTTCGTGCTGTGGATCGTACTCGGTGCACATGAGGCCGACGCTAGCCGGCCATCTGGACAAGCGCGTGGCAATTTCATCCGTATGATTGCGGGGTACTTTCGGGGCGTGGTAGAGCGATCTGTGAACTACGTCACAGCCTGCCCCCGACATCTCCGCTAAAAAGCGCTTCAACGCCTCGTGGGTGATGTCCGGTCATGACACCCAAAGCAGCCAGCGAAGTCATCGTCCCGAAACGACGACATAGCTCGGACCTGCTCGGCATCGCGTATCTCGGCACGATCGGCGTCGTGATGCTGGCCTGGATCGGCAGCCTGGTCTGGGCCACGATCGCATTCTTCAGCTGGCTCGTGTCCTGACATCCGAGGCGATTGGCGTGCCCGCCGCGCGCCCGGGCTGCGGACGCCGATTAGAACAGGCAGAGCAGCGCCTGAGAGAGTTTGATCCCGCCACAAACGATCATGGCCCAGAGCGCCAAGCTGATCTGGATCGCCTCCAGCATGTCCCACATCCCCCGAATCATCCCGACATTTTTCTTTTGAGACTTGCGCGAAGCGGCAGCTGGCGCCAACGCTTATTTGAAGCAATCGCCGGCAAACCAAAAAAAGAGGCGGGCCTGGGCCCGCCTCCGCGCTCCAATCCAACCTGGGAAAACTCAGTAGCACGCGCGGGGATCGGCCTGTACGTATTGGCCGTTCGGATAACGATAATAGCAGGTGCCCTGCGCCCAGTAGTAGCCGGGCTGGGATGCAGCGGTGGCGCCGGCGATGGCGCCCGTTGCGCCGCCGAGAACCGCGCCGGCGGCAGCCCCTGTTGCATTGCCCGAGATCAGGCCGCCCAGCACGCCGCCGACGATCGCACCGCCAAGCGCGCTGGCGCCGGGGTCAGCCGGTGGCGGAGGCGGAGGTGGTGGCGCATAGGCGACCGGAGGCGGCGCATAGGCCACCGGCACGTCGTCGATATAGTCCTCGGAGATGTAGGCAGGCGGGCCAGCCATCCGCTGCGGATAATAATACCAGACCCCACCAACGTCCCACCACCAGCCAGAGCGTCCGTTGTGGACTTCATGCCGCCAGCGCCCGCCTTCCCAGGCGAGATTGCCGCGATAGGTGTGTCCGCCCCAGTCCCGCGCCGGCGCCGGCGCGGGACCGCGGACGACGCGACGTCCCGACGGCGGGCCGCCGGCACCGTGCGGACCGGGACCCGCATGGGGCTGGCCAGCGGGCTGCGCGGACCGGACCGCCTGCTGCGGCGGAGGACCTTTGGGCATGTTCTGATGGGTCGGGGGCGGCGCCCCTGCGCCCCGGCCGGCCGGCGGCGGGCCAGCATCCTTCTGCGGCCTCGCGTCCTGAGCCTGCGCCGGAAGCGCGAGCAACGACATGGCCGAAACCAATGGAATGACGATCTTCATGCGGCTGGACGCACTCATGCGTGCTTGACCCCCTACTTCCTCGATTGCCGTGGCGCCTGCCGCGATGGACGATTCGCCTCGCGCTGGGCTTGATGCCGGCCGACATAAGTGACCTGCTTTGGTCGGCCAAGTCCCGTTACAAATGGTTAAGATCACGGCATTTTTTCGGCCCAAGCGCCATGCCGGAGCGCTCCTAGCGAGCCGGCTGGATCACGTTGCAGTTGCTTCGCCCGGACATCAGACAATCCTGCATCTTGCTGGCTGCGGTGAGATTCCGGGCAAGCCACCAGCCAACGCCCAGAATCATGATCGCGATGATCAGTCCGGCAATCGCACCGCGGCGATCGCCATCGGGCTGGCGCCTCGGTTGACGGTTGGGTCGAGAATTGGGCTTCTCGCCCAGTTCGGATCTGGACTCGGGCTTGGACATGGCCGCCTGATCGCGCTGGCGAGCCCGCTCTATCACCTCTGCGGCGTCGCGTCGCATCCGATCAGCCTGCCGAACTCAGCCTCGGGTCGGCGGGATCGCATCCTTGCGCGAGGTTTCGACCGCCGGGATCGCCCTCTGGACCCGCGGTGCGCAGGTCGTGAGCACGAATGCGGTCTGGCTGCATTCCCAGCCCGCTCCCAGCACGGCACTTTCG
Source organism: Bradyrhizobium sp. CCBAU 53415 (assembly GCF_028128735.1). Taxonomy (NCBI): domain Bacteria; kingdom Pseudomonadati; phylum Pseudomonadota; class Alphaproteobacteria; order Hyphomicrobiales; family Nitrobacteraceae; genus Bradyrhizobium; species Bradyrhizobium sp. CCBAU 53415. Next base: position 1,738,758 of record NZ_LBJF01000027.1, on the reverse strand, counting down.
ATGGGCTGCGGACGAGCGAGCTGCACGGCGGCGCCCGCCACGCTTGCCAGCACGAAAGCGATTGCGAGCGCCTTCAGGCTCGGTCTTGAGATCGTCATGCCCGTGCTCCGTCTCGTATCGGGCGGACGCTAGGCCCCGCCCTCGTGCTCCCTTATGAGGGACATCACAATTCGGCAGTTTTTTCGGGCTACGAGAGATCGTCGGGGGGCGATTTTTCGTTGACCTGATCGGCTGCGATTATGGGTGGCTTCACGACGCGCGCCGATGTACACGCTTCTGCGTCGCGTTGCGCCTGCTATGCCCAGCCGACGTACCAACAGGCACGGATGTAGTATCGAAAGCGAGGAAGACAAGGCTCGTCGATGAGTGGATTCAGGGAACCCGGCTTCACAGACCGGCAGAAGGCGGCACAGGAAGCCCGCAAAAATCTTTTGAACAAATTCAAGTCGCAACCGGGACCCGACGATCCGGCGGTGGCCGCGCGTCGTGCTGAACGCGAAGCACTCGCGGCCAAGCGTGCCGAGGCGAAGGCTGCGCGCGAGGCGGAAAAGGCCGAGCAGAAGCGTATCGAGGAAGAAGCCAAGGCCGCCGAAGCCGCACGGATCGCGCTCGAGGCTCAGGAAGCCGCCGAGAGACAGGCTGCCCTCGAAGCCGAGCAAAAGGCCAAGCGCGACGCGCGCTATGCGGCCCGCAAGGCCAAGCGCAAGTAAGGCGCGCGCCAGTCGCGTCCAATTGAAGTCGAACTGAAGCACCATTCCGGAGGCGGTCCTGAAGGCCGCCACCGGAATTCGGGAGTGCGCGGCCCCTGACTCGTTAGAATTGGGCAGATGCTGCGCGATGACGACGAAGGATCAATGCTTCTTCATCATCCCGTCGTCTTTCTTCATGCCGTCCTTCGACATGTGGTCCTTCTTCATGCCGTCGTCCTTGGACATGGTGTCCTTCTTCATCATGCCGTCCTTGGACATCGTGTCTTTCTTCATCATGCCGTCATCCTTGCCCATCTTGTCCTGGGCGAAGGCGGCCGGGGCAAGCGCGAGGCCAAGCGAGAGAGCGGCAGCCGAGACGCCGAGCACGATGCGGGTGCGAATGGTCATGGTTCATCTTCCCTTCGAGATAGTGGTTGTCAGCGACGGACGCCGCTATTCAATCTCGACGGATCGCCAGCCGGCGTTGTTACGCCGCGGCCGATAAATTTTCGGAGAGCCCCCCCTATCCGCCGTTCAGCGTACCCAAGCGCTCACAACCGGGATCGGAAGTGTGCAGCGCAGCACGGCCGGCACTTGCCGGGACATTCGGTCCCGAACTATCAGATGACAGAATATCGGGTGAAGGACCGGCTAGAATGGGCCACGTGCCGGTCTCGGGAATCTAAGCCCAATCACAAACAAGACTCGTCCAAGGAAATCACACCATGCTTACGCGCCGCCATCTGCTCGCGACTGCCGTCGCCGCGCCCGCCATCCTCCGCTTCGGCACCGGTACCGCGCAAGCCGCGACCACACTGAAAATCTCGCACCAGTTCCCGGGCGGCACCATCGACAAGGGCGATTTCCGCGACCGGCTCTGCCGCATGTTCGCCGCCGAGGTCAGCAAGCGCAGCAATGGCGACATCGCCGCCGAGATCTACCCGAACTCCTCGCTGATCAAGACCAACGCGCAGTTTTCCGCGATGCGCAAGGGCGCGCTCGACATCAGCCTCTATCCGATGCCTTATGCCGGCGGCGAGGTGCCGGAAACCAATATCGGCCTGATGCCGGGCCTCGTGACCACCTACGACCAGGGCCTGCGCTGGAAGAAGGAGCCGGTCGGCAAGGCGCTCACCGACTTCCTCGCCGACAAGGGCATCATCCTGCTCACCTGGGTCTGGCAGGCCGGCGGCGTCGCCAGCCGCTCCAAGCCGATCGTCGCGCCTGAAGACGCCAAGGGCATGAAGGTGCGCGGCGGCTCGCGCGAGATGGACATGGTGCTTCAGACCGCCGGCGCCTCGGTGCTGTCGGTGCCCTCCAACGAAATCTACGCGGCGATGCAGACCGGCGCCTGCGATGCCGGCATCACCTCCTCGACCAGCCTGATCTCGTTCCGCCTCGAAGAGGTCGCGAAGTCCCTGACCTCGGGCGCGGGCACCTCCTACTGGTTCATGCTCGAGCCCTTGATGATGTCGAAGGCGATCTTCGACAAGCTGCCGAAGAACCATCAGGACATCTTGCTCGCGGTTGGTACCGAGCTCGAAGCCTTCGGCCGCAAGGGAGCGCAGGACGACGACATCGAGGTCGCCAAGGTCTACGAGAAGGCCGGCGCCAAGGTCTCCGTGCTCGACGCCGCGACTGTCGGCAAGTGGCGGGACATCGCCCGCGACACCGCCTGGAAGGACTACGGCGCCAAGACCGCGACTGCGGCAAACCTGCTCAAGCTCGCCATCGACGTCGCGGCATGAGTCACGGTCCGCTTCCGGATCGTGACGACAAGACGATCGCCGCCGCAGGGACCGGCCTTGCGGCAGCGATTGATCGCGGTCTCGCCGTCCTCAACAGCATCATCGTGGCGATCGCGGCGATCGCGCTGGTCGCGGCCTGCGCCATCCTGAGTTACAGCGTCCTCAGCCGCGCCCTGTTCAAGGCCGCCAATTACTGGCAGGACGAGGCCGCAGTGTTCCTGCTGGTCGGGGCGACGTTCATGACGGCTGCCTACGTGCAGCAGAACCGCGGTCACATCGGCATCGAAGCTTTCGTCGGCCTGCTCTCGCCGTTGGCGAACCGGATCAGGCTGTGGCTGGTCGACGCCGCAACCTTCCTGTTCTGCGCCTTCTTCACCTGGAAATCCTGGACGCTGGCCCATGAGGCCTATGTCGACGGTCAGGTCTCGAACTCGATGTGGTCGCCGCCGCTCGCCATTCCCTATTCGCTGATGGCGTTAGGAATGAGCCTGCTCTGCATCCAGATCCTCGTGCAGCTTGCGCTGCCATTCGTCGGAGCCAGGCGGCCATGAGCGTTTTCGGTATCGGCCTCGCCTACGGCATCGCGACGCTGCTCGTGATGTTTTCGGGCATGCCGATTGCGTTCGCGCTCGGCGCGGTCGCCGTCGTGTTCATGGGCATCTACATGCCCTCAGCCTCGCTCGATACGGTGACGCAGAACGTCTACGAGGAAATGGCCTCGATCACGCTTCTGTCGATTCCGCTCTTCATCCTGAAGGGCGCGGCGATCGGCAAGTCGCGTGCGGGCCAGGATCTCTATTCGGCGCTGCATGCCTGGCTGCATCGTGTCCCCGGCGGCCTCGGCGTCGCCAACGTGTTCGCCTGCGCATTGTTCGCGGCGATGGCGGGCTCCTCGCCGGCGACCTGCTCGGCGATCGGCTCGGCCGGCATCCCCGAGATGCGCAAGCGCGGCTATTCCGGCGGCTTTGCCGCAGGGATCATCGCCGCCGGCGGCACGCTCGGCATCCTGCTGCCGCCCTCGATCACCATGATCCTGTTCGCGGTCGCGGCCGAAAAGTCGCTGGGACGGCTGTTCCTCGCCGGCATCGGACCTGGCCTGCTGCTGGTCACGCTGTTCGGTGCCTATGCCGTGATCCGCTTCCGAAACGAATACAAGGCGGCTGAGGTGATCTACAAGAATGGTGGCCCCGAGGCTGCGATCCTGACCCGCGACGAGTACACGCTCGCCGAACGCTTCAGCGTGCTGCCGCGGGTGATCCCGTTCGTACTGCTGCTGACCGGCGTCATGATCGCCCTCTATGGCGGCTACGCCACGCCGTCGGAGACCGCGGGGCTCGGCGGCCTCCTCGCGCTGGCGCTGATCGCTGCGATCTACAGCGTGTGGCGGCCGAGCGACCTTGCCCCCATCATGAAGTCGACGATCCGGGAATCGACCATGTTGATGATGATCATCGGCATGTCGCTGCTTTACTCCTACGTGATGAGCTATCTGCACATCTCGCAATCGGTCGCTGAATCCATCGTCGCGATGCACCTGCCGCGCTGGGAGCTGCTGTTCGCGATCCTGGTCATGGTCGTGGTGCTCGGCTTCTTCCTGCCGCCGGTCTCGATCATCCTGATGACGGCGCCGATCATCCTGCCACCCTTGCGCGCCGCCAATTTCGACATCATCTGGTTCGGCGTGGTCATGACCATCGTGATGGAGATGGGACTGATCCACCCGCCGGTCGGCCTCAACATCTTCGTCATCCGCAACGTCGCGCCGGATATTCCCCTGCGCGAGGTGATCTGGGGCACGCTGCCCTTCGTGCTGCTGATGATGCTCGCCGTGCTGCTGCTCTGCTTTGTGCCGGGGATCTCGACTTGGCTTCCGGATCTCGTGATGGGGCCGGACGGGAGCAGGTAACGCTGCCGCAGGGAGGGCAAAGCGTAGCCTGCCCACCAACTGTCAGCGGTTTGCGGAAGCGCGGTGGGCACGGCGCTACGGGCCTTCGCCCCATCCCACGATGGCAGCCGCCATCGTCATTGCGAGGAGCGAAGCGACGAAGCAATCCAGGCTGTCGCCGCGGCGGGATTCTGGATTGCCGCGCTCGCAATGACGGAGAACTACAAAGCCGCTCGCTTCTTCTTCGCATTCAGCGCGGACGCGACGCGGCTCACCGGCGGCTTGCCCAGCACGCCGCTCATCGCGTTGGTCGCCGCCAGCAGCTTGTCCATATCGACGCCGGTCCTGATGCCCATGCCTTCGAGCATGTAGACGACGTCCTCGGTCGCGACGTTGCCGGTGGCGCCCGGCGCGTAGGGACAGCCGCCAAGGCCGCCGGCCGCCGCGTCGATAACGCGAACGCCTTCCTCCAGACCGGCGTAGAGATTGGCGAGCGCCTGGCCGTAGGTGTCGTGGAAATGCATCGCGAGCCTGGCGGGAGGAATGCCGTCGCTGACGGCGCGCAGCATCTCTTTCGCCTTGCTTGGCGTGCCGACCCCGATGGTGTCGCCGAGCGAGATCTCGTAGCAGCCGAGCTCGAACAGCGTGCTCGCGAGATCGGCGACCGCCTTCGGCTTGATCTCGCCGTCGAAGGGGCAACCCAGCACGCAGGAAATATAGCCGCGCACCTTCACGCCATCGGCCTTGGCGCGCGCCAGCACCGGCTTGAAGCGCTCGATGGACTCCGCGACCGTGCAGTTGATGTTGGCGCGCGAAAATCCTTCCGAGGCCGCCGCAAACACAGAGACCACCTTGGCGCCCGCGGCACGCGCGGCGTCATAGCCCTTCTCGTTCGGCACCAGCACGTGGAATTCTGCGCTCTTGATGTGGCTGACGCCGCGCAGCACGGCATCCGAGCTTGCCATTTGCGGGATCGCCTTGGGCGAGACGAAGGCGCCGACCTCGACCGTACTGAGGCCGGCCCCCACCAGCGCCTCGATGAAGGCAATACGGACCTCGACGCCGACGGGCGTCTTCTCGTTCTGGAGCCCGTCGCGCGGCCCCATTTCGATGATGCGGACAGGATCGCTCATGTCACTCTCCCGAAGGCTCGACCACCGCGAGCTCGACACCCTCCTGCACGATGTCGCCGACCTTGCATTTGATCGACTTCAGCACGCCGGCAAAGGGCGCGCGCAGCGTCTGCTCCATCTTCATCACCTCGAGTGTCAGGATCGGCGCGCCCCTGTCGAGCTTGGCGCCCTCCTCGGCCAGCACGGCAACGACCGTGCCGGGCAAGGGCGCAGCAATCTTGTCCTCGCCGGTCTGCTCCTCAGTCTCGCCGCCGAACGGATCCACCCAATGCAAGTCGAAGCGACCGTTGCGGGTGCGCAAGTAGAGCTCATGGCCGTCGATCACGGCCGCGACCGACGATTTGACGCCGTCCAGCGTGAGGTCGAAGCCGCCGTCCTTCGCCGCGACCGTGAACGCCAGCTCGCGCTCGCCGATCACCAGCGTCGAGGGGCCGCTGCCATAGTTCAGCGTGACCTTCTGCTCCGGACCATGGCCGACTCGGAAGGCAAAGCTGCGCTGGCGCCGGCCGACCGGCTGCCAGCCGAAGGTCTGCCAGGGCGAATTCTCCTTCGCATGTGCCGCCTGTTGCTCTTCGTTGATCACAGCCGCCACCGCGGCGCAGAGCTCGAGCTCTCCGGGGGCCGGCACGGCCTGCGTCAGCACCGCGAGCTCACGCTCGATGAAGCCGGTGTCGATCGCATTGGCCCGCACCTTCGGATGCGTCATCAGCGCCGACAGGAACGGAATATTGGTGACGATGCCGCGAACGTCGGTCTCTTCCAGCCCGCGATTCAGCCGCTCGATCGCGACATCCCGCGTCGGCGCCCAGGCGATCATCTTGGCGAGCATGGCGTCATAGTACGGCGAGACCGCATCACCTTCGCGATAGCCGGCGTCGACGCGCAGGCCTCCGGCTTCCGCCGGCAACCGCCAGGTCGAGATTTTTCCGACCGACGGCATGAAGTTCTTGGTGGGATTCTCCGCATAGACGCGCGCCTCGACGGCATGGCCGTTGAGCCGGATCTCGTCCTGCCTCAGCGGCAGCGCCTCGCCGAAGGCGACGCGCAGCTGCCACTCGACGAGGTCGATGCCGGTGATCAGCTCGGTCACGGGATGCTCGACCTGGAGGCGCGTGTTCATCTCGATGAAGAACACGTCCCTGCCGTCGGAGACGAACTCGATGGTGCCGGCGCCGACATAGTTGACCGCGCCGGCCGCCTTTCGCGCGGCGGCGCAGACCGTCTCGCGCTGCGCCGCGTTGAGCGTCGGCGACGGCGCCTCCTCGATCACCTTCTGATGCCGGCGCTGCAGCGTGCATTCGCGCTCGAACAGCGAGAGCAGATTGCCGTGGCTGTCGCCGATCACCTGCACCTCGATATGCCGCGGATTGTCGACATATTTCTCGATCAACATGCGGTCGTCGCCGAATGCGGCCTTGGCCTCGCGCTTGGCGCTGACGATCGCGGGTTCAAGTTCGGCAGCCGATCGCACGATGCGCATGCCGCGGCCGCCGCCACCGGCGGAGGCCTTCACCAAAATGGGGAAGCCGATCCCCTCGGCAGCCTTCGAAAGCGTTGCCTCGTCCTGGGCTTCGCCGTGATAGCCGGGCACCAGCGGCACGCCGGCCTTCTCCATCAGCGCTTTCGAGCCGGACTTCGAGCCCATCGCCGTCATCATCCCGGCGGTCGGACCGACAAAGACGAGACCCGCATCGAAGCAGGCCCGCGCGAAGTCGGCATTCTCCGACAGGAAACCGTAGCCGGGATGCACGGCCTCGGCGCCGGTCTTGCGCGCGGCCTCGATCAGCCGCTCGACATTGAGGTAGCTGTCGCGGGCGCGCGCCGGCCCGAGCAGCATGGCTTCGTCCGCGAGCGCAACATGCATCGCGTCGCGGTCGGCCTCCGAGTAGACCGCGACCGTGCGCAGGCCCATGGCTCGCGCAGTGCGGATGACGCGGCAGGCGATCTCGCCGCGGTTGGCGATCAGGAGCGTGCGAAAACGACGGTAGAGTTTTGAGCGATCCATCGCATCACATCCTGAACAGGCCGAATTTCGTCGGCTCGATCGTCGCATTCGATGCCGCCGAGAGGCCAAGGCCGAGCACGAGGCGCGTGTCGGCAGGGTCGATCACGCCGTCGTCCCACAGACGCGCGGTCGCATAATACGGATGCCCCTGGCTCTCATATTGCGCGCGGATGGGCTCGCGGAATTTGTCTTCCTCTTCCCTGGACCAGCTGTCGCCCTTGGCCTCGATATTGTCGCGGCGGACCTGGCTCAGCACCATCGAGGCCTGTTCGCCGCCCATCACCGAGATGCGTGCGTTCGGCCACATCCAGAGGAAGCGCGGCGAGTAGGCGCGGCCGCACATGCCGTAGTTCCCGGCGCCATAGGAGCCGCCGATCACGACGGTGAACTTCGGCACCGAGGCTGTTGCCACCGCCGTCACCAGCTTGGCGCCGTCGCGCGCGATGCCGCCGGCCTCGTATTTCTTGCCGACCATGAAGCCGGTGATGTTCTGCAGGAACACCAGGGGAATGCCGCGCTGGCAGCACAGCTCGATGAAATGCGCGCCCTTGAGCGAGCTCTCGCTGAACAGGATGCCGTTGTTGGCGATGATGCCGACCGGATAGCCCCAGATATGGGCAAAGCCGCATACCAGGGTCGTGCCGTAGAGCTTCTTGAACTCGTCGAACTCGGAGCCATCCACCACGCGGGCGATGATGTCGCGAACGTCGAACGGCTTGCGACCATCGACGGGGACGACGCCATAGATTTCCTCCGCCGCAAACAGCGGCTCGCGCGGCGGATGCATGTTCAGATTCGGCCGCGCCGGTGGCTTCAAGGTGCCGACGATGCGCCGCGCGATGCCGATCGCGTGGGCATCGTTCTGGGCGTAATGATCGGTCACGCCCGACTGCCGCGAGTGGACGTCGGCGCCGCCGAGCTCTTCCGCGCTGACGACCTCCCCGGTTGCGGCCTTCACCAGCGGGGGGCCGCCGAGGAAGATGGTGCCTTGATTTCGCACGATGATGCTCTCGTCCGACATCGCCGGGACATAGGCGCCGCCGGCGGTGCAGGAGCCCATCACGATCGCGATCTGCGGAATGCCCTGCGAGGACATCTGGGCCTGATTGTAGAAGATGCGGCCGAAATGCCGCTCGTCCGGAAAGATCTCGTCCTGGAGCGGCAGGAAGGCGCCGCCCGAATCGACCATGTAGACGCAGGGAAGATTGTTCTGCCGCGCGATATCCTGCGCACGCAGATGCTTCTTCACGGTCATCGGATAGTAGGTGCCGCCCTTGATGGTGGCGTCGTTGGCGACGATCACGCATTCGCGACCCGAGATGCGCCCCACCCCCGTGATGACGCTCGCCGAATGCACATCACCGCCATAGAGGCCGTAGGCCGCGAGCGGCGACAGCTCCAGGAACGAAGTCCCGGGATCGACCAGCAGGTCGACTCGCTCACGCGCCAGCATCTTGCCGCGCGCGGTGTGGCGGTTGCGCGAGGCTTCGCCCCCACCGCCGGCGACCTGGCTCAACTTTTCCCGCAAGTCAGCGACGAGGGCGCGCATGGCCTCGGCATTGCGCGCGAAATCTGACGAAGACGGATCGATGCTGGAATGAAGCGGCATGGTAATTCCGATGAGGTGAACGTTTAAGCGGTCTCGGCCATCAGCTCGCGGCCGATCAGCATGCGGCGGACCTCGGAAGTGCCGGCGCCGATTTCGTAGAGTTTTGCGTCGCGCCAGAGGCGCCCCACAGGGAATTCGCTGGTGTAGCCGACCCCGCCGAGCGCCTGGATCGCCTCACCTGCCATCCACGTCGCTTTCTCTGCGGAATAGAGGATCGCAGCCGCGGCATCCTTGCGCAGGCTGCGGGCGTGGTCGGCGCGGTCGCAGGCGCGCCCCACAGCGTAGACGTAGGCGCGTGTGGCCTGCCAGGTCGAATACATGTCGGCGAGCTTGCCCTGCATCAGCTGGAAATCGCCGATCGGCTGACCGAACTGCTTGCGCTCGTGCATGTAGGGCACCACCGCGTCCATGCAGGCCGCCATGATCCCGAGCGGGCCGCCCGAGAGCACCGCGCGCTCATAGTCCAGGCCGGACATCAACACCTTGACGCCCTCGCCCACCTTGCCCAGCACGTTCTCCTCCGGGACCTCGCACTCGTCGAAGAACAGCGGATAGGTGTTGGAGCCGCGCATGCCGAGCTTGTCGAGATGCTGGCCGTGGGTGAAGCCCTTGAAGCCCTTCTCGATGAGGAAGGCGGTCATGCCGCGCGGCCCGGCCTCCGGATCGGTCTTGGCGTAGACCACCAGCACGTCGGCATCGCCGCCGTTGGTGATCCACATCTTGGAGCCGTTGAGCACGTAGCGATCGCCGCGCTTGTCGGCGCGCAGCTTCATCGAGACGACGTCGGAGCCGGCGCCAGGCTCGGACATCGCGAGCGCGCCGACATAGTCGCCCGAGATCAGCTTCGGCAGATAGCGCTGCCGCTGCGCGTCGTTGCCGTTGCGGCGGATCTGGTTGACGCAGAGATTGGAATGGGCGCCGTAGGACAGCCCTACGGCAGCCGAGCCGCGCGAAATTTCCTCCATGGCGACGATGTGGGCGAGATAGCCCATGTTGGAGCCGCCATATTGGTCCGGCGCGGTCATGCCGAGCAGGCCAAGATCGCCAAAGCGCTTCCAGAGGTCTGCGGGAAACAGGTTGGCCTTTTCGATCTCGGCGGCGCGCGGGGTGATCTCGGCCTGCACGAAGGCGCGAAGCGTGTCGCGCAACATGGTGATGTCTTCGCCCAGATCAAAGTCGATGCTCGGGATGTTCAAGGCGATTCCTCCGTATTTTGGGGTCCGAACCTAGCCCGGTCCCGGCCCTCTTGCAGTCGAAAAGGTTGCATTTTCCGCCAAACTTGGCGAGGATTTTCCAAAGGAACTTCCGATGCCTTTTCAAGCCGCCACCGCGATCCCGCGCCGCGCCGTGACCCCCGCCGCCTTCGTCCGCGGCGTGGTTGCAGCCTATGAACAATACGGCCGCGATCCCGCGGAGGCATTGAGCCGGGGCCAGGTCGCGGCGGAGCTCGTCAATTCTCCGGATGGGCGGGTCACAGCCGCCCAGTTCGAGGCGCTGGCCGGTCATGCCATGCGCGAGCTCGACGACGAGGCGCTCGGTTGGTTCTCGCGGCGGCTGCCTTGGGGCACCTATGGCATGCTGTGCCGCGCCTCGATCACGGCGCCGACGCTGGAGGTCGCGCTCAAGCGCTGGTGCCGGCATCACCGTCTGGTCACCGAAGACGTGCTGCTCGATCTCGAGGTTGGCGAAGAGACCGCCGTCGTGTCGATCCGTGAATTGCGCGACCTCGGGCCTTGCCGCGAGTTCTGCCTGGTCACCCTGTTCCGCTACGTGCTCGGCTTCTCGTGTTGGGCTGTCGACTCCCGCATCGCGCTTCGCGCGGCCGAATTCCCCTATCCGGAGCCCGGCCACGTCTCGGTCTATCCGACCATCTTCTGCCGGGCCGTCCGCTTCGATGCGGACCGAGCCAGCATCGTCTTCGACAAGCACTATCTGTCGCTGCCGCTCGCGCGCAGCGCGGCCGATCTCGACAGCATGCTCAAGGGCGCTCTCAAGCTGACCGTGCTGCCCTACCGGCGCGACCGGCTGCTGGTCGAGCGCGTGCGCCGCGTGCTCCGCAATGCGCGTGGGCGTCTTCTCGGCGCCGAGGACGTCGCGAGCGAGCTGGCGCTGTCCACCCGCACCATGCACCGGCGCCTGCGCGAGGAGGCAACCTCGCTGCGCGATCTCAAGGAGGAGGCAAAGTTCGAGCTCGCCAAGCAGGAACTGATGCGCGGCCGCACGCCGATCAAGCGCATCGCGGAGATCGCCGGCTTCCGCAACGAGAAGAGCTTTTCGCGCGCCTTCCGCAGCTGGACCGGCGCAAGCCCGCGCGAATTTCGCGGGCGATATCGGTGAAACGCACGCGAACGCGTGCGTTGCATCGTCGTCATGAATTGACGGCCCCCGAGATGGATCTCGGAGGCCGTAACGTCTCTAAACCGTCTCGATTGCAGCGTCAGTGCGAGTTGGACTGGCCGCCCGACCGAAGCTTGCGCGAGTGCGTCTGCTTCGGCTGCAAGGCGAACGCGTCGGTCGGGGTCTTGGCGCCTCCGCTCTGCGAGCAGGTGCCGCCGATACCGCCGGCCGCGGCGCGGCACGCTTCCATCGTCGGATAGCCGCAGCCATGAGCGGCCTGGGCGCCGTTGGTGATGCAGTATTCTTCCGCCTGAGCCGCGGGTGCGGTCATCATCAGAAACGCAGATGCAAACAGCGTCGCAGCAGATGCGACGAACGTTTTCGAAATCGATGTCATGGTGTCTTTCCTGCTTCAGGATCCCACAAAAGAGTCCTCGGCCTGCCAAGCATGCCGAGCTTCGCACCCTGCATCTAGGCGGCGCCGGGAAACCGACAATCACGGCCCGGCGCATTGCAGGACTTCCCAAATCACATGTCACAGTTAAGTTAGTAACTCATGTATTACGATTCGGATTGCATGAACTTCCGATTGTCCGCACGGGAGTTGCCGGATCCCTATCCCGCCGGCGCGGCGGCTTCCTGCAACGGCAGCGGCACGTCCTTCGCCACGCCGAGCACCGGGAAGCTGCGAACGTTCTTCACATCAGGCATCGCCGCGAAATGCAGGAGCTGCTGGCGCATGCTCTCGACGCTCGGCGCCACGCATTTGAGGAGATAATCGGTGTCGCCCGAAATCCGCCAGCACTGCTGGATGCGCGGGATCGCGCCGATCGAGCTCTCGAACGCCTCCAGCACCGGCTGGGCCTGGCTGCCGAGCTGGATCGAGACGAACGACACCACCTCATAGCCGAGCCGCCGCTCGTCGATGACGGCGCGCACCGCCCGGATCACGCCGCGGCTGAACAGCGACTTCAGCCGCCGCAGGCAGTTGGGCGCGGACACCCCGACACGCTGTGCCAGCTCATTGTTGCGCACCCGCCCGTCCTGCTGCAGCTCGGATAAGATCTTCAGATCGACGCCGTCGAGCTGGTCACGCCCCGCCATACCCCGCCTCGCCATGGTTCGTCATGCGAGGCAGCGAAGCACGCGGAGGAATTGATGCCAAGGGTGATGCGAAGGGTGATGCGAAGGGCAGAACCTGGGATGTCGGCCACCGGATGCGAGGTTATAACGTACGGGCGGGATGCCTCTCCGTCGTCATGGCGGACTCGTCCGGGACGAGCCCGGGCATGACGACGGCATCACGTCGTCTGAAGCCGACGCGGCCGGCCGCCCCTCAATGCGTCCAGGGCTCACCGCGCCGGAACGAAAAATTGTCGGCATAGGCAACCGGGCGGCGGATCGAATCCTGCGGCTCGATCACCTGGTAGGCGATGCCCTTGCGCTCGCAATAGGCGATCGCCTCTTCCTTGCTGTGGAAGCGCAGCGTGATCTGCTGCTTCATGTCGCCGGACGAAGTCCAGCCCATCAGCGGCTCGACCGAGCGCGGCTGTTCCGGCTCGTAATCGAGCTGCCATTCCCTGGTCTTGGACCGGCCGGATTGCATCGCGTTCTTGGCAGGCTTGAAAATGCGTGCGGTCATGGCTGGTCCGGGCCTCTTCGTCTTTTCGTTCGATTTCGATGCGTCACGGTGGCAGTTGGTGGAAATCTCGGGGATAGTATAGAGACACCCCGTGGGAACTGATCGGTGATTCCGGCCTCCCCCGGATGCCTCATCGACGGGTATAGTCATTATGCTGCACCGTGACAATTCCGTACCCGCCTTCCGCGCCGGGATCCCGCCTGGCGGCACTGCCTCGCCGACATCAGCATTTCCGTCCTCTCCGAGAGCTCCCGACGCATGGCCTTCCTGAACGTCAGCGCAACGCTTCCCGAAAAGGGGCGCGACCTCCGGCTCGACCTGTTTCGCGGTGTCGCGAACTGGGCGATCTTCCTCGACCACATCCCCGACAACGTGGTGAACTGGGTCACGACCCGCAACTACGGCTTTTCCGACGCCGCCGACCTGTTCGTCTTCATCTCCGGCTACACGGCGTCCTTCGTCTACGCGCGGATGATGCTGGAGCGCGGCTTCGTCGTCGGCGCCACCCGGCTGACCAAGCGGGTCTGGCAGCTCTACGTCGCCCACATCATCTTGTTCGTGATCTACATCGCCTCGATCAGCTATCTGGCGCTGCGCTTCGGCGATTCCGAGATGATCAACGAGTTCAACGTCGCCGGCCTCGTCGACAATGCCACCGAGACGCTGCGCCAGGGCCTGTTCCTGCGCTTCAAGCCGCTCAATCTCGACGTGCTGCCGCTGTACATCGTGCTGATGGGCCTGTTTCCGCCGGTGCTGTGGTTCATGCTGCGCAAACCCGACCTGACGATGGTCCTGTCGATCGCGCTGTGGCTGGCCGCGCGGCACTACGGCCTGAACCTGACCGCCTATCCGGCCGGCCAGTGGTACTTCAACCCCTATTGCTGGCAGGTGCTGTTCGTGTTCGGCGCCTGGTGCGCGATGGGCGGGGCCCGGCGCTCGATGACGCTGATCAATTCGCAGATCACGCTGTGGGTCTGCCTCGGCTATCTCTTGTTCGCTTTGGTCATGACCATGGCCGGCCGCTTCCCCACCTTCGGCAGCATGTTCCCGGAATGGCTGTTCTCGGCCTTCAACCCGAACGACAAGACCAACCTAGCGCCGTACCGCTTCCTCCATTTCGTCGTGATCGTGATCCTGGTGATCCGCTTCGTGCCGAAGGAGTGGCCGGGCCTGGAGTGGAGGGTGTTCGATCCCTTGATCGTCTGCGGCCAGCAGTCGCTCGCCGTTTTCTGCGTCGGCGTGTTCCTGTCCTTCGTCGGCCATTTCGAGCTATCGATGAGCTCGGGCTCGCTGCTCGCGCAGATCTTCGTCAGCATCGCCGGCATCGCGATCATGACGACGGTGGCCTATTACATCTCGTGGTCGAAGAAGCAGGACAAGCCGCTGAAGCCGCCCCCGCCCAAACCGGCGGCGGCTGCGGTCTGAGCCGGCCAAGCCCCTCCGAACGCGCCATCCGGCTGCCCCGCTTTTTGAGCCGGGATCGGATTGACATGAGTCAACAGAGGCGGCGCCGGCACGCATAGTGTCGCCGCGATATGCGCCGCCGCACAGACGTGGCGGCCTCCTCTGGTACAAGGCCCAAAAACATGCCCTCTCATTTCCACGCCGTGGTATGGATCGATCATTCGCAGGCCAGGATCTTCCATCTCGGCCTGAACGGCTCCGACGAAATCACGCTGCATCCGCAACTGGCGACACGTCATCTTCATCACAAGGCCAATACAATCGGCAGCGGCCACGCCGCCCCCGACAAGGCATTCTACATCGAGGTGACCAAAGCCGTCGCCGACGCCGGTGAGATCCTCATCATCGGTCCGGCGAGCGCGAAGACGGAGCTTGCCGGCCACATTCACGCGAGCGCCCCCGATCTGGCCAAGCGGATTGTCGCGGTGGAAGTGGCCGATCATCCCTCGGATGCCGAGATCGTCGCCTACGCAAAGCGTCACTTCAAGCTGCCGCTACCGCGCGTGCAGGCACCGGGATCGGCCGCGGGCGAGCGGCACTTGGGCTAAATCAGGACCGTACGGCCTCAACGATAATCCGGGGCGCGATGACAATTCTCATCGCGCTCAGGCCGCCTCTTCGCCGTCGAACTCGGTGAATTTCCTGTAGATCCAGTCGCGGCCGTCGTGGCGGCGCCAGACCTTGCCGACCACGAACTGGCCGTTGATGGAGCGGCGCGGCACGATCACGGTCCAGAGGTGCCAGATCTCGGTCCAGTTCGACTGCGGACCGACGGTCTTGAGGTTGCGATCGAAAGACATGGCGCAGAACTCGCTGGAGCAGAATTCAACTGACACGCGCGCCGCGACGAACCGTGCTGGGTGACGAACCGCGCTCTGTGTCGCACAGATTGAAGGCGGCCCATCGCGAGCCAGGACCGACCTGATAGCAGCCACTCAAACGACCGCAACAACCGCTCGCCTTTAACCTAACCGATCAACCTTACTTCTCGGGATGGTTCGGCGCGATCGGTTGAAAGCCAGTGCCGATTTTTCTAGAATGCATGTGATTTGAGAACGAGCGCGCTGTTTCTGCGCACGGTGATTTTTGAACTGACGTCGAACTTTGCAAGCAATCTGACGTTTGGAACTATTGGGTTGCGGGGAACAACAATCATGAAATTGCAATGTGCACGGCTGCGCCTCGCGCTGCGAATGACGCCGCCTGCGGCGGTCGTGAGGACGCCGTCACAAGAGCCGCCGCAAGCCGCCAACGACAACCAGGCGGCTTGGTCGTTGGTCCCGTTTCCGTCCGGCTGGTACGCATCGAACTGATCGGCACGGCCGGAAAAGCGCAACGCCGCGCAAGCGGAATATCATCGCTTGGCGGCGTCCGTTTAGATATTGGGCGCTGAAATCCCCAACATGCATATGTCTACGGCGATGCCCGGAAGGTTCGACGAGGCTTTGCTGATGCCGTGCGAAGCGGGCGTCAGGACGTGAAGAATCCGGGGCGGCGGGCGCGCTTCTTCGCGTCATCTCGCAACCAATCCCCGCGCAGCGAATTGCAGCTTTTCCTCACATGCCAGAGTCAGCTTGAGCCGGAGCGCGGCCGTGAATTTTCCCGAACCGGCAGAGAGCCATCATCAACAGACCGAGCGGCCGGGTGCGGTTGACGAGATCGAGGCCCCGGAAAAACGCTCCGACGCGCCGGAGACCGGAAGCTCCCTCTTCGCGCTCCGCGGGGCCAGGCGTCGTTGCAATGGTGATGCCGGGATGGATCTGCGCCCTCGCCTGGATCACCTGGCGCATTGTCGGTGAAATGCTGTCCTGAGGCGGCAGCGCCACATGACATTCAACCTCGGGACTGGTCGGGGCAGCTGGATTCGAACCAACGACCTGCAGTACCCAAAACTGCCGCGCTACCAGGCTGCGCTATACCCCGAATGTCCGGCGAGCCCCGTCGATACACGCTTCCCAAGGCGCCAGCAAGCTTCCAAAGCCGTCAGCAAGGCCGGCAATCGCACCGTCCGCCCTATTTGCTGCCGAACAGGGGATGGCCGACGCGGTCGCCGGGGCGGATGCCGTACTTCTGCGCCGTTCCCGCCACCACTTCCAGCACGGCCCGGGCCGGCCCCCGGGACGAGATGATCTTCGTCGACAGCGGCTCGGTGTTTTCGGCGATGCGCAGAATGCGGCCGTCCGCGCGGATGAAGATCATGTCGAGCGAGACATAAGTATTCTTCATCCACATCGACACTTCCTGCTCGGGATTGAAGTCGAACAGCATGCCCTTGCCGTCTGCCAGTTCCTTGCGATACATCAGGCCGGTCTGCTTCTCCTCCTCGGTCGTTGCCATCTCCACCGAGAATACCTGCACACCATTCTTGGTGACGATCTCGAGCGGCTGAAAGCTGGCGGCGCCGGCGGGCGGGCTGGCGACGGCACAGCCGATGATGACGAGGATGGCGGCAAGCCAGCCCTTTGCAACGGACCAGACGGCCTTTCGATCAAAATTCATGGGGCTCTCGAGGCGCGGGAACTGGGCCAGTCCTTACGCGGCGGCCGTCGAAAAAGAAAGAGGCGCGCCGGCCAGCCGGCACGCCTCAGCTGCTCACGATTGCGGGAATTAGTGTCCTGATAGCGTTTTCCAGCGAAGTGGATACCGGTTCGCGTGAAGAAAACGCGTCAAAACAAGAATCTAGACCTTCGGTTCTGATTCAAACAGAACCGAAGCTCTAGTGCGACTGCAGTCCCGGCGATCCGGTCTCGGGATGGATCTCGGCCGCCATCATGCCCTTGGAGCCAGGCCCGAAGCGGACCAGGACATACTGGCCGGGCCTGAGTTCGGTCATGCCGAAGCGGCGGAGCGTCTCCATGTGCACGAAAATGTCGGGCGTGCCCTCGCCGCAGGTCAGGAAGCCGAAGCCACGCAGCCGGTTGAACCATTTGACCTGGGCCCGTTCCAGCCCGCTGGTCGGGGTGACCGTGACGTGGGTGCGCGGCGGCAGCATCTGCGCCGGATGGATCGCGGTCGACTCGTCCATCGAGACCACGCGGAAGGCCTGGTAACCCTTGGCGCGCTGAATGCATTCGACGACGATGCGGGCGCCCTCATAAGCCGTCTGGAAGCCGTCGCGCCGAAGCACGGTCACGTGCAGAAGGACGTCCGGCCAGCCATTGTCGGGAACGATGAAGCCATAACCTTTGGAGGCGTCGAACCATTTGATGACGCCATGGACCTCGACGAGATTGGCGCTGGTCTCACCAAGCCCGCTGAAGGGACTGAGCGCGCTATCGCGGCCGGCACCACCATGTTCGCCCGGCGTCATTCGCCCGGGCGATACTCCCTGCCCGGGAACTCCGAGCTTCTTGGACTCAAATCCGTCCGACGACCCCATAACCCCGGACCCCACACTGCCATGCAACCCGCCACATTGGCGGCGCTCGAATCACGCGTCCCTAGAGAATCTTCTCAACTCGACGCGACGCGAATCTTTCGACTCAAAAGATAACACTCCCGGTTGCGAGGCATAGACAAAAAAGAGATTCGCCGGAACCTATGAACAGCTTGCACAGCCGCGAATCAAATTGATGCCTCAATTGCCGACAAAGGGCCCGAGCGTCTCGCCGATGTCGTGGTGGATGACGAGATCGGCGATGTCGTCCTGCTCGGTCGGCTCGCGGTTGATGATCACCAGACGTGCACCGGCGCGCTTGGCCATCATCGGAAAGCCCGCGGCCGGCCAGACCACGAGCGAGGAACCGATCGCGATGAAGAGATCGCAGGCTTGTGATAGCGCGGTCGCACGCTGCATTTCGTCGTCCGGCATCATCTGGCCGAAGGAGATCGTGGCGGTCTTCACCGGCTCGTCGCACGCGGTACAGTCGGGCGCCGTGCCATCGTCGTCGAAGCGGCGCCTCACCCAGTCGAGCGGATAGGCCAGCCCACACCCGATGCATCGCGCATAAGTGGTATTTCCGTGAAGCTCAACCACGTGCTCGCTGGCGAAGCCCGAGGCCTGGTGCAGATTGTCGATGTTCTGGGTGATGACGGCGGGAACCTTGCCGGCGCGGTAGAGCGAGGCCAGCGCGCGATGGCCCCGGCCGGGCTTCGCCGCGGCAAAGACCTCCTCCATCGCGAAGCGGCGGCGCCAGGATTCGTTGCGCGCTTCCCGACTCGCGACGAATTCGTCGAATGGGATCGGACGGTAACGCGTCCAAATTCCGCCCGGCGAGCGGAAGTCGGGAATGCCGCATTCGGTCGAGATGCCGGCGCCGGTGAACGGCACGATGGCCCTGGCCTCGGCGATCATGTCGCCGAGGCGCTCGACGCCGCTCTGGATATCCGATGCGATCAATCGCGCCTCCACGAGTCGCTTTGCCTGACAGCAACACGTGCAAGCGACAAGATCATTGACGTTCCTATCAAGCGCGAACGCAATGCGCCCGGCAATTTTTTCCAAACCTTCGCATATCACATTCCTGCAATGCCTCCTCCCCATTGACGCCCTATTCAGGAGCGCCAATGGATGTGTTGACGCGACTCAACGTGATTGCGGCGGCAGCGCTTGAGTTCAGAGGTGCACATACTCAGGTGTAGAGGGGATTTGACATGACCGAAGACGAAGAACGCAAGGCTCGTGAGCGCGATGAGATCGCCGCCCGTGTCGCCGCCTTCCGTGCCACGCAAGAAAAATTCAAGCGCGAGCGCGAAGAATACTTCGTGTCGACGCTGGAGAATGCCCGCAAGGTCGAGCGGCCATCGCTGTGGCCGTAGGCACCGTCGCGCAGGAAAACGCGAAGACGAGCGAATGAAAAAAACCCGGAGCAACGCTCCGGGCTTTTTCGCTATCGGCTGTTACCAATGGCGCCAGTGGTGATGGCGGTAGTACGGCCTGCCGTAATAGGCGTAGGGACCCGGTCCGTAATAATAGCCCGGGCCGCCATAGTAGGCGTAGCCGGGACCGTAATAGCCATATGGGTGGGAGGCTGCGACCGCACCCGCCGTGATCGCGCCGGCGGCAAGGCCGAATGCGAGGCCCGGGCCGATGCCGCGGCCACGCGCCTCGGCCGGCGCAGGGGCGGCGACCGCGGTCACGCCGACGGCCGCGATGGTAGCCAGAACTGCCAGTGTCTTCTTCATGCTCTTCTCCTTCGCGTCTCGCGGGGACAACCGCGAGCGCCTGCGATGGTTGCGCCATGGGGAACCGACCGCAGTGAAAATTGTCGGTGCAGCGGGAACGAAATCACCGGACACGGATTGACGTTCCGAGTGCGGGAGCCTCCGCCATCCGGGTTGAGGCAACGGCACGAAGACCCCGTCAGCATCTCCGCGATGCTGGCGGGGTTTTTCGGTTTCGGGAGCAACTGGCAGCAGACCACAATTATTGCCAGCGGGGCAGACGATCGAGGAGGAAAGTTTGCCGTTATTCGCTTTGCTGGCCCGTATCCGCAGGTTGGTTCCTAGATCCGACGATCAGCACTACGACGAAATCGTCCGCAGCTTCGGTGTCGGCACGCTGCACCCGCCGCCGACGCCGATGAGCGACCGCGAACTGGCGCGGGCGATCGCCGAGTTCCTGAAGGAGCAGCCGTCGAGCGAGTCCGTCGCGACCCTCGGCCGCCGGCTCGACCCCTCCTCTCCGGTATGAGTCCTTTTTATGAGAGCATGGAACCCGGATTGCGCGCGGACGTTGAGTCCCCTTCCCGCGCAGAACGGAAGAAAAAGAGGCCCGACATGCCCGCGTGGCTCGAAGTCTTGCTCAACCTGTCCGGCTATGCCGGCTTCGTGGCGCTCGCCTCGCGCGGCGCCGCCGGCCCGCAGGCGCCGGCCGACGATCGCAGCTACGGCGACGAGCGCTAATTGGCGCGCGCCGCTTGGCCCGCCGCCGTGCGCACCAGCCGGTCGGCCTTGACCGCAACGCGCGTGTCTTCGGCCTGCGGCCGCAGCGAGAAGCTGATCGCCACGAAAGCGATGCAGAACAGCGTGCCGACGATGGCGACGCGCCGGTAGGTGTGCCGGTCGCCTTGGTAAAAGGGCGGCTCTGAAAAAGGTGTCATGACAAAATTGCTTCTTGGCAAAGTCGTTTCTTGCTTGTCTTTGCCGGACACCTACTCCAACCCGCAGCCAGCGCAACGCGATTGGGCTTTTAACCTAACCGGATAGGGTTATCGGCGTCCGTGCAAGCTGTCGTTAGGCAAAGTAGATGCGGACACCTCTGTCGTCCGGACAGGTGAAAGACGCATTTGTTCCGGCTACGACACCATTTCGTTCTCGAAGAACGAATCGGAATCGCAGAAATCGGCGCGGAGCAGTTCTTAACAAACACTTTGCGGCCTCCATCGGAAACCAGCGCGCATCCATGCCGCTCCCCTCGCCTCACTCCATACGGAGGAGACATGGACGCGACTGTGCGAGACATCACGCCGTCTCGTTCCGATACGCGCGGCCGCATCGCCGCCGGCAGGCGCAACTTGTTCTGCATCCGACTCCATTTCGTTCTCGAAGAACGAATCGGAGTCGCGAAAATCAGCATGGAGCGATTCCTAACGATCCGTGAAAGCTCATGCTGACGCATCTTCGGCGGCAGGACTCATTTCGGCAAGCTCATCGTCTCCAAGCTCTTCGGTGACAAATCAGCGCAAACCGCCGGAACAAGATCGCGCTTGCGCGTTGCCGCGTGTCGTCGACGCGGATCACGCCGCCCGCTTCGCCTTGTCCCTTGAGAAGCATTCGAGGATCTGGATCCGGAGCTCTTCCGCGGCAGGACCCTCGAGCTTCCTGAGCTCGTTCCAGAGCCTGATCACCTCGCGCTGTTTTTCGACGGTCATGAGTCACCTCCAAATGATCCACCAAGGCGACCGCACTAGAACAAAATGAGAACAAAATGTCCAGCCCTTCAGACGGATTTTTGCAGGGGATTTCGCATTGAACCTTTTCGGCGCGCAAAGGACCCATGGAAGCTGGGGATTTCAGCGCCCAGTCACACGGCAGCGCCGCCTGACGAACATACTCCGTCACCGCGGCGCTGTTGCTTTTTGGAATTTCAACCTTAAGTTACAGCTGCGGCTGACGGTCAGGCGCTGAAATCCCAACGCCGTCGGCCAGAAGAGCCTCGCGCGAAAGCGCGGGGTTTTTTCTTTTTGAAGCCGGCAATTCGAGGGGCGCTCAAATCGGACGCTACCGGAGCGAGACCTCGCGCTTGCGCATTGAGCGGCCGAAATCCGGCGAGCCGGCAATCGCGCGGCTCAGCCATTCGGCCGCGGAAGCCTGCATCGCGAGCTTCGTCATCGAGTAGCCCGATGATCTGTGAATTTCGTGAGAACGAATTCCGCTTGGTCTTCGGTCCGCCCGACTTGCGGGCGACCGCAGGGCGCGCCCGGACGGAGCGAACGACGCTCCCTGTGTTTGTCTCGATCGTCGTGGTGATGCTCGGCATCGCGATCGCCGAGCGCCACCTTGTCTTCAGCCATTGCTCATTGCGCCGTCTCGCGGAAGAGGCCGCAGCAAGGACTTCGCCGCCGCCTCAGACGGCGTCCTTGGCCACCTTCAGCGGCGAGGCCTTGACCGATTTGCTCGCGGGCTTCGCCGCAAACTGCATCGGCTCCTTGGTGAAGGGATTGACGCCCATGCGGGCTTCGGTCGCCGGCTTGTTCACGACCGACATCTTCACGAAGCCGGGAATGACGAACTCGCCGGACTCGTTGAGTTCCTTGTAGCCGACCGTTGCCATGTATTCGATCACCGACTTCACGTCGTTCTTCGAAAGCTGCGTGCCCTCGGCAATTGCGTCGATCAATTGGGCCTTCGTCATCTTCGCCATGTCTGAATTCCTTTGAATGGGGGCGCGCGAGCAATTCCCGAAGAGGACGCGGCCGGACCGCGGGGACGCGCTGCTGATTCATGCCAGAAGTCATGAAGTGACCGGGCTTAGAACCCATCGAGCCCGAAAACGCAAGCTCGGGTTCTCAGGGACTCCCTGTCTCCTGTGAACGACGCCGCCCGACATTCCACTTCTTTCTGAACCATTCGGAGGCTGGCGGGTCTCATGATCGAAGTCGAAGTCCTCCGGCTTCGCCCACCAGAGAGACCGCTTCTCCACGGGCGGCGTTTTCGCTGTTCGAGACTCTTGTTTAACCCGCTCGCCGTGTCACCTCCCCGTGCAACCTGTGGCTCGGCCGGCGCTGTTGACACTTCAGTAACCTAACGCGGCCAAGCTCCAATCGGGTTCGTTGCGTTGGAGTATCCTCACAGTGCTGGATTTTAACGAGCTGCGTGAACTCGCGGCTGATGTTCGTATTTTCATCGACGTCGCCGAAGACAAGGCCGAAGCGCTCAGAGCCGTCATCGCGGCTTACGACGTGGTGCTGGCGATCTTCCCCACTGAAGAAGGCATGGGCCTCCACGTCATCAAGGGCGGCGAGATCCTGGACGGGATTGTGAGATCGCGGACACATGCGATGTACAGCCACACGGCGATCGCGGTTCCCGACCTCGCACATGCAGAAGCGCTCAAGTTCCTGACCGTCCCTGTCAACCGGCGGATTGCAGCCTAGAAGCATGATGCGGAAAACCGTGAAGCGGTTTTCCCTCGCGACAACACCGAACGCGTTTGCGCGGAGCTCATGCTCGAACAGAACTCAACCCGCTCGGGGCGGCTGCTTTTCAACCGAACGACGGATTTGTCATCGCCTGGCGCGACGTACATCCGGTTCGCCGTCCGCGTTCACCGAGCCACGAGCAGAGAACGTCTTCCCGACATTTCCGCTTCAATGATCCAGCAGAAAGGCCGCGAAGCCGATCACGATGCAGGAGAGACCGACGAAGGCGGTGGTGAGTTCGACAGCGTTCTCCAGGCGGAGCAACCTGACGATCGCGTCCCATGCGACGCCGAGGAGCGTTTCCACGATCGCGCTGAGCAGGCCCCGAAGCATGACGATTGGTCACAGCCGATCTCGCCGAGGTTCATCCGCCGCCATTCTCAGCCGCCCAGCGAGGTGCATTCTCTTTTGAACCTTCTTGCGGCTCGCGCGTCTTACAGTTGAAGCGTCCCCAAGCTTCACCCCGACAGAGAATCCCGCTTCCCCCAGGCGGGGTTTTCGCTTTTGGCGCTGCATCAGCTCGCCCGGAATTTCAAGCCTCTCTTTGCCGTTGACCCGGTTCCCCCGCCGAAGCACCCTCTCGGGAGGGTAGGGTTTTGAGGAGGTCTTATGCCGAGAACCCTTGTGGAATTCAGAGCGCAGAACCTTCGTTTGCTTGAACGGCTTTGTCCCGGCGATCGGCGATACATCCAGGCCTGGTTGAAGCAATTCGATGAGCAGAACGGGATCACACCCGAAGCTCGTCCGAAGTCCGGCAAAACCCGACGGACTTCTTCGCCGTCGCGAAAGGCGGCACCCCCTCGTCGAACCAGGTCATCGGCTTCCTCCTCGGTCTCACAGCGCTGATCAGCGCAACGACAAGCGCGCACGCTGTGACCTCGGTGCTGCGCGGCTCGAACCACTGCGTTGAACCGGCGACGTAACCGATGCGAAGAGCAACGACGCGAGGACATGGCCCCTCACGGAATGTCCGCGACCTTCCGGCTATCGCCGATTGAGACCGGCTTGTTCAGGAAATACTCGCGGTTGCCTGTCGCGGCCTCCGCGTACTGGTCGATGGCCACGATGATCGCCTGGACATGGGCATAGCACCACCCTTCGCGTGTCGCCCTTCTACGAACGTCCTCGAGCGCGGTCAGGAAGGGCGACAGCTCTCTCTCGTCGTCGAACCAGCGCCTGCTCACCATGTCCTCCCGCCGAGCACCCTGCCCTTGTTGTGATGCGGCTCTGCGCTCCTCAGCGCCGCACGCTGGGCGCACAGACTTTCAACCTTCGCCTCCATCCGCGACAGGAGCGCCTCGGCCGAGGCCGTCCCGACGCCGGCCCGCTGCAGCTGGAGAATCTCCTTTCTCTGCCTGCCAATCTGGATGCGCATCCGTTCGATCTCCCGCCTGACAAAGTCCAGGTCCGGCATGTTCAGCCCTCACGATTTGAATATGGCCAAAGAGAACAAAAACGGAACGATGAGTCGAGTCCGGCGTTTGACGGAGAAGGAGATTTTCGATGGCGGACTACATCCGGAAGGAACCGAAGGATTGGGTTTCCGGGGACGACCCGATGACGGGCGCCCAGGAATCCTATCTCAAGACCCTCGCCGGGCAGGCACATCAGGATCTGTCCGAGGCGGAACTGACCAGGGTCGAGGCCCCGGAACTGATCGACGAGATGCGGCAAAAGGCCGGGCTGGAACGGTCACCCGTATTCTTGCGGGAATCCGGAGCCATGTGTATGCAAACGAAATTGGGAATCGAAAATGCCTTATTTCGTTTGCGCCCGCGACGGAGCGGGCCAGATCATTTTGAAGCGCGACACCAGGGAAGCGGCCGAGAAGAAGGCCGCCGAGCTCCGCGACATGGGCTATTTCGAAGTCGAGATCATCGTGAAGGCTGTCGAGAAGGCAGCGTGAGGGAGTGGGCACGGTCGGCGGAGTTGGCCCCAAGGCGCAGCAACCCCTCGCAATCTCTCCCATCATCTGAAGCCAGCGCTTCATGCTTCCCTCAGCACCTTAAAGGCGCTGAGCATGACGAAAGCGCCAAGACCGTAGGTCAGTGCGTTCACGACCCAGGAGATGGCTATGCCGAGGAAGGTGAACCCTCCGACTGCCCCCCAGAAAAAATAAGCCGCGGTGATGCCCGGCCATTCCAGCGAGAGGAACGCGAAGTCGGTCAGCGGCTCCAGGACAAGGAGCACCGTCGAGATGAGCGCCCCGATGGCCAATGCGATGATGAGGCTCGCTTTAACGGAGTACATCACAATCCCAGCAGGCCGGCGATGACCAGATTGAGATTACGGTGACAGTGCTGTCACCGTAATACCGTAATACTGGTTGAAGCAATTCGATGAGCAGAACGGGATCACACCCGAAGCTCGTCCGAAGTCCGGCAAAACCCGACGGACTTCTTCGCCGTCGCGAAAGGCGGCACCCCCTCGTCGAACCAGGTCATCGGCTTCCTCCTCGGTCTCACATCGCTGATCGGCGCAACGACAAGCGCGCACGCTGTGACCTCGGTGCTGCGCGGCTCGAACCATTGTGCCGAAGCCGTCCCGACGCCCGCCGCTGCTGCTGCTGAGGGATCACTTTCCTCTGCCTGCCTGTCCGGGCGACGAAGCTGTGTCTCCGGGCGAGCGCCAAATCCCGACAGTCGCCGCTCAATCCTCCTTCATGAATATCTCGCGCCGCAGCTGTTTTTGTCCCGCCTTGAAATGACCGGGCACCCATTCCTTCCAATCCTCCTTCAGGAAGCCGGCGTCCGGATCGCCTTTGCCCGCCTCCTTGATCTTCTTGACGACATAACGGGAGTAGAAGTGGTCGAAGACGCGCATGAACTCGCCGAAATAGATGTCGGCGACTCTCGTGTTCCCGCGGATGACGAGCATATTCTCGTCGTTGGCGTTCTGTGACGGCTGGCTGAAATTTGCGGTGCCGGTGACGACGACCGGGTCGGAACTCAAGGGATCGACCAACAGAAACTTGTCGTGAACGTAGAAGTTGCGGTTGAAACCGGTCAGCTTCTCGCCGAGGAAGAATTCGAGATCGCCCTTTGAAAGCTTGGCCCCGGGCGCCATGACACTGTTGCCCGTCACTCTGATTTCGTCGGCAAACTCATCTCCCGGATCCTTGTCGAAGAGCGAGTAGCGGAGCGTATCATCGTCCTTGGCCAGCGCCTTGTAGAAGAAGTCGTCCAGGTTGAAGGCGAAGGTGATGCAGGCCATTCGCTTGGCGTCGGCGATGAGATCCGCATACCATTCCAGGGTCGTGGGCTTGGTCTTTTCGTCGCGCGGCGAGTACAGCTGCAAGATGCGATTCTTCGGCGGCAGGGTATGGCGCGCAGGCGTCGCATCGACAGCGAGATTGGCTGTCTTCAGAGGAGCCAGCGTCACGTCCGGTGCAGCGAGGCGCTCCCAATAGTCGAGGAAGCCCTGTGCGATCTCACCGTCCCATATGACGTGGCCGACATTGGAATGGCCGAAGATTCCGCCCGAGGAAATGTTCGTCGATCCCGTCCAGACGGCGATCGGCACGTCGTTGTGGAGCAGAACGATGAACTTGTTGTGCCTGATACCGGCGCGCGACTTCTGCGGCGTGCAGATGCTCTTGATCTTGGCCGCAGCTATCATCTCCTCGTTTTCGTCCACATAGCTTTGTGCCTCGTAGCGGATATTGACGTCGACGCCGGCATTCTTCGCTTTCTTGAATGCCAGGCCGACGGGCTTGTAGCGAAACTCGTAAAGCATCGCCCGCAGGGCGTACTCACCGGGGTCTTGCAGCGTCGAGGGATATTCGATGAACTTGACGAGCGCCTCGAACAGGCCACGGGAAAGCCATTTCATCGCGTCCGAGGCGGGATCGTCCTCATCGAGCTCGGTCTTGCCGAACTTGCGCGCGAAGGCCTGGGACCCGGCCGCGCCACGGTTGAAGTAGATATCGTGGGTGGTTTCTCCGGGCTTCTTGCCGCCCTCTTCGGCCTCCGTACTCACACGAATTTTGGTCGCCGATGCGACGTCGAGTTCGAGCAATTTCGGCTTGCCGTAGACCGGGATGACGCTGAACTCGTAGGTCGTCTCGGGCTTCGCCGTGTAGTCGCCCCACTGAAATGTCTGAATCGGATGCTCCGACGTCGGCACTGGAGTTCCTGGAGCCAGTCCTTCATCCTTGTGCTTGAAGCGCTTGATCCCCCGGATGAAGTAGCGCTCGTGCACATTGTCGTTCTTGTCGAACTCGGTGCGCTCGATGGCGAAGCCCAACAGTCCGGTCTTCTTGGCTTCCTGGCCCGGCGCGAAGTCCCAGGCCAGCGTAACGACGTGCAGTCCAGCAATTGCGCGCACGTACAATACGGCGCCCTCTTCAAATTCGCGCACGGAAAAGCCCCCCATTTTGTCCCCGCGCAATATGCAGGGAGGTCGCGCTTCTCAACGAGACACGTGCATCCTTTCACGAGAACAATCCAAAGTCGAGATGCCTTGCCCAGGATCACAGCCGGTATGGCTATTTGCGCTTTCGCGATGCTTCGGGCCGCGCGCACACTGCCTCTGCCCCCTGCCCCTCCTCCACAATTCCTGCTATCCCTCCCTCCGCCGGCTCCGCCGCCAAAACCCTCCACCCCCAGGGAGCAACAACCATGCGATACCTCCACACCATGCTGCGCGTGCGCAATCTCGATGTCGCGCTGAAATTCTATGTCGATGCTTTCGGCTTGAAGGAGGTGCGGCGGATCGAGAACGACAAGGGTCGGTTCACGCTGGTGTTCCTGTGCTCGGCGGACGATCTCGAGGCGCTGAAGAAGCAGCCGCCGACGCGCGGGGCCCCGCTGGTCGAGCTCACCTATAATTGGGATGAGGAAAAGTACGGCGAGGATCGCTTCTTCGGCCATCTCGCCTATGAGGTCGACGACATCTACGCCACCTGCGAGAAGCTGATGAAGGCCGGCATCACGATCAACCGGCCGCCGCGCGACGGCAACATGGCCTTCGTTCGCTCGCCGGACCTGCACTCGATCGAGCTGTTGCAGAAGGGCGATCCGAAGCCACCGCAGGAGCCTTGGGCGTCGATGCCCAACACCGGCCACTGGTAGGTTTGCGCGCGGGAACAAGCGCTCGCGGCCCGCGTTCACCCTCCAGTGATGCAAATGGAGGAGGATGCGATGGCGAGAGGGCTGTTGCTGTGGATGCTTGGCGTGCCGATCCCGGTGATCATTCTGTTGTGGCTGTTCTTCGGCCGCTGACCGTCGGGTTGAACCTTGCAATGAAAGCTCCGCCCCGTGCGGAGCTTTTTGCATGAGGGGCGCGCCGCAACGCGCATCGCTCCAAGCACCGAATTCCGCTATCACCCGCAGCAAGCGACAATGCGGGGGAGACGCTTCATGCCTGACACCAAGCTGACGATCTGGGGCCGCGCCAATTCGGTCAACGTGCAGAAGGTGCTGTGGTGCCTCACCGAACTCGGTCACTCCTACGAGCGCATCGACGCCGGCATGCAATACGGCAAGACCCGCGAGGCCGGGTATCTCGCGATGAATCCCAACGCGCGGATCCCGACGCTGGTCGAGGGCGACTTCGTGCTGTGGGAGTCCAACTCGATCATGCGCTATCTCTGCCTTGCGCATGGGCGCGGCACGTCGATCTACCCTGACACGCCGAAGCAGCGCGCCGGCGTCGACCGCTGGCTCGACTGGACGCTGTCGACCGTGCAGCCGGTCGATCGCCCGGTGTTCTGGGGCATCGTGCGCACGGCGCCCGCCGAGCGCGACATGGTCCAGGTGCAGCGCGATGCCGATGCCGCCGCCGAGGTCTGGGCCATCGCCGACCGCCTGCTCGCCACGCGCCGCTTCATGGAGGGCGATGCGTTCACGCTCGCGGACATCGCGATCGGATCCTATGCGCGGCGCTGGCTCGGGGTCGAAGGCATCAGCCGGCCCGCGCAGCCGCACCTCACCCGCTGGCTCGCCGAGCTCGGCAAACGGCCCGGATTTGCACAACATGTCGCGCCGCCAATGTCATGAACCGGTGATGCAGCTCAAGTTGCGGTGACGACACGAGGAAACGTCATTTCGGCACAGACCGTCCGGCCTGGTCTCGGCACTTGACGGCTACTGTGCATGGGGTTGTTTTCGCAGTTTTTGTTCTGGGCCCCTAGCGCCAGCCGCGCTCGACCAGCAGCACGCAGACGATCAAAACCAGCGTCACCGCGGCGGTGGCGAGGCGCGCGGTCCAGCCGAGGCCGCGGCCGACCCACCACAGTAGCGCGCAATACATCAGCACGGGGACGATGATATCGAGCCGCACCAGATCCGCCGGCATGGGCCTTCAGCGCCTGACGGTGGTGTCGATGCTGATCGAGCCACCGATCTTCACGCAGGTCCCGGTGCCCTCGACCATGACGAAGCGCGCGCCGTAGGAGGCGCAGGAGCCCGCTCCTGCCTTGCCGGTGGCGCTCTTCAACGGCAGGGCTTTGCCCGCTTGTGGCCGCTCGGCAGGCGGCAGGCGCAAGGCTTCCGCGGCGGCCACGGAGGTTGCCGGGAACGAGATCAGGGTCAGGATGAGGAGTGGCCCACGCATGGCAGCGTTTTAGCCCGGACAGGTGCCGCGCGCCATCGGGGCCGTCCGCGTTCGCAATCAGATGAACTTGACGCCGGCCGACTTGCCGCGGCGCCAGACCACCTGGCAGCTCCGCCCGGTGCGCGCGTCGCGAGCGAACGCCATCCGGATCACGCCCGGAAGCTGGCTCGCGTCCTCGTCCATCGTGATTCTGGCACCCGAGTCCGAGATGTCCTGGACCAGGCAATGCCGCGCGGCGAAGCCGCCGTCGAGCGTGATCCAGGCGTGCTGCGACAGCAGCTTGCGGGCGGCGCGCTTCTTCGGCGGTGGCATTGGCGAAAAATCTCCCTGCCCAGCGCTACGCAGGGAACCCTAAGAAACCGTTGAAATCGCCTCCGAATGATCCCGGGCCGGCGCTGTCCACCGGAGGCAAGAGTCCGTTCCCGAACGGCTTGCCCAGGAACGCAAAGGCCACTATACGTTCGCCCGCTGCAAGCCGCCGGGCGCTGTTCGGCCGGCCAGCGGCCGTACCGCGGAAAGCGGCGGGGCCCTGCGTTTGCTCCCTTCGTCTATCGGTTAGGACGCCACCCTTTCACGGTGGAGAGAGCGGTTCGATTCCGCTAGGGAGCGCCAGCCGCGCGAAGCCTCGCCGGCGGCAATAAATCCACCGCCGCGGCATGAACCTCCCCCCCCTCCGACCAAGCTCCGATCGGAACCGGTAGAGGCCCATGGCACCCCCATGGCGCGGCGCGAGATCATCCCGGAAGGCCCGTCCGGTGCTGCTCGGGCTGGTCCGAACGCCACCGCCCGGATCACGCGATGACGGCATTGTGACGTTACGCCGCGAACTCGCCGCGCGACTTCCGCCTGCGCGTTTACCGGAAATTTACCCCTGCTCATGTGCGCCGGTATCAATTGCTTAGAGTTTGGCCGCTACCCGTGGAAACACGGAAATCATCCAAAATAGATTGGCGCTCATGTCCGTCGCAGAGTTCCTCAGGCAACGAGCCGTAGACGTTGCGGTGAGCGGCAGCTACTCGCTGCCCCGCTGGTACGATTGCGAGGGCAAGCTCCGCAGCTTCGCCTGCCGGACCAAGCGCGTCTCGCCCTTCCGCATGATCGTGGACGTGCCTGTCGTCGGCAAGGTCGGCGAGCGCGTGACCTCCTACTTCCAGGATTTCGGCGAATTCCAGTGCACCATCAGCGCGACACTGAAGTCGGGCCTCCTGATGGAGCTCGACATGACGCGGGCGCGGCGCGCCTGGATGTCGGAAAAGCTGACCTGGCTCGAGAAGAAGCAGAAGGATGCCAGCGTTCGAGAACTGCGGCGTGACGCGCGTTTCGTTCCGCAGGTCTCGCACACCGTCCTGACCCTCGCGGACGGCAGCACTCATCCATGCTTCATCATCGACGTCTCGACGGCCGGCGTCGCAGTGTCCTCCGAGTACGACCCGCCGGTCGGAACCGCGCTTGCGGTCGGCGCCTGCGTCGGGCGGGTGATCCGCAAATTCGAGCACGGCTTTGCGGTCAAGTTCGCCGAGAGGCAGTCCCGGGACGACCTCGCCCGCCTGATCGCGCGCTCGGCCGTATCACAGCCGGCCTGACCCGCCGCATCTCCGCCCTATCGCGGCCCCATTGCGGGATCAGCTTGTGAAGGTCTGTGCCTCGGCCCGGACGTCATTTTGCAGACTCGCGATCGGGGGACCGAATGGCAGTCGACAAGATCACAGTTGGCAAGATCACAGTGGGGAAGATCACTTGGGACAGGGTCGGCCGGGTCACCGAGCCCGGACGGTACATGTACACGTTCGGCTGGCTCACCATCACCGCCGGCGATCTCGAGATCTGGAAGCGATACCCACAGGCGGCGTTCACGCTGCTGGCGCAACCGGCCGATCCCGACGCATCGATCAGCGAAGAATTCCATCTCGGCGCCTTCGATGTCGCGCCCGGCGCGACGTCGCAGTTCACCACGCATTGAAGAACGAATTCGAGACCGCCGGGTCGCTGCTGCGCGAGCAGCGGTTCCTGGCAAGCGCTGCGCCGAGCGCCGACATCCCGGGAACGCTTGGCACGGGCGTTGCTTTATCATTGCCATGATACATATCCCTGCCGTCGATCAGGCCTTCCTGCTGCTGCTCATCGTCTCTTGCCTCGGCACGTGCCTCGTACGTGCCTTCTGGGAGCTGGAGCAGGTGCGAGCCCGCTGGATCGCCGCCCGGCCCCGCGGGCGCACAAGGAAGCGGGACTAGCCCATCGGCCGGCGCCCCCTGCCGCGGAAGGAGACCATCCCGCCCGCGGATTCGCCACGGGGACGGGCGCGCAGCAAATCGAGGAAACCGGCGCACCTCCTTGATTTGGCTTGCCGATCTGGATTCGATATGGGGCGCGCGGTCGTTGCCATGGATGACGAGCATTTTTTGCCATGCAATTGATTGCGCTTGAATTCTAGATCTTCGCGGGCGACCCAGATGAATGGAGGCTGTCGCGCGTGTTAAGCGAGCCGACAGCGGGCGCATGACAGATGGTCGCATCGGG
The DNA here is from genome assembly GCF_028128735.1 of Bradyrhizobium sp. CCBAU 53415. Lineage (NCBI taxonomy): Bacteria > Pseudomonadati > Pseudomonadota > Alphaproteobacteria > Hyphomicrobiales > Nitrobacteraceae > Bradyrhizobium > Bradyrhizobium sp. CCBAU 53415. The sequence goes on along the minus strand of NZ_LBJF01000027.1, from coordinate 1,706,592 downwards.
TGGACGTAGATAAGCGGATCGAGGGAACCTATTTTCGGCGCCGATGTATTTGATTGAAGCGCTACCCACCGTCATTGGAACTGCCGCCATTGCCCCGGCGCTGCTGATGCTGTGGCTTGTCATCGCCGCCGAAGAGCGTCCCGGTCCGCCGGCCCAGGTCTGGACTGCCTTCCTGCTCGGCGCGGCCAGCATTTCGCTGCTGGGTCTCGCCCGCGCCCCCTTCGCCAAGATGGTCGCAGCCCCCGACGACCCCTGGGCCGCGCTCGCCATGCATTCGGTCTTCGGCGTCGCGCTGCCCGAGGAGGCCGTCAAGGTGATCGCCATCGTGCTGGTTTCATCGACCAAGCGGCGGACCTTCTCCAATCCGATGGATACCGTGGTCTATGGCGCCGCAGTCGGCCTCGGCTTCGCCGCGTATGAGAACCTTGCCTATCTGGTTCAGCACGCGGAGATGTGGCGCTCGCTGGCTGCCCTGCGCAGTGTACTGACGGTGCCGTTCCACGGCGCGCTCGGCATCATAGCGGGCGCCTACCTGACGATCGCACGCGCCGGTACGGCACTCGGCGCGAACCGCCGCCATCGCGATTGGGCCCGTCTTTCCAGCCGGCTACTGATCTTCGCCGGCCCGCTTGCGCTGCATTCGGCCTTCGACTTCCCGCTACTGGCGCTCCAGCGCATGCCCGATCTCGATCCGACGCTGCGAATGTGGCTGGGCGCCGCGAGCCTCCTGGTCGGCTTCAGCTCGATTGCTTTCGCCATCCGTCTGGTCCGGCGCGTGGCGCGCCACCATGCGCCGCGGACCGATGTCGCACGTGAGCGGCTCAGCCAGCTCCGCCGGATGTGGGCACTGCTGCTCGCCGGCGGCGGCCTCGGCTTTCTGGGCCTCGCCTTCGTGCTGACGTCGATCCATCACTGGCTGATCAATCCCGAGCGCAACCTGACGCTGGCGCTGATCCCGATTGGTTTCGTCTCGATCCTGCTCGGCCTGGCGCTTCTGATTGTCACAACGGCGATCTACATTCTCGGCCGCAACCGCATCCGCACCAGCGCGGAAGGTTTTTCCTCGGCGCCCGGCGGCGGCTGAGGGCGCGATGGCAAGCGCGGTGCACATAGACTAGATTGATCCGCCTGAGCTGCTTACGAGATCGAGACCATCATGACATCGCCTGAGGAATTTTCACGGCTCCGATCCACCATGAACCAGGCGGTCAAGGCGCATTGGAAGGCCTTCCTGTTCGAGGGTATCCTGCTTGTGGTTCTCGGCGTTGCCGCATTGATCCTCCCGCCGCTCGCGAGTCTTGCGACCGCGATCTTCCTCGGCTGGATGTTCCTGATCAGCGGCATCGGCGGACTGATCGCGACTTATTGGGCGCGCAGCACGCCAGGCTTCTGGTGGTCGCTGATCTCGGCCGCGCTGGCCGTGCTCACCGGCATGCTGCTACTGGCCAGGCCGATGCAGGCCGTGCTGACGCTGACCATCGTGCTCGGCGCCTATTTCCTTGCCGAGGGCGTCGCCACCATCATGTACGCGCTGGAGCACCGTCGCGAGCTGAGCGGCCGCTGGTCGTGGCTCCTGATCTCCGGCCTCGTCGACATCGCGATCTCGTTCATGGTGATCACGGGACTGCCGAGCTCGGCGGACTGGGCCATCGGCGTCCTCGTCGGTATCAACCTGCTGTTCGGCGGCGCCACCCTGATCGGCATGGCGTTGGCGGCACGCAACAGCAACACCTGAGGCGCCTCGTCGCTTCCCGCGCCGTTTGGGGGGTGACAACCCGCCTACGGCACGCTATATGGCCAGTCATGATCACCGTCGCCATCAGCTATTTTTGGTACTTTAGCTACGACAGCTCGCTGGCGGCGGGAGGATCGCGCTCAATCTGACACATTGCAGCAAACGTCCGAACAAGCCGCCAGACCTGGCGGCTTTTTGTTGGCCGGCAGGTTTCCAAAAACAGACAGGAGCCCGCCGTGCTGAGCACGACCGACGATCTTCGCATCCGTGAACTGAAAGAGCTGAGCACGCCGGAAGAGGTGATGCGGGAGGTCCCGCGCACGCTCACCGCGACGCGCGTGGTGATGGCCGCCCGCAACGCCATCCACGCCATCCTGGGCGGTCAGGACGACCGCCTGTTGGTCGTGGTCGGCCCCTGCTCGGTGCATGATCCCAGGGCCGCGCTTGACTACGCCGAGCGCCTTGCGCGCCTGCGCGAAGACCTTGCCGACCAGCTCGAGATCGTGATGCGGGTCTATTTCGAGAAGCCGCGGACCACCGTCGGCTGGAAGGGCCTGATCAACGACCCCAATCTCGATGGCAGCTTCGACATCAACAGGGGCCTGCGGCTGGCGCGCAACGTGCTGTCGGCAGTGAACAATCTCGGCCTGCCCGCCGGCACCGAATTCCTGGACATGACGACGCCGCAATACATTGCCGACCTCGTCTCATGGGCCGCAATCGGTGCACGCACGACCGAGAGCCAGATCCATCGCGAGCTGGCCTCGGGACTGTCCTGCCCGGTCGGCTTCAAGAACGGCACCGACGGCAATGTGCGGATCGCGGCTGACGCGGTGAAGTCGGCCTCGCATCCGCATCATTTCATGGCGGTGACGAAGCTCGGCCGCTCGGCAATCGCCTCGACCGCCGGCAACGAGGATTGCCACATCATCCTGCGTGGCGGCAGCAAGCCAAACTACGACGCGGCAAGCGTTGCGGCCGCCTGTAATGAATTGACCAAATCCGGCGTCGCGCCGCTCGTGATGGTGGATGCAAGCCATGCCAATTCGAGCAAGAAGCCGGAGAACCAGCCGCTGGTGATGGCCGACATCGCCCGTCAGATCTCGGGCGGCGAGAGCCGCATCATGGGCGCGATGATCGAGAGCAACCTCGTCGCCGGTCGCCAGGACGTGGTGCCGGGCAAGCCGCTCACCTACGGCCAGAGCATCACCGACGGCTGCATCGACTGGCCGACCACGGCAACCGCGCTCGAGCAGCTCGCCGACGCGGTCGAGATCCGCCGCAACGCCCGGCGCGCAGGGCTGCACGAGCGGTCGGCGTAAGGCACTACGAAGATGGGTCGGCTCACTCTCACCTCTCCCCGCTGGGGCCCAGTGCGGGGAGAGGTCGAAGCCTCAGCAGCCGCGGCAGATGCTCTTGATCTTGCGATCGAGCTCCGCATCTTCCTTGTTGGCGGGGGTGTTCGGATTGCTCAGATTCTTCTCGCTCGGTACGTCCGCCGCACGCGGCTGGCGGTGACCGACGGGCGCCGGCAACACTGTTCCAGGGATTGCGCCGCCGGATGTCGCTCCCTTCGAGCCGTTGGTCTGCGCAAGCGCCGCGCCATCAAGCGAGACCACGAGCGATGCTGCCAGCATGATCTTCTTCATCTTCACGTCTCCATTCTCAAACCGGCGCACGTCCCACCCCGCTCAGGTCTCGGGCGGATAGAGATGAACGTCGCCGCAATAATCCACGATACGATAGCGCGTTTCGGCTCCCGCAGCATCCGCATCGGGTGCGGTATTTTGCGGCGCCGAGACGTAGCTTGGCCCCACGGGCGATTTGCCGGCGCCGCCGGGAATGTCGATGACATAGTCCGGCTGACACAGTCCTGACACCCGCCCGCGCAACTGCCGCATCAGGTCCTGTCCCTCCGCCAGCGTCGTTCGCAGATGCGCCGTGCCCGGTGCCAGATCGCCGTGATGCAGATAGTAGGGCTTGATCCGGCATTCGACGAAAGCTCGCATCAAATCCGACAGAGCGCCGATGTTGTCATTGACGCCGCGCAACAGCACGGACTGGCTCACCAGGGGAATTCCGGCATCGGCGAGCCGCGCGCAGGCCGCACGCGCGAGCCCTGAAAGTTCGCGCGCGTGGTTGGCGTGCACCGCCAGCCAGGTGGTCGCGCCCGCGACCTTCAATGCCGCAACCATCTCCTTGCTGACGCGCACGGGCTCGACCACCGGCACGCGGGTGTGAAGACGGATGATCTTGACGTGATCGATCGCGGCCAGATCGGCCATGATCTCGCTCATTCGTCGCGGCGACAGCATCAGGGGGTCGCCGCCGGTCAGAATCACTTCCCAGATCTCGTCGTGTGCGCGGATGTAATCGATCGCCGCGCGATAGGCGCTGTCCGACAGCGCATTTTCCTTGCCGGGCCCCACCATCTCGCGGCGGAAGCAGAAGCGGCAATAGACCGCGCAGACGTGAACGAGCTTGAACAACACGCGGTCGGGATAGCGGTGCACGATCCCGGGAACCGGCGAATGCGGGTGGTCGCCGATCGGATCGGCGTTTTCGCCCGGCTTCAGGTCCAGCTCGGCTGCGGTCGGAACGAATTGTCGCGCGATGGGATCGTCGGGATCGGTCGTGTCGATCAGCTCGACCAGATCAGGCGTGATCGCTACGGCATAACGCGCGGCAACCCGTTCGAGCGCCGGCAACGCGGATGCAGGGGCCAGACCCTCGGCCACCAGCTCGGCAGGCTCGCGCAGAGTGCGTGCAAGGATTGTCTTCGTCATCTCTCATCCGCAGGCGGAGTCCACACCACCTGATCAATTCGTGTTGCGCCGCTCGCCAGCATGACCAGCCGGTCGAAGCCAAGTGCGACGCCACTCGCCTCCGGCATTGCGGCAACGGCAGCCAGAAAGTCCTCGTCGAGCGGATAGGCTTCGCCGTAGCGGCGCTGCTTCTCCGCCATCGATTCCGTGAAGCGTTTTCGCTGCTCCTCGGCATCGGTCAGTTCGCCAAAGCCGTTGGCGAGCTCCACGCCGCAAGCATAGACCTCGAACCGCTCGGCGAGCCTCGGATCGTCCACCTTCACCCGCGCCAGCGCCGCTTCTGGAGATGGGTATTCAGACAGGATGGTCAAACGCCCCTGCCCCAGATGCGGCTCGACATGCTCGACCAGGATCTTGCTGAAAATGTCGGACCAGGTGTCGTCCTCGGCTATACGGATCTTGCAGCGGGCCGCTGCGGCGAGCGCGGCACGGTTACCCTCGCCGTCCGAAATTGTCGACAGCAGGTCGATGCCGGCGAAGCACTCGAAGGCGCCCGCGACCGTCAGGAGTTCCGGCTCGGCGAAGGGATCGGCGGTCCGGCCGCGGAAGGAGAAGGTCCCGATGCCGGTCGCCTGCGCCGCACGAGAAATGACGACGACGGTATCGGCCATGATGGCATCATAGGGGGCACCCGCCCGGTACCATTCCAGCATCGTGAATTCGGGCAGGTGCAGGTCGCCGCGCTCGCGGTCCCGGAACACCCGGGCGAACTCGAAAATCCGCGTCTCGCCCGCCGCCAGCAGCTTCTTGCAGGCGAATTCGGGCGAGGTCCGCAGGTATCGGCCGGCCCGACTGCCGTCGGGTCGCATGATCTCGGTCCGGGGGGCGTGCAGATGGGTCTCGTTGCCCGGGGAGACCTGAAGGACGGAGGTTTCGACCTCCGTGAAGCCCTGCTCGGCGAAAAAGGCCCGCAAAGCTCCGGTCACGGCGCCCCTGGCCTGGAGGAACGGCCGCCGGTCGAGGTGCCTGCCGGGCGACCAGAACGGCGACATCGGCTTGTCCCCCGACATCAACCGACCACCCCGGCCGCCAGCAAAGTGCTGGCATCCAACGGCAAAATCAGTATGTTGCGGCCCGAAACGGGCGCCGAGGTCCGATTTGAGGCCCTAAGTCCCCCATCGATTTGACCAGGTCCTGGCCGCAGCCGGGCCAAGTAAGCAGGAAATACAGCTTTGAGAGTCATCGCCAGTTCTATTCGCAAGGGCAACGTGATCGAGCAAGACGGCAAGCTTTATGTCGTCGTGAGCGCCGAAAACATCCATCCTGGCAAGGGCACCCCGGTCAGCCAGATCGAAATGCGCCGAATCTCGGACGGGGTAAAGATCTCCGAACGCTACAAGACCACCGACCAGGTCGAAAAGGCCACGATCGAGGAGCGCAACTATACCTACCTCTATGAGGACGGCGACGGCTACCACTTCATGAACCCGGAGACCTACGATCAGGTCCAGGTTTCCAAGGACGTCGTCGGCGACGCCGCCGCGTATCTCCAGGAGAGCATGACCGTCAAGCTGTCCATGCACGACACCAATCCGGTGTCGATCGCGCTGCCCCAGCGCGTGACGCTGGAAGTGGTCGACACCGAGCCCGTGACCAAGGGTCAGACCGCCTCCTCCTCCTACAAGCCGGCGGTGCTGTCCAATGGCGTGCGCACCACCGTGCCGCCGCACATCACGGTCGGCACCCGCATCGTGGTGATGACCGAGGACGGCTCCTACGCCGAACGCGCCAAGGACTAAGCGAGCAATCGAGGATCGGAACAGGTACCGCCGGGGGGCGAGGCAGTGGGCAGGAAGAGTCTCCGCTTCGTCTCGCTTCTCCTGGCGTTGCTGTCGCTCCTCGTCGCCGCGCCGCTCGCTGCGGATGAATTCCGCAACCCCTCGCTCACTGCCCTGCGCGTCGACTGGCGGGCAGCGCTCGACCAGCTCCGTGTCGAGATCAACAGCCGCCCCCAGGTTGCGGGCGACTTCATCTTCGCACCCCGCCGTTCGGTGCCGCGCTACGATCCGCGCGCAACGCCCGCGCTGGTGCAGCTCAACGCGATCTCCTTGCGCTTCTTCACCGGCATTACCCGAAGTGCCATACCCGTGCTGCTGCCGTTCGACGCCGCGGCGTACCTCGAGGCGCAGCGCAGCGGCGCGCCGGCGACGCTCGCCCTGTCGCGCTACCAGGCTGACTTCAATCCCGTTGACATGTTCGATGCCGGCCCTGCCGGCTACAGCGCGACCTTCGCGCTCGAACCCGGCGCCGGCGAGGGCATGCCGAGCCGGGTGTTCGCAAGGCCGGTCGAGGTTCAGATCACGGGCTCGGCCCTCGTCTACGACATCGCCGATCCCGCCGGCGGCAAGGGCGAGCCGGTCAAGCCGCTCGCGACAACCTACCCAGACCTGCGCAAGTTCATCCGGGAAGGCTATGTGCGCTACGCCTTCACCCGCTTCGGCGTCGCCTATGTGGTGTCGATCCAGTGCCTCGACAGCATCGCCAAACCGCGACGGCTCGCCTGCAAGGAAGCCTACCCGGTCGCCGAGCGCTTCCTGAGGGCGCTGCGTGTCGCAGGCGGCCAGCGCATGCGGCCGCTGACGGACATTGCCTCCAACGTGCTCGACCGTCCGGCCGAGCGTTCACCGGACTTCGGCTACCGGCCAAGCGGCGACATCATCCCGAACACGGGCTACCGCAACAAGAGCGGCCATCCCGACATGATGGCCTATGCCCAGATCCGCTTTCCCCTCGAGAAGGTGCCCGCCTTCGTGCGCTCGCAATCCTACGGCAAGCGCGACAGGAGCGAAGGCCCGACCGCCTACCCCTGGCGCGACAATTTCTGCGAGTCGCGCGGTTTCGAGGTGTGGCAATGTGGCGGAGGCTACGGCCACCAGGGCGAGGACATCCGCGCCGCCGACTGCCCGCCGCCCGGTGAAGGCCGCGAGCCCTGCGATCCCAAGCAGCGCGCCGTCGTCGCCGTGCGTGACGCGATCGTCATCCGCGGAGCCAAGGACCAGGCCGCGACACTTCAAGTCAATAGTCGCACCGAGCACATCCGTTTCCGCTACATGCACATGAATCCGCAGGTGATGAACGCCGATGGCGTGCTCAATGGCCGCTTCGTCACCGAAGGCGAGAAGATCGGTGTGATCTCGAACTATCTCGATCATCCCGCCGGCACGTCGATGCACCTGCATTTCGATGTTCAAGTGTTCACCCGCGACGGCTGGATCTGGGTCAGCCCCTACGTCACGCTGGTCTCCGCCTATGAACGCCTGATCCGCGCCCGCGGCCGCGAAGTCGGTCCGGAGGTTGCGGAGACCCCGCAGCCTGTGGCGCACGCGCTGCCCGAGGACGTGATCAAGCCGGACCCGCGCGAGGGATCGGGCGGCGAGGACAATTGACAGCTTGCTCGTTCTGATGCCGGGCGGTGCAAGAGCGTGTTGTCGCGCGCACCGCCGGCTCGAACGCAGAAGGGACAGGATTGATGAGTGTCGGACTGATCGGTCTTCTCGACGATGTCGCGGCGATCGCAAAGGTGGCAGCAGCTTCGCTCGACGATGTGGCGAGCCAGGCCGCCAAGGCGGGCGCAAAGGCGGCTGGCGTGGTCATCGACGACACGGCCGTCACGCCGAACTACGTCATCGGTTTCGCCTCGAAACGCGAACTGCCGATCGTCGGTAAGATCGCGGTCGGATCGCTGCGCAATAAATTACTGATCCTGCTGCCGATTGCCCTGCTGCTTGGTTATTTCCTTCCCGCCGCGATCACGCCGCTGCTCATGCTGGGCGGCGCCTTTCTCTGCTACGAGGGCGCCGAAAAGGTGCTCGAAGCCGTGATGCCGCATCATGCGCACCACCACGAAACTCAGCTCCAGCCGATCGCGTTGAATGCCCGGTCGATGGAGGACGAGAAGGTCGCGAGCGCCATCAAGACGGATTTCATCCTGTCGGCGGAGATCATGGCGATCACGCTCGCGGCCCTCCCGGCGGGCAGCATCTGGACGCAGGCGCTGGTGCTGGCGCTGGTCGGCCTCTTTATCACCGTTGGGGTCTATGGCGTGGTCGCCCTGATCGTGAAGGCGGACGATGTCGGCGTGGCCCTCGCGCGCCACGACGGCGCCTCTGTCATTGGCGGTGCGATCCGCTGGCTTGGACGCGCGCTCGTCCGCGGCATGCCCACCTTCCTGGCGGTGCTGAGCACCGTCGGCACCGCCGCCATGATCTGGGTCGGCGGCGGCATCATCCTGCTCGGCATCGAAAAATACGGCCCGCCCGTGATCGGCCGCACGGTCCATGCCGCAACCGAGGCTGCCGCACACGTCCTTCCATCCGTTGCCGGCATCATCGAATGGTCGGTCGAAGCAGCCATCTCGGGCGCACTTGGACTGCTTGTCGGCGCACTTGCGATTCCGGCCGTTGAATACAGTCTCACACCGGCCTGGAAGCGGCTGAGGCGATCGCAGTCGGCCTGAACATTGCGGTTGCGAATTGCGAATGCGGCTACTCCAGGAACGTCGTCAGTTGCGCGCCCTCATCTGCGACGAACACCGCGATCAACTCCGCCGGCTCCGTCATACTGGCATTGGCTGAGACCAGATGCGTCGAGCCGGGCGGCTCAAAGAAGGACTGGCCGACGCCGAACGTCTCGACCGGGCCGCCGCCGAGCTGAGAACGAATCTCGCCCTTGGTGATGTAGGCCGTGACGGATCCCGAGTGACGGTGCGGCCGCGAAAATCCGCCGGGACCGTACGACACGCGCACGATGGTGACGCGCTTGCCCGGGACGTTCGGAAGCGCATAGGAGCCGATCGGCTCGACCTTGTCGAGCGGCGACCCCTCCGCCGCCGTGGCGCAAAGCGGGGCCAGCACGCCTGAGACGGTGTCCATCGTCACCGGCAGCGCCTTGCCGATCGCAAGCGCGCAGGCAAGCCCTGCGACGGCGGCGAGCGCCGTCGAGCGTGACGGCATCGGACGCGGCACGGCAGGAAGGCTCATTGCTGTCATCGTGATCTCCCCCTGTCGCCATCAGGATGCAGCGGCGGCCGCTGCGACCGGCCGCCTTGCAGGCGTCCAGCGGAACGCTGCACCGAAACGATTCCAGACATTGATCGAGGCGACCGCCGAGGTCAGGTACGTCAGTTCCGTCTCGGAAAATTCGCCGGACGCTTCCGCGTAGACCTCCTCGCTGATCCCGTCGGGCAGACAGGTCAGCGCCTCGGCCCAGGCCAGCGCAGCACGCTCGCGCGGCGAAAAGATCGGCGCCTCGCGCCAGACCGCGACCAGATGGAGCTTGTCGACCGGAACGCCAATCCGTTCCGACAGCAGGACGTGATGCTGCACGCAGAAGGCGCAGCCGTTGATCTGCGACGAGCGCAGTTTGACGAGTTCCAGAAGCTGCTTGTCGAGCCCGGCCTTGGCCGCAAGCTGGCCCAGCGCCAGCACCACATCATAGGCATCGGGAGCGATCTTCTTGAAATCCTCGTATTCGCTGCGGGCGTGTGACATTGCCGTTCACCTCGTCTTGTTATAAGAGTGCGTATATCTTATAAGAGCTCTTATATGTCACGCAAGATCAATGACGTCACGAGATCGCAATCGGGACGAAGGCCGGTCGAAGACGGCGCCGTGCATGTTCCCGCTCCCGGGGAAGGCAAGCGGGGCGAGCAAGGCTATCTCGGCTATCTGCTGCGACAGGCCCACGCCGCGGTTCGCCTGACGATGGAGCGGACTCTCGCCGATCTCGGCGTGACGCCGCCGCAGTTCGCGGTACTGACCATGCTGAACGCCTATCCGGGCCTGTCGGGCGCCGATGTCGCCCGCCTCACCTTCCTGACGCCACAGACCGTCGGCGTCATCATCCGCAACCTCGAACGCGACGGCGCGATTGCGATGACACCTCATCCGGTCCACGGCCGCATCCAGCAATGGACGCTGACGCCGCGCGGCGCGACGCTGTTGAAGGCGTGCCGGCACCGTGTGCTCGAATTGGAGAAGCGCCTCGCTCGTGATTTGGATTCAAAGGCGGAAACAACCATCCGGCGTTGGCTTGCCGGAATCGCGGCCGACCTGAAGGAGGCTTAGGCCGCCGACATTCGCAGTCGTTGATTGCAGCTTCTGCTGCCTCAGCGCGCCCTACCCGCCTTTCAACGCATTCTTGACCTCGCCATCGGGCCAGGTCTTGTCCGTCGCGATCACCCGCACGCGGCTTTGATCGGCGGTATTCACCAGCACGTGCGAACTCATCCGGTCACCGCTCGGCTCGAGACGCAAATCGGTTTCGGGCTTCCAACTCAGCGTGGTCGCGAGGTCGCCGGGGAAAATCTGCCATTGCGATCCGTCGTCGAGTTCGACGACATGGCTTTCCGCATGTGCGCGTATCTTCATTCCACCCCGATTCGATCTGCCGATCCTGCGACGAAGGGCCCCGGCATCAAGCCGGGGCCCGGTTCCGTCAGTCATTGTCGTGATGAATGACGGTCTTGCTGCGATTGCCGAATTCATCTTCCTTCTTGATCACCGTGGTACGATCGGCGGGCTCGCGTTCCCTGATGACGGTGGTGTGGTCGCGGTCCCGCTCACGATATTCGTGGGACTGGCCAACCGTCACGCCGGCGCCGACCGGGCCGACATGGACGCCGACTTCATCGGCAAACGCAGGCGCCGCAACGGCGGTGGCAATGGCGGCAGCAAGCAGAAATTTCTTCATCTTCTCCTCCTCATTCTCATGTGGGGGAATGCAGGACTGCGACAGTTTGTTCCGACAAACGACGCGTGGATCGGGCCTGCAGATGTTCCAGAACCGACTCACACGGGCCATGTTTCCGGCTAGAATGCGCCCATGAAGCACGCTGATTCCTCGCCCCGTCACACGCGCCGCGCCCTGCTCCAATCGGCGATCGGTGCAGCCGCCTTGCTCGCCGTCCCGACACGCGCTCTCGCCGCGCCTTCGGGCTTCGACGAATGGCGCGAGAGCTTTCGCGCACGCGCGATGGCGAAGGGTATTTCAGCAGCGACCTGGCAGCGCGCGATGGGACGGGTCGAGCCGGACATGAGCGTGTTCAAGCAGATGCGCAACCAGCCCGAATTCCACGAACAGGTCTGGCAATACATCAATCGCCGCGTCTCGGACTGGCGCATCATCAACGGCAAGATCGCGCTGAAGAACAACGAGGCATTGTTCGCCCGCATCGAGCGCGATTTCGGCGTAGAGCGCGGCACGCTGCTGGCGCTGTGGGGCGTCGAGTCCGCCTATGGCGATCCCTTGGTGCAGCAGAACCACATGAGGCCGGTGTTTCCCTCGCTGGCCGCGCTCGCCTGGAACGAGCCGCGCCGCAAGGCCTATTGGGAGACCGAACTGATCAACGCGCTGCGGATCGTCGACAAGGGCTGGAGCACGCCCGAGCAAATGCGCGGATCCTGGGCCGGCGCGATGGGGCATTCGCAATGGATGCCGGAGGTCTGGCTCAATGTCGGCATCGACTATGACGGCGACGGCAAGGTATCGCCGTTCGGCAAGCCCGACGACGCGCTGGGCTCGACCGCGAAATATCTCGTCAATCGCGGCAAATGGCATCGTGGCGAGCATTGGGGCTATGAGGTGCGCGCGGCGGGCAATATGAGCGGCAGCCGCACCTATGCGGCCTGGCAGGCGGCCGGCGTCACCCGCGCCGACGGCCAGCCGTTTCCACAGCCCAACGCATCCGCGCAGATGTGGACGCCTGTCGCGGGCGGGCCGACCTTTCTGCTGGGACCGAATTTCTATTCGGTGAAGAGCTATAACCCTTCCATGAACTACGCGCTGGCGATCTGCCATCTCGGCGACCGCTGCCTGGGCGCACCACCCTTCATCCAGCCCTTCCCCGGCTCGGAGCGCGCGCTGACGCTCGCCGAGGTGCAGGAGATGCAGACGCGCTTGACCAAGGCCGGCTTCGATACCGGCGGCACCGATGGCCGCGTCGGCAACGACACGATGAAGGCGATCAAGGATTTTCAGCAGCGCGCCGGCATCACGCCGGCGGATGGCTATGGCGGGCTGAAGGTGCTGGCGAAGTTGCGGCAGGGATCGTAGGCGGTCTCAGTGCCGGTACTGCGGCTCCTCCGCATCCAGCTGCCGCCGGATCGCAGCGAGATGCAGCCGCGCGGATTCGGAATCGCCTTCGCGCATCTGCCTGTAGGTCTCGGCCGCGATCGCGGCATCGACCGGCAGCACTTTCCGTCCCGTCGACATCGCCAGCACCTGCACCTCGGCGGCGCGTTCGAGGTAGTAGAGATCGTCCCAGGCCTCCGCGATGGTCGGGGCCAGCACCATCACGCCGTGGTGCTTCATGAAGACGATGTCGGCGTCGCCAACGTTGGAGGCAATCCGCGCGCCTTCGCGGCTGTCGAGCGCAAGGCCGTTGTAGTCGCGGTCGACCGCCGTGCGGCCATAGAATTTCAGCGCGGTCTGGCCGGCCCAGATCAGGGGATCGCCCTCGGTCATCGACAACGCTGTCGCGTAGGGCATGTGGGTGTGGAAGGCGACCTTGGCGCGCGGCAGGCATTTGTGCATCTCGGCATGGATGTAGAAGGCGGTGGCCTCGGGCACGCCCTCGCCGTCGAGCACGTTGCCGTGGAAGTCGCAGATCAGGAGCTTGGAGGCAGTCAGTTCGCGGAAGGCGTAGCCATAGGGATTGACGAGGAACAGATCGTCATGGCCGGGCACGACGGCCGAGAAGTGATTGCAGATGCCTTCCTCGAAGCCGTTGCGCGCCGCCATACGGAAGCATGCGGCGAGATCCTCGCGCGCGGTGCGGATCGCGTCGGTCGCGAGGTCCGGCCGGTTGGAGCGGAATGGAGCGGGCGCGGGTGAGGAAGCGTGAAGGCTGTGCGCCATGGCGAAGGACACCTCTGTCGATCGAAGAGCTACCCACGTTCTACAGGGGCCACGCCCGCGCGTCAGCCCCCGTGCGTGCCACCCTGCCCTGCACAGCTCAAGCCCGCCGCGGCACGCCCCCTGCGTTCATGCCACCGTCGATGACGAGCTCGCTGCCGGTGACGTAGCGCGAGGCATCGGAGGCGAGATACAGCACGCCGGAGGCGATCTCCGCGGCCTGGCCGGCACGGCCGAGCGGCGTGACGACACGGGCGCGCTCCTCCGGATCGATCGGGGCGTTCTGACCGGCGCCGGTCGCCCCCGTCGGAATCTTGCCCCAGATCGGGGTATCGATGATGCCCGGGTGAACCGAGTTGACGCGGATGCCGTCGCCCGCCGCCGCGCACTCCATCGCGATCGATTTGGCGAACAGCCGCACGCCGCCCTTGGTCGCAGAATAGGCCGACAACCCGGGCGAGCCGCGCAGGCCCGCCAGCGAGGACATCATGACAATCGAGCCGCCGCCGGTCTTGCGCATCAAGGGCAGGCAATGCTTCACCGAGAGAAACACGCCGTCGAGATTGATCGCATTCTGCTTGCGCCAGTCAGAGAGCGTCATGTCGACGATGGAGGGCACGGCGATGCCGATGCCGGCGTTGGAGACCATGATATCGAGCCGGCCGTAGCGCTTGCCGACCTCAGCGACGATCGCGATCCAGCGCTCCTCGCTGGTGACGTCCTGCTCCAGGAAGATCGCCTTGCCGCCAGCCTTGATGACGCGCCTGGCGAGCTCAGGGCCTCTCAGCTCGTCGATGTCGGTGATGACGACCGAGGCGCCTTCGCGCGCGAACAGCTCGACGATGGCTTCGCCGATGCCGGACGCGCCGCCTGTCACCAGCGCGACCTTGCCCTCAACCTGCCCTGCCATGTTCACTCCCTTTCTTTCCTTTTTGTTGTTTGCGGCCGTCGCTATCTAATCACGGATGGCCCCTGGTCCGGTAGCGCGACGTCGACGACGCGGAATTGCACACGCTCGGCGCCCTGGTAGCGGTCGACCGAGAGCGAGCCCGCGACGTGCATCTGCTGGCCGCGATTGGCGAGCAGTGCGTTGCCAAGCTTCTGGCCGACCGAACGGAACGCGATGCCGTTGACGATGGCGCCGTCGCCCGACTTGAAGCGCAGGCGCAGATGCGCCTGCCCGACTTCGTCGGCAAACACGAGCTGGTGCGCCGGCAGCGCCAGCACGGGCTCCGGATTGCCGCTGCCGAACGGACCGGCGCGGTTGAGCGTCGTTGCAAGCTCCGGCGTCACCGCACGTGCGGAGACCGCGCCGTCGATATAGAGCTCGTTGACGTGGCGCGCCTCGGCGACGTCGCGTGCCAGCGCATTTTCGAGATAGGCGCGGAATTCGGCGAGCTTCTCTTTCCGCAGCGTGACGCCGGCGGCCATCGCGTGGCCGCCGCCTTTCAGCAAAATACCGTCGGCAACCGCCTGCCGCACCGCCTTGCCGAGGTCGACGCCGGCGATCGAGCGACCCGAACCGGTGCCGATGCCGCCAGGCTCCAGCGCAATGGCGAAAGCGGGCCGCGAAAACTTCTCCTTCAGGCGGGAGGCGACGAGGCCGACCACGCCGGGATGCCAGCCTTCCGAGGCGGTGACGATCACGGCGAGCTTGTCCTCCAGCCCGATCGAGGCCAGTGCCTCGGCTTCAGCCTGGGCTTCGGCCGCCTGCTCGATGACACGGCGTTCGCTGTTGAGGCGGTCGAGCTCCGCGGCGATCCGCGCCGCCTCGACGCTGTCGCCTTCGAGCAGCAGCCGCACGCCGAGATCGGCGCGGCCGATGCGGCCGCCGGCATTGACGCGCGGTCCCAGCATGAAGCCCAGATGCCAGGCCTCCGGCGGGCCGTTGAGCCGCGCCACGTCCATCAGCGCGGTATGCCCGACATGGTCGCGCCGTCGCATCGCGATCAGGCCCTTGGCCACGAAGGCGCGGTTGAGCCCGATCAGCGGCGCGACGTCGGCGACCGTGCCGAGCGCGACGTGATGCAGCATGCCGAGCAGATCGGGCTCCGGCATCTCTGCGCTCCAGAAGCCGCGCTGGCGCAGCTCGCGGTTGACGGCGACAAGCGTCACCAGCACGAGGCCGACGGCGGCGAGATGGCCGAGGCCGGAGAGATCGTCGAGCCGGTTCGGATTGACCAGTGCGTCAACCTCCGGCAGCACATCGCCGGCCTGATGATGATCGATCACGACGACGGACATGCCGAGGCGTTTGGCCTCGGCGAGCGGCTCGATGCTGGTGGTGCCGCAATCGACGGTGACGAGCAGCGTCGCGCCCTTTGCCGCCAGCCCACGAACGGCCTCGACGTTGGGGCCGTAGCCTTCGAATATCCGGTCGGGAATGTGGATCAGCGGATCGAGTCCGCAATGACGCAGGTGCCAGGCGAGCAGCGCCGCCGAGGTCGCGCCGTCGACGTCGTAATCGCCGAAGATCGCGACCTTCTCGCCCCTCGCCGCCGCATCGGCGATCCGCTTGGCCGCGGCTTCCATCTCCGTCACGGTGAACGGATCCGGCAGCAGCTTTCGGATGGTCGGATCGAGAAAGTCGGGTACGGCGTCGATATCGACCCCGCGGCCGGCCAGCACCCGCGCCAGCAGTTCCGGCAATTGGTACCGCTGCACGATGGCGAGCGCCTGCGCAGCCCCGCGCCCGTCCAGACGGTCGCGCCAGAGCTTGTCGGTCAGCGAGCGCGCCACACCCAGGAAAGCCTGGGGCGCTTCGACGGGCAAGGCGGAGGCGGGCGGCGTCATGACGGGAGGGAGGTTGCGGGGAACTCGAAGGTCCAGGCGATCACGCGGACGCAAGGTCACTGGCTTTCTGGGATTGGTCGGCAATCGGCCCGGATTTGCAACGCCCCAGCCGCACAAAGCGGTGGATGAGCCGTCCTCACCGCGCGGAGTGACTATCATTTAGGCATTCGGCCGAACAGCAAATTAAGCAGGCGTTAGGCGGAATCCTCGAAAAAGAATCGTATTCGATCTGTAAGTCGTTGTACTCCGTTCATTGCAGATCAGGCCTCATTGCCAAGGGAAGCTCCCCGATGTCTGCTGCGCTGGGTCTGAAGGCCAAGCCGATTGCCGCCGAACCCGCTGACGACGATTCCGACATCTCCGCATTGATCAATCGCCTCACGGCGGAGGTCAATCAGATCGCGATCGACAAGACCAAGTCGATCCAGCAGATCACCAACCAGATGAAGATGCTGGCGCTGAACGCGCTGATCGAAAGCTCGCGCGCCGGCGCGCAAGGCGCGGGCTTCGCGGTGGTGGCGCAGGAGGTGCGCGGCGTCGGCCAGCAGGTCGAGACCATCGCGCGCGAGCTCGAAACCCAATTGACAAAACGCACGGGCGATCTCGTCGCCTCGATCGAGCGCATGAGCCAGCGCTCCCGCGGCGAGCGGATGGTCGATCTGTCGCTCAACGCCATCGAGCTGATCGATCGCAATCTCTATGAACGCACCTGCGACGTGCGCTGGTGGGCGACCGATTCCGCCGTGGTCGATTGCGCGGCCTCACCGGGCGCTGCGACCGTCTCCCATGCCTCGCAGCGGCTGGGCGTGATCCTCGGAGCCTACACCGTCTATCTCGACCTCTGGCTCTGCGACCTCGACGGCAACGTCATCGCCAACGGCCGGGCCGACCGCTTTCGCGTCGTCGGCCAGAACGTCGCCCACACCAAATGGTTTCGCGAGGCGCGGTCGTTGCGCTCCGGCGACGACTATGTCGCCGGCGACGTCGAGAACCAGCCGCTGCTCGGCAACGCGCAGGTCGCGACCTATTGCGCGAGCGTCCGCACCGGCGGCCAGACCAACGGCGCGCCGATCGGCGTGCTCGCCATCCATTTCGACTGGGAGCCGCAGGCCCGCGCCATCGTCCAGGGCGTGCGCGTCGGCGACAGCGACAAGGCCCGCGTGCTGCTGGTCGACTCGAATTTTCGCGTGATCGCGGCCTCCGACGGCCAGGGCATCCTCAGCGAGCGCATCTCGCTCTCGCTGGACGGCCAGCGTTCCGGCTTCTATCAGGATCGCTCCGGAATGGTCGCCTTCCACGCGACGCCCGGTTACGAGACCTATCGGGGCCTCGGCTGGTACGGCGTGATCGTCTGCGGGGCGTAGGGCTGCAAGCCTGCCCGATCAAGAAACGCGAGAACAACCCCATGCACAGTAGGCAGAGGGTTGTTTTCGCTCGAGTTTTTCCTTCGCCGAACATTTTTGACACGTCAGGCAAAACAGGAGCATTGTGCGATCGTCGCCCAGCCCGAGACGGTCGCGCCGGAGCGGCTTCACTTCAGACCTCCTCTTCACTTCAGACACCACGCTGCAGCAGCACGACGGCATCGGCCTCTTGCCGGGACGAGACCAGGCGGCCTCGCCTTGCGGATCACATGTGATCGCATCGGCTCCTCCAGCGCTCTCGCGATAGCCCAATGTTCGCACCATGGAATACGCGCAGCGCCAGGCCGCTGAGGCGATTGCAATCCCACGTCGCATGACCACAGACCACAATCGCGACACAATCGCTGATTGTTTTCGATCAGCCGCCGATCACTCCCAAACCAATTCCACTTGCGAGCTTGTCTGAACCGGCGCAGCATCTTGGTGCCGGCCTCGGGCCGAACATCACGCGCGAAACATCGTGCGGATCAAATCAGAAATGGAGGAAACGAATGACACTCGATGTCTCACGTCGGTCCCTGCTCACGCTCGGTGCCGGCCTTGGCGTCGGTCTTGGCGCCAGCGCGCTCCTTGGCGGCAGTGCGATGGCACGCGCACCCAAGCTCGGCACCCAGACTCCCTACTGGCACCGCTTCGTTCTCGGTGATGCCGAGGTAACAGTCGTGTCCGACGGACCGCTCCCGCTCGGCGATCCCTCCGGCACGTTCACCGGCGTTCCCAAGGAAGACGTCAAGAAGATGCTGGCCGACAATTTCCTGTCGCCCGAAAATGTCGTGCTCGAGCAGAACTCGCCGATCGTGAACACCGGCGACAAGCTGATCCTGTTCGACACCGGCATGGGCTCATCCAAGATGTTTGGCCCCACCACCGGCCGGCAGCAGAAGAGCATGATGGAGGCCGGCATCAAGCCGGAGGACATCGATGCCGTGGTCTGCTCGCACGCGCATATCGACCATATCGGCGGCATCGTGGACGCCAACAACAAGCCGCTCTTCCCGAACGCGCAGATCTACATCTCGCAGACCGATTTCGACTTCTGGACCGACGAAGGCAAGCTGGGCAGCCCCGCCAAGGACTTCGTCCTGCACGCCCGCAAGAACCTGCTGCCGGTCCGCGACCGCATCAAGTTCTTCAAGGACGGCGAGGAATTCCTGCCCGGCGTGCAGGCGATCGCAGCGCCCGGTCACACCGTCGGCCACACCATCTTCATGGTCTCCTCGGCCGGCAAGTCGTTCGCCTTCCTCGGCGACCTCTCGCACCATTCGGTGCTGCTGCTGGAGCGGCCGCGCATGGAATTCTCCTACGACACCGACCCGAAACAGGCCGCCGATTCGCGGGTCAAGCTGCTCACCATGCTCGCGGCCAACAAGACGGCCGTGATGTCCTACCACTTCGCCTGGCCCGGCTACGGTCATGTCGCCAAGGCCGGCGAGGGATTCCACTATTATCCCGAGCCGATGCAGATGACGCTGTAGCCAATGACAGCAAGCCCGGGCCGCCCATGTTCGGCCCGGGCGCACGGCAGAGCGGAATAATCCCTGACCAATTCCTGCCGCCCGGCATCTCTGGAGCATTTTTTGGCAAGCCAGGCCCGTTCCAGGCAAGAGCCCGCCTCATTGCTCGGGTAGAACTCTGCCCCGCATCATCATCATCGACGCGAGCACGTAGGCTCCTTGCCCGCTCGCATTCGAAAATGCTCGGGAGACAGGCCATGAAGATCGTCGTGATCGGCGGCAGCGGGTTGATCGGATCCAAGCTCGTGGCGAGGCTGAAGCAGCAGGGACATGATGCCGTGGCGGCTTCGCCGCGGACGGGCGTGAACGCGGTCACCGGCGAAGGCCTCGCGGCCGCGCTGGCCGGCGCGGATGTCGTGGTGGACGTCGCCAACGCGCCGTCCTGGGAGCCGGCCGCCGTGCTCGACTTCTTCCAGCAGTCGAGCCAGAACCTTGCGACGACGGAGGCCGCAGCAGGCGTCAAGCATCACGTCGCGCTGTCGATCGTCGGGACGGACCGCTCACCCGACATCGCCTATTTCCGGGCCAAGCTCGCGCAGGAGCGCATCGTCAAAGCTTCTTCAGTCCCCTACTCGATCGTGCGTGCCACGCAGTTCTTCGAATTCATCGGCGCCATTGCCGAGACGGGTGCCACGGAGGGGCGGATCGTCGTGCCGTCGGCGGCGTTCCAGCCGATCGCATCCGACGACGTGGTCGCTTGCCTCGCAGAGGTCGCAACCGGACGCCCGCTCAACGGCACGATCGATATCGCCGGACCTGAAAAGGCGCCCTTCAACGAGTTCGTCGCGCGGCGCCTGAAGGCGGCCGGCGACCGCCGCCCGGTGGTGGGTGACGCCAAGGCTGGATATTACGGCTCCCCCATCGAGGACACCTCGCTGGTCCCGCTCGGCGAAGCCAGACTCGGGACAACGCCGCTCGCCGCATGGCTGGCGACAGCCTGAGCATTCGCGACTCCAGCGTCACTGCAACGACGGCAATGAAGGACATCCCATGCGCAGACTGTTGATCGCGACGGCGGCGTCCGCCGTAGTTTGTCTGACGGCTCTTGCCGCCGGGGCGCAGCCCGCAGCCAAGTCGGCCAAGGTGAGCGTGGTGTTCGACCACGCACTACCGAACGTTCCGGGCAAGAGCATGAAGGGCGTGCTCGTCGAGTATGGTCCCGGCGGCTTCTCGCCGGCCCACGTCCACGCGCGCTCCGCGTTCATCTACGCCACGGTGCTGGAGGGCGCGATCCGAAGCCAGGTCAATGACGAGCCCGCCATGGTCTACCAGAAGGGCGAGAACTTCTTCGAGAAGCCCGGCGATCGCCACGCCATCAGCTCCAACGCCAGCGACACCGAACCGGCGAAGCTGCTTGCGGTGTTCGTTGTGGACACGGCCGATACCGAGCTGACGACACCGATCACGAAGTGACGGCGGCTGTCGGCCGCCAGACCTGTGCTGGTGCGATTTCGCATTCGCCCGATTATCCTTGCCGTCCTCTGTCGGCTGAATTGATGGCGCGTTAGACGTGAAGCTCTCCTGCTTCACGTTCCACGAGCAACGCAGCTCGCCTCAAGCCAACGGAGACCATCATGACCAAACCCGGCATCGTTTTCGCACACGGCCTCTGGGCTGACGGATCGTGCTTCGGCAAGCTGATCCCGACGCTGCAGGCCGAAGGACATGAGGTCATGGCGAGCCAGCACGGCCTCGATTCGCTCGCAACCGACGTCGCCGCCGTGACGGCATGTCTTGGCCGCGTTCCCGGGCCGGTGGTCCTCGTCGGTCACTCCTACGGCGGCACGCTGATCACCCACGCCGGAACCGATCCGCGGGTGGCCGCGCTGGTCTACATCGCAGCGCTCGCGCCCGATGCCGACGAAACCTCCCAGAGCCAGCTCGCCAAGTTTCCGACGACAGAGGTGTTCAGCCATCTCGACGCGCCGCAGGGGCGCATCTGGTTGAAGCCAAGCGGCGTCAAGCATTTTGCCGGAGACCTGCCCGAGGCCGAGCAGAAGCTGGTCTATGCGACGCAGGGCGCGCCGGTGGCAGACCTCTTCGACCAGAAGGTCGATGGCACGGCGTGGAGATCCAAGCCGAGCTGGTATGTCCTCGCGATCCGGGACCAGACGGTTCACCCGGACCTGCAGCGTGCTGTCTCGACGCGCATGAACGCCACCGTGACCGAAGTCACCTCGTCCCACGTTCCCATGCTGTCGAAGCCGGATGTGGTCCTTGACGTGATCCGCAAGGCCGCGAGCGCGGTCTCCAGGAGCTGACATCGGTGCCGCTGCCGGCCCGATGCGGAGGCCGTCGCAGCTTCCAGGATCAGGCCGGGCGATGCATGTCGCCGGCCCTGCGATCTACTCAGCGGGTCGCCGGCGCCGCGGGGATGTCGAAGAAGACGCTCTATAAGCTGTTCGAGAGCAAGACCGAGCTGTTCCGCGCCATGCTGTTGCGCAGCCTGCCGCCGGTGCATTTCGCGGACGCGCCGATCGAGGGGCCACCATCGGCCCGCTGCGACACGCCCTTCGGAAGATTGCGGACGTGGCGCTGGCCGCCGGCGAGATCGCACTGCATCGCCTGATCATCGGCGAGCGCCAGGCCTCACCGGGCCTTGGCCGCATGTTCGCGGAGGTCATTCTGGAGAATGGCACGGACGACATCGCCGACATGCTGAAGGCCGTTCGTCTCGAGCCGCGCCTCGAAGGCCTGCCGCCGCGCTCCGTCGCCGAGATGCTGCTCGGCATGGTGTTCAGCCACGATCATTTCAGGCTGCTGACCGACGACAGCTTCCGGCCCAACCGGCGTGCGCTGGACAAGCGGATCGACCTTGCGATTGCGATGTTCTGCGCGCCTGAGGCGCAGGAGCCGCAGGCAGCCGTGTGATCGCGCGTTTAGGACCGCTCAGCAGCCGAGCCTGTCGGCGATCCCGCCGAAATCCTTCGCGACGATATCCCAATTGCCGGTCGCCTCGAAGTCCACCTTCTGCAACGGCCCGTATTCCGTCGGCCGCGCCACGAAGGCGGTCTTCAGCCCGTTCTTCTGCGCAGCGGCGAGATCGCCGTTGTGGGCGGCGACCATCATCACCTCTTCCGGCTTGAGGCAGAGCAGGCGCGCGGCGCCGAGATAGGTTTCCGGATCCGGCTTGTAGTGCTCGAACAGCTCGGCCGACATGACGAGATCCCACGGCAAGCCGGCGAACTTCGCCATGTTGGTGAGGAGCGCGACGTTGCCGTTCGAGAGCGGCGCGATCACGAATTTCGTCTTGAGCCGCGTCAGGCCCGCGACGCTGTCGGGCCAGGGATGGAGGCGGTGCCAGCCCTTGGTGAGGTAATCGAGATCGGCATCCGTGAGGCCCTTGACCGCGAACTTCTCGACCAGCTTCTCCAGCGAGCGGCGGTGCAGGTCATCGAGCATGACATAGCCGCGCTCGGGATGCTTGCGCACGTCATCCATGGAGGCGACGTACATGCCGCGCCAGCCGTCGACGAGCGCGGTCCAATCAGCGCTGACGCCGCGCTGCTTGCCCCACCACATGAAGTCGGTGATGAGGCTGGTGCGCCAATCCACGACGGTGCCGAACACGTCGAACACGAGGGCCTTGACGGCGGAGAGATCGGACATGCGCTTCCTCTTGTTCTTGTCGTGGTCATTCCGGGGCGCGCAGAGCGCCATCACGGAATCTCGCGCTACAATCTCTGGCTTCCGGGTTCTCAGGGCCGCGCTTCGCGCGGTCCCATCGCCCCCGGAATGACCGAGAACATCAGTCCAAATGGAACTTCGCCAGCTCGCGGTGCTCGGCCTTGATGTAGCGCACGGTGCCGGTGACGGAACGCATCACCACCGTCTCGGTCTCGATCACGCCGTCCTTGCGGAACTTGACGCCTGACAGCAGCGAGCCCGTGGTGACGCCGGTGGCGGCGAACAGGCAGTCGCCGCGCGCCATATCCTCGATGCCGTAGATCATCTTGGGATCGTTGACGCCCATCTTGGCGGCGCGCTCGCGCTTCTCCTCGGAGTCGAGGATCAGGCGGCACTGCATCTGGCCGCCGATGCAGCGCAGCGCCACGGCCGCGAGCACGCCTTCCGGCGCACCACCGGTGCCGAGATACATGTCGACGCCGGTGTTATCAGGGTCGGCGCAATGGATCACGCCGGCGACGTCGCCATCGGTAATCAGGCGCACGGCGGCGCCGGTCGAGCGCACGCTCGCGATGATGTCGGCATGACGCGGACGGTCGAGCACGAGAACGGTGATGCCTTCCGGCTTGACGCCCTTGGCCTTGGCGAGGCGGCGGACGTTGTCGGCAGGGCTCGCATCGAGATCGACGACGCCCTTGTCGTAACCGGGGCCGATCGCGAGCTTCTGCATGTAGACGTCGGGGGCATGCAGCAGCGTGCCGCCGTCGGCCATCGCCATGGTGGCGATCGCGCCCGGCATGTTCTTGGCGCAGAGCGTGGTGCCTTCGAGCGGGTCGACCGCGATGTCGACCTGGGGACCGGCATTCATCCCGACCTTCTCGCCGATGAAGAGCATCGGCGCCTCGTCGCGCTCGCCTTCGCCGATCACGATGGTGCCTTCGATCGGCAGCTTGTTGAGCTCGCGGCGCATGGCGTCCACGGCGGCCTGATCAGCCTGCTTCTCGTTGCCGTGCCCGCGCAGTCGCGCCGACGACACCGCCGCCCGCTCCGTCACCCGCACGATCTCCAGCGTGAGAATGCGCTCGAGCAACGCTTGCGGCGGGACTGAAATATGGGTCGACATCGGCTCACTCCTTCAAACAGGTTCGGGACAGAAGTCTCTGCCCGCATCAACTCGCAACGCCCCCGGTTCGTTCGTCCGAACCGCCTCAGTTCTTCTCGATCCGGATCACCTGCGGCCGTCCGCTGATCACCTTATCCTTTTGCACGGCGGCAAGCGCGCGACGCACGGCGTCCTCGTGCGTGGCGTAGGTGATCAGGATGACCGGCACGGGGACCGCCTTGCCGTTATCGGACGCAACACCGCCATTGGGATGACGCTGCACGATCGACTCGATCGAAATCTTCTGCTCGGCAAGCCGGGTCGCGATCGCGGCCGCAGTACCGGGGAAATCGCGCGCCAGCAGGCGGATGTAATAACCGCCCTCGTGCCGCTCCATCGGCGCCTTCCTGGTGTCGCGCAGCTGCGCGATCGGCCGGCCGAAAGGATTGGCGCGGATGCCGCGCGCGACGTCGGCGATGTCGGCGACGACCGCGGACGCCGTCGCGGCACCGCCTGCACCGGGGCCGACCAGCGTGATCGGCGGAATGCCCTCGCCGTCGATCGTGACCGCGTTGGTGACACCCATCACCTGCGCGATCGAGGAGGATTTGGGAACCATGGTCGGATGCACGCGCTGCTCGATGCCCTTGGCGGTGCGAACCGCGACGCCGAGCAGCTTGACGCGGTAACCGAGATCGGCGGCGGCGCGAAGATCTTCGGGCGCGATGGATGAGATACCTTCGACATACACCGCGCTTTGAGCAACTTTCGTGCCGAAGGCGAGGCTGGCGAGAATGGCGAGCTTCTGCGCGGTGTCGTGGCCGTCGACGTCGAAGGACGGATCGGCCTCGGCATAGCCGAGCCGCTGCGCGTCCTTCAGGCATTCGGCGAAGGACAGGCCTTCCTGCTCCATCCTCGTCAGGATGTAGTTGCAGGTGCCGTTGAGGATGCCGTAGACGCGGTTGATCCCGGTTCCGGCGAGACCCTCGCGCAAGGTCTTGATGACCGGGATCGCAGCGCCGACCGCTGCCTCGAAATTCAGCGCGCCGCCGTGCTTTTCAGCCGCCTTGGCGAGCTTGAGGCCGTGCCTGGCCAGCAGCGCCTTGTTGGCGGTGACGACCGACTTGCCGGCGTTCAGCGCGGCTTCGACCGCCGACAGCGCCGGGTCGCCCGCGCCGCCCATCAGTTCGACGAAGCAGTCGACCTCGGGATGGGTGGCGAGGGCAAGTGGATCTTTCGCCCATTCGACGCCGCGCAGATCGATGCCGCGCTTCTTCGCCTTCGAGCGCGCGGTGACGGCGACGACGCGAATGCCGCGGCCACTGCGGCCCGCGAGCACGCGCGCCTGCGTTTCAATCAAACGGATAACTTCGGCGCCCACGGTGCCGAGCCCCGCTATACCCACTTTCAGGGGTGCAACCATGATGTCTTAGAAAACCTGCCGAAGAGAACTCAACGCCGATTGGCGAGCGGAACGACGTTGTGCAACGTTTCGATGCCGCTTTCAAGGAAGCGGCGCACGCCGCGCGCGGCCTGCCTGATCCGTTGCTCGTTTTCCACCATGGCGATGCGGACATATCCTTCACCATGCTCACCGAAGCCGACGCCGGGCGAGACCGCAACGCCGGATTTCTCCACCATCAGGGTCGCGAACTGCATGCTGCCGACGCTGCGGAAGGCTTCCGGCAGCGGCACCCAGGCGAACATCGAGGCCTGCGGCGGCGGAATCTCCCAGCCGGCGCGCCCGAACGATTCCACCAGCGCGTCGCGGCGCTTGCGGTAGGTGTCGCGCATCTCCTTGATGCAATCGTCCGGACCGTTCAGCGCGGCGGTCGCCGCGACCTGGACCGGCGTGAACGCGCCGTAGTCGAGGTAGGATTTGACGCGGGCGAGCGCCGCGATCACGCGCTCATTGCCGACCGCAAACCCCATGCGCCAACCGGCCATCGAGTAGGTCTTCGACATCGAGGTGAATTCGACGGTGACATCCATCGCGCCGGGCACCTCGAGCACCGAGGGCGGCGGGTTGTTCTCGTCGAAATAGACCTCGGCATAAGCGAGATCGGACAGGATCAGGATCTCATGCTTCTTCGCAAAGGCGACGAGATCCTTGTAGAAATCGAGGCTCGCGACATAGGCGGTCGGGTTCGAGGGATAGCAGACGACCAGCGCCAGGGGCTTGGGGATCGAATGCACGATCGCCCGCTCCACAGCCTCGAAGAATTGCGGCGTCGGCTCGGAGGGCACCGAGCGGATCACGCCGCCCGCCATCAAAAAGCCGAAGGCGTGAATCGGATAGCTCGGGTTCGGACAGAGGATCACGTCGCCGGGCGCGGTGATCGCCTGCGCCACGTTGGCGAAGCCTTCCTTCGAGCCCAGCGTCGCCACGACCTGGGTGTCGGGGTTCAGCTTCACCCCGAAGCGGCGGGCGTAATAGGCGGCCTGGGCCCTGCGCAGTCCGGGGATGCCGCGGGAGGCCGAGTAGCGGTCGGTGCGCGGCTTACCCAGCGTCTCCTTCAGCTTCTCCAGCACATGCGGCGGTGCCGGCAGGTCGGGATTACCCATGCCGAGGTCGATGATGTCGGCACCGGCATTCCGCGCGGCCGCCTTGGCCCGGTTGACCTGTTCGAACACATAAGGCGGCAGGCGACGGATGCGGTAAAACTCTTCCATGGCTCTCCAGGGCTCCGGGCAACCGGTCAGGACAGAATCGACAGGCCACGAGGGCCCTTCGACAAGGCGCTCATTGTCATCGCGAAAATCACTCACAATCAAATACTTAGAGCAATCGTCGACGACGGAGACTGAAGTCGTTCGTTCTGACTCTTGGCTGAACCGAAGTCTTTTAGCACGGCAAGGCGGAGGCGCCAGCGATTACCTTGCAGCGCCTCATTTGGCGTCCTTGGCAGCCACCGCCTGGCGGTCGCGCGCCGCGGCGAGCTCGGCCTCGATTTTGGCGCGCTGCTCCGGCGGGATGACCGCCTGATCGCGATCCGGAGGCAGGTCATGCACCGGCAGATAGCTGCCGGGCTCCCTGGCAGACGCCTGCGCATCCGCGGGTGTCAGATCCGCGAGCTGGCTCGAGCAGCCGCCCAGAGCGAGCGCCGCGATCAGCAGCGCCCCGCAAATCGGCAGCGTCTTTTGCAGGTCCCACAACGCCAACACTTGGGAAATCCCCTACTCGTCCCAAAGCACGGCCCCGGGCAACCTTACCCAAGACCGCGCCCAAGCTCAAACCATTGCTGCCCAAATGGCGTGAGCGAGAAAACAGCCAGTCCCCACCAAGCCGAGCGGTGCGGCCCGATTGTGACGGAACCAAGAAGATTTGTCGCAGTGCAACACATCTTCGAGAGTGTTTAACGTCAAACATGCGAGCTTCGCGGTGACGAATACGGAATGAATCGTTACTGTTCAGCTCATGAGCATGGCCACGACCGACACGCCGAAACCTGGGACGAAGTTCGACGCGGAAGCCTTCGCGATGAATGTCGCGCGGGCGATGGAGAGCGGCGGCAAGGCGCTCGCCGCCTACCTCAAGCCGCGCGAGAGCGGCGAAGTGCAGGATCGCCCGCCGGCCGAGCTTGCCGAGGTCGTCAAGACCTTCACGTCGGTCGCCGAATATTGGCTGTCGGATACATCCCGCTCCTCCGATCTCCAGACCAAGCTCGCGAAGGACTATCTCGACCTCTGGGGCTCGGCGGTGCGCCGCATGGCCGGTCAGGACGCCCAGCCCGCGATTGCGCCCTCGCCGCGCGACAAGCGCTTTGCCGATCCGGAATGGAAGTCCAACCAGTTCTTCGACTTCGTCATGCAGCTCTATCTGCTCACGACCAAATGGGCGCAGGAGCTGGTGCGGGATGCCGAAGGGCTCGATCCGCAGACCCGCCGCAAGGCGGAGTTTTATGTCCAGCAGGTCATCAACGCACTATCGCCCTCCAACTTCGTGCTGACCAATCCGGAGGTGCTGCGCGAGACGGTGGCGAGCAGCGGCGAGAATCTCGCGCGTGGCCTGAGGATGCTGGCCGAGGACATCGCGGCGGGCAAGGGCATGCTGAAGATCCGCCAGTCCGATCCGGACAATCTCGTCGTCGGCGTCAACATGGCGACGACGCCGGGCAAGGTGATCTACCAGAACGAGATGATGCAGCTGATCCAGTACGCTCCGACCACGGAGACCGTGCTGCGCACCCCGCTCCTGATCGTGCCGCCCTGGATCAACAAGTTCTACATCCTCGATCTGAAACCGGAGAAATCCTACATCAAGTGGTGCGTCGACCAGGGCATCACCGTGTTCGTGATCTCATGGGTCAATCCCGACAAGCGGCTCGGCAACAAGAGCTGGGAAGACTACATGAAGGAGGGCCCGCTCACGGCGATGGACGTGATCGAGAAGGTCACCGGCGAGATGAAGGTGCACACCGCGGGCTATTGCGTCGGCGGCACCATGCTGGCGACCACGCTGGCCTGGCTCGCCGAGAAGCGCCGCCAGCGCGTGTCGTCCGCGACGTTCTTCGCCGCCCAGATCGACTTCACCCATGCCGGCGACCTCCTCGTGTTCGTCGACGAGGAGCAGATCGCAGCGCTCGAGCAGGACATGAAGGCAGCCGGCGTGCTCGAAGGCTCGAAGATGGCGATGGCCTTCAACATGCTGCGCTCGAATGACCTGATCTGGTCCTACGTCGTCAGCAACTATCTGAAGGGCCAGCAGCCGAGCGCGTTCGACCTGTTGCACTGGAACTCCGACGCGACACGGATGACCCAGGCGAACCATTCCTACTATTTGCGCAACTGCTATCTGGAGAACCGCCTGTCGACCGGCACGATGGTGCTGGACAACACCCTGCTCGATCTGTCCAAGGTGAAGGTGCCCGTCTACAATCTTGCCACCCGCGAAGACCACATCGCGCCCGCTGAATCAGTGCTGTACGGCTCACAGTTCTTCGGCGGTCCGGTGAAGTACGTCCTGTCCGGCTCGGGCCACATCGCAGGCGTGGTCAATCCGCCCGCCTCGAACAAGTACCAATACTGGACCAACGACAACATCAAGGACGTCAATATCGCGCAGTGGATGAAGGGCGCCGTGGAGCACAAGGGCTCATGGTGGCTGGACTGGCGCCAATGGCTGGGCGGGCTCGATCCCGAGGAAGTACCGGCTCGCGCGGTCGGCAGCGAAGCATTCCCACCGATCGAGGACGCGCCCGGCAGCTATGTCAGGGTTCGCGCATAGCGGAATCTCCCGCGCTTGTGTAAGCTCGCTTGCAGCACCGCGGCGACAGAGGGGATCGGACTATGACGCGCGAATTGTTCTGGCTGACACTGACGGTGATCCTGACCGGGATTCTCTGGATTCCCTACATCATCAATCGCTGCCAGGTTCGCGGGCTCAGCGGTGCCATGGCCAACCCGTCGCGCGGCGACAAGCCGCAGGCGGAGTGGGCGAACCGGTTGATGTTCGCGCATGACAACGCGGTCGAGAACCTCGTGATCTTCGCGCCGCTGGTGCTGATCCTGAACGCGATCGACTATTCCACGAAATGGACCGTGCTCGCCTGCGCCGTCTATTTCTGGTCGCGCGTCGCGCATCTCATCGTCTACGCGATGGGAATCCCGGTGTTCCGCACGCTGGCTTTCACCGTCGGCTTCCTCGCGCAGGCCGTGCTGGCGCTGGCGATCTTTAGGGTTCTGTGACCTTGTGTCCCGGACGCGCAAAGCGCGAGCCGGGACCCAGAAGGCTGCAAACGAAGCTGGAAATATGGGCCCCGGCTCTGCAGCGCATCACTGAAGAAGTGCTGCGCCGCGTCCGGGGCATGAGAGTGCCCTACTGATCAGCAAGGCCCAGCATCAGCCGCATGTTCTGCACGGCTGCGCCGGACGCGCCCTTGCCGAGATTGTCGAGCCGGGCGACCAGCAACGCCTGATGATACTTGTCGCTGGCGAAGACGAAGAGCTCGAGCATGTTGGTCTCGTTCAGCGCCTCCGGTTCGAGCCGGCCGCCCCTGGTCGCCTCGTTCTGGAGCGGCATCACCTTGACGTATTTCGAACCGGCATAACGCTTTGCCATCGCCGCTTGCAGGTCGGCACCGCCGGGCTTGCCCGGCAGCGTGTCGAGCTGCAGCGGCACCGAGACCAGCATGCCCTGCCGGTAGTTGCCGACCGAGGGAATGAAGATCGGCCGCCGCGTCAGGTTGGAGTAGAGCTGCATCTCCGGCAGATGCTTGTGCTCGAAGCCGAGACCGTACAACTCGAAGGACGGTGCGCTGCCATCCTCGAAGCTTGCGATCATCGACTTGCCGCCGCCGGAATAGCCGCTCACTGCGTTGACGGTGACGGGATAATCTGATGGCAGCAGGCCGGCATCGACGATCGGTCGCAGCAGCGCGATCGCGCCGGTCGGATAGCAGCCGGGATTGGAGACCTTCTTCGCCGCCTTGATCTTGCCGGCCTGGTCCGGTGTCAGTTCGGGAAAGCCATAGGCCCAGTCCGGCGCGACCCGGTACGCGGTCGAAGCATCCAGCACTTTCGGCGCAGAAGTGCCCATGCTGTCGACAAGAGCGACCGTTTCCTTGGCGGCATCGTCCGGCAGGCAGAGGATGACGAGGTCCACCTCCTCCATCAGCGCCTTCTTGGCCGCGGGGTCCTTGCGCTTGTCGTCGGCAATGGTCTTCACGACGACATCGTTCTGGAGCTTCAGCCGCTCGTTGATGCCGAGCCCGGTGGTGCCGGAGCCGCCGTCGACGAAGACGGTCGCGGGCTTCTTGGCCACGCTGGTGGTCGGGGTTTTCGTGGTCTCAGCGAGGCCGGTTTCAGAAAGGCTCATGGCGCGCTCCTTTCGAGCATGTTCGTGTCGTCTGCAAAAGCTTGTTCTGCGAAGGCTTGCTCTGCGAAGGCTTGCGGCCTGGCCTGCCGCATCAAATGCGAGATCTGCCTGGCGTCGGCATCGCCGGCGCTGAGCGCATCGGCGATCGCTACATGGTCGGCGTCCGATTTGTGCTGGTTCAGCTTGAAGCTGCCTTCGACCTCCTCAACCGTCATCACCAGCCCCACGATCCCCTTCTTCATCGTCTCCAGCCGACCCGCCGTCATCTTCGCCGATGTCCACGGCTTCTTCGGCAACAGCCAGCTCTCGAACTTGTCGCTGAGCGTGTCGACCTGCACCGACAGCTCGTCGTCCGACAACAGCCGCACCGGCCCGCTCAGATGCACCGACTGATAGAGCCAGGTCGGCACCTGGTCCGGCGAGACGTACCAGTCCGGCGATACATAGGCATCGGGCCCGTTGACCGCGAGCAGCCACGAGGTCGCGCCATCCGCAAGCTTTAGCAGCGGATTGTGACGGGCGACATGAAAGGCAGCCTGCGGCGTGCCGTCGGCGGCGTAGGTCAAATAGAACGGCAGCGGCGAAGCAATCGGCTTCTTGCCGTCGAAGGCGCACATGGTGCCGAAGCCGCGCTCGTCGGCGAACTTCAGGCTCGCGGCGCGGTCCTGCTTGAAATGGGGTGGCGTGTACATCGTGGTCTCCTGCTGGGCCTCCTCGGGGGAGCCACCGGATCAGATCGCGCTGACAGGAGAGAGATTGCCGCGGATCGGATCCAGCGGCAAAGACGATGATCTCAAACGCGATCGACCGCCCAAACCGCTAGACTGCGGCGGCGGCGACGGGCGAACAGGATGGTCGCGGCGTTGATCATGGCGCGCGGCTATAAGGCCAGATCGGGTTCCCGTCAAGGCGACGGTTGTCAGATCACCCGCCAGATCCATTCCATGATCTTGGCGAGCACGTCACCGAACAGCAGGAGCACGGCCGACCAGATCAGGGCCGAGACGAAATTGGCGGCCTGGAAACTCCAATAGGGCATCTCGAAGATGCCGGCCGCGAGCGGCACGGAGGCACGCAAAGGGCCGAAGAAGCGCCCGATGAAGATGCTGGGTATGCCCCAGCTGCGCACGAAAGCCTCGCCTCTGGGCAGCAGGTCCGGATAGCGCGAGAGCGGCCACATCTGGGCAACCCTCTCCTTGTAGCGATAGCCGAACCAGTAGGAGACCCAGTCACCCAGCGCCGCGCCGAGGCCGCCGGCGATCCAGACCGGAAAGAAGCTGATGCCGCTGACCCCGATCAGCGCGCCGATGGCCACCAGCGCGCCCCAGGCCGGAACCAGCAGCGAGATGAACGCAAGGGACTCTCCGAAGGCGAGCAGGAACACGATCGGCGCCGCCCAAGCCTGGTGAACGCGCACGAAATCAGCCAGGGCGTGCGCAAACTGCTCCATCAAAAATAGCCTTCCCGCCCCATCTCAAGGTGCTGCTCGATGAAAAGGACTGGTAAGCCAAGGACTTGTGTGACATCAAGTCACAAAGCCCGACATGGACCGGAGTGACCCGTCAAATTGCCGGGAACTTGTGGGCCTGCGGCGTAAAATCGCCGGGATCGACGCCCAACCCACACCGCCAGGCCCGCCTGCGGTAACCTTTCCAAGGCAGAAGTGGCATAGTCGGCCTAACCGATTCGCCGCTCATGCGGCCCTCAAAACGCATCAAGATATATGTCCAAGCAGTTGAAGCCCAAAGCAAAAGACGACTTTTTCGGCGGCGACGAGCCGAAACCCCGCGCCGCCAAGGCGGCGCCGCGCGCGAGCGGCGGCGAAGCCGACTACACCGCGGCCGACATCGAGGTGCTCGAAGGCCTGGAACCGGTGCGGCGCCGGCCCGGCATGTATATCGGCGGCACCGACGAGAAGGCGCTGCATCACCTGTTCGCCGAAGTCATCGACAACTCGATGGACGAAGCGCTGGCCGGGCACGCGACCTTCATCGAAGTCGATCTGAGCGCTGACGGGTTCCTGACCGTGACCGACAACGGCCGCGGCATCCCGATCGATCCTCATCCGAAGTTCCCGAAGAAGTCGGCGCTCGAAGTCATCATGTGCACGCTGCATTCGGGCGGCAAGTTCGACAGCAAGGTCTACGAGACCTCGGGCGGTCTGCACGGCGTCGGCATCTCCGTGGTGAACGCCCTCTCCTCGCGTCTCGAGGTCGAGGTCGCGCGCAGCCAGAAACTCTACCGCATGTCGTTCGAGCGCGGCCATCCGAAGGGCAAGCTCGAGGACCTCGGCAAGGTCAACAACCGCCGCGGCACGCGCGTGCGCTTCAAGCCCGACACCGACATCTTTGGGCCTAAGGCCGCGTTCAAGCCGCAGCGCCTGTTCAAGATGACGCGCTCGAAAGCCTATCTGTTCGGCGGCGTCGAGATTCGCTGGAATTGCGCGCCCGAGCTGCTCAAGGGCATCGAGGACGTGCCGCCGGAAGCGACGTTCCACTTCCCCGGCGGCCTCAAGGACTATCTCGCCGCGGCGATCCACGCCGACACGCTGGTGCATCCCGACATCTTCTCCGGCAAATCGGGCCGCAACGGCGCGCACGGCGCCTGCGAATGGGCGGTGGCCTGGACCGCGGATGCGGACGGCTTCCTCTCCTCCTACACCAACACCGTGCCGACGCCGGATGGCGGCACCCATGAATCCGGCCTGCGCAGCGCATTGCTGCGCGGCCTGAAGGATCACGCCGAGCGCGTCGGCCAGGGCAAGCGCGCGGCCTCCGTCACCTCCGAAGACGTGATGGTCGGAGCCGCCGTAATGCTTTCGGTGTTCGTGCGCGAGCCCGAATTCCAGGGCCAGACCAAGGATCGTCTCGCCACCGCAGAAGCGCAGCGCATCGTCGAGCAGGCGATGAAGGATCCGTTCGACCATTGGCTGTCGGGTAATCCGAACATGGCCAACCGGCTGCTCGACTTCGTCATCGACCGCGCCGAGGAGCGGCTGCGCCGCCGCCAGGAGAAGGAGACGGCGCGCAAGACCGCCGGCAAGAAGCTGCGCCTGCCCGGCAAGCTCGCCGACTGCACCGACGCCGGCACCGAAGGCTCCGAGCTGTTCATCGTGGAGGGCGACTCGGCCGGCGGCAGTGCCAAGCAGGCGCGCGACCGCAAGACCCAGGCCGTGCTGCCGCTGCGCGGCAAGATCCTCAACGTCGCCTCCGCCGGCAAGGACAAGCTGACGGCGAACGCCCAGCTCTCCGATCTGGTGCAGGCGATCGGCTGCGGCCAGCTCGCGCATTACCGCGAAGAGGATCTGCGCTACCAGCGCATCATCATCATGACCGACGCCGACGTCGACGGCGCCCACATCGCATCGCTCCTGATCACATTCTTCTACCGGCAGATGCGGCCCTTGATTGACCAGGGCCACCTCTTCCTCGCGGTGCCGCCGCTCTACAAGCTGACGCACGGCACGAAGTCGGTGTACGCGCGCGACGACAAGCACAAGGAAGAGCTGATCAAGAGCGCGTTCAACGCCAACGCCAAGGTCGAGGTGAACCGCTTCAAAGGCCTCGGCGAGATGATGCCGGCGCAGCTCAAGGAAACCACCATGGATCCGGGCAAGCGCACGCTGCTCAAGGTGGTGCTGCTCGCCGACGATCGCGACACCACCGCCGATTCCGTGGAGCGCCTGATGGGCACCAGGGCCGAGGCGCGCTTCGCCTTCATCTCGGACAAGGCCGAATTTGCCAGCGAAGAGCTGCTGGACGTCTGAGGCATTGACCGCAATCCCGCACCGGCCCCGGACAATTCGCCGGGGCCTTTCGCGTTCTGACATCGACAGTGAGACGGTTCGCGCCCACACTCGAATCTCGCGATTCTTCGCGCGTTGAAATGCCCAGCTTGGACGCTTGCGACACTACTCTGCTGCCGACGTCAGCGGGAACCGAATTGCGACAATGTGGCACGCCCTTCGAGGGCGCAAGAACAGCCATTCACAACCCAATGTGTCGTCAAGACTACAGCCGTCCTGCGCGGGCCTACGCTATTTTCCATTCATTCTTCATCGGAGTGATTGAAAATGAGAAAGCTAGGTTTATCGCTTCTGGCGCTCCTGCTCGGCACGGCCGGTGCCTCTGCCGCTGATCTCGCAGCGCGACCCTATACGAAGGCTCCTCCACCTGTGGTGGCCGCTTACAACTGGAGCGGATTCTATCTCGGTGTGCACGGCGGCTGGATCGAATCCGATCCGCGCTTCGACTTCGTCGGCGTCGGTCATTACAATACGCTGCCGGGTCAGAGCTTCGGTCTGAAGGCAGATGGTTTCATGGTTGGTGGCCATGCCGGCTACAACTGGCAGATCGACAAGTTCGTGCTCGGCATCGAGGGATCCGGTTCCTACACGGACATCAGCACCAATGCGATCAGCCCGTTCTTCCCGGCAAGCGATACTTTCCACGCCAAGATGCGTTGGATGGCGACTGTGACGCCGCGTCTCGGTGTGACCAGCGGCCCGGTGCTCTTCTATGTCAAGGGCGGTGTCGCTTTCGCCGATCTGTGGACGAGGATCGAGGATACGTTCGACTACAACGAGCGCAGCGAAACTCGCGTTGGTTGGACGGTGGGCGGCGGATTGGAGTGGATGGCTACGCCGAACTGGATCGTCGGTGTCGAAGGCAACTACTATGATTTCGGCAATTGTTGCGGCGGTTTGCAGGAGAGCCGGGTCCTCGCAACCAACGCTTTGGCGGGGGTGTTCAGCAATCACAGCACCAAATTCGATGCCTGGTCCGTGCTGGGCCGCGTCAGCTACAAGTTCGGTGGTCCAGTGATGGCGAAGTACTGAGCCGCCGCTGCTTCGAACACCAGCCCCGGCCTCGGCCGGGGCTTTTTGCTTTTTGGTCCACCACGAAATCGGCCCCGCCCGGATGGCTCGATTCGCGTTCGGACCGGGCGACTCAGCCATCGACCCGGGAGCTCAAAAGCCGAGGCAGGATTGCATCCCTTTCGGACAGCGCCGATTTGCTAACGAGATGTTACCTCAGATTGAAACCCTCAAACTCCTACAACTCATTGAAATTTCTAATCTTTTCTGACTACGAGCAATCGCGCCTCAAATACCCAAGCACCGGCGTTTTCCAGCGACTGTGCCTGCCCGGCAACAGCATTTCGGCAAGAACCGTCTATAGTTCGGGTCATCAGATGACACGAATTCAGTGCGCTCGCGCCTGCTGCGCCGGACCAAGGTTGGGGATTTTGACATGAAGAAGACTTTGCTCGCTCTGACGGCGGTTGCGGCGATGACCGGTTCGGCCTCGGCGGCCGACCTTGCGGCCCGTCCCTACGTGAAGGCTCCGAT
The DNA here is from genome assembly GCF_028128735.1 of Bradyrhizobium sp. CCBAU 53415. NCBI lineage: Bacteria > Pseudomonadati > Pseudomonadota > Alphaproteobacteria > Hyphomicrobiales > Nitrobacteraceae > Bradyrhizobium > Bradyrhizobium sp. CCBAU 53415. The sequence continues at coordinate 1,670,552 of NZ_LBJF01000027.1, read as the reverse complement.
GCCCGCGCCCGTCGCGAACTGGACCGGCTTCTACGTGTTCGGCGGTGGCGGCGGCGGCCTCTCGAATGCCGACCAAAGCGTTGTCGACACCACCACGGGCACCCCGCTGACGATCACCCAGCGCCAGGGCGGTTCGGGCTGGTTCGGCACCGTCGGCGCCGGTTACGACTGGCAGTTCAGCGGCACCTGGGTCGCTGGTGTGTTCGCCGACGGTCAGTTCGGCAGCATCCGCGCCACCATCCAGGATCCGACCCTCGGCATCACTGGCAACCAGAAGCTGGAAACCTCCTGGGCCGCGGGTGTTCGCCTCGGCTGGCTGGTCGCCCCGAACGTTCTCTCCTACGTCAACGGCGGCTACTCCGGCGCTCACTTCGGACAGACCAATTTCACCACGCTGGGCGGTACGCCCGTGGGCGGCCACCTCAACAGCTACGATCGCCACGGCTGGTTCATCGGCGGCGGCGTGGAGAACAGCCTGAACATCTTCGGCATCACCTCGCCCGGCTGGTTCATGAAGACCGAGTACCGTTCGGCCTTCTACAATGCCAAGACTCAGGATGAGATCTCCGATGCCACGGGCCTGCCGACCGGCGTGAACAGCATCCGCGCCAACAGCTGGAACCAGACGATCTCGACCTCGCTGGTCTACCGCTTCAACTGGACCGGTCCGGTCGTCGCGAAGTACTGATCCGATCTCACGATCAAACGTCAAAGCCCTGGCATCGCCGGGGCTTTTTCGTTTTTGGGCCGAGCGGCCGAGGCTCGCCTGCATCGACTTGTACGGCGAGCCGGGCTCCGCTCGCCGACTATCGGTACTGCCGATCGTCTAGCCGCGAATTGCCTTTCCAGGGACACGCTTCCTCCCCCGCCGGCGGCTTTGCCGCCGGTGCCATTGTATCCGAACCGAAGCTACGGTTAGTGTGCGCTCAAGCTTTCGCAGCGCGCCGATCCTTCATCGCCGCGCCGCTGACAGAAGCGGACCGATGGGAGGAATCCATGCGGAGATTGCTGCTGGTTGCAGGCCTGCTTGCGACTGCCGTCGGGCTGCTCTGGATCGGACAGGGCACGGGCACCGTTCCGTGGCCGCGATCGAGCTTCATGGTCAACCAGCTGCAATGGGCCGGCTATGGCGCAGCCATCGCCGCCTTCGGGCTGGTGCTGATCTGGCAGAGCAGCCAATAGAAGAAACCAGGGCAAGAAAAGGTACTGAAAGCATGACATCCAGCCGGTTCGATCTCCGCGGCAAGGTCGCGATGGTCACGGGAGGCAATGGCGGCATCGGGCTCGGCATGGCGCGCGGCCTTGCCGATGCCGGCGCCGACATTGCCGTGGTCGGACGCAACGAGACTAAGTCCGCCGCCGCCGTGGCCGATCTCAGCCAGCGCGGCGTGAAGGCGATCGCCATCGCCACCGACGTGACCGACAAGGCGGCGGTCGCGGCCATGGTCGACCGCGTCGTCAGAGAACTCGGCCGCATCGACATCCTCGTCAACAATGCCGGCATGAGCATCCGCAAGCCGCCGCACGAGCTCGAGCTCGACGAGTGGAACAAGGTGATCGACACCAACCTCACCAGCGCCTTCGTGTGCTCGAAACTGGCCTATCCGGCGCTGAAGGCGTCCGGCAACGGCAAGGTGATCAATATCGGCTCGATGATGTCGATCTTCGGTGCAAGCTTCGCGACGGCCTATGCGGCGAGCAAGGGCGGCATCGTGCAGTACACCCGCGCCTGCGCCAACGCCTGGGCGCCCGACAACATCCAGGTCAACGCCATCCTGCCGGGCTGGATCGACACCGATCTCACCCGCGGCGCGCGGCAGCAGGTCTCGGGCCTGCACGAGCGCGTGCTCGCGCGCACGCCCGCGGGACGCTGGGGCGACATCGACGACTTCGCCGGCATCGCCGTCTTCCTCGCCTCGCCCGCGTCGAACTTCGTCACGGGCACCGCGATCCCCGTCGATGGCGGCTTCTCGGTGATGGCCTGAGACCTGCGCCACGCAAAAAAAAGCCCCGGACCAGGCCGGGGCTTTTGAATTTTGGCAGTGCTTTTTTTGATCGTTGGTCGCGTTGCGTCGACGTGCTCAGTAGCGGGCGATGGTCGGCGCGTCGAACTTGTAGCTCGCGCGCACCACGGCCCACTGGATGTCGCGCGGCTTGGCATCGAAGGTGTAGTTACCGGAGGTGCCGCCGAGCTGATAGGTCTGGCTGCCGAAGGCCGCGTAATTGTATTCGAGGCCGACGATCCAGTTGCGGGTGACGCCGTATTCCCAGCCGGCGCCGACCGTCCAGCCGTTGGCCCAGTGGGTCTGTTCGCCCGAACCCGTCGCCACGCCGACCGTGTCGGAGACCGAGAGGCGGTTGTTCACGCCGGCATAGCCGCCCTTGATATAGAAAAGGTTGTTCTGCACGGCGAAGCCGGCGCGCCCGACAACGGTCGCGAGCACGTTGGCACGCCAGGAGAACACGTCGTCCCCGGCGCCAAACACGGTGTTGACGACCGTACCCTTGTTGTCGAGACCGGAGATCGTCCCTTCCACGCCGAACACGTAGTTGTTGGCCTGCCAGTTGTAGCCGATCTGGGCGCCGCCCATGATGCCCGAATTGCGCTGACGGAAGCTGTCGCCCGGCGAAAGATCGCCGAATGGCGCGCCGGTCCCGTTGTTGGTGAACTGCTCGTTGGTCCAGGCGCCACCGATATGGCCGCCGACATAGAAGCCGGTCCAGGTGAACAGCGGCTCGACATAAGCGGGCGCCTTCGTGTAGCGCGCACCGAGATCTGCGGCGGAAGCCGCGCCGGTCGAAACCAGCGCCGTCGTGCAGGCGAAGGCGGCAATCAATTTATTACGCATGGTACAACCCCGTGTCCTTTGATGGGCATACGGTCACAGACGGCTCTTACTAAAATTGAAATCAACACGGTTAACGTGGCAGATGAATCCGCGTCGGCCTGTGAATCCGCCGGCGCTGTTGCAGGCGCGCAACGCGCCGCTCGCGATTTAGCACGGCGTTATTCCTACCGAAGTCCTGCGCTAAGATCCCGGCGCGGCCCTCGAATGCACATGCTCGGGACGCACGCCGAGCGCAAGCAGCCGCGCCGGAATGCCCTGAAGCCACGGCAGCGCGGTGATGAGGCGCACGATCAGCGGCACCTTCAGCGGTCGGTCGCCGCCTTGCAGGGCGCCGCTGATGATGTTGTTCTGGACGATCACCTGCATTGCTTGCGTCATCTTCACCGGAAACTCGCGGCGACGCCTGATGGCATCGAGCTCATCCTCGGACGGGCAGCCATGTTGCAGCTTGTCCACCAGCAGATTGGCAGTCGCGACCGCGTCCTGCACTGCGAGATTGACACCGACGCCGCCGACCGGCGACATCGCATGCGCGGCGTCGCCGATGCAGAGCAGGCCCGGCTGCGTCCAGCGCTCCAGACGGTTGATCGCGACGGTGAGCAGCTTGATATCGTCGAAGCTCTTCACGTCAGTGATGCCGGATCGGAGGATCGGCGCCATGCGCACGATGTCGTCGAGCAGCGCCTGCAATCCCCTCGCCTTCACCGCATCATACCGTCCCTTGGCGATAACATAGGCGCATTGCCAGTAATCGCCGCGGTTGAAGGTGATCATCATCTTGCCGGGCTCGACTCGCGCGAACACGCTCTCGGTCTCGTCCGCCCTGCGGCCGGCGCGAAACCAGAGCACGTCCATCGGCGCGCCGATCTCCTCGAGCGCAAGGCCCGCGCGCTCCCGCACCGTCGAATGCCGACCGTCGCAGGCAATGGTGAGATCGGCCTCGATGTCGATGAAGCCGTCAGGCGTCTTCGCCCGCACGCCGGCGACCGTCTCGCCGCGGCGGATCAGATCGACCGCCTCCGCGCTCATCATGACCTCGAGCGAGGCAAAGCGCTTGCCGGCCTCGCGCAGGAAATTCAGAAAATCCCATTGCGGCATGAAGGCGATGAACGGATATTTCGTATGGAGCCGGCTGAGGTCGGCGATGCGCACCGGCGTGCCGCCGAACAGGCCGTCGATCTTCTGCAAGCGCTGGTGCGGCAGCTTCAGGAAGCCGTCGATCAGGCCGAGCTCGTCCATCACCTGAAGCGTCGAGGGATGCACGGTGTCGCCGCGGAAGTCGCGGAAGAAATCGGCATGCTTCTCCAGCACCACGACGTCGATGCCGGCCCGCCCCAGGAGATAGCCGAGCATCATGCCGGCCGGCCCGCCGCCGACGATGCAGCAGCGGACTCTCTTGGTCCCGTCGGATTGTTGGTCGGATGTCATTGCCGCCGCGATCCGCGATGTGAGTATCGATCAAGGTCCGCCGGACGATACTAGCGCAATTCAGGCCGAAGGCAGTCTCAATCTGCAGGCAAAAGCCCGTCCTGGCCGGTTCTTGCAGCGGCAAACAAGCCGCCGACAAAAAGGCCCCCAGAAGGCGGGCCTTGCCTGAAACGGAACCAGCTATTTCTGATCCTCATTGCTGGTCCCGGTGCCAGGGCTGCCGATCGGCAATCCGTTGGCGGCATGACCGACGCCCATGTTTCGCTCGGCCTGCGCTGCTGCCGGCGTGTTGCCGTTCGGAGTCGAGGGCTGAACGTTCGGATTGACCTGGCCATTATTGGTGTTGAGGTTGGCCCCCGTGGTGGTGCCATGCGTTCCCATTCCGGACGGAGCCGACGGCCCGGAGTTGGCACTGCTGGATGATGTGCCCATTCCGGCACCCGAGCTCGTGGCGGATCCGCCGCCGGCGCCGGCACTGGCACCGCCCCCCGCACCACCGCCGGCACCACCTCCCCCGCCGCCACCTTGCGCGAGGGCGGCCGTCGAAAGTGCAGCACAAGCGATCGTCACGAGGATTGATTTGCGGATCATGGATCGTCTCCCTGGTTTGGCAGACAATCCAGGTCACCGGAAGATGTTCCGTCATCCGCTCATTGCGCCGCGGCCAACGAAGACCTCAATTATTACTGCGGTTCGCGCTGCGGAAGCTCTTGATCTCCGAGACGCTGCCGTCGCGATAGGTCAGTTCCACCGAGACAGATTGCGTGCTTGGCGCGAGCTTCATGTAGAGCGGCATGCCGGCGGTGATTGCGCTGGGATCGCGCGTGTCGCAAGGCGGCATCTTCAGCACCTGGTTGGGCACGGCGGTGTCGATGCCGATGCGTACCTCGCGGATGGCGCAGCGATAGGATACGAGGTGCGTGTAATAGAGCAGCAGCCCGTTGAACTCGCGGAACGACAGCCAGCTCGTCGACGTCATATCGAGGATCTTGCGCTGATCGCGGATCAGCGCGGCCTCGGGATCGAACCTGATCGGGAACGGCCCCCGCATCTCGCCGGCCTGATCGACATAGCGGACCTCGATGGTGCCGGCCTGCGCATCCGGCGGCAGCTCGATCGACGGGTTCGGCATCCGCTTGCGCGTGCGCGGATCGAGCGTGTCGATGAATCCGGTCTCGCGGAAATCGCCCTTGCCGGCCATACGCCAGGAAATGCCGAGCGTCGGGTCGGCGAAGGAGAACACCACGCTCCAGCCGCCATTGTGCCGCGAGAAGCTCGCGATCGGCGCGTTGACGGCCTCCTCCCTCGGCAATTGTGGCACCGACACCGGAGGCAGCGCCGCAAGCTTCTGCGGCGGCGGATCGGCCGGCCGCGCGGCGGCGTCTTTCGCCGTGCCGCTCAGGAAGACGTCGTCGACCATCTGGTCGAAATAGACCGGCACCTGCCTGTGCTTGACGGTGTCGGCCATCTCGCTGACCAGGCGGCGGGTGCGCTGCGCAACCTGCACGAGGTTCTCGCCGGGCTGGAGCAGCTCCTTGGCGAAAGCGCGCGTGAACACCGAATTCGGATTGGTGTCATCATTGGACAGACGATCGAGCGCGGTCTGGCGGGGACCCGCCGAGAACACCGAGAACACGCCTTCGGGCAGTTGCGTCATCGGCGCGAGCCCGCCGCCGCCGGCGACTGCGCGGGTCCCCTTGCGCTCGAACGGGTTGTTGCGGCAGGCGTCGAACACCAGGATCGAGGTCCGCGCCTTCTTGTTCTGCAAGCGCTCGACGATACGGTCGGCCAGGATCGAGGCGTCGCGCACCAGCTCTTCCTGTCCTTCCGTCGCCGCCGGCACGTCGGTCGGCAGCAAATAATTCTGGCCGGCGATCTCGAAGCCGTGGCCGGCATAGAAGAAGAACGCGGTGTCGCCCGGCTCGATTGCCTTGTCGAACGCAAGCAGCGTCTCGGAGAATTGCTGCCGGCTCTGGTTCTCCGCGACCATCACCGAGAAGCCGAGCTGCTTCAGCGTGTCACCCATGGTGCGAGCGTCGTTGACCGCCTTGAGCAGCTTCGGGACGTTCCTGTATTCATTGTTGCCGACGACGAGCGCGACGCGTTTGTCGGCATAGGCGGGAGCTGCGAAGCCGCTCAGGCTCGCCGCGAGCCCAAGGGCCGCCAGAATTCCGAAAAACCGACGCGTCATCGCAAATTTCCCGTTGCCGAACGGCCCTACGCCGGTTCCTTCGAACGCGGTCCATGGGCTCCCCTGCCGCTGTGTGATAGTCGGCCCAGACGCAACGACGGTTCAAGGGGGCTCGGCTCCGATTCCACGATCTGGCTATGGCAGATTGCGTTGGAATCTGTTTCTTCTTGGACAATTTCACCGGAAACGAGGGGCAGCCGTGTTTCGCTGGTGTACAGACGAGGTAGAGCCGCGCGACCGCTTCGACTATTGGCGCGAGGTGCGCGCCAAGGGGTTGTTCGGCGTCACCGCCGAGCTCGAGCGCGAACGGCGCGCGGACTTCTTCGGCGAATTCTCGCTGCGCCAGCTTGGCGGCGCCGGCCTCGTCGAGCTGAAGGCCTCGCCCTACGCGGTCGAGCGCAGCAACTCGGACATCGCCTACGCGCCGGGCGACAGCATCTGCGTCTACCAGCAGCTCGGCAGCGGCGGCTGGTTCGGCGGCATGCGCGCAAGCGACTTTTCAATCGGGAGCGGCAGCTTCGCCACCAGCCATACAGATCTGCCCTACCGCACCGCGCCGCTCGGCGCCGGAGGCTTCCACCTGCGGATCCTGAAGATTCCCGTAAGCAGCATCCCGGCGCAGGACAAGCGCATGCGCGAGCTTGCGCCGCGGACATTCAACGATCCGGCGCTGGCGCCGCTGCTCGCTGCCTGCTTTGCCGATCTCGGCGAGGCCGCCGCGGATGATGCCACCGCCGATGCGACCTCCCTGGTTCAGGCTTTGGCCCATCTGGCGCTGATCGAGCGCGGCATCGTGCGGCCCGGCAGCCGGCGCGGACAGGCTGCGCTGCGGACCGCCCGCCTCTCGCAGGCCCGGCGCCTGATCGTGCGCCACCTGCAAAACCCGGACTTGGTGCCGACGATGGTGGCCGACCAACTCGGCGTGTCCGTGCGTCACCTGCACATGCTGTTCGAGACGGCAGAGAAGAGCTTCTCGCAGACCGTGACCGACGAGCGTCTGAAACAGAGCCGCCGCCTGATGCGCGAAGCGCCGGACCGGCTGATCGCCGACGTCGCGACCGCCTGCGGCTTCGAGAGTCTCGCGACCTATTACCGGGTCTTCAACGCCGCCTATGGCATGGCCCCCGGCGACTTCCGGGCCAAGGGCTCGGATGGGGGCTAGGCGACGTCTTGGCGGATCGGGTCGGGTGACGAGGCTGGGCGGAAAAGTCGAGCCGCGCCCGCGATTTGGGCAAAAACCTCAGGTTTTTTAGGGCCTTCCCGCGTCCGCTCCATTGACTTTGGCCAATTCCTCCCTATGTTCCGGGGCGACGCGGCTCAGATCGAAGAGCGATTCTTGAGCCTTGCGCTTTGTTCGCGTGAGTCAGCACCCCCAGCTTCCTAGAGAGCGCGCCGTTTCGGGGTGGAGCGCGACAGCCTTATTACCCTCGATTCCGAACGGCGGTTTCGACCAGAGGCTCAATGTCCTTTTCAAATCTCGGACTGTCCGAAAAAGTCCTCGCCGCAGTGGCGGCCACCGGTTACACCAACCCCACCCCCATCCAGGAACAGGCGATCCCCCACGTCCTCGCACGCAAGGACGTGCTCGGCATCGCCCAGACCGGCACCGGCAAGACCGCGGCCTTCGTGCTGCCGATGCTCACCATCCTCGAGAAGGGTCGAGCCCGGGCGCGCATGCCGCGCACGCTGATCCTCGAACCGACCCGCGAGCTTGCGGCCCAGGTGAAGGAAAACTTCGACCGCTATGGCGCCGGCCAGAAACTCAACGTCGCCCTGCTGATCGGCGGCGTCTCGTTCGGCGACCAGGATGCCAAGCTGATGCGCGGCGTCGACGTGCTGATCGCCACCCCCGGCCGCCTGCTCGACCACACCGAGCGCGGTGGCCTCTTGCTCACCGGCGTCGAGCTGCTCGTCATCGACGAAGCCGACCGCATGCTGGACATGGGCTTCATTCCTGACATCGAGCGCATCTGCAAGCTCGTCCCGTTCACGCGGCAAACCCTGTTCTTCACCGCGACCATGCCGCCGGAAATCCGGCGCATCACCGAAGCCTTCCTGCACAATCCGCAAAAGGTCGAGGTCTCCAGGCCAGCCACCACCGCCGTCACTGTCACGCAAGCCCAGGTGCCTGCCGGACGCGAGGCGCACGAGAAGCGCGAGCTGCTTCGCCGCCTTCTGCGCGAAGCCAAGGACCTCAAGAACGCGATCATCTTCTGCAATCGCAAGCGCGAGGTCGCGATCGTTCACAAATCGCTTCAGAAGCATGGCTTCAGCGTCGGCGCGCTGCACGGCGACATGGACCAGCCGGCCCGCATGGCCGCGCTCGACCAGTTCCGCAAGGGTGAGCTGCCACTGCTCGTCGCCTCCGACGTCGCCGCCCGCGGCCTCGACATTCCCGAGGTCAGCCACGTCTTCAATTTCGACGTTCCCCATCACGCCGACGACTACGTCCACCGCATCGGCCGCACCGGCCGCGCCGGGCGAACCGGCACCGCGATCTCGATCGTGACACCGCTCGACCAGAAGTCGATGGCGGCGATCGAAAAGCTGATTGGCCAGAGCATTCCGCGCGCCGAAGGCGATTACGAAGTCCCGGTCGAGTCTTCCGAGGCGAGCGAGCGTCCGCGCGAGCAGCGCGGCCGTGAACGTTCACGCGGCGGCGGACGCGGCAAGCCGCAGCGCGGCCGCGACCGTGAGCGCAGCCACGAGCCGCGCGAGGCGCGGGGCGAGGCAAGACATGCCTCCGAATCAAGGCCTTCTTCGGAGGCGCGACAGCCCGCCGAATCAAGGCATCGGTCCGACGACAAGCGTCGGGCGGAGCCACGTCAGGCGGCGCGCCAGCAGGCCAACACCTCGCATGTACCCTCGATCGGCCGTCCCGAGCCGCGCCGCCAGCGCGAGGTCGACACCGAGCCGGGCGATCACTCGCACCTGCCGGCGTTTCTGCTGCGGCCGGTACGCTCCCCTGCCGGCGCCTGAAGCGCGACGCGCTCCAGATTTCGGTTGAGCAAACCCGCCGCACACTTTATTAGACGCATTCGTGAACGTATATTTACGGGGCGTTCACGATCGTCCGTTAGCCTACAAACATAATTTAAGCATTGCTGCGGTCGGGGGCGCACCGACCGCTGTGGGGTATGTTCTGTGATCAAGGTGCTTGATGAACACGAACGCACGATGGCGTTCGCCGAGGTGGCGCTCGGCCAGATCCGATCGCTTCGGCAGACGGCAATTCCCCGCAACTACGAGATCTGGTACGTCTATGCCACCGGCTACAACGCGCCGCTCAACAAGATCATCAACGAGACGCTGGCGCGCAGCGGCAAGCTGACCGAAGCCGATCTCGAGCAGATCTACGAGACCTATCTCTCCCATATCAAGACCACCGACCGCATCGACAAGGTCGGCGCGCGCGTCATCGGCGAGATCGACGACGTGATGAAGATCCTGGGCGACGCGCTCGGCATGACCGGCGCCTACGACGCAAGCCTGTCGGGCGCGGCCGAGAAACTGTCGTCGGCCAAGGGCCGTGACCAGGTCAAGGCGATCGTCGAGGCGCTGCTGCGCTCGACCGGCGAGATGCGCCAGACCAACAAGGCGCTGGAAGACCGGCTGACGCTGTCGAAGAATGAGATCAGCAATCTCCAGCAGAGCCTGGAAGCGATCCGCGCCGAGAGTCTGACCGACCCGCTCACCGGCCTCGGCAACCGCAAATATTTCGACCGCATGATCGGCATGGCCGTGCAGAGCGCGCTCGCCTCGGGCGAGCCGCTGTCGCTGCTGCTGTTCGACATCGATCACTTCAAGTCGTTCAACGATTCCTACGGCCATCTCACCGGCGACCAGGTGCTGCGGCTCGTCGGCCTGTCGCTGAAGCAGACCATCAAGGGCCAGGATATCACCGCGCGCTATGGCGGCGAGGAATTCGCGGTCGTGCTGCCCAACACCGCGCTACGCCAGGCCCTCACGGTGGCCGACCATATCCGCCGCGCCGTGATGGCGAAAGAATTGAAGAAGAAATCGACCGGCGAGATCCTCGGCCGCGTCACCATCTCCGTCGGCGTCTCCATGCTCAAGGAGGGCGACGACACCGACGCGCTGATCGAGCGCGCGGATGCCTGCCTCTACGCCGCCAAGCGCAACGGCCGCAACCGCGTGATCTGCGAAGCCGATCCGGAATACGCGGTCGAGACGCATAGCCGAGTGGCGTAAGCACCCCGTCCGCGCTTGACTTTCCGGACTGACGACCGGCATCTTCCCCGCCGCCGTGGCACCTGACCGCGAGCATCGAGGACGTATCGCCTTGTCCAATCCTCACGATTTCCACATGCCGCAACCGTCCTACACCAGGGACGAGCTGCTGCGATCGAGCGAAGGCGGCTATTTCGGCCCGGGCAATGCGCAATTGCCGGCACCGCCGATGCTGATGATGGATCGCATCACCGAGATCAGCATGGACGGTGGCGCATACGGCAAGGGCCATATCGTCGGCGAGCTGGACATCGCGCCAAGCCATTGGTTCTTCCAATGCCACTATCGAGGCGACCCGATCATGCCGGCCTCCTTGGGCCTCGACGCCATGTGGCAGATGATCGGCTACTGGCTCGGCTGGTCCGGCTCGCCGGGCAAGGGCCGCGCCATCGGCGTCGGCGAGGTGGAGTGCACGGGAACCATTGCGCCCGACACGAAACGTGTGCGTTACGAGGTCGCGATGCGCATGGTCCGGCGCGGCAAGCTGGTGCTCGGAATTGCCGATGGCCGGGTGCTTGCCGACGGCACCTGTGTTTTCACGGCCAAGGACATGAGGGTCGGCCTGACCAAGGCCGTGGATTGAAGGTCACGCCTTTCGCTTGGCGCGCTTTCGATCCGAACGCTTCCTGATCACGCTTTTCGGCGCTTTCGCAGGCTTGGCAGCCTTCTTCGCGGGTTTGCTCGCCGCCTTCTTCGCCTTCGGCCGCTTCCTTACCTTGGCGCGCTGCGCCGCGGCGAGCGCCCCTCGCGCCCATTGTGCAAGCTCTGCGGAATCGTCGAACAGTCGTGCAGGCAGTTCCCAGTAGGAGTTCACCGTCACGATCTTGGCGCGGGTGGAATATTGAAAGGGCTTCGAGCCCTCGGCCTCAAACTCCGGGATGGTCACCTCGTCGGCACGGAAGAACAGGCCCGCGCGCAAGGACAGCGCGAAATTGACGCCGTCGGCGGAGATGCCGTAGCCGGAGAACATCTTGCGGATGGTGACCGGGCCGAAATCGGCAAACAGGTCGATCAGGAATTCGCGGTCCATCGCCCAACTCTCTCGCCAGCGTCGTCCCCGCGAACGCGGGGATCCATAGCCACAGGGAGGAGCTTAGCGAAGACTGCCAGTCGTGCCAGTGGTGATGCTCGTCACCGAGAGATCAGGCGGTACGGGTCCCGGCGTTCGCCGGACGACGACAGCATGATTGGCGCGAGCCTGGCTTACCCGTCGATCTTGGCTGGCCGCAGCTCGACCGATTCGCCGCAGCCGCAGGCGGAGATCTGGTTGGGATTGTTGAAGACGAACTGGGCCTGCATCTTGTCGGCCTTGTAGTCCATCTCGGTGCCGAGCAGGAACAGCACGGCCTTGGGATCGACCAGGATCTTGACGCCCTTGTCCTCGACGACCTCGTCGGTCGGGCGGATCTCGTGGGCGTATTCGACCGTGTAGGACTGGCCGGCGCAGCCACCGTTCTTCACACCGACTCGCAGGCCCACGATCTCGGAGTCTGCCCGCTGGGTCAGCTCAGTGATACGCTGGGCAGCGGCATCCGTCAGCCGCATCACCTGCGGGCGCGGCCGCCGCGGCTTCGGAGTGGAGGATGCTGGTGTCGAGCCTGACGAAATCTGGGTCATGTTATTTATGTGGTCCGTTGCCGAGCGAATTCAATGCGGGCAGAGGCTGTCACCACATGTTGAGCACGAGGCGCGCCTCGTCGCTCATGCGCTCGGGCGACCACGGCGGCTCCCAGACGACCTTGACGTCGACCACGCCGACGCCGGGGACGCTGGCGACCGCGTTCTCGACCATGGTCGGCAGTTCGCCTGCGGCCGGACAGTTCGGCGTCGTCAGCGTCATCAGCACGTCGACCGAGCGGTCGTCCTTGATCTCGACCTTGTAGATCAGGCCGAGCTCGTAGATGTCGGCCGGGATTTCCGGATCGAACACAGTCTTGAGCCCGGCGATGATCTCGGTGGTCAGACGCTCGGTCTCCTCCGGCGGCAGCGCCGAATGGGTCTCCATCGGATTGGCTTTGATTTCGGCCGTGTCACTCATGCGAACAAATCCCGCGCCTTGAGAAGCGCCTGTGCCAGATGATCGACTTCTTCCCGCGTATTATACATGCCGAACGACGCGCGGCAGGTGGCGTTCACGTTGAACCGCTCTAAAAGCGGCATCACGCAATGGGTGCCGGCGCGCACCGCGATGCCCTGGCGGTCGATCACGGTGGCGACATCATGGGCATGCGCGCCCCTCAGCTCGAAGGAGATCACCGGGCCCTTGCCCCGCGCCGTGCCGATCAGCCGCAGCGAGTTGATCTCGCGCAGGCGCTCCTGGGCATAGGTGGTGAGATCGTGCTCGTGGGCGGCGATGCGCTCCTTGCCGATCGAATTGACATAGTCGATGGCGGCGCCGAGTCCGACGGCCTCGACGATCGCGGGCGTGCCCGCCTCGAATTTGTGCGGGGGATCGCCATAAGTAACGACATCGCGCGAGACTTCGCGGATCATCTCGCCGCCGCCGTTGAAGGGGCGCATCGCGACGAGGTGGTCGTACTTGGCCCAGAGCACGCCGATGCCCGTAGGACCATAGACCTTGTGGCCGGTGAAGACGTAGAAGTCGCAGCCGATGTCGTGGACGTCGACCGGCAGATGCACCGCGCCCTGGCTGCCGTCGACCAGCACCGGAATGCCGCGGGCATGGGCGATTCTGACGACATCCTTGACCGGCACGATGGTGCCGAGCGCATTCGACATCTGCGTGATCGCGACCAGCTTGGTCTTCGGCGTCAACAGCTTCTCGAATTCGTCGATGAGGAAATTGCCCTCGCCATCGACCGGAGCCCATTTGATCACCGCACCCTGGCGCTCCCTGAGGAAATGCCAGGGCACGATGTTGGAATGGTGCTCCATGATCGAGATGACGATCTCGTCGCCTTCCCCGATGTTCGGCCCGCCCCAGGACGAAGCGACCAGGTTGATCGCCTCGGTCGCGTTGCGGGTGAAGATCACTTCTTCGGTGCGGGGCGCGTTGATGAACTGCGCGACCTTGGCGCGGCCGCCCTCATAGGCTTCGGTCGCGGCGTTGGCGAGGTAGTGCAGACCGCGATGCACATTGGCGTATTCGCTCGTATAGACCTGCGTCATGCGATCAAGCACGGACTGCGGCTTCTGGGCCGAAGCGGCATTGTCGAGATAGACCAGCTTCTTGCCGTAGACCTGCAAGGCGAGCGCCGGGAAATCCTGGCGCACGCGCGCAACGTCGTAGGCGCCGTTCTTGACGGCCGGATGCGTGCTCATGACCGCCGCTCCAGCCAGCGCTCGGCCATGCCGATGACGTGCTCGCGCAAGCCGTCGTCGGCGATCTGCTCGATCGCCTCGCCAACGAAAGCCTGGATCAGCAGCGCCTGGGCCTGCTTCTCCGGCAGGCCGCGCGCCTTGAGATAGAACAGCAGGCTGTCGTCCAGCGCGCCGGCGGTGGCGCCGTGGCCGCAGGAAACGTCGTCGGCGAAGATCTCGAGCTCGGGCTTGTTGTCCGCCTCGGCTTCGTCCGACAGCAGCAGCGCCCGGGTCATCATCTTGCCGTCGGTCTTCTGCGCGTCGGGACGAACGATGATGCGACCCTGGAACACCGAATGGGCGCGGTCGTCGATCACGGCGCGGAAGATCTCGCGGCTGACGCAGTTCGGAACGGCATGGTCGACCACCAGCGTGGTGTCGCCGTGCTCCGTCTTCTTCAACAAGTTCACGCCGTTGATGCAGAGCTCGCTGCCCTCGCCCGCCAGCGTGATGAAACCCTGCAAGCGGCTGACCGCGGCGCCGCTGGTCATGTTGAAGAAGTTGAGCCTCGTGTTGGCGCCGACGGTGACGAACTGCGAGGTGATGTTCACCGCATCGGGCGCATCGTCCATCAGACGGATATAGGCGACGTCGGTGTCATCGCCGACCGAGATGATGACGGCATCGTTGGCCTGGTAGGCCTTGGCGCCGGCCGCGACGAAACTCTCGATGATGGTGGCGCGGGCGCCCTTCGCGATCGCGATCTGCGAGCGGGTGAAGGCCGATGCCGAAGCAGCGGTCGCCACATGGATGATCTGGATCGGCGCAGGGAGCTGCGCACCCTCCGCGATCGACAGCACCACGCCGTCGGTCGCCAGCGCCGAGTTCAGCGCGATCACGGCGTCTGTGGACGCGGTCTTCAGCAGACCGGCATCCTTCTCCAGCGTCTCCCGCAGGGTCTCGAAGCCTGCCTCGGCGACAAGCGCCTTCACGTCGGACAAGTCGGCCGCGAAGACGCCGTCGACCAGCACCAGCTTGCGGGCGCCCGCGATTGCGTGCGCCTTGACCGCTTCCGCACCGCGCTTCAGCGCGGCCGCATCGGGCGCGGCTGCCAGCGGCAGCACCTCGCCGACGAGCGCGCGCAGGTCGGTGTATTTCCATTCCTCGATCCGGCGGTGCGGCAGGCCGAGACGCTCATAGGTCTCGAACGCCTCGCGGCGCGCCGCGATCACGGCCGGCGACCCCGGCAAGCGGCCTTCGGCGCTGGCGAAGAGATCGCTCACCGCACGGCCGTTCCCGGTCTTTGCCACAGCAACGTTCATTGCAACCAATCCTTACGCGGCCTCGAACTGGGCGTAGCCGGAGGCTTCCAGCTCCAGCGCCAGCTCCTTGCCGCCGCTCTTCACGACGCGGCCTCTCGACATCACGTGCACGACGTCGGGAACGATGTAGTTCAGCAGCCGCTGATAGTGGGTGATGACGACCATCGCTCGCTTGGGCGAGCGCAGCGCGTTGACGCCGTCGGCCGCGATGCGCAGCGCGTCGATGTCGAGGCCGGAATCCATCTCGTCGAGGATGCACAGGCTCGGCTCGAACAGCGCCATCTGCAGCACCTCGTTGCGCTTCTTCTCGCCGCCGGAGAATCCGACATTGACGCCGCGCTTGAGCATGTCCTGCGGGATGTTCAGCGACTTCGAGACCTCGCGGACCTTCTTGAGGAAGTCCGGCGTCGAATATTCATCCTCGCCGCGCGCCTTGCGCTGCGCGTTCAGCGCGGTGCGCAGGAAGTTCATGGTGGCGACGCCGGGAATCTCGACCGGATATTGGAACGCCAGGAACACGCCCTTCGCGGCGCGCTCCTCCGGCGCCATCTCCAGCAGGTCCTCGCCCTTGAACAGGATCTGGCCGTCGGTGACTTCGTAGCCGGGCTTGCCGGCAATGACGTGGGAGAGCGTCGACTTGCCGGAGCCGTTCGGCCCCATGATCGCGTGCACCTCGCCCTCGTTCACGGTCAGCGTCAGCCCATGGAGGATCTCGCGCTCCTCGACACGAACCTTGAGGTCTTTCACTTCAAGCAAAGCCATCATTTTTTTCCATCTATCTCCTCATCCTGAGGAGCGCCGCAGGCGCGTCTCGAAGGATTGAGGCCACCAATCTTTCCGGTATCCATCCTTCGAGACGGCCGCTTGCGCGGCCTCCTCGGGATGAGGTCCGAGCTAACCGACCGACCCTTCCAGCGAGATCGAGATCAGCTTCTGCGCTTCCACCGCGAACTCCATCGGGAGCTGCTGCAGCACGTCCTTGACGAAGCCGTTGACGACGAGGCCGACCGCCTCTTCCTGCGAAAGCCCGCGCTGGATGCAGTAGAACAGCACGTCCTCGGAGATCTTCGAGGTCGTCGCCTCGTGCTCGAACGTCGCCGAGGAGTTCTTGGCCTCGATGTACGGCACGGTGTGCGCGCCGCATTTGTCGCCGATCAGCAGCGAGTCGCAGGCCGTGAAGTTGCGCGCCCCTAGCGCTTTCCGGTGCGCCGTGACGAGACCGCGATAGGTGTTCTGCGACTTGCCGGCTGCGATGCCCTTGGAGATGATCCGGCTCGAGGTGTTCTTGCCGAGATGGATCATCTTGGTGCCGCTATCCACCTGCTGGAAGCCGTTCGAGATCGCGATCGAGTAGAACTCGCCGCGGGAGTTGTCGCCGCGCAGGATGCAGCTCGGATATTTCCAGGTGATCGCCGACCCCGTCTCGACCTGGGTCCAGGAGATTTTGGAGTTGGCGCCGCGGCAGTCGCCACGCTTGGTGACGAAATTGTAGATGCCGCCCTTGCCTTCCGAATTGCCCGGATACCAGTTCTGCACCGTCGAATATTTGATCTCGGCATCGTCATGCGCGACGAGCTCGACCACGGCGGCGTGCAGCTGGTTCTCGTCGCGCTGCGGCGCGGTGCAGCCTTCGAGATAGGAGACGTAGGAGCCCTTGTCGGCGATGATCAGCGTGCGCTCGAACTGGCCGGTGTTGCGCTCGTTGATGCGGAAATAGGTCGACAGCTCCATCGGGCAGCGCACGCCCGGCGGCACGTAGACGAACGAGCCGTCGGAGAACACCGCCGAGTTGAGCGTCGCGTAGAAATTGTCCGAGGTCGGAACCACCGATCCCAGATATTTCTGCACCAATTCAGGATGCTCGCGGATCGCCTCCGAGATCGGCATGAAGATCACGCCAGCCTTCTTCAGCTCCGCCTTGAACGTGGTCGCAACCGAGACCGAGTCGAACACCGCATCGACCGCGATCTTGCGGCGCGCGGGATCTTCCTCGCCCACCTTCGGCTCGACGCCCTCGAGCATGGCGACCTCCCGCAGGGGAATGCCGAGCTTCTCGTAGGTCTTCAGGATCTCCGGATCGATCTCATCCAGTGACGAGACCGTCTTCTTCGGCTTCGGCGCCGCGTAGTAATAGAGATCCTGGAAGTCGATCCTGGGATAGTCGACACGCGCCCAGGTCGGCTCCGTCATGGTCAGCCAGCGCCGATAGGCTTCCAGCCGCCACTGCAGCATCCAGGCGGGTTCGTTCTTCTTCTGCGAGATGAATTTTACGATCTCTTCCGACAGCCCCTTGGGGGCCTTCTCGGAGTCGATCAGGGTCTCAAACCCATAACGATACTGGTCGACGTCGATGCGCTTCACGCGCTCGACCGTCTCTTGTACGGCTGGCATTCCATCCTCCGCTCGCGGTTTCAAGGACCGCGGTGGATCAAACTCGGACGAGTATTACGATATTTCTTGGCGGAAAGCACGGGCTTAGAACCGTTCAAGCCGTGTTTCGTCGCTCAACCCTTAAGTAGGGTATTACCAAGCTTTCGCCAAGCCTCTAACGCCCTGTTGATGTCCTCTGGTCCCGTGGACCAGCCCAGACTGAGACGCACCGCTCCCTGGGCCATCGCGGGATCGTAGCCCATCGCCGACAGGACATGGGACGGCTGGACCTTTCCGGAGGAGCAGGCGGAACCGGAGGAGACCGCGATACCTTCCAGGTCGAAGCCGATCACGGCGGTTTCGGCCTTCAGGCCAGGCGCGGTGAAGAGCACGGTATTCGGCAAGCGCGCCACGTCGTCCGCGAAGACCGTCGCCCCGGCAATGCCGCGAAGGCCATTTTCCAAACGATCTCTGAGAGTTGCCATTCGCTTCACATCCTCCGGCAGAGCCTGAAGCGCGACCTTTGCCGCGGCCCCGAAGCCGGCGATCCCCGCGACATTCTCGGTTCCGGCGCGACGGTTGAGCTCCTGCCCGCCGCCACGCAGCACCGGCTCCAGGCCGCCGACCCCCTCGGCCATCACCAGTGCGCCAATCCCCTTGGGGCCGCCGATCTTGTGTGCAGAGAAGGTGGCAAGGTCGGCACCTACCGACTTGATATCGAACGGAATTTTGCCCAAGGCCTGGACCGCATCGACGTGCAGGAGGCCGCCGGCCTCGTGGACGACGCGTGCGGCTTCAGCGACGGGCTGGAGCGCGCCGGTCTCGTTGTTGGCGGCCATGATCGAGACCAGGGCTGGCGGGCCGTCCTTGAGCTGAGTTTCCAAATGATCGAGGTCGACCACGCCGGAGCGCGTGACCTGGATCAGGCCGATCCTGTCCACGGGGAACCGGCCGCCGGCGAGCACAGAAGCATGTTCAACCGCCGAGACCAGCAGCCGCTCGACAGGGCCGCCAGAAGACCCCCGCAAGCCCGGCGACAGCGCCATCGCGTTCGCCTCGGTTCCAGCGGAGGTGAAGACGACGTTCCGCGGCAGCGCGCCGACCGCGGCTGCAAGCGTCGCGCGGGCCTCCTCGACCAGCCGCCGCGCCTCCCGCCCCTCGGCATGGACCGATGACGGATTGCCGACCAAATCCCAGGCGGCGAGCATCGCACTGCGCGCTTCCGCGCGCAGCGGCGTGGTCGCATTCCAATCGAGATAAACGCGCGTCGGCATGCAGTATTATATTACCCGATGAGAAAACCGTGGCCAGGCGGCCCGCCCGCCGGACATGGCGGGCCGGCACGCCCTTGGCAACCGCGATTCCATATCCGCGGCGCCCGATGACATCGCAATGACACGCTAACACCTTGAGCCCATTGGGTGATGTTCAAGATGCTTGCTTTTTGACCCTCAGCCTATGTTAGAAGCGCACCGTCAAGTCACCGCGCGCTCTCAGCGCATCACCGCAAGGCGCGCCTTCTCACCCGTCATTCGCGCTTCCGTCGGCATCTGCCGATGAAGCCATAATCGGTTGATTGCTAGGGATCATCTCTCCAGGAAATCAATCAAGAGATCACCGATGCCCGAAGTCATTTTCACCGGCCCTGCTGGCCGTCTCGAAGGCCGCTATCATCCGGCCAAGCAGAAGAACGCGCCGATCGCGATGATCCTGCATCCGCATCCGCAGTTCCACGGCACGATGAACCATCAGATCGTGTACCAGTGCTACTACGCCTTCGCGCATCGCGGCTTCTCGGTGCTGCGCTTCAATTTCCGCGGCGTCGGCCGCAGCCAGGGCTCGTTCGACCACGGCACCGGCGAATTGTCGGATGCGGCGGCGGCGCTCGACTGGGCGCAGACCATCAATCCCGAAGCGCGCGCCTGCTGGGTCGCCGGCTTCTCCTTCGGCGCCTGGATCGGCATGCAGCTCCTGATGCGCCGTCCCGAGGTCGAAGGCTTCATCTCGATCGCCCCGCCTGCCAACCTCTACGACTTCTCGTTCCTCGCCCCCTGCCCGTCCTCTGGGCTCATCGTGCACGGCGAGAAGGACGCGGTGGTGCCGCCCAAGGACGTCAACACGCTGGTCGAGAAGCTGAAGACGCAGAAGGGCATCGTCATCGATCAGCAGATCATCCCCGGCGCCAACCATTTCTTCGACGCCAAGCTCGAGCCGCTGATGGAAACCATCACGGCGTATCTGGACATGCGTCTGGCGAACGTTCGGTAAAGGATGCAGCTCAAGCCAGCTTGAGCGCGACGATCCCCATCAAGACGAGCGCGATGCCCGCCAGCTTCATCGCGCTCAAGGACTCGCCGAACAGCACCACGCCCATCAGGAAGGTGCCGGCGGCGCCGATGCCGGTCCACACCGAATAGGCGACGCCGATCTCGAGCACCTTCAAGGCGCGTCCGAGCAGAAACACGAAGGCTGTGAGCAGCACGAGCGAAGCGATGCTCCAGCCGGGCCGCGTATAGCCTTGCGCATATTTCATGGCGATCGCCCAGCCGACGTCGAGCGCGCCGGCGACCAACAGCATCAGCCACGCCATAGACTGCGACATCGGCGCGCGCTCAGGCCGCAAGCTTGAGCATATGCGCGTCGTGGCGAACGAGGAAGGCGCGCAGCAACTCCGGATAGTCTTGGCCAACGGCAGTCCGGACGCTCGGACGCTTCGCCAGCTCCGCGCGCCATGCCCGGACCTTCGGCACATCCGTGAAGATGCCGTGCTCGGTCAGTTCGTCGAACAGGTCGAAATAGCGGAAGATCGGGGCGAACACGGCATCGACGAGGCTGAACGCGTCGCCCGCGAAGAATGGACCGGCGCCGAGCGCAGCCTCGACACGCGCGAATTTTGCGACGAGTGCCTGCCGCTTGCTTTCGAACGTCGCAGGGTCGGTCGTGGTCTCCAGGCCCCAGAGATCGCCGAGGATCGCCGAGCCGAACTCCATCCACGCGCGATGCTCGGCGCACTTGAGGGCTTCGGCTGGATGCAGCCTCACGCCGCCCTGCGTCTCCTCGATGTACTCGCAGATCACGTTGCTCTCGAACAGCGCGACCTCGCCTTTTTCCGTCGTCACCACCAGCACCGGCACCTTGCCGAGCGGCGAGAGCTTCAAGAACCAGTCGGGCTTGTTGGCGAGATCGATGTCGATCCGCTCGAATGGCACGCCCTTTTCGTTCAGCGCGATCACCGCGCGCTGCACGTAGGGACAAAGCTTGTGGCTGATGAGCTTGAGCGAAGTCGTCATGGCAATGATCCCGGCGGTTAGATGCAGCTGCATTGAATATAGATGCACTTGCATGCACTCGTCAAGATGGATGCATCTGCATTAACTGCGGGTGGCCTCAGGGCCGCGCGATCACCCCGCCCGTCATCGGCATCGGCACGCCGGTGGTGGCCGGATAGGACAATGGCAAGCCCTTCAGGCCGCGGGCGGCGAGGAAGCCGAAGGCCTGCGCCTCGATGGCGTCGGAGGCCCAGCCGAGCGTCTCGGCGGCTTCGACGGTGGCCGAGCCTACCCGCTCGCGCAGCATCCGCAGCATGGTGAGGTTGCGAGCCCCGCCGCCGCAGACGATCCAGCTCCGCGGCCGGCGCGGCAGAAGCGGAATGATGCGGGCGATCGCGGCCGCGGTGAAGGCGGTCAGCGTCGCCGCGCCGTCGGCCGGCGCGACATCGCCGAGCTTGAGCGCCGCAAAGTCATTGCGGTCCAGCGATTTCGGCGGCGGCAGCGCGAAGAACGGCAGCTCCAGCGCGCTGGCAATCCAGGCCTCATCCGCCTTGCCGAGCGCTGCGAACTTTCCTTCCGCATCGAACGCCTGGTTCATGGTCCGGTACATGAAATCGTCCAGCAGCGCATTGCCGGGGCCGGTATCGCAGGCGATCAGCGTATCGTTGCCGTCGATATAGGTGATGTTGGAGACGCCGCCGATATTGACCACGACGATCGGCCCCTCTCGCTCCAGCGAATTGGCCAGCGCCCGGTGGTAGACCGGTACAAGCGGCGCGCCCTGCCCGCCCGCCTCGACGTCGGCGGCGCGGAAATCATGCATCACGGGGATATGGATCGCCCTGGCCAGCGCCGGCGCGTCGCCAATCTGCACCGTGAGCCGTTTTTCGGGCCGGTGCAGCACGGTCTGGCCGTGAAAGCCGACGATGTCGATGTCCTCCGGTCTCATGCGGTTCTGGGCGACGAATGCGGCAACGGCCTCGGCATGGGCCTGCGTCACGGCACGCTCGGCTTCGGCCAGGATGCCCGGCCGAGCGTCGCGTTGCGAAAGGTGCACGGCCTCATTCAGCGCCCGGCGCAGCAGGTTGCGCTCTGCCGGACTATAGGCCCGGTAGCCGGACGGCCCGAACGCCTTCACCTGCTTTCCATCGGTTTCGATCAGCGCGACGTCCACCCCGTCCAGCGAGGTGCCGCTCATCAAACCGAGTGCCGTCAACATCATGGATCAGCGTCCTCAAGAGACCCGCCCTGGCCTGCCGATCTTGTGCCAGAGGGACACATCTTATAATGCCAACGCGCCAAGTGGCGGGCGGTCATCGGGTTCCCCCCGAAAACCCTTAAATTGCCCCCAAAACAGTAAACCAAGAATTGTCAGGCACGCCGACAGATGACTGCATTTAAATCGGATTTCCTCAATATCCTGCAGGAACGTGGATTCATCCACCAGTGCTCCGATTTCGCGGGGCTGGATGCGCTTGCCGCCAAGGGCGAGGCCATCGCCTATGTCGGCTACGATTGCACCGCCCGCTCGCTGCACATCGGCAATTACCTGACCATGATGATGCTGCACTGGCTGCAGCAGTCCGGCAACAAGCCGATCACGCTGATGGGCGGCGGCACCACCATGGTGGGCGATCCCTCCGGCAAGGACGAGACGCGCGCGATGCGCACAATCGCCGAGATCGAGGCCAACAAGGAATCGATCCGCGGCGTGTTCGCAAAGGTGCTGCGTTATGGCGAGGGCAAGAGCGACGCCATCATGCTCGACAATGCGGAGTGGCTGACCAGGCTGAACTGGATCGAGATGCTGCGCGATGTGGGCCGGCACTTCTCGGTCAACCGCATGCTGACCATGGACTCGGTGCGGCTGCGTCTCGAGCGCGAGCAGGAGATGAGCTTCATCGAGTTCAACTACATGGTCTGCCAGGCCTACGACTTCGTCGAGCTGGCCAGGCGCACCGGCTGCCACCTCCAGATGGGCGGCTCGGACCAGTGGGGCAACATCATCATGGGCGTCGATCTCGGGCGCCGCATGGGGAGCCACCAGCTGTTCGCGCTGACGACGCCGCTGCTGACGACCGCGTCGGGCGCCAAGATGGGCAAGACCGCGCAAGGCGCGGTCTGGCTCAATGCCGACCAGTTCTCGCCCTATGACTTCTGGCAGTATTGGCGCAACACCGAGGACGCCGACGTCGGCAAGTTCCTGAAGCTGTTCACGACGCTGCCGATCGCCGAGATCAACAAGCTCGAATCGCTCGGCGGCTCGGAGATCAACGAGGCTAAGAAGGTGCTCGCGACCGAAGCGACCGCGCTGCTGCACGGCCGGGACGCCGCGAACGAGGCAGCGGAGACCGCGCGCCGCACCTTCGAGGAAGGCGCGCTCGCCGAGAGTCTGCCGACCGTGGAAATTCCGCGTGGCGAGCTCGACGCCGGCCTCGGCGTGCTCAACGCCTTCGTCAAGGCAGGCCTCGTCGCTTCCAACGGCGAAGCACGGCGCCAGATCAAGGGCGGCGGGCTGCGCATCAACGACGCGCCGGTCACCGACGAGAAGATGGCGCTGTCGGCGGGCAATCTGACGCCGGAAGGCGTGATCAAGCTGTCCTTCGGCAAGAAGAAGCACGTGCTCATCAAGCCTGCATAGGCGTATGAGCTTTTCACTGCTTGTCAGGGCGCGCCGAAGCGCGCTCCCTGACCGCAATGGACCAGAACACGCCCAAGGAAGCGAGCACGGAAGCGAGCAAGGAACGAGCCGGAAGCCCCGGGCCGAACGCGGTGCGCACCGCACTCGTCGTGCTCGGCCTGTGCTTTGCGTTGGCGGTTCTTGGGCGCGGGCTCAGCGAGAGCTTCACCGTCTTCCTGAAGCCAATTTCCGAAAACTTCGGTTGGGATCGCGCCCAGGCGGTTTCGATCTATTCCCTCACCTGGCTCGTCAGCGGGCTGACCGCGCCGCTGGTCGGCCGCCTGTTCGATCATTCCGGACCGCGCATCGTCTATGCGCTCGGACTGTTCCTGCTCGGCGCGGCCTTCCTGATCGCAAGTCACGCGCAAGCACTCTGGCAATTCCAGCTTTCGATCGGCATCTGCCTCGGCATCGGCGTTGCCTTCATCGGCAATGTGCCCAACTCGATCCTGCTCGGCCGCTGGTTCGGTCCAAAGCTGCCGACCGCCATGGCGGTGGTCTATTCGGCGATGGGCGGCGGCGTGCTGGCATTGCTGCCGGCCTCGCAGCTTCTGATCGATCATCTCGGCTGGCGCGAGACCTATCAGGTCTACGCCCTCGCCGCGCTCGGGCTGCTGGTGCCCCTTCTGCTCCTGCCCTGGCGCATGTTCGCGGCCGGCTCACCCCACGTCACCAAGAAGAGCGATCCGGATTTCGTCGACGGCGGCTGGACGCTTGTGAGCGCGATGCGTCACCATGCCTTCTGGGCGCTGTTCTCGACCTTCTTCTTCACCGCGGTCGGCATGTATTCCATCGCGGCGCAGATCGTGGCCTATCTGATCGACGCCGGCTTCCCGCCGCTCCAGGCTGCGACCGCCTGGGGATTCTCTGGCGTCGTGCTGGTATTCGGCATGCTCGGCGTCTCGGCGCTTGACGGGCTGATCGGGCGGCGGCCATCGGTACTGCTCAGCTACGCGATCTCGATCCTCGGCATCGTTCTGCTCTGGCTGCTGCAATACTATCCAAACGTCATCCTGCTCACCGGGTTCGTCGTCTGCTTCGGCAGCATGATGGGCTCGCGCGGGCCGTTGATCACGGCGACCGCGATGAAGGTCTTTCGCGGCAAGCGCGTCGGCACCATCTTCGGCACGATCTCGATCGGCAGCGGCTTGGGCTCGGCGTTCGGCTCATGGAGCGGCGGTCTGATTCACGATGCAACGCACGGCTACAATCTCCTGCTGGTCTTCGCACTTGCGAGCGTGATCCTCGGAATGATTCCCTTCCTGGTCGTCCCCGCCCTGCGGGAGTAGGTCTCCCCGACGTAACCTGCATCCCTTGGCTTCACCGGGAAATTACCTATGAGCGCGAGGCGAACACACGCAAAAAGGGGGATCGCCCGCGGCTCAAGGCCGGGCCTGCGGTGTTTTGTCCGACATGACAAAAATGTCAGCGCGGAATTGATCCTGGGTGGCTTGCGAGACGAAACTGAATGCGGTCCAAGTCGCAGCATTGGATGGAGGGCAAACCAATGGACTTTCCCTATCTCACTCGCTTTCAACCGGTTCTCCTGAGCCTGTTTCGCTTCATCACCGGCCTCTTGCTGTTCCAGTACGGCGTCGCCAAACTGTTCAAGTTTCCGGTGCTCCCCTACTTCGCGAACATCCCGCCGCTGATCTACGCGGCCGGTGCGCTGGAACTCGTGTTCGGCGCGCTCCTGATGATCGGCCTGTTTACCCGCCTCAGCGCCTTCATCCTGTCGGGTGAAATGGCCTTCGCCTACTTCATGGGCCACATGTTCAAGGGCGGGACGCCGGTGTTTCTGCCGCTGCTCAACGGCGGCACCGCCGCGATCCTGTTCTGCTTCGCCTGCCTGTACGTCTCAGCAGCTGGCGGCGGCTCGGTGAGCGTCGATGCCGCGATGGGCAAGGAGAGCGACGCGGGCGGCGGTGCTTTTGCGCGACGCTGACGCGCTTCGCCGGTTAACCTGAAAGCAAGACGGCACCGGCGGGTCCGCCGGTGCCGGGTCAGCGCGCACCCAGCACGTTCCAGATGAGAACAAGGGCAGCCACGAGCAGCACGGACATGATGATGCGATGAACGAATCGGTTCATTAGCGTTCCTGCCAGACTGGCCGATCACCAACGCGAAAGACCAATCCTCTCCGGCATCCGCACCGGCCTGCCCCGACGCCTGTCGCCGATTTGGTTGCAGGATTGCGCACAAGGCTGCACAGCAGCTTTCGCGCGGCACGCTTCTGCGCGCCTATGTTCATGATTGGTAAGAACTTCATGCTACCCATGCGAGCAATAACAACCATTTCGTAGGGGCTGTGATGAAGTTGCTGAGCCATCTGAAGATCCGCACCAAGCTCGCCAGCATGGTTTGCCTTGCGGCCCTCACAGTCACGGCCATCATCGGTGTATCGGCCGTTCTCAGCAAGAGCCGCATGATGGAAGACCGCGTCCAGCAGATGCGGACCGCGGTGGAGCTTCTCTACAACTACGCACAATCGCTCCAGGACGAGGTGACCGCCGGCAAGCTGACGCCCGCCGACGCCAAGTCGATGTTCCATCAGCGCGGCCGCCGCATGAGCTTCAATGGCGGTCAGGGCTACCCGGTCGTCTACAACGCCGATACCTCCTTGGTCGCGAACGGCGCCAACCAGCAGCTCGAAGGCAAGATCACCGGCGCCAAGGATTCCAACGGCGTGCTGATCGCCGACGCCATTATCAAGGCCGGCAGCGAGACCGCGCAGGGCGGCGTGACCTCCTATCTCTATCCCCGCCCCGGCCAGACCGAGCCGGTCCGCAAGACCGTGTTCGCGCGCAAATTCGCGCCCTGGAACGTGACCATCAGCTACGGCCTCTATGTCGACGACATCGACGCCGACGTGCACGCATTGACGCTGGAGCTTGCCGCGATCGGCCTCGGCCTGATGCTGCTGATGGCGACGCTGTCCTGGCTGATCGCCCGCGACGTGCTCAGCGCGCTCGACCGCCAGAAGAACCGGATGCAGGAGATCGCCGAGGGCGCCATCGACAAGCCGGTCGAGGAAACCGACCGCGGCGACGAGATCGGCCGCATGGCCGAGACTCTCGAAATCCTGCGCCAGACGGCGCTGACCGCCCGCACGCTCGAGGCCGAGCAGGTCGCCACCAAGACCCGCAGCGAGCAGGAGAAGCGCGACGCCCTGATCGCGCTCGCCGACCGCTTCGATGCCTCCGTCGGCCAGCTCGTCGGCCTGATGGCCTCCGGCTCCGGCGAGCTCGAGACCACCGCCAAGTCGATGTCCTCGACCGCCGAAGGCACCAACCGCCGCGCCGCCGTGGTCGGTTCGGCCGCCACCGAAGCCAGCCAGCGCGTCCAGACCGTCGCCGCTGCCGCCGAGGAACTCTCCTCCTCCATCACCGAGATCAGCCGTCAGGTCGCGCAATCCGCCGAGGTCACCGGCCGCGCCGTGGACAGCGCCCGCCGCACCGACACCATCGTCCGCGCACTGTCCGACGGCGCCCAACAGATCGAGCATGTCGCCGAGCTGATCTCCAGCATAGCGGCACAGACCAACCTGCTCGCGCTCAACGCCACCATCGAGGCCGCCCGCGCCGGCGAAGCCGGCCGCGGCTTTGCCGTGGTCGCTTCCGAGGTGAAGTCGCTGGCGAGCCAGACCGCGGAAGCCACCCGCGAGATCGGCGACAAGATCGCCCAGATCCAGGGCGCCACCAAGGAAGCGGTGGACGCCATCGGCGGCATCACCGCCACCATCGAGGAAGTCAGCCGCATCGCGACCTCGATCGGCGCGGCGATCGAGGAGCAGGGCGCCGCCACCGCCGAGATCGCCCGCAGCGTCTCGCAGACCGCGGAGGCGACCAAGGAGGTCACCACCAATATCGGCGTCGTCTCCACCGCCGCCAACGAGACCGGCAACGCCGCCGGCATTGTGCTCGCCGCAGCCAGCAACCTCTCCAAGCAGGCCGAGCAGCTCTCCGGCGAAGTCGGGACGTTCCTGGCGGGCGTGCGCGCGGCGTAGGACTTCCGGCGCAACTATCTCCATTTGCGTCATGGCCGGGCTTGTCCCGGCCATGACGGCGTCTGGAGCTTCGTGCTTACCGTCGCGCCAGACTGCAACCGCTCGAGAGCTGACGCGTCGATCCGGTCGAGCCGCCGTTCGACTGCGACGGGAATTCCTCGAACGGCGAGTTCTGCTTGCCGGTGTTGAATTCGAAGATCTTGCGGAACAGGCCGGGAGCCATCGCCGAGATCGGATTGACACGCATCACGGGTGCCGCCGGCGTGCCGACGACCTCGTAGGTCACGCCGATCAGCCCCTCGTTGTTGCCGCCGCCGAGGAAGATGCCGAACAGCGGGATCTGGCCGAAGATGTTGTTGACGCCGTACATCGGCACAAAGGTGCCGCTCATGCAGACCTGGTTGCCGGGATAGTCGATCGAGCCCTCGATGGTGGCGCCGATCATCGGGCCTTTCACGACGCCGTCACGGATCGTCAACGCGCCGTTCTGGCGGGTGAACTCGGCGCGCAGCGCACTGAAGGAGACGCCGTTGCCGGTGCCATTGGGCGCGCCGGCGGCGACGCGTTCGAGCTGCGCCTCGCCCTTCACCGTGAAGTCGCGAACGTTGATGAGGCCCTCGCGCGACGTGTTCGGCTCTGATGTCGGCGGCTCCATCGCCACCACCATCTGGCCGCCGACCGCCTTGGTGTAGGTGTCAGTGAAGCGCAGCAGCGCGCCGGCATCGTTGGTCTGGAGATAGATCACCTCGCGGTTGCCCTGCGCGCGGCCGCCGCGCAGGTCGGCTGCCACCGGCGTGTCGCGGCCGATCTTGCCGCTCAGCGTGAAGGCTTTGACGGCGCCGTTGCGTTTCGACATCTTGGCATCGACGCTGCGCATGGCCTCGCCGTTGAATCCGGCCACGGCGCCGAGCTTCACGTCGATGTCGAAATCGACGTTCTTCAGCTTGCTCTTGGCATCGTCCTTGGAATTGCCCGAGATCGCCGACTTCAGGAAACCGCGGCCGTCGAAGACGTCGCCGCGCATCGTGCCGCGCACCACGCCGTCCTGGCTGCGCTCCACCTTGAGCGACGCCTTGTCGCCGTCGGACGGCGCGTAGGTCGGAAAATTCGCATTCATGAGATCACCGTTCGCGTCGACCTCGAGCGAGCCCTTGATCGAGGCGCCGCCGCCCTCGATGACGATGTCCTCGAAACGCGTCGATTGCGCCGTCGGCACCACCTTGAAGCTGGCCTTGGCCGACTTGCCCGGCAGCTTGACCCAGCCGGGCAGGATGTTGTCGAGCTTGACCGAGGTCAGGTCGGCCTCGACGCCGAGCTTGGTCGTCTGATCCGGGCCGCTTGCGATCCTGCCCGACAGCTTGATCGGCAACGATCCGCTGACGGCGGGGCTCAGATCAAATCCCAGGCGCGCGCGGCTGGCATCGTCCAGCGTCGCCTGCAATCGGACGTCCGCATCGCCCTCGGCCGGCTTGCGATAGTCGAGCGAGGCCGCCTGCCCGTTGATCTTGACGTCGCCCTTGACCTGATAGCCCTGGTTATTGGCGACAATCTTGAGATTGTTCGCCTCCAGTTTCTGGTTCATTACCAGCTTGTCGGCGGCAAAGCCGTTGAGGTCGGCGGTGACGGCATAGGTGGTGTCGGCCTTGGTCAGCTCGCCCTTGACAGGCATGCCGAGCTGGATGTTCGCCGAGAACGTCCCCTTGCTGGTGCTGGGATCGACGACGGTCGACGACAGATCGCTCAGGCGGTCATTGGCGAGCATTTCGGCCGCGGCAGGCACCGATCCGTCGACGCGAAACTTCGTTCGCGACGGCGACGGCTTGGGCGCCATGTCCGGCACCTCGAAGGTGAAGTCGGAGATCGTGATCTTGCGGCCGGCGGGCGTATCGGCAACGCCCTGCCCGATGTTCACGGTCGCGGTGCGTCCGGTCACGCGCGCCTTCAAATCGGCATCACGCACCACCGGCATGCCGTCCACGGGGCGGACCGCGACGCCGCTCGCCACGATGTTGACCGAGAGGCCGTCGTCCGGAATGGGCGGGC
The DNA here is from genome assembly GCF_028128735.1 of Bradyrhizobium sp. CCBAU 53415. Lineage (NCBI taxonomy): Bacteria > Pseudomonadati > Pseudomonadota > Alphaproteobacteria > Hyphomicrobiales > Nitrobacteraceae > Bradyrhizobium > Bradyrhizobium sp. CCBAU 53415. Next base: position 1,640,882 of record NZ_LBJF01000027.1, on the reverse strand, counting down.
CCCTGCGGGGCAGGTTCTTGGTCGGCGAGTTGATGCCGATCTCGATGCGCTGGAGCGTTCCGCGCTCGATCCGTTCGATCACCCACTCACGCAATTCGGGAACGACCAGCGTCGGCCACATCCGCTTCAGGGCGGAGGCCGACATCGGCGTTCCCGCAAAGCCGAGTGTCAGCCGCGGCTCGCCGGAATAGTCGATGGCACCGGTGCCGGCGACGCCGATCTCGCCATTGCTGATGTCGGCCTGCGTCAGCAGGAGGCGCTTGTGATCCGTGTCGAAGCGGAAGCCGATCGCAATGCGGTTGAAGACGAGCGGCGGCTCGTTGTCGATGCCGCCGAGCAGGATCGAACCGCCGCTGAAGCCGAGCTGCCAGTCGTTGGTGGTGCCGTTGGGCGGCTCGAGATGAGCCAGCAGCGTCAGGCGGTTCGCACCGGAGAGAACCTTGAACGGAGCGACCAGCACGCGCCGGTTGGCGTCCCACTCGACGTTGATCTCGGCCGAGTCGATTCCCATCGGATAGTCGGGCGTGTCGGTGTCGATGATATTGCCGGCGCCGACCGCGATCCTGCCGCTGAAGAAGGTCGGGACGCCGTCGCGGCCGAGCTCGCCCTTGAGCTCGCCGGTCAGCGGCAGGTCGGCGGTATAGGTGAGGTCCTTCACCCGCAGCGCCAAGAGGATGTTGGAGGTCGAGACCTTGTCGGCCTTGATGTCGACCGAACGCACGCCGTTTTCGGCAGGGCCGATCGTGGCGCGCAGCATCCAGGGGTGCGCGCCCTCCTCGCCGAGGCTGAGCGCGACGCCGCCGCGGCTCGGCCGGCGCAGGCTGAGCGTGATGTTCTCAAAGGTCCATTTGCTGCCGCGCTGCTGATCGTCGACGATCAGATTGCCGTTCTTCAGGCCGATCTCGTTGAGGTTCTGGCCGTCGAGGCCGGTCATGCTCAGACTGTCGAGCCAATCGAGACCCTGGAGGATGCCGCTCTGCGCGGCCGCCTGCGGTGCGGTCTGTGATGCCTCCGGGCTCGCAGGCGCGGTCGCGAATGGCGGCGGCGGGACACCGCTGCGCGGGAATGTCGGCGGCAGGCCCGCATCCTTCTTGGACGCGACACCCGTCGCCAGCGGCTTGGCTGTGTCGCCGGCCGACACGGTGACAGTGCCGTCAGGCGCAATGCGAATTGCGAGCTCGGCATCAACGAGATTGAGGCTCTCGGCGCGCAGATGCCCCATCAGCAGACCCGCCCCCGACAGCCTCACCTCGGCCTTCGGTGCGCTGGCGACGATGGCGTGATCGCGGTCGCGAACGATGATGTCCCGGATGCGGACGGCAATGCGGACCCGGCCGGCGCGCTCGATCTGGGTGCCGCCGACCTCAACCGTGTTGCCGTGACCGATATTGTCCTCGATCGCGGCCGCCAGCCATGGCGTTGCGATGTCCAGATTGATGGGACCGGCGCCGAGCCGCCACCACACCGCACCAAAACAGCCAACGAAAATGGCGACCAGGGTGCCGACGACAACGACCAGGCGCTTCAGCCAGCGACCACCACCCAGCCAGCGGCGCAACGCGCCGAATCCGTCACCGACGCGGTGGAATCCCGAACCGGAACGAGCCAGCAGCCGGCGTGCACGATGGCCCGCCGCCGCTTCCTGATCCGGATCCCAGTCGGCGTCGTCCCAATCCTGCGGCTCATATTGGCCGCCGCGCCGATCGAAATCCCGGTTGTGGTTCTGGGGCGACGTATTCCTTGCCATTGCCTCTCGATACAGGCGCCCGTCATAGGATTGAGCACCGCCGGGACCGCAGCCGTCCAGGGGAAGTGAAGCTCCCTGCGCCGGCACTGCCGCCATACCTCGAATATTCCTGCTGTTCGTCATTTCGCCCCGGGAGCGCGTTCAACGAGCAGATGGGTGGTGTGTGGAATTCCTTGTAACCATACTCCGGCGTCGTCAGACTTGCCCAGCCGAGGGCGCGACTCCGGCACGCCGGACGAGAGTTGCAATACCGCTTCGATTGACCCGCCGAAAGCGTCGAAAGGAAGGCGTATGTCCAAGAAATCCCGAAAGAAATCGTCCAAAACGTCCTCCGGCAGTTCAACCGCCAAAAAGAAGACCGCAAAAACGCGGGCATCGACTCAGGCACAGTCCGCGACAACTCAGCGGACACCGGCAAGCAAATCAACCGGGAGCATAGCAAAAGCAGGGTCACATAAGGCCGCATCGAAACAGTTAAGTTCATCCAAATCAGCCTCCCGCCCGCCCGCTGCAGCGAAGTCCGGCCTGGCCGAGGGCCAGAAGGCCCCCGCCTTCCGCCTGCCCCGCGACGGCGGCGAATTGGTCACGCTGGCAGACTATGCCGGTCGAAAGCTCGTCCTGTTCTTCTACCCCCGGGCCGACACACCCGGCTGCACCCGCGAGGCGATCGACTTCACCCGCCTGGCCGATGCCTTCGCTGCCGCTGGCACCGCCGTGCTCGGCATCTCCGCCGATCCGTTAAAGGCCCAGGAGAAGTTCCGCGACAAGCACAAGCTGGGCGTCCCCCTCATCTCGGATGAGACACATGAGATGCTGGAGGCCTATGGCGCCTGGGGCCAAAAGTCCATGTACGGCAAAAGCTTCCTGGGAATTCTTCGCACCACTATATTGATCGGGACCGACGGCAGGGTGGCCCGGATCTGGCGCAATGTCCGGGTCGACGGCCATGCCGACGAGGTGCTGGAGGCGGCAAGAAGCCTTTAACCAGTCCGTTGAATTCGCCTGTTCCCATTTCCGGAAAATTAACCATGACCGGCCCAGATTGCTGCGGCAATTGAGCCGGAAGGAGCCCATCCGACCGGCGCGGGAGTGCCGATGTCGAAAAGTTCTGCCCAATACTCGCACTACTCCCAGCATCATCCTCATGACCACGGACGCGCCTTCCAACGCCGTCCGGCCGCCCCGGCGGCGGCCGCCGCGATTCCCCTGCCCGCCGCTGACGACGCCTACACCATTGTCCATGCCGGCAAGCAGGTCCGCTTCGGCCCTGTGGTGTTCTGGATCGTGGTCGGCACCGTCGTGCTGCTCGGGCTGTGGTCGGCCGCGACGGCCACTTATTTTGCGTTCCGTGACGACGTCCTGACCCGGCTGATCGCCCGGCAGGCCGAGATGCAATATGCCTATGAGGACCGCATCGCCGAGCTGCGCGCCAAGGTCGACCGCACCACCAGCCGCCAATTGCTCGACCAGGAACAGTTCGACCAGAAACTCGACCAGATCATGAAGCGCCAGACGGCGCTGGAGTCCCGGGCCACGGCGCTCGGGGCCATGCCCGACGTGACCGGCTCGATTCCCCGCTCCGCACCGCAGCGTGGCGATTCAAGCCAGACCACGCCAAAGCCGTCGCCGATCAGCGACACCGTCATCTTCGTGGCGCCGCCGGACCGCGAAGCGCGCCTCGAATCGCGTGCCCCGACCGTCGTGGCGCCGCCAGTCAGCCAATTCGCCAGGAACAACGGTTTCGACAACGTGCTGGCCCGGCTCACGAACTCGCTCGACCAGGTCGAGCGGCGCCAGATGGCGGCGCTCAGCGCCGTCGAGGAAAGCATGGATTCGCGCATGCGCCGGATGCGCGGCGTGGTCAGCGATCTCGGCTTGAACCTCGCCCATCTCGAAGCCGCCGTACCACGCACCGCCATGGGCGGGCCGTTCGTTCCGGTCAGGCTGCCGGCGAATGCGGGAACGTTCGAGAAGCAGCTCTATCGCATCAACACCACGCGCGCCGAGATGGACCGCCTCAACCGCACGCTGGCGCTGGTGCCCTACCGCAAGCCCGTCATCGGCGAAGTCGAGTTCACCTCCGGCTTCGGCGTGCGCAGTGATCCTTTCCTCGGACGGCCCGCGATGCACACCGGGCTCGACTTCCGCGCCGCCAGCGGCGATCCCGTTCGCGTCACCGCCAACGGCAAGGTGGTTTCGGCGGGCTGGTCCGGCGGCTACGGCCGCATGGTCGAGGTCGATCACGGCAATGGGTTATCGACGCGCTATGGCCATCTCTCCGAGATCAATGTCAGGGTCGGCGAGATCGTGAAGATCGGCCAGGTGATCGGACTCGTCGGCTCGACCGGCCGCTCCACCGGTCCGCATCTGCACTATGAGACCCGCATCGAGGGCGAAGCAGTCGATCCGCAGAAATTCCTGCGCGCCGGGGTCCGGCTCAGCGCGGGCTAGACCCTCGCTTCTCTTTTCGCCTCCTGCTCGCCCCTCGCGGTCTTCCTTGTCAGGCCGGGAGCTTGCGCGCCGCGGCGCAGCAGGCCAAATGCGCGCCCGTCGATCACGAGCAGCGCGCTGCCGATGATGATTGCGCCGACGATCTCGCGCATCGAGATCGGCTCGCCCAGCGCCAGCCAGCCCAGCAGGATGGCGGTGACGGGAATGAGCAGCGTCACCAGCATGACATTGCTCGCACCCGAGCGCCGTATGATCTGAAAGAAGACGATGTAAGCGAGTGCCGTCGACAGGGCGGCAAGGCCGAGCACCGCCAGCCATGTCGTGAGGCCCGGCGCTGCAAGGCGCCAGGGCCGCTCCACCACGCCCACCACAATCGCCATCATCACCGTCGATGCCATCAGCTGAAACGTCGCCGCGCCCAGCGGGGCTGCGTCCTTCAGCATTCGCCGCGCCGCCAGCGCCGCAAAGCCATAGCTCAGTGCGCCGCCGAGGCAGAGCAGGATGCCGAGCCCCTGCCCCGGTCTCGTCTCAATGCCCCACCCGCGCAGGATGACCACGCCGACGACGCCAAGCGCTACGCCAGCGACCCGCCTCATCCGCAATGCTTCCTCGCCAGCGGCAGCCATCACGACCACCGTGAACAACGGCGTGGTGGCATTCAGGATCGAAGCGAGCCCGCTCGAACTGAAGGTCTGGCCGATCACGATCAACGAGAACGGAACGACGTTGTTGAGTAGCCCGATCACGACGAACGGCCGCCATCCCGTCATGCTCTTGGGCAGGCTGATCCCCCGCAGGCGCAGCAACGGCAGCAGCATCCCCGCGCCGAGCGCAACCCGCAGAAACACCAGCGTCAGCGGCGGAAGTTCCTGCAACGCCGCACCGTTGAAGAAGAACGAACCACCCCAGAGGATCGAGAGCACGGCGAGCAGCGACCAGTCGCGCGCATCGATCCTGTTGTCATTCGGGGGCATGGGCTCTCACATCGACGGCCGAGCCCGCTGGCCTAGGACGACGCGGCGATCGGTGCCACCCGATTTCCGATGAACTGCCGGTTTACAAAACCGATGCTGGCAACGAACGGAGCGATCGAATTTACTCCATGTCGATGCAACCCGGCTAGGACGGCTCCCTCGGCCGCGACACCAGCTCGATCATCCTGCCTTCGTCGTCATCAGGCATCTCGGCCCTCGCCTGCGCGTAGGCCTCGACCGCGGCGCGCGAGACCAGCGGCTTGTCGGCCAGCAGGCTCTCCGCGAGCTTCACGGCATAAGCGGCATCCTTGTGCCGCAGCGCTGCCGTAAAGGTCGCACCACTGAAGTCGCGAGCAACCATGCGCTTGGAGTGGCGCTGCACCTGGGGGCTTGCGGCGACGCCTGCCTGGATCGACTCCAGCACAAGGTTCATGTCGAGCCCGGCCTGCTCGGCGATCGCAAGGCCCTCGGCGAGACCAGCGATCTGAATCGCGCCCATCAGATTGTTTATGAGCTTGTAGACCGTCCCCGTGCCGACCGCGCCGAAATGGCGGATGGTCGAACCGATCGGTTCGAGATAGGGCCGCGCGCGCTCGAGATCTGCCGCATCGGCGCCGGCGAGCAGCGTCAACTTCCCGGCCGCGGCAGCATCCGGCAATCCCGTCACGGGGCAATCGATGTAGATCAGCCCGCGCGCGTTGAGCTCGCGGCCCATCTCGCGCGCGTGGTCATAGGAGACGGTGGAGCATTCAATCGCGATGGTGCCGGCTTTCGCCGTCTTGGCCGCGCCCTTCGGCCCGAGCCAGACCGCGCGCGAGGCCTCGTCGTCGGCGACCATGGTCACGACCGCGTCGGCATCGATCGCGGCGTCCTCTGGTGAAGTCGCCCAATGCGCGCCGCGCGCAACCAGATCTTCCGCCTTGGCCTTGCTGCGATTCCACAGCGTCACCGTGAACCCGGCATCGAGATAGCGGCCGGCCATGCCATGACCCATCCGCCCCAATCCGATGAAGGCGACACGGGGCATACTAGTCCACGTCCTCGATCTCGCCGGTCGTGGTGCCGAAGGCGCGCTGTGCCAGCGTCGCGGCCATGAACTCGTCGAGATCGCCGCCGAGCACGCCTGAGGTGTCGGAGGTCTGCACGCCGGTGCGCAGATCCTTCACCATCTGGTAGGGCTGGAGCACGTAGGAGCGGATCTGATGGCCCCAGCCGATATCGGTCTTGGCGGCCTGGTCGGCGGCGGCCTTTTCCTCACGCTTCTTCAGCTCCATCTCATAGAGCCGCGCGCGCAGCATGTCCCAGGCCTGCGCCCGGTTCTTGTGCTGGGAGCGGCCGGCCTGGCAGACCACCGCGACGCCGGTCGGGATATGCGTCAGGCGCACCGCGGATTCGGTCTTGTTGACGTGCTGACCGCCGGCGCCGCCGGAACGCATGGTGTCCACGCGGACATCGGATTCCTTGATGTCGATCTTGATGCTGTCGTCGATGACGGGGAAGACCTGCACGCTCGAGAACGAGGTGTGCCGGCGCGCGTTGGAATCGAACGGCGAGATGCGGACCAGGCGATGCACGCCCGCTTCCGTCTTCAGCCAGCCATAGGCGTTGTGCCCGGAGACCTGGATGGTCGCGGACTTGATGCCGGCCTCTTCGCCTTCGGATTCTTCCAGAAACTCGACCTTGAAGCCGTGGTTTTCGGCCCAGCGCGTGTACATGCGCAGCAGCATCTGCGCCCAGTCCTGGCTCTCGGTGCCGCCGGCGCCGGCATGCACTTCGAGATAGGAATCGAAGCGGTCGGCCTCGCCCGACAGCAGCGCCTCGAGCTCGCGCCGTGCCACTTCCTTCTTGAGGCTCTTCAGCGCAGCTTCGGCTTCCGCAACGACGCCGTCATCGCCCTCGGCCTCGCCGAGCTCGATCATGCCGATGTCGTCTTCGAGCTCCTGCTCGACCTTGCCGATGCCCGAGAGCGCATCCTCCAGCGAGGTGCGCTCCTGCATCAGCTTCTGGGCTTTCTGGGGATCGTTCCAGAGGTTGGGATCTTCTGCGAGCTTGTTCAGCTCAGCGAGGCGCGCCGTCGATTTCTCGACGTCAAAGATGCCTCCTCAGCAGCCCGACTGACTGCTTGATCTCTTCTACCAACCGTTCGATTTCGGCGCGCATGTCGTTCTCTGGTTTCGCGGAACAGGTCCCGCAAGCGATTGAGGTGGGCATGTAGCGGCGGCGGCTGCAAAGCGCAACCGCCGGAACCGCGATCGTCCGTCTTGTCCTAAGGCCTAGTACAGCCCGCCGGTGCCCGGCCGCATGAAGAAGCCGGAATCCGGCTGCTGCTGCTGCGACGCCGGCATGCGCCCGTCAGCGTCGGCGACACCGATGACCGAATAATTGTCCGGCGGCGCCGTACCCGGCTTGAAGGCCTCGAGGATGGTTCCGCCGGTCTCGCCCGGGCCGGCGCGCATGCCGGTCTTGGCGACGACGCGCACGAGCTTGATGCCGGCCGGCACCTTGAACGGCACGGCGGGCTTGTCGGCGAGCGCGAGCTTGAGGAAATCGCGCGCGATCGGAGCTGCCAGATGGCCGCCGGTCGCGGCGTTGCCCCTGCCCAGCGGACGCGGCTTGTCGTAGCCCATATAGATCGCGACGGCGATGTCGGGTGAGAAGCCGACGAACCAGGCGTCCTTGGCCTCGTTGGTGGTTCCGGTCTTGCCGGCGACCGGCTTGCCGACATCCCTGACGACAGTGGCCGTACCGGCCTGCACCACGCCTTCCATCAGTTCGGTGATCTGATAGGCGGTCATGGAATCCAGCACCTGCTCGCGGCGATCGATCAGCTGCGGCTCCGGCTGGTTCTTCCAGCCGCCCGGCGCGTCGCAACCGCGGCATTCGCGCTGATCGTGCTTGAAGATGGTGTGGCCGTAGCGGTCCTGGATGCGGTCGATCAAGGTCGGTTTCACCCGACGGCCGCCATTGGCGAGCATCGAGTAAGCCGTGACCATGCGCATCGCCGTCGTCTCGCCGGCGCCGAGCGCGTAGGAGAGATAATTCGGCAGCTCGTCATAGACGCCGAAACGGCGGGCATATTCACCGATCAGCGGCATGCCGATGTCCTGCGCGAGGCGCACCGTCACCGTGTTGAGCGACTGCCGCAGCGCGTTGCGCAGCGTTACCGGTCCCTGGAATTTGCCGGAGGAGAAGTTCTCAGGCCGCCACACGCCGGCGCCCTGGCCCTGATCGATTTCGATGGGCGCGTCGAGCACGACGGTCGAGGGCGTATAGCCGTTGTCGAGCGCGGCCGAATAGACGATCGGCTTGAACGACGAACCCGGCTGCCGATAGGCTTGCGTGGCGCGATTGAACTGGCTCTGGTCGAACGAGAAGCCGCCAACCATCGCGAGCACGCGGCCGGTCCAGGGATCCATCACCACCATGGCGCCGGAAACTTCCGGGATCTGGCGGAGCCGGTACTGGCCCTCCACCGGCTGGCCATCCTTGTAGAGCGGATCGGCATAGATCACGTCGCCGGGCTGGAGCACCTGCGACACCGCCGTCGGCGTCTTGCCCTTCGTGCCGCCCTGCGCGGCCCGCGCCCAGCGCACGCCGTCGACCGTGACGATGCCGGTCTCGCGCTGCTTGCTCACTGCGCCGCCAAGCTCGCGGCTCGGCTGGAAGCCGATGCGCGCCGACTGATCGCTGGTCTCCAGCACGACGGCCATGCGCCACGGCGAAATGTCGGAGAGCGATTTGATCTCGGCGAGCTTCACGCCCCAGTCGCCGGAAATGTCGAGCTTGCTGATCGCGCCGCGATAGCCCTGCCGTTCGTCATAATTCACGAGGCCGGCCACCATGGTCTTGCGCGCCATGACCTGGATCTTCGGATCGAGCGTGGTGCGAACCGACAGGCCGCCCTCGTAGAGCTTCTTCTCGCCGTAGCGCTCGAAGATGTCGCGACGGACTTCCTCGGCGAAATATTCGCCGGCGAAGGTGTGGGCGCCGTTGGAGCGGCTGGTGACGGCCAGCGGCTCCTTGCGCGCCTTGTCGGCGTCGGCCTGCTTGATCCAGCCGTTCTCCAGCAGACGGTCGATGACGTAGTTGCGGCGCTCGATGGCACGGTCGCGGTTGCGGACCGGATGCAGCGTCGCAGGCATCTTCGGCAGCGCCGCCAGATAGGACGCTTCCGCCACCGTCAGCTCGTTCACCGACTTGTCGAAATATACCAGCGAAGCGGCCGCGATGCCGTAGGCGCCGAGGCCGAGATAGATCTCATTCAGATACAGTTCGAGGATCTTGTCCTTCGAGTAGGTCTTCTCGATGCGCATCGCCAGCAAGGCTTCCTTGATCTTGCGGGCGAAGGAGACCTCGTTGGTGAGCAGGAAGTTCTTGGCGACCTGCTGGGTGATCGTGGAAGCGCCCTGCGGACGGCGGTTGGAGCCGTAGTTCTGCAGATAAAGCAATCCGGCGCGCGCCATGCCGGTGTAGTCGATGCCGCCATGCTCGTAGAAATTCTTGTCCTCGGCGGCCAGGAACGCGTTGATCACGAGCTTGGGCACCGCCTGGATCGGCAGGTACAGCCGCCGCTCCTTGGCATATTCGCCAAGCAGCGAACCGTCGACGGCGTGCACACGCGTCATCACCGGCGGCTCGTAATCCTGGAGCTGAGAGTAGTCCGGCAAGTCCTTGGAGAAATGCCAGATCAGGCCTGCCACGGCCCCGACACCAACAAGGAACACCACCGTTCCCGCGGCGAACAGGAAGCCCATGAACCGCACCAGCAAGCGCATTATCTGTTTATCCGTTCAAACTCTGGATCAGCCCAGTATCAGCCCATTGGCGCCCCAAACAGGCACCGACCTCACGTCGCGAATGCACCGGCTTACGCAATCACATCAAGGCCGGGCTTAGGACGCTTGCCGAACAGGATTCTCGCCGATTCCGGAACCCCCTGCGGGGTTTTTATAAAGCGTCCGCTGTGGCTAAACTAGGGCCTTCGGGTCGGGACGGAAAAACCCGTTCAGTTCGACGTGCCGGCCGTGGCCATCCGCTTGGCCAAAAACCCGTCGATCGCCTGCGCCATCGAGCCCACGGCGCGGGACCGCCACCCCTCGGAGACCAGGTGCTCGAGGTCCCCCTTGTTGGAGACATAGCCGATCTCGACCAGCACCGAGGGCACGTCGGGCGCCTTCAGGACCCGGAAGCCGGCGGACTTCAGGGGATGCTTGTGCATTCGCACCGTCGACTTCATTTCACCCATCAAGAGGCGGGCAAAACGATTTGAAAAGGTACGGGTTTCCCGCTGCGTGAGGTCGATCAGGATGTCGGCGACGTCGGTCGGCTCCTCCGCGAGGTTGAAGCCGGCGATCGCATCCGCCCGGTTCTCTGCATCCGCCAGCCGCTGGGCCTCGGCGTCGGATGCCTTGTCGGAGAGCGTATAGATGGTCGCGCCCTGCGCATCGCCCTCGGCACGAGGCAGTGCATCGGCATGAATCGAGACGAACAAAGCCGCCTTGAGATTGCGGGCGATTTTGGTCCGGTCGTTGAGGGGGATGAAGGTGTCGTCATCCCGCGTCATGACCACGCGGTATTTACCGGCCTTCTCCAGCTTGTCGCGTAGCGCCAGCCCGAAAGCCAGCACCAGGTTCTTCTCGCTTTCGCCGCTCGACTGCGTGCCGTTATCGATGCCGCCGTGGCCCGGATCAATCACGACCACCGGCCGGCCGTCGGCCTTCTGCTCCGCGGTTTCCGCGGCCGCCGCAGCGGGGACTGTGCCGGGCGGCGGCTCCGCGATCGCGGGCCGCAGCTCGGGACGTTTTTCGGGGGCAAGCGACGGCACAAAGGCAGTGCGATCGACCTCGGCCAACTCGAGCACGAGCCGCGCCGGTTGGCCGTTGGCCGCTTCCAGGACGTAGGAATTGGCGATCTTTGCCGGTCCGGTCAGATCGAACACGATTCGCGAGCCGCCGGGCATGACGAGCCCGTAGCGGAAGGCCTTGATCAGCCCTCGCCCCCCGCTCCCCGTACCGGCGGGCAGCTGAAAATTGACTTGCGGCACGTCCACCACCACGCGGTAGGGGTCGGCCAGCGTGACGGCGCGGAAGGTAACGACCTGATCGAGGTCGAGGATGAAGCGGGTCTGCTTGCCATCGCCGGCCAGCCGGGCGGCCGAGGCGATCGGAAAATTCGCTGCCGCAACAGCGGGCTGCGGCTGGCTTTCCGCAGCAATGAGACGCGAGGAATCAGCACACGGCAATGCTGCGGCGCACAGCAACACGCCGCCCAGCAAAACCCGTCGATTTGTGCGGCTCGCCACCGATTCCGCGCCTCCGAGCAGCTCTCTTAACGCAATAGAACCACAGGGTTAATCGATCCTTTATGACGGAGCTGCGAAACTGGCCGACTGTGACCGCCGTGCGACGCTCCCTTGCACGGATGGCTCATTCCTCGTATGTACGGAATGCTGACGGCCGATATTTCCGGTTGTGTCGCATTCAGCCTCCCGGTGCAGCGCCGGAACTCCCAAGGTTTGGGAATTCCAGCGTTTTCCGCTTCCCTCCAAGACCAGCGCAGTGCGCGGCAACGAGGTGGAGGGGTCAAGCCCCGGCGGCGGACGGTCTCGGGTTACCACTCATGTTACCGGGACGGTTCTGACAGCGACGTAACCCATTACCCGGTCCCTTGATCCCCAAGGGAGCGGTTCGTGATCTCAAGGCGAGCGCACTCGCGCCGTGCCTGGCCAGCAGCAACTGATTGAAGGGCGGCCTCGCCGCCCAATGTTTCATACGGGCCGACGCTTGATGCGCCAGACTGTGCCGACGAAATCTGAAGGACCATTCGCGACGCTGCGGAGTGACAATCCCGCGCGTCGCAATGGCCCTGAAGCTTCCGGTTCGGCGAGGCGCGAGAGACGGCGTTTCGGCCTTCCCCTCACCCCCGAATCAGGTGGACCGTCGCGTCACCCGGCGGCGCGATACGCGCCCACGGCTTATCGCGCCCGCCGCCGCCAAGAGTTAAGACATGCCCAACAAGATGTTGATCGATGCCACCCACCCGGAAGAGACCCGGGTCGTCGTGGTCCGCGGCAATCGCGTCGAAGAGTTTGATTTCGAGACCGCGCAACGCAAGCAACTGCGCGGGAACATCTACCTCGCCAAGGTCACAAGGGTCGAACCCTCGCTCCAGGCCGCCTTCGTGGAATATGGCGGTAATCGCCACGGCTTCCTCGCTTTCAGCGAAATTCATCCCGACTATTATCAGATCCCGGTCGCCGACCGGCAGGCGCTGATCGAGGCCGAGGAACAGGCCCATCGCGAGGCCGAGGAAGAGAGCGAGAATCGCTCGCACGGCCGCCGCCGTTCGCGCCACCGCAACGCCCGCCGCCGCGGTCATGGCGAGCGCGTGCGCAGCGACATCGTCGAAGGCCTCGAGGCCGATCCCGCGGCCCAGCCGATCGAAGGCGAGACCTCGCATAGCGAGGGCGCGCCGGACGAGGGCGAGCACCTCCACGCCGACGTGGAGCATCACGGCGAGCATGAGCATCACGACCACGAGCATCACGACCATGGCGATCATGATCACGCCGATCATGATCACGAGGGACATGGTCATGAAGGACATGGTCAGGATGACCACGATCACGTCGATGCGGACGATCACGCGCACGATCACGATCACCAGCACGACCATGATCACACCGATGCAACACCCGCGCCTGTCGCGGCCGTCGGCGCCGAGCCCGTGGTTGCGACCGAGACCACCGCCGAGCCGCAGGAGGCTGCCGCCTCCGAAGCCCGCACCTCGGAAGGGCACGCCGAGGCTCTCGCCGAAGCCGTGACCGCGGCCGTCGAGCCGGCCGATGCCGTTTACGGTGAGAGCACTGAAGCGCCGCACGCCGAAGCTGCGGAGGCTGCCGGTGAAAACGACGACGAGGATGAGGACGGCGAGGAAGCCGAAGAAGAGGAGGTCGTCGAATCCGTCGGCGGCGACGACGTGCTGGAGGAAGTGCCGGAGCGCACCTTCCGCCCGCGCCGCCAGTACAAGATCCAGGAAGTCATCAAGCGCCGCCAGGTCATGCTGGTGCAGGTCGTCAAGGAAGAGCGCGGCAACAAGGGCGCGGCGCTGACGACCTACCTCTCGCTCGCCGGCCGCTACGCTGTCCTGATGCCCAACACCGCTCGCGGCGGCGGCATCAGCCGCAAGATCACCAGCGCCCAGGACCGTTCGCGCCTGAAGGAAGTGGTGCAGGACCTCGACGTGCCCGAGGGCATGGGCATCATCCTGCGCACCGCGGGCGCTTCCCGCACCAAGCCCGAGATCAAGCGCGACTTCGAATATCTGATCCGGATGTGGGAAACGGTGCGCGACCTCACGCTGAAGTCGCAGGCCCCGACCCTCGTCTACGAGGAAGGCTCGCTGATCAAGCGCTCGCTGCGCGACCTCTACAACAAGGAGATTGACGAGATTCAGGTGGCCGGCGAGTCCGGCTACCGTGAAGCGCGCGACTTCATGAAGATGCTGATGCCCGCCAATGTCAGCGCGGTGAAGCAGTATCGCGACGGCCAGCCGCTATTCTCGCGCATGGGCGTCGAGAGCCAGCTGGATGCGATGTTCTCGCCGACCGTGCAACTGCGCTCCGGCGGCTACATCGTGATCAACCAGACCGAGGCGCTGGTCTCGATCGACGTCAACTCCGGACGGTCGACCCGAGAGCATCATATCGAGGACACCGCGCTCAAGACCAATCTGGAGGCCGCCGAAGAGGTCGCCCGCCAGCTCCGGCTGCGCGACCTCGCGGGCCTGATCGTCATCGATTTCATCGACATGGACGAGAAGCGCAACAATCGCGCGGTCGAGCGCAAGCTGTCCGATTGCCTCAGGCAGGATCGCGCGCGCATCCAGGTCGGCCGCATCTCGCATTTCGGCCTGCTCGAGATGTCGCGCCAGCGCATCCGCGCCAGCGTGCTGGAGAGTTCGACCGATCCGTGCCCGCATTGCGGCGGCACCGGCCACGTCCGCTCGGTCTCCTCGGTGGCGCTCCAGCTGCTGCGCGGCCTCGAAGAGATCCTGATGAAGGGCGCGACCCACAATCTCGTGGTCCGCACCCGCACCGACGTCGCGCTCTATGTGCTGAACCACAAGCGCGGCCATCTGCGCGACCTCGAGAACGGCTTCAAGGTCACGCTGTCGGTCATCGCCGATCCCAGCGTCAGCGGCCCGCAGGCATATGTCATCGACCGCGGCGAGCAGGTGCATACGCTCGAAGCCGCCAAGGCGCTGCTCGCCGCGCAAGCCGCCGCGAGCCCGCCGCCACAGGCCGAAGAAGCCTATGACGACGAAGATGGCTTCGACCTGGAGACTGAATCCGAGGTCGAAACCGACGAGACCGAAGGTCTTGCTGACGAGCAGGCTGCCGGCGAGGCGGCCTCCGAGCAGGATGGCCAGCGCCGCAAGCGCCGGCGCCGCCGCCGCGGCCGCGGTGGCCAGCGCGAGGGTGAGTTGCGCGAGGATACCGCGCCCACACTGCCCGAAGCGGCCGTGGCGGCCGGTGAAGGCGAAGAGGACGCCGAGTCCGAGCAGGAGGGCGAGGAAGGCGAGGAGCAGGCAGCCCGTGGCGAGCAGCAGGGCGGCGGCGAGCGCCGGCGCCGGCGTGGTCGCCGCGGCGGACGCCGCCGTCGTGGTAGCGGCGAGGAAGGTCTCGCCGGCTCGATCAACGACGAGCTCGGCACCAGCCAACCGTCGGAAGCTACCGACGCGGTTGCCGATTTCGACGGCTTCGGCGGCGAGGCTGCGCCCTCGATTGCGCAGGCCGAGCACATCGCGGAGCCGCAAGTCGCGGAGCCTGAGCCGCGCGCCGAGGTGCAGGCCGAGGCGCCAGCCCAACCAGAGCCGGCTCCCGCCACGACGATTGCAGCGCCGGAAGAAGAACCCGCCGACGACAAGGCCACGCGCCGTCGCTCCACGGTCCGGGAAAAGGTGAGCTTCCTGCTGAACAGCCAGCCCGAGCCCGCAACGCCGCCGGCCCAGGCGACCGAACCGGTCGCCGCGCCCGCGCCGGCACCTGAGCCCGCGCCGGAGGCCGCAAGCGAAACCCCGGCCGCTCCGCGCCGTGCCGGCTGGTGGTCACGCCGTTTCGGCGGCGGCGAGTAAAAGGAACAATGGAGTTGAAACCGCCCGGCCAAACCGGGCGGTTTTGATTTGGTGAGGTCAGGTTCGATGCAAAGCGCGATCATTCTCGGCGGCGGCATGGTGGGCATCGGCGCCGCGCTGCATCTGCAGCAGCGCGGCTGGTCGGTCACGCTGGTCGATCGCAGGGAGCCGGGCCGGGAGACCAGCTACGGCAACGCCGGGATGATCCAGGCCGAAGCGGTGCGCCCCTATCCCATGCCGCGCGATTTCGCTTCGCTCCTGAAGATCGCGACCGGCCGCACCAACGACGTGCGCTACAGCCTCTCCTCTCTCCATCTCCACGTCGAGCCCCTGCTCCGCTACTGGTGGCATTCGGCGCCGAAACGGCATCGCGAGGCGATCGAGGCGTGGGCACGGCTGATCGCCTACGCAACGGCCGAGCACGACATCCTGATCCGCGAGGCGCATGCCGATAATCTCATCCGCCGCGCCGGCTACCGAGCGTTGTTTCGCGACCCCGCTTCATTGGATCTCTCGATCAAGGCCGCGGAGGAAGATCAGCGCGAATTCGGCGTCAACTTTCGCGTGCTGTCGGGCGGCGAGCTTGCCAGGGCCGAGCCGATCCTGCGCGACGATCTCCCTGGAGCGATCCATTGGCTCGACACCTGGACCGTGTCCGATCCCGGCGCACTGGTCACGGCCTATGCCGGACTGTTCGAGCGCCTCGGCGGCACGATCGTGCTCGGCGATGCCCAGAGCCTGCAACAGACCGCGACCGGCTGGTCGGTCGATACCGACAATGGACGCCTCGATGCTCCCCACGCTGTCGTGACGCTCGGGCCGTGGTCGCCCGACCTCCTCCACAAATTCGGCTATCGCATTCCCCTGGTGCGCAAGCGCGGCTACCACATGCATTACAGCGGCGGCGCTTCGCTCGACCTGCCGCTGATCGACAAGGCCGGCGGCTATGCCATGGGGCCGATGGCCAGGGGCATTCGCATCACCACGGGGGCGGAGCTGACGAGCCCGGACGCGCTTGCAACGCCGGTTCAGCTCGCCAGCGCCGAAGCCTCCGCACGCGAGCTGATCGACCTCGGCAAGCGGGTCGAGCCGGATCCGTGGTTCGGCACTCGGCCCTGCACGCCCGACATGCTCCCGGTGCTCGGTCGCGCCCCGCGCCACCCCGGCCTCTGGATGAACTTCGGCCATGGTCATCAGGGCTTTACGCTGGGACCCGCGACCGGACGTTTACTCGCCGAGATCATGAGCGGCGAGACGCCGGCGGTCGATCCCACGCCATATCGGCCTGAGCGGTTTTAGACCCGAAGAAAACGGGCTGATCGAGGATCGCGACCAGCCCTGCCATTTTCAAGTCCGACGGCGCGGCCAACGCCGTCAGATGTGGCTTGCAGATCAGTCCGTCGTGATTGCCGTCTCCATGTCGGTCGGATCGATCCGCTTGGCGAGGTTGGCGTTGAGCTTGTCGCGGTCGAGCTCACCCTCCCACCATGCGACGATCACGCAAGCGACGCCGTTGCCGCACAGATTGGTCAGCGCGCGGCACTCGCTCATGAACTTGTCGATGCCGAGCACGATCGCCATGCCCGGCACCAGGCGGGGATCGACCACGGCGAGCGTCGCCGCCAGCGTGATGAAGCCGGCGCCGGTGATGCCGGAGGCGCCCTTCGAGGTCAGCATCGCCACAACCAGGATCGTGAGCTGTTGGCCGAAGGAGAGATCGAAGCCGAGCGCCTGTGCGATGAACAGCGTCGCCAGCGTCATGTAGATGTTGGTGCCGTCGAGGTTGAACGAATAGCCCGTGGGCACCACGAGGCCGACCACCGACTTGGAGCAGCCGAGCCGCTCCAGCTTCTCCATCAGGGACGGCAGCGCGCTTTCCGAGGACGAGGTGCCGAGCACGATCAGCAGCTCGTCCTTGATGTAGGCCAGGAACTTGAAGATCGAGAACCCGGCGATGCGCGCGATGATGCCGAGCACGACGAACACGAACAGCGCCGCGGTGACGTAGAACGTCGCGATTAGTCCGACAAGGTTGAGAATGGCGCCGGTGCCGAACTTGCCGATGGTGTAGGCCATCGCGCCGAACGCGCCGATCGGCGCCGCGCGCATCACGATCGAGATGACGCCGAACACCGCATGCGCGGCATCGTCGATGAAGCTGCGGATGGTGTGGCCGCGCTCGCCGAGGCTCATCAAGGCAAAGCCGAACAGCACCGCGAACAGCAGCACCTGCAGAATTTCGCCTTGCGCGAAGGCGCCGACCACGGTGTCCGGAATGATGTGCAGCACGAAGTCGACGGACCTCTGGCCGGCGGCCTGCTTGGCGTAATTCGCAACGGCCGCCTCGTTTGCCGCCGCATTGCCGAAGCCGGCGCCCGGTCTGACGAGATTGCCGATGATGAGCCCGATCACCAGCGCAAAGGTCGAGACGACCTCGAAATAGACCAGCGCCTTGACGCCGATGCGCCCGACCTTCTTGGCGTCCTGGATGTGGGCGATGCCGGAGACGACGGTGCAGAAGATGATCGGGGCGATCACCATCTTGATCAGCTTGATGAAGCCGTCGCCGAGCGCCTTGATCCAGTCGTTGGTGGCGACATGCGGCCACAGCCAGCCGACGATGGCGCCGAGCACGATGGCGATCAGCACCTGGACGTAGAGGACTTTGTACCACGGCTTGGCGGCGGGCGGCGCGACCGGCGCCCCCGTCATCGTTGTCGTCGTCATCGGTTCACTCCCCCTCAAAACACTGGGCCAGCCAAGATCAACTTGGCCGGCCCTGTCAATTGGAACTGCTCGTGATGACGCGTTTTACCCGCGGCGCTCGACGATGCGGCGTGCCGCTGGCATCAGTGTCGCGCCGAGCGCATTCTTGACCAGCGAGGCCGCAATGAACGGCACGATGCCGACCTGCCAGGCCTTTGCGGCGCCGAGACCCAGGCCGAATGCCAGCCAGCCGAACCCGGCCGCCAGAATGACGATGTGGCCAACGGCCATCGCCGCAAACAGCAGCATCACGCTGCGATCCCAGCCGCGCTCGGCGAGCCAGCCGGTCACGAAGGCAGCCAGCACGAAACCGAACAGGTAGCCCGCGGTCGGACCGACCAGCGGCGCAATCCCACCCACGGGACCGGCGAACACCGGCAGCCCCATCGCGCCCTCGGCGAGATACGCAATCATGGTTGCGCTGCCAAGGCGCCGGCCATAGGCGGCGCCGATCATCAACACCACCAGCGTCTGCAGCGTCATCGGCACATAGGGCAGCGGAAGATTCACCTTGGCCGACAGCGCCATCAACGCCGTGCCGAGCGCAATCAGCACGACGGCGCGCAGCGCGCCGACGGCTTCGCCCGGCCTGGTCGGCCACATCAAAGCGGCGAGAGAGGAATGTGGCGCAGCGGCGGACGGGACGGAACGGTCTGACAAGTCGAACTCCGGGGGGTGAAGAAAACTGGCGCAGTTATTTAAGCCACTCAGCAATCCGGTCAACTGCCTCGCGCATATCATCGCGCGAGCGGGCATAGGAAAGCCGGATGAACGAACGGCCATGGATGGGATCGAAGTCGAGGCCGGGCGTTGCCGCCACGCGCGCCTGCTCCAGCATCTGCTTGGCGAACTCGAAACTGTCCGAAGTGAAGTCCGAGACGTCGGCATAGAGATAGAAGGCGCCATCGGCCGGCAGGAACCTCGTCAGTCCGGCCTTGGGCAATCCATCGATCAGGATACGCCGGTTTTCCTGATAGCCGTGCTTGATCTCCTCCATCTCGGCCGCGCCGTCGAAGGCGGCCTCCGCCGCGATCTGCGACAGCGACGGCACCGAGATCGAGAGGTTCTGCTGCAGACGCTCGATCGGCCGCACCAGGATCTCGGGCACGACCATCCAGCCGACGCGCCAGCCCGTCATGCAGAAATACTTCGAGAACGAATTGATCACGAGTGCGTGCTCGGACAGCGCCGCCGCCGTCACGGCCGGAAACGCGTAATCGAGCCCGTGATAGATCTCATCCGAGACGAAGCGGATGCCAGCGTCTTCCGCGGCCGCAATGAGGCCGGCGAGCGCTTCGCGGGACATCATCGTGCCCGTCGGATTGGCGGGGCTGCCGACCAACACCCCCTTCAGCGGCGCCTTGCGATGGGCGGCGAGCAGCGCCTCACCGGTGAGCGCGTGGCGCGTCTCGTTCGTGGTTTCGATCAGCACCGGCTCGCAGCCGAGCGCGGTGAGGATATGACGGTACGGCGGATAGCCCGGCACTGTCACGGCGACGCGATCGCCGGGCTCGAACATCGACAGGAAAGCCAGAATGAAGCCACCGGAGGAGCCTGTGGTCACCACGATCCGCTCGGGGTCGACGTCGCAGCCGTAGGTGTCGCGATAGTGGCGCGCGATGCGCTCGCGCAGACTGGGGATCCCGAGCGCGGAGGTATAATCGATCCGTCCAGCCTCGAGCGCCGCATGGGCGGCCGCGATCGCGGTCCTGGGTGCACCGGCCGCGGGCTGGCCGACCTCCATGTGGATGACATGGCCACCGGCGGCCTCGATTCGGGCCGCCGCCGCCATGACGTCCATCACCATGAACGGGGGAACATCGCTGCGGCGGGAGGGCTCGAGCCACTGCCCCAACCGGTTCCTCAATGTCGCATCGTGCATCGATTTCTGCTATTTCGCTGGCGGACCGGCCTGTCCGGTCCGGGAAACGGGGCGCTTGCGCCCCAGACTGGCCGCATTGTACGGCTCATAAGGGGTACGGCTCATAGGCCATATCGCGTATCCGGTCCGCCGCCAATCGCCAAAACCAATCACGAAACTGCTTGACCCAGACCGTTTGACCCAGACCGCCTGATGTTGCTCCAGATTGCACTGCGCAGGAAGGCCTCCGCCCTCACCGCCCTCGTCACGGCAGCGGCCATCGCGCTGTTGCCGATGCCGGCGGCGCATGCGCAGGCCAAGGGTCCGCCGGTGCTGCGCGACACCGAGACCGAGCAGCTGCTGCGCGATTATACGCGCCCGATCCTGCGCGTCGCGGGTCTGGAGAAGCAGAACATCCAGATGGTCATCATCAACGACGGCTCGTTCAACGCGTTCGTTGCGGACGGCCGCCGCATCTTCGTCAATTGGGGCGCGATCCTCCAGTCGGAGACGCCGAACCAGATCATCGGCGTGCTCGCGCACGAGACCGGACATCTGGCCGGCGGCCATCTGTCCAAGCTGCGCCAGCAGCTCGCCACGGCCCAGACCCAGATGATCATCGCAATGCTGCTCGGCGCCGGCGCGATTGCAGCCGGCAGCGTCCAGCGCGGCAGCGCCGGCAACAACGGTCTGGCCAACGCAGGCGCGGCCGCCATCGCCGCTCCGCAGGAGATGATCCGCCGCACGCTGTTGTCCTACCAGCGCCAGCAGGAGGAGAACGCCGACCGCGCCGGCGTGAAATTCCTGACTGCGACGGGGCAGTCGCCGAAGGGCATGTACGAGACCTTCAAACGCTTCACCAGCGAGAGCCTGTTCGCCTCGCGCGGCGCCGATCCCTATCTCCAGTCCCATCCGATGCCGGCCGAGCGCGTCGCCGCGCTCCAGGAATTCGCGAGCTCCAGCCCATACTGGAGCAAGAAGGACGATCCCGCGCTTCAGCTCCGGCACGACATGGTCCGCGCCAAGATCTCCGCCTTCATGGAGCGGCCGGAGACGGTGTACCGCCGCTATCCCCAGACCAACGACAGCCTGCCGGCGCGTTATGCCCGCGCCATCAGCACCTATCTGCACGGGGATTTGCGCAGCGCACTCACTCAGATCGACGCGCTGATCCAGGTTCAGCCGAACAACCCGTACTTCTACGAGGTGCGCGGCCAGGCCCTGCTGGAAAGCGGCAAGCCCGCCGAGGCGATCCCTGCCCTGCGCAAGGCGGTGCAACTGTCGAACAATTCACCCCTCATCGAGATGTTACTTGGGCAGGCTCTGGTTGGAACCGATAATAAGGCCTACACGGACGATGCCGTTCGGATTCTCCGCGCTGCGGTGGCACGCGAGCCCGAGGCGGCGCTCGGCTATACCCAGCTCGCGATGGCCTATGGCCGGAAGGGAGATTATGCCGAGGCAGATCTCGCCTCGGCCCAGGCCGCGTACCTGCGCGGCGACAACAAGACCGCCCGCGAACTTGCCACGCGCGCGAAAACCCGTTTCGCCGTCGGCACGCCCGGATGGGTCAAGGCCGACGACATCGTGGCGGCGAAGCCGCCGCGCAACTGACGCAACTCGAACGACGCCCGACACCACGACGTCACGACACCGAGCTTAAGTCCGCCGGGACGTTTCTCGAAACCTGCTTTGGATAAGAGGATTTGCCTATGCCTTCGCTGCGCCTGCTTGCTCCCGCATTGTTTGCGCTCGCCATGTTCGGTGCAGCCGTGCCCGCCTCGGCCGACAGCTTCTCCGATACCCAGCGCACCGATATCGAGGCCATCATCAGGAACTATCTCGTCAGCCACCCCGAGGTGCTCGAGGAGGCCATGGCCGAGCTCAGCAAGCGCCAGGCCGCGGCCGAAACGCAGAAGCACGAGGCCAGCATCGCGCAGAACGCCGATGCGATCTTCAACTCGCCGCGGCAGGTCGTGCTCGGCAACAAGGATGGCGACGTCACCTTCGTCGAGTTCTTCGACTACAATTGCGGCTACTGCAAACGCGCCATGGGCGACATGCTCGACCTCATGAAGAGCGATCCGAAGCTGAAGGTCGTGCTGAAGGAGTTTCCGGTGCTGAGCCAGGGCTCGGTCGAAGCGGCGCAGGTCGCGGTCGCCGTGCGGATGCAGGATCCCTCGGGCAAGAAATATCTCGATTTCCACCAGAGACTGCTCGGCGGTCGCGGTGCGGCGGACAAGGCGCGCGCGCTTCAGGCGGCCAAGGAGGCCGGCCTCGATACGGCGAGAATCGAGAAGGACATCGCCAGCCCCGAAGTGCGCGCCACCATCGAGGAGAATTTCAAGCTCGCCGAGGCGATGGGCATGAACGGCACGCCGAGCTATGTGATCGGCAAGCAGATCGTGGTCGGCGCCGTCGGCGTCGAAGGCCTCAGGGAAAAGATCGGCATCGCCCGCTGCGGCAAGGCGACTTGCTGAAGGCGACTTGCTGATCGCGCCGTTCGCAACTCGTGCATGCACAAGGGCCGGCTGAAGAGCCGGCCTTTTTTTTCGCGCGCCCAACATTGGCGTCTTCGTGCAAAGTCATTCATCCAGCGTTCAACAAACAAATGCCGCGGAACAGACGAAGTTCCGGAACAACTCAAATCTCCTTTCGTTGTCGGCGCGGGCAATGACGCAAAGAAACACGTGAGGAGAATTTCGATGTTGAACCGCTTTATGATCTCGGTTGCCGCAGTCGCACTCGTCGCGGGCACCGGTCTGGCGAACGCACAGGGCACCACGGGCCGCGACAGCGGTGGCGGCGCCGGTGGCTCGCAGCAGATGCAACACTCGCAGTCTTCCGGCGGCGCCGCCGAGCGCGGCGGCGCGATGGGGCGCGACTCCATGAGCCATGACAAGAGCACCGTCGGCCAGGCCGGCGGCGCCATGAAGTCTGGCGGAGCGGCTGAGAACAAGTCGCCCGGCATGATGGAGAAATCCGGCGCAGCGGAAAAGTCCGGCGGGATGGAAAAGTCCGGCACGATGCACAAGGACGCGGCTGATGAGAAGGCCGGTATGAAGGGTGAGCACGCCCAGGGTGCGCAGGACAAGTCGAAGAGCATGAGCTCGGACTCGACGATCAAGTCTGACTCCGCCAAGTCAGCCAAGGACATGAAGGCCGAGGACAGCAAGGCCGGCGGCGCCGCCAAGAGCAACAATGCCGAAAACCGTCCGGCTGCGACCGACAAGTCCCAGACCACGACCGGCACCGCCTCGGCGACCGCTTCCGCTCCGCCGGCCGAAAAGCGGGCTGAAATCTCGACGGCGATCAAGTCGGCCAAGATCCAGGAGACGACGAACGTCAACTTCAATATCTCGGTCGGCACCGCGATCCCGGCCTCCGTCCGAGTCCATCCGCTTCCGCCCCGGATCGTGGAGATCTACCCGGAGTGGCGTGGCTATGACGTGATCTTCGTCCACGGTCAGTACGTGATCGTCCGTCCGCAGACGCGCGAGATCGTCTACATCATCGAGGGCTAAGCCGCTTCGCTGGCCACACAAGGAGCCCCTGCCGAGAGATCGGCAGGGGCTTTTGGCCTATGAGCCGGTCTCGGTCGGGGCCGCGGCCCGCAGCCATGGTTCGGACTGGTTAACAAGCAATTTCCGTAGTTTCCGCACAGGTTTTTGCGCACTGGATGAGGTGCTTGAACCCGCCCCTGAGGCCCTTCGAGGCTTCCCCTCACGCGCTTTGTTACCTATAACCCCCGCCACGCCGAAGCACCTCTTCCGGGATTGGAATGGCAGAACCTGCAACCGACACGATCCTCGTCCTGAACGGGCCGAACCTCAACATGCTGGGGACGCGCGAGCCCGATAAGTATGGCCATGCGACGCTGGCCGACGTCGAGGCGCTGTGCCGGGAGACGGCGGCGACGTTCGGCCTGAAGGCCGATTGCCGGCAGTCCAACCGCGAAGGCGAACTGATCGACTTCATCCACGAGGCGCATCGACGCAAGATGAAGGGCATCATCATCAATGCCGGCGGCTATTCACACACCTCGATCGCGCTCCACGACGCTCTGCTCGCGGTGCAGATTCCCGCGGTCGAAGTGCACGTGACCAACGTCCACGCCCGCGAGAGCTTTCGTCACCATTCCTACACCGCACGCGCGGCCTTCGCATCGCTCTGCGGTTTCGGCATCGAGGGCTACCGCCTCGCCATCCAGGGCCTTGCCGCCAAGCTCGGCATCAAGCCCAACGCCTGACGCTCCCTTCCAACAGAACATTCGGATCAAACAACATGGCGCGCCAGCCAGACGACAAAGCAGCCGCAAAGTTCTCCAGCGAGGATTCCGCGCTCGTTCGCGAGCTTGCCTTGCTGCTCGATGAAACCAGCCTGACCGAGATCGAGATCGAGCGTGCGGGGCTGCGCCTGCGCGTCGCCCGCAACATCAGCGTTGCCGCGACCATGCCGGTCGCGGCCGCTCCCGCCGCCCTTCCGGTGGCAGCAAGCGCCGTCGCGCCCGCAACTGCCGCGGCCGACCTGTCGAAGCATCCCGGCGCCGTGACCTCGCCGATGGTCGGCACCGCCTATTGGGCGCCGGAGCCGGGCGCAAAACCGTTCATCGACGTCGGCACCAAGGTCTCGGTCGGCCAGACGCTGCTGATCATCGAAGCGATGAAGACGATGAACCAGATCCCCTCGCCGCGCGCCGGCACGGTGACGCAGATCCTGGTCGAGGACGGCCAGCCGGTCGAGTACGGCGAGCCGCTCGTCATCATCGAGTGAGGGAGTGGCGAATAGCGAGTAGCGAATAGCTGCTCCTCCTATTCGCCATTCGCTATTCCCCATTCGCCCCTGAGGCACCATGTTCGATAAGATCCTCATAGCCAATCGCGGCGAGATCGCCCTTCGCATCCTCAGGGCCTGCAAGGAGCTCGGGATCGCGACCGTCGCCGTGCACTCCACCGCCGACGCCGATGCCATGCATGTGCGCCTGTCGGACGAGAGCGTGTGCATCGGGCCGCCGTCGTCCAAGGACAGCTATCTCAACGTGCCCGCGCTGCTCGCAGCCTGCGAGATCACCGGCGCCGATGCCGTGCATCCCGGCTACGGCTTCCTCTCCGAGAACGCGCGCTTTGCGGAAATCCTTGCCGAGCACAATCTGCATTTCATCGGTCCCAAGGCGGAGCACATCCGCCTGATGGGCGACAAGATCGAGGCCAAGAAGACCGCCAAGCGTCTCGGCATCCCCGTGGTGCCCGGCTCCGATGGCGCGGTCGGTCCCGATGACGACGCGATGGCGATCGCCAGGAAGATCGGCTTCCCGGTGCTGGTCAAGGCGGCGGCCGGCGGCGGCGGCCGCGGCATGAAGGTCGCGCACAGCGAGGCCGACCTCCAGCTGGCGCTGTCGACGGCGGCCAACGAGGCCAGGTCCGCCTTTGGCGATGCTTCGGTCTACCTGGAAAAATACCTCCAGAAGCCGCGCCACATCGAGATCCAGATCCTCGGCGACGGCCGCGGCGGCGCGATCCATCTCGGTGAGCGCGACTGCTCGCTGCAGCGCCGGCACCAGAAGGTCTGGGAGGAAGGCCCCTCGCCGGTGCTGTCCGCCGCGGCGCGGGCCAAGATCGGCGAGACCTGCGCCAAAGCGATGCGCGAGATGAAATATCTCGGCGTCGGCACCATCGAGTTCCTGTACGAGGACGGCGAGTTCTACTTCATCGAGATGAACACCCGCATCCAGGTCGAACATCCCGTCACCGAGAGCATCACCGACATCGACCTCGTGCTGGAGCAGATCCGCATCGCCGCCGGCGGCGACCTGCCGGCCAAGCAGGACGAAGTCCAGGTCATCGGCCATGCGATCGAGTGCCGCATCAACGCCGAGAATCCGCAGACCTTCCGTCCCTCGCCCGGCCGGATCCTGCAATATCATCCGCCAGGCGGCCTCGGGGTGCGGATCGATTCCGCCGTCTATCAGGGCTACTCGATCCCGCCCTATTACGATTCGCTCGTCGGCAAGCTGATCGTGCACGGCAAGACCCGCGCCGAATGCCTGATGCGGCTGCGCCGGGCGCTGGACGAGATGGTGGTCGAAGGCATCGAGACCACGCTGCCGCTGTTCCGGGCACTGGTGCGCGAAGACGACATTATCAACGGCGACTACCACATCCATTGGCTGGAGCAGTACCTCGCCGGCAAGCCGGAACCCGAAGCGAGATAATCTTCTCCTTGTGGAACCCTTTGGCCCCAATCGCGTTCTGGACGGTTGGGGCCAGTTCCAAGGGGGCGTCTTGAACTCCATTGAACGCAGACAGGTGAACCGTCGTGACGGCTGAAGGCCAGCGACGGCGCACATTCTGGCAGATCCTGCTGTTCGCGGCGGGCCTTTTGGTGCTGACCGTGATCAGTGCGGGCTCCGTCTACCTCGTCAACAAGGCGCGTGAGGACAGCAAATGGGTGGTTCACACCATCGAGGTGGAGAACCAGATCAACACCCTGCTGCTGGAGATCCGGCGCGCAGAAAGCGGCGCCCGCGGCTTCCTGCTGACGCAGGGACCGGATTTCCTGTCGGATCATGAGAAGGCTGTCGCGGCGATCGTTCCGGCGCTCGACAAGCTCGCGCGCCAGATCGGCGATAATCCGGCGCAACGCGACAGCATTGAGAAGCTGAGGGCGGCGATCGAGATCCGGCTCGACCAGTTCTCGCGCGAAATGACGTTCGTGCAGGAGGGCCAACCCGGCAACGCCTCTGCGCTCGTCCGCGAGGCCGCGGCCGGCAACACCACGACCACGATCAGCAACCAGGCCAACGCGATGATCCGCGAGGAGGAACGGCTGTTCCGGCTCCGAACGGCAAACTCCGACCGGAGTCAGACCCTCGCTGCATCGATGACCGGCATCGGCTCGGGCCTCGTCGTGCTGCTGGCCCTCGTCTCGGCCTGGCTGGTACGCCGCTCGGCTCGCGCCCGCGACGAGGCTGAAGCGCGCCTGCGCGACGCCAACTTCAATCTGGAGGCCATCGTCGACGAGCGCACGGCGGACCTGCGCGAGGCCAACGACGAGATCCAGCGCTTTGCCTATATCGTCAGCCACGATCTGCGCTCGCCGCTGGTCAACATTATGGGCTTTACCAGCGAGCTCGAAGAGCTCAGCGGCGATATCTTCCGCCGTATCGGCAGCCTCGCACGCGTCCCTGCGGAGGGCGCGACGCTGGCCCCGGCCGGGCCGGGCGAGATCGTGCTCGAGGGCGCCGACAAGCAGCTCTCGGAGGATTTTTCCGAAGCGCTCGCCTTCATAAAGACGTCGATCGCCAAGATGGACCGGCTGATCTCGGCCATCCTCAACCTCACGCGCGAGGGCCGGCGCGAATTCCAGCCGGTGAAGATCGACACGCGCGAGCTGATCGAGGCCATCGCCTCGACGCTGGCGCACCAGGCGGCCGAGGCACAGGCCGAGATCCACCTCGAGCCGCTGCCGGACGTCGTGAGCGACCGTCTCGCATTCGAGCAGATATTCTCCAATCTGATCGACAACGCGATCAAATATCTCAAACCCGGCTTGCCCGGCGAGATCAGAATCCGCGGGCGGACCAAGCTCGGCTACGCCATCTTCGAGATCAGCGACAACGGCCGCGGGATCGACGCTAGGGATCACCAGCGGATATTCGAGCTGTTCCGGCGCGCGGGAACCCAGGACAAGCCCGGCCAGGGCATCGGTCTTGCGCATGTCCGTGCACTTGTGCGTCGCCTCGGCGGCACCATGTCGGTATCATCGGAACTGAACGCTGGCAGCACCTTCACGATCACGCTGCCGATCGCATGGAATGTGAGCAACCGGAACGCAGATCGATGACCCAGCCTGTCACCATCATCATGATCGAGGACGACGAGGGCCACGCCCGCCTGATCGAACGCAACATCCGCCGCTCGGGCGTCAACAACGAGATCGTCTCCTTCCGGAACGGCACGGACGCGATGAAGCATCTGTTCGGCGCGGACGGCTCCGGACTCGTGCAGAAGGGCAATGCGCTCCTGATCCTGCTCGACCTCAATCTCCCCGACATGACCGGGATCGACATCCTGAAGCAGATCAAGGAGAACAAATATCTAAAGGCCTCGCCCGTGGTGGTGCTGACCACCACCGACGATTCCCAGGAGATCAAGCGCTGCTACGAGCTCGGCTGCAACGTCTACATCACCAAGCCCGTCAACTACGAGAATTTCGCCAATGCCATTCGGCAGCTCGGCCTGTTCTTCTCGGTCATCCAGGTCCCGCCCGCCGCCACATGAACCAGCGCACGCCGACACTGCTCTATATCGACGACGACGACGCGCTGGCGCGCCTGGTCGATCGCGGCCTGACACGACGCGGCTACCGGGTCGTTCATGCCGCGAGCGGCGAGCAAGGTCTCGAGCGCATCCGCTGCGCGGCCGCCGAAGGCGGCATCGATGTCGTGGCACTCGATCAGTACATGCCGGGCCTTGACGGGCTGGAGACGCTCGAGCAGATCATGGCGATCCCGGACGCGCCGCCGGTCGTGTTCGTCACCGCGTCGCAGGATTCCAGCATCGCGGTGACCGCGCTGAAGGCGGGGGCGGCCGACTATCTGGTGAAGGACGTTCAGGGCGACTTCATCCCGCTCCTCCACGTCGCCGCCGACGGCGCACTGCGCCAGGCCGCGTTGCAGAGGGCACGCGAGGAAGCCGAAGCCGAAATCCACGCCTCGCGCGATCGCTACGCGGCGCTCGCCGCCGAACGCGAGCTCCTGCTGCGCGAGGTCAACCACCGCGTCGGCAATTCGCTCCAGATCATCGCCTCGCTGCTGCACCTTCAGGCCAGCTCCGCCGCGCAGGATGAGGTCAAGGCGGCGCTGACCAATGCAATGGGCCGCGTCGCCGCGGTCGCGCAGGTGCACCGCCGCCTCTACACCTCGCAGGACCTGAAAAGCGTGGTCCTGAACCAGTATCTGGACTCGCTGCTCGAGGATCTCCGCCGCTCGGCCGAAGGCAACCGGATGTCGCGCCTGACGCTGAAGGCCGAGCCGATCGAGATCGATCCGGACCGTGCGGTCGCCGTCGGCATCATCGTCAACGAGCTGGTGATGAACGCGGTGAAATACGCCTATCCCGACGGCGCCGGCCCCATCCATGTCGAGCTGGTCTCGCAGGGCGACGATCTCCTGCTCTCGATCACCGACGATGGCGTCGGCGACAACGTCAAGGCCGATCCGCGCTCCACCGGCATGGGCCAGCGCATCGTCGCGGCCATGGCCTCCAAGCTCGACGCCTCGGTCGAGCGCGATCCCGCGCATTCCGGAACCCGGATCGTGCTCAAGTTCGGCCGCATGCCCGCAGCCCCCGGCAAGACCAGCACCGCCGCGGCGAGCTGACCTCGCGCCCGGCCGCGCCACCCATCGCAACCGCATTGCGATCCTGCTATGATGGCAAGCCATGACTTCGCGCGACTCCGCCCCGTCTGAAATCACACCGGCCGTGCTGCTGCGCGCTTATGCCTGCGGCATCTTTCCGATGGCGGAAAGCGCCGACGATCCCACGCTGTTCTGGGTCGAGCCGGAGCTGCGCGGCGTCATCCCGCTCGACGGCTTCCGCGTCGCCTCGCGGCTCGCGCGCACCGTGCGTTCGGATCTGTTTCGCGTGACCGTCAACACCGCGTTCAAGGCCACGATCGCCGGCTGCGCCGCGCCGCAGGCCGGACGCGAGGACACTTGGATCAACAAGCGCATCCGCGACCTCTATGGCGGCCTCTTCGAGCTCGGCCATTGCCACAGCGTCGAAGCCTGGCAGGGGGACGAGCTCGTCGGCGGGCTGTACGGCGTGAGCCTCGGACGGGCCTTCTTCGGCGAGAGCATGTTCCACACCGCGCGCGATGCCTCGAAGGTCGCACTGGTGCATCTGGTCGCGCGGCTGATTTATGGTGGCTTCGAGCTGCTCGACACCCAATACGTCACCGAGCATTTGAAGAGCTTCGGCGCGGTCGAGATTTCGCGGCGGCGCTATACGGCGCTGCTCGACCAGGCGCTGGCCGGCGAACCCGGCGATTTCCTGAGGCTCTCCGCCGGCGAAGCAATCCCCGGCGCGCACGCGCTCGAGATCATCGCCTCCCGGCAGTAATCGCTAGCGGGCTTAGCGACCGAACCCTGGAATACCGAACAGACCTGGCCGCTGCTCCGGTGGGGGAGGAGGCGGCGGAGCCGGTTGTTGCTGCTGGATCGGCGGCAAAGGCTGCGGCGGACGCTGCTGCACCTGCTTCGGCGCGGCCTTCTTCTGCGCAGGCGGCGGAGGTGGGGGCTTGGTCGCAGGATCCGGTGCCGCGGTTGCAATGGTCTGCTGCGGCTCTTTGCAGTCGGTCAGCCAGATGTCGTAGATCGGGTGCTCGACGCCGTGCAGGCCCGGGCTTGCCGCATACATCCAGCCCGAGAAGATACGCTTCACCTCGCCCTGCAAGGTGATCTCGTCGACCTCGACGAAGGCGTCGGTATTGGCCGCCTCGGTCGCCGGTCGCGTGTAGCAGGCGTCAGTCTTGACCCTGAGCGCGCCGAACTGGACGGTCTCGCCGATCTCCTCGTCGAAATTGATGATGCGCCCGGTGATCTTGTCGAGGCCGGAGAAGGTCGCCTTCTTGTTCACGATCTTCTGGGCCGGCGGCTCGGTCACGACCTCGTCGCCCGGCTGGAGGCTCGCCGGCGTCTGCGGAACCGTGCCCGGCGCGCCCTTCTGCTGCGGCTGGCGTTGACCGGGCCCACCTGGAGCGCCTTGCGGACCGGTCGGAGCGATCACGGCGGACGGCAGCTGGTTTGGCGGCGCCACGGTGGAGCCCGGCGGCGGCGCCAGCGGCTGGCTCTCGACCGGCCCCGGCATCACATTACCTTGGCGGCCTGGAGGCGGCAGCATCGGGCGCGACGGCAGCACGCGACCCTGCGGCGGCAGCTCCGGCACCTCTTCATCGTCTTCCGGAATTTGCTGCGGCTGCGGCTGGCCGCGCGGAATATTGCCGGGCGGCCGCAGCGGCGGCGGATCGGAGAAGATCGTGCCGATCTGCGCCTGAGCCGGCGTCGCGACCGTGAGTGCGGTGGCGGCTAGAAGCGCCGCAAGGCCTGTCAGGGTGGAGGTTCGAAACATCTCGCGCGGCTTCAACGGCGAATCGGGCTTGTTGGACATTCTACAGGGGATACCGCCGCTCGCAGGCCCTCCGGTTAACACGGCGAATACGGCGGGGGAAGGGCGGCATCCCTGCCCTTCCCGGCGCGGTCTGGCCAGGCCAGCTCCCGGATGGGATAGTCATGAGCCCTCCCCGGGGCCGCAGGCGGGCGCCCGCCCCGAAAATGACATCCAACGATAACCGGAAATCCCAAGGCCCCCTTTCATGCCCGTTGTGCTCGATCCCGATGCCGCCGCCGTCTACAAGGCCTTCCAGGAGGCCGGCCGCCCCGCCTACGAGACGCTGACCGCGGACGAAGCACGCGCCTATTATTCGCAGGCGCGTTTTGCCACCAATCCTGACGCGCCGGAGCTGGCGCGCGTCGCGCCACTGGCAATCCCGGCGCCACACGGCACGATCCCCGCCCGCCTCTACGTTCCGAACCAGCTGCGCCGGCACGACGGCCTGTCGCCGGCCCTGGTATTCTTCCATGGCGGCGGCTGGGTGATCGGCGATCTCGACTCCCACGACGTCGTCTGCCGCCAGCTCGCGGCCCAAGGTGCACTGATCGTGATCTCGGTCGACTACCGCCTCGCGCCCGAGCACAAGTTTCCCGCCGCCGCCGATGACGCGATCGCCGCGACCAGATGGGTCGCCGCAAATGCGCGCCAGCTCGGCATCGACGCCTCGCGCCTTGCGATCGGCGGCGACAGCGCCGGCGGCAATCTCGCCGCGGTCGCGGCGCTTGCAGCCCGCGACGGCAACGGCCCCGCGATCGCGGGGCAGGTGTTGATCTATCCGGCAACCGATTTCGCCATGACGCACCGCTCCCACAGCGAACCCGAGACCAGCGTGCTGCTGACGCATTCGGTGATCCGCTGGTTCCGCGACCATTATCTCAATGGCGCTGCCGACATCCACGACTGGCGCGCCTCGCCGGCGCGCGCGCAAAACCTGGCCGGCCTGCCGCCGGCCTATGTGCTGACCGCCGGCGCCGATCCGCTGCGCGACGAAGGCGACGAATATGCCGAGCGCCTGAGCCAGGCCGGCGTGCCCGTGACTTACAGGCACTATCCCGGCCAGTTCCACGGCTTCTTCACGATGGGCAAGCTGTTGCGACAGGCCAACGTCGCCGTGAGCGAGATCGGCGTTTGGTTGAAGGGATTGGGCTGACCCACCGTCCCGCATGCCGTCCATTCTTCATCCCATCTTCGCACTCCCCCTGCGCGGGCTGACCTGGCTCGGCGGCCAAGGCACCCGCGCGGTGGCGGCCGTCGCCTTCATCGCCGTCGCGGTGCCGCCGCTCGGCGCCCTCCTGCGCCCTTACGTCACCGAGGCGATTTTCCTTCTGCTCTGCATCTCCTTCATGCGCGTCGATCTCATGGCACTGTATGGTCATTTGCGCCGGCCGGCGCTGGTCGCGGCCGCCACGGCCTGGACCACGATCGGTGTGCCGCTGATCGTCGGATTGATCGCCCATGCAACGGGGCTGACGAGCCACTCGCCCGGCCTCGCTCTCGCGCTGATGCTCCAGGGCATGGCCTCGCCGATGATGGCCTCGCCGGCCCTCGCTGCGCTGATGGGGCTCGATGCCACGCTGGTGCTGGTCACGCTGGTGACCTCGACCGCGCTCGTTCCCTTTACCGCTTCGCTGTTCGCGGGCCTCTTTCTCGGCGACATGCTCAGCATCTCGCCGCCGACGCTCGGCCTGAAACTGCTCGGCATCCTCACCGCATCGCTGCTGGCCGCGACCGTCATCCGCTGGATCTTCGGCGCGAAGGCGATCCAGCGTCAGAAGCGGCCGATCGACGGCTTCAACATCATCATCCTGCTTGTGTTCGCATCGGCAGTCATGGGAGATGTCGCGAGCGACCTGATGAGCCAGCCGATGTTCACCATCGGCCTCGCGCTGCTGTCCTTCGCGATCTATTTCACACTGCTCGCGATCACCACGCTGCTGTTCCGCCGCATCGGCACCGAGCGCGCGCTGGCGCTCGGGCTGATGGTGTCACAGCGCAATCTCGGCCTGATGCTGGCGGCGACGGCCGGCGCATTGCCGCCCGCCACATGGCTCTATTTCGCGACGACGCAGTTCCCGATTCATCTTGCGCCGTACATGCTGATGCCGATCGCGCGGCGCTTGACAGCGCGCGCAGATACATCGAGCGGGGCGGCGGCAAATGGCACGACTAAACAGTACTCATAATCCTGAAATGTCTGCTTCGAGCGCAATCGGAGGGGCGGTCCCACGATCGTGGCGTCACCCCGTGAACCCGTAGAAGGTCTAGGTGCGACATCTAGATACAATGCCATTTAGCTTATGTTATTGCGTTAATTTTAAATAGAATATAAAATGATTTAATACTTTTAATTTAGTGGGCCCGGCGGAGCACAACCTGGGAGAGCAGCCATGAAGATCACTTGGGGTATTCTTTCCGCCGCGGCACTTGCGTTGACTCTGGCGATGACGACCGCACCACCTGCCGCGGCTTGCAACGGCAAGGGCAATTGTTCCAACGCGCCCGGCCATACGAGGGGAGCCCCCGGACCGATTGCGGGTGCCGGCCTTCCCATTCTCGCGATTGGATACGGCGTGTACTGGCTGGTGAGACGGCGGCGGACCCGCTAGTCTATAGGCGGACGGTTCAGCGGTGCTCGGTTTGGAAGAACGTCTTGGTCTCATCCATTCGGTACCACTTGTCAGCGGCGCCGAGCATCACCGGTCGCCTCCTTTGACCTTGGCAAGATAGTCGACGATCGCGGGCACGTCGCTGTCCTCGACGGGAGCTCCATAGACCTTGATCATCTTGTGCACCTCGGATTCCCAGCTGGACTTGGGCAAGGCCGGCTGGTTCAGCACCATGTCTGCCGAATGGCACGCCAGGCAGTTGTTGTTGATGGCATCCGCTTCGGGTCCACCGGGAAAGAGCGCGTCGCCCGCCGGGAGCTCCACGGTCGTGGAGGTCATTGCGGGGGCCGGCCACGCGGGCGAGGATGCCAGCAGAGCGGCGAACGAGGTGCCGATGACGAAGATGAGGTGACGCATGGTGTTGCCCCTAGATCGCGGTGAGTTGGACCGTCTCGACGACATTGCGCATGAAGCCGCTGCCATTCCAGTTTGATGCTGCCGGCTGAATGTCGCCGGCGGCGTTCGTGCAGCGGACCATCAACGAATGGCCGCCCTTCGTCAGTTGTGGAATGTCCAGCTGCCAGCGGCGGAAGCTGTACTTGCCGTGGTCCTCGCCAAGCGTCGCGGGTTGCCACGTCCGGCCATCATCCATCGACAACTCGACCCTGGCGACGCCGGCATCACCGCCGAACGCGATCCCGCGGATCGTTGCGACTGCGCCCGCCGGAAGCGAAGCGCCGTCCGCGACGTTCGTGAAGAACGACCGTGGCACCATGCGGCTGATCGGGACCATCTTGACGCCGGTCTGGCCCGGCTTGATGTTGGCATGCGGCGTATCCGGTACGGTGTAGGCGGTCGCCATCCAGTAATTGTCGTCCTGGCGAGAACCTCGATGTCGCTGAGCATCTTGACCCAATAGGTCGAGTACCATCCCGGCACGATCAGCCGCAGCGGGAAGCCGTTGAGGAGCGGCAGCTGCTCGCCGTTCATGGCGAAAGCGATCATGACCTCGCCGTCACGGGCGTGATCGATATCGAGCGACTTGCGGAAGTCGGGTGCCCCGGGCACGACCGGCTCGTCCAGTCCGTTGAAGCGGACCTGAACTGCGCCCGGCTTGACGCCCGCGCGGTCCAGCACGTCCTTGAGCAGGACTCCCGTCCATCGCGCATTGCCCATCGCGCCATGCGCCCATTGCGCGCCCGGCACACGAGGCAGGAAGAACCCTCGCGAATTTCCGGAGCATTGGTTGACGGCGGCAAGCTCGACACGTGGCAACTTGAGCAGGTCGCCGATGGACAACGAGAGGGTTTGGTTGACGTGACCGCGCACGGACAGTCTGAAGGCGTCCGCATCCACCGACGTCGGTATCACCGCCCAGTGCCAGCGCACATAGAACTGGTCGTTGGGGGTGAACACGCCGCGGTCGAACACCTCCATCGGGGTCTCAAGCAGCGGCGGTCGCGTGCGCTGCAGGATCATGCTCCCCTTTTGCGGAAAGTCATGCGTGATCGGCCGATCACGCGGCTCGCCGGCGATCGGCAGCCGGATCGATTGATCGGCGCGGACCGATGAGCCGGCGAGCGTGAGGCCGGCAACCCCGAGGGCTTGAAGCATGGCGCGGCGGGACCATGCCGGAGAGCGTGCATGGTCGAGATATTGGGACATCGAAGACTCCTGTTCGAATGCATTTGCTGAATCAGTCCCGCGGCTCATCCGAGGAGCAAGTCCGCGAGCGGATCTTCGACCTGCCGGTGAGGTTGCGCCTGCCGGACGCTCGGAAGATGCCTGCCGATCTGGCGGACTCCTCGTTCCGAGTGAATGGCAATTTTGGGATCCGGCGCGTGCACCGGGCTGCCGGCAAACGCGGGCGGCGCACCAAGCGTGGACGCGGCAGCGACGAACAGGGCGATCGCAAGGAAAGCGCGACGTGAATGGGTCATTGTCGTTCTCCATCTCTGTATTTTCCGCACGCAATCCTCGAAGCGCCTGCGTGTGTCCAAGGAGGTAGACCTCGGCGCATCGGCAATCCAACGAGATGATCAGATCGTTCTGATCGTCGACCGCGATCGAATTCCCCAGCCGCTCGCACGCGCGCGCCGGCGCACTTGCCGGCGAGACGTGGGTTCGATCGTTGCGGAATACGCGCTACGGGCTGGGCTCCGCCTATGGCGCGGCGCCGGCGGCGATGCTGGACATCAGGGCGGCTTCCGCCTTGCTGATGTGCCGCTCCTTGTGACGGAGCGCGTAGAACGAACGCTTCGCCAATTCGTC
The DNA here is from genome assembly GCF_028128735.1 of Bradyrhizobium sp. CCBAU 53415. Classification (NCBI taxonomy): domain Bacteria; kingdom Pseudomonadati; phylum Pseudomonadota; class Alphaproteobacteria; order Hyphomicrobiales; family Nitrobacteraceae; genus Bradyrhizobium; species Bradyrhizobium sp. CCBAU 53415. Next base: position 1,604,901 of record NZ_LBJF01000027.1, on the reverse strand, counting down.
CTCGAGCTGAACGAGCTGTTTTGCCTTTATCGCCTTTTCGACCACGAGATCGGAGATGGCTGCAGCGCAGCCGCCCGCTTCGATCGCGGTTCGAATCGCTTCGTTCGAGGCCAATTCGAGTTGCACCGTCAGATCGGCGAGGCGCACCCCGCGCTTCTTCAGCGCGCGTTCGAACATGGCCCGCGTTCCGGAGCCCGGCTCGCGAAGGATCCACGGTGTCCTGGTCATCCAGTCGGAGGGCAGCTTCTTTTGGCTCGCCAGAGGGTGCCGCGCACCCACCACGGCGACCAGCGCATCGCCGTCGACCCGGCGGGCGGACAATGCGGCGTCATCAATGTCGCCCTCGACAAAGCCGACATCCGCCATGCCGTCGCGAACGTCGGTTGCGACCTGCTCGCTGTTGGCGATCCTGACGTGGATTTCGATGCCGGGATGGACGGCCTGAAACGCCAGCAATCTCATCGGAAGCCAGTAGCTCCCGACCGTCTGGCTTGCCGCGATCACCAATCGTCCGGCCTTGAGGCCGGCAAAATCGCGCAGGACCTGCTCCGCGGCGTGCGCGCGCGCCAGCACCGCACGCGCTTCCCCGAGAAACGTCCGGCCCATATGCGTGAGGACGATACCGCGTCCCACCCGATCGAACAGCTTGACCCCGTAGCGTACTTCGAGCGCGGCGATTGCCGCGCTCGTGGCCGATTGTGTCAGATTCAATTCCTGGGCGGCCTGGGTGACGTGCTGCTTGTCGGCGACAGCGGCGAATATCCGGAGCTGTTCGAGCGTCATGGTCATCCCACGAGTTTGATGAGAATCAAGCTGAAGGCTGCGATGAAGAGGAAGGCCAGCCCGCCCAGCATAGCCGGACGCAGCCCCTCCGCGTACAATTTCGAGACGTCGGTCTCAAGGCCCATGGCCGCAAGCGCCATCGTGAGCAGGAAGGTCGAAAACGTGATCGTCGCGCTCCTGAGGCCCGCCGGAATGCACACGACGCTGTTGAGTGCGGCTATCGCGACAAAGCCGATCGCGAACCAGGGGATGGGCGGCCTTGCCGACTTGCCGCCGGCCGGCTGCGCCGAAGCCCGGGTGACGACGCTCAGGGTCAGGACGACCGGCGCGAGCAGCATGACGCGGGCAAGCTTGGCAACGGTTGCCATTTCACCCGCGCGCTGGCTGTTCTGGAAGGAGGCGGCAGCCACCTGGGCGATCTCGTGGATGGATGCGCCGCTCCAGAGGCCGTACGCGTCGGCATCGAGATGCAGAAGACGAGGCAGCATCGGATAGACGAACATCGCGATCGAGCCGAAGATCGTGACGCATGCGATCGCATATGCGACGTCCTCGTCGGACACTTCGGTGACGCTGTTGGTTGCGACGACGGCTGACGCGCCGCAGATCGAGGTGCCCGCGGCGATCAGTTGGGTGAGCTTGCGTTCGACGCCCAGCGCACGCCCGGCTGCAAGCGTGAATCCGAACGTGGCAACGAGCGTGCCGGCGACGATGAGAATCCCCTTGGTGCCGACGGTGGCAAGCTGGGTCAGCGTGATCTGGAAGCCCAGGAGCACGATCGCGAGCCGGAGCAACCGGCGCATGCTGAAGCTGATTCCAGCGCGGGCGAGAGCTGGCGTTCCGGCGAGGTTGCGCACGGCCATTCCGATCGCGATCGCCAGGATCATGGGACTGAACGTCGCGACGGCAGGAATACTGCGCATCATGTTGGCGACCACGGCAATGGTCGCGGCCAGCGCGACGCCGGGGACGATGGCAAGGGCGGAGTCCCGATATGACAGGATGTTGTCGCGCATGGCACGCGTGGTGGGGTATGGGCGGGAATTCTGAACAATGGTCATTGGCGTGTCTCTGGGGAGCTGCGAGGGATGCGACGGCGAAAAGCCGCCGCATCTCTCATCGGTCAATCGGTCGCGGCCGCGAGATGCCGACGCAGACCCTGGTTCACCTGTTCGATCGCAGCTTCAGTGGAGGGCACGTGACGCAGTGCGTTGAGCAGCACGAAATCGTGGATCGTGCCGTTGTAGCGGACCGCGTCCACGCTGACCCCGTCCTCCTTCAGCTTCCTCGCATAGGCCTCGCCCTCATCGCGCAGCGGATCGTTCTCCGCGGTGATGACGAGCGCAGGCGGCAGTCCCTTCAATTCCTCGCTGCTGGCGCGCAGCGGCGATACGTAGGGATTGTCCCGGGTCGTCGCGGCGGGCGCATAGAGATCCCAGCCGTACTTCATGAAGGCGCGGGTGAGGAAACGGCCGGCTCCGTATTCGTGATATGACGCCGTATCGACGCTGGCGTCCGTCGCAGGGATGAGCAGCGCCTGATAGCTGATCTGCGGCCCCTTGCGGTCCTTGGCCATGAGGGCCAGTGCCGCACCCATGTTGCCGCCAACGGAGTTGCCTGCAATCGCAATACGATGGCCGTTGGCACCGAATTCCTCGGCATGCACCGCGATCCACTTGAGCACGGCATAGCATTCTTCGAGTTGCGTCGGATACTTCGCTTCCGGCAACGGTGTGTATTCCACGAACACGCCGATCTGCCCCGAGCCCACGACCAGGTCCCGCAACAGCCGCTGATGGTTCTGGAAGTTGCCGACGATCCAGACACCGCCATGGATGAACAGCACGACGCCAGGTCTGCCGGTCAGATGTTCGGGCTTCATGACGTAGAGCCTGACGGTGCGCCCGTCCTGCTCGATCGTCCGCGCGGTCGTGGTGACGCCGGACATGTCCACGGCCGTCCGAGACTGCAGCGATGTCAATACGTCTTGCGGCTCGGGTTGGGGCAGCTCCCAGAATGGCGTGCTGTCCTTGTTGATCTCGGCGAGAAATGCACGAATCCCGGGATCGAGGCGCGGGTCGTCGGAGGGAGCCGGAGCAGCCGTTGCGGCCTGGTTGATCTGGCTCGCTTCCGTGATCGGGGCTGCAAACGTTGTGGTGCGGTTCATGAGATTGATCCAATGCTGGTTGGAGTGACTCACTGAGTGGGTCTCAGCGCAGCGAGGATCGGAGAATCCAATAAATTGATCCAACGAATTGTTCGAGTTCAATCAATCGATAAAATCGATTCGTTTCAGTCCGACGCAGCAGGCGGCTGGCCAGCCGATTGCGAAACGGGATGTCGCGCGCGAACTAACATTTGTGCGATCGGACTGATCCCACCGAACTCCTCGAGGCCATTCGCGAAGGAGGTCCGTAGAGCACCTACCCGGCCCGCGCCGCGCGCCGCAGTGCCTGCGGCGGCTGGCCGAAGGCGCGGATGAAGGCGCGCCGCATTCGCTCGGGATCGCGGAAGCCGGTCGTTTCCGCAACGAGCTCGATCGCCTCGCGCGAGGACTGCACGCGCTCGCGCGCGACTTCGAGACGCAGGCGCTCGATCGCCTTGGATGGCGTCGTGCCGGTCTCGGCGGCAAAGGCACGGGCAAAATGCCGTGCGCTCATGCCGGCGCGATCGGCGAGATCTTCCACCGTCAGCGGCGCATCGAGGTTTTCGCGCGCCCAGGACAGCAGTGCGCCGAAGCGCCCGCTCGGCGTCTTCAGCTCCAGCAGCGAGGAGAATTGCGACTGGCCGCCGCTGCGGCGGTGATAGAGCACGAGCTGGCGTGCGGTCTGCTGCGCGATCTCCTCGCCGTGGTCCTCGGTGATCATCGCGAGCGCGAGATCGATGCCCGCGGAGATGCCTGCCGAGGTCCAGACATTGTCGTCCCGGGTGAAGATCTGGTCCGGCTCGAACTTCACCTTGGGAAAGCGCGCGACGAAATCGCGCGTCCGCCCCCAATGCGTGGTGGCGCGGCGGCCGTCGAGAAGTCCCGCCTCGGCCAGCACATAGGCGCCCGAACAGACGCTCGCGATCCGCACGCCGCGTTTCGCCAGGCGCTGCACCAAGGCGCGCGTGACCTCGCAGCGCGCGGCATCAGCCACACCGGCGCCGCCGGCGACGACCAGCGTCGTGATGGCGTTCGACGCCTTGAAGTCGTGGGCCATCATCTCGACACCCGACGAGCTGCGCACGAGGCCCGCCGTCGCAGCCAGCACGCGAATGCCCGGCGCCTTGCCGGTGCAGCGCGCTGCGATCTCGAACGCCGAGATCGGGCCTGCCGCATCGAGCAGCTGGAAATCCGGGAAGATCAGGATGCCGATCATGGATCGTGTCCGAAAGTGAGGGAATTACGCCATTTCGGACGGAAGGGCACCATGACATCCTGCCGGCGTCAAGCTCGTAATTGGAGGATCCGCAGATGCCGTCACCGCTCCAGATTGGCCTCTTGGTGTTTCCGCGCGTCACCCAGCTCGACTTCACCGGTCCCTTGCAGGTGTTCTCGATGGTTCCCGGCGCAAAACTGCACCTGATCTGGAAGCGGATAGAACCGGTGCCGAGCGATTCCGTGATGACCCTGACGCCGACCGCGACCTTTGCAGACTGCCCTCAACTCGACGTGATCTGCGTGCCCGGGGGCGGCGGCACCAACGACCTGCTCAGCGACACGGAGGTGCTTGACTTCCTGCGCAGGCAGGCCGACGGCGCCAAATACGTCACCTCGGTCTGCACGGGATCGCTGGCGCTCGGCGCCGCCGGCCTGTTGAAGGGCTACCGCGCCGCCACCCATTGGAGCGCGATGGACATGCTCGCCCAGTTCGGCGCGACGCCGACAAAGTCGCGCGTCTGCATCGATCGCAACCGCATCACCGGCGGCGGCGTCACCGCCGGCATCGATTTCGCGCTGACGCTGGTGTCGATCATGGTCGATCGCACCACGGCGGAAGCGATCCAGCTCCAGATGGAATACAATCCGGCCCCGCCGTTCAATTCGGGCTCACCCGACACCGCGTCCGCCGAGGTGCTGGCATTGCTGAGGGAGCGCGGCGCGCAGAACCAGGCGCGGCGCCTGGAAGCGGTCAAGCGCGCGGCGGAGCAGGTGAACCGCTCTCGTGTCCCGGACGCGGTGCAGCGTGCAACGCTGCTCCGCTGAGCCGGGACCCAACAGAAGGCTACGCAAACCGCTGCAACATGGGCTCCGCTCTGCAGCGCATCGCTGAAGGAGCCCTGCGCTGCGTCCGGGGCACGTTGATCTTCGTGCCGGTCTCCAAAAGAAAAAGGCCGCTCGGTTTCCCAAGCGGCCTTTCCTGTCTTACGGCGGCTGCACATTTCATCGGGCGATTTCGGAGCTTCCAGACCGGGGGCCTATCTCCCGATCGAGTCCTGGTCGGCGGCCGCTGCATCTCGGGACAGTCGCGAGCTGTTGCCCGAACCGAACGCGATGGTCTCCCATCTCCGTAAGATGCGATCATTGAGCCGCATCGCCCGCGCCGGCGCAACGCCCGCGCGAACGGCATCCCCGCTGTTCCCCTTGTCCACAGCAGCGTGCCGCGGATGCATGTGCATCCGCTTCGGACGACGGCGGCGGTCCGCGGATGGGCCGGAAAGGCTAGCCAGGCGTCCAGGGCTGGTAGTCGCCGGTCGCCTTCGGACGCCTGCCGCTGGCAAGCGTCGAACCGGAGGGACGATACGCCCGTGCCGTGCCGGTGAGGTTCGGCTGGTGAGGCTTTTCCCACTCGCGCGGCTGATAATTGGCCTCGGTCGGCGGCACGTCGACGACGTGATGAATCCAGCCGTGCCAGGATGGCGGAATCCGGCTCGCCTCGGCATAGCCGTTATAGACCACCCAGCGCCGCTCGAAGCCGAGCGTCGGGTCGACCGCCCCGCCGCGGGTGCGATAATAGAGGTTGCCCTGCTCGTCCTGGCCGACCAACTCCCCGTACCGCTTGGTCCAGAGCTGGGTGCCAAAAGTCTGGCCATTCCACCAGGTGAAGAATTTGAGGAAGAACTGTTTCATGCGGCGAGGGCCCTGCTTCGTCGGGTCCTGATGCCATCCGGGCGGCGAAATGTCCAGTTCGGTGGCGGGCCGGGCCCTCTCCGCAAATCCGGCTATCGACCAGACCCTGCCGCAAAGCGGACGCGATTCATTCATGCCCGGTACAGCGGCAGCGCGTGAGGCTCCATTCGCGCGCAAACCGGCGTGATCTCAAGGAACCCCCGCGCTTTCATAGGGTTTGCTTTCCGGGAAAGGAGTTCAACCATGAACAGTCTGAAAGTCTTGAGTGCCGCCGCGGCGGTGGCCCTGGTTCTTCCCCTTGCGACGCCGAGTTTTGCCCAGGGTCGTCCCACATTGGGCGGAGGCGGTGGCGCCCATATCGGCGGCGGCGGTGGCGGTGCCGGCGCGCACATGGGTGGCGGCGGCGCTGCGTTCCATGGCGGTGGCGGCGCTGCGTTCCGCGGCGGTGGCGGCAATTTCGGGGCTGGTGCCGCGATGCGTCCGAGCGGAGGCAGTTTCGCGGCCCGCACTGCGATGCGTCCGAGCGGCGGCAGCTTCGTAGCCGGCGCGACGCCCCGTCAGTCCCTCTCGCCCTCCTTCAGCGGCACCCGTGACGTCGCAACCGCAGGCAACTGGCGCGGTGGAAGCAACTGGAGCGGCCACCACTGGCATCATCGTCGCGGCGGCTTCTGGCCGGGCTTCGCGGCTGGCGCCGCAATCGGCGGCCTGGGCTCGTACGCCTATTACGGCGGCGGCTACGGCTATTACGATGATCCCTATTATTACGGCTATTATGACGAACCGACGGTTGCGGTGGTGCAGGATGGCGGCGGCGATTCCGCTGCCTATTGCGCGCAGCGCTTCAAATCGTACGACCCGGCTTCGGGCACCTATCTCGGCTACGACGGCCAGCGGCATCCCTGCCCGTAGGCAGATCCGCCGAGGCGTAAGGCAAAAGGCGTCGCAGCGATGCGGCGCCTTTCTGGCAGTCGGCGTATCCCCTCGCCCGCTTCGGTTCCGTCAAGATCGGATCCGCCAGGATGCCTACAAATCGATGCAAATGGACCTTTATGCACCGCGCCGTGCATATCCTTGGTGATCCAATCCAAAATTGACCGGATACACGATTCGCGGATATCACCAACCACAGTGGGGACTTCGATCACCTGGGAAGTGTCATGCCGCGTATTCTCGTGGTTGATGACGATCCGATGGTCGGCGCGACCATCGAGGTCCTCCTCCAACGTCAGGGCTTCGACGTCACGCTGACCGACGGCGGCGAAACAGGACTGGCTGCGCTGGAATCGCAGGCCTTCGACGTGATGCTGGTTGACATCTTCATGCCGCATATGCGCGGCTTCGAATCCATCCGCATCTTTCACGAGCGCGCGCCGACTACGCCGCTGATCGCGATGTCGGGCTACGCCTTCGCCTCATCCGCCTCGCCCTCTCCGGACTTTCTCCGCATGGCGCTGGAGCTCGGCGCAACGCGCTGCCTGCGCAAGCCGTTCACGCCCGAGGCGCTGCTGACCACGATCCGGGAATGCCTCGCCGGCCGGGGCGAGAGCGCACAGCCGATGGACAAGAAAGAAGCCCCTTGATTGCAACGCAGCGCGTCATTCTCGGTGCTGGACTTGCCATCCTCCTGATCATCACCGCGGCCTCGATCGCCCTCGACGTCAAGTCGCGGTCCGACGCGGCATGGGTCAGTCAGACCGTCCAGATACAGAAGAAGATCTCCGATCTGCGCGTGCTGCTCCGCCGCGCCGAGAGCGCCGCACGCGGCTATGAGCTCTATCGCAGCCCGGGCTTCAGCGAAGAGTTCCAGGCGGTACACGCCAGCATCGCGCCGGCCCTTGCCGACCTCAAGCACGACCTGCGCGACAATCCCGACCAGGTCGCGCTGCTGGAGGGCACCGAGCCGCTGGCGATGCGCCGGATCGAGATCGCCGCCACGGCGATGCGCCTGCGCGCCGAGAACGACCAGGCCGGCATTGCCGCGCTCAACGGCAGGGCCGAGGGCCGCGGCCTCATGGACACGGTGATGGGCAATCTCGACCATCTGAGCACCGAGGAAGAGCGCCTGCTCAACGAGCGCAGCCGGGATTCGCGCCGCACCGGCATCGTGCTGCTCGGTATCGACGTCGCCGGCGCCGTGCTGATCCTGCTCCTGGTCGCGCTGGTGATGCGCGAGAGCCGGCGCACCACGGGGGAGCTCCAGAACTCGCTCGAGCAGACACAAGCCGCCAAGGCGGCGCTCGAGGAGGCAGTGGCCGAGCGCACCGAGCACCTGGTCACCGCGCACGACGAGCTGCGGCTGTCGGTCAACGTGCTGCAGAGCACGTTTCGCAGCATGGCGGAGGCGGTGCTGGTCATCGACGCCGAGGGCAATGTCCTTCTGTCCAATCCGGCCGCCGAACGCATGCTGCAGCATCGCGCCGGGATGAACTTGAGCAATCTGCGCGCACTTTCGGATGTGTTTCACGGCGACGGCGTCACGCCGCTCAAGGCCGACGAGCTGCCATCGAAGCGCGTGCTGCGCGGCGAGCAGTTCGAAGAGCTGGAGATGATCGTCCGCCCGCACAGCGGCAACCCACCCCGCCATCTCATGATCAGCGGCCGGCCGATGCGGGACGCGAAAGGCAACATCTCCGGCGCGGTGCTGGTCTATCACGATGCGACGACCTCGCGCGAGACGGAGCGGCAACTGCACCAGTCGCAGAAGCTGGATGCGATCGGCAAGCTGACCGGCGGCGTCGCGCACGACTTCAACAACATGCTGACCGTCATCTCCGGCAACACCGAGACGCTGGTGGAGAGCCTGAAGGACCAACCCGAGCTTCAGCGCACGGCACGGCTGATCGACGATGCCGCCGAGCGCTGCGCCGAGCTGATCCAGCACCTGCTCGCGTTTGCGCGCCGGCAGCCGCTCGAGCCGCGCAACGTCGAGATCAATGCGGCGATATCGGACATCGCCAAGCTGCTGCGCCCCACCCTCGGTGAGCAGATCCAGATCGAGACCGCGCTGGAACAGGGACAGATGACCGCGCATATCGATCCGTCCAGGCTCACCAACGCCGTGCTCAACATGGCGATCAACGCGCGCGACGCCATGCCGAACGGCGGCAAGCTGCTGCTGGAGACCCAGCGCGTCGTGCTCGACGAGGCCTATGCGCAAGCCAATGCGGAGGTTCAGCCCGGCGCTTACGTGATGGTCGCGGTGAGCGACACCGGTACCGGCATGCTCCCCGACGTCCAGCAGAAGGCGTTCGAGCCTTTCTTCACCACCAAGGAGGTCGGCAAGGGATCCGGCCTCGGCCTCTCGATGGTCTACGGCTTCGTCAAGCAGTCCGGCGGCCACATCAAGATCTACAGCGAGGAAGGCCACGGCACCACGATCAAGCTCTATCTGCCGCCGGGCGAAGGCACGTCGGACGTGGCAGCCGGCGTCGCGCCGCAGGCCGAAGGCGGCGCGGAGACCATTTTCGTGGTCGAGGACGACACGCTGGTGCGCAACTTCGTCACCGCGCAGCTCCAGAGCCTCGGCTACAAGACGGTGGCCGCGCCCGACGGCCGGGCCGCGCTGCAATTGATCGAGGCCGGCCAGCCGTTCGATCTCCTCTTCACCGACATCGTCATTCCCGGCGGCATGAGCGGCCGCGAGCTCGCCGAAGAAGTGGCCAGGCGGCGGCCGGGTGTGAGGGTGCTCTACACCTCCGGCTACACCGACAACGCCGTCGTCCATCACGGCAAGCTCGACGACGGCGTGATGCTGCTGACCAAACCCTACCGCCGCAACCAGCTCGCCGAGATGATCAGGAAGGCGCTCGGCCGCGGGGCGGCCGGTTAGTTAGCCGGGATCCCATAACGCAGACTAAGGAATAGATGGCAGAGCAGGCCAGGGGTCCGTTTGTCCGGTGGACAGTGTCCCTCGGTCCGCCTTTCCCAACGCACAACCCGCGCCCTGTCTCGCAAGCATCGGTGGAACGACGGTCCATTCGCGATTGCAGGCTCTTGGGAGACTCTCGCTCGCAAACGGATTCGTGATGAGGGGCGCCGCCCCATTTGATTTCCGTCAAAGGCCGCGTGGAGTTCAACCTTAGCATAGCAAACAAAAGGACGCGGGATGACGGAAAGCAATCCAAAAACAGCTCGCGTAGACGGTAAGGTACTCGCCGTTCGTGGTGCAGTCGTCGATGTCGTTGTTGACGGAACCGTTCTTCCGGAGATCGGCGATGCGCTGATAGTCCAACGCGGAGGCAACGCCCCCTCAACACTGACGGTCGAGGTTCAAGCACATCTCGACGAACACGTCGTTCGTGGCGTCGCGCTGCAATCGACCGCGGGCCTGAGACGCGGCTTGACGGTGCGCGCGAGCGGAACTCCGGTCGCCATTCCCGTCGGTGACGCCCTCCTCGGCCGCCTGCTCGACGTGACCGGGCAACCGAGAGACGATGGGCCGACGCTGCCGGAAGACTTGCCGCGCGTTCCCATCCATGGCCGCGCGCCGCCACTGAGCGAACGCAGCCCGGCGACTGCGATCTTCGAGACCGGAATCAAGGTGATCGACCTTCTCGCTCCGCTGCCGCAGGGAGGCAAGGCGGCGATGTTTGGGGGCGCCGGCGTCGGCAAGACCGTCGTCGTCATGGAGCTTATTCACGCCATGGTCCAGGCTTACAAAGGCATTTCCGTGTTCGCCGGGATCGGCGAGCGCTCGCGCGAAGGGCACGAACTATTATCGGAAATGCGTCGATCCGGCGTGCTTGATCGCAGCGTGCTGGTGTTCGGCCAGATGAACGAGCCACCGGGCGCACGCTGGCGGGTTGGGTTGACAGCACTGACGATCGCCGAATATTTCCGCGACCGGAAGCGGCAGAACGTGCTGCTGCTGATGGACAATGTATTTAGATTCGTCCAGGCCGGCAGCGAGGTCTCGGGCCTCTTGGGAAGGCTGCCGTCACGCGTTGGCTACCAGCCGACCCTGGCGACGGAAGTCGCGGCCCTTCATGAGCGCATCGCCTCCATTGCCGGCGCCGCCGTGACCGCAATCGAGGCCGTCTATGTTCCCGCGGACGACTTCACCGATCCGGCGGTGACGGCGATATCAAGTCATCTGGACAGCACGATCATGCTGTCTCGCGCGATGGCTGCGGAAGGAATGTATCCGGCCGTGGATCCCCTGAGTTCATCCTCGATTCTGCTCGATCCTACGGTCGTCGGGCAAGAACACTACAGCACCGCAGAGCGAGTTCGCGAGATCATCGCGCATTACCGCGAACTTCAGGACGTCATCTCGCTCCTCGGTATGGACGAATTGACCGCCGGGGACCGGCTTGCAGCCGCCCGCGCCCGCCGGCTCCAGCGCTTCCTGACCCAGCCCTTCGCTGTGACGGAAGCATTTACCGGCGTAGCGGGCAAGTCGGTGCCGCTCGTAGAGACCATCAGGGGATGCCAGGCGATCCTTCGTGGCGACTGCGACAAATGGCCGGAGAGCGCGCTCTACATGATCGGCGACCTCGCCGAAGCCACGGCACGGATGAAGGCCTCGGAGATGGCCGGATGAGGCTGCTGATCACTTCCCCTACCGCAATTGTCGTCGATGATTCCGACGTTGTCTCGGTACGGGCCGAGGACGCAAGCGGCGGCTTTGGCATTCTTCGTGGTCATGCCGACCTGCTCACGGCGCTGAGCGTATCGATCGTGGCCTGGCAGGCTGCTTCCGGTCACACGCGCTACTGCGCGGTGCGTCGCGGCGTTCTCTCGGTGACCGGAGGGAATGAGGTCGGCATCGCAACGGCAGAAGCGGTTCCCGGCGACGATCTCGGCCAACTCGAGCAGATCGTCCTCGACGAATTCCGCAGGCGTACCGAAGCCGAACGCGCCTCGCGTGTCCAAGGCGCCCAGTTACAGATGAAGGCGATCCGGCAGATCGTCCAATACCTGCGCCCCGACCCGAACCACCTCAGGGAGGGCGGCGCGTGACGGCCCGTTCCGATCCATCCGGCAAAGCCTCTCCAGACGGCCTCGCAAAGGCCGTGCGCGATCAGCGTGTCCGCCGCGAGCGATGGCGGACCGAAGGCGAACCGTCCATGATGAAGTTCGTCGGCCAGATAGGCGTGCTTGGCTGGATCATAGTCGCACCCGCGCTTGGCGGCCTCTTCATTGGTCGCTGGATCGATCACAGATTCGGCACGGGCATCTTCTGGAGCGCGCCGCTGCTGTTCCTTGGCGTGACAATCGGCTGCTCGTCGGCCTGGCGATGGATGCATCAACGGTGATCGGCACAATCCTGTACAACTCCCTGGCCGTCGCGGTCGCTTCCTCGGGTTGGTTCGCGGCCGGTTCGCTGCTCGGTCTTGCGCATTTCGGCTCGCTGCGATGGACCACCCGGTGGATGCTCGGGGGACGTACCCTGTTTTCGATCGGACTACAGGGTCTTCGCTTCGTTGCGACCGCCGGGACCCTGGCCCTGCTCGCACGCTGGTTCGGCGCGCTGCCGCTACTCACGGGCACGATCGGCTTGCTGGCGGCCCGCACGGGGCTGCTGTTGCTGGAGCCGCAGCAATGATGAGTTCACCCCTCACGGCAGAGGTCGTCTTCGTGATCGGCCCTGTCGCGGTCACCAAGCCTGTCATCGTTACCTGGGGACTGATGCTGGTCATGGGCCTCGGCGGCAGCCTTGCGGCCCGATCGCTCTCGGTCCAGCCAACGACACGCCAAGTCGTCGTCGAGATGATCGTCGGCTTGGTGGAAGATCAGATCCGCGCAACCATGCGCGTGAGGCCGCAGCCGTACATCGCAACGATCGGCACTCTCTTCCTGTTCATCCTGTCTGCCAATCTGTGCTCGCTCGTGCCGGGTATCGAGCCGCCGACGGCGCATATCGAGACCGATGCCGCGCTCGGCCTGATCGTCTTCTTCGCCATAATCTATTTCGGCATCAAAGCTCGAGGGCTGAGAGGCTATTTGAAGACCTTCGCCGAGCCGACGTTGATCATGATCCCGCTCAACATCGTCGAAACGTTCACGCGTACCTTCTCGTTGATCGTTCGCCTCTTCGGTAACGTGATGAGCGGCGTTTTCGTCGTTGGCATTGTGCTCTCGCTCGCCGGCCTCCTGGTGCCGATCCCGCTGATGGCGCTCGACCTGCTGACCGGAACGGTACAGGCCTACATATTCACGGTCCTCGCCATGGTTTTCATCGGCAGCGCGCTGGACGCAGGGCAATCGAAGGAAGGAAGAAAATCATGAACTGGATCGAAATCGTCAGCATTCTCGCCGCCGCGCTTGCCGTCTCGTTCGGGGCGATCGGTCCGGCGCTTGGCGAAGGCCGCGCCGTCGCCGCGGCCATGGACGCCATCGCGCGCCAGCCGGAGGCCGCCGGGACGATCTCGCGAACGCTGTTCGTCGGCCTCGCCATGATCGAGACCATGGCGATCTATTGCCTTGTGATCGCTCTCCTCGTCCTGTTCGCCAACCCGTTCTTGCACTAGCTATGCACATCGATTGGTCGACGTTGGCGTTCCAGACCGTCAACGTGCTCATTCTGATCTGGCTTCTCGGTCGATTCTTCTTTCGTCCCGTGGCTGATATCGTCGCCCGACGGAAGGAAGAGGCAACCCGAACTCTTGCGGACGCCGAAGCGGCGCGCAAGCAGGCCGAAGACATGCGCACCGAGGCGGCCCGATTGAACGCCGCCGTCAACGCCGAGCGTGATCGTCTGCTGGGCGAGGCTCGCAAGGCGGCGGAGACGGAGAAAACGGCTTTGCTCGCACAATTGTCGGTCGAAGCCGACAAGCAACGTGAGACCGAGAAGGCGGAGATCGCGCGACAGCGCGCCGCGATGGCGCACGACGTGCTCGCGCATGCCAGCGAGCTCTCCGTCGAGATCGCGCGGCGCCTGCTCGAGCGGATTCCGGCGAGCAACCTGTTCTCGGCGTTCCTCGCCGATCTCGGCGGCACGCTGCGCAAATTGCAGCCCGACGCGCGCGAGGCCCTGGCAGTCAGCGGCGCTGAGCAGCCAATCGAGGTGATTGCGGCGGCGCCCCTCGACGACGAGCAAGCCGCAAATCTGAAGGACGCGCTACGTGCGGCCCTCGGCGTAGAGCCGGTCATGAAGATCGCGACTGACAAGTCGCTGATCGCAGGCTTCGAGGTCAGGAGCCGGAATCTCATCCTGCGCAACAATTGGCGGGCCGATCTCGCGCAGATCAGACGGGAGCTCGACAGGTGACGGACACCGTGGGTCTCGACAGATGGCTCGACGATGCCAGAACGCGCGTGAGCGCATTCGTGCCCTCGCCGACTGTCGATGAGATCGGCCGTGTCGAATCCGTCGCCGACGGCATCGCAATGATATCCGGCCTTCCCGAATTGCGTCTGGACGAGCTTGTGAGTTTCGAGCACGGACAGCGCGGTTACACGACGACGCTCGACCGCGACATGATCTGCTGCGTGCTGCTCGATGCTGCGGGGGTTGCGGCGGGCCAAACGGTGCGCGGCACTGGCGAAGTGCTCCGCGCGCCGGTCGGGCAATCGCTCCTGGGGCGCATCATCGACCCGCTTGGTCGGCCGCTGGACGAGGGGCAGGAAATCGAACCGGAGCGGTTCGATCCCATCGAACGTGCAGCACCGTCGATAATCGACCGAGACTTCGTCAGCGAACCGGTCCAGACGGGTCTGCTCGTGATCGACACCATGTTCGCACTAGGCCGCGGACAGCGCGAACTCATCGTCGGCGACCGCGCCGTCGGAAAGACGGCCATCGCGCTGGATTGCATTATCAACCAGAAATCAAGCGACGTCATCTGCGTCTATGTCGCGATCGGCCAGAAGTCGTCGACAGTGAAGCGGGCGATTCAGGCCGTGAAGGCTCACGGCGCTCCGGAGCGCTGCATCTTCGTCGTGGCCGGCGCGTCGACGGCGCCGGGGCTGCAGTGGATCGCACCTTTTGCCGGATTTACAATGGCTGAGTATTTCCGCGACCGCGGCCAGCACGCATTGATCGTGATCGACGATCTGACCAAGCATGCGGCAACCCACAGGGAAATCGCCCTGCTGACGCATCAGCCTCCCGGTCGAGAAGCCTATCCGGGCGATGTGTTCTATGTTCACGCTCGCCTGCTCGAACGTGCCGCCAAGCTCTCAAAGGCTGCGGGAGCAGGCTCACTCACGGCGCTTCCGATCGCGGAGCTGGACGCCGGAAACCTCAGCGCCTACATCCCGACCAATCTGATATCGATCACGGACGGGCAGATCGTGCTCGACTCCCGCCTGTTCCACGAAGGCCACAAGCCGGCGGTCGATGTCGGCAAAAGCGTAAGCCGCGTCGGCGGAAAGACCCAGGCGCCGGCGCTGCGGGAGGCAGCGCACTCCCTCCGCCTCGACTACGCGCAGTTCCTTGAACTCGAGACGTTCACTCGCTTCGGCGCCGTGACCGATACCGCAGTCAAGGACAAGATCGCTCACGGCAAACGGATCCGAGGCATCCTCGGCCAGCAGCAGTACGCGCCCATTCGGCTTGCGGACGAGGTCGCACTGGTCATGGCGGTTCAGGAAGGGTTGCTGGATCGCGTCGACCTTGCTGACGTCGATCGGTTTCGCAGCGAGTTGACGACCTGGCTCGATCGGAATGCAAAGGACGTAGTGGACGATCTCTCAGGCACAGGACGGCTCCTTAGCACCGACCGGACCAAATTACTCGGCGCCCTAACAGACCTTGCATCGACATTCACGAGCGACGAACCCGTCGCGGCCGAAGGAGCTTCATAGTGGCCGATCGGCTCGCCCAGGTCTCGGCGCAGATCGAGAACGTTCGCCAGCTTCAGTCCGTGGTCACCGCCATGCGCGGCATCGCAGCCTCCCGCGTGCAGCGCGCGCGTGCCCTGCTGGCAGGAGGTGACGCCTACAGCGCCGTCATTTCACGTGCCATCGGCCAGGCTTTGACGCTGCTGCCGGCCGACTACCGGCCAGGACACGGATCGCGGCGGGCCGCCGTCGTCCTTTTTTGCGCGGAACAGGGTTTTGCCGGCGCCTACAGCGAGCGCGTTCTGGATCACGGTGGCGCATATCTGCCGGACGCGACGAAATTCCTGATCGGAAGCCGCGGCGGGATAGCCGCCCGCGAGCGCGGCCTGACCACAGCATGGAGTGCGCCAATGGCAACCCATACAGAGGCGATCCCGGCGCTGGCGTCCACCATCGCGGACGCACTCTACGAGTACATCGCCGATGGCGCGCCATCGGCGATCGACGTGGTCGTGCCTGTCTGCAACTCCGCGGGCGACATCCGCATCGAGCGGCGCTCGCTGCTTCCGCTCGACCTCTCGAGCTTCAAGCGGCCCGTCGCGCAAATGCCACCGCTGACGACGCTGCCGCCCCACGAACTGCTGGAGCGGCTGACGGCGGAGTACGTCTACGCCCTGCTCTGCGAGGCCACGATGCATGCCTATGCGGCGGAAAACCAGGCGCGTATGATGGCCATGACCTCGGCGCGCAACAACATCGAAGCGAGGCTCGCCGAACTCGAGCATCGGAAGCTGCAGCTCCGGCAGGATGAGATCACGAGCGAGATTGTCGAACTCACAGCAGGTGCGCACGCCATGCAAACCATCCGCTGACTGCACCTCGCGACGCGCATCCGCGATCATCGCGTCGCCAGCACCACCGCGGCCAGCGTGAAGACCAGCGCCGCGATCTGCCCTGCCCCGAGCGGCTCGCCCAGCGCGATGGCCGAGGCCACCACGCCGATCACCGGCACGGCCATCGTCCCGATCGCGGCGACCGACGCCGGCAGGCGCGCAAGCGCTGCGAACCAGCTGACATAGGCGATGCAGAACTGCACCACGGTCGAATAGACCAAGAGCCACCAGCCGACCGGCGTCACCAACGAGAGATGCGTGGTCTCGACCAGGAGGCCGATGATCGAGATCGGCAGGCAGCCGATCCCGATCTGCCAGGCCGCGGCCGTGATCGGTGGCAGATGGATCGGGTACTTCTTCGAGAACACCGTGCCGACGGCGAAGCCGAACGCGCCGGCGAGCGCCATGATGATCCCAGGCGCTTTCTCTGCGCTGGCGGCAATGCCGTTGCCGCCCATGATCGAGGCAAGCCCGGCAAAGGCCATCACCAGCCCCAGCGTGCGCAAGACCGTCGGCCGCTCGCCCAGCACCGGCCAGGCGATGATCGAGGCCCAGACTGGCATGGTGTAGGCGATCAGCGCCGCCTCGCTCGCCGGCAGCCAGAGCAGCGCGAGGCCCATCAGCA
Source organism: Bradyrhizobium sp. CCBAU 53415 (assembly GCF_028128735.1). Classification (NCBI taxonomy): domain Bacteria; kingdom Pseudomonadati; phylum Pseudomonadota; class Alphaproteobacteria; order Hyphomicrobiales; family Nitrobacteraceae; genus Bradyrhizobium; species Bradyrhizobium sp. CCBAU 53415. The sequence continues at coordinate 1,587,821 of NZ_LBJF01000027.1, read as the reverse complement.
CCATCCAGCCAGTGACGTTGAGCATGGCAGCGGTCACGAGGCGCGGCCAGATCGCGCCCTCCACGCGCAGGCTTTGCCCGCGCAGCACCGCAAGCAGCGCCAGCAGCACCGCCCCGAGCACGCCGGTGACCCCGCGCAGGGTCAAAGGCGGCAGCTCGGCGAGCAGGAATTTCGTCACCGGCCAGTTGAAACCCCAGCCGATCGAGGTGATCGCGAGGAACATCAGGCCGGCCGGGGCGATGCGCGGCCGCGCATCCCGGCGAGTCGAATCAAGCATGTCTGGTAGCCCGGCAAGATCGAGCGTCAGCTTGGCCCGGATTCGGGGTCGGAACCACCACCTCGGCGGGCATGCCTGCCCTCACCTTCCGTGGGGCTACGTGAGTCCCCCTGACGCAATCCCGCCCACCAAAAATATACCTGCCCTGTGAACAGCGGGATGAAGCCTCCTCATCATCACGGGACGCAAATTTTTTCGGTTGGGAATCCCTGAGGACTCACTGATACTTGGCTCCACAACAGGCGCGGTGCAGACCCCTGTTATCCCCCGCAATCCACCATATTTAGTATTTGATTCAGGAACTCGCACTAGTTCTTGACGGGCGCAACGGAGAGTCCTAGCTTTCGATCCGTTCGGCGCGAGTGAGTTTGCGTCCCGCCGGCACTCCCCCAAAGGGTCTCGCAAATCTTTCGCTCCGCCAGCCAGCCAAAGGCTGCGGAATGAGGGCTTGTCTGCCCGCGAAATGCGGACTCCCGGGGGCGCCAGAACGGGCCGGCAACAGGCTCGGAAGGCAGACTTCACGGCGGTTTCGAAGTGACACCTGCGTGAAGTGAGACAAGTAGCGGCGTTGTGGGGCGTTGAACGCATGTCGCGCACATCCCCTTGGGGGCGGATGGGTGTGGACGTGCCGGCGGGATGATCGATGCACGCATCGACATCGCGTCGGGAAAAACAGGGCCGGATCCACCGGCTGAACTGCGGTATCTCGAGGCCGGACGGCCGCAAGGAGCCGCGAAACGAAATGTCGACCCGGCACGTCCTCAACGAGGGGCGATCCGGTCAAAGATTAAGGACGGGGCAAGACGATGCGGATTGAGCGGCGCCACACCACTTCAGGACAGTCACCTTATGCGGGAATCGAATTCCGCCTGACCACGTCGGAGATTCGCAATCCCGACGGCTCGGTCGTGTTCAAGCTGGACAATGTCGAGGTGCCGACCGAGTGGTCGCAGGTCGCCTCCGACGTGCTGGCCCAGAAGTATTTCCGGAAAGCGGGCGTTGCCGCGCGCCTGAAGAAGGTCGAGGAGGAATCCGTCCCCTCCTTCCTGTGGCGCTCCGTGCCCGACACCGACGCGCTCGCGGGTCTGCCTGAGAAGGAGCGCTATGTCAGCGAGCTCTCGGCCAAGCAGGTGTTCGACCGCCTCGCCGGCTGCTGGACCTATTGGGGCTGGAAGGGCGGCTACTTCACCTCGGACGACGACGCGCAGGCCTTCTACGACGAGCTCCGCTACATGCTCGCCATGCAGATGGTCGCGCCGAACTCGCCGCAATGGTTCAACACCGGCCTGCACTGGGCCTATGGCATCGACGGCCCCGGCCAGGGCCACTATTACGTCGACCCCTTCACCGGCAAGCTGACCAAGTCCAAGTCGGCCTACGAGCATCCGCAGCCGCACGCCTGCTTCATCCAGGGCGTCGGTGACGACCTCGTCAACGAGGGCGGCATCATGGACCTCTGGGTCCGCGAGGCGCGCCTGTTCAAATACGGCTCCGGCACCGGCTCCAACTTCTCGCGCCTGCGCGGCGAAGGTGAAAAGCTCTCCGGCGGCGGCCGCTCGTCCGGCCTGATGAGCTTCCTCAAGATCGGCGACCGCGCCGCCGGCGCGATCAAGTCGGGCGGCACCACGCGCCGCGCCGCCAAGATGGTCGTCGTCGACGTCGATCACCCCGACATCGAAACCTATATCGACTGGAAGGTGAAGGAGGAGCAGAAGGTCGCCGCCCTCGTCACCGGCTCCAAGATCAACCAGAAGCACCTCAAGGCGGTGCTGAAGGCCTGCGTCAACTGCGAAGGCTCGGGCGACGACTGCTTCGACCCCGAGAAGAACCCGGCGCTGCGCCGCGAGATCAAGCTCGCCCGCCGCAGCCTGGTGCCCGACAATTACATCAAGCGCGTCATCCAGTTCGCCAAGCAGGGCTACAAGGACATCCAGTTCGACACCTACGACACCGACTGGGACAGCGAAGCCTACCTCACGGTGTCGGGCCAGAACTCCAACAACTCGGTCTCGCTGAAGGACGACTTCCTGCGCGCGGTCGAGACCGACGGCGACTGGAATCTGAACGCCCGCACCTCGAAGAAGGTGACGAAGACGCTGAAGGCGCGCGATCTCTGGGAGAAGATCGGCTACGCCGCCTGGGCCTCGGCCGACCCGGGCCTGCACTTCAACACCACGATGAACGACTGGCACACCTGCAAGGCGTCCGGCGACATCCGCGCCTCCAATCCGTGCTCGGAATACATGTTCCTGGACGACACGGCCTGCAACCTCGCCTCCGCCAACCTGCTGACGTTCTACAACACCACGACCAAGCGGTTTGACGTCGAGGGCTACGAGCACCTCTGCCGGCTCTGGACCATCGTGCTGGAAATCTCCGTCATGATGGCGCAGTTCCCGTCGAAGGCGATCGCCGAGCTCTCCTACGAGTTCCGCACGCTCGGCCTCGGCTACGCCAATATCGGCGGTCTCTTGATGACCATGGGCCTGCCCTATGACAGCAAGGAAGGCCGCGCGCTCTGCGGCGCGCTCACTGCGGTCATGACCGGCATCACCTACAAGACCTCGGCCGAGATTGCAGCCGAGCTCGGCACCTTCCCCGGCTACAAGAAGAACGCTCAGCACATGCTGCGCGTGATCCGCAACCACCGCCGCGCCGCGCACGGCCAGTCGAGTGGCTATGAGGCGCTCAGCGTCAACCCGGTGCCGCTCGACCTCGTCTCCTGCCCGCAAGCCGACCTCGTCGGCCATGCGCAGGCGGCCTGGGATGCGGCGCTCGAGCTCGGCGAGACGCACGGCTATCGCAACGCCCAGACCACGGTGATCGCGCCGACCGGCACGATCGGCCTCGTGATGGATTGCGACACCACCGGCATCGAGCCCGACTTCGCGCTGGTGAAGTTCAAGAAGCTCGCCGGCGGCGGCTACTTCAAGATCATCAACCGCGCCGTGCCGGCCGCGCTGCGCGCGCTCGGCTATCGCGAAGCTGAGATCGCCGAGATCGAGGCCTACGCCGTCGGCCACGGCTCGCTCTCCAACGCGCCCGGCATCAACGCCTCGACCTTGAAGGCCAAGGGCTTCACCGATGAAGCCATCGCCAAGGTCGAGAAGGCGCTGCCGACCGCCTTCGACATCAAGTTCGCCTTCAACAAGTGGACCTTCGGCGAGGACTTCATCCGCGAGCAGCTCGGCATCGGCGCCGAGGCGATCGCGGCCCCCGGCTTCGACCTGCTCCAGGCCGTCGGCTTCACCAAGCGCGAGATCGAGGCGGCCAACGTCCACATCTGCGGCGCGATGACTGTGGAAGGTGCCCCGCACCTCAGGCCTGAGCACTATCCGGTGTTCGACTGCGCCAATCCCTGCGGCAAAATTGGAAAACGCTATCTGTCGGTCGAGAGCCACATCCGCATGATGGCCGCGGCCCAGCCCTTCATCTCGGGTGCGATCTCCAAGACCATCAACATGCCGAACGACGCGACCGTGGAGGATTGCAAGTCCGCCTACATGCTGTCGTGGAAGCTCGCTTTGAAAGCCAACGCGCTCTATCGCGACGGCTCCAAGCTCAGCCAGCCGCTCAACTCGCAGCTCATCAGCGACGATGAGGACGAGGACGATGCGGTCGAGACCCTCTACGAGAAGCCGATGGCCGCGCGCGCGGCCCAGGTCTCGGAAAAGATCGTCGAGAAGCTGGTCGAGCGCATCATCGTGATGCGCGAGCGCGAGAAGATGCCCGATCGCCGCAAGGGCTACACCCAGAAGGCGGTCGTCGGCGGACATAAAGTCTATCTGCGCACCGGCGAATATGACGACGGCCGCCTCGGCGAGATCTTCATCGACATGCACAAGGAAGGCGCGGCGCTCCGCTCCTTCATCAACAACTTCGCCATCGCGGTATCGCTCGGCCTGCAATACGGCGTGCCGCTGGACGAATATGTCGACGCCTTCACCTTCACCCGCTTCGAGCCGGCGGGCCCCGTGCAGGGCAACGACAGCATCAAGTACGCGACCTCGATCCTCGACTACGTCTTCCGCGAGCTCGCGGTGAGCTATCTCAGCCGCTTCGACCTCGCCCACGTCGATCCCAACGAGACGGGATTCGACGCGCTCGGCAAGGGCGTCGAGGAAGGCAAGGAGCCGGACGAGGACGGCGGCCACCACGCCACCAAGCTGGTCTCGCGCGGCCTCACCCGCTCCCGCACCGACAATTTGTTCGTGATGCGCGGCGGCTCGGCCGCGGTCAGCCAAGGCAACGACAGCGCGCCCTCAGGCGGCAGCAAGGTCACGGCGATGGCCTCGCATGGCGCGAGCGCCCGCCTCAGTGACGCCCTCGAAGGCGCCGTCGCCCTGAAGCAGGAAGTGAGCCACGACCTCTCGCCGACGGAGAAGCTCGAGCAGCTCCAGTGGAGCAAGGCCGGCAGCGCCGCGACCGCAGCCCCCACCAAGGCCGAGCGCCGCGCCGAAGCCAAGGCCAAGGGCTACGAAGGCGAGATGTGCAGCGAGTGCGGCAACTTCACGCTGGTGCGGAATGGCACGTGTATGAAGTGCGATACTTGCGGCAGCACGACGGGGTGTAGCTGATACCAGCAGCGCAAGTCGCCCGGAGGCATCGATGCCGGTTGCATTACGCCAGGGGGGCTTGCGCTACTACTTCTTCTCGAACGAGGGGCAGCCGCCCGAGCCGGCGCATATTCATGTTAAAGGCGGCGGCTGCGATGCCAAGATCTGGCTCGAACCTGCCATATCGATTGCCGATAGTTATGGCTTCAATCCGCGGGAACTTTCGAATATCCTGCGCGTCGTCGAGGACAACCGCGATCTTCTCCTGAAGGCTTGGCATGACCATTTCGGCAACTAGCGTACGCTTTGACGAATACACTATGTGGGTGGAACTGTCGGACGGCCGGACGCTCGGCGTCCCCCTCGCCTGGTTTCCGCGGCTGCTGCACGCCACGCCCACCGAGCGCGACCAAGTCGAGCTAAGCCGTGTCGGGCTGCACTGGGAAGCACTCGACGAGGATATTTCTATCGCTGGCCTACTTGCGGGACGTGGCGACGTCACGCGAACATCCGAACACGCGGCGTAGCCACCCACGCAACCGTGAGCGCAACCGACCACCCACGAAGGGCGGCAGAAGCGGGTGCGTTTCTTGCGCTTGAATCCGGTCTAGGCGCTCCCACATCGTGTCAACGGAGACTATTCATGAAGCGCGCACAAGACTTTATTACGGTGACAGTGCACTAAACATTCCCTCTCGCCCCTCCTCCACGACAGCAGCTGGATGGCGTACTCAGTGCACCGCCACAGTAACCGCGGCTAAGCCGCGCTGCTGCGCTGCATGTGACGCCCTTCCTTCACCTCTTCGATGATCTTTGCGCTGAACGCCTTGAGGTCACCGGGGTTGCGCGAGGTGATGATGCCCTGGTCGACGACGACCTCCGAATCTTCCCACTTCGCCCCGGCATTGGCGACGTCGGTCTTGATCGATTTGTACGATGTCATCCGACGGCCCTTCGCGATCCCCGTCTCGACCAGCAGCCAGGGCGCATGGCAGACCGCGGCGACGACCTTCTTGGCATCGAAGACACTCTTGATGAATTGAAGCGCCTTCGGTTCGACGCGCAGCAGGTCGGGGTTGATCTGCCCGCCGGGCAGCACCAGCGCGTCATAATCGGCCGCGGCGGCCTGATCGAGGGTCTTGTCGACTTTGACGGGGCGGCCCCAGTCCTTCTTGTCCCAGCCCTTGATCTCGCCAGGCTGCAGCGAAATGATCTCCACTGTCGCACCGGCCGCCTTGAGTGTGTCACGCGGTGCTTCGAGTTCCGATTGCTCGAAGCCATTGGTGGCGAGAATCGCGATCTTCTTCCCGGACAGTTCCATCCGTGTCTCCTTTGAGCGTGTGGTGATGCCAGTCAATCGAACGCTTCGGCGTTTCGTTCCTCGCGCCCCCCGCCGAAATTTCCTTTGCGGTCGAGCCCTTCCCTCCTAAACTCCTAACCCACCGTCATCGGTTCCGACGGGCCCGGTAGAAGCGGAGTCAGACTATGCCCAAACCGGAAAGCTTCCCGATCGAGACGATCTTCGTTCCCACGAAGCAGAAGAAGGCCATCAGGCCCGAGACCGTCGGGGAGATCGCGGAAAGTATTCTGGAGATCGGACAACAGGCCCCCATCTCCGTTCGGCGCGACGGAGACCGCCTCGTTCTGGTCGAGGGACTGCATCGGTTAGAGGCCTGCAAGGCGCTCGGCGAGACGACCATTCTCGGCGTCTTGGTCCCGGCCGAGCTTGCTGAGCACAAGCCGCGGCTAGCCGAGCGACCCGAAGTCGAGGCAGAGCGCATCAAGATGGCGCGATTGAAACAGTTGCGCCTGGCGAAGGAAGCCGCAGAGGCAGCGACGGCGGCCCCGCAGCGCATCAACGCAACGCAAGCGCCGCGCACCCGTCTGGCGAAAGGCGTCCCCAGCAATCCGAAGGCATCACAGGGCCGGGCTGCGAAGTCGCCACCGAAAACATTGTCGGCCTGGATCACGCAGCAAAAGGGCAGCGGCGGCCGCTATTGATGGCCGGGATTGCGGCGAGATCGAACCAAACGCCCGATCATAGATCGATCAATCCGTCACCGTCACGCAGGAGCGATAGCCGCAAGCGGCGGCTACCTCTCCTTGCATGATCGCGATCGTCTCAAGCCGCCTTCGCCTGCTCCGGCGAGGCCGTTTCCATCGCGCGCATGTAGAGGTCGAGCAGGCTTTCGCGCTCGTCGCGCTCGTTCTTGTCTTCCTTGCGGAGCTTGATGATCTCCTTGAGGATCTTCACATCAAAACCCTCGCCCTTGGCTTCCGCGAAGACTTCCTTCTTCTGTTCGCTCAACTCCTGCATTTCGCTGTCGAGGTTCTCGATCCGCTCGACGAACGAACGGATTTTGCCGCCGGGAATGGTGATGTCGGACATGATGCCTCTTTGCTGACTGAGGTCGTGAAAATGACCGCAAAGAAATGACCAATGTGTTAACCTCGCCGCCCACGCATTGCCTGCTGATGGACACCGAGGGAGCCGTTCCATGCCTGAGCTTCGCTTCGATGACGGTGCCGCCTATGAGCAGGTGATGGGAGTCTGGAGCCGTTCGGTCGGCGAGGTCTTTCTCGACTGGCTCAAGCCGGCGCAAGGGCTGCGCTGGATCGATGTCGGCTGCGGCAGCGGCGCCTTGACCGAGCTCATCCTGGCACGCTGCGCTCCCAGCGACGTGCAGGGCATCGATCCCTCGGAGGGACAGCTCGCCTATGCCCGCGCGCGTCCCGGCGCGCGCGGCGCTGCGTTTCAAACGGGCGACGCCATGGCACTGCCCTTTCCGGCGGAAAGTTTCGATATCGCGGTGATGGCATTGATTCTCGTCTTCGTGCCGGACCCAGCAAAAGGTGTCGCGGAATTGGCGCGGATCGTTCGCCCCGGCGGCCTGGTTGCGACCTACATGTGGGACATGCTGGGCGGCGGATTTCCGCTCGATCCGATCCTCGACGAGATGCACGCGCTGGGACTGTCGCCGACGCGTCCGCCGCATATGGAAGTCTCGACCCTCGCCGCGCTTCAGGGACTTTGGCGCGCGGCTGGGCTGCAGCAGATCGCGACCCGCGAGATCGCCGTGCAGCGGGGGTTTGCCGATTTCGACGAGTTCTGGAACGTAGAGACGAAATCTCCCTCTATTGCGCCGGTGATCGCAGCCATGCCGGCGACCGATGTCGCCGCGCTCAAGCAGCGCATGAAGGCGCGGCTTCCCGCCGGCGCGGACACCCGCATCACCTGCAGCGCCCGCGCGCACGCGATCAGCGGACGCAAGCCGGGCTGACGATGCGGGAGGCAGGAATGATTGTGGCCCGTGGGGTCGCCGCAATCGCTACGTTCACGGCGGATCGCAGCACGGCGCGTTCCGATGAGGGGCTTCGCGAGATCCGGGACTATTCGGCCCGCACTCGTGGAGATTGCCGATGACAGTTCTCTCATGCTAACCTTGGGATGAGCAGATGCTCAATTTCAGGGTCTGGGGGGACAATGACCAAGCTGATAGTTGCGGTTGTGATGACGTGCTTTGGCGTCTCGGTTGCGCAAGCCGCCCCGCTATATGAATGTGGCGGCGATCCCGCCTGCCAGGCCAAACGCGATAAGATGTCCCGTTCGAGTTACGAGCAAAACATCAACAGATGTTTGGCCGCGGCTGGAGCGACGCGCGAGCAGTGGCGCGCCCACGCGGTGCCGCGACCTGCTGCCGACAAGGTTCGCGCCTGTCTGGAAAAGCACGGATAGCGCGCACCCCGAGATTGATGGTGCCCATAGGGCGCATCTCGTCGGCGTAACCCATCTCTTTGCTTTCCGCGATAATAGACGTGCTGGGTCACGCTGCGCGACTCCGCTTTGCGCTCGTTTCGGAGCCAACCCACCTACGCGCTCGCACCGTCCGCGCCCTCGCCCGCCATAATTTTTCCTTGGCATGCGCGTTGTGTCGAACAGCGGCGAGACCTATCCTTCCAGTGATCGGACTGCCTCCCATTGACGCCCGACCGGATGGAGAGCGCATCGGTGCCTGACACGCACGCCCCCAAAGCTGAGATCGCCAAGCCCGATACCGGCAGCCCTGAGACCGCCAAGCCGGGCGAGGCGCGCGCCGATAGCGGGTTGACGCGGGCCTACGACCGGATCAAGAGCGCGGAGGAGGACCTGGCGCGGCTGGACCGGCTGGTTTCCGGAATGGAACGCGACAGCGAAGACAAGCGGGCCTCGCACACAGGCGCCGCTGCGACGGCGGCCGCCACTCCCGAAAGCAAGGCGCCGACGCTCGATGCCAAGGCCTCGAATGCCAAAATCCGGGAGGCTCGCCGTCGCGATCAAGGCTTGAGGAAAGATCCGGCCATGATGCGCGCCCTGGTTATTCTCGTGCTGGCGATCGGCCTTCTCGGTGCCGCCGTCGCTTCGCAATATCGCGATGAGGCCAAATCGATCATGGCGCGATGGGCGCCACCGGCCGTGAGCCCATCCCCGCAGGCATCCGCTGCGGATGAGCCGAGCCCGGTGCCCGCACCGCCACTCCCGAAGGAAACGGACAGCGCGCCGAAGCCTGCCGCCACGGCGGCCGACCCGCCATCGTCCGAGCTCGCGCAATCGTTCAAGGCCATCACGAGCGAGCTTGCAAGCATCAGCGGGAAGCTCGAGCAGCTGAAAAGCAGCAACGAGCAGACCCTGCGCGAGCAGGCCGCCACCATTCAACAGCTGAAGGCGGCGCAGGAGAAGGACGCGGCGGACAATGCGCGCCTCGCCGCGCAGGTCCAGGCGCTGCAGACGCAACTGAGCGCGCCATCGGCGTCATCCGCCTCTGCAGCCGCCAAGCCCGTCGTGCGCAGTGTGAACAACGATGCGGCTGCGCGTGCCCGGGGGCAAGTCCCGGACGCCGCGCCACGGCGGGTGAGGCCGCCGCCGCGACGTCCCTGGATGCCACCCTATATGGACGACCCCTATTACGGCTATCCGGACTGGTGAGCCGTCGAGGCGCGGAAAGCCTTACCTTCCAGCCGAGCGAAGGTCTTCTGCAACACCGTCGAATGCGTTCTGCATGGCGGCGGCCTCCGCGCCGCCCTGCTCGGCCTCCGCCGACAGCTGACGCTTGCCGACTCCGAAAATATCGTGCACCAGCCCCAGCTTCCCCAGCCCCAAAATGATCAGCCCATTGATGTCCACCTCGTACCAGGCGTGCGACAGATACGCATCCCGCGGAAACCGATGGTGGTTGTTGTGCAGTCCTTCGCCGAAGGTGAGCAGCGTCGTCACCAGCTCGTTGGTGGTGCCATCATGGGTCTCGAAGCGGCGGTAGCCCCAGCGGCCATCGCTGTGGCAGACCGAATTGACCAGCGAGGTGGCCATGGTCATGAGGTAGCTGCGGAACAGGCCGGCGAACAGGATGCAGCCGACCATCGTGTGCACGCCACTGAGGGCGTAGCCGATGGCGCCGGGAATGATCAGCGCCGACAGCGCGTACCAGTACCAGCGCGTCCGGGTGAAGAACATGGCGATCGGGTCGGCCAGGATGTCCTTGGCGTAGTATGCGGCATCGGTGGTCTCGCGGTCCCACACCCAGCCGCCTTGCGCATGCGACATGCCCTTGGCGAAGCTGGTATAGGCGTTGCCGGAGCCGTCATAATAGGGGCTGTGAACGTCGCCGGGCCTGTCGGAGTGAAGATGATGCCGCCGGTGGTTGCTCACCCATTTCAGGATCGAGCCCTGCACCGCCATCGTCGCGAGTGCGGCGAAGATCGTCCGCATCACCGGACCGCAGCGAAAACTCCGGTGCACGAAGTAGCGGTGCATGAACCCGATCCCGACCGTGGACAGCACGAACGTGCCGGCGAAGACCGAAAGCTCCACCCGGCCGATGCCTTGCCAGAACGCCCAGACCAGCGCCGCGATCGAGCCCCCGACCATGATGGCGAACGAGATGTAGGAATCGCGAAACTTGGCGTCGACCACCGGGCCCTCGAGAAGCACACCCGGTGGCATCTTCCGGTCCGCAGCTTGCTCGGACGCCACGCTCTCAACCACGGTCATTTCGGCCGATCCATTCACAAAAAATTAACTCTTCTGCAGCGCACCGTACAACCACTGGTTATTTCCAGCAAGGACCGGTCGGCCCTTGGAGCACGGAGCGGGGACCTGAAATGACGCGGACAGAGGAAAATGAAGCGGAATTTCAAGGCTCCGAGGACGGCGTTAACCAGCTACACAATGTCCGCAATCGCACTCCCGCAACGCCATGCCCAGCAAAAGCAGTCGCCTCCTCCCTCGCCTTCGCAGCGTCCGTCGGGGCGTGCGGAAAGCATTCGCACGGGCACCGCGGACGGTTCGCATCGCGAGCGGCGTGGCGATGCTGCTTACGGCCGTCGCACTTGTGAACATCGGCTACCAAGTGGTGCGCAAGCCGACCGAGCTGTTCGTCCTTGCCGGCAACGCCTTCGACAAGGAGCCGGCGGAGACCTGGGCGAGCTACGGGCCGCTGTTCCGGAAAGCGTCCACCGCGACGATCACGCCGGAATTGCTGGCGGCGCTGGCGCAGGTCGAGAGCTCGGGCAACCCGGTGGCGCGCACCTATTGGCGTTGGCGATGGAGCCTCAATCCGCTCGCGATCTACCGGCCCGCCTCCAGCGCCGTCGGGCTCTTCCAGATGACCGACCCGGCCTTCGCCGAAGCCGCGCGGTTCTGTGTCCGCGGCAACGTGGTCACGGAGACGGCCTGCGGCTTCACCAGCTTCTATGTCCGCGCGATCCCGAGCCATGCCATCGAGCTCGCCTCGGTGTATCTCGACCGCAACGTCGCTGACGTTCTCGACCGCGCCGGCGACGTGAAGGCAACCGCGCAGCAGAAGCAGGATCTCGCCGCCTTCATCCATCTCTGCGGCGCGGGCCCCGCCACGGCTTACGCGCGCCGCAAGTTTCAGATGCGGGCCGGCGAGCGCTGCGGCGATCACTCGGTCGCAAGCTATCTTTCCCGGGTCAACGCGATGAAGCGGCAGTTTCAGCGGCTTGCCGCGGATGACGGCGGTTAGCAGACGAGCGCAGCCCGGATGAGCGACTTGTCCGCCGTAGCTCGAAGAGCGAAGGCGGAAGCGACATCCGGGGGAATGCTTCGGCAGCATAGCCCCGGATATCGCTCCGCTCATCCGGGCTGCGAACTGGCTACGCTCTACGCCCGCCTCACCGTATCTCGCTCATCGTCACCTTGGCGGCGATCCCGCTCAACTCGGGCTCCTGCGGTTCAAGCTCCTCGTCGGAAGATGGGCCGAACGAGACTTCGGCCATTCTGCGCTTGACCTGTTCGCATGTCTTGCGGACGTCTTCGGTGAAGAGCGCGCATTCCTCGATGCGCTTGAAGATCTTCCGTCCCTCTTCACGATACCCCGCCGCCGTTTCTCGCATGAAGGCGATCGCATCATGAACCTGGACCGTCAGCGCCTCGCATTTCTGCGCGGCATCGATCAACTCGGTGCCCATGGCCTCGATCTCTTTTGCCGCGGACTCATAGTCGCGAATGACCGCCTCTGCACTGAGCGCGCCTACGCGCGTCACGCCCGCGGTGTGCTCGACGTAATCAGGTAGAGCAATTGAAGTAATGGAGCTTCCCGAGCGGACCGACGCAATGTCCGCCTCGAGTTGGACAAGGTTCACACCTTCCCGTCTGCGCAATTGTTCAACACTTGCCATGACTGATCCTCCCAATACGTGCCCAAAACCCCAAGCAGCATTGGTTTTATTATGGGGATAAATGCCATTCCACCCCGATGTATTGTTGACAGTCTCAAATTTGCCATTTTTTCCTGGCGATTGACGCCGCACGCAGAGATCATCGACTTGCCAATATTCAACTTTATCCGGCCGGTGGTTGGCGAAGACGGCAGATTTCGCAAGAACTCGACCCGTCCAATGACAAATGAGCCCGTACGAACGGTTGAGCGAGGCTGGCCCGGATCTAGAGTGGCGAAATCGGCAGGTAGGCCGGGCGCGTGGAGCCCGTCATCGACGGCGCCTTGCGCCGGCAGCGGGTTGTTCAGTTCTGCGTCCGACGCTGGCTGATCGTCACATGTCTCGAATGTGATCGTTCCTCACCACCAATACGGCCACCGCCATCCCTCATAGCGAACGTAGGACGGCACCAGCGGCGGACCGTAGGGATCGACCCGGTCGTCTTCAGGGCGATACCGATATCGTGGAACAATATAATAATCCCACGGCGTCGGCCTGAGCACGGGCGCCGTGACGACAAGCCTCTGCTGCGGCTCACGAACGACGACAGCCTTCCGCGTCCGGGCTTCAGCACCGGATGCCCCAAGGCTGCACAGCACCAGCGCCGTTCCGAGCGCACACGCGATGTTCTTTTTCTTCATGCGTTGGTCTCCTTCCCCGGGAGAGTGCAAAAGGACGCAAGGCAAGGCAAGCGAATTCGCGCGCGGCGTTGCGGGAATGACCGATGCCGGCCTACGCTCTCTCTCCACCGTCATTGCGAGGAGCCCTTGCGACGAAGCAATCCAGATTGTCCCCGCGGAAAGATTCTGGATTGCTTCGCTGCGCTCGCAATGACGGAGAATGTGACGGCACTCGGAGTGCGACGCGCGGCACCCGCCTACGCCGCATCCACCTCATCAGGCGCTGCGCCCGCAACGAGTTGGTCGAGGCTGACCATCAGCAGATCGGCCATGTGCATCAGCTGATAGAGCGGAATATCCGCCTCGCCCTTCTCCGCCGATGACAGGAAGGAGGGCGCAGCGCCGATGCGCTCGGCGAGCTGCTCCTCGGTGTAGCCGCGGGTCTCGCGCGCAGCTTTGACGCGCGCGCCGATGCCGAGCCGGTGCCGAGACTGCTCGTCCGCGGTCATCATGACGGCCTGCTCGTCCGGACTCGCATAGCCGTCCGCGAAACCGCTGCCGATCAGCCGACCCTTGCGCCAGGCCACCCGGCAGCCCTTGCGCAGGCCGCTTCTGAAGATCAGCGTGAACTGCTCGGCCACCCACAGCGACGAGTTGAGCTGCAGGCGCGCGCCGCTGCCGGAGACATTGCGGATCGTGCAGGGCACGCTGACTGTGCTGCCGCTGCCGTTGTCGAATTCGACGATGCCGGTCCTCAGCGTGTGATGCCTGACTGCGGCGCGATGATCGCTCATGACAGCTCCCAAAAGCCTGCGGCGACATCGAAGGGCAAGTCCGACGCGGGCATGATCGGGGCAGGATACCGCAGAAATTTCCTGCAACTGCTAAACGTCGAGCGGCGCGGCCGGGACTGGATGGGATGGTAAAGAAATCCCTCCCCACCTGCGAAAGCTATTCGCGCGCGCGTCGCAGCGCCTGCTCCAGCTTTGTCCGCTGCTTGTCCCAGCGGGCCTGCTCGGCCTCGGCGCGCTCGTCGAGCGCGGCCCGCTCGGCTTCGATCTCCTCGGTCTTCGCTTCGTGCTCGCGCCCTGCCTTGTCCAGTGCCGCTTCGGCAGCGGCAACCGCCTTGGCGCGGCGCGCGCGCTCCCTGGCGCGGGCGGCCTCCTCTTTCCGGCGCTCGGCCTCGCGCCGTCGCTCTTCCTTCTCGAATGCCGCGGCCGCCTTGCGGGCGGCCTGATCGTCGATCTCAAGGGATGTTTTCCTTGCGGTCTTGGCCGGACGCTTCTTGAGTTTACGCGTGGACTTGGCGCCGTCGTCAGCGAGATCGGTCGGCAGCTCCGCGCTCTCGGTGAACGGGCCGTGCGAGCCGACCGGACGCCTGAGCACGATGCCCGGCTTCGCCATGGTCGCGGCGACGATATCAGGGTCGTCGGTCTCCTTGGCGACGCCCTGATGGAAGAGATTGGAGCTGGCGCCCCACGCCTGAAGCGCCGCCTTCATCGAGGGGGCGGCAATCGCCTGATCGTAGAAGCCGAGCGAGGTCTGGTAGGTCTTCAATTTTCTCGTCGACTTGCTTTTCGCTTGTTTTGGCATGCCCTGATTTCAGCTTCGCTGTCCGCTGGCGATCGTAGCAAGCGAAGCCCGGATGAGCGAAGCGATATCCGGGATTCATCTGCCGAGGTAGTTCCCGGATGTCGCTTCGCTCATCCGGGCTACGAACTCGGTCGCGAACTACGAACTCCCCAACAACGCGTCATATCCTCTCGCGCTGAACGCCAGCAGACAGAATCCGTGCCCGAACGGATCGGCCAGCATCGCGATCCGCCCGTAGGGCGCATCGCACGCGGGCGCCTCCAGGATCGCGCCCGCGCCGAGCGCACGCGCCACGGCAGCATCGACATCGTCAACGACGACGTCGATATGCACGGGCGTCCAGTGCCGCTCGTAGCGGCGGCGGTCGCCGCCGGCGCCGACCGTGCCGGCCCGCTTGGTCAGGAGATACACCGGTGCCGGCCAGCCGAGCAGTTCGACGAAGTCGGCGCCGAAGCGGCGGCCGACCGTCAGTCCGAAGGCTTCGGTGTAGAAGGTCGTGGCTTTCCCGACGTCCGGGACGTCGATGTTGAGGAGGAAGGTCATGGCAGGCTCGTCGGTGTCGTTTCCGGATGAGCGGAAGCTACGCACCGAACGCCGAGACGTCGAGGGAACACCACCGTGGCATAATGCGCCTGTTTTGCCCGACGGGTCAAACCATTTTCTGTATTACCGAAGTAAAATCAAACCCCGAGCGATTCCAGAGGGATGTCTACTGTGCATGGGGTTGTTTTCGCAAAATTCGTTTGGCCCGGCTCTCAATCGCCCCTCAGGCTCAGGATGTACGCCGAAAGCGCATCCGCCTGCTCCGGCGAGATCACGAGGTTCGGCATGTTCTGGTGGCTGGTCCGCCAGAACACCTTGAGCGACAGCGCGGTGGTGCCGTGCCGGTCGGCGACGGCCTGGAAGCTCGGGGCCTCGTCGAACAGTCCGATCATGTGCGGCTCGACGGCGTGACAGGTTTGGCACCACGCTCGCGCCAGGCGATGTCCTTCGGCGATCATGCGCGAGCCGGGCCTGGAGGCCCCCGCGGCGGTGTGGACGACGCTGAAGAGAAACAGCACCGACAAGGCGATCAGGATGACGATGCCGATGTAGATTCGAACACTGTGCGACATGGCCCAGACCTCACCGCGAATGAATCGTCGAACGAGCCTAGATTTGCACCGAAAGGCCGAGTTGATCTGCGTCAAGGGAGGCGCGGACGACTTGCGCGGTCGACATTGCCTCATTGATCGGACCGCTCGCCAAGATCACGGCGACCGCATAGGCTCGGCGCTCATGCGACGGTCAGGAGGCATCACCATGAACGGCAATCGCTATTACGGGGTCCGGGTCGAGGGCGCGAAATACGGCGTGGGATTCGGCTCGGCGCTCGCCATCGCGATCTCCTACACCAACAATCATTCGATCCTGTGGGCGATCATCCACGGCATCCTGGGTTGGCTCTACGTGATCTTCGTCGCGCTGTTTCGGTGACATCGCACCGGCAGGCGAGGCCGGGTCCGCGCGGTTTGCAGCTTTTCCTTGCTTTCGCGGTTCCCGCCTCTACGGTCGCGCCGCGAACGAACCGTTGAGACGAGACAGACATGACCGACACGATGAAATGCCCGGCCTGCAACTCCGAGCACGCCTACCAGGACCGCGATCTCTGGGTCTGCCCGGAATGCGGCCATGAATGGAGCGGCACGGCGGAAACGACCGCGGACACGGCGCAGGATGCCGGCGTGCGCGATGCCAACGGCAATGCGCTCGCCGACGGCGACAGCGTCATCGTGATCAAGGATCTCAAGATCAAGGGCTCGTCCTCGGTCGTCAAAGGCGGCACCAAGGTGCGCAACATCCGCCTGCAGGACGCCAGCGACGGCCACAACATCGCCTGCAAGATCGACGGCATCGGCGCGATGAATCTGAAATCGGAGTTCGTGAGGAAGGCGTAAGGTCCGCTAGTTTTGCCGCTGCGCCAGATAGAAGCCGCACAGCACCGTCACCAAGCCTGCCGTCTGCAACATCGTCGGCGGCTCGCCGAGCAGCAGCCAGCCGGTGAGCAGCGTCAGCGCCGGCACGCAGGCCGGAAACACCGCGGCGCGGGCAACGCCGAGGCGCTGGACCGAGACGGCGTAGAGATAGAGCGCGGCGGGACCGGCGAGCACGCCCTGCGCCAGCGCCTGGATGGCGTTCTCGGTCACGCCGATTGCCGCAACATGGGCGAGGCCGACGGTCGCGATGTAGACCGGCAACAGCAGCAGCGACAGCACGTTGATCACCAGCGCGGCCGATACGGCCGAGACGCGCCAGCGGCGCAACATCGCACCAAAGCCGCCGAACATGAATCCGGTGAGCACGAAGATCAGATCGCCCTGCACGCCGTCGGTCCCGATATGGCCGATCGATTCCGCACCGATCACGCCGAGGCCGCCGACGATGACGACCGCGCCGGCGAGGCGCGAGGCGGAAATCCGCTCCTTCAGCACGAGTGCCGCGAGCAGCAGGCCGCCCAGCGTCGCGCAAGAGGGCTGGATCACGCTGCCATGGCCGAGCGGCACGAACAGGAAACCGGTGTAGGAAATCAGCGACATCACGGGGCCGCCGAGCACCATCAGCACGAGGCCCCTGCTCCAGCCGATGCCGCAGAGATCGGAGATGCCCGCACGCGCTACCAGCGGCAGGAACGCGATCCCCGAC
Source organism: Bradyrhizobium sp. CCBAU 53415 (assembly GCF_028128735.1). NCBI lineage: Bacteria > Pseudomonadati > Pseudomonadota > Alphaproteobacteria > Hyphomicrobiales > Nitrobacteraceae > Bradyrhizobium > Bradyrhizobium sp. CCBAU 53415. Next base: position 1,570,380 of record NZ_LBJF01000027.1, on the reverse strand, counting down.
CAGACATAGCGATGCACCAGGAGATCGACCGGCGTGAAGCCGACCTTGAGGCCATGCCGCGTGCCGGCAAAGCCGAGCGCCCAGAACAGCGCCGCGGCAAGGCCGCAGATCACGCCGAGCAGTGCCGGCGCCGAATCGTTCTTCCGAGTGAGAGCGTCAGCGCCGCTCGTCCGCTGATCCATGGATCAAGCGATATGTCGTCGCGCCGAGCGGCTCAACCCACGCGGTTGCAGGGCTGGCACGCAGGCATCGCGACGGACGCGCGCAGCCTGCAGCGCCGTGATCGCCGCACCCGCAATGCGCATGCGGCGACGTGATGTCATCCTTAGCGGGCTGCGCCGGTGGTGACGTCCGCGGTCTTGACCTTGCGGGGGCTGAGCACCTTCGCCTGGTGGGCCGAGGCGACTGCAGTGGGCGCCGAGACATGCTGCTCGACATGCGCAGCACCGAGCACGCGCACCTGCAGGGGAGAGACCGGGAAGCCGTTGGCCTCATAGGTCGGCAACTCGGCGGCGACTGCGGTACCGCCCGCGATCATCAGGATGGCGGCGGCGATCGACAAAGTCTTCTTGTTCATTGGTGATGCTCCAAAGGTGAGAGTCGGAGCATATTTAGGTCCGTTTTGCTGCATTGCGACATGCTTTGTTGCAACGCAATAGCGCGCGTGATGCATGGCGATATGCCTCATGCGTATAAGGCCTTGGAGGAATCACGCTGGCTGCGACGTCGCGCTTCCATAGGCGGCGCTCAGCCACCGAGCACGTCGCCCCAGCCATCAAAGAGATAGGATTTCCAGGCCACGGTCCCGCCCCCGCCGGGCCTGCTGGCACGGCGATAGTCATCGGCCTGATCGGCGGTCCAGGTGATGATCGTGTCCGAAAGGCGATCGTGCAGGATGGCGGGTTCGGTGGGATCGAAGGCGTCCATGGGACGAAGCGTGGGATGCGTCATGGCGCCTCCAACGCACCAGCCGCCGCAAGGTTGCGGCAGCGCGTCGGACGAAGCACCGCGTCAGGGAAGGTGAATCGAAAGGGCGTTGCAGCGCGTCCGGGATACGAGGGGGGCGATGCAGGGACCTCATTTCAATGCTGTTGCCAGCGATTGCAGCTTTGCGACGAGATCGGTGCCGAGGGCATAGATGATTTCGATGATGGCGAGCGCGATTCCGGCTGCGATCAAGCCATATTCGATCGCGGTGGCGCCGGATTCGTCGGCGGCGAATTCGGCCAACATGCATTTCAATTTCACAGGCGACGTCCTTCCAATTCGACCGGAGATTGCCGGCACACGAGGGATGCACGACCACAATCCAAGATTGAGTTAATGCGATCGCTGCAAGTCGACGACAATGCTGCGTTTGCCGCCGTTGTCGCCCCGGGACACACTGGACCGTCTCGGAACCCGCGTTGCATATCGGCAACACCCGGCCTGAAAAGCCCGTTTTCGCCGATTTACGCCATTGCGCCGCCACACCGTCCCTCGAACAATCGACGCGTTGCGTGCCCTTCCGTGCAAGACGGTTTCGTCAGGACTGTCTGCATCATGACTATCCGGACAAGATGGTTCGAACAGAACCGTCTGGAGGCAGGGATCATGAACGATCGGCGGTCTCTTCTGGTGGCGGTGTCGTGTCCCTCGGCCGTTCTCGCCGGCTGGCTGGCGTTGTCTCTCTCCGCCTATGCGCCTGCCCTCATCGAGAACAGCGGCGCCAATGCGGCCGCCGTCTCGCACGCCAAGGATCCCGGCCGCCTCGACCTCGCCGACGTGCCGCCCGCTGCGACCATCGAGGATGGCCTCGCCTTGACCGCCGACATCGCCGCCGCCGTCGCTGCGGCGCCTGCCCCGGCGGCGCCCCCGCAGGAAACGCCAGAGGAGCCCGCCGCAGCCGTCAAGCTCGCTTCGGCCGACCCGGCGTTGATCCTGCCGACCGAGGCGGCGCCCGCGCCGCAGATTTCGCCTGAACCGGAAGCCATCGTCAGCGAAGCTGCCCCCGCCCCTGCGCCAGAGCCCGTCCAGGTCGCGTCCGCCGATCCCACCGAGATCGTGACGACGGACGCGCCGTCCCCCGCGGCGATCGCGAGTGGCCCGGCCGCGGCTGCGAGCAACGCGTCACCGCCTGCCGATACAGTCGCCGTGCTCGACGAATGCTTCGTCATGGATGCCTGCATCGACCGCTACCTCTGGACGCTCTATCAGCGCACGGCCAAGGAGGACACGATCAAGGTTCAGGAGCGGCGCGCCGTCACCGTCAAGCGCAAGGGCAAGACCGTCACGGTGATGCGCAGCTTCACGAAGCTGGTCGACCAGGACTTCGCCTGGAAGGATCCGAAGGCGGCCGAGCGCGCCGGCATGTCGATGATGGACTACGTCATCGGCGGCATGGACAAGAGTTTCAAGCGGAAGCTGTTCCGCACGCTGCTCGCGGCCGAAGCCGCCGGCCTGTCGCCCGGCATCACCAGCGCGTTCCGCGACGACTACCGCCAGTCGATCGCGAGCGGCCTGAAGGCCGCTTCCGACCGTTCCTATCATGGCGGCAGCATGCGCGGCGGCTATGGTCACGGCATGGCGGCCGACATCGTCAGCACCCAAGGCAACAACCGCGCGCAGCGCTGGGTCTCGACCGAGATCCTCTGGAAGTGGGTCGACGCCAACGGCAAGGCGTTCGGCATCGGCCGCCCCTACCTCGACCGCGATCCGCCGCATGTCGGCCCGATCGACGGCAAGGAGTACATCTCTCGCCGGGGCACGGGCGATGGCAAGGAAGTCGCCAGTGTGAGATCCAAGAAGGTGGTGCGCGCCGCGGCCCATGCCAAGCCGCCAAAGGCCCAGGCCGCACGCGCGCAGAAGAGCCCGGCCAAGCCGCAGAAATCGGCGCAATCGGCCGGCAAGCGCGCGACCTGACGCCGTTACGCCTTACGCGCCGGGATCGGCAATGGCACCAGCCGCATCTCGGCGGAGCCGGCTTCCTGAGTGCGCACCAGCACTGCGAACACAGTCTCGACCGCAAGTCGCACCGCTGCCTCCGTCGCCTCGCCCTTGGCCAGATGCGCCGCGATCAGGCCGGTGAGGAGATCGCCGGTGCCGTAGGGTCGGATCGGCAGGCGCGGCGTCGCAAAGCGCGACAATCGCCCGTCGGCGCACAGGATCGTCTCCAGCTGCCCCGCCGCCGTGTCAGCAAGCGTGCAGCCGGTGGCGACGACGTCGGTGCGGCCCGCCCCTGCCAGCATCGCACACGCCGCGCCGAGGCCCGGGGCATCAGCGGCCGTGACGCCGGAGAGCAGCTCGAGCTCGAACTGGTTTGGCGTCGTGAGGTGCGCCGCCGGCAGCAGCCGGCGTCGGACCACGTCCAAAATGCCGTCCGCGACATAGACGCGGCCGTCATCGCCGATCACGGGATCGCAGAGATAGACGAGCTTCGCATTCCGCGTGAGCGCCCGCTCGACGAAGTCGGCGATCACGACCGCGTTGCCGAGCGAGCCGAGATAGCCGGTGACGAGCACCGCGGCCTCGTCGACCAGGCCGCGCTCCTCGACGCCCTTCAAGAGGTCGGCGACGAGTTCGGTCTCAAGCACCCGCCCGCGCAGGCTCGGATAGCGCGGATGGTTGGACAGCAGCGTCGTCGGTACCGCTGCAACGTTCACGCCCTCCGCCTGCATGGCGTAGGCAGCCGCGCTGTTGCCGACATGGCCGTGGACCACCTGGCTCTGAATGGAGATGACGAGCATGAGAGGTCCGTAGAGTCAAACGTGCGGCGATGCAAGCGCAGCCCTCTGTCGCGGGCGCGTCACCCTCGCGTGATATGCGCCGTCAGATGTCAGCCATCATCGGCCCGGTCTCCGCATGAGCTCCGTCTTCAACGCCTATACGGCTCTCGCCCTCGCCATCGTGTTCGAGGTCACCGCGTCGGCATTCCTGCAGCAGTCCGCGCAGTTCACCCGTCCTTGGCCGACGCTGGCGATGGTGCTGTTCTACGTCGCCTCGTTCTACGCGCTGTCGGTGGCGATCCGAGTTATCCCGTTGAGCATCGCCTATGCGATCTGGGGCGGGGTCGGCATCATCCTGACCGCCACCGTCTCCTTCGTGCTGTTCCGCCAGATACTGGACGCCGCAGCCTTCGTCGGCATCGCGCTGATCGTCTCCGGGGTCGTGGTCATCAACCTGTTCTCGGAGACCACGGTGCGTTGACGCCGGAACGCCTGCGTGCAGCTATCGGCTCTGCGTCGGCTTGGGCGGACGCGGCGCCTTTGCACCGGGCTTGGCCGCACCCCGGGGCGGCGACGCATCGACTGACTCCAGGTAGGCGGCGAGCGCCTTGGCCGAGTCGGAGCTGGCTGCGTAGTGATCCTTCAGGAACCAGGACAGCGTCAGGCTGAAGCGGCCCTTGGCGAGACCGCGCGGGCTGCGGTGGCAAGTCGCGCAGCCTTCAGCGAAAAGCTTCGCGGGCGACTTTCCGGCGTCGAGATTTTGCGCGGCTGCAACCGTCGCGGTCATCACGGCGGCGGCTGCGATCAGACCGCACCCCGGTCGAAACAATGCTGTCAAGTGTCGTCCCCTCGAGCATGATCCGGAACAGTAAAGAGCGATTTTCCCCCGCGACCAACGCGCAAGCGTTTGAGCGGAGATCATGCTCGAACAATAGTCCAAATCCGCCCTGCGATCACGCCGCCGACAGCTGATCGAATTCGGGCGGCGCGTAGGCCTTGCCGTCCTGGTCGGTGATGACGACCTGCCACCCCTCGCTCGCCCACACTTTCGCCTTCGCCACGATGAGCAGCCGGCTCTCGCGGGCAAAGCTGTACTTCTCGTTCTCGCGTTCTGCGATCATCTTGTAGGCCAATTCGCATCCCCTTGCGTCGCCCAGCACCCGGCCTCGTCGTGGCAGCGGGCTTTGGCGGCAATTCGCCGGGAGCGTGGCAATTTGGTGCCATCCGCAGGAAGAGGCTCCGTTCGGCCCGAAAACGGAGCCGTCCTCCCATGTCCGAGCTGCGCTGGAGCATGGTCCGGAAAGTGAACCGGTTTTCCGAAGAAGTCATGCTCGAACAATAAACTAACGCGTGATGACGATTCGTCCTGATCTCATCGCGCTAGTGCACCCGGATAATGTGAGGGCGGCCGAGATTGATCAGGCCCTGCACCGCCGAGAGGCGGTCATCGAGGGCTGCAATGGTGAGCAGCAGATTGTTTCGGCGCTCGTCGAGCAGGCCTATCTCGGCGCCGGTGAGCTTCGTGCTCGCCCGTTCCTTGTGGATCGCGTCGAGGGATTTGCGCAGTCCGGCAATCAGGCCGGTCAGCTGCTTGGCCTCCTTGGTCATCGACCGCTTCGCGACATTTTGGCGGCGCGTCTCCGCCTGGCTCTGTCTCATCGTCATCCTCCCGTGCCCCGCTGCCCCGAGTGGATGCTTACATCTTTGGGTACACATCTTACGATCGATGAAATCTGCCCGCGAAGAACTTTCTTAAATTGTACGCGCAGGGAACTCGATCCGAACCAAACAGAAAGCCCGGCGCAAGGGCCGGGCTCTCATCAGCGACGTCAGTGCTTCTGATGACCGCCACCGGGGCCGCCGGCCGGCGGGCCACCACGCGGCGCGGCGTTGATGTGCGGAGCGCCGCCGCCCGGATGCGGCATCGCCGGTGCAGCCGCGCGCGGCGCCGGCATCTGCGCACGGGCATTCATCGGCGAACCGTGGCTGACATTCGGCCGGGCCACGTGCGGCATCGCAGGCCGCTTCGGAGCCGCGGCAGAGACACGCGGAGCCTCATGAGCACGTGCCATCGGCTGCGCGCGCACCGCGGCGCGGCCCGCAGCATGATCGTGCATCATGCGCGCCTGTGCGTCGCGCGGGTGACGGCCCTGCACGGCGGTTCGCTCATTCACGATACGCGCGCTCCGTCCGGCGCGGGTCCGGTCAGCCGTAACCGCGGACTCCCGCTTGGCGATGGCGGCTTCCGGCCGAGCGATCGCGGCACCACGTCCCGAGACGGCGGCCCCGCCCCTGCCGCGCACACCGCTGCGTTCGAGTGCGACTGCCGCATCGCGCGTGGCCGCGCGACCGATGCGGGCTGCGCGCGGATCGAGCGTTCTCCGCGTCGCAAAGCGCTGATGCGACGTCCAGTAGTTATTCCAGTAGGCGTGGCGGCGGTACCAGGGACGTCCCGCATAGTAGCTCGACCAGTACGAGGTCAGCACGAACGGGGCGACGGGCACGTCGATCTCGTCGACATAGTCCGGGAGATAGACGTAGTGATTGCGATAGAGATATTCGAGATATTGCGACGACACCCAGCCGCGATCGTCGGAGAAGCTGACGTCGCACCAGGCATTGCCGCGCAGGCAGCCATGGATGTTGACGCGGGCGCCTCCTGGGATGCGATCGACCAGGGGAAAGCCCGTGCCCGGCCCGGCACGCAGGCCGGTGGAGACAGTGACGATGCCCGGCGCAGCCAGCGCGGCCGTCGGGGCAAGTAACAATGCGGCAACCAGAATGCTTCTGAATTTCATGGCGTGTTCCTCCTCTTCGAGTCGGAACGCGCAAGCGGAATGGGCGTTCCGCGCGCAGTCGCCGCATCAGGCGAAAGATTGAGCCGCCCGCCGCACGGCGAGTTCAATATTCATCCGCCGTTCATCGCAGCGGCAAGCGCGGTGCTTGCCGGGCCTCAGCTCGCCTTCGCCTCAGTTCGCCTTCAACATGAAGCGTTCGAAGTACGACGCAAGCCCGGCATGGTCATCAAGCGGCAGCACATTCGCGACATACTGGTCAGGCCGCACCACGACCATGCAGCCGTTCTTTCGATCGATGCCTCGCATTGCGAAAATGTCGTGGCCGGCCTTGAGGTCCGGACAAAACATCTTTTCGTAGTCGATCAGGCCATAGCGGCCCTTGCGCGGGAGCAGCAGCGGTGGCATCGCCGTCACGGCCAGCTCACGATGATCCTGCTGGAAGACGGCGCGCAAGTCGATCACGCTGTCGATGTCCGCGCCAACAGGCGTATATCGCCTGGTTGGCGATTCTCCGGCCTCGGTCAGGAACTTGCACAGCGCGCGAATGGCCGAGCCGGCCGCCGCAGGATCTTCCGCAGGTGAAAACGCGTAGATGCGGAAACGGCCATCGGCCTGCGCGGCGTGGCCGAGGTGGACCGGCTTGGCGTCCGCCAGCCGGATCGCCGGCGCGGAATGGAAGCGCTTGCCGATGATGAGACCTTCCGCGAGGTGCTGATGCGACGCCGCGCCGGTGAGAACCGAGGGCTTGTAGTGCGTCGCCGTGCCCGCGGTGTAGCGGCCGTGCCTGACGAAATAGTCTTGCGTCTTGGCGGCACCGGCGCCGCCGGCCTTGGCAGCGGAGGCGAGAATCCCCGCCCATTCGCGGTCGAAATCGATCAGCTCCTTCGCGACCGCCTGGCGCTCCGCCGAATAGGAATGCAGCAGGCTCGGGGCGCACTGTCTCCGCAGGACCGCGGCGAGCTTCCAGCCGAGATTGAAGGCATCCTGCATCGAGACGTTCATGCCCTGCCCCGCTTTCGGGCTGTGGGTATGGCAGGCATCGCCGGCGATGAAGATGCGCGGAACGCGCGTATCGGTCTCGGCCTCCGGCACGTCGTCGAATTTGTCGGTGAGGCGCTGGCCGATCTCGTAGACCGACCACCAGGCGATCTCCTTCACCTCGAGCGTATGCGGCTTCAGGATCCGCTGCGCCTTGGCGATCACGTCGTCGGCAGTGATGTTGCGGCTCGCAACGCGCTCGCCGACATCGAGTTTTGCGAGCTCGACATAGATGCGGACCATGTAGCCGCCTTCACGTGGAATGATCAGCAGGCTGCCGTCCCTGGCCGACTGGACCAGGGATTTGAAGCGGATGTCCGGGAAATCCGTCGACGCCAGCACGTCCATCACGCCCCAGGCGTGGTTGGCGGAATCGCCATGCAACTCGCGTCCGATCGACCTGCGCACGATGCTGCGCGCGCCGTCGCAGCCGACGACGTAGCGCGCCCTGATCGTCTCGACCTTGCCTTCGTTCGCGGCATCGACGCGTTCGAGACGCACGGTCACGGCATGAGCGGCTGCATCGGCAGCCCGATCGACGTGGAGATCAAGCACGCGTCGGCTGTAATACGGCTCGAGCTTCGCCGGCGATCTGCGCATCACGTCGATAAAGCAGTCATGGATGCGCGCCTGGTTGAGGATGACGTGCGGGAATTCCGACAGCCCGTCCTCGACGTCCTGCACCCGGCCGCTGCGGGTGATTTTCTCCGGCGTTCGCTCATCCGGCTTCCAGAACGTCGTTTCATTGACCCAATAGGCCTCCTTCAGCACGCGCTCGCTGAAGCCATAGGCGTGAAACATCTCCATGGTGCGGCAGGCGATGCCATCGGCCTGCCCGACCAACAGGCGGTCCGGCTTCTGCTCGACGATGCAGGTCTTGAGGTCGGGGAATTGCGCAAGCTGGGCGGCGAGCGTCAGGCCGGCCGGCCCGCAGCCGACGATGAGAACATCGACCTCGTCCGGCACGGCGCCCGCGGCACCCGAAGCCTGAACGCGCTCGGCGGGATCCGCAATCTCGGGATCGCCCGGCTGAAATCCATTCAGATGGAATTGCATGAGCACCTCTCCCGCAAACATTCTGTTTTGATATTGATCAGTATGCTGACTATCAGTATACTTGTCAACGCCCCGCACCTCGCTGCGACTTCCGGAGGATACGGTGAAAGACAACAACGACATGCCCGGGCATCTGGCGCGCCGTTTCCAGCAGATCGCGGTCGCGGTGTTCCTGGCCGAGGTCGAAGACGCCGGCTTCGATCTCACCCCGGTGCAGTACGCCGCGCTCGCGACCATCAAGGCCAATCCGGGGCTCGACCAGGTGACGCTCGCCGGATTGATCGCCTACGATCGCACCACCATCACCGGCGTGATCGATCGCCTCGTCCAGAAGGGCCTCGCGGAGCGCCGCCCCTCCAGCCGCGACCGCCGCGCGCGCGAGCTCGAGATCACCGACGAAGGCCGGCGCACGCTGCGCCGGATCACGCCGGCCGTCGAATCCGCGCAGCGCATCATGCTGCGCGGCCTCAGCGCGAAGGAGGGCGAGGAGCTGATGCGGCTGCTGCGCAAGGCCATCGCCGCCGGCAATGAGCTCAGCCGCGCCCCGCTACGCGATGCGCAGGTCTGATCCCGGACCGTGGCCGCAATTGTCGCAGCGCACGAAACCAGGAACTAACCTTCAGCTGCTAGCCTCGGCTGCATTGGGCGCTTAACGCGCGATTAACTTTGCGGGGCGGAGTTTCGGATGTTCAGGTTCCTCGTGGTGGCCACAGCCGTCGTGCTCTCGAGCAGTCACGCGCTCGCAAACGGCCATGGCGGCGGCGATGCCCCGCCTCCCCCGAAGCCCGAGGCGACGACCGCTCCGGCGAAGGTGGTCCTGACCAAGCAGGGTCCGAAGCTCGTCGATCTCAAGGGCATGACGCTCTACTATTACGAGCGCGACACCACCGGAAAGACGTCGAGCTGCAACGGCAAGTGCACCGAGAGCTGGGTGCCGCTGGCGGCCACGGCCGACGCCAAGGCCGTCGGCGACTTCACCGTGATCAGCCGCAATGACGGCAGCAAGATGTGGGCGTATCGCTATCGCCCGCTCTACACCTCACCCGCCGACAAGGCGCCGGGCGATGCCAACGGCAATGCCACGACACTGCAATGGAGGATCGCCCGGCCGGGCGAATAGCGCGATCGACCCGCGCGCGTGGACACCAGACGCATTGACGTCCGAGTGAGCGTTCCTCACCCGCGCCAGCGCGAGCCCGTCTCGGCCTGCGCGCTCTGCCCTGGCGGCAACACCACGACCGTCGAATTGAGCTTGACCCGGTCGTAAAGGTCGATGACGTCCTCGTTGCGCATCCGGATGCAGCCGGACGAGATCGCCTGCCCGATATATTCGGGCTGGTTGGTGCCGTGGATGCGGTAGAGCGTATCCTTGTTGCCGACATACAGATAGATGCCCCGCGCACCCAGCGGATTGGCGGGACCACCGCGAACGCGCGCCGGATACGGGCCGAGCCGCGCCTGGATATCCGCCGTCGGAACCCAGTCCGGCCATTCCGCCAAGCGGCCGACCCGCGCGACGCCGGAGAACGCCATGGCTTCCTCACCGACCGCAACGCCGTAGCGGATCGCTTTGCCCTCGGGCAGCACGTAATAGAGGTAGCGCGCATCGGTATCGACCAGGATCGTGCCGGGCTGCTCCTTGCGGTGGTAGTCCACGATATGACGGAGATATTGCTCGGGCACGTTCGCCTGCGCGTAAGGCGTGTGCGCAAGCAACTGACGGTCGCGCGGCGTCATGCTCGCATCCGTCGATGGCGAAAGCGTCGTCTGCATGCAGCCGCCCAGCGGCAGCAAGGCTGCGACGAACAAAACGAGTAGAGATCTTGGCACCGCCGGCCCCCCGATAGCGGATAGCAGCACCCCCAGCCCCTCTACATGCGGCCAAAATCGTGCAGAAAACAAGGCAGGGACGGAACACGTGCGCGTGTTCGGTCAACCGGGTTCCATCACCACAAACGGCGGAGGACTGTCGCATCATCTCCACCTCCTCGCCTTGCTTTGGTCAAACCCGGCTGGACTCGTGCGCCATGGGGTTCGGGATGGGCTCACCTCGATAAATCGGCCCCGCGCCAATGCGGTCGACCTTGACTTGAAACACCAGGCTTCAAAGGAGCTGCGATGCTCGCGACGCTGAACGCCAAGCAAATCGTCGATGAGATCGTGAAGGACACGATCAAGGACAACGATCCGCACGACGCGGTTCAGATCTCTCCAGAGATCGTGCTGGCCTCGCGGCCCATCAGCGTGTCACCTGCGCTGGCGCCCGGGATCGCGCCGCGTCCGGAGCCCAAGCTCACCTCCACCTCGGAGCCGAAGTTCACTCCGGAGCCGGCGCGCGCGCCCGAGCCCACCATCAACGTCGTCTACGGAAAGCCCGCCGCGACACCGTTTGTCGACACGGCTGTCCGCGTCACGTCCAGCGACGGTCCCGTCAGGCAGAAGCGATCCTCGGTCGGCAAGTGGCTGCGCGGCGCGTTCGTCACGTTGCTGCTTGCGGGGACCAGCACGGCCGCCGCCATCGCCTGGGAGAAGCACGGCGACACCGCCAAACAGATGCTCGCGGAATGGACGCCGGCACTGGCCTCGTTGCTGCCTGCGACTTCGTGGCTGACTGCGACATCGCAGACCGCGCCGGCCCCCGCTGCGCAGGCGGCGCCGCCCGTGGTGGAAGCCGCGGCGGATCAGACGGCTGACCAATCTGCGACGCCGCCCGCGGCTGAAGTTGCGGCAGCCGCGCCCGCAGCAACGGAGCCGGTCGACGCAGCGCAGTCGGTACAATCGATGACGCGCGATCTCGCCGCGATGGCGCAGCAGATCGAGCAGCTCAAGGCCAACATCGCCGAGCTGAAGGCCGGGCAGGAGCAGATGGCGCGCGAGATGGCGAAGCCGCCCGCACCGAAGCCGGCAGCCGAAGTGAGGCCGCCCGCCGATCCCCGCGCGCGCGCCTCTGCGCTTCCGCCGAAGCCGCCGGTTCGCAAGCCGAAGCCGGCCGTGTCGCACACTTACATGCCGGCCCACGCGCCCGCGCCGCTCGCGCCTCCGCCGTCGCAGTCCGCCGCGGCCCCGCCACCAGCTGCGCCGGTTGCAACGACACAGGCCGTTGCCGATGACGATGGGCCCGTCGTGCGTCCACCAATGCCGCTGCGTTAGGGCAAACACCGGGCGACGGCAGCACAGCGTGGCTGTGACAGCGCGCACTCTGTCCGAGTCGATGTGATGCGTTGAGTCCGGGCAATTACGGAGATCGCTGCTGCGATCGTCCGCGATCAAGAGAAAAGGCCGTCGGGATCTATGCCGCCGGCCTTCTCTTGCAGCTGCCGGTTCCCGGAGCCCGGTTCTGCCGCCATTCGATGCCTTATGATCGCGCCGGCATATTTAATAAATTCTTAACGACCTCGCATGCTGCACATCATTTCTGCGCCATGAGCACAGAGATTGCGCCGCCTGTTCATTCGCTGGATATCGACTCGTGATATCATCCGACATCTGTTGAGACTTGCACTGAAACTCGGATCGTCACATCGGGGAATTCGAATGCCCTACTACTATTTCGATCTTGTGGTTGGTGAAGAGTTCAAGAACCAGGGAGGAATCATCCTCGAGGACATCGAGGTTGCCTCCGACCGCGCCGATCAATTGGCATGCGAGCTGTCGCAGGTGAAGCCGGAGCTGCAGCAGAAGGGCTGCGCGGTGCGCGTCACCGATCGCGATCACAACGAGCTCTATCGCACGCCGCTCGATCCGGTGCCGGCCTGGCAGCGCTGAGCTAGTCCAGCGTCGGCGGCTCGAACCAGTTCGTCAGCGACAATCCCCCGTCAACGACGAAGGCTGCGCCGGTGACGTAAGCGGAGAGCTTGTTCGACAATACGGTAAGCGCCATCGGTGCAAGGTCCTTGGCCTCGCCGAGACGCCCGAGCGGAACGTGCCGCGCCAGCGCCGGATCGGCAACGAAGCCACCGGCGGCGATTGCGCCGGGCACCAGCGCGTTGACGCGGATGTCGTAACGCCCAAACGTCTTCGCGAGCTCCTTCACCAGCATCGCCATTGCCGCCTTTGCCGTCGAATAGTGCAACAGGTTGCGCGGGGTGCCCGCATGCAGCGAGGTGAGAAACAGGAACGAGCCCGGCCGCTTCGCCGCGATCAGCCGTCTTGCGATCTCGCGCGCCAGGTGAAAGCCGGCATCGAGATTGACCGCGTGCATCTCCTGCCACGTCCTGCGATCGACCGCGAGCGCATGATCGGCCTCGCGCCGTGGCGGCGATGCGCTGTGGACGAAATGCGTCACCTCGCCCAGCGCTGCCTGTGCGGCGGCCAGCAGTTCGTCGCAGGCCTCGGGCATGGCGAGATCGCCGACCCAGGGCACGGCCAGACCGGGCCTTTCGCTCGCGCTGATCGCGGCACGCACCCGCTCCGCGCTCACATCCGCGAACATGGTGCGGACGCCCTCGCCGACCAAGCCTAGCGCGATCGCGCGGCCGATGCCATTGCCCGCGCCGGTGACGAGCGCGGTGTCGCTTGCGGTATCGAACGGCGTGCTGAAAAGGCTCATGTCGCGCTCCGAAGCTGGGAGCACCAGGTTAGCTCATCGCCCGGACGGACGACAATTGTGCCGCGCACCATTGCGGAGCGGCACGCCGGGCGCTAGCCTCTCGAAAAACGGAGGAGGTTCCAGGGATGCGCACCGGTTTTCTGATGACGGGCCTGTTGCTGTTGGCCGCGCCGGCACAGGCGGCCGACGCGCCGCCGCGGTCGATCTATGTGACGATGGTCTTGCAGGCCTTCGCCGCCAAGGTCGAGTGTCCCAACACGGACCTCGTCTATCAGGACCTCGTGCAGAAGGCCCAGCAGATGCACCTGCCCGACGGCACCACCGAGAAGGTGCGCAAGGCGATCGCTTGGATGCACACCGGCGGCAAGATGGGCGAGAAGCAGGACGACGATCTGATGGCCGAGGTCGCGGTCGCGACCCAGGCCACCGACATGGACCAACGCCGCCTCGGCATGTCCAGCTGGTGCGAAGTCCAGAAGACCAACCTCGCCGGCCTGATCCGCAGCAAGGGCGGTTAGCGAGCCGGCTTCGCTGCATTAAGCACGCGCGACGGAATCTCTGCCCCGGCCCAAAATCGTCACAATTCTCGAAAGCATGCGGGCTCTTCGAATTCGAACAGGAGGCCCTGATGCGGAGTATCCATTTCGTTTTCGCCGGCGCGATCGCGGCCGCCACGGTGCTGACGGCGCCCGTGCTGGCGAGGAATGCCGACGCCCAGAAAGGTGAGGAAAAAACCACTTCGTCGTCGTGCAGTGCCTATCAGCAGGCGCCGGACGGCTCGTGGGAACAACTCCCCTGCAAGGAAACAGGTGGGCGCGAGCAGCCGCAGACACAGCACCGGACCTCGCCGCAAGGCGCTGATCGCGAGGAGCGCTGAAGAGGCTCGCGCTGACGAATGTCAGCTCTGATGCGGCCCGCGCATGATCTTCATGGCGTCGGCGATGTGACGCCACTCCGTGGCCTCGTCGGCCTCGCCACGGCTCTCGCAGGCCTGGGCCTGCTCGGCGGCCTTCGCGATCGCAGCAAAACCGTGCCGTTCCAGCATCTGGCGGGCAACGGTATGAACCTGGACCTCGGACATCATGGGCAGTCTCCCGCTCGAGGGAACTGCGGTGCAGCGCGCGCAACTGCCACCGCGGGTCTCTCACAACGATTGGGGCCCGGAACTCGTTCCGTCCCATTGATGTGAGCCTCAGGACAAAGGCGGCCCGCTGTTGCCAGCGGACCGCCTTTCACCCACCCCAAACCTGGCGGTCGTCGGCCGCGGCTCCCTACGCGACAGCCACTTTCTTGCGCTCGAAATCGTTGGGCACCTCGATGTCGACCTCCAGGGTCGAAACCTCGTCGCCGCGCTCGAGCCGGACGATGACCTTGGTCGGGTCCAGCGTCACGTGCTTGGACACGACGGCGAGAATTTCCTCACGCAGCACACCGAGCAGATCTGGCTGGCCGCGCATTCCGCGTTCATGGGCAAGCAGGATCTGCAGCCGTTCGCGAGCGACGGGTGCCGAGGCCTTCTTGCCGCGGAGAAGTCGAAGCAGGCCCATGCTCATGCAGCCCTCCGTCGCAGCAGACGATCCATCAGACCCCTCCGCTCGGCAGGAACATGCATCGTCACGTTCTCGCCGCAGAGGCGCTTGGCCGCGTCCATATAGGCCCGCGCCGGCGCGCCGTCCGCGTTCGACAGCGTCACGGGCGTTCCGACGTTGGAGGCCTTCAGCACGTCCTGGCTCTCCGGGATGATGCCGAGCAAGGGCGTCGCCAGGATCTCGAGGATGTCGTCGATGGTCAGCATCTCGCCGCGCGCGGCGCGAGAGGGATCGTAGCGCGTGATGAGGATGTGCTTCTCGACGCGCTCCCCCTTCTCGGCGCGCACCGTCTTGGAATCGAGCATGCCGATGATGCGATCGGAATCGCGCACCGAGGAGACCTCCGGATTGGTGACGATCACGGCCTCGTCGGCGAAACGCATCGCCATGGAGGCGCCGCGTTCGATGCCGGCCGGGCTGTCGCAGATCACCCAGTCGAAGCGGCTGCGCAGATCGGCAATGACCTTGCCGACGCCCTCCTCCGTCAGCGCGTCCTTGTCGCGGGTCTGCGAGGCCGGCAGCAGCCAGAGGTTCTCCAGCCGCTTGTCGCGGATCAGCGCCTGCGGCAGCTTGGCGACGCCCTGCACCACGTTGATGAGGTCGAACACGACGCGGCGTTCGGCGCCCATCACGAGGTCGAGGTTGCGCAAGCCGACGTCGAAGTCGACGACGACGACCTTGTCGCCGCGCTGCGCGAGCGCCGCTCCCAGCGCGGCGGTCGTCGTGGTCTTGCCGACCCCGCCCTTGCCTGATGTCACGACCAGTACCTTACTCATCTGAAATGTCTCCTTTGCTGGTCAGTTCAGTGCTGTAATTCGCATGGTATTTCCCTCCAGCCAGGCCTGCGCCGGCTTGCCGCGCAAGGCGGTGTCGATGTCGTCCGCAGTCTGGTAAAACCCGTCAATTGCAAGCAGTTCAGCCTCGATCTTCTGACAATAGATGCGCGCGCTGGTGTGACCGTTCACGCCTGCCATGGCGCGGCCGCGCAGCGCGCCGTAGACGTGGATGGAGCCGCCGGCGACGACCTCGGCGCCGGACCCGACCGAGCCGAGAATGGTGACATCGCCTTCCGGGAAGATCACGGTCTGGCCCGAGCGCACGGGGTTTTCGAGGAGCAGCGAGGTCGGCTTGGTCTCGGCCTTCGCTTCGGCCTTCTTCGGCGCGCTCGACTCGACCACGCAGCTGCGCCCGCCCGACAGGAGCGGCGGCATCATGGGGGTCAGCCGGCCCTCCTCCACGCCCTCGATGCCGAGCACGCGGATGTTGCGGTCCTGAAGGCTCGTGAGCAGATGTCCGATGCCGGACTGGCTGAGATCGACCGAGGACAGATCGATCACCACGGGCCGCCCGGCAAAAAACCCCGGCGAGCGTGCAATGGTGGCGTCGACCTCATGCAGCCAGTCCTGGACCGGAACCGTCGGCGTGAACACGAAAGCCACATAGGAGCGCCCGCGCAGGCGCACCATTTGACGTTGGACTTTTGCTGCAGCCTCCATGGCGGCCGACTCGTTCCCTGTTATTGAATGGTTAACGATGCGGCCGACATGGTTAACGACGAGTTAATGCCTCCAGGGTTACGCAGGAAGTGAAGCCCGGGCCCCGGGTATCGCCCCGTTCCGTCATCGCGAAGGCCCGCCGCAGGCGGGCGACTCGAAGGATGGCCCTAGGCAAGGACGCGCCTTAGCCCGCAGCCAATTTCGGCTGCCAGTTGCGCAATTTTCGCGCAGCACCGGTGATGTCGGCAACGGCCGGAAGTGCCCCCGCCTCCACCATCATCGCCCTCGCCAGCCGTACCGCACGCGCCTCGCTCGTTGCCCGCATCCGCGGATCCTCGATCAGCTCGAAATCGATGTTGTGGGCGAGGCCGAAGATACGGCGGATGATCTTGGCGGCGGCGAAGCCGACCGCATCAGTGAACAGCCGCTGCATGTAGGCCTGCCGCTCGGCCTCGAGACGCGTGGCGCCCTGCTCGCCGGCGAAGAGCGCGACCGGATAGGCGTCGCCGGCGGCTCCACCGCGCCAGAGGTCGAGGAATTTGCGGGCGAACTCGTTCCAGACCTGCTCGACCGTCTCCAGCACCCAGGCCTCGAATGCCGCCCGTTCTCCCGGTGCGCGCTCGTGGCCGGCGGAGGCGAAATAGGCCATCAGGAGATTGGCCAGCACCGCGCCGACGTCGAAGCCGATCGGGCCGTAGAATGCGAATTCCGGGTCGATCACCCGTGTCTGGCTCTCCGTCACCATGATCGATCCGGTGTGGAGGTCGCCGTGGAGCAGAGCCTCGGGGCTTGCCATGAACTTCAGCTTGAGACGGGAGATCGCGACATGCAGCTCCATGTCTTCGCGCAACGCCGCCGCCAAGCCGTCGAGATAAGGCGCGGTCCAACGGTTCTGTTCGGCGATGCGGTACGGGTCGGTGAAGATCAGATCCTCTGTGATCTTGCACAGTGCGTGGTTGCCGGCAAAGGCCGCGATGCCCTCCTTCTTCTCGGCGGCGGAGAGCGCGAGGTCGGAGGTGAAGAACAAGGTCCTTGCCATGAACGTGGTGACGTCGCTGGCGAAGCGCGGATATCGCGTGCCCGCAACCAGACCCTTGCGCATGATGATGTGCGGCTCGAGCAGCTCCATCACGGTCAGCGCCAGCTTGTCGTCGTGATGCAACACGGCCGGTACGAGGCCGGATGCGAGTTGGGCCTGCCGGGACAGCGCGAGATATTCGTAATGGGCACGTGACAGCGGCAGCGGCCAGCTCTCGCCGACGAGACGGACATAGGGCAACGCCTGCTTCACGGCGATGCCGCCGCGCGCGCCCTTGACGATGAAGACGAGGTTGAGATTGCCGTCGCCGACCTCGGTGACCGGCCAGGACGCGGGCTCGCCGCCAACCAGCTTACGAATATCCGGAAGGCCTGCGAGATAGTCCCGCAAATCGGCCTCATGCAGAATCCGATAGTTCCCTGCCCGGTCCCCGGTCATGACGATCCCATCCCATTTGCATGGGCCGGATCGTTATTCCCGCTCCAGGAAGCTGGAGCCGATCCCGGCCTTTCTTTTGATGGGATCGTAGTCACAATAGATGCCGTCCGCCACCAGAGTGTAGCTGGCGCTGACGGTGTATTTGTCCAGCTTGACCGAGTTCAGGCCGATCACAGAGGTGCTCTTGCCCCCGTTCCACCTGAACGGCGTCGAGCTCTTGGACTGCTCGCAGGCCATCACCGCCTCGTTGAAGACATAGCCCTCGACGAACGCCTTCAGCGTCCGCGCCTGCACCGCCATCTTCCATTCGAAATAGCCGATCGCACCAAGACCGGCGACGATCAGCAACAGAAGCGCGACCACGATACGCTGAAAAGCCATTCGTATTCCCCCAACTATACAAACTATCTCCGCCGTCATTGCGAGCGCAGCGAAGCAATCCAGAATCCCTCCGCGGTAAGACTCTGGATTGCTTCGCTGCGCTCGCAATGACGAGCTTGGTTGATATCGTTCGTCCCTTACACCCCTAGAACGGCATGCCCATCAATTTCGACAGGCGCTCGATCGAGAGATAACCGGCATGATAGGCCGCGACGCCGAGGCCGTAGATCACCGCCGAGATGATCGTGGTCCAGATCAGCTTGCGGCCCATCCGCGTCAGGATCGGTGCGCCGGGGTCGGTGCCCGGTGCGCCGACGCCATCCTCGTGCTGGCTGCGAACGCCGAACGGCAGCGTCAGGAACAGCGCCACCCACCAGATGACGAAGTAGACCGCAAGCGCGGTCGATATTTGAATGGCCATGGGACGGCCTCACGCCTGCTCGATCTCGACCAGCGCGCCGGAAAAGTCCTTCGGGTGCAGGAACAGCACCGGCTTGCCGTGGGCGCCGATCTTCGGCACGCCGTCGCCGAGCACCCGGGCACCCTCCTTCACCAGCGTGTCGCGCGAGGCGATGATGTCGACGACCTCGTAGCAGACATGGTGGATGCCGCCGTCGGCATTGCGCTCGAGGAATTTGGCAATGGGGGAGGATTCACCGAGCGGTTCGATGAACTCGATCTTGGTGTTGGGCAGTGTCGCGAACACGGTGGTGACGCCGTGCTCGGGCAGCGGCACCGCCTCCGAGATCTGAGCGCCAAACGCCGCGCCATAAATCTTTGCGGCCTTGACGGCGTCCCTGGTCGCGATCGCGACGTGGTTGAGGCGACCCAGCATGGTTCTTCTCCCTCGGCGCATGATCCGGGCCAGCGGCGAGCCGCCGTCCCGGAGATGCTGATACAATTACACTGTCAGGACATGTACCAGACAGGGGGGCTTTTTGCCCCAATGTTCGTTGATCACGGCCCGGACCGCACGTCGCACCGACTCGGCCAGCGCGTCCGGATCTCGCCGGCGCGCCTTTGGCAGCCCCTCGATCGTGGACATCACGGCGTCGAAGACCAGGTCGTCGAAGGTCTCGCCCGCCCTGTTCTTTTCGGGGACGCCGACCAGATCGACCTCAGGATCGTCGGCGAGCTCGCCCTGCTCGGTCATGGCAATGGCGACGAAGGCGCAGCCGGAAAAGGCCATGCGGCGCCGCTCGACGACGGCGCGGGACTTGGAGTCCTCCAAAATCGTGCCGTCCTTGTAGAGACGGCCGGAAGGCACCTCGCCGACGATGCCGGGGTCGCCGGGGCCGAGCTTGACGAGGTCGCCGTTGCGGCAGACCAGCACGCGCGGCACGCCGGCTGCCCGCGCCAGTTTTGCGTGATCGTGCAGGTGCAGGGCCTCGCCGTGGACCGGAATCAGGAGTTGCGGCTTCACCCAGGAAATCAGGTCGCGCAGTTCGTCGCGGCGGGGATGGCCGGAGACGTGAACCAGAGCGTCGCGGTCGGTGATGATCTCGACGCCCTGGAGCACCAGATTGTTGACGATCGAGCTGACGGCCTTCTCGTTGCCTGGAATGGTGCGCGAGGAGAAGATGACGCTGTCGCCGCGGTTGAGCGTGATCTCGGGATGGTCGTCGTTGGCGATGCGCGCCAGCGCCGCACGCGGCTCGCCCTGGCTGCCGGTGCACAGCGCCAGCACCTTGTCCGGCGGAAGGTGACCGTAGACCTCGGGTGAACGGAAATTCTGCACGCCTTCGAGATAGCCGGTCTCGCGCGCCACCTGCACCACGCGCTCCATGGCGCGGCCGACCACGACGACCTCGCGGTCGGCGGCCTTCGCCGCGTCGGCGACGGCCTTGATCCGGGCGACGTTGGAGGCGAAGGTCGTGACGGCGACGCGGCCCTTGGCCGACTTGACGAGGTCGATGATGGTCCGGGCGACCTCCGCTTCCGACGGCGAGCGGCCGTCGCGCACGGCGTTGGTGGAATCGCCGATCAAGGCGAGCACGCCCTGCTCGCCCAATTCGCGCAGCCGCTTCTCGTCGGTCGGAGCCCCCAGGGTCGGGGTCGGATCGATCTTCCAGTCGCCGGTGTGCAGCACCGTGCCGGCCTCAGTGTGGATCGCCAGCGCGTGCGCTTCCGGAATCGAATGCGCGACAGGGATGAACTCGACGTTGAACGGGCCGATATCGACGCGACCGCCGGACGGGATCACGGTAACAGGGATATCAGGCGCATTGCGCTCGGCGGCGCATTTGGCCTCGAATAACGCCGCGCTGAACTTGGTGGCGTAGATCGGGCATTTCAGTCTGGGCCAGAGATCGATGATGGCGCCGAAATGGTCCTCATGGGCGTGGGTCAGCACGAGGCCCATCAGGTTCTTGCGTTCCTTCTCCAGGAAGCTGATGTCCGGCATGATCAAGTCGATGCCCGGCACATGCTCCTCGTCGCCGAAGGAGACGCCGAGATCGACCGCCAGCCAGGCGCGCTGGTGGCGGTTGCCGAGGCCATAGATCGACAGGTTCATGCCGATCTCGCCGACGCCGCCGAGCGGCGCAAACACCAGTTCGTCGGGCCTTGCCATCACGCCGCTCCCACCGAGGCGGCCGGGCCGAAGAACACCTCGCCGGCCGCCACCGGCACGCGCCGGCCGTCAGCGGTGCGGACGATCAGGCAGCCGGTATCGTCAATGATGTCAAAAATGCCCTCCAGCGTCATCGTCCCCGTGTGGATCGCAACCCGCTCGCCGAGGCCGGCGGCGCGCTCGAGCCAGAGCTTCCGGATCTCGGCAAAGCCGCGGCCATTGTCCCAGATGCCGCGGAACTCGACCCAGGCATCCGAGAGGGCCGAGAACAGCTCCTCGGCGCTGATCTGGACCCCGAGCGCGGCCAGCGACACCGCGGGCGTCGGGGTGCCCTCGGGTGCTGCGATCACATTGGTGCCCATGCCGACGACGACGGCGAGACCGTTGCCGACGGCCTCGGCCTCGAGGCCGATGCCGACCAGCTTCTTGCCGCCGGCGAGCACATCATTCGGCCATTTCAGGGCGTAGCGGGGCCGGCCCTCGCCGAGGCGGAGCGCAGCCTCGAGGCTCGCCTTCTCCAGCGCCGCCTCCTCCGCCAGCCCGGCGGCAAAGCCGAGCGTGGCGGCTACGGCCGGGGCGACGTCCATGACCTCGAGGATGCTGGCGGCGAGATTGCCGCGCGGCGCAATCCAGGCGCGCTGACGGCGGCCGCGGCCGGCGGTCTGCTCGGATGTGACGAACCACATCGGGCCACGTTCGCCGGCCCTTGCGCGCTCGATCGCCTCGGTGTTGGTCGAGCCGGTCCGTTCGAACGCCGCGAGCTTGTAGCCCGCGGACAATGCGCGAGGACCGAGCGCGAAAGCCATCCTAGAACAGCGACTTTGCCGCGGCGGAGGCGACGCTCACCACCGGGCCTGCGAACAGCGCGAACAGGATGTTGAACAGGCCTGCGACCGCCAGCACCGCCCGCACTTCGATGCGCACCGGATCGACCTGGCCGGCCGGCTCGTCGAAGTACATCGTCTTGACGATGGCGAGGTAGTAATAGGCGCCGACCACGCTGGTCAGCACGCCGATGACCGCGAGCGTGAACAGGTTCGCCTTGATCGCGGCGACGAAGACGTACCATTTGGCGAAGAAGCCGGCCAGCGGCGGAATGCCGGCGAGCGAGAACAGCAGCATCGCGAACATGAAGGCGAGCAGCGGATTGGTCCGCGACAGTCCGGCGAAATCGCTGATCTGCTCAACGGCCTGGCCGTTGCGCTTCATGGCGAGGATGATCGAGAACGAGCCGAGCGTCATCGCGACATAGATCACGATGTACATCAGCACGCCCTGCGCGCCCTCGACCGTGCCGGAGGCAAGGCCGACCAGCGCGAAGCCCATGTGGCCGATCGACGAATAGGCCATCAGCCGCTTGATATTGGTCTGGCCGATCGCGGCGAAGGAGCCGAGCGCCATCGAAGCGATCGACACGAACACGAGGATCTGCTGCCATTGCGAAAGGATGCCGGGGAATGCGGTCAGCGTCACGCGGGTGAAAACGGCGAGCGCGGCCACCTTCGGCGCCGAGGCGAAGAAGGCCGTGACCGGGGTCGGGGCGCCCTCATAGACGTCGGGCGTCCACATGTGGAACGGCACGGCCGAGACCTTGAAGCAGAGGCCGGCAAGCAGGAAGACGAGGCCGAAGACCAGGCCGACATTCGCAACCGTGGCCGCCGCGGCGATCCCGGTGAAGCTGACCGTGCCGGTGAAGCCGTAGACCAGCGAGGCGCCGTAGAGCAGCATGCCCGAGGACAGCGCGCCAAGCACGAAATACTTCAGGCCGGCTTCGGTCGACTTGGCATTGTCGCGGTTCGAGGCCGCCACGACGTAGAGCGCCAGCGACATCAGTTCGAGGCCGAGATAGAGCGAGATCAGGTCACCGGCGGAGATCAGCACCATCATGCCGAGCGTCGAGAGCAGCACCAGGATCGAATATTCGAAGATGCGGCGCGACGGGTCGGACAGGAACTCGGTCGACAGGATCAGCGTCACCGCCGAGCCGATCAGGGCCAGGATCTTCATGAAGCGGGCGAAGTCGTCGACGATGAAGCTGCCGCCGAAGGTCGCCTGCCTGCCCGCGGGCTGCATGTAGACGAGCGCACCGACCACGATCAGGAGCACCACCGCCAGCAACGTAACCGTCCTGGTCGTCCCCTGCCCGCGATAGGCTCCCAGCATCAGAAGCGCCATTGCGCCCACCGCGAGCACGAGTTCGGGCAGCACCGGCGCCAGTTGATAACCTGCAGTCTCAAAGCTCATGGCGATATCCTGACCTGCCCGATCACTGGAGCAGTGCGGCGGCCTTCACGGCCGTCACAGCGGTGTTGTAGTTGTTGACGAGTTGCTGGACCGACGCGGCCGACATGTCGAGCACCGGCTTCGGATAGACGCCGAACAGGATCGTCAGCGCGATCATCGGGAACAGGATCACGCACTCCCGCAAGGTGAGATCCTTCATGCTCGCCAGCGACGGCTTGACCAGCGCGCCGAACACGACCTTGCGGTAGAGCCACAGCGCATAGGCCGCCGACAGGATCACGCCGAAGCTGGCAAAGAACGCGGTCGGGATCGAGACCTTGAAGGTGCCGAGCAGCGTCATGAACTCGCCGACGAAGCCGCTCGTTCCGGGCAGGCCCACATTGGCCATGGTGAAGACCATGAATGTCATCGCGTAGAGTGGCATCCGGTTGACGAGGCCGCCATAGGCCGCGATCTCGCGGGTGTGCAGGCGGTCGTAGACGACGCCGACGCAGAGGAACAGCGCGCCGGAGACGATGCCGTGCGAGATCATCTGGAACACGCCGCCGGCGACGCCCTGCATGGTGCCGGCGAAGATGCCCATGGTGACGAAGCCCATATGCGCCACTGACGAGTACGCGATCAGCTTCTTCATGTCCTCCTGCATCAAGGCCACCAGCGAGGTGTAGATGATGGCGATGGCCGAGAGCGTGAAGATCAGCGGCGCGAAGTCGTGCGAGGCCAGCGGGAACATCGGCAGCGAGAAGCGCAGGAAGCCGTAGCCGCCCATCTTCAGGAGGATCGCGGCCAGGACCACCGAGCCTGCCGTCGGCGCCTCGACATGCGCGTCGGGCAGCCAGGTATGCACCGGCCACATCGGCATCTTCACCGCAAACGAGGCGAAGAAGGCGAGCCACGCCCAGGTCTGCAACGAGCGGGGTACGGCGGTGTGCATCAGGGTCGGGATGTCGGTGGTGCCGCCGTTCCAGTACAGCGCCATGATGGCGAGCAGCATCAGGACCGAGCCGAGCAGCGTGTAGAGGAAGAACTTGAACGACGCATAGACCCGCCGCGGGCCGCCCCAGACGCCGATGATCAGGAACATCGGGATCAGGCCGCCCTCGAAGAACAGATAGAACAGCACGAGATCGAGCGCCGAGAAGGTGCCGATCATCAGCGTTTCCAGGATCAGGAACGCCATCATGTATTCGCGGACGCGGCTGGTGATCGCCTTCCAGCTCGCGATGATGCAGAACGGCATCACGGCGGTGGTGAGGATCACGAGCGGCAGCGAGATGCCGTCGACGCCCATGTGGTAGGTGATGCCGGTGGCAAGCCAGTTCGCCTTCTCGACGAACTGGAAGTCGGGGTTGGACGGGTCGAAGCGCATGACCAGGATCACCGACACAGCGAAGGTGATCAGCGTGGTCCAGAGCGCGATCCAGCGCGAATTGCGCCGCGCCGCCTCGTCATCGCCGCGGCTGAGATAGACCATCAGCGCGCCGACCAGCGGCAGGAACGTCGTGACCGAGAGAATGGGCCAGGTTGTCATTTACTGGCCTCCAAAGCCGAACATGAACCAGGTGATCAGGCCGGCGGCGCCGATCAGCATGGCGAACGCGTAGTGATAGAGATAGCCGGTCTGGATCTTCACGACATTGCGGGTGACGTCCAGCACGCGGGCCGAGACGCCGTCGGGGCCGAAGCCGTCGATGATGAAGCCGTCGCCCTTCTTCCAGAGCTGATAGCCGATCCACTTCGCCGGACGGACGAAGATGACGTCGTAGAGCTCGTCGAAGTACCATTTGTTGAGCAGGAACTGGTACAGCATCGGCTGCGTCTTCGCGAGCTCGACCGGCAGATAGGGCCGGCGGATGTAGAACAGGTACGACACCAGGAAGCCCAGCACCATCATGACCGTCGGCAGGAAGGCGATGGTCTCGGGGATGTGGTGCATCTCCTCGATGATGTGCGGGTTCATCTTCACGGACTCGCGGAAGAACTCCTCGACACCGTGACCGGCGAACAGCTCCTTGAACGGGAGGCCTGCGACGAACGAGCCGACCGCGAGCACGCCGATCGGGATCAGGATCCAGAGCGGGGCCTCATGCGCGGCTTCGTAGTGATGCTCGTCATGCGGCTCGCCGTGGAAGGTCTTGAAGATCAGGCGCCAGGAGTAGAACGAGGTGAGGCCGGCGGCGACGACCGTCATCAGGAAGCCGTACATCGCGAATGGATTGTGCGAGGCGTAGGCGGACTCGATGATCGCGTCCTTGGAGAAATAGCCGGCGGTGAGCGGGAAGCCGGTGAGCGCCAGCGTGCCGACCACCATCACCGCATAGGTGTACGGGATCTTCTTCCAGAGGCCGCCCATGTTGCGGATGTCCTGCTCGTGGTGCATCGCGTAGATCACCGAGCCGGAGCCTAGGAACAGCAGCGCCTTGAAGAAGGCGTGCGTGAACAGGTGGAACATGCCGACCGAATAGGCCCCTGCTCCCATCGCCACGAACATGTAGCCGAGCTGCGAACAGGTCGAGTACGCGACGATGCGCTTGATGTCGTTCTGGACGAGACCGATCGTGGCCGCGAAGAACGCGGTGGTCGCGCCGAAGAACATCACCACGGCCTGCGCGTCCGGGGCGAGCTCGAACAGCGGCGACAGGCGCGCCACCATGAAGACGCCGGCGGTGACCATGGTCGCGGCATGGATCAGCGCCGAGACCGGGGTCGGGCCTTCCATCGCGTCGGGCAGCCAGGTGTGCAGCAGGAACTGCGCCGACTTGCCCATCGCGCCCATGAACAAGAGGAGACAGGTCAGGGTCAGCGCGTCGGCGTGCCAGCCGAGGAAGTTGATGGTCTTGCCGGTGAGGCCGGGCGCGGCATGGAAGATCGTCTCGAAATCGGTCGAACCGACAAGCATGAAGATCGCGAAGATACCGAGCGCGAAGCCGAAATCGCCGACGCGGTTGACCACGAAGGCCTTGATGGCGGCGGCGTTCGCCGACGGCTTCTGGTACCAGAAGCCGATCAGCAGATAGCTGGCGAGACCCACGCCCTCCCAGCCGAAGAACAGCTGCACGAGGTTGTCCGCGGTCACCAGCATCAGCATGGCGAAGGTGAACAAGCTGAGATAGCCGAAGAAACGCGGCCGGTTCGGATCCTCGTCCATGTAGCCGATGGAATAGAGGTGCACGAGCGAGGATACGGTCGTGACAACCACCAGCATCACGGCGGTGAGCGTGTCGACGCGCAGCGTCCACCAGACCTGGAGGTCGCCGGAGAAGATCCAGGGCAGAAGCTGGATGCGGGCGTCATGGTGCATGAAGCCGACATCGACCAGCGTCATCCAGGACAGCGCGGCCGAGACGAACAGCAGCGCCGTGGTGATCAGCTCCGCCGCGCGCGAGCCTGCCGCGGGCGGCTCGGCCGGGCCGTGAGCGTGATCGTCGTGCCCATCGCCGGGCTCGTGATGGGTCACGTGGATGACGGACGCATCCTCGTTGATCGTATCGGACGCATGCGCATGCGCACCATGGCCGTGGTCGCCGTGATGCTCGACCTCGTCGCCCGAGGGGTTGCGGGCATGCGCACCGGCCAGCGCAATCAGGCCGGCGAGGATGGCGCCCAGCAGAGGCAGAAAGACAATCGCCTGAACCATGACCGAGCTCAGCCCTTCATCAGATTGACGTCCTCAACCGCGATCGAGCCGCGGTTGCGGAAATAGACCACCAGGATGGCGAGACCGATCGCGGCTTCGGCGGCCGCGACGGTGAGCACCAACAGCGCGAAGACCTGGCCGACGATGTCGCCGAGGAAGGTCGAGAACGCCACGAGGTTGATGTTGACCGAGAGCAGGATCAGCTCGATCGACATCAGGATGACGATGATGTTCTTGCGGTTCAGGAAGATGCCGAGGATGCCGAGCGTGAACAGGATCGCGCCGACCGCCAGATAATGTCCGAGCCCGATCGTCATTTCACCCACTCCGCCGCATCGGCGTCCGAGAGCCCCTGCCCCGGCGCCACCTTGCGCATCGCCATCGCCATCTCGGGCGTGCGTGCGTTCTGAACGTTGATGTCCTGCCGCTTCACGCTCGCCTTGTGGCGGAGCGTCAGCACGATGGCGCCGATCATGGCGACCAGCAGCACCATGCCTGAGAGCTGGAAGTAGTGGATGTACTTCGTATAGAGCACGAGGCCGAGCGCCTCGGTGTTCGAGACGTTGGTCGGGATCGCCGCCGTGATCGTCTTGGACACGCCGGGATTGATGACCCAGAAGCCGACGGTGAGCAGCAGCTCGAACAGGAAGATGCCGCCGATCACGAGGCCGACCGGCAGGTACTCGATGAAGCCCTCGCGCAGCTCGAGGAAATCGACGTCGAGCATCATGATCACGAACAGGAACAGCACCGCGACCGCGCCGACATAGACGACGATCAGCATCATGCCGAGGAACTCGGCACCCATCAGCACGAACAGGCCGGAGGCGTTGACGAAGGCCAGGATCAGGTACAGCACGGAGTGCACGGGATTGCGCGAGACAATCACCATCACGGCCGAGGCGACGCAGATACCGGCGAAGAGATAGAAGAACAGCGCGGGAAGGATCATGCCCTCACCTCACCGGTACGGCGCGTCGAGCTCGATCGCTTTCGCGATCTCGCGTTCCCAGCGATCGCCGTTGGCGAGCAGCTTGGCCTTGTCATAGAACAGTTCCTCACGGGTCTCGGTCGCGAACTCGAAGTTCGGGCCTTCGACGATGGCATCGACCGGACAGGCTTCCTGGCAGAGGCCGCAATAGATGCACTTCACCATGTCGATGTCGTAGCGCACGGTGCGGCGGGTGCCGTCGTTGCGGCGCGGGCCGGCCTCGATCGTGATGGCCTGCGCCGGGCAGACCGCTTCGCACAGCTTGCAGGCGATGCAGCGCTCTTCGCCGTTCGGATAGCGGCGCAGCGCGTGCTCGCCGCGGAAGCGCGGCGAGATCGGGCCCTTCTCGAACGGATAGTTCAGCGTCGGCTTCGGCTGGAAGAAATAGCGCATGGCGAGGAAGAATGCCGAGACGAATTCCGACAGCAGGAGCGAGCGTGCAGTGGCGTTGACGTTGATACCCATGGCGGCCCTCACTTCGGCGCGATGCCGGCGAAATGCAGCACGCCGGCCACCACGATCACCATCGCCAGCGACAGCGGCAGGAACACCTTCCAACCGAGGCGCATCAGTTGATCGTAGCGGTAGCGGGGCACGATCGCCTTCGCCATCGCGAACAGGAAGAACATGAAGAAGAGTTTCAGCGAGAACCAGATGATCCCCGGCACCCAGTTGAAGGGCGGCAGATCCACCGGCGGCAGCCAGCCCCCGAGGAACAGGATGGTCGCCAGCGCGCACATCGTGACGATCGCGACATACTCGCCGAGCATGAACAGCAGGTATGGCGTCGAGCCGTATTCGACCATGAATCCGGCGACCAGCTCGGATTCCGCCTCGACCAGGTCGAAGGGCGGACGGTTGGTCTCCGCCAGCGCCGAGACGTAGAACACCACGAACATCGGGAACAGCGGCCAGACGTACCAGTTCAGGATCGTGAGCTGCGGCAGCCCGATCAGGCTGGCGAGACCGCGCGCATGCTGGGCCTCGACCACCGCCGAGAGGTTCAGCGTGCCGGCGCAGAGCAGCACCGTGATGATGACGAAGCCGATCGAGACTTCATAGGACACCATCTGCGCCGCCGAGCGCAGCGCGGCCAGGAACGGGTACTTGGAATTCGACGACCAGCCGGCCATGATGATGCCATAGATCGACAGCGACGAGATCGCGAAGATGAAGAGAATGCCGACATTGATGTCGGCGATCACCCAGCCGAGATTGGTCGGGATCACCGCCCAGGCGGCGAGCGCGAGCACGCAGGACACCAGCGGCGCCAGCAGGAACACGCCCTTGTTGGCGCCGGCCGGAATGATCGGCTCCTTCAGCACGAACTTCAAAAGGTCCGCGAAGGACTGCAGCAGGCCCCAGGGGCCGACCACGTTCGGGCCGCGCCGGATCTGCACCGCCGCCCAGATCTTGCGGTCGGCAAGCAGGATGTAGGCGATCGCGACCAGGAGCACGACGAGCACCAGGACGCTCTCGGCGACCATGATGATCAGCGGCCAGAGAAATCCGGTCCAGAATGCGCTTTCGAAGAATTCCATCAGATCACGCTCACTCCGCTGCGGTCAGCATGTGCCCGGAGGCGAGGCGCGAACATTCCGCCATCACGGCGGACGCACGCGCGATTGGGTTGGTCAGGTAGAAATCCTCGACCAGCGGCTTGAACGGCGCCTTCTCCGGCGAGCCGCCCTTCCCCGCCAGCTTCTTGATCTGGTCGGCCGAGCCGGCCTCGATCTGGTCGAGACGGATCAGATGCGGCACCGCCTTGAAGACCGCCTGGCGCAGCGCGGCCAGCGAGTCGTAGCCGAGCTTCTTGCCGAGCGCCTCCGACAATGCGCGGACGATCGCCCAGTCCTCGCGGGCTTCGCCCGGTGGGAACGCGGCGCGGCCCGTCATCTGCACGCGGCCTTCGGTGTTGACATAGATCGCGGACTTCTCGGTGTAGGCCGCGGCCGGCAGGATCACGTCGGCGCGGTGCGCGCCGCGGTCGCCGTGGGTGCCGATATAGACGACGAAGGTGCCGTCGGGCGCCTTGATCTCATCGGCCCCGAGCAGGAACAACAGGTCGAGCGTGCCGAACGTCGTCATCTGCGCCGCGTTCAGGCCACCCTGCCCCGCCGTGAAGCCGATATCGAGCGCACCGACGCGCGAGGCGGTCTCGTGCAGCACGGCAAAGCCGTTCCAGCCGTCCTTCACCGCGCCGACATCGAGCGCGAGCTTGGCAGCGGCCGCGAGGATGGCGGCGCCGTCGTGGCGAGCAGCCGCGCCCGCGCCGACCATGATGATCGGATGCTTGGCGTTCTTCAGCACGTCCATGAAGGAGTGCTTGCCGGCCGCGAGTTCACCGAGCGTCTCGGTGCCTGCGCCGAGATGATCGTAGTCGTAGGTCAGATCGGCCTTGGCGCCGATCACGCCGACCTTGAAGCCGCCGGCACGCCAGCGCTTGCGGACGCGGGCGTTGAACACGGCCGCCTCCTTCCGCGGATTGGCGCCGATGATGAGCAGCGCGTCGGCCTGCTCGACGCCAGCGAGCGTCGGGTTGAAGAGGTAGGAGCCGCGGCCGAGCGCGGGATCGAAGGCGTCGCCCCCCTGCACCGCCAGATTGCTCGAGCCGTGCCTGGCGAGCAGATCCTTCAGCGCGAACATCTCCTCGACACCGGCAAGGTCGCCGGCGATCGCGCCGATGCGCTTGCCGTCGGTGCGCGCCGCCTTGGCGGCAATCGCAGCAAAGGCCTCGGGCCAGCTTGCCGCGCGCAGCTTGCCGGCCTCGCGGATATAGGGCCGGTCGAGCCGCTGGGTGCGCAGCCCGTCGACGACGTGACGGGTCTTGTCGGAGATCCACTCCTCGTTCACGGCCTCGTTGATGCGCGGCAGAATACGCATCACCTCACGGCCGCGCGTATCGACGCGGATCGCCGATCCCAGGCCGTCCATGACGTCGATCGACTGGGTCTTGCCGAGCTCCCACGGGCGTGCCGCGAACGCATAGGGCTTCGAGGTCAGCGCGCCGACCGGGCAGATGTCGACAAGGTTGCCCTGCAACTCCGACGTCAGCGCGTGCTCGAGATAGGTCGTGATCTCCATGTCCTCGCCGCGGCCGGTGGCGCCCATCTCGGGCGCGCCGGCAACTTCCGCCGAGAAGCGGACGCAGCGCGTGCACTGGATGCAGCGGTTCATCGAGGTCTTGACCAGCGCGCCGAGATATTTGTCCTCGACCGCGCGCTTGTTCTCGGCGAAGCGGCTGGTGTCGACACCATAGCCCATCGCCTGGTCCTGGAGGTCGCACTCGCCGCCCTGGTCGCAGATCGGGCAGTCCAGCGGATGGTTGATGAGAAGGAACTCCATCACGCCTTCGCGTGCCTTCTTCACCATCGGCGAACGCGTGGAGATTTCCGGCGGCTCGCCCTTGGGGCCCGGACGGCAGTCGCGCACACCCCAGGCGCAGCTCGCGACCGGCTTCGGTCCGCCCTTCACCTCGACGAGGCACATCCGGCAATTGCCGGCGATCGACAGCCGCTCGTGATAGCAGAAGCGCGGAATCTCGGCGCCGGCCGCCTCGCATGCCTGAAGCAGCGTGTATTCGGCGGGGACATCGATCTCTTTGCCGTCGATGATGAGCTTGGTCATGTCTCTTACTCCGCCGCGACCATGTTCACGGGATCGCGGACGCCGATATCGTCGATATCGGCCTTGTGCGAATACTGGTCGATGCGCGCTTCGATCTCGTGACGGAAATGCGCGATCAGGCCCTGGATCGGCCAGGCCGCCGCGTCGCCGAGCGCGCAGATGGTGTGGCCTTCGACCTGCTTCGTCACCTCGAGCAGCATGTCGATCTCGCGCTTGTGGGCGCGGCCCTCGGCCATGCGGGTCAAGACCCGCCACATCCAGCCTGTGCCCTCGCGGCACGGCGTGCACTGGCCGCAGCTCTCGTGCTTGTAGAAATAGGAGATGCGGGCGATGGCGCGGATCAGATCGGTCGACTTGTCCATCACGATCACCGCCGCGGTGCCGAGACCCGAGCGCAGCTTGCTCAAGCTGTCGAAATCCATCGGCGTGTCGATGATCTGCTCGGCCGGCACCATGCGCACCGACGAGCCGCCGGGGATCACGGCCTTGAGGTTGTCCCAGCCGCCGCGGATGCCGCCGCAATGCTTTTCGATCAGCTCACGGAACGGAATGCCCATGGCCTCTTCGACGTTGCAGGGCCGCTCGACATGGCCGGAGATGCAGAACAGCTTGGTGCCGACATTGTTCGGACGGCCGATGCCGGCGAACCAGGCCGCGCCGCGACGCAGGATGTCGGGAGCAACGGCGATCGACTCGACGTTGTTGACGGTGGTCGGGCAGCCGAACAGACCAACGTTCGCCGGGAACGGCGGCTTCAGCCGCGGCTGGCCCTTCTTGCCCTCGAGGCTTTCGAGCAGCGCGGTCTCCTCGCCGCAGATATAGGCGCCGGCGCCGTGGGCGACGTAGATGTCGAACGGCCAGCCATTGACGTTGTCCTTGCCGACCAGCTTGGCCTCATAGGCCTGGTCGATCGCGGCCTGGAGGTGCTCGCGCTCGCGGATGAACTCGCCGCGGACATAGATGTAACAGGCGTGCGCGTTCATCGCGCAGCTGGCGATCAGGCAACCCTCGATCAGGAGATGCGGATCATGCCGCATGATCTCGCGGTCCTTGCAGGTGCCGGGCTCGGATTCGTCGGCGTTGACGACGAGATAGCTCGGCCTGCCGTCGGTCGATTCCTTCGGCATGAAGGACCATTTCAGACCGGTCGGGAAGCCGGCGCCGCCGCGCCCGCGCAGGCCCGACGCCTTCATCTCGTTGATGATCCAGTCGCGCCCCTTGTCGATGATGGTCTTGGTGCCGTCCCAGGCGCCGCGGCGCCGCGCGCCCTCCAGCCCCCAGTCGTGGAGGCCGTAGAGGTTCTTGAAGATGCGGTCCTTGTCCTCGAGCATGTCAGTGCTTTCCGATCAACGATTGGACTGCTTGTAGGCAAGTCCGGCGGCGCAGATACCAAACGTCAGCGCCCAGAGCAGACTGGATTCCAGCGACGCATTCAGGCTGAAGCGTTGCAGGAGAAAGATGAAGGCAGCCGCCACGGCGGCATGCATCGCGATGAAGCCCCACTTCTTCATGGCACCGCTTCCCTCTCGTGCCGGCGACGAAAGATCACGCATCAGGTGATCTCCTTCAGCGTGGTCGGCCCTGATATCGGCGCCGAGAACTGGCGGCCGTTCTGGGGACCCGGCTTGGGCGGATTGCCCGAGGCGAAGCCGTCGAGCACCTTGCCGAAGCTTTCCTTGGTCAGGTCCTCGTAAGTGTCCTTGCCGATCAGCACCATCGGCGCGTTCACGCAGGCGCCCAGGCACTCCACCTCTTCCCAGCTGAAATTGCCGTCCTTGGACAGATGGAACGGCTCATGATGGATGCGGTGCTCGCAGACGTGGATCAGATCCTCGGCGCCGCGCAGGCGGCACGGCGTGGTGCCGCAGACCTGGACATGGGCCTTCTTGCCGACCGGCGCGAGCTGGAACATCGTGTAGAAGGTCGCGACCTCCAGCACGCGGATATAGGGCATGTCGAGCATGTCGGCGATGACGCGGATCGCGGCTTCCGACACCCAGCCCTCGTTCTGCTCCTGCGCCCGCCAGAGGATGGCGATGACGGCCGAGGCCTGGCGGCCGGCCGGATATTTCGCGATCTGCTGCCTGGCGAATGCGAGGTTCTCCTCCGTGAACGCAAAGCTCGCGGGCTGGACTTCCTTCGGTGCTAATCGGCGAACGGACATCTCTAATCTCTCACTGCATGCGGCGCGCGGACTTCGCATTCAAGTTCTTGGCATTCATGGCTTCGATCCTGTCCTGCCAGAATGCGCTTGCGGTGCCGAAAACGTTGTAGCCGACGTGGGTCGAGACCTTGATGCGGTCGAGGATCGACAGCTCGGTCACGGTCTCCATCCGGTTGCTGCGCGGATCGAACACGATCAGCTTCAGCGGGGTCTGCTCGAGGATGAAGCGCGACACGGCATGAGAGCGGTCGCTGCCGTGCTCCTCGCACATGATGACGCTGTCCGCCTGCAGCAGCCGGACGCCACCCTTGATCGCCTCGATCTCGACGCCCTCGACATCGAGCTTGATCAGATATTTCCCGGTGCTGGCGACCTTGCCGTCGTCGATCAGATCGTCGAGCGCAATGACCGGCACGTCCTCACCGCCCACCGACGAATCGCCGGCAATGCTGAAGGCCTCGTGCTTGGTGCCGGACAGCCGCGCAGTGCCGCGGGCTGCGCCGATGGCGCACTTCAAGGTCTCGAAGCGGCCACCGTTGACCCGCGCATTGTTGGCGAGTTTCGTATAGTTCTGCCCCGACGGCTCGATTGCGATCGCCTTGTGCGCGCCGAACGGCTTGCTCGACACCAGCACCGACCAGTAGCCGTAATTGGCGCCGCAATCGAGCAACGTGTAGTCGACGTCGATGGAGTCGGCGAACAGCAGCTCGAGTTCGTCCTCGTAGTTGTAGGAGCGGTTGAGCAGCTTGCTCCAATAGCCGTCGCCGTAGGGGAATTCGAACACGGCGTCGGGATTGAGCCTGATCGCGATGTTGCGCTCCGGCAGCGTCCTGCGCAGCAAATTGGCGCAGGCGATGTAACCCATGTGCGAGAAGTGGGACGAAATCTTCGATCCCGTCACCAGCGCCAAGGCAGCCGTCCGCTCCCACAGGCTGGCCCCTTCAAGGGCCCCCGAGGCGCGGTCAAACTGGATTGGCGCCTGCGCCATCACCGATCGACCTCTCCGAACACGATGTCGAGCGAGCCGAGGATCGCCGAAACGTCGGCGAGCAGATGGCCGCGACAGATGTGATCCATGGCCTGCAGATGGGCAAAGCCCGGCGCGCGGATCTTGCACTTGTAGGGCTTGTTGGTGCCGTCGGAGACGAGATAGACGCCGAACTCGCCCTTGGGCGCTTCGACCGCGGCGTAGACTTCGCCGGCCGGCACGTGAACGCCTTCGGTGTAGAGCTTGAAGTGGTGGATCAGCGCTTCCATCGAGCGCTTCATCTCGCCACGGCGCGGCGGCGCCACCTTGTTGTCGGCGACGACGACGGGCCCCTTCCCGTCAGGCGCGTTCAGCTTCTCGATGCACTGCTTCATGATGCGCACGGACTGGCGCATCTCTTCCATGCGGATCAGGTAGCGGTCGTAGCAGTCGCCGTTCTTGCCGATCGGAATGTCGAAATCCATCTCGGCGTAGCACTCATAGGGCTGCGACTTGCGCAGGTCCCAGGCCGCGCCCGAGCCGCGTACCATCACGCCGGAGAAGCCCCACTCCCAGGCTTCCTTGAGCGGCACCACGCCGATGTCGACGTTGCGCTGCTTGAAGATGCGGTTGGCGGTAAGCAGGCGGTCGAGGTCGTCCACCACTTTCAGGAACGGATCGCACCAGGCTTCGATGTCGTCGACCAGCTTCTGCGGCAGGTCCTGATGCACGCCGCCGACGCGGAAGAAGGCTGCGTGCATGCGGCTGCCCGAGGCGCGCTCGTAGAACACCATCAGCTTCTCGCGCTCTTCGAAGCCCCACAGCGGCGGGGTCAGCGCGCCGACGTCCATCGCCTGCGTGGTGACGTTGAGCAGATGCGACAGGATGCGGCCGATCTCGCAATAGAGCACGCGGATCAGCTGGCCACGGCGCGGCACCTCGATGCCGAGCAGTCTTTCGGCCGCGAGGCAAAAGGCGTGCTCCTGGTTCATCGGCGCGACGTAGTCGAGCCGGTCGAAATAAGGGATCGCCTGCAGATAGGTCTTCTGCTCGATCAGCTTCTCGGTGCCGCGATGAAGCAGGCCGATATGCGGATCGACGCGCTCGACGACTTCACCGTCGAGCTCCAGCACCAGCCGCAACACGCCGTGCGCAGCCGGATGCTGCGGGCCGAAATTGATGGTGAAGTTTCTGAGGTTCTCAGGTTGTTCATTCATGATCAGACCTTCGGCCCCGCCTTTTCGTCGCCAGGCAGCGGATAGTCCGCACCCTCCCACGGCGACAAGAAATCGAACTTGCGGAATTCCTGGTTGAGCCGGACAGGCTCATACACCACGCGCTTCTCCTGGTCGTCGTAGCGGACCTCGACGAAACCGGTCGTCGGGAAGTCCTTGCGCAGCGGATGGCCCTCGAAGCCGTAGTCGGTAAGGAGGCGGCGCATGTCGGGATGACCGACGAAGAACACGCCATAGAGGTCGTAGGCTTCGCGCTCGAACCAGTCTGCGCCCGGGAATACGTCGATCAGCGATGGCACCTGCGTGGTCTCATCCGCCTGGGCCCGGAGCCGGATCCGCGTGTTCAGCGTCGGCGACAGGAAGTGATAGATCACGTCGAAACGCTTCTCACGATCGGGATAGTCCACCGCCGTGATGTCGGTGATGTTGACGAAACGGCAATTCGGGTCATCGCGGAGGTACTTGACCACCTCGACGATCTTGACGGCCTCGACATCAACCGTGAGCTGGTTGAAGGCCACCGAATGACCGGTGGCGGCGCCCGGAAGCGCGCTAACGATCGTCTGCCCCAGTGCGTCGAGCTTGGCGTCGTCCATGACGTAAAACCTTAGCGTTCGATGGTGCCGGTGCGCCGGATCTTCTTCTGCAGCAGCAGCACGCCATAGAGCAGCGCTTCCGCCGTGGGCGGACAGCCCGGCACGTAGATGTCGATCGGCACGATGCGGTCGCAGCCGCGCACGACCGAGTAGGAATAGTGGTAGTAGCCGCCGCCATTGGCGCAGGAGCCCATCGAGATGACGTAGCGCGGCTCGGGCATCTGGTCGTAGACCTTGCGCAGCGCCGGGGCCATCTTGTTGGTCAGGGTTCCCGCGACGATCATCACGTCGGACTGGCGCGGCGAGGCACGCGGCGCGAAGCCGAAGCGTTCGACGTCGTAGCGCGGCATCGACACCTGCATCATCTCGACCGCGCAGCAGGCGAGACCGAAGGTCATCCACATCAGGGAGCCGGTGCGCGCCCAGGTGATGAGATCGTCGGTCGCGGCCACGAAGAAGCCCTTGTCGGACAGCTCCGAATTGACCTCGAGGAAGAACGGATCATTGGACCCGACCGGCTTGCCGGTCGACGGATCAAGGATGCCCTTGGGGGCCGGCGCGACAACCGGGCCGGCGGACGGTGCAGGGTTCAATCCCATTCCAGTGCTCCCTTCTTCCACTCATAGGCGAACCCGACCGTCAGCACGGCGAGGAACACCACCATGGACCAGAAGCCGGTCGCGCCAAGCTTGCCGAACGCCACCGCCCAGGGAAACAGGAACGCCACTTCGAGGTCGAAGATGATGAAGAGGATGGCGACCAGATAGAAGCGGACGTCGAACTTCATGCGGGCGTCGTCGAAGGCGTTGAAACCGCACTCATACGCCGACAGCTTTTCCGGGTCCGGCTGCTGAAACGCCACGATGAAGGGCGCAATCAGCAGCACCAGGCCAATGAGGCCCGCTACCCCTATAAAGACGACGAGTGGTAGATAGTTCTGAAGAATGCCGCTCATTGACGAGCCCTTTTTCCCGCAGCCTCGGGACAGCCACGGATTCGTCCGATTTGGAATTATTCTGAGCCTTAGCGCAGTGCACCAATGGGCGCAAGACACGCTCTTTTCAGGCCCTTTGCCGCTCCCAGAACGGTGGAAATCCCGGAATCGCCCCGCGCTGGTATGGAGCAGATCAGCTGACCCAGCAAGGGCGCTCCCGATCAGTCCAGGCGCGCTCGGCCGTGACGTCCGCTGTTGGGAAGCCGCACTTTATCTAGGCTGAGGCGCAGCAAAGTCCAGATTACGACCAGGACAGGCGCTCCCACCGTCACCCAGGCGACATATTGGCCGGCCTTGCCCCAGAGCAACGCGGCCAGCAAGCCGGTGATGGTCGCAGCCGAGAGCAGGATAGGTGCGGCAAAGACACGTATCCACAGCCGCGAGCGGTCGGGCGAGCCATGCATCACGACGGGACCGGGGCTCGTCTGGCGAATGCGTCGGCGCGGGCGGAGGTCCGCTTCCGCCACCGCGCCAGCCAGAGATAGAGGCCGCTGCCGATCACGACGATCGTGAGCACGTCGAGCGCGGCCCAGATCACCTTGAGCGGCATGCCGCCGTAGTCGCCGAAATGCAGCGGCTGCGAGATCAACAGGGCCTGGAGATAGAGCGGCAATGCCCGGCTGTCGGCCACCTCCCCGCTTTCGCCATCGAGGAGGACGGGCTTGAGCAGCCGCGCCGTCAGCGCCGTGTCACCGCGCATGAAGGCGGCAAAGTGATGCGAGGAGGTGAATGGCGTGCCCGGGAATGCGATGAAGGCGACGTCCATGCCGGGTGCCGCCCTCTTCGCGCGCACGACCACATCGTCGAGCGAGGCCAGGTGCACGGGCGGCGGCTTGCCGACATAGGGCGCGACCATGCTGGCAAGCTCCGTCGTCTTCCACTGGTTCAGCATCAGCTCGGCCCAGGTGTTGACGACGCCGGTCAGTCCGGCCACCAGCGCCCAGGCCACCGTGACCACCCCGATCAGATTGTGCCAGTCGAGCCAGCGCACGCGACGGGACGCATGATCGCGGATGGTGGCAAAGCGCAGGCGGCGCGTGAACGGCCAATACAGCACCACGCCCGAGACGATGGCGACGGCAAAGAGCAGACCCATCGCACCGAGAAACAATTTTCCGGCCTGGCCAGCGAACATGTCGGTGTGCAGCTTGAGCACGATCAGCATCGGCCCGACGCCGACCGGCCCGAGCAGTTTTGCCGAGACCGCGTCGAAGGCCCGCACCGTCGCATTGTCGGGCAACCCGTCACGCGCGTCGTTGGTGAAGGCCGTCACGATCCCGGGCTCGTCCCTGTCCCAGGAGATATATTGCATGACCCGGCCGGGATCGGCGGCGAGCGCGGCGTCGGCGACGGCTTGTGGCGTCGCGCGCGCCGCGCTCGCATGAGCTTCGGGCTGGGGGGCATAGCCCAGGAGCTCATCGATCTCGTGATGGAAGACCAGCGGCAGGCCGGTCAGGCAGAGCAGCAGCAGGAACACGGACGAGACCAGGCTGGTCCAGGTGTGGACCACGGACCAGAGCCTGACCGTGCGCGCCTTCACGACCGCCTCCCCTCGCCTGCGCTTACCATTTGTAGGAGACGCTGGCGGTCACGCGCCGGCGGTCGCCGTAGAAGCAGGACGTGGCCGTCGCGCAGCTCGCGACGTACATCTTATCTGTCACGTTGATTACGTTGAGCGCCGTGCGCCAGTTCTGCCATTCATAGTGGACCGCGAGATCGCCGAGCACTACTGCGGGAACTTCGAGGGTATTGGCCTGGTCGGCCCAGGACGCGCCGATGTAGCGTACGCCGCCGCCGAAGCCGAACCCTGCGAGCGGCCCGTCCTTGAATGTGTAGTCGGCCCAGCCCGAGACCAGGAGTTCAGGCGTGTTGGTCGGCGTCTTGCCGACCAGCGCCGGATCGAGGTCCTTGCTGTTGAAGAGATGATAGGCCGTGAAGGAGCCAATCAGCTTCAGCTCCCTTGTGGCATTGGCCACCGCTTCGAGCTCGATGCCGCGCGAGGTCACCTCGCCGGTCTGGTTTTGCAGCACGGGCACGCTGCCCGGCAATGTCGTCACGACATTCTGCCGGACCAGATCGAAAGCCGAGACCGTGAAATAGCCGTCGAAGCCTTTTGGCGCAACCTTCACGCCGATTTCGGCCTGCTTGCCGATCTCCGGCAGAAACAGCTGGTTCTGGGCGTTGAGGCCAATGATCGGATTGTAGCTTGTCGAATAGGAGATGTAGGGCGCGATGCCATTGTCGAAATTGTAGATCAGCCCGGCGCGGCCGCTGAACCTGCTGTCGTCGCGGCTGGCGACCAGAGCGCCGGTGTCGCGCGCTTCCTGCGTCGTCTCGACCCAATCATTGCGGCCACTCAGCACCAGCGTGAAGTTGCCGAGCTTCATCTGGTCCTGAAGATACGTGCCCGCCTGCTTCTGCGTGATCAGGAAGTTCCGGAACGGAGCGCTCGGTAATGGAACCTCGGCTGATCCATAGACGGGATTGAAGACGTTGATCGCAGGCACGCCGCCCCCGAAGGCCTGATAGTCGTCGATCTGGTAACCCCTCAGGTCGACCCCGAAGAGCATCGTGTGCCTCACCGGGCCGGTGTCGAAGCGGTACTCAAGCTGGTTGTCGAGATTGGCCTGATTGGCAGTATTCTTCGCATACCAATTGTACCGATTGAGAGTGGCCGTGTTGATGTCGGCCCAACCGTTGCCAACATAACCGCGGTAGGTGATGTCGACATGTGCAAAGCGGGCGTTCTGACGGAACGTCAGGTCGTCGGTGAGATTGCGCTCGAACTGGTAGCCGAGCATCTCTTGCTCGCGCGTGAACTTGTCGACGCTGGGATCGCCGACGAAGAAGCTGGTCGGGATCTTGCCGAAGGGCGCGCTGGTCACCGTGCCCTGATAAGGCAGGAAGTTGATGCCGCGAGTGTCCTGCTTCGAGGCCGAGGCCAGCACTGTCAAGGTCGTGTCGGCATCGGGCTTCCAGGTGACCGACGGCGCGATGAAATAGTTGTTGTCCGGCGTGAAGTTGACCTGCGTGGGGCCGTTCTGGACCTGGCCGACCACGCGGGCGAACAGCTTGCCGTTCTCCGGGCTCGTCGCGACCGGTCCGCCGAAATCGAAGCCGACATAGGCATTGCCGAAATTGTTGACCCCGGTCTCGATGTAGCGGATCGGCTCGGCCGGCGGCATCTTGCTGATGACGTTGACGATACCGCTCGGGCTCGATCCGCCGTAAAGCACGGCCGAGGGACCGCGCAGCACCTCGACGCGCTCCATGTTGAACGGCTGCAGCTTCCAGCTCGCATAGGACGTGTAGAACAGTTGCATGCCGTCGAGGAACAG
This sequence comes from Bradyrhizobium sp. CCBAU 53415, assembly GCF_028128735.1. Classification (NCBI taxonomy): domain Bacteria; kingdom Pseudomonadati; phylum Pseudomonadota; class Alphaproteobacteria; order Hyphomicrobiales; family Nitrobacteraceae; genus Bradyrhizobium; species Bradyrhizobium sp. CCBAU 53415. Next base: position 1,529,927 of record NZ_LBJF01000027.1, on the reverse strand, counting down.
TCCGATGTCCTCGGACTTGAAGCCGCGGATCAACCACCAGTCGTTGCGGGTATCTGTGCCAAACGTTCCGGCGCGCACGCCGGCCGTGTAGCGCAGCACCTCGTCGAGCTTGTTCGGCTTCTGGTCGCGTATCTGCTCGGCACCGATCACCGACACGGCCTGCGGCGTCTCCATGATCGGCGTGTTGGTCTTGGTGCCCGAGGAACTGCGGCCGGCGACATAGCCGTTCACCGGACCGAGCGGCGTCTCGACGAAGCCGACGTTGCGCTGCGGCTGCGGTCTATTCCTGTTGGCGGTCTGCACGGACGATCCAGGCGCACGGCGCCGAGGGGTCGCGGCCGCGCGGCGCCGAGCTTCCGGCGCGGTGACGGTCACCGACGGCAGGTTCTGCGCGCCACTCTGCGCGGAAGATTGTGCGAGCGATGCCTGCGGCATCAAGACCCAAGCGGATGCGGTCGCCAACACCGCCGACCGCAGCATTCCAAGACTGTTCAACGCGCACCCCAAAGCTGCATGTATCGATGCATCATGCCGCCCGTCCCGGAACGGCATGCGCTTGAAGGTGACGCTTATGTGAGGGCGCGCGATTTCCCTAATTGAAGGCTTCTTAGAAAGACTCTTGGAAGCGTTCCAACGTTTCCGCTGTTGCAGCGAGATCAGCTTCTCGCGGCCGTATTCGGATTTACAGATTTTGCATGAGCTTGCGCGACAACCGATTGCGAACGCGCGGCTGATCTGTTCGCTGTCCTGATCGACGGCCTCGGCGCCGCGCCGCGCTGTTCGTCCGGGCCGTCGCACAATCCGGATCGACTTCGACCGGGGACCGCCTCAGGCCGGCCGCTTCCGTCCCCGGACGAAATCCGCCGGGCGGGGAGATGAAACCATTTTGCGGAACCCGCGAAACCATCCGGAAACAGATGGTCCTTAAGACAACAGCCCATAGACGGCGGCAAAGCCCGTCGGGAGGCTCAGATGAACCACTCAATCCACTCTGCCGATCGTGCGACCCACCTGAAGATCGTGGTGGTGGCGCTGGTGGCCGGCATCATGGTGGCCGGCTTCGGAATCGCAGCCCGCACCAATGCCGACTACAATCAGACGGCCCAATCGACGCATGTGATCAAGGCCGGCAAGCCGGTGGCGGTGACGAGCGCGGCTGGGTCGGAGATTCGCTGATGGGCCCTCTTCCGGGCTGACCAATGGCCGCCTCCGGCGGCCGTTTTTTTTTCCAAAGCAATGCTTGGCCGGGACAGACTGGCAACGCGCAACGTCCTTGACTTCACCAAGCCCCGCCTTTAAGTCCCCCCTCGTTCCGCGCGCGTCGAGCGAACCACGCGGGAGTAGCTCAGTTGGTTAGAGCGCCGGCCTGTCACGCCGGAGGTCGCGGGTTCGAGCCCCGTCTCTCGCGCCACTTTTGGCAACAATCTCAAACACTTCTAGATCCTCTCCCGCCGCAGCTTCTTGCCGTTCCAACTTTCATGGCCGGCGCGTTCCAACTTTTGCGCCTGTTTCGTTCAGTCACCGAAGCACCCTCCGGCCCTGCTTTCGAGCCTCAAATACCGCCTGAATCGTCGCAATGTTGACCGGGACATAGGTCGCGAACAGCGCGTTCGAGGCGTCCAGGGTATTGCCCATCGCATGGGCAAGGGCGGCCGGCTCGGCCTTACCGGTGATCGCCTCTACGGCGCCCGAGCGGCGGAAATCGTGCCCGAGCATCCGTCGCTCCAAGGGGCCGAATTCGGCCGCCCTGACGGTCCTGAAGTCGTCTCCAAGGGTGTCCTTGCTGTAGGGCTGGCCGGACCGGTTGCGAAAAATGTAAGCGTCCCTGGTCAGCTCGATCCCCAGCTTTTCCAGATAGGCCGCCAGGAGCCGCAGAGAGCGGGCGCTGAGGACGCCGCCGACCGGGACGCCCGTCTTACCGCGTTCGGTGAAACAAAGCTGACGCTGGTCAACCCTGGCCATCTGCGATGCCCTCAGCCCGCGAACGTCGCCAGGGCTGAGCTGCGTATCCCACGCAACCCCGATCACCGCGGCCAGGCCGTGGAAGCCCATTCGCCAAGCGCGCTTGGCGAGCCGCGCAGCCTCGCCCTCGTGCCAGGTTGCCGATCGGCCCTTGGCAGCCGAGTTGCGCACTGCCAGCGACGGATCATTGTCGCGGACGCAATAGCCGAGCGCCGCCGCGACTTTCCACATCGCACGCCAGATCTTGAGGGCGCGATGGGCCTCGCGGAGCGAGACGTCTTCCTCAATCGCCTGGCGCCAAGTGGACAGATCGTCGAGCCGCACCGTCTTTGGATCACAATCTCCGAAGATCGGCTTGATTCGCTTCCAGCCTCGCCACCAATCCTCTCGCGTCCGAGGCGCCTTTCGGCGCCATTCCTCGGTCTGTCGATATCGACGGAAGGCTTCGCCAAGCGATCGGGGTGGATAGACCGTCAGCTCTTCGCTCCGATCGATCGAGAGATTGCTCGCGGCGACCATTGCCGGCGCAGGAGCCGCCCCCGTCCGGGTCGCGTCCCACCGTCTATTCCACTGCTCGGCAATCGCCCATGCTGACGGTCCATCGACACCGCACGGCACGTTCGCAAATCCGAGATCGCGCATCTTCTTTGTCGGCTCCCAAAAGCCGCGGCCGTTGCGGCGAACCGAATAGTGCCTGATGGTGCGCTTGCTCATGGCTTGCGCTGCCTCATCGCTTCAATGCGATCTTTGGCAACCGTAGAGGCATCGATGGGACCAAACTCGCCACCGGCAGTGAACAGATGCGGATGCCGGCGCCGCCGCCATGCGTCGATCGCCTCAAGGTCGATATTGCCGGTGTCAGGATCTGGCTTGGGGAAGCCGCGCACGATGAGGTTCGGGAGGGCCTTGTCGAAGTCTTCCAGCGACAGCCCCAGCCGGCGCGCGGCGTACTCGCGCGGCACATCGCCGGGGATGACGTGGAAACGGGGCATCGGTCCCTACAGACTTCCTTCGTCGGGCGCTCGGCCGGCCAGGCCACAGCGCGAGTGGTTCGCTATTTTTTGCGAAACCGAGGCCCGACGAAGAGGCAAAATCTGTTTCGCGCTTACCCCGCTGGCCGCGCGGGGGAATGCCAGTCGTTAAGAAACTTGGGACAAACCTTGGCAAAGCAAAGGCAGAGTGCCAAAGCCGCAGAGGAAAGGTCACACAAGGTTCTCGCCTAAGGTGTCTCGCCTCCGGATTCAAGGGATTGCCGGCCCTCATTCAAAAATGAAAAGCCCGGCACTAGGCCGGGCTTTGATGTCATGCCGCAACTAGGATGCGACCTTCGTGTTTTGGCTTGCTTGGTTTGACCTTAATTTCGATGTCGGACCCTAGAGCCCGCACGAACTTGAAAAGTCGTTCAAGGGAAATTCCCTCAAAGCGCCCTCTAAGGAGCTTGGAAACATCGGGTTGGCGTAGCCCCATTGCGGCGGCTGCCTGTGCCTGAGTGAGGCCCTGAGCCTCGATCATCTTGGTAATAAGAATTACGAGGTGGGCCTTCACATTGTGCTCTTCGGGAAGGTCGAGCCCCAAATCGGCAAAAATGTTCCCGCTGCTCTGTGTTATTCTTGCTTTCTTCGCCATCTCTCCACCTCGACTCTCATGACTTCTTTTTTGGCGCGTAGTTCTTTTTGTAGTGCTCCTCAGCTTCCTTTAGCCGCTTAACGATCATCTCCATATCGCGCGGAGGCGTTTTCGATCCCACCTTGGATTTCTTTTTGAAGGCGTGCAGAACATAAACCATGCTACCGAACTTTACGGTGTAGACGGCCCGGTACGCGTCTCCATCTAAGTCCTCCACGACCTCTACGACGCCCGCGCCCCCAAACCCAGTTAGGGGCTTCGCATCTGGATGCCTCATCCCGTTCTCGGCTAGAAGGAACGCAAAGCCGAAAACGGCTCTTGCGCCCTTCGGAAGGGACTTTACATCCTTACGACTAGTTCCAAGGAAATGGATGCTCTTTGGGCGTTTTGGCTTCGAGGGTTTGACCACCCTTCATCTCCATAGTAGAATTACTATACGCTTCATTGGTTCAAATTCAAGTAGACAAATTGCCGTGATAGACCACCCGGCCTGCGGGTGGCCTAAATCTTTGCAAATACAGGTTTAGACTTAGGTCTAAGGTTTTCCGCCCTGAATTACGGTGAGCATCCGGCGCTGGCCGCCGCGCTGCCTTACGGAGACCTAAAACTGGCGTTCATTCCGCCCTCCGCAGACCCTGTGAAAATAGGCTCTTCAGAGCGCTTTCCGATTCCCAAAGATTGATAAATTGAACTCTCGGCGGCGCTGCGCTTCGATGCCGGCATGCCTCGCCCTCCTCGACGCCACACACCCACGCACCCCAACGGCCGGCCGCTCAAGATCACGTTCGGCGAGATGCGCGAGATGGGGCTGCGGGGCGTCCTCGTCTTTTGCGCCGACTATCGGTGCAGCCATAGCCTCCGGCTGCCGGCCGATCGCTGGGCTGATGAGGTCCGGCTTTCCGATATCGAGCCACGCTTCGTCTGCGCCGGTTGCGGCAGCCGCGGAGCCGATGTCAGGCCGGACTTCGCGAGCGGCAAGCCACCGCAATTTGCGAAAGCGGCCGCCAACTGAGGCGGCCTTACAGTTGCGAAACCAAGAGGGTGACGCACGCGATCAGCGTTGCCGTACTGAGGGTCACCACGACAAGGGCTTGTTCACTGTGGGCCTTGAGCTCTTCGTCATCCATTGTGCCCAACGCCAGTACCGACCTCCGGTTTCGGTCTGAGCCGAACGTTTTGCCGGTAATTGGCGAGATGCGCGAGATTGGGGCTGCGCGGCGTCCTGGTCTACTGCCAACTGCGGGCACCATATCGCCCTAGATCGCTGGTCTGTTTCCGACTTAGTGGCCTAGTTTGAAAATATGCAGTGGCCTAATTAGCAACTTGAGCACTTTGAGCGGTTCCCAATGAGTTCCGCGCCTATGGGGAAACAAAGGACTCACTAACCTTTCCCACTCGGCGCACAATACGGAACATCACAGAACGGACCGTGGCTTTTATCTGTGACGAGAACGCCCATCACGCGCTCCCGCCTTCCTCTAAATGAAAGGAGCGCGCCATGGCGAAGCATCGGCGTCGTTTCAAACAATCGCAACCATTGAAAGCCCGTCTCGCCGCAGAGGCTGAGCGGCTTCGTGAGAAGGCCAAGAAGGCCGCCGCAGGTATCGAGCGGCAAACGCTGCTACGAAAAGCTGAGCAGTGCGAAACCGGCCTGCACATGAGCGAGTGGCTGCGGACGCCCGGCGCTGAGCTGGCGCCATGATGATCGAAGACCCTCAGGTCCAGGCCTACGCGTTCCAAGCTCGCGTCTGCCTTTGGATCGCGGCCGCTGGCTTCGTGATCTTCCTCGCCGGGCTGGCGATCAGTCTTTTCTAAGGCCGCCTCAGTTGGCGCCAAGGCCACCACGCTTTAAACTGGACCAATGATCTCCAAGGAACAGCCAGAGAAGCCAATCCCGCCGCCCGATCTAGATCGCGCTGAGGAGATTCGCCAGATGGTCCGCGAGGACATCGAGGAACAGCACAAGTTCATCGAGAAACTAAAGCGCAAGATGAATTGAGGCTGGGCACACGAAGGCCGCAGCGGAGGTTCATTCGCTGCGGCCCGCGTAGGTCAAACGATCCGGGTGAAAAGTTCTAAGTGAAGTATGAAGCCAGCCCCGGTGACATGAGCCTAATCGGGAAAAACCGGCAAAGCGAATCATTTCGCGAGTTCCGAAAATGAAACTCGCGTCTGCTGTAATATAGATTAAGTGCAAGCCGACTGCTGATGGCCGCGGCACTAGACGGTCTTTGACTTTTCGCAAAGCGGACGTGCTCACGTCGTCTAAAACCGCAAATGTAACCGAGCGGCAAGCCAGCCCGCCGTTGAGGTTATGGGCCCGGCCTCCTAGGCACACCGGGCCCACTCTGTTTTTAGAAGACAGGCCCGGCTTCAGGGGGGCCTTTGGGGACGCCGGAGCAGAAAGCCAATCCGTCAATTTGCCACTTGTTCCTGACTCGTAAAGCCAGCGAAAAGTCCTATCTTTTGGACCATGCTTATGGCGTACGAGCTTTGCCTGGCTACCACCGGCAAGCAGGTGCCGAACGGGCCCGACTGGATCCATGAAGTAAAGCACGACGGCTACCGAATGCTGGTCATCCGGGAGAACGAGCGCGTGCGTCTCCTCTCGCGCAACGGCACCGATTGGACCAAGCGCTACCCATGGATAGCCGAGGCGGCGCTGAAGAACGGACAGAAGCGCTTTGTGATCGATGGCGAGGCTGTGATCCTCGGGGTGGACGGCATTAGCGACTTCAACGCGCTGCATAGCCGGCGATACGATCACGAAGTGCAGCTTTACGCCTTCGATATTCTCGCGACGGGCGGCGATGATCTCCGTTCCCTACCCCTTCATATGCGGAAGGCGAGCCTTGAGCAGCTATTGGCTCACCGCCCCGACGGGATCAGCGTGGCGCCGTTCGAACGCGGCGAGATCGGGCCCGACCTATTTCAAGCGGCCTGCCGGATGGGGCTTGAGGGGCTCGTTTCCAAGCACCGCGATCGGCCGTACCGCGGAGGGCGCCAGAAGCATTGGATCAAGATAAAGAACCGGAGGCATCCCGCGATGGAGCGCGAGCTATAGCGCGAACCTGTTTACTGGCTTCGTCCCTGTTGTCCGCGGATGTGGTGCCTGGCGACGCAGACCAGGTCTTATAAGAGCGCGGGATGGAAGCCGCCTCCCTAGCGCGGTACTTTGTCTCTCGTCGCCTTTAGGTCAGACTTCACCTCTGGGACTATCCCTCGATCGACTGGCTCCCGACTTGGCGGCCTCTCATTGAGATCGCGAGCCCACGGTGCCCCGGACGGGCTCGCTGAAGATGACTGGTGACTTGCGCATGCGGAGATCAGAAGACCGAGGACGGTCAGCGAGCCTGCTGCCCATGTCATCGCCTGGATGCGCATTTCGGTCCAACTGATTGCCTTGAGAATGGATCCCGAATTATCGCAGCCTTTGGTGCCTACCTGCGTCGTCGGCGCCCATGAAAAAAGCCCGGCGCTAGGCCGGGCCTTGTCATGGGATAGGGGGATGCGGATCAGTCCCGCCCCGCGGTGTGCTCCAGCCTGTCGATGCGTTCGATCATGTCGTGCAGGCAGAAGGCCAGCGCCTCGGATGATTCTGCGTGGGATAGGTGGAATTGCTCGTCCATCCCTTCCAGCACTCGAATGCCGAGAATGGCCATGTGCCGAAGTTCGTACAGAAAGTCCGTGTCCGGTTGCCGGGTCTGGTTCTTGTTGATGCCGCCCTCGGGGATGTCCGCCTCGTCGACCGTCCCAGCGTCCGGCCCCGCCTCCAGGTTGGCCCTCAGTTTCCCGATCCGGTCCAGGACGTCGTGAACGCTGAACAACAGTATCGACGTCTCCTGCTCTGGCAGACGGTAGCAGCCGGAATCGTCTTCACAGAGCTGGAGATTCTGCGCTGCTCGGATCGCGACTTGTCCCATCACCTGAATGTCGGCGAGGCTTCGGTCGATCTCCTCAAGATGTTGATGTTTATTCATCAGACCCTCCCCTCCTGCCAGAGTTGCGGCAGCACCTCCGAGAGGTACTCCAGCAAGTCGCTGTTCCAGTACTCCGGCCAGCTGTGGAGGTCAGCTTCGGGCGCGATGGCGTGCTTGAGGAGGGCAAACAAGCCCTCTCTTGTGGTGGGGACGACTTCCAGGAGTGCGTATGCTGCGTCGAACTCCGCATCGCTGGTTAGGTCAACCTTTCGTTCCGCCTCGATCCAGCGAGGGTCATCCGTCGCGACGATGGTCTCTCCCCAGGCGCAGATGGAGGAGCGACGCTTTTCCTGCGGCAGCAAGGTTTCAAGTTCGCAGTAACGGGCGAGCCATGTCGATGTCATGGCGCGGGCGGCCTTGTGGGCCTCGATTGCGGCAAACATCGGATCCGTTGCCAGATCGGCGCCCTTGGCCGATCCGGGCAGCGGAAGTGCCGCGCCAAGGGCGACACCTCCAGCGGTGACGGCCGCAGCTTGGGCAAGGAATCGGCGTCGAGATGAGGTCTCGACGGGATCAATGGTTGTCGCCCTGGCGACATTGTTTGAGGACGAGTCTAGGTGTGGCGTGCTACGCACGCGGTCAGCTTCGGTCATGGGGTAACTGCCTCTCTTGATCGGGGTTAGAGCCGGCCAGGAGCTTCCACCTCTTGGTCGGCTCGCGAATTTATGCTAGCCATTATTTATGGAACGTCAAGAAAAAAGGCTAGCCAAAAAGAGCCGTGGTCGGCCCGCGACCGGCCGCGGCACTACCATTGGTGTTCGGTGTCACGACGAGATGCTGGCGGAAATCGATGATTGGCGCCGTAAGCAGCCAGACCTGCCAACTAGGGCCACGGCCATCCGTCGACTTGCCGAGATCGGGCTGAAGGTGAAGCGCCCATGAGATGCTTTTTTGGGCTGGCATCGCCCATAGCGGGATTACTCGCCCTCGGGTCAATGGTCTGGGCAGATTCCGTGCGGGCCGCCGAAGGCAAGATAACCTACGGCGCGGGCATGGTAAGCTGTGCCGAGTGGCAACAATCTCGATCGAAGGACAACAAATCTGCTGAGCTTCAACTTCAGGCTTGGCTAGATGGATTTTTCTCCGCTTATAACCTCGTCAGCGACGAACCCGATTTTCTTGCACCCAAACCACAGTCAGTTGCTTATTACGCTTGGATTGACAATTACTGCGCGCAGAACCCGCTCAATCCCGTTGTTCAAGCTGCCTTTGCGCTTCAGAAAGAATTGGTATCCAGGGCGCGGCGATGACGGAGCGACCATGTGAGCCGCCCGCGGCGAATTGAGTTTGTGATTGCAGCCGTGCTGCTGGCCGGTTGGGGGCTTTATCGCTGGCTTTGCTAAGGAACGCAGTCGCAATGCGGAAGGCCGCGCCTGAGTCGCGGCGGGTCAAAGGCTAAGCCGCGGCTATCCACTGGCTGTGAATAGGTGGGATAAGCGGGAGGCCTCGATCGAGCGCGCTCCCAACGTGTCATCCTCCTCGCATTTCCGAATCACGGAGAGGTGTGATGCCTGTCGAATGGTGGGTAGTTTTTGCAACTCTGGTCGGGCCAATTTTGGCCGTTCAGACACAGAAGTTCATCGAGAGGGCTGGAGATCGCAAGAAGCGAAGGGAAGCGATTTTCGTCGCCCTGATGGCGAATCGCGCGACGCGGATATCTCCCGAATTCGTGAAGGCGCTGAACCTGATCGATATTGAATTTCTGCCTGGGCGCATATCCGCAGCGAAGGACCGCAAAGTCATAGATGCTTGGCACGAATTTCTGGGCGAATTAACACATGGTGCTGGACCCGGCGCGGACCAGGCAGCAATCGCTGCATGGAATCAGCGATGCGAAGACAAGGTCGTCGACCTACTGGCCGCCATGTCGACTGCGCTCGGCTTTTCACTCACACGCGAGCAACTGCGGCGAGGCATTTACCATCCTCAAGGAGCGGTTGAGCGCGAGCAGGCACAGCTTGAGATCCTGCACGGGTTGAGGAGGCTTCTCAACGGATCGTCGATACCCATGGCAGTCAAAGAATTCCCCGCGAGTCCCGAGCTCGTTCAGGCTCAGGCCGATCTTGCGCGAAAAGCAGCTGGGGCCTACGACGAAAAGAACGGCGCCCTTCGCATCAAGGAGGTGAAGTAGCATGCCGCCGCTCGGCCGCGGCGTCGGCGTGGTCCAGACTGGTCCACGACCGCGGCAGCGAGGTCCTGGAACTGGCAAGTCCGTGGCCGGCGCCCTATGGGGCGATCTCCGCCCCCTCAAGCGCAAATTCATGCTGCGGGCTACCACCCTAGCCCAAGCGTCGGCAGGCCGCACGCAGACCCTATGAAAATAGGCATTTCAGGGCGCCTCGTCGGCGACCGAGGAAGGCGGCCCCCTTGATGCCCTGCACGCTCGAAAATCCCCGGGTAGCGGACCGGGGATTTCAGTCTGTCCACACCTACTAGCGGCCGTAGCTCGCGCGAGTCCCGAGCCACCAGGAATCGATAATTTGCGAGCTGCTTACAATGCCGCTTTGATGGCGGCATGTCTCGTTCTCCTCGACGCCACACGCCCACGCACGTTGACGGCCGTCCCATGAAGATCACCTTTGGCGAGATGCGCGAGATGGGGCTGCGCGGCGTCCTGGTCTATTGCCACTGCGGCCATAACCTTGCTGTCAGCGCCGATCGCTGGCCTGACGACATTCGCCTGTCTGATGTCGAGCCGCGCTTCGTGTGCGGCGGATGCGGCAACCGTGGAGCCGATGTCAGGCCGAACTTCGCGAGCGGCAGTCCACCCCAATTTGCGTCTCAGAAGCGCCTCTGAGCATCCCCGCCCTGCCGTGACCCTTCGGGACAAAAGGGGCGGCCTCAGCTGGGCGGCAGCTGAGGCCGTTGGGGTCTGCTCCGGCTTCAGGGGGGCTCTTGGGGTACACCGGAGCAAAGAAGGAATGCGCCAGATTGCCACTTGTTCCCGACTGATAGAAGGATCGTAGATCATAGCTCAGAGCCATGCTGCTCGATTCGCACGCGCGCTAACCCCACGCGTGCAAGGCGGCTGTGTCCTGGGCCCTGCATAACGTGCCTCAAGGTGGAAGGGTTAGCTCTCGCCGACCAGCACCCTGGACGGGCCTTGACCTTCAACAGCGATCGATTTCGAAACTGGTGCCGCCCCTTGATCTCGCGCGACAGTTGCGTTTTGATGCGCTTGTCGGGTCGGGGGATCCTCTATGCGTAGTTTGGGTATTTTAGCGCTTTGCACCCTCTTGGGCGGCTGTATGTCGACCGGCGAGACGGTTTCTTTCCGAGCGTCAAATCCGCAGCAGCAGGCCCTCATGCGAGACGGGCAGCCCGCCCTCGTCTCCACACAAAAGAGCTCGCTCGTCCTGGTGCGACCAGCGTCGCGTCAAATGCAAGCGAACGGACGGCCGGTGTTTGTCGTCGGCATCAACAATCTAAGCAAGCAGCCGGTCGACTTCCGCGTCGGGCAAGTCGAGGCTGTCCAGCACGCCGCAGCCTCTGATTTCGAGATGAAGGTCGTGACCTACGAGATGCTGGTCCAAGAGGAGCGAAACCGGCAGGTTGCCGCCGCCCTCCTCACTGGCTTGGCCGCGGGTGCCAACGCTTACAGCGCCGCGAACGCTGGTCATGGCAGCTACACCACCCCCAGCGGACGCACCGGAACGTTCTACAGCCCCACTGCGGCTGTGATCGCGCAGAACAATGCGGCCGTTCAAAACGAAGCGATGATCGCCGCCACAGTCGAGACGGGGCAGCGCAACATGGCGGCATTGGAGCAAGCGGTCATTAAGGACAACACCTTGATGCCGGGTGAATGGTACGGCGGGCAATTGCATCTGGCGCCACCAGTTGCAAGTGAGAGCGGAGGACCGAAGACGTACACTATCGTCATTACGGTTGGCACTGATCGGCACGTGATCGACATCGCGCAAGGACCGGCGGGAGCTTGAGGGAGAAACTCCGAATGAAGATCAGGCTGGTGCCGCTCTGCGCCGTAGCAGTCATAGGCGCTATCGCGACCACGCCTGCATGCGCCTGCGATGACGGACATTGGATACAAGAAGTCCTAGCTGATGGGCAGATTTTGAAGCTAGAGGACGGCAGTATGTGGAAGATAGACCCGACAGATACGCCCACGTCGTCGCTTTGGTTGGCTGTATCTGATGTAATTGTTTGCGACGATGAAATCGTCAACGTGGATGACGGCGAAAAGGTTCAGGTTACAAGAATAAGATAATCTGCTTGGCGATGGTTCAGGCCTACAATTTAGTTCGTTCCAAATCCGGAACGCGGGAAGCAAAAGCCGCAGGCGTTGCAGATTTACAACCCGCACGGCCATTCGAGACGCTAAGCTCGTCGAACGAAATGATGGAAGCGTATTTCATTCTTAGTTCAATATGATCAGCGGGGCGAAAGATGTTCGATGTCTATCGCAATCACAAGCGCGACTTGCTCGTTCTAAGTTCAGGCTCGCCCGTACCAGTGCTTTACTCCGTACATAAGTGGCGCAGGAGCAGGAAACGAGTTCTCAAGGTCAGCGACGAAATCAGGTCAGCCGTTCATGGACAGGGCTATTACGTTCGCAGCTTGGTTAGGTCTTCGCCGCACCAACCAGGTGCGCCAGCCCAGCCTCGATCACGATGATATCTTTCTCGATCTGTTGGATCGTACTCGTGCAGTCGATCCCGGTACAAGCATTGAGATCTGCGACAAGTGTGCGGCGCTGCGTCCGAAGCTCATCAAGCGCGGCTTGGTCCCTGAGGGAAACGTAACCCTCCACGATCAGCTCAATTGCACTCGCCACCTTCACTCCCCGCCTTATTCAACACTACTACCAAGCTGATTTTGAAGCGCGCCGATATTGATTACACGATTCAATCCCGCGCTCTGAGTTCGTCTAAAACAACGCGCCTCCGAAACTCGTGCGCAGTGGCCGTCAAATGGGACCCAACGATCAGCCCTAGCCACTTCAGCGAACCTGATTTGCCGCAGCACATCTGTGGCCGCGTCGGTGTACCGCCCGTTGGTTAGGTATCGATCCAGTTGCGCTGTACTAATCAGCGCCACAACTGCCGCCGTTAAGCCCTTAAACATTGGGCCTCTCCTGAAAGAGACCGCCAACCGGGCGTGTCGAAGTATTAAGCCGTTCTCAGAATGCTCGCCGCAAATGGCGGCGTAATACACAATGATGACATTGACTTGTAACCAGTTCCTTAATGGACGAACTGGGCGCCGTGGGAATGAGATGAAGCTCTGCACCTGCAGGATCGGGATCGACTGCTGGGCGATCAATCCGGGGCGCTGAAACACGCTGCTGTCTCAGAAAAACGTTAAATCAGGAACAGCGGGGATGCTCACTCCTGGGCCTTCGCGAGGCCCCGGCGCGCGCCCTCGATCTTGAATCAAGGCGAGCCTGTTTCCCCTTTAGATCAAGAGGTCATGCGGCGCGAAAATGAAATCCTGTGGCCTGAGCGCTTCCTCGCTGTGCACCACGACATCATTACCTGCACTGAATGTGATTGTGCTCTCGTGTGTCGTCAGATCGAATGCTGAGATGGTCAGACCGCTGAAGTTCACGATGCCTAGTGCCGAAACATCGATGTGGTCGGTTCCCAAGTTTGAGAGGCCCTGACCAAAATCCTCGATCTTGTCGTGACCGCTGTTTAAATTGAAGGCGAAGTAGTCGTTTCCTCCTTTCGCGAGGCCGAGCATTACTTGAGCGTCGCCCCACATGTCGTCGTTTCCGGTGCCGCTGATCAGCTTGTCATTGCCGCCGTGGGCTCTGTCGGCCATAGTCTGCGCATCGCCAACTAAAGTGCTGTAACCACCAGAAAAAACCCTGTCCGCTATAAGCGTATCGTTGCCGCCGGACGCATCGCCGGACATTGTCAGTGCATCACCATAAGCCAAGCATAAAGACGCGCTGGGGCCACCCACGAATTTGTCATCGCCACCGACCGAATGATCCCGCATATTTCCGCCGGCGTCACCAAAGAAGGTAGCTCTTCCGAAATCGTTTGCAGCGCTGTCCATCGTGTCGTTGCCGCCATGCGCGAATTCCAGCATGTCGCCGCCGGCATCGCCGTAGAAATAGCTGAAGTCGTTCATCGCGCCGCCAGGGTGGGGAAGAAAACTCAAGGTATCGTCACCACCCGAAGCATGACCAGACAAATTGCCGCCGGCGTCGCCATAAAAGAAGTAGTTGTCTTGAATGCCGCGCGTTGTAAACGCGTCGTTGCCGCCCTGAGCCCGGTCGGACATGTTTCCGCCGGCGTCGCCGTAATAATGGATGGTGTTGCTATGGCCATTCGTTGTTAGCGTGTCGTCGCCCCCTTTTGCGTGCCCAGACATGTTTTCGCCGGCGTCACCGAAGAATGTGGTCGGGGTCCCGCTATACCCACTCAGCGCAGGGCCTGTAGTGAATGTGTCTTGGCCGCCGCTTGCGTGGTCGGACATGCTGCCGCCAGCGTCGCCATAGAACGTATTGGTGGCCAAAATCCCAGACATGTAAGTGTCGTTACCGCCCCGAGCGTGGCCAGACATACTGTCGTAGGCATCACCGTAGGCGATGTTCGTGGAAGGAGGCTGTTGGAAGTGGCTGTCGCCACCCGAAAAGGTGTCATCGCCACCGGTGGCGTGATCGGACATGTTTCCGCCCGCGTCACCGATCAACGTGTTGATCGAGTCCGCCCCACCGCTGAATGTGTCGGCACCACCTCTCGCGTGATCGGACATGTCTCGACGCGCATCGCCAACGAAAAAGTTCGTCGAGTTCGTGCCGCCGGTAAAAGTGTCATTTCCTCCAATAGCGTGATCGAGCAGGCTTCCACCGGCATCCCCATATAGCAAGTTGATCACGTCCGCAGCGCCGACCAAAACGTCGTTTGTTCCGATGTCGTGATCTGTCAGATCACCTGCGGTAATCCGAACTCGCTTGACCATATCTCGCCTCCCCTTGCTGCATCCCCACGTAAGAAACGAATCACCAAGCCACGCTACGGCTCAAAAGGTCAGTGTTGTTGCTGCCGCTTGATCACTAGTTCAAGCGCAAGAGCCCTCAATTGCGAGTTCCTCTGCCAAGCGAAGGCAGCCTGCCTTGGTCAGCTCAAGAGGCGATCTTCTGCTCAGCCTCAAGAACGCGTTCGCGAAGCGCTCCCAACTCGGCAATCTGAGCAGCGAGCACTTCGAAGCGGTGCCGAAGAACAGCGGCCGCGGCATCCGCTCGACCGCCGAGATTGCCCGCCTCGGGCGGGTTGGCCCATTCTAAGGGAGCGGCCGATCGCATTGACGCTGGGGCTGGGGCTGGGGCTGGGGAATTCTGGAAATCATGGAGACCAGTCATGGCCGGACCTTCCGAGCGGGCGCAAGGGAATGGAGGGGAAGGCCGCGCCGCCCTTTTGCTAGCGAGGCAACAATTAAATCATGCACCGACCCAAAAAACTTAGATTAAGTTAATTCCAATTAATCACGAATTATAACACTCGCTCGGGAGGCTCTGTCGCGCCTTAGTGGTGCTTTTTCCCGGGTTCGTTCCAGTCTGCTCTCCGGCCGAGCTGATCAAGCCGCTCCTCAAGGTCGCGCTTTGCTGCGATCAGCTTGATGGTTAGGGCCTGATCGACGTCGGTGTGCAGCGCCCACAACTCATCGATGGACATCGCGTTAAGGAGATCTCGATCCATGCCACTTGGGTCTCCCTGCGCCGCTTGAGGGAAATGCCCGGCGTTTCAGGCTCCAAGCTCAGGCACGGGCACTATATAATCTAGGTTATTGCAACATTAAATAATATTAAATCGATATATCCAGTCAATCTAAATCGCAATAAAAAAGGTGGCCGCGGAGTGAACATTGCTCCCGTAGGGCTCGGAGAAGCGCCGCTCGCAAGAGGCGGCCGGCATCGCGGCATGCACGGCCGCCGGCAGGACGGCACCGATCCTGGCCCCGGCGCTGAACCATATGCCGCGTGGAGCCCCACTGCAGAACGTCCCTTAGCGTTGCAGCAACGATAGAAGCCGCTGTCGGTCCTGCTGACGCTGCCGCTGGTTCTCGCGCATGACTTCCAGTTCGGCCTGCGCGCTGCTGACATCCTGGTGTTGTCGTTTCAGGTGGACGATCATCGCCTCCTGCTCGGCCAGCCGTCGCTCAGCTTCGACGACATTGCGCTCCAGCTGCCTCAACTCATCGAAGAGTGCATCGTTAAACATGAACCAGCACACCAAGGGCAGAAAGAAAAACGGCCCCAGCACAACCCTAAATGCTGGAGCCCTTGGAAGTTGCCTAGCCTGGGACCAAGCACAAGCTAGCCTAGTCCCGTCCGGAAATTTATTATGTCCACTTTTGCACAGAGCTGGTTGGTAAGGCCTACGCGGCGCCTCCTGCGCGCGGGCAGCGAATAGACGATGATGCGATAGGACGCCCACGGCCCGGGTAGAGAGGAATGTCGTGAGGCCGGGGCCGCTGGAGGTCCTGATGCCCTTGCCGGTCCAGACGGCGGAGCCTGCGCTCAAAATCAGCGAGCGCGGATGATCTCTGCGCCGGTGACGCGCTCGCCTGCCGCTATCCTTGCCTCGGCCTTGCGGCGCAGCGCCGGTGGAGTCCCAGGTGCCGATAGCTCCACCAGCACAGGCCAAGTTGTGATGCGATAGAACTCGGGCCGATCGCCGTATATCCGCGCCACCCTCAGCATTTCCGCGGATTCCCGTTGCGGGAAGTCGAATTGCTTGGCGCGCAACCGGCCAAACTTTTTGTTGCATGGAGTCATGTCACGAAGCGCGGCCATCTGCCGGCCGATGTCGATATTGCGCTCGACGGTCGCAAGCCTTGCCGCGGCGGCACGCGCCTTGGCCGCGGCAAGGCGCTCTTGCTTCGTTGGCGGTGGCGCTAGCTCTGGCGCTGTTGGATCAAGGGCACGGCGCAGCTTGTGCCGCAAGATCCGCTCCAGCGCGTCCGTGGCCTCCTTCTCGTAGAAGTATTCCAGCGCGCGCATCTGCTCAAAGATGCCGACCAATGAGATTTGGTCAAATGCCTCGATAAGGGCGAGGCCGCGATCGGCATATGGCCCGATCGCGCCGGAGACCGCCCTGATATGCATCTCGGAAAGTGCGCCGGAGTTGCCCTCCGATTCCGTAATGCACCGCAAGGTCAAGATGACGTGCCCGGTGCGGTCTTCGTTAAACAGGGTCGCGATATAGAGCTGTCTTTGAAGGTACAGCCGCGAGCCATCGTCGAGCGCGTCAATCTCCAGCGCGTCCAGGATGGCTTGCAGCTTCCCAGGCCACGGCTCGCGTCCCCATGCGTGAGCTGATGCCGGAACGTCCCCAGCTTCGCAGCCGCTATTATCGTCGTCCTCGTCGTCCTCTAGTCGGCTGCGACGCTTTGCCATAACGATACCCTCCCTCCCTTGGGGGCCGTTTGATGCGGGGCTACCCACCTAGCCCGAATGTCAATCGGGCCTTCGCAGACACTACAAAACAAGAGGTCTGGAGCGGCCCCAGGGCGCGGTTACATCCGCCGTCGCCCATGGGGAATGGCGGGGGCGAAAGACCGGCCCCGCCAAAATGCTTCACATCCAGATCTGCGGCATCAGCACGTCCGTGCCGGAGGCGCCCTTGAAGGTCGCGGCGACCACGACATATTCGCCGGAGTCATTGGTCACAGTGCCCTGGATGGCAGTGTTCGCCGTCAGGATCTGATGGCCCCCACGGCTCCCCGTGTCTGGAATACGGCCATCACTGGTCCACGGCGAAGGAACGGCAAGAATTTCGACCGCAGAGCAGCCATAGACGACGGCGAACTCGTCGGCCGAGGCCAGCGTGCCCGTCGAGGATGTTGATACATCCCCGGACCCTGATCCGGTGCCAACCACGCCGGCATCAAGCACAGGGCTGGCGAGCCCTGAGAATTGCCACAGGAAGGCGTCGGCGAATGGAACCCCAGAGGCCCAGGTCAGCGTGACGCCAGTCCGTGTGTCACTGAGCGTGGGTAGGAAGTAGACAAAGTACCTGAATGAACTCGCGCTCGTGCCGGTGACGCTGGTCAGCGTGAAGGCGTCGCTACCTGTGCCGCCATCGGTAACGACTGAGGTCGGAAGCGGGCTGCCTTTGTCCTGCGATCCGATCAGGACCGCCGAGTTTCCGGCGGTCAGCGACAAGGTGATGCTGAATGATGACGCACCGCTGACCTGCCTTTCTGACCAGGAATTGATGAATGTTGCGCTCATTCCAAAAATGCCCTCCTGAGGGGTTGCGAGATTGATGCTTGTGTCAGTCCATCGTCACGGCGGCGTTCCGCCTGCACTCCACGAGCCGAATGTGGAGCCGGTCGACATATTTACGTTGTCGTGGAAGTTGCCGTCGGCTTCCGATCCTGGATAGTTGAACACGACGCCAGACCCTCCGAAACCGCCAGCTTTTAGGCGAGCGTAGTTGTCGTGGACGTCGATCAGTTGGCTCCCGGGCGTGTAGGGCGTCACGAAGAAGTTTATGTGGACGCTGTCGCCGCAATAGAACACGTTGTGGTGAATCGCGCCGCCGTACCAAGGCCCGCCGGGATCGCCGCAGACGCCCTGCACCGCGCCGCCGCCGGAGATTTCTGCGAATGTGTTGTATGAGAAGTCGATCTCGGTGATCGCTCCGCCGTAGGTCTGAACCCAGTCCGGGTGCCAACCTATCGCCGAGTTGTAACCGGAGTCGTTCATCACGTTGAAACGGCACGTCCACTTCGAGATTGTTCCGTCATCGTAATATTCGGAGATGCCGAATACATCGCACGCGACATTATGAACCCAATTATATTCGAAGATGTGGTCGCCGTTGGCTCGGTAATCGATGAGGAATTCGGGAGCGTTCGAGTCAACGCCCGTGACGCCGCCATCGAATTCGCAGTACCTGATTGTCGTGCCGGGATTTCCGGCGCCTGGCTGGTTGCGAATCCAAAGCGTGTTGTATCTGAATTTGCAGTTCGTGATGATGGCGTTGCTGCCGCCGATCTGGCTGCCGCTTCCGACGTGGAGAGACCAGCCGCCGCCCAGGCTGAAGTCGTAAGCGTCGATAATTACATTGTTCCCGAGAATCGTGACGACGCGCGAGCCGGTGTCCACGTCGACACCTGCGATGGAAATGGTGGCGGGATCTTTCAGCGTCACGCCGGTATTGATGCCGGTGCGATAGTCGACGCCGGCAACACTCCAGGGTGGACGCGCGGCCATTGCGTTAAGCAGACTCGGGAATTGGGCTGCTCCGGTAGGAGCATTCGCAGATCCATCTCCGGGGCTCGCAACGGCCGAGGCGACGATGCTAACGCTGCCAGTGTTGCTGCCGAGCGCGTTGGTCGCCTGCACCGTCAGGCCGTAGGTCTGAGCGGTCAGGCCCGACGCGCCGGCGGACGTGACGGTGATCAGGCCGGAATTGTCGATTGCGAAGTACCCGGCGGAATTGCCCGCGGTGATGGACCATGACGTCGGTGTGCCGCTGGTTGCCGTCATCGTGCCGACGTGCGCGCCAGACGTGGCCGGAAGTGACAGATTGAACGTCGTTCCCACAACGACCGGCGCCGCGCCGACCGACACGCCGATGGACTTGGCAGGACTCGTGCCGTAGCTGTTCGACGCGGTGACGGTCAAATTGTAGACGCCATCCGGTGGCGATGCCGAGAGGCCGGTGCGCAAATTGCCGGTGTTGTACAGAGCAAAATAACCCGACGGATTCCCCGCGGTGATCGCGTAGGAGGTCGGGCTGTTGGTGGCATCAATGTGCGCAATGAATGCATCGAAGCCGAGATTGGAGCCGGTCGATATCGAACTCGTCGTGATGATGGGGACGCTTCCGAGCGCAGAGCGGAATGCGAGGCGCGAGGCTATCTTGCCGGCCAGCGGCGTTTTGCCGATGGCGGCGGCCTTCACGCGACTGATGGAAAACGCCTTGCCGACAAGCGCGACGGCATTGGGAACGGGAAAACGGACTCCGACTCCAAAACGCATGGCTTATTCTCCGTGTTGCTCGGGAAACAGCCGCCCTGCCCGGCGGCGGCCATCCTTGGTCGGCCACTCTTCAAATTCGAGGCGCATTCCGATTTCTGGAACAATGCCGATCTTTTTGAAGGCCTTGATGTGAACGAAAAAATCAGAGTCGCCTTCGTCTGGTCGGATGAAGCCATAGCCCCGCACCTCGTCAAACTTCCTCAACGTTCCAATCTTCATTGTTGTGTAGCTCGTGCTATGTGCTCGACCATGTCGAGCATCCCGTCGAAAGACTCCTCCAACTCCAGTGCGGCCGTTTCAGCTCGCAGCGGATCTGGCGCGCTTGTTTCGAAATACGTGCAGGCCCGCAGCTCGCGCATCATCTCGGCGCGCAATGCATCGGGAATCTGCCGCAACAGCATGCCGAGCGACGTCGCAAACAACGCTTGAACGACCATGTTCCGCCGCGTCACGTCGTCGACGAGATACTCCAGCTCCTTCAGGCGCTCTTCCGTGCTGCGTCGTCGGGTCATGGCGCCAGATTCCAGGTTGAGTCTTGGCGTGGGTTGGACGGCGCGGCGGCGTCCGGACTGCTCTTGCCGGTAGAGCCTGGGCCGTTGCTGGAGATATGGCCCGCGAGGGCTATGACGGCTTCAGCGCGCCTTACCACTTCGATCAGCGACGAGCCGGCGTTGACGTTGATGTCAAACTTGCCGGTGCCGTGGACTTCCCCGGTGACCTGCGCCGTGACCTGGCTTGCGCCGGTGCCGTAGGTCATCGTTGGTGACACCTCGGGCGCCGGAAATGACGGCGGAGCGAGCATCCGATTGCCGCCGGTGCGCGGGTTGCCCGAGACCCAGCGGCCAGCGGCTGGCGAATACGTTGCGGCGTCGGACCCTTGCACGAACGGCACCGCATCTGTCGACGACGGCCAGCCCCTCCCGCCCCCGACTCGGGGATTGTTGTTGGCGCCAGATCGCGCGGCGCCTGCAATCCATGACGGCGCGTTTTCCATGAACTTGTCCGCCGCCACGATCGCGTTGCCGATGGCCTCGATGTCGCGTCCGGTGCCAGACATTGTACGGCCGGCCGCCGTCCCGAAATCGCTCAGAATTTTGAACAGTCCGGCGTGCTCGCCGCCTGATACCGCGCTGTTGAACTTCTGAAGCGCGCCCATCACGGTGTTGAGCGTGCCGATCGACGCTTCCGCAACTTTCGCATTCGAGGCGAGATTCGCCAGTTGCGTGCTGACTGCTTCGAGCGCGACTCCGACATCCTGACGGTGCAGGTTCTCCGCTCCGGACATGCCGGTGGCGCGCTCCTGCTGTTCACGCCGGCGCATGCGCTGCGCCTGGCCGCTCACCAGGTTTCCGGCAACGTCGGCTGCCGTCCTGTTGCTGAAGAACTTCGCGTTGAATGCCGCGACCGCCGCCGGGTCGCTGGTGTCGACCTTAGCCTTCTGCATCGCCGGGATAAAGTACTCGTCGAACCACTTATCGACGTCGCGAGCAAAGACGCCCTGCCCGACTAGTCCGGTGTCATTGCGCAAACCGACAGCACGTTGAAACGCATCAGCTTCCTTCTTCTGCCGTCCGCCGATCAGCGCGGAGTGCATCGAGGCTAGACCCGTGCCGGCTTGGGTGAAGCCCATGTCGACGCCTAGCGAAGGAAGCACCGATGCAATGAACCGATCGCTCTGCCCTCGCGTCATGTCGCGGCCGTAGCGGATGGCCGAGCGGAGATCCGCGGCCGAGTAGTCGGCGCCGCCCTCGACCTGCGAGGCCCGCAGCAGTGCATCCAACAGATTGTTTGCTCGTGCGGGGTCCGTAATCTGTCGAGCGTCTATGACCTGCAACGCCTTGCGCATTTGCTCGTCGATCTTATCCGAGCCCCAGAGCACTTTTCCGGATGTCATGAACCGCCCCAGGGTCGGCATCATCGCGAGGCCCGCTTCGGAGCTGCCAAGCTGCATCGTGGCTTCACGGCCCGCGGCTCGGAATTCCGTTCGCGATACGGATGGGTACAGCGCAGACTGCCTGTCGGCCTCCTCGCTGATTGCGTCGCTCTGCGCCTGAGTGAGACCGGCTTGGCGCTGCTTCGTGCTCTCGCGGCTCAGTTCCTTCGTTCTGTCGAACGTGAAGCGCGCGGCCCTGTTTGCCATGTACGCGGTGCTGCCGACACCTCCGGCGAGCAGGCCCCAGCGGAGCGCGGCGGCACCGGCAGTGGCGAAGAACCGCTTGCCAGACTTCTCGGCATCGTCCTGCGCATCGGCGATGGCTTGGTAGTGTCCAACGACTTGCGTTCGCCACTGGCGCAGCATCCGATTGTGCGCAGAGTTTGGATCGAACATGATCGACGGGCGCCGGTCCCGAGGCCCCGCGAACACCTTCTCGTAGAAATTGCCGTACTCCTTCGAGATTGCCGCGATGTCCTTCTCAGCGACCCGCAGGCGCCGCAGTTGCTTCTCCAGGTCGTCGCCCATTCCGGAAAACCGAACGCCTTCCAGCGCCTTCGCGGTTTTCTCAACGCTCTTGAATTTCGACGCGAGCTTGTCGAACGTGTCGCCAGTTTTGTCACTCGCGCTCAGAATCGCGCGGGCTTCAATAATCTTCGACATTTACCCGTTACCCTTTGAATTGATGGCGCCGCATGGTCCGATGAAAAACCATGCGGCGCCGGGACGCCGGCAGCTTCTAGGAGATGACTGTGCCAGCCGGCGGCGACTTGATGCTTTCGTGCTTGGCCTCGTCGACCGTGGGCACGGGACGCAATTCGATTTCGATCGGGCGCTCGTGCGGCTCCGCGGCGATCTCGCCCCTGGCCAATTCTGCCAGCACATCGTGCGGGTGATTGCAGCGCGTCCCGTCGTACTCGTAATGCGGGCCGCTCGCGCCAACCAACCGCATCTGCCACAGCGAGTGCGGTCGCTGGGCGGGCTCCTCCGGATGAAATTCGACTTCGTCGTACAGCGCGAGGTGGCATAGCGTCGTGTATGAGCCCTGCCCGATACGACCGCGGCCGCCGCCGTAGTCTCTCACGCTGTCTTGATCGCCGATCAGCATGCCGCCTTCCGTCGTCCACAACCATGTGCGCTTGCTCGTCAGATCCTGGCGAGGGAGCCCGGCACGAGTCCGCGCGATCGCTTCCGGCGGAACAAGCGGCTCAAGGCCATCTGGCAACTGAGCATTGACAGCGCCGGTGGCGATATCGGCTTGGGCGGTGTCCCGTAGGAGCGCGACCAGGATCGCGTTGGCCTTTTTCAAATCGCTCTTGATGCGGGCTGCCAACTTCTGATTTGCGGCCCTGCATTCATCGTAACGCTCGCGCAGCGCGACGGCCTCCGCCGCGGCCTTGGCCTCGCACTCCTCGTGCTCCAGCGTAACGATCAGCTCGCTAAGCCGCTCCCGCTCGGCATCGAGCGCATCGTGCTTGACGCGCCACTCCGCGAACGTTGCCGTGTTGCGGATCGCGGTCGGCTTGGCTTCGTCCAGCATCAACAGCGCGACCTCGACGGTCGCTAGATCGGCTTTGGCGCCGGATGAGTTGGACATGACGTTCTCCATTTTTCTTGCCTTCAATCTTTCCGGTTGTTGCTGCTGTTGAGTTGGGCGATCACATCGCTCCAGTCTGCGGCAACGTTCGCGGCGGTGGCGCTGGGGATGTTCTTGGCGGTGGCGGCACGCTGACCCGGTCGGGGGCTTCCTCCGCGCGCGGCTTCAAATTCGAAACACCAGTCATCGAGGAGAACGCGAGGCCAATGCCCGGCTCCGCCATTGGAGTACGCGGTGGGGGCGCTGCGACGACATTGGCGCTGGTAGTCGTAACTGGCGCCAGATCCGGTGATCATCCTCTCGGAAAATCGGCAATCGCCACAACGTCTGTTCTCTTGCGCCATGTCACCCTTCCATTCTGAAAACAGAAGAGGCGACACGGAATCGTTCTTGGAAGACCTTTTCCGTGCCGCCCCAGGTCCGCAACAACCCAGTTAGGCGCCGGCACCGCTGGCTGACGAGACAACCGCACCGGCAGAAGCATACTGCCCAAGCGCACTCACCCTCGCCACGCAGGAAAGGCGCAAACGCGCGCGCATCAGCGTCTAAAACGCGACAGCCCGTGTTGCTCGATGTGTTTGGTGTACTTGCCGCGATATATGCGCCACCGGCCGCCCAGCTTCACCGCGAAACCACCAAGATGCGTCTGATTGTTCGCGCAATCCTTTCTCACGGTGGTTTCATCGCGCCCGCAAATCCTTGTCGCTTCCCCTGGTGTTATGAGTGAGGAGTCGTCATCCCGCGCCGTCGCTCTGGCGCGCTCGCGGGCGATCAGCTCGGCCTCCAAGAGCGCGGCTGCGTTCTGGTGAATCGCAATGGCCTTGCGGAGATCGTCGTCGGTCATCGCACCAGCTCGTAATTGAAGCATCTGCGCTTGTGCGGGAAACGGCGGGACTTGCCACATGTCCTGACCTTGCCGGCAGCAATGAGATACCGGAGCGCGCGTCTGACCGAGACAACCTCAGCCTCGCGCGGCATGCGCCAGCCGGGGTTGCATCGCGGCCGGAACGAGAAACAGCAACCCGCAACCTCGTACGCGTTCATGGAACGGCCGGAATCGAGCATTCTCAGGATCGCCCGGCGCAGCGCCTTGGGGGCGAAAGGGAACATATTCCTATGCCTTCTGCCGTACATCACAGGCTTCTCTCCGACAAACAAACCGTGTTTTCCGAAATCCCAAATATGCTGAAATGCCGGAAGCGTCGCGCTCGCGCCCGGCCAGTCAAAAACAGGGTTCCTATGAAAGTTTGCGCCATTGCCCGATTGCTGAGGCTGGGGCGGCCCACGGCGCGTTGGTTTAGGTCGCGGGCGCGAAACTGTGTCCGCGACCGCAAACTCTCACCAGTGGGCTTACCAGTGGGCTTGCTGGCGGGGCGGGTCTGGGGGCGACGACAACTCGGTGTGGTGTCGTTGTGCTCGGCTTGCCCGGCTCTTTCAGCAACCTTCAGTGCGGGGGGGCGGGGGGGCGCACATGCGCCCCCAGGCGGAAGCAAAGCGCGAGCGTGTAGCGCTCGCCGAGAGAGCCTTGCGAAGCAATGCTCTCGCCTATGCCGAGCCAAGTGGTGTTGCGGCATGTTCGGTGTTGATGGTGTCATCATCACCCCGCCGCCGCTATGGTCTGAGTTGTTGTAGCTGTGCCCTCTCCTGCCCCGCCCTTCACATCGAAATGCAGGTGCGGCCGCGGACGCAGGATGACGAGAGCGTGGCCCGTCAGGGCGACGCTCTGGCCGAAGGCCGGCGCGATAGCGCCCCTCGTCGGCTTCACAAGATTGGGTCTGGCACGGACCTGAACTCGTGAGACTGAAATGCCGTCACGGTGTATATTCTTACTTATGTGGCGTGACGGCTTTTCGGTCTCATTTGTCGGCGATTTCGCCTCGTTTCCAAGCGATTTCCGGCGAAAATAGGTGGCTCGACTGATGCCCAGAAGATGCCATTGCTTCACCCCCGGCGACTTCGGACGTCCAGGTTTTGCACCCGTCGAATTCTTGGCACGGCACCGTCGAGATCGCTCGGCCGCCTTGGCGCGCGAGATGTTCAACCGGAATTCATACCCTGCGTCATCGCAAGCACCGATGAAACGAAATGAGAGCTTGTGGCGGTCGCGCACGGTGATGTTGAGAACGGCCGCGCACTGATCCGCCGCCCAACGTTTGTTTGATGTCTTGGTGTAGCGGATGATTTGATCTATGGCGGGCTCGTCCAGCCATGGCGCCCACCTCCTGCACCAGCGGCGGACGGATCGGCGCGGATCGCTTGGATCGGCCATGTGGGCATGGTCGGCGCCCCATCGCAGGATCGGCATCAGCCGGTCGTTCCTGGGAAGCGTCTTCCACCCGCAATGCTCAAACCATTGCCGAGCTTCTTTGAGGCGGCCGCGCGCTATCAGCGCACGATCGGTCTTGATGTCGGCGGTGGTTTGTGGTTTTGTACTGACTCGCATATAATACCTTTTGAACCGGCCGGGGCCTCCACTCCGCCGGTTCTTTTTTGGGTTAGACTGCTCCCCCGAGCTCGCTCGGCAAATCCTCGATCCCCACCGCCTCGATCGTCTCGGCCTCAAGCCGCAACTCGGCAACCATCTCGGCCAGCGTGCAGCCCTTCAGAATATGCTTGCGGACACACCGATTGATTGCCCACGCCGCCGCCTCGCGGCGCTTGTGGCGTTTCTCGGACTCCTCGAATGCGGCGGCATCGAAGTGCGGAAACCGGATAACGTTGTCGCTCATGCTCCTCCCTCCGTCCGGTGTTTGGAATTTTTCCGCAACCACGCGGTGCGCGCGAGCTGGTGGGTCGCGACGGCCACGGCGAATTGCCGCGTCTCGAATGGTCCAATCGGCTGGTGCAAGCCGACCTCGTACCAACCGTCATCACGCTGGAAGATTTCGGCTTCGGGCATCACGGTTCGACGTCCCCGCCGGTCCATAATTGATTGCGCGCCCGCAGCTCCGTAGGGTAGGCGCCGAGGATTGTTCTGTCGGGCAACACGGCCAGAAAGGAAGACTTGCCGCTGGGCACTTAGCCATCCCAGGTGGCGGCGACCGCTGTACGCCGATTTCGCGTTGTCGGGGATGCTGTCGAGCTTTTTGCCGGTCATCGGGCGGCGCTCCGCACGTCCGGGCTCGCCTCTCGATCGCACGCTGAAATAGGGGACAGCGGCGGAATGGGACGCGTTCCAACTTCGAGAGCTTTTCGGCGGCCCATAGGCTGCCAAAAGCTCGGAACAGTCCTTGATATTGCTAGATAAACCTCTGGCCTGTCACGCCGGAGGTCGCGGGTTCGAGCCCCGTCTCTCGCGCCATTTTGGTAATCCCTTCATAGTCTTAGCCCGAATTCCTCGACGCCTGTCGCATCTGCGCCGGTGATTGCCGATGTCCGGCGGGAACTCTCGGCATAGTCAGCCGACGCTCGAATCGTCTACGCCTTCCGGGACCTAGGGTGCCCCCTCGCGTTTCCGGCTTTTCCGGGGCTTCCCTGTCATTGGAATTGAGGAGGCCAGTCGTGGCTAAGAAGGATTCGGCGAAAAAGGCAGCCGCCCCCGCCACCATCACGCTCAAGCACCTCGCCGCAGACATCGCGGAGCGCCAGGACCTGTCGAAAAAGCACGCCGAGGCCGTCCTGACCGACATGGTCGACCTGATCGCCAAGCACCTCAAGAAGGGCGACCGCGTCCGCATCGTGGGCCTTGGCATCCTCCAGGTCCGCAAGCGGGCCGCCCGCACTGGCCGCAATCCCGGCACCGGCGAAGCGATCCACATCAAGGCCAGCAGGAAGGTCGCATTCCGTCCGGTGAAGGAACTGAAAGAGGCGATCTAGCACTTACGATTCATTAGGCCTGATCCGAGCTCGTTCTGGCCGCATCACGGCCCGCTTTTCTGATATACCGCCTTGCTTCCCCAAGACCTGCTCCCAAAGACCCGGCGGTTTGACCAGAAATGTCCTCCCTCATCTTTTCGCATACCGTGACCGAGCGCTTCCTGCGCTATGTCACAATCGACACCCAGTCCGACCCGGACTCTCCCAGCTCGCCCTCGACCGGGAAGCAGAAGGATCTCGGCCGCGTGCTCGCCGCCGAGCTGAAGGCCATGGGCGTCGAGGACGCTCATCTCGACGAGTACGGCTACGTCTACGGAACGATCCCCGCCAACACCGACAAGAAGGTGCCGGTGATCTGCTTCTGCTCGCACATGGACACCTCGCCCGATGTCACCGGCAAGGACGTCAAGCCCCAGGTCGTGAAGAACTATCGCGGCGGCGACATCGTGCTGCCGGGCGACACCAGCCAGGTGATCCGCCTTGCCGAGCATCCCGCGCTGAAGAACCAGATCGGCAACGACATCATCACCACCGACGGCACCACGCTGCTGGGAGCCGACAACAAGGCCGGTGTCGCCGAGATCATGGATGCCGCGCATTTCTTCATCGACAATCCCGATGTGAAGCACGGCACCATCAAGATCCTGTTCACGCCGGACGAGGAGATCGGCCGCGGCGTCGACAATGTCGACCTGAAGAAGCTGGGCGCCGATTTCGGTTACACCATGGACGGCGAGAGCGCCGGCTGCGTCGAGGACGAGACCTTCTCGGCCGACGGCGCCACCATCACCATCAACGGCGTCAGCGCCCATCCCGGCTACGCCAAGGGCAAGATGGAGCACGCGATCAAGATCGCGGCCGCCATCGTCGAGCGGCTGCCGAAGGAAGGCTGCTCGCCGGAGACGACCTCGGGCAAGCAGGGCTTCCTGCATCCGATCGGCATCGCGGGCGCGCTGGAGCAGGCGACGCTCTCCTTCATCGTGCGCGACTTCACCGAGGAAGGCTTGAGGGAGAAGGAAGTCCTGCTCGAGGCCATCGTCAAGGACGTGATGAAGGACTATCCGCGCTCGACCTACAAATTCGAGGTCAAGGAGCAGTACCGCAACATGAAGCAGGTGATCGACCGTCACCCGCACGTGCTGGAATACGCCATCGAGGCCATCCGCCGCGCCGGCCTGCGCCCGATGCGCACCGCGATCCGCGGCGGCACCGACGGCTCTCGCCTGTCCTTCATGGGACTGCCCTGCCCCAACATCTTCGCCGGCGAGCACGCGTTTCATTCGCGGCTCGAATGGGTCAGTCGGCAGGACATGGAAAAGGCGGTGCAGACCATCGTGCATCTGGCGATGATCTGGGAGGAGAAGGCCTGAGGCTTCTTCCTACAGGCGTCCGTTATGGCCGGGCTTGCGCCCGGCCGTCCGTTTTCGAGCTTACGGCACCGGCATTGCGCGCGGGCTGCGATGGAAGCGGTTCGAGCTTGCCATCCAGTTCGGCAACGGTTCACCATCGCGATGCCGTCCGCCGGCGACGGCTGCAGCCCAGGCCACTGCGGCACCGATCAGGGTCGCGGCGGCGATCGAGAACGCCACGATGATCGAGTTGCGGCGCGCGCGGCTGATGGCCGTCTTCGAGTCTGCGATCAGCGCATCGACCCGCCGTTCGGAGTCGGGAGCCGCCAGTCCCGTAACGGCGGCGACCTGTTGTACGAGATACGCCCGATCGTCGGTGCTGACGCCGCTGTGGCTGGACGACGTCATCAGGATACGCCCCGCTTCGGCGCGCACTTCCCTCAGATCGATATTTGGCGGGCGGCGCGGCGCGCGGAACAGCTTGTCGAGCTCGTAGCTCAACAGGGGCTCCGCCGTGGACGTGTTGCTCGCCGAGCTGCGCATCGGCGAACGGTCGATCGCAGCAGCGCCGAGGAGCGCGAGCAGAGCCGCGCCGGCCAGCACGGCCAAGGCCCAGGAGGTCAGCCCGTGCAGGCCGTCCCGGCGCTCGCCATCGTCTTCGGTCGTCGCCAGCGCGGGCGCCCGACGCGTCGTCCGGCCGGCGATGTAACCGCCGAAGCCGAAGCTGATCACCGCCTGGATGATTAGGTACAAGCCGGAGAGCAACGCCAGCGCCGCTGATGCATCGCGCCATGTCGGCGAGGCCGAACTGACACCGAGGCCGACGGCTGCGCCAAAGCCGACCAAGATGAAAGACATCGCGCCCGCGGCGAGCGCGCCGGCGAATACCGAGCTCCACTGGATGCTTCGGGGCGCCTCCCCCTCGAGGCCGCCCTCCGTGATTTCGTCCCGCATGAGCGTTTCAACCGTCATTGCGGCTCTCTCAACGCAGGCCGAAGAACGACAGGATCGCCATGATGACGACGATCAAGCCGATCAAATAAATCAGTCCGTCCATTGTCCGTCCTCCTTCGCTTCTTCTGCTCGCTAATCGCGGCGTATCAGGAATGTTCCAAATTCGACGGAGCGGTGGGAACGAACGGACGAGATGCGAATTGTTTGTGGGAGTCCCAAGGATGAAGATTGTGAGCACAAGGCCTCAGCCGGCCAGCGCTGGCTGGGGCCTTTCCGTTTCTGCAACGGCCGTTCCTGTCCTGTGTTCACGACGCCGTCGCGCCGCCGTCACCGCGCAAGGCCGACAATGGCGGTGGCGTTCCGGAGCCGCCCCGCACATCATCAAAACCTTCGTCCCGCATCGGCGCGTCACCGCCCGGCCGTGAGGAGCGGTCACGCCGCTGCGGCAATTGTTACAGGGACGTAACAATGTTGCGGGTCGACACTGTTCCCGCCGCCATGCTAGGCCGGGCATCTACCGCAACAGAGGACGTCGTGCCTGCGAACCGCCAGCCCTCAGCAACTTGCCGTCCGCGCAACTGGCGCGGGCTGCTGTCCGTGCTGATCGCGATCATCTACCTGCTCGCGGGTGCGCTGCACGGCTCGCACGACATCGACGTCACCACACCCGGGGGTGGCTCGGAGATCGCCGCAGTCCTCGACGGCGCCTCCGGTCACGGCGACCACAAGGCCATGGGCAGCCATCATTGCCATGGCTGCTTCTCGCTGACGCTGGCACAGCCGGCGCCATCGATCATCACGATCGCGCCTATGTCGACAACGAGCCCGCGGCCGGCCCCCCGGCTTGCCGGAATTGTCCCTGATACCGACTCTCCACCTCCCAAGCCTATTGCCTGAGCGGATTGGTCGGGCGTGCCGCGCCCATAGGTTCATCCTTCACAGGTCGGCTTCATGTTTTGCAGAGGAATGGCCGCGCGCCTGGCGTGCGCGGCGGCGTGTCTGATTGCCGGACTCGCGATTGCGCCGTCTCACGCCCAGACCTTGACGATGCGGAGCGCGTTGTCGCGCGCGCTGGCCGCAAGCCCGCGGCTGACCGCGGCGGAGCGCGACGTCGGCATCGCCACGGGCCAGCGCATCCAGGCGGGCGCCCTCCTCAATCCGGAACTGTCCTACGAACAGGACGATTCATTCGGCTCGGGCAAATATCGCGGAACGCGATCGGCCGAGACCACGCTCCAGATCAGCCAGGCCTTCGAGCTGTTCGGCAAGCGCGACGCACGGATTGCCGCAGGCGTCGCCGGCGTCGAGGTGGCCGCGATCCAGCGCAAGGCCGTCCGGCTTGAGGTGCTGTCGGAGACCGCGATCGCCTTCCTCAGCGTGCTCGGCGCGCAGCGGCGCATTCATATCCTCGACGAGCAGATCGCCGCCATCGACCGCCTGACGCCGCTCCTGCGCCGCCGCGTCGAGGCCGGCGCCTCCTCACCTGCCGAGACCGGCCGCGCCGAGGTCGCCTCCGCCCTGGTGAAAGCCGATCGCGAGCGCTTCAAGGCGACGCTGGCCAGCGCCCGGCGCGAGCTTGCGGTGCTGATGGGCGATCCCGCCGCAAAATTCGGCGAGGTCTCCGGCCGGCTCGACACCACAGGACGCCCGCCCTCGTTCCAGGCGGTGATCGCCGCCATCGACGCCAATCCGCAACTGGTGCGCTGGACCGCCGTTTACGCGCAGCGCAATGCCGAGCTGTTGCTGGCGCGGCTCAAGCCCTATCCCGACGTGCGGATCGCCGCCGGCTGGCGTCATTTCAGCGAGACCAATGACGACGCGGTTCGTCTCACCTTCTCCGTGCCGATTCCCGTGTTCGACCAGAACCAGGGCAACATCCTCTCGGCGCAGGAAAGCCTCGCCAGGACCCGCGCCGAGCGCGAGGCCAACCGCAACACGCTGATCGTGATCGCCGGCCGCGCCTACGACTCGCTCCGGGGCTCGCTGCGCGAGCTCGCGGTGCTGCGTGAGACCGCGATCCCCAAGGCCGTTGAAGCGTCGGAAGCGATCTCGCAGGGCTACGGCCAGGGCCGCTTCACCCTGCTCGAGGTGCTCGACGCGCAGGCGAGCGTCACCCAGGCGCGGCTGCGCGAGCAGGAGGCGCTGCAGAACTTCCACGTCGGCGTTGCGACCATCGAGGGCCTCGTCGGCAATCCCTTCACGCTGGCGCGGGAGAGCGCACGATGAGGACGGCCTCCACCATCCTGATCGCCATGATTGCCGCCGCCCTCGGCGCCTATGGCTATTCCCGGCTCGCGCCGGCAAAGCTCGCCCCCGCGGAGCATGTGGAACATTCTGAACAGAAGAAGCCGAACGACCATGTCGAGCAGGACGAGCACGGCGCCGACCGCATCCGGATCTCCGACGTCAAGCTCGCGGCCGCGGGCGTCACGCTGGCGGAAGCCGCGAGCGCAACGCTGACCGATACGCTCGCCTTCAACGGCATCCTGCGCGCCAACCAGGAGGCCGTGGTGCAGGTGACGCCGCGCTTTCCGGGCCTCGCCAAATCCATCCAGAAGCGCATCGGCGACAAGGTCGCCAAGGATGATCTGCTCGCCGCGATCGAAAGCAACCAGAGCCTCACGGTCTACGAGCTCAAGGCGCCGATCGCCGGCACCATCATCGAGCGTCAGATCTCGCTCGGCGAGTACGCCTCCGAGCAGAAGCCGGCTTTCGTGGTCGCCGACCTTTCCACGATCTGGGTCGATCTGTCGATCTACCGGCAGGACCTCCGCCGCGTACGCCTCAACGACGAGGTGCTGATCGATCCCGACGACGGCCGCGGCGAGATCAAGGGCACGATCTCCTACATGGCACCGATCGGCAGTAGCGAGACCCAGACCGCACTGGCGCGCGTGGTGCTGCCGAATCCGGACGGCCGCTTGCGTCCCGGCCTGTTCGTCACGGCGCGGCTGATCCTCGCGGCGCGCAACGTTGCCGTCGCCGTCCGACGCGGCGCGATCCAGACGCTGGACAACAAGACCATCGTGTTCGTGCGCGAGGACGGCGACAAGATCGAGGCACGCCCGGTCGAGCTTGGCGATTCCGATCCGAAGTTCGTCGAGATCAAGGCCGGTCTTGCGGCCGGCGAGCACTACGTCGCGGAGAACAGCTTCGTCGTGAAGGCGGAGATGGGCAAGGGCGAGGCCGAGCATGATTGAGCGCATCCTCGCCTTCTCGCTGCATCAGCGCTGGCTGGTCCTTCTGCTCGCGCTCGGCGCCCTCGCCTTCGGCGGCTGGAATTTCCAGCGCCTGCCGATCGATGCCGTCCCCGATATCACCAACGTCCAGGTCCAGATCAACACCCGCGCGCCCGGCTATTCGCCGCTCGAGACCGAGCAGCGCATCACCTTTCCCGTCGAGACCGCGATGGGCGGCCTGCCCAGGCTCGACTACACCCGCTCGCTGTCCCGCTACGGCCTCAGCCAGGTGACGGTCGTCTTCAAGGACGGCACGGACATCTATTTCGCCCGCCAGCTCGTCGGTGAACGCATCCAGCAGGTGAAGGACCAGCTCCCGGCGGGCGTCGAGGTCGCGATGGGTCCGGTCTCGACCGGGCTCGGCGAAATCTTCATGTACACCGTGGAGGCCAAGACGGACGCCAAGACTGACGTCAAGACGCAAGGCGGTCACGACTATTCGCTGACCGATTTGCGCACCGTGCAGGACTGGATCATCCGGCCGCAGCTTCGCAACGTGCCTGGTGTGATCGAGGTCAACACCATCGGCGGCTTCGAGCGGCAGTTCCACGTGCTGCCGGACCCCGGCAAGCTGATGGCCTACAAGCTCGGCTTTCGCGACGTCATGACGGCGCTCGCCGCCAACAACGCCAATGTCGGCGCCGGCTATATCGAGCGCAACGGCGAGCAATACCTAGTTCGCTCACCGGGCCAGGTCGGCAATATCGGTGAAATCCGGGATATCGTGATCGGCTCGCGCGGCGGCAATCCCGTCAGGATCAGGGACGTCGCGACCGTCACCGAGGGGCGCGATCTGCGCACGGGCGCGGCGACGCGAGACGGCGAGGAGACCGTGCTCGGCACCGCCATGCTGCTGATCGGCGAGAACAGCCGCAGCGTGGCCCGCCGCGTCGCAGCCCGGCTCGAGGAGATCGCCAAATCTCTGCCCGAGGGCGTCGTGACGCGGACCGTCTACGACCGCACCGATCTGGTCGAGGCCACCATCCGCACCGTCCGGAACAACCTGATGGAAGGCGCCGCGCTGGTCGTGGCCGTCTTGTTCCTGATTCTCGGAAACATCCGCGCCGCACTGGTCACGGCCTGCGTCATTCCTCTGTCCATGGCCATGACGATATCAGGCATGGTCGAGACCAAGGTCAGCGCCAACCTGATGAGCCTCGGCGCGATCGACTTCGGCATCATCGTCGACGGCGCCGTGATCATCGTCGAGAATTGCCTGCGCATGCTGGCCGCGGCCCAGCGCGAAAAAGGCCGGCTGCTGACGACCTCCGAACGGCTCGGCGCGATCCTCCGCGGGTCGAGCGACGTCATCAAGCCGAGCCTGTTCGGAACGCTGATCATAGCCGTGGTCTACCTGCCCGTGCTGACGCTGACGGGCGTCGAGGGCAAGATGTTCACGCCGATGGCGCTGACCGTGCTGATGGCTCTGGGCGCGGCCGTGCTGTTCTCCATCACCTTCGTGCCGGCGGCCGTTGCCATCGTCGTCACCGGCAAGGTGTCCGAGCATGAGAACCTGTTCATGCGGGCGGCGAAGCGCGGCTATCTCCCCCTGCTCCGCTTTGCCATCGACAATCGGGCCGCGGTCGCCATCATGGCCGTCGTCATCGTGGTTGCGAGCGGCATCGCCGCCGCGCGCATGGGCGGCGAGTTCATTCCGAGCCTCGACGAGGGCGACATCGCGCTGGCGTCGATCCGGATTCCCGGCACCAGCCTCACCCAGTCGCTGGACCTTCAGAAGGCGCTGGAGAAGCGCATCAAGCAGATCCCTGAAGTGAAGGAGTTCTTCACCCGCATCGGCACCGCCGAGATCGCGACCGACCCGATGTCGCCGGCACAGACCGACGGCTACATCATGCTGAAGCCGCGCGCCGAATGGCCCGACCCGGACAAGCCGAAATCGGAGGTGATCGAGGCCATAGACCATGCTGCTGACGAGATTCCCGGCAGCGCCTATGAGATCTCCCAGCCGATCCAGTTCCGTGTCAACGAGCTGATCTCCGGCGTGCGCAGCGACGTCGGCGTCAAGATCTTCGGCGATGACCTCGACATCCTGCAAAGCGCCGCCAGGCAGGTGGAGGCCGCGATCCGCGGCATCCGCGGCGCCAGCGACGTCAAGATCGAGCAGGTCGCGGGCCTGCCGATCCTCACCGTCCGCCTCGACCGCCAGGCGCTCGCCCGCTACGGCCTCAGCATCGGCGAGGTGCAGGGCATCGTCGAGATCGCAGTCGGCGGCAAGTCGGCCGGCAAGCTGTTCGAGGGCGACCGCCGCTTCGACATCGTGGTCCGCCTGCCGGAGCATCTGCGCGGCAATCTCGAGGCGATCCGGGCCATCCCGATCCCGCTGCCGCCCGGTGAGGAGGCCGGCTCCGGCACGGCGATTCGAACGGCGCTGTCCGCCTCCCCCCTCGCCCAGATGCGCTATGTGCCGCTGTCGTCGGTCGCCACCGTCGATGCGACGCCCGGACCGAACCAGATCAGCCGCGAGAACGGCAAGCGGCGCATCGTCGTCACCGCCAATGTCCGCGCCCGCGACCTCGGCTCCTTCGTGGCCGAGGCAGAGAGCGCCGTGGCCGAAAAGGTCAAGCTGCCGCCCGGCTACTGGATCGGCTGGGGCGGACAGTTCGAGCAGCTGGTCTCAGCCACCAAGCGGCTGACCATCGTGGTGCCGGTGGCGCTGCTTCTGGTGTTCCTGCTGCTGTTCATGGGGATGGGATCGGCGGCGGATGCGGCGCTGGTGTTCTCCGGCGTGCCGCTGGCGCTGACCGGCGGCGTCGCGGCGCTGCTGCTGCGCGACATTCCCTTGTCCATCAGCGCCGGCGTCGGCTTCATCGCGCTGTCGGGCGTCGCCGTGCTCAACGGTCTCGTCATCATCGCCTTCATCGAGCGGCTGCGCAGCGAGGGCCGATCCGTCGTGGAGGCCGTCCGCGAGGGCGCGCTGACGCGGCTGCGCCCGGTGCTGATGACGGCCCTGGTCGCCTCGCTCGGCTTCGTGCCGATGGCGCTGGCCACCGGCGCCGGCGCCGAGGTGCAGCGGCCGCTCGCGACCGTGGTGATCGGCGGCATCATCTCCTCCACGGTGCTGACGCTCCTGGTGCTGCCGGCGCTCTACGTGCTGTTCCGCCGTGACGTCGCCGGCGAAACGCCTACAATGGCGCCTGATTTGGCGGCTTCCGGGGAGCGCTAGAGGTGGGCAATCACAACCATCATGGTCATCACCATCATGATCATGACGGCCATTCGCATGATCACAGTCATGGTCATGCTCATGACCACGCGCATGTCCATGCGCCCGCCAATTTTGGCAAGGCGTTCGCGATCGGCATCACTCTCAATACCGCGCTGGTCGCCGCCGAGGCGATCTATGGCTATATCGGCAACTCCACCGCGCTGCTCGCGGACGCCGGTCATAACCTGTCCGACGTGCTCGGCCTCGTCATTGCCTGGGGCGCCTCGATCGCGGCAAAGCGCGCGCCGAGCGGCCGCTTCACCTACGGCCTGCGCGCCTCCACCATCCTTGCGGCACTTGCGAATGCGGTGTTCCTGCTGGTCGCGACCGGCGCCATCGGCTGGGAGGCGATCCTGCGCCTGCAACAGCCCGAGCCGGTCGCAGGCATCACGGTGATGGTGGTCGCAGGTATCGGCATCCTCATCAACGGTTTTACCGCCCTGCTGTTCGCGAGCGGACGCAAGGACGACATCAACATCGAGGGCGCCTATCTGCACATGGCGGCCGACGCTGCGGTCTCGCTCGGCGTCGTGGTCTCGGCGGCGCTGATCATCTGGACCGGCTGGCTCTGGCTCGATCCCGTCACCAGCCTCGTCATCTGCGCCACCATCCTCTGGAGCACGACGAGCCTCTTGCGCGGCTCGATCGACATGTCGATGGCGGCGGCACCCAAGGGCACCGACATCGCCGCGATCAAGGTGTTTCTGCTGGAGCGGCCTGGCGTGTCAGGGATTCACGACCTCCACGTCTGGCCGATCTCGACCACGGAGACGGCACTGACCTGCCACCTCGTGATGCCCGCCGGTACAGGCGACGCCTTCCTGATGGAGACCGCGCAGTTGCTGAAGACCTCGTTCCGCATCGGCCACACCACGCTCCAGATCGAGACCCATCCGGACAACGGCTGCGCGCTGGCGCCGGATGATGTGGTGTAGAATTCTCCGGCCTATCCACGTCGTCATTGCGAGCGTAGCGAAGCAATCCAGACTGTCTCCGAGGAGGCAGTCTGGATTGCTTCGTCGCAAGCGCTCCTCGCAATGACGCGGAGAGAGTGCGGGGCCTCACCCCGCCTTCGCCGTCACGATCCAGATCGCGCCCTGGAGTGTCACGCTCTGGTCCTTCAGGAACGGCGCGAGCATCTCGCGGATCGAAGCCTTGGCGGCCTCATAGGTCTCCGGCGGATGGCCTTGCAGGGCGCGGCTGGCCGGGCCGATCTGGAGCGCGCCGTCGACGGCGGCATCGAGCCCGCCGCCGATGGCGACGTCCATCGGCAGATTGTGCGGCTCCATCGCCACGTCGACGAAGCCCGCGCCTTTCAGGATGCGCGTCACGCGCTCCTCCGAGGCGAAGGCGAACGGGCCCGGTTCCTCCGGCCCGACCGGCGGCATCTTCGGAACGTGCTTGTAGACCGCCATCAGCGGCGCCATCATCCAGGGATTCTCCTTCGGCTCGCGCCAGCAGGCGAAGGCGAGCCGCCCGGATGGCTTCAGCGCGCGGCGCAGATTGGTGAAGGATGCGATTGGGTCGGCGAAGAACATCACGCCGAAGCGCGAGGCCAGCAGATCGAAGCTCGCGGGCTCGAACGGATAGACGGTCGCATCCGCCTGCACGAAATCGAGCGGCAGACCCTTTGGCGCGAACGCGCGCGCCTGCGACAGCATCGGCTCGGAGACATCGAGGCCGAGCGCGAACCCGTTCGGCGCCACAGCCTTTGCGAACGCCACCGTGGTGGCGCCGGAGCCGCAGCCGACGTCGATGACGCGCTCGCCCGGCTCAGGCTTGGCGCGATCGATCAGCACATCGGCAATGGGCCCGAGCAGCTTCTCCTGCACCGCATGGCGATCGGCCCAGCGCTGCCCGCTGGGGCCGTTCCAATAAGCGATCTGGTCGGCGTTCTGCTCGTGTCCGCTTGGCTGTTCCATCTGGTCTTTGATCCCTAGCATTTGTCGATCCGCCGCTCCCGCAATTGCGGGCGCGCCTGCGTCGGATCCCTGCCCTGATCGTAGCGCAACTTTCTGCAAAGATCACAGCCGCCGCTGCCGAGAATTGGCTGCGCTTCCGGCAGGAAGTGCTCGCATTGTGGCCGCATAGCTTTCACCGAATGGCCCCAACGGAAGCAGACGACAACCAGATTTCGAGGATAGCGTTTTCAGGTTGTTCACCTTGGAAAGGCATGACCATGCGCAGCTTCATGGCACCCCTCGTTATCGCAACCCTCTCCTTCGGGACGCCGACTTTCGTGCAGGCGCAAGGAACATCGTCGCAATCGGGAGCAGAATCGCCGACCGCTCAGAGCACCGTCATCCGCCAGATCCAGGTTGTCGACATTAAGGACCTGCAACCAGCCGTGCGCTCGAAGGTCGATGAAATCGTCGCACAGACAAGCGATGACGATATTCAATCGCTCCGGAAGACGATTGACGCGACTCCCCAGGCGGCATCCGCGCTCAAGGCGAAGGGTCTGACCTCGTCGCAGGTCGTTGCGATCAACATTGCCGAAGGCGTCCTGACACTATTCACCAATACGGCCTGATATTTCCACCAGGAATGACGACGTGCCACTGTGGGGCACGTGACCGCTCCACGGCGGCTGTCGGCATGCCCGGTCGAGGTTTACAGGGTGATATGCCCTACGAACCAGCCAGCCGCGACCGAATAGAGGTTTTGCGCTGATGCCATGCTCCAATTGGTTTCCCGGCATGGCAGCCTACTTGGCTCCGCAAAGCGAAGACTGGTGGGCGGTCACGGATTCGAACCGCGGACCCTCTCGGTGTAAACGAGATGCTCTAACCAGCTGAGCTAACCGCCCTCGCCGGCCTCTTTAGCCTCTCGCGCCCCGGGCGGGCAAGCGCGGATCGTCATTCCCGTCTCAATCCTGTGGCCGCCCCGGCAGCAGCGGCACCGCGTCGATCCAGACTGCCGCGGACTGGCACCAGATCTGCCGGGCGGGGCGCAATTTGTCGCGCTGGCGGATCGAGCCCCAGCGGATGCCCCAATCGTCGGCCTGGTCGCCCTCGCCGCTGGTGAACAGCGGGGAACCGCAATCGGCGCAGAAATGCTGGAAGCGCATCCGGCCGTTGTCGCCGCGCTTGCCGTAGAGCTTGGGCGTGCCGGCGGTCACGCGGACATCGGCCTTGGTGCAGATGGCCGTCACGCGGAACGGCGAGCCGGTCAGCGTCTGGCAATCGGTGCAATGGCAGACCGAGACAGCCTCAGGGTCGATCTCGGCCTCGAAGGTGATCTTCCCGCAGTGGCATCGCCCGTCGATGTGCATTGCCTCCTCCGCTTGCTCAAACAAAAACGGCGCCCGAAGGCGCCGTTTTATCATCTTTTCGAGCTGCGATCAGTGAGCGGTCAGGCCGCCAGCGGCCTCATCTCCGTCCGGCTTCACCGTCACCTTGG
Organism: Bradyrhizobium sp. CCBAU 53415; assembly: GCF_028128735.1. Lineage (NCBI taxonomy): Bacteria > Pseudomonadati > Pseudomonadota > Alphaproteobacteria > Hyphomicrobiales > Nitrobacteraceae > Bradyrhizobium > Bradyrhizobium sp. CCBAU 53415. The sequence goes on along the minus strand of NZ_LBJF01000027.1, from coordinate 1,490,878 downwards.
TGTCCTCTTCCCAGACGATCGGCACGGGCTTCCTCACCAGCGCCTTGGCGATGACGTCGTCGAGGCGCGAGACCGGGATGATCTCCATGCCGCCCTTGATCGCATCGGAAATCTCCGTGAGATCCTTGGCGTTGTCCTCGGGGATCAGCACCGTCTTGATGCCGCCGCGGGCCGCAGCCAGCAGCTTCTCCTTGAGGCCGCCGATCGGCAGCACGCGGCCGCGCAGCGTGATCTCGCCGGTCATCGCGACATCGTGGCGGACCGGGATGCCGGTCATGACCGAGATGATCGCGGTGGCCATGGCAACACCGGCGGACGGGCCGTCCTTCGGCGTCGCGCCCTCCGGCACGTGCACGTGGATGTCGCGCCGGTCGAACAGCGGCGGCTCGACACCGTAGTTGATCGCGCGCGAGCGAACGTAGGACGCCGCCGCCGAGATCGACTCCTTCATCACGTCACGCAGATTGCCGGTGACCGTCATCTTGCCCTTGCCGGGCATCATGACGCCTTCGATCGTCAGCAGCTCGCCGCCGACATCGGTCCAGGCAAGCCCGGTGACGATGCCGACCTGCGGCTCGCTCTCGATCTCGCCGAAGCGGTACTTCGGCACGCCGAGCAGCTCTTCCAGAGTCTTCTCGGTGACCTTGACCGACTTCTTCTTGGAGATCATCAGCTCCTTCACCGCCTTGCGGGCGAGTGTGGAGAGCTCACGCTCCAGGTTGCGCACGCCCGCTTCGCGGGTGTAGCGGCGGATCAGAAGCAGCAGCGCGTCGTCGTCGATCGAGAACTCCTTGGAGTCCAGGCCGTGCTTGGACACCGCGTTCGGGATCAGGTGCTTGCGCGCGATCTCGACCTTCTCGTTCTCGGTGTAGCCCGCGATCCGGATAATCTCCATGCGGTCCATCAGCGGCCCGGGAATATTGAGCGTATTCGCGGTCGTGATGAACATCACGTTGGACAGATCGTAGTCGACCTCGAGATAGTGGTCGTTGAAGGTCGCGTTCTGCTCGGGATCGAGGACCTCGAGCAGCGCCGAGGACGGATCGCCGCGGAAATCGGCGCCCATCTTGTCGATCTCGTCCAGCAGGAACAGCGGATTGGACGACTTCGCCTTGCGCATCGACTGGATGATCTTGCCGGGCATCGAGCCGATATAGGTGCGGCGGTGACCGCGGATCTCGGCCTCGTCGCGCACGCCACCGAGCGAGACGCGAACGAATTCGCGCCCCGTCGCCTTCGCGATCGACTTGCCGAGCGAGGTCTTGCCGACGCCCGGAGGCCCGACGAGGCATAGGATCGGCCCGGTCAGCTTGTTGGCGCGCGACTGCACGGCGAGATACTCGACGATGCGTTCCTTGACCTTCTCCAGCCCATAGTGATCGGAGTCCAGGATGGCCTGCGCGGCCTCCAGATCCTTCTTCACCTTGGACTTCTTGTTCCAGGGAATCGACAGCAGCCAGTCCAGATAGTTGCGCACGACGGTCGCTTCCGCGGACATCGGCGACATCTGCCGCAGCTTCTTCAGTTCGTGCTGCGCCTTCTCGCGCGCTTCCTTGGAGAGCTTGGTCTTGGAGATCTTCTCTTCGAGATCGGCGAGCTCGTCGCGACCATCGTCGTCGCCGAGCTCCTTCTGGATCGCCTTCATCTGCTCGTTGAGATAATACTCGCGCTGGGTCTTCTCCATTTGTCGTTTGACACGAGAACGAATCCGCTTCTCGACCTGCAGCACCGAGATCTCGCTCTCCATCAGGCCCAGCACCTTCTCCAGGCGCGTGGTGACCGAAAGCGTCTCCAGGATGCCCTGGCGATCGGCGATCTTGACCGCGAGATGCGAGGCAACCGTGTCGGCGAGCTTGGCGAAATCGGTGATCGCCTGCACGACGCCGACGACCTCGGCCGAGATCTTCTTGTTGAGCTTCACATAGCTCTCGAAGTCCGACACGACCGAGCGCGCCAGCGCCTCCGCCTCGACCGACTTCGCATCGGTATCGGCGAGCGCAACCGCAGTCGCCTCATAGTAGTCGGCGCGGTCGGTGTATTTCGACACGCGGGCACGCTCGAGCCCCTCGACCAGCACCTTCACGGTGCCGTCCGGAAGCTTCAAGAGCTGCAGCACGCTGGCGAGCGTACCGGTCTCGTAAATGGCATCGGGCGCCGGATCATCGTCGGACGCGTTCTTCTGCGTCGCGAGCATGATCAGCGCGTCGTTCTTCATCACCTCTTCGAGCGCGCGGATCGACTTCTCGCGGCCGACGAAGAGCGGAACGATCATGTGCGGGAAGACGACGATGTCGCGCAGCGGCAGCACGGGATAAGCGTGCGTTTCGCCATGGACGATGGTTGGCCGGGGTTTGGGATTGGTCATGGCCTTTTCCTTTTGCTTTGCCCCCTTGCACGCAGCCCGCTGATCATGCGCAACCGCCACAAGGTGCTGAGGTGATCCGCAGAACCGGTCGGTCCTCTACCAGTCGGACCGGCTCGCCGGATAGAACTGAGGCGAATCTTGAAGAGAATTTCCGCTCGCCGCCGACATTAGGTGGCTATCGACCCGGGGGGTGTCAAGTCATTGAAAAACGCGCGCCATCAGGCGCTTACGCAACGCGATAAGCGACGCAACATCGGCTGCGGAGATACAGTTCCGCAGCCCGACTTGAGGCGACAATTGAAGCGTTCCGGCGCCGCCGGATCAGGCGCTGGCGTTCTCGACGGCGCGATCGGATCGATCGGCGTAGATGTAGAGCGGACGCGCCGTACCTTCCACCACTTCGCGGGAAATCACGACTTCTTCCACACCTTCCAGGCCCGGCAGGTCGAACATGGTCTCGAGCAGGATCGCCTCGAGGATCGAACGCAGGCCCCGCGCGCCGGTCTTGCGCTCGATCGCCTTGCGGGCGACCGCGCCAAGCGCCTCGTCGGCGAAGGTCAGCTCGATGTTCTCCATCTCGAACAGCCGCTGGTACTGTTTCACCAGCGCGTTCTTCGGCTCCGTGAGAATCTTCTTCAGCGAGGTCTCATCGAGATCCTCGAGCGTTGCCACGACCGGCAGACGGCCGACGAACTCGGGGATGAGGCCGTACTTCAGGAGGTCCTCAGGCTCGACGTGACGGAAGATCTCGCCGGTACGGCGGTCCTCCGGCGCGAGCACCTGGGCGCCGAAGCCGATCGAAGTCGACCGTCCGCGCGCCGAGATGATCTTCTCGAGGCCGGCGAAAGCACCGCCGCAGATGAAGAGGATGTTGGTGGTATCCACCTGCAGGAATTCCTGCTGCGGATGCTTGCGGCCGCCCTGCGGCGGGACCGAAGCCACCGTGCCTTCCATGATCTTGAGCAGCGCCTGCTGCACGCCCTCACCCGACACATCGCGCGTGATCGAGGGGTTGTCGGACTTGCGGCTGATCTTGTCGATTTCGTCGATGTAGACGATGCCGCGCTGGGCGCGCTCGACATTGTAGTCGGCGGCCTGGAGCAGCTTCAGGATGATGTTCTCGACGTCCTCACCGACATAGCCGGCTTCGGTCAGCGTCGTCGCGTCCGCCATCGTGAACGGGACGTCCAGGATGCGGGCGAGCGTCTGCGCGAGCAGCGTCTTGCCCGAGCCGGTCGGACCGATCAGCAGGATGTTCGACTTCGCGAGCTCGACGTCGTTGTGCTTGGTCTGGTGGTTGAGGCGCTTGTAGTGGTTGTGCACCGCGACCGACAGGACCTTCTTCGCATGGCTCTGGCCGATCACGTAATCGTCCAGCACCTTGCAGATTTCCTTCGGCGTCGGAATGCCGTCGCGCGACTTGACCAGCGAGGACTTGTTCTCCTCGCGGATGATGTCCATGCAGAGCTCGACGCACTCGTCGCAAATGAAGACCGTGGGACCCGCGATCAGTTTGCGGACTTCGTGCTGGCTCTTGCCGCAGAACGAGCAATATAGCGTGTTCTTGGAGTCGCTCGTGCCGACCTTACTCATTCCTGTCTCCGTCCGCGGTTCGATCCCGTTCCGCTCGATCGCTCCATTCCGACACGATGGCCGGTATGAAGCTTAAGTAGAGCAAATTCCGTACCAAAAAAGACCCTACGCGTTATATCCCGTGCGAATCACGCTCACTCGATTCTGCCGCGATCATAGCCGATCAATCGTAGCCAACCATGCTGTCACCCGACTATCAAGAATTCGCTAATCGGGGCTCGCCGGCTACCCGTGACAATACCGTGATTTCCGGTCTTGGCACGGACGAAGTGATGGAAATCACCCCCGGCGTTGCTGGATTGCCACGAAAAACAAGCACGAAAGCGGAACTTTCTGCTTGTCGCAGCGCGCAAAACGCGTTTTGCGACGCGCGCACGCGCGCCTGGCGTGAACGCCGCCCCGACGGGACCGCAGCGATCCGAGGATCGCCGCGAACCCCGTAGTGCTACGGAGCCTTCGCCGGCGCCGGCTCCTCGGCGCGCTTGTCGATGACCTTGTCGACCAGGCCGAACTCCTTGGCGTCGTTCGCCGTCAGGAACTTGTCGCGTTCCAGCGCATCCTCGATCGACTTGTAGGTCTGGCCGGTGTGCTTCACGTAGATCTCGTTGAGCCGCTTCTTCAGGTTCAGGATTTCCTGGGCGTGCAGCATGATGTCGGTGGCCTGGCCCTGGAAGCCGCCGGACGGCTGGTGCACCATGATACGCGCGTTCGGCAGCGAGAAGCGCATGTCCTTCTCGCCGGCCGCGAGCAGCAGCGAGCCCATCGAGGCCGCCTGCCCCGTGCAGAGCGTCGAGACCGGCGGGCGGATGAACTGCATGGTGTCGTAGATCGCAAGGCCCGACGTCACCACGCCGCCCGGCGAGTTGATGTACATCGAGATTTCCTTCTTCGGATTTTCCGCCTCGAGGAACAGGAGCTGCGCGACGATGAGCGTCGACATGCCGTCCTCGACCGGGCCGGTCACGAAGATGATGCGCTCCTTCAGGAGGCGCGAGAAAATGTCGTAGGCGCGCTCGCCACGGTTGGTCTGCTCGACCACCATGGGCACGAGGTTCATGTAGGTTTCAACCGGATCGCGCATGAGTCACCTAGGGTTTTTGAGAGGCGGACATCGCCAGTCTTGGCTGCCAGTCGGGCTGGATCTGCCGGAAGGCGGATGGACGTCCCGTGATGCAGGAACTTGGTAGAGGTAGAAGGCGTAGCGACAGATATAGCCCAATTCGCGCCTGACAAGTGCGGAGCGCATTAAGGCTTAATCCGTCAGGGAGTTGAAGCTGATTCGTACAATGAGGCCCAGCCGGCCATCTGGCTAGCTGGGCCTCTTCGCCGATCATCCTTAATGGAAGACTGTCTCGGAGACCCATTCCGATGGTAGCGGAACGGGCCCCTGGATTCTGGTTTTGACGCGTTTTCTTTGCGCGAACCGGTATCCGCTTCGCTCGAAAACGCTACAGACCCATCAGGCTGCGGTCTTTTCCGCCTCGTCGTCCTTGTAGAGGTCCTCGCGCGAGACCTTCTTCTCGGTCACGTTGGCGAGTTCGAGGATGAAGTCGACGACCTTGTCCTCGTAGATCGGTGCACGAAGCTGGGCCAACGCCTGGGCGTTGTTGCGATAGAAATCCCAGACTTCCTTCTCGCGGCCGGGCATCGAGCGCGCGCGCTCGATCACGGCACGGCCGACCTCGTCGTCGGTCACGGTGATCTTGTTCTTCTCGCCGATCTCGGAGAGCACGAGGCCGAGCCGCACGCGGCGATCGGCGATCTTGCGGTACTCTTCCTTGGCCTTGTCCTCGGTGGTGTCCTCGTCGGCAAAGGTCTTGCCCGCGGAGTCCATCTCGGCCTTGACCGAGTTCCACATCAGATTGAACTCCTCGTCGACCAGCGAGGGCGGCGCCTCGAAGCGATGCGCCTCGTCGAGGCGGTCGAGCAGAGCGCGCTTGACGCGCTGGCGCGTCGCGGTCGCGAACTCGGCGGACAGACGCTCGCGCGCGGCTTCCTTCAGCTTGTCCAGCGATTCCAGGCCGAGCGACTTGGCGAACTCATCGTCGATCGCAAGGTCCTGCGGCGCCTCGATCAGGGTCGCGGTGGTCTCGAACTCGGCCGGCTGACCGGCCAGCTTGTCGTTCATGTAGTTCTTGGGGAACGACACCTTCAGCGTCCGCGTCTCGCCCGCGCCGATGCCGACGAGCTGCTCCTCGAAGCCCGGAATGAAGGTGTTGGAGCCGATCACGACCTGGATGCCTTCGCCGGTGCCGCCCTCGAAGACCTCGCCGTTGATGCTGCCCTTGAAGTTGATGGTGACGCGGTCGCCGGAGGCGGCCTTTTCGCCCTCGCCCTTCGCCGCATAGGTGCGGTTGGAATCGGCGATGCGCTTGATCGCCTCGTCGACGTCGGTGTCGGAGACGTCGGCGACGGGCTTCTCGACCTGGAAGGTCTTGAAGTCGGCCAGCGCGATCGCCGGCACCACCTCGATCGCGACCGTGTAGGTCAGATCGGTCTTGCCGCTCAGCAGCTCCTCGACCTCGGCCTGCTCGCTCGGCATGGTGATCTTCGGCTCGGTTGCGAGGCGAAAGCCGCGCTCGGAGAACAGCTGCGTGTTGGTGTCGCGGATGGTCTGGTCGATGGTCTCGGCCATCACCGAGCGGCCGTAGACCTTCTTCAGGTGCGCGACCGGCACCTTGCCCGGACGGAAGCCGTTGATGCGGACCTTGTCCTTGAGGTCGACGAGCTTGGCACCGGCCTTGGCGTCGAGATCAGACGCGGGAACGCTGATCTTGAACTCGTGCTTCAAACCTTCCGAGAGGGTTTCTGTGACCTGCATGGCGTCCAATCTTCTTTTCGCTCGGTCCCGGCGCGCATGCGTCGGGACGCTGTCATTAATCGATCCGGCGCGAGGCAAACGCCTCCACGCCGGTGGTTCATCGGACCGGCTCCGGACGGATGGTCATCCGCGCGGAAGCAGGTCTCGTAATCCGTGCAAACGCGATCAGCGCTTGGTGCGGGCGGAGGGACTCGAACCCCCACAACTTTCGTCACTGGAACCTAAATCCAGCGCGTCTACCAGTTCCGCCACGCCCGCGTTAATCTGCATCAAGACCGGCCGCGATGCCGCGGGCGGCCGGGCTTATAGCATGTGCCTGACTGTTCGCAGCAAAAAAATGGCCGGTTGGAGGCACGCTTAAAGTAGGCACGATGGCTGGACTTATCCAGCACGACATGGTCCGGATCGCTGCATGAAACCGCGGATCTTCGACCCGACCAGACGCGGGATTTTGGCCGGCCTCGGAGCTGCGCTCGGCGCGTCCACGGCCGGATTGATGGCGGGTGGGGCGACCCCGGCCGTGACCGCCCAGATCGCCCTCCAGGGACGGGCGGCAAGCCTTGCTCTGAAGCCGGGTCAGCCACCTACACCAATCTGGGAGCTGGCCGCGGTAAGCCATCTCGGGGACGTCCGTCTCAAGCGGGGCGACCGTTGCGAGCTGGTGTTTCGGAACGACCTGCCTGTGCCACTTGCGCCAGTCTGGTACGGCCTCAATGGCCCGGCCACGATCGACCCGCTACGGGGGCGCGCCCCTACACCGCCCAATGCGGTTGAAACATCAATTATTTCAATACCAAGCGCGGGAACCCTGCTGGCGGACTTCCGTCTCTTCGAGGGCGGCCTGAAGCAGCCTGCACGGCCGCTCCCGATTGTCGCGGTCGAGCCCAGCCGGGTTGCCGTCGATCGTGACGAGGTCCTGTTGATCGAGGAATGGCGCCTGCGGCCGAACGGCACCGCGGTCCCGCCGGGCCAGGACCCGCAGGACGCGACGCCGCTCTACACGGTCAATGGCAGAACTTCATTCGAACTCTCAGCTGCGGTCAATGAGCGGCTCCGGCTGCGCTTCATCAATGGCTCCCAACGTACTGTTTTGGCAATCAAATTGGAAAACCATGAGGTCCGGGTCATGGCCCTGGACGGACAGCCGGCCGAGCCGTTTGCCGCGCGCAATGGCGCCCTTGTGCTGGCCCCCGGCGGACGTGCCGACGCGTTCGTGGACACTGCCACATCGGCCGCATTCCTGCTGCATGACGGCAAGGAGGCGCGCCAAGTAGGGCGCCTCACCATCTCGGCGAAGCTTGAGCGTGCGCCGCTGTTGCCGCCGCAGCCGCTCCCTTCGAACGACCTTCCCGAGCAGCTCGATCTGAGAGGCGCCCTGCGGTTCGATGTCGCGCTCGGCGCACCCGACACCGCCTGGACGCGGCCCGCGAACTTCTCCACCGCCTCCGCCCCCGCCTTCCGGGCCAGGACCGGCCGCACCGTCGTGCTGGCCCTGAAGAACCCCGCCCCTGTCACCACCGTGTTCCACCTGCACGGCCACCCGTTCCGCCTGCTCGACAAGCTCGACGACGGCTGGAAGCCCTATTGGCTCGACACGCTCGCGATCGAGCCCGGTCAGGCCCAGCGCGTCGCCTTCGCGGCGATCTCACCCGGACGCTGGCTGATCGAGTCCGTGGCAACCGATTGGGCCGCGCCACGGCTGGTGCGGTGGTATGCGGTGGAGTGAGCTCTTGTAGGATGGGTAGAGCGCACGCTCTACCCATCCTACCCGCCATAGCGGGCGGATCAGTACTCCACCCCCAGCGCATCATAGATCCGCCGGTGCACCGCCGGCAGCGTCTCGGTGAGATCTTCCGCAATCAGTCCCGGACCCGCTTCGCGTGCCGCCTCGCCATGCATCCAGACACCGATGCTGGCGGCCTCGAACGCCGGCACGCCCTGCGCCAGCAGCCCCGCGATGATGCCGGAGAGCACGTCGCCGGCACCGGCGGTGGCGAGCCAGGGCGGCGCGTTGGCGGCGATGGCGGCGCGTCCGTCGGGGGCGGCGATCGTGGTGTCCGGCCCCTTCAGGAGCACGACCGCGCCGGAGCGCTCGGCGGCGGCGCGGACGCGCTCGAGCTTGGAGCGGCCGGGATGCTTGTTGCTGAGGTCGGAGAACAGGCGCGGAAACTCGCCCTCATGCGGCGTCAGCACCACCGCATTGTCGTGTGACGACTTGATCGATTCAAACAGACGTTCGGGCGTTGCGGCAAAGCTGGTCAGCGCATCTGCGTCCAGCACGAGATGCCGCTGCGCCGACAGCGCGGTGTGAACCAGATCGCAGGTGCGCTCACTGACGCCCGCGCCAGGGCCGATCATGCAGGTATCATAACGCTTGTCGCCGAGCAGCTCGCCGAACTCGATCGCGGTGTCGACGGGGCGGACCATCACCGCCGTCAGCGCAGCCGCGTTGATCGCGAGCGCATCGCGCGGGCTCGCCAGCGTCACGAGGCCCGCCCCTGCCCGCAGCGCGCCGCGCGCGGCGAGCCGCGCGGCACCGGTCGCGGCCGCATCGCCGGAGACCGCCAGCACATGGCCGCGCGCGTATTTGTGGCCGTCGATGCGCGGCACCGGAAAGGCGGCGCCCCAGAGGTCCGGATCGTTCTCGAAGGTCTGCGGCGCGATCTCGTCCAGCACCTGCGCATCGATGCCGATGTCGGCGAGGCGCACGCGGCCGCAATGCATCCGCCCGGGCAGAAGCAGATGCGCCGGCTTCTTGCGGAAGAAGGTGACGGTCTCGGTGGCGTTCACCGCCGCACCCATCACGGCCGCGCTGGTGCCGTTGATGCCGCTCGGCAGGTCGACCGCGAGCACCGGGGCACCGTTGGCGTTGATCGCCTCGATCATCGCGCCAGCCTCGCCGTCGACGGAACGGCTGAGGCCGGCGCCGAACAGCGCATCGACGATCAGCGCCGGCCTTCCGATGGCCTGGGGATTGAACGGAAGCAGCGGATGCTTCCAGCCGCGCGCCGCGGAGGCCGCATCGCCCTGGAGCTGGTCGCGCTCGCACATCGAGATCACCGAGACCTCCCGCCCCTGGGCGGCGAGCTCGGCGGCCGCGACGAATCCGTCGCCGCCATTGTTGCCGGGGCCGGCCACGATCAGGATCGGCCCTTCCTCCACCAACGCATGGGCGGCCTCGGCGACCGCCTGGCCCGCGCTCAGCATCAGCTCGAAACCAGGCGTGCCGGCCGCGATGGTGAGCTGGTCGGCGCGCTGCATTTCGGCATTGGTCAGAACTTCCATGCCACTTCCTAGTACAAACGCCTCTTCAACAGGCATCTTCCTTGCCGATCCGACGGCGGGGACGTCGATTTGCACATATATTGAACCATTTGCCTATTTCGTGGTCTTCGGTATTTTGTGCAGATCGGCGCCACCGGTCAGAGATGCTCGTTAAAAGGCTGATAACGCTCCAATAATCAGGGCATTTGCAACTTGGCATAGACCCTGCTTTCGAGGAAGCCGCTTCGGTTTGTCGTGCTCACTGGCATCTTACAGGGGGTGGCCGGCCGTCGTTGCCGGACTGGTCAGGGATCCCGGCATAGAGAAGACTAGATCGTGCGTTGAGAAATGCGCATCCTGACGAAGACGTTGCTATTTGATCGAAAGGCCGGGAGTCGCGCAGTGAAGAAAATCGAAGCCATCATCAAGCCATTCAAGCTCGACGAGGTGAAGGAAGCGCTTCAGGAAGTCGGTCTTCAGGGCATCACCGTCACCGAAGCCAAGGGCTTTGGCCGGCAGAAGGGTCACGCCGAACTTTACCGCGGCGCAGAATACATCGTCGACTTCCTGCCGAAGGTAAAAATCGAGATCGTGATCGGCGACGATCTGGTCGAGCGCGCCATCGACGCGATCCGCCGCGCCGCGCAGACCGGCCGTATCGGCGACGGCAAGATCTTCGTCTCCAACATCGAAGAAGCGATCCGCATCCGGACCGGCGAATCCGGGCTGGACGCTATCTGAGCCGGGTGCTATCCCGCATTTTGCGACACTCTGACAAGAAATAAGGCTGCTTCGGCGGCCTGATTTCGTTTGTGCGGTCGCGCAAAACTCGCCCAAAGCGAGAATAATTTTGCTCATCTGGAAACCGATCCGCAGAGCCAAAAGGGGTATGCATGAAGACCGCCAAAGACGTCCTGAAATCGATCAAGGACAACGACGTCAAGTACGTCGACCTGCGCTTCACCGATCCGCGCGGCAAGTGGCAGCACGTCACGTTCGACGTCAGCATGATCGATGAAGACATCTTCGCCGAAGGGACGATGTTCGACGGCTCCTCGATTGCCGGCTGGAAGGCGATCAACGAATCCGACATGTGCCTGATGCCCGATCCGGTGACCGCGACGATCGATCCGTTCTTCGCAGAGACCACCATGGTCATCACCTGCGACGTGCTCGAGCCGACCACCGGCGAGCCCTACAACCGCGATCCCCGCGGCATCGCCAAGAAGGCCGAGGCGATGGTGAAGTCGATGGGCGTGGGCGACAGCGTGTTCGTCGGTCCCGAAGCCGAGTTCTTCGTGTTCGACGACGTGCGCTTCTCGGCCACTCCCTACAACACCGGTTTCCGTCTCGACTCCTCGGAGCTGCCGACCAATTCCGACACCGAATATGAAGGCGGCAATCTCGGCCACCGAGTCCGCACCAAGGGCGGCTATTTCCCGGTTCCGCCGCAGGACTCCGTGCAGGACATGCGCTCGGAGATGCTGGGCGCCATGGCCAAGATGGGCGTCAAGGTCGAGAAGCATCACCACGAGGTCGCTTCCGCCCAGCACGAACTCGGCATGAAGTTCGACACGCTGACGCTGATGGCCGACCACCTCCAGATCTACAAATACTGCATCCACCAGGTCGCGCACATCTACGGCAAGACCGCCACCTTCATGCCGAAGCCGGTCTATGGCGACAACGGCTCGGGCATGCACGTGCACCAGTCGATCTGGAAGGACGGCAAGCCGGTGTTCGCCGGCAACAAATATGCCGACCTGTCGGAGACCTGCCTCCACTACATCGGTGGCATCATCAAGCACGCCAAGGCGATCAACGCCTTCACCAACCCCTCGACCAACTCCTACAAGCGTCTGGTCCCGGGCTATGAGGCCCCTGTGCTGCTCGCCTATTCCGCGCGCAACCGCTCGGCCTCCTGCCGCATCCCCTACACCGCTTCGCCGAAGGCCAAGCGCGTCGAGGTGCGCTTCCCCGATCCGCTCGCCAACCCCTATCTCGGCTTCGCCGCGATGCTGATGGCCGGCCTCGACGGCATCAAGAACAAGATCGATCCGGGTCCGGCGATGGACAAGGATCTCTACGATCTGCCGAAGGAAGAGCTGAAGCAGATCCCGACGGTGTGCGGCAGCCTGCGCGAGGCGCTCGAAAACCTCGACAAGGACCGCGCCTTCCTCAAGGCCGGCGGCGTGTTCGACGACGACTTCATCGACGCCTATATCGAGCTGAAGATGACCGAGGTCGAGCGCTTCGAGATGACCCCGCACCCGATCGAGTTCGACATGTACTATTCGGGCTGATCGGCCCGCACAGGACGAGATAGGCAGAAGGCGCTTCCGGAAGGAGGCGCCTTTTCGTTTGGCATCGTAGGATGGGTAGAGTGCAGCGAAACCCATCAAACTTTTTGGCGTGGCGACACGATGGGTTTCGCTGCGCTCTACCCATCCTACAGGCCAACCGCCGCTACGGGTTATTTGGCCGTGGCATGAAATGGTCGAGCAAGCCCGTCGGCAGCGGAAAGACGACGGTCGAGGACCGTTCGCCGGCGATGTCGTGCAGAGCCGCGAAGTAACGCAGTTGCATGGCCTGAGGCTCCTGCGCGAGGATCCGGCCGGCTTCGACCAGCTTTTCGGCCGCCTGCTGCTCGCCCATCGCGTTGATCACCTTGGCCCGCCGCAGGCGCTCCGCCTCGGCCTGTTTGGCAATCGCGCGAACCATGGTTTCGTCGATATCGACGTCCTTGATCTCTATGCCGGTGACCTTGATGCCCCAGACGTCGGTCTGCTTGTCGAGGATCTCCTGGATGTCGGCGTTCAGCCTGTCCCGCTCGGCAAGCATCTCGTCGAGCTCGTGCTTGCCGAGCACCGAACGCAGCGTGGTCTGGGCGAGCTGGCTGGTCGCCGCCATGTAGTCGCCGACCTTGATGATGGCCCGTTCGGGATCGACGATGCGGAAGTACAGAACGGCGTTGACCTTGACGGACACGTTGTCCCGCGAAATCACGTCCTGCGGCGGCACGACCTGCACCATGACCCGCAGATCGACCTTTACGAGCTGCTGCACGATCGGCACGAGGATGATGAGGCCCGGGCCCTTCACACCGGTGAAGCGGCCGAGCGTAAAGATCACGCCGCGCTCGTATTCGCGCAGGATTCGAATGGCCTGGGACAGAAACACGATGACGAGCAGCGCAAGCGCCGCATACGTCAGATATTCCAGCATCATGATGCACCTCCCTAGCTTGTCCGGGCGGCTGTGCGTCGTATCAGCAGCGTCAGGTCGACGACGTTCGCGACCTCCACCGTCTCTCCGGGCTTGAACGTTTCGGCGCCGCGCGCCTGCCAGCGCTCACCATGGGCGAAGACATGACCTTCGTTCCCGTTCCAGTCGAGAACCTCGGCGGGCAAGCCGCGCATGGCCTGTGCGCCGACCAGCGCAGGAGCTTTGCGGACGCGCCGGAGCGAACCAAGCACGATCAGGGCAAAGCTGCTGAACACTGCCGCAGTGATGCCGATCACCCACCACGACAGGTGGTAGCCAGGCGCCTCGCCTCTGAAAAGCATCATGGCTCCCAGCACGAAGGCGATGATTCCTCCGATGCCGATCACCACCGTCGGATTGAAGGCTTCGACGGTGAGAAGCACGAGTCCGACCAGCATCAGGGCGAGACCGGCATAGTTGATCGGCAGCAAATTGAGCGCATAGAGACCAATCAGCAGGCAGATCGCGCCGACGACTCCCGGCGCGACCGTACCGGGAAACATGAACTCGAAGATCAGGCCGTAGATGCCGATCATCAAGAGAATGAACGCCACGTTCGGATCGGTGATGACCGCGAGGAAACGGGATATCCATCCCGGCTCGATGGCTTCGACGACCGCATCCTTCGTCGCGAGGCGTTGCGTCCTGCCGCCGGCAACCTCGACCACACGGCCATCGAGCTGCCGCAGCAATTCAGCCTGATCGCGCGCGACGAGATCGATGGCATGTGCCTTCAGTGCGCCGTTGGCAGTGAGTGTTGCAGCCTCGCGGACCGCCTTCTCCGCCCAGTCCGCATTGCGGTTGCGCAGCTCGGCGAGGCTGCGGATGAAGGCGACGGCATCGTTCGTGGCCTTCGCCGTCATCGCGTCCTTCGGCTCATCCTTCTTGTCCTTGCCATCCTTGTCCGGTGTACCGCTCGGCAGGCCCGGCAGCGGCCCGCCGATCTGGACCGGCGTCGCCGCACCGATATTGGTGCCTGGTGCCATCGCCGCGATGTGGGTCGCATAGAGAATATAGGTCCCGGCACTCGCCGCGTGGGCGCCGGAAGGAGCGACGTAGCCGATGACGGGGATGGGTGATGCGAGCACATCAGCGATGATCTCGCGCATGCTGGAATTGAGACCGCCGGGGGTGTTCATTCTCAGAAGCACGACCTCGGCGCGCCGTTCGCCCGCCTTGGCCAACGCCTCCCGCACGTAGCTGGCCGACGCCGGGCCAATCGCCCCGTCGATCGTAACAACAAGTGCAACATGGCCGCTCTCCTCCGCTGAGCTGGGAAGGATGCAGCAGATCAAAGCCACGGCGGTGATCGCCGCAACGAGGGCCGCCTTCATGGTCTGCACGGCAAGGGCTCCCTTTCAGAACATATTGGTGTTCCTCCCTTCAACCTCAATGCTGTGTGAGGAGGCCAACGTCACGATTGTGCAACGCAATGGAAATGGCCGTTGAGGACGCACCCGCGCCGCGTCTCGAGCGTCGGGCAAAACACCCTGGTCAAGCCCCGGGTCCAAAAATATTCCACTTTTCCGAATTTCGGATTTGTGGCATACACGCGACATCCCGGCCCTTGCCAGAGGGGCGCTTCGCGATCGTCACGAAATGCGGGCCGGGTGGCGGTGGACGCGGCAGCGCCGGCGCGGATCAGCGGGAAGACAGGGCGGGCAACCGTGAGTCCTCACGCGACGCGGCACGACACGGCGCCGTAAGAGCGGTCTCGTTGAGCTCGGGGGTGAGCACGCGCCAGCCCCCGACGCTCCGGCGCCCCCCCCCCCCCCCCCCCCCCCCCCCCCCCCCCCCCGACCGTCCGCGGACGGAGAAGTCGTGTGGTCCTGGCGCCCGGGGTCTGTGCGTCAAGGCTTGCGGTGATGTGGCGGCCAACCGGCGCGCGCATCAGCTATCCGCAAGGCGACGGGGGCAATAGTGCATCGCTCCCCGGGGAGAGCACGAAGGACACCGTTAAAACCAGCCGCGCAGGGAAGGCCGGGCGTTCGGCCAACCCGTGATCCACCCCGTGTGCACTTCTGTCGCGCACGGATCTGCGGGTGCCGCCGGCGCCCGGCCTTCCCTGCGCCCTTTGGCCTTCAAGGGGCGTGAACGAAACCGCAAAGCTCGGGCGAAACGCGCCGCGAGAATGCGAAGGCGTGTCTGCTGATTGAAAAAACCAAGCGAGAGACCGATGCAGTTGCCCAGTCCCCGTCATTACGAGCCGACGGGGCCGCGCAATCCGTCTACGCCGCCGCCTTTTGCCGCTCGACCAGGGCTTCGCCAAAGGCCTCGAACAGCTTGCGGTTGATCGGGTTATGCTGCGGATCGTACTCCGCATGCCATTGCACACCGAGCGCAAAGGCCGGGGCTTCAGCGATGCGGATCGCCTCGATGGTGCCGTCCTCGGCGACGCCCTCGATCAGGACGCGCTTGCCGGGATCGAGGATGCCCTGGCCGTGCAGCGAATTGACCCTGATCTTCTCGCATCCCAGAATCTTTGCGAAGGCGCCTCCCGGCGTCAGGTCGACGTCATGGCGGTCGGCGAACACCACGGTCGGATCAGGGTGAATCTCGCCATTGTCGAGCCGGGGCATGCGGTGATTCATGCGGCCCGGGATTTCGCGGATTTCGGGATGCAGCGAGCCGCCAAAGGCGACGTTCATCTCCTGCAGGCCGCGGCAGATGCCGAACAGCGGGATGCCGCGCGAGACACAGGCAACCGAGAGCGCCAACGCGACCTCGTCGCGGTGGATGTCGTAGGGCTCGTGCTTCTCGCAGGGGTCGACGTTGAAACGGGTCGGGTGCACATTGGCGCGGGCGCCGGTGAGGATGATGCCGTCCACGCTATCGAGCAGCGCCGCGATATCGGTGATATCAGGCGAGCCCGCGAACATGACCGGCAAGCCGCCGGAGACCTCGGCCACCGCGCGCAGGTTTCGCTCGCCGACCATCTGGACCTGAAATCGATTTTCGACGCGATGGGAATTCCCGATCACGCCGACGACCGGCTTTCTCATCTGTCGTTCCGTGCCTCCAGGTAAGAAGATTCTGCAAAGATGCCCCTCCGATGGAACAAATTCAACAGAAGGGATCGCGGGACGGCAATGCTATTTTCGCGCAAATGCCCGGACCGCCGTGGCAGGCCGGGCGGCGGCGAGTCCGATCACTCGGAAGGGGCCCGCGGCCCCGCAGCGACGACGGGCGCGCCAAACCGGCGCGCGCCCGGCTTGATCCCCGGCGCGATTTCGCGAAAGAGTGCGCTTGGCGCCGCCTCCCTCGAAAAGGACCCAATGTGACGATTCCCAGAGATGAACGTCCCCGGACCCGCAGCGACCTGGCGCGGGATCAGGCCTGGGCGATTTCCGTCGGCGGCATCGGCATCGTGCTGTTCACCGCGCTGCTCGCCTTCACCTGGTATTTTGCGGCCACCCTGTTGCTGATCTTCACCGGCATGCTGCTCGGCCTCGGCCTCAACGCGCTGGTCAATGCGCTCGGCCGCCGGGTCCACCTGCCTCACACGGTCCGACTTGCGATCGTCTGCGTCGCGCTCGCTTTGCTTCTCGCAGGCATCGCCTATCTCGGCGGGGCCACCATCGCCGAACAAGCCTCGGTGCTGAGCAAGACCATCAAGTCGCAGATCACGAATGTCAGGTCCTTGCTCGAGAACCACGGCATCGACACCAGCTTCTTCGATCTCGGCAATGGTGCGTCGGGCTCCTCGGACACGACGTCGCCGGACGCGACGCCCGCGCCGGCGGCGCCCTCGCGCGGTCCCCTGCCCGGTCCCTTGCCCGGCGCCGGCGCGCTCGCCTCCAGCGGCGGGGCGATCGTGAGCCAGACCTTGAAGCTGCTGCTCGGCACCATTCACGGCGTGGGCAACGTCTTCATCGTGCTGTTCCTCGGCCTCGCCTTCGCTGCCCAGCCGGGCGTCTATCACGACGGCCTGCTGTTCCTGGCACCGGCGAGACACCGCACCCGTGTCGCCCTCGTCATCGACCGCATCAGCGAAACGCTGGAGCGCTGGCTGATCGCCCAGATCGTCGTCATGATCGCGGTCGGAATCGTGACCTGGATCGGGCTTGCGATCATCGGCATCCCCGGCGCGTTCATCCTGGGAATCCAGGCGGGCTTGCTCGCCTTCATCCCCACCGTCGGCGCCATCATCGCCGGCGTCATCGTGGTGCTGGCAAGCCTCGCCTCGGGCTGGATCCCCGCCTTGTCGGCCTTTCTCCTCTTCATGGGCGTGCACGCCATGGAGAGCTACGTGCTGACGCCGATCCTGCAGCGGCAGGCGCTCGACATCCCGCCGGCCACGCTGTTCGCGTTCCAGATCCTGCTCGGCGTCGTGTTCGGCATCTGGGGCCTCGCGCTGGCGCTGCCACTGGTCGCCATCGCGAAGGTCATGATCGACCATTTCAAGACGTATGAGGCGCCGCCGCTGGCCGAGGCGGCCTGACGTCGCTCGGGCCGTCAGGTCGTCAGCACGGTCTCGGTGTGCTCGACCTCGGGGGGCGAGGCAAAATACTGGCCGACGAGACCACGCCATTCGGTGAAATTCTCCGAGCCGCGGAAATCGACGGTGTGGTTCTCCAGCGTCGCCCACTTCACCATCAGCCGGTAGCGCTGCGGCTTCTCGATCGATTTGTGCAGCTCGAAGCCGTGAAAGCCCTTTGAGCGCCCGAAGGCGGCCTTGGCCTTGGCGACGGCGGCCTCAAAGTCCTTCTCGCTGCCCGGCTTGACGTCGATTTGCGCGATCTCGGTGATCATCGGTTTTCCACCCTTTTTGTTCGATCGGCGTGTCTACCGCAGCCGGCAAAAAAGAAAAAGGCGCCGAAACGGCGCCTTGTTCCTGCTCAGGCCGTTGCCGGCCGTGGCAGCGGTGCGCGCGCCGCGCTCTGGCGGCGCCAGTTCTCCAGCGAAAGCGGCAGCTCCTCGGCCGCCTCGACCCGGTTGCGGCCGCCGCGCTTGGCCTGGTAGAGCGCGGTGTCGGCCGAGGCCAGCAGCACCTCGAGCTCGGTGCCGGCCGGACCGCCGGCGACGCCGATGCTGACGGTGGTGTCGACCGGACCTTCATCGACCACGACGCCGGAGGTCTCGAACGCCTCGCGCACGCGCTCGGCGACCAGCACGCCCTCCTCCAGCGAGCACGGCAGGAGCGCGGCGAACTCCTCGCCACCGATGCGGCCCGAGAGGTCGGAGATGCGCAAGTTGCTGACCACGACGGTGGAGAACAGCTTCAGCATCTCGTCGCCGGCGGGATGGCCGAAGCGGTCATTGATCGACTTGAAATGGTCGATGTCGAAGATCATCACGGTCACGGGCCGCCCGGCCTTGGCCTCGCGTTCGATCACGCGGCTGCAGGCTTCCGAGAAGCCGCGGCGATTGAGCATGCCGGTCAGCGGATCGGTCGACGCGGCGGTCCGGTGCGCGGTCACCGTGCGCTCGGACACCAGCATGAAGATCACGAACACGGTACCGACCGCATAGAGTATGAGCTCGACTGCGAACACGGTGACCCAGATGCTCGAGGAGAAACCGGCATCGTGCGGGCGCAGGAAGCTGCCGAGCAGGATCGGCAGCATCAACACGCAGCCATGCAGCACCGGCACCACGAAGGCGGGCCAGCGCCGTTGCAGGCTCTTGCGCCGTTCGGTCCAGAGCTCGCTCGCAGTCAGCGCCGCATAGACCGAGACGATGCCGGCACCGATGAGCATGCGCAGCATCGATGCCGCGGGATCGAGCAGCGTCGCAGCAGTGACCCAGGCCAGCGCGCCAAGCACGAGGCCGGGCCAGTTCGGCTTGCGGCCGTGGAAGACGCGCGCCGCGTTCCACACCATGCCGCAGGCGACGAAACCGATGGCGTTCAGCGCAAGGTAAATGTGGGGGCCCAGCCTGTCGCCCGCCGCGGTCCACAGCGCGACCGAGGCGGCACCGAGGAGATAGGCGGAGCCCCACCATTTCAGCGCCGGGCTGCTCTCCTGCCGGCCGAAAAACACCATCATGGCGCCGAGCAGTGCGGCAACCATGGTGGCGACCAAATAGAGCGTGATGCTATCGAGCGACATCATGTCGGCCCCCTCTAGAACATAGCAGTTACGCGATCGGTACATCCGACTTGCGCGCCCTTCCGAATGCGACGCTATGTCCCGCGGGTTCCATTCAGGTTTTCGCGCGAGCCCAAGTTTTCGGGAAACACGCCATCAATTTGCATACAAACGAGCAGCAAAAAGGGCGCTGAAATCAGCGCCCTT
Source organism: Bradyrhizobium sp. CCBAU 53415 (assembly GCF_028128735.1). Classification (NCBI taxonomy): domain Bacteria; kingdom Pseudomonadati; phylum Pseudomonadota; class Alphaproteobacteria; order Hyphomicrobiales; family Nitrobacteraceae; genus Bradyrhizobium; species Bradyrhizobium sp. CCBAU 53415. The sequence continues at coordinate 1,471,335 of NZ_LBJF01000027.1, read as the reverse complement.
TTGCATCTCATTGAAGCCGCTTTCGCGGTGAATGCGACAGAAGCGATTAACGCTTCGAGAACTGGAAGGACCGGCGGGCCTTCGCCTTGCCGTACTTCTTGCGCTCGACCACGCGGGAGTCGCGGGTGAGGAAGCCACCCTTCTTGAGCACAGAGCGCAGCTCCGGCTCGAAATAGGTGAGCGCCTTGGAGATGCCGTGACGGACCGCGCCGGCCTGGCCGGACAGACCGCCGCCGGCAACCGTGCAGATCACGTCGTACTGGCCGGAACGCTGCGCCACCGAGAACGGCTGCTCGATCATCATGCGCAGCACGGGACGGGCGAAATAGACCTCGACCTCGCGCGAGTTGACGGTGACCTTGCCGGCGCCCGGCTTGATCCAGACACGGGCGACCGCGTCCTTGCGCTTGCCGGTGGCGTAGGCGCGATTGAACTTGTCGACCTTCTTCTCGTGCTTGGGCGCCTCGGGCGCGGCCGCCGTCTTGAGCTGCGAGAGCTGGTCGAGCGACTGGATGGATTCGGCCATGTTATGCGGCCCTCGTGTTCTTGCGGTTCAACTTGGCGATATCGATCTTCTCGGGCTGCTGCGCCTCGTGCGGATGATCGGCCCCGCCATAGACGCGGAGGTTGCCCATCTGCACGCGACCGAGCGGGCCGCGCGGGATCATGCGCTCGACGGCCTTCTCCAGCACGCGCTCGGGATGACGGCCCTCGAGGATCTGGCGCGCGGTGCGCTCCTTGACGTGGCCGACATAGCCGGTGTGCTTGTAGTAGGTCTTCTGCTCGCGCTTGCGACCGGTGAGGACCGCATGCTGCGCGTTGATGATGATGACGTTGTCGCCGCAATCGACGTGCGGGGTGTAGGTCGGGAGGTGCTTGCCGCGGAGCCGCATGGCGACGATGGTGGCGAGACGGCCGACGACCAGACCCTTGGCGTCGATCAGCACCCACTTCTTCGTCACCTCGGCCGGCTTTGCCGAAAAGGTTTTCATGTCAGAATTTCCGTGAGGGAGACATCGGCGCGAACACCGCACCGGACTGCGCGGCTTTCTAAAGAAGAGACGCACAATGGTCAATGTCCAAAGAAGTAAATTATATCTATAAAATCAATGACTTAAAAATATGGTGCCATATTACCTGCAAAAAGCTCAAACAGTTGGAATGGAATAGGTCGAGGTGACATGAGCGATCGGATCGGGTGATGTGCCGGACAAAAGGTTCACCTCCCCGACCGCCAGCCGCTTGCCGAGCTTGAGCAGCCGCGCCTCAGCCAGCACATCCTGCCCGGGCTGGCCCTTGCGCAGGAAGTTGATGTTGAGATTGGTCGTGACCGCAAGCCCGATCGGCCCGATCGCGGACAGCAGCACCACGTACATCGCGAAATCAGCCAGCGCCATCAGGGTCGGGCCCGACACGGTTCCGCCCGGCCGCAGCATCCTTTCGCTATAGCGCTGACGCAACAGGCTGGTCTGGCCGTCCGCGCTCTCGATCGTGATGTCGTCGCCACTGAAGGCCTGGGGAAATTCCTCACGGAGGAACTGCTCGAGCTCCGCCACGCTCATTTTCGCTAACGCCATGCCGTTCCCCACCCTCGCTTCGCTTGCCCTGTTACATTAAGTTATCCGTGTCATCCAACTGCAATCATTCCACGGAAATCGCGTCAATGCCTGCCCCGGCCGCCCGCGCCCCCTCCCCGCAACCACAGATCCTGCTGCGCGAGACCGCAGGCCCCATCGCGGTCCTGACGCTGAACCGCCCGGCCGCGCGCAACAGCCTGTCGGAGGCGATGATCGCGAGCCTGCATGCCGAGCTCAACGATATCCGCGACGACAAGGCCGTCCGCGGCGTCGTGATCGCGGCCAACGGTCCCGCCTTTTCCGCCGGCCACGACATGAAGGAACTGACCGCGCGCCGCAGCGATCCGGACCGCGGCCGGGCCTTCTTCGCCGAGATGATGACCGCCTGCAGCGCGATGATGCAGGCGGTCGTGCACCTGCCAAAGCCGGTGGTCGCTGCCGTCCAGGGCATTGCGACGGCGGCTGGCTGCCAGCTCGTGGCGAGCTGCGATCTCGCGATCGCCTCCGAGGCTGCAAGCTTTGCTACGCCCGGCGTCGACATCGGCCTGTTCTGCTCGACGCCCATGGTGGCGCTGTCGCGCAACGTCCCGCGCAAGCAGGCGATGGAGATGCTGCTGACGGGCGAGCCGATTCCGGCCGCGCGTGCCCGCGAGATCGGGCTCATCAATCGCGTCGTCCCCGCCGGCACCGAGCGCGATGCAGCGATTGCGCTGGCGCAGAAAGTGGCGTTGAAATCCGCCTACACGATCAAGCTCGGCAAGGAGGCCTTCTATCGCCAGGCCGAGATGAGCCTTGCAGACGCCTATCGCTATGCGGCAGAGGTGATGACCGAGAACATGATGGCGCGCGACGCCGAGGAAGGCATCGGCGCCTTCATCGAGAAGCGCATGCCGACATGGCGGGATGAGTGAAATCGTCATTGCGGGCAGAGCGAAGCAATCCAGAAATCCCTCCGCGGAAACAGACTGGATTGCTTCGTCGCTTCGCTCCTCGCAATGACAAGGAAGAAGAACGACGAATGAACCACGACGCCTATCCCGACAATTACATCCGCGGCATCCTCAACAGCGTGAAGTCGATCGGGATGGTCGGCGCATCGCCGGTCAACGTGCGGCCGAGCTATTTTGCTTTCAAGTATCTGGCGCAGCGCGGCTACGACATGATTCCGATCAACCCCGGCCATGTCGGCAAGGAGCTGCTTGGAAAGCCGTTCGTCGCCTCGCTCTCCGACATCGGCCGTCCCGTCGACATGATCGACATTTTTCGCAACTCCAGCCACATCATGCCAGTGATCGAGGAGGCGCTGACGCTCGATCCGCTGCCGAAGGTGATCTGGATGCAGCTCGGCGCGCGCGACGATGCGGCGGCGGCAAAGGCAGAGTCGGTCGGTATCAAGGTGGTGATGAATCGCTGCCCCAAGATCGAATACGGCCGCTTGTCGTCGGAGATCTCCTGGATGGGCGTCAATTCGCGGACGCTGAGCTCGAAGCGTCCACCCGCGCCGACGCAAGGCATGCGGTTATCCCTCAATCGGATGAGCGTCGGCGGCGGCGATACCGCAGCATCCGATCGCGCCGCGAAAAACAAGAGCGAGCAGAGCTGACGCAGTTGCGAAGGATTTCTTTCGCGAACGCGACAATGCGTAGCACGATCATTCCGATGTGAGGCCGCGCCTTGACGGCGAGCGCGGCGCCGATCAGCATGCCGCACGATTTCAGACCACAAGACATAGGACGCCCAAATGAGCGATCGCCTTCCGGGATTTTCAACCCTTGCCGTGCATGCCGGTGCACAGCCCGACCCCACCACCGGTGCGCGCGCAACTCCGATCTATCAGACGACGTCCTTCGTCTTCAACGATGCCGACCACGCCGCTTCGCTGTTCGGCCTGCAGGCGTTCGGCAACATCTATACCCGCATCGGCAACCCGACCAACGCCGTGCTGGAAGAGCGCGTCGCCGCGCTCGAAGGCGGCACGGCCGCGCTGGCGGTGGCCTCGGGCCATGCCGCGCAGGTCGTGGTGCTGCAGCAGCTGCTTCAGCCCGGCGACGAATTCATCGCCGCGCGAAAGCTCTATGGCGGCTCGATCAACCAGTTCACGCACGCGTTCAAGAGCTTTGGCTGGAACGTGGTGTGGGCCGATCCCGATGACGTCGCAAGCTTCGAGCGCGCGGTGACGCCGCGCACGAAAGCCATCTTCATCGAGTCGATCGCCAATCCCGCCGGCAGCATCACCGACATCGAGGCGATCTCGACGGTGGCGCGCAAGGCGGGCGTGCCGCTGATCGTCGACAACACGCTGGCCTCGCCCTACCTGATCCGTCCGATCGACCACGGCGCCGACATCGTCGTGCACTCGCTGACGAAATTTCTGGGCGGCCACGGCAATTCGCTCGGCGGCATCATCGTCGACGCCGGCACCTTCGACTGGTCCACGGGCGGAAAATATCCGATGCTGTCGGAGCCGCGCCCCGAATATCACGGCATCCGCCTGCAGGAGACCTTCGGCAATTTCGCCTTCGCGATCGCCTGCCGCGTGCTGGGCCTGCGCGATCTAGGCCCCGCGCTGTCGCCCTTCAACGCCTTCATGATCCTGACCGGCATCGAGACGTTGCCGCTGCGCATGCAGAAGCACTGCGACAATGCCAAGGCGGTCGCCGAATTCCTCGCCGGCCATCCCGCGGTGGCCTCGGTGAGCTATGCGGGCCTGCCGAGCGACAAGTACCACCAGCTCGCGCGCAAATACGCGCCGAAGGGCGCAGGCGCGGTGTTCACCTTCAGCCTGAAGGGCGGCTATGACGCCGGCGTCAGCCTGGTGTCGAAACTGCAGCTGTTCTCGCACCTCGCCAATGTCGGCGACACTCGCTCGCTCGTCATCCACCCCGCCTCGACCACGCACAGCCAGCTCGACGACGACGCCAAGATCAAGTCCGGCGCCGGCCCCGACGTGGTGCGGCTCTCGGTCGGCATCGAGGACAAGGAAGACCTGATCGCGGACTTGGAACAGGCGCTGGGAGCGTAGTCCCTCCGGTCGTTCCGGGGTGGTGCGGAGCACCGAACCCGGAACCTCGAGGTCATTTGCTCACCTTTGGATTCCGGGTTCGGTCGTGGCGGACCGCCCCGGAATGACGACGCCGGTTAATACTCATTAACCATACCCGCCCCATACATCGTCCTTGGATCGCCCCTTTGATTCGGAGCCGACGATGCTGCGCTGGATGGTGCCTGCCCTTGCGGCGATGCTGACGGTCTCAAGCGTGCTCGCCGCCGATCTGCCGGCGACGGCGAAGCGGCGCGTTGTCGTGCCGCAGGACCCGCCACAGGTCTATGTCGAAACCGATCCGGATGCGCTGATCTCGCCGGCCTATGGCATCGGCAGCTACATCCGCAACCTGCCGGGGACGCCGCTGCTGCCCGGCTCCCACGCGCTGCCGGGCTATTATGGCCGCCCCTGGAGCTACGATTATCAGGGCGCGTATTACGGCGGGAAGCAGGTCGACTATTTCTGGCGCCTGCCCTACGCGTGCGGCGTTTACGGCTATTGCTAGCCGGGCTGATGGTGATCAGCCAGGCTGATGGTGATCAGCCGGGCTGACTGACCGGAACCGCGCGCGGCTGTGCTTCCGCAGATTGTCGCGAGGCCAGCCGTTCGACCTGCATCACCGCAAGCGTCAACACCACGATCGCGACTGCCTGGTGGGCGAGCGCGAGATCGATCGGCACCTGGTTGAGCAGCGTGAGAATGCCGAGCACCGCCTGCAGGCTCACTGCCGCAAACAGCCACAGCGCGCCGGTCGCTGCCGACCCTGCGCGCGAGCGCGCCGCGTCGATCGCGTGCAGCGCCGCCAGCATGAACAGCGCATAGGCCGTCATGCGGTGTTCGAACTGCACCGTCAGCACATTGTCGAACATGTTGCGCCACCACGGCGTCTCGAACCACAGCCGGTCCGCCGACGGGATGAACGCGCCATCGATCTGCGGCCACGTGTTGTAGGCACGCCCGGCGCGCAGGCCCGCGACCAGCGCGCCGAAATAGATCTGCACGAAGGTCACGACGAGAAGCAGCGCGCTCGTGAACCGCAGCCGGGCCGGTGCTGCGATCTGCGGCCGCTCTTTGAGCCGCCGCACCGTCCAGACGATCCCGGCGAAGATCAGCAGCGCGAGCACCAGATGTGTCGCCAGCCGATATTGCGAGACCTCGACCCGCTCGGTCAGGCCCGAGGCCACCATCCACCAGCCGACCGCGCCCTGGAGGCCGCCAAGCGCGAAGAGCAGCCATAGACGCCGCTTCAACTCGCCGGGGAGGCCGCCGCGCCACAGGAAGAACAGGAACGGCAGGAGATAGGCGACGCCGATGAAGCGGCCGAGAAGCCGGTGGCTCCACTCCCACCAGAAGATCTCCTTGAACTCGGACAGGCTCATGCCCGCGTTGAGCTCGCGATATTGCGGGATCTTCTTGTAGGCCTCGAACGCCTCGGTCCACTGCGCCTCCGATAGCGGCGGAACACTGCCCGCGACCGGCTTCCATTCGACGATCGAGAGGCCGGATTCCGTCAGCCGGGTCGCGCCACCGACCAGCACCATCAGCGCGATCAAAGCGGCCACGGCGATCAGCCACCAGCGCACGGCGCGATGCGGGTTGATTGGAGCGGAAATCGTCGTCATTTCAGGGGCAAAACCAAGCCTTGGACCCAGGAGACTTGAACCGGACTGCGTGCCCCTTATAGTCCCCCGCTCCCTCAGTGCAAGTTACGCGAAAGCAGCAAGCTCCCGCCATGACGATCCGCACCCGCAAGTTCCTCGGCGCCATCCTGCTCCTGGTGCTGGCCACCGTCTGGGCCCTGCTCGGAATGGCGGCCGCGCAGATGCCGTGGATCGCCGAGTCCGGCTGGCGGCAGGCGATCTACTACGTGGTGGTCGGCATGGGCTGGGTGCTGCCGGCGATGCCGATCGTGAGCTGGATGCAGCGGCCCGACCGGGTCAAGTCTGGCTCGTAGCGGTCGGCTTCACCGGCGCAAAGGCAACACCCGACACCAGCACGCGCAACATGCGCAGCGAGCGCACCCGGCCGTCCCAGGAGATCCGCGGCAGCGCGCGCAGATTGGTCCGCCCCTCTGCATCCACGATGCCTGATATCGTCGACACCGCGCTGGCAAAGCCGGCCTCCTCCGCCATCACGACGTGGCTGCGCCGAAACGAAGAGCGATCGCCGAACGGGAAGGCGAAATGCCTGATCTCGCGGCGGAAAGCCGCTTCCGCCACCGCCTTGCCCATCGTCATCTCGCGCAGCGCGGCGGCGTCCTTCATGTTGGCGAGGACGGGATAGTTGACGGTCGCGCTGCCGATCGTCACGAGCGGATCGGCGGCCAGCGTCGCCAGATCCTCCCAATCCATCGACGCCTCGCGCGAGAGCGCGGCGAGGTCGATCCGGTAGCGCGTGCAGAGATCGGCGATCGCGGCCGACAAATCCGCCGGCGGCAGCGAACGCAGCCAGCTCTCGAGATACGAAAACAGCGCCTGCTTCTCGGCATTGTCGGTGACGGTGAAGCGCTGCTCCTTCTCGCCCATCATCAGGCTGATGCGGCCCTCACGCGCGATCACATGTTCGAGCCCGAGCCACCAGGCCTCGCCGACGCCGTCGGGAAAGGCGGTGGGCACATAGATCGAAAAAGGTACGGCATGGCGCTTCAGCACCGGATAGGCGAAATTGATCAGATCCTTGTTGGCGCCATCGAAGGTCAGCGCCACGAAGCGACGCTGCTCCGACAGCGTCACCGCGCGCCGGCAGACCTCGTCCATGCCGAGGAAATCGTATTTCCACCGCTTCAGCGCGCCAATGGCGCGGTCGAGAAATTGCGGCGTGATCTCGTGCGCGCGCAGCGGCTGAAATCCGCGCCGCCGCGGCCGCACATGCGCAAAGCGCAGGATGGCGCCGGCACCGCGACTGCGCAGCACGGCCTGACCGGTGAACCAGGCTAGCTCGAGCCGCAGCCGTTCCAGCCATCTGTCGTCGGATGCCAAGATCCCACCCTTCGCGCTCGACGGCGCCCGTTGGCTCTTCCATCGTCATTACCCTTTGTTGACCTTTGTTTGCAAAGGTCGACCACAGGCCGAAATACGTATTTTCGATTTCTCGACAGGTTCCGCGAATGACCATGGCTGCGGCGTTGCAAAGCCGGACGGCAGAAGCGCCAGCGCGGTCGAAAGCGAGCCGTATCGCGCAGGTTGATATCATCACCGATCTCGCCGAGGCCGAGGCGATCTGGCGTGCCTTCGAGGCGAACGGCCATCTCTTCACGCCCTACCAACGCTTCGATCTGCTCGGCCCGTGGCAAAGCCTGGTGGGCGCCCATGAAGGTGCCCGGCCGTTCATCGTGATCGCGCGCGATGCCGAGCGCCAGCCGCTGCTTCTGCTGCCGCTCTCGCAGCGCCAAAGCCACGGCGTACGCATGGCCTGCTTCATGGGCGGCAAGCATACGACCTTCAACATGGGCCTGTGGAATGCCGAGTTCGCGACGCAGGCCGCCAGCGCCGATCTCGACGAACTGCTTGCGCCGCTGCGCGAGCATGTCGACGTGCTCATGCTGACGCAGCAGCCGCTGCGCTGGCACGGCCAGCAGAACCCGTTTGCGCTACTGCCGCGACAGAGCGCGATCAACGGCTGTCCACGGCTGGTGATGGAGCCGGGCGAACCGCCGGCATCGCGGATCAGCAATTCGCTCCGCCGCCGACTCAAGAGCAAGGAAAAGAAGCTTCAGTCACTCGCCGGCTATCGCTATCACCTGGCCACGTCAGACGCAGACATCACCCGCCTGCTCGACTGGTTCTTCCGCGTCAAGCCGGTGCGGATGGCAGAGCAGAAACTCCCGAACGTCTTCGCCGAGCCCGGCGTCGAACAGTTCGTCCGCGGCGCCTGCCTTGCGCCGCGCGGTGAAGGCCGCGTCATCGACATCCATGCGCTGGAATGCGACGACGAGGTGATCGCGATCTTCGCCGGCGTCGCCGACGGCGAGCGCTTCTCGATGATGTTCAACACCTATACGATGTCCGAACACGCCCGCTACAGCCCCGGCCTGATCCTGATGCGCTACATCATCGATCACTGCGCCGAACGCGGCTACCGCTCGCTCGACCTCGGCATCGGTTCGGACGACTACAAGCGGATGTTCTGCAAGGACGACGAGGACATCTTCGACAGCTTCGTGCCCCTGACCTCCCGCGGCAAGCTCGCGGCAATGGCGATGTCCTCGCTCAGCCGCGGCAAGCGGCTGGTGAAACAGAATCAGATGCTGTTCGATATGGCCCGACGGCTGCGGCAGGCGTTCGGGTAAGTATTCTCCACCAGGGAGTTGCTCTTACCCTCCCCTGGAGGGGGAGGGTCGTTACGCATGCAGCGAAGCGAAATGCGTAACGGAGTGGGGTGACGGTCTTCCCACTCCCAACAGAACCCGTGGGGAGAGATCAGCCCACCCCGCTCGCGCGGCGCGCGATCGACCCTCCCCCTCCAGTGGAGGGTAAGAGAGACGCTTCACGGAAACTGAAGGAGACCGACGAAGACTTCTCTCGCCTACGCCGCCACCACGCGTGGCGCTTCCACCGCATCCGACGGCTGCACCGGCTTGCTCAGCATCGTCACTTCGCTGAAGCCGACAGCCTTCAGCTGCTCGCACATCAACGTGCGCGCATCGGGTGCCATCGAGGCATCGGGCACCACGACGGCACGGGCATGCGCCGTCAGCAGTTCGGCCGGAAGGTCGGAGGCGCTGCCGGCGTCGATCAGCACGTGATCGTAGGCGCGCAGCAGCGCGTCGATCGCGAGCGCCACACGCGGCGATTGCAGCAGGCTGCGGTCGAAGCCGGGACGCCCGGCCATGACCAGATGCAGCCGCGACAGCTTGTCCCGGGTGATGATTTGCGTGAACGACGCCTCGCCTTGCATCAGTTCGGCAAGGCCCGGAGCCGACGGATCGACGGACACCGCGGCAATGGTCGGCGAGGACGCCGCGAGATCGACGACGACGACGCGGGCATCGCGCGCCAGGTGCCGGGCGAGCGTCAACGTCGACAGCGTGATGGCTTCGCCGGGCGCCGTGCCGAGCACTGTGACCTTCTTCGCCGCCGCGCCCGCGGCACGCAGGCCGTCGGCGAGATGCTCGATCTCGGTAAACTCCGTCACACCGGCGTCGGCCGCCATCTCCGGCTGAAGCGGCGCAGGCTTCTCCATGACGGGTTCGACGGCGGGTTCGACGGCCAGCTCGACCACCGGCTGGACGAATGGTTCCTGCCGAACCCCCGCCTGGGCTTGCGCCCGTGCCGGCGTGAACACAGCCGCCGCGCGCGGCGCGGTCTGACGCAACAGCTCCCCGGTGACGACGACACCGGACGAGAGCAGCAGCGTCGCGATGGTCGCGATCAGAACGATCGGCAGCTTCTTCGGATAGGCCGGCGTGTTGGAGACGATGGCGCGCGAGATGATGCGGCCATCCGTCGGCGCAGTGTCGATGGTCTCGCGGGTATTGGCCTCGCGATACTTGGCGAGATAGGTCTCGAGCAGATCGCGCTGCGCCTTGGCTTCGCGCTCCAGCGCCCGGAGCTGGACATCCTGGCCGTTGGTCGAGGCCGCCTGCTTCTTGAGCTGCTCGAGGCTCGTCGTCAGTCCGTCGACCCGGCCGCTGGCGATCCGGGCGTCGTTCTCCAGCGAGCGCGAGATCTTGGCCGCCTCATCGCGAATTTGATTGTCGAGGTCGCCAAGCTGCGCCTTCAGCTCCTTGATCCGCGGATGATTGCCGAGCAGCGTCGATGACTGCTCGGCGAGCTGCGCGCGCAGCGTCACCCGTTGCTCCGACAGCCGCCGCATCAATTCGGAGTTCACGACCTCGGATGCCTCGATCGGCTTGCCACTCTGGAGCATCTCCTTGATTAGCCGCGCCTTCGATTCCGCATCCGCCTTCATCGAACGCGCGTTGTTGAGCTGGGTGTTCACCTCGCCCATCTGCTGGTTCGACAGCGTGGTGTTGTTGGTCCCGACGAACAGGCTCGACTTGGAACGGAAGTCCTCGACCCTGGCCTCGGCCTCGGACACCTTCTTGCGCAAGTTCTCGATCTCGCCGGCCAGCCACTGGCTGGCGTTCCTGGCCTGCTCCTGGCGCACGCCCTGCTGGAGCACGAGATAGCCGTCGGCGATCGAATTGGCGACGCGGGCGGCAAGCTCGGGATCGGCGGACTGGAATTCGACCACGATCACGCGCGACTTGTCGACCGCATAGGCCTGGAGGCGTTCGTAGTAAGCATCGAGCACGCGCTCTTCCGGCGTCATCGAGAACGGATCGCGGGCGATACCGATGAGCGCGGCAAGCGACTTCAGCGGCGAGACGCCCTGCAGCACCGGGTCGAATTCGGGGCGTTCCGCGAGCTTGTTCTTTTTGATGATCTCGCGCGCGAGATCGCGCGACAACACCAGTTGCACCTGGCTGGTGACGGCCTCGGCGTCGAGCGCCTGCCGCTCCTCGGTGCGATCGCTGTTCGGGCGCAGGAACACGTTCTCGCGGCCGTCGATCAGGATGCGGGCTTCAGACTTGTAGCGCGGCGTGACGAGATTGACGACTGCGAGGGACGCAACGAGCGCCAGCACCGTCGGCACGATAATCCAGCCGCGCTTGCGCGCCAATGCCGCGCCGAGCGCGTGCAGGTCGATGTCGCCGGATTCGACTTGCGCCTGCTTCGCGATGACGGGCGCAGGGCTTGCTTCAACCTTGGCTTCGATCTCGACTTCGATCTTGGGCGCGGGTTTGGGCTTCGGCTTGGAGACAGCCCGCTCGATCACCGCCTTGTCCTTGCCGGCACGCCAGAACGCTAAACGCATCGAACACTCCCGCAGGGCAACGCTGCGACTCTACCTCAATCGGGGCGATTACACTCCATTAAGGTTGCCGCTGGGTTAATCGCGACGACCGGCGCACGCGCGCTCGTCACCTTTTGTTAACCACGAAGGCCCTTAATCCTCCTCGATTATTTCGTGAGAATTGTTCGGCAGTCGCCGTCGAGCTGGTTTTGATCATGCCCCCCTCTCCCGACCGGCCGCTTCGCATCCTGCACGCCGTGCGTGCTCCGGTCGGCGGCATTTTCCGCCACATCCTCGACGTCGCCAACGGCCAGGTCGATCGCGGCCATCATGTCGGCATTCTCGCCGACAGCCTGACCGGCGGCGAGCGCGCCGACAAGGCGCTTGCCGAGCTCGCACCGCGGCTGAAGCTCGGCGTGCACCGAATGGCGATCCGCCGCGAGCCATCGCCCGACGATGTCCTGGTGTGGTTTCGCATGCGGCGCCTGATCGCCGCGCTCAAGCCCGACGTGATGCACGGCCACGGCGCCAAGGCCGGCGCCTTCATCCGCATGCGGCGGCGCTCCGACGACACCATCCGCATCTACACCCCGCATGGCGGCTCGCTGCATTATCCCCTCAACACCTTCAAGGGCGAGTTCTACGCGCGGCTCGAGCGCGCGTTGATGGATTCGACCGACCTGTTCCTGTTCGAGAGCGCATTTGCCCGCGACACCTATCAACGCATCGTCGGCACGCCCAAGGGCGTGGTGCGCTGCGTCTTCAATGGCGTCACTCCCGAGGAATTCGAGCCCGTCGTGACGGCCGACGACGCCACCGACCTCGCCTATGTCGGCGAGTTCCGGCACATCAAGGGCGCGGATCTGCTGGTCGATGCCGTGGCGCAGCTGCATGCCGGCGGCAAGAAGATCACGCTGACGCTCGGCGGCGACGGCGAGGAAACGGCGGCGCTGAAAGCGCAGGTCGAGAGGCTCGGCCTCACCAGTGCCATCCGCTTCATCGGTCATGTCAAACCGCGCTACGGCTTCTCCAAGGGGCGGCTGCTGGTCGTCCCCTCGCGCGGCGATTCCATGCCTTACGTCGTGATCGAGGCGGGTGCCGCCGGCATTCCGATGATCGCGTCCCGCATCGGCGGCATTCCCGAGATCTTCGGCTCCGACAGCCCCGCTTTGTTTGCGCCGAGCGACCCCGAGGCCATGGCGGAGGCGATCGCCGCTGCGCTGGACGATCCGCAAACGACGGCAAAGCGCGCGGCGTCCTTGCGCGAGCGCATCTCGGCGCATTTCTCGCAAGCCGCGATGGTCGAGGGCGTGCTCGCCGGCTATCGCGACGCATTTGCCAATCATTAACCATCCTTGAGCCCGCTTTAGAAAATCTTCCGATTTGTTCGATAATCGAAGCGCCAGGGGATGCTTGCCCGGGCGCGCAAGGCCGTGCCGCGGGCTTCTGGAATGGACGTGGACGCCGGTGGAACCGCTCAACGCACGCTCGATGCTCGATGCCGCGACCAGCGCCGCGGCAAAACCCGCTGACCAGCCCTTCGTGGAGCGCCGCCGCCGGCTCTCGCCTGCCGCGCTCGAAGTGGTCAACCAGAAGGTCGCCCGCGCCTATTCGCCGATCGTGATCGCCGGCTTCGTTCGCCTGGCCGATTTCGCGCTGCTGAGCCTCGTCGGCATCGCGCTCTATGTCGGCTATGTCATGCCGCTCTCCGGCGCCTTCAGCTGGATTTATCCCGCCGAGGTCGTCGCCGTCGCGGTCGCCGCCGTGGTCTGCTTCCAGGCTGCCGACATCTACCAGGTGCAGCTGTTCCGTGGTCAGCTCCGGCAGATGACGCGCATGATCTCGTCCTGGTCGTTCGTCTTCCTGCTGTTCATCGGCATCTCCTTTTTCGCCAAGTACGGCAGCGAAATCTCGCGGCTGTGGCTGGCCGCCTTCTACTTTCTCGGGCTCGCCGCGCTGATTGCCGGGCGTCTGGTGCTGCGCTCGCTGGTGCGCGGCTGGGCGCGCCAGGGCCGGCTCGATCGCCGGACCATCATCGTCGGCTCCGACAGCAACGGCGAGCAACTGGTCGAGGCGCTGAAGGCGCAGGAGGATTCCGACATCCACGTGCTCGGCGTGTTCGACGACCGCAACGACAGCCGCGCGCTCGACACCTGCGCCGGCGCCCGCAAGCTCGGCAAGGTCGACGACATCGTCGAGTTCGCCCGCCGCACCCGCGTGGACCTCGTGCTGTTTGCGCTGCCGATTTCGGCGGAAACGCGCATCCTGGAGATGCTGAAGAAGCTCTGGGTGCTGCCGGTCGACATCCGCCTTTCCGCGCACACCAACAAGCTGCGCTTCCGCCCCCGTTCCTATTCCTATCTCGGCGAGGTGCCGACGCTCGACGTGTTCGAGGCGCCGATCACCGACTGGGACCTGGTGATGAAGTGGCTGTTCGACCGCGTCGTCGGCAGCCTCGCGCTGCTGGCAGCCTTGCCGGTGATGGGACTGGTGGCGCTGGCGGTGAAGCTCGACAGCCCCGGCCCCGTGCTGTTCCGCCAGAAGCGCTTCGGCTTCAACAACGAGCGGATCGATGTCTACAAGTTCCGCTCGATGTACCACCATCAGGCCGATCCGACCGCCTCGAAGGTCGTGACCAAGAACGATCCGCGCGTCACCCGCGTCGGCCGCTTCATCCGCAAGACCAGCCTCGACGAGTTGCCGCAGCTCTTCAACGTGGTGTTTTCAGGCAATCTCTCCCTGGTCGGCCCGCGCCCGCATGCGGTGCAGGGCAAGCTCCAGAGCCGTCTGTTCGACGAAGCCGTCGACGGCTATTTCGCCCGCCACCGCGTCAAGCCGGGCATCACCGGCTGGGCCCAGATCAACGGCTGGCGCGGCGAGATCGACAACGAAGAGAAGATCCAGAAGCGCGTCGAGTTCGACCTCTATTACATCGAGAACTGGTCGGTGCTGTTCGACCTGTACATCCTCCTGAAGACGCCGATCTCGCTGCTGACCAAGAACGAGAACGCGTATTGAATTTGCGACCCCCGAGTCACGCTGTCATCGCCCGGCTTGACCGGGCGATCCAGTAATCACCGGCAGCGCGAACTGCCACGAACGGCTCGGAATACTGGATGCCCCGCCTTCGCGGGGCATGACGGCGGAAGTTGTGTCTAACAGTTGCGTAAGCGTATGAGCATCTGATGGTGTATGCGACGACAGCCGGGGAGATGAATGCAGCGGTCCGTGCTGCGCCCGGCGTGCTGGCGCTGCAGCGCGCGCTGGTGTGGCTGGTCGGCGCCTCCGGCGCGATCGTCTTCATCGAGCCGAGCCCCTATGAGGTCGCGACGCTGCTCGCGACCGTCACCTTCTTCGCCACCGGCCTGCGGCTGAAGCTCGTACTGATGCCGCTGGCTGCGATGCTGGTCCTGCTCAATATCGGCTACACGATCAGCGCAATCCCGCTGTTCGAGCAGTCCGAGGTGGTGAGCTGGATCGCGACCTCCTGGTACATGGGCGTGACCGTGGTGTTCTTCGCGATGGTCACCTCGGAGGACACGGCGGCCCGGCTCGACATGCTCCGCCGCGGGCTCGTGGTCGGCGCGATGGTTGCCTCGCTGTCGGCGGTCGCCGGCTACTTCCACCTGGTTCCCGGCGGCAACGACCTCCTGACGCTTTACGGACGTGCGCGCGGCACGTTCAAGGACCCGAACGTGCTCGGCGCCTTCCTGATCCTGCCGGCGCTGTTCGCGCTTCAGAGCGCGGTCTCGGACAGGCTGGCCAAGGCCTTCCGCAACGTCATCGCCTTCGGCATCATGTCCCTGGCGATCCTGCTCGCCTTCTCCCGTGCCGCCTGGGGCGGACTGGTGCTGACCTCCGCCTTCATGCTGGCCCTGATGGTGTTGACCAGCCGCACCAACGCGCAGCGCTCGCGCATCATCATCATGGCAATCGTCGCCGCGGTGCTGGGCCTCGCTCTGATCGCGGTGCTGCTGTCGCTCGATTCCACCGCCGAGATGTTCAAGCAGCGCGCGAGCTTCGACCAGAGCTATGACGAAGGCCGCTTCGGCCGCTTCGGCCGCCACATCCTGGGTGCGCAGATGGCGCTGGATCTGCCGTTCGGCATCGGTCCCCTGCAATTCCACCGCTTCTTCCCCGAGGACACCCACAACTCCTACCTGAACGCCTTCATGTCCGGCGGCTGGCTTTCCGGCGTGTGCTATCCCGCGCTGGTCTTCACCACCGTCATCATGGGCTTCCGGCACATCTTCATCCGTGTGCCGTGGCAGCGCGCCTATCTCGCGATCTTTTCCGCCTTCCTCGGCACCGTCGGCGAAAGCTTCGTGATCGACACCGACCACTGGCGGCACTTCTGGATGATGCTGGGCGCGATGTGGGGCATGATCGCCGCAGCGCAGGTCTACAAGACGGCTAGCGACGAAGCTTCTTCAGCTTGAGATCGGGACGCTTTTCCGGCGGCGTATCGAGCAGTCCCTTCAAGGCCTCTGTCGCCGCGAGCACGCCCTTGTAGCCCTCGTTGGCGAAACGCAGCAGCAGGCGCAGTTCCTCGTCGGAATAGGCGCCGAAAACCTTCTCCATCGCCTGCTGCATCGGCACATAGAGCTCACCGATCTTCATGGCCTTCTCCGGCACGACGGAAATAAACACCTTGCGGCGGTCTTTCTCGTCCCGCTCACGCCGCACCAGTCCCGCCTTCTCGAGCCGGTCGATCACGCCGGTGATGGCGCCGGTCGTGAGGCCCGTGACTTCGGCGAGCCTCCCTGCGGTGACGCGGCCTTCGAGATACAGGATGTCCATGCATTCGAGGTCGGAATTGGCAATTCCGGCAACGTTGGCAACGGTCTGGCCGTAGAGCACGCCCTGCGCGGACGACCTGCGCATCGCCTCTTCGAGTTCCTGCAACAGCGCAGCGCGCGCCTTCGTCCTTGACAAGGCCGACCTCTTCTCTTACTCGATATATATCTTAGCCACTAAGAGATTTAGCGACCGTAATTTCTCCTAGCACCACGGAAACGTCGCGAGCAAGCCATGTCCTATCGTCCCCGCAAGGCCCTGATCATCGGCGCCGGCATCGCCGGGCCCGTCGTCGCGATCCTGCTGCGCCGCGCCGGCATCGAGTCCGCGATCTACGAGGCCTCGCCCCATTCGAAGGGCATCGGCGGCGGCCTCCAGATCGCGCCGAACGGCATGCATGTCTTGGACGAGATCGGGCTTGCGAACGAATTGATCAGCCGCGGCTCGGTCGCGGAGGCCTTCGACTTCTATTCGCAGGGCGGAGAGAAGCTCGGCTCGATCAACCGCGACATGGCCCGGCGCTTCGGCCAGCCGGCCGTCAACATCTCACGCGCCACGCTGAACGAGATCCTGATCGACAAGGCCTGGTGCGCCTGCGTCTCGCTCTATTTCGAGAAGCGCCTGATCAAGATCGAGGATCGCGGCGACCAGCCGATCATCGCCTACTTCGCCGACGGCACCACCGCCGAAGGCGACTTCCTGATCGGCGCCGACGGCGTGCACTCGGTGGTGCGCCGCCAGGTGGTTCCGGACGGGCCGCAGCCGTTCGACACCGGGCTGGTCGGCTTCGGCGGCTTCGTGCCGCACGCCGTGCTCGACGGCAGGCCGATCGGCCGGCGCGTCGAGACCACGTTCGGCCAGAGCGGCTTCTTCGGCTACGGCTATTGCAGCCCCGATCCGACCGACGGCGTGATGTGGTGGAGCACCCAGCCCGCGCACGGCATGGACGCGGCGATGTTCCGCGCGCTCGACAAGGCCACGCTGAAGCAGCATCTGCGCGGCTTCCATCACGGCTGGCACGATCCAATCCCTCATATCATCGAGGCCGCCGAGAACATCGTGGTGACCGACACGCTCGACGTCGCGACCCTGCCGACCTGGTCGCGCAAGCGTTCGCTCTTGATCGGCGATGCCGCGCACGCGACCAGTCCCCATGCGGGCCAGGGCGCCTCGCTCGCGCTGGAGGACGCGATGCGCCTCGCGCGGCTGATCCAGGAGGGGCAGGAACTCGGCGCCATCTTCCAGGCCTTCGAGGCCGAGCGCCGCTCTCGCACCGAGAAGATCGTCGCCATGGCCCGCCGCAACGGCAACAGCAAGCGCGAGTTCAGCGCCACCGGCGCGTGGATGCGCAATCAGATGCTGAAATGGCTGCTGCCGATGGGATCGAAGAGCATGGAGTTCATGTACGCGTACGACGCGCGGGCGGTGTAGCCACGCACGCCCCTGTCATGCCCCGGGACCGGGGCATCCAGTACGCCGCAGCCTCTCGACTCAATCACTGCCGCCTCTGGAATACTGGATCGTCCGCTTTCGCGGGCGATGACACCGTCATTGGTGCGCATTGCGCGCTCAGCTCTCCACGCCGAATGTCAGCCCCGCATTGTCCTGCAGCCGCTTGATCAGCTTGTGCTGCATCGCTGCGCCCGGCGTCCAGAAGCCGCCCGGAACGTCCGTCGCATCGCGCAGCAGGCAGATCGCGCATTCGGAGATCATCTTCGAGGTCGAGCCGTAGCCGGGATCGCGGTCGCCGGTGACGCCGGCGCGGACCTGGCGGCCGTCGGGCGCGATCGCGACGTACAGCAGATTGAAGAGGCCCTTCTCGCGCTCCTCCTTCGAAGGCCCCTCGCCCGGCTTCGGCGCGTTCGGTCCGGTCTTCTCGGCGTTCGCCGCCATCACGCGCCTGGCATTGGCCTCGCCCTTCTCGCCGGGACCGGTCAGGACCATCTCGTCGTAGACGAACTCGCGGCCATAGGGGAAGCCCATCAGCATGTTGGAGCGATGAACGTTGCGCGTGTTGATCAGGGCCATCATGAACGGCGCGGCCCAGGATTGCAGATCCTCTTCGTAAACCGCCCGGTTGCCCTTGGGCTGCTTCGGGCCGGTGAAATCAGGCGTCAGCGCGAAATGATCGTTGAGAATGGCGACGAGGCTGAGATCCTTGGCGACCGCATCGAAGGTCGCTTTCGCGCTCGCCGCGGTGCCGCCTGACAACGTGCCGCGCATGTCGCGCACGCGGCCCTTCACGCGCGCAGCCGGCGCGCCGAACACGCGCCTGGCCTCTTCCTGCACGAAGAACGTGCCGAGCTCGAACGGCACGGAATCATAGCCGCACGAGAACACGATGCGCGCGCCGCTCGTCTTGGCCGCCGCTTCGTACTTGTCGATCATCTGCCGCATCCAGACCGGCTCGCCGCAGAGATCGAAATAATCCGCACCCGCAGCGACGCAGGCCGCGAGCAGCTCCTCACCGTAGAACTGATACGGACCAACCGTTGTGATCACCGATTTGGCCTGCGCCACCATCGCCTTCAGCGACGCCGCATCCGATGCATCCGCCACGATCAGCGGCGTGTCGGCAGGCGCGCCGATGGCATCACGCACCGATTTCAGCTTGTCGAGGCTGCGGCCCGCCATCGCCCATTTCAGCGCCTTGTCGTCCTTGTAATGCGCCGCCAGATATTCGGCGACGAGCTGGCCGGTGAAACCGGTCGCACCGTAGACGACGATGTCGAATTCTCGAGAGCTCATGGTCGTCCCTTACTTTTTCGCGTAGCTCACGCCCATGCCGGCACGGACGTCGCTTTGAATGCCATAGGGCGGGATCGGATAGCGCAGGCCATTTTTGGCCAGCGCCTTCATGCCTTGAACGGCCTTGGCGAGATGCGAAGGCTTCAAGGCCATCAGCATCTCCTCGTCCGGCACGCCGCCATAGCGCCGTTCGGCATAGCATGGCAAGGACAGGCTGGGCTCCCCGGTCTTGAGCGCCCGCCCCCATGAATCCGCGCACGCGGTCTCGCCGACGACGCCCCATTCGAACTTCTTGTAGCCGGTATATTGCAGCCCGTTGATCAGGATGATCATCTGCCCCGGCGTCGCATAGACGAGGCAGATGTCGGGCGGATCGAGCCGGCCGCTCGCCAGCGGGCTGACGGCCAGCGCCTGATACTGCCCGAACGGCACCACGTCCAACGCCTCCTGGCGCTTGCGCGCGTCTTCCGCCGTGCCGTGCCAGACCCCGACATAGTTTTCGCCGGCGAGCCATTTCTCGTCCTGCGGCGCAAGGCCGATCACCGCGCGACACTGGCTGCCTACGAGATCGTCGGCGGTGATGCCGACGGTCCAGCCGAGGCGCGCGGCCATGCTGACGATCTGGTCGGTGGTGTGAATTGCGTTCGGACGCCGGATCTTCGAGATCGCCTCCATCTCGGCCGCTTGCGCGAACAGCTTCATGCCGATCACCGTCGTCTTCAGCCGCAGCAGGCTGTGGAGGTCGGCGACGAGTCCGGCAAGATCGATCCTCTCTGCGCTCTGCTCCTGCATGGCGGTCCCTCCCGGCCGGCGATCGCGCGCCGTGTGTTGTTGTTTTGCGACCCTCGTTCTAGTCCTTACCCGGTCCCGGAAGCAACTCGCCGGTCCTGCCCGTCAGACGGTAAGCCACGAGGCCGATCCACTCGCGCACGGCCACATCAGTTCGGCGGAGCCCATCCGCGCCGATATTGGTGAAGGAAAAAAGATCGTCGCGTCCCCCCATCCGCCAGTCCACGGGATAGGCCTCGACGTCAAATCCGGCCGTGCGGAAGATCCCCATCGAGCGCGGCATGTGGAAGGCCGACGTCACCAGGAGCCAGCGCTCGCCCGGCTTTGGATCCACCATTTGCTTTGTGAAGATCGCGTTCTCCCAGGTGTTGCGGGAATTGCGCTCGAGGATCAGGCGCTGCTTCGGTATGCCGAGATTCTCCAGGATCGGTGCGGAGTAGTCGGCCTCCCTCGCCTCGGTCGAAACCAGGTTCGCTGAGCCTCCGGTGAAGACGATGCGCGCGTTCGGATAGCGCCGCGCGAGCTCGGCCGGCGCAAACAGACGATCGGCCGCGTGCGCGACGACCGGCGTGCGGTGTGCAGCCGACAGATCGGTGTCGACCGAGCCGCCGAGCACGATGATGCCGTCGGGCGCGCCGCGCGAGGCGTCCCACGCCGGAAAGCGCGATTCAAGCGGGTAGATCAGCAGATTGCCGAGCGGCGAGAACGCAGCGAGCCCCAGCACCACCAGCGTGATCACCGCGAGCCTGCGGCCGAGCGCGGCAAAGCGCGTCGCCATCAGCACGACGGACAGGATTCCGAGCTCGACCAGGAGATTGATCGGCAGCAGCGCGGTGCCGAGGGTCTTGGAGAGAACGAAAAACAGGAGAGCCTCGCTGAAATCATCGTGCCTGTCTGTGCAGGGCTTGACCGGCCCCGCCATCTTCAGAAATCTTCTTGAAAGAGGATCGATCGTTGGGTCAAGCCCGCGGCCGATGAAACCGAGCGGACCTGGCAAATGACCCATCATCACCTGCATTCCAGCCCCGAAACCTGCCATTGGGGCTTCTTCGAAGCCGCGCTTCAGCCTGTCCTCACCATTGCCAGCGGCGACGAGGTGACGGTCGACACCATCAGCGGCGGACCCGACATGCTGCCCGACCGCGACAAGTTTCACATTCCGCCCGAGATGCACGAGGTTCATGCGAAGAACGAGCGCATGCTGCCCGGCCACATCCTCACCGGTCCGATCGCGGTCGAAGGCGCCGAGCCCGGCGACGTGCTCGCGGTCGAGATCCTCGACGTCCAGCTCCGGCAGGATTGGGGCTGGAACATGATCAAGCCGCTGTCCGGTACCCTGCCCGACGATTTCCACGAGACTCGCATCCTGAACATCCCGCTCGACCGGGCGCGGATGGTCGGCCGCATGCCGTGGGGCCTCGACCTGCCTCTGAAGCCGTTCTTCGGGGTGATGGGCGTATCGCCGCCCCCCGCCTGGGGCCGCATCTCCTCGCTGATCCCGCGCGCGATGGGCGGCAATCTCGACAACAAGGAGCTCGGTGCGGGTGCGACGCTCTATTTGCCGGTGTTCGTGCCGGGCGCGATGTTCTCCTGCGGCGACGGCCATGGCGTGCAGGGCGACGGCGAGGTCTGCGTCACCGCGATCGAGACCGCGCTACAGGGCCGCTTCCGCCTGACGCTGCGCAAGGACTTCAGGCTCGACTATCCGCGCGCCGAGACGGCGACGCACTACATGACCATGGCGATGGACCCCGATCTCGACCAGTGCGTGGTGCACGCGCTGCGCGACATGATCGCGCTGCTCGGCGAGACGCGGAATCTGTCGCGCGAAGACGCCTACACGCTGTGCAGCCTGGCCGCCGACCTCAGGGTGACCCAGACCGTCAACGGCGCCAAGGGCATCCATTGCATGATCGAAAAGGCGATCGTGCACGGCTGAGCCGGCCCCGTCCCTCCTGCGCTGCACGCGCCACGCCGCCGCCCGGTCTTCCGCGCGGCGCGCCGCCGTGCGCCAATTTTCCCGAATGATTCCAATGCGCTGAGCTGCGGCCTGTGACCGCATTTGACTTCCGCCCCCGAACCTAAATAGAGTCTTAATCGTTACTTTTATGTACCCGAGTAAGAGGCTAGCGTTCGGGCCATGGCCACCGAAAAAGCCGAGACTGACCGTATCCCCGTAACCTTGGCGCTCTCGACCATCGCCTATCTGGAGAAGCTGGTGAGACAGGGCACCCACGGCACCAGCGTTCCCGGCGTCGCACGGACATTGATCGAGGAAGGCATCCGTCTCGCCATCAAGGACGGGCTTCTGTCGATCCGCGACAATGGCAGGACGTGAGCGCGCGCCGGACGTGGAGCGGACGGATCTCGAGCGGGCGGATGGCCGACATCTGCAACCTGGGACTGCACCACATGCCTGTTCTCTCGCCAATCTCTTCACGAACCTGGACCGACGAACGCATTGAACTGTTGAAGCGGCACTTCGAGGCCGGCCTCTCCTGCAGCGAGATCGCCGCCGACATCGGCGTCAGCCGCAACGCCGTGATCGGCAAGCTGTCCCGGCTGAATCTGACGCGCGGCCGGACGGTCGAGGACAGAGCCTTTGCGCCGCCGCGGGCCCCGCGGGCCGTGCCTCGGCTGCAATATGAGATGCTCGCCACGATCTATGGCGAGACCGACGCGCCCGCGGTCGCAGGCCCCATCGACGAGACCAATCGCTGCTCGCTGCTGGAGCTTGCCGAGAACCGCTGCCGATGGCCGATCTCGACGCCGGGCGAAGACGATTTCTGCTTCTGCGGCAACACCGCTCCCGACGGCCAGCCCTATTGCGCCGGTCACAGCCGCCTCGCCTACCGGCCGCACACCCGCGCTCGCGCGATGCGCGGCTGATGCTGCGCCGTTCTCCAAAAACAAAAAACCTCCGGCGGGGCATCACCGGAGGTTTCTGGAGGCTTAGCATGAAGCTAAGAGCCGCAACTTTCGTATCTGGCTGAAAGCTATATAGCTTAGTAACTCAGGTAAGTAAATAAATTTGAGAGCGATCGAATCGCATGGCTCGTCTTCGTCCCCTGCAAAGGCCGCCGGATTTTCCGAACGTCCTTGCGGAAAAAAGCCCCGGCGGTTTCCCGCCGGGGCTGCTTCATGTCCGAAGACCGCGCTTACCAGTTGCGCTGGGCGCGCAGCAGCAGGCTGTAGGTGTCCTGGTCCTTCAGCTCGTAGGTCGCCGCGGGCTTGGCCACGCTCGTCAGTGCTCCGGTCGTGATTGCGCCCGAATACTTCTGATCGAGATGGCTGTAGGTGAAGTCGGCCGAGAAGGTCAGGTTCTTCACCGGCGTCCAGCGGGTGATGACACCGACCTGGCCGATGTTGAAGTCCGGGTTGCAGGTGCCGGTCAGGGTGGCGAACGCGGCGCTGCCGCAGATCAGGCCCTTCGCGGTGCTGCTGTAGTTGACCGCGGCCCACGCACCATAGAGCGCGGTGTTCCAGTACGGGCTCCAGTTGTGGGTGTAGGCACCGCGGAAGCCGTAGGTCTTGGTCAGCTCGAGGTTGCCGCCGGGGCCGAACACCGCGTCAGACACGCCGGCGAAGCCGATGCTCTGATACGCCGCGTTCGAGCTGCCGAACATCGAGTAGCTGGTCGCTGCCAGCGACTGGAAGTTGTAGCGGCTCGCGCCGTCGGTGTAGACGCCCGAGATGTTGATCACGTCGCCTGCGCCGGTCGGAATGTTCTTGATCGACAGAGCGAGCTGGACGGCCCAGCCCCACTTGTCTTCCGGATGGCCGGTGGTTTCGGTGGCGCCGTAGTAGCCGACGTGATTGTCGTGCGCAGCGACCGACGCCTGGAACAGGCCCCAGGCCTGGTCGACGCGGACCATGCCGACAAGGTCGGGCGACCGGGTGCCGCCGATGTCGTTGGAGCCGTAGGCGCCGCCGAGGACGCCGGTGGTGCTCATGCCGGCGGTGTTCCAGAGGTTGGTCGTGAAGAACTGAGTCTGGTCCTGCGCCGAAATCGCGGCCGTCACGCCCTGGCCGAAATCGGCCGTGTAAGTGAACTGGGTGACGCCGTTGGTCGAACCGCTGCCGCCGACCAGCTGGTCGAAGTTGTTGCCGGGATAGTTGATCCAGGGCGCGTCGAACTGCGACACCGACTTACCCATGGTGAAGCCGGCGAATTGGATGAAGGCATAGTAGACGCCGAGCGCACCGCCCGAGACCGAGCCGTTACCGCTCGTTCCGGCCGGAGCTGAATCGTAGGCGGTGGTACCCGTGCCGGCACTGGCATAGCTGCCGGTCGTCCAGGTGAAGACCGCGTCGAAATAGGTGCGGACCACGCCGTACTCGGTCGCGGTGCGCGTATCGATGTTGAGATCTTCACGAGCGCGCATCGAGTAGTAGTTCGTCAGGCGGTTGTTGGCCGCGGACACGCCGTTGTACTGGGCGCTGTAGTTGCCGCCGGCGTTGAGCGCCACTTCGGCACGCAGATAGCCGCCCAGCTTGATGCAGGTGTCGCTGCCCGGGATGTAGTAGAATCCGGCGCCGTAGAGCGAGCAGATCTTGACGTACTCGACCGCCTTGGCCTTGACCGGAAGATCGGCCGCCTGCGCTCCGCCGACGGCGATCAGACCCGCCGCAGTGCCGAGCAAAAGGCTCTTCACCATTCTCATTTAAAACCTCCAAGTTGCTCATTTTGCGGAGACTGGACCGTGAGGCCCCCCAGATCCCCGTCTCTCTCAAATCCGCTCGGCCGCTTTGCGCTTTCGGACACACCCGCTTTCGACGCGAGGGACGTGAGCGAACCACCTGCAACGGGACGATCGAGTACCCCCCACCGTCACGAAGCAATATGCCTGCGCCGTTCCGCTAATCAAAATACTTTATTAGATCAGCTTTCTGGTTTCGCCGAGCCTGTGCCCCGCGCGCAACACCGTGCCGGGCCCAATCTGCTGAGCTGATCATCTTTGTAGTTTTAGTGACAAAATTACCCTGCTCTGCACTTGCGTCAGAGCAGGCTTGCGTGGACTATGGCATTCCACGAACACTGACCTGAACAATCGGTTCACGGAGTGATGCTGTGTCCGCGACGAGGAAAGAGGGAGCGCGCCTGCGCACCATCGGCAACCTGGATATCATCAGGCGCTTCACCTGGGAGATATCGTCGATCAACATGTATCTCGAGGAGCTGCGCCAGTTCTGGGCGAGGACGCTCGGCATCAGCGGGCCGCAATGGCTGATCCTGATGGCCATCTCCGACCTCGACAAGGACGACGGCATCCCGGTCAACGTCGTGTCCAAGCTCCTCCACGTCGATCCGTCCTTCGTCACCACCCAGTCCAAGCTGCTCGAAAAGAAGGGCCTGCTGCGCCGCCGCCCCTCGCCGACCGACGCGCGCGTGGTCCGGCTGTCCCTGACCGAGAAGACGCAGAAGCACCTGGCGAGCCTCAACGAGCAGTACAAGACCATCAAGGAATTCGTCTTCCAGGAGTTCGACGAGGCCGAGCTCACCGAATTCACCACCAAGCTCGCGACGCTGAAGACCCGTCTGGAAAAGGCCTGCGTCCGCCTCACTCTCGACTTCTGACGCGAAGCTAGATTCGCCCGGCGGCGCCGAGCCGCGATTCGAGCCAGTCGAAGATATATTCGTTGGCGAGGCTCGGATTGTCCGCATGGGCCTGCGCCGCGCCCGTCTCCGCCGCGGTGAACACCTTCAGCATGACATCCGAACTGCCGAGCCGGGAGCTCTGGACCAGCTGACGCACCCGATCGGCCTTGAGCCAGCCGTCCTCGCCGAGCGTGATCAGCACCGGACAGTCGGCGCTGGAGGCCATCAGCGGCGCATGCGGCACCGGGACGATGCTGACGTCGCTCATCGCGAATCGGCTGGCAAAGAAGGCCCGCTCGTGCAGGTCCCACAGGCCGCCGTCGCAGACGGCGGCGGCGAGCCGCGGCTCCTGCAGCACCGCGCGCGCCACGAAGGACGAGCCCCAGCCGTCGGCGATGATCCCGACCCGCGCGAAGTCGACGTCACCGCGCGTCTCCAGATAATCCATGACGCCGGGGATCGCGCTCTCGAGATCCCGGCGCCGCAACAGCGCGTCGAGATAGTCGTCGCGCTGTTCGCCGAACAGGTCGAGCGCCAGCAACGAGAAGCCGCGCTCGCGCGCATGCGGCACCAGCTTGAACAGGAACTCCTCCTTGCGGTGGCCGGGCTCGCCGATGCAGATCACGGTCGGAGCCCGCCCGCTGGCTGACGGCGCAGGAAGGAAGTAGCCCTGCAGCGAATGCCCATCGAGCCAGGGTATCGTCACCACTTCGCCGGCCGGGCTGCGCGCGGCCAGGTAGCGGCGGGCGCAGTCCTGCATCGCCAGCACCGCAACCCAGCGGCGCTCGTCCGCCGGGGCGAGCGGCATCGCCGCGGCACCATAGTAGTTCATCGCGCGCAGCCAGTTGCGCTGCGCGCTCGCCAGATGGCCCTCCGCGAACGCGACCTCGGCGCGCTGCCGATTGGTCTGTGCCAGCCTCTTCCACTCGCGATGCCAGGACCGGTCGTCGCCGCGCCTCAGCTGCCGCGCGATCATGAGGCATTCCGCGATCGTGGCGCCCCCCTCCTGGGCCGCAGTGAGCAGCCGCGTGAACTCAGCGGAAATATCCTCTCGTTCCGGGCAAAGGGTCCAGTCGTCGGAGAGGCATGCGGGTATCATCGGGAGCTACGCTCTATCATCGCGTTACCCCCTGATGATTAAACCATTTCACTTCGCCAACCAAGCGGCCGCGCGCCCGGTGGGAGGCGTTTCAGATCACCATCGCTTGAACATCGTCACGTCACATGCGTGACATTCCGATGGGTCATGGAGCGGGCGATCATTGGCAGGAGATGGCACGCGATATTGCTTGCGGATCCCTTGCCATGACGATCATCATATCCATATTTTCGCCCGCCTTGGAGGCGGTCTCAACCAAGCCGCCAGCCGACCTCCTGCGTGAAGCTTTCGTAGAAGGAACGTTCATAAGCCTGCTCCGGCGTAGCACGAACGCGTTCGTCGAGGCGCTTGGCGTCCTCGCCGACGAGAATGCGCCAGCGCTCCGCCCTGACCCCGTCGAGAATGATCTTCGCCGCCTCTGCCGCCGTCGTCGGCGCATCCTCCAGGAAGCTGCGGGCGCGCTCGGCGAACACCGCCTGGATGTCCTCGTCCGACATCCCGTCGGCATCCGGCACGCCGGCCGCGACCATGCGCTTGCGGGTCAGCGCGACCTCGTCGGCGTTGAGTCGCTCCGAACCGTCCGCGCTCTGCACCTTGCGCGAATTGGAGACGATCGAGGTGCCGATGTGACCGGGCATCACCACCGAGCATTTGACGTGCGGGGCGTGCAGGCGGAGGTCGTTGATCAGCGCTTCGGTAAATCCCTTCACGGCGAACTTGGCCGAGCTGTAAGCCGTGTGCGCCTGGTTCATGCCGATCGAGGCCCAGAAGCCGTTGACGCTGGCGGTGTTGACGATGTGGGCCTCGTCCGCCGCCACCAGCATCGGCAGGAAGGTGCGTACGCCGAGATAGACGCCGCCCCAGCAGATGTTGAAGGTGCGCTCCCACTGCTCGCGCGTGTTGGTGAACAGGCTGCCGCCGCCGCCGATGCCGGCATTGTTGAACAGAAGATGGATCCTGTCCGTCTTGTGCTGCTCGGCGAGCTCGTCACGAAACCGCTTCAGATGATCCTCGATCGCGACATCGGCGACATGCGTCGTGACGCGCAGCCCCTGCGGCAGTTTCTCGACCTCGCACAGCCGCCTGGTCTCGGCCATCGCCGCTTCCGAGACGTCGCACATCGCGACGTTGCAGCCTTCGGCAACGAGCTGCCGCGCGAGCTCGCGCCCCATTCCCGTGCCGCCGCCGGTGATGACCGCGATCTTTCCAGCAAAATCTCTCATGGGACTTCGGTCCCTCCCCTTGTCGGTATGTTTCTTCGTCACCGCGCCGCTCGGCGGGGCGCGCGCGAAACTGTAGCAGCGCCGCATCCGCAGGTAAAAGCGGATCGGCGATACCATGTTCGGCATTATTTCGGCGCGCGGACTATGGTCGCTCCGGTGCGGTCGCGGTCCGTACGGGTGAGGCAGCTTCGCCCGTGGCGCACCTTCGAGACGCCCGCCGTTGGCGGGCCCTCAGGATGAGGGCGGAGTGCGCGGCCGCCGTTTCAACGAGCACCGATGCGCTTAGCCTCATCCTGAGGAGACCGCTGAAAGCGGTCGTCTCGAAGGACGAGGCGCTTGCTCCGTCTTCGCAGGGAAGCACCGTTGCAAGGCGCGCCGGCGGCGCGGGCTCATTATTTACCGCGGTTCCCGTATTTGTCCGGCTTCGGGTGAAGCGCAATCTTTTTACAATCCGAATCGCCAAATGGGGGTGGACGCTGGATCGAGTCGGCCAGGCCAGCGCGTGTTGTTTGCGTGTCACAGGCTCTGGCACTCCGCTTGCATCCTCATCGTGGTCAGAAACAACCGATGAGGTGACAGGAATGTTCGTGACCGTCGTTGCCGTGCTCTGCCGGCTTAGCGCAGCCAGCTCAGGCAGTTGCGTCGAGGAAATCGTGACCGACAGCAACATGACGCCCGAGATCTCGATGATGCAGTGCGCGGTCGGCGCACAGGCACCCCTTGCGAAGTGGATGGGCGAACATCCGATCTATCACGCCAATTGGCGCCTCGAGCGCTACAAATGCGTCCCGGGTCACTACGAGATCAAGGGGCACGCCTAAGGCCCCGCAAAACGACTGATCCGGACACGACGGATCGAGGAAACGCCCCGGAGGCCGCCTCCGACGGGCCCAGCAAGCGCCAGTCCGATGCGACGGCGCGTCCTGTGACAACGGTCACATCCGCTAAGTCACCGCCCGCTAAGTCACCGCCCGCAAGATCATCGCCCGCGCGCGCCGTCCCTCCGGCGTCGGCATCAGCGCATAGTTGTGCGGCTGGTCGCGCAGCAGGTGCAACTCCACCGGCACGCCCACCGCCCTCGCCCGCTCCGCCAGATCGACGCTGTCGGGGTAGAGCAGATCGCGAGTCCCTGCGAATATCGTCATCGGCGCCAGGAAACGGAAGGTGCCGTTGAGCGGGCTGACGAAGGGATGACCGATATCGAGCTCGCCGGCATAGAGCCGCCCCGCTTCCACGATCCCCGGAATGTCCTGGATCGGATCGCGCTTGGCGATCGCAACCTGCTCCGGCCGGCTGACCGACGCATCGGCCGCGGGCGAGATCAGCACCAGTCGCGCCGGCTGCCGATGGCCGCGATCGCGCAGCCACTGACACGCGGCGAGCGCGAGCCCCGCGCCGGCCGAATTGCCGACCACCGTGACCTTTGCGTCGCCTGCGTCTTCCAGCAGCATGCGCAGCAGCTCGCCCGTCGCCGGCACGACGTCCTTCGCGGTCGCGCGCGGCGCCAGCGGATAGATCGGCACGACGCACGAGATGCGCGCCTTGCGCGTCATCTGGCCAATGAAGCGCCAATGCGCCGGCACGATCTCGTTGATGAAGCCGCCGCCATGCAGGAACATGACGTAGTTGCAGCCTTCGTGTCCTGACGACGGCGCGGTGTAATAGACCGGCCATCCGCCCATCTTCGTCAGCGTCGCCTCGACATCGCGGCCGAGCCCCGTCGGTTCGAACGATGCCGGCCGCAAGGCGAGCTTCTGCACGTGTGCCTGCACCGCCTCGGCGGACGCAAGTTGCCGCTTGTACGGAAGCAGCCCGAGCAGCAGGTTGAAGGCGCGGCTGTGCAAGCTCGGCGCGGGATCGCGCGGCGCCCGCGTGCCGAACACACAGCCGCCCGGGCAGAGCTGAAAGGCCGACACAAGTCTTGCAACGCTCATCGCCACATCCCCATCCGGCTCTTTTCGATGCGGCGACCAAGAGGCTTGCCGACCCACCGCCGCGCGCCGATATAATGCGAGCATTCACTCGCTTTTCCTACTCGCATTCAGATCACAAGACCGTGGTCCGCAAACCGCCCACAACACCTCGGAAAAACGCCTCGCAGGAGCGATCCCGCGCCATGGTGGACGCGCTGGTCGAGGCAACTGCTCGCATTCTGGTCAAGGAAGGCTTTGAGAAGGCCAGCACCAACCGCATCGCCGAGATCGCCGGCGTCAGCGTCGGCTCGCTCTATCAATACTTTCCGAGCAAGGAGGCCCTCGTCGCCGCCGTGATCGACCGTCACAACGAGGAGATCATGGCCATCGTCCGCACGGCGCTCACGGAGGTCGCCGACCTCCCGATCGAGAAAGCCGTACGAAAACTCGTCACCGTCGCAATCGAAGCCCACCGCATCAACCCGAAACTGCATCGGGTGCTTGCCGAGCAGATCCCCCGCACCGGCCAGCTCAAAGACGTCGAAGCCTTCAACCGCGAAGTCCACGCGTTAGTGCGCGCCTATCTCGAAAGCCGCCGCAAGGAGATGCGCAAGGTCGACCCGGGACTAGCGACGTTCATTTGCGTCAGCGCGATCGAGGCGGTCGCGCACAACACGGTGCTGAACGGCGCCGAGATGCTGTCGGAGAAGACGGTGAAGGTGCTGGTGGACGAGACGACGCGGTTGGTGGTGGGATATTTGAGGTAGACAGAATAGTGCCCGAGGCTGAGCCGCAGAACAGGTTAAGCTTCATAGCGCAGGAGAAGACATCTTGGCCCGACCTCGCCGTTGCCAAGCTGGATGCGCAATGAACTATGAGGAGATCCGACGCACGATGCGCGCGACCAGGATAGCCTAGACGACACCGCGAACGGTAAAGAGGCCAGCCAAGAAACGTGCCTGTCGCGCAAACTCGAGACAGGCCTTTGAGACAGCCTCGTCTTTGCCCCGCGCCTCTTGCTCCCAAACAAGCGCGGTCTGGTGAAGCTTGGCGGCCTTATCAAGTTTGCGCTGGCCCTCCAAACGGGCTTTAACCTCCGGCGCCGTGACGCGACTTTCGCTTACATCTGCACTATCGGGAGGATGATTCACTGTAACCGGAAACTTAGTCGTGAGATGCTGAAAGGCGATGTTCTTCAGCAAGTAAAAGAGCCTCTCAACGCGCGGATATTCGGCACTTTCTAGGCCGGTAATACCGCGACCAGTGTCGCTGTTGTCGAGTTTGATATGCGCACAGAGGTCGCGAACCTCATGAATATAGTTTTCCAATGTTCGGTTGGAGATGTTTAATGCACGATACTCATCCTCAAAGCGCGCCAGAAGCTCGCCGAGCGTCGGCCATTTTTTTCCAACCTTGAACTCAAGCTCAAGCGCCTTGTAAATAGAGAGATACCGATACGAGATCGGCAGGTGCGGTTGCTGGGAGTCGCTCAGTAGTTTGAAGAGAGGCTGATGATCAATCGTTCTTTCAAATAGCAACCTCGCGTTCTTCATCTCTCGTTCATAGTCAGAGTCCGAGATAGGCGATATTGTGGCCGAGAACCTCGGCTTCGTTTCATCTTGGTTGCCCTCGGTATCGAGCCAGATTCGGCCATGTCCCAACCAAAGGTATTCAATCTGCTGGTCGGTAGTCAGGCGATACACAGAAAGCAGATGCTCGACTAAACGCGCTTCCTCCCATGCTTGCACTTCATTGAAGCCTTCCTTGTCGGCACCAACGAGTTCAGTCCTAATCAAGGCGGGATGTGAAGGTCTTCCGACGACAGCTATTTTGAAATGGCCTACGTCGGGTATGTGACGCTCTACCGTGAGCAGATCACTCTTCCGGTCATCAACGTAGACGTCCATCAATGGCGCCAGCGGCGTATATCTAAAAAACGACATTAGCGAACCAAAAGTGGTGTTCGATACCTGAGCATCGTACGCGCGCAGCCAACCCTGTGTGCCCCCGTCCGAGACCGGATATCGGGGTTGCCACAGAACCTGCTTCAAACTGACGCCATACTAACGTTGGAAAGCTGAGACAGAGCATAGAAGACAACTCCGCTCCAGACTTCGCGCGCTCAATCCTTGTGAAGCAACGCGCCGGAGCAGTTGCAGGAGCTACTTTCTCTACCCAGGCATGATGACATCATGTCCCCGGCTTGTCCGGCCCGTCAAATCCATTCAGAAAAACATCATTCTGTCAATGACTTCGCTACTGTGCATGGGGTTGTTTTCGGCATTTTGAGTGACCGACCACCGCAGCAGCCCCCCGCCACCGGCCGTCGCGCACGCGTCCGGCGGGAGCAGGCTCCACGCCGACGTTCATCCACCCGACAAATGTTGGAAAAAATGGTCGGAGCGAGAGGATTTGAACCTCCGACCCCTAGTCTCCCAGACTAGTGCGCTAACCGGGCTGCGCCACGCTCCGAATGCCGTTCCATTAGCTAGGATCGCCGCGTTGCGCAAGGCGAGGCCGCAGCATTTTGGTGTATCCGCCCTAAGCGCCCGGAACTGCCCGCAAGGCCGGCCTGATACCGCCCCTACCCGTCCTTCAGCGCCTGATCCAGCATTTCCCGGCAGGCCACGAGGTCGGCGAGTGCCCGGCCGAGACGTTCCCGGTCCAGCGCGCTGGGGCCGGCGGGCGCAGCAGTGGCGCCGCCCTTGCGGAAGGTGGTGAGGATCTCCTCGTCGTCGACCTCCGTGAAGCGGAAGTCGATGCCTTCCTCTTCGTCGCCCTGGTAGTCGTCATCGTCGGTGTCGGTGACGCCCTTGATGGGCGCCTCGTCCTCGGGCTCCATCAGGCTCGCGCCGATGGCGTCCTCGATGGCCCCGAACGAGACCGCGGCCGCGCTGTCGGCGAGGCCCTGCACCGATTTGACGCCGTGCTCTTTCAGGATCCGCTGCACGCCGCGGATGGTGTAGCCCTCGCCGTAGAGCAGCCGGCGGATGCCCTTGAGCAGGTCGACGTCGTCGGGGCGGTAATAGCGGCGGCCGCCGCTGCGCTTCATCGGCTTGATCTGGGAGAACCGGGTCTCCCAGAACCGCAGCACGTGCTGCGGAATGTCGAGTTCCTGCGCTACTTCGCTGATGGTTCGGAACGCATCCGGCGCCTTGTCCAAATGCCAAATCCTTTGCGAGAGGCGTTACGCCTCTTGTGGAGCCTTGCTGGCGTCGCCGTTGGCGCGGTGCTGGCCGTTGATCCGCTGCTTCAGGATCGCCGACGGCTTGAACACCATGACCCGGCGCGGCGAGATCGGCACCTCGGTGCCGGTCTTCGGGTTACGGCCGATGCGCTGACCCTTCTTGCGGACCATGAACGACCCGAAAGAGGACAATTTCACCGTCTCGCCCTTCTCCAGGCAGTCGGTGATCTCCTTCAGCACGAGTTCCACGAAGGCGGACGATTCCGTCCGCGACAGGCCTACCTTCTGGTAGACGGCTTCACAGAGATCAACACGCGTTACGGTTTTACTTTGATCGGTCATCGCCCTGCCCCACATCACGGCGAACAATTGTTGTCTGAAATTATGAGGTTACGATACGACGGTCAACAGCGCTCATCAATGCCGACGCATCGATAATCGGTGCTGATTCGGGCAGAATTCGATCGACTGTGGCTTACCAGCGCACCAGCGCCGAGCCCCAGGTGAAGCCGCCGCCCATCGCCTCCAGCAGAACCAGGTCGCCCTTCTTGATGCGGCCGTCCCTGCGCGCCACCGCCAGCGCCAGCGGGATCGAGGCAGCGGAGGTATTGCCGTGACGGTCCACCGTCAGCACCACCTTTTCCGGCGCGATGTGAAGCTTGTGGGCGGAGGCGTCGATGATTCGCTTGTTGGCCTGGTGCGGCACGAACCAGTCGATGCTGTCGGCATTGAGCCCGGTCGCCTGGAAGGCGTCGACGATCACGTCGGTGATCATGCCG
This sequence comes from Bradyrhizobium sp. CCBAU 53415, assembly GCF_028128735.1. Taxonomy (NCBI): domain Bacteria; kingdom Pseudomonadati; phylum Pseudomonadota; class Alphaproteobacteria; order Hyphomicrobiales; family Nitrobacteraceae; genus Bradyrhizobium; species Bradyrhizobium sp. CCBAU 53415. Next base: position 1,437,783 of record NZ_LBJF01000027.1, on the reverse strand, counting down.
ACCGCATGCTTGAAGACCTCGCGGCCTTCCATGCGCAGATGGCCGACGGTCTGGGTCGAGGACGGGCCGCCGTCGACGTACAGCTTTGCCTTGTGGCGGCCGTCGGAGCGCAGGTGCGTGGTCACGACGCCGCGGTCGGTCGTGGCATTGCCCGGCTGCTCCTGCGCCTCCAGCACCACGGCGCCGGCGCCGTCGCCGAACAGCACGCAGGTGCCGCGGTCGTTCCAGTCGAGGATGCGCGAGAAGGTCTCGGCGCCGATCACCAGCGCGCGCTTGAAGGCACCCGTGCGCAGGAAATTATCGGCGGTGGCGAGCGCGAACACGAAGCCCGAGCACACCGCCTGGAGGTCGAAGGCCGCGCCATGATTGATGCCGAGCCCGTGCTGCACGGCGACGGCGGTCGCCGGGAAGGTGTTGTCCGGTGTCGAGGTCGCCAGCACGATCAGGTCGATCGCCTGCGCGTCCAGGCCGGCATCGCGGAGCGCGGCCTGCGCCGCCTTGATCGCCAAGTGCGAGGTGAACTCGCCCTCGGCCGCGATGTGCCGCTCGCGAATGCCGGTGCGCTGCACGATCCACTCGTCGGAGGTGTCGATGCGCGCCGCCAATTGGGCGTTGGTCACCACCTGCTCCGGCAGATACGAGCCGCAGCCGAGCACGACCGAACGAATTTGAGTCACGAAACAGCCTCCTGCGCGGCCTGCACGGAACTGAGTGCACCACCCTCGCGGTTGAGCATCTGATTGATCTTGTTCAGGAGATCGTAGTGAGCCATCTCATAGCCAACATCGATCGCATAGGCAAAGCCTTCGGCGTTGGTTCCGCCATGGCTCTTCACCACCACCCCCCTCAGTCCCAGCAGCACGCCGCCATTCGACTTGTTGGGGTCCATCTTGTCGCGCAGGGCCTGGAAGGCGCTGCGGGCGAAGACGTAGCCGAGCTTGGAGAGCCAGCTCCGCTGCATCTCGTTACGGAGCAATTCCGCCATCTGGCGCGCGGTTCCCTCGGCAGCCTTGAGCGCGATGTTGCCGCTGAAGCCCTCGGTCACGATGACGTCGGCCAATCCCTTGCCGATTCCGTCGCCCTCGACGAAGCCGATATAGTCGAGCTCCGGCAGGTTTCTCGCCCGCAGGATCTCGCTGGCCTCGCGGATCTCCTCGTGGCCCTTGATCTCCTCGGCGCCGATGTTGAGCAGCCCGACCGTCGGCCGCTTCTTGTTGAACAGCACGCTCGCCTTGGCCGCGCCCATCACCGCCATCGACACCAGATGGTGGGCATCGCCGCCGAGGGTGGCGCCGAGATCGAGCACGACGGACTCGCCGCGCATGGTCGGCCAGATCGCCGAGATCGCCGGGCGGTCGATGCCCGGCAGCGTCCGCAGGTGGAAGCGCGCCATCGCCATCAGCGCGCCGGTATTGCCGGCGGAGATTGCGACATCCGCCTCGGCCTTCTTGACCGCATCGATCGCGAGCCACATCGAGGAGGTCTTGCGGCCGTGCCGCAGCGCCTGGCTCGGCTTGTCCTCCATGCTGACGGCGACGTCGGTATGGACAATTCTGGAGGCGGCTTTCAGCTTCGGGTGTTTCTCGAGCTCGGGCTCGATCCTGGCGCGGTCGCCGACCAGCAGGAACTCGGTATCGCGATGCCTGCCAAGCGAGATGGCTGCGCCCGGAATGACCACGGCGGGGCCGACATCGCCCCCCATGGCGTCCAGCGCGATGCGAACCTTGCTTGGCATGAAAGTCCTGGAAACCTGGTCTGGTGCGGTCTTGAGCTAGCGGGGCTGCAAAATGGGTTCGCCATGGACATGACGAACGGCCAAGCGCCACGCCGCACCCGGACCGGGGCGCGACAATAGCGTTTTGTTACCCCGAAACAACCTCTTGCCCCCAGCCTTTTGCATTCAGGGCGATCTTGCCGCGAAGCGCGAAATTTGCAAGAAACATATTGAAATCAGTCGGATAGAGACCGCCTTGAAACCATCCCGGGAAATGCCTCGCACGCCCTTGCAAGGCGATCTGCCGTGGAAGGCCCGCTACCGGCCCTTCTTGTTGTCCTGCAGCGCCTTCAACGCCGCGAATGGATGGTCCTCCGGATCGGGGGCGGTGACCTCCGCCTCGAACACGGCCCCCTCCTTGCGCGGATAGGGATCGATCGCCAGGAACAGGGCATCGGTGGCGAGCCGGCCGAGGTCGATGATGCCACCAAGGATCGGCTCCGGAGGATCGGCGACCTCAGGCGGCCCCTCCTCGTCCTGCCCCTCCTCGATCAGATCGGCCAGGCGGCGCGCCTCGGCCTCGGGGGCGAACATCAGGTCCACCTCCTCCTCGATCTCGCTCTCGATCGGATCCAGCGTGACCACGCAGGTCTGGCCGACCCTGGCCCGGACGGTGCCGGTGACCTGAACCCGGCCGCCGCTCTTGGGCACCACGTCGAACTCGGCCCGGGCGGACAGGATCTCGCGGAGGCCTGCGACCTCCGCCATGGCCTGCCGCTCGGCCGCTGATGCCTCGAGCTCGCGATGCAGGCCGGCATCGGGGATCTGCGCAACGATGACGGGCACCCGCCAGGGATCGGGCTGGGATCCGGCATTCGGTCGGGTCATGGCGTGACATCCTCAGGGAGCGCTGGAGGAAACTTGAAGGAAGCGCGCAACAGCGCGCCCTCGTCGGTCCGGCCAAGATCGGCCTCGCTGGCCCAGGCATAGGCCGCAAGCCGCTGCGCCTGATCGAAGCCGGTCCCATTCAAGATATTCTTGCAGATCGCCGATGCCAGCGCCTCGCCGCCGGCCTCCATGGCCTGGTCATAGGCCTGGACGCGACCGTAGAACGCCTCGCCGAAGGCCCGCATCCGCTTCGGCACGGTCTGGTCGCCGACCCCCATCTCGCGCAGATTGTCGTCCATGTCCTCGCAGAAGCGGTCGAACAGCGCTTGGGACAGCTCCGTGGCGCTTTGGACCGTGCGCAGGCGGCGCAGCAGCAGCCAGAGATGCAGCAGCAATAGGTCGAAACGCCCGTTAACCGTGTCGGGCACGCCCAAGCCCCGGTAAAATATGGGTTCTCGCGCCTGCGTCACGATCATGCCATAGATGGCTTCAATGGTGCCCGGCGGGGTTAGTCGGGGTTTCCTGAAGTGGTTGAACGGCCAAAGCATTGTGGTTTCCGCAAGCGGGCGCGCGCGTGTTGCATTCAGACGCCCAGCCCGGTACTTCAGCGCCTCGCGCGACGCAAGGGGACGGAATCAGTTCCGCTATGACCACAACCAAGCAGACCAGCCTGCGCGCAGGTAAGCGGCGCGGCCTTCACGCATGCTGGCGCGGCTTGCGCATGCTCGCCGCCGCGGCCGTCGTCGGCGCGGCACTTGCGGGCTGCACGGGCGAGCAATTCCAGAAGGGTTACATCCTGCCGCCCGGCGCGCTCGAGCAGATTCCGATCGGCGCAAGCCAGGACCAGGTGCTGATCGTGATGGGCACGCCCTCCACGGTCGCGACCCTCGACGGCGAGGTCTTCTATTACATCTCGCAGCGCTCGGAGCGCCCGGTCGCCTTCATGAACCAGAAGGTGGTCGACCAGCGCGTGATCGCGATCTATTTCGACAAGAGCCGGCGCGTGCGCCGGCTTGCGAATTACGGCCTCCAGGACGGCAAGATCTTCGACTTCATCAGCCGCACCACGCCGACCTCGGGCCAGGAGATGAGCTACCTCGCGCCGCTGTTCAAGCTGCTCAGCTTCAACTGAGACTCCAGAGCGCTTTCGCGCGGATTCGATAGCGGCTTGCGCAAAAGAAAATGCGTACAACGCCCTTCCAATTCCGTCGGAAGGCAAATGGCTCTGAGCTGCGGCGTCGTGCCGCTCTGCGCGCGCCACTTGTCGTCGCATGCGACTTGCGGTCACACGATCGGTTCCGTACGGTCCCTGCAAAGAAAGAAGCAGGGAGTGGATTCGTGCCTAAGCCTTTGTTGTCCCGCCGTCGCGTGCTCACCGGTGCTGCCGGCCTTTCGGCTGCAGCCATACTGCCGCGATCGAGCCTCGCCGACTGGAAGCCCACCGAAAACGTTCGCCTCGTCGTGCCGGCTGCGGCCGGCGGCTCGACCGACGTGATGGGCCGGCTTCTGGCCGCGCATCTGCAAACCGCCTGGGGACAATCGGCGGTGGTGGAAAACCGCTCGGGCGGCGGCGGCACCATCGGGACTGCCGAGGTGGTTCGCGCCAAGCCTGATGGACACACCATCCTGATCGGCAATCCCGGTCCGAACGCGATCGCCTACAGCATCTTCAAGAATCTCACCTACAAGCCCGACCAGCTGCAGCCGGTCTCGAACATGATCCGGATCCCGAACATCGTCTCGGCGCATCCGAAGACCGGCATCAAGTCGATCCCCGAGCTGATCGCCTATCTCAAGGCCAATCCGGACAAGCTCAGCTACGCCTCCTCGGGCGTCGGCCAGAGCCCTCACCTCACCGGCGCCTGGTTTCTCCAGCTCACCGGCCTGAAGATGACGCACATCCCGTTCCGCGGCGCCGGACCCGCACTCCAGGCGGCCCTCGCCGGCGACATCCAGATCCTGTTCGACAATCTCTATCCGAGCCTGCCTCAGGTGCAGAACGGCACACTCAACGGTCTCTGCGTCACCACGACCGAGCGTAGCGACCTCGCGCCGAACCTGCCGACGATGCGAGAGAGCGCGCCGGAGCTGGCCAATTTCGACGTCTCGTCCTGGTTCTCGGTGTTCCTGCCGAAGGGGGTCTCACCCGAGGTGCTCAACGCGCTCAATCTCCAGGTCAAGGCGATGCTGGAGCGCGAGGAGATCAAGAAGCAGATCGCGGCCATGGGCGCCCGCGCCGACTACGGCACCCCGCAGCAATTTGCGGCCTTCTTGGACGCCGAGACGAAGAAGTTCGCCGGCATCATCCAGAAGGAAGGGCTGCAGATGGACGTGCAATAGTTCTCGTATCCCGGATGCCGCCCGCGGCATCCGGGACTTGAGCGACTGCTATCCGGTCGTGACCCCGTCGATCGGACTGATCTCTCCGACGAAGCGCAAGAGATCGCTCATCAGGAAAGTGCCCGGAGTCTTCGCCGGCAGCGTCGGTTTCCAGTTCTGCTGGCTGAGATAGGATTGGTTATCGCCAGCGACGATGCCAATGAACACCTCGGCCACGATACGCGCGCCGACCGGACCGAGCCGAAGACCGCCGGTCTTCACCTGGGCCTCCTTGAGGATGTAGTACCAGAGCGGCGTCTTTCGATCGAAGCCCTGGGCGGCCGCAACGGCGCCGTCCGTACCGGTTGCGATCTCCGCTGGCTTGAGCACTGGAATCCCCATCGCACGAGCCACGTCCTGCCCCGACGGCAATCCGAGATTGACTCCGCGCTGCAGGTTGCGGAACGGAAGGCTGCCGCCGCCACCCGGGAGATCGTGCAATTTCGGAATGAGGAATGGATCGATCTTGCGCGAATGGTTGAACAGGAAGTTCGGCGTCGGCGGAATCGCAGGATCGAATTCGTAAAAGCGGCTCCAGTCGATGATCCAATCCGTGGGCAAGGTGCTGACGTTGGGCGGGGAATTGGGTGCGTTGGGAGTGGTACCGGCGATTTCGCCCAGGATGCGGCCGGAGAGCCCGGAGAAGAAGAACTCGAGGCTGAGGGTCGCCGCAGTGAAGCCGCCGGGCTGCGTGAACACACGGTTGTGGCTGTATGTTTCGCGAACCATGCTGTGTCCGAGCCGGTAGGCGGCCGCCGAGAACTCGACCGGCATATAGGGCACCTTCTGGAATCGATAGAACTTCCGGCCCTCGTGCAGAATCCTGGCGACGATGCCCTTCTCCGTCAGACGCTCGACGAAATCGTGCAGCACCATCCATTGATAGTGCCAAGTCACCAGCTTTCGTGCTTCAGAGAAGAGCTTGTCGGGCGCCGGCGCGCTGGGACCGGCCGCGAGCATGTCGACGACCTTGTTGTGGAATTTCAGGAACGCAAGGTGCGTCTGTGCGACCAGCAGATTCTCGTCATTGCGGTGGTCGCCGATCAGGGCTCGCCCTTCCGAATTCCTCGTCAGATCATTCGGAAAGACGCCGGCCGCGCGCGGCGTGGGCGCTGTCTTGCCGAGCAGGAACTTCGGCCCGGGCTGTGTGATGTTGTTGGTGTCGCGAGCGTAGAGTTGGGGGCTGCCATCCGGTCCCAGACCGTAAATGCTGTCCAGATCCAGCCTCGGCGTGCGGAAGTTGGTGGTGGCGTTGGGATCCTCCTGCTTCTCGGCGAGCGAGGTGAGATCGAGCGTGATGTCGTGATCGACGAATTGGCCGAGATAGGTAAAGCCCGACGGAATGTTGGAATTGTCACCGGTCACATCGTCCGGACTGGCGTCCTTCATCGCGGTGGCAAGCGCCTGCAGCGCGGCCTCCGGCGCCGTGAATGCCGGCAGGTCGAACATCCGGCCGAACAAGCCGGGGTCTGCATTGGCGCTGGGCAGTTTCAAGCCGGCTCTGGTCGGCTGGCGTCCGGCTTTCCCGTGTCTTGGATTCAGGTTTGCAGCTTGCGTCATTCTTCCCTCCAGTGGGTGAAACAGCGGCTGCACGGTAGTCCCCGGAGGGAAGACACTTTGTAATTGAGGTCACAGTTCCCCTGCGACAAAGCATGCCGGGAAGGAACGATATCGTGAAAACAAAGGCCCCGCGGCTCACGCCGCGGGGCCTGTCCTGCAAACGCGTGACGCCGCTCAGTGCGCCAAAATCGCCAGCAGCAGCAAGGCCACGATGTTGGTGATCTTGATCATCGGGTTCACCGCGGGGCCCGCCGTGTCCTTGTAGGGATCGCCGACGGTGTCGCCGGTCACCGCCGACTTGTGGGCATCGCTACCCTTGCCGCCGAAATGGCCGTCCTCGATGTACTTCTTGGCGTTGTCCCAGGCGCCGCCGCCGGAGGTCATCGAGATCGCAACGAACAAGCCCGTCACGATCACGCCGAGCAGCATTGCGCCCACGGCCGAGAACGCCGCCGACTTCCCAGCCGCGCCGCCGCCCGCGATCGCATAGATCAGGAAGTAGACCACGATCGGTGACAGCACCGGGAGCAGCGAGGGGATGATCATCTCCTTGATCGCCGCCCGGGTCAGCAGGTCGACCGCCTTGCCGTAGTCGGGCTTGTCGGTGCCCTGCATGATGCCCGGCTTCTCGCGGAACTGACGCCGCACCTCCTCGACGATAGCGCCGGCGGCGCGGCCGACGGCGGTCATGCCCATCGCGCCGAACAGATACGGCAACAGGCCGCCGAACAAGAGGCCAACCACCACATAGGGGTTGTTGAGCGAGAAGTCCGGATTGACGCCCGCGAAGTAGGGATGCTGCGCGGAGCCGGCGACGAAGAACTTGAGGTCCTGGTTATAGGCCGCGAACAGCACCAGGGCGCCGAGACCGGCGGAGCCGATCGCGTAGCCCTTGGTCACCGCCTTGGTGGTGTTGCCGACCGCGTCCAGCGCGTCGGTCGACTTGCGCACCTCCTTCGGCAGGCCCGCCATTTCGGCGATGCCGCCGGCGTTGTCGGTGACGGGGCCGAAGGCGTCGAGCGCGACGACCATGCCGGCCAGCGCCAGCATGGTGGCGGTCGCGATCGCGATGCCGAACAGGCCGGCGAGGCTGTAGGTGACCAGGATGCCGGCGATGATCACGAGCGCGGGCAGTGCGGTCGCTTCCATCGAGACGGCGAGGCCCTGGATCACGTTGGTGCCGTGGCCGGTGACCGAGGCCTGGGCGATCGACTTCACCGGACGGTAGTCGGTGCCGGTGTAGTATTCGGTGATCCAGATGATCAGCGCGGTGACGACGAGGCCGACCACGCCGCATTCGAACAGCGCCATGCCGGTGTAGTCGACGCCCTCGAGCTTGCCGAAGCCGATCAGGTAGTAGATCACCAGCGCGATGCCGATCAGGGACAGGATGCCGGTCGCGATCAGGCCCTTGTAGAGCGCGCCCATGATCGACTGGCTCGGCCCGAGCTTGACGAAGAACGTGCCGATGATCGAGGTGATGATGCAGATGCCGCCGATCGCGAGCGGCAGCGTCATCATGTTGGCGAGGATCGGCGTCTTGGCGAAGAAGATCGCAGCCAGCACCATGGTGGCGACCGCGGTCACCGCATAGGTCTCGAACAGGTCGGCGGCCATGCCGGCGCAGTCGCCGACATTGTCACCGACGTTGTCGGCGATGGTCGCGGGGTTGCGCGGATCGTCCTCGGGAATGCCGGCCTCGACCTTGCCGACGAGGTCGCCGCCGACGTCCGCACCCTTGGTGAAGATGCCGCCGCCGAGACGGGCGAAGATCGAGATCAGCGAGGCGCCGAAGCCGAGCGCCACCATGGCGTCGACCACGGTGCGGCTATCGGGCGCGAGCTTCAGCGAGTGGACCAGGAAGCCGAAATAGAGGGTCACACCGAGCAGCGCGAGACCGGCAACCAGGAGGCCGGTGATGGCGCCCGCCTTGAAGGCGAGCTCGAGCCCGCCGGCAAGCGACGTCGTCGCGGCCTGGGCGGTACGCACATTTGCGCGGACCGAGACGTTCATGCCGATGAAGCCGGCAGCGCCGGACAGGATGGCGCCGATGGCAAAACCGATCGCGACATAAAGGCCGAGGAAATAGGCAAGCAGCACGAAGATGACGATGCCGACGAGACCGATCGTGGTGTACTGGCGCCGCAGATACGCCTGTGCGCCTTCGCGCACGGCTCCTGCGATCTCCTGCATGCGCGGCGACCCCGCATCCGCGCTCAACACCGAAGACGTCGCCCAAATCGCGTAGACGACGGAAAGCACTCCGCAGAGCACTATCAACCATAATGCTGTCATGTGATTTTTGCCTCAGATCCTTGATGTACCCCCGGCGCCTTTGTTGTCCGTCGTGCGGTGCGGCGCCTTGATTTCGAACAAGGCCGCCCCTTGCCCAAAAGGGGCGGCCTTAGTCGGTCGCAAGCTTGCCAAAATCAAATTGAGGGTGCAACGCCGGATGAGGCCGAAAACGCCGATCTCGGCAGGTATTTAGGCCAAGTGCCGAGAACCAGGATGCCGGTTTGGAGCGATTCTCACAGCATGATCCGGAAAAGTGCACAGCGGTTTTCCGAAAAGATCATGCTCAAACAGTGACCTGAAGCGCGATGACGATTCATCCTGATCGTATCGCGCTTTGGAAGTGGCTGTAGGACAGCCGCGTCAAGAGCAGTTCCTGGCCCTGCCCGTCCAGGAAGCGCGGCCGCTCGTACCCCTCCACGATCGTACCGATCGCGGTCACGGCAACGCCCATGGTCCGCCCCGCGGCAATCAGCGCGTCGCTTTGCGCTGGCGGAACGGTACACAGCACCTCGTAGTCATCGCCCCCCGCAAGCAGCGCCTCGATGCCGACGACGTTGCTTGCGAGCAGTCCGGCCGCCGCGGCCGAGAGCGGCACGCTCGTCACGTCGACCGAAGCCGAGACCCCGGACGCTGCACAGAGCTTGGTCAGGTCGCCAGCGAGGCCGTCGGAGACGTCCATCGCCGCGGTCGCGTGATCGCGCACCGCGCGCGCCAGCACGTTGCGCGGCTGCGGCACCCGATAGCGTGAGACCAGAAAATCCCGTGCAGCGGGATCGGATGTCAGCGCTCCGGCCGCAGCGCCGCCGCGGAGCACGTCGAGGCCGAGCCCGGCATCGCCGATTGTCCCCGTCACCAGGATGCGGTCGCCCGATCTTGCCCCGGTCCGGCCGACCATCCGCCCCCGAGGCACGCGGCCGAAGGCGGTGATCGAGATCATCTGCGGGCCTGGCGTCGACACCGTGTCGCCGCCGAGCAGAGGACAAGCGAAGTTCTTTGCGTCCGCGCCCAGCGCGTCGGCAAAGGGACGGAGCCAGGCATCTTCCTGGCTGCGCAGCGCCAGCGTCAGCACGAATCCGGCTGGCATCGCGCCCTTGGCGGCGAGATCGGACAGGTTCACCCGCAGCGCCTTGCGCGCGATGGTGTCGGGCGGATCCTCGGCAAGATAGTGCACGCCCTCGACCACGGCATCGGTGGTGACGACGATGTCGTCGCCGGATGAGGACAGGACCGCGGCGTCATCGACCAGCCCGAACGCGCCGGGGTCGGTCGCCAGCGGCTTGAAATAGCGCGCGATGAGGGCGTCTTCGGCGGAGGGATTGTGCGGGTCTGCCACGTGCCTAGCCCCATTCTCCACTGTCATCGCCCGGCTTGACCGGGCGATCCAGTATTCCAGAAACGGTCGTGTGAACTCGATGGGCCGCGGCGTACTGGATCACCCGCCGCCGCGGGTGATGACAGCGGAGTATGGGGCAGCCATCGCGCATCAATTCACCGCCCTTGCGGGAAACTACCCCCGCCCGAACTCGTCGCCGCGAAACTGGCGGCCGATCTGGTCGAGCACCGCATTCACCATGCCGGTTTCCTCACGATCGACAAACGCGTTGGCGACGTCGACATATTCCGAAATCACCACCCGGCCCGGCACGTCCTTGCGATGCTGGAGCTCATAGGCTCCCGCGCGCAGCACCGCGCGCAGGATGGCTTCGATCCGCTTCAAGGGCCAGCCCTTCGACAGCGCCTCGTCGATCAGCGGATCGAGCTTCTTCTGGTCGCGCACAACGCCCGAGACGACGTCGCGGAAGAACGCCGCCTCGGCCGGCAGGTAAGTGTCGCCCTCGACCTCGTTGCCGAGCCAATGGCTCTCGAACTCGGCAAAGATGTCGTTGATGCCGGCCCCGGCGATATCCATCTGGTACAGCGCCTGCACGGCGGCGAGCCGCGCCGCGCCGCGGCGGTTCGCTTTCTTCTCCGGAGCGCCCGCCGGCTTCTTGGTGTTGTCAGCCATGGCTTCAGGCCTGCGCCAGGCGGCGCTTGATGCGCAGCATCGCAAGCGCGGCGCGCGCGGCATCGCCGCCCTTGTCGAGCTCGCTGGCGCGTGCCCGCGCCCAGGCCTGCGCTTCGGTGTTGACGGTGAGGATGCCGTTGCCGAGCGGCAGCTTGCGCGCCACTGCGAGGTCCATCAGCGCGCGCGAGGATTCCTGCGACACGATCTCGAAATGAATGGTGTCGCCGCGGATGACGCAGCCGAGCGCGATCACGGCGTCATAGGGCTTGCCGTTCGCCGCCGCGGCATCGACCGCGATGGCGACCGCCGCCGGGATTTCCAGCGCGCCGGGAACCGTGATGACGTCATGCGTCAGGCCAGCCGCCTTCAGTTCAGTCACCGCGCCATCCAGCAGCGCGTCCTGGAGATCGTCATAGAACCGCGCCTCGACAATCAGCGCGCGCGCGCCGGAAATGTCGGTCTGATCCTTCAGGGGTGCGCGCCGCGCGTCTGCCATCGTTCAATCCGTTTCGAAAGGGGTCGGCGCTATGTAGTCGCCGGAAGCATGTAAGCCAAGCTAGAAACCGTCATTCCGGGGCGATGCGAAGCATCGAACTAGGGTGCGCCCTTGCGCACCCGAGAATCTCGAGATTCCGGGCCTGGTCCTGAGGACCATCCCGGAAATGACGGCTACGCCGTCATTTCCGTCAGCCGCGCCGCGTAGCGGGCCATCAGGTCGACTTCGATGTTGACCTCGTCCCCCGCCTTCCAGCCGCCGATCGTCGTGACCGTCAGCGTGTGCGGGATGATCAGCACTGAAAAGGTCACGTCTGCAACTGTATTGACTGTCAACGAGACGCCGTCGAGCGTGATCGAGCCCTTGGTCGCGATGAACCGCGCCAGCTCGCGCGTCGTCGAGAGCACGAACCGCGCCATGTCGGGCAGATCCTCGCGGCTGACGATGGTGGCGATGCCGTCGGCGTGGCCGGCGACGATGTGGCCGCCGAGCTCGTCACCGATCTTGAGCGCGCGCTCCAGATTGAGCCTGGTGCCCAGCTTCCAGTGCTTTGCCGTCGTCAGCGCCAGTGTCTCGGCGGCCGCATCGACGTCGAACCAGGTCCTTTGCTTAGAGTCCTTGCCGTCGGCGACGCCGGAGGCAACCACCGTCAGGCAGACGCCGTTGCAGGCGATCGAGGCGCCGTCCGCAATGGTGGTCTGATCATAGCGGCAGGCGATGCGCAGACGGTGCAGCTGCCCCTGCGCCGTGGGCGTGAAGCTGACGATCTCGCCGATATCGGTGACAATGCCGGTGAACATTACGCACGCTCGTAGATGGTGAGAGTATCCTTGCCGAAGGTCTCGCTAGCATGAAGCTTGTAGGCCGGCGACTGCGTGATTTTCGACAGGGGCAATGCATCGAGCGCATCGACGCCGCCGGAGCCGACCTCTTCCGCGCCGCGGAACAGCCAGGTCTCGTCGACGAGATCGGCCGCGACGAAGGACGCGGCGACACGGCTGCCGCCCTCAACCATCAGGCGGGTGATGCCCTTCTCCGCCAGAGCGTGCAGCACGGCCGGAAGGTCGAGTCCGGACGAGCCTCCCCGCGACATGCGGATCACTTGCGCACCGGCCGCGCCAAGCCGCATGGCGGCAGCGGCTTCGGCGAGCTCAGAACCCACCACCCAGAGCGGCGTCTCGCGCGCCGATCGCACGAGCTGGCCCGATGCGGGAATCCGCAGGCTCTGGTCGAGCACCACGCGCACCGGCGAGCGCGCCGCCATGCCCGGCAGGCGGCAGGTGAGGAGCGGATCGTCCGCCAGCACCGTTCCGATGCCGACCAGGATCGCATCGCTGTGCGCGCGAAGGAGATGCACGCGATCGCGCGCCGCTTCGCCCGTGATCGCGACCGGCTTGCCGCCGGCCGCGCCGATCTTGCCGTCGGGCGAGACCGCGAGCTTGAGGATCACGTGCGGACGGTGATCCCTGATGCGGCGAAAATGCCCGGCATGGTCGAACGCAGCCTCCGCCGCGCAAAGACCCACATCCACCGTGATGCCGGCGGCGCGCAGGCGCGCATGGCCCTGGCCTGCGACCTCGGGATTGGGATCCTCGATCGCCGCCACCACCCGCTTGATACCGGCGGCAATCACCGCGTCGGCGCAAGGCGGCGACTTGCCGAAATGCGAGCACGGCTCCAGCGTGACATAGAGCGTGGCGCCCCGCGCCGCCTCGCCTGCGCGCAGCAAGGCCTCAGGCTCTCCATGCGGCCGTCCCCCCGGTTGCGTCCAGCCGCGGCCGACAATCACCCCGTCCTTGACGATGACGGCGCCCACGGCCGGATTGGGCCAGGTCCGCCCCTGCCCGCGCCTGCCCAGCGAGAGCGCCAGCTCCATGAAACGGCGATCGGCATCCCTGGCCTCGCGGGCCTTCTGCGCGAACTGATCCTCCAGGATGCGGAAGATCATTTGCGGATCGCGGCGAGCCGCGCTTCCTCCTCGCCGGAGAGCTCGCCGAGCACGTCGGCGAAATCCTTGGCCTCGCGGAAATTGCGGTAGACCGAGGCAAAGCGCACATAGGCGACGTCGTCGAGCGTGCGCAGATGCTCCATCACGGTCTCGCCGATCACCTCCGAGGATATCTCGGCCTCGCCCCCGGTCTCGAGCTCGCGCACGATGGTGGAGACCATCTTCTCCACCCGCTCCGGCTCGACCTGCCGCTTGCGAAGCGAAATCTGCACCGAGCGCATCAGCTTGTCGCGATCGAACGGCACGCGGCGGCCGTTGCGCTTGATCACCGTGAGCTCGCGCAGCTGCACGCGCTCGAAGGTGGTGAAGCGGAAATTGCAGGCGACGCACACGCGCCGCCTGCGGATCACGGACGAGTCCTCGGTCGGACGCGAGTCCTTCACCTGCGTATCGAGACTGTTGCAGTTCGGGCAGCGCATCCGTCGGACCCCTATTTTCGCATGATCTTATCGGAAAACCGGTATCCACTTTTCCGGATCATGCGGCGCCTTACTGGTAGATCGGGAACCGGTCGGTGAGCGCCTTCACCCGCTCCTTGATCGCAGCTTCCACCAGCGGCGCCTTGCCGTCGGAGGACTGCGCGATCGCGTTCAGGACCTCGGCGATCATGCCGCCGACCTGCTGGAATTCGGCCACCCCGAACCCACGGCTGGTCGCGGCCGGCGTGCCGAGCCGAATCCCTGACGTGACGAAGGGCGACTCGGGGTCGAACGGAATGCCGTTCTTGTTGCAGGTGATGGCCGCGCGGACCAGCGCCTTCTCCGAGACGTTGCCCTTCAGGCCCTTCGGCCGGAGATCGACCAGCATCAGATGATTGTCGGTGCCGCCGGAGACGATATCGAGACCATGGCCCTTCAAGGTCTCGGCCAGCGCCTTGGCGTTCTCGACGACGTTCCTGGCGTAGACCTTGAAGTCCGGACGCAGCGCCTCGCCGAAGGCGACCGCCTTCGCGGCGATCACGTGCATCAGGGGACCGCCCTGCAGGCCCGGGAAGATTGCCGAGTTGAGCTTCTTGGTCAGCGTCTCGTCATTCCACAGCATGAGGCCGCCGCGCGGACCGCGCAGCGATTTGTGCGTCGTGGTGGTGGTGACGTGGGCATACGGCACGGGCGAGGCATGCACGCCGCCGGCGACGAGCCCGGCGAAATGCGCCATGTCGACCAGCAGGTACGCCCCGACGCTGTCGGCGATCTCGCGGAAACGCTTGAAGTCCCAGGCGCGCGAATAGGCCGAGCCGCCGGCGATGATCAGCTTCGGCTTGACCTCCTCGGCCTGCCTGGCCACCGCATCCATGTCGATGATCTGGTCCTCGCGGCGCACCGTGTAGTGCGCGGCCTTGAACCACTTGCCGCTCATGTTGACGGGCGAGCCGTGGGTGAGATGGCCGCCGGCCGCGAGATCGAGACCCATGAAGGTGTCGCCGGGCTGGAGCAGCGCCAGGAACACCGCCTGGTTCATCTGGCTGCCGGAGTTCGGCTGCACGTTGGCGAAGTTGGCGCCGAACAGCTTCTTGGCGCGATCGATCGCGAGGTTCTCGGCGACGTCGACCCACTCACAACCGCCGTAATAGCGCGCGCCCGGATAACCCTCCGCGTACTTGTTGGTCATCACCGAGCCCTGCGCTTCCAGCACGGCCCGGCTGACGATGTTCTCGGAGGCGATCAGCTCGACCTCATGGCGCTGCCGGCCGAGCTCGCCCTTGATGGCGGCGGCGATTTCCGGATCGGCCTGCTCGAGCGAGGCGGTGAAAAACGAATCGGGCGCGGAGGCGGTCTTGGGTGCGGTCATCTTGCGAATATCTCCACCGCCGCAGCCTTTTGGCGGGCTACGGGCAGGTCTGGTGTGGCGATCGGAAGCGGCGAGCGCGATCTACCACATCGCCCGCGACAGGCCAAGCATTTGCGGGTCGGGCCTGATATTTATGCAAGATATGGTGGGGGATTGGGGGTTTTCGGCGCGGGAGCGATTCCATGGAACCACTCCGCTGCGATACTGGACCAGGGCCGCTTTGAGCCTCTTCTCTCGCCAAGAGCCGCTGCCCCCGGCCCGGCCCGGCGTCGTTTCACAGCCCCGTATACCCCGCCTTCACCGGGTCGACGCTGCCGTCGAGCTGGCGCAGATAAGTGAGGCCGCACACCGTCAACCTGTGAGTGTCCGTCTCGCCGGCTTCCATCAGGATGTTGAGGTAGTTCGTGACCTTGACACGCGCCTCCTCGCTGGCCGCGGCGGTGCGGTTGGCGAGCAGGTCATAGGTTTGCATGATGCGGTCAATGGCGGCTTCCATGGCATCCTCTGGTTCGTCGCGATTTCGGGAGTTTCGTCAGGCAACCGCCCTGGCCTCGGTCTGCGCCTGGAACCGGGCGATCGCCTTGTTGGCGAGCCTGATCTTGTTGGATTCGCCGCGCTGGAGCAGCTTGACGATGAGGCCGAGCAGGCGTTCGTCGGTGACCAGAGAGTCAGGGATCGCGCCGGAGCGGCGAAGATAGTTCGCGGCGATGCCGTAGGCCTCGCTGACGAGTTCCACATTCATCGCCTGCAACCCGCGCTCGACCAGCATCGTACCCTCCGGTTGGGAGGAATAACGGCGAAGCGCGGAACTGGTTCCGCAGACCAACAATTTTTTTTCGCAGGTGCGAAACAGGACCGTCGGCGGCGTTTCCGGTGACCTACCAGGTCACGCGCGCGCCGCCCTTGCCGAAATAGGTGCGCGAGACATCGTTGGTATAGGTCGCCTCGCCCAGCGCAAACAGCGTGAGCCGGCCCATCTGCCAGTCGACGCCGGCGCTGCCGTAGCCGCCGGCGACGCTGCCGCGGTCCGACGTTGCTGCGACGAAGTTCTGCCCGAGCAAGACGACGTTGAGCAGGCCGCCCGCGCTGCGCTGTTGCGCGAGCGCACCGGCAGAGACTCGCGCGGTCACGCGATGTCCGTTGGCGAGCGTCGCGCTGTTGGCGAAGGTGAGTTCGGCACGCTCCTCCCAGGCCTGGAAGTCGCGGCCGGGCACGCTGACATTGGCAAGGCCCGCGCCCGTCTCGGTGTAGCCGCCGAAATGCGCCGCCACGTAGCGCAGTTTCACCGCCGGGGTGACGGTGAAACCGCGCCCGTCGACGTCAAGGCGGCGCCCGAACATCAGCGCCGGATTGACGAACCAGCCGCCATAGGAAGCCGTTGCCGTCGCGACGGCGAGACCGCCCCCGATATTGCGCTGGCTGGTATTGTCCAGGCTTCCTCCAATCACGGACAGATCGAGGAAGGTGCCGCCCCAGGTCTTGCGGCCATAGGCACCGCCGAACACCGTGTCGGTGCCGGTGCTGCCGGCATTGAAATGAAGGTTGGTCTTGTTGGCGCTGCCGCCCGCCAGCACACCGAGCCTGAGGTCCGGACCGACGAGGCGCTCATAGCCGACGGCACCGCCATAACCGGTCGTGGTCCCGCCGATCAAGGCGTCGCTGTTGTCCTGCTGGCGCTGGCCGCCGAAGGCCTTGGCCCAGACCGCGCTGCCGTCGCCTTAGCTTGCGCTCGCCGCCTTGAGAACGGGCGCGCGGGCATATCCCGGGGCATCCGAGGGGAAGCTGGCGAACGCATCGAACGGGGACGGCGAGCTTTCCGTTGCGGCAAAGGCGGTGGCCCCACCCGCGCCGGGCGTGAACACCGGCGCATCGGGCAGGACCGACGCGATCCAGCCGGTGATGTCCATGATGGCGCGGTTCTGGGCGCCGACGCCGGAGAGATCGGCGACGATGATTTGGCTGGGCGTAACCACATAGGGTTTGCCGGCGGTGGTCACGGTCGACAGCGTCTTGTCAAAATTGGCGTGTTCAGGATCCAGCTTCCCGGTCCGAAGCTGACCGTGTCGGCACCGCCGCTGAAATCGACCACGCCTCCGAAGCGCGCGCCGGGAAGCACGGTCAGGCTGTCGGACTGTGCCGGTGTCGTCGCTCCGAACTGGATCGCCGTCCCGCCCGCGCCGATGATCGTGCCGGAATTGACCACGCTGCCGGCGGCGCCCGAAACCACGCCGACACCGGAAGGCCCGGTCCCGACGATTGTTCCCGAATTGACGACGTTGACGCTGCCATTGAACGCGCGAGCACCCACGCCGCTTCCGCTGATCGAGCCCGAGTTCGTCAGGAACAAATCATCGTTGCTCGCCGAGATACCCGCCGAATGGCCCCCGACGATCGTGCCCGAATTGGTAAGGCTCGCCGTCTGGGAGGCAATGACGCCTTCCCAACAGCCGCGCAGCACCCCGGAATTCGTGATGTCCACGTTGCTGCCGCTCACGCCGGAGCCGTTGTTCGCGATGATCGTGCCGGAGTTGGTCACGTTGGCATTGGCGGCAGAAATGGCCGGGCCAGATCCCGTGACGATGATCGATCCCGAATTGGTCACGTCGATATTGCCGCTCGAGAAAGGCCCTGCTCCGGCAGCCGTGATGGTGCCGGAATTGACGAGCGTCAGACTGGTCAGCGCGTACATGGCGCTGCCGGAACTCCCCAGCATCGACATCGTACCCGAATTGATCACGACGGCACTGCCGCTGGCGGCCCGGATCACAGCCGCCTGGGCGACGATGGTGCCGGAATTGGTCACGAAGGCGTCGCCACCGACGAGGATCCCGTAGGAATTGCCGGTGATGCTCCCCGAATTGACGACGGTGGCGTTCTGGCCGGCATAAACGCCCTCGAAGGGGGCGGTGATGGTACCGGAATTGGTGACGGTGACGTTGGTGCCGCCCCGCACGCCGTCACCGTTGAATGACGAAATCGTCCCGGAATTCGTCACGACCGCAGTCCCATTGGAGGCGACGCCGTACAGGCCGCTGAGCACCCCGGAATTCGTCACGGTGACGCTGCCGATGGCCTCGATGGCGGACAGGTTCGTGCCGGTGACCGTACCGGAATTGACGACCGATCCACTGTTGAACCTGATGCCGTAATTGGTGCCGGTCACCGTCGCACCCTGGACGACGGTCACGCCGAGATTGTTGATCAGAGAGGTGCCGAAGCCATTCGGATTGTCCTGGTTGACGGTATTGCCCGTACAGGTCGCCGAGACATTGTCGGCGGCGGCGGGGGTGCAGACCGCGAGCCGGCGCCGCGAACAGCGTCATGGCGGCAAAAGCCGCGAGCGCCCCAGCAAAGGAAACAGCCGCCGCGCATCGGCGCCCGGACGAATGCGGAAAATGACCGGGAGCGGCTTGCAACGGACAGGGAGAGGGCATCTGCAAAGGGCCTTGAGCGTCAAATCACTTGCGACCAATAGGTTGCCGGCACGGCATCGTAAACGGATTCGGGTTCTGCGAAGCGCGGCAGATCGATTTTGAATTCAGCGGTCAAGTCTTCCGGTCCAGGAAGTCAAATTCTTCTTCGGCGCGCGTCGGGCGCCATTCTATAACGGCCCTCGAAAGACGTTGGGATTTCACCGGCAGATTATGTCCACCCCCATTCCCGTGCTGCATTTCGACACCAGAGATTTTCCAGAGCAGGACAGATTCGACATTTGGCGTTCGAGCATCGCCACGCATCAGGTGAGCCGTCTCGAGCCTGACGCTCCGTTCGAGGCCATCGTGGATGCCTGGACCCTGGGCGACATGGTCGTGACCCATTCCCGGATCGGCGCAGCCAGGATGGCGCGGACCGCCGAGATGGCGAAGGCCGACGGGCTCGACGTGATCCAGGTCGTCTTCCTCAAGACCGGCACGGTAACCTTCACCGACGACGCGCCCTCCCCGCGCACGATGCGGCAGGGCGAACTGGCCGCATTCGATACGCGCCGCGCGCTCGTGACCGAAAGCTCGGCGCTGGATTGCGTCACCTGCACCATTGCGCGGCGCGCCTTCGAGCGTACCGGCTACGATCCCGCCACGCACGGACTGATCATTGACGGAGCCTGGGGCCGCCTCGTCGCGGATTTCCTGTTGTCCTTCGTGCAGCAACTCGAGGAGATGAGCGTCAACGATGCGGCCAGCCTGTCGGCCGCATTCGTGGGATTGCTGACGACGGCGATGCGCGCAAGGCCGCCGAGCGTCGACGGCGCGAGCGGCAGGTCGGTGACATTGGTCCGTGAGCGGGCCGAGGCCTATATCGACCAGCACCTCGCCTCCGACAAGCTCGACATCGCGGCGATGAGCCGGGCACTGGCGACGTCGAAGTCCAACCTCTATCGCGCTTTCGCCAATTTCGGTGGCGTCACGGCCTACATCCGCAAGCGACGGCTCGAGACGATCCACGCCCGCCTGAACGCGGGAGAGCCGCTTGCGATTTACGATATCGCCAGGGAATACGGATTTGCCAGCGCGGCGCATTTCAGTCGCGCGTTTCGCAAGCAATTCGGATCAGCCCGCGGCGCGCGCGCCTCGGTGGCGTGTCGGCCCCGGTCGACGCGGCCGATGACGACGTCGCACTGTTTCGCCAGTGGGAGGAACGTTTGCGCTGATGGGCGCGCGGGCTCGCTCGACGTGGAGATGCTGCTCTGCGCATCGGAGTTGCGCACATGCGCGAACGGCGCACCAGTCCGAACAGGCGGACCGGCGCGCTTGGGGAAGTCGGACTTTCGTTCGGGAGGCTGCCGGTCTTGTTGCGGGCCGGCTTGGCCTTGATCCCTTCAGAAAACTCAGAGGCGATAGAGGATCTGGTCGGTCCAGAACCGCTCGAGGCGGTGCAGCGACTTGTTCAGGGTCGCAAACTCGTCGCCGGAAATGCCGCCGACCTGCTCCACCGTCTTGACGTGCTTCTGGTATAGCGCATCGACGATGCGGCGGACTTCCTGGCCCTGCGGCGTCAGGCGGATGCGCACCGAGCGGCGGTCAACGCGCGAGCGCTGATGATCGAGGAAGCCGAGCTCGACGAGCTTCTTCAGATTGTAGGAGACGTTGGAGCCGAGATAGTAACCGCGCGTGCGCAATTCGCCCGCGGTCAGCTCCTTGTCGCCGATGTTGTAGAGCAGAAGCGCCTGCACCGAGTTGATGTCCGCACGGCCGCGGCGATCGAATTCATCCTTGATCACGTCGAGGAGCCGGCGATGCAGCCGCTCCACCAGAGTCAAAGCTTCCAGATAGAGCGACTGCACCGAACCTTGCTGGCCGGAGACGCGCTCTGCGGTATCTGCCGCAGTTGCGACGGCTTTCATCATGACACTTCCCCTGTTGTCGTTTTTATCGACACTTATTCGACGAAACTTGTGTCCCGCCTGATAGGTGCAACTTAAGGGGCGCGTTTGAAGATCGGCTTAAATAAGAGAATAAAGAGATCATGAATTTAAGACAGTGAATTGCGGATTAAGCGTGTGCCACAAGCACTTTTCGCAACAGTCTGTTGACCTTCGCAAGGTCCTGTTCACCCTCCGTCCGCCCCAGTTGTCGCATTCCAGAACAGCCCCGCCCCGTTTCGAAACGAGCGCGTAACGGCTGTGGCGGAACCGGCTGGTCAATGAAAACTTACCGCGAATTTTAGGCAACCAGCGGTCAACCAAACACAACACTCTCATGTCCCGGACAAGCGCAGCTCTTGGCAACGCGCAGCGTTGTCCAGGGCGGAGCGCAGAGCCGGGACCCAGATGTTTCAACGCGAGATTTCGGAGAGATAGGCCCCGGCTCTGCAGCGCACCGCTGAAGGGCGCTGCGCTGCGTCCGGGGCACGAGAGTGTGCGTTGTGGTCGTCCCCGCTACGGCGGCCGTTCGCGCGCGGCCATCCAGGCGAGCGCCAGATAGGCGGCGAGCATGAAGACCTCGACGCCGACCACGACGAGACTGCCGCCATAGATTCCCGGGAACATCAGCTCGATCACGGCCATCGACACCACGGTCGTCAGCCACACCACCGCGCCCCAGGGCGTGGCGAGCCAGAGGCCGACGGCGGCCACGAGTTCGATCACGGCGAAGTAGACGGTCGCGGCCTGCCAGGCCATCGACTGGTTCTCGAACGCCTCGTCCTCGGTGCCGACGAAACCCGTCACCTGCGCCCAGTGATAGAGACCTTTCAGGATCGAGAGCAGCGCCATCACCCGCAGGAACAGCACCAGCCGGCGCGTCCAGACATTGTCGTCCGACGCGGCGCGCTCCGACGAGATCGCCGCCACCGACAGCGCACTCTCTCTGGCATTGTCTCGGGCGGCGTCCCTGGCATTGGCGCCGTCGCGGGCCGCATCACGGGTGGAGATCTCGGACATGGCCCCTTCTGGCTGGTTCGCCCCGCAAAATCAATCGGCTGCCATCCCTTGCGGCAGGTCAAGCCGCGGTGACGGGAACCGTGCGAGCTGGTATAAGAATAATTCCAGCCGGAGGAAGAGTGATGGCGATCAAATACGGACGTCCGATCGAATTGCGCGAGGTGTCGCGCCGGGATGGCGGGGCAGCCTCCCCTGCCCTCGATCTGACCGTCCGGCCCCGCCGCAACCGCAAGGCCGAGTGGGCCCGGCGCATGGTGCGCGAGAACGTCCTCACCACCGACGATCTGATCTGGCCGCTGTTCCTGATCGACGGCCACAACAAGCGCGAGCAGGTCGCCTCGATGCCGGGCGTCGACCGCCTCAGCGTCGACCAGGCCGTGCGCGAGGCCGAGCGCGCGATGAAGCTGACCATTCCTTGCCTCGCGCTGTTCCCCTACACCGACCCGTCCCTGCGCGACGAGGAAGGCTCGGAAGCCACCAATCCGAACAATCTGGTCTGCCAGGCGGTGCGCGCGATCAAGAAGGAGTTTCCCGAGATCGGCGTCCTCTGCGACGTCGCGCTCGATCCCTTCACCAGCCACGGCCATGATGGCCTGATTTCCGACGGCAGGATCCTGAACGACGAGACGGTCGCGGTGCTGGTGCGCCAGGCGCTGGTGCAGGCCGAAGCCGGCTGCGACATCATCGCGCCCTCCGACATGATGGACGGCCGCGTCGCCGCGATCCGCGAGGGGCTGGACCGCTCTGGTCTGCTCGACGTGCAGATCATGGCCTATGCGGCCAAATATGCCTCCGCCTTCTACGGCCCGTTCCGCGACGCCATCGGCTCGGCCAAGACGCTGACCGGCGACAAGCGCACCTATCAGATGGACAGCGCCAACACCGACGAGGCGCTGCGCGAGGTCGAACTCGATATCGCCGAGGGCGCCGACATGGTGATGGTGAAGCCCGGCATGCCCTACCTCGACGTGGTCCGCCGCGTGAAGGACACGTTTGCGATGCCGACCTTCGCCTATCAGGTCTCGGGCGAATACGCGATGATCGCGGCCGCCGCCAACAACGGCTGGCTCGACGGCGAACGTGCCATGATGGAGAGCCTGCTCGCCTTCAAGCGCGCCGGCGCGGATGGCGTGCTGAGCTATTTTGCGCCGAAGGCGGCGGAGAAGCTGCGAGCGCAGGGGTGAGGTGCCGCAGACTGGGCGCCAAAGCCTCGCCTCATCGCCCCCGAATCGCCGGAATATTTCGGCTAGTTGACGTCCGGGTGCCCTTGGCACGGCGATGACCTGTTCCCATGTCCTGCCACGGGAGAACTCTCCTTGGGAGACGGACATGTCGTATTCGGATTCGGGCAATACGTGGCGCAATGACGGCGGCGCGCAGCCGCACGCCTACGACCCCTATCTACATCCGGAACTGTTCCGCGGCGTGGCGACGCGGCGGGTGTTCGCGTTCCTGATCGACATGGTCGTGATCTCGGTGCCCGTGATCCTCGGCTACATCTTCATCGCACTGTTCGGCGTGGTCACCCTCGGCATCGGCTGGGCATTGTTCTGGATTGCCTGGCCGGCCTCCGTCGTCTGGGCCATCGTCTATTACGGCGCCTGCATCGGCGGTCCGTCGTCGGCAACGATCGGCATGCGGGTCATGGACCTGGAATTGCGCACCTGGTATGGCGCGCCCGGCTACTTCGTGCTCGGCGCTACCCATGCCGTGCTGTTCTGGGTCACGGTCTCGTTCCTGTCGCCCCTCGTGGTGCTGGTCGGCCTGTTCAACGGCCGCCGTCGCCTGCTGCACGATTTCGTGCTGGGCACCGTCGTGATCAACAATTCCGTTCGCGCCCCCGTGCCTCAGGCGGCAAGACCGTACTGATCAAGAACCTGTCAACCAGGACCGACTAAGCTGCGTGATCTGACCTGCCGAGCAGACCGATTGACCAGGGGCTTCCGTAGCGCGATGCTGATGCTCACTTCGGAGGCCCACGACGTCCCTTGACCCAGCACTCGCGCGACACCCCCCAGTTTTACCTCACGGCGCCCTCGCCCTGCCCCTATTTGCCCGGCCGGCACGAGCGCAAGGTGTTTACGCACCTCGTGGGTGACCGCGCCGGCGATCTCAACGACCTTCTCACCCACGGCGGCTTCCGCCGCAGCCAGTCGATCGCCTACCGGCCGGCCTGCGACCAGTGCCGCGCCTGCGTCTCGGTCCGGGTGATCGCCAACGAGTTCCGGCCTTCCCGCAACTTCCGCAAGGTCATGGCGCGCAACGCCGACATCATCGGCGAGCAACGCAGCGCAGTGCCCACCTCCGAGCAATATTCGGTGTTCCGCGCCTATCTCGACGCCCGCCACCGCCACGGCGGCATGGCCGACATGACCGTGCTCGACTACGCCATGATGGTCGAGGACAGCCACGTCGAGACCCGCATCATCGAGTACCGCAAGCGCGGCCCCGACAGCGGCCTCACCGGCCGCGGCGAGGAGCTGATCGCGGTCGCCCTCACCGACGTGCTCAGCGACGGCCTGTCGATGGTCTATTCGTTCTTCGAGCCGAGCCAGGTCAGCCGGTCGATGGGCACCTTCATGATCCTCGACCACATCGCCCGCGCGCGGCGCCAGGGCCTGCCTTACGTCTATCTCGGCTACTGGATCGAAGGCTCCAAGAAGATGGACTACAAGGCCCGCTTCCTGCCGCAGCAGCGCCTCGCGCCCTCAGGCTGGCTGCGCATCGACGCGCAGGGTGACTCTGCGTCCGAGCCGCAGGATTGAAGAGGCGAATGATGAGTGGCGAATAGCGATTAGAACGCCATTCGCCATTCGCCACTCACCATTCGCGCTTCTCACCCGAACAGCGTATCCGCCAGCAGCTTCAGATTCAAAACCACGATGACGCCCGCGACGATCCACGCGATCGCGGCGACGGACACCGGGATCGCGAACTGGCCCATCTTGCGGCGGTCGGAGACGAAGCGCACCAGCGGGATGACGGCGAAGGGCAACTGCATCGACAGCACGACCTGGCTGAACACCAGCAGATCCGCCGTGCCGCGCTCGCCATAGATCGCCGTGACGATGATCACGGGAACGATGGCGATGCCGCGCGTCAGCAGGCGTCGCGCCCAGCTCGGCAGGCGCAGGTCGAGAAAGCCTTCCATCACGATCTGGCCGGCGAGCGTCGCCGTCACCGTCGAGTTCAGTCCCGAGGCGAGCAGCGCCACCGCGAACAGCGTCGAGGCAATGCCGAGGCCGAGCAGCGGCGACAGCAGCTCGAAAGCCTGGCCGATCTCGGCGACATCCGAATGGCCGCTTCCGTGGAAGGTCGCGGCGGCGACGATGAGGATCGCGGCGTTGATGAACAGCGCCAGCATCAGGGCGATGGTGGAGTCCGTCGTCGCCCATTTGATCGCTTCGCGCCGGCCGGTGTCGTTGCGCTCATAGGCGCGCGTCTGCACGATCGAGGAGTGCAGGTAGAGATTATGCGGCATCACAGTCGCGCCGATGATGCCGATCGCGATGTAGAGCATCTCGGAATTGGTGAAGATCTCGGTCTTCGGCACGAAACCGTGCAGCACCTCCGCAACCGGCGGCGCGGCAGCCACGATCTGGACCGCGAAGCAGACCGCGATCACCGCCAGCAGCGCGATGACGAAGGCTTCCAGGAAACGGAAGCCGCGGTTCATCAGGAGCAGCAGCAGGAAGGCATCGAGCGCGGCGAGCAATGCGCCGCCGATCAGGGGAATGCCGAACAACAGCTTCAGCGCAATCGCGGTGCCGATCACCTCGGCGAGGTCGCAGGCGATGATCGCCGCCTCGCAGGCGATCCAGAGCAGGAAGTTCACCGCCGGCGAATAGGTCGCCCGGCAGGCCTGCGCGAGATCGCGGTCGGTGACGATGCCGAGCCGCGCGGCCAGCGACTGCAGCAGGATCGCCATCAAATTCGAGAGCAGGATGACCGAGAGCAGCGTGTAGCCGAACCTCGACCCGCCGGCGAGGTCGGTCGCCCAGTTGCCTGGGTCCATGTAGCCGACCGAGACGAGATAGCCCGGACCGACAAAGGCGAGCAGCCGCCGCCACCAGCGGCCGGCGGCCGGAATGGCGATCGTGGAATTGACCTCGGCGAGGCTCTTGGTGGTGGGCGCATCATGGCGCCAAGCGGTGGCGTCTGGGCTCGAGGCGGGGGTCAGGTCGGGCGATCTTGCATCCATGGGGGGACAATACCGAAGTCAAAGCTTATTGCAACTCATTTGCAACTGCATCTAGCCGCATCGAGCCCCGATGCGGCGGTTATCCGCGGTCCTGTCGGGAAGCGGGTGGGTTGGCCACCCGCAGGAACGGATACTGGCGCCAACTCGACTCTGCAGGAAATGAGCCATGTCAAATCCGCCTCGCCTCCCCGACACCTTCAACCGTCTCGCCTGGTCCAACCTCGCGGCGCAGTCGGCCGAGCAGGTCGCATTGGCCGCAGCCCCCATCGTCGCCGTGCTGACGCTCGGTGTCGCAGAAGGCCAGACCGGCCTGTTGCAGACCGCGCTGACCCTGCCCTTCGTCCTCTTCGCCATTCCGGCCGGCCTGCTCGCGGACCGCGTCTCGCGCCGCTTGCTGATGGCGGGAGCCGAGGCGCTGCGGGCGGTGGCCCTTGCCGCCATCGTGCTGCTGCTCGCGCTCGGCGCCCTCGATCTGCCGCTGCTGGCTCTGCTCGGCTTCACTGCAGTGTGCGGCACCGTCGTCTACAGCGTCGCCGCGCCGGCTCTGGTGCCCTCGCTGGTGAGCGCGGACCTCCTGCCGGCGGCGAATGCCCGGATCGAGCTTGCGCGCACCATCGCCTTTGCAAGCGGGCCCGCGCTCGGCGGCGCGCTGGTCGGCTGGTGGGGCGCGAGCCCGGCGTTCGGCTTTGCCGCGGCGCTCTCGGCCATCGCCGTGGTGCTGCTCTCCGGCATCTACGAGCCCGCGCGCTCGCCGGCCCCGCGGCGGCATCCGTTCCAGGACATCCGCGAGGGCGCGGCCTTCGTGTTCCACCATCCGCTGCTGCGGCCGGTGTTCATCACCCAGTTCATCTTCAACACCGGCTGGTTCCTGCAGATCGCGGTGTTCGTACCCTACGCCGTGCGTCATCTCGGCCTGACCGCCGCCGGGGTCGGCACGGTGCTGACGATGTACGGTGTCGGCATGGTGATCGGCGCGCTCCTTGCCACGCGCGTGATGAAGCGCATCGCCTTCGGCACGGTGATCGGCCTCGGCCCGGTCACCGGCTTCGTCGCCGCATTGGTGATGGCGCTGACGGTGCTGCTCCCCTCGCCCTGGCTCGCAGGCCTCAGCTTCTTCCTGCTCGGCGTCGGCCCGATCCTGTGGGTGATCTCGACCACGACGCTGCGCCAGTCCGTAACGCCGCCGCGCCTGCTCGGCCGCGTCTCCGCCATCAACATCATGAGCTACGGCGCCCGCCCGCTCGGCTCGGCGCTGGGCGCAATCGTCGGCGGCCTCTGGAGCGCGGAAGCGTGCCTCTATCTCGCCGCCGCCGTGTTCGGCATGCAGGCGCTGGTGATCCTGCTGTCACCGGCCGTGGCGCTCGACCGGCAGCCGGACATGGTGGGGGATGAGGTGGCGGTGAGGTGCTAGCTGCGCTCTCTGCAGTCGTCCTGGTTTTCCGCCAGGACGACATTGGGGAACAGCGGCGCTAATTCGCCAGATACCGCTCATAGCTCCCCGTCACCGGCTCGCTCGCGTCGACTTCCGGATCCAGCGTGTAGAGATCCTGGGCGCGGCCGATGCCGCGCAGCGCGTAGCGGCCGGTGGAGACGAGATAGCGGCGCCCAGTGGCATCGAGGCCCTTGTAGAATTCGGATGAGGCAAGCAGCTCGCGGTCGACCGATCGGCTCATCGAGGCGATGCGGCTGACCTCGTTGACGGTCGGGCCGACCACGGTGAAATCGAGCCGGTCCTCGCTGCCGATATTGCCGTAAAAGACCTCGCCGACATGCAGGCCGATATAGGCCGACGTGGTCGGACGGCCCTCCGCCGCCCGCCGCTTGTTCAGCGCGGTGACGTTCTTGCGGAACAGGTGCTCGGCCCGCAGCGCCGCCCGCCGCGCATCCGCCATATCCTCGCCCCAGAACATCGCGAGCACGCCGTCGCCGATCAGCTTGAGCACGTCGCCGCCGGCATCGTGGATGGCGTCGATCACGGCCTGCGCGTAGTCGTTGAGGAACGGAATGATCTCGTCGGGACCGATGCTCTCGCTGATCCCGGTCGAGCCGCGCAGATCCGAATACCAGAGCACGGCGTTGATGCGCTCGGTGACGCCGCGCGAGATCCGCCCGCGCAAAACCTGTTCGGAGGCGTCGCGGCCGAGATAGACGCGGCCGAGCGTGCGCGCGATGTCGACCTGCTGCGCCGATTTGATCGCAAGACCCAGCACCGGCACGAGATCGCGCAGCGCGGCAAGCTCGGATTCGGTGAAGCCATCGTCCCGCCGCGTCGTCCAAGAGGAGTAGAGGCAGTCCATCTGCCCCAGCGCTCCGGTCTCGCCGAAGCGATGCACGAACGCCAGGAAATGCCTGTGACCGGTTTCGGCGAGGTCACCGATCTGCGAGAAATCGAGCGACGGCGCGTCGGCGAGATCGATCACCATCTCGTCGTCGCCGTGCTCGAGCAAATGATAGAATACCGAGCGGCGCCAGTTCCTGGCCGCGTCGCCCTCCGCCGTGGAGCCATACTCGACGACGTCGCTCTCGTTGGTCGGGGTGTCGCTCCAGCGGAACGCCCGGCCCTCGTAGATCGGATGCAGCGTGTCGATGACGACGAGCCCGCGCGATAATGCTAGCCCTTCGGCGCGGCAGCGCTCGCAGAAGCCGCGGAGCAGTTCAGGTTCGGGCAGGCCCGTAAGGCCCTGCCCAGCCAACCAGTTCATCAACTCGAGGCGCGAGGTCAGTTGCATGCGCCATTATGCCGTGCATTCGTGACGGGCGAAAGGTGCAGGGCCGGCTGCGCGCCAGCCTCCCGGCCCTTGCAGGTCGAATATGTCGCGGGCACGGTTGACGCACTCGCCGCGCGGGCGGCAAGTGTTGGCGATGAACACTTCGTCGACCAGAATCGGACGCACGCGCGGATGACCCAGCGCCAGCTTCCGATCATCCTGGCGCTCGGCACCACGCAGACCCTGGCCTGGGCCTCGAGCTATTATTTGCCGGCGCTGCTCGCCGATCCCATGGCCCGCGACCTCGGCGTCTCCTCCAACTGGATCTTCGGCGCGTTTTCGGCCTCGCTGGTGATCTCGGCAATGCTCGGCCCGCGCATCGGACGGCAGATCGACCTCGTCGGCGGCCGTCAGGTGCTGTCGGCCTCGAACCTGACCATCGCCGCCGGTCTCGTGCTGCTTGGGTTCTCCCAATCGATCGCGGTGATGGCGATCGCCTGGCTCGTGCTCGGCATCGGCATGGCGATGGGGCTCTACGACGCCGCCTTCGCAGCGCTCGGCCGCATCTACGGCACCGAGGCGCGCAAGCCCATTACCGGCATCACGCTGATGGCGGGCTTCGCTTCCACCGTCGGCTGGCCGCTCACCGCCTGGGGCATCGCCCATATCGGCTGGCGCGACACCTGTTTCGCGTGGGCCGCCGCCAACATCCTGATCGGACTGCCGCTCAATTTCATCATGCTGCCGGTGATCAAGGGCGCCAAGCAGGCCGCGTCCACGGCCGAGAAGCCGCATTTGCCGCTCGATCGCACCATGCTCCTGCTCGCCTTCATCTTCGCGGCGGTCTGGACCGTCACCGGCGCCATGGCCGCGCATTTCCCGCGCATCCTCGAGACCACAGGCGCAACGCCGGCCGAGGCGATCGCGGCCGGCGCGCTGATCGGCCCGGCGCAAGTCGGTGCACGCATGCTGGAGGCCGGCTTTCTCAGCCGCTTCCATCCGCTGTGGTCGACACGGCTCGCCTGCCTCACCCACCCGGTCGGAGCCGTGATCGTTGCGATCTTCGGCGGCGCGGCGGCGAGCGCGTTCGCGCTGTTCCACGGCTCGGGCAACGGCATCTTGACGATCGCGCGCGGCACGCTGCCGCTGTCGATCTTCGGCCCGAAGGATTTCGGCTATCGTCTCGGCATCATCGGCGCCCCGGCACGGATGGCGCAGGCGGTGGCGCCGCTCGCCTTCGGCCTGCTGATCGACCTCATGGGCGCCAAGGTGCTGATCGTCTCGTCCGCGCTCAGCCTTTCGGCGCTCGTGGCGCTGTTCCTGATCCGCCCGGGACCGCGGCCAGATTGACCGGGGCAAGGCTTTCGCGCACAAGCGGGCCATGACCGAAAACGCTGGCCCGCCTCGTACGCTCAAAGGCCTCCTGCGGTGGGCGACCACGCCGCCCCAGGCCTGGGGCGTCTATCTTCTCGCCATCCTGCTGGTATGGCTGCTCTCGTTCTATGCCGGCACGCTGAAACCGAAGAAGACCCCGGACGCGAGCCCTCCGACGGTGACCGCGCCGCGGAGCTAAGCCGCTTTGGCCTCGCTGGTCGCAACCCAGATACCGGCGAACACGGCGACCAGCCCGGCCAGAAGATTTCCCGTGATCGGCTCACGGCGGATCGAGATCGCCATCGCCTCGCTTCTCGTCCGGAGGACTGGTTGGAGGATCGTGTGCCGTCAACGACACCCCGTCCGCAACCAGTCGCGCGAGTTGCGGCGCGGCGGCGCTGGTGCCGACGAGGCGAAACACGGCGCCGCTTCGATTGCCCCCGGCGCGTACGCCCTGGAGAGCATCCGATTCGTCGCAGAACAGCGCATAGTCGGGACCGACGCGCCGTGGGTAGGGCCCGGGTCGTGCAGGGCCCGCCGACGAATAAGACGACTTGCGTTTTGGCGCCGAAAGAATGTAGCCGCCGGCCACGTGCACACCCGCGACGCTGTCCGTAGCAATCCCGTTAAGGGTGCCCAGGCGAGAAACAAGCGATCCGCTCCTGTCGAACTCCCCATCGGCATACGTGCAGCCGGACCCGGCCGCGCGGCCGGCCTCCCATCCGGCATCGACAAAATACGAGCGCTTCGCGCCGGTGCGCATGTTCATGTTCGGATCGGTACGCGCCACATAAGCGTGAACCTCGTGCCCGACCTCGATGCCCTCGACCCTGATCTTCCAGTTCCCATGTTCGGGCACCGTGCCGGCTCCGGCGATCGTGGGCTCGACCGCCATCAGCCACACCCTGTCGTCACCCCAGACAACCGGGGCATACGCACCGGTGTAGGGTGGAAGTACGGGTATGCTCGGCGGCGGAGGTGGAGGGGGTGGGGGCGGAGGACCAGCGGTCGATGAGGAGCTACGACCGCCGGGCGAGGTGAGCGTAACGATGACATTGTCCGTGTGGTTCTCCTTCATCCAGACCTCGGCAAAGCAGAGCACGGTGTTGTCGGGAGGAAGGCGCCACGTCCATTCGACATGATCGGGGTCTGCCATGGTTTGCCTGACGAAACGGACGTGCCCCTCGCCCAGATAGGCGTTGCCGGCGGACAGAAAAATATCAAGCTTTGGACTTCCGGAAGTGCCGTCGTAGTAGGTGACAAGCTCCCTCAGCTTGTCCTCGAGCGCCGCGGTGCCGTCGTGAGGTCCGGTCGTCGGTCCGTAGCTGACATTGATCACCACGTTCCTTATCCGGGAATCGACAAATGACATGATGTATTCGATTCCGTCCGCGACGTAGCCCTTCAGCCACACGCCGGTCGCATCACGAAGGCAGCTCTCCGGAAACTGCACGAACACGATATCGGCTTCGCAAGCGGGATCGGTCATGGGATCTCCGGGATTCCAACTCGGCGGATCGCGCCGCGCGATGCGTGCCGAGGGCGGTATGCGTCCTGCGAGGACGTCCATCACATGTGCGCCATGCGAGCGTTGATGCTTGAGGGTCTTGAAACCCGCATCCGCGTAGGAGCCATCCTCGTCGATCGTGTTCGCCCTCTTGTGCAACAGGATCCAGTCGTCGAGCCCAATCACGCCGCCTCCGGACTCTCGGAAGAACTCGAGGCCGTAATTGAAGTCGAACGGCTTCTCGCCGAAGACGTCGGCGCCGACCGGGATCGGGACTCTGGCTGGATCCTCATTCTGATCCCAGATGCCGCGCACGCGCGTCCCGGTCGCAACACCCGCGGTCCATTTGACGAACTGAGCGGCGGCGAACGGACAGCCATCGTCGATCACGCCAATGAGGAGCGATGTCGGCGCTGCTGCGCTCGCGGACCTGTTGCGGAACGCGCCCTTCTTGATGGCCGTCGGCTTCAACGGCAGCGACAGTTCGACCCGGGATACGTTGTCGTTCCATGCCCGGTAACTCTCCGGCCTGACGGCCGCCTTGCGAGCCCGCATGGTCAAATGTCGCGAATTCGGGCTGGTCAGTCCGAATTCCGCGCCGAGGTCGTGACGGCTCATTGCGGTCTTGAAGTCATCGGCCAGTTCGGCCGTCTTGAGCTCCACGAACAGGAACAGCTTCGAATTCTGCTCGTCGAAAAACTCGAAGTTCTTGAAGTCGCTCCCGATCGCGTACCGGAGATACGGGTCGAAGGATTTCGGCAATTCCTTGGCCATGGAAGGTCCTCCGCTGCAACACGCTGAACGAAGCCTCGCCTAGGTGAATTTGTACCAGTCCGTCCACTCGGCCCTGGCCTTTCCCCAAAGCTCATTCATGATGAGGGACTGTGTGATGGGCCCCTCCGGAGATTCCGAGTAGAACTTGTTCGCAGCGAACTGCTGGTCCGGGCTGAACGGATTGAAGTCCGTCCCGGCATTGTTGTCGATGTAGTTGGCGTTGAACGTGCGGCTCTTCGATGCTGTGCTCCCCAGACAACGTCCGACGAAATACTCGCCCAGCGTCACGCCCAACATGCGCCCTGCCATGCTGTCGACCGGAAAATGGAGGCCCGCCACAACACGATTGGTCGCAATGCGCGCCGCCTGACGGTCGAGCTGCTCGATCACCGTCGGGTATCTCGGTGCGAGATTGAGCAGTGCCTTCAATACTTGAGCCACCGCGTAGGTCTGCGTAGCGTGTCCCATCGGGAAGGTGCCGTGACCCGGCGTCGTGATCATCGGCTGCACTTGCGCGTTGTATTCGACCGGGCGCCAGCACGCCAGCGCGTGCTTGAAGCGCATTTCCACATAGACGCAGAACTGCAGCACCATGTTGATGAGTTCGAACGTGCGCCTCGTGCGATCTGGGTGCAGATAGACGATCGACGACCAGAAGGCGTACTGGGGATCAATCTGCGCCATGATCTCAGTGGCTCGTTCGCTGCGCAGCTCGGCCCAGCTGAGAACCATCGGGACCTGCGCCACGAATGTTGCCGGCGCCGGTCGTTGGATTTCCGCGACCAGCGATCCGGACGACCAAACCTGGAACGCGGTGCCGGCTCCCGTCCCGACTTTCGCAAAGCTGATTCCCTGCAGCATCTCGCCGACGGCTATGAAGGCACGAACCCAGGGTTCCCAGCGCTCTATTTGCACCGGGTCTTCAATGCTGGGCAATCCCGGAGCGTAGCAAACTGGCGGCGGCCCCTCGGGAACGATGATCCCTTCACGCTCGAGGATGAGTGCATCCACCATGATGGGATTGGCCCAGACGTCGCCGAGTGTGCCAAGCATCGCCCCTCCGGCCCCTCCGGCGCCGCCCGCTCCGCCTGCACCTCCTGCCCCACCTGCGCCGCCGGCTCCGCCAGCACCACCTGCGCCGCCTGCTCCTCCCGCTCCGCCTAGTTGAGCCATTGCCTGTCTCCTTGTGAAAACAAGTCGGTATGAGGTTCGTCAGCCTGTCGTCGGTAATCCTGCCGCTTCCAGGCAGCGGGCCCAGTGCCTGCCTGTTTCGAGCTGCGCATTCGGGAGGCGCCCGATGTATCGATCCACGGTCAATTGCGGCTCGAGCTCGCGCATCCTGCCCAGGGCTTCGCGGGCCTCCGCTATCCGTCCCTGCGAAACGAGCGCGATAGCAAGGACCCGCCAGGTGGACGGATGCATGCGATTGAGAACGAGAGATGAGCGCGCGAGCTTTTCCGCCTCGTCGTATCGATGCGCCGACAGGAGCGCCGTCGCGCCGAGAGACTCGAAATAATAGCGCTGCGGATCGAGCGGCGAGAGCTCCATCGCGCGGCGCGTTGCTTCCACGGCCGCCTCGCCCTCACCCTTGAAGGCATTGACGGTGCCGCGGTAGAGCCAGCCCAGCGCGTGGCTGGGGTTGGCATCGACGGCCTGGTCGCAGCGCTTTCGAGCGGTCTCCAGGTCCTTCAGCATGTGGCAATAGACGAAGCCCTCGGTCGCAAGCGCAAGCGCATCGGAGGGGTCGCGGTCGAGCGCCGCGTGAGTGGCGCTCAAGGCCTCGGCGGCCTCGCGCTTGCGGTCCTCGGACCAGCCGCGCGTCATGCGCAGGATGTACCAGTTGGCGAGCCAGGCGCGCGGGGCAGCTATCCGGCCGTGGCGATTGATCAGCTCGTCCAGAACCTTGCGCGTCTGGAGAAACTCCTCCCTGCTCGACCGGTGCATCAGGCGGATGCTGCCAAGCAGCAGCGAATAGCTCTCCAGCGTCGGCAACGGCTGGGTCAGGATATGCTCGACCTCGGCATCAAAGACCGACAGATGCACCGCAGCGGCGATGCGGTGAGCCAGTTCGCTCTCCGGCTGCAGCAGGTCGCCGAGACCGCCGCCCAGGCGGTCGGTCCAGACCACCTGGTTGGTCCGCGCCGCCGACAGCTCCGCCGTCACCAGTATCCGGTCCGCATCGACCACATAGCTGCCGCTGAGAATGTAGGTGGCACCGAGATGCGCCGATACTTCCGCCACATCGCTGACCCTGCCGCGGAATGTATTGGTCGACAGACGCGAGATCACCTTGAGGTTCGCCGATTTGGATAGGCGCCAGATCACGCTGTCCGCGATCAGGTTGCCGATGTCGAGATGTTCCTCCGCGTCCCTGCGTGCGTCGAAAGGTATGACGGCGATCGTCGGCTCCATGGGAGTTCCATAGTCTCGCCGAGCGGCGAGGCTCGGATGTGGACTGGCCGGGCCAACGCGGTAGGCGCGAACCGGCTTGTCAAAGTGCTTGAGGATACAGTCGCCCAAATCTTCGCACAGCGCATCCACTCCATGCGTCAGCTCGTCGCGCGCCGCAGCGCTGCCAATCGTCTCCCCCGGATTAGCCAGGCTGGCAAGAGCCGCCGCCAGCTGCTCATGCGCGGCCTCGCTGGCGATCGTTTCACCGGGACCGGCAAGGGTTGCGAGCCGGGCTGCAAGGTTGATACCGGTGCCATAGAAGTCGATGCCGTCGCTCCAGGCGGTGGAAGCGTTGATCCCTGCACGAAGCTGGAAGTGTTGATCTTCGGGACGCCCGGTATTCTGAGCAGCGATGCTCCGGTGCATGTCGGCCGCGGCATTGACGGCATCAGGCACCGACTCGAAGCGGGCCATCAGCCCGTCTCCAAGGCTTTTCACGAGGCCGCCGCGATAGCGCGGCAGAATCTGGCCGGTGGCAAGTTGGACGAAGTCGGTCCATCGGCGCACCGCGGATGCCTCGTGCTGCCGCATCAGCCGCACGGACTCGACGAGGTCAACCAAGAGGACCACAGTGTCCTGCTGCACGAGGCCCATTGCTCGTCTCTCCGAAGCCCGGCCTCCACTGACCGGACTCTCAGGTGAATGGCCCTTAAGGCCGGTGCTGTTTCACTTCCCTGATCTCGACCGGACCTTGCCCGGCAGTTGCCAATTCGGCGGCAGCCCTCATCGAGCGCACGTAACTCCATACTGCGCACGCGGCCGCTCGGTTATGAACCAGATCACGATTTTGCGAAATGCCCGGCCGGGCCGCATCCGCGGCAGACATGCACAACCCACGACAAACAACACAAGCTTCTTCCCGTCATGCGAGAATTCACGTTCATTCGCCGCTAATGCGGACACGTCTCCACCTCGACGGTGACGTGGCTGAGACCTTTCAATCCCGCCAGCCGCCGCTTGTAGACGGCCGGCTGCTTCGGCTTGTCCGACACCACCGAGAGCAGCACGGCACAATGGCCGGGCCCGACCTGCCAGAGATGGAGGTCGGTGACGCGATCGTCGCCGACCTCCATACGGGCCCGGATCACCCGTTCCAGCTTCTCGTCGGCGCGCACGTCGAGCAGCACCGCACCCGATGACTTGACCAGGCCGAACGCCCAGCTGGCGATCACGGCGCTGCCGATCAGGCCCACGGCCGGATCGGCCCAAACCCAGCCCGAATACATGGCGACGGCGAGCGCTGCGATCGCCAGCACCGAGGTCGCCGCATCCGTCATCACATGGACATAGGCCGCGCGAAGGTTGTTGTCGTGGTGATGGTGACGATGGCCGTGACGATCGTGGTCGTGGTCATGATCGTCGTGATCATCATGGTCGTGACCGTGATGGTGATGATGATCGTGGCTATCGCGCAGCAGCCACACGCTGGCGAGATTGACGCACAAGCCGAGGGCAGCCACCGCCATGGCTTCGCCGTACACGATCGGCACCGGCGTGATCAGCCGCAGCACGCTCTCATAGGCGATCTCGACGGCAATCAGGCCCAGGATGATCGCGCTGGCGAAGGCGGCAAGATCCCCGAACTTGCCGGTGCCGAAGGTGAAATGCGCATTCCCCAGATGCCGGCGCGCGAAGCGATAGGCGAAGGCGGCAATGCCGAGCGCCGCCGCGTGGGTGCCCATGTGCCAGCCGTCGGCCAGCAGCGCCATCGAGCCGTACAGCGAGCCTGCCACGATCTCGCCGACCATCATGACCAGCGTCAGGACGACCACGAGCCAGGTGCGGCGCTCGTTCTCGTCATGCGTCTCGCCCAGGAACGCGTGGTCGTGGGTCCATGGTTCGATGGAATGGGAATGCATCGAATTCTCCGGAATAATCAGGTCAGTCAGCGTGCAGTATAGACGGCGGGCACCAATTTCCTAAGACCCAAACGCTCCGCGGATTGACAGTGCTGCCTGGTTTCGCTGTAATCTGCGCCATGGGGATCGAGCGATCTCCCCACGAGGCGACAGGCCCAAGCATCGCGTCCCGTTCGTTTTTTGCGAGGACGCATCATGTCTACATTCACGACCATCTCGTCTGACAAAATGGCACGGCTGATCGGCACGGCGAACGCGCCTGCACTGATCGATGTGCGCACCGAGGAGGATTTTACCGCCGACCGGCGGCTGATCCCTGGCTCCGTCAGGCTCAGCCACGCCAATGTGACGGATTGGGGCGGCGCCTTCGCGCGCCGCCGCGCCGTCGTGTCCTGCTTCCGCGGCGAGAAGCTCGCGCAAGGCACCGCGGCCTGGCTGCGCCAGCTCGGGGTGCAAGCGGAGACGCTGGAGGGCGGCTTCGAGGGCTGGAAGGCGGCCGGGCTGCCGCTGGTCGATGCCCGCAAGCTGCCGCCACGCGATGCCGAGGGCCGCACCGTCTGGGTCACTCGGGCGCGTCCGAAGGTCGATCGCATCGCCTGCCCATGGCTGATCCGCCGCTTCGTCGATCCCAGCGCCGTGTTCCTGTACGTAGCGCCGTCGGAAGTGGTGGGGGTGGGCGAGCGCTTTGGTGCCGCCCCCTTCGACATCGAGAACGTGTTCTGGAGCCACCGTGGCGAGCTCTGCACCTTCGACGTGATGATCGAGGAATTCGGGATCGCAACGCCGGCCCTGCTTCGCCTCGCGACGCTGGTGCGCGGCGCCGACACCGCGCGGCCGGATCTGGCGCCGGAGGCGCCCGGCCTGCTCGCGGCCTCGCTCGGGCTGTCGCGGATGTACGACGACGACCTCGAACAGCTCAAGGCCGGCATGACGCTCTACGATGCCTTCTACCGCTGGTGCCGCGACGCCACCGCCGAGACCCACAACTGGCCGACCAACAAGGTGAAGGCGTAATGGACACCCGTAACGTTCAATCAGGAGCTGACGCCGGTCACGGCGTCAGCTTCAACGAAGCGTTCCGCGTCTGGCTTCGCGTCGCGAGCCTGAGTTTCGGCGGGCCCGCGGGCCAGATCGCGGTGATGCACCGCATCCTGGTCGAGGAGAAGAAGTGGATCTCCGAACGCCGTTTCCTGCATGCGCTGAACTATTGCATGCTGCTGCCGGGCCCGGAGGCGCAGCAGCTCGCGACCTATGTCGGCTGGCTGATGCACCGCACCGCCGGCGGGCTGTTGGCGGGCGGGCTGTTCATCCTGCCCGGCATCATCGCCATCATGGGCCTCAGCTACGTCTACGCGGCATTCGGCAATGTCAGCCTCATTGAGGCGCTGTTCTTCGGCCTCAAGGCCGCCGTGCTCGCCATCGTCGTCGAGGCCGTGGTGCGCGTCGGCAAGCGCGCGCTGAAGAGCCGCATCATGATCGCGCTCGCGGCCGCGGCCTTCGTCGCGATCTTCTTCTTCGCGGTGCCCTTCCCGATCATCATCATCGCCGCCGGCCTCGTCGGCTATGCCGGCGCGCGCAGCGGCCGACCGGAATTTGCCCCGGCCGGTCACGGCCATGGCGCTAGCAGCGCCGCGATCGACAGCATGCTCGGCGAGGCCGCGCCCGACCATGTCAGGCCCGACACCGCGCGCGCGGTCCGCGTCGGTGCGCTGTGGCTGGCGCTCTGGCTGGTCCCGGTGATGGTGTTGTTGCTCGCGCTTGGGCAAGGCAATGTCTTCAGCCAGATCGCGCTGTTCTTCTCGAAGATGGCGCTGGTCACCTTCGGCGGCGCCTACGCCGTGCTGGCCTATGTCGCCCAGCAGGCGGTCGAGCATTATCACTGGCTGAAGCCGCACGAGATGCTCGACGGACTCGGCATGGCCGAGACCACGCCGGGCCCGCTGATCATGGTGCTCCAGTTCGTGGGCTTCATGGCGGCCTATCGCGATGCCGGCGGCCTGTCGCCGATGCTCGCAGCCACGCTCGGCGGCCTGCTCGCGACCTGGGTCACCTTCACGCCCTGCTTCCTCTGGATCTTCGTCGGCGCGCCCTATATCGAGCGCCTGCGCGGCAACACGGGCCTCGCCGGCGCGCTCAGCGCAATCACCGCCGCCGTGGTCGGCGTGATCCTCAACCTCTCGATCTGGTTCGCGCTGCACACGCTGTTCCGAGAGACCGTGCCGTTGCATGCGTTTCCGCTGAACTTCGACATGCCCGTGCTGAGGAGCGTCGACATCCCCGCTCTCGTGCTCTCCATCGCCGCGGCGACGGCGATCTTTCGGTTCAAGCTGGGCATGCTGACGGTGCTCGCGGGCAGTTGCGCCGCGGGTGTGGCGCTGCGACTAGGGGCAGTCATCTAGGACGTGTAGTCACGTCCGGTGCGCACAATGCGTTGCACGATCAGCGATCTGGATTGGGGACCCATTCCTCCGCGGTTGAGTCCCAATGATGGGTGTCGTCGAAGTGCTTCCAGAGCGGTGGCCCTTGCTTGCTTTCGCCGTTCTGCCGGTTTGTGCGTGTGCGGCGTTGGACGACAAGGGCCACAGCCATAACTACCCATTCGCGAGCACTGTGTCGGAAGTTCCATTTGATTGCCGCGAGCATGGATGCCTCCGTGAAAGTGGGGCTTTCCTCACCTTAGTCCGCACCAAGGGCGCACACATGTAAACTACTTCACAGGCGGTCAAGATCTTGGACGTCGCCGAGGGCGATCACTGCGCGGTGAACGCGAGCAAGTCATCGGCTTGTCCTTTCCGTTTCAGGGTCAAAGGCAGCGCTCGCCGACCGGACGGATTCTGCCCTACTTCGTCCAAGACATGTCACTGCGGTCTGCGTGCCTGCGCCACCTCCACCCCTTCACGCACCCCGGCGGCCAGTTAGAAGATTGCTATGGACGGGCCTCGAGGATCAAATTGAACGGAGTTTCGGCGGCGCGGCGGAAGCGCGTAAACCCGGCCTGCTGAGCCACATCCCGCAGTCTTGCCTCGCCAGCCTGCGCCCCTAGCGCCAAGCCCACTTCTTGGTCGAGGGATGCAGGTGTACAGATCATGGTCGAAGCTGCGTAATAGATGCGCCCGATCGGGTTGAGATTATCCTCGAGCCGGTCATTGGCGAACGGCTCGACCAGCATGCAGGTCCCGTCCGGAGCCAAGCTCTCGCGCACATGTTTGAGAGCACCCACGGGATCACCCATGTCATGGAGACAATCGAAGAAGCAGATCAGATCATAGGCGTCGCCGGGATAACTCTTTGCCGAGTGAACATCGAACGTGATGCGATCCGCCAGACCGGCTTCCTTCGCGCCAAGCCGGGCGGCTTCGATCGAGCCCTCGTGGTAGTCGAAGCCGAAAAAGCGGGAGTTCGGGAAGGCTTGCGCCATGAGCCGAGTGGACACGCCATGGCCGCAACCAACATCGGCGACTTTGGCCCCGCGCTCCAACTTTTCCATGACACCAGTGAGCGCAGGTAGCCACTCCTGAACGAGATGATGTCTGTACGAGGTTCGAAAAAAGCGAGCGGTGCCACAGAACAGGCATTCGCTGCGCCGGTTCCAACCGACACCTCTGCCGCTCCTGAACGCGTCCGATATTTTCGGCTCGTCCAAAAACGTGGCGGCAACCACGTTGCCGACAGCGCCCAGGAAGACGGGACTGTCTTCATTGGCGAGGGCGAGCACCTGCTCGGGCTGCATCGAGAACTTGTTGTTCTCCGGATCATATTCCACGTAGCCGGAGGCGGCCTGAGTTGCGAGCCATTCTCGAACGTAGCGTTCGGCGGTGCCTGTCGCCTGCGCCAGTTCCGTGGAATTCATCGGCCCCCGCTCCGCGAGGGCCTTGTAGAGCCCGAGCTTGTCACCGAGCAGCATAAGCGAGGCGCTCATAGCTGCACCGAGATCTCCGATCATCTTCCCCATGAAGGCATTGAGGCGTTCTTCGTTGACTTCCATGATGTTCCTCCCAGGCAATCTTCACCGGCAAAAGCATTCGATCGGGCCGAGCCGCATTGCCCGCGTGCTGCTGGAGCTCGACAATAGCCATGCCCATGCTGCCGCGCCCTCAACCGGGATGGCAATTCAATGTGTGACAGCTGCAGGCGGCCCGACAAGCCAGTCCACGTTCCATTGCAGAGGCGCAGATCGAAGCCGACAACCCGTTTGCCCGCGGGCGAGCTTCGGTTGGCCGGGCCTTGCGCCCGCAAGTGTACTTTCCATCGCAAAGTGGAATGGGCCCGGAATGGAAGCAGCAATCCCCGCAACAATGGGCTCGCCTAGCGATGTCGCTGCGATCGTGATCGTCACCACAGATATGGTGACTACAAGCACATAGGTCACAATTCCCATCGAAATGTGCTTTGTCATGAGTCGAGCCCTCACAACCAAAATGAAGTCCTGCGCAGCTTAGCTCGTACGCGAATGAGTATTTGAACAGGCGTTCACCGCACGTGAGGTGCTTGTTGCGTTTATAGACCAGTCGTGAACAATGGTGTAGCAGCGATCCAGACCTAGTCTGAGCCAAGAGGCCTTGCGGCTCCTTGACGCTCGGGAAACGTAGCTGTCGTAGCCACAGATCGCGCATTCGTTGTTCTCAATATCTTGGGTTGTATATTCGCGACCACGACAGGCATGGCAACGCGTCTTCGCCTGCGGCGTAGACCGCTTTGTCCGCTTCAGGCGGAGCGACTTGCGTTCGCCCGCGAAAGTTGCCGTTCATGAGCACATGCTCTCAAGGCAAAAGCCCATAACCAATGTCCAATCGACCATTGCCCGTCGGGCGAGCCAGCCGCGCGCCCTGACCTCGATCCTGTCAAGCCCCCTTCTCGCAAAATATTCCACTTTACCGAAATTCGGATTTGTCGTACAAGCAGGACACCCTGGCCCGAGACGAGGGGCGGATCGCGATCGTCACGAACCGCGGGCTGGGCAGCGATGGACGCGACGGCGTCGGGCGCGAGAGGCATTGCAGGGCGGGACACCGTGAGCAATGGCTCCTGCGCCAACGACACGGCGCTGACAGCGTCTTCGCATGGCTTCGGGGGCGAGCACACGCCACCCCTCGGATTCCCAGCGAGGACGTGCGCGGACGGAGAAGTCGTGTGGTCCCGACGCCCGGGGTCTGTGCGTCAAGGCTTGCGGCGATGCGGCGGCCGACCGGCACGCGCATCGATCAGCTGCAAGGCGACGGGGGCAATAGTGCATCGCTCCCCGAGGAGAGCACGAAGGACACCGTTAAAACCATTCGCGCAGGGAAGGCCGGGCGACCGGCAACACCTGTGGTCCACCCCGTGTGCATTCTGTCGCGCACGGACTCGGGTGCCAGCCGGCGCCCGGCCTTCCCTGCGCTCTCGTCTTTGCGGGCGCGGCACATGAAGCAAAACTCGGGCGAGGCGCGCCGCGAGAAGGAGAACTCTTGCCCGTTATTTGAAACGTGTATCGGAGCGTCGACTGGTCAGGCCCCACTCTCAGTGTCATCGCCCGCGAAAGGCGGGCGATCCAGTACTCCGAGACGGTTGTGGTTGGGTCGATAGGCCGCGGCGTACTGGATGCCCCCGCCTTCGCGGGGCATGACACCGTTGTTATGGCAGCGGACCGCGGCCAAGTTGCACTCCCTACCGCATCATCATCCGCGCGATCGCCTCGCCGATCACCACTGTCGTGAAATGGGTGTTGGCGCGGCAGTCGGACGGCATGATCGAGGCGTCGGCGACACGCAAGCCGGAGATGCCCTTCACCGTGCCGTCAGGGTTGACGACGCCATCAGCGTCGCCGACGCCGCTCATGCGGCAGCTGCCGGCGGCGTGCTGGATGTCGCCGGTCTCACGGCGCAGCACCGCGTCGAGCTCGTGATCCGGCAGGCTGGCGGCCTGCGGCAGCGTCAGATCGGTGTCCGCGAGCCGGATCCAGTCGGCAACGCCCGAAAGCGCCGGCTGCGACGTGATCACGGCAAGGCGCTTCACCGCGTCCATCATGCGCAGCATGTCGCGGGGGTCGGCGAGCATGTTCTCCTCGACGACAGGATCGATCGCGGGATCGGTCGAGGCCAGCTTGAGCGTCCCACGCGAATACGCGTTGAACAGCCCGGCGCCGATCGCACCCGGGACGCCGATGCCGCGATGGTTGAACGCGATCAGGATCATGTCGCGCTTGCCGCCATTGGCGAGGCCCGACGAATAGGTCACGCAGCAATTGGTGTGTCGCGTATCGGGATCGGTGGGGCGAAGCTCCTCCCGGAGCTGGATCGTGGCGCGAAACAGCGGGTGGTCGAAGAAGTGGCGGCCCACCGGCAGATCGCGCGCGACAGCGATCCCCATCGCCTTCAATTCCTCTGCCGGTCCGATGCCCGAGCGCAGCAGGATCGCCGGACTGTGGATGGCGCCGGCGCAGAGCACGATCTGGCGCGCGCTGATCTCCTGGGTGCCCTGCCCCTCGATGTGGACGCGCAGGCCGGTCGCCCGTCCTTCGCTGATCAATACGCGATCGACCAGCGCATGCCCGCGGATTTCCAGATTGGCGCGGCCGCGCGCAGGCTCGAGATAGCCCTCATTGGTGGTGATGCGGCGGCTGTCGCGGCTGTTGATGGGATAGCAGGCGACGCCCTCGCCATCAGGACCATTGACGTCGGCGCACCAGGGATAGCCGCTGGCCAGCGCGGCGTCGCGCAGGCCACGATCGATCGGGCCCCATTTTTCCGGCGGCGCGCGATAGACCGGCAACGGCCCGCCGCGGCCGTGGCCCTCGGCATCGCCGAATTCCAGATCGTCCTCGATCACGGAGAACAGCGGCATCACCTCCTTCGCCGACCAGCCGGTGCAGCCATTGGCCGCCCATTCGTCGAAGGCATCCGCAACGCCGCGGATGGCGATCTGGCCATTCATCATCGACGAGCCGCCGAGCCCCTTGCCGCGCCAGTAGAAGCGTGGCTCCTGCCCCGCCACCCGGCGCGTCAGCAGATCGGGCCACTGCCATTTCTCCTGGTACTCGCGCTTGTGGATGATCGGGATCGGGTTCGGCGTCCTCACTTCCCAGGGCGCTTCATCGGCGCGCCAGTCGAGGCCGGCCTCAAGCAGCAGCACGCGACGTGCGGGATCTTCGGAGAGCCTTGCGGCCACGGCCGCGCCGGCGGAGCCACCGCCGACAACAATGACATCGTACATCGCGTTACTTCTCAACGTTCCAGAACACCGGGATGGCGGACGGTATCAGACCGCGCAGGGTCGCGCGATAGGCGGCCGGCTGGGCGAACTGGCCCCACGGAATTGCGGGTGCCTGATCGTACATGACGGCCTGGATATCGCCCGCGATCTTCTTGCGGTCCTCCTCGGCCGGCGCCTTGGCGAAGGCTTCCAGCAACGGCGTGATGCGCTGATCGCATTGCCAGCCTGTGAAGTCGGCGCAATTGAACGCCACCATGATGTTGGTCAGCGGCGAGCCCAGATCGAAGCCGCCGGCGTGGACGCCGTAAACGCTCCAGCCCTCCTTCTTGGCGCGGCGCGCCAGCACGCTCGCCCAGTCCATCACCTGCAGATCGACGTTGAAGCCGACCGCCTTCAGCCGCTCGGCCAGCACCTGCGCCGAGACGCGCGGCGCTTCGAGATCGTTGGCCTCCATCACGACCACCGGCTCGCCGGCATATTTTGTCGCCTTCAGTGCGGCTTTCGCCGCTTCTATCGACGGATTGGCGGCGGCTTCCGTGCCGGCCTTGCTCTCATAGGTGGTCCCGCAGGTGAAGAACGTCGCGCAGGGCGTGGCGTATTTGGCATCGAGGCCGAGCGCATCCAGCACCTCGCGCTGGTCGACCAGCTTCCACAGCACGCGACGGATGGCGGGATCGTCGAACGGCTTCGACGCGGCGTTGAGGCGATAGGCGCCGGCAAACATGTTGCCGCCGGTGAAGTTGACGACCTTGATGCGCGAATTCTTCTCCATCTGCGGCAACAGATCGAACGGCGCATATTGCATGAAGTCGACTTCGCCGGCCTGGAGCGCGGACGCCGCGGTCGATCCGTCCGGGATGACGCGGATCTCGAGCGTGTCGACGTTGACGCGCTTGCCGCCGGCCAGGAAGTCGGCGGGCTCGGGACGCGGTACGTAGTCGGCGAACTTCTTCAGGATCATGCGATCGCCGGTGCGGTGATCAGCCTTGCTGTAGACGAACGGGCCGGAGCCGATAATCTCGGTGATGCGCTGGTCGCCGGGTGTCTTGGCGATGCGCTCCGGCATCATGAAGGCCACGGGGCTGACGGGATTGCCGAGCGCGTCGATGACGAGCCCGGATGGCTCCTTCAGCGTCAGCACGAAGGTCTTGGCGTCGGTCGGCTCGAGCGAAGTCGTAATCGCGGAAATACGGCGGCCGAGCGCGTTGCGGGTGCCCCAGCGGCGCAGCGAGGCAACGCAATCGGCCGCCGTCACCGGCTGGCCGTCATGCCATTTCAGGCCGTCGCGCAGCGTGAACGTGTAGGTCAGACCATCGGCGGAGACCTTCCAGTCCTGCACCATCTGCGGCTTGACGTCGCCCTTGGAGTCCTTCGCAAACAGCGTGTCGAACACCATGTAGCCGAACGTGCGCGAAATGT
This sequence comes from Bradyrhizobium sp. CCBAU 53415, assembly GCF_028128735.1. NCBI lineage: Bacteria > Pseudomonadati > Pseudomonadota > Alphaproteobacteria > Hyphomicrobiales > Nitrobacteraceae > Bradyrhizobium > Bradyrhizobium sp. CCBAU 53415. The sequence goes on along the minus strand of NZ_LBJF01000027.1, from coordinate 1,392,790 downwards.
AGGCTGGCGAGAAAATCGGATCGAGCGTGACGATTTCCGCCTCGAGCACCGCGACGAGATTGCCTGCCGCATGCGCGGGCGCGGATACCAGCGCGAGACCGAGCAGCGCGGGAATGAAAGATTTCAGTTTGAACATTGGTGCCTTTTTTTGCTGCTTATCGAAAGTTCACTTGCAGCGGCGAAAAAGCAATGTTCGTGCCCGATCGACGGAGGCACTCATGCACACGCGACTATCTGGTACGCGCCTGCGGGATACGCACTTCTGAGTTGGAGAGCGGTGCAATCGCATCCCGTCATGCGAGCCACCGGGTCCGCGCGAAGCGCGGCCCGATACAGGCTCCGCGAAGCAATCCAGAATCCCTCGACGGAAAGGCTGGATTGTTTCGCTGCGCTCGCAATGACGATGAGGCGGCAGTCGCGCCTATCCGATCACCTTGCCGAACTTGTTCGACTTCGGGAACCCCTTCGGCGGCAGCCGGCCGGCGTCGGCGCGGGTGCCTTGCCACTCAGCGAGCTCCTTCATGGTCGCCGAGAATTCGCGGCCCGCGGAGTCCTTCCAGGTCAGGCCGGCCTTGGCGTCGAACACGGCAACGTCCGAGAGCCCGCCATCCTTGTACTTCTGCAGGCGCACGCCGCGGCCGCGCGCCATCTCCGGCACCTGGTCGAGCGGGAAGACCAGCATCTTGCGGTTCTCGCCGATGACCGCGACGGTGTCGCCGAGCACTTCGGTGATCGCGCGCGCCTCGTTCGGCATGTCGACGTTGAGGACCTGCTTGCCCTTCTTGGTGGTGCCGACGCAATCGTCCTCGTTGACGACGAAGCCCTGGCCCTCGTGGCTCGCGACCAGGAATTTGCGTCCGCCCTTGTGGACGAACAGCGCGACGGGCGCAGCTTCCTGCTCGAGGTCGATGAACAGGCGGATCGGTTCGCCGTGGCCGCGGCCGCCCGGCAGCTTCGCGACATCGAGAGAGTAGAACTTGCCGTTGGTCGCGAACAGCAGCAGCTTCGAGGTCGTCTCAGCGAAGAAGGCGAAGCCGAGCTTGTCGTCCTGCTTGAAGGCGAGCCCGGAGAGATCCTCGACATGCCCCTTCATGGTGCGGATCCAGCCCTTGTCGGAGACCACGACCGTCACCGGCTCGCGCTCGACGAAGGCTTCCTCGATCGCGGCGAGATCGTGCTCGGGCGCGTCGGCAAAGGTGGTGCGGCGCTTGCCGAGCGGCGTCTTCGGCCCGAACATGTCGCGGACCTTGCCGACCTGCTCGCCGACCTTCTTCCACTGCTCCGCTTCGGAAGCGAGCACCGCGTTGATGCCCTTGAGCTCGGCACGAAGGTTCTTGTCCTCGGTGCGGATCTCCATTTCCTCGAGCTTGCGCAAGGAGCGCAGGCGCATGTTGAGGATGGCTTCGGCCTGCACCTCGGTGAGCTTGAACTCCTTCATCAACGCCGGCTTCGGCTCATCCTCGGTGCGGATGATCTTGATCACCTTGTCGATATTCAGATAGGCGATCAGGAAGCCGCCGAGGACCTCCAACCGGTGCTCGATCTGCGCCTTGCGATAGTTGCTGCGGCGGATCAGCACGTCGCGCAGATGATCGAGCCATTCGCGCAGGGCTTCGGCAAGGCCGACCACCTTGGGGATGCGGCCCTTGATCAGCACGTTGAGGTTCAGCGGAATCTTGTTTTCGAGCTCGGTCAGCCGAAACAGCGATTCCATCATCAGTGCGGGATCGACGTTCTTCGACTTCGGCTCGATGACGATGCGGACGTCTTCGGCCGACTCGTCCCTGATGTCGCCGACCAGCGGCAGCTTCTTCTGGTCCTGAAGCTCGGCGATCTTCTCGATCAGCCGCGACTTCTGCACCAGGAAGGGAATCTCGGTGACGACGACGACCCAGGTGCCGCGCGCGCCCTCCTCCTGCTGCCATCTGGCGCGGACGCGGAACGAGCCTCGGCCGGTGGTGTAGGCTTCGGCGATCGCCTGCTTGGAATCGACGCAGATGCCGCCGGTCGGGAAATCCGGGCCCTTGACCCACTTCAGCAGCGCCCTGGATTTCGCGTCGGGCTTCTCGATCAGGTGGAGCGCGGCGTCGCACAGCTCGGCGGCGTTGTGCGGCGGAATCGAGGTCGCCATGCCGACCGCGATACCCTGCGCGCCGTTGGCGAGCAGGTTCGGGAAGCCGCCGGGCAGCACGACGGGTTCCTTCGACTGGCCGTCGTAGTTGGCGCGGAACTCGACACCGTCCTCGTCGATGCCCTCGAGCAGAAGCCGCGCGACGTCGGTCATGCGCGCTTCGGTGTAGCGATAGGCGGCGGGATTATCGCCGTCGATATTGCCGAAATTGCCCTGGCCGTCGACCAGCGGATAGCGCGAGGAGAAATCCTGCGCGAGGCGGACCATGGCGTCGTAGATCGCCTGGTCGCCGTGCGGATGGAACGAGCCCATCACGTCGCCGACGATCTTGGCGGACTTCTTGAAGGCGGTGCCGGGATCGAGCCGAAGCAGGCGCATGCCGTAGAGGATCCGCCGATGCACGGGCTTCAGGCCATCGCGCGCGTCCGGCAGCGCGCGATGCATGATGGTGGAGAGCGCGTAAGCGAGATAACGCTCTTCCAGCGCCTCGCGCAGCGGCACCTCGTGGATTTCGGCCGGTTCTTCCGGCGGAACGATTCGTTTTCCCATGCCGCCCGGTTAAACCGTGGAGGCGAATCGGGCAAGGATCGATTGGTTCCCTGTGGGCGGCCTACTGGCCGGCCCAGCCGGCCGTGAAGGTCTGAGTTTTGGCCTGAGTGGGCGCCGGCGCATTGGTCAGGCAACGCCGAGCGGCCTCGATCTCGGCCTCGGTCGCGCCATGGGACCGCGCCCATGTCTCTGCGGCTGCAGCGGAATATTTCGCCACATAGTACCGGACGACCGTGCAGGAAGCCCTGCGAACCACACCCGGCTGCGGCTCGCCGGCCATTGCATCAGGCGCGAACGCAAGCAGCGCCGTGGACAAGGCGAATCCCCTGATCAACATTTAGGCTGTCCCCGTTGTGGAACCCCGAAGGCGAACTCGACCGGCCCGATTTCGTTCCGGGGAACTCCATGCCCGGGGGCAATGCAGAATCCCGCTCGGCTCATGGCGCAGGGATCGCCGCCCTCGCCTGCTGCCGTATCAAGGCATTGATGAAGCCGGCCCGCGCGTCGGAATGGCCCTGCCCGCGTGGCTCCAGCACGTGGCGCAGCAGGAAAAGGCCGGTCAGCCGGAAGCCGTCCTGGAGATCCTGCTCGGTGAGATCGCTCGCGGTTTCACCTTGGCGCAGGAACGGCGGCAGGCGCAACAGCCGGTCGCGCCACGGCTCGCCCGCGCCGCGCGACACCGCACCGCCGGATTTCGGCGAGACATAGATCAGGTCCGTGGTCTCGCCCGTCACCGCACAATTGTCCAGCGCCAGGCCGAAACCCAGCTCGGCGAGCATCGCCAGCTCGAAATGGATGACGTGCACGGCCGCGCTGCCGATATCGTCGAAATCCTCGAGCGAATGTTCGAGCAGCGCAAAGATGTCTTCGTGCGGATCGCGTTCCGGCAAGAGCCGCGCGATCGAAGCCAGATGGGTGACGCCGTAGACGCCGTGCGACGATGCCAGCAGCGTCGCGGCACGCAGCTTCAATCCCTCGATCGCATAGGTACCGAGATGCTCGTCGAGCCGCGCCCGCCACACCGCGCTGACGCTGTTGCCGGGCTGCAGGAGCGGCCGCATCCGCGAGCCGGCCCCTCCGCGCACGAGGCCGAGATGCCGGCCGTGCGCGCGCGTCAGCAGCTCGACGATGGCGCTGCTCTCGCCATGCCGCCGCACGCCCAGCACGATGCCTTCATCGGTCCATTCCATGGAGGGAATACTACAGGATTCCAGTCGGGAGCGCAGCGCCATCCCCCGTCATTCCGGGGCGCCTCGAAGAGGCGAACCCGGAATCTCGAGATTCCGGGTTCGATGCTTCGCATCGCCCCGGAACGACAGAACAGATCAATTCACGCGTTGAACCAGCCCTTCGCATCGCCGGTGAAGGAGCAATACAGCCCCATCGTCGTCAGCGCGCAGGAGACGATCTCGATGGCGCTGTCGAGCTCCATGCCCTTCTCGCCGATGATCTGGCCGAGCGAGATCACCGACAGCACGAGGGCCGCCGCCAGCACCCAGCGCGGCCAGTTCTTGCGCCAATGCGCGGCCAGCCAGACGAAATAGACGAGGAGCAGGATCATGCCGCCGGCGAGCAAGGTCGCCGTCATGATCGTCTGCTCGGTCATCTCCGCATTGGGCGTGCGGTCCTGCACCGCGACCGAGAGGGCATCCAGCATCAACGATGCATAGAGCAGCGCTTCGAAGCGCCGGACGTTGCTGGGCACGCTCATCGGATACCGATCTTTTCTTGGTTATTCCTTGGGGAAATCCAGGCCCATCTCGCGGTAGCGATCGGGATCGTCGCCCCAGTTCTCGCGCACCTTGACGAACAGGAACAGATGCACCGGCACATCCAGGATCTGCATCAGTTCCTTCCGCGAATCCGCGCCGATCGACTTGATGGTGGCGCCGCCCTTGCCGAGCACGATCTTGCGCTGGCTTTCGCGCTCGACGAAGATCGTCTGCTCGATGCGCACCGACTTGTCCTTGCGCTCCTCCCATTTGTCGGTCTCGACCGTGGACTGGTAGGGCAGTTCCTGGTGCAGCTTCTGATAGATCTTCTCGCGCGTGATTTCGGCCGCGAGCTGCCGCATCGGCGCGTCCGACATCTGATCCTCGGGATAGAGGAACGGGCCCGGCGGCACCATTTCCGCGAGCGTCTTGCGGATATCGTCGACGCCGTCACCCGAGATCGCCGAGATCATGAAGGTCCGCGCGAACTTCATGCGCTCGTTGGCGGCCTGGGCCAGAGCCAGCAGCTTCTCGCGCTGGACCAGGTCGACCTTGTTGATGACAAGAATCTTCTCGTGATTGACGCTGGCCGCCTTGGCGAGGATGGCCTCGGCCTCCTCGTCAATCCCGGTCTTGGCATCGAGCAGCACGCAGATGAGATCGGCGTCATGCGCCCCGCTCCAGGCGGTCGAGACCATGGCGCGGTCGAGCCTCCGCTTGGGCAGGAAGATGCCGGGCGTGTCGACCAGGATGATCTGCGCGTTGTTCTCGATCACGATGCCGCGGATCAGCGCGCGCGTGGTCTGCACCTTGCGCGAGACGATCGTGACCTTGGCGCCGACCAGCGCGTTGACCAGCGTGGATTTGCCGACATTCGGCGCGCCGATCAGCGCAACGAAACCGCAGCGCGTAGCAGTGGACGGCGCCCCGCCGCTTGCTTCAGCCGTCATTGCCGCCGCCAACGCCTTCGCGTTCGATCATCACCGAAGCCGCCACCTTCTCTGCCGCGCGCTTGCTGCCGCCGATGCCTTCGGCCGGCGCCAGCCCCGGCAGGTCGACGGCGACGCGGAACTGCGGATCGTGATGCGGGCCGGTGCGCTCGACCTCGCGATAAACCGGCGTCGGCAGTCCCTTGCCTTGCGCCCATTCCTGAAGGACGGTCTTGGGATCGCGCAAGGGACGGCGCGGCTTGTGCATTCGCTCGGTCCAGTTGCGCTTGACGAATTCGGCCGCCGCCGCATGGCCGCCGTCGAGGAAGATGGCGCCGATAACGGCCTCGCAGATGTCACCGAGGACGGACTTGCGCAGGCGAGCGTCGGCACTGGAGCCGACCGAGCCGAGCTTGATGTCGTCGAGCAGGCCGAGCGACTTGGCGACGTCGGCGCAGCTTTCCTTGCGCACGAGCTCGGCAAGACGCTTGGACAGCTCGCCTTCGTCGGCGTTCGGGAAAGCGTGATAGAGCATGTCGGAGACGACGAGCCCGAGCACGTGGTCGCCGAGGAATTCCAGTCGCTGATAGCTGTCGCCGCGCTTGCGCCCGGACTTCAGCGCAGAAACATGCGTGATCGCCTGCATCAAGAGGTTCGGGTCAGCGAAGCTGTGGCCGATGCGCGCCTCGAGCGCCGCGTTCGCATCCGTGCCCTTGGCCTTGCTGCTCCGCACCCGCTTCTTCTTCGCAGGTGCCTTGTTCGCAACGGTCTTGGTCGCAGCTTCCCCTTCGGGGCCCGCTTGCGCCTCGGTCGGTTGGGTCGCGATGTCCTTGGCTTCGTCTTTCATCGGACGATTTTGAAGAAGCGTTTCCAGCGTACCGCCCACGGCCAGCGCCAGAACATCCAGGCATGCTCGCCTTCAGCGATGGAGAAGAAGATCATCTGGGCGCGGCCGATCAAATTCTCCCGCGGCACGTAGCCGACCTGGCCGAGAAAGCGGCTATCGGTGGAGTTGTCGCGGTTGTCGCCCATCATGAAGAAGTGGCCGGGCGGCACCGTGTAGACGTTGGTGTTGTCCATGTAGCCGTTGTCGGCGCAGTCCAGCGTCTCATAGGACACGCCGTTCGGCAGCGTCTCCTTCCAGCGCTTCACCCGGGAGATGCCGCCGCCTTCCGAGCCGCAGGGGTCCTCGCCGACATATTCGCTCATGCGCTGCCGCTCGACCGGCGTGTCGTTGATGTAGAGCAGCCCGTCCCGCATCTGGACGTGGTCGCCGGGAAGGCCGATCACGCGTTTGATGTAGTCGGTGGAATCGTCCTTCGGCAGGCGAAACACGACGATGTCGCCGCGGTTCGGATCCGAGCCCCAGATCCGTCCCGAGAACAGCGGCGGCGAGAACGGAATCGAATAGTGGCTGTAGCCGTAGGAATATTTCGAGACGAACAGATAGTCGCCGACCAGCAACGTCGCCTTCATCGAGCCGGACGGGATGTTGAAGGGCTGAAACAGGAAGGTGCGGATCACCAGCGCGATCAGGAGGGCATGGATCACGACCCGGATCGTTTCACCGACGCCGCTCTCAGTTTTCGTTCCTGAAGTCACGCTCATTGCTCTCTCAATTCCGGCCGGCGGTCACAGAGCGCCCTCCTGGCGCGAGCAGCCCATTGCTTCGCGGCCCACGGAGATTGTCCTGATTCTGATAGTGAGGGCCAATTCCGGCGTAAAGCCGAATTCGCCCAGGCTGATTTGCGTCGGCGGACTTTTAGACGCTTGTCGCTTGCCACGCAATCAAGGATCGCATCAAAATTGAATAAGACATTGATTTATCGAGCAAATCACAAAACTATGGGAGATCCGTCACGATTTCGGCAGTGGGACTGCGGAAATGATGACAAAGGCCTGCGCCAGCGGCCAGTCGTCGGTGATCGAAACGTCGATCCGCGCCTCGAACCCCTCCGGCGTCAGGGCCTGGAGCCGGGCCTGGGCGCCGCCGGTCAATTGCATGGTCGGCCGCCCGCCCGGCAGGTTGACCACCCCCATGTCGCGCCACCAGACGCCGCGCCTGATGCCGGTGCCTAGCGCCTTGGAGCAGGCCTCCTTGGCGGCAAAGCGCTTGGCGTAGGTCGCCACCACCATCTTCTCGTTCCTGGCACGCCGCTCAGCCTTGGCCCGCTCGGCTGCCGTGAAGATGCGGTCGAGGAAGCGCTCGCCATGGCGCTCGATCACCTTGGCCACGCGGGTGATGTCGATCAGGTCGGAGCCGATGCCGATGATCATGCCCGGCTCCGGCCGCGGTCCATCGCCGCGCGCATGTTGCGCACGGTCTCGGCCAGCCCCACGAACAGCGCTTCGCCGATCATGTAGTAGCCGATATTGAGCTCCATGATCTCAGGCAGGGCCGCGATCGTCTCCGCCGTCGCGTAGTCCAGCCCGTGCCCGGCATGAACCTCGAGCCCGGCGGCCTTCGCAAGTTTCGCCCCCGCGACGATCCGTTGCCATTCGGCGGCCGCCTTGTCGCTATGGCCGTCGACGACGGCGTCACACCAGGCGCCGGTGTGGATCTCGATCACGGGCGCGCGCAGCCGGGCCGCCATTTCGATCTGGGCGGGATCGGCCGCGATGAACAGCGAAACCCGGATGCCGGCATCGTTCAGCCGCGCGATATAGGGCGCGAGCGCGTTGTGCTGGCCGACCACATCCAACCCGCCCTCGGTCGTCACCTCCTGGCGCCGCTCCGGAACCAGGCAAACCGCATGCGGCCTGGTGGCGAGCGAGATGCGCATCATGTCGTCGGTCGCCGCCATCTCGAAATTGAGCGGCTTGGAGATCTCGGCCTTCAGCCGCGCCATGTCCTCGTCGCGGATGTGCCGGCGATCCTCGCGCAAATGGGCGGTGATGCCGTCGGCACCGGCCTCGATCGCGAGCAGCGCCGCGCGCACCGGATCGGGATTGCGGCCGCCGCGCGCGTTACGCAGGGTCGCGACATGATCGACATTGACGCCGAGGCGGAGCTTCGAAGCGGGCATTTCAGGACTCACGAAATCAGGACGACAGAAGCATAGGCAAAGCGTCTATCCATTAACACGTTCGACTTTGGCGACGACCGCCTTCGCGCGCAACTGGGCCAGGATCGCGCTCAGGTGCTTCAGATCGTAGACTTCGAGGTCGATCGTCGTCTCCGTGAAATCGGGCGAGCGGCGCTGCATGCTGATGTTGTCGATGTTGCCGTCGTGCTCGGCGATCACGGTCGCGATCTGCGCCAGCGCGCCGGGCTCGTTGACGTTCTCCACCCTGATACGGGCCGGGAAACGTTGCGGTGCGGAATCCTCGATGTCCCAGCGGACGTCGAGCCAGCGCTCCGGCTCCTCCTCGAAATCCTTCAGGGCCGGCGCCTGGATCGGATAGATCGTGATGCCCTCGCCCGGCGTGACGATGCCGACGATGCGATCCCCGGGCACGGCGCCGCCGTTCGGCGCGAACTTCACCGGAAGGTCGGAATTGATGCCACGGATCGGGATCGCAACCGGGCTGCGCGGTTCCGAGGACTTCTCCTTGAGCTTGGCGGCAAGCCCTTTCTTGACGCCGTAGCGCGCGATGCGCTCCTCCTTGTAGTCGGGGTACATCGCACGCGCGACGTGGGACGCCTTGATCTCGCCCCGGCCGACCGCCGCCATGACGTCCTCGATCGAGGTGCGCGCGAGCCGCGGCAGCGCGCCCTTGAGCTTGTCGTCGGCGTATTCGATCTTGGCGCGCTCGAACAGACGCTCGACGATGCGCCGGCCGAGACCGACATATTGATCGCGCACCGCGGTGCGCGTGGCGCGGCGGATCGCGGCACGCGCCTTGCCGGTGACGGCGAGCGTTTCCCAGGCCGACGGCGGCGCCGATTGCGCCTCGGAGGTCAGCACCTCGACCTCGTCGCCATTCTGGAGTTCCGAGGACAGCGGCGCGAACTTGCCGTTGATCTTGCAGCCCACCGCGCTGTTGCCCACGTCGGTATGCACGGCATAGGCGAAATCGATCACGTTGGCGTGGCGGGGCAACGCGATCAGCTTGCCCTTCGGGGTGAAGCAGAACACCTGGTCGTGGAACAGCTCGAGCTTGGTGTGCTCGAGGAATTCCTCCGGATTGGCGCTCTCCGAGAGGATTCCGATGGTGTGGCGCAGCCAGGCAAACGCAGTGGACTCGCGCTTGAGGAATTCGGTCGGCGAGCCGACGCCTTCCTTGTAGAACACATGTGCGGCGATGCCGCGCTCGGCGATCTGGTCCATCGCCTCGGTTCGGATCTGGAGCTCGACGCGCTGGTTACCAGGGCCGATCACCGTGGTATGGATCGAGCGGTAGTCGTTCTGCTTCGGCGTCGAAATGTAGTCCTTGAAGCGCCCCGGCACGACCGGCCAGGTGGTATGGACGATCCCGAGCGCGCGATAACAGGCCTCGATGTCGTTGACGACGAGGCGGAAGCCGAAGATGTCGGACAATTGCTCGAAGCCGACTGACTTGCGCTCCATCTTGGTCCAGATCGAGAACGGCTTCTTGCGGCGGCCATAGACGCGCGCGCCGAGGCCCCGGTGACGCAGATTGTTGGAGAGCTGGTCCTCGATCTCCCCGATCAGGTTGCGGTTGCGCTCGGCGAGCGCATCGAGCCGCTGCATCACCACCGAATAGGCTTCGGGATCGAGGGTGCGGAAGGACAGATCCTCCAGCTCCTCGCGCATTTCCTGCATGCCCATGCGCCCCGCCAGCGGAGCGTAGATGTCGAGCGTCTCCTCGGCGATGCGCCGGCGCGATTCCGTCGGCACGAAGTCGAGCGTGCGCATGTTGTGCAGGCGGTCAGCGAGCTTGACCAGGAGCACGCGGACATCGTCGGCGATGGCCAGCAGCAATTTGCGCAGATTCTCGGCCTGCTTGGCCTCGCGCGAGACCAGCTCGAGCCGCTTCAGCTTGGTCAGGCCCTCGACCAGCGCGCCGATCTCGGGCCCGAAGATCTGATCGATCTCGGCCCGTGTCGCTTCCGTGTCCTCGATCGTATCGTGAAGCAGCGCGGCCACGATGGTGGCGTCGTCGAGCTTCAGGTCGGTGAGAATCGCCGCCACTTCGAGCGGGTGCGAGAAATACGGATCGCCCGAGGCGCGGGTCTGCGAACCATGCGCCTTCATGGCGTAGACATAGGCCCGATTCAGCAGGTCTTCGTTGGTGTTGGGATTGTAGGATCTGACGCGCTCGACGAGGTCATATTGACGCATCATGCGCGCGCGGGGCCTGGCCGGACGCGCGACGGGCGCAGCCGGGGCCACTGCAACCGATTCGGTTGCTGCCTGCATCTGCAAGGGTCTGCGCCGATACGCCATGCCGTCCTGCCTTCAAACGGGCCCTGGGCCGGCCCCGTTGTATACATCCTAGCTCCGATCGCACTTGTGTCCGATCAATTCAGTGACAGGACGCAGCGCCAGCCGGCAACGCTATGGTAACCACGAAAACGTCAACAAAAGCAAAGGCCCGAACGACGGTTCGGGCCTTTGATAAGATCACAAGAAGTCGACGATCGCGACGGAGGAATTACTCGTCTTCCTCGGGCTGCTCCTCGGGAGGCGCGAGGCCTTCCAGACCCTTCAGGAGCTCCTCTTCGGTCATGCGCTCCACGGCAACTTCGGTGTCGTCCGCATCGACGCTCGCGCCCGCGGAACCGATCAGCGGCACCGTATCAGGCTCGGGCTCATCCACCTCGACGAACTTCTGGAGCGAGTGCACCAGCTCCTCGCGGAGGTCCTCCGGCGAAATCGTCGTCTCGGCAATTTCGCGCAAAGACACAACAGGGTTCTTGTCGTTATCGCGGTCAACCGTTAGTTGTGAGCCGGACGAAATCATGCGGGCACGGTGGGCGGCCAGCAGGACCAGGTCAAACCGGTTGTCGACCTTGTCGATACAATCTTCTACGGTGACGCGAGCCATGAACTGTCGCTCCGTTGTGGGTGGACGAAATATGTGGATGAATGGCGCTAGTTATAGGGACCGGGAGGGTTTCGCAAGGCCAATTTGTGATTTGGCCTCGCCAAACGGCTCTGGTAACCCCACATTGGGGCCAGGACGGGTGGTTTTCCATGCTGCCATCGAGGGCGGCATCGGGCATATGCAAGTCCGCCATAACTATACCTTGATTGCCCCGACTTCTCCGGATTTGCGGTTTCGACGGGTCTCAGCGGCACTCTAGAACTGCGCGGCTTGCCATCGCCGCGCCAACAAAAAACGATCAATCACGACTACTACGCGAGCAAACTGAATGTCACCTTCTCCTACCAACAAGATCGCGCTCTTCATCGATGGGGCCAATCTCTACGCGACGGCGAAAACTCTGGGCTTCGACATCGACTACAAGCGCCTGCTGAAGGAGTTTCAGAGCCGCGGGACGTTGTTGCGGGCGTTCTATTACACCGCCATCATCGAAGACCAGGAATACTCCTCGATCCGCCCATTGATCGACTGGCTGGACTACAACGGCTACACCGTCGTCACCAAGGCGACCAAGGAATTCATCGACGCCTCCGGCCGCCGCAAGGTGAAGGGCAACATGGACATCGAGCTCGCCGTGGACGCCATGGAGCTCGCCGAGCACATCGACCAGATGGTGCTGTTCTCGGGTGACGGCGACTTCCGCTCCCTGGTCGAGGCCGTGCAGCGCCGCGGCGTGCGGGTCACGGTGATCTCCACCATCGCCAGCCAGCCGCCGATGATCGCCGACGAGCTGCGCCGCCAGGCCGACGTCTTCACCGACCTCGTCGAGCTGCAATCCAAGCTCGGCCGCGATCCGTCCGAACGCCCCGCCCCGCGTGACCGCGGCGAGCGTGGCGAACGCCACCACGCCCCGCAATTCCTCCAGCGCGCAACCACGATGGCGCCGAGGGGCGATGACGACTTCGAGGAGTGAGGCGGCCCGGTCAGGCCGCCAGCCTCTCACCGTCGTTCCCGACCGTGACTGCCCGCTCTGTCCGCGCCTGGTCGCCTTTCGCGAGGCGAATCGCGCACGCGAGCCGTCGTGGCACAATGCGCCGGTTGCGCCCTTCGGCGACATCAAGGCGCGCCTTTTGATCGTGGGCCTCGCGCCGGGAATGCAGGGCGCCAACCGCACGGGACGGCCATTCACCGGCGACTATGCCGGCGACCTGCTCTACACCACGCTGATCGAATACGGCTTTGCCAGGGGGACCTATCAGGCGCGCCCCGATGACGGCCTGAAACTGGTCGACTGCCGGATCGCCAATGCGGTGCATTGCGTGCCGCCGCAGAACAAGCCGCTGCCGGTCGAAATCAACACCTGCCGTCAGTTTCTCGCGGCGAATCTCGCATCGATGCCGAACCTGCGCGCGATCGTCGCGCTCGGGCGGATTGCGCACGACAGCGTGCTCAAGCCGCTGAATTTGAAGGGCTCGCAGGCCCCCTTCGGCCACGGCGCGGTGCATCAGGCCGGCGCGTTCAAGCTCTACGACAGCTATCATTGCTCGCGCTACAACACGAACACGGGCGTGCTGACGCCGGTCATGTTCCGAAGCGTGTTCGCGAAGGTGAAGGCGGATCTCGATTAGAGCCTTGATACAGTCAGACTAGGCAGGGTTCACCTCTCCCGGCGCGGAGAGGTGAAACCCTCAGCCCGCATCGTTTCAAACAAAACGCATCCGGTGCCGGCGATCTAGCCCTTGGTGGGATTGGCCTTCAGCCAGTCGAGCACCTCACCGGCGTTCCGGTCGGGCGGAAACACCGGATAGAACACATGCGTGATCCTGGCGTCATCGATGATCAGCGCCAGGCGCCTGATCAGCGTCAGGCCTGCGACCTCCATCGTGGGCAAGTTCAAGGCGCGCGTGAGCGCCAGCTTCTCGTCCGAGAGCACCGGGAACGGCAGATGAAGGCGCGAGGCCATCTCGGTCTGGTATTCGTTGCTCTGGGTCGAGAGGCCGAACACGTGGGAGGCACCGGCGGCTTTCAGCTCGGCGAACAGATCACGAAACGCGCAAGTCTGGGGCGTGCAACCACGTGCCCCCGGGATCATGTCCCAATCATCCACCAGCGCGATCTTGCCGGGCTCGCCGGTGCGGGGATAGGCGAACACGACGGTGCGGCCGCGCAGCGCCGACAGCGTGACCGACGTGTCGTCGGTTGCGAGCAGGCTGATCGACGGCAACATCATGCCCTCGAGATGCGCGGCGCCGCCGTCGTCGGAGGGCGCGGGAATCTGGCTCCAATCGACCTCGAGCAGGTTCCGCTGATTCATCCCGTCATCCCCTCGCCCGCATCAGCCGGCCCTTCTCCCGGCTCCAGTCGCGCTTCTTCTCGGACTCGCGTTTGTCGTGCAGTTTCTTGCCTTTTGCAACCGCCAGCTGCAGCTTGGCGCGACCGCGCTCGTTGAAGTAAAGCTTGAGCGGGATCAGCGTCATGCCCTCGCGGTCGACCGCGCCCATCAGCTTGTTGATCTGCCGGCGGTGGAGAAGCAGTTTGCGCGGCCGCTTGGGCTCGTGATTGAATCGGTTGCCCTGGAGATATTCTGGAATGGTGGCGTTGATCAGCCAGATCTCGCCGTCCTTGGAATCGGCGTAGGATTCCGCGATCGTGCTCTTGCCGTTGCGGATCGATTTGACCTCGGTGCCGGTCAGCGCAATGCCCGCCTCGATCGTGTCCTCGATGGCGTAATTGAAGCGGGCCTTGCGATTTTCCGCCATGACCTTGATCGGACGTTCGTTCTTATCGGCCATGACGGACAAACCTGACAGAGATGCGCGCGGATTCTAACAGTTCGGATGAAGTGCGCGCGTCACTTCTTGAGGAGATCGCGGATCTCGGTCAGCAGCTCGACCTCGGCCGACGGCTTCGGGGGAGCGGCCGGCGCCGCCTCTTCCTTGCGCTTCAGCGTGTTCATGGCGCGGATGACCAGGAACAGCACGAAGGCGACGATGATGAAGTTGAGCGTCAGCGTGAGGAAGCTGCCCCAAGCCAGCACGGCGCCTTGCTTTTTCGCATCAGCTAAGTTGGTGGCGGTGACTGCCTTCGACAAGGGGGTGTAGTAGTTCGAGAAGTCGAGCCCGCCGGTGACGGCGCCGATGATCGGCATGATGACGTCGCCGACCAGCGAGTTGACGATGGCCCCGAAGGCCGCGCCGATGATGACGCCGACCGCGAGGTCGACGACGTTGCCCTTCATGGCGAACTCGCGGAACTCCTTGAGCATCCGCATGCCCTTCTCGTCGACGCTCATGACGCCCCCGATTTGGCTAGCGCATCAGTTGATCAGCCCAGCGTGCACCATGGCACTGCGCACGGCAACGCGCGTCGGCTCCGAAACCGGCACCATCGGCAGTCGCAGCGTCTCGTCGAGCTTGCCGAGCAGCGACATCGCGTACTTGATCGGCGCCGGATTGCTCTCGATGAAGAGGTTGTTGTGCAGCGGCATCAGCTTGTCGTGGATCGCGAGCGCCGCCTTGGTGTCGCCCTTCTGCCAGGCGGCGTGGAACTCCGAGCACAGGCGCGGCGCGACGTTCGAGGTCACCGAGATGCAGCCATGGCCGCCATGGGCCATGTAGCCGATGATGGTGGCGTCCTCGCCCGAGAGCTGGTTGAAATCCTCGCCCATCGCCGCGCGCTGCTGCGACACGCGAACCATGCTGGCGGTGGCGTCCTTGACGCCGGCGATGTTCTTCAGCTCCCACAGCCGCTTCATGGTGTCGACCGACATGTCGATGACTGAACGCGGCGGGATGTTGTAGATGATGATCGGAATGCCGATTGCGTCGTTGATGGCCTTGAAGTGCTGGTACATCCCTTCCTGGGTCGGCTTGTTGTAGTAGGGCGTGACGATCAACACCGCGTCCGCGCCCGCCTTTTCGGCGTGCCGCGAGAGCTCGATCGCCTCCTTGGTCGAGTTGGAGCCGGCGCCCGCGATCACAGGCACGCGGCCCTTGGCTTCAGCGATGCACCATTCGACGACCTTCTTGTGCTCGTCATGGCTGAGCGTCGGGCTCTCGCCGGTGGTGCCGACCGGGACGAGGCCATTGGTGCCCTCCGAAATCTGCCAGTTGACCAGGGAGCGGAACGCCGCCTCGTCCAGCGAGCCGTTCTTGAACGGCGTGACCAAGGCGGTGAACGACCCCCGGAATTTCGTCTTGGCTGCCATGGACTTCCTCCGTACGCGGCTATCTTTCGAGCAAGCCCCATTCATATCGGGTCTGTCCTGCCGGTAAAAGGCCCGCTTCCGTGTGAGGCAGCCTTTAGGCCGCGATTTTGCCGCGGTGATGGTGCAAATCGGCCCGAGGTAAGCGGCTGTTGGTATTTTCTCCGCATATTCAATCGAATTCAGCTAGGTCTTGAGCCACTTCACTGATTCGGGGCGACGAAACGCCGTGACCTCCTCTGCTCGTGCCGCATGGCGATCCACCGGTCTGGTCGTGTGCCTGATGGCAGGACTGTCGGTAGGCTGCGCCGCCCTCGCCAAGTCCAATGAGACGACGGCGGAAACGGCCAGGGACACCGCGAAGCCGGCTACCAAGGACGCGGCCAAAGGACCGGCCAAGGGACCGGTCAAGGGGCCAGACAAAGGATCGACCAGGGAAACAGTCAAGGGAACCGGCAAGGACGCGGCGAAGGGCGCGAGCAAGGGTGCGTCCGGCGCTCAGGCCAAGGATGCCGCGAAGAAGCCTGCCAAGGATACTGCCGGCAAGGATGCAGCTGGCAAGGAACCCGCGAAGGACAAGCCCAGGCCCACGGCAGCGGTGCCCTCGTCGAAATCGCAACCTGCGCCCCACCGATCGCACCCCAAGGCCGCACCCGCGACGGCCACCGTCAGACCCGCCGCCCCGGTTGCCGCCAGACCGGTCGCAGCTCCCGTGCTGGCCCCTGCGACCCGCCAGCATGCGGCGCCGCGCAAGCCGGTCATCCCGGCCGCGGTCGCTGCGACGTCGTCGACGTCGCAAGCCGACAAGGACACGCTGGAGAGCGTCATCGAGCTCGTGCGCAAGCGCAAGGCCGGCGACGCCACCAACGCCGCGGCCGGCATCTCGGATCCCGTCGCGCGAAAGCTCGCCGAATGGATCATCCTGCGCAGCGAGGACAACGGCGCGACCGTGGAACGCTATCGCGCCTTCCTCTCCGCCAATCCGAGCTGGCCGTCGCAGGTCTTCCTGCGCCGGCGCCTCGAGGCGGCGATGTGGGACGACAGGCGCGACGATTCGGTCGCGTGGTCGTGGTTCGAGAATGAGTCTCCGATCTCCGCCAAGGGCCGCTTCACGCTCGCAAAGGCGATGCTGGCGCGCGGCGACCGCGCCAATGCCGAGCGGCTGGTGCGCGAGGCCTGGCGCAGCGATCCGATGTCGGAGGACACCGAGAACAACGCGCTCGACCAGTTCGGTGCCCTGCTGACGCCGGGGGACCAGAAAGCGCGGATGGACACCCTGCTCTACGGCAGCGAGACCGAGGCGGCGATGCGCGCCGCAAAGCGGCTCGGCGCCGGCTATGTCGCGCTCGCCAGGGCCCGCATCGCCGCCGTCAAGAAAGCGCCGAACACGCGGGCGCTGCTCGAGGCGGTGCCGCGCGAGCTGCACAATGACCCCGGCTACATCTTCAGCAGGATCCAGCTCCTGCGCCGCGAGGAGAAGTTCACCGAGGCCGCCCAGCTCATGCTGTCCGCGCCGAAGGATCCGGGTCGCCTGCACAATCTCGACGAATGGTGGATCGAGCGGCGCCTTCTGGCCCGCAAGATGATCGACACCGAGGAATTCCGCAGCGCCTATCTGATTGCGCGAGATGCGGCCCTGCCCTCGCGCGACATCTACAAGACCGAGCAGGAATTCACCGCCGGGTGGATCGCGCTGCGCTTCCTCAACGACCCCGCGACCGCCACCCAGCATTTTGCCCGCATCGGCGTCGGCAGCGTCAATCCGACCGCGCTGGCGCGTGCCGGCTATTGGCAGGGCCGCGCCGCGGAAGCTTTGGGCCGCCAGCAGGACGCGCGCAACGCCTATGCCCGCGCCGCCGAACAGTCGACCAGCTATTACGGCCAGCTCGCCCGGGCCAAGCTGGGCCTGCCGCAGATCGAGCTCAACCGCCAGCCGCGCGGGCGCGGCGCCGAGCGGCTGGAGATCGTGCGCGCTGCGCAACTGCTGTATGAGCTCGACGAGCGCGAGCTCGCGGTGCCCATGCTCGCCGACATGGGCGAGAACGGCGATCCGGAAGCGCTTGCCGGCCTTGGCGAGCTCGCCCAGCGCTATAGCGACGCGCGCGGCATGCTGCTGCTCGGCAAAGGCGCGCTCAATCGCGGCCTGCCGTTCGACTTCTATGCCTACCCGGTCAACGGCATTCCGCAGTTCACGCCGATCGGCCCCGAGGTCGAGCGCAGCATCGTCTATGCGATCGCGCGACAGGAGAGCGCGTTCAATCCGCGTGTGGTTTCGCCGGCGCAGGCCTATGGGCTGATGCAGGTGACACCGGACGCCGCCCGCTACGTCTGCAAGCGCCACGGCGCGACCTACGACCTGGGGCGGCTGAAGAACGATCCGGTCTACAACGCCACGCTCGGCTCGGCCGAGCTTGGCGGACTGCTCGAGGATTATCGCGGCTCCTACATCATGACCTTCGCCGCCTACAATGCCGGCCGCGGCAGCGTGAGGAAGTGGGTCGAGCGCTACGGCGATCCGCGCGACCCGAAGGTCGATGCGGTCGACTGGGTCGAGCTGATTCCGTTCTCCGAGACGCGCAACTACGTGCAGCGGATCATGGAGAACCTTCAGGTCTACCGCGCCCGCTTCGGCGGCGGCACGCGGTTGCAGATCGAAGCCGATCTGCGCCGCGGCGTCGGAAGCGTGGAATAGAGACCCCTCGTTCGACTCGCAGCCGGCAGCCAGGATAGCCGGCACCGTCCTCGTCAGCAGGACCTTGAGTCGCCGAGGCCTATTCAGCGATCGCCCACGATCTTCCGGCGTGACCTTGCCACGCGCGCCGTGAGCGCCGCGGCGATTGCGGTCCGGTCGGCACGCTCGCCGGTGCCTCGGCGGGCAGATGAAGGCGTGGATCGCTCCTGCCGCAAGGCCAGATCGTCAGG
The DNA here is from genome assembly GCF_028128735.1 of Bradyrhizobium sp. CCBAU 53415. Classification (NCBI taxonomy): domain Bacteria; kingdom Pseudomonadati; phylum Pseudomonadota; class Alphaproteobacteria; order Hyphomicrobiales; family Nitrobacteraceae; genus Bradyrhizobium; species Bradyrhizobium sp. CCBAU 53415. The sequence goes on along the minus strand of NZ_LBJF01000027.1, from coordinate 1,374,391 downwards.
GTGCCTGGACGGCTGGGCCGGAGTACCCGCAGTCCTCTGCGCGCCTCGGGTCGGAAACCGCTTGCAGCGCGGCCCCCTCCCTCTTCCACGGTGACGCCCATTAGGCCGCGTCGCAGAACGATCAGGTCGACGGAGCGTGGCGCACCAAGTCGGACCATTGCGTCAAGCAAAGCGGCACGACCGGCAAAAGAAAAACCCCGGCGGTTGCCCGCCGGGGTTCTCTGTCAGGTCGTTAGACCGAACTTACCAGTTGCGCTGAGCGCGGAGCAGCAGCGTGAAGCTGTCCTGATCCTTGAGCTCGTACACAGCGCCAGCGGCCAGGCCCGGCTTGGCCAGCGCAGCGCTGGCGCCAGCCCCAGTGACCGTGCCGGCCGCGTACTTCTGGTCCAGGTGGGTCCAGTTGAAGTCAGCCGAGAAGGTCAGGTTCTTGACCGGGGTCCAGCGGGTGATGAGACCCAGCTGAGCGATGTTGTAGTCGGGGTTGCAGGAAGCCGAGGCAATGCCGAGGGCAACCGAGATGGTGCCGCCCACGCCGCACATCGCGGTCTTGGCTGCGCCACTGTAGCGGACGCCAGCGTACGCACCGTAGATCGCCGTGTTCCAGTACGGATCCCAGTTGTGGGTGTACGCACCGCGCATACCCCAGGTCTGGACCAGCTCCAGGCCGCCGCCGGTCACGAACACCGCGTCAGGCGCGAAGGCAATGCCGAGGCTCTGATACGCACCGGCCAGGCCCGTGCTGCCGTAGCTCGTCCAAGCACCTGCGCCACCGGCGAGGTCCTGGATGTTGTAACGGGTCGCACCGTCCGTGTAGACGCCCTGGATGTTGATCGTGTCACCCGCACCCGTCGGGATGTTCTTGATCGACAAGGCCAGCTGAGCTGCCCAGCCCCACTTGTCGCTGGGATGACCGGTGAGTTCAGTGGCGCCGTAGTAGCCCGCATGGTTCTCATGAGCCGCAACCGACGCCTGGAACAGACCCCAAGCCTGGTCGACGCGAACCATAGCGACGAGGTCCGGCGAGCGCGAGCCGGCGATATCGCTGGTGCCGTAGCCGAAGGTGCCCGGCACGGCCAGGTTGTTGATACCAGCCTGATAGTACTGGACCTGATCCTGCGCCGAGAACGACGCCGTGATACCCTGGCCGAAGTCAGCGGTGTAGGTGAACTGGTTGACACCGGTAACCGTGCCACCGCCACCGACGAGACCGTCGAAGTTGTTGCCGGGATAGTTGGTCCAGGGAGCGGAGAACTGGGAGACCGCCTTACCCATCGTGAAGCCAGCGAACTGGATGAAGGCGTAGTACACGCCGAGCGCACCACCGGCCACCGAGCCGCTGCCCGAGGTACCGGGAGGGGCCGAGTCGTACGCGGTCGTGCCGCCACCGGTGTATCCGCCGGTCGTCCACGAGAAGGTCGCATCGAAGAACGTGCGGACCACGCCGTATTCGGTCGCGGTGCGCGTGTCGATGTTGAGATCTTCACGAGCGCGCATGGTGTAGTAGTTGCTGAGGCGGTTGTTAGCGCCAGCAGCGCCGCTGAACGCGCCGTTGTAGACGCTGTTGGTGTTCAGCGCGACTTCAGCACGCAAGTAACCACCCAGCTTGATGCAGGTGTCAGTGCCCGGGATGTAGTAGAAACCGGCTCCGTACAGGGAGCAGATCTTCACGTATTCGACCGCCTTGGCCTTCACGGGCAGATCGGCTGCCTGCGCTCCGCCCACGGCGATCAGACCCGCCGCTGAGCCGAGCAAAAGGCTCTTAACCAACTTCATGTTAAACCTCCAAGTTGCTCTTTCAGGGAAGGTCACTGACCGGACGGCCAATTCCCCAACCCCCTCTAAATCACCGCTTTGGGCTCCTTCGCGCCTTCGGACACACCCGCATGAACGCGAGGGACTTAAGCGAATGACCTAAACGGGACGACCTCGGGATGCCCCCCTCCGTCGCTCAGCCACAATTACCGAACGTCCTTGCACACACAACAACAGAACGCTCCGAAACGGGCCGATGGAGCGTGTTTTCCGACGGGTGTTGCACAAATAACACGCAGATGTGATCAGATCGCCTTCGCAACATATTGTTTACATTGATATTTTTTTGACGGTTCCGCTTGCCATCAAAGTTCCCCACATGAGGCGCCCTAGCCGGGACCTCGGTCCGGAGGGGGTTCGACGGGCTCGAATCGTGGAATCACAAGAGAGACTCAATGAGCAGGCATCAGCCTGCCTCCGCGACTCCCAGTCTGGCGCAAGCCCGGCCACAGGCGGGCGGCAAACACTCTCTTGTCGCGCGGGGATCATCGGGATCGGGCCGGCAGCTCCGCGAACGAGGACGCGGGGGTGCCAGGTTCCAGCCCCTCTCACGCGCCATTGAATTCCCTGGCAAATTCAGCTTCCGACGCCGGCCATGCGCCAGCCGCTCCAGCTTCGGCTCTGCTCTCGCAGCGCTACGCTCTCGCCCGAGGACAAATCCGTCTTGCTTCGAAAATCACTGGGAATATTCGAGCAAAAACACGCGCTTCCAAATTGACCGGCCCAACTAATTAGAGGCATAAGGCTCGCACCGGAGAGGTGGCCGAGTGGCTGAAGGCAACGCTTTGCTAAAGCGTCATACGGTCTCAAGCTGTATCGAGGGTTCGAATCCCTCCCTCTCCGCCACCCAGCGGCAGAATCAACCCAGGTCCCTGCAATCCAGGTCGCTGCGTTCTTTCACCTGAAAGCGATCGTGAAGTTGGCGCGAAAGCCTGGGGCGAGGATGAGCATGGCGAGCTCAGCTCGATTCACGTGCTCCTTATAGATTCTCGTGCTCCTTATATATGTGTGTGCGCACCTAGATACCGGATCGCCATATCCGCCAATGCGAGGGCGATATCAGCACGGCCTCGTCGGCCCAGACATTGAACCAGACGCCGCCCCTGCGCCGGCACGGAAAGGGCCAGGGCACAACTCCCGTCTTGTGCAGACGTCCGAGTTCCAGATCGCACTCGTCCGGAGCGATCTGAATCGGCAGCCATCGTCCATTCGTACCTTGGTCGCCCATGCCGTCGGGTCTTATGCCGCGGCACGGGGCAGAAACTTGATTCAGCGCAACCCGGCCGCCCCGTGCAAACACGGGTGAGTCGCGACTCATCTCAGCGCGCGGAGATCCAGGCCCTCGCCTCGCGCTGCGCGACCGAGATCTCGGCGTCAGACATCTGTCCGGCGACTTCCTGGCGCAGCGCCACGGCGTCCTTGCGGCCCTTCAACGCGGCGAGGTTGAACCATTTGTGCGCGGCGACGAGATCGACGATCCCGGAGCGGCCGCTCGCCCAATAGATCCCGCGCTCGAACAGCACGTCCGACAGCGCGCCCGCGTCGATCGGCGTTGCCGTCTCCAGATCGAAAGTACCCTGAAACATCACGCATCCCCTTTGTTCTTATGCCGTCTCGCTCCCCGAGCGCGGCTCCCGTCCAGATAGCTGTTCAACTCTTCCCCGAGTCTTCTTGCCCATGCCGCTTGCCGGCTTGTTGGAGGCGATGATGGCGGGCAAATTTGAATGGCAGTTTAAGTATCGCGATGAAGCAGACGTAAACGCGAGCATGCGACGCCTGCACGGTGAATTCAAAAAGTCCCCGGTTTGCAGGCACTTCTGCAATTCGTCAGATTCGGTTTACCCTGGAATCTCAGGACATCGATAACCATCGCGCGCGGTGGCGCGTGTGATGTGGCGTCCCGTTTGCTGGCGTCGTCCGCGACCCGGCTGCGCCGAGGCATGCGGTTCTGCCGAAGCTTCAGCGAAGGCGGCAGGCGGGTGACCCAGTATTCCAGAGGCAGCAGTGATCCGCCGACAAGCTGCGACGTACCGGATCGTCCGGTCGACGCCGGTCAATGACACCGCACACGTGGAACGACCCGCGGACCGCAGCAGGCAGCCAACATGCACGCAGCGCTTCACCTGCTCCAAGGCAGCGCGGCCACGTCGCGGTCAGATCAGCAATGTCGGGGAAAAGGAATGCCGGCAATACCCCGGCCTCAGGAGAACGAGGGCGTCGGCGAACACGTCAGGACCAGATTCCACTTTGGCCCGAAGGCCACTCGTGAAATTGCGGAGCCCCTCGAGGAGAACCGCACCGAACGAAGAAAACTCGTTTCTTCTGCCGGACCGTCAAAGAGAACGATCCGACCGTTGACCTGATGTCTCGCCGACACCCTCTATCGTCGACCAGAACCTCTGGAAGGCGCTGATGACGTGCCGGCTATCTGGAGCCGGCAACTTCAGAAGCGAAGTTACTTCTTCTTCTTCGCGACCTTGCGGGTCTTCTTCGCAGTCTTCTTCACTGCGCTCTTCGCCTTCTTCGCCTTCGCCTTCTTCGCTTTCTTGGCCATGTTGCCCTCCGATGTGTGAGATGGCTTTAATCGCTGCGTGCACTCGGGGATCGAATGCACTTCATCCCGAATACACCAACACGAAGAAAAAAACAGCGTCTCGCTTAAAGAAGTGTTGACGGCGCAACGCGCCTGCGCTTGGCGAGCGCGACGCAAGCGCACCGCATGACGCGCAGCTGCGATCACGGAGAGCGGGCGCATCGTCGACGTTTGCGACGGATGCGATTGCAGAAAAACACTATGCGACAAGTATTTTTCTGCACGCGCGCGTCGCGCGCGATCAACGCGGCGACGTGCATCGCCATTCCTTCCATCACCTCGCAAAGGCGCTTCGCGGACTCTGAGTCGCGAATTTTGGCAATGAAAATATTTTCGTGCTTAACGGCGCGAACGCTCGTTCGAGCGTGTGCAAGCCGCTGTTTCGCGCGAATCGCGTGGCGGCGATTCGGGCGCGGCGTCGCCGCCGACGGGACGAAGCGAGCCGCCGAGGATGTGCGCGAGCGTCGCACCGAGAGCCGAAAGCGAGGTGACGAACGTGTCCGTCACCTCGTTCGAGCGCGCGAGGCTAGATGCCGAGCTTGGACTTGAGCAGGTCGTTGACGCTCTGCGGATTGGCCTTGCCGCCGGACGCCTTCATCACCTGACCGACGAACCAGCCGAGCGACTGCGGCTTGTCCTTGACCTGCGCGGCCTTGTCGGGATTGGCCGCGATGATGTCGTCGACAACCTTCTCGATCGCCGAGAGGTCGGTGACCTGCTTCATGCCGCGACTTTCCACCAGCGCGCGGGGATCGCCGCCCTCCTGCCAGACGATCTCGAACAAATCCTTGGCGATCTTGCCCGAGATCGTGCCCTCGCCGATCAGATCGATGATCGCCGCGAGCTGCTCGGCATTGACCGGAGAGTCCGTAATATCCCGGCCCTCCCTGTTGAGACGGCCGAACAGCTCGTTGATCACCCAGTTCGCCGCCATCTTGCCGTCGCGCGCGCGGTTGGCGAGCCTGTCGAGCACCGTCTCGTAGAACACCGCACTCTCGCGCTCGGCGACCAGCACGCTCGCATCATAGGCCGACAGGCCGAAGTCGGCGACGAAGCGTGTCTTCTTCTGATCCGGCAGCTCCGGCAGCTTCGCCTTCAACTCGTCGACGAATTCCCGGTTGAACTCCAGCGGCAGCAGGTCGGGATCGGGGAAGTAGCGATAGTCATGCGCCTCTTCCTTGGACCGCATCGAGCGCGTCTCGCCCTTGTTGGGATCGAACCGACGGGTCTCCTGCTCGATCTGGCCGCCGTCCTCGAGGATCTCGATCTGGCGACGCGCCTCGTACTCGATCGCCTGGCCGATGAAGGTGATCGAGTTCATGTTCTTGATCTCGCACCGGGTGCCGAGCGGCGCGCCGGGCTTGCGCACGGACACATTGACGTCGGCGCGCAGGCTTCCCTTCTCCATGTCACCGTCACAGGTGCCGAGGTAGCGCATGATCGAGCGCAGCTTGGTCACGTAGGCCTTGGCCTGCTCGGCGTCACGGATGTCCGGTTTCGAGACAATCTCCATCAGCGCCACGCCACAGCGGTTGAAGTCAATGAAGGACAGCGACGGCGACCGGTCGTGCAGCATTTTGCCGGGATCCTGCTCCAGATGCAGTCGCTCGATACCGATCGTTGCCGTCTTGCCGCCGTCGAGATCGACGATGACCTCGCCCTCGCCAACGATCGGAGATTTGTACTGGCTGATCTGGTAGCCCTGCGGCAGGTCGGGATAGAAATAGTTCTTCCGGTCGAACACCGAACGCAGATTGATCTGCGCGTTGAGACCGAGCCCGGTCCGGACAGCCTGCCTGACGCATTCCTCGTTGATGACGGGCAGCATGCCCGGCATCGCGGCGTCGACGAGCGATACGTGGCTGTTCGGCTCGCCGCCGAATGCGGTCGATGCGCCCGAGAACAGCTTCGAGTTCGAGGTCACCTGGGCATGGATCTCCATGCCGATGACCATCTCCCAATCGCCGGTGGCGCCCTTGAGAAGCTTGTGCGTGGCCGTGCTCATGTCCTGCTCCCGAGCAGCGTGGCAGCGATCCGCTCCCACTCCGCTTCCAATGAATCCTTTGCCGCCGGCTGGCCGGCCTGGCGGTACCAGTAACCGGCATTGCCGAGATCGCCTTCGACGCGGTGCAGATAGGCGTGCACCCAGGCGGCAGCGCGGCCGTTGTCGTCCTGAACGATCTTGTGCGCCTGGTCCCAGTCGCCCTTGGCGGCCCACCAGAGACCCGTGAGCGGCGCGCTCAGCTCCGGCGCGGGCGCGGCGCCGTCGAGGCTCGCGATGAAGCCAGCGACATTCACCACCACCTCGCGGGCGTGAAGCGGCCGGCGGCCTGCTCGATCACCTCGCCGAGCGAGAACAGCGTCTCCTCGTCGAAGGGCCGTCCGATCAGTTGCAGGCCGAGCGGCAAGCCCTGCGCGTCCTTGCCCGCGGGCACGGCGATGCCGGGCAGGCCCGCCATGTTCACGGTCACCGTGAAGATGTCGTTGAGATACATCTCGACCGGATCGGCGCCGCCCTTCTCGCCGATGCCGAAGGCGGCCGAGGGCGTCGCCGGGGTGAGGATCGCGTCGACACCCTTGGCGAAGCAATCCTCAAAATCCTTCTTGATCAGCGTGCGCACCTTCTGGGCCCGCAGATAGTACGCGTCGTAATAGCCGGCCGAGAGCACATAGGTGCCGATCATGACACGGCGCTTCACCTCCGCGCCAAAGCCCTCGGCGCGGGTGTTCTCGTAGAGCTCGATGATGTTCCTGCCCTGCTCGCGCAGGCCATAGCGCACGCCGTCATAGCGCGCGAGGTTGGAGGACGCCTCCGCCGGCGCCACGATGTAATAGGCCGGCAGCGCATATTTCGTGTGCGGCAGCGAAACCTCGACGAGCTCGGCGCCGGCACTTCTCAGCCAGTCCGCGCCCGATTGCCAGAGCTTCTCGATCTCGGCCGGCATGCCGTCGAGACGATATTCCCTGGGGATGCCGATCCTGAGGCCCTTCACGGACTTGCCGATTGCGGCCTCGTAATCCGGCACGGGCATGTCGACCGAGGTGGTGTCCTTCGGATCGTGCCCGGCCATCGAGCGCAGCAGCATGGCCGCATCGCGCGTCGTGCGCGCGATCGGACCGGCCTGGTCGAGCGAGGAGGCGAAAGCGACGATGCCCCAGCGCGAGCAGCGGCCATAGGTCGGCTTGATGCCGACGGTCGCGGTGAACGCCGCCGGCTGACGGATCGAGCCGCCGGTATCGGTCGCGGTCGCGCCCATGCACAGCAGCGCGGCGACGGCCGAGGCGGAGCCGCCGGACGATCCGCCCGGTACCAGCGTCGTGTTGCTTCCCTCGCGCCGCCAGGGATTGCCGACGGGGCCGAAGCACGAGGTCTCGTTGGCCGAACCCATCGCGAACTCGTCATTGTTGAGCTTGCCGAGCATCACCGCGCCATCGCGCCAGAGCTGCGAGGTGACGGTGGACTCGTAGGTCGGCACGAAATTGCCGAGGATCTTCGAGCAAGCCGTGGTGCGCACGCCCCTGGTCGCGAACAGATCCTTGATGCCGAGCGGGATGCCGGCGAGCGGACCCGCATCACCCTTGGCGATCCTGCTGTCGGCCTCGCGCGCCATCGCGCGCGCCTGGTCGGGCGTCTCCATCACGAAGGCATTGAGCACGCGCGCGGCTTCGATCGCGGAAAGATGCGCGTCGGTCAGCTCGAGTGACGTGAAAGTCTTGTCGGCGAGACCCTTGCGGGCCTCGGCGAGCGTCAGCGATGTCAAATCGGTCATTTATTGATCGGGCTGCAGAAGAACGGAGACAGGGTCTTGTCGTTGGCCGGGTCGTCTTTTTTGGCGGCGGCTTTCGCGGCAGCCTCGATCTCGTCGAGCACGGCATTGACGGCGACGTTGGGATCGGCAGCCTTGCCCTGCCGCTCCATCTTGTCGAGGTAATTCATGTAGGCCTGATAGGCCTTCTCATCGTCGCAAAGCATGCACATCGGACAATGTCCTGAGACTCTTAGTTTGGCGCATTTTCTTCACGCGAACCGGCTTCCACTTCGCTCGAAAACGCTATGCAAGTTACTCGACGACCTTGGGCACCAGGAAGAAGTGACCTTCGGTCGCCGGCGCGTTGGCAACGATATCGTCGGCGATCTCGCCGTCATTGACCACGTCCTGCCGCTTCTTCATCTGCATCGGGGTCACCGAGGTCATGGGCTCTACGCCCTCGACATTGACCTCCGAGAGCTGCTCGACAAAGGCGAGCATGGCGTTGAGCTCGCCCTGCAGATGCGGAACTTCGTCCTCGGAGACCGCAATGCGCGCCAGATGCGCGATGCGGCGGATGGTAGCGGCGTCGACGGACATTATATAAGGCCTCTCACGGCAAATCCTAAGTGCCGTATAGCAGAGGCCGGTTTTGCGCCGCAACCGGCGCTAGCGCATGATCCGGAAAAGTGCGAAGCGGTCTTCCGAAAAGATCATGCGCAAACAACAACTAAAGCGCCTATCCGGCCAGCCCCTTCATGCGGGCCATCGCCGATTTGGCGAGATCCCGGGTCAATTCGGCGGCCGGGACCTCGCGGCCGAGGGCAATCGCCTGTCCCGCCCAGAGATTGGTGAAATCCGCCCTGCCCTGCGTTTCGGCAGCCGCCTTCAGCGGCCCCAGCGCGGTCGCGGCATGGGGAAAGGGAGGTGCATCCGGCGAGACCGGGCCCGCCTCGCGCATCAGGCGGTTCTGCACGCCGCGCGCCGGCCGGCCGGTCATGACATTGGTGATGACGGTGGAATCGTCCCGCGCTTCGGCGAGCGCCTTGCGGCCGCCCGCGCTGACCTTGGATTCCGGACAGCGCAAATAAGCGCTGCCGATCTGCACGCCGGATGCGCCGAGCGCGAAGGCCGCGGCGATACCGCGTCCATCGGCGATGCCGCCCGCCGCGATCACCGGCACCTTCACGGCATCGGCAACCTGCGGCACCAGCGCGAAGGTGCCGGGCTGCTCCGCGATCCTGTCCGTCAGGAACATGCCGCGATGGCCGCCCGCCTCCGCGCCTTGCGCGATCACGGCATCGACGCCGCGCTGCTCGAGCCACACCGCTTCCTTCACCGTCGTCGCCGACGAGATCACGAGGCAGCCAGCTGCCTTCACCCGCTCGAGCAGCGCCCGTTCCGGCAGACCGAAATGGAAGCTGACGACTTCCGGCTTCAGCTCCTCGACGACGTCGCAGAACGCCGCATCGAACGGCGCGCGGTTCGCCGCGGCGATCGGCGCCGCGGGATCGAGGCCATGTTCGGCGTAGTAACCCGCGAGTCGCTGCTTCCAGCGCGCTTCGGCTTCGGCCGTGAGCTCGACCGGCGCGTGGCAGAAGAAGTTCATGTTGACCGGCGCCTTCACGCGCTGGCGGATGAGACCAACCTGCTCGCGCGCCTTCTCGGCCGAGATCATCGCACAGGGCAGCGAGCCCAACGCGCCGCCTTGCGCGGCCGCAATCACCAGCTCCGCATCCATCACGCCGGCCATCGGCGCCAGCACGATCGGAAATTCGGTCTTGAACAGATCGATCAGTCGACGGTCAGGCCACATGGTTGTTCTCTCTCGTTCGTTCTACCCTCCCCTGGAGGGGGAGGGTCGGTTCGCATGCAGCGAAGCGAAATGCGAAGCGGGGTGGGGTGATCTCTCCACACGGGCACCACCTCAATGGAGAGACTGTCACCCCACCCCGCTCGCGCTTCGCGCGATCGACCCTCCCCCTCCAGGGTAAGAAGTCTACGCCGCTATCACCGAATTCCGCCGTCCTTCCAGCAGCTGCTCGGCCTCCACCGCAATCCGCTCGACGATCTCGGCCGCCGGTGGAATATCATGAATCAGCGCGACTGCCTCGCCTGCGATCACGGCCGCGACGTCGAAATTGCCGGCCGCTTTCGCCGCGGCATAGTCCACGGCAACTGCGGCGACATTCTGCATCAGCTCGACCTCGCGGCCGATCCAGCGCCGGGCGTGATCATTGACCAGGCATCGCCCGGTAAAGGGCGCCGGCCAGACATTGTTGCGCGAGAGATCGAAGATGATGCCGCGCACCGTGGAGCCGCCATTTGCCGCGCAGATGCGCCGCTTGGCCTCCTCCGCGCCGTCGGCTTCCCGGCTCGCATAGAAGCGCGTGCCGAGCAGCACGCCGCTCGCGCCCAGCATCATCATGGCGGCGAGCCCGCGCCCGTCGGCGATGCCGCCGGCCGCTGCCACGGGAACACGACCCGCAACGAGATCGACGATCGCCGGCACGAGATCGACGGTGGTCCGCGATGCGCCATGACCGCCCGCCTCCGTTCCCTGCGCGATCAGAACATCGGCGCCGGCATCGAGCGCCTGTCGCGCCATCGCCTCGTCCTGGACCTGGCAGATGAGGCGTGCGCCGGCGGACTTGATCTTGAGCGCAAACGGCGCGGGATCGCCGAACGACAACATGATCGCCGATGGCTTCACGCCGAGCGCAATGTCGAGAAGCTCGGGCCGCTTGGCGAGGCTCCACGTGATGAAGCCGATCCCGAACGGCGCACGCAGTTCGGCGAGCTTCGCAGTCTCCTGCTCCAGCCACGCTCGCTCGCCGTAGCCACCGCCGAGAATGCCGAACCCGCCGGCACGGCTCACAGCCGCGACCAGGCGGCTGCCGGCGACGACATCCATCGGCGCCAGCAAGATCGGATGCGCGATCTCCAGCAGCGTGGTCAGCGACGTCGTCATCGGCATGGCTCCTCCCCGATCTGGACAGCGAGACTAGGCGCGACTAGCATTCTCGAAAAATGAATTGTTGCGAACGCTACCATCTCGAAAGCGAAACGACGCCATGGAACTCAGCGATCTCCAGACCTTTGCCGCCGTCGCTCGTGCCGGCGGCATCACCCGCGCCGCGGAAGAGCTCAACACGGTGCAGTCGAACGTCACCCAGCGCGTGAAGGCGCTGGAGGCGGAGATCGGAACGGCGCTGTTCGAGCGGCACGCGCGCGGCATGACGCTGACCGGTGCCGGCACGCGCCTCCTCCCCTACGCGCAAAAGATGGCGGCGCTCGCGCGCGAAGCCCTGCTCGTCGCACGCGACGATGGGGAGCCGAAAGGACCGCTCGCGATCGGATCGATGGAGACGACGGCGGCCGTGCGCCTGCCGCCGCTGCTCGCCGACTTCCATCGCCGCTTCCCCGCCGTGCGTCTATCCTTGCGCACTGCGCCGACGGCCGACCTCGTCACCGGCGTGCTCGACGGCACGCTCGACGGCGCCTTCGTCGCGGGCCCCATCACGCATGCCGATCTCATCGCGACGAGCGCCTTCCGCGAGGAGCTGATGCTGGTCAGCGCGCGGCGCTGGGCCTCGCTGGCCGAGCTGCGCGCCGGCACGCCGGAGTCCGGGCCGACCGCGCTGGTCTTCCGCACCGGCTGCACCTACCGTCAGCGGCTAGAACAAATCTTCGTCGAGTTCGGCTGGCCATCGGCCGCGCGCTTCGAGTTCGGCACGCTCGACGGCATGATCGGCTGCGTCGCCGCCGACATGGGCGTGACGTTGCTGCCGCGCGCAGTCGTCGAGCGCAGCGCGATGAACGGAAGCATCGCGATCCACTCGCTGAGCCCGGCGCACGCACGCGTCGAGACACTGTTCATTCAGCGCCGCGCGGGCTATCAAACCAGCGCGCTGAGCGGTTTTGCCGACTGCCTGAAGAAGGACGACGACGTCATCGCGGCCTGACACGACGCAGCATTCCACGCGACGAAATTCGTCACAAATCCATCGCGTTTCCGCATTGCGTTCCGCCGCGGCAACGCAGCACATCAAAAGCTTTGAGGCCCGCAACCGAACGACGAGATCGGCGCCGCCAATTACATGACGCCCGAGCTGGTGGTGAAGGCGGCCTCGCTGGTGAAGACCGGCAAGACCTACGCCCTCGGCATTCCCGTCACGCCGCAGACGCCGGCGTATCCGCCGCGCGCATTCAAGCTGACCATCGTGCAGCCCGGACAGGCCGGCAGCCCGGGTCTCGGTCCCAACAAGGCGACCTATAACGACGACATCCTCGACACCTGGGTCGGCATTGGCAGCCAGATCGACGGGCTCGGCCATCTCGGCGTCGAGCACGTCTACTACAACGGCAACAAGCTCGCCGATTTCGCCGATCCCAACGGGCTGAAGAAGCTCGGCATCGAGAAGGTGCCGCCGATAGTCACGCGCGGCGTGCTGCTCGACATGGCCGCCTATTTCAAGACCGACGTGGTGAAGGAAGGCACCGCCTTCAACGTCAAGGAGATCGAGGAAGCCGCCAAGCAGCAGAACGTCGAGATCCGCCAGGGCGACGTCGTCATCTTCCACACCGGCTGGCTCGGCCTGATCGGCAAGGACGACAAACGCTATTCGGCCGGCGAGCCCGGGCTCGGCGTCGAAGGCGCGAAGTATTTGACCGGCAAGGGCGTCGTCGCCGTCGGCGCCGACACCTGGGGGCTCGAGGTGCTGCCGTTCGAATCCAAGAACGTGTTCGAGGTGCACCAGATCCTGCTCGCGATGAACGGGACCTACATCCTCGAAAACATGGACACCGCCGCGCTCGCCCGGGACAGGGGCTATGAATTCCTGTTCGTGCTGGGACAGCCGCGCTGGACCGGCGGCGTGCAGGCAATGATCAACCCGATTGCGATCCGCTGACGCGCGGCCCGCATCGCAAGCGCCCCGGGTGAGGGTCATCAGTGTCTCGACGGAGCACACCGCTTCCCTCACCCGAAAGCCGCGTCGGTCCGCGCTCGAAGGACCCGGGCCCTAGAGTCGGATGTCCTCATAGGATTCGATCCGCCGCGGGCCGACCGAGGTCGCCTCGTGCGAATCCGCCTCGGCGAGATTGCCGAAGTCGAGCTTGGTCAACTTCGTCAGGTCCGCGATCGAGACCTGGAAGACGCTGACATCCTCCTCGGACATCCGCTCGAGCAGATCCGCCTCCTGGATGCGGTCGATCTCCATGACCTGCTTTCGCTGGCTCATCAGGAACGCCGCCGCCTTGAGCGCGTCGTCCTCCTCGTTGCGGCGGATCAGTATCTTCCAGAAATACTTCGGAATCTGAACGCCGCCGAAGCTTGGATCCTTGTGCGGCCGGCCGGCCGGATTGGGCAGATCGGAGCCGTCGGCATCCGGTCCGTCGAACACCGGGCCGTTCATGACGATGCCCTTCGCCTCGCCTTCGAGCAGGACATCGCGTGTATAGTCTTCCAATCCCGCCCAGAGCTGCTTGCCCTGGTTGAACGAGAAGAACTGCGGCGAGCAGTTGGTGAAATGGAAGGAATCGTCGCCATGCTGCTTGGCCGCGGCGACGGTGTCGCCCCAGGTCGCGTCCAGGCGGCGAACGAGATGACCGCGATCGAACGGATTCTTGCTGCGGTCCGCCTCGAAAGTGGCCTGCTTGCGGTAGAACTCGTCGCCGATCTGGGCATCGTCATCGATGCGCGGATCGCGCAGCCAGGAATCACCTTCGCGCTTCCCGACGTCCTGCTGCTTGCCGCCGTCGATATTGACGCAGCTGAAGAAGGCGAGCCGGCGCTCCTTGTTCATGACGACGCTGTAGTTGAAATATTTCAGCTCGGACTGCCTGGAGCTGCCCTTGAGCGTCGCGATCCTGGACTTGAGGGCGGTCGGAATCTTCGGCAAGGGGACCGAGAACTTGCCGGTGCCCAGAAAATTCGCCTTGTATCCGGGACGCGATTTCAGCGTGCTCTGATCGATGTGCACGGCCTCCATGGGCAGGCCGTTCTTCGCACTGATGTGAGGCAAGAGGCCGGCCGGCGGGGCGATCAACGGCTTGCCGCCGTTCGGCGCCCGTCCGTTGCCCCCCGCCGGGCCCGGAACGGGCGCGAGCGGCGCCATCGGAATGTCCTTCCTGAACATCGGCAATGGCACGCGGATCGGAACCACGAGCGAGGTCCCGTCAAGGGATTGCTCGACCCAGGCATTAACGCCAAAGGGAGGCGCGGCGGCGGGCGGCCGGACTTTCGCGACCTCGTCCCGGATCGGCGGCTCCTCCTCATCGAGCACCGGCCTGATCAAGGGATGAGAAGCAACGGCAACCTTGAGGTCGGCGACGATCGCGCTGGTCCGGATGCCTTCGTTGGCGATCCAGTCGATCGAGGATTCGTCCATCGCCGGCTTCCACACCTTGCCGTCCTTTGTCAGGGTGCGGCCCTGCGCATCCTTCCGGGGAACGCCGCTGTGGTGCAACGCGACCACCTGCCAGAAGCGGTTGAACGCCGGCGATCCCGACGATCCGGCCGTCGTATCGGTATTGTACCAGAGGAAGTCGCCGACATATTTGAGCAGCTTGTTCTCGCGGACGCAGACCTGCTTCATCTGCCCGCTGGGATGCTGGACGATGGTGAGATACTCGCCCGGGTCTGCCTTGCCGGGCGCGCCGCTCAGCGGCAGCCAGCCCCAATCCTCGAGCTCCTCGTGGCCTGACAGGGAGGTTGGCGCCACCGCAACGACCGAGAAATCCAGCCTATCATTGGTGTAGAAGAACTTGCCGGGCTCGAATCCGAACCTCACCGGCACACGCTCTTGTCCCGAAACGTCCAATTCGTAGTCGAAATCGGCGATCGAATTGGTCGCGTCGGCCGGCTTGCCGAAGACGTGATGGTTCGTCAGCAGCAGGCCGGGCCCGATCAGAAATCCGGAACCATAGCCGAGCAGATTCGACTTGAGATCCCTGAGCTGAATACGGCAGACCGAGCGTGCGGCGGCGGTCCCCTTGGCGAGATAGTTGATGCTGTCGAGATCATTGCCCTGGATGATCCGCTCCAGACCGATCTCGGCCGCCTGCACGTCGTGCGTCTCGGCCAGCAGCTGGCGCTGGCGCTGGCGGATCTTTTCGACGGTCATCTCGATCGGGCCGTCACCCAATTTCCGGTTCAAGGCTTCGGGCGAGAACTCGGCTTGCTTGAATCGCCTTTCTGAGCCCGCGATCAGGCTTGGCTTGATGAGCATCATGACCTCTCAAAATACCGGGCGAATATTGGACATGGACGGCGCCTGAAAAATTTGCGCCAAGGTTGCAGCGCGGACTGCCGGTCGCTGCCGATCATTCTGGAAATCGGGGCACGCGCCCCACACTACTTTAGACCTATATACTTACAGCTGCGCAACCAGAGCGTCAATCGGCGTGCGCTGCCGAGGACGCGACATCATGCCATGGCCTGCGACGTCGCCCGTGTGAGATTCGCCACAAATGATCGTTGCATTTGTGCGTGGTCGTTCTCACACGCTTCTTCCCATCGCCTTCAGGTGCCACCGCCGCAGCGCCACGACGGACCAGATCGCCTCGACCACACCGAACGGCCAGGCGCCCTGGAGAAACCCGTAGACCGAGCCGAGCGCGCAGGATGCGGCGAACAGCAGCACGAACCAGTGGCTGCGATCCTCCAGCGCGTAGGTGACCAGCATCGCCGTGACGGCGAACAGGCCGAATAATGTCAGCACGTCCATCTTCCGGGTTCACTCCGCTGCGTGACGCGTGATATGCGCTACGCCATGCCGGCTCTTATCCTGCCCCTCGTCGATGCTGCAACCCACTGGCCCGTGCGCGGCGCGCTGGTCGGGCTCGATCTGGGCACCAAGACCATCGGCGTCGCCGTGTCCGACCCCGATCGCCGGCTCGCGACCGGGGTCGAGACCATCGCCCGCAAGGCGTTCAAGCAGGACGCCGCCCGGCTGCTCGCGATCGCGGCCGAGCGCAAGGTGGTCGGCTTCGTGCTCGGCCTGCCCATCAACATGGACGGCAGCGAGGGCCCGCGCGCGCAATCGACCCGGGCCTTTGCCCGCAATCTCGCCGGTCTGACCGCGCTCCCCATCGGCCTCTGGGACGAGCGCCTCTCGACGGCGGCGGTCGAGCGCGAGCTGATCGGCATGGACGTCAGCCGCGCCAAGCGCGCTGAGGTGATCGACGAGCATGCCGCGATCTTCATCCTGCAGGGCGCGCTCGATCGTCTGGCAAATCTGCGCGCGGCGCCGGGGACGGACTGATCCATGCCGATCGTGATCGCGGCGCTGCTGCCGGTCTTCATCCTCATCGTGCTCGGCGTCGTACTGAGGCACAGCCTGATGCGGCTCGACACGCAATGGCACGGGCTGGAGCAACTGACCTATTTCGTGCTGTTTCCGATGCTGCTGATCCAGACCCTGGTCAAGGCCGACCTCTCCAGGGTGCCGGTCGCCGGCGTCGGCGGCGCGCTGCTGCTGTCGGCGCTCGCGATGTCGCTGCTCTGTCTCGCGCTGCGGCCGGCCCTGTCGCGGCTCGGCATCGATGGCCCCGCCTTCTCCTCGATCTTCCAGGGCGCAACGCGCTGGCAAACCTTCGTTGCGCTGTCGATCGCCGCCAACATGTTCGGCGATCTCGGGCTGGCGCTCGCCTCCGTGGCCATGGTCGCGATCATCCCGCTCGTCAACGTGTTCAGCGTCGCCGTGCTCGCCCATTACGCCGCGCAGGAGAAGCGATCCCCGCGCGCCATCGCCATGACGGTGATCCGCAATCCGCTGATCTGGGCCTGCGCGATCGGCCTCGCCGTCAATCTGATGCACCTGCCGCTGCCAAAAATCTGGCACGAGGTGGCCGACGCGCTCAGCCGGTCCTCGCTCGCCATCGGCCTGCTCGTCACCGGCGCGGGCCTGCATCTGAAAGGCCTGTTGCGTCCCAGCCTGGGCGCAGCTATCGGCGTCGGCCTGAAGCTGGTGCTGATGCCTGCGCTCGCGCTGGGGCTCGCGGCCTGGTTCGGCATCACCGGCAACGGCCTCGCGATCGTCGCGATCTGCGCGGCCGTGCCGACCTCGCCCAGCGCCTATGTGCTTGCCCGCCAGATGGGCGGCGACGCGCCGTTGCTGGCGCAGATCATCACGCTGCAGACGATCCTGGCGGCAATCACGATGCCGATCGCGATCGCGCTGACGGCTTAGCTCCCCAGCCACATCGTCAGCACCACCGCGGTCAGATTGTTCAGCGCATGGAGCACGATGGTGAGCCAGAGCGAATTGGCGCGATAACGCATGTAACCGAACCACAGGCCGATGGTGAAGACCTCGGCGAGAAAGTACATGTCGTATTGGAGGTGCACGACCGTCCAGACCAGCGACGACAGCAGGATCGCACCCGATACCCGCAGGAAGCTCGCCGACCAGCCGCGATAGAGGAAGCCTCGCGCCAAAATCTCTTCCGACATCGGCGCGGCCACGCTGAAGGCGAACAGGAGCAACAGCGCAGCGCCCTTGTCGCGTCCCGATTTCAGCAGGTCGGTCATGAAGCCCGGCGTCGCCTCACGGCCGAGCGCGCGCGACATCGTCTCCCAGACCAGCACGATCAGGATGAGGCCGACGGCGCCGAACAGCAGCTGCTTCCAGGACGGCCAGTGCAGCGCGAGATAGTCGACAAAGGACGCCTTCTTGATCCGAATGGCAAGCCAGACCGCGGCCAGCGTCGCCGGCAGACCCATGGTGACCGACAGCGCGAGCGCTTGGGGTTCGCGGCCGACGAGTTGCAGCGAGGCGAGGTCCATGGGAAGACCACGCTGCACCGCCAGCAGAACGATCGCGCCGATCTGCCCGACGAACATCGCGACGAAGATGAAAAGGCCCCACAGCGCCGTGCCCCAGAACTTCCACACACGTGGCGGCGCCGGCGTCACGGTCAGCGGCGGATGGTCGGGATTGAGGGAATCCATCAGGAGGCTTTCGTCAGCTCGCGCAGACTATCGAGAGGTCGTCATGCCCGGGCTTGTCCCGGGCATCCACGTTCTTCGCGTCGCAACTCAAGACGTGGATGGCCGGGTCAAGCCCGGCCATGACGATGTGGATTGAGAATGCCCCGCTCACGGCAGCGCCCGCTCCAGCAGCGCGCGGACGTCAGCGCTCTCCAGCTCGACCGCGCCGTACATGCTGGCGTGATCGGCCGCGAGGCGCGTCGCGGCGAACAATTCGGCATTGTGCGGCGACACGCCGTTGAGCGCCGCGGCGGCGGCAAGCAGCGCCAGCTTCTCGACGGCAAGGCGCGCGACGCGCTCGCCGTCGGCGCGGCGGAAGGTCCTGCCGATGAACGCGACCGCCTCACCGGCCCCCGGCAGACCCTTCGTCTCGGCCGCAAGCGATTGCAGCACAGCCATCGCCGCGTCCGGCTCACGCGAGAGCGCGCGGAGCACGTCGAGACACATGACGTTGCCCGAACCTTCCCAGATCGCATTGACCGGCGACTCCCGATAGTGGCGCGCCAGGATGCCGTCCTCGACATAGCCGTTGCCACCGAGGCATTCCATCGCCTCGTAGAGGAACGGCGGCGCGCTCTTGCAGGTCCAGTATTTGATCGCGGGCGTCAGCAGCCGCATATAGGCGGCCTCCGCCGCATCGTGCGGCGTGCGGTCGAAGGCACGGCAGAGCCGCATCACCAGCGCAACGCTAGCCTCGACATGCAGCGCCATGTCCGACAGCACGGCCTGCATCAGGGGCTGGTCGGCGAGATGCTTCTGGAACACGCTGCGGTGACGGGCGTGATGCAGCGCATGCGCCAGCCCCGAGCGCATCAGGCCAACGGACGCAATCGCGCAATCCTGCCGCGTCAGCTGCACCATCTGGATGATGGTGCGGATGCCCTTGCCCTCCTCGCCGACCGCTTGCGCATAGGCGCCGACGAACTCGACCTCGGACGAGGCATTGGAGCGGTTGCCGAGCTTGTCCTTCAACCGCTGGAACTGGATCGCATTGACCGAGCCATCCGGCGCGAAGCGCGGCATGAAGAAACAGGTCAACCCGCCATCCGCCTGCGCCAGCACCAGGAACGCATCGCACATCGGCGCCGACATGAACCATTTATGGCCGGTGATGCGGTAGCCGTCCCCGTCGCGCACGGCGCGCGTCATGTTGGCGCGCACGTCGGTGCCGCCCTGCTTCTCGGTCATGCCCATGCCGAGCGTCATGCCGCGCTTCTGCCACCACGGCGCGAAGCCGGGATCGTAGCTCCTGGTCGACAGCACCGGCATCACGCGCGCGAGCAGGTCGGGCTGCATCGCCAGCGCACCCACGGAGGCGCGCGTCATCGTGATTGGGCAGAGGTGGCCGGTCTCGACTTGCGCGGCGATATGGAATTTCGCGGCACGAACGACTTCGGCGGCATCGCCGGCAGGTCTTCCATCCGCCGTCCACGTCGAATTGTGCACGCCCGCATGCGCACTGTGCGCCATCAGCTCGTGATAGGCCGGATGAAACTCGACCTGGTCGCGGCGGTGCCCCCTGGAATCGAAGCTGCGCAGCTTCGGCGTGTTCTCGTTCGCAAGGCGCCCGCGATCGGCCATCGCCGCCGAGCCCCATTGCTTGCCGAATTCCGACAGTTCCCGTTCCGCCTTGGCCCCGCCGTTTGCCCTGACCGCTTCGACCAGCGGCAGGTCCGTGGCGAACAGGTCGACGTCCTCGAACGGCGGCGACTGGTTGAAGACCTCGTGGGTCGCAAAACTCGGCTGGGTCATCAGGCTTCCTCGGCGCGTGATCAGTTCCGGCGCGGCTGGATCGGGAAATCATAGGCCGCCCCGCCCGCCCCCGGCAGGGAAAAGTGCCACCACTCCTTCGAATAGTTCACAAAGCCGTGCCTGGCCATCGCAGCGACCAGCCGCTTGCGCCAGGCGCGCTGCTCCGGATTGATCGAGGTCACTGCGGTATGCCCCTTCGCGTCGGTACAGTCGTAGCCTGTGCCCATGTCGACGCTGCCTTCGGGCGCACGCATCTCGACCGGCGCCGTGCAGTCGGCATAGGTCCTTGACGGATCATATTTGGCCGAATTGTCGGCTTTGAGGTCGACCAAAGTGAGATCGAGCGCTGCACCCGTGGAATGCTGCGAGCGGCTCGCAATATAGCCGAGGCGGAACAGCTCGGTCTTCGGAATCTTCGGGTTGTAACGCCGCTCGGCCGCCGTCTCGTGACCGTTCTGCGACCACTTCACCATGTCGAGCGACGCCCGCGCCGGCCGGTAGCAGTCGAACATTTTCAGCGACAGGTTCTGTGCGGCGAGCTCCTGCTGGACCGCCTTCAGCCGCAGCCCCACCTCGCGCTTCACCACGCATTCGCCGGCGCCGTAGCCGGCGAGCGGACGGCCGACGAAATTGTTCGATGTGGCGTAGCGGATGTCCTGGATGATGCTGGGATCGATGTCGCGGAGGTAGACAAAGCTGCCGGGAAGCGATTGGGCGTGCGCTGTGCTCATCGTCATTGCGGCTAGGAACGCTGTCAGAATTTTTTTCACAGAATGCCCCACATCGTCATGGCCGGGCTTGTCCCGGCCATCCACGTTTTTTGCGTCAAATGCGATAGATGATCGTAGATGCCCGGAACAAGCCCGGGCATGACGGACAGGTCGCCACGGGGGCAAAACCGACAGATCAGGGGATAACTCGCCTCCCACCGTTTGCCCCTTGCTCCCCCCGCCATCCCCCCCTATAGCTCTGCTTTTAATGACATCGAAATCGACCTTCGTCCTCGGCCACCGGCATTTGCTGGGCATCGAGGGCCTTTCCGCGGCCGACATCAGCGGCCTCCTCGACCTGTCCGAAGAATATGTCGAGGTCAACCGCCAGGTTGACAAGAAGCGCACCGTCCTGCGGGGACGGACGCAGGTGAACCTTTTCTTCGAGGCCTCCACCCGGACCCAGTCCTCGTTCGAACTCGCCGGCAAGCGGCTCGGTGCCGACGTCATGAACATGTCGGTGTCCTCGTCCTCGATCCGCAAGGGCGAGACCCTGATCGACACCGCCGTGACACTGAACGCGATGCACCCGGACATCCTGGTGGTACGCCATCACGCCTCCGGCGCGGTGGAGTTGCTGGCGCGGAAAGTCGACGGTTCCGTGATCAATGCCGGCGACGGCGCGCATGAGCACCCGACGCAGGCGCTGCTGGACGCGCTCACCATCCGCCGCAACAAGGGCCGGATCGAAGGCCTCGTGGTCGCGATCTGCGGCGACGTGCTGCATTCGCGGGTCGCCCGCTCCAACATCATCCTGCTCAACACCATGGGCGCCCGCGTCCGCGTCGTCGGGCCCTCCACGCTGCTGCCGCCCGGCATCGAGCGGATGGGCGTCGAGGTCGCGCGCGACATGCGCGAGGGCCTGGAAGGCGCCGACATCGTCATGATGCTGCGGCTCCAGCGCGAGCGCATGAACGGCTCCTTCGTGCCCTCGTCATCGGAATATTTCCATTATTTCGGGCTCGACCAGAAGAAGCTCGCCTACGCCAAGCCGGATGCCCTCGTGATGCACCCGGGTCCCATGAACCGCGGCGTGGAGATCGACTCGATCGTGGCCGACGGCGCGCAGTCCCTGATCCGCGAACAGGTGGAGATGGGCGTCGCCGTCCGCATGGCCGTGCTGGAAGCTCTCGCCCGCAATCTGCCGAACGCGTGATGCCGATGTTGATCGATCGCCGCCCCATCCTGCTCGCCAACGCCCGCGTCGTCGATCCCTCCAGGGATTTCGACGGCGTCGGCGACGTCCTGATCGCCGACGGCACCATCCGCGAGACCCGCCGCGGCATTGGCGCGGCCGGCGTCCCCGAGGGCACCGACATCGTCAACTGCTCCGGCAAGATCGTGGCACCGGGCCTGATCGACATGCGCGCCTTCGTCGGCGAGCCCGGCCTCAGCCACCGCGAGACCTTTGCCTCGGCGAGCCAGGCCGCCGCGACCGGCGGCATCACCACCATCATCTGCCAGCCCGATACCTCTCCGGTGATCGATAACTCGGCGACCGTCGACTTCGTGATGCGCCGCGCCCGCGACACTGCGATCGTCAACATCCAGCCGATGGCCGCGCTGACCAAAGGCATGCACGGCGAGGAGATGACCGAGTTCGGCCTGTTGAAGGCGGCCGGAGCGGTTGCCTTCAGCGACGGCGACAAGAGCGTGACCAACGCCCAGGTGATGCGCCGCGCGCTGACCTACGCCCGCGATTTCGACGCGCTGATCGTGCATCATACCGAGGACCCCGATCTCGTCGGCGAAGGTGTCATGAACGAAGGCGAGTTCGCGACCCGGCTCGGCCTGATGGGCATTCCGAACGCCGCCGAAGCCGTGATGCTGGAGCGCGATCTGCGCCTCGTCGCGCTCACCGGCGGCCGCTACCACGCGGCCTCGCTGACCTGCATCGACTCCCTCGATATCCTCCAGCGCGGCCGCGACGCCGGGCTTGCGGTCAGCGCCTCGGTCTCGATCAATCATCTGGCGCTGAACGAGAACGACATCGGCCCCTATCGATCCTTCCTGAAGCTGTCGCCCCCGCTGCGGACCGAGGACGACCGCCGCGCGCTGGTGGCGGCGATCGCCTCCGGCCTGCTCGACGTCATCATGTCCGACCACAATCCGCAGGACGTCGAGGTCAAGCGCCTGCCGTTCGCGGAAGCAGCACCGGGCGCCGTCGGTCTCGAGACCATGCTGCCGGCCGGCTTGCGGCTGGTTCATAACGGCGAGTTGGAGCTGAAGACGCTGATCCGGGCGATGTCGACCCGCCCGGCCGAGCTGCTCGGCCTGCCGGGCGGAACCCTGCGTGCGGGCAGCCCGGCCGACGTCATCGTGATCGACCCCGATGTGCCCTGGGTGGTCGATCCCGCCGACCTCAAATCGCCCTGCAAGAACACCCCGTTCGACGAGGCTCGCTTTACAGGCCGCGTGGTGCGCACCATTGTCGGCGGACGAACGGTGTATGAGCATGTCTGACGTACGCGATCGTTCGACATCGGAATCGCGCCTTTGGAGCTGCCGCCATGGGGCTTGAAGCATTTCTGCCGGTGGCTTTCG
Organism: Bradyrhizobium sp. CCBAU 53415; assembly: GCF_028128735.1. Lineage (NCBI taxonomy): Bacteria > Pseudomonadati > Pseudomonadota > Alphaproteobacteria > Hyphomicrobiales > Nitrobacteraceae > Bradyrhizobium > Bradyrhizobium sp. CCBAU 53415. The sequence goes on along the minus strand of NZ_LBJF01000027.1, from coordinate 1,351,177 downwards.
TCATCGGCTATCTCCTCGGCTCGATTCCATTCGGGCTAATCCTGACGAAGCTCGCGGGCACGCAGGATATCCGCTCGATCGGCTCGGGCAGCATCGGCGCCACCAATGTGCTGCGCACGGGACGCAAGAGCCTTGCCGCGGGCACCCTGCTGTTCGACGCGCTCAAGGGCACCGTGGCCGTGGTGATCGCGGGTTACGTCGCAGGCCCCAATGCCGCAATGGTGGCCGGGCTCGGCGCTTTCCTCGGCCATCTCTTCCCGGTCTGGCTCAAGTTCAGGGGCGGCAAGGGCGTCGCCGTCTATATCGGTATCCTGCTCGGCCTGTTCTGGCCCGGCGCCGTCGTGTTCTGCCTGCTTTGGCTGGCGACCGCCTTCACCACCCGCTACTCCTCGCTCTCCGCGCTGGTGGCGGCGTTCATCACGCCGATCTTCCTGTGGTGGTTCGGCCATCTCGCCCTGTCGGCGCTCACAGCGGTGCTGACGCTGCTCCTGTTCTACGCGCATCGCGAGAACATCAAGCGCTTGCAGGCGGGCAAGGAAAGCCGGATCGGCGAGAAGGCCTAGAGCGTTTTCGAGCGAAGTGGATGCCGGTTCGCGTCAGGAAAACGCGTCAAACACGAATCTGAAGCCGAAAAAAGTACGGATATCGCCGCACCTCTACCGCATTATCCGCCAAATCCTGTTCGCAACCTTCCCGCCACTCGGGGCGGGCAGTAGCAAACGGGTTGCGCGCCTGTCATCTTGACACAGGAAGCGGCGGTTACGCGGTTGCTCAGAATGAGCGAGAAGATGATCGGTGCGCATGACGGGGCTGGTTCGCTGGGTGCTACCGGCAGCGCGGCAAGCCGGCTGCTCTCGACGACCAACATCTGGTCCGACGCGCCCTCGCTGCCGCCCGCCTCCGCGCCTGCCCCTATTTCACGGCCAGCGCCGCAGGCTCGGTCCGTCGCGCCAGCCGACGCTCGGCTCGATAGCGCGATGACCGAAGCTGTACCGGTCGGCCAGGCGCGTTCCGGCCACTGGCCGCCGCGAAAGCTTTCGCTGGCGCTGCAGGGTGGCGGCACCTTTGCCGCCTTCACCTGGGGCGTGCTGGAGCGGCTGCTGGAAGAGCCTGACATCGCGATCGACACCATCAGCGGCGCCAGCGCCGGCGCCGTCAATGCGCTGCTGCTTGCTTGCGGCCTTGCCGAAGGCGGACGCGAAGGCGCGCGGTCGCGGCTGAACCGGTTTTGGGTCCGGCTGATGCATGAGGCCTCGTTCCGCTCGCTGATGCTCGTCGGCGGCTTTTCACCGGCGGGAAGCTCGGTCGCGTTCGGCCCGACGCTGCGCTCCGGGCAGTTCGATCCATTCGATCTCGACCCGCTGCGGCAGGCGCTGTCGCGCGACATCAACTTTTCCATCTTGCGCGACGCGCGATGCCCGAAGCTGCTGATCGCGGCGACGCGGATCCGCGACGGGCAGCAGCAGATCTTCGCCAACGACGCCATCACCGCCGACGTCGCGCTGGCCTCGACCTGTCCGCCGCTGGTTCACTGCGCCGTCGAGATCGACGGCGAAGCCTATTGGGACGGCGGCTTCGGCGGCAATCCGCCGCTGCTGCGGCTGGTCCAGGAAACGGCGGCGACGGATTTGCTGCTCGTTCAGGTCACGCCGACGCGCGACAGCTATGTGCCGATCACGCTCGCCGCAATCGACCGCAGGCTCGACCAGATCATGGCCAACGCCGCGCTCAATGCCGAGATCGCGGCGATCGAATGGGCGCAGTCGCGCGCCACGGCTTCGTTGCGCCTCACCAGGATCGCGGCGGAAGACTCCGTCGACGGCCTGGCGCAGCGCTCATCGACCGATCTCGGCCGCGGCTTCATTCGCCTGCTGCACCGGAGCGGCCGCGAGGCCGCCGAGCGCTGGCTCGGGCAAGATGCAAGGGCCGGCGCAGCGCCCTCTGCGCCCGTTCAGGCCCTTGCTTCTTTCGAACCTGAGCTAGCCTGATTTCGCCAGCGCATCCTCCAGGAACCAGGCCGCCGCAAGCGCGAGCGGATCGTTGCCGAAGCGCGCGATCACCTGCACGCCGATCGGCAGGCCGCCGACCTTGAGGACAGGCACGTTGACGCAAGGATTGCCCATCAGCGTCCAGAGCCGGTTGTAGCGGGGATCGCCGGTGGTCGCGAGCTCCTTGGCCGGCGCCGTGCCCGGCGCAGAATAGGTCAAGAGCACGTCGACACCCTCGAACAGCTCGCCGAGCTCGCGGCGGCCGCGACGGCTGACCCGGCGCGCCTCGTCATATTCCTTCGGCGTCAGATGGGCCGTCGCATCGAGACTGGCGCGCAGCATCGGCGCGATCTCGTCGTGCCGCTCGGAGAACTCCCAGGCCAGCGCGCGATGCGCCTCAAAATCCTGGATGATCGGATGGATGCGCCAGGCTTCCTGCACCGCCTCGGGCAGATCGATCACCTGCACGCTGGCGCCGGCGCGCTCGGCCGCCTTGATCGCGGCCAGCAGCCCCTCTTCGGCCGCCGGCTCGACCGCGCCGGCAAACTCCTGCCTGACGACGCCGATGCGGGGCGCCTTCGCCGGGGCGATGCCCGAAAATTCGGTGCGGCCGGTCATCGCGAGCAGTCCGCGCGCGAGATCCTCAGCGCGCGCGCCAAACAGGCCGACCGTGTCGAGCGCCCACGAGTAGCACTTCACGCCGACCGTCGGCAGCATCCGGAACGACGGCTTGATCGCGGCGGTCCCGCAATAGGCCGCGGGCCGGATCACCGAGCCGCCGGTCTGGGTGCCCAGCGCCAGCGGGATCATGCCGGCGCCGACCGCCGCAGCCGAGCCCGAGGACGAGCCGCCCGGCGAGTGGCCAAGATTGTGCGGATTGCGCGTCGGCGTCGGATCGCGCGAGGCGAACGCGGTCGTGGTGGTCTTGCCGATGATGGTGGCGCCTGCCCGCTTCAGCAGCATCACGACCGGCGCGTCGCTGCGCGGCTGCCACCCGCGATAGATCTCCGAGCCCATCTCGGTCGGCATATTGGCGGTGTCGATGATGTCCTTGATGCCGACCGCAATGCCGCGCAGCGGCCCGGAGCCTTGCGCCCTCGCCGATTTGTCGTGGCGGACGAAGGCGTGGACGTCCTTCTCTTTGGCCTCGATCGCCGCGTGCGATTGCGCGATGGCGGCGTCGGGCGAAAGCTCGCCCGTTTCGATGCGGCGCTGGAGGTCGGCAAGCGAGATCATGGCAAAATCCTTCTTATTGTGATCGCTTTTAGCATCGCAGCAAGGTCGCGCAAGCGCACGTGACTGTTGCGCAACGCCCTCAGGTTGTTCCATGCTGTGCCTGCAAGGAGACGCCGTGGACGCCATCAATCCGAGCGTGGAGCTGACCGAGTCTGAGCGGATCGACCGCCTGCGGCTGATCCGCTCCGACAATGTCGGGCCGCGCACCTTCCGCTCGCTGGTCGATCATTTCGGCAGCCCGCGCGCCGCGCTGGAGCGACTGCCGGATCTCGCCCGCCGCGGCGGTGCGCAGCGAACGGGTCGCATCTGTAGTGCCGATGAAGCGAAGGCCGAGCTTGCCGCAAGCCGCAAGTTCGGCATCGCCTGGCTGGCGCCCGGCGAGGACGGCTATCCGCCGCGGCTGGCGATGATCGACGACGCACCGCCGCTGCTCGCCGTGCGCGGCGACACGAAGACCCTGATGCGGCCGATGATCGCCATCGTCGGCTCGCGCAACGCCTCGGGCGCCGGCTTGAAATTCGCCGGCCAGCTCGCGCGCGAACTTGGCGAAGCCGGCTTTGTCGTCATCTCGGGCCTCGCCCGCGGTGTCGATCAGGCCGCGCATCGCGCCAGCATTGAGAGCGGCACGATCGCCGTGGTCGCCGGCGGCCATGACTGCATCTATCCGCCCGAGCATGGCGACCTACTCACATCGATCCTCGGTCACGCCGGCGCGGCGATCTCGGAAATGCCGCTCGGTCACGAGCCGCGCGCCCGCGACTTCCCTCGCCGCAACCGGCTGATCTCGGGCGCCTCGCTCGGCATCATCGTGGTGGAAGCCGCACATCGCTCGGGCTCGCTGATCACCGCACGCATGGCGGCCGAACAGGGCCGCGAGGTGTTCGCGGTGCCGGGCTCGCCGCTCGACCCGCGCGCCGCCGGCACCAACGATCTGATCAAGCAGGGTGCAACGCTCGTCACCGAGGCCGCCGACATCATCAATGCGGTTCAGCCGATCATGGAGCGGCCGCTGATGCACCCCGCAGGCGAGCCCGACAGCGAGCCGTTCGAGAGCGATCCGCAAGGGCATGACCGCGATCAGATCACCAACCTGCTCGGCCCGGCCCCAATCTCGATCGACGATCTCGTGCGGATGTCCGGCGCCTCGCCCGCGATCGTACGAACCGTGCTGCTGGAGCTCGAACTGGCAGGTCGGCTCGAACGCCACGGCGGCGGATTGGTGTCGCTGCTTTAAAGAGCTTACCCTCCCCTGGAGGGGGAGGGTCGATCGCGCGCAGCGCGAGCGGGGTGGGGTGATCTCTCCACTCGGGCAGCGTTCGATGAGGAGAGACTGTCACCCCACCCCGTCTCACATTTCGCTGCGCTCATGTGAGCCGACCCTCCCCCTCCAGGGGAGGGTAAAGCGCGTGCCCCTCAGTGGGAGGTGACGGTCGGCTCGCATCGGTGAACCGAGATTGATCACGTCCTAACCGTCTTTACGCGCATCGAACCGCGTGCGTGCCGCCGCGATCTGCTCCTGATGTTCGATCGCCCACTCCCCGAGTGCCTTCACCGGCTGCTGAAGACCGCGGCCGAGGTCAGTCAGCTCATAGTCGACCCGCGGCGGAATGGTCGGGAAGATCGTGCGCGTGACGAGGCCGTCGCGCTCGAGGCCACGCAGCGTCAGGGTCAGCATCCGCTGCGAGATGCCGTTGATCATTCGCTTCAGCTCGTTGAAGCGCTTTGGTCCGTCGCTGAGCATCATGATGACGAACACGCTCCATTTGTCGCCGACGCGGGACAGTATGGAGGCGACCCCGCGGCAGTCCGCGTGGTTGGGATCCGGCATTGGATCTGGACTCTGATTTGGCCTTGGATTTGGCCTTGGATTTGGACTTGGGTTCAGCCTCGGCGGAGCAGGCAGATCGATGTTCTCAGGTTTCAATGATGTGCCCATGGCTCAAAAAAGTGCGTTCTTGCGGGGATTTCGATAGTCACTCATGTAGCGCTGGTTACAAACTTATACCAGGGTGACCCCAAATGAAACTCCTCCATATCGACTCCAGCGTGCTCGGCCCCCACTCCGTCAGCCGGCAGGTTTCCGCCGCCATCGTCGACCGTCTCAGGCAGGCGACCCCATCGCTTCAGGTTGTCTATCGCGACCTGACCCAGACGCCGCTGGCCCATCTCTCCGGCTCGCATCTCGCGGCCGCGCAAGGCGCCCCCGTGCCGGCGGAGCTGGCGCCTGACCTTGCCGCAAGCGCGGCCGTCCTGGACGAGTTCCTGGACGCCGAAATCGTCGTCATCGGTGCACCCATGTACAACTTCACGATTCCGAGCCAGCTCAAGGCCTGGATCGACCGCGTCCTGGTGGCTGGGAAGACATTCAAGTATGGCGCGGCCGGGCCGGAGGGGCTCGCCGGCGGCAAGCGCGTGATCGTCGCGATCTCGCGCGGCGGCTATTACGGCGCGGGCTCGCCCGTCGCAGCGCTGGAGCACCTCGAAAGCTATCTGCGCGGTGTGTTCGGGTTCATGGGCATCCACAATGCCGAGTTCATCATCGCCGACGGCATCCAGGTCGGACCGGATCACCGCGAGAAAGCACTTGCGGGGGCGCTTCAGGCGGCCACCAGCCTGCACGCGGCCTGACGCCGCGCCGAAATCAGCCGCCGCCGGACTGCGCGGCGGCTGACGGCTGCACGATCTGCAAAGCTAAGGCCAAGCGCCCTGTATGCCCAGGATCACGACAACGAGCGAGACGAACAGGCCGATCCCGGAGAACAACGCGATGGCGACGAATTCGGACGTGTCGGAACGCCGGGTCGGAACGGCGGATCGTTCGGTGAAAACGCGCGGTGACGAAATCGACGAAAAAATGCGGGCTGCTTTCAGCATAACCGACTCCCTCAAATCGTGAGTCTGTCTGTCCCTTGCCCATAATAATAAAGGGTCTTTGCGGCTGGCGCAAAGGTTCAACGCCTCACGCATGGCTTCAGTCAATGCGTCCCACAAGACGCCGGACCGGCCGGCGCAACCACACGGCGCCGGCCGATTCAATTTGCACTTGATTTGATCAGCCGCGATAGATCGGCGCGCCGCTCGGGGAGGCCACCGCGCCGCCGTCGACGAAGATTTCCTGGCCCTGCACATGCGCGGAATCATCGGAGGCGAGGAACAGCACCGTCTTTGCGACGTGATCGGTTTCACCGATGCGGCCGAGCGGCGTCGATAGCGCGATCCGTTTCTCGAACGCCTTCTCGGCTTCCGGCGTTGCCGTCGCTGGCCCCCAGATCGGCGTGCGGATCGCACCGGGCGCCACGACGTTGACGCGAATACCGCGCGGCGACAGCTCCGAGGCCATGATCCGCGCCATCGCCCGCACGCCGGCCTTCGCGGCGCCGTAAGCCGAGTAACCCGGAATGCCGAGCACTGATATCACCGAACCGTTGAGGATGATCGAGGCATTGTCGTTGAGATAGGGCAGAGCCGATTGCACGGTGAAGAACACGCCGGTCAGGTTGGTGCTGATGACCTTCTCGAAGACGTCCTGCGTGGCCGAGCCCAGCGGCGTGCCGCCGGCGATGCCGGCATTGGCGAATACGATGTCGAACTTGCCGAACTTTTCCGCGCCCTGCCTGATCGCGGCTTCCGTCGCCGTGATGTCGGTGGCATCGGCGGCGAGCGCGAGCGCGTTCGGCCCAAGCTCCTTCGCGGCAGCCTCCAGCGTCTGCTTGTTGCGCCCGGTGATCACCACCCTGGCGCCTTCGGCCACGAACAGTTTTGCCGTCGCAAGCCCGATGCCGCTGTTGCCGCCGGTGATCAGGGCCGTCTTGTTCTTCAGTCTCACGCTCGCCTCCAGTAGTTGCATGATGAAACTACATTGCCATCTAGGCCATTTGGTTTTATGATGCAACCACACAAGCGCGTGATCGGTGCTGACGCCGTGCGAACGCGATAGGACGGACGACGATGGTGAAACGAACGAGCTTCGAGGGCGATGCCTGCCCGATCGCGCGGTCGCTGGAGGCGATCGGCGACTGGTGGTCGCTGCTGATCATCCGCGAGGCGCTGTTCGGCCTGCGCCGCTTCGGCGAGTTTCAGAACAAGCTCGGCATGGCCAAGAACATCCTGTCGGCGCGCCTGCGATCGCTGGTCGACCACGGCATTCTGGAAACGGCCCCCGCCTCCGACGGCAGCGCCTATTCTGAATATCTGCTGACGCCGAAGGGCCGCGGCACCTTCCCGATCCTGGTCGCGCTGCGGCAATGGAGCGAGGAGTTCGACGAACACCCGGAGGAGATCGCGACCATCCTGGTCGACCGCGAAAAAGGCCGCCCGGTGAAGAAACTTGAGATGCGCGCCGAGGATGGGCGCCTGCTCAGCCCTGCGGACACCACGCTGAAGTCACGACCAGCATCGCGACGGCGGTCGGCGTAATGGCGCGCAGCTGCCACCGCCTCGTCATTGCGTCGCAATGACAGGGGTGATGCGGCGCGCCCCAATCTCGCACCGTCACCCTGAGCGCTTCCCGCAGCCCGAATGGAGCACAGCGCAATCCGGGGGCGCTTTGTCGGCGGCACGAGCCCGGATTACGCTTTCCATTCTATCCGGGCTTCTGCCCGCAAGCGCCCCCTCACGACAGCTTGCGCTTGGTCCGCAGCCGCAGATGCTCATCGGCCTCCAGCTTGGTCATCCCCAGGAGATAATGCAGAACGTCGAGCTTGTGGCGCTCGGCGAGCTTGCGCAATGCTCCGGTCTGCTCGGCGATGAAGGCCACCGCCTCGTCCGCGCCGCCCTCCCCTGGTTCCTCGTGACGCGAGCCTCCCCGCGCGCCTGATGCGGCGCGCGTCCGTTTCTTTGGCTTAGTTACCAAGACCCCACCCGAATCCATGGCCCCAACGGCAACATTACGCCCACATCGATCGCAACTCCAAGGTGGTATTTTGCAACTTTTTCGATATGAAACTTTTCCCATCGAGGCGGCTTTCAACACCCCTCGATTTGACAGCGGGGGCCTCACCACCCATGTTCGGGTCGAAACGGCCGACCCGAGTCCTTTCGTTTTCGGCCCGAGATTTTCCCGTAAGTTACTGGAACTACATGAATATCGTCATTGTGGAGTCGCCGGCGAAAGCCAAGACGATCAACAAATATTTGGGCTCGTCCTATGAGGTTCTGGCCTCGTTCGGCCATGTCCGCGACCTGCCCGCGAAGAACGGCTCCGTCGATCCCGATGCCAATTTCAAGATGATCTGGGAGGTCGACCCCAAGGCGGCCGGCCGGCTCAACGAGATTGCCAAGTCGCTGAAGGGCGCCGACCGCCTGATTCTCGCCACCGACCCTGATCGCGAGGGCGAGGCCATCTCCTGGCACGTGCTGGAGGTGCTGAAGGAAAAACGCGCGCTCAAGGACCAGAAGATCGAGCGGGTGGTGTTCAACGCCATCACCAAGCAGGCGGTCTCGGACGCGATGAAGCATCCGCGCCAGATCGACGGCGCGCTGGTCGACGCCTACATGGCGCGCCGCGCGCTCGACTACCTCGTCGGCTTCACCCTCTCCCCCGTACTGTGGCGCAAATTGCCGGGCGCCCGCTCGGCCGGCCGCGTGCAGTCGGTGGCGCTGCGCCTCGTCTGCGACCGCGAGCTCGAGATCGAGAAGTTCGTGCCGCGCGAATACTGGTCGCTGATCACGACCCTGCTGACGCCGCGCGGGGAAGCGTTCGAGGCCCGCCTGGTCGGTGCCGACGGCAAGAAGATCCAGCGTCTCGACATCGGCACCGGCGCGGAAGCCGAGGACTTCAAGAAGGCGCTCGAGCTGGCGACCTACGCCGTGACGGCGGTCGATGCCAAGCCGGCCCGGCGCAATCCGCAGGCGCCCTTCACCACCTCGACGCTGCAGCAGGAAGCCAGCCGCAAATATGGCTTTGCGCCGGCGCACACGATGCGCATCGCCCAGCGGCTCTATGAAGGCATCGACATCGGCGGCGAGACCACCGGACTCATTACTTATATGCGGACCGACGGCGTGCAGATCGCCCCCGAGGCAATCACCCAGGCGCGCAACGTGATCGGCGAGGACTACGGCAAGGCCTATGTGCCGGATGCCCCGCGCCAATACCAGGCCAAGGCGAAGAACGCCCAGGAGGCGCACGAAGCCATCCGTCCGACCGACATGTCACGCCGCCCGGACAGCCTGAGCCGCAGGCTCGATGCCGATCAGGCGAAGCTCTATGAACTGATCTGGAAGCGCACCATCGCAAGCCAGATGGAATCTGCCGAGCTCGAGCGCACCACCGTCGACATCATGGCGAAGGCGGGCGGCCGTACGCTGGAGCTGCGCGCCACCGGCCAGGTCGTCAAGTTCGACGGCTTCCTCGCCCTCTACCAGGAAGGCCGCGACGACGAGGAGGACGAGGATTCACGCCGCCTGCCCGCGATGAGCCAGGGCGAGGCCGTGAAACGGCAGAGCCTCTCAGTCACCCAGCATTTCACCGAGCCGCCGCCGCGCTTCTCCGAGGCATCGCTGGTCAAGCGCATGGAAGAGCTCGGCATCGGCCGGCCCTCGACCTATGCCTCGATCCTCCAGGTCCTGAAGGACCGCGGCTACGTCAAGCTCGAGAAGAAGCGCCTGCACGGCGAGGACAAGGGCCGCGTCGTGATCGCATTCCTCGAAAGCTTCTTCAGCCGCTACGTCGAATACGACTTCACCGCGGGCCTCGAAGAGCAGCTCGACCGCATCTCCAACAACGAGATCTCCTGGCAGCAGGTGCTGAAGGATTTCTGGCGCGACTTCATCGGCGCCGTCGACGACATCAAGGATCTGCGCGTGGCGCAGGTGCTCGACGTGCTCGACGAGATGCTGGGGCCGCACATCTATCCGCCCCGCGCCGACGGCGGCGACGTCAGGCAGTGCCCGAACTGCGGCACCGGCCGGCTGAATCTCAAGGCCGGCAAGTTCGGCGCCTTCGTCGGCTGCTCGAACTATCCGGAGTGTCGGTACACCCGTCAGCTCGCCGCCGATGGCGAGGCGACTGCCGACCGTTCGCTGGGACAGGACCCTGATACGGGTCGCGATGTCTGGGTCAAGGCCGGCCGCTTCGGCCCCTACATCCAGCTCGGCGAGCAGAAGGACTATGAGGAAGGCGAGAAGCCCAAGCGCGCCGGCATCCCGAAGGGCACCTCGCCCGCCGATGTCGATCTCGAGCTCGCGTTGAAGCTGTTGTCGCTGCCGCGCGAGATCGGCAAGCATCCGGAGACCGGTCAGCCGATCACGGCGGGCCTCGGCCGCTTCGGGCCGTTCGTGAAGCATGAGAAGACCTATGCCAGCCTCGAGGCCGGCGACGAGGTGTTCGACATCGGCCTCAACCGCGCGGTGACGCTGATCGCGGAAAAGGTGGCCAAGGGCCCGAGCCGCCGCTTCGGTGCGGATCCCGGCAAGGCGCTCGGCGATCACCCGACGCTCGGCACCGTCACCGTCAAGAGTGGCCGCTACGGCGCCTATGTCACGGCCGGCGGCGTCAACGCGACGATCCCTGCCGAGTTCGAGAAGGATACGATCACCCTGCCGCAGGCGATCGCGCTGATCGACGAGCGCGCCGCCAAGGGCGGGGGGAAGGCGAAAGCGAAGAAGGCGGCCAAGCCGGCCAAGGCCAAAAAGGCCGCCGACGGCGAGGACACCCCGCCAAAGCCGAAGAAACCGGCCGCGAAGAAGGCGGCCAAATCGAAAACTGAATCCACCAGCAAGGCGCGCGCCGCCGTGTCGTCGACCGCAAAAACGTCGCCGACCAAGGCCGCCGCCACCAAGGCTCCGGCCAAGAAGAGTGCCGGCAAGACTTGAGTGAAAGAATTAGAGGTTAAGTGAAACGCACGAAAGACCGTGGCTTTCCCGAAAGGCAAGCCATCGTCGCCTTCATCAAGGCAAATCCAGGAAAGGTCGGAACTCGCGAAATTGCGCGCGAGTTCGGCCTGAAGAACGCCGATCGCGCCGAGCTCAAGCGCATGTTGCGCGAGCTCGCCGACGACGGCATCATCAAGAAGAAACGCCACAAGGTGTCCGAACCGGACGCGCTCCCGCCGACGCTGCTCGCCGACGTCACCGGCCGCGACTCGGACGGCGAATTGATCGCCTGCCCCGCCGAATGGGACGAGGTCGAGAGCGGCGAGCCGCCGAAGATCCTCATCGAGATGCCACGCCGGCCCAAGCCCGGCACCGCCGCCGGCGTCGGCGACCGCGCCCTGCTGCGCGTCGAGCCGTCCGGCGAGACCGAAGGCCCGGCGTATCGCGGCCGCATCATCAAGGTCATCGACAAGGCCAAGAGCCGTATCCTCGGCGTATTTCGCAGCCTTCCCGAAGGCGGCGGCCGGCTTGTCCCCGTCGACAAGAAGTTCGCCGATCGCGAGCTGAACATCGCGAAGACCGATACGCAAGGCGCGCAGGATGGCGACCTCGTCAGCGTCGACATCGTCCGCTCGCGCGGCTTCGGCCTCGCCTCGGGGCGCGTGAAAGAGAAGCTCGGCTCGGTCAAGTCGGAAAAGGCGATCAGCCTGATCGCGATCTACGCCCACGACATTCCGCTGCAATTCTCAGCCGCCGCGATGCGCGAAGCGGAAGCGGCCGAACCTGCGAACCTGAAGGGGCGCGAGGACTGGCGCGACGTGCCGCTCGTCACCATCGATCCGCCGGACGCAAAAGATCACGACGACGCGGTCCACGCGCAGGCCGACGACGATCCCAACAACAAAGGCGGCTTCATCGTCAACGTCGCCATTGCCGATGTCAGCTTCTACGTCCGGCCGGGCACCGCGCTCGATCGCGACGCGCTCGACCGCGGCAACTCGGTCTACTTCCCCGACCGCGTCGTGCCGATGCTGCCCGAGCGCATCTCCAACAATCTTTGCTCGCTGGTGCCGGGCGAGCCGCGCGGCGCGCTCGCGGTGCGGATGGTGCTCGGCCCCGACGGCCGCAAGCGCTCGCACAGCTTCCATCGCATCCTGATGCGCTCGGCCGCGAAGCTCGCTTACGCGCAGGCGCAGGCCGCGATCGACGGAAAGCCTGACGACACGACCGGCCCCCTGCTCGATCCGATCCTGAGGCCGCTCTATGCGGCTTACGCCTGCGCCAAGCGCGCCCGCGACGAGCGCGACCCGCTCAATCTCGATCTGCCCGAGCGCAAGATCCTGCTCAAGAGCGACGGCACGGTCGATCGCGTCGTGGTGCCTGAGCGTCTGGAGGCGCACAAGCTGATCGAGGAGTTCATGATCCTCGCCAATGTCGCCGCGGCGGAGACGCTGGAGAAGAAGTCGCTGCCGCTGATCTACCGCGTGCATGACGAGCCGACGCTGGAGAAGGTCCACGCACTCTCCGAGTTCCTGGAGACGCTCGACATTCCCTTCACGAAATCAGGCGCGCTGCGTCCGACGTTGTTCAATCGCGTGCTGGCCCAGCTCGAAGGCCATGACTACTATCCGCTGGTCAGCGAAGTCGTGCTGCGCGCGCAGGCGCAGGCCGAATATTCCGCGGAGAATTACGGTCATTTCGGCCTGAACCTGCGCCGCTATGCGCATTTCACCTCGCCGATCCGCCGCTATGCCGACCTCGTCGTGCACCGTGCGCTAATCCGCGCGCTCGGGCTTGGCGAAGGCGCCCTGCCCGACAGCGAGACGCCGGAATCTCTCGGCGAGGTCGCCGCCCACATCTCGCTGACCGAACGGCGCGCGATGAAGGCGGAGCGCGAGACGGTCGACCGCCTGATCGCCCATCACCTCGCCGATCGCATCGGGGCAAGCTTCCAGGGCCGCGTCTCCGGCGTCACGCGCGCCGGCCTGTTCGTCAAACTGAGCGAGACCGGCGCCGACGGATTGATCCCGATCCGATCCCTCGGCACGGAATATTTCAACTATGACGAGAGCCGCCATGCCCTGGTCGGCACCCGCAGCGGGACCATGTATCAGCTGGGCGACGTCGTCGATGTTCGTCTGATAGAAGCAGCCCCGATCGCGGGCGCACTGCGCTTCGAGCTGCTCTCGTCGGAGAGCGAGAGCTCACCACGGGAGCGCAGGCCGTTCCGCCCGCAGCGCAAACCGTCAAAGGCCCATCCCGGACGCAGCCCAGAGAGAAAACGCAAGCCCGAGAAGCAAAGATCCGGCAAGGGAAAGAAGGGCCGAGACAAGAGCAAAGGGAAGAGCAAGGGAAAAGGCAACAAGGGTAGAGCATGGTGACGATGAGCACGGCCCCAAAAATCTGGACGCGCGAGACCGGCCTCGTCGAGAAGCGCGACCTCTTTGCCGCGATGAAGCGCGGCTTTCGCGGTCGATGCCCGCGCTGCGGCGAAGGGAAGCTGTTCCGTGCTTTCCTGAAGACGGCGGATCATTGCGCCAAATGCGACCTCGATTTCACGCCGCATCGCGCCGATGATCTGCCCGCCTATCTCGTCATCGTCATCGTCGGTCACATCGTGGTGCCCGCCATCCTCTGGATCGAGACCAATTATTCGACGCCGGTCTGGATCAGCTTCGCGGCCTATCTGCCCTTCACCTTCATTGCCTCGCTCGCGCTGCTGCAGCCGGTGAAGGGAGCTGTGGTCGGCTTGCAATGGGCTCTGCGCATGCACGGGTTTGACGAGAACCCTCCGGATGGTATTCCGCCTGTGTAAGCAACAAGCAAGAAGCGGTTTGGGTGAGGACATGACGGATATTGCGCAGACAGCGGAGAAGACCAAGATCCACGAGGGGAAGGAAGCCGATCATCATCCCTATTTCCGCCCACGGGATGCGGCGACGTTGATCCTCGTCGATCGCAGCGGCGCCGTTCCGAAAGTGCTGGTCGGCAAACGACACGACAAGGTGGTATTCATGCCCGGGAAATTCGTCTTCCCCGGCGGGCGCGTCGACAAGGCCGACTATCGCGTGCCCTGCGCGGCGCCGATCACGGCCGAGCTGGAAGCCAATCTCGCCAAGGGCAGCCCGAAGACGCCAGCCTCGCGCGCCAAGTCGCTCGCCATCGCCGCGATCCGCGAGGCCTGTGAGGAGACCGGGCTCTGCCTTGGCCGCAGAGCGGAAGGCAAGGCCCCGAAGCTCGACGGCCCCTGGAAGCCGTTCGCGGATGCCGGCCTGCTGCCCGATCCCTCCGGCCTGTTCCTGATCGCCCGTGCCATCACCCCGCCCGGCCGCGTCAAGCGCTTCGACACGCGCTTCTTCACGGCGGATGCCTCCGCGATCACCCATCGCGTCGAGGGCGTGATCCATGCCGACGCCGAGCTGGTCGAACTGGTCTGGGTCGAGCTCGGCTCGAAGCCGCTCGCCGATCTGCATCCGATGACGCGCAACGTGCTCAACGAGCTCGACACCCGCCTTGCCACCGGCCCGCTGCGCCATGACGCGCCGGTGCCGTTCTTCCATTTCTACGGCGGCAAGATGCAGAAGGATATTTTGGGCTGATTGCCTCACCTCCCGGGCTCGGTCTTCGGCGCGTGCGATAGCGCTTCCCGTCATTCCGGGGCGATGCGAAGCATCGAACCCGGAATGACGAACATGCTGAGGAACGCCCAAAAATCAAAAAATTGTTCCGCGCGATCCCCGTGGCACTGGCGCAGCCCGTACCTATGTCCTTCCGAACGACAATGAAGCAGGACACCGGGCGATGGCACAACGGCAACTCAAGCTTGGCGCGTTCATGCGCCCGATCAGCATCCACACCGGCGCCTGGCGCTATCCCGGGGCCTGGCCCGACGCCAATTTCAACTTCTCGCACATCAAGCAGCTGATTCAAAAGCTCGAGGCCGGCAAGTTCGACGCCTTTTTCATGGCCGATCACCTCGCCGTCTTGAACATGCCGATCAACGCGCTCAAGCGCAGCCACACCGTGACCTCGTTCGAGCCGTTCACGCTGCTGTCGGCGCTCTCGGCGGTCACCGAGCGCATCGGCCTGATCGCGACAGGCTCGACCACCTTCGACGAGCCCTATCACGTCGCACGCCGCTTCGCCTCGCTCGACCATCTCAGCGGCGGGCGTGCGGGGTGGAATATCGTCACCACCTCGAACCCGGACGCGGCGCTGAATTTCGGCCTCGAAGATCACATGGAGCACGCCGAGCGCTACAAGCGCGCCCGCGAATTCTACGACGTCGTCACCGGCCTGTGGGATTCCTTCGCCGACGATGCTTTCGTGCGCGATGTCGAGAGCGGGCTGTTCTTCGATCCCGCGAAGATGCACACGCTCGACCACAACGGCAAATATCTGAAGGTGCGCGGGCCCCTGAACATCGCCCGTCCCGTGCAGGGCTGGCCGGTGATCGTGCAGGCCGGCGCCTCCGAGGACGGCAAGCAGCTCGCGGCCGAAACCGCGGAAGCCGTGTTCACCGGCGGCGGCAGCCTCGCCGACGGGCAGAAACTCTATGCCGACATCAAGGGCCGCATGGAGAAGATCGGTCGCGACCCCGAGCATCTGAAGATCCTCCCCGGCGCCTTCGTCGTGGTCGGCGACAGCGTCGATGAGGCCAGGGAGAAGCGCGCGCTGCTCGACAGCCGCGTGCACTACGACAGCGCCATCGCCTCGCTGTCCGTCATCCTCGGCACCGATGCCTCCGGATTCGATCCGGACGGGCCCCTTCCCGACATCCCCGAGACCAACGCCAGCAAGAGCGGCCGCCAGCGCATGGTCGATCTCGCCGCGCGCGAAAAGCTCACCGTGCGCCAGCTCGCCCAGCGCGTCGGCGGCTATGGCGGCCTGTCTTTCGTCGGCACGGCCAGGACCATCGCCGACCAGATGGAGGAATGGCTGGTCGGGCGGGGCTCCGATGGCTTCAACATCATGTTCCCGTTCGTCCCTGCCGGCCTCGACGACTTCGTCGACAAGGTCGTGCCGGAGCTGCAGCGGCGCGGGATTTTCCGCAAGGAGTATGAAGGGGCCACTTTGAGGGAGAATCTGGGCCTGCCGCGGCCGAAAAACCGGTTCTTCGAGGCCTGATCGGGCCGATTTGAGCGGTTTTCGGGGTCTAGAGCCCCGTTCGGGACTCTACGTTGTTGTTTTTGACGCGTTTTCTTGACGCGAACCGGTGCCCACTTCGCTCGAAAACGCTCCGAAACCTTGACATCAGGCGGTTTCTGGCTAGGTTGCCGGCCAACGCGGGCCGTTTGGCCGGCTCCAGATTCCCTTCATTCCTGAGGTTCAGAACATGGCCAAAGCGGTCACCATCAAGGTCAAGCTCGTGTCCTCGGCCGACACCGGCTTCTACTACGTCGCCAAGAAGAACTCGCGCACCATGACCGACAAGCTGGTCAAGAAGAAGTACGATCCGGTCGCGCGCAAGCACGTCGAATTCCGCGAAGCCAAGATCAAGTAAGATCCGCTCAAGCGTCGAAGCGTTTTGCGGGGCCTCCATGGCCCCGTTTTATTTTGGCCGTCTCGCCTCCCGGCGCTGCGGCGTGCCTTCAACCATCGCTGCCTTGTCGACGGTTTTGCTGTGCGCCCCGGCAGCATCGCAAATCCCAACGGGCCCCGCCGCCACGCTTCCCCCTGTCACGGTCGATGCGCCGCAACAGGTGGCAAGACCGCACGTGTCTGAACGGGGAGCAAGCACAACGGCATCCCGCCGGACCGCGCCAACGTTCAAACGTCAACCGCGCGTGCGCCTTCGTATGCGCCGGGTTCTGTGATGGGGAGGATTGCCAGCCTGGAGAAAGTCGCCAGCAGTTGCAACGGCGGCTGTGCATCAAGCTTCCGGCACGGCAACGAGCCCTGGATTGGATGCAGCGAGTCGGGTGGCGGCCTGAACTATGGACCCCTGTCGCCAACGTGCCGAGACACCATCACCCATTCATCCTACGAGAATTGCGTCGAGACGAAGGTGTTCCTCGGCGAGTTTCGAAACAAAGCCCACTGGTTCTGCAGCAGCCAGCAGGCCGGCAACAGGTTCAAGGTCGCCGATCTCAAGCGCTCGGGACGCTCGCGTTAATTCTTCCTCGCCGCAGGTCTTCTGCTGCGGTTGAGCACCAGCCCTCTGCTCTCGCGTCTTGACACGCAATCTCCGAGCCACGACAAGCCGTCGTCGCTCGGATACGAGACATGCGATGCACGGCATCGCGTCGGAAGGCTCGAGAGATGAACGGCCGAGATGCGCGCCGTCGGCCGCCTCTCTATCTGACCGCGAACGGCGCTTGATAAGGCCGGCCGAAGGGCACCCCGTTGATCACGGTCTGGATCGGCTTGAGATAGGCCTTCCCTTCCCTCCTGTTGTTGCGGGTGTCGACGAAGCTGACCGGTCCCTCCACCAGCTCCATGATGGCGACATCGCCGGGCGCACCGACTTGCAGGGTACCGATCTTCGGCGCGCGATTGATGATTTTCGCCGGCGCCGTGGTGGCCATCGCGACCACCTGCTCCAACGTAAAGCCGAGCGTCATGAACTTACTCATCACATTGGGCAGGAACGGAATGCCCGGCGAATTGCCGGAGAAGACGTGGATGTCGGAGGAGATGGTGTCCGGCGTGCATCCGCCGGGGATCGCCACTTCCGCCACGGTGAAGTCGAAGCTGCCGCCGCCATGGCCGACGTCGAACATGACGCCACGCTGCTTGGCCGCCAGCGCCGCAGGCAGCAGCTTGCCGTCCTGGACGATATTGGTGAAGACGTTGGACATGTTAGGAGCGCCGGAATAGGCATGCGTCAGCACGTCACCCGGGCGCAGCAGATCGAGAATCTGCGACATCAGCTCCTTGGTTTCGACGCCGCCGATATGCACCATCATCTTGGCCGGCCAGCCGCACATCTCGCACGCCTGGATGCCGCGCTTCAGCGGCTCGAGCCCGTGCTTGTAGATCACGTTCTCCGACATACGCACCTTGACCCCAAGCAGGAAATCAGCGTTCTCGGCGAGCGCCATTGCGCAGGCTTCGGTCTGTGCGACGTCGATATTGTACAGCTCGGCAGCCGGGAACGCCGACAGGCCGTTATTGGCGATATGGACGAAGGCGTACATCCGCGCCCGGGTCTGGGCCACGATGAACCGGCGCAGCGCCGCCAGATTGTTGACCCCGGCATCGCCTGCCGAAACGACGGTCGTCGTGGCCTGGAACTGCACGAGCTCGTCAGCGGGAATGCCGATCGCCGAGCCGTAAGGATAGACGTGACAATGCAGATCGACCAGGCCGGGCATCACGAGCTTGCCTGAGGCGTCGATGCTCTTCAGCGCACGCTCGGCGGGAATGGTTTCCTGCACCGTCTCGATTACCCCCCAGCGGATGCCGATATCGCGTCTGGCGCGCAGTGACTGGCTGGCGTCGAGCACCTCGCCGCCGCGGATCACCAGATCGAACTTGTCGTTCGGGCCCATAGCCGCCCGCACCGGCGCGGTGAGGCCGACCGTAGCAACGGATGTCGACAGTGCCAGGAAATCGCGGCGTGATAACGCGGACATGATCGTCCCCCCTGTGCCTTTTGTTTTGCGGCAATGACCGGATTCGACCAGCAGCTCGGCCCTTGACGCCAACGCAGCCGTTCAGCGATGGGGCCAAAGCCATTGTGCCCGGAGAACCGATCCTATGACTGGATACAAGCCCTGAGGAGCGGCGAAATTTTCGAGAGCCGCATGAACCTTCTCGAAGCGGCATCGACTAAGCGACCGCATCCCCTGGGTCGCTTGGTGACCGACAACTCTGAGCAGACACGAGAGCTAGCGTCGCGGCGTTCGGCCGCGGATGCGGTCGAAGCCCTGCCTGATCGCCGCGAAGCGCTCGTCGATGTAGGGTTCGTGCTCGGTATCGGTGAAAATGTAAGGCCAGTCGTTTTCGATGGCCTCGCAGACCAACTCGCCCACGTAGAGCGGATCAATGCCGCAGCTGATCCGTTCCTCGAATGCCTTGATGAACTCGGCGCGAGGTCCTTCCGTCGGCGGAGGATTGCCGACGGCCCCGGCAAATCGCTGCGGCACGTTGCGCCGGGAGTTCATGATCTGCGTGCGAACTATGCCCGGACACAGAACAGAGACTCCGATCTTCCTCGGCGCGAGGACCTTACGCATCCCTTCGGACAGCGCCACCACTCCGTATTTGCTCACGTCGTACGCCGGACTTGGTCCCGGAATCAGCCCGGCCACGGACGCTGTGGAAACAACCTGCCCTCCTTCGCCATGCGCTTCGATCAGCGGACCGAAAATCTCGAAGCCCCAGATCACCGACCTCAGGTTGACGCCGAGGACCCAGTCCCAACCGGCATCGGTCCACTCACCATACGGGCCGCCGCCGCCCACGCCCGCATTGTTGACCAAGATGTGGATCTTGCCATACCGCGCGATGGTCGTGTCCGCTGCCGCCTGAAGTTCGCCTTTGAGCGAGACGTCGGCTTTCACGTCATCGACATCGACGTTGGTCCGTGTCTTCAGGTCCGCGACCGCTTTTTTCAGCGCCTGTTCCTCGATGTCGCAGAGCATGACCTTCACTCCGGCCTGTGACAACGCGGTCGCGATCCCGAGGCCAATCCCCGAGGCAGCCCCCGTCACGAAGGCGGTCCGTCCAGCCAGATCCTTCATGGGCCTTCTCCCCTGGTTCACCCAACAGTTCCCCCGCCAGACTGCGCCGCAGTCTCGTGTCCCGCGCCCGTGCGCCAAGCCTGGAAGTAGCCGATCGCCAGCTTCAAACTAGCACATTGGAGACCGGCTGGATAACGAGGACGGGGTGGGGTTTCGGAAGCGTTGGCTCCACGCCGCCCATGATCATTCAAGTCGGCTTGGCCGGGTGCCGCCGACTTCCGCTCTATCACTGCACTAAACGATGGTCGACGAATCACGTCATGCTGCCCGGAATGAAACAGCGGACACGAGGATGTCCATCGATGTAGTGCTTCCAGACCATGGTCCGTCCTGCAAGATTGGGTTGCTTGATGACAGCGCCGTCTGGCACGAGCACCCATTCGTCGTCGATGCGAACGCGGTATTGTCCGTGATCCGACTTCCAATTCGGTTCGGAGACCACGTAGGCGTCGGAGTCTTCACAGCACTTCCCGAATTCGCTTTGCAGACTCTCGAACCAGGGCTTCAGCGGGGAATTCGCATAGCGTCCGTCATCTCGCGCAAATGTTGCGGTCGACACTAGCAGTAGCAGCAGGCAGATTTGAGCTGCCAAGCGCTTCGTCGCTCTGATCGCCAGCATTTAGTCACCTCGGCCATCTCGGAAAATCAGTTTCGATTCAGCACAGCTGGCGTAATCGGCAAGGAACGCAGGAACACGAAGCGGGAGGTCACTGGTATTTCCGCGTCGGCGCGTCCCTCCTGGCCGATGAGAATGAGACCCGCTCCCCCGTTTGCGACGGTCAGGATGACCTCTTCACCAGCCCATGTCCGGATCGGGTTCATCCCGATGACGAGAAACTCACCTACGGGCTGGTCCAGATATTGAAGTCTGAGCTGCGGAGCGATTTCGGGCGGTGCAAGCCTGAAGCCCAGTTGCTGCGCGAGTTCGTAGATTTGCAGCAATGGCACCGTCTCACCCCGGAAGCCCAGATCGGCCGCGGTCACTGTCAGAAGTGTTACCGCCGTTCTGGTACCGCTGAGCGTAAACGCAGGTCGGGCAAGAGCCTCCGCAGCCGAGTTACCGACGCCGCAACCCGTCGCACTCAGTGCGGTGAGGAGAGCAAACGTATCCGGGAACGTCCCGATGCTGATCGTTTTCCATTCGGCAACATCCGAAACGGACGTTACCGGACCCGTGCGTGTCGGGACAACGGGCGCCGCCTTGAGTACTAACTGCCTCTGCAACACATCGCGCGCCGAGCATTGAGCGTGAGCGCGGTTCGCAGAGGCGAGAACGCATACGACCCAGATCAAGAGCCTCGCTGCAGTGGCAGCCCACGTCAGTACAGCCATCCGCCACATGACATCCTCCCTCGTGACGCGAGATCCGCAAGCAGTTCATGCAGTTCAGCTGCGTACGAGGATGCGCCGAGGTCACGAGAAGCGCTTTACGGGCGCCTTCCATTCTCCTTACCGTCTGCTTACATATCAGCTCCACAGGTGGGATCGTACCGCAGGAGGATGCATTTGCTTTACTCCTTTTCGGATTTCACGCTGGATACGGAACGGCGGGAGTTGCGGCAAGGAGCCGAGACAATCTCTATCGCGCCGCAGGTATTTGACCTTCTGAACTATTTGATCCGGAACAGGGAACGTGTCGTCAGTAAGGACGACCTCATCGCTGGCGTCTGGAATGGTCGCATCGTCTCGGACGCCGCTCTGACGACGCGCATCAATGCCGCCCGGAGCGCCATCGGCGACACCGGCGAGAAACAGCAGTTGATCAAAACATTGCCGCGCAAAGGTTTTCGCTTCGTTGGTGCAGCGCAGGAAGCCCGGAGGCCCGCAAATGAGACGGTTCGCGCAGTCGAGCGGACTGGCGACACGCCGCCGCGCCTATCCATCGTCGTGCTACCCTTCACGAATCTGAGCGGTGATCGTGAGCAGGACTATTTCGCGGATGGTGTAACCGACAGTTTGACCACGGACTTGTCGCGCATCGCTGGTTCATTTGTAATCGCGCGGAACAGCGCCGTCTCATACAGGGCTAGGGCAGTCGATGTACGGCAAGTCGGCCGCGAATTAAACGTTCGCTACGTGCTCGAAGGTTCAGTGCAACGCAGCGGTAAGCGGCTTCGCATCAACGTGCAGTTGATTGATGCTATCAGCGGCCAGCATCTTTGGGGCGAGCGATTCGAGAAGCCTGTCGTCGACCTGTTCGACATGCAGGACGAAATCGTATCGAGGCTCGCCAACACATTAGGTGCCCAACTCATCGAGGCTGAGGCGCGACGAGCAGAGCGTACGCCGCACCCTGATGCGATGGATTTGTACTTCCAAGGCCGGGCTTGGTTGATGAACGGGTTTAGCCTTGAATGCGTGACGCAAGCGCGGAGCTTCTTCGAACGCTCTCTAGAGTTTGACCCCGGCAACGTCGAAGCAATGATTGGCCTGGCAAATGTTGATAGGGCCGTTGGAGCCAGCTTTACGACGGATGACGGGCCTGCTCGGTTTGCAGCGGCCGAGGCGATGGTGAATAAGGCATTGTCGATCAGGCCGAACCATACTTCAGCCCACTTGACTCGGGGTTGGATCCAGATCTTTACGAACCGGGCCGCCCAAGGCATCCGTGAATTCGAGCATGTCTTGGCGCTGGATTCGAACAGGCCCAGCGCTCATGCGGCCCTTGGTTTTGCCAAATTCTATATGGGGCGCGCTGCCGAGACCGAAGGCCATATACTGGAGGCTTTACGTCTCTCCCCTCGGGACGTTGAGACCTACCTATGGGCGTGTTTTGTAGGCGTGGCCAAGCTACAGCTGGGTTCGGACGTCGAAGCGGTCAGTTGGCTACGACGAAGCACCGAGGCGAACCGAAACTTTCCTCTCGCTCATTTGGCGCTCGCCGCTGCGTTAGGCCTGACCGGCGCGCTCGATGAGGCGCGAACCGCTGCAAGAACGGGACTTGCGCTCAACTCAGGTTTCACCATCCGTCGCTTCGTCACTGCACAACAAAGCGACAATCGAGCTTTCCTTGCTGGGGTCGAGCGCGCGTGTGAAGGCTTCCGCCTCGCTAGCGTGCCGGAAGGGTGATGGACGTTTCCGGTCAAAAAACGGCCCGCAGCGCGTTCCTGCGCTACGTCGGCTTGAGTCACAAGCTGTCGATTGCGACGAAGCAACGCGGCATCAGTTCCAAACTCCCAAGCAGACGTTCTTTGAGTCCCCTCCTCGCGCCTACGCCGCCTTCAACAACGGCGCCGGCGGCTGCGACGGGCGGATCAGCGCGAACGCCACCTGCACGATGCCGCCGGCGAGGCCGAGCGCCACGCCGATGCGCCAGGCCATGGTGTAGGAGCCGAGCGTGTCGTAGAGCACCCCGCCGCCATAGGCGCCGAGGAAGCTGCCAATCTGGTGGCTCATGAAGGCGAGGCCCTGGATCATCGCCTGCCAACGCAGGCCAAACATCTCCGCGACCGCGCCCGCGACCAGCGGGCCGACGCCCATCCACAAAAAGCCCATGATCGCGCCGAACAGCAGCGTCGAGAACGGCGTCGCCGGCAGCGTGAAGTACCAGGCGAGCGCCAGCGAGCGCAGGATGTAGATGCCGCCCAGCAGCGCCAGCTTGTTCCAGCGCTGGCCTGCCCAGCCGAAGAACAGCGAGCCCAGCACGTTGAAGCCGCCGATCATGCCGAGCGTCTGCGCGCTGAGCATCGGATCGAGGCCGCAGATCGCCAGATACGACGGCAGATGCGTAGTGAGGAACACGAGCTGCATGCCGCAGACGAGATAGGCACAGGTCATCACCACGAAGGACGCATTGCCGAATGCCGCCTTCGTCACCGACGCTGCGGTCGCATCGCCGATCTCGTCGGCGGCCGGCTTGGGTAGCGGCACCTTATCGACGCGGCCGGCATACCACGCCGCGGGAATCATCAGCACCGACATGATGACGAAGCCGGCGAGCCCGATGCGCCAGCCAAACCCCTCGTTGAGCACCTGCCCGATCGGCGCCGACAAGAGCGCGCCGAGCGAGCCCGCGCCGGAGACGATGCCGAGCACGGTGGAGCGCACCGTCTCCGGCACCGCACGCGCCGCCACCGACATCGCGATCGCGGCGGCGGTGCAGGCCAGCGACGTGCCGATCAGCACGCCCGCTCCGATCATGATGCTGACGAGCCCGTTCGCGGTAGCCATCAGCGCGAGCCCCGCAATGTACATCAGCGCGCCCGCGATCATGATCGGTCGGAAGCCATAGCGCACGGTGAGCGCACCGGCGGGCGGCTGGAGAAAGCCCCAGGCGAGGTTCTGCACGGCCAGCGCCAGCGTGAAATCCGAGATCGAAATGTGAATGTCATGCGTCAGCGGCTGCATGAAGATGCCGAGGCTCTGCCGCAGCCCCATGCTGAGCGTCAGCATGATCGAGGCGCCGATCAGGATCGGCAATGTCGGACGCAGGACCTGCAACAGGGGCATATTTCTCTCCCTCGGCGGCGCGGCACGCGTGCCGTCGTCTGCGACATCGGTTGATTTTGGTTACACAGACCTGTGTACTTAGGCTATAGTCGGACGGTGCTGTCAAGCGAACAGGACGCATTCCGCTGCATGGCTCCCCCGCCCGCCCCACAGACGATGAAAGAGCGGATCCTCGAGACCGCCGACAAGCTGTTCTATCTGCAAGGCATTCGCGCCATCGGCGTCGACACCATTGCGGCCGAGATCGGCATAAGCAAGCGCACGCTCTACAACCACTTCCCGTCCAAGGACGCGCTGATCGCGGCCTACCTCGAGCGCCGCTTCGTAAGCGCGCGCCCGTCCGACAAGCCGCCGGCCGAGCAGATTCTCGCCACCTTCGATTCGCTGGAGCGGCGCTTTGCGGCCAAGGACTTTCGCGGCTGCCCATTCGTGAACGCGGTCGCCGAGCTGGGCTCCCAGGATCGCGCGGTGAAGAAGATCGCGGTGGCCTTCAAGGAAAGCCGCCGCCTCTGGTTTCGCGACCGCCTGAACGAGCTCGGTGTGGCCGATGCGGATGCGCTCGCAACGCAGCTGGTGCTCCTGGTCGACGGCTCCATCGCGCAGGACTTGGTGCGTGACGATCCGGCGATGGCGCGCGCCGCGAAGGAAGCGGCGAAGGTGCTGCTGCGCAATGCGGGGGTGGATGTGGGGGATGGGAAGCTGGCGAAGGGACGCAAGTAGGCGCCACAATATCACTGTCGTCCCGGACAAGCGCAGCGAAGCGGAGCGCAGATTCGGGACCCATAACCACAGGCCATTGTTTGGCGAAGACTCGTGGTGACCAGCTCGCGCGATAACCCCTCCCTGGGGTTATGGGTCCCCGCCCCCGTGCGCAATTGCGCGCTAGGCGGGGACGACAGCTGGGGTGTAGCAGCAGCATCAGCCCCACTATCCGACCCTACCAACATGCGCCTGTTTTGCCCGACAAGTCAAACTGCGCTGCCACCAGCGCATGCTTCTGCGCCACCGCGCAAGCCATTGATCCGACTAACGCCGGCTACTGTGCATGGGGTTGTTTTCGCAGTTTTGTGTCGCGGCAGCCTCACGCCGCCTGCGACACCACCCGGTTGCGGCCATCGTGCTTGGCCCGGTAGAGCGCGGTGTCGGCGCGCTTGAGGACATCGGCAACCGCCTCGCCCTTCCGCTCCAGCGTGGTGAGGCCGATCGAGATCGTGACCTCGATGCGCTTGGTGCCCTTGTGGATCGCGAACGGCTCGCCCGCGATCGAGCGGCGCAGGCGCTCGGCGACCATGCCGGCGACGTGCAGATCGGTCTCCGGCATCACGATCACGAACTCCTCGCCGCCGTAGCGGCAGGCGAGATCGATGCCCCGGATCGACTTGCGCACGCGCACCGCGAACTCGCGCAGGACGTCGTCGCCGGCGTCGTGGCCGTAATTGTCGTTGATCGACTTGAAGTAGTCGATGTCGAGGATCATCAGCGCCAGCGGCTTGCCGCGCATCGAGGCCTGCTCGGCCAGCGTTGCCAGATGGCTCTCCATGTAGCGGCGATTGTGCAGGCCGGTGAGCGCGTCGGTGATCGCCATCTCGATCGAGTTCTGCACGTTGTCGCGCAGATGGTCGGTGTAGCGGCGCCGGCGGATCTGGGTGCGGGCGCGGGCCAGGAGCTCGGTCTTGTCGATCGGACGCAGCAGATAGTCGTTGACGCCGATCTCGAGGCCGCGCAGCAGCCGCGTCGAATTCTCGGGATCGGCGATCGCAAGGATCGGCACATGCCGCGTGCGCTCCAGCGAGCGCGCCTGGCTGCACAGCCTGAGGCCGTCGAAATTGTTGAGGTCGAGCGAGACGATCAGGAGGTCGTAATTGCCCTCGGCGGCGTGGAACAACGCCTCCGTCGGATTCGGCTCGACGTCGATGGTGTGCTCGGCGGCGAGGATGGTCGCCAGCCGCTCATAGGAGGACTCGCGATCGTCGACCAGGAGGATGCGGCCGCCCTTGCCGGTGTCGGCCACGGCGCTGCGCTCGGGCGCCTGCATGCCGATCTCGAGCGAGGTGATGGCGCGCATGCGCAGCTCATCGGTCATCATCTTCAGCCGCGTCAGCGAGCGCACGCGCGCGATCAGCACGACGTCGGAGACGGGTTTGGTGAGGAAATCGTCGGCGCCGGCTTCCAGCCCGCGATTGCGGTCGGCGGGGCTGTCGAGCGCCGTCACCATGACGACGGGAATGTGATGCGTTGCCGGATCGGTCTTGAGGCGGCGGCAGACTTCGAAACCGTCCATGTCGGGCATCATCACGTCGAGCAGGATGATGTCGCATTCGGCGCGGCGGCTGATCGCCAGCGCCTCGGTGCCGTTCGAGGCGGTCATGACGTCGAAATATTCGGCGGACAGGCGGGCCTCGAGGAGTTTGACGTTGGCGGGAACGTCATCGACAACCAGGATACGCGCGGACACTTTGAACTCACTTCCTATCCGATAAAACGCCGGACCGTCTCAATGAATTTGCCGACCGAGATCGGCTTGGACAAATAGGCCTCGCAGCCGCCCTCGCGGATGCGTTCTTCGTCGCCCTTCATCGCGAATGCCGTGACCGCGACGATGGGAATGGTGCGCAGCTCAGGATCGTCCTTGATCCAGCGCGTCACCTCGAGCCCGGAGACTTGCGGCAACTGGATATCCATCAGCACGAGGTCGGGCCGCATCTTGCGAACGAGATCGAGCGCCTCGTAGCCGTTGCTGGTGCCGGAGGTCTGGTAGCCGTGGGCCTCCAACAGGTCGCGGAAGAGCTTCATGTTGAGCTCGTTGTCTTCCACGATCAGGACGGTCTTAGCCATCCCGCCCTCCTGATTGGCACGAAGCCGGATACATGTGACGCCTCAGACGCCGCTTCCCGGCGCTTCGAAAACTGGATTCAAACTAGCCTCAGATTCGCTTGAGTTTCGTTAAACCCGAGGGGCCACTTTCTGCGATGTGGTTTCCAGTTGCTTGCCTCGCCTCGCAAGACTCAGGCACGAGACTCGGGCATGATGCAAAGTAGACACCGAAAGTTAACGGAAAGGCAAATCGGGCCCGTGAAAAAGCCTGTTCACAACCCCCGCGAAGTCGCTGAAATCGTTGCGATTCAGGCGCTATCCTTTGTCGCGGGCGAGCCCGAGCGGCTGGGCCTGTTCCTGGCCGAGACCGGGGTGGGTCCGGAGACCCTCCGCAATGCCGCTGCGGACCCGAATTTCCTCCTCAGCGTGCTCGATTTCGTGCTGCGCGATGACGCCACCGTGAAGGCCTTTGCGCAGGCCGCGGAACTGCATCCGACCAACGTTGCTGCAGCGCGGCAGGTCCTCGGCGACGCGCTTGGCGACCCTTCCTGGGAGCGGGACGTGCCGTGAGCATCCCCGATCCGGCCGGGCCCCGCTGCTTCTGCCGGGACTGTCTGGCCGATCTGGGTATGGGCGTGCGGCGCTGCTCGGCCTGCGGTTCCCCTCGCCTCGTCCGCCACCGGGCGCTCGCCTCGCTGACCATCGCCCATATCGACTGCGACGCCTTCTATGCGACGGTCGAAAAACGCGACAATCCTGACATCGCCGACAAGCCCGTCATCATCGGCGGCGGCAAGCGCGGCGTGGTCTCGGCCGCCTGCTACATCGCGCGAACCTATGGCGTGCGCTCGGCGATGCCGATGTTCAAGGCGCTGGAAGCCTGCCCGCATGCCACCGTGATCCGTCCTGATATGGCGAAATACGTCCGCGTCGGCCGCGAGGTCCGCCAGGCCATGCAGGCGCTGACGCCGCTGGTCGAGCCGCTCTCGATCGACGAGGCCTTCCTCGATCTCTCCGGCACCGAACGGGTGCACGGCATGATCCCGGCAAAGGTGCTGGCGCGCTTTGCCCGCGACGTCGAGCGTGACATCGGCATCACCGTCTCGGTCGGCCTGTCCTGCAACAAGTTCCTGGCCAAGATCGCCTCCGACCTCGACAAGCCGCGCGGCTTTGCCGCGCTCGACCAGGAGGAAGCCCGTCTGATGCTGGCTTCGAGGCCGGTCGGCTTCATCTTCGGCGTGGGGCCAGCGACGCAGGAGCGCCTCGTGCAGCGCGGCTTCCGCATCATCGCCGACCTGCAAAAGGCCGACGAGATCGAGATGATGCGGCAGTTTCCGAGCGACGGCCGCCGACTGTGGCGGCTCGCACGCGGCATCGACGACCGCCGCGTCGAGCCCGACCGCGGCGCCAAGACGATTTCCAGCGAAACCACCTTCGAGACCGACCTCCGCGATTTCGCGACGCTGGAGAAGATCCTGTGGCGGCTCTGCGAGAAGACCTCGTCGCGCCTCAAGAGCAGCGAGCTGGCCGGCTCGACCGTCACGCTGAAGCTGAAGACCGCCGATTTCCGCCAGCGCACGCGCTCGCAGTCGATCGCAGCGCCGACCCAGCTTGCCGCAAAGATCTTCTCGATCTGCCGCGAGATGCTGGCCAGGGAGATCGACGGCACCGCCTTCCGCCTGATGGGTGCCGGCGTCAGCGCGCTGCGCGAGGGCTCGCCCGCCGACGACACCGACATGCTCGACCGACGCGCCGCCCACGCCGAACGCGCGGTGGACACCCTGCGCAAGAAGTTCGGCAGCGCCGCGGTGATCCGTGGCATCGCGTATGACGGGCCGGAGAAGGCGCAGGAGTGATCTAGTCCTGCTCGACTCAGTCGCGTTCGAATATCCGTGCACCCGGATAGGCGCGCCGGGCATACTGAACGACCAGCTGCCGATCCTGAGTTTCCAGGAACGGCGTTCGGATCTGGCAAGACCCGACGATGAGGTGCCACAAGCCGTTGAGCTTTCGAATGACGACGTTCATTTGAGCTTCCTCGCAGTGACCCGAGTGGACTCAAATTCTAAGAATCTCCCGCCGTCGCTCAATTGTACCAGCGTAAGGTCAGCGCATGAGAAGGATTGGAGGAGATATACAAAGGTATGTTGACCATGGCTTCAACAGCCGCTGGCGCCGCTAGCTTCGCAGGGGCTCAAGCGATCTTACCGGTTCGGGGACTGGCACTGTGACAGGCGAACGCGATCTCGACGCGCTGCTGAGTAACATGAGGCCGGAGATCCTGGACGGCATCTTCGTATTTTGCACGCTTGCGCCGAGTGCGAGCATTCCAACCACCATCAGCCCGATGCTGACGTTCCGCGAAGGCGAAGGAATAACGCTGGTGATACTGCGCGAGGAGGCCGAACGTGCCGGGCTGCGCCATGAATTTCCCTCGCGCCTGATCACCTTGACGGTTCACTCCGCGCTCGATGCGGTGGGCTTTCTGGCGGCGATCACGGCCCGTCTCGCCAAAGCCGGCATCAGCGTGAACGCCGTATCAGCCTTCCACCACGACCATCTCTTCGTGCCCGCCGACAGGGCCGACGAGGCGATGGCGGTTCTGCAAGAGATGGCCGAACCGAGGTCAGCATAGCGACGCTACTGGCAGCCCCGGATGGAGCAAAGCGCAATCAATCCGCAACCGCCACCGCCTCGATCTCGATCAGCCATTCCGGCGCTGCCAGTGCGGAGACACCGACGAGCGTGGACGCCGGCGGCTCCATGCCTTCGAAGAACGCGGAGCGGGCCTTGCCGATGATCGGGCGCAGCTCCGGCTTGTAGTTCACCACGAAGGTCGTGATCTTCACGATGTTGGAATAGCTCGCGCCTGCCGCCTTCAACGCGTGGCCGAGATTCTGCATCACCTGCGTGGTCTGCGCGGCGATATCGCCCTCGCCGACGATCCGTCCCTCCTCGTCCACCGAGACCTGACCGGAGATGTAGATGGTGCGCGCGCCGGAAGCGGTGACGACGTGGGAATAAGCGGGATTGTGATGCAGGCCGCTGGGGCGAAGATGATCGAGCTTCGGCATAGGACGGGCTCCCTTCTTGGTTGGGAGGGAGCCTAGCTGGAGAGGGAGCAGAGAGCCAGCCCTTCATTCCCGGCGGTCCGCAGGACCGAACTCGGAATGACGGCTGAGATCAATTGCAGGGCTTGCTGTCCTTGACGTCGAACTTGCCCATCGCGCCCGAGATCACGAAATCGTTGTAATCGAGCACGAGCTGGCGCGAGACGCCGTTCTCATAGAGCTCGAAGGACATCGCATAAACCGGCGTCTGCTCGCCTTCCTTCTGCTGGGCGTCGCGGTCGAAATAGCTGACAGTGACCGGCCAGCGCTTGAGCGACTTCATGTGCTCGTCCGACGTGGATGGATCGGACGCGGTAGCGCGGTCGGCGGGGATCGGCTGGCCGATCACGGTCAGCGTGTTGTAGACCTTCTGGCCGTCATCGGAGCCGTCATAGACGGAGAGCTCGAGCAGCGATTTTCCTTCTTTCGCGGCGGCGATGATGCGCTGGATCTGCTCGGTCGGGAACACGATCTTGCCGTCGAGTGTAAAGCTCTTCGGCGCCGGCAGCTTCAGCTTGACGTTGATATGGTCGCCGTCACGCTCGGCCGAACCGTCGACGCGGCCGGCAGCCGCCTCGTTCATGCGCGTCTCGATCTTGAAGCGGTAGCTCTTGCCGGCGGCATCCTCCCAGGAATTGGAGCGAAGATCGCTGAGCGTGACCTTGCCCTCGCCGCTGTCGAGCTCGGAGACCTGGCGGAATTCCGAGGTATAGCCCTCGCAGGCGTTCCCCGTGAAATTGTAGAGGATGCGGCCGCGGGCGTTGTTGACCGAACTGGAGCGCGATTTGACGAGGCTGAGGTCGTAGAGTGCCTGGTGCGCGAGGAACGGACCGTTGGCGGCCAGCGCCCCGCCGCCGGGGCCGAAAGCGGCCGCCACGAGCGCCATCACACCGAGCGAAGTCCGGAAAAGGTGCACCATATCTGTTCCCTGAGGAAAGCGCAGATTCGACATTTTAATGACCGTTCCATTGCGTCGCAACTGAGGCCGTTTCACGTAAAGTTGCCCTTTGCGTTGAACCTGCTGCTCTGCCTCGACAAAATGCAGCCGCCCTCCGATTGCTTGCATGTGGCCGCACGATGGGCGAAACAGGGCGCGCCCGGCCCTCAAAGGACGCGCCGGGGCAAATGATTTTGGACAACGAGGTCGGACATGGCGGGCACGGTCGAGCAGAAACTGGCGGAACAGGGCATCAAG
Source organism: Bradyrhizobium sp. CCBAU 53415 (assembly GCF_028128735.1). Taxonomy (NCBI): domain Bacteria; kingdom Pseudomonadati; phylum Pseudomonadota; class Alphaproteobacteria; order Hyphomicrobiales; family Nitrobacteraceae; genus Bradyrhizobium; species Bradyrhizobium sp. CCBAU 53415. The sequence goes on along the minus strand of NZ_LBJF01000027.1, from coordinate 1,319,883 downwards.
CTGCATGAGGCCCCCACCCCCGTCGCCAACTACGTCCCGTTCGTGCGCACCGGCAATCTGCTGTTCGTCTCCGGCCAGGTCTGCTTCGACCCCGCCGGCAAGCTGATCGCCAAGGGCAAGCTGGGTGCCGGCGTCTCGATCGAGGACGGCGCGGCGGCGGCGCGCGGCTGCGCAGTCAACTTGCTGGCCCAGGTCAAGGCGGCGCTCGGCGATCTCGACAAGGTCGTCCGCGTGGTGCGCCTCGGCGGCTTCATCAACTCGGCGCCGGACTTCCTCGATGGGCCGAAGGTGCTCAACGGAGCCTCCGACCTGATGGTCGCCGCCTTCGGTGACAAGGGCCGCCATGCCCGGACCACCGTCGGGGTCGCCTCGCTGCCCGCCGATGCGGCGGTCGAGGTCGAGGGCGTGTTCGAGGTCGCCTGACGCGAATGCGTGCTCCGGATTGGCTGACAGCCCGGCCGGTCGCCCATCGCGGCCTGCATGACATCTCGCGCGGCATCGTCGAGAACATGCCGGGTGCGGTGCAGGCTGCGATTGCGGGCAATTTTTCCATCGAGGTCGATATCCAGCTCTCGGCCGACGGCGAAGCCATGGTGCATCACGACCACGCGCTGGGCCGTCTCACCGAGGCCACCGGGGACGTCATCTCGAAGACCGCGGCGGAGCTGAAGGCGGTCAAGTTCAGGGATACCGATGAGCGGATGATGTCGCTCGGCGATCTCTGCGCCATGGTCGCCGGCCGCGTGCCGCTGGTGATCGAGGTGAAGAGCTATTTTGGCGGCGACCGCAAGCTGGTGAAGCGGATGGCCGAGGTGCTGGCGTCCTATGACGGCCCCGCGGTCGGCATGTCGTTCGATCCCGACCAGGTGCTGGCGCTACGCCAATTGCTGCCCTCCCGTCCGCGCGGCATCGTCGCGCAACGGACCTATGAGGACGAGTACTGGGCCAAGCTTACCAAGGCGCAGCGCGACAGCATGCTGTATCTGCGCCATGGCTTCCAGACCCAGCCGCATTTCGTCGCCTTCAAGGTCGATCACCTCCCGGCCCCCGCGCCCTGGATCGCCCGCAACGTCTTCGGTTGCGCCCTGCTTGGCTGGACCGTGCGTACCCCGGAGCAGCGGGCTCGGGTCGGGCAATATGCGGATCAGATGATCTTCGAGGGGTTCGTGCCGTAGAGGGCATGTGTACCTCTCGTGGTGTCCCGGACGAGCTGCACGCTTTAGCGTTGCGGCGCAGAGCCGGGACCCACATCTCACGAATCCGCTGCAACATGGGCCCCGGCTCTGCAGCGCACCGCTGAAGAAGCGCTGCGCTGCGTCCGGGGCACGAGGACCCCTGTTCCCGCCCCTTGAAGTCGCTGCTGCAATGCACGATCTTGGACGCAATGGCATCATCCGAAATTACGCTCGAGGCCGTACCGTCCATTGGCGAAATCTCGCCCGAGGAGTGGGACGCCTGCGCCAATCCCGGCAAGGCCCTTACAGACAAGGCTCTTGCAGACAAGGCTCTTAACGAGAAGGCTTGCAACGGGCATGGCCCGGGAACCTCATCCGCCCATCCAGGCGATTCTCCCGGCCTCTCAAAACCTGCCTATAACCCGTTCGTCTCGCACGCATTTCTTTCCGCCGTCGAGAATTCGGGTTCGGCGACCATCCGCACCGGCTGGGGCCCCCGGCATCTCGTGGCCAAGGTCGACGGCCATGTCGTCGGCGTCGTGCCCTGCTATCTGAAATCGCACAGCCAGGGCGAATACGTTTTCGATCGCGGTTGGGCGGATGCTTATGAGCGTGCCGGAGGGCGGTACTATCCAAAGCTCCAGGTCTCGGTTCCCTTCACGCCGGCGACGGGACCGCGCCTGCTGGTCCGCGACGGTGTCGATCGCGAGCGCATCACGGAGGCGCTGGCGAGCGGGCTGGTGGCGCTGTGCGGCGTCAGCAAGGCCTCCTCGGTCCACGTCACCTTCGCGCAGGAGACCGAATGGAAGCTGCTTGCCGAGCACGGCTTCCTCCAGCGCACCGACCAGCAGTTCCACTGGCGCAACGAGGGTTTTACGAGCTTCGATGATTTCCTGGCGACGCTGAACTCCCGCCACCGCAAATCGATCAAGCGCGAGCGGCGCGATGCGCTGGCCGCCGGCATCACCATCCACTGGCTCACGGGCAAGGACATCACCGAGGATGCCTGGGACGCCTTCTTCGCATTCTACATGGAGACCGGCTCGCGCAAATGGGGCCGGCCTTACCTGACGCGCGAATTCTTCTCGCTGATCGGCGAGACCATGAGCAAGGACGTGCTGCTGGTGATGGCCCGCCGCAACGATCGCTGGATCGCGGGCGCGATCAATTTCATCGGCTCGGACACGCTGTTCGGCCGCAACTGGGGCGCGGTCGAGCATCATCCGTTCCTGCATTTCGAGGTCTGCTATTATCAGGCGATCGACTTCGCCATCAAACGCGGCCTCAGGCATGTCGAGGCCGGTGCGCAAGGCGAGCACAAGATCGCGCGCGGCTACCTGCCCCGCACCACCCATTCGGCGCACTTCATCGCCGATCCCGGCCTGCGCCGCGCCATCGACGATTACCTCAAGCGCGAGCGCGCCTATGTCGCGGAGGCCGGACGGGAGCTGGCCGAGCTCGGCCCGTTCCGCAAGGGCGCCGACGAGGCGCCTTGACGCCTCGCCGCTGCTGGTGACAGTAAGCGCAAAATCTCGAGGAGCCGCCGAGGAGCTGCCATGACCGCCTACGACACCAACAACATTTTTGCAAAGATCCTGCGCGGCGAGCTGCCCTGCTACAAGGTGTACGAGGATGAGCACGTCTTCGCCTTCCTCGACATCATGCCGCGCGTACCAGGCCACACGCTGGTGATCCCGAAGGTCCCCGCCCGCAACATTCTCGACATCAAGCCCGACGACTACGCCCATGTCGCCCGCGGCGCGCACAAGATCGCCGCCGCGGCGATGAAGGCGTTCGAGGCCGACGGCATCACCGTGCAGCAGTTCAACGAGCCCGCTGGCGGTCAGGTGGTGTTTCACCTGCACATGCACGTCATGCCGCGCCACGACGGCGTCGCCATGCTGCCGCCGGCGAGCCGCAAGGAGGACGCCAAGGTGCTGGAAGAGCACGCCGCGAAGCTGATCGCGGCGTTGAAGGGCTGATCGTCATTCCGTCTCGAAATCACCCTTCTGCGGCGCGGCCAATGGGGTGAACTCGCAGCGGTCGGGCTTGATGTCGATCAGCGGCGTGTTGTCGAGACAATCGAGCCCGCGCACCAGGATCGCGTTGCCTTCGATACCGACCAGCTTCACGATCGACGTGCCGATCGGATTGGGCCGCACTGGCGAGCGCAGCGAGAACGTGCCGCGGGTCTTCTCGTTGTTCTTCGGGCTTTGCAGGATGATGTCGCGGCGCGACTTGTCGAGCCAGTAGAGCACTTCGAGATTGCTGTAGAAATCGACGCCCTTGATCGCCGGCGCGAATGGCTCGAAGATCTCGAGGCGGCATATCGGGCCATCCTGACGCCCCTGCCGCGGCGTTTCCAGCCGCGACGTCCAGGGGGTGCGGATACGGCCGATGAAGACGAGGCCGGCATCTTGCGTCGGCGGCAGATCGATGGCGACCTCGCCCTCGCGGAGCTCCTGTTCGCGAACCATATTTCCAGTTCCTTGCTGTTCGCCGGCGGTTTTAGCCCAACCACCACTTGCCGGCCAGCATGAAGACTTCGCCCGTGACCACACCCGCAAAGATCGAGCGGCGGGTCAGCAGGAAGACGACGAGCCCGGCACCGACCGCGCCATAGCGCAGGACGTCAGGCACGGTGGCAAGCGCCCCCGGCGGCTCGACCACGATCTGGGCGATGACGCCGGCCAGGATCGCAGTCGCGACGGCCCGCACCCAGACCAGCAGCTCGGAGCCCTCGTCGATGCCGCCGCCGAACCACAGGCCCAGCATGCGCCAGATCTGGTTGGGCACGACGCCGGCGACGAACAGCACGACGAGCGCGTGCCAGTCGCCGATCAGCTGCGCGAAACTCATGCGCGCACCTCCCGCCACCAATGCACGCCATAGCCGATCGTGCCGGCCGCCACGCCGCTGACCAGGATGTCGAGGCCGGAGTTCATCTTCGCGGCCAGCGGATAGAGCAAGATCCCGAGCGCCAGCGCGACGACGTCGCCGACCTCGCGGCTGTTGCGCGCGGTCGAGAACAGGAAGGACAGCGGCGTCAGCAGCAGGATCGCCGCGCCCAGCGTCTGCGTCAGGTTGGCGGCGAGGAAATAGCCGACGGTGTTGGCTACGAGGCACACCGAGACCAGACCGAAGCCAAGCCCGTTGACGAAGGCGATCCGCCGCTCGCGCGGCACCTGTGGCAGGAAGCGATGGCATTCGACCCACAGCGTCACGGCGGTGAGATGCGCCGCGAAGAACAGCTCGCGCCGCTTGGTCGTCGGCGTACGCATCAGCGGCAGCACCGAGACCACCATGGGAAACAGCCGGATCGCACTGACGGTGACCGCGATCGCGGACTGGATGATGGTCGCGCCGGAGCCGAGCGTGGTGATCAGAATGATCTGCGCCGGGCCCGCCCAGACGAACAACGTCGAGGCGAGCGCCCAGGCCAGGCTGAAATGGGTGTCGTGGGCAAGCGCGCCGATACCGAGATAGGTCACGAACAGCACGATGGTGAGGATCGTCTGCGTGATCGAGCGCAGTCCCCACGCAAAGGCGCGCCAGGGACTTTGCCATTGAGGTGAATCGAGCCGAGGAAGCGCCACGGAGTTTTTGGCCGGGATGACGGAATCGTGCCCGCATAACGGGCAATGCGGCGGTTGACGTCAAGGAAGCCCGCGGCGGGGCTGGCATGCGCGTCGCCGACATCCGCACCGTCACCGGGGCGCCGCGAGGTCGCGAGCCGGAATGACGAGCGGAGCTACCCGCTCACGCCGCGGTTCTTCAGCACGAAGCAGGCGCCGCCCGCCTTGCGGATACGGTTGCACAGATCGTCGGCCTCGGCTCGCGTATCCGCGCCGATGCGTACCTGGTAGAAGGCGCGCGTGCCGCGGCTGCGCATCACCGAGCTTAGCAGGCTCGGATCACGCTCGCCGATCACGGTGCTCAGTTTCGTGACCGCCCTGGAATACATCGCCAGCGCCTTGTTGCGGTCGAAGCCGGCCGCGAGCTGCACCCCCCAGACCTTTGCGGCGGCAAGCTCCACATGCTGCTCGAGCTCGGCCACGAACGGATTCGGCGCGCGCTTGAGCAGCGCCATCAGATCACGGCAGCTGGTCGGCGGTGAACTCGGCGGTCCCTTGCCGGTGCCGCCTGCCTTGGCCCAGGCATCGACGCTCGTGCCGGTGATGGCGAAGACGTAGTTGCGGGTCTGCTCCGGCATCGGCCCGGTGCCGGCGAGCCATTCCTGCACGCGCCGCGGACCGGCATTGTAGGCGGCCGCGGCAAGGCCGAGATTGCCGAACTGGTTGCGCAGCTCGTTCAAGAACTCCGCCGATTTCGGCAGTGCCTGTACCGGGTTGAACGGATTGAGCAGCCCGCGCTCGCTTGCGGTGCCCGGCATGAACTGCGCGATTCCCTGCGCGTGCTCTCCGCTGCGCGTCATGGGGCCGAGCGCATCGGCCTGGAAGCGGCTTTCCTGCCAGATCACCCGGGCGAAGAATTCGAGCGGGAGATTGGCCTCGCGCGCGGCCGCCTCCACGACCAGGCAGATCGACTCCCGAGTGTCGCTCTCGCGGGCGTCTTTGGGTTTCTCCGCCGGCTTCGCGGGCTCCTCGGCATTCGGAGGCGGCACGGGGGGCGGCGTCTCCTCTGCGAGCGCCGGCGACAGCACGAGGGCCTGGCACAGAACAGCGATAACCCGAACTATTCGCATGGCATTTGACGCTATCGGACAAATCGGACCTTGACTTGGAACCCCAGCCAACTAGCAACAGACGGCAGTATCAACACAGGTCCCGCCTGATGGTGACAATCTTTTTTGATCTCGACGGCACGCTGACCAACCCAAAGCCCGGGATCACCCGCTCGATCCAGTATGCGCTGGAACGGCTCGGCGTTCCGGTGCCGAGCGAGGACGAACTCACCTGGTGCATCGGCCCTCCGCTGCTTGCGAGCCTCAGAAAGCTCACCGGAACCGATGAGCTCGCCGACCGTGCGCTCCTGCTCTATCGCGAGCGCTTCAGTGACATCGGCCTGTTCGAGAACGAGGCTTACAGCGGAATTACGGATACATTGTCGTCGCTCGCAGCGACACGTCGGCGCATGTTCGTCGCGACCAGCAAGCCTGCGGTCTACGCCGCCCGCATCGTCGATCATTTCGGCCTGAAGCCGTATTTCGAGCGCGTGTTCGGCTCCGAGCTCGATGGCACGCGCGTCGACAAGCGCGACCTGCTTCGCTATGCGCTCGACGAGACCAAGGTCGATGCGAACAGCGCGGTCATGATCGGCGACCGCAGCCACGATGTGGTCGGCGCCAGGACCAACGGGATGACCGCAATCGGCGTGCTCTATGGCTATGGCAGCGAGGCCGAGCTACGCGATGCTGGCGCGCATCACATCTGCTCCGCGCATCCCGAACTGCTCGGTCACTGTGTCGCCTAGGCGCCGGTAGTCTCGACCGCCGCCAGCATGCCGGTCTTCTGATGACAGTTCAAATATTCGAAGAACTGCTCGTCCGCGGCCGCGACCGTGACCTCGTGATACAGGCGCAGCCTGGCTGAGGGGCCGAGCGTGGAGAGATATTTCATCGCCGCACCGAAAATCCTGACGTGGGTCGGATGCGACTCCGCCCAGCGCTCCAGCGCCGCCAGGCTCTTCCACCAGCTCTGACCGTAAGACTTTTCGCTCACGCTGCCGTCGACCGCGAGCACGCGCATGTACCGGTTGGCGTAGCAGCCGATCGCGAGGCCGTCGTCGCGCAGGAAATCCATGCCCTCGCGCAGCACCGGCTCGACGTCGTCGAGATAGAGCTCGCGCTCGGACGCCTCGGTATCGCTCCAGTCCTGCCCGGAGCGGATCAGGCAGAGATTGTCATGCGCCTTCACGCGCAGCCTCGCGCCGTCGCGGATCAGCTCGGGCGCGCTGCCGGGCGCCATCGCATCGGTTTGCGACAGCGGGATACGGTCGCGCATGCCGCCCCAATAGGCGTGCTCCTGCACCTCGCCGCTCATCCCATCGGCAATTGCTGCAACCCCTTCGGGGCGATCAGGCGAGGAGAACAGCGTCTCGTGCCGCGCCACGGTGGGACGCAGTACCTCGATGAACGTGCCGAGGTCCTCGCGCTGCTGTCCGGTCCAGGCCTCGCGCGCCGGTTCGAACCAAGTGTCGAAACGCGCGATATCGTTCCAATAGGCAACCGAGATGATGGTCTCATACCCGGCCTGGTCGAGGTAACGGGCGCGGTCCCAATGCGAAGGCCCGCTTGCCGCACCGAACCGGCGCGCGATTTCGGCAAGCGCCTCCGTTGCGGCGTTCGGCGCCGCGCCGCGATACTGCACGCCGAAATAGGCCATCACGACGCGGCTCACGGCCGGCTTGTAGCGCGCCACGAAGGACGGATATGGCGGCTGGTAATCGTCCGGCACGCGTTTATGGCGCGTGCGCTCTGTCTTCAGATGCAGAGGAATTGCGGATTCCATGACCGTACCCTCCCCTCGATTGCAATGATCAGCTCGCCGCCGCGGCAATGTCGGTGGGCTCGACGGTGTCCACCGGCAAGGCGAACTGCTCGACGCGCTGGTACCGCTTCTTGTTGAGCAGCAGCCGCGTCACGTCCGGGCGTGAATAATGGCCGGCTGGATCGGCAGCGTTCTTGGCGACGCCGATGGCGCCGAGGTCGATTTCGGCGATCAGCAGCCCCTCCTGGTCCGGTGCAAGCTTCTCGCCGATCTGGCTGCCGTCGGGGCCGTAGATCGCGGCAAAGCCGCCGCCGGCATGCAGCAGCGCGTGCTTGTCCGGCCGGTCGCAGAGCTCGTCGATCATGGCCTGCGACACCGTCGCGCAAGGCGCGAGCACGAAGCAGGAGCCCTCGACCGCATAGACGCGCGAGGCCGCGTTGTTGACCTCGGCCCCTAACGCCGGCGCGAACGGATCGTAGAGCGAGAAGCTCGGCCAGGCCGCGACATGGACCTGCTCGTTCTGGGCGTACATCGCGTATTTCGACAGCGGCTGGAGATGCTCCCAGCAGCACAGTGCCCCCAAGCGGCCAATGTCGGGCCTCGCGTGCACTGCGAGATCGCTGCCGTCGCCTTCGCCATAGACGGTGCGCTCGGCATGGGTCGGCCGCAGCTTGCGGCGCTTTGCGATGGTCTCGCCATCGGGCCCGATCAGCCATTGTGCGAGATAGAGGCTGCCACCATCGCGTTCGGACAGGCCGATCACGGCCGTGAGCTTTGCCTTGCGCACGGCATCGCGCAAACGCTCGGCCTGCGGGCTGTCGTAGGACAGTGAATTGTCGAAATAGCGCTGCACGAAGCCGCGGCCGATCGCCCAGGCCGGCGAGTCCATCCAGATGTGCCAGGGGTAGCCGGGAATGAAGGCCTCGGGGAAGGCGATCAGCCTGGCGCCCTTTTCCGCGGCCTCCCTGATCAGCGCGATCGACTTGTCGATCGAGGCGTCGAGATCGAGCCAAGCCGGCGCCGCCTGCACCACCGCAACCTTGTATTTCGGATGTTCGATGCCCATTCCCGCCTCCATTGCCGGTTGATCGGACGCCACGTCCGATGCAGTCTATTTCGCCAAGCCGGGCGGCCGGGCGCTCGACTACGGCGGAACAAAAATTCGACTGGGAAGGGACCGCCGGCCGGTACGGGATTTGCCTCCGGCAAGCTGGATTCCCCGCGTTTTGCGGAATGTGAAAGGGAGGCTGTCCAGATGACAATCCAGTTCACGACAGACGGCAGCCCCGGCTATCGGCGGCTCGCCCTCTGGCAGGACATCGTCTGCGACGTCTTCGTCGGGCTCGATTGCAAGTCCGACCTCGGCAACGCCTTTCGCGGCTCGGCCACGCAGGCCTCGCTCGGCAGGGCCGTATGCTCCGAGGTCTGTTCGGACCGCCAGCACGTCTTCCGCACACCCTCTCGCATCGCGCGCTCGGACCAGGATTTTGTTCTCATCGCGCTCGGCAACCGCGGCAGCGGTGGCGTTGTGCAGGACGGCCGGGAGACCGTGATCCATCCCGGCGAGTTCGCGCTCTATGACACCACGCGTCCGTATGAGCTGAAGTTCGACGACGCCTTCACGCAGACCATCTTCAAGGTGCCGCGCGAGATGCTGCGCCGCCGGCTCGGCGGCACCGAGACGCTGACCGCGATGTCGTTCGGCACTGAGGCGCCGCTCGAGCGGCTCGCCTATGATTTCATCTTCCGGCTTTGCCAGAACGCGGACGGGTTGGCTCCGGACACCGCCGCCGCGCTGTCAGAGCAGGCGGTCGATCTCCTTGCGATGGCGTTGAGCGAGCGGCTCGGCAGGACAGCGCTGCCGTCCTCGACGCACCGCTCGGCCCTGCTCTACCGATTGAAGGCGCACATCCGCGCGCATCTCTCCGATCCCGACCTCTCGCTCGCGGAGACCGCGGCCGCGCTCGGCATCTCGCCGCGCTACGTCAACGACCTCCTCGCCGACGAGGAAACCTCGTTCCAGCGCCACGTCCTTGCCGAACGGCTCGCCCGGTGCCGGCGCGACCTCGCCTCGCCCCTGCTCGCGCACCGCCACATCAGCGAGATCGCGTTCGCCTGGGGCTTCAACGACCTCTCGCATTTCGGCCGCGTCTTCCGCGAGCATTTCGGAATGTCGCCGCGCGACTTCCGGCACAGCCAGTCGCGGCATTGAGATCTCTCCAGTCAGCCATCACAAGCACGGCCAGGCCATCCCGAAGCAAGGCCGGTATGTGAGCGCGTGATAGGACGCGACGCCTGCTTGCACTATCCTTTGCCATCGTGCCGCAGTGATCAATCAGCGGCCAGCCAGGGAGCACATCGATGGAATACCGACGCTTGGGCCGGTCAGGCCTCATGGTGCCCGCCTTGAGCCTTGGCACAGGGACCTTCGGCGGTGTCGGCCGCCTTGCGGCGTGGGGCACGACGGACGCGACCGAAGCGCGGCGTCTTCTGGACATCTGCCTCGAAGCCGGCGTGTCGATGTTCGACACCGCGGACGTCTATTCGCTCGGCGAGTCCGAGCGCGTTCTCGGGCAAGCCGTCAAGGGCCGCCGCGACAAGGTTCTGATCTCGACCAAGGCGACGTTCCGCTTCGGTGACGGTCCCAACGACATCGGCTCGTCCCGGCAGCATCTGCTCGCGGCCATCGACGGTTCGCTGAGCCGGCTCGGCACCGACTATATCGACCTGTTCCAGCTCCACGGCTTCGATGCATTCACTCCGCCTGAAGAGGTGCTTTCGACGCTCGACATGCTCGTGCGCGCCGGCAAGATCCGCTACGTCGGCGTTTCGAATTTCTCGGGCTGGCACTTGATGAAGTCGCTTGCGGTTGCCGACAAGCACGGTTTTCCGCGCTACGTCGCCAACCAGACCTATTACTCGCTGATCGGGCGCGACTACGAATGGGAGCTGATGCCGCTCGGGCTCGACCAGGGATTGGGTGCCGTGGTCTGGTCGCCGCTCGGATGGGGGCGCCTCACCGGAAAAATCCGCCGCGGCCAGCCGAAGCCGGAAGTCAGCCGACTGCCCAAGACGGCCGAGTTCGGACCGCCCGTGCCGGACGAGCATGTCTACCGTGTCGTCGATGCCATCGACGACATCGCGACGGAGACGGGCAAGAGCGTGTCGCAGATCGCGCTGAACTGGCTACTCCAGCGTCCAACGGTCTCGACGCTGATCATCGGCGCGCGCAACGAGACGCAGCTGCGCGAAAATCTGGGCGCGGTCGGCTGGTCCTTGACCAAGGACCAGGTCGCAAAGCTCGACGCGGCGAGCAAGGTGACGCTGCCCTACCCCTATTGGCACCAGCGCGTGACTTTCACCGATCGCAATCCGCCGGCGGTGTAAAACGGGCCGGCGCATATCGACCCGCATTGAGCTGTATCAGGGCGGCGAGCGGTCGCGGTCGATTGGGATCGCGCCGTCCTCATCCTGTCGGCGGCAGCGACGTTCGGCCTCGTCGCGCTTTATTCATTCGGAAGATCGAATTGCGCTGGTGAGGCCGCGGAGGCCAGCCGGACCCATGCTTGCCGCGCCGGGAGATCTGCTTCCGCTACAGGAACTGCCGGTGTCCTGACGGGTTGCTGTCGATCAACCAATTCCCTACTGGAGACGAAACCACGGCTCGAATCAGGCCCGCCATCATGTCGTCTGCCCCCATCGAGCATGCCGACGGTCTGCCGCAACCACAGCGCAACCAGGCGGTGCTGACCATCGCGCTCGGCATCATCATGGCGGTGGTCGACAGCGCCATCGCCAATGTCGCGCTGCCGACGATCGCAGCCGACCTCGACGCAAGCCCGGCCTTCTCGATCTGGATCGTCAACGGCTACCAGCTCGCGATCACGATCTCGCTGCTGCCGCTGGCCTCGCTCGGCGAGATCGTCGGCTATCGCCGCGTCTATCTGGTCGGTCTGGTGCTGTTCACGCTGGCATCGGCCTTCTGCGCGCTGGCACATACGCTGCCGCTGCTGACGATCGCGCGCATCATCCAGGGCTTTGGCGCGGCCGGGATCATGAGCGTCAACGCGGCGCTGGTACGCTTCACCTATCCGCGCCACCTGCTCGGCCGCGGCATCGGGCTCAACGCGCTCGTCGTCGCCTTCTCGGCCGCAGTCGGCCCGACGCTCGCCGCCGGCATCCTCGCGGTCGGAAGCTGGCCCCGGTTGTTCGCCATCAACGTGCCGCTCGGCGCGGTGACGCTGGTGCTGGGCCTGCGCAGCCTGCCGCACACCAGAGCCGCCGACCGCTCCTTTGACTGGCAAAGTGCGGGGCTGTCAGCAATCACGTTCGGCGTCGGCATCGCCGCAGTCGACAGCGTCGGTCATGGCGAGGCCGCGATCACCTGTCTCGTGCAGTTCGCCATCGCTGTCGTCGCCGGTGCGCTGCTGATCTACCGCGAGACTCACATGGCCTCGCCGCTCCTGCCGGTCGATCTGCTGCGTATCCCCGTGTTCGCACTGTCGATCGCGACCTCGATCGCATCGTTCTGCGGCCAGATGCTGGCGTTCGTCGCGATCCCCTTCTACCTCCAGAGCCGCTTCGGCTATTCGGCCGTGCATATGGGCCTCTTGATCACGCCATGGCCGATCGCGGTGGCATTCGCGGCGCCTCTTGCCGGTCGTCTGGTCGAGCACTATCCCGCCGGCCTGCTCGGCGGCATCGGGCTCACGCTGTTCGCCTGCGGCCTTGCCGCGCTCGCCTTCCTGCCTGCGAGTCCGACGCCGTTCGACGTGATCTGGCGGATGGCGCTCGCCGGCGCCGGCTTCGGTCTGTTTCAGACCCCCAACAACCGCACCATGATCGCGGCCGCCCCGCGCGAGCGCGCCGGCGGTGCCAGCGGCATGCTGGGCACGGCGCGCCTGCTCGGACAGACCACCGGCGCGGCGCTGGTCGCATTGTTGCTCGGCCGCTATCCGCTCGACGGAACCAGGCTGGCGCTCCTCGCAGGCGTCGGATTTGCCCTGTGCGGCGCCGTGCTGAGCATGCTGCGGCTGTCTCCGGCCGGCGCGCGCGGCGCCGAGCACGTCCGCGTGCAGGATGATCAACGCATGCGGGGCGACTGACGGTCATCGGAGGTCGACCCGACAAAAAAGGCCGGCTTCGCAGCCGGCCTTTTCGATTTCATCAAGCCCAGATCAAGCCTTTACCAGCGGCCCCTTGGAGGTCGGCCCCTTCGAGCCGCCGGGGCCACCCGGCTTCGACTTGCCCGGCGGGCGCTTGCGGGTGCCCGGGAGCTTCTCCTGCTTCGGCGTGACCGGCCCCTCGACGAATTCGAAGCCGATCTTGTCCTTGGTCTCGTCGGCCTCGTCCTTGACCAGGACGACGCGGACGTGACCGCCGCCCTTCAGCCTGCCGAACAGCACCTCGTCGGCCAGCGGCTTCTTGATGTGCTCCTGGATCACGCGGGCCATCGGGCGCGCGCCCATCTGCTCGTCATAGCCATGCTGGACCAGCCAGGCCTTGGCCGGCTCGGACAGCTCGATGGTGACATCGCGGTCGCCGAGCTGCGCCTCGAGCTGAAGCACGAACTTCTCGACCACGGTGCCGATCACCTCGACACTGAGATGACCGAACGAGACGATGGCATCGAGACGGTTGCGGAATTCCGGCGCGAACTGCCGGTTGATCGCCTCGTGGTCATCGCCTTCCCGCTTCGAGCGCGTGAAGCCGAAGGCCTGCTTGGCGAGATCGGAAGCACCCGCGTTCGTGGTCATGATCAGGATCACGTTACGGAAATTGACCTGCTTGCCGTTGTGGTCGGTGAGCCGGCCGTGATCCATGATCTGGAGCAGCACGTTGTAGAGGTCGGGATGCGCCTTCTCGATCTCGTCGAGCAGCACCACGCAATGCGGATGCTGATCGACGCCGTCGGTGAGCAGACCGCCCTGGTCGAAGCCGACATAACCGGGAGGCGCGCCGATCAGGCGCGACACCGTGTGCCGCTCCATGTATTCGGACATATCGAAGCGCAACAACTCGACGCCGAGGCTGGCCGCGAGCTGCTTTGCCACTTCCGTCTTGCCGACGCCGGTGGGGCCTGAGAACAAATAGCAGCCGATCGGCTTCTCCGGCTCGCGCAGGCCGGCACGCGCCAGCTTGATCGAAGCGGCGAGCGACTCGATCGCCTTGTCCTGGCCGAACACGGTGCGCTTCAAGGTCTGCTCGAGATGCTTGAGCACCTCGGCATCGTCCTTCGACACGCTCTTCGGCGGAATCCGCGCCATCGAGGCGATGGTGGTCTCGATCTCCTTGATGCCGATGGTCTTCTTGCGCTTGTTCTCGGCGACCAACATCTGGGCCGCACCGGACTCGTCGATCACGTCGATCGCCTTGTCCGGCAGCTTGCGGTCGTGGATATAGCGCGAGGAGAGCTGAACGGCGGCCTCGATCGCCTCATTGGTGTACTTCAGCCGGTGGTAGTCCTCGAAATACGGCTTGAGACCCTTGAGGATCGCGATGGCGTCCTCGACCGTCGGCTCGTTGATGTCGATCTTCTGGAAGCGCCGCACCAGCGCGCGGTCCTTCTCGAAGTGCTGGCGATATTCCTTGTAGGTGGTCGAGCCCATGCAGCGGATCGTGCCCGAGGCGAGCGCCGGCTTGAGCAGGTTCGAGGCATCCATCGCCCCGCCCGACGTCGCGCCCGCACCGATCACGGTGTGGATCTCGTCGATGAACAGGATCGCGTTGGGATGCGCCTCAAGCTCCTTGAGCACCTGCTTCAGGCGCTCCTCGAAGTCGCCGCGGTAGCGCGTGCCGGCAAGCAGCGTGCCCATGTCCAGTGAGAACACGGTCGCAGCCGCCAGCACCTCCGGCACCTCGCTGTCGACGATGCGCTTGGCGAGGCCCTCAGCGATCGCGGTCTTGCCGACGCCGGCCTCGCCGACGAACAACGGGTTGTTCTTCTGCCGGCGGCACAGCACCTGAATCGCACGGTTGATCTCGGAATTGCGTCCGATCACCGGATCGATCTTGCCGTCGCGCGCCTTCTTGTTGAGGTTGACGCAATAGGTCTCGAGCGCCTCGCCCTTCTTCTTGGCGTCCTCGTTGCCCTTGGTCTCGGTCTCCTCGTCGACGCCGCGCACGGGCCGCGCCTCGGACACGCCCGGCCGCTTGGCGATGCCGTGGCTGATGTAGTTGACCGCGTCGTAGCGCGTCATGTCCTGCTCCTGCAGGAAGTACGCGGCATGACTCTCGCGCTCGGCGAAGATCGCGATCAGCACGTTGGCGCCAGTCACCTCTTCGCGGCCGGAAGATTGTACGTGAATCACCGCGCGCTGGATCACGCGCTGGAAACCGGCGGTCGGCTTGGCGTCGTCGGCGCCATCCGTCACCAGATTCTCGAATTCGGTTTCAAGATAGTTGACGAGGCTCGTGCGGAGCTTGTCGAGATCGACGCTACAGGCGCGCATGACGGCGGCTGCATCGGAGTCGTCGATCAGGGAGAGCAAGAGATGCTCGAGCGTCGCGTATTGGTGATGACGCTCGTTTGCGATCGCCAGCGCACGATGCAGGGATTGTTCAAGGCTTTGGGAAAAAGTCGGCATTCGCGTCCTCTATGGCCCCCACCATCATGATCGTCATCGCCCGGTCAGGCAACAACAACCTTTGTCACATATAGTTATACAAGATCGCGGCGAAAGACCGGTTCCGCGACTCGGCGGCGACACACTTTCGGTGCAAAACCCGTTCCGATTTGGGCAAAACCACCCATCTGGGCAGGATTGACGCCGGCGCCAATGTCCGCCGGATCAGGCAGCAGGATGTGCTGCCGTCACACACTACACCAACAGAACCACTCTAAAAAAACCCGAACACGCGATTACTTCTTTTCCATCACGCATTGGAGCGGATGCTGGTGCTTGCGGGCGAAGTCCATCACCTGCGTCACCTTGGTCTCGGCGATCTCGTAAGTAAACACGCCGCACTCCCCGATACCGTGATGGTGAACGTGCAGCATGATCTTGGTCGCCGCCTCGACGTCCTTCTGGAAGAACTTCTCCAGCACGTGGACGACGAATTCCATCGGCGTGTAGTCGTCGTTCAGGATCAGCACGCGGTACAGGTTCGGTCGCTTGGTCTTCGGCTTGACCTTGGTGATGACAGAGGTGTTCGGCCCCGTCGGACCGCCGGAACGGTTCTCGTCATTGCTCATTCGGGGAGCGAGGGCGGCGGTGGCCGCGGACAGGTCGAGTCTGGACAACAGTTGCGGCATGGCTCAGGCGTTCAAATTCCCCACGGAAGCGTATGACGGTCCGCCGCAGAGCCCCAGCCTCCGGAGCTTCACACAGGCGCGCCGCCTCGGTGGATCGCCGCTTCCAACCGGTCCGGTCCAAGCCGTATCGGTCGTCAACAATATGGGCCCGCCCCCGGCTCGCCGCAAGCGTGCAAAGGTCCGGCCGATGCGGCCGCGGCGGTCCCGATTCCAGATCCGGACGATCCTAGCCAAGGTTAATCAATCCGGACCGATTTGACAAAAATTTCCGCACTACCTGGTTAGAACATGTTGATCAGGAACCACCCGGCCAGTTGCTGCGACGGTTTCGCGCGGATCATCTACGGACTTATGGTGCAGTCGAGCTGTCGCTCGAAACGCGTGGCGCGAAATCGGGCAAGGAGGAAGCTGCGCGAGACTCCGGGGCCCGCGTAGATCAGCCGATGCACTGCAATCTTGCGCGGGCAGCACCAACAAGTTCGTCCTCAACACGCCGGCGCACCAGACCGTTGACGCATTCTGGACGATCGAACGAACCGACCGTCCAGGCTGCGCGTGGCGTGCCGAGGCTAACCCGCCGCGACAAACGAAAAGCCCGGCTATTCAGCCGGGCTTTTGCTTTCAGGATATCCGGGAAAGCTTAGTTCGCGGCCGGGGTGAACTTCGACACGATGGTCTCGACCGGCTTGAACGCCTGCTTGGCGAGGTCGCCGTAGAGGCCGGCGATCTTCTGCGATTCCGCAACGAAGGTCTCGTAGGCGGAACGGGCGAAATCGGTCTGCGCTTCCATGGCCTTGTCCAGCGACTTCACGCCGGAAAGCTTCTCGACGAAGGACTTGGTGTCTTCGAACGACTTCTTCGTATAGTCGCCATAAGCGCTGGCGATCGCCTGGAGAACGTGCTGCACCGAGGTCGCGGAGGCAACGCACTGCTCGAACTGCTCTTTCCCGTAGTTCTGAAAGTCTTCAACCTTGAACATGTCGGAATCCTTATCCCTGGCTCTCGTCGGGAAGCCCGGCTCCCTGACTTCGCTCAAAATTAGTGCAACGCACAAAAAAGTCAAGAATCTTGTGCGCCGCACAAAACTCAATGCAAATCGCGGAAATTCCCGGAGTTTCCCGCAAGGGTTCCTTAAGCTTTTGGAAACTGCGGTCCCCTACCCTGATTCCCTAGACGTGTTCACTTCCGCAAACGGCCAAAAACCGCTTGAGAACATCACCTTAGCCAGAATAGCGGCTCGGGTCCAACGTCCCCCGCGGCGAACACCAGCGGAGGGACAGCCTGAGCAGGTAGTGATCCCGGGCCCCATGGGCACAATTTCGCCTCACGGGCCGGTGATCTAGTCAGAAACGGGGACGGGGTTCCATGCTTCGTAAAAACTTGTCTTCCTCGCGCTTGGCGCGGGTTGGCGTTTTCGGGCTTCTTACGGTCACCACCGCAGTCATTTTCACTACCGATGCAGCGGAGGCACGGCGCTCTCGCCGCCACTATTCGCACCACCGCGTCCAGCGCGATGTGTCCGAGAGCTCGAGCCCGAAATTCGCGTCGATCATCGTCGACGGCAATTCCGGCGCGGTGCTCCAGGCAACAAGCCCTGACGGGATCCGCCATCCGGCCTCGCTGACCAAGATCATGACGCTCTACCTGCTGTTCGAGCGCCTCGAATCCGGCAGGATGAAGCTCGACACCGAGATGCCGGTGTCCCAGCACGCCGCCGATCAGGATCCGACCAAGCTGAATCTGCGTGCCGGCCAGACCATTCGCGTCGAGGACGCGATCAAGGGCCTCGTCACCCGCTCGGCCAACGACGCGGCCGTGGTGATCGCGGAAGCGATCGCCGGCAGCGAGGACGACTTCGCCCAGATGATGACGCGCAAGGCGCGCTCGCTCGGCATGTCCAGGACGGTCTACCGCAACGCCAATGGCCTTCCCAACGACGAGCAGGTCACGACCGCGCGCGACCAGGCCACGCTCGGTCGCGCCATCCAGGAACGCTTTCCGCGCTACTACCGTTATTTCGCGACCTCCACGTTCAACTGGCGGGGACAGTCGATCCGCAATCACAATCACCTGCTCGGCAGCGTCGAGGGCGTGGACGGCATCAAGACCGGCTACACCCGCGCTTCCGGCTTCAATCTCGTCACCTCGATCCGCCGCGGCAACCGCCACCTGATCGGCGTGGTGCTTGGCGGCCGCAGCGGCGGCTCGCGCGATGCCATCATGCGCAACCTGCTCGCGGAGAACCTCGAGAAGGGGGCGACCACGCGCACGGTCGCCGCGGTCACGGAGCGCAACGGCGCCCAGGCCAATGCAGAAGTTGCTGATGCGTCGGATGCTCCGCCAGCCCGTCCCGCTCCGCAGGTCCAGGCCGCGGCCCCTGCCCTCGAGTCTGCCCAGTCTCGTCTCGCGGCCCGCCTGTCGACGCTTGCCGCGGCCACTGCCGCGGTGCCG
Organism: Bradyrhizobium sp. CCBAU 53415; assembly: GCF_028128735.1. NCBI lineage: Bacteria > Pseudomonadati > Pseudomonadota > Alphaproteobacteria > Hyphomicrobiales > Nitrobacteraceae > Bradyrhizobium > Bradyrhizobium sp. CCBAU 53415. The sequence goes on along the minus strand of NZ_LBJF01000027.1, from coordinate 1,301,554 downwards.
CCGGCCCCACCCAAGCCGGAAGCCAAGATCGAGCCTGCGCCGCTCACCAATGGCGTGATCTCGAGCCAGCCACTCTCCATCATCCCCGGCTCGTCCGAGCCGATGAAGCCGGTCCGGGTCAAGACGGTTCAGGTCAAGGCTGGCGCCGTGAAGGTCGCCTCCGCGGCCCCGGTCCAGGTCGCACCGCCGGTCACCAACACCATTCCGCCCCGTTCCGACGTCGCCGAAACCTCCGGCGCCGTCGTCGCCCGGGCGGATCTCATCAACAAGCCCGAGACGGTGAGCCAGCCGGAAGCACCGAAGGCCGAGATCGCCCGCTCCGAGCTGCCGCGGCAGCCGGCGGGCTTCGGTACCGGCAACGGCATCCTCGGGGTGCTGCCGGCCGCAACCGCCGCTGCGCCCGCTCCCGCCGCTCCGAAGCTCGCGTCGGCCGACCCGGCGCCGCAGCCGATCCAGATGAGCGCCACCACCAGGCCGGCCGTCAGTCACAGCGGCTGGATCGTCCAGGTCGGCGCGCTCGAGAGCGAGAACGAAGCCCAGCAGCGCATCGACGCTGCCCGCAGCTCGGCCCGCGGCCTGCTCAGCAAGGCCGATCCCTTCACCGAGCCGGTCGTCGCCAAGGACAATCGCAAGCTCTACCGCGCCCGCTTCGCCGGGCTCGAGCGCGACCAGGCCGAAGCTGTCTGCCGCACCTTGAAGCGCGCCGAGATCTCCTGCATCACCGTTCGCAACTGATCTCCTTCTCCGTTCCGGAACCAAATGCCCGCGCCTTGCGCGGGCATTTTCGTTTGGGATCCTTGATGCCGCGGCTGTTTACGACAAGGCTGGTCCACGACAACCTCTCGTCAAGGATTTACGGTTAAAACTTTGCTCAAGAGATCGACCACGCCGACAATGGCGGGCATCGGGGCGACGGCAGACGGAGCAAACGGAGCTCACGCGGTACGGGCGTTTGTAGCGTGGTGCCGGAGTTAGCCGTTATGCGTGCGAAGCAGAGTATCCTTGGCCTCGTTTACTCGGGCAGCGAGGTACGTCGAGCCCCCCTGGTCGGGATGGAGTTTCTTCATCAGGGCTTTGTGGGCCCGGCTGATGTCGTCGCGCCCCGCCCCCGGCTGCAAGCCAAGGATCTGATAGGCTTCCTCCGCCGTCATTTTGCCGCTCGCCGCCGTGCGGCGCTGCCGCCCTGCCGCATCGCCCTGCGCGTTCTGACGCCAGGCGGGAAACCGGCGGTCCAGATAGCTTTCAAGTAACGCCACGCTCTCGGCGTCGAAGGTCGGGGCCATCGCCAGCAGGCCAGCGAGATCGAACTCGTCGAGATTGCGCCCGGCGTGAGGCCCGGCGAGGATCTCGCCCGTAAGCTGGCCGGTGTCGTGGTCGAGCCGCATGTCGAGGAATTGCGAGCGCACCCGCGAGGCCTGCCCGGACGGGCGCGTCGCGCCGCCGCCGAACAGCCCGCCGACATTGCCGAAGCCGGCATTCGCCAATGGCGTCCACCCGAGTAGCCCGGCGCCGAAAATTCCGAGCGGGATCGCAACCGCCAGCTCGCCCCGCAAGCCCGTGAAGGCCGCGACCGCCAGCGCCAGCACGCCGCCTCCAAACTTGATGGTGCGCGCCAGCACCGCCGGGTTGGCGGAGCGGAACGTCTGGAGCAGCAGGTAAAGCGTGATAACAGCGACAGCGCCGGCAATCAGGGTCATGGCCGGAGTATAGTCGCCCGCTCGACAAAATGCATGGCGTCCGCCTTCGGAAGCGGGCCGCGCCGGCCTGATCCGCTACTTCATTTGGCCAATCAGCTTTGCCGCGCCGGTCACGCTTCCGGCCAGCTTCAGCAGCGCCTCGCGGCCACCGGCGGCATAGGCCGCAGCTGCCCGCAGCAGCTCGCGCAACTGCGCCGCCGCGCCAGGATCGAACCGGCACCAGGCACCGCCGGTCAGGCGCGCGATCTCGCGGAAGGCCTGCTCGGCGACGGCGTCATGGCCTTCCTGAAACACGAATACGGGTACCTTGAGCATACCGAGCTCGCCGGCCTTGACGCAGAGCTCGTCGACCTTCTCCTCCATGGCATCACCGACGAAGACCACGGCCCGCACACCCGATGCGACCGCCTCCCGCCGTGCCTCCGACAGCACCTTGCCGATCTGGGTATCGCCGCCACGACAATCGATCTTGCTCATCAGCGTTGCAAGCCTGGCGCTGTCGGAGATCCATCCCGTGGCGCGGCACTCATTGAGGCCGCGATAGTAGACCAGCCGGATGTCGAGACTGCCGAGCGCCGCGGTTTCGCGAAACATGTCGGCCTGGAGCGCGCAGGCCATGTCCCAGGTCGGCTGCCGGCTCATCGTCGCATCCAGCGCGAAGATCAGCCGTCCCTTCGCGCCCGGTGCATGCGGTGACAATGCCCGCGCCTTGGCGACGAAGGCGGCGATGTCCTCCGAGGTTGAGGCCGACGCTTGCGGTAGCGCGCCGTCTGCTTGCGCCGAGACGGCATCGCCACCGCGCGGTTTGATGGGTTCGCCCGACATCGCGGCACCTTGCGTGAGCGGCTAATGTGGTCAGCGCATGCGGCCCGGTCAATGCGCAAAGCCTCCGCGGGCAGCGCCGGCGGAGGCTTTGACAGGTGCAGTCGAGTGGTGACGCCAACTTTTGTAGGTCACCCTTCTAAGTCAGCCCTTGCAGGTCAGCCCTTGGCGGGTGCCATCAGAGCGACCGGACCGGGCTCGAGGATCTTGGGCGGGGAGGATTGCGTATCGACGGGCGCCACCTCGTTGTCCGTCGTGCTCAGGAACTTGTCGAGCATGCCCTGGATCGAACTCTTGGCCACATCCGGACCGGTGTCGCGCATGTCGTTGTGCTGGAATTCGGTCTTCACGACCTGGATGCCCGCCTTCTCGCATTCCTCGTCGGTCGGGAGCACACCCGCGTCGGTCTTGAACTGCGGATCCTGGGAGCGGAACGACAGGATCTTGAACTTGCCGGCGGTAACGAAGGGCACGCGCAGATTGTCGAGCGTGACGACCTTCTTGACCTCATCCGGATATTGCTTGGCGAAGTACATCGTGATGTCGCCGCCCATGGAGTGTCCGACCATCGTCACCTTGTCGTAGTCGGCGTTGGGCTGAACCTTCTTCATCTCCTGCATGGCGAGATGGATATTGGCGACGCCGCGCAGGATCTGCGGCAGCCGGCCGACGTAGAGCTCGCCGGGCTTGGTCACCATCGGAGGATCGGTCGGCAAGTCGTGCTGCGGGCTCAGGACCATGTAGCCGCGCGCAGCGAAGATGTTGGCGAGGAAGCCGTATTCGGTGTTCTTGACCGTGTTGCCGTGATTGATCACTGCGACCGGCAGCGTGATCATGCCGGCATTGGCCTGCATTTCCTTGTCGCGGCGCACCGCGATGTAGACGGGCACCGGACGGTTGTCGCGCGAGGCGTCGTAGAAGGTGATGGTCTCGTGCTTGATGGCCCACTTGCTCGCCGTGAAATAGGCGATGCCGCAGAGGGCACTGACCGAAACCAGAACGGCAATTCCACGCTTCATTTTCGTCCTCAGCCTCAGGCTTGGCTGCCTGAATCCCTGTTGAAAATCGTGTTCTTCCGGGGCTCTTTGGCCCCTTGTCGCCTATTCGCTAATATATGTCACAGCAGCGTGACAGGAAGGCTAAATAATGTGAAATCGCAGCCCTTCCATTGTGCGTCGCACACGTTTTATGTGCACCCCATTCTCATACCACCACGTCAGGTGCAGCTCACCATCCGACGCAACCGATCTCGATTGGGTTCAATTTCGCAATCAACACGGGGTGAAAACGCGTCGAGCGCAGCCACGGTTCCTGCAGGAACCGGCTGCCTGAATCGGTGGAAAGTAGCAGCTTACCGCCTCAGGCACCGAGGATGTCGTGGACCTCGAGCGGCTTGTCGACCTGGCTGAACCACTCGGCCCGGTTGGCGGCGCGGCGGCGACCGCGCTCGTCGAGCGGCAGCTTGAGCTGGCGGAGCAGGCTCGTCACCTCCTCCCGCGCGGTAAGATGGCCGAGATTGGGCCGCATGCCGAGCGTGGCTTCGTCGATCTCGTCGAGCGCCGTCAGGCCACGCGGGAAGAACTCGCGGTAGACGACACGTTCGGCGAAGCCGTCAACGTAGCGGAAGCCGAGCCGCAACGACAGATCCTTCAATCCCTCGGCGACCAGCTGCTTGTTGCGCGAGCCGAGCATGGACAGGCGGTTGCGCACGACGATCCAGTCGGTGGTTGCGCCGTCGAGCTGGCGGCGCTTGCGCCTGACGTCGCGCACCATCTCGGCATAGTGGCTCTCGCCCGTCACTGCGTAGGTGGCGGGATCGACGGTGCCCAGCACGTCGAAATCGAGGAAGCTGTCGTTGATCGGCGTCACCAGCGTGTCGGCCATCGAATGGGCTAGCCGCATCAGATAGCTGTCGGTGCCGGGCGTATCGACGACGATGAAGTCGAAGCTGCTCTCGACCGCCGAGACGGCTTCCATGAACTGCTGGAACTCGGAATTCTCGTTCTCGGCGATCTGCATGGTCTCGCCGAGCCTGATGCAGCGATGCACCGGCAGTTCGAGCTCGAGCTTGGTGCGGCGAGCCCAGGCGGCGCGGTTGTCGATGTAGCGGGTGAAGCTCTGCTGGCGGCAGTCGAGATCGATGGTGGCAACGCGCTGGCCGGCCTTCAGGAGCGCAACGGCGATGTGCAAGGCGGTGGTCGATTTGCCGGAGCCGCCCTTCTCGTTGCCGAGCACGACCACATGCGCCGTGCCGGATTGGCCTTGGCTAGCCTGCACAAGCATAGTGATCCTCGACACCTCGCATGAATATCTTCGAGTTGACCGCGTCTGCGGTCAAGTGAAATGCGTGACAGGTCATGCAAATCGCAACGCGCCTGCGTCGTCATGAATCGCGGCGCCGTCGTTCGTGATGCAGTCCACGCTGTCGCGACGTCCTGCGCCACCTTGCACGGGATGCTGTGCCGCATCCGGATGCATGGCGTCCACGATCGCCGCTTGTTAAGGTTAGCCGCCCGCCACCTGCCCCGATTCCCAATCCATCGAGTCCTGATGTCATCAAGCCCCTTGATCGCCCGCACGGTCCCGGCCCTGCGACGCGCCGTCGACAATCTCCGCAAGCGAAAGGCCACGATCGCGCTGGTCCCGACCATGGGGGCCCTCCATGACGGACACGTGTCGCTGGTTCGTCTCGCCAAGCGGCGCGCCAGCCGCGTCGTGGTGTCGATCTTCGTCAACCCGACCCAGTTTGCCCCGACCGAGGATTTCGGCGCCTATCCGCGAACCTGGAAGGCCGACATCGCCAAGCTCGCGGCCGAGGATGTCGATATCGTCTGGCACCCCGGCGTCGAGGCCATGTATCCGGAGGGCTTTGCCACCCGCATCGTGCCGGAAGGTCCGGCGCTGGCCGACCTCGAGGACCGCTTCCGCCCGCACTTTTTCGGCGGCGTCGCCACGGTCGTCGGCAAGCTGTTCACGCAAGTCCGGCCGGACGTCGCGATCTTCGGCGAAAAGGACTTTCAGCAGTTGCGAGTGGTGACGCAGATGGCGCGCGATCTCGACCTCGGCGTCAAGGTGATCGGCTCCCGCACCGTGCGCGAACGCGACGGGCTGGCGATGTCCTCGCGCAACGTCTATCTGTCGCCCGAGGAGCGCCAGACCGCCACCGTGCTCTACCGCGCCATGAAGGAGAGCGCGCGGCGGATCAAGGCCGGCGATGCCATCGCGCCGGCGATGGCGGGCGGCGCCGAGATGATCAGGACAGCCGGCTTGATGCTCGACTATTACGAGGTCCGCCATGCCGAGACGCTGGCGCCGGTCGCCTCGCGCAAGGACGGCCCCCTGCGGATCCTGGTCGCGGCCAAGCTCGGCACGACCCGGCTGATCGACAATATCGCGGTTTAGAGCAGCCCGAGGTCGCGCAGTTCGCGCCGCATCGGCTCGGGCATCGCGGCGATCGAGCCGGCCGCGGACTTGCCGAGATCGGCCGGCACGGAATCGTCCGTGAGATAGCGCCAGCCCTGGAACGGGCGCATCGGCCGCGGCGAGACCGGGATCACCTTCGGCTGCATCACGATCCGGCAGCGCCCGATACCGTCCTTGTCGCGGAACGGCTCGATGCCGATGATCTTCTCCCGCGCGGCGATCTCGCCCTTGATCACCCAATAGAGCGAACCGCCGGCGAGGATTTCGGCGTCGCGCTTGGGCACCATGCGGGTGATGTGGATGTGACGTTGCGGCAGACCCTTCTTCCTGGCGGTCTGCATCCTTTCGGCCACCCACTCCTTCAATTCCTTGACGGAGTCGCAGCCGACGGCGAGCTTGATCAGATGTAGCGGCATGCCCAAGCATTAGCCGGGCAGCCACGCATTGGGAATGCCGATCTACTCGTTATCCGCAGCCGCGGGAGCCGGCGCCGAGGTCGGTGGCACAAGCGGAACCGGTGCCGCTGCCGGCGCGCGCGCGGCCTTTGGCGCCGGCGGTTTCCTCGCGGCGGGTGCCGCAGCCTGTGCCGAGGCCGCGGCCGGGGCTCGCGGTGCCGCGTTGGCTGCAGGCGCCGCCTGGCGCGTCGCCGCCGTGGGCGGCTCCGGGTTCATGATGCTCACCGGCGGGATCGACGCAGCGCTCGGGAACTCCGCGTTGGTCGGCTTGCCCGTCGGCATCGACGGCGGCAGCCCGGCAAGTGCAGCGGTAGCCGGCATCGCCGGCGCCGTTGCGGGCGCGTTCCAGGTCGGCGCATAGCGCGCGACCAGCGTGTCGTAGAGATGGGAGCCCATGTTGGCGGCGATCTGCTGCTGGTCGGTCAGCGAGCGGAACGCGGCGCAATCGAACTGCGTGCAGCCGTCGCGCGCGATCAGCACATGCGCGACAAGACCGTAGCGATCACGCTCGAGCGACTTGCGCAGCACCTTCATGTCGAGTGTCAGGCTCTTCTCGGCCGTGGCGACGTCACCGTGCGCGGTCAGCCGGTCGATCCTGGCGGCAGTGTAGGAGACGGCGGCGGCCGCTGTGTCAGGCGCGCCGAACAGCGCTTTCTCGCAGCCGGCGCCGACGGCATCGCCGGCGAGATCGTCGAGACAGGACAGCGCCGGCAGGCTCGCGATGACCGGGGCCTGCGCGCGCGCTTCGGCCGGGGCGGCCTGCCCCTCAGGTCCATAGACGCGCACGGTGGCTGCCCCGGCGATCGCGATGGATAGCAGCGTAATGACGGTCAGCGCGCCGTTGGCGACCGATCTGTCGGCGCGCAGCAGCGCGATCAGGAGGATCAATCCGAAGAATCCGGCAGCCGCCAGCGTCATCCACATCGGCAAGGCCGGCGAACGCCAGATTTGGTCGAGCGAGGTGGCCCATGCCCAGTTCATGCGCGACATCCTCTCACGCGAGCAAAGCGCGAATGGTCAAGCGAGCACCGCGAGTCGGCAACTGGCCCCGGGCCCACGTTGTGAAGGTGAAGCGGGCCTTTTGACGGCGGCAGGATACGAATCCCTGATGGCACCAATGCGCGGGTGCGGTCGGTCTTCAGGACAGCGCGAGCTGGCTTTCCTTGGCGACGCGCTCGAAGGCTTCGGTCGAACTCTTGATCCGGTACTGGCAGTCGTCGCCTTCGGTCGGCAGCAGACGGATGACTTCATACGAGCCGCTGGCAGCGGGACGCGCGACGTTGCTGGCCGTGAACAAGACGCGCGATCCCACGGGAAATTTGTGCTTCAACACCCTCTCCATCACTCAAACAGCGCCTGCCTCGCCCAGTGTCCCACTGCGATGGCCGGCCGGAAACCCGGGCCGTTATATAGCACGCACCCCGCCGTTTTGGCCAGCGTCATGCCAGCATGGCAAGCGCTCAAATTTTGCAGTCATTTCAAAATGATAACGGGACAACCGGCGGGCCGATGATACCAGCGGAGCCGCTCGTTCCGCCGGCATGTCGCAGGCTGGTGTCGCAGCCCCCGAGCCCGCGGCCCCTGGCCCGGCGCCGGCCCGAGGGCTGGCCGGCCGGCACGCGGTCGGCCGCCCCCGTCGGACCGGCGATCAGGCGTCCTCGAACTTCGCGATGACAAGCGTTTCGGCAAGCCCGTCGCGCGTCCATTCCTGGAACGCCGGCAACGCCATCATCGTCTCCATATAGGCCTTGGTGTCCGGCGCCACCTCGATCGCATAAGTGCGAAAGCGGTGCACGACCGGGGCATACATGGCGTCCGCCGCGCCGAAGCGGCCGAACAGGAACGGTCCCTTCGCAGCATAGCGAGTGCGGCACTCGCGCCAGATCTCCTCGATGCGCGCGATGTTGGCCTTGGCGTCGGCCGACAGCGCCACGGGGCGGATCGGCCGATGCAGGTTCATGCCGCATTCGCTGCGCAGCGCCACGAAGCCGGAATGCATCTCGGCGCACACCGACCGGGCATGCGCGCGCGCAGCGGCGTCGTCGGGCCACAGCTTCACTTCCGGATAGCGCTCGGCGATGTATTCGATGATGGCGAGCGAATCCCACACCGTGATGTCGCCGTCGACCAGCACCGGCACCTTGCCGGCGCGGCTGAAAGACAGGATCTGCTCCTTGTCCGCGGGATCGTCGGTGTAGAGCGGGATCAGCGTCTCCACGAAAGGGATGTCGTTGGCGCGGAGCGCGAGCCAGGGCCGCATCGACCATGACGAGTAGTTCTTGTTGCCGATCGCGAGTTTCAGCGCAGCCATGTCACCGGTCCTTCTCGATACGTCTTGAAGCGAGCCGCTTTTAGCGCCATCGCCTGCCGCCAATCAATCGTTGCTGCGCCCCGTCATGCATGGCAATCGTTGCGGTTCCTCAGGAGACAGACATGAGCAGGCATTGGGTCGACATCGCCGCCGTCGGCTTCTTCATCATCGAATGGCTGGTCTATGCCCTGACGCTGGAGCACTCGGCCTATGGCCGCGACAGCCTGTCGGCGCGCATGAACCGCTATCGCGAGGTCTGGGTGCGCCGGATGCTCGACCGCGAGACGCGCATGGTCGACATGCAGATCATGGCCTCGCTGCAGAGCGGCACCGCCTTCTTCGCCTCCACCAGCCTGTTCGCGCTCGGCGGCGCGCTGGCGCTGCTGCACGCCACCAACGACGCGATCACGATCCTGAGCAAGCTGCCGATCGACCTCAGCACCTCGCCGGCGATGTGGGAGCTCAAATGCGTCGGGCTGGTGCTGATCTGCGTCTACGCCTTCTTCAAGTTCGCATGGGCCTATCGCCTGTTCAACTATGTCGCCATCCTGTTCGGCGGCATGCCGCCGGCTGATCGGCGCGACACGCCGGAGGCCGAAGCCCATGTCATCCGCACCTCCCGCCTGTTCGAATCCGCCGGTCGCCACTTCAACCGCGGCCAGCGCGCCTTCTTCTTCGCGCTCGGCTATCTCGGCTGGTTCGTCAGCCCCTGGGTGCTGTTCGTGACCACCGCGGCCGTGGTGGTCGTGACCTGGCGCAGGCAATTCGCGTCCAGTGCATGGGCCGCGATGGCGCCGGAGGTGCCGGCGGATGGTGGTGAGGGGATGAAGCGCGATCATTGATCTCCCGTGTCCCGGACAAGCTGCAACGCGCGAGCGTTGCTGCGCAGAGCCGGGACCCAGCGCCACACGGACTGCTCAGGCGCATGGGCCCCGGCTCTGCAGCGCACCGTCGAAGTGACGCTGCGCTGCGTCCGGGGCACGAGAGCGGAGTGGCGTGCTCGCAATGACGGAACAAGAGGCGGCATTGCGACTCTCCAACGAGTATTTCGAATTGCAGACATACCTTCGCATCCTCGCGGCGCATTCGCCCGAGCTTTGCCTGGTCTCTCCACCCTCTCGATCCAAGAGGGCACAGGGAAGGCCGGGTGCTGACCTCGCACCCGCGGTCTGCTGCGCGAAAGGCACGCGCAGGAAGAACCGCACAGCAGCATACAGGTGGTGCCAATCACTCGGCCTTCCCTGCGCGATGGTCGGACGGCTTATGCCGTGATCTCCCGGGAGCCGAACTTTCCTTTGGCCTCCCTCGCCCCCGCCGAATTCACCGGCACCCGCGCCGGTTGACGCAAGAGCCGCATCCGCAAGAGCTTGACCGTAGCAACGACGGCCAGGACCACACGGTTTTGCCGTACGCGCGGCCCGCCATGTCGCCGCAGTTTTCCCGGCCCCGTCGACGGAGCCGGAAACTTACAGACGAGACGAACCTGTCAGCGCCGCTCGTCCGCACGATGCCTTGGGCTCACGGAGAGCAATCCGCCCTGCCCCTGACATCTCGTGCACGACGCTGCCGCGTCCACCGCAAGCCCGGCTCGCGAAAATGACGACCACATGATCGCCCCTCGAGGATGAGCCGGGATGGACGATACATACGCCATTTCCGAATTTCGGTAAAGCGGAATATTTTCGCGCCCGCGGGTTGACAGCCCGGCGACACAGCCCGGGCTACGGGGGCTACCCGCCGAAATCCCGCGGACTGAACGGCAAGTCCAGCACCTTCCATTCCCTGTACTTGTCGGCCGGCAGCATCTTGTACGGCTGGCAGTCCTGGAGCGCGCTCATTGCGGACTTGACGATGGCCACGCCCTTTGCGGACGGCGGAGCCTCGATCAGGATCGGCTCGCGCGCCAGCGTGCCGTCGGTGGCGAACACCGCACGCAGCTTGACATTGACGTTGTCGGTCGGCGCGACCCCGGCCGGCAGCCTGGCGCAGCTCCGCAAATGGCGGCGAAGCTCGGCGATGACTTCGGGCGGAAGCCTGGCTGCGATCGAATCCTTGGCATCGCCGCCATCGTCCTTGGGGGCATCTTTCGGCAGCTCCGGCGGCAATTCAGGCGGCAGGCCCAGCATGACGCCGTACTTGACGGTGACATCAGGCTCCGGAGCCTGATAGGCCGGCGGCGGCGCAGCCTGAGGCTGCGGCATCGCCTGAGGCGGCGGCTGGGACTGCTGCTGCTGCGGTTGCTGAGGCTGCGGTTGCACGCCGGCCTCGCGCTGCTTCGACGCTTGCGAGGGTTGCGGCTGCTTCTGCTGTGGCTCAGGCGAGGCCTGTGGTGATGGCGATGGTGCAGCAGCCTGCTGCCTGGCCGCGGGCTCCGGCGCTGAGTCCGTCTTGTCGGTGACATCCAGCTTCGGCAGCTTCAGGTCGGGGAGCGGCCCCGGCGGCTTCTCCTTCTCCTTCTCCTCGGCCCTGACCTCTTCCTGCTTCACCTGCTCCGGCGTGACGATGTCCACCGCAACGGTCTCGGGCGGCGCGGCATGGAACGGGCGGACTTCGCTGATCAGGATGACCAGCGCCACCAGCGTCAGATGCGCGATCGCCGACGCCGCAATGTCCGTCCGTATGATCTTCCGCAGTTCCATCGACCGATCTTGGGTTGCCGCCGCGGTCCTAGCATAACGGAAGTCCCTCTCAATCCCATTTCGGAGCGAAGCCGAAGTCGGTCAGCCGTCCCCTGGGATTGGCGAGCGCGGCGATCCGGCTCATCTCGTCCTCCGACAGCTCGAAATCGAAGATCTCGATGTTCTCCGACAGGCGCTCGACGCGCGAGGTGCGCGGGATCGCAGCGACATTCTGCTGCACCAGCCAGCGCAGGCAGACCTGCGCCGGCGTCTTGCGATGGGCGCGGCCGATCTCCACGAGCGTCTGGTCGGACTTGACGCGGCCCTTGGCGATCGGGCTGTAGGCGACCAGCGCGAGGCCGTGCCGTTCGCACGCCGCCCTCACCTTCGCCTGATCGAGATAGGGGTGATATTCGACCTGGTTGCAGACGAGCGGCTCCGCCGACAGCGCGACCGCCTGCTCGATCAGCGCCACCGTGAAATTGGAGACGCCGATGTGGCGGGTCAGCCCCATTTGCCTGGCATGCGACAGCGCGCCCAGCGTCTCCGCCAGCGGTACGTGGGGATTGGGCCAGTGCAGCAGCAACAGATCAACGGAGGGAAGCCGCAACCGGGCGAGGCTCTCCTTGACCGAGCGTTCGAGATCGTGGGGCGCGAAATGGTTGGTCCAGACCTTGGTGGTGAGGAAGACGTCGTCGCGGCGCACGCCCGAGGCGCGCAAGCCGTCGCCGACCTCGCGCTCATTGTCGTAGACCTGTGCGGTGTCGATGTGGCGATAGCCGAGTCGCAGCGCCTGCTCGACCACGCGCGCGGCAGGCCTCCCGCTCAGCTCCCAGGTCCCGAGCCCGATCGCCGGGATTCTTGCGCCATTGGCCTCGACGAACAGCATGAGGAATCCTCTCTGTTGCGGCAGCCCGAAATGTCACTATGGACCCGGCCGATGATGCTGCCAACGGAAGCCGCAACGATCGGGCCGAATATTCAATGCAAGACTAACGAGAGGTGTGCATCAGACCTTGGCGAGCGCCTGAAACACCGTGTCCGGGGCATGCGCGATCACCGCGAGCAGCGCGCGGGCCGGCCCTCGCGGCGCGCGCTTGCCCTGCTCCCAGTTGCGGATGGTCTCGACGGGGACGCCGAGCTTGGCGGCGAACTCCATCTGGGTCAGGCAGGCGCGGCGGCGCAAATCGCGCACCGCGAGCGGACCGGCCTCGACCGGCGCGGCATTGGCCGCCGGCTGGACCGGAAATTCCCGCCCATCCCGCAATTCGACGATCCGTCCGTCCGCCTTCAGCCGCAACCGCATGCCGATTCCCCCAAGCGCAGGCGATGATGCGGCAGGTCGCTTAAGTTCGGATTAAAGATGGTCTCGTGCCCCGGACGCTGCGCAGCGCCTCTTCGGCGGTGCGCTGCAGAGCCGGGGCCCATATCGCCACAGTGTCGTGCCGCTTTGTGGGTCCCGGTTCTGCGCAGCAACGCGAAGGGGCGTTGCAGCGCGCCCGGGACACGAGAGCGAGGGCGCCCCTACCTCAGCCCGAACCACAGGGTCGCAATGCCGAGGAAGGAGAAGAAGCCGACAACATCGGTCACGGTGGTCACGAAGGTGCCCGACGCCACCGCCGGGTCGGCCCGCACGCGCTCCAGCGCCATCGGGATCAGGATGCCGCCGAGCGCGCCGGCGACCAGGTTGCAGATGATGGCGAGGCCGATGACGATGCCGAGGCCCGGGATCTTGAACCAGGCCACCGCGGCGATGCCCGTGATCACGGCGAAGGCGAGACCGTTGACGAGACCGACCAGCGTCTCGCGCAGCACCACGCGCCATGCGTTGGAGGAGCCGAGCTCGCGGGTGGCGAGTGCCCGCACCGCCACGGTCATGGTCTGGGTTGCGGCATTGCCGCCCTGGCTCGCCACGATCGGCGCCAGCACCGCGAGCGCCACCATTTTTTCCAGCTGGCCCTCGAACAGGCCGAGCACGGAGGACGCCAGAAAGGCGGTGGCGAGATTCACCAGCAGCCAGTTGAAGCGGCCGCGCGCAATCGTCAGGAACGTGTCCGACAGTTCTTCGTCGCTGGTGACGCCGCCGAGAGCCTTGAGGTCCTCGTCCGCCTCCTCCTCGATGACGTCGACGACATCGTCGACCGTGATGACGCCGACCAGGCGGTCCTGGGTGTCGAGCACGGGCGCGGCGACGAGATTGTACTTGCCGAACATGCGCGCCACCTCTTCCTGGTCCTCCAGGACGGACACGCGGCGGCGGTCCTCGTCGGTCAGCTCGGTCAGCGCCACCGGCCGGCGCGTGCGCAAGAGCACGTCGAGCGGCACCGCGCCCTGCCAGTGCTGGTCCTTGTCGACGACGTAGATCTCGTAGAAGCGGTCGGGCAGATCGGGCGTCTCGCGCATGTAGTCGATCGCCTGGCCCACGGTGAAATCCTGGGGCACGGCGATGAACTCGGTCTGCATCCGGCGACCGGCGGAATTCTCCGGATACAGCAGGCTGCGCTCGAGCGCGACACGCTCCTTGAGCGGCAGCTTTTCGAGGATCTCCTCCTGTTCCTCGGCGTCCAGGGTCTCCAGCAGCTCGACCGCGTCGTCGGATTCGAGCTCGCGGACGCCCTCGGCGACCGTCTCCGGCGGCAGCTCCTCGAGGATCTCCTCGCGGACGGTCTCGTCGACCTCGTTCAGGGCCGAAAAGTCGAAGTCGCGGCCCGTGAGCTCGACCAGGCGGACGCGGTCGTCGGGGTCCAGGGCCCCGATCAGATCGCCCAGATCGGCCTCGTGCAGTTCCGCGACGCAGGCCCGCAGCGCCGAGCTGTCGCCGGCCTCGATCGCACGGGCAATTTCTTCGACGAATTCATGACGAATTTCGCCGTCCTCATTGCGCATCGGCACGTGGTCGAGTACCGAACCGGAGGCGGATGGGGCAACGTCCATATGTTCATCCATGGCGCGCCTCGCCGGTTGACAGGTTGGAACAAGTGGTCTGAGCTGATGGTTCAGGCAATACCCACAAGGCAACTCTGGGCGCAATGACAAAGATGCTTCGGTTGAAATGGACATCGATGACGGCGGGCGCGATCGTTGCGGCCCTCACCGGCATTGCCTCGACCCATGCCGCCGAGTGCCCGCGCAAGGATGCGCTCGGCACTTCGCGCATCCTGACCGTCGCTGCCAAGACGTATCCGCGCGTCGGCTTGAAGAGCTTTCCCCAGACGCTGCCGCTGGCGGATCACGAGGTCGTGCTGACCTTCGACGACGGGCCGTTCGCGCCGACGACGTCGAAGGTGCTGGCGGCGCTGGCGCAGGAATGCGTGCGCGCGACCTTCTTCCTGATCGGCCAGCACGCCGCCGAGTATCCCGACATGGTCAAGCGCATCGCCCGCGAGGGCCACACCGTCGGCCACCACACCTGGTCGCATCCGTTCATGGCGCATATCCCGTTCGACAAGGCGGTGGCCGATCTCGATCGCGGCATCGCTGCCGACGAGATGGCGCTGCACGGCACCTCGACGACGACACCCTCGACCCCGTTTTTCCGCTTTCCCTATTTCGAGTCGACGCAAGCAGAGCTCGACCTGCTCCAGTCGCGCGGCATCGTCGTGTTCGGGGCCGATCTCTGGGCGAGCGATTGGGAAGAGATCACGCCGGAGCAGGAATTGAAGCTCGTCACCGAACGCCTGGCGGCGAGCGGCAAGGGCATCATCCTCTTCCACGACAACAAGGTGCGCACGGCCGCAATGATGCCGGCCTTCCTGCGGTATCTGAGGGAGAACGGCTATCGGGTGGTCCACGTCGTACCGGCGGGCACGTCACAGAAGAACGCCGATGCGCGTTGATGCCGGAATGTCACGTCGGCGCAAAATGGGGTGATCCCGGCCCTATTAACACTCTGTTCATGCTAGCCCATGCAAAGATGGTAGGGGTGTTGCACCTGAACCATTTCGGGGTGTCTCCGACCTACCAAGGAGGCAATCGCCATGAGGGCAGACCGGGTTCATGATCGGAAGTAGCGTTGTTTTGCGGACGCGATCGTGGATCGTCCTCTGTCTGGGAATGCTGATCGTCGGTTCGCCGGCCGCGGTTGCGGCCGTCTGTCCCGGCCACCCGGACGCCCTCGGCACCTCCCGTACCCTCGTGGTCGATCCGCGCGAGCATCCGCTGATCGGCACCATGCAGTACCGCGAGACGCTGCCGCTGAAGGACCATGAGGTCGTCCTGACCTTCGACGACGGTCCGCTGCCGAAATATTCCAACCAGGTGCTTCAGATCCTCGCCGACGAGTGCATCAAGGCGACCTTCTTCATCATCGGCAGCCAGGCCAAGGCCAATCCGGAAGGCGTGCGCAAGCTGGTCGCGGCGGGCCACACCGTCGGCACACACAGCATGGACCACCCGCTGACCTTCGACCGGATGCCGATCGAAAAGGCCGAGGCCGAAATCAACGGCGGAATCGCGTGGACCTCGGCCGCGATGACCGATCCGTCCCAGCTCGCCCCGTTCTTCCGCATTCCCGGCCTGATGCGCGCCGAGGGCGTCGAGAACTATCTGATCTCGCGCGGCATCCAGGTCTGGAGCGCCGATTTCCCCGCCGACGACTGGCGGCATGTGTCGTCCGACCGCGTCTACCAGCTCGCGATCCAGCGGCTTGAGGCCAAGGGCAAGGGTATCCTGCTGCTGCACGACATCCAGGCCCGCACGGTGGCGGCGCTGCCGAGGATCATCCGCGACCTCAAGGCGCGCGGCTATCGCATCGTGCATGTGGTGCCCGCGACCGCCGAACGGCCGGCGACGCCGACCGCGACGGTGGAATGGCTGCTGCATCCGCCGACCGAGACGACGCCGATCGCGCGCTGGCCACGCGTGCCGAATTTCGCGTTCACGCAGACCCGGACGCTGCCGGCGCCAGCTCTTGCCGACCTCAATGCGCAGGCCGAGCATCAGCCGCTGCTGCCGCTGCGGACCATGGCGCAGGCCAATGTCGCGGCTACCCTGCCCGTGCCGGGCCGCGCGCTCTTTGCGATCCCGGAAGGCTCGGTCGAGGTGCTGCTGTCGACGACCTTGTCGCGGCGTGCCGCGACGCGGCTGGCAATTGCGGCCGAGACGCCCCGGGCCGCGGCAAAGGACAAGGCCGCAAAGGGCAAGGCCGGCAAGGCGCACGCTCACCGGACCGCGCATGCGGCGCCTGCCGCTCTCAAGCATGCCGCGCAGGCCAAGAGCGCGACGCCCCGCCCGGCCCGCGTTGCGACCAGCGTGAAGAAGCGCGCCTGAGCGGTTATTGCCGCATGATGGCGGCGACGCAGAACAGCACGATCAGCGCCAGGAAAAACAGGTCCATATAGGACTTGAGTTCGCCGTCGCGCCGCAGCCGCGCAACGTCGGCGACGACCTGCTTGCGCGCCGAGGTTCCGCCCGCACCGTCATTGATCGGAGCCTGAAGGCGCCTGGTCTCGGCCTCGAGCTTCTCGATCTTCTGGTAGAAGTAGAACGCGCGCAGCGTCGAGGCCGCGCGCATGGCGGCATAGACCAGCACCAGGATCGCCAGGATCGCCCGGTTCGGATACTTCTCCATGAAGTTCAGGCTGAAATAGACCATCGCCATGAAGGCGAAATTGGTGAGGAAGCGGTAGACGAAGCTGAGAAAGGCCATGCTGGCTCGAACCTTGAGGGATCGCGCAATCGGATTGTTGCGCGTGCGGGATCACGAGGCCGACCGGAGCAGCCGGCCTGGATGCCGTGCAGGCCGGTCTACGCCGAGTTTATTTCAACAAAGATACGATCGCCCCGCGCCCGCCGCCTTTTAGCCACACGCGGCCATAATGCAACCCGGCGCACGGCGCCGATCTGCCTCGACGCCGGCAGCCGCAACGGCTCAATGGCGATTTGGCCGAAGTCGCGATAGACTGGGGACCTGCCTCCACATCCGGGGTCTGCCGATGCCGAAGAAGGGAATCACGGGCCACGACGACTGGGTTCTGACCGAGGCGCTCGCGACCGCCCTGGTCGCACTGGAGCAGCTCGAACCGAAGCACCAGCCGAACGCGCATATGGACGACATCCGCAAGTTGCTCGCCAACGGCAAGGAGCCGGCGGCGGTGAGCCTGCACCTCGCCCAGGCCAAATGCCGCCTGTTTCCCGAGCTCGACCCGCTGGAGATCTACCGGGAATACGGCATCGGCGAGGAGTACGGCTGAAGGCTGCTTTAAGAGGGCGCGATGCGCTAGTTCTGCGACGTCTTCAGCAGCGGGCGTTCGCTCTGGCTCAGGGGATGATGAGCGTCCTCGGCACGGATTGTCTCGACGTTGTAGTAGTCCCAGGGCGCTTTCACGTCCGCAGGCTTGTTGACTTCGACGAGATGGAAATCGTGCACCAGCTTGTTGTCAGCGCGCAGCCGCTCGCCCGGCGCATGGAAATCGTCGACGGGCATTGACCGTATCTTCTCAAGGACAGCATTGGTGTCATCCGTGCCCACGGCAGCCGCGGCCCGCAGATATTGCAGGACGGCCGAATAGGCTTGTGGCGCGGTCGGCATGGCGTTGTGGAGCTTGTAGAAGCGCTGGCCGAAGGCTCGTACGCCGAATGGCCGCTGCGGCAGCCTGCTGTCGTGGATGCGCGAGAATCTGGATGCTTCTCTCACGGTCGAGGCGCTGGTGGAGCGTGCAGGGCTGAGCTCACGGCATTTCGTCCGCTCCTTCGTCGCCGAAACCGGATCCACGCCGACAAAGGCGGTCGAGCGCCTGCGCGTCGAGGTGGCGCGCGACCGGGTCCAGTCCTCCGGAGAGACGATCGAGCGTGTCGCGCGATCCACGGGCTTTTGCGACCCCGAGCGGATGCGCAGGGCCTTCATCCGAGCATTTGGTCAGCCGCCCCAGTCGTTGCGGCGCTGCGCCCGGATTGCGCGAGAGGTGCGGAAGACCGGGCTTAAGGCCCGCCCGCGACAGAGCCCGCGACCACCATGACCAGCGCGCCAAGGTCGATGTTGCCGTTGACGGTCAGCTCCTCCGAACTTTGTGCGTCCCCCGCGCCCTGGATCTTCAGCGATTGCGGCCGGTCGGCGGCCTGGCGCTGCAACTCGCCGACGATTGCCTCCTTGAGTTTTTCTTCCAGCATGGGCCTTCTCTCTCAGGCCGCCATCGCGCGACAGGATTGGGCGCAGGAGCGGCACATCGCGACGCATTCGTCCATGCCGCCGATCCGCTCGCAATCCTCGGCGCATTCGTTGCAGATTTCGGCGCACTCACCGCAGGTATGCTTGTGATGCGGCGTGTTGATCAGCATGAAATGCGCGGCGGTCCGGCACATCTCGGCGCAGGCCATCATCAGGCGGAAGTGCTTCGGCTCGACATGCTTGCCGCCGGTCTCGAGGCAATGGTTCATCGCCGTGCCGAGGCATGTGCGGTAGCAGCTCATGCAGAGGTCGATGCAGCGGGTCATGTCTTCGGACTGGACCATCCGTTCTCTCCATTGCGTGCCCCGCCTCTGTCGACCAAAGCGGAGCAACGCGCTTCGTTCCAGGATCCGGTCGATTGTGACGGGACCGGCTCAAGAAGGCGCGGCGGCAGGCTGTTATGGATCGTGCAGGCGCAATTGCGGCGTGGGCGAACGCGACCGCGAGCTGGTGCAGGTCGGTGAGGACCTCGCCGACGCCGTAGAGCCCGTCGATCGACGTGCCGAGGTCGTCGACCCTCAGACAATCATCCCCGCTCCTGGCGCGTTTGGGTCTGTTTCCTGCGGTTACGTTTCGCGGTCATGCGCAGGATACAATCGCGCCTCCGATGCAGTTCCGCCGGAACATAACTGCTGATTCGCATGTTCAAGAACGACTTGAAGGAGGATCATCATGGCAAAAGCAGCATGGAAACGGCCGGGCTCGCCGATCGGCCGCAAGGGACCGCGCAAGGCAAATCCCGCCTACAAGCGCCGCGCACGGCAGCCCTGGACGCCCGCGGACGTCAGCAAGCTGAAGCAACTTGCGAAAGGCAACACGCCAACCGGCGTGATGAGCATCAAGCTTCAGCGCCCGGTCGCAGCCATCCGCAGCAAGGCCCAGCGCGAAGGCATTTCGCTAAGGCCCGTCAATCGCTCACCCTACAACCGGCGAACCAAAGCCGCGAAGAAGGGGCGTTGACGACGCATATTGCCGGGCCGACGCAATCCATTGCGGCGACTGTAGGCCGGGTGACCGCAGCCACTTTTCCGAGACCCCGTTTCCGCCTGACGCGCCTTGCGTAACCTGTCCTCGCGCGCCGCACCGGGCGGAAGCAGGCTGGCTTGTTCGCGCAGACGCCGCGCTTCGGCGGCCAGCCGAGCCTCCAGAGTCTCGATTTGCTACTCCCGCCAGAATTCGGCCAGCTCTTCCGCTGTCACCAGGTCGACCTGGCCGTGAAAGCGGGTGCGATACATCGTCATGAGCGCATCGTGCCCGACGTCGGACGAACTGCACAGCGCGTCCTCGACGATGACAATCCTGAAGCCGAGATCGATAGCGCTCAGGGCAGTCGAGAGCACGCAGACGTCCGTCTCTGCGCCCGATATCACGACGGTACCGACCTTCTTTTCCACCAGCAGGCTCGCGAGGCCGGGATTGCTGAAGGCCGAATAGGCCGGCTTGTCGATGACGGCAGCCGGCGGAACGAAGCGGTTCAAGGCCGGCACAAGCTCAAGAGCGGATGGCGGCAGATGCCTGCGGGTCGCCTGGTGCCAGCGGCGAAAATAGCTCTGCCACTGCCCCGGGCGATCTTCCGGATCCTGCGGAGTGATGAAGCGGGTGAAGACCGTCCGGTCCCGATGGCGCGCAACGATCGAGGCAATCGTAGGCAGAACCCGTTCCATCCAGGGCGTCGCCCACAGACCGCCGGAAGCGAAAATGTTCTGCATGTCGACGCAGAGGTGAACGGCGTCCCTGATGTCGGCAACGTCCGAGGCGCTGTTCCTCATCGTCCTCCCTCCGCGGCCATACGGCCTCATCCAGCATTCGGGGCGCTCGCTTTCCGCATGACGCCTTGTCCGGTTGCAAGACCCGCACCCACAAACCCGAGATGCCATCGTCCAGCACGGTGTTCAACGCGAAGCCATACTGATCGCGGAGCCCCGCCGATCAGCGCCAGGCTTTCTCGTTCTTCTGTTCGTAATCCTTGAAAGCCTTCTCAAGCCCGCTGAGGACTTCGGCGGACGTCTCGAACATCGCTCTCAACTGCGGTTCGTCGACCTTCTGGATGTCTTCGCGCAGATGGTTCCGGATCTCCTCAAGCGCCTTCTGCATCTTCTGCGTATGGTGCCGGGGATCGCGATCTGCCGCACTTGCCATGGTCAGTCTCCTCGCTGTTAATGTGGCTGCGCCGGACGCAGGAGCGCCCGGCGGGAACGGCGAGTCAACGGACCGCCGAGAGCGTCGTTCCAATTACGAAATTCGATAAAGAAGACATGAAATACAAGGACTTGCTCACGGGATTCATCAGGCTGCACATTCTGCACCACGCTGCGGAACACGAAATTTACGGCCAGTGGATGATCGAGGAGCTGGCTCGACACGGCTACAAGCTCAGCCCCGGGACGCTCTACCCGCTGCTTCATGGCATGGAGCGGAAAGGCTATCTGCGGTCGCGCAAAGAGCATCCCGGACGAACCGCTCGCACCCTCTATCGGGCGACACCGCTCGGAAAACGCGGACTCGCATTGGCCAAGTCGCGGGTCCTCGAGTTCACCGGCGAGGCCATCAGGAAAAGCCGATAGCATCATGCATACGTGATCAGCCCGGCGAAGCCTTCGTCCATGTGGTCTTGATGATGGCAGTGGAAGAAGGTCGGCCCGGGGTCGTCGGCGACGAAATCGACCTCGGCCGTCGAGTATCTGGGCATGCTGATCGTGTCCTTGATCACCCCGGCGGTCGGCTTGTCTCCCACCTTCGTGATCTCGAACGAGTGGCGATGCAGGTGCACGGGATGCTCGTCGCCGCTGTTGTTGTTCAATACCAGGCGGTACCGCCTGCCCTTGACGACGGTGAAGAGCGGATTCGTGTCCGGCCAGGATCTTCCGTCGATGGTCCAGCGATTGTAGCCACCTCTCCCGCCCGGGATCTTCTCGAACTTCAGTCCGATCGTCTCGTCGGGCGCTGCGGCCGGTACGTCGGAGCGCCCGAACGCGGTGTAGTCCCATCTGGATTTCGCGGGCGCCGACCAGGCTGGCTCGCCGCCGCGGCCGGCGTATTCGACGACCACGCCCATTCCCATGTTGCGGTCCCCATCCTCCGTCGAGCCGAAGACCCAGACGCCGGGATTGTTCATCTCCACGATCACGTCGGCGCGCTCGGCGACGTCGAGTTTCAGGATTTCGACGGTCGCGGTGGTCGGGACCGGATTGCCGTCGAGCGCCAGCACCTTGAAACGATGTCCCGGCAGCGCGAGCGTGATGCCCATATTGCCGCTCGCGTTGAGCACCCGGAACAGCACGCGCTCGCCTTCGCGCACCCGGATCGGCTCTCCGTGGCCGAGCATGCGATCGCCGAGGGTCGCTGCGCGATACATGACCTCCAGTCCGTTGTCGGGCGGCGGGCCTGCCTTGATGTCCTGCATGCTGACCCAGTGACCCTCCCAGTGGTGCGCGGCGAGCAGCACCTCCCGGTCATAGCCGCCGGGATCGCCGGCGGCGGGCTCCACGATGAGGAATCCGAACTCGCCCGTATAGGTGCTCTTGTTGAGATCGGTCATCGCCATCGCGTGGCTGTGATACCAGCGGGTCCCAGAGGGTTTCGGGAAATATTCGTAGGTCAATGATTTGCCGGGCTCGATGATCGGCGAGCCTTCTTCCGTCGACCCGTCCTGCCGCGAAGGAATCATGAGGCCGTGCGAATGAATCAGATTGGGACAGCCGGAATCGTTGGTGACTTCGATCCGGACCGGCTGGCTCTCCCTGACCCGCAGTGCGGGCCCGGGAACGGCTCCGTTGTAGGCCGTGGTCTTGATGATTTTTCCGGGCGCGATCTCGAGCGAGATCGGCGCGATCCTGATCTTGTAATCGGCCGTCTCCTTCGGCAACGCCTGGGCATGAACGAGCGGGAGGGTCTTGGCGGTCATGAGCGAGAATGCACCGGCCCGCGCGCCGCGAAGCAGAGTTCGCCGGCTGATGAGCGACCGAGGGGTGTCTCCACGTCGATCAATCGTCGTCATCGCTCTGACCTCCTTCGGCTGGCCTTGAGTAACACCGGTCGATTGCCCCGCAACAGCCGGACGAGCAACCTCCGCCAACAAAACAAGTTAAGTTGGCAAGCTCGCATGATCTGGAACCGACGGGAGAACCGATCTTTTATCGAAATCCGATAACCGCTAGAACGATCTCGGAACGATGCGGGGTCGAAGGAAAAGTCATGACCGATGACGCGATCGAGGCGAACAAGAGCGCCACCTCGCCTGCCGAAGTGCTCCTGATCTTCCTCAAATTGGGGCTGACCTGCTTCGGCGGTCCGATCGCCCACATCGGCTACTTCCGCGACGAGTTCGTCCTGCGGCGGAAGTGGATCGACGAGCATGCCTTCGCCGATCTCGTCGGCCTGTGCCAATTTCTGCCCGGCCCCGCCAGCAGCCAGGTCGGCTTCTCGATCGGATTGATGCGGGCCGGCTACCTCGGCGCCCTCGCCGCCTGGACCGGCTTCACCTTTCCTTCGGCGGCTCTCCTCGTCCTCTTCGCCTACGGCGCGGGCACGCTCAGCGGCCCGGCCGGCACCGGCCTGCTGCACGGACTGAAGCTGACCGCCGTCGCCATCGTGGCGCAGGCCGTCTGGGGCATGGCACGAAATCTCTGTCCAGACCGCGAACGCGCATCGATCGCGGTCGTGGCCGCGCTGATCATCGTCTTCAGCACAGCTTCGATCGCCCAGATCGGCGCGATCGTTCTCGGCGGCCTCGCCGGTCTGTGGCTGTGCCGCAGCGAGGCGCCGGCGCCGTCCGGACACGTTGAAATCCGGGTGTCGCGGACCGTGGGCCTGATCACTCTCGGGATGTTCTTCGTCCTGCTGGCGGGGCTGCCGGCGCTGCGCAGCTTGACGGGATCCACCGGCGTCTCCCTGTTCGACGCGTTCTACCGCTCCGGCGCGCTTGTCTTCGGCGGTGGCCACGTCGTGCTACCGCTGCTGCGCGAGGCCTTCGTCGCCCCGGGCTGGTTGAGCGACGATGCGTTCCTTGCCGGCTACGGCGCCGCCCAGGCGGTGCCGGGCCCGCTCTTCACCTTCGCGGCCTACCTCGGCACGGTGGTCTCTCCGAAGCCGCACGGGCTCGCCGGCGCGACGCTCGGCCTCATCGGCATCTTCCTGCCCGGGATCCTGGTCCTGCTCGGCACTCTGCCGTTCTGGGACTCGTTCCGGAAGCGCGCCGGCGCCCAGGCCATGATGCGGGGCGTCAACGCCGCGGTGGTCGGCGTGCTGGGCGCTGCGCTGTACGATCCGGTGTGGACGACGACCGTGCATTCGCCACGCGACTTCGGCATCGCTCTTGTCGGCTTCGTCCTGCTGGTCGCCTGGCGCGCCCCTCCGCTCATCGTCGTCGCCTTCAGCGCTGCAGCGGGCATGGCGATGACGCTCGTTTGAGTTCAGGCAAGCGCCGTCCGGCCGAGGCCGATGAAAGCGATAGCCTGAACGCCTCGGTCGAACGGATGGTGGGGCTCTCAGTCATGTTGCGGACCTGCGGTCGAGATGACCACGCGGAAACCGCTGCTATTTCAGTAGGCGCGCGCGAAGTCACCTTCCTGCTTGATATCGGTGAATACCGGAAAGCGCGCCTTCCAGGGCGTGCCCTTGGCCGTGGTCAGCTGATTGAGCTTTTCGAGCACTCCGAGGCCATCCCTGCGCAGGCTGGCCGAGACCGCCGCGCGGTCCGGGAAGTTTTTCAGCACGGCGTCGAGCCAGATGGTGCGACCCGCCAGGAAACCGCTTGCGCCTGCCGCATAGGAGTAGTCGAGGACGCGCTCGAATTTTTCGGGCGCGGCGCCGCCCGACAGCAGCACCCAGGGAATGCTCCGCTCGCGGCAAATGTCGCCGATCGCATCGAACTCGTTCTGTGCGGCCTTGGCTTCCGCGCTACCGTCGCGGGCCGGCAGGCTGTTGGCCGCAAGCGGGCTCTCCAGCTTGAGCAGATCGACACCGTATTCGGGCCTGGCAAACTCGCGCACGCTGTCGATGACGAGGCCGGGAAGCTTGCCGGGCGATTCCACGTAGTCGGCGGTGTGGTTGGCGCTGCCGAGGAACGGATAGACCAGCAGCTCGAGGACATAGGGAATGTCGTGCCGGGCACAATCCTCGCCGATCTCCCGGACGAAGCGCTTCTGGTGTTCGTTCACCGCAGGGTCGGCGTCCGGCCGGTACCACGCCAGCACCTTGACGGCGTCTCCGCCCATGGCGCGGATCTTTTCCACGCTCCAGTTGGTGATCGCCCGGGACTTGCGGCCTCCGGCGGTCTCCTCGACGCGGTGCTCCTCGAGGGTCATGATGAGGCCACAACGCGGCGGCAGCAGGTCGATCGCGGCGGGCACCGCGAAGTTCGGATCGAACAGCATCGAGCTGCAATGCGGGGCTAGGTTCTCGACGAGGAGACGCTTGGCCGCGGTCACGTCGGAATATTCGACCTGATCGCGCGTGATCCCCTTCGCCTTTGCAATGGCGTCGAACAGCGGCGGCCGTTGATCCAGCGCGACCATGCGAAAGTGGCCGTCCGCGTCGGCAAGCCTCGCCAGGCCGCGGTTCTTTCCGATCGTTCTCATGGCTTCGTCCTCATGAATGCAAGACACTCGTTGATATCGGGGATTCCGTTCCGCCCCCCGGCGTGACGGCATTTCATCGCGGCCGCGGCCGCCGAAAATGCCATGGCGGCAGGCACATCGAGGCCGGCGCCGATCGCCAGCGCATAGGCCCCGTGGAAGACGTCGCCGGCGCCCGTAGTGTCCACGACGTCGACGGCAAAGGCCGCCTGCCGGTGCAGGCGGTCGTTCTCGTACCAGCTCACGCCGCCTTCGCCGCGCGTGACCGCGATCACCCGGCAACCGAAGCGCGCGAGCGCTGCGAGAGATTTGTCATCGGCCGAACCGGCAAAGGACGCCAGTGCGGGCTCGGAGAAGATGGCGTGGTCGGTCAGCGGCAGCAGACGCTCGAACACCTCGGCATCCGCCATGTCGCCGTCGAGCACTGTCGCAATGCCGCGCGCCCGCGCCTCCCGGAACAGCGTCGCGGCACCCTCGACCCAGCGCGGATCGGCCAGCACCGAGGCTGCCCCAGCAACGGATTCGAGCGGAAGCCAGTCTGCGGCCTCCGGATAGAGGCCACGGAAGTTCACGATCTGCCGCTCACCGGAGCCGTCGACGATGATACCGGAGACGGACGAACGGCCATCGGAAAATAGCCGGAAATTCTGGACATCGACGCCTTCGGAAACGAATGCCGACCTCATCTCATGGCCGGCGGCATCGTTCCCTGCCCGCCCCCAGAACGCGACGGACGCGCCGAGCCTTGCGACTGCGACACTCGCATTGGCGGCCATGCCGCCGCCAAGCGTGCCGTAGCCGGTCGCCTTTATCTTCTCGCTGCGGCCCGCGAACAGACGCTCGACGCGCCAGACCAGGTCGAGCGCTGCCAGTCCGAGGCAGATCACGTGCACGGGAGCGGCCCCGGACACGACGTCGTCCAGCGCCGAGAGATCGCCGATGTTCGCCGATGCACTCATCGCAAGACCTGCCCGTTGCCGGCATCGAACAAATGCGTCTTGCCGGGCTGCGGGCGCAGATTGATGCGCTCGCCGACCTTCGGCCGCAGCGACGGATCGACCCGCGCTATGGCGGAGGCACCGGCGAGATCGAAATGGATCAGCGTATCCGAGCCGAGCGGTTCGACCAGCCTGATGTCGATGGCAAGACCATCGACGGCATCGGCGGCGACGGCAAAATGCTCCGGGCGAATGCCGAGCACGGCATTGCCGGCCTGGCGCAGACGTCCCGCGGTCTCACCGTCGAGCGGCACCGCCGCGCCACCTTGCGAGAGAATCGCACGCTCGTCACGCCATTCGACCGGGAAGAAATTCATCGCGGGCGAGCCGATGAAGCCGGCGACGAACTGGTTGGCAGGCCGCTCGTAGACCGTCTCAGGCGTGTCGTATTGCTGGATCGTGCCGCTCTGGAGCACCACGATGCGGTCGGCCATGGTCATGGCCTCGATCTGGTCATGGGTTACGAAGACCATGGTGGTCTTGAGCTCCTGCGACAGCGCCTTGATCTCGGCACGCACCTGCCCGCGCAGTTTTGCGTCGAGATTGGACAGCGGCTCGTCGAACAGGAACGCCTTGGGATTGCGCACGATGGCCCGGCCCATCGCGACGCGCTGGCGCTGGCCCCCGGAGAGCTCTTTCGGCTTGCGGTCGAGATAGGGCTCGATGTGCAGAAGCGCCGCGGCGCGTCTCACGCGCGCGTCGATCTCGGCCTTCGCCAGGCCCCGCAGCTCCAGCGCAAACGACATGTTGTCGTATACCTTCATGTGCGGATAGAGGGCGTAGTCCTGGAACACCATGGCGATATCGCGTTGCGCGGCCTGCACGCCGTTGACGCGCTTGTCCCCGATGTAGAGGTCTCCGGACGAGATCGGCTCAAGACCTGCGATGATGCGCAGCAAGGTCGACTTGCCGCAGCCGGACGGGCCGACGAAAACGACGAACTCATGGTCCGCGATCTCCAGGTTGAGATCGGGGATCACGGTGAAATTGCCATAGCGCTTGACGAGATTGCGGATCGAGATCGAGGCCATGATCGCTCAGTCCAGCGCCAGCACGGGCTTGATCAGCTCGCCCTTGGCGAAGCGGGCGAAATTCTCGGGCAGCGCCGAGAGACCGAACTCGCCGTCGACGAGAACGCGGTATTCGTCCTTGTACTTGCGCAGCAGCTCGACATTCGGCTCGAAATCCGAGACCGGGAAGTAGAAGGTTCGGATCATGTAGAAATCCTTGCGGCGGAATACTTTGCCTTCCTCGATGGTCCAGGGCGCGGCATTTTCGCCGACCAGCACCAGCGCGCCGCGCGGCAGGACCAGCTCGATGCCGAGGTTGCGCGCCGCGTGCGCGCCCGAGCATTCCATGATCAAGGCAAAGCGCTTCGAAGTATCGCCTACGGGATACGCCTTCGCGCCGAAGGATTGCGCGATTCCGAGCCGCGCGGCGTTGGGATCGGCGACGCAGATGTCATCGTAGCCGAGGGCGCGGAGAGCCAGCACGACGCCGAGGCCGACCGGCCCTGCACCCATCACGAGCACCGGTCCGGCCTCGCTCGGTGGCACCACGCGGCCGACGAAGCGTACCGCGTGGCCCGATGTGCCGATAGTGTCGAGCAGCAGCGGCGCGAGGCTGTCCTCGATATCGTCGGGCACCGGAAGCAGGCAGTTTTCCGGC
Source organism: Bradyrhizobium sp. CCBAU 53415 (assembly GCF_028128735.1). Lineage (NCBI taxonomy): Bacteria > Pseudomonadati > Pseudomonadota > Alphaproteobacteria > Hyphomicrobiales > Nitrobacteraceae > Bradyrhizobium > Bradyrhizobium sp. CCBAU 53415. Next base: position 1,273,822 of record NZ_LBJF01000027.1, on the reverse strand, counting down.
ACCGGCACATATTCGGCATAACCGCCCGGCCTGTTCCAGCCGATCAGGCTGGAGACTTCGAGGCACATCTGGGTGTCGCCGCGCTTGCAGGCCGCGCAGTGGTCGCAGTGCAACGGTATGTAGACGGCACAACGGCGACCATGGAGGCGGTGACCGGGCTGCTCGACGACGCCAAAAATCTCATGGCCGGCGGTGAACTCGGCGCCCTTGTGCCAGAGCTTGAAGTCCGAGCCGCACAACGCGGTGCGCGAGACGCGCACCAGCACCTCGCCGGTGCCGACGTCCGGCATCGCCACGCGCTCGATGGTGATGCGGTCGTTGCCGTGGAAGACCGCAGCCTGCATGATCGAATTGGGACGGGGTGACAAATTCATCAGATAGCTAACCTTTCACCGCACCGAGCGTCAGTCCGGACACCAGCCAGCGCTGCACGAGAGCTGCCAGCACCAGCGGCGGCAATGCGATCAGCGTCGCCGCAGCCATGAGAGCGCCCCATTGCGTCGAGCCTTCGCCGATGAAGTTGAAGGCCGCTGCGATCAGCGTCTTGGTGTCGCCATTGGAGAGCACCAGCGCAAACAGGAAGTAGTTCCACGAGAAGACGAAAGCGAGGATCGCCGAGACGGCAACGCCTGATGCCACCAGCGGCAGCGCAATGCGCCAGAGAATGCGCGTGACGCTGCAGCCATCGACCTGCGCCGCCTCGAACACGCTGCGCGGGATGCCGTCGAAGGACGGCAGCAGGACCCAGATCACGATCGGCAGCGTGATCACGGCGTGGCTGAGGATCAGCGCAGTGTAGGAGCCGATCATGCCGACCTGCCGGAACATGACGTACCACGGCAGCAGGAACAGCGTGCCGGGCGCCATGCGCGCGGCGAGCGTCAGGATGGCCGGCCAGGAAATGCGCGTCCAGGAGACGGCGAAGGCCGCAGGAATCCCGAACATCAGCCCGAGCGCGGTCGAGCCGACCGTGACGATGAGGCTGTTGAGCGCGTAGCTCAGGAACGGCGTGGTCCTGGTCAGTTCGACGTAATTGTCGAGCGTCGGCGAGAAGATCAGCGTCGGCGGATAGGCAGTGACTTCGAAAGACGGCTTGAACGAGGACAGCACCATCCAGACCGTCGGCGCCATGATGAGCACGCCGGCGAGCACAAGCTGCGCGGTGTTGAGCCAGCGTATCCAGCGATCGGTGGTGGCGGCATCGGTCATGACTTCACCACGCCACTGCGCCGCGCAGGCGGTTGAAGGCGAGCACGGCGCCGAACACGATCGCCGTCAGCGTCAGCATGAGGGCGCTGGCATAGCCGATGTTGAAGAACTCGAAGCCGACGCGGAAGCCGTAGATGTTGAGCGTGTTCGAGGCGTTGCCGGGACCGCCCTGGGTGGTGATGTAGATGATGTCGAAGAAGCGCAGGAGATCGACGCTGCGCAGGATTGCGGCAGTGACGATGGTCGGCAGCAGCAGCGGCAGCGTGATGCGCCGGAAGGTCCTGAACGGGGACGCACCATCGATCTGCGCGGCCTCATAGACGCTTGGCGGAAGAGACTGGAGGCCGCCCAGCACGATCAAGGCAACGTAAGGTGTCCACTGCCAACTGTCGATCAGCGCCACGGTCGGAATGACGAGGGACGGCGAGGCCAGCCAGTCGGATGGCGGCAGGCCGAACGATTGCAGGATGTAGTTGGCGGCGCCGAGCGACGGATCGAGGATCACGAGCCACATCATGCCCGCCACCACCGGCGGCATCATGAAGGGCGAGATGAACAACGAGCGCACGATGCCCGGCAGCCGCTTGGCATGGAACAGCACCAGCGCCAGCCAGACGCCGAAGACGAGTTGCAGCACGAGAGACAGCACATAGAGCGCGATCGTGACCCATAGCCCGTGCCAGAACTCGTAGTCGGACACCAGCTTCGAATAGTTGGCAAGGCCCGCAAACGACTGCTTGCCGGTCGAGGAGAAATTCTGGAAACCGAGCCAGATCGTATAGACGACCGGAAACGCGATCATCGCGACCGTGAAGATCACGGCCGGTGCCGAAAGCGCCGCCATCTCCAGCTTCTGCCGGTCCTGCGTGAGTGTCGCAGCCGTGTCAGACATGCGTTCGTGTCCTCGATCGAGTTGGGTGCCGGCGGGCAGCGAGCCAGCCGGCACCGGGCGGTTAGTTCAGCGCGATCAGCGCATCCAGCGCCTTGTCGGCATCCGCGCAAGCCTGATCGACGGTCTTCTGCTTCAGGATCAGATCCTGCACCGCCTGCCCGATGAACTCGCGCGATTGCGGATTGGCGACGATGGGATAGCCGACTTCGGACGAGCCCTTGGTGGCGAGTACGTCGAGCGCAGCCTGCCACTCCTTGCGCACCGGTTCCTCCTCGATCCACTTGCGATATTCAGGATCGTTCGCGACGGACGGACGCGGCGGCGCAATGCCCTGGAGTGCCATTTTCTTCTGCACCTCGGGGCTGGTCGCCCACTGCACGAAGTACCAGGCCGCACCCGGCTGCTTGCTGTGCGCGGACACCGCCATGCCCCACCCGATTGTCGTCGGCACCTGGCCGGCCGCGCCCGCCGGGAACGGCAGCAGGCCGGTGTCCTTGAGGCGCGCGCCGCCTTCCATCACCGTGCGCAGTTCGTTCGAGGATTCGAACGCCATCGCGGCGCGGCCGCTGCGGTAGAGCGCGGAGATCTGCTGGAAACTGTAGTTGACCACGCCGGGCGGCCCGAAATCGCGCAGCAGCCGGCTATAGGTTTCGAGCGCCTCCTTGCCCTTCGCCGAGCAGAGGTTGGACTTGCCGCCGGCCATATACGTGCCGCCGATATTGTGCAGCATGTTGCTGAAGGTGTAGGCGACCGCAGGCTTGAGACCGCGCGAGACGAACGGCGTTACCGCGCTGTCACAGGTCTTGATCTTTTCGGCGGCCGCTTCGACGTCCTTGATCGTCTTCGGCGCATCGAGGCCGCACTTCTTGAAGATGTCGGTACGGTAATAGAAGATCGGCCCTTCGAGATTCATGGGCATGCTGGTCAACTTGCCGCCGAAGGTCGCGGCCTTCAGCAAGGCCTGACTCAGCCCGGCCGGGTCGTACTCCTTGGCGACTTCATTCTTGGCCATCGCCGTGAGGTCGGCGTACCAGCCGGCTGCGGCGAACTGCTCGCCCTCGCGCGAGGGCAGCGTCATGAACACGTCGACCTCGTCGCTGTTCGCGTTCATGACGGTGACCAGACGCTGGCGCATCTGCTGTTCCTGATAACCGTCGACCTTCAGGGTCATGCCGGTCAACTTCTCGAAGTCGGCCTTATAGGTCAGCAGCGCCTGCGAGACCGGATTGTTGTTGGCAAGAAAGGTGACGGTCTTGCCCTTGAACTTCATCCAGTCGAAATCGGCGGCGCCCGCCTGCCCACTGACGGCGGCAATCACGAGAACCGGCAACGCGACATGCGTCGCGAGCATCCTGGCCTTCATCGAACTCTCCTCCCGGCTGGCTGCCTTAAGTCGGCAGGCCAATTTTGAACGTGTTCTGAAAACGGTTACAATCTAGCCCTCACATTCGCGGTGTCAAGCGATGGACACGTGCTGCGATCTACGGCAGATTTACTTCGTTTTCGCCACTTCACGGCTCGCCACGCAGGATGTAACGTTACATTCATGAGACTGACCAACGCCAAATCTGTGAAACAGGGCATCCGCGCCGTGGCAGCGCGCGCCGGCGTGTCGACGGCCTCGGTATCGCGCGCCCTCAACAATCCGGATGCGGTCAGCCCTTCCCTGCGCGCGCGGATCGAACAGGCCATCGAGGCGCTCGGCTACATCCCGCATGCGCCGGCGCGCATCCTCTCGTCGCGTCGCTCGCGTACCCTCGGCGCTATCGTGCCAACGATCGACAACACGATGTTTGCGCGCGGCATAGCATCGCTGCAGCAATATCTGTCCTCGGTTGGATACATGCTGTTCCTGACCACGAGCGGCTATGACCTCGATATCGAGCTGCAACAGGCACGAAACCTGATCAGCCGCGGCGTCGACGGTCTCGTGCTGCGCGGCGACTGCCACCACGAAGGACTGCGCAAGCTGCTTGCGGACAATGCGGTGCCGTTCATCAATGTCGGCATCTACCAGCCCGATCGGCCCTACCCCTGCGTCGGCACCGACAACGAAGCCGCCGCCCATCGCGCGGCCGCGCACGTCATCGAGCTCGGCCACCGCCGCATCGGGATCGTCTCGGCGCTCCAGCGCAACAACGACCGCGCCAGCGCCCGCGTCGCCGGCTTTCGCCGCGCGCTGACGGAAAATGGCATCGAGCTGCCTCCGCAATGGCATGTCGAGGTACCCTATACGCTCGACGATGCGCGCGAGGCGGCGCGCTATCTCCTGAACCTGAAGGACCGGCCGTCCGCCGTGGTGTGCGGCAACGACGTCATCGCCTATGGCGTGCTGCTCGAGGCGGAGCGTGACGGGTTTTCCGTGCCGCGCGATCTGTCGGTCGTCGGCTTCGACGACCTCGACTGGAGCCGCCATTTGCGGCCGAGCCTGACCACGATCCACGTTCCGACCGGAGAGACCTGGCAGCGCGCCGGCGAATATCTGGTGCGCAGCCTCGCCGGCGAGCAGACCATCATGCATCGCGAGATCGACTTCTCGCTGGTGGTCCGCGAGTCGACGGCCCCGCCTCCGAAATTCCTGAAGTGAGACCTTCGATGACTTCCAATTTTTCGCTCGCACCCGACTTCCATGCCGTCGTGATCGGCGGCGCCGGCGACATTGGCGCTGCGATCAGCAACCAGTTTTGCGATCTCGGCGCGACCGTCACCGCAACCGGCGCCAACGAGGCCGATCTTGCCCGCACCCTGCTCAGACCACGCGACGGCCTCACGCTGGCGACGCTCGACGTCGCCGATGATGCCGCCGTCACGTCCTTCGCCGGAGAGCACAAGCGCGTCGACGCGCTGGTCAATTGCGCCGGCATTCTGGCGCGCGACAAGGAATTCGAGATCGAGACCTTCATGAAGGTGCTCGACGTCAACCTCACCGGCACGTTCCGGACCTGCATGGCGTTCCGCCCGCAGCTGGCGGAGACCAGGGGCTCGATCGTCAACATCGCCTCGATGAACGCCACGCTGGCGCTGCCGCGAATTCCCGCCTATTGCGCCAGCAAGGGCGGCGTCGTGATGCTGACCAAGGCACTCGCCTTGAAATGGGCCGAGGAAGGCATTCGCGTCAATGCCGTCGCACCCGGCTATATCGAAACCGCGATCAACGCCGCCGGCCGCACCGACCGCGCGCATTATCAGCGCATCGCCGACCGCATCGCGTTCAAGCGCTGGGGACAGCCCGAGGACATTGCTGGTGCCGTTGCTTTCCTCTGCATGCCGGCGTCGCGATACGCGACCGGAACTGTTGTCGCCGTGGACGGCGGGTTTCTTGCAGGGTGAAATCGTGGCGCGACGCGGCTCAAGAATGAACTAGTTCATACTATCGGGGCAGAGAATACCGTTACGGTACGGACTGGTCGGGAGATCAAGCATCTGCACCAGGCGACTGTCCGGGTCAGGCGCCATCGAACTGTAAAACGCTACTAAATCTGTCGTTAAGTCACGGCCTCGAGCTCCAACCCGATTTGTTGCCGACGATGGGCGGCGGGCGTACAGTTCGACGCCGGTTGTCGGACTAGTGGCGAGAATTGAAGGGACCGGCCGAATACGAACGGCTCAATCGGAAGATTTTACCCGGCCGGCCCGAGCTCGGTCGAACCATTCATAGTCTCGCGACCAGGAAGGCTCTTCATGACGGGGGGCATCGCAGAGAGGATCGTGGAGCGCAAGGTTGCCATTCTCGGGCGGCTTGGCGTCTATCCGATGGTTCGCCTCTCGCTCCCGGCGCGCAGGCTTCTCGCCTACCTCGCACTGCAGGGCCGGCCCGTCTCGCGGACCGCGGCCGCCGGCAATCTCTGGCTCGACCTCCCCGAAGACGCCGGCCGGGCCAACCTCCGCCGTGCGCTGTGGCACGTTCCGCGCGGCTGGATCGAGGCCGTGGGCGACGAGCTGGCGCTGTCGGCGGACGTCGATTTCGCGCGCGCGCAGGCCGTTGCGGCCCACGCGCTCAGGGGCGAGGCGCTGACCTACGAAGACATCGTGTTGCTCTCGAACGACGTTCTGCCCGGCTGGCATGAGGAGTGGCTGATCGCCGGGCAGGAGGCGTTCCGTCTGCTACGGGTGGAGGCGCTCGAAGCAGCCTGCAGGATGATGACGACGTCCGGCGATCTCGCACTGGCGGCACAGGCCGGGATGGCCGCGCTCGCCGCCGAGCCGCTGCGCGAGTCGGCGGCCGAAGCGCTGATCGATGCCTATCTCGCCCAGCGCAACCGCTACCAGGCGGTCCAGTGCTATCGTTCGCTGGCAAAGCGCCTTGCCTGCGAGCTGGGCGTGGCCCCGGATGAGGCGCTGGCGAAACGCGTGGCGAGCATTTGTCCCGCCTCGCGCACGGCGCATTAGCTCCCCCTCCCTTTTGTTTCATACTTTTCCGGTGGCTGCAGGGCTGGCCTTCTTCCTCCTCCCGATGATGCCGCGACGCTGCGTGGACGCCTCAGAAACACCGGCGCGGCGCCGCCGGCCACGGCTGCGGCACGCAGTGCGCCCGCGAACAAGACGGCAAGGCAACGGCGGCGCACACAGCGGCGGACGGCGGTGATGCTCAACTGCGCCGGAGACGTTCAGGAGGCCGGAGTAGCGCGATGCTGAACCAACAAGAATCATCCCACCTCTTCGCCCCGCAGGAAAATCCGTTCGCTGAAGCGTTCGCCGAAACCGGCAACGGCGCGGCGATCGGCTTCGCGCCGTGGAGCGAGAATCTCACGCCGTTCGCGGCGACGCTCGATGGCGGCGCAAGCCAGTCGGAGACCGACCGCCTGGTGGCCGAAGTCTATGCCGAGCTTCGCGACGAGTCGTTCGACGAAGCGCTTGCATTTCTCGCCGAGGAAACCGAGCAGGCCCTCGACGAGCGGTTCGTCGGCGAGACGCCGGCGTCGGCGCAGGAGCGCGAACGCTATGCCGACGCGCACCTCGCCCCGGTGCGCTTCGAGGCGCAACAGTATCTGCAGGCGCTGGAAGCGGGCATGGCCGGCCTGGACGTCGGCTCCCTCTCGGAGCAGCAGCTCGACGAGGTGCTGGAGAGGTTCGATCCGTCGGCCGGAGAACTGACGCCGGCCGGCGAAGAGTTCATCGGCAAGCTCATCAAGAAAGCCAAGGGCGTCGTCAAGACCGTTGCCAACGTGGCGAAAAGCGTCGGCAAGGTCGCGGGCTCGCTGCTCGGGCCGGTTCTGAACCGGCTGCGCGGCCTGATCAATCCTTTGCTCCGGCGCGTCCTGTCCTTCGCCATCGGCCGGCTGCCGGCGCCTCTGCAGCCGCACGCACGCGCGCTCGCCGCCCGATTCACGTCCGAGGCTTCGGAGGAGAGCATCGACGAAGCCCAGGTCTCACCGGCGAACCTGACCGACATGGAGTCGCTCGCCGAATCCTTCGACGCGGCCATCGCCGAGACAATGGCGGGCGATGTGGCAGCCGAGTTCGAAGGCGAAGCGTTCGGCGCGACGGATGAGAGCGAGATCGAGACCCGGGAACTCGAGGTGCTCGCAGAGGCGCGCGGCGCACTGATCGAACGGCTGCGCGACGCCGACGAGGACGAAGATCTCGCGCCGGCGATCGAACAGTTCGTTCCCGCGCTGCTCGGCGCGCTGCGTCTCGGAATCAACCTCGTCGGCCGGCCGAAGGTGGTTGGCTTCCTCGCCAATTATCTCGGGCAGCTGATCGGCAAATGGGTGGGACCGCAGCTCAAAGGGCCGCTGTCGAGCGCCATCGTGGATACCGGCCTGAAGCTGATCTCGCTCGAGGCCGAGGATCGGGCACAGCTCGAGCGGAGCGATGAGGTGGCCCCGGTCGCGCTTGCAAGCGTCGTCGAGGATACGGTCCGGCTGTTCGCCGAGAACGAAGACTACGTGTTCGAGGACGAAGAGCTGACCCAGCTCGCGACCGCAGAAGCGTTCAGCCAGGCCGTTGCAACGCATTTCCCGCCTCGCTTTGTTCGCGCATCGCTGCAGCAGGCCCCCTCGCTCGGCGGGACCTTCGTGAGCCGGCGCCCGCGCAGCCTCCGGCCCTATCGCAAGTACAACCGCACGCCCGATATCCAGGTGACGTCGCAGATTGCGGACACGTTGCCCACCTTCGGCGGATCGACGGTCGGCGCGGTGATGCGCGCGGCGGGCGCAAAGTTTCCGATCCGCGCGCGCATGCACATCTATCAGTCCGCCCCCGGCACCACGCTGCAGCGCATGGTGCGCATCGACCGGCCGGCCGCAGGCGCGGGCCGCGGCTACATCAACACCGCCAACGTCCATCCGCTGACGCCGGCGGCGGCTGGCGTTCTGCTGCGCGAACCGAAGCTCGGCGTGCAGGTGCCCGCCGCGTACCTGCGCTCGCGACAGCGGATCGCCGCGGGCCAGCGCTTCTACATTCTGGAGCCGCTCGGCGCCGGCGCGGCGCCGGCTTTGCCCGTGGGCCCGGCAGGACAGGCCGCGGCCGGGCGCCTGCGCGCAAGCCGTGCCTGGACATCGGTGAATCTGCGCCAGGCGCGCATCACCGTCGGCATCTATCTGTCGGAGGCTGAGACGCAGAAAATCGTCGCGGCAATCCGCAAAGGCCAGGGAAGCCTGCCGCTGCTGCAGGCGCTCACCAGGACCTACCAGGATATGGAGCGGCTCTCCGCCGGCGGTGGAGCTCCTTTCCGGATGTTGCGCGAGGACGGTGAGGACGGCGAGGCTTTCGAGGACTTCGCCGCCCACAGGGGCAAGCTGCTGCCGCCCGCCCTGACCGTGCAGTTGCGCCAGCACCTGCGCGCCTGGGTGATGCCGGCATTGACGAAATGGACACGGGCCAATGCGGAAGCGTTCGTGCGCGCGGCCGGACATCCCGATCCCGGCGTGACCGTTCGCATCCGCCTCACCGCGGTCCCGGGTCTCGACGCGATCGGCAAAATGCTGCGCGGCGGCGCGGCGGCGCCGTCCGGCGCCTCGTTGCGCGGCACGCCGAGCATCGCCATCTCCGTTACACCTGGACGAGGCGGCAAGTGACGCGCGACATCGACCAGCATCTCGTCACCTCGGACCTGCAGCGGCAGGTCGCTCACTGGCTGGCCGCCGCGCGCACGTTCCGCGATGCGGAGGAGTTTGCCTCGATCGAGGCATGGAAGTCGGTCGAACGCGACACCGGTGCGCCGCTGCGCCAGCAGATCAACGCGGTCGTCGAGGAACTCATCGCGCTCGGTGAAGCGACGCAGCGCGTCGTTGCCGAGGCGCAGCGGAATCCGGCACGCATTCCGGCCGCCTCGACCAGCGTCCAGCGTTTCCGCAATCGCTACGTCCAGGTCGACACCACGCTGGACTTCCTCGGAGATGCCGTGAACTCGCGAACGAGCGCACCTCTGCGCGAGGCGCTCACGACGCTCGACCGGCTTGCGGTCTCGAGCATGCAGGGCGTGCTCGAGCTGGCGAGGAAGCCGGTGCCAAGAGTGCTGGTGTACCAGGACAAGGGAACCGGCGCATCGATCCTGCGCGCGGGCGTCCGCCTCTGGGCGCCCGGGGCCATCATGCCGGTCGCTGCCATCAAGATCGTGCGCCACAATCTCTATCGCCCCACCTCGCTCTTCCACGAGACCGGCCATCAGGTCGCTCACCTCACCGGCTGGATGCCCTCCGTGCGCGCGGCCATAGCGCGCGCGCTGAAGGGCGATGAGAAACTTCAGGCCATGTGGACGCCTTGGGCCTCCGAGATCGGCGCCGACGTCTTTGCCTTTCTTCACACCGGCTATGCCTCGACGGCGGCGCTCTACGACGTCGTCGGCAACGCCGACACGATCCTGCAATGGCCGGTGGGCGACCCGCACCCGATCGGATGGCTTCGCACAATCCTCGGCTGCGCAATGTCTCGCCTCTGCTTCGGCGACAAGGGCCCGTGGAATGCCCTGCAGCGGGCCATGGAGGCGCATTATCCGGTCTCCCTCGCCGAAGAGACGCTGCGACCCCTGCTCGTCCGCTCGAAGGCGGCGATGCCGAGAATCGCAGACGCGTGTCTCTCGGCCCCCGTGCCGGGGCTCGGCGGCCGGCCGATGACCGACGTGCTCGATCCGAAACGCGTCTCGCCGCGGGCGCTTGCCGAGCTCGAACACACCGCCGGCGCAGCGCTCTGGACGTCGCCGGCGTGGCGGCAACGTGAGGGAATACGGATCGTCGCACTCGCCGGCCTGCGCGAGGCCGAATGTCCGGAGACGGCGCCGATGTGGATTGAACGCGCTCGCCGCTGGTTCGCCAACCAAGCCGAAGCGGCATGAACAGAGAAAGGAATGCGACATGTCCAGGAAGCCTTCACCATCGGCGGGATCGGTGTCCGCGATCGGGGTTGCGGAACGTCAGTCGGGCGGCCACTCGCAAAACCGGGAGATCGACCTCCTCAAGCGGACGATCGACGAACTGCAGCAGCGCGAAGCGAAGCGCGAGCAGGAGATGTGCCACTTGAACGAGGCGTTGAGCCGCTTGTCGCAGATGAGCGCGATCGAATGCATCCTGACCAACGGGATCGAGGAGATGTCCACCAGGCTCGCACCGCTGGCGGAGATTGGACCTCATCGCGTTCCGATCACGGATGGCGATGTGAACGCGCGTCTTGCAAGCATGATCGCATCCACGGCGCGGCCGCGCTGGGCTGGAGCGTCGGCCGTACCGATCGACACTCGTCCCGTCCCGTTCATCGGCGAAGTCGTTCCAGGCCCACGCGACAACGAAGGGTATTAGTCATGATCCAGCAGCTCATTGACCGCATGATGGCGCCGCCGTCCAACATGTCGCGCGACGCGGCCGCCGCAATCGTGCTCACGTGCGACCCGTTCGATCTGTTGCTCCACATGGAACAGGTCTGGAACGCATTTCGCGTCTGGGGGCCGCCGCCGAATCCGCAGCCGGCCAGCGACGCCCGCCGGGGCTTCCTCGGCTACGGTACCGGCTTGTTCGTGTCGTTCATCCCGGATCCGTCGCTGGCCGGTATTCCGCAATGGGACCACCTCGGCTACAGCTACGTCCTGGAGAACACACGCGCCGTCCAGATCCTGCGCCGCGTCGTCCGGGAGTATCGCTCCGGCGAAGGGTTGGGCATCCCGTCAATCGCGACCCAGCGCTGGCTCGAGATTACGGAAGTTCTGCTGTTCGGCGCCGCCAACCCGCTTGCGCCGTGGCTGTCCACCAGTGTCATCCGACCGGATCCCGAGGCGGTGCGGCGCAACGCCTACTGGCGGCTCTTCGGCCTCGACCTGGCATTCGGCACCGACGACAACCGGCCGCCCACTTACGACAAGGCCACGCATGCGAACGCGACATTCATCCAGGTGTTCGAGGAACTCCTTTTCGAGCTGTGGCAGGCGATCACCAATGTCCGTAACACATCCGGCGTGAACGCCTCCGACGACGACCGGATCTTCAGGATCGCCGAGGCATTGCGATTTGCACTGCGCGCCCGGCGGCAAAATCAGTTGCTCAGCCGGGAGGAGCTGGTCGCAGCGACGGCCCTCGGCTGGGCCGAATTGACGCTGAGCGCCAACACGCCGGTCGTCGAGGATCTGGTCGCCAACGCGACGAGCCCTTACGAGCGCCTGCGGTTGATAGGCGATCGCGTCGGTCTCGCGCCGCATAGCAAGTCGTCCGCCCTGTTCTCGATGGCTGGCGATCTTTCCCGCTTCCTGCGCATCGTCGAGTCCGGCGTCGTGTCCGGACCTGAACTGGCCTGGGTTCTCTACCTCGAGCAGCCGCCACTCGGCTCGCCGCCGAACGCAGCCTCGCCGATCGGAGCTTCCAGCAGGCGGGTCATCACCGAGTGGGCATCCGCAACCGGCAAGGATCTGAAGATACGCGCAAAGCCGATCGAGATGCGGCCGCCGACCCGGCCGCCGCTGCTCGTCGGCGCACGCTAAGGTCAACGCAGGAGGCAGACGATGCACGGGTCCATGCAGGAGATCCAATCGCTCGACCCGCTCGGCCTCGACGCTCCCTTCGCCGAGACGTCCGAGCCGGAGAACCGCGGCGGAATTGAAACGTTCGCCACGCTCGAGGGCAACCCGTTCGTCGCGTTTTCGGACGAAGCAGGCGAAACGGAATGGACTGGTGCCGGCGAATCCGAGGCCTTCGAGGAGGAAGTGGGCTCACCTCATTCCTTCGCGAACTGCACGCCGACGCAGAAGCGGCTGCTGCTCGACGTTACCGAACGGTGTCTGCGCGCGGTCCGGCATGCGGCCTCGTTCGTCGGCAGCGCCTACGGTCGGCCGAACAGGATGGGCGCAGCCACGCAGCAGCTGCTGCTGCGTCATTTTCACACGACAAGGCACGACGATCTCCGTCACATCGTCACACGACTGATGCGGATTGAAAAGGCGCTGAAGGACGGAATCAAGTTCCGCGGCGAGGCCGACTGCGCGACCGACGGCAAGGGAGCCGTCTGCGGTTATGCCCTGACGACGCAGTTGTTCGGCGGCTTTGGCAAGGTCCATATCTGTTTCGACGCGCGGGCAAGGCACTGCAACTTCAGTGCGCTGGCGCCCGACACGCAAGAGGTGACCCTGATCCACGAGGTCGCGCATCGCTATGTCGGCATCGAGGACCAGGCCTATGAGCACGAACCGAAATATTCGACCTTGTCTCCGAAGCAGGCTCTGGACAACGCGGATAGCTACGCCTTCTTCGCCGTCGAAGGCATGAACCTGCTCAGCGAGGCCTTCGAGCCGGAGCAGGAGGGCGCGTCGTCGGAAGATTTCGATGAAACGTCGTTCACCGGGCTTGAAGCCCGGGCGTGGGACTCGCATGGCTTGGCCGCGGACGACGAAGCCGCGCGAGACGAAGGCCCGGAGGCTTGGGCGCACGAGCTCGAGGAGGCTCTCGAGCTGGAATCGGGCGCCAGCCGCTGCGCCGAAGACGAACATGCCGGCGAGGACGAATATCTCGAGTCCGAGGCGTGGACGGCAACAGCGGAACAGGTCGCCTTTCGCAACAGCGTGCTAGCCGAGCACATCGCGCGCAGCCGCAAGGCCAGGGGGGCTCCCCTGCCCGACCTCGACGGCACTCAGATCGAGACGATCCCTGGCACCAGCGTCAAGACCCGGCCGGAGACCGCGCGGGCCGCCGGCCGCCTGCTCGCCGCTGCAAATGCAGATCTGCAGAAGGCTCAGAACGCGGGTGATGCCGATGCGCTGCGGACGAAACGATTGACCGCCGCAAGCGGTTATCGCGGCAGCGACCACCAGCGCTCGCTGTGGCTCACCTATTTCAAGGGTTACTACAACCGGACACGCGCGCACCGCGAAGCTCTCGCCGACGGCCCGCATTCCAGGGCCGCAATCGCCTACATGCTGAAGTCGAAGGCCTATGGCGGCTTTGGCCTCGGTGGCCGGATCGCGGCGCCGGGCTACAGCAATCACCAGAACGGCATTGCCGTCGACTTCTACCAGAACAGAAAAGCGGGACACGAGGTCGCCAACAACAGCAGTGACGCAGCGCGAGCGAACTGGCGCAGGAGTTGGTTCTACGGGTGGCTGAAGCGGAACGCAGCGGCTTACGGCTTCGAGCAGTTGCCGACCGAGGAATGGCACTGGGAGTTTCGCCGCAAGCCGACGATCACGCGCGAGTTCGAAAGCGAAGCCGTCGTCCCGGCCACCAAGCCGTATCTCGACGGCGCGCTATGGATCTACCGCTCCCGCGTCACCGGCACGAAGGTTGCCGTATTCGCGTCGGCCGCGGCCGTACGAGGCAGCGGACCGCTGGACATGCTGCTCTACATCCACGGGCTGCTCAGTCCGTGCGGCGTGCCGCGAGCCATGCCGGCGGGCATCGTGACGGAGGCCACCTTCCGGCTCGGCAAGATCGTGACCGACAGCGGCCGGCCGATGCTGCTGGTCGTGCCGCAGCTCCAGACCGGGAGCGACGCAGGCTGGAGTGCACGGGGCCTCGACCGGCCTGCGCAGCTCAATGCGCTGTTTGCCGAAGTGCTGGGCGAGACGAACCGCCGCCTCGAGCGGAGCGCCACGCACATCGGCCGGCTTGTCATTGCCGGGCACTCGCGCGCCTACGGCGTGCTCTATCCACTCGCCAACGCGAACAAATCCGCCGCGCTCGGCACCGGCGCGCTCGCAAAGCTCGTCAAGGTGTGGGTGCTCGATGCGACCTACGGCAGCCCACCCGTCGCGGCATTCAGGGCGCTCGCCGCAGCGCGGCCGAATTTGGGCGTCGACATCATCTACCGCGCGAAATCTCCGACCGACAAATTCGACGGCCGCTCCAGTGCGGGCGCGGTGGCGCTGCGCCCGGTGCCGAATTCGATCACCCATTGCGCGCTGCCCGGCAAACTGCTTCCGACCCTGCTGAGCGAGCTCGGTAAGGCCACGGACGGCGAAGCATTCGAGGATTTCGATGGGACGTCGGGCGCAGAAGCTCATTTCGAAGGAGACGACCGGGAATCGCTGGCCTGGCTGGACGTCGAGGCAGGCCTTGCTGGCGACACGCTCGACGAGGCCTTCTCCGACACGCGCTGGCCCGAATCGTCCGAGGACGAAATCGAGCACGAAGGGTGCGGATGCGGCGGCCACTCTGCGCCGCAAAATCTTGAGGCCGAGTGGTTCGGACCGGAATCGGATGACGCGGTATGGCCTGCAGGCGTCGGCGTACGCGCACTCGACGCCGAGGACGATGGAGTTGCCGCCCCCTTGAAAGGCGTCTCGGCCCTTGCGCTCGGATCGACGCTTCGCCGCGGCAGCGGCGGCGCCGGTGTCGAAGCGCTGCAGCGCGCGCTGGCGCAACTCGGCCATTCGCCGGGCGAAATCGACGGACGATTTGGCGCTGCGACCGAGAAAGCGGTCCGCGCCTTTCAGTCCCGCTCGGGCCTCACCGCCGACGGCGTGGTCGGCACGCGCACCAAGGTGGCCATCGCCGCAGCGCTCGCCGGCAAGATCGCGCCGCTGCCGATGCCACCTGCTCCAACCCCGCCGGCGCCGCGGCCTCCCGACGAGGATCTCGATGCCTTCATTGCCGGACTGGCTGCGGAATGGTCGCGGCGGACGGGCGGCAAGCCTTCGGTCGACGAGCGGATCGCGGCGCTGCGCGGCGACTACGAGGACACACTGAAGGGCGCACGCATGCGCTTTGGGACGAAATATGCCGACGACGTACTCCGCCGCGCCTGGATGATCAGCCGCGAGGAAGAGATGCACTTCCGCACCGAGCCCTCGGGCGGCTCGCTCGGCGATTTCGGGCCGCCGGCGCAGCGGGTGGAACTGGTCAGTCACGCGTCGATCGACGGAAGCGACAAGGCGCCTGTCGCGCCGATCATGGTCCGCTTCCTTGCCGAGCTGCGCCGCCGCTACGGCCCAGGCGTCGGTGCGGGCACCTATCGCGGACATGGCGGCGGGAGCTTCAACGATCGCGGCTATTCGCTCGATCTGTTCCTGAACAAGCGCGACGCCCGCGGCTTCTATCTCCGCGACGACGCCGTGAGATTGCTGCGCGCAGTGAACGAGACCGCGAAGGCGATGCAGGCGAAGTGGCGGATCATCTACAACGATTTCGCCGTCGCCGACTCCATCAATCGGGAGACCGGCAAGCGCAACGTGATCTTCGTTGGTACGACGCGCAAGGACAAGAAGAAGCGTGTGACCGGGCTCAACTGGCACGGACCGCATCCCCTCATCATCCACTTCCACCTCGACCTCGCGCCGCTGCCGGGCGCGCAGGGCGAAGCGGAGGACGAGGGATCGCAGGAGACTTCGCAAGAGAATTGGCAGGAGAATTGGCAAGAGACTTCGCAAGAGACCTGGCAGGAGAATTGGCACGAGGACCTCGCCGAAGGTGAGGACGAGGGCGAGGAGGTGCGCGCCGCCTGCGAGGGCGAATCTCCCGCAGGCGAGACCCTCACCCTTGAAGCCCTGCTCGCAGGCGAAGCGGGCGGCGATCCGGGGTTGGTGGAACGCCTGAAAGGCGTCGCCGAGTTCATGCTGGGCCCGACGCTGCGCCGGGGCAGCAAAGGCGACGGCGTGAGCAGCCTGCAGCGCGCTCTCGTGGGGCTCGGCTACGATCTGGCAGTGGACGGTGATTTTGGTTCGAACACCGAACGCGCGGTGCGTGCGTTTCAGTCGCGCAGCGGGCTGGAGGCCGACGGCATCGTCGGCGCGGCGACCAAGGCCGCAATTGGCGCCGCGCTCGGCGGGCGATCGCTGCCGCCGGCGCCCGCACCCACGCCTCCACCGACCCCCGCGCCCTACGTTCCGGGCAAAAAGCTCGCGCCGAAAGCGTTCGTCGCCACGTTCGGCGAGTCAGCCAGGGCCTCGCAGGCTGCCAGCCGCGTACCCGCCCTGGTAACGCTCGGACAGGCAGCGCTGGAATCCGGCTGGGGCGCGCATGCGCCCGGCTTCAACTTTTTCGGTATCAAGGCAAAAGCCAGCATGCCCGAAAATATGCGGCAATTGCTGAAGACAAGGGAGGTCATGTCGCGGCCCGACGCGAAATTCCCGGAAGTGATCTCGGTGACGCCGCGACCCGACGGCAAGTACGACTATGTGGTGCGCGACTGGTTCCGCGTCTATCCCGACGCTGCCACCGCATTCAGTGAGCACGGCTCGTTTCTGGCGCACAACAAGCGGTACGCCAAGGCGTTCACGGTCACCCACGACCCCTACGCCTTCGCAACCGAAGTCGCTCGCGCGGGATACGCCACCGGGCCGACTTACGAGAAGGAGCTCCACGCCGTCATGCGCATGATCGAGAAGGCGGGCGGAGGGTGACAAAGTCGAGGGCCGGCCGCCGCGATCATTCGAACCGACTGCACGGAGATCGGTGATATGCCACGAGGACCCGATATATATCGTTCCATGAGTGCTCTGTATGATGATCCGAACAACATCGAAGGGACGACATATGGAAAAAGATGGTTGCGCCACGAGTGGCGTCAAATGGCGGAAAGACAGGCCATAGACAACGCGGAAACGCAGAAGATAGTCATGGCTCTCCACGGAGGTGGGATCGAGACCGGAACGAGCGAGATCGCCCTCGCTGCGGCCGGATACCATCCAGCTACGCTGGCGGCCTCCGTTGATGGTTATGGGTTGCATGACCTCTGGCTCTTTGAGGGGTTGCTGCCCTCCCGCAACGGCGAGCTGCATGTGACAGCTTCTCACTACGATGAGCCAATAGCCACGAAGTTGGTTGAGAACGCTCAGCGTTGCATCAGCTTGCACGGCTGTACGGATACTCAAGCGAATGGAAGAATTCAGCTCGGCGGACTGGACGATGAGTTGCGTGATATCGTCTTGGAAGAATTGGATGCTGCAGGAATTCCGGCTGAGATTGCCAGCGACCCGATGCTCGACGGGAGTCTCCCCGACAACATCGCAAACAAGACGAGGACTGGCGGTTGCGCCCAACTCGAGATGGGGACGAGCTATCGTAGAAGCTTGTTCGGGATCAACACGAGGCCACAGCGGAAACACACGACAAACGCTCGATTTTGGTTACTGGTCTGCGCTTTGCGCAAATCCATGAGTCGCGTATGAGCCATCCCCCCGCTCAGCCAGGGCAATCGCATATGACTTCCGAGCGGCAGTTTAGCGAGCGCCTCGTCCTTCGAGACGACCGCTTCGCGGTCTCCTCAGGATGAGGCTAACCAACATTGGTGCCCGTTGAAACTCGTGCCGCGCACCCAGGTCCTCATCCTGAGGGCCCGCCAACGGCGGGCGTCTCGAAGGATGGCCACAGGCGAGATCGCTCCCATATGCGATTGCCCTACCCGCTCAGCGGAGGGGGCGCTCGGCACCGATGCCAGCTTATGACCCCGAAGCGGACGACGGACATCGAGACGCCTCTCGGAAACGCGTCAACCGATCTCCCGCCGAACCATGGCCGCCGCCTCGCACATCGCCTTCAGCTTTCCGAACGCGGTTGCCCGCGGCATGTACTTCATGCCGCAATCGGGCGCCGGGATGAGGCGATCTGGTGAAACATGCTTCAGACCGTTGCGGATACGATCGGCCACGGTGTCGACGCTCTCGATCGCGGGGTCCGCGAGGTCGAGCACACCGAGCATGATCTTCTTCGACGAGAGGTCCTTGAGCACGCCGAGGTCGAGCTTCGGCTGTGCGGCCTCGATCGAGATCTGGTCGGCGGTGGTGTCGTCGAGTTCGGCGAGGAAGGAATAGCCGGCCGGCTTGTTCGAGCCCGGTACGACCGCCGCATAGCCGAAACAGAGATGGACGACGGTCGGCACGGTGATGCCCTTCAAGGCGCGGTTGATCGCCTTCACGGCGTAGCGCTTGGCCAGCTCCGGATTGTTGCGCACCCAGGGCTCGTCGAGCTGAATCACGTCGGCGCCGGCCTTCTGCAGATCGAGCGCCTCGGCATTGACGGCCTCGGCGAGGGCCATCGCGAGCTCCTCCTCATCCTTGTAGAACTCGTTCCTGGCCTGCTGGCTCATGGTAAACGGGCCCGGCAAGGTGATCTTGGCGGCGCGATCGGTGTTCTCGCGCAGGAATTGCATGTCATGCAATTCGACGGGACCTTTGCGCTTCACCGGGCCAACCACGCGCGGCACCGGGGTCTGGGTGTTGCCGGTGCGCGCCACGATCATCGCGGGCTTGTCCCCGTCGATGCCGTCGAGCGCCGTGGCGAAGCGGTTGGAATAGCTCTCGCGGCGGATTTCGCCGTCGGTCACGATATCGATGCCGGCACGCTCCATATCTCGGATCGCGACGATGGTCGCGTCGTCCTGCGCCTCCTCCAGATGCTCGGCCGGCAACCGCCACATGTCGTGCAGCCGGGTACGCGGCACCACCTTCGACAGCATCGCACGATTGACCAGCCATTCCGGCTGCGGGTAACTGCCGACCACGGTGGTCGGCAGGATGTGTGTCGGCATGGGCATGGGGTCCTCCTTCCTGTTCCTGGTGAGGGCGGCCGCTCAGGCCGCCCGCGTCGCCGCGGCTGCTCCCTCGTCCTTCACGGGATTGCGCAGGATGCCGATGCCGGAGATCTCGATCTCGACGACATCGCCGCCCTTCATCCAGAGCGGCGGCGTGCGATAGGCGCCGACGCCACCGGTCGTGCCTGTCACGATGACGTCGCCCGGAACGAGCTCGGTGAAGGTCGAGCAATAGGCGATCAGGGCCGGCACGTCGAACACGAGATCGGAGATCGGGGCCTTCTGCACCTCGACGCCATTGAGACGCGTGATCAGCGTCTGTTTGCTGATGTCGGTCAACTCGTCGGTCGTGACCATCCAGGGCCCGAAGCCGCCGGTGCCGGCGAAATTCTTGCCCGGCGCGAATTGCGAGGTGTGGCGCTGCCAGTCACGGATGCTGCCGTCGTTGTAGCAGGCATAGCCGGCGACGTGGCTGAGCGCGGATTCGCGCGAAATGCGGCGCCCGGCCTTGCCAATGATGACGGCCATCTCGCCCTCATAATCGAAACGTTCGGATTCGAGCGGCCGGATCATCGGCTGGCCATGACCGACCTGGCTGTTGGCAAAGCGGGTGAAGATCATCGGATGTGCCGGCGTCGGATGGCCGCTCTCGGTCAGATGCGTGGCGTAGTTGACGCCGATGCAGAAGATCTTGTCGGGATCCGGCACGGTCGGCAGCAGCGCGACGTCCTGCAGCGTGCAGTCGGGCTTCTCGCCGGCCAGCTTCTTCAGTTCGTCGAGTGAGCCCTTGGTCAACAGCGCCTTCAGCGTCGGATATGCCTTCAGGCGCTTGCCGGCATCGATGACGCCCTTGTCGGTGACGATGCCATAGCTCGCGGCCCCGGCGATCGTGAAGCTTGCAACTTTCATCGGTCAAACACTCTCTTCGATGGAGGAGACATAGTCGTCGATCGGAACGGCAATCTCGCCGCTGCGGATCGGAACGCATTGCGGCGGGAAGTCCTGGCGGAAGCGGGCGCCGGCCGCCTCGGCCCGGTCGAGGAATCGCTCGAGGCCATTCATCGCACCGGTCGGCAGATCGTGCAGCACCATCAGCGTCCAGGGCTGCCGGCTGCATTGGTCAAGTGCGCGCTCGGTCCAGCCCTCGGGATCATCCCAGTCGCGCGGGATTGCGTTCCAGAGCACGCAGCTGTGCTTGTTGCGGGTGAGATAGTCGACGACGGAAGGTTTCAGCAGCCGCTTGTCCAGATTGCCGCCGCCGCCGAACGGCCGGAACCAGCGCTGCGGATGCGCGAGATCGCCGATCGCTCGCTGCGTGCGGCCGATCTCGTTTTCTGCGGTATCGCGCTCCGATTGCTCCCCGAGCGGAATGCTGTGCGTAAAGGTATGATTGCCGATCCAGTGGCCCTCCCCGTGCGCACGCACCGCAAGGCCGCGCCGCTCGGGTGCGGCAAGCTTCTCGCCTATGACGAAGAAGGTGGTCTTGATTCCGCGCGCGCCGAGGATGTCGAGCACGCGCGGCGTTACATCGGGATCGGGACCGTTGTCGA
This sequence comes from Bradyrhizobium sp. CCBAU 53415, assembly GCF_028128735.1. Taxonomy (NCBI): domain Bacteria; kingdom Pseudomonadati; phylum Pseudomonadota; class Alphaproteobacteria; order Hyphomicrobiales; family Nitrobacteraceae; genus Bradyrhizobium; species Bradyrhizobium sp. CCBAU 53415. Next base: position 1,253,290 of record NZ_LBJF01000027.1, on the reverse strand, counting down.
ATGTCAGGGTCAAATCGTACACGCTGGAATACCTCAGGTCGCCGGCTGCATCGTGCCCGACGCGATCTCGTCATTGGCCTGGCCGGCGCGGGTGCCGGTCTGCCAGATCGCCGCCTTGCGCTCGATCCAGCGGATCGCGGCGTTGAAGGCGATGGCGAGAAACAGCACCAGCAGCACGCCCGCGAACACGTGCGGACTGTCGAGGATGGTGCGGTAGCGCGAGATCAGATAGCCGATGCCGGCCGAGGAGATCAGCATCTCCGAGACGACGACGCCGACGATCACCAGCGCGCCGCCGACGCGCAGGCCCGACAGCACGGTCGGGATCGCCGCCGGGATGATGACGCGGACCAGCCGCTGGCCCAGCGTCGCACCCATGCTGCGGGCCGCGAGCAGGAGTTGCGGGTCGATGGTCTGGATACCGGCCGCGGTGGCAAGCATCGTCGGCAGGAAGCCGTAGATCGAGGCGAAGGCGATCTTGGACTCCGAGCCGATGCCGAGCCAGACCGTGAAGACGGGATAGAGGATCACGAGCGGCACCGCATAGAGGCTCGATATCATTGGCATGATCAGCACACGCGGACGCGGCAGGCTGCCGACAACGGCGCCGAGCAGGATGCCGCCACCGCAGGCAAACGCCATGGAGACCACGACCTCGTAGAGGGTCACCCCGAGCGCATGACCGTACTCGCCGGCCTCGGTCCACCCCGCCATCAGCGTCGAGGACAGCGACGGCAGGAACAGCTCGGGAATGAGGCCGGTGCGCGGCAACAGCTCCCACAGCGCGATCAGGCCGATCACGATCAGATATCGCAGCGTCTTCGCACTTATCCTGGCGCTCATCTCCGCCTCACGCCGATTTGCGGATGTGCCGCCAGATGCGATCGCGCAAGCTCCCGAAGGCATCGCCGCTCAGCATCTCGTAGGTGCGCGGCCGCGGCAGCTGGACCTGAAGATGATCCACGATGCGGCCGGGCCGCGCCGACATCACGATCACCTCGTCGGCGAGATAGACGGCTTCGGTGAGGCTGTGCGTGACGAAGACGACGGTCTTTCCGGTCGCCGCCCAGATCCGCAGCAGTTCATCGCCCATGGTCATACGCGTCTGCTCGTCGAGCGCCGCGAACGGCTCGTCCATCAATAGCACCGGCGGATCCTGCACCAGCCCGCGCGCGATCGAGACACGCTGCTTCATGCCACCTGACAGCTCATGCGGGTGGCGCTTGCCAAAACCTTCGAGGCCGACCAGTTTCAGCGCATCCCGCGCCTTGGCCCGGCGCTCGGTCTTCGGCACGCCGCGCAGCGCCAGCGGAAACTCGACATTGTCCTCCGCCGTCAGCCAGGGAAACAGGCTCGCCTCCTGGAACACGACGCCGACCCTGTCGGGATCAGGCTGCAGGATCGGCGCGCCATTGATGGTGATCGTGCCTGCGGTCTGCTGCCGCAGCCCCGCCATCATCATCAAAAGGGTCGACTTGCCGCAGCCGCTCGGGCCGACCAGCACCACAAAACGGCCGGGCTTGATCTCCAGCGAGACATCCTCCAGCGCGACGACGTCCTGCGACCTGGTCTTGAAGACCTGGCCGACATTCTTCACCTCGATTGCGCCGGCGCGCGCGGCGGGCTTCAACGGGGTCACGTTCGCCAATGGCTGCATCGCGTTTCCACCCATCTGACAAGCTCGTTGAAGGTCATGGCGATCGCGGCGACCATCACGACGCCGGCGAGCAGCTGCTTCATCTGGAAATTCTCGCCCCAGGTCGCGATCTGGTGGCCGATGCCGTCGCGCGAGGCGTACATCTCGGCGAGGATTACGCCGGTGAGGTTGAAGATCATGGAGATCCGCAAGGCCTCCAGCAGCACCGGCAGCATGCTGGGCAGGTAGACGCGGAACGCGGTCTGCATCGGGGTTGCGCCATAGGAGCGCGCCACCGTCAGATGCTCGACCTTGACCGACTCTACCGCGGTCGTGGTCGACATGATCACGATGAAGATGGTCGAGAAAAAGCCGAAGCCGACCTTCTGGGCAAAGCCGACGCCGAACACGAGGATGAACATCGGCAGGAAGATCGACTTCGGGATGCTGAAGGCGAAGAACAGCAGCGGCTTGGCGACGTCGGCGAAGTAGCGGTTCTCCGCGACCAGGAAGCCGATCATCGCGCCAAAGGGCACGGCCAGCGCGAACGCCGCCAGCACCTCGGTCGCGGTGACCATCAGGTCCTTCTGCACGGCCGCGCGCTGGAGGAGGTCTCCAAGCGTCACGAACGTGTCGGACGCCGACGGCAGCAGGCGAGGATTGACGATGCCGGTGCGCGACAGCACCTCCCACAGCGCCAGGATCGCGACGATGATCGCGATCCGCGCAAGGTTGATGACGAGCGTGCTCTGCATCGCCGCTACCTGGTCGGGACGGGCTTGAACTTGGTCGAGATCACGTCCTCGACTGGCACGATGTCCTTGAGACCGCCGAGCTTGGCGAGGTCGAGCGACAACTGCACGGCCGCATTCACGTTGGGCGCGCCCATGTCGCCGCTGGTCTCGAGCTTCATGATCGTATTGTCGTATTCCAGGCCGGCGATCTCCGGCGGCATCTCGTAGAGCTCGGCGATCAGCTTGACGGTGACGTCGCGATTGGCGCGCATGAACGCGACCGCACCATAGAGGGCGTTCACCGCTTTCTGCACGAGCTGGGGTTTCGCATCGGCGAATTTGTCGAGCACGATCCAGCCCGCGGTGAGGTTCGGCGGAACCGCGGTCGAATAGTCGAGGATGGTCTTGGCTTCGCCTGATTTCGAGATCTGGAAGCTCAGCGGCGAATAGACCACGGCGGCGTCGACATTGCCGGCGAGCAGGTTCGGCACCAGGCCGCCGCCACCGACCGGGACGCGCGTGAAGTCGATCTTCTTGTCCTGGATGGTCCACAGCGCAAGCAGGTCCGAGCCGGAGCCGGCCGCGGTGATCGCAACCTTCTTGCCGTTGAGGCCCTTGACGTCGAGCGTGGATTTGGTCGGCACCATCAACTGCCAGCCGAAATTGCCCATTGCGGCATTCGCGACGATCCGCGACATCACGCCCTTCTTGCGTCCGGCCGAGACCAGCGACGGCGGATCGAGGATGATGTCGGCCGCGCCCGCAGCCATGCCCTCGAACGTCTCGGCGCCACTGCGGTAGATGGTCAGTTCCGCCTGGATGCCCTCCTTCTCGAACAGTTTTTGCCTCACAGCCGTCTCGGCGATCGTCGTCGGCCAATAGGTTTTCGTGGGCAGGCCGACGCGAATGGTGTCGGCGGCGCTCGCAGGGCCGGCAAGAATTGCGGCGGCGACGAGCGGCATGACGTAACGGCGATTGATCTTCATGATCTGCTTCCTCCCGGTCTCTGTTCTTGTTTGCCGGATTTTCCGGATCGTCAGGTCGCGCTGCTCACCTCCGCAATGCGCGAGGCAGCGAGCTCGACGAACTCTTTGGTGATGCCGAAGTGCCTTGACAACGCGCGAACTGCCGCATCCGCATCGCGTTTGATCACGGCAGCGACGATCGCCTTGTGCTCAGCTTCGACGTCGCGCGGCTTGCTACCGATCTCGCGACGGATCGATAGCCGGCGATAGCGCTCGCTCTGCTCATGCAGCACGTCGCGAAAGCCGAGCAGCCAGGACGAGCCGCAGGCGTTGACCAGCGCACGGTGGAAGATGCGATGACGGATCACCCACTCCTCGTAGTGCACGGTAGGGTCGTCGGGGTAGTGATAGGGAACGGCCTTCAGATCCGCCCAGGCCGATTTCACCGATGCGAGCCAGGCATCGTCGCCGCGCTCGATCGAACGGCGGAGCGCAAGCCCCTCGATGTCGATCCGCGTCTGCGTCACGTCGGCGAGATCGGCGAGCGACACCGGGCTCACCCGAAAGCCGCGCTGGTCGGAAGCCTGCACGAGCCCGTCGGCGACCAGCCGCGACAGCGCCTCCCGGACGGCCGCGAGGCTCACGGAGAACTGCTTGGCGAGCCCCGCGATATGCAGCTTCTGCCCCGGCAGCAGCCGAGTCGCCAGAATATCGGCGCGCAGGCGTTCGTGCAGCGCCGACGTCAGGCTGCGCGGACCATCCCCGGGGCTTCCGGACAACTGGAACTGAAGCGGACTCATGCCCGGATGATTGCAAGGCAGTGTGCGCGGGTCAATAGAAAATCGAAAATCGATTTTTATGGTTACACCACCCCATGCTCGACGTCCTATGAATGAGGGGCTCCGGACGGCGCGACGTCGAGGCGAACGGCGACACCATTCAGCTCAGGTCTTGGCGCCGGGTAGAGCTTCATGACCTGCGGATCATGGCCGGGGACGATGTGGTCCGCGCTGGGTGCTGCGGCGCGCAGCCTGTCGAATCCCACCAGCATGTCGCCGACATGAAACGCCGTCGTGAACGGACGCTCGCTGGTCATGTTCTCGTAGAAATGACTGACGTCGGAGGCGAGCACGACGGGCCCACGTCGCGTGGTGACGCGGACAAACTGAAGACCGGCGGAATGGCCGCCGGCGGCATGAACGGTCAATCCGGGCGCGATCTCAGCGTCGCCGTCGTAGAACAGCACCCGGCGCGCGTAGTTCAGCCGCACGATTCCGCAGACATCCTCGACCTCGAAGGAATGCGACAGTCGCGGATAGTGCATATAGCGCCCGGTGGCGTAGGCGAGTTCGCGCTCCTGGAGATGAAAGCGCGCATTCGGAAACCGGTCGAAATTGCCGGCGTGGTCGTAGTGCAGATGCGTGAGGATGACGTCCTTGACGTCGGCGACGTCGACATCGAACGCGGCCAGCGTTTCCACCGGGCAGCGCAGGAATGTCCGCCTGCGCTGCCTTGCGATTTCCGCGTTGAACCCCGTGTCGATGACGAAGGTGCCTCCACTTCCCTTGGCCAGCCACATGAAATAGTCCATCGGCATCGGCCCGTCATGCGGGTCGCCGCCGATGAAGTGCTCGCTCCGCTGCGCATCACGCGTGGCATAGCGAATCGCGAAAAGCTCGTATTCCGGGCCAGCCATGGGATTCACGCTCAGGAACCGGGCGCGTCGGCCTCGTTGAAAGCCTCGCGGGCATTGCGGAAGGCGTCGATGCCGGCGGGAACGCCGCAATAGACGGCGACCTGGAGCAGGATCTCCTTGATCTCCTCCTTGGTCAGCCCATTCTTCAGGGCACCTTTCACGTGGAGCTTCAGCTCATGCGGCCGGTTCAGCGCGCCGAGCATCGCCAGATTGACGATCGAGCGGGTGCGACGGTCGACGCCGGGCCGCGTCCACAAGGCCCCCCAGCAGAATTCGGTCGACCACTCCGCCATCGTGCGCGTGAACTCGTCGGCACCAGCGATCGACTTGTTGACGTAGTCCTCGCCGAGCACCTCCTTGCGGACCTTGAGGCCCTTTTCGAACAGTTCAGTCTTGCTCATGATCGTCCCTTTCAGGTCTTGAGAACTTCTAGTTGGAAGCGGTATGGCTCGACGCAAACGGCGGCCGCAGCGATTGCAGGAGAGCGGCGACGTCATCGACCGTATCCAGCCGCCAGACTGCGTCGATGACACGGTCCGCGTCCCAATCGCTTCGACCGGTCCGCACGCCCTCGCGCAGCTTTTCCTCGAGGTCGCGATCTCCAAGCGGCGCCGCCAGGCTGCCGCGCGGCGAGACGACGGTCTCGGTCAACACCCCGCCGGACGACAGGCGCAAGGTCACGCGTGCCGCGCCGTCAGGCATCTCGGCGTCCAGCTCCGCCCTCACCTTTTGTCGCAGCTGCGCGATATCGGGCCTGACCACGGTGTCGTGCGCGAATTCGGCGACGCCAGCCGTGCCGAGCAACAGCCCGCAAGCCACGCAATGCTGGATGCTCACTCGCGCATCACGCTCGTTGTTGACGGGGCGATCGCCGCGCGCCAGCAGCAGCGCCGAGCCCTGCACAATCACCCATTCGATCTGGTCGCACCTCCGGTCAATCCGCTCGCGCAACAACAGGCAGGCGTCGATGACCGAATGGAACACGATGCCCGCGGGATAGGGCTTATAGGTGTTCTTCGCGATCTCCCAGCTCCTGCCGAGACGATCGAGAAGACGAGCGAGATCCGGCTCGTCTCCCATGGTGCGCGCCCAGCCGAGCGGCCCCTCGATGGCGCGCGGCGCGGCCTCGTAGCCCTGCTGCGCGAGCAGCGCTGCGAACAATCCGTTGCGCGCGGCGTTCCCCACGCTCACGTTCTTGGCCGCGCTCGGCAGGTTCTCGACATTGCCGGCCGACTGGCTCGCCGCTAGCCCGATGGCGTTCGCGATTCCTTCCGCCGGCAGCCCCAACAGTCTCGCGCACGCCGCCGCGGCGCCGAAGATTCCGCAGGTCGATGTGATGTGCCAGCCGCGCGCGTAGTGGTGCGGCGAGACCGCATTGCCGATGCGGCATTCGACATCCACACCGAGGATGAACGCGGTCAGCACCTCGCGCCCCGATAGCCTGCGCGACTCCGCGAGCGCCAGCACAGGAGCTGCGACCGGCGCGGCAGGATGAATGATCGTTTCCGGATGCGTATCGTCGAAGTCGAGCAGATTTGCCGAGATGGCATTGAGAAACGACGCGCAGAGTGCATCCATCGGCTGGGAGAGACCGATAATTGTCGATGTCGCGGTCCCGCTGAACGGCGACAGCGTGCGCATCGCGACGGTAACGACCGGATCGCGTGCGGAGCCGAGCGCGGTTGCAAAGAAATTGAGGATCGACCGTCGCGCCTCGTGACCTTGCGCCTCGACGTCCGCCCATGACGACGCTGCGATGAAATCGGCAAGCGTCCTGCTCACACTCGAAATTGAATCTTGCGGCACGCGGGGCGTCTTCCTCGTTTTCTTCCCTCGTTTTCCTGGACCTTATGCCGATCCGCGGCAAACTGTCGACCCCAAATGTTATGCTTGACAGCTTGTCTGACAATCATAACAATCCGCCCGCTGGCGCGGGATCCCCGCCGCCGCAATGACGGCGGCCGGCCGGACCGGCCGTCGAAACAACATCGACGACGGTCAGGAAAGCGCACCCGACGGCGGATCGCGCAACAGGGAGTAGACGATGGCGGGAGAGACGCTCGGCGTGATCGGCACGGGCCGCATGGGCGGCCCCATGGCGGGACGATTGATGGACGCGGGCTATTCGCTCGTCGTCTACGACACGCAGGCCGACGCGACGCAGCCGCTGGTCGAGCGCGGCGCCCAGCTCGGCAGAACGCCTGCGGATGTCGCCTCTCGCGCCGACATCGTGCTCGCCAGCCTGCCGACACCGGATATCGTGAAGGCCGTTGCGCTCGGCCAGGACGGCATCAGCAGCGGCAACCGCGCGAAGGTCGTGATTGACCTCTCCACCTCTGGCCCTGGCGCGGCGAAGTTCGTCGCGGAAGGGCTGAAAGCCAGGGGCATGACCCTGGTCGATGCGCCCGTGAGCGGCGGCATCAAAGGCGCCGTCAACGGCACGCTGGCGGTAATGGTGTCGTGCCCGCAATCCACCTACGAGACGGTTCAGCCGATCCTGAGGAATTTCGGCAAGCTGTTCTACACCGGCGACAAGCCCGGCGTGGCGCAGACGGCCAAGCTCGCCAACAATCTGATGGCTGCCGCAGCGCTGGTGATCACGTCGGAAGCCGTCGCCATGGGCGTCAAGGGCGGCGTCAACGCAAAGGTGCTGATCGACATCATCAACGCCAGCAGCGGCCGCAACAGCGCCTCCGAAGACAAATTCCCACGCGCGGTGCTGCCGGGCACCTTCGATTTCGGCTTCACCACCGGTCTTTCCTACAAGGATGTCCGTCTCTGCGTGGATGAAGCCGAGGCCATGGGCGTGCCGATGGTCTGCGGCGCGGTGGTGCGGCAGATGCTGGCGATCACCAACGCCAAGTACGGCGCTTCGTCCGATTTCACCTCGATCGCCAAGGTGCTCGAGGAGTGGGCCGGAGTCGAGATGCGCGGCTGAGCGCACAGGCCCAGGGGAGAGCAACCTGCGATGACCATCGGCCCGACCGGATCAGGCAAGGTGCCGCTCGCGCGCCAGATGGCGCGGAGCGCGCTTGCGCTGAATATCGGTTGCTTTGAGCCGGAGGTCGTCGCCAAGGCAAAGCTCTGCCTGCTCGACTTCCTGTCCTGCGCCTTCGAGGCGGGCCATCACCCCTGGAGCCGTCAGGCGATCGCGATCGCGCAAGGCGGCGGCAGCGCGACAATCATCGGGACCTCGCAACTGTCCTCGCCGACCGGCTCAGCCTTCGCCAATGCCGTGATGGGTCACGGCCTCGTGCGCGAAGACATGCATGCGGCCAGCATCGCGCACCACGGCGTCGTGATCTGGCCCACTCTCCTCGCGCTGTCCGAACAGACCCCGCTGCACGGCGTCAGGCTGCTCACAGCCGCCATCATCGGCTATGAGGCCGGCGCGCGAATCGGCCGCGCGCTGCTGACGTCCGATCTCGCGCGCCTCTATCGCCCCACCGGACTTGTAGCCCCCCTGGGCGCTGCGCTCGGCGGAAGCTACGCGCTCGGGCTTTCCGAGGACCAGGCGACCAGCGCCATCGCGATCGCGGCCAATACGTCCAGCGGACTGAACGAGTGGCCGCATGCCGGCGGCTCGGACATGTATTTCCATCCGGGCTTTGCCGCCAGCAATGCGATCAAGGCCATCGGCCTTGCCGCAGCCGGCGCTTTCGGCTCGGAAACCATACTGGAGGGCGAAGCCGGCCTGTTCGCCGCCTACCGCCGCCAGGCCGCGCCCGACAGCATCACGCTCTTCCCGAACGGCGAGTGCGAGATCATGGCCGTCTACAACAAGCCGGTCCCCGCCTGCAATTTTGCGCAGACAGCTGCACAGGCAGCGCTTCGCGTCTCGCACGAGCTTGCCGGCATCGACGACATCAGCCGCGTCGTCATTCGCGCTCCCGATGCCGCCGTCCGCTATCCCGGCTGCGACTCCACGGGCCCCTATCGGAATGCGCTCCAGGCCAAGATGAGCATCCCCTTCAGCGTCGCAGCTACGTTGGCGCGGGGTGAGATCGAGGAAGAGAACTATGCGGGGCTCGATGATGCCGACATCGCCCGGCTGGTTTCGGTCACGGACCTCAAGGCGGATCCCGGCTTCACCGCCGCCTTCCCCGGCAAGCAGGGCGCGGATGTAACCGTGCATCTGCGCGACGGCCGGACCTTCCGGCACGCCCTGCCCGACGTCATCGCCGCAACACCTTCAGACATTCGCGCACGCTTCCGCAGCTCCGCAGCCAGAGTCCTCGGCGGCGATCGCGCGCATCGGCTCGAGCAATTCATCGACGACTGCGAACAGCTCGACAATGCCGGAATCATCGCCGCGCAATGTCGCCTCGACGCAACGGAACGGACCTTACGATCGGCATCATAAGAAGTGCCGGAGAGTTATGGGGGAGACATGGTCGACTTGGAGACCAACGTAGCATCGTCAGCAGCCGGTGCAGACGCCGCACGGAGGCGGGGCTGATGGAAGGATTCCTGCAAGCGCTCGCCGCGGGCCTTCTGATCGGCGCCATCTACGGCCTGATGTGTGTCGGGCTCGGCCTGATCTTCGGCGTCATGCGGGTCATCAACTTCGCCCATGGCGACTTCATGATGCTCGGCATGTACGCCGCCTTCCATCTCTTCACCGCCGCCGGCGTTCAGGCGGTGTTCGGCAACACGGTCGGACCGTTCGTCGCGATCCTGCTGGCCGGCCCCGTGCTCGCCGTGTTCGGCTATTTCGTTCATCGGATGCTGATCTCGCACGTGTCAGGCACGCGCACCGCCTCGCTGGAAGGCGAAGGTCATTACGCCCAGCTCATCCTCACGCTCGGCATCGCGTTGATCCTGCAGAACGGCGGCCTCATCGTGTTCGGCTCGGTGCTGGCCTCGATCCGCACGCCGCTGTCGAGCTCGGCCTGGGAGCTCGGCCCATTCTTCGACATGAGCATCTTCCTCAACAAGGCGCGCAGCATCGACGCGATCGTCTCGCTGGCGATCATGACCCTGCTCTCGCTGCTGATCGCGCGGACCCGGATCGGAAAGTCGCTCCGCGCTGCCGCGGACAATCCGACCGCAGCGACCTATATGGGCATCGACGTCGACCGCGCACACCGCACCGCCTTCGCGCTCGGCTGCGGCATCACCGCGATCGCCGGCGGCCTGCTCGCCACCAACTACCCGTTCCATCCGTTCGTCGGCCTCGAATACGTCATCGTCATGTATGCCGGCGTCGTGCTCGGCGGCATGGGCAGCATCATCGGCGCCTTCTGGGGCGGCATGACGATCGGCCTCGTGCAGCAGATGTCGACGCTGATCCTGCCGACGCAGTTGCAGAACGCGGCGATCTTCGCCGTCTTCCTCCTCATCGTCTTCTTCCGCCCGCAAGGCTTCTTCGGGCGCATGGTCGAGAGGACGTGAGCATGCTCCGGATGCGTTCCTTTCTGCCTCCCCTGCTCTTCACGCTTGCCTATGCCGGGATCTCGCTCGGCGTCACCAACTCGTACTACCAGCTCATCCTGACGCTGGTGCCCGTATGGGCGGTGTTCGGGCTGTCGTGGAATCTGCTCAGCGGCTATACCGGCCTGATCTCGTTCGGTCACGCCGCCTTCTTCGGGATCGGCGCCTATGCGACCGCGCTCGGGCAGATCTATTTCAACATCTCGCCGTGGCTGCTGATCCCGATCGCCGCCATGCTCGGCGGCATCGCCGGGCTGCTGATCGGCTTCCCGACCTTCCGCCTGCAAGGCCACTATTTCGCCTTGGCGATGCTCGCCTATCCGCTCGCCATCCTCTACGTCTTCGAGTGGCTCGGCTTCCAGGAGGTGACGCTTCCGATCAAGCGCGAGGCGCCGATCGCCTATATGCAGTTCGCCGATCCGCATCTCTACACCCTGCTGGGGCTGGCCATCATGTTCGCCACCATCGTGCTGACGCAGGTGATCGAGCGATCCCGCTTCGGCATGGCCCTGCTCGCGATCAAGCAGAACGAGGCGGCGGCCGAGGCAGCCGGGATCAACACCTTGGCCTGGAAACTGCGCGCAATCACGCTGAGCGGGGCAATCGCCGCCGCCATCGGCGGCTTCTACGCACAGGTGCTGCTGGTCGTGACGCCGCAATCGGTGTTCGGCATGCTGGTGTCCGCGCAGGCGCTGACGGTGGCGATGTTCGGCGGCGTCGGCACGGTCTGGGGGCCGGTGATCGGCTCGGTGATCCTGATTCCCCTTGCCGAGATCCTGCACGCCGAGGCCGGCGCGCGCTTCCCCGGCATTCAGGGCGTGATCTTCGGCTTCGCCATCGTCTGCGTCATCCTGATGGCGCCGGAGGGACTGTTCTGGAAGTTGCGCGACCTCCTGCGCAAGCGGTTCGCCCCCGAGGCAGCTGGTGCCGCGGCCCCAGTGGCATCGACCGCCAACGTCACGGCGCTGAAACCCGCCATGCGACAGCGCGCCGCGACCGGCGAGGTCGTGCTCGAGGTCAAGAACCTGTCGCGCTCCTTCGGCGGCCTCAAGGCGGTGCAGGATGTCAGCTTCAAGCTGCACAAGAACGAGATCCTCGGCATTATCGGACCGAACGGCGCCGGCAAGACCACGCTGTTCAATCTCCTCAACGGCTTCCTGAAGCCGAACCAGGGCGAGGTGCTGGTCGACGGCCGCAACATGTCCGGCCAGCGCCCGCACGTGATCTGCGAGGCCGGCATCGGCCGCACTTTCCAGGTGATGCGGCCGTTCCTGCGCATGTCGATCCTCGACAATGTCGTGGTGGGCGCCTATGTGCGCGCGCGATCCGACGAGGAGGCGCGCAAGCTTGCCGCCGACGCCGTCGCCCGCGTCGGGCTCTCCGCCGTGGCGGACCGTGTCGCCGGCGAGCTTTCGACCAAGGAGTTGCGGCTGATGGAGCTTGCCCGCGCCATCGCCGGCCAGCCGCGCATCCTGCTGCTCGACGAGACGCTCGCGGGCCTCGGCCATGGCGAAGCCGACGAGGTCGTCGCCGTGATCCAGCAGCTCGCACGCGACGGCATGACCATCGCGATCATCGAGCACACGATGCAGGCGATGGTCCGCCTGGTCGACAGCTTCCTCGTGCTCGACCACGGCGCCGTCATCACCGAGGGGCTGCCCGAGGTGGTGACACGCGACAGCCGGGTGATCGAAGCCTATCTCGGCAAGAAATGGGTGGGCCATGCTGCGAATTGAGGGATTGAGCGCGGGCTATTCCGCGAAGCCCGTCCTGAACGACGTCTCGATCGAAGTCGGCGCGGGTCAGTTCGTCGCGATCGTCGGTCCGAACGGCGCCGGCAAGACCACGCTGTTCAAGACGATCTCCGGCATCGTGAAGCCGAGCGGCGGGGCAATCACGTTCGACGGAGTCGATCTCCTCGCGGTGCCGCCGCCACGGCGCGCCCATCTCGGCATCGCCCACGTCCCCGAGGGCCGCCAGGTCTTCCCGTCGCTGACCGTGATGGAGAATCTGGAAATGGGCGCGATGACCGAGAGCGGGCGCCGGGACTGGCAGGCCAATATCGAGCGGATCTTCGAATGGCTGCCGGTACTGAAGGAGCGCCGCAGTCAATTCGCCGGCACGATGTCCGGCGGCCAGCAGCAGATGCTGGCAATCGGCCGCGGTCTCGCCTCCTCGCCGAAGCTCTTGATGCTGGACGAGCCCTCGATGGGGCTCGCGCCATCGACCGCGGACTTCATCTTCGAACGCCTGATCGAGATACGGCGCCAGTCCGGACTGACCATGCTGCTGGTCGAGCAGCGCGTCGCGGAAGCGCTTGAATCCGCCGATCACGGCTATGTCCTCGAAGCCGGGCACGTCGTGCTCCAAGGCAACAACGCCACCCTGCGCGCCGACGACCGCGTGCGGAAGGCCTATCTCGGCATGTAACGAACTCAAGAACAATGATCAGGGAGGAAACAAGATGAACAGGACATCGAATGGCAGGATATCGACGGGCTTGACGCGTCGGACCGTGCTGTCGGGCGCCGCCGCCGTCGGCCTCGCCGGCGTGGCACGCGCGCAGGCCCCCGGCGAGATCAAGGTCGGGCTGATCGTACCGCTGTCGGGCATCTATACCCGCCCCGGCCAGGTGATGAAGATGGGCGCCGAGATGGGCGTCGAGCACATCAACGCGCAAGGCGGCATCAAGGCGCTCGGCGGCGCCAAGCTGAAGCTCGTGGTGATCGATTGCGGCGACACCACCGAGAAAGCCAAGAACGCGGCACAGCGCATGGTGGCGCAGGAGCCTGATCTGGTCGCCGCAACGGGCTCCTATCTCTCCTCCTTCACGCTCGCCGTCACCGAGGTGACCGAGCGCGCCGAACTGCCGGTGCTGACGCTGTCCTATTCGGACCTGCTCACCGACCGCGGCTTCAAGTACATTTTCCAGACGGCTGCGACCGCGAGCCGCCAGTCCGAGCTCGGCCTGCCGACGCTGATGAAGCTCGCCGAGAATGCCTCAGGCAGGAAGCCGAAGACCGTGGCGATGCTGATGGACAACACCGCGACATCGGTCGCAACGGCCAAGGCGCTCAAGGAAAGGCTTTTCGCGCAGGAAGGCCTCCAGCTGGTGGTCGAGGAAGTCTGGACGCCGCCGCTGTCGGATGCGACGCCGCTGATCCAGAAGGTTCGTTCGGCCAAGCCCGATCTGCTGCTGTTCATGCCGAATGCGGTGTCGGACGCCAAGCTGGGCCTGGAGAAGATCAGCGAGTTCGGCCTCGGCCAGGGCAAGATCCCGACCGTGTCCTTCAGCATCACCATTGCCGAGCCGGACATGCTCCAGAGCGTGAGCCCGGAGACGGTGCAAGGCATCATGACCATCGTCGCCAACTGGGGCTCGAAGGGCCACGAGGCCCTGATCGCCGAGCTCAAGGCAAAATACAAGGAGCCCTGGATGACGCAGAACGTCATCTCGACCTATGGCGACATGTGGCTGATGAAGGAAGCGCTGGAGAAGGCCGGCAAGGCCGACCGCAACGCGGTCGCGCAGGCGTTCCGCACCATGGATGCCGGTCCGTCGAAATACTATCCGGGCGGTCAGCTCAAATTCGACGAGAAGGGCCGCAGGATCGGCGCCGGCGTCGTCATCGTGCAGTGGCAGTCGGGCGTGCCAGTCACCGTTTATCCGCCTGACCTCGCGCAGGCGCAGCCGTTCTGGCCGAAGAAATCCTGACAGCGTCGCGAATATTCAAGGGAGGAGGATTGTCATGACTGCAAGAAGCAAGATCACGATCACCCGACGAACGCTGCTTGCCGGCGCCTCCGGCACGCTGATCGCATCCCGTGCCTGGGCCCAGCAACCCTCGGAAGTCAAGGTCGGCCTGCTGGTGCCGATCTCCGGGCTCTATGCGCGTCCGGGAACGGTGATGCGCGAGGGCGCCGAAATGGCGGTGGAGCACATCAACGCGCAAGGCGGCATCAAGGCGCTCGGCGGCGCCAAGCTGAAGCTCGTCGTGCTCGATTCCGGCGACACCACGGAGAAGGCCAAGAACGCCGCCCAGCGCATGGTGGCCCAGGAGAGCGACCTCGTCGCGGCAAGCGGCGCCTATCTGTCGTCGTTCACGCTCGCGGTCACCGAGGTCACCGAACGCGCCAACCTGCCCGTCCTCACCCTCTCCTACTCCGACCTGATCACGGATCGCGGCTTCAAATACGTGTTCCAGACGTCTGCCACGGCGGGCTCCCAGGCACGACAGGCGTTGCCGCAGATCATCAAGCTGGCGGAGACGGCGTCCGGCAAGCGGCCGAAGACGGTCGCGATCCTCACCGACAATACCGCGGCGTCAATCGCCTCCGCAAAGTCGATGCGCGAGGGCCTGCTGGCGGAGAACCAGCTGCAGCTGATCGTCGACGAGACGTTCACGCCGCCGCTCGCAGATGCGACGTCGCTGGTGCAGAAGATCCGCTCGGCCAAGCCCGACCTGCTCTTCTTCCTGCCGACGGTGATCTCGGACGCCAAGCTGCTGCTGGAGAAGATGAACGAGTTCGGCCTCGGCCAGGGCAAGGTTCCGACGATCTCGTTCGGCATCGCGATTGCCGAACCCGACATGCTGCAGACCGTGAGCCCCGAACTGCTCCAGGGCGTCTTGACCTGCGTCGCCAGCTGGGGCGCCAAGGGCCACGAAGCGCTGATCGCCGAATTGAAGACCCGCTACAAGGAGCCGTGGATGACGCAGAACGCGATCTCCACCTATGGCGACATGTGGGTGATCAAGGACGCGCTGGAGAAGGCCGGCAAGGCCGACCGCGTCGCCGTCGCCGAAGCGCTGCGCACCATGGATGCGGGCCCCTCGAAATACTACCCGCTGGGCGAGATCAAGTTCGACGGGAAAGGACGCCGCGTCGGCGCCGGCATGACCATCGTGCAGTGGCAATCCGGCGTGCCGGTGACGGTGTTCCCGCCCGAACTGGCGCTGGCAAAACCGTTCTGGCCGAAGAGCTGACAACGCCCGAACAAGAAAGGAGAACAGAATGGACAAGGCGACCTACGACCGCGGTCTCGAAATCCGCAAAGCCGTGCTCGGCAACGAGTTCGTCGACAAGGCGATCGCATCCGCGGACGCGTTCAACCGCCCGATGCAGGACCTCACCACCGAGTATTGCTGGGGTTACGTCTGGGGGCGCGAGGGACTGACGCGAAAGACGCGCAGCTTCCTCAACCTGGCAATGCTCTGCGCGCTCAACCGCCCGCATGAGCTCAAGACCCATGTCCGCGGCGCGCTCGCCAACGGCGCGACCCGCGAGGAGATCCGCGAGGTCTTCATGCAGGTCGCGATCTATTGCGGCGTGCCGGCCGGCGTGGACGCGTTCCGGAACGCGAAGGAAGTCTTTGCCGAGTTCGACAAGAAGTAGCGGGCATGGCTGCGATGAAGGGCAAATGGGCACTCGTGACCGGCGCAACGGCGGGCCTCGGCTTCGCCGTGGCGGAAGGCCTCGCCGGCGCCGGCGCCAACATCGTCCTTCACGATATCAATGCGCCGAAACAGGCCGCGGATGATCTCCGCGCCCGCTTCGGCGTCGAGGTGATCGCGGCCGGCGTCGATCTCGCCCGGCGCGAGGCGATCGAGGCCATGATGGCCGATCTGCTCGACCGCTGCGGCGCCGTCGACATCCTCGTCAACAACGCCGTCGTCAGGCATTTTGCGGCCATCGAGCGGTTTCCGCCCGAGCGCTGGGAGCAGGCGCTGGCCGTCAACTTGTCGGCGCCGTTCCATCTGATCCGGCTGGCGCTGCCGGCGATGAAGCAGCGCGGCTGGGGCCGCATCATCAACATGGGCTCGATCTATTCGAGCCGCGCGGTCGAAGACCGCATCGACTACGTCACCACGAAGACGGCGATCGCAGGGATGACCCGCGCCGTGGCGATCGAGACAGCCCGCAGCGGCATCACCTGCAACACCCTCTGCCCGGGCACGCTGCCGACGCCCGCCATCCTCAACAAGATCGCGACGATGGCTTCGAATGGCGGTCGCCCGGTCGCCGACGTCACCCGCGACTATCTCGGCGAGCGCCAGCCGACGCAGCGCTTCGTCGAAATGGGCGCCGTGGCGGCCATGGTCGTCTTCCTCTGTGGTCCTGCCGCAAACGACATCACCGGAGCCAGCCTGCCGATCGACGGCGGCTGGTCCGCCGCATGAGTCCATTGGAATGGGAGTGTTGCGATGACTGAACAATCGGGCCAGACCGTCGTCCTGACTGGTGCCGCCGGTGGCATGGGGCGCGCCATCA
The DNA here is from genome assembly GCF_028128735.1 of Bradyrhizobium sp. CCBAU 53415. NCBI lineage: Bacteria > Pseudomonadati > Pseudomonadota > Alphaproteobacteria > Hyphomicrobiales > Nitrobacteraceae > Bradyrhizobium > Bradyrhizobium sp. CCBAU 53415. Next base: position 1,236,556 of record NZ_LBJF01000027.1, on the reverse strand, counting down.
CCAAGGCGCTGCTGGAAAGCGGCCGCCGCGTCGTGCTGGTCGACCGCGACGCCAAGGCGCTGCAGGAGCTGGCGGCCACCGCCGGCAGCGCCGTATTTCCGATCCAGCTCGACGTCAGCGATGCGCAGGCCGTGGATCGCCTGCCGGAGGCCATCCCGGCGCATTTCAAACCGGTCGACGTTCTCATCAACAATGCCGGCCATGACATCGGCGGACGGACGCGATTCGACGTCGGCTCCGCGGACGACTGGTCGAACATCATCCAGACCAATCTGATCGGCCTGATGCGCGTGACGCGCGCGCTGCTCCCCGACATGGTCCGACGCAACGCCGGTCATGTCGTCAACATCAGCTCCATCAACGCAGTCCGTATTGTCCCGGATATGGCCGCCTACAGCACCAGCAAGGCGGGTGTGCACATGTTCACCGAGACCCTTCGGGGCGAGCTGGCGGACACCGCGATCCGGGTGACCGAGCTCCAGCCCGGCCTGACCAGGACCAACATCATCCTGACCCGCTACCGCGGCGACAAGCAGAAAGAGAGGGACTATTTCGACCAGTTCAGGATGGCGCTCGAGCCGGCCGATATCGCCCGTTCGATCGTCTTTGCCCTTGACCAGCCCGCCCACGTTCAAATTGCCGAAATGATGATTCTGCCTGTAAACCGGTATTGAATCATTCCAACCAAGGCCCGGACATGGAAAGACGCCGCGAATTGCAGTCGACACTCCGCATCGATGACGTACCGACCGTCCGGGCGATGGTGGCGCAAAAGCTGCGCGAGGCGATCATGTCCGGCACGCTGAAACCGGGACAGCGTCTGGTCGAGCGCGAGCTCTGCGAGATGATGGGCGTCAGCCGCCCCTCGATCCGGGAAGCGCTGCGTGCCCTCGAGGCCGACGGATTGGTCAATACGGTCCCGCACCGCGGCCCGGTGGTTTCCACGATCAGCCTCGAAGAGGCCCGGCAGCTCTACGCGGCGCGCGCCGTGCTCGAAGGCTTTGCCGGCCGCGAATGTGCCAGGCTTCACGATCCGGAAGTGGCTCGCCGGATCGGGAAAGCCCTGACGCGGCTGAAGGCTGCCGCGGCCAAGCAGGATCTCGTCGGATGCCTGGAAGCCAAGACCGATTTCTACGCGGCGCTGATCGGCGGCTGCCGCAACGCGTTCATCGAGCGCATGCTCAAGCCGCTCCACGACCGGATCCAGCTGTTGCGGATTACCTCGATGTCGCAGCCGAAGCGGATCAACAAGAGCCTGCGCGAGGTCACCGCGATCTGGCGCGCGATCCAGAATGGCGATGCGGACCTCGCCGAGCGCTGCTGCGTCGACCACATCAATGCGGCTGCGGTGGCCGCGCTCGACATGATCGAAAAATCGTCGGCAGCCAAGGAGGCGGCGCCTTCCGACGACTGAAACATTGCCGCCAGGGAGTGTTCGATGACGTATCTCGTACGATCGCTGATCCTGTTCCTCCTGCTCTATCCCGGCGGCGCGGCCATCGCGGACGACTACCCCGCCCGCCCGATCACGATCATCGTGCCCTTCTCCGCCGGTGGTCCCGGCGACGTGATCGCACGCATCCTCGGCAACGCCATGAGCGCGACGCTGAAACAGTCCATCGTGATTGAAAATGTCGTCGGCGCCGGCGGCACGCTCGGCACCAACCGCGTCGCCAAGGCGGCCCCTGATGGCTACACGCTGCTCCTGATGCATGTCGGCCAGGCTACTGCGCCTGCCCTCTACGCCAAGCTGCCGTTCGATCCGGTCGGAGATTTCGCGATGATCGGGCTCGTCACCGACGTCCCGATGATCCTCGTGGCGCGGCCGACCTTTCCAGCCAAGGACCTCAACGAGCTCATCGCACACATCCGCAACGCCGGCGACAAGATGACCTTCGGCAATGTCGGTCTCGGCTCAGCCTCGCAGCTCTGCGGTTTGATGTTCATGAGCGCGACGCATACCAAGCTCACCCCAATCTATTACAAGGGCGGCGGGCCGGCATTGAACGACGTCATCGCCGGCCACATCGATGTCTATTGCGATCCCGCGACCGGGCCGACGCCCTATATCCAGTCGAACACGATCAAGGGCTACGCGATCACCAGCAAGAAGCGCGTGGCGACGCTGCCTGGCGTGCCGACCTCGGCTGAAGCCGGCGTTCCGGCGTTCGACGTGACGACGTGGTATGGTCTCTACGCGCCGCGCGGGACGCCCAAGCCTGTCGTCGAGCAGCTCGTAAGCGCGCTGCAGACGGCGCTGAAGGATCCCGCGCTGGTCAGCCGCTTTGCCGAGCTCAGCATGGCTCCAGTCGAGCCCGAGCGCGCGACCCCCGAAGCCCTCGAAGCCTTCCTGAAAGCTGAGATCGGCAAATGGGGCCGGATCATCAAGGCGGCTGGAATCGAGCCGCAGTAGAGCGGGCGTCAAGCAGGCGACGAGCGGCTCGCGAAAGCACTGCTCAGACAATCGACGGTCGCAAATTCGGCTGCTGCGATGCCGCTCGAAATATGAAGGATGGGGCGCAGCTCCGAGACATGCGCCCGGTCGATTCCCGATTTGCGTCGGAACGCCGTCATCTCCGGGCCGCGACCGGAAATCTCAATGATTTCAGAGAAATATGAGGCTTGGTGCGCTCGGAGGGACTCGAACCCCCACGGTGTTACCCACTGCCACCTCAAGGCAGCGCGTCTACCAGTTCCGCCACGAGCGCTAGGAGATGCCGGCCTGAGGTCTTTAGGCTGGCCGGATCAGCGGCCGCCGATCTAACAAATCCATCAGGGGGATACAAGCCCGCAAAGGTCCCGAATTCCACAAGCTTGGCAGGAAAGTTGCGGCCCTTCTCCCAGGGATCGGGCCTATCGGTGCCCCGCCCGCTAGCGCGTGCCGGCCGTGCGCGGCAGCATCTGTTTGACTTCGACCGCGATCCGGTTGCGGTCCACCAGCACGACGCCGGAAGCAACGGGCAGATTATTGGCCAGGACCTTGACCTCGTCGGCCTCGGTAGCATCCAGCTCGATGATGGCGCCGCGGGAAAGACGTAATACCTGATGGATCGGCATGGTGGTCGTCCCGAGGACGACCATGAGATCCACGGTGACTTTGTCGAGAGTGGGCACTGTCAGGACCGCCGCAACTTGGGACTCTTCATTTGCGCCTGCGATCATCACCACGTTATGGTTAGCCAATGGTTAATTCGCCTCAAAACCCCCGCCAAAACCAGCGCCAAGACCAGCGCCAAGACCAGCGCCAAGAGCTCGATTTGAGTTCGTTTTCCGCCGCGGGCGGCGAGCCCGTCGAATGGCTTATCTCGGACGCTCCGGTGCCCTATCCGGACGCGGTGGCCGCCATGGAGGCCCGGGTCGCCGCGATCGCGGCGGGCGAGGCCCCGGAATTGGTCTGGCTGCTCGAACACCCCCCGCTCTACACCTCGGGCACCTCGGGCAAGCAATCCGACCTGCTCGATGCCCGCTTCCCGATCTTCGCGACCGGGCGTGGCGGGCAGCTCACCTATCACGGGCCGGGCCAGCGGGTGGCCTATGTCATGCTGGACCTCAAGCGCCGCCGGCCGGACGTTCGGGCCTATGTCGCGAGCCTGGAGGAATTGATCCTGCGCACGCTGGCCGCCTTCAACATTCGCGGCGAGCGCCGCGAGGACCGGGTCGGCGTCTGGGTCAGGCGGCCCGACAAGGGAGCGGATCACGAGGACAAGATTGCGGCGATCGGCGTCCGCCTGAAGCGCTGGGTGTCCTTCCACGGCATCGCCATCAATGTCGAGCCGGAGCTGTCGCATTTCGCCGGCATCGTGCCCTGCGGCGTCGCCGATCCCCGCTATGGCGTCACCTCGCTGGTCGACCTCGGCCAGATCGTGACCATGGCCGACGTCGACATCGCGTTGAAGCAGGCGTTCGAGCAGCTGTTCGGGCCGACCACGGCTCTGGTGCCAGAGGCCGCCGCCTGACGGACACACACACCGGTCCGTTCTCCGCAGATGCAGAATCGGCTACGCTCGATTCCGGCGTCGCCCGCGCCTCCCCCCTCCGCCGGGAAAGCAGACTTCATGCCGGGCGAATTGATCATCGGACCGACTGTTCGAGCGCTCGGCATAAGGAGGGATTGCGATCATGCTCGCAATGGGAGGTTCTCACGATGAGACTGTCTGCGCCGATCTATCATCTCAAGCGCAAGGCGAAGCGCCTGTCCCGCGAGGACGGCATTCCACTCCACGACGCGCTTGACCGCATCGCCACAACGGAAGGGTTTTCCGCCTGGAGCCTGCTCGCGGCGAAAGCCGCGGCGGAGACACCGGCCGGCAAACTGTTTCCTCGATTCCGGCCGGGAGACCTGGTGCTGGTCGGTGCGCGCCCCGGTCATGGCAAGACCCTGATGAGTCTCGAACTTGCGGTAGAGGCCATGAGGAAAGGCGGCCGTTGCGCGTTCTTCTCGCTCGAATACACCGAGAGAGACGTTCTGGACCGCTTGCGGGCAATCGGCGCAGACCCCGCACAGTTCGACACCTTGTTCGAGGTCGATTGCTGCGACGCGATCAGCGCCGACTACATCGTCAAGCAGATGGCGGCCGCCCCGCGCGGCACATTCGTCGTGATCGACTATCTGCAACTGCTCGACCAGCGGCGGGAAAACCCCGACCTGACCGTTCAGGTGCGCGCCCTGAAATCCTTCGCACGCGACAAGGGGCTGATCGTCGTCTTCATCTCGCAGATCGACCGGTCCTATGACCCATCACTCAAGCCCTGTCCTGATCTCAGCGATGTCAGGCTGCCGAACCCGCTGGACCTGAAGCTGTTCGACAAGACGTGCTTCCTCAACAATTCCGAGGTTCGGTTCCGGGCGGCGAACTGACGATCCCTCTGAACCGGTCGCGGGTGAGATTGCTCACCCGCGACCAGGCATCACGCCGCCTGCAGCGAAACCTCGAGCTTGCCGGCGATGTAGCGCCGCTCCTGGGTCAGGCCGCCAAAGCCGTAGGCGTCGCCCTTGACCTCGTCGACATGCAGGTAGGTCTCCGGATGCAGCGGACCCAGGATCTCGGCCATGCGCTTGAACATCGCAGCGAGATAAGCCGCCTTCTCGTCCTTGGTGTTGGTGCCCTCGGTGACGTGAATGTCGATCCAGTAGCTTGCAAGCTTCTGTTCGGCAAGCGACTTGCCGCCGGCGAACCAATCGCTGGCATCCACGGACTTCACGATGATGGCGGTGACCTTTGGATCCTTGTGCAGGATCCTTGCGGTGAGTTCGGACACGACATTGGCGATGTCGGCCTTCAGCGACGGCGATTGGCGGGATGTGGCGTAGGACACGGTGATCAGGGGCATGATGGTTCTCCTCAGGATGCCGCGCGGATTTTTGCGGGGCGTTGGTGAGAAGCTAGACCTGCGGGCCTCATTTTGATATCTTATCTATGATAATATTAGTGATAACAATGTATAATGAAAGCCGCACTCGACATCGCCACGGTCCAGGCCTTCCTGCTGGTTGCCGACCTCCAGAGCTTTACCCGCGCGGCCGAAGCGCTCGGCACGACGCAGGCAGCTGTCAGCCTCAAGCTGCAGCGGCTCGAGGCATTGCTCGGGAAACGTCTCGTGGAACGCTCGCCGCGCGCGGTCCGGCTCACTGCCGATGGCGCCGCGTTCCTCGATCGCGCCCGCGCGCTCATGGAAGCGCATGACCGTGCGCTTTCCGGCGAGGCTTCCGCCGTGCAGTCGCTGTCGCTCGGCATTTCCGATCACGCCGCAGGCCCGGAGCTGGTGCCGCTGCTCGAACGGCTGCACGCGATGTCCGCGAATCTCACCCTCGCCGTCACGGTCGGCTTCTCGCGCGAGATGCAGGATGCGTATGACGCGGGCCGCTTGGATGCGGTGATCGTGCGCCAGGAAGGCAGCCGCCGCGGCGGCGAAAAGCTAACCGAAGACGAGTTCGGCTGGTTCGCGGCACGGCGCTTCGCACTCCCAAGCGGCGAAGCACTGCCGCTCGCAACGCTCGCCCCGCCCTGCGGCGTCCGCGCCATCGCCATGCGCGCGCTCGACAAGGCCGGCATCGCCTGGCGCGAGCGATTCGTCGGCGGCGGCGTGACGGCGGTGGTCGCCGCTGCGCTTGCCGGCCTCGCGATCGCACCGCTGGCGCGGCGGATCGCACCTCCGGGTTTGATTGATATCGGGCCCGCGTACAAGCTGCCGGGACTCGGCAGCTCGAAGGTGCTGCTGCATTCGAGAGTCAGCGATCCCGCCAGACTCGCGGCGCTGCGCGCGGTGGCCGCGATGTTCAGGAGCGTGGCGACCAGCGAGCAGCCAGTCCGCCGAGCCTGATCGCCCCCTGCATACTTTGTGCGAGGCCCTTATACGGCTCAAGATATTGCCTAAAAATGTCCCATGGAGCGGAACAAATCCGCCGCCTGCGGCGTTTGCCCCCGTCGAGGCGGGGTCCGAATGACCAAAAAGTTCAGTCAACAGAGAGACTTGTTCGAGAGCGAGCGCAGTTTCCGGCTGTTGGTTGAGGGGGTTGCCGACTACGCCCTCTACATGCTCGACCCCAAGGGGATCGTCACCAGCTGGAACATCGGCGGCGAACGCATCAAGGGCTATTCGCCTGAGGAGATCCTCGGCCAGCATTTTTCTCGTTTCTACACCGAAACCGACCGCGCCAACGGCAAGCCCGCGCGGGCGCTCGGTATTGCGCGGGAAAAGGGCCGATACGAGGAGGAAGGCTGGCGCGTCCGCAAGGACGGGACGTTCTTCTGGGCCAGCGTGGTGATCGATCCGATCTACGAGGACGGCGCGCTGATCGGCTTCGCCAAGATCACGCGCGACATCACCGAGCGTCGCAATTCCCAGCTCAAGCTCGAGGCGATGCAGAAGCAGCTCGCCGAGTCCCAGAAATTCGACGCACTCGGACAGCTCACCGGCGGGGTTGCCCACGACTTCAACAATCTTCTGATGATCATCAGCGGCAGCCTTCACATCCTGAAGAAGAGCGCCGCCGACGACCCCAAGCTCGAGCGCGCCACGTCCGCGATCGAGACCGCGACCAAACGCGGCGCCGCGCTGACGAACCAGCTCCTCACCTTCGCACGGCGACAGAGCGTCAACCCGCAGGCGATCGATTTCGCCGAACGCGTCGCGGCCATCCGCGAGGTGCTGCTCGCCGGCGTGGGCAGTTCCGTGCGTCTCGCCTTCGACATCCAGTCCGACACCTGGCCGATCAAGGCCGACGTCTCCGAGTTCGAGACCGCGCTGCTCAACCTCGTCATCAATGCCCGCGACGCGATGCCGGAAGGCGGCACCGTGACGGTTAGGGCGCGCAATGTCGTGCTGAACGAGACGCCCCTCGCCGGCGACTTCGTCGCAATCGACGTCGCCGATTCCGGGCTTGGAATTCCCTCCGACGTTCTCGACAAGATCTTCGAGCCGTTCTTCACGACCAAGCCGATCGGCAAAGGCACGGGCCTCGGCCTTTCGCAGGTGCACGGCTTCGCCCACCAGGCCGGCGGCACGGTGAAGGTCGCAAGCGAGCTTGGAAAGGGCACGACATTCACCATCGTCCTGCCGCGCGGCATAGATGCGCCGTCGCGCGAGGCAACGGGAGCCGCGTTCCGCGGCAGCGGCACGGTGCTGCTGGTCGAGGACAATCCCGACGTCGCCCTGGTCAGCATCGGTCTTCTCGAGCAGCTCGGCTACCAGGTGCGCCGGGTCGCCGATGCCGAAGCGGCATTGCGCGAGATCGAGAGCAACGGCGTCGACTTCGTGTTCTCGGACATCGTCATGCCGGGCAAGATGGATGGGCTCAGCCTCGCCCATCGCCTCCGCCAGATCCGCCCTGGCCTGCCGATCCTGCTTGCCACCGGTTACAGCGAGGTCGCCGCCGGTGTGCGCGGCGATTTCCCGATCCTGCGCAAGCCCTACGAGATCCATGAGCTGAGCGAGGCGATCGCGAAATTGCCGCGGTGATTTCCTCTTCGCCTCTCCCCGCGTGCGGGGAGAGGGAGCAGACCTACACCGTCGGCAGCACCGAGAATGTCTCCCCTGCCCGACGCAGATTGAGTTCATCCGCGCTCGCGGTTTCACTGGTGACACTGTCGACGCGCGAGGACGGCGGGCCGTGGCGGCACAGCGCGACCATGTCGGCAACGTGCTTCGGCGCGCCAGCGAACAGCGCTTCCACGCTGCCGTCGCGGCGGTTGCGGACCCAGCCTTCGAGGCCGCTCGTCGTCGCCTGATACTCGACCCAGGCCCGATAGCCGACGCCCTGCACGCGTCCGCGGATCATGACCTGAAGAATCGCCCGGCTCACTTTTTCGGTTCCAGGACGTCGGCGCTGCGCGCCCTGACCTCGCTCTCGCGCATGACGTGGGCCATCAGCTCCGACGATGCCAAACCCTCGAGGCTTTTCGGCGCCGTGCCCTCGCGCAACGCCTTCTGCGTCTCATAGACGGCCTGCGTCGCGGCGGCGATCGGTGCATGGCCCTGCAGCGCGATGCGCACGCGCTGGCTCGCAAGGTAATCGAGCGCGTTCAATTGCTCCGGCGCGCCGCCGAGCACGATCGGCAGGCGCGTGGCGGATGCGATGGCCTCGAGCTCGGCGCGCGACTTGATGCCCGTGAAGAACAATGCATCGATCCCGGTGGCCTCATAGGCCCTGGCGCGGCGGATCGCATCCTCGATCGAGGTGATCGCGGCGGCGCCCGTGCGGCCCATGATCACCAGCGACGGGTCGCTGCGGCCGCCAAGCGCCGCCTTCATCTTGCCGACGCCTTCCTCGATCGGGACCAGCTGCGACTTCGTCTCGCCAAAGGCCGCCGGCAACAGCGTGTCCTCGATGGTGAGGCCGGCCGCGCCCGCCATCTCCAGCTCCTGCACCGTGCGGCGCACGTTGAGCGCATTGCCGTAGCCGTGATCGGCGTCGACCAGAACGGGGAGTGTTGCGGCGCGCGACATCCGCCGCATCTGCTCGGCAAGCTCGGTCAGCGTGATCAGCGTGACGTCGGGATCGCCGAGCACGGCGAGCGAGGCCACTGATCCCCCGAACATGCCGAGCGGAAAACCGAGGTCCTCGGCAATGCGGATCGAGATGGCGTCGTACACAGAGCCGGGATGGACACAAGCCCCGCCCGACAGGACGGAGCGTAGTTTCTCGCGGCGGGAACGGAAGGCCATGGGTGCTGTCTCGGTCAGGTCACGGAGGCCACAGCATACTCCGTCATTGCGAGCGACGGAAATATGGCACTCTCGTGCCCCGGACGCAGCGCAGCGCCCTTCAGCGATGCGCTGCAGAGCCGGGGCCCATGCTGCTGAGCGAAATGCTAGCGATCTGGGTCCCGGCTCTGCGAAGCAACGCTAATGCGTTGCATCGCGTCCGGGACACGAGAGTGGGCTTCGTTACGCAAACTCCAGGATCAGTGCGTCCACCGCGAGCGTCGAGCCCGCGCTGGCATGGATCTTCTTCACGGTGCCGTCCTGCTCGGCGCGCAGCACGTTCTGCATCTTCATGGCTTCGACCACCGCCAGCGTCTCGCCGGCCTTGACCTCCTGCCCTTCGGTCACCGCGATCGAGACGATGAGGCCGGGCATCGGGCACAGCAGCTTCTTGCCGGTGTCGGACGCCGTCGTCACCGGCATCAGCCGCGCCGAAGCCGCTTCCGCCTCGGTCCAGACATAGACCGGCACCTCGACGCCCTGATGCGCCAGGCGAATGCCGTTGGCGATCGGGCGTGTCTGCACCGCGACGAAGTGGCCGTCGATGGTGCCCTGCCAGACCGGATCGCCCGGCTTCCATGCGGACTGCAACAGATGCGCATTGCCGACCTCGCCGTCGGCATCGACGAAGCGGATCGCGATCGCATCGCCCTCACGCGCGACCTCGAGCGAGATCTCCTGGCGATCGAGCCAGACCGCGCGGCGGCGCTCGCGCTGCACGACGCGGCCGCCCATCTGGCCGGAGATCTGGCGTTTGCGCTCGCCGAGCACGTGATCGATGGCGGCGCCGACCGCGGCGATCCGACGCGCGACCTCGCCTTCGGGCACGCGCACCGCAAAGCCCTTGGGGAATTCCTCGGCGATGAAGCCGGTCGAGAGCCGGCCCTCGCGCCAGCGCGGATGATGCATCAGCGCCGACAGGAACGGGATGTTGTGCCTGATGCCGTCGACGTAGAACGAGTCCAGCGCGGTGGCCTGCGCCTCGATCGCAGCCGCACGCGACGGCGCATGCGTCACGAGCTTGGCGATCATCGGATCGTAGTGGATCGAGATCTCGCCCCCTTCCTGCACGCCGGTATCGTTGCGGATGGTGATGCCGTCCTTGCTGGCCTCCGCCGGCGGGCGATACTTCACGAGCCGCCCGATCGAGGGCAGGAAGTTGCGGAACGGGTCTTCGGCGTAGAGGCGGGATTCCACCGCCCAGCCCGTCAGCGTGACGTCCTTCTGCGCGATGGCAAGCTTCTCGCCGGCGGCGACGCGGATCATCTGCTCGACGAGGTCGATCCCGGTGACGAGTTCCGTGACGGGATGCTCGACCTGGAGGCGCGTGTTCATCTCCAGGAAGTAGAAGCTCTTGTCCTGTCCCGCCACGAACTCGACGGTGCCGGCGGAGTCGTAGTTCACGGCCTTGGCCAGCGCGACCGCCTGCTCGCCCATCTTGCGGCGGGTGGCCTCGTCGAGCAGCGGCGACGGCGCTTCCTCGATGACCTTCTGGTTGCGGCGCTGGATCGAGCATTCGCGCTCGCCGAGATAGATCACGTTGCCGTGCTTGTCGCCCAGCACCTGGATCTCGATGTGGCGGGGATCGACGATGAACTTTTCGATGAAGACGCGGTCATCGCCGAACGAGGCCTTCGCTTCCGCTTTCGCCAGCCCAAATCCCTCCTCGACCTCCTGGGTCGAGTAGGCAATCCGCATGCCCTTGCCGCCACCGCCGGCGGAGGCCTTGATCATCACGGGATAGCCGATCGCGTCGGCGATCCTGACCGCGTGCCTGGCGTCTTCGATGACGCCGAGAAAGCCCGGCACGGTCGAGACGTCGGCGTTTGCCGCCGCCTTCTTGGACTCGATCTTGTCGCCCATCGCCGCGATCGCGCCCGGATTCGGGCCGATGAAGACGATGCCGGCCGCCTCCAGCGCGCGCGGAAACGCCTCGCGCTCGGACAGGAAGCCGTAGCCGGGATGCACGGCTTGCGCGCCGGTCTTGCGGCAGGCCTCGACGATCTTTTCGATCACCAGATAGCTCTCGGCCGCAGCGGGCGGGCCGATCAGCACGGCCTCGTCGGCCATCTCGACATGGAGGGCATCGCGGTCGGCCTCGGAATAGACCGCAACCGTCTGAATTCCCATCTTGCGGGCGGTCTTGATGACCCGGCAGGCGATTTCGCCGCGATTGGCGATCAGAATGCGTTTGAACATGCTTTTCTTGAGTCTCGACCTTGGGCGGGACCCGTCTCCTGGCCGTTGGGGGCCTATGGGACGGGCCGTGTGGCCCCCGTGGTACATCAAAATGGGCCGGAGGCAACGGTCTAAATCCGGGGCCTCTGGCGTACCAGCGCAAGACCGAAATGGGCCGGCGAGCCCTAACGCGCGATGCGATCAGGATGAAGCGTCATCGCGCTCTAGGTTATTGTTTAAGCATAATCTTTTCGGAAAGCCGCTGCGCACTTTTCCGGATCATGCTTTAGGGACGCCGTGCCGCGTCCAGGGGCTTCCCGGCCTTGGCCACGTCCCGGACCAGGCCGTGAATGAAGCCGAGCTTGGCGACCACCACGGGCGACAGGATGAAGGGATAGAGGTCGCGCAGGCCCATGGCGCGGTTGACGCTGTTCATGGCGAAGGTGAAGGGCAGCCATGCGTTGACCAGCGCCTCGACGTCCCTTGCCTCGTAGGGGTCGAAACGGATGCGCGCCGTCAACTCCCCGTCGCGATCGACCTTGGGGCGCACCTCCATGCCGAACTCGGCGGCCATCTCCAGGGTGTCGACGATGTGGAGGTAGTGCGCCCAGGTCTCGGCGAAGTCTTCCCAGGGATGCATCGTGGCGTAGGCCGAGACGTAGCTCTGCTGCCAGTCGGGCGGCGGGCCTTCGGCATAATGGCGCTGCAAGGCCTGACCGTAATCGGCCGCATCGTTGCCGAACACGGCGCGGCACGGGTCGAGCTTGCCGCCGCCCTGCACCAGCACGTCCCAGAAATAGTGCCCGACCTCGTGGCGGAAATGTCCGAGCAGCGTCCTGTAAGGCTCGCCCAGCTCCAGCCTGCGCCGCTCGCGCTCGATGTCGTCGGCTTCGGTCAGCGCGATCGTGATCAGGCCATTGTCGTGGCCGGTCATGACCGTCTCTCCGCTGTGCGGATCGTCGGCGAGGAAATTGAAGATCAGGCCATGCTCGGGATTGTCCCGCCGGGACTGGAGCGGCAGCTTCCAGCGGATCAGGGAATAGAATAATCGGTGCTTGGCCACCTCCAGCTCACGCCATCCGGCGAGCTGCGCCGGATCGGAGAGGTTCGGCACCGTCCCATTGTGGCGGCAGGCGCGACAATAGCCGGTGGTATCGCCTGTGTCCGTGAGCCAGTTGCAGGCATCGTACTCGGCATTGCGGCACAGCATCCGGCCTTCGCCATTGTCGGCCAATGTCCTCCAGGTTTCTCCGTCGGGCTCGATCGCCGACATGGTCTCCTTCTCCGGCAGGAAGGCGACACGATGGCCGCAGCGTTCGCAGGCACGATTCTCGAAATAGAGAACGTTGCCGCAGGCCTGACAGACGAAGAGCTTCAAGATCTAGCCTCTTTGGAAAGGGATTCTTATGAGAGTTGGCACCTCGCGAAGACGCCTCGATCAGCCGATCGTTCCAGTGTCCGGAACAAATTGCCAGACCAGACGTTGCCACCGCGCAGTTTTCGGCGTTCAGGCACGCTCGCTCTTATTTCCCGATACTTTCCCCTCTGAAACGATGGCCATCGCGTTCCGTCTGTGTGAATATCGGTCCGGCACGTGCGCACCCGCATCACAACGGCCGATGCCTTGAACGATCCCTTGCCCGAGACCATCGCCGCCGAAAGGCTGCGCCAGCACCTCGAAGACATCGCACGCGAGCGCGACAACGCCTATCGTGCGCTGCAGGAGCGCGAGGCCGAGCTCGCGCGCATCCAGCGTATCGGCAAGGTCGGCGGCGTCGAGGTCGATTTCCGCGAGGGCTTCAAGAACCGCCGCTCGCCCGAATATCTGATCATCCACGGCCTGCCGCCGGAAGCTGCCGAGGAGTCGCACGAGGATTGGGTCAATCGTATCCATCCCGACGACCGCGAGGCAACCGTCAAGCATTTCTTCGAGGCTCTCGCCGGAACGAGCGAAGACTACGTTGCCGAATACCGCATCATCCGTCCCAGCGACGGCGAGACCCGCTGGATCCGGGTCGTCGCCAAGATCGAGCGCGACAAGGACGGACGCGCCATTCGGCTCGTCGGCGCCCACATCGACATCACCGACCAGATGCTCGCGCGCGAGACGCTGCGCGAGAGCGAGGAGCGCTTCCGGCTGATCGCCGACAGCGCGCCGGTGCCGATCTGGGTGACCAAGCTCGATCGCAAGCGGTCCTTCGCCAACCAGGCCTATGTCGATTTCGTCGGCCTGCCGTACGACCAGGCCATCGATTTCGACTGGCGCAAGGTGTTGCATCCCGACGACCTTCCGCACGTGCTCCAGCAATCCGTCCAGGGCGAAGCGTCCCTCAAACCCTTCGTGCTGGAAGCGCGTTACAGGAACGCAAGCGGCGAATGGCGGTGGCTTAGATCGGAATCGCAGCCACGCTGGGACCCGACCGGCAAGCATATCGGCTTCATCGGCGTCGCCCACGACATCACCGTCGCCAAGCAGGCCGAGATCGAGCTCAGGCAGCTCAACGAGACGCTGGAACAGCGCATTGCCGAGCGCACCGCCGAGCTCGAATCCAACGAGGCACGGCTGCGCGCGATCCTGGAGACCAGCAATCAGTATCAGGGCCTGGTCAATCTCAGAGGCGAGCTGCTTTACGCCAACAGGACCGCGCTGGACGGTATCAAGGCGGGCTCTTCGGATGTGATCGGAAAGCTGTTTTGGGACACGCCCTGGTTCAGCGCGACGGAGGGCATGAGCGCGCTGGTGCGCGAAGCCTTCCACACCGTGCTGAGGGGTGAAGCGGTCCGGCTGGAGATGCGCCTGCGCCTTCCCGTCGGCGAGCGCGATTTCGACTTCGGCATGCGCCCCGTGTTCGACCGCCACGGCAACATCACCGGTGCCGTGCCCGAGGCCGTCGACATCACGGAGCGCCGCCGCGGCGAGGAAGCGCTGCGGCAATCGCAGAAGATGGAGGCGATCGGCCAGCTCACTGGCGGCGTCGCCCACGACTTCAACAATCTCCTCACCATCATCCGCTCTGCCACCGACTTCCTGCGCCGCCGCGAGCTGCCGGAGGAACGTCGTCGCCGCTACGTCGACGCCATCTCCGAGACGGTCGAGCGCGCCTCCAAGCTGACCGCGCAGCTTCTGGCGTTCGCGCGCCGCCAGCCGCTGAAGCCGCAGATCTTCAACGTCGGCAGCCAGGTCGAAGGCGTGGCGCAGCTGGTCCGGCCGCTGGTCGGCGCCCGCATCGAGATCGCCGTGGAGGTTCACGATGCCGACTGCTTCACCGTAGCCGACATCGCCCAGTTCGAGGCCGCGCTGATCAACCTCGCCATCAACGCCCGCGATGCCATGGATGGCGAAGGCCGCCTCACCATCGCCGTGCGCAAGGTCCCTGGGATTCCGAGCCTGCGCGCACAATCGGCGCGCGGCGGCGACTATGTCGCCATCTCTGTCACCGACACCGGCAGCGGCATCGCGCCGGAGCATCTCGATTCGATCTTCGAGCCGTTCTTCACCACCAAGGAGGTCGGCAAGGGCACAGGGCTCGGCCTCAGCCAGGCCTTCGGCTTCGCAAAGCAGTCCGAGGGCGACATCGCGGTGACGAGCACGCAAGGCAAAGGCGCGACCTTCACCATCTATCTGCCACAGGCGCGAAGCCCGGCGACGGACAAGGAAGCCGCGGCGCTGAGCCACGAGGCTGCGGCGACCGGGCGAGGCTATCGCGTGCTCGTGGTCGAGGATGACGACGAAGTCGGCCGTTTCTCGACCGAACTCCTGGAGGATCTCGGCTATGTCGTCCGCCGCGTCGCCAACGCGAACGCGGCGCTGGTGATCCTCGGCGAGAACGAATTTGCCGTCGACCTCGTGTTCTCCGACGTCATCATGCCCGGAATGAACGGCGTCGAGCTTGCCGGCATCATCCGCGAGCGCTATCCCGGCCTGCCCGTGGTGCTCACCAGCGGCTACAGCAACGTGCTCGCCGAAAACGCCCATCGCGGCTTCGAACTGATCCAGAAGCCGTATTCGGTGGAATCGCTGTCGCGGATACTGCGCAAGGCAATCACGGAGAAGCTCTCGGTGGCACGGTGAGTGTCATGGGCATGAGGCGGCGCCTTGCATTCCGTCATTGCGAGCGTAGCGAAGCAATCCGGCTTCTTTCCGCAGCGGCAGCCTGGATTGCTTCGTCGCAAGAGCTCCTCGCAATGACGGCGCCGGCGCGCCGTCCCGAGACCCGGCATGGCGCCTTGCAGGCGTACGGGAAGACAGCGGTTCTCGCATCGGTTATCGCTGCCGAATGAATCCCCTGCATTCGAGGATTGACCGTGCCGTCTGACGCCATCTGGGCCTGGAGCATCATCATCGTCGCGACCGCAGGCGTCATCATCCGCCCCTTTCGCCTACCCGAGGCGATCTGGGCCGTGATCGGCGCTGGCGCGCTGGTGCTGCTCGGCTTGCTGCCATGGCAAGATGCACTGACGGGTATCGAGAAGGGCGTCGACGTCTATCTCTTCCTGATCGGCATGATGCTGATCGCAGAACTGGCGCGGCTCGAAGGCCTGTTCGATTATCTCGCCGCGCTCGCGGTCGAATATGCGCGCGGCTCGCCGCAGCGGCTATTCCTGCTGATCTATCTCGTCGGCACGCTGGTGACCGTGCTGCTCTCGAACGACGCCACCGCGATCGTGTTGACGCCTGCGGTCTACGCCGCGACGCGCGCGGCGGGCGCCAAGCCGCTCCCCTATCTGTTCGTCTGTGCCTTCATCGCCAATGCCGCGAGCTTCGTCCTGCCGATTTCCAATCCGGCCAATCTCGTCGTGTTCGGCGCGCGCATGCCGCAGCTCACCGAATGGCTGCGCCTGTTCGCCCTGCCCTCGGCGGCCTCGATCCTGCTCACCTACGTGGTGCTGCGCCTGAGCCAGCACCGCGCGCTCGAGGAAGAGACGATTGCCCGCAGCGTGCCGCATCCGAAGCTTGGACGCGGCGGCAAGCTCACGGCAACAGGCATCGTCGCGATCGGCATCGTGCTGGTCACTGCGTCAGCGCTGGATCGGCAGCTGGGCCTGCCGACCTTCATCTGCGGCGTCGCGACGGCGGCGATCGTGCTGCTGATCAACCGGCAATCGCCCTTGCCCGTGCTGCACGGTGTCTCCTGGAGCGTGCTGCCGCTGGTCGGCGGGCTGTTTGTCATGGTGGAGGCGCTGGTGAAGACCGGCGTGATCGCGCAGCTCAGCGCCCTGCTGCAGGAGGCGGTCGCGCAATCGGTGCCCCAGGCCGCCTGGAGCGTCGGTATCGCCACCGCGCTCGCCGACAACATCGCCAACAACCTTCCGGTCGGCCTCGTCGCCGGCTCGGTCGCCGCCAACGATCATCTGCCCGCACCAGTCGTCAGCGCCATCCTGATCGGCGTCGATCTCGGCCCCAATCTGTCGGTGACCGGCTCGCTCGCCACCATCCTCTGGCTGGTCGCGCTCCGGCGGGAGAAGATCGAGGTCGGCGCCTGGCCGTTCCTCAAGCTCGGCCTGCTGGTGACCCCGCCTGCCCTGATCGCTGCGCTGGCGGTCGCCATCAGGTAGCGGCAAAACGCACCGGTTGAATAGGTGCAATTGTTTGCGGTGCATCAATGCCGGCGGTGCGGCTGCGGCTAGAGTTCATTTGTCGCGCGCTTCGGACATGCCGCGGCAAGGAAGGTTCATCATGCAGATTCGATCAAAGTCGCTGCCGCGGAGTTGCTCCCTGCGTCGCGGAATTCAGAGCCTCGTCGCGCCCGCCGAAAGCCGTACCCATCCCCTGCTCGTCTTCTGCGCCGTGGTGCTGCTGGCCTTGTTCGCCATCCTGGAGATTGATCTGCACACGGCCCAGCTTCAGGCCATCGGCCTGCTCGGCCACGGCACCGGGATCGATCCGGTCTTCCTGAGCCCGTAGCGGGAGGAGCCCGATCGCGGCCACGACGCCGCGACCGGGTCGCACCTCAGTCGTTCTCGTAGCCGTAGACTTCCGGAAGGATGAAGATCGCGGCGAGCAATCCGATCAGCGGGAAGATTGCGACGAACAGCGTGGCGTTGGCCTGTCCGATCGCCGCGAACAGCGACGGAAACAGGAAGATCGCCAGGAACGACGGCAGCTTGACGAACATGTAGGCGAAGCCGCTGGCGGTGCCGCGGTATTTCGGCTTGGCGACCATGGTCGGGATCGTCATGCAGTTCGACGCATCCCAATAATGGCCCCACAGCATGGCGGCGGCCGCGAACGGCAGCAGTATCTTGTTGTCGGTGTAGAGCGCGAAAGCCGCGACCAGGAGTGAAGCCAGCACGATGCCGAAACCGGCGATGGCGATGCCGCGATGGCCGATCTTCGGCGTCAGCAGCGGACCGACCCAGCCGGACAGCGCGGCGAAGCAGAACAGTCCCATCGTCACCAGGTTGTTGCCGAGCACGCTCGACACGCCGACCATCACGAACAGTACCGGCAGGTAGAACGCAAACGTCGAGAACTCGCTGCCTTGCGCGAAGCAGGCGATCCAGCCGTAGAGAGTGGCGCGCCAGCGGATCGGATCCTTCCTGAGGTCGGCGAGGAAGGCGCGGGTCGAGACCTTCGGCACCTCGACGTCCCGATCCGGCAGCATGTCGAGATTGTCGTTGAACATCTCGCGGGCGACCTGCTTGGCCTCGCGGTAGCGCCCCTTCTGCACCAGCCACACCGCCGTCTCCGGCACGTCGTGGCGCATGATCAGGATGATCAGCGCCGGCACAGCGCCGAGACCGAGCGTCACGCGCCACAGCATCTCGTGGTTCATGTCGGTCAGGAGGAAGATCACGATGACGCCGATCGTCAGGACCTCGCCGACCGCGAACATGAACTGCCAGCGGTTGCCCATGACCTCGCGCTCGCCCTTGGCCATGGATTCCATGATGTAGGTGTAGCCGGTCGAGATGTCGGAGCCGAGCGGGATGCCGAGCAGGAAGCGGATCACGACCAGCCAGGCGACATCAGGCACGACGGCCTGCGCCAGCGCCAGCACGATGAACATCACCATCGTCACCAGGAACATCACGCGGCGGCCGATCTTGTCGGACAGCCAGCCGCCGAGCAGCGCGCCGATCAGGGCGCCGCCCTGCGTGCCGGCCGCGGCCAGGCCCAGCATCAGCGGATCGGGATTGTACTGCTCCTTGATGAAGATCAGCACGAAGGCGATCGAATAGAGGTCCCAGGCCTCGACCAGGATCGAGGCCATCATCAGCCAGCCGACCTTGTTGCCCTTGGGGCTGTAGTTCGTGATGAGATAGCGGACCGCGGCTTCGCTCGCGGTCGGTTGTGGCATGGCCATCGTTGACATTTTTCTTGGTCCTCTCTTCGAAACTCTCTACGCGTCGAGCAGCGGCTCGATGCTGCAGTCGAGCAGGCGCGGATCGATCCCCGCCTCCATGCCCGTGAACATCTCGTCCATGTAGTCGATCAGGGCATCGCTCGCCTTCACCGCGTCCTCGACGCGGCGGTTGGCGACGGCTGCCAGAATGGCGAGATGATGATCGATCGTGCCGGACAGATCCGCCTGCCCCGGCATGAAGCGGTGATGGATGTAGCCGATGCGCCGATACAGCGTGTGCAGTGGCCGCATCGTATGCACCAGGAACGGTTCGCCCGCAGCCTCCAGCACCAGCGCATCGATGCGACGGTCGAGGCTGTTGAATTCGTCGAGGGTCAGGCTGGCGCGGCGCTCGCGCAGCAGGCGTTCGATGTGCAGCGCCTGATTGCGATGCGAGAGGCTGGCGCGATCGGCGGCAAGTCGGACGACGAAACGCTCCATGTCGCGGCGCAAGACCAGCAGCATGCGCTCGCGCGCGAGATCGATCGGCGCGATGTGCAGGCCGTGACGGGGCCGGATGATGATGAGGGTATCGGCCGAGAGACGATTGACGGCGTGATGCACCGGTGTGCGCCCGAAGCCGGTGATGTGCTGCAACTCCAGCATCGTCATGAATTGTCCGGGCTTGAGCTCGCAGTGAACGAGGAGCTCTTCGATCTTCTGGTAGGCCAGCTCGAAGAAATT
The DNA here is from genome assembly GCF_028128735.1 of Bradyrhizobium sp. CCBAU 53415. Classification (NCBI taxonomy): domain Bacteria; kingdom Pseudomonadati; phylum Pseudomonadota; class Alphaproteobacteria; order Hyphomicrobiales; family Nitrobacteraceae; genus Bradyrhizobium; species Bradyrhizobium sp. CCBAU 53415. The sequence goes on along the minus strand of NZ_LBJF01000027.1, from coordinate 1,217,144 downwards.
GAGCCGGTTGCGCCGCGAGGGCTTGCCCTCGGCGTCGTCGTCGCTTCTCACCACCTCGAGTGCGCGCTTGCGCTTTGCCATGTCGTTCTCTCCCGTTGGCCCGCGCTCTCGTTGCTGGATGGCGCCCTATTGGTTCGAGCCTTAAAACATGTTGTGATATATTACAAGCCGGCGTAAGACTCCCGCGCGGCCTGCAACATGTTGCAGTGCAAAATGAGAGGACGGACGCGCGACGTCTGAAATGGGAGGACAATTGCCTTGAAGATCACGTCGATCGAGACGCTGCGTACCGAGGAATTTTCCAACGTCATCTGGGTCCGCGTTCACACCGACACGGGTGTGATCGGACTCGGCGAAACGTTCTACGGCGCGGGCGCGGTGGAGGCGCAGATCCACGACACCTTTGCCGGCCGCCTGCTCGGCCGCAATCCCCTGCATATCGAAGCCATTCACCGCGACATGCTGAACCTGCCGATGGCGCAGTCGTCGACGGGCGTCGAGTATCGTGCAGCCTCCGCGATCGACATTGCGTTGTGGGATTTGTTCGGGAAGGTCTGCGGCCAGCCGGTGCACCAGATGCTTGGTGGCCTGTGCCGCGACAAGCAGCGCATCTACAACACCTGCGCCGGCACGCAATATGTCCGCTCGACCAACATCAGCCCGGTCGCGAACTGGAATCTCGGCGCTTCCAAGGGGCCTTACGAGGATCTCGACGGTTTCATGCATCGCGCCGACGCGCTCGCCGAGAGCCTTCTGGAAAGCGGCATCTCCGCCATGAAGATCTGGCCGTTCGATCCGGCGGCGCAGGAGAACAAGGGCCTCTACATCACCGCCGCTCAGATGAAGCAGGCGATCGAGCCGTTCGAGAAGATCCGCAAGGCGGTCGGCGACAGGATGGAGATCATGGTCGAGCTCCACTCGCTGTGGAATCTGCCGACCGCAAAGCAGATCGCCCGCGCGCTGGAGCCGTACAAGCCGACCTGGTACGAAGACCCGATCCGCATGAACTCGCCGCAGGCACTGGCCGAATATGCGCGCTCGACCGACGTCTGGGTCTGCGCCAGCGAGAGCCTGGGCTCGCGCTTCCCCTACAAGGACATGCTCGACCGCGACGCCATGCACGTGGTGATGGCGGACCTTTGCTGGACCGGCGGCCTCACCGAGGGCCGCAAGATCGCGGCGATGGCCGAGACCTATCACCGGCCCTTCGCGCCGCACGACTGCATCGGCCCGATCGGCTTCATCGCGGCCATCCACATGTCGTTCAGCCAGCCCAACACGCTGATCCAGGAATCGGTGCGCGCCTTCTACAAGGGCTGGTACAATGAGCTCGTCACCACCATGCCCACGATCAGGGACGGCTATGTCTTCCCGATGGAAGGTCCGGGCCTTGGCGCCGACCTCCTGCCTGCCGTCTTCGAGCGCAGCGATCTCACCGTGCGTCGCTCCAACGTCTGAGGATTTCTCGAGATGAGCACCTCCCTCTTCGATCTTTCCGGTCGCACCGCGCTCGTGACCGGCTCCTCCCGCGGCCTCGGCCGCGCCATTGCCGAGGGCATGGCCAAGGCCGGCGCCAGGATCATCGTCAACGGCGTCGACCCCAGGCGCGTCGAGCAGGCCGTCGCCGAGTTTCGCAGCGCCGGGTACCAGGCTGAAGGCGCCGCGTTCATCGTCACCGACGAAGTCGCGATCGTCGCTGCCTTCGATGACTTCGACAAGAAGGGCATTGCGGTCGACATCGTGGTCAACAATGCCGGCATCCAGCATCGCAAGCCGCTGGTGGAATTCACCACCGACGAATGGCGCAAGGTGATCGAGACCAACCTCACCAGCGCCTTCGTGATCGGCCGCGAAGCGGCCAGGCGCATGATCCCGCGCAAGCGCGGCAAGATCATCAATATCGGCTCGCTCGGCAGCGAGCTCGCCCGCCCGACCATCGCGCCCTACACCGCCGCCAAGGGCGGCATCAGGAACCTGACCCGCTCGATGGCGGTGGAATGGGCCCAGCACGGCATCCAGGCCAATGCGATCGGCCCGGGCTACATGCTGACCGACATGAACGAGGCGCTGGTCAACAACGCCGATTTCAACACCTGGCTGATGGGCCGCATCCCCTCCAAGCGCTGGGGCAAGCCGGACGAGCTGGTGGGCGCGGCGATCTTCCTCGCCTCGGATGCCTCCACCTACGTCAACGGCCAGATCATCTATGTCGATGGCGGCATGATCGCCGCGATGTGACCGCGAAGACAGCGAAGGAGCAAGCCATGCGCGCCGTCGTCATTCACGCCCCGAAGGACCTGCGGATCGACGATTATCCGGACGTCGCCCCACGTCCTGGCGAGGTCCGCATCAAGATCGCCAATGGCGGCATCTGCGGCTCGGACCTGCACTACTACCATCACGGCGGCTTCGGCACGGTGCGAATCCAGCAGCCGATGGCGCTCGGTCACGAGATTGCCGGCGTCGTCGCCGCCGTCGGTGACGGCGTTACCGCCGTCAAGCCCGGCACGCGCGTTGCGGTCAATCCGAGCAACCCGTGCGGACAGTGTCTGCATTGCCGGGAGGGCATGCGCAACCAGTGCCTCGACATGCGCTTCCTCGGCAGTGCGATGCGTTTTCCCCATGTCCAGGGCGGCTTTCGCGAATTCATCACGGTCGATGCGACGCAGGCGGTGCCGATCGCGGACGAGCTCTCGCTGGCGGAGGCCGCAGTCGTGGAGCCGCTCGCGGTGTGCTTGCACGCCGGCAAGCAGGCGGGCCCCCTGCTCGGCAAGCGCGTGCTGATCACCGGCTGCGGCCCGATCGGCGCGCTGATGATCCTGGTCTCGCGCTTCGGCGGTGCGTCCGAGATCGTGGTGACGGATGTGGCCGACGCGCCGCTCGCGATCGCGAAAAAGCTCGGCGCCACGCGTGCCATCAATGTCGCGACCAATGCCACCGCGCTCGATCCCTGGCGCGCCGGCAAGGGCGTTTTCGACACGCTGTTCGAGGCCTCCGGCAATCAGGCAGCGCTGCGCACCGCGCTCGACGTGCTGCGCCCGGGCGCAACTCTGGTTCAGCTCGGCCTTGGCGGTGAGATGACGCTGCCGATCAACTCGATCGTCGCGAAGGAATTGCAGCTCCGCGGCACCTTCCGTTTCGACTCCGAGTTCGAGCTCGCGGTGCGGCTGATGGGCGAAGGCCTGATCGACGTCAAACCGCTGATCACGGCGACCATGCCGTTCGAGAACGCGGTCGCCGCCTTCGAGCTCGCCAGCGACCGCGCGCGGTCGATGAAGGTGCAGCTGACGTTCTGAAGCGCGCTAGTGGCTCTCAATCAACCGGTCGCTGACCAGCCGCACGGCCCCACGCTTCCAGGAATAGTCGGCGCCCATGCGCAGGCCGCTGTCGCCGCGCGCCAGCACCGTGCCGGTATTGGCATCGCGCAGCTGGAACCCGAGTGTGTATTCGGTGCGGCTGACCCGCCGCACCACTCCGAGCAGCGACCGATCCGCTCCGAGCTTCCGCGCAATCGCCGCCTCGCAACCGCCGCAGTCGCGCAATGCCTGCCCCGCGGAGGCGCCGCGCGCGCTGCCGACGTCGACGATGCGGTAGCGGCCGGATTGGCCGAGGGCGTTACGTACGCTGCCGGTGACCTCGGCCAGGTATGCCGCATCCGAGGCGGCTGAAGCGCTCGCCGAGGCGGCTGTCATATCCTCGAGCTCGAAGTCGAACACGGCCAGCGCGGGCGTGGCGAGCGCGGCCATGACCTCGCGGGACACGAAGACCTCCGCCCGATGCCATGATTCATCATTGTCGCCGCGAAAGGTGTAGAGCTTGTCCATCACGAGCTTCCTGGCGCCGACATCGATCACCGCGACCTTGGCCCATTGCACCAGCGTGCTCGTCTTCTGGATGCCGCCGATGACCTTGAACGCCGCTCCGTCCTGGGTGGACGGCACCAGGCGGTAGCGCTGGTCCGCACCGATGTCCTTTCGAAGCGCCGCCATGAACGCCGCCAGCCGACGCTCGTGGGCGGCAATCTGGTTGGTCGGCTCGGCCGAGGTATCGGTATAGCTGAAATCGTCGATGGCGACGGCAATGGCCACCTCGGCGGTAGCAGGCGAATGAGGCAGGAGGAGCAGGAGAACGGCAGAGAGAACCAACCGGAATAGATTCATGAATGCGGTCTCGCAAATGAAGCGGTTCGCAAATCTCGGCGGCAGCCCTCGGCCCCGCAACGGGGACCGTCCCGGCGAGCGCCGGGAAAATTTCACGCCATTGCACTGCAGTAACACCTGGCGCTTTCCGCGGCTGGCGTTCTGCCGTTTAATGCAGGGGCGACAGACCCGTTCGCGCAAGGCACGCCCGATGTGGAACCGCCCGAGATTCGATCTCAAGGTCCGACTGACGTTGCGCGTGGCCGCGATATCGGCCGCCTGCTTCGCCGGGATATCCGCCTATTTCCTGATCACGGCCGATCGTGAGGCCCATGCACGCATCGACGGCATCGCCGCGATCGTGGCGAAGTCGCTGGAGCTGCAGCAGGGTAAGATCCAGTGGGTGGCCGGTCCGCGCTCCGACTTTCCCAACCTCGACCCCGTCGCCGCCTATGTGATGACGCCCGGCTTGTGTCTGGCATTCCGCGGCGCGAGCGGCGAGATGCTGCAGCGGTTCTGCAGCGGTGCGCCTGCCCCGGCGAGCCCGCCGCCGCAGGCCTTCGCCGCCTTCTATCGCGGCCTGTTCGACCCCGGTCGCGAGGCGGCACGGCCCGTGATCGTGCGTGGAGCGAAGCTCGGCGAGACCGTGGTCTCGGTCGATGCGGCCGTGCAGACGGCCGAGGCCTGGCACGAGGCCGGCCGCCTGATGATCGCGCTTGCGATCGCGCTGCCGCTGCTCTGCGCGCTGGTCTATGCCGCGCTGGCGCGCGCGCTGCGCCCGACCCGCATGATCGGCGCCGGCCTCGAGCGGATCGCCGCCGGTGACCTCACCGCGCGACTACCGCCGTTCGACCTCGCCGAGCTCTCTGCCATCCGCGATGTCTTCAACCATCTCGCCGAAAGCCTCGACACCGCGCTTGCCGAGCGCAGCGAGCTGACGCGGAAGCTGATCGCGCTGCAGGATGACGAGCGCCGCCATCTCGCGCGCGAGCTGCATGACGAGTTCGGCCAGTCGCTCGCCGCGATCCGCGCGCTTGCCGCGTCTGCCCGCCAGACCGCGGCGCAGGACTGTCCCGGATTGCTGGGAGAGTGCGACAGCATTGCCCGAACCGCGACCGGCATGATGGAGACGCTGCGCGGGGCGCTGTTCCGGTTGCGGCCGCCGGATGTCGACGAGCTCGGCCTGGTCGCAAGCCTCGAAGGACTTGTGTCAGGGTGGAACGGCCGCAGCCGCGGCCAGACCCGCTTCGATATCCGGTTCGACGGCGCCTTCGAGAGCGTGCCAGCCTCGGTCAGCGCCAATCTCTACCGCATCGTGCAGGAGGCGCTCACCAACGCGGCCAAGCATGCCGGCGCAAACAAGGTCAGCCTGCATCTGACGATGGCCGACAGCGAGATCGCGCTCGCGATCGAGGATGACGGCCGGCAGAACGAGGCTGCCGTCAAATCCGGCATGGGCCTGCTCGGCATGCGCGAGCGCGTCGCTGCGCTTCGCGGCCGGCTGAGCTTTGAGACCGGCCCGAATGGTTCCGCGATTCGTGTGTTCATTCCCCTCGCGGACGCCGATCGGCAGGCGCTGGAGCACGCGGCATGAGCGCGACTGATGCGACCATCCTGCTGGTCGACGATCATTCCGTCGTCCGCGAGGGCTATCGCTCCGTGCTCCAGAAGCAGCCCGGCCTGCGCGTCATCGCCGAGGCGGCCGACGGTGCGGAGGCCTATCGTCTGTACAAATCCGAGGCGCCCGACCTCGTCATCATGGACCTCAGCATGCCCGGCATCGGCGGCATCGAGGCCGTCAGGCGGATCAGGCAGTGGGACAAGGCGGCGCGAATCCTCGTCTTCACCATGCACGAGAATGCCGGCTTTGCCGTGCAGGCGATTCGCGCCGGTGCGAGGGGTTACGTCACCAAGACCAGTCCGCCCGAGACGCTGGTGCGCGCGGTCAAGGACGTGCTCGCCGGCAAGATCGCCATCAGCCCCGACATCGACCACGAGCTTGCGCTCAGCCGCATCAGCGGCGAGAGCTCGGCCGCCGACGTGCTGACGCCGCGCGAGTTCGAGGTGCTGCGGCTGCTGCTCGCCGAGAACACGACGGAGCAGATCGCCGAAACGCTTCATGTCAGCCCGAAGACGGTGGCGAACCTGCATTCCCTGATCAAGGACAAGCTCGGCGTCGGCTCCGACATCGAGCTGGTCCGCCTCGCGCTGCGCCAGGGACTGTTGACGGAAGTCTGATTCCGCTGCCTTACGGCGCCAGCCTAGCTCCGTCAGGGGAGAACGCTTCCACCGTGTCACCGATCCTGAACGACATCATGTCTCGGCCGACAAGCAGCGGCCCCCTGTAACTCTTGCGCGTGCGCTCGATCAGCGGCTCCTCGGGAATCCCCGGCGTGGGCTTCGCCGTGCCGAAAACGATGTGGGAGTAAACGGCGAGCTTTGGCTTGGCGGACGCAAAGATCTGGCCGGCCTCCTCGGGCGAGGTGTGGTGCGCCTGGATGTCCTTATAGACGGGATTTTTGACGAGCAGCTCCGGCTCGATCACCGCCACCTCGTGGATCAGGAGGTCGGCGCCCTCGGCCGCCTTCGCAATACGCTCGTCGTACTTGGTGTCGCCTGAGAGCACGACCTTGTGGCGGCCATATTCGACGACATAACCGAACGAGGGCTTGATCTTCTCGCCGTGATTGACCTCGATCGCAGTAACCTTCACGCCGTTGTTCTCATAGATCAGCCCGGCGTCGATATCCTTGGCCGCGAACGTGACCGCCACGGGATCCAGATGCTCGTCATCGATGCGAATGCGGATGTCGTCGACGAAGGCCTTGGTCAGGTTCTCCGTCATGGCGACGGTTCCCTTCGGCCCGTAGAGCTTCATCGGACCCTTGCGCGAGGCCCAGGGCGTGGCGAGCCAGCCGGTCAGCCACATGTCGGGAAGGCCGACGATGTGATCGGAATGCAGATGCGTGATGAAGCTCGCGGTGATCGCGCCGAGCGGAATCTTCAGCTTGTAGAGCTGGATGGTCGCGCCGCGGCCGAGATCGAACAGCAGTTTTTCGCTCCCTGCCTCCACGAGAGTCGACGCGCTGAAACTGGTCGGTCGCGGCGTCGGCACGCCGGTGCCGAGCAGCGTGACCTTCATCGGTTCGGCACAGGCGACCGTGGTGAACGCGAGCAGCACAAGGCTCGCCCGCAAGAGGGTTTTGAGCATATCTTCTTTTCCTGAATGTTGGATTATTGGCGGCGGATCATTCGCGCGCGACCACCGAGTCCAGCCACGCGCAGTTGAGCGGCGGCACGCGCGGGTCGGCGACGCGCACGCCGCGCGCGGCCGCATCCAGCCGCATGTCGCGCAAGCGCTTGCGCTGCTCCTCGGGCATGTGGAGCCGCTCGTGGCCCCATAGCGAGGGCCCGTCAAAGGTCTCGTGCGGCTGCCAGGTCTCTGGATCGATGACGCGCCCACCCCAGCCATATTCGATGAAGAAGCCGGAGGGCGTATTCACGTAGAACGAGGTCATGTGGTCATTGGTGTGCCGGCCCAGCGTGTAGGCGATGCGCCCCTCATCCATCTGCGCGAGGTCGTAGCCCTGCCCGACATCATCGAGGCTGCCGAGCTCGACCATGAAATGATGCAGCGCCTTGCGGCCGGAGCCGACCATCGCGAAGGAATGGTGGCGGCCATTGACGTGGAAGAAGTAGAGGCCATAGGGCTTCAGCCCGAAATCAGAGACGTGGAAGCCGAGCACGTCGCGATAGAACGGCAACAGCGGCGCGACATCCTCCACATTGAGCACGACATGCCCCATGCCGAGCGCGCCGGTGCGGAAACCCGAGATCGGTCGTCCGGGCATGAAGGGCTCGCGCGCAAGCTCAGGCTTGCAGAAGGCCTCCAATCTGTTGCCCGCGGGATCGGCGAACGCAATCAGCTCGGTGACATGCCGCTCGTCAGCGAGCGCACGCGAGCCTCGGACCACCTTGATGCCCTGCCCTTCAAGTCTGCCGGCGAGCTGCTCCAGCTCGGCCGTCGAAGGAACTTCCCACCCCATCACCGCGAGCCCCGCATCGTTGCTGCCGTCGACGATCAGGCGCTGCTTGCGGTCGTCCATGCGGAAGGCGCGCATCCTGCCGCCACGATCGACCTGCTGCATGCCGAGCAGCCCGGTCGCCATCTGGCTCCACTGATCGAGCCGGGATGAATTGATCCCGATATAGCCGAGCGCTGTGATTTCCATCGAATTCCTCCCGAAGGCATCGCGACCGCCGCACCGCGGCGAGCTTGATACCGGCCGCGCGCGATCCTACGGTGGCATCGCAATCGCTTCGCGTTCGCAAGGACGATAATCGCGGGGCCGTCGGCCACAAGGGAGGAAATACGAAGTGTCCAAGGAGCGGACGCGGAACGGCCAGCCGCGGCAGTCCGAAGGCGTCCGCGCCTTCAAGCGCGGGCTCGACGTGCTGCAGGAGGTCAACCGCTCCGGCGGCATCCGCGCCGGGGACGTTGCCCGCGCGCTCGACCTGCCGCGCCCCACGGTCTACCGCCTGCTCGAAACGCTGGAGGAACTCGGCTATATCGCCCGCAGCGCCAGCGACGACCGCTTCCGAGTCACCCGGCGGGCGCTGAGCCTCGGCGACGGCTACGATCCCGGCGTGGTGATCTGCCAGGCGGCAGCCCCTTATCTGACCGAGCTCAGCAAGACCCTGGTCTGGCCGGTCGATCTCTCCACCTACGAGAACGCCGCGATGGTGGTGCAGGAGACCACGCATTCGCGCAGCCCTCTCTCGATCGACCGCGGCATGATCGGCAGGCGTCTGCCGATGCTGCGCACCTCTGCCGGCCGCGCCTATCTCGCCGCCTGCCCCGCGCACGAGCGCGATCTGATCGTCAATCACCTCCGCCGCATCGATGATGCCGACGACCGCCCCTTTCTCGACGAAGCCCGCCTCGACCGCATGATCGCCGAGACTGCCGCGCGAGGCTACGCGATCCGCAGCGAGGGTGAATACAATCCCAAGACAGCCTCGATTGCCGTGCCCATTGTTCGCAACGGCATCGTATTTGGCTGCATCTCCATCATCTGGATCCGCTCGGCACTGGGGATCGACGAGGCGATTGCGCAGTTTGCAGCGCGGCTTCAGGAGACGGCCTCAGCCATCCCGGTCGAGACGTAACGCGCTCACGTCTCCACGCCGTCATGGCCGGGCTCGTCCCGGTCATGGCGAGCGGCGGAAGTCCGTCCGCTGGGCGGACACTTGGCACGGCGGCATTGAAGGGGTGGCATCGCCTGGGGAAGAGATAGCCCCATGCAAGATAAATCCGCCTTCGAAGAGTTTGACGTCGTGATCGTCGGCCGCGGGCCGGTTGGCGCCACGCTCGCCAACCTGCTCGGCCTGTGCGGCGTGCGGACACTGGTGCTGGAGCGCGAGGCGCGGACCTATCATCTGCCGCGGGCGGTGCATTTCGACGATGAATGCATGCGCGTGTTTCAGACCATCGGCCTTGCCGACGCGATCCTGCCGCATGTCATCCTCAGTCCCGGCATGCTCTTTCTCGATGCCGCCGGTCGCATGCTTCTGGATTGGTCCCGTCCACAGACGCTGACGCCGATGGGCTGGCATCTCAGCTACCGCTTCCACCAGCCGGATCTGGAGGACGTGTTGATCGGCGGGCTCGCCCGCTGGCCACACGTCACCCTGCGCAACCGCTGTGATGTGTTCGCGCTCGATCAGGACGAGGACAGCGTGCGCGTCCGCTATGAAGACCTCTCCAGCGGGAAGCTCTGTGAGGTCCGCGCCGGCTATGTGATCGGCTGTGATGGCGCCCGCTCGCTGGTGCGCCGCTTCATCGGTTCCAGCATGGATGACCTCGGCTTCCACGAGCGGTGGCTGGTGATTGACGTCCTGCTCAAGCGTGACCGCGACGATCTCGGCGATTACAGCCTTCAGCATTGCGATCCGCGCCGGCCGGCGACTTATGTGCGCGGCACCGGCACGCGGCGCCGCTGGGAGATTACGGTGCTCCCGGACGAGGATTCGCAAGCCGTCACTCAGCCGGCCGAGGTCTGGGAGCTGCTGTCGCGCTGGATCGGGCCCGACGATGCCGAGATCGAGCGCGCGGCGGTCTACACTTTTCATTCCGTTATCGCGCAGCAATGGCGAAACGGCCGGCTGCTGCTGGCGGGCGACTCCGCGCATCAGACCCCGCCGTTCCTCGGCCAGGGAATGTGCGCCGGCATCCGCGATGTCGCCAACCTCGCCTGGAAGCTCGGCGCCATCATCCGCGACGGCGCAGCGCCCGGTCTGCTCGACACCTATCAGAGCGAACGGCTGCCGCATGTGCGCGAATTCATCGAGCTCGCCATTCGCCTCGGCGGCGTGATCAACACCAAGGCGATCGAAGCCGGCCTTGCCGCCGGCCAGCCCCGCGACAATGCCCCGGTCAAGCTCGAGGTGAAAAAGCCCCTGCTCGGCCCCGGACTCGCGCTCGGCGATTTGCCACTCGCCGGCCATCTCGCGCCGCAATTTGCGTTGAACGACGGCCGCCGCAGCGACGACCTAGTCGGCTACAGCCATGTGCTGTTCGTAGCGGACGCCACGCTCTCCTCGCGTCTCGCGCTTTCACAGGCAGGTATCGAGATCCTGACCCACGATGATGCGGAAGCCATCGGCGACTGGCTCCGCGCGCAGGGCATCGTCGCCGCGCTGGTCCGTCCCGACCGTTACATCCGCGGCACCGCCCGCAACGAGTCCGAGCTCGCCCGGCTCGTTGCCGTTCTCGAGCCTTCAACCCACGTGCCGTCCGCGGCCTGATCGAACCCACTTCCAAGGACATCTCATGAAGCTGCTCTCTTTCATCGCCGGTGGCCGCGCCTCCTTCGGAGCCGTCAAGGACGGCGGCGTCGTCGATCTCGGCGCGCGGATGGCGGGCTGCACCACGCTGCGGCAGCTGCTCGAAGCTGGTCGCCTGGCCGAGGCGGTAAGGCTGGTCGCATCCGCTGCACCCGATCATCCGCTCGACAGCATCACCTTCGCTCCCGTCATCCCCGATCCCGGCAAGATCATCTGCGTCGGCCTCAACTATCGGGACCACGTCGCGGAGACGGGCCGCACCGTCACCGAAAAGCCGGCGCTGTTCGCGCGCTTCGCCTGTAGCCAGGTCGGCCATCTCCAGCCTATCGTCAAGCCGAGGGTGAGCGACGATCTCGACTATGAAGGCGAACTTGCACTCGTCGTCGGCAAGGCGGGCCGTCACATTCCCGCCGACCGCGCGCTCGACTACGTCGCCGGCTATTCCTGCTACAATGAAGGCAGCATCCGCGACTGGCAGCGCCACACCAGCCAGTTCCTCGCCGGCAAGACCTTTGCCGAAAGCGGCAGTTTCGGTCCGTGGCTGGTGACGACGGACGAAATCCCCGATCCGTCGAAGCTCACTTTGCAGACCCGGCTGAACGGCAACGTCGTGCAGGACACCACGACGGATCTCCTGATCACCGCCATCCCCGAGTTGATCGCCTACATCTCCACCATCTGCCCGCTCGTGCCCGGCGACGTCATTGTCACGGGCACGCCGGGCGGTGTCGGCGCCAAGCGCACGCCGCCGCTGTGGATGCGCCCCGGTGACACCGTCGAAGTCGAGATTTCCGGCATCGGCACCTTGCGCAACAAGGTGGTCGCCGAACCGGCCTGACCGTCAAGACCGATCAATCAACGATAAACTCAGGAAACGCCATGGGCACCCGCACCACCTCCGCCGCCATCCTGCTGATGACACTCGCGCTCGCGGGCTCCGCTGCGCAGGCCGAGATCAAGGGCGACGCCATACGCATCGGCGTCCTCACCGACATGAACGGCGTGTTCGCGACCGCCATGGGTCCGGGCTCGGTCGAGGCGGCGCGGATGGCGGCGGAGGAGTTCGGCGGCAGGATCAACGGCAAGCCAATCGAGATCCTGCAGGCCGATCACCAGAACAAGCCGGACCTTGCGGCATCGCTCGCGCGAAAGTGGTTCAGCGACGGCGTCCAGGCGATCGCCGATGGCGGCAGCTCCGGCGCGGCACTGGCGGTGCAGGAGCTCGTGCGCGGCAATGGCAAGATATTCCTCATCTCCGGCGCAGGCGCAAACCAGCTGACTGATGAAGCGTGCGCTCCAACCAGCGTGCAATGGACCCAGGACGCCTATTCCACGGCGACCGCCGTGGTCTCCGGCATCATGCAGACCAGCAGGGAGCCTTGGTTCTTCATCACCGGCGACTACGCCTTCGGCCATTCGATCGAAGCAACCGCGCGCGACCGCATCGCCGCGCTCGGCGGCAAGGTCGCCGGCAGCGTCAAGGCGCAGCTCGGCACGCCCGATTACAGCTCATTCCTGCTCCAGGCACAGTCGTCGGGCGCCAGGATCCTCGCGATCAACGTCGCCGGCGATAACGCTACTGCGATCAAGCAGGCCGAGGAATTCGGGCTCGCCGATCAGGGCATGAGGATCGTGCCGATGTCGTTCCAGAACGTTGACATCGAGGCCGTGGGCTTGAAGGCCACGCGCGGTGATCTCATCGTCACCTCGTTCTTCGAGGATGTCTCGCCCGCCGCCCGAAAATTCTCGGATGCATTCTATGGGCGGCGCAAGGCGATGCCCTCGCAGATCCAGGCCGGCGTCTACTCCGCCGTGCGCCACTATCTGCAAGCGATCAAGGACACCGATTCCGACGACAGCGCGACCGTGATGGCGAAGATGAAGGCAACCCCGGTGTCGGATGCCTACACGCCCAACGGCCGCATTCGCGAGGACCAGCGCATGGTGCACGATCTCTATCTGGTTCAGGTCAAGACGCCGGAGGAATCGAAAGGCCCGTGGGATTTCGTCAAGCTGGTCGCGACGATCCCGCCCGACCAGGCCTTTCGTCCGCTCGACCGCAGCAAGTGCGGGCTGGTCGGCAAGTAGAGCGTTTTCAAGCGAAGTGGATACCGCTTCGCGCCGGGAAAACGCGTCGAAATGGGAATCTGACCATCAGGCGAGATAGCGCGTCAGATAGCCTTCCATCGCATAGAGCGCGCAGAGCGCAAGGCTCGACCAGACGGCAGCACTGAAATACAGGAACATCCAGGTCAGCTCGCCCTTCCAATGCGCGATGTCGTGGGTCACCACCCAGCGCGTCGAGACGTCATGCAGACCTTCGAGGAGGCCGAGGAAATCGTTGCCCTCGGCGTGCCCTGCCCGCCAGCGGCTGAGATACATCGGCACGTCGACGGTGACGAGGAAGGCGAGGAAGCAGGCGATGCCGACGACGCCTGACATCAGCGCCCAGCGCACCACGCCCTGGAATTCCGGCATCAGGCGGCACAGCGCGATGCCGGCGAGGAAGAAGGTCACCGCCCACAGCGAATTCTCGATCGCGTTGTAGAGATAGTTGGTGGTCACCACCGCGTACCAGGAGAAGCACTCGGCGATGATGATCACCGGAACGATCACCCACGCGATGTTCAGCGCCGTCTCGGCGCCGGTCATGGTGCCGAGTTGATGCAGGATGATGGCCCATTGCGCCGCGAAGCAGACCTCGGCCACGGTCGCGACCGAGCGGCCGACGAAGACGCTCGATAGCCAGGTGTCGAACAGGCAGATGCGCTGCACGTCGGCGCGCGGCAGCACCGAACGGAAGGCACAGCCGAACACATAGCCGGCGCACAGCAGCAACATCAGCCCGATGTCCGAGCCACCACCGAGGCTGCCCGCAGGCGTCGGATAGAACTCGCGATAGAGCGTGAACCAGACGAGGATATTGGCGCTGCTCACAAGCGTGAGGGATCCCCACCACCACGCGAGGGGATTTGACCGCGCCTGCCACTGCAACATGAGCCGCTCCGAAAATAATCCATCTGACATGTCGTCGTTACAATCCTGTCACAAGACGGCATGCAATCACGACAAAAATCTGTGTGTTCGGATGGTCTCCAGCGCATTGTTCAGGGAGACACAGCAGTTGGCATCGTCCACATAATCGGTTGTGACCGAATTTATTGGACATCCTGAACCAGGTTGTCTGATATTTAGGAATGATCTCCACTGGCTCGTCCAAACCGCGACATCCGCTCTCCTCCGCCGCAGCAGTGCTGGCGGAGAGCGCCGACGACGCCGCCTTCGCCACGACGCTGGCAAAGGGGCTCGTCGTGCTCGAGGCGTTCAAGGCCGGGAGCACGCTGCTGGGCAACATGGAGCTGTCGGCGTTGACGGGCATCCCGCGCCCGACGGTGGCGAGGCTGACCCATACCCTGGCCGAGCTTGGCTACCTCCGTTACGACGCCGAGCGGGCGAAGTACCGGGTCGGTGCGCGGGCGCTGCGGATGGCGCATCCTCTGCTCGCCGGAATGCAATTCCGCCAAATGGCGCGGCCCATGATGCAGGAGCTGGCGCACAGCGTCCGCGGCACGGTCTCGATCGGCCTGCTCGACGCCACCTCGATGATCTATGTCGAAACCGCGCGCTCCGGCGATGTCGGCCCGCACGTGCCCGACATCGGCATGCCCATTCCCGTCGTGATGACCGCCATGGGCCGCGCAGCTGCGTCGACCTTGCCGCCGGCCGATGCGGACCGGCTGGAACGGAACATCGCCGCCGAGGACGCCGGGCTGTGGTCAGCGGTCCGCGACAAATACCGCGCCGGGATCGCGCAATGCAAAAGCCGTGGCTTCTGCACCTGCTGGGGCGAGTACATGGCCTCGATCCATGCCGTCGCCGCGCCGCTGTTTCATGCGAGCGAATCGAAGCAGTCGTTCTCGATCAATTGCGGCATCCCCGCCTTCCGGCTCCAGCCGGGACAGCTCGAGAGCGAGATTGGTCCGCGCATCGCAGCGCTCGCCGACAGCATCCGCGCCATCGTCGGGCAGGCCGAATCCACGACGCCGCCGCGCAAGACCAGGAAGATTACAAGCGCCGGGAAATGACATGGCTGGGCCGCTCGAAGGATTGAAGGTTCTCGACATCGCGACGATCATCGCCGCGCCGTTCGCTGCCACGCTGCTGGCCGACTACGGCGCGGACGTGCTCAAGATCGAGATGCCCGGGCACGGCGACGGCGTGCGGTCGTTTCCGCCGTTCAAGGACGGCAAGCCGCTGTGGTGGAAGGCCGCCAACCGCAACAAGAAGTTTGCCACGCTCGACCTGCACACACCGGAAGGACTTGCGCTGTTCAAGCAGCTCCTTCCACGCTTCGACGTGCTGATCGAGAATTTCCGCCCGGGAACGCTCGATCGCTGGGGCCTTCCCAAGGAGGTGCTGTGGTCGATCCAGCCGCGCCTCGTGATCCTGCGCGCCACCGCCTTCGGGCAGAACGGCCCCTATCGCGAGCGCCCCGGCTTTGCCCGCATCTTCGAGGCCATGGGCGGACTCACCTACATCACGGGGGAGAGCGACGGCGAACCGACCCATCCCGGATACCCGATCGGGGATTCGATCGCGGCCTGTTCGGCGCCGTCGGCGTGCTCGCGGCGCTGTGGAAGCGGGCACGCGACCCGAACGCTCCCGGCGAGGAGATCGATCTTTCGCTGACCGAAGCCACCTTCCGCCTGCTCGACGTCCTCGCCATCGAGCACGACCAGCTCGGTGCCGTTCGAGGGCGGATCGGCAACGCCAACGGCTATTCGGCGCCGGCCGCCGTGTTTCGCACCAGCGACGATCACTGGGTGACGCTCGCAGGTTCGACCAACGCCCTTTTTGCAGCGAACTGCCGGGCGATCGGACGTCCCGACCTCGTCGACGATCAGCGCTTTGCCACCAACGACCAGCGCGTCAGGCACGCCGCCGAGCTCAACGACATGTTCGCGGCCTGGTGCGCCGCGCATCCTCTCGACGAAGTGCTCGCGAAATTCAACGCCGCGCAGGGAACGCTGGCGCCGATCTATTCGATCGATCAGATCGCCGACGACCCGCAGGTGAAAGCGCGCGAGGTGATCACCCGCGTGGCCGATCGGGATTTCGGCACGGTTGCCATGACCAATGCCGTTCCGCGCTTCACCGTCGACCCCGCGCGATTGCGCCACGCCGCCGGAGACATCGGCCAGGACAACGCCGAGGTCTACCGGGATTGGCTCGGCCTTTCGGAGCAGCAGATCGAACAGCTCACCCAACGAAAGGTGATCTGAGGTCGGAAGACCAACAATAGAAGACCAACAACGAGAGGGAGGACGAAAACAGTGGCATCGTTCAAGGTCACACGCCGAACCCTGCTGGGCGCAATCGCAGGCGGCCTTGCGGCAGGATCAGGCCTGGCGGCGCATGCCGAGGACATCTGGCCGTCGCGCCTGGTGCGGCTGATCTCGCCCTACGGGCCCGGCGGCTCCAACGACATCTCGCTGCGTTTGCTCGCCGAAGAGTTCGGCCGCAGCCTGCATCAGCAGTTCATCGTCGAGAACAAGCCGGGCGCCGGCACCCGCATCGCCAACGATATGGTCGCCCATGCACCCGGCGACGGCTATACCCTTCTCTACGTCGCGGCCCCCTACGCGACCGCCGAGGCGCTGTTCGGCAAGCTGACTTATGACCGCAAGGATCTGCAGCCGGTCGCGATGGTCGTGGTTGCGCCGCTATTCCTCATCATCAGCGCCGATGCGCCGTTCAAGACGCTCCCCGAGCTGATCGCCTACGGCAAATCGAAACCGGATGGGCTGACCTTCGCCTCGCCCGGCGCCGGCTCGCAGCCGCATCTGGCCGGAGAGCTTCTGTTCCGCGACGCCGGCGTCAAGGGTCTGAACATCCCGTTCCGGGGCGATGCTGCGTCCTACACCGAGCTGCTTGCCGGCCGCGTTGATGCCACGCTGACGGCGCTGCCGACCGCCCTGCCCTACATCCAGAGCGGCAAATTCACCGTGCTCGGTGTCGCCTCGCCCCAGCGTAGCGCGCTCTACCCGCAGGCGGCGACGCTGCGCGAGCAGGGCTTTCCCAACGTGGCGGCCGCCGGCTGGTACGGCTTCATGGCGCCGTCCACGACGCCGCGCGCGATCATCGACAAATTCCAGGCCGAGGTTCTGCGCACGCTCGCCGAACCCGCGATCAAGGACAAGCTAACCGCCCAGGGCCTCGAGGTGCGAGCCGGCACCGCGGCCGAGTTCGGCCAATTCATCGACAACGAGACGCAGAAGTGGACCGGGCTGATCCGCGACGCCGGTCTCAAGGGCGAATGAGGATCGAGAGGGACCGGACATGAAAAGCACTGTTCTCACCCGCATCGCGGCTTCCGCGCTGCTTCTGTCGCTCTCGACCGCGGCAGCGCAGGCGCAGAAGAAATACGACACCGGCGCGTCCGATACCGCGATCAAGGTCGGCCAGACCGTGCCGCTCAGCGGCCCGGTTTCGGCCTATGCCGTGATCGGCAAGACCCAGGCCGCCTACATGAGGATGATCAACGACCAGGGCGGCGTGAACGGCCGCAAGGTCGAGCTGATCCAGTACGACGATGCCTATTCGCCGCCGAAAACCGTGGAGCAGGTCCGAAAGCTGGTCGAAAGCGACGAGGTGCTGCTGACGTTCCAGATCATCGGCACCGCGCCGAACGTCGCCGTGCAGAAATATCTCAACGCCAAGAAGATCCCCCAGCTCTTCGCCGCAACCGGCGCGGCGCGCTTCACCGACCCGAAGAACTTCCCCTGGACCATGGGCTTCAACCCGTCCTACCTCGTCGAGGGGCGGATCTACGCGCAGTACCTGCTGAAGAACCACCCGAACGCGAAGATCGGCGTGCTCTACCAGAATGACGACCTCGGCAAGGACTATCTCGCCGGCCTCAAGGCCGGCCTCGGCGACAAGGCGAACATGGTCGTAGCCGAGACGTCCTACGAGATCACCGAGCCCACCATCGACTCGCAGATCCTGCGGTTGAAGGACGCGGGTGCCGACGTGCTGTTCAGCGCGACGACCCCGAAACAGGCGGCCCAGGCGATCAAGAAGGTCGCGGAGATCGGCTGGAAGCCGCTGCACATCATCGACATCAACGCCTCCTCCGTCAGCGCCGTGCTCAAGCCGGCGGGACTCGACAATTCCAAGGGCGTGGTCAGCGTCGGTTACGTCAAGGATGCCGCCGATCCCGAATGGAAGGACGACCCCGGCATGAAGCGCTACCTCGCCTTCATGGCCAGGTACTATCCCGACGGCGACAAGGATTCGAACCTGAACGTCTATGGCTACATCACCGCGCAGCTGCTGGTGCAGGTGCTGAAGCAGTGCGGCGACGACCTCACCCGCGACAACGTGATGCGACAGGCGGCCAATCTCAAAAACGTCGTGCTCGACCTGACGCTGCCGGGGATCTCGGTCACGACCACGCCGACCGACTACCGCGTCAACAAGCAGTTCCAGATGGTGCAGTTCGACGGCCAGCGCTGGCAGAAACTCGGCGAGATCGTGACGGACGAGGCGAAAGAGTGAAACGGCGAAACGCCGGCTCGGTGGCCGCTCAATACACTCCCACCCGGTGGCCGCCGCTGCGCAAACGATCGTCGCTCTCGTCGAGATGGCGCTGGTATTCGGAGATCGCACGGTTGGCCATGCGGATCCGGTTCGTCTGTCCCTCCTCGACCATCACCGTGATGCGCTGCGCCAGGAACACGCAGGCATCGAATTCGTCGCGGACGGCGCCCGTACGCGCGAGAAAGTCCCAGGCGATTTCGTAGGCCTCTTCCGCGGCCGGATTGCGGTAGTCGCTGAAGATGATGTGCGTCATCACTGCCAAAGCCGGAGCGCGGCAATCGTTCCTACCGGTCGGCGGCAGGCCGGGCGCGCGAAAGGCCATCAGCCGCCTTGGACAGCCGATGGTATATTCCTGCCGAGGAGCGCGAGAAACCGCGCGGGCTGGCGGTTGATTTGACTCAGGATGGTCCTGTAGCGGCTCCGATGGGCGCTTCGTCGATCGTCAACGCCCGCGCTCCCATCGCGCGCGCCTCACGTCATCCGACCGGAAGCGGACCTCGCGACTCCGCGCGTGTTCCGCCGAAGGACCCGACGCTAACCTGCGATAGCAAAACATTAAGCAGGTCGTTCACGGCAGGAACGTCGAGCTCGACCGCTGGTTCACAGCAGCGTGCGGCCCTCATCGCGGCCCAAGGAATTGCTGATCTGATGACCAACGCTCCCCCGACCGCCGGCAATCTCTCGATCTCGCGTCCCGGACACGGACGGCCGGACAATGCCTCCGATCCCTACTTCATGCGGATCCGCGACGACCTCGCGGACAAGGGCTTCTTCACCGCAACAGCGGAAGAGCTGATCACATGGGCGCGCACCGGGTCCTTGATGTGGATGACGTTCGGCCTCGCCTGCTGCGCGATCGAGATGATGCAGATGTCGATGCCGCGCTACGACGCCGAGCGGTTCGGCTTCGCGCCGCGGGCGTCTCCGCGGCAATCCGACGTGATCATCGTCGCGGGCACCTTGACCAACAAGATGGCGCCCGCCTTCCGCAAGATCTACGATCAGATGCCCGAGCCGCGTTACGTGATCTCGATGGGATCCTGCGCCAACGGTGGCGGCTACTATCATTATTCCTATTCGGTCGTGCGCGGCTGCGATCGCGTGGTGCCGGTCGACATCTATGTGCCCGGCTGTCCGCCCACCGCAGAGGCGTTGCTCTATGGGGTGCTGCTGCTTCAGCAGAAGATCCGGCGCATGGGCACGATCGAACGCTAGACGGCAAAGATTGCAGCCATCGAACGGATCGGATATGACGCAGATCCCGCTCTCCTCCGCGGCGGAAGCCGAGCAAGCCGCATTCGACTTCGACCGCAACGACGATACAAGGCAGATCGTCCCCGACGTCGCATACCGGCAGCTTGCCATCGTCAACGTGATCTTCGTCGGCTTCGAAGGTGCCGGCGACGGCAATTGGGTGCTGGTCGACGCGGGCATTCCCGGATCAGCTTACGCCATCCGCTCCGCCGCCGGCGCGCGATTCGGTGGACAGGGCCGTCCGGCCTGCATCGTCATGACACATGCGCATTTCGATCACGTCGGTGCACTCGAGACGCTGGCGAACGAATGGGACGTCCCGGTCTATGCACATCACGCCGAGCATCCCTATCTCGACGGCACGCGAAACTATCCGCCGGCCGATCCGAGCGTCGGCGGCGGGCTGCTCGCCCTGCTCTCTCCGCTGTTTCCGACCCGGCCCGTCGACGTCGCATCGCGCCTCTACGACCTTCCCGTGGATCACACCGTGCCCTTTATGCAGGATTGGCGATGGGTTCCTACGCCGGGCCATACGCCCGGCCATGTCTCGCTCTGGCGAGAGCGCGATCGTGTCCTGATTGCCGGCGATGCCTTCATCACCACCCGGCAGGAATCTGTCTACGCGGCGATGACCCAATCACCGGTGATGCATGGACCGCCGATGTATTTCACGCCGGATTGGGCGAGCGCGAAAAGCTCGGTGCGCCAACTCGCCGCGCTCCGTCCCGAGGTCGTCGTGACCGGCCATGGCGCGGCGATGCAAGGATCCGAGATGCGCTCCGCACTCGATGCACTTGCCGAACGTTTTGACGAAGTCGCGATGCCTCCACATCGCCGAGCATAGGAACAGTCGCCGCCGCGCACAATTGGATCATCGTGAACCTCAAGGAGAAAACGACATGCGTAAGACAGTTCTGACGATCTTCACCGCGGCGATGCTCGCCGGCGCTACGGCTGGCGCGGCGTTCGCGCAAGGCGCGGGTGGCGCTGGCGGAGCCGGTGGCGCTGGCGCGGGTGCCGGCGCAGGTGCGGGTGCCGGCGGCGCTGGGTCCGGAGCAGGCTCGGGCAGCGGCGGTGCGGGCGCAGGGAGCGCCGGCGGCGGTGGTGGGATCACGCATGTGGAGCGTGGCGGGCAAGGCGCCTCCAGCGCCCCGGGCATGCGCAACGAAACCACTCCGCCATCCAACGGCACAACGCGCCGCTAGAAGAGCGCGGTCGCGCTCACCCGGGCCGATCCTCTTCGAATCGTGCGCGCGAGAGCAGCCCCGGCGAGTCCTCCCCGCGCCGGGGCTGCATCCGTGTCCGAACCGCTGTGGCCGGGTCCAAAACGTCTCATATTGGCTGCGAGAGTTGGACAGTCCCGCTCGAGTGCGGCAGATGCAGGCGGTACTAACGCGCTCACGCGATCCGCCGGCTCCCGCTGCCCCGGCATTTCCGGGGCGCAACCTCGTCGCGCGCCCGGAATGACGGCGCGGCTCTCAGACCTTCAGCCCCGCGACATACGCCGCAAGCTTGTCCAGCGTCTGGTAGCCGTATTCGACGGCGCCGAAGCCGATCATGCCGTCGCGCTGCTCGGTGCTCGAGGCCAGCTGGCGCATCATGAGTACGGTCTTGCCGTTGCTCTGCTCGGCAAAGGTGACGGTGAAGCGGAACATGCCGGGATCCTCGTCCTGGTCGACGCCGTGGTCCATCTCCATCAGAGACGGCCGCTCGATGCGGCGGAAGCGCATCCGGTTCGGATAGACCGTGCCGTCGGGACCGATCATGTTGAAGCGCCAGACGCCGCCGACGCGCACGTCGATCTCGAAGGTCTCGACCTTGAATCCCTTCGGCCCGAACCATTGCGGCAGATGCTTCGGATCGGACCACGCCTCGAACACCAGATCGCGCGGCGCGTCGATCACGCGCGACATCACGATCTCGCGGTCGAGCGACCACTGCGACAGGGCGGGATTGGCAGAATTCGTCATCACTCGGAACCTTTCCGTTTGGCTGTTCGGGACGGCCGCCTGGCGGCAGCCCTCTCCTTCTCTTTCTTGAGCTTCATCACATAGGCCTCGAACCGATCGAGCCGCGCCTCCCAGATCGCGCGCTGCTGCTGGAACCAGTCCTCCGCGCCGACAAGCGCATCCGGGCTGAGACGGCAGGTGCGCACGCGGCCTGATTTCTCCGACAAAATGAGCCCGCTCGTCTCCAGCGCGTGGATGTGCTTCATGAAGCTCGGCAGCGCCATGTCGAAGGGATCGGCGAGCTCGCCGACCGACGCCTCGCCGGCACACAGTCGCATCACGATCGCCCGCCGTGTGGGGTCGGCAAGCGCTGCGAAAATCTGGTCGAGGCGGGACGATTGGTTAGCCATGAAGCTAACTATACACCGAGACCGACGGGCGTCAACAATTGTTAGCTGATTGGCTCAGTTTTGGAGCCAGGATCGAGCTACGCGCACCTCAGACCGAGCGCGTCAGCCCGCCGTCGACGCGGATGTTCTGGCCGGTGATGTAGGCGGCGCCGTCGGAGGCCAGGAACGAGATCGTCGCCGCGATCTCCTCGACCTTGCCGTAGCGCTTCATCGGCACGCTGTCGCGGCGCGCGTCCTGCTGCGGCAGGCTGTCGATCCAGCCCGGCAGGACGTTGTTCATGCGGATGTTGTCGGCTGCATAGGCGTCGGTGAAGATCTTGGTGAAGGCGGCAAGCCCTGCGCGGAACACCGCCGAGGTCGGGAACATCGCGCTTGGCTCGAACGCCCAGGCCGTCGAGATGTTGATGATGGCGCCGCCCTTCGCCTGCATCAGCGGCGTCACCAGCCGCGTCGGACGGATCACGTTCAGGAGATAAGTGTCGAGGCCGGCATGCCACTGCTCGTCGGTGATCTCGGTGATGGGCGCACGCGGCCCGTGCCCGGCGCTATTGACGAGCACGTCGATCCGCCCCCACTTCGCCATCGCAGCGTCGACGAGGCGCTTCAGATCGTCATTCGACTGATTCGAGCCGGTGACGCCGCAGCCGCCGAGCTCGGCAGCCAGCGCCTCGCCCTTGCCGGAGGACGACAGGATGGCGACGTGAAACCCGTCTGCTGCCAGCCGCCGCGCAGCCCCCGCCCCCATGCCGCTGCCGCCGGCGGTAACGAGTGCGACCTTCCCTGCTGCCATGACCGATCATCCCTGTTGTTGAGGCGAGCCGCAGGCTCGGCCTATCATGAGGCCTTCTACAGCCAGACCTGTCGGCAGGTCCATGGTCGAAGGCATCCATCATGAGCGACTTGAGATGAGTGATTTGCAGATCCGCAACCTGCGCCCCGACGAAATCGCCCTCGCCGTCGACTGGGCCGCGGCCGAGGGCTGGAATCCGGGCCTCGCCGATGCCGCCTGCTTCGCGATCCCCGATGCGCTGGGCTTCTTCGTCGGCGAGATCGACGGCGAGCCGGTCGCGACCGTCTCCTGCGTCAATTACGACGACCGCTTCGCCTTCCTCGGCTTCTACATCGTGCGCGAGCGCTTTCGCGGCGCGGGCCATGGCCTGCGCCTCTGGAACGCGGCGATCGCGCATGCGGGCGCGCGCGTGATCGGGCTCGACGGCGTCGTGGCGCAGCAGGACAATTACAGGAAATCGGGCTTCCAGCTTGCCTACGCCAATATCCGCCACGGCGGCGTCGTGACCGTGCGGCCGAAACCGTCTGCCGAGGTCGTCGCCCTCGACAAGATCCCGTTTGCAATTGTTGAAGCCGATGATGTCACCGTCTTCCCGGCCCGGCGCAGCGCCTTCTTGCGCGCCTGGATCAACACACCCGGTCACGTTGGCCGCGCGTTGCTGCGTGACGGCAAGCTCGCCGCATGGGGCGTGATCCGTCCGTGCCGGACGGGCTACAAGATCGGCCCGCTCGTCGCCGACGATCGCGCGGCGGCGGAGGCGGTTGTGCAGGCCCTGCTGGAAAACGCGGGCGGCGGCGAGGTCTTCCTCGATGTCCCCGCCGTCAATCGCGAGGCCATCGCGCTCGCGGCCTCTTTCGGCCTCAAGCCCGTGTTCGAGACGGCGCGGATGTACACCGGACCGATCGCGCCGCTTCGCATCGACCGTGTCTTCGGCGTGACCAGCTTCGAGCTGGGCTAGTTCAGTAGCAGCGCATGATGTTGACGGTGTGCTCGCTGCCGCCGCGGCCGGGCACCGTCACCTGCTCCGTCGGGCAGCTCGGTACATAGGGGCGGTCGGACGGAACGACGTTCGGTGGATAGCGATGCGTCCAGTCCCAGGGCACATCATAGGTGTAGGTGTAGCGCACATCGGTGGAGAGCGGCTGGCTTGGATCGGCGAAGGGCTGGCTGTAGCCGGCGCCGTCGTAGAAGAAGCCGCCGCCGCCCGGCCAATAGACCCAGGGGTTGCTCCGCCGATGGAACCGGGCGCCCGGCCCGATCGGCGCACGTGCTGCGGCCCGAGGCGCGGCGGCTACGACGCCGGGCGACGCGGCGCCAGCGGGTCTGGCAAGACTGTCACTGCAGCTAAGGAGCAGCGCGGCTGCGCTGAGCGAGGCGAACAACGCCCCAAGTGATCTGGCAATCATGATACGCACCACACTCGTTTGGCTCTGCGATAGCGGCTCCCCGCGAGAGGCTAGGCCCGGCCGACGCCCACCCGCAAACGTATAATTAATCATTGGTTAAGGCACGAGGTTAACGGGGAACATGGTGCGGCAGAACGCCCGGGATTCTTATCTCGTTTCAGCCATTCCGTTCCACGGCGTGCGCTTCATAACCAGTTGATCGGAGTTGACCGCTCCCGGCCCATACGTCCGGAACGCTCCCGCATCGCAACCGTTGGCCCCGGCACAAGCAAGGAGCATCTCCAATGCAGAACAAGTCGAAACTCCTATGCCTGATCACGGCATCGCTGGTCGTGGGCACCGCGGCCGCCTCGGCGCAGGGCTACGACTGGAACGGACCACGCGTGGGCTCGGACCGCACGGCCCCTTACGAACCGGTACAACCGCGCGCGTACTATCCTGACGTCGTGGGGCCCTACGGCGCGTTCAATGGCACCAACCATCCGACGCCGAGCTCGACGCAGGGCGATGTCGGCCCCGACGGCAACAACAACGGCACGCTGACCGGCAGCTATCGCTGGTAAGGCCGATTGACGCGAGGCCCACCGTCCCGCTGCGGGCGGTGGGCCTTCGTACGTCAGCGGCCCTGCTGCTTGCGCAGCCAGTCGAGCAGGTCCTGCGGACTTCCGCTGCCCTGTGTCACGATGGCGGTATTTCCGCCGCTGCGGCGATAGACCGTCGTGCGCCCGGGCGCCTTCTCGATTCTCACCTCGGCCTGCGCCGGATCACCGCTCTGGGTGATGACCGACGATCCGTTCTCGTCCTGGACCACCGTGGTGTGACCGTCGCCGGCTCCGGCCGGCGCCGTCGCAACCACGGTCATGAGTCCCAGTCCGGATGCGAGCACAAGCAACTTCATGTCACGCCTCCATCATCGGCCGAACTGGAAGATCGCCAGCCAGTTGAAACGCCCGAACTGCCGCACTGTTCCCGTGTTCATGTCTCCGATCTGGAGCAGGAGCGCGTTGGTGGAATTGCCGATCTGGGTGATCCCGGCGGTATTGCTCACCCCGGACTGACCGATCACGGCATTGGTGATGCCGCCGACCTGGATCACGTTGGCATAGTTGCGCGTGCCGTTCTGGACGATGGTCGCGTCCGCCGTGCCGGTCCCGCCGACCTGGATCACCCGCGCGATGTTGATGCGGCTGTTCTCCTCGATCGTGACAGGCTGGACGCTGTCGCCGAACTGCACGACCGTTTCGATGCTCACGTTCCGGTTGGTCACGCTTCGCTGGACGGATCCCGCGGAGGCCTCCGTCGCCACGCTCCCGGCGGCGAGTGCCGCCATCATCACCAGAACATGCCTGCCGTGTCTCATCGCAATTCGCCCCGCCCGGATTCTGTGGCTTCCGGCTCGCGCCGATCCTACGGACCGCTCTGGTTGACCGTCGACGTGTTGACCGCGCCGAACTGCGCGACGGATCCTGAATTCATGGCGCCGAGCTGGGAGAGCAGGCTCGACGCCGACTGGCCGACCTGGCCAATCGAAGCGGAGTTGAAAATTCCCATCTGGCTGACCGACGCTGACGTCGTCCCGCCGAACTGGAGTATCCCGACGACGTTGGTGGTCCCGGCCTGCACGACGGTACCGCTCGTGCTACCGCCGACCATGAACAGGCCAGCCATGTTGAACTGGCTGCTCTGGTTCACCGTGACGGGAGCACCGCCAACCGACACGATGTTCCTGAAGTCGAAGGTCTGCGCCTGCACCGAGCCTATCTGTGTGCAACAGACGACAAGAACCGCCATACTTGCGGCTGCGAAAAACTGATGCTTCATGGCAGGCCTCTGCGATGTTGCCGATACCAGGAATGCCCCCCCCATCACGGGGTCTGCTGAAGAATCGTCGATCCGTTCAAGACGCCGAGTTGAGACAGAAAGGCCGCGTTGTTGCCGCCGATCTGCCCGATCAGGCTCGTGTTCGAGCCTCCGCTCTGCCCCGCCAGCGCGAAATTGCTGATCGCGGCCCCCGCCAGCCATCCTCCCTGCCCGATCGTCAGCGAGTTGACCGAAGTCGATGTCCCCGCTTGCGAGATGGTCGCCGAGTTGATCGTGCCGAACTGCAGGGTGGTGGCAGTGTTGCTGGTGCCGCCGCTCTGGGAGATGACGGAGCTGTTCGCTCCGCCGAATTGCAGCACGCTGGCCGAATTTCCGGCGTTGGCTCCGCCAGCGGTCAACGCGCTGAGGGTGATGACCGTCGCCATGACAAATTTGACACGCATTGGATGTCCTCCGCAAAGAATAGCGGCCGTAGATCCGCCTCCGGTCGGGCGGCTGTGCGGTGTCTTCCAGGCGCCGCCCGGACGCGCAGCGCTGCTGCGCGCCCAGGGCGGTTCAGGGCTGGCTCAATGCTGGTTGATGACGCTGGTGTTGCCGAAGAGGAAGATCGAGTTCTGCCCCACGGTTGCGCTGTTGCTCGGCGGCAGCAAGGGGAACGAGCTCTGAGAGATCGAGCTGTTGTTGCCGCCGAAGGCGTTCTGCAGGGTCGTGGCCGTGTTCACGATGCCGCCAGTCTGGCTCACCGTGCTGACGTTGTTGAGGGACGGAATGCCGAGGCCCTGCGAGGTGGTCGCCGAATTGAAGAAGCCGATCTGGGTCGTGCTGGAGCTGTCATTCGTCACGCCGTTCTGCGTCACGGTCGAGGAGTTTGCGCCGCCGACCTGAACGGTGGTGGCGGTGTTGGCCGCGTGAGCAGCGGACGAGAGAGCGAACACGGCGACGGAAGCGAGAAACAATTTGCGCATGGCTAATCCCTTTTCTGCCAAAGTATCTGACCAGGAGTGGCGATGCCGGTCGTCGAACGCACCGACATCATGGGATTACTGTGAACTGATTGGCCCCGAGGCGACAGACTGCAGTTCATGCTAGTCCGGACCGACTAGATTCGCGCGGCGTCAGTGCCCTGTGGCGTGAAACGAAGAATGCACCGCGCCAACGCGCGCAGCGTCTGCCTCCAGCCCCATGCTGTCGATCAGCCGCACCACCTCGATCGGCGTCCGCAGCTCCAGCTTTCGCATCATCCTGGCGCGATGCACCTTCGCCGTCACTTCGCTCACGCCAAGTCGCGCCGCGATCTGCTTGGCGATGAGCCCTTCAGCCATCAGCAGCATGATCTCGCGCTCTCGCGCCGTCAGCGTCTCAACACGCTGGCGGGCTTCGCGCATGGCATCTTCGCGTTCGAGCCGTCTGCGATCGCGCTCGATGCCATGCCTGATCGCATCGAGGATCTCCTGCTCGCGAAAGGGTTTCGGCAGAAACTCGACCGCGCCGCGCTTCATGGCCTCGACCGAGATGCGGACGTCGGAATGGCCGCTGATGAAGACGATCGGAATGGGCACGCCTGTCTCGGCGAGCCGGCGCTGAAGCTCGAGGCCGGTCGGCGACGTGCCGGGAAAGCGCACATCGAGCACGAGGCACGAAGGCCCGCCGGAAATATTCTCCCCGAGAAACTCTTCCGTCGAGGCGAACAACTTCACCTTGTGTCCAGTTTCCTCGCAGAGACTTCCGATCGCAGTTCGAATCTGAATTTCGTCATCAACGACATAAACCATGGCTTGACATGAACTCATGGCAACGGACTCCCCGGCTTGGGTCTCGATAGGCAAGCAACGAGCCATCCATTCTTCTCGCAGGCGAAGACAAGGTGCTTGGGTAAAGTCGCAGGGATCGGGCGAGTCGCATCCGTCCACCGGTTCGACCTCTTAGGGCCAACATCCGCTCACCACCAGTGAAGGCGTTCACATATCGAGCTTCGTGATTGGAGAGAGTTGAGCTCGCCACTGTGCGCATCGCGGCGGCGCGCGATGTCGAGAACGCGGCCATCCGGTGTATCGACTGCTGTATCGCCAGCTGCGTCATGCATCATCACTCACGTGCCGACCAGAACGCCGGGCACCGGCCGCTTCGGCCGGAGCAGACGGGACGTTCAGTAAACTTGTCGAATTCGATGCGGCACGCGCCATATCGATACGCTCCGTATGCATCTCCAGCAAATCACGAAAAGTCGCACCCCGACGACTTTACTTCTGGATCATCAGCCGCGCCCGACCGTCGCCCCTGCAGGAGCGACATACTGACGATTGATATCGCTGTGGTAGAATACAACCATAGCGAGCGATACGTCCGTGCCGCCAGCGAAGCCATTTTCAAGAGGCGGGTTTTTGATATGCGATTCGTTTCGATCATTGCCTTCCTCGGAACTGCATGCGGCCTCGTCGCGGTCACCACCGCGGGGCCGGTCGTCATGGGCGCGGCCGGGAGCGCTGCGGACAAGGCGTCGCACGTCCTGGAATCGACCAGGCGCCTGCTCGTGCCGGTCGGTCGCGAAGCCCCGACCTTCGGGTCGGATGCGCCAATGTTCCGCTACGCTTCGATCCAGCGCGGCAGCATCGAGCAGACCGTCACCGTCACCGGCGCCCTGCAGCCCGTCAAGACGATCGAGGTGGGTTCCCAGCTGTCCGGCCAGCTCGCCCGGGTCTATGTCGACTTCAACGACACCGTCGCCAGGGATCAGCCGCTCGCCTTGATCGACCCGCGCAGCTTTGCGGCCAAGGTCGACGAGGCCCAAGCCTCCCTGGCCGTCGCCAATTCCCTGGTCGACATCGCGCGGGCCAAGCTCGATCGCGCCAGGATCGACCTGGAGAACGCCAGGGGCAGCCGGGACGTGCTCGCCGCCAAGCTCGAGAGCGCCCAGGCGGTCAAGAGCTCGGCGCAGAAGACCCTGCAGCGGAAGCTGGCGCTCCAGTCGCAAAACGTCGTGGCGACGACGACAGTCGACGACGCGCAGACCGAGTTCACGGCACGTCTGGCCCAGGAGCGCGAGGCCGAGGTCTTAATGTCCCTCAACTCCTATTCGGTGGAGGGGGCACAAGCCGACGTCCGCCGCATCGAGGCGGAGTTGCAGCAGGCACGCATGGCCGTGCCCGAAAAGGCCGCCGTGCTCGCCGCGGCCCGGGCCGATCTGGACCGCACCGTCATCCGTTCGCCGATCGACGGCGTCGTCGTCGGCAGGTTCGTCAACGAGGGCCAGACGCTCGCAGTCGGACTGGAATCACGCACCACCTTCATGGTGGCGCACCGCCTGGAGGACATGGAGATTCACGCGCAGGTCGATGAAGCCGATATCGGCCGTATCGCTCCCGGGCAGCGCGCGCATTTCACCGTTGACGCCTACCCGGACCGCCGCTTCGAGGCCGTGGTGCGCCAGGTGCGCAAGGCGCCGCAGACCCAACAGCATGTCGTCACCTACACCGTGGTCCTGGCGACCTCCAATCTCGACGGCGCGCTGCTCCCCGGAATGACCGCGCTGGTGAAGATCGTGATCGAACGCCAGGACGACGTGCTGAAGGTGCCGCTCGCCGCGCTGCGTTTCCACCCGGCCGGCACGCGGCCGGACGCCACGGCACGCAGCGGCGTGTGGGTGCGCACCGCGAGCGGCGCGCTCCGGCACGTGGCCGTGACGGTCGGCGCAGCCGGCACCGAGCAGGTTGCGCTGCGGAGCGGAGACCTTGTCGAGGGCAGCCAGGTCGCCGTCGGCCAGGCCATCCGCCCGGCAGGCATGGAAATTCTCGGAATCAGGTTCGGGTCATGACCGCCTCTCCGCCCCTCATCCGCCTTCAGTCGGTCAGCAGGACCTATCGCACCGAGGGAGTCGCGGTGGCCGCCGTGCGCAATGTCAGCTTCGACATCGCGCAAGGCGAGATCGTCGCCGTGATGGGGCCGTCCGGCTCCGGCAAGTCGACGCTGATGAACATGATTGGACTGCTCGACCTGCCGAGCGAAGGGGCGGTCTACCTCCAGGGGGCCAACGTCGCCGAGCTCACGGAAGATCGCCGTTCGTCCTTGCGCGCCCGCAGCATCGGCTTCGTGTTCCAATCCTACAATCTGCTCGCGCGGCACGATGCGATCGAGAACGTCGCATTGCCGCTGGTCTATTGCGGCGTCGGTCGCAAGGAACGTCTGGCGCGCGCCGAGCAGCGCCTTCGGGACGTCGGCATGCTGCACCGGGCCCATCACTTCCCGCGGCAGCTCTCCGGCGGCGAGCAGCAGCGCGTCGCGATCGCGCGCGCATTGATCGCCTCCCCCCTGATCGTGCTCGCGGACGAGCCGACCGGCGCGCTCGACAGCCGCACCGGCGCCGAGATCCTGTCCCTGTTCGCCGCGCTCAACCGGACCGGCCAGACCATCGTTATGATCACGCACGATTCCGGCATCGCGACCCAGTGCCGGCGCACGATCCATCTGCATGACGGCGAGCTCGTCGGCGACAGGACGCCGGCTCCGATTCTGCCGAAACGGAGCGCTGCGTCATGACGATGCTCCAGGGCTTTCAGATCGCCTTGCACGCCTTGCGCCTCAATCTGCTGCGCAGCTTCCTCACCATGCTCGGCATCGTGATCGGCGTGGCCTCGATCGTGACGGTGTTTGCGATCGGGTCCGGCGCGCAGCTCCGTCTCCAGGAGCAGATCCGTTCGATCGGCGCCAACGTGCTGATGATCACTCCCGGCGCGGTCTACCAGGGCGGCGTGCGCCTCAAGGACGGCAGCAAGCTGACGATGACCGAGAGCGACGTGCAGGCCATTCTCGAGCAGATTCCGGAAATCCAGGCCGCGGCCGGCTCCATCGCCGGGACGGCGCAGGTTATCCACGAGGGCAAAAACTGGAACACGACGATCAACGGCACGACGACCGGTCACTTCATGGTGCGAGACTGGCAGCTGGCGACCGGGCGCTATTTCTCCGCCACCGAGGAGGCCGGTGCCGGCAAGGTCGTGATCCTCGGAAGCACGGTTGCGCGCGAGCTGTTCGCGCCAGGCGACGATCCCATCGGCACGCAGATCAGGATCATGAAGGTGCCGCTCGAGGTGGTCGGCGTTCTCGACCGCAAGGGCCCGGCGCAGGACGACGTCGCCTTCGTGCCGCTCACCACGGCCAAGCTGCGCTTTCTGGGCAGCGCAAGCAACATCAACCGCGACTCGGTCGCCTACATCATCGCCAAGGTGGCTTCGGATGGTCAGATGGCGGGGGCACGATCGGAGATCGAAAACCTGCTGCGGCAGCGCCATCGTATCCCCGCCGGCCAGGAGGACGATTTCAAGGTCCAGGACCCGGCCGCCGCCATGGAGGCACAGCAGGGAGCGATCCGCACCGTCGCGCTGCTGCTCGTTGCCATCGCCTCGGTCTCGCTCCTCGTCGGCGGCATCAGCATCATGAACGTCATGATCGTGTCGGTCACCGAACGCACGCGGGAGATCGGCATCCGCCGCGCGCTTGGCGGGCGAATGCGCGACATCCGCCTGCAGTTTCTCTGTGAAGCGCTCGTCCTCTGCCTGCTCGGCGGCGCCATCGGCGTCGCCGGCGGCATCACGCTCTCGATGACGGTGGCTCGCATGGCGGGGTGGATCACCTCGATCGACGGCCAGGCGATCGGCCTTTCCCTCGTCTTCTCCATCGCGACTGGCCTCATCTTTGGTTTTTATCCCGCCCATAAGGCATCAAAGCTGAGCCCGATCGAGGCGCTCAAGACGGAGTGAGGACATGCTGGGATGTTCGCATCAAGCAAAGGCCAGGGAGGCACTAGCCATGAGCTCGGATCCAAAGGATTTGATCACACCGACACCGCGCGAGCGGGAGCTGATGATGCTGATCGCGCGGGGGATGCAGAACAAGAACATCGCCTACGAGCTCAGTATCTCGGAAAATACCGTGCGGGCGCACATCGGCAACATCATGCGGAAATACCGGCTTCAGAACAGAACGCAGATCGCGATCGTGTTTGCATTGCACGCCGCGCCGTCGTCGCTTCGCCGTGATCTCGCCAAGGCCGAACGTTATCCGACGGCAACACAAAATCCACGGGCGCTAACCGCGCCGGATTGAGTGTTCCGGTCACAATCCCTTGCGTTGCCCGACGGGCAAAACACGCGAGCCCTAGGTCAACGCGCGGTAGCGAAAATATTTCACTTTGCCGAATTTCGGAATTGTCGTACATGTCGCGACAAACCCGGCCCAAGGAAGAGGGGCGTATCGCGATCGTCACGACACGCGGGCCGGACGGCGGTGGACGTGGGTCACACCGGCGCGAACAGCTTCGCAGGGCGGGCAACCGTGAGCGGACGCGTCGTGCCAGCGACGGGTGTGGTTTGCGTACGGCAAAATCGTGTGGTCCTGGCGCCCGGGGTCTGTGCGCCAAGTCTTGCGGTGATGTGGCGGCCCAACCGGACACGCGCATCAGTCATCCGCAAGGCGACGGGGGCAATAGTGCATCGCTCCCCGGGGAGAGCGCGACATAAGCCGTAAAACCACTGCGCAGGGAAGGCCGATTGCTTGGCTACACCTGTATGCCGCTGTGCAAATTCTTGTTGCCACCTTTCGCACAGTGGACCGCGGGTGCCCGGCCGGCATCCGGTCTTCCCTGCGCCCTCTTTCATGTGAGGGTGAGGCGACGGAAGCAAAGCTCGGGCGAAACAAGCCGCGAGGATGCGAAGGCGTGCCCTGCGAACGCAAGCTCTCGTGGCCCGGACTCTGCTCAGCACGAAGTGATGCGCTGCAGAGCCGGGGCCCAGAACCTTCGTGCACTGAATTTGCGACTGCATGGGTCCCGGCTCAGCGCAGCAACGCCAAAAGCGCGTTTACGCGCGTCTTCGACGCGCTATGGGCGTTGCAGCGCGTCCGGGACACGAGGCCACCTCGCCCCTGCCCTTCTTTGCGTGGCCTTCCGCTCTTGTAACAAGACTGTCATACAGCAAAACTAAACGATTGCCGGGGGCCGCGGGTCGCGGCCACGCCGCCTCACCGCAGGGAGAGATTTGATGCGCCGTTCACTGGTGTTGCTGTCCGCCGGACTGACCGTGCTGTCCACCGGACTTGCCTCCGCCCAGAACAACACGCCCCGCAACCTGATCCTGTTCATTCCCGACGGTCTTCGCGCGCTGAAGGTCACACCGGAGACGGCACCCGCAATGGCCGAGATCCGCGACAAGGGCGTCAACTTCAGGAACCCGCATTCGCTCTTCCCGACCTTCACCATGGCCAACGGCTCGGCGATGTCGACCGGCCACTATCTCGGCGACACCGGCGTGTTCTCCAACACGATCTGGACCAACTACACCTCCGCACCCGCAGGTGACACCGTCGTCCCCTTCATCGAGAACGACGCCGTGCTCGGCGACATCGACGAGCACTTCAAGGGCGACTACCTCAATGAAGAGACCATTCTGAAGATGGCCCGCGACAAGGGCCTCAGCACCGCCGCGATCGGCAAGGTCGGCCCGACCTACCAGTTCGACCACACCGACAAGGCTGAAAAGCCCGGCCCGCATTCGATGGTGTTCGACGACTCCACTGGCGGCAAGAACGGTGTTGCACTGTCGGACGAGGTGAAGGACGCCTTGACCAAGGCCGGCCTTCCGCTTGCCACGCCGCCACGCGGCGACAATTCCAAGGCGGGCGATGCCAAGACGCCGGGCACGACGGTCGCCAACGTCGCGCAGCAGGCCTATTTCGCGGACGTCGCCACCAAGGTGGTGCTGCCGATGTTCAAGGCGCGCAACAAGCCGTTCGTGCTGGTGTTCTGGTCGCGCGACCCTGATGGCAGCCAGCACAATACCGGCGACAGCCTCAACCAGATCAAGCCGGGCATCAATGGCCCGACCTCGATGGCGGGCATCAAGAACGCCGACACCAACCTCGCCCAGCTCCGAAAGGCGCTCGACGAGCTCGGGCTCGCCGCCTCGACCAACATCATCGTCTCGGCCGATCATGGCTTCTCGACCATCTCCAAGCAGAGCAAGACCAGCCCCTCCGTCAAGGTCAGCTATGACGACACGCCGAAGGATTTCCTGCCGATGGGCTTCCTGGCGCTCGACCTTGCGAAAGCGCTCGACCTGCCGCTGTTCGACCCCAACGACAAGAATGCGAAGGTCGAAGGCAACAGGCATCCCAAGGCCGGCAACGGCGTGCTCGGCAAGGATCCGACCAGGCCCGATCTCGTCGTCGCCACCAATGGCGGCTCCGACCTGATCTATCTGCCGAGCAAGGACAGGAAGCTGGCGGCGAAGACAATCAAGGCGCTGCTCGAGCAGGACTACGTCTCCGGCCTGTTCGTCGAGGACTCGCTCGGCCGCTTCCCCGGCACCCTGCCGCTGTCGAGCATCAATCTGCGCGGCAAGTCGGCGACGCCGACGCCGTCGATCGTCGTCAACTTCCGCTCCTATGCCAGCGATTGCGGCGAGGCGCCGACCAACTGCTCGGTGCAGGTCGCAGACACCGTGCTGCGCCAGGGCCAGGGCATGCATGGCAGCTTCAGCCGCGGCGACACCATGAACTTCATGGCCGCCATCGGACCGGACTTCAAAGCCGGCTATGTCGACGAGATTCCGGTCAGCAATGCCGACGTCGGCATGACGGCAGCCCAGCTGATGGGCCTGCGCGGTGCGCACAACGGCGGCCTCGTCGGCCGGGTGATGTCGGAGGCCATGCCCAACGGCATCGTGCCGAAGGCCTTTGTCGGCACGCTGAAGTCCAGGCCCGCGGAGGGTGGCCTCAGGACCGTGCTGAACTTCCAGCGCGTCGGCAGCCAGCGCTATTTCGATGCCGCCGGCTTCCCAGGCCGCACGCTGGGGCTCGAGCCTGATGCCGGCAAACAAAAAACGGCGGGGAAGTAGCCCGCCGTTCCCTCGCGTCCTCAAGTGACGCGCAAGATCTTACATGCCCGGTCTCTTACATCCCAATGTCGAACACGTTCGGCAATTGGCCCGCCAGAGGCAGTGCGGTGGCGCCCAGGAAGGTCGCCACCATCGCCATCAGGCGACGGTTGTTCTGGCGCTTGCCGCGCATCTGGCCGGCGATCCACTCCAGCATCTCGCTGTTGACCTTGGAGGCATAAGACGGCGCCCAGCTCTCGATCTCGGTGTCGGCCGACAGCGCCACGCTGCGCGGCGGCACCTTCAGGCCCGAGGCGCTCGCGGCATAGTGGGCGACCGCCTTGGCGAGCAGGTCGTCGAACCGGCCACTGTCGGTGCGCTCGGTGGCCGCCTCATTGATCTCGAACAGGACTTCGGCCTCGGTGCGGCTGACCGGCTGATCGTTGACGGCGGTCGCGGTGAGGATACGCATGCACCAGGCGGTATCGTCGGCATCGAGCGAGCGGGAAAAGTGGACGCGGCCCTTGGTGGTCGGGCCTTCGCCCGTGATGACGCCGTCGCGTACGATGGAGAGTGCATGAGCCGCAGTATCGCGGCAGGACGGTTCGAGGGACGACGACTCGGTAGGCTTAGGCGCAGCGGCGGACATAGTTCACTTCCAGATTTCTTCCGACGGCCAGCATTTTCATGCCGGCGTGAAGGGGTGGTTAACGATTCGATACGGGGATCGCGACTTTTCCAGATGGTTGCCAATTGGTCGCTGTCAGGACCATTTTGGTTCTGGGGCGCGCCGGGCGAGCGTGATGAAAGTCATAAAAGGCTTTATCGGGGCAATCGAGCCCGTGCTGCTCCGGTGGCGATGTTTCACAGCAGGCGCCGCTGTAACAGAAAGGTGCTGGGAAATCGGCCCTTCAAAGAAGGAATTCACATTTTACTTGAAGTGGTTCACATGGCGTTCACTTGGGTTCGCCAAGCCCCTATAATGACCGTGACGACCCAAGATCAATTCCCAAGCAAATTCAATGCGATGAGGTAGAACCATGACACTTCCGATCGGCGCCACCGCCCCCGACTTCGAAGCCGAGACCACCGAAGGGAAGATCAAGTTCCATGATTGGATCGGCAACAGCTGGGCGCTCCTGTTCTCGCACCCGAAGGATTTCACGCCGGTTTGTACGACCGAGCTCGGCGCTCTCGCCAAGTTGAAGCCGGAGTTCGACAAACGCGGCGTCAAGCTGATGGGGCTCTCGGTCGATCCGGTCGACAACCATGCCAAATGGTCGGAGGACATCAAGGAGACCCAGGGCGCCGCGCCGAACTACCCGATGATCGGCGACACCGATTACAACGTCTCGAAGCTCTACGGCATGCTGCCGGCCGCGATCTCGGGCGATCCCCTCAAGCGCACCGCCGCCGACAACCAGACCGTCCGCAACGTCTTCATCATCGGGCCGGACAAGAAGATCAAGCTGGTGCTGGTCTATCCGATGACGACGGGCCGGAACTTCCAGGAGATCCTGCGCGTCATCGACTCGCTCCAGCTCACCGCCAAGCATCGCGTCGCGACGCCGGCCGACTGGTCGCAGGGCGACGACGTCATCATCGCGGGCTCGGTCTCCAACGACGAGGCCAAGACGATCTACCCGCAGGGCTGGAAGGAGCCGAAGCCCTACCTCCGCATCGTGCCGCAGCCGAAATGACTTTTGGCGGTTGCGGATAGCAACCGCAAAAGTCATCCCGGGATGGTCCGAAGGACCAGACCCGGGATCTCGAGATTCCGGGTTCGGTCCTGCGGACCGCCCCGGAACGACTGTAGCGATTACGCCGTCCGCACGCGGTCCAGAAAACCGTCGACCTCGGCCTTCAGATGCAGGCTCTCGCCCGACAGCGCCCGGGCCGAGGCAAACATCCGGTTGGACGTCTCGCCCGTCTCGCTCGCGCCCTTGGCGGCGTGACGAATATTGACGGCGACATCGGCCGTGCCTGATACCGCCGCGCGAACGCTGGCAACGATGTTGTGGGTCGCACTCTTCTGCTGCTCGACCGCAGCCGAGATCGAACCTGCGATGCCGCTGATGCGCTCGATGGTCTGGCTGATAGCCTTGATGGCGGCGACCGATTCCTCGGTCGCGAGTTGCATGCTCTCGATCTGGCTCGAGATCTCGTCGGTCGCTTTCGCAGTCTGTCCGGCGAGCGTCTTGACCTCCTGAGCCACCACCGCGAAGCCGCGCCCGGCATCGCCTGCGCGCGCGGCCTCGATGGTGGCGTTCAACGCCAGGAGATTGGTCTGCTCGGCGATTGAGGTGATCAGCTTGACGACGTCGCCGATGCGCGCACCGGCTTCAGAGAGTTGCGCGATGCGCTGGTCTGTCGCCTCGGCCTGCCGCACCGCCTCGGCGGAGATCTCGTTGGATTCCTGCACCCGGCGGGTAATCTCGGAGATCGATTGAGACAGCTCGTCGGATGCCGACGCAGCTGAACGCACGTGCTCGGAGGCGCTTTCAGAAGCTCCCGCCGACTGCGCCGACAGATCGGCCGTGGAGCGCGCGGCGTCGGTGAGTTGCCGCGCGGCACGCTCGAACTCGCCCGACGATGCGAGCACCTTGTCGAGAATGCCGCCGACACTGCCGCGGAACCCCTCGACGAAGCTGCGCAGCTCCGCCTTGCGCTGCTCGGCCGCGGCAGTCGTTGCCGCCGCCTGTTCGCTGCGCAGGCGCGCCCGCTCCTGCGAATTGCTCTTGAACACCGCAACCGTGCGGGCGATCTCGCCGATCTCGTCGGCACGATCCTCGCATTCGATCGCGACGTCGCTCTCGCCGTTGGCAAGCGCAGTGAGCGAGCGCGTGACCGAGGTGAGCGGCCGGGTGATGCGGCGGACGACCAGCAAGGTCAGGGCCAGCACCAGAAGGGCGGCCAGCCCTGCGGCCGCCGCCATGCTCGAAATCGCCTGAGTCAGCATGTTCTCGTACTGGACCATCGGGATGCCGACATAGAGAATGCCGGCGACCTTGCCGGTCGAGTCCAAAATCGGAAAATAGGCGGTCATGAACGTCTTGCCGAACAGCGTGGCCGGCCCCTTATAGGCTTCGCCACGGCGCAGCGCGGCCTGCCCCGGATGATCGGCGGCAAGCTGGGTGCCGACGGCGCGGTCGCCGTTTTCCTTCTTCACATTCGTGGAGCGGCGAACAAACTGGCCGTTCGTCGCGTCGAACACGAACAGGGTCGCATTGCCGCCGACATAGGACACCGCGCGATCGACGATGGCATGGTCCTTGAAGTCGGGCATCTTGGGGATTTCCGCGCGCACGACTGCGCCGTCCTGGACCGTGATCTTGGCCTCGGGAACGGTCTCCGCGAACGCCAGCGCCAGCGTGCGCAGGCTGACGTCGATGTCGCGGAGCGCGCGATCATTGAAGGCGGAGGTGAGCGACCAATAACCGGAGCCGACCACGAGCCCCGTATTCATGGCGATCAACAGCACGGCGCACAAGACAGCCTTGGTGCCCAGCTTGAACTGCGGCAGGAACTTCGAAGCTTTGAACATGGATGGAATGACCCCGGTAATTCCTGCATAATCGTGCAACAGGCTTACGGCGGCATTAACGACCATCATACCGCTGCAGGCGGCACGCCTTTCCAAATCGTAAACGAGGACACCCCCTGACCGCGCCAAACGTGCCGCCCATCATCGTCTGGTTTCGTGACGATCTCCGCCTGTCCGACCACCCCGCCCTGCACGCCGCCGCGGAGACTGGAGCGCCGGTGGTCTGCCTCTACGTGCTCGATGAGACGACCGGGCGGGCACCGGGTGGCGCGGCGCGCTGGTGGCTGGCGCAGTCGCTGCGGGCGCTCGAGGCCGAGATCGCCGAGCGCGGCGGATCGCTGGCCCTGCGAAGGGGACCGGCCGCCAGGGTTATCCCCGAGGTGGTGCGCGAGAGCGGCGCCCGCGCCGTCTACTGGAACGGGATTGCCCAGGCGCCGCATCGGTGGGTTGAACGAGCGCTTGAATCGGCGCTGGCAAAGCTCGGAGCAGACTCGCAAAATTGCCCCGGCGATTTGCTCGTCCCACCCTCGGCGATCCGCAACAAGGACGGCCGGAGCCTGCGCGTGTTCACACCATTCTGGCGGCGCGTGCTGTCGCTCGGCGATCCGCCAAAGCCGCTGCCCGCACCGAAGGCGCTGCGCCCTGCAGCAAGGATCGCCGGCGATCGCCTGGAGAGCTGGAAACTCGAGCCGGCCAAACCCGATTGGGCGGGTGGCCTGCGCGAGGCATGGGGTCCCGGCGAAGCCGCAGCACGAGGCCGCCTCCGCGACTTCCTCAAGCGCACCGCATGCGTCTATGCCGGCGACCGCGACCGCCCGGACCGGGAGGGCACCTCGCGGCTCTCGCCGCACTTGAGGTTCGGCGAACTCAGCCCTCGCCAAGTTTGGCACGCCGCGCGATTCGCCGCGGCCGAAGATCCGACGCTCGGGCCGGGCATCGAAAAATTCCTGAGTGAGCTCGGCTGGCGCGAATTCTGCCGTCATCTCCTCCACGACCATCCCGACCTCGCCACCGCGAACTTGCAAACCAACTTCGATGGCTTCCCCTGGACGCACGATGACAAGGCGCTCGCTGCCTGGCAGCGCGGGCGCACCGGCTATCCGATCGTCGATGCCGGTCTGCGCGAGCTCTGGCACACCGGGGTGATGCACAACCGGGTGCGGATGGTGGTCGCCTCCTTCCTGGTCAAGCACCTGCTGATCGACTGGCGCGAGGGGGAAGCCTGGTTCTGGGACACGCTGGTCGATGCGGACCCCGCCAGCAATCCCGCCAACTGGCAGTGGGTCGCCGGCTGCGGTGCAGACGCAGCGCCCTATTTCCGCGTGTTCAATCCGGTGCTCCAGGGCGACAAGTTCGATCCGGACGGCGCCTACGTTCGGCGCTGGGTGCCGGAACTGAAGAACCTGCCGGCCAAGCTGATCCACCAGCCCTGGCAGGCAACGCCGATCGAGCTTGCGAGCGCGGGCATCACGCTCGGCAAGACCTATCCGCAGCCGATCATCGATCATGCCAGGGGACGCGAGCGTGCGCTCGCCGCCTACGCAAAGATCCGCAGAGGTTGAGCGCCGCTTTGACACAATTTCGAAACCCGCTATCGTCATCGCCTCAATCAAACCGTGGGGGACGATATGGACGACGAAAAGCCGATCACCGAACAGGCGATGGACACGATCACCAGCGCCGTCGATGCAACCAAGGACGCGGCGGTCGCCGCCGTCAAGCAAGTCAGGAAAGCCGCCAAGAAGGTCGCGAAGAAAGTAGGCCCGAAGAAGACGTCCAAGAAGAAGGCGAAGACGTCCTCAAAGAAGGCGGCCAAGAAGACCGCGAAGAGGGCCGGCAAGACATCTGCGAAAAAGGGCGTCAAGAAAGCCGGCAAGAAGAAGAAGGCCAAGAAGGCGAAGCGCTGATCACGACGCTCAGAACAGGTCTCCCGGAGTGGACATCCGCCTGGAGACCTGCCCCACGATACGCGACCCTTCCGCGCGGCGGCCCGGCCGGTCCAGCCGACCACGAACGTGCCGCGCTCAGCAGGGATGTATCCCAGCGCCGCGCTCTGTCCGCCTAAAGCGCGATACGATTAGAATGAATCGTCATCGCGCTTTGGGTTGTTGTTTAAGCATGATCTTTTCGAAAAACCGCTGCGCACTTTTCCGGATCATGCTTTAAGAGCGCCGGTTGACGACGAACACCGCCGCCGCGCACATCGTCATCCCGGCAATCGCCAACGCATCGAGCCTCTCGCCGAACAGCAGATAGGCCATCAGCGCGGTGACGGCCGGCACCAGGTAGAACAGGCTCGCGACCGAGGTTGCTGCGGCGTGGCGGATCAGCCAGTACAACAGCCCGATCGAACCGATCGAGAGCGCCACGGCGAGCCAGGCGAGCGCGAGCACGAACTCCTGTGTCCAATGCACCACCCGGTCTTCGAACAGGAATGCTCCGATCGCGAAGAAAATTGTGACGGCAACGTATTGCACGAGATTGCCGGCTCGCCAGTCGATGTGGTTGCAGTAGCGGCGCTGATAGAGCGTACCGAGCGTGATGCTGATCAGCGAGACCACCGAGGCAAGCCAGCCGAGCCCTGCTTCGCCGGTCATGGGGCGGTTGTGCAGGATCAGCACGACGCCGCCGAGGCCGAGCACGAGCCCGGCCCATTGCACCGGCGTCACCCGCTCGCCGAGCCAGCGATTGGCAATGGTCGAGGTCAGGATCGGCTGAAGGCCCGGAATCAGCGCGGAAAGGCCGGCCGGAATCGAATGCGCGATCGCGATTGCGGTGCCGCCGAGATAGAAGCCGTGGACGAGGATGCCGGCGACCGCGCTGTGTGCAATGCCGGCGCGATCGGGCCATTTCGGCCGCGCGATGCCTGCGATGATCGCCATCAGGCCGACCACGATCGCCATGCGGATGGCGAGATAGGTCAGGGGATCGGCATTGTCGACGACGTATTTGGTGCCGATGAATCCGGTGCTCCAGAGCAGCACGAACAGGATCGGCGCCGCGCGGGCGGTCAGGGTTTCTTGATTTTGGTTCATTGCCGCCTCATTGCCTCAGTGGAGGCCATACGGCAATGCGAATTCGTCCCGACGATGCTGCGCTGCGACGGGCAGCAGTGGTCTGGTTCAGCCGTTCACCATTCGTCCGGACAGGGGTCGATGATCTTCCAGAGCTCGACGCCGTTCTTGATCTTCTTCATGTCGGTGGTGAGCCCGCCATTGCGGCGAATCCAGTCCTTCACCTTGTCGGGGTAGTAGGACATTAGATCGGAGGTGCCTTCGGCACTGGTGACCTTGATGCCGAAGGTGAACGCCTTGTCGTAATAGGCCTGATGGAAGCCGAGGCTGGCGCGAGGCGTCACGCAGATCTTGTTCATCGGCACGATGCCGAGCACGAGCGTGCAGGCCGAATTGCAGATGCCGTCGATGATGACGCGCTCCCCCTTCTCGCGAACGCGCTTGTATTTGGCCTTGTACTCCTCGACATAGCCGCCATGGTCGCGGGTGATGTGCAGCTCGGCGCGCGCCGGAGTAGCGGCGACGGAGAGCAACAGCAGGCTCAGAAGCGTGATGCGCATGGCGAGGTGACGGCGATGGCCTTCAGGAATGGACCGACCTCGAAGGACCCGCAAAACGATCCCAGGGGCCGGCGACGGGATTCTTATCCAAATACTCTTTGGTCATACTTGTGTGGGGAATTCATTAAGCATCCCGAAAAGGCCAAAAATGGGCAGCTTTCGACCCTATGTCCGGCAATTCTGTCACACCCACCCGAAAATCTGCGGGATAGGCCGTGATTTCGGGCCTCCGGAGCGATGCCTGACCGCCCGAAATTGCTATAAAATGACTGACCTATTCGAGCAGGTTCCGGAGAATCGAGATGAGCAAGTTGACGCTTGTAGCCGCGGTTGCGGCCCTGACGGCTGCAATCCTGGCCCCTGGCCACGCGGACGCGCGCGGACATCACCGGTACCACCGCTCCTACGTCAGCCCGCTGCCCTACCCGATCAGCTATCTGCACAATTACGGACCCGGCATCACCCCCGGCACCTTCGCCTATTACGACGGCCCGTCGACCAACCACTGCTACCGGAGTGCATCCGCTTATATCGGCCAGGACGGCCGGCGGCACCCCTGCTACTGAGGCGCCGCGCCCTCTTTCGGCACCTATTTCGCAGCGCCCGACATCAGCAATTGCTTCTCGATCTCGTAGACCGGCAGCTTGACGAGATCCTTCGCGACCTCTCCCCGAAGCGCCTTGCGCACGACGTCCGAATAGTCGGTGCGGATCATGCCGAGCGCGCGCGGTGAGGCCACCATGGTCAGGGCCTTGGTCTCGCCGGAGCTGACGGCAGCATCGAGCCGGTCGGCCAGCTCCCGCAAGAAGGCACGCTCGGCCTCATCGTGCCAGTCGGTCTGCTCGACCGAGCTGCGCGACCCGCCGGCTGCCGGATGCAATCGGCCTGGCGCATCGCTGCCTTGCGCGGTGGTCGACGGGTTGGGCTGCTCGCGCACCTCTCTGGTGTGGAGATTCGGAAACATCTCGTCGCCGAGGTTCTCCAGAATGAGCGCCTTGCGACCGTCACACACGACCAGCCAGTCACCCTTGTCCATTCTCATCTTGTCCATCACAACCTCTCATTGTCATTTGCAGGCGCAGCATCCGGCATCAGAGCTGTTCTTCGAATTCCTCGAATGACTTGCCGAATTGCGCCATCGCCTCTTCCAGATAGTCGGCGAGCATGGGCGTGCCGATCAGGTAGTCGGCGGTGCGCTGGTTGTGGGCTTGCGCGGCCTGACCGCGCAGTTCGCGCCAATCGGAGAGATCGCCGTCGCCGCGGCCGAGCCAAGTCAGCGCCACGAGATCGATCTGCTCGTCGACATTGAGATCGCGGATGAAGCCCGCAAGCTCCGCGCGATCGGTGGTATGGCCGCGTCCGCCGCGGCCATAGCTCGCGTCGTCGTCGCCGGAGTCCAGGATGACGCCACCCCCGGCCGCTTCACTATCGGAGCGACGCGATTTCGAGATGACGAAGAAGACCTTCTCCGGCGAGATCGACAGATTTGGAATGTCTCGCATCCAGCTCACCTTGCCCGGCAGCAGGCACCACGCCACTGCCATTTCAGCAACTTTAAGAGCCAGGGCAGACCTGTGAATTGCGCAGGATCAAGGTTTAAGGCACGGCATGAACCTACAGCCAAAGCCAGCTGACAGGCTGAGAGCGGGGCTGGCCAGCGTGCTGAAGGTTGGTTCATCAGGATTACATTTCGGTTCCGCCACAATTTGATCAGAACAACTTCGATATCCTGCATCGCGTAAGCGGAGGAAGACATCATGAATCTCAAGATTGGCATCGTCGCCGCGTCCCTGTTCGGCGGCCTCGTGGGATCGTCGGCGGCATTCGCCATGCCCATCGCGCCCGCACCTGCGACACCGCAGCTCTCCGGCGTCGAACAGGTCCGCATGGTCTGCAACGCCTGGGGGCGCTGCTGGTGGCGCCCGAACTACTACGGGTATTACGGGCCGCGGCCATACTACGGCCCGCGGTATTATGGGCCGCCGCGCTATTACGGTCCACGCTACTACGGTTATCGCGGCTATCGCCGCTGGTGACGTTTGAAGGGGCCTTCGGGCCACTTCGCTTTTGCGAGATCGTGCCTTGCGTGGCTGCACTGCCTGCGGCCGTTTCAAATCCGATCCAGATCAAGGATGAAATCTTTCGATGCCATTAGGCATGAACAAGTAGGCGCGGTCGAAGGACGCAGCAGCAGGAGGAACGGAGCTTTGCGCCCTTCGCCTGTCACGCGAGCATAAGGCAGCATTTTCATCGACCTCGCCTCCGGCGCACCGCCGAGGACTTGACGGACTTCGTGGCATGATGTCCGCAATACTACGGCCTGGAATCCGGTTTACTGAAACGCGATGTTTCGCCATTGATTGCGATGCATCGACGTTCATTTGATTGTTTCATTTCAGCGGCCGGCCAGAACCATGTTGTTCGACAACC
Organism: Bradyrhizobium sp. CCBAU 53415; assembly: GCF_028128735.1. Classification (NCBI taxonomy): domain Bacteria; kingdom Pseudomonadati; phylum Pseudomonadota; class Alphaproteobacteria; order Hyphomicrobiales; family Nitrobacteraceae; genus Bradyrhizobium; species Bradyrhizobium sp. CCBAU 53415. The sequence continues at coordinate 1,172,515 of NZ_LBJF01000027.1, read as the reverse complement.
TCGCTCCCTCCTCCGCGTTGCAACTGGTCGGCTTTTCCGACATCGATGCGTTTCGGCCGATCGAGACGATGGAAGATGCGAGAAGCATTCCGCTCGACATCCCGAACTTCGCGGCGGCCCGCGCCGTCGTCTCCCTGCCGGCTTGCCGCATCATCATGACGAGATCGTTCGCACGCATCCTCGACACCGCCTATCGCATGCCGGGCGGGATGGTGATCCTGTCCATGACCGACGACCTTCGGGTCAACTTCAAGGGAATGGATCTCGACGCCGGCTTCTTCGTTGCGCTCCGCGGCAACGATGAGTGCCATTTCGTCGAACCCCGGACCAATCATCATGCGATGATCATCTTCTCCCCCGAGTTGAGAGACCGGGGCTGGTTCGACCTCGCCGACGATTTGCGGGCCCATGTCGCGAACCGGCCCGCCCTGCTCCACACGCGACAACTCCTGCTCGACATCCTGCGAACCGCGTCAGTGCAGCCGCGCCTGTTCGAAACCACCGAAGTTGCGGCCCATCTCCAGGAAGGCCTGCTGCTCGCGCTCGACGATTTGTTTCGGATCGATTCGATGTCGGATCGGAGCGCCCCGGTCCAGGGCGAGCGGGCGATCAAGCTCGTGCAGCGCATCGACGATTACGTCGCGACCTATCCGACCGCGCCGATCTACACCGCCGATCTCGCCAGCGAGTTCGGCGTCTCGGTCCGGACGCTCGGCGGCGCCGTCAGCAGAGTGCGCGGCATGAGCCTGCACCAGTACATTCGCCTGAAGAGGCTGTGGGCGACCCGCGCCCGCCTCCTCAAGGGCGGCGGCATCACCGTTGCCACCTGCGCACGCGCCCACGGCTTCCACCATCTCGGTGAGTTTGCCGCAGCCTATCGCGCCACCTTCCACGAGGCGCCCTCCGACACGCTGGCACGCGGCCGGCGAAGCGGTATCCCGGCAGGCTGATTGACGTCGCAGGCCGTCGCGACGGTGACCCGGCATCAGCGCCGTTTCCGAACATGTCTGGAACAACCGACAACCCGTTCGGCACGAGGTTGTCACCCATGTCTCAGGTACGTTCTGTTACCTATGTGTCCGGGCTGGACACTGGACAAATCGCAGAGTGGCGCGCTCGGAAGGATTCGAACCTCCGACCCTCGGAATCGAAATCCGATGCTCTATCCAGCTGAGCTACGAGCGCCCTGGCCCGGTACCGGGCCACCCTAAATTCGCCCGACAGGTGCTGGTCAGGAAGCAGCACGGCGGACGGCGTTCGGGTCGCTTCGAATTAGCAGAGAGGCCGGCCAATAAAAAGCCCTACCCGCCCCCTTCGAGGCGGATCGAAGGCGCTGTCACCAGGTCATGTTGAAGAGGCCGAAATGCGGCTGCTGAGCGACCAGCATCGGCCGGCCGGGCTGCGGCGCGTGATGCGCCCTGACGATCTTGCGCTTGGGCTGAGCCTGCACCGGAACAGCCTGAGCCTGAGGATTTTGAGGCTGAGTGGCCCCGGACTTTCTGGCCGCGGCATTTTCGGCCTTCGGTGCCGGCGTGAACTGCGCGAAGGTCTCGCGCACCCGCGTCTTGGCCGACATCTCAGCCAAAGCCGGCGGCAGGCCCTCCTGGACCGGCGGCCGCGGAGCCGCAACGGAGGCGGTCTTCACCTCCGGTGCGGCAATCGTCGGCTGGCTGGTGTCGAGCACGACTCGCTCGGGCAGGTGCCGATCGGACCGAATGCGGATCAAGGGCTGGTCGTTGCTCGCGGTCGCGACGGCTTCTGCGACGGGTGCCGCCGGGAAAACGAAATTTGCCGCGAACAGCAGTGCGAGCAAGGCTCCACCGACAAAAACGAAATACCTAAGGATGGGCATAGCCGCGCTCCGCCCCCCGCATCCCCGCGTGGGCTCTCTGCCTCAACAGGCGATCTCTCAATTGGTTCCTGGCCCAGCCATTCGGTTCAAATGGCGACGCTTGGTTTTTTGGCCAAGATCCGCGGAGGGTAACTTTTCCGCTACCGGAACACGTTGCCCTTAGACGCGGCGTGCCGCAACCAGCGAACATTTCGCCTGATCGGCATTCACGTTGACGAAGCCGACGGAAATACGTGCAAAGGTCTTGCGGCTCTTCATGCTAACCGGATCCGTCAGTACGCGGCTGCGGTCGGTAAGATGACTGCCGTCGCGCCGCGTAAAGGCGCAGACGATCTCGACATCCTTTACGGCATAATCATTGTCGTTTCGCAGCGTGAACGTCACCAGGGCTTTGGAGCCAAGGCCGCCGCGGCGCCAGGTCTGCGATGAAATCCTGAGATGGCCGAGATCTGCCGTTGCCGGTGCCTGAGCTTCGGACGCCGGCGGCACCACCGCGGACGCATCCCCCGAAGGAGCTGCCTCAACAGTCGCGAGCTCCGGCCTCATCGGCTCAGCACTATTGCCTTTGGAAAGAGGCAGCAGCATCCAGATGCCGCCCCCGACGACGATTGCCGCCAGCAGCCAAAGAAGGCTGCGGCCAAACGAGACGCTCGCGATCGTTACGGCCCGCGCCAGTCGCTCGCCGGTCCCGGCGAAGCGTCCCAATCCGATCCGGTCGAGCCTGGCGTTCATGATTGCACCACCGATCGCGGCCGAAGCGCCATCAACGGCGGATTCGGTCACTGCTTACCTTAATCCGGCAGACGAATTAAGGTTCCCCTGTGGTTGCGAGTCGGCAGCGATGGTGGCGATGACCGGCGCGGGCCGCTAACATGCGCTGCAACATCGAAGACCGCGTCGGGAGAACCTGAAATGCCAGTCGTCACTTGGGATCACGTCCATCTGCGCAGCCCCGATCCAGAGGCCACGGCGGCCTGGCTGCGGGACATCCTTGGTGGCGAGATCGTACGCGCGCCGGGACGGATCGACGTGAACCTCGGCGGGGCCAGGATCTTCATCGCACCGCTCGAGGGCGACAGCGCCGTCAACCCGCCGCCTCCGCACCCGCATCAGGGGCTCGACCATTTTGGTCTGACGGTGAAGGACATCGACGCTGTCGCCGCCGAGATCAAGGCCAAGGGCGTCACGTTCACGCGCGAGCCGACGACCATCCGGCCCGGCGTACGCATCTGCTTCATCCGCGGCCCCGAAGGCATCTCCATCGAGCTGCTCGAGCGCGACAAGAAATACACCTGACGTAGCGCAACGCGTGCCGCCTCAGGCATCAGCCGACCGGGGCGGTTAAGTCATGCTACCGGGCATAAAGCAGCGGATGGTGACGCCCATGTAGCCGTAGATCGGCCAGACCATGGTGCGCCCCACCCGGTTCGGCTCCGAGATCACGGCCTCCTCGGGCACGTCGACCCAGACGAGCTCCTGCTGCTGGCCGTCGAGCGTGTAGCCATAGCGCGGGACGCGGACGCGATAGTGCCCGTCCTTGCTGTCCCAGTCGGAATCGGAGAGCGCCGAACCGTCGGCATCGGAGCAGCAAGGCCCCTTGCCGCTGCGCAGACCGTCGAACCATGCCTTCAATTCGGCATTGGTGTTGACGAACTGGCCGCGGTCACGCGCGTGCCCGAAGGGAGCCGCGAGCGCAATCAGGCCCGAGGCGCACACCAGCCTTGTCACCCTTCGCCAGCGTGTGGTGCTGCCAATCCGCCGTTGTTCGCTTCTGCAATTCGTGGGACGCGCACTGCATAGACGCGGCTCATCGCCGCCGGAATCGATCCAGTTGGTCACGTTCGTCTTGCTCCAGCACCCCGCGGCCAGTGCAACAATGATTATGCATTTTGCGGGCCAACTCTGATTCGCAACGGCGGGCCTCGCTTCATCATCAGAGCGCCATGACGGCGCCACGCACAAGCCGGGACAACTACGGCTCGCCGCTGCACGCTACCGCGTCCCGGCCGGCAAACTGCCGCGTTGCGCGAGAGGGTGCGCTTTGGCATAAAAGCCGGACCGGTTACGCCATCGGGCGAAGGCGGCCGGCCTACGGGACGTTATGAAGAACGGCCTCTATTCAATTCACGTGACCCTGCTCGATGGGCGAGCCGGCAAGGGCAGCGGCGTGATTCTTTTCCGCGACGGCAAGATTCTGGGCGGCGACGCCTACCTCTATTACACCGGCAGCTACACGGTGAAGGACAACAAGACCTTCAAAGGCGAGGTGCTGGTGCAACGGCACACTTCGCCTCGGGGCGATGACAATCCGCTGTTCGGTGGCCCCGCCCCAGTCGGCATCGGCGTCAGCGGCACCTACACGGAGACGCGCGCGGAGATGACGGGCACGGCGCTGGTCGGCAAGGCCAGCCTGATCTTCGGCGCCACCCTGCATAGGCTCGCAGACGTCGATTAGGATCGGCTATTCCGCCGCCTGCTCGAGCGGCGCCACGCGCGGCAGGATGATCTGGATGCGTGTGCCGCCGCCCGGCTCGGAATCGAGATCGAGCCGCCCGCCGAGCCGGTTCGTCACGATGCTGTAGACGATGTGCAGCCCGAGGCCGGTGCCGCCCTGGTCGCGTCGCGTCGTGAAGAACGGATCGAAGGCACGGCGACGGACGTCGAGCGACATGCCGCAGCCATTGTCGGAGAAGATGATCTCGACATTGTCCTTGCCGGACTCGCGCACCTGGATCTCGACGGTCCCAGGCCGGCCGTCCGGAAAGGCGTGCGCCACCGAATTGAGAAACAGGTTGGTCAGCACCTGGCCGTACGGACCGGGATAGCTGTTCATGGTCAGATCCGGCTGGCATTCGACGTTGAGGGTCAGATTGTGCTTGCGCAGGCCCGGTCGCAGGCTCATCACCACCTGCTCCGTGAGATCACCGAGATCGAAAGTACGCTGATCCGAATAGTTGCGGTCGGCTGCGACCTGCTTGAACGACTGGATCAGCTCGGCGGCACGATTGAGATTGGAGACGAGCTGCGAGGATGCATCGCGGCTGGTACCGAGGAAGTCGTTGAGCGTGGAGCGGCGCAGTTCGCCGCGCTCGACCTCGGCCGTGAACATCGCGGTCTTGCGCTCCAGCGCGGAGGCGACCGTGAGGCTGATGCCGACGGGGTTGTTGACCTCGTGGGCGACACCGGCGACCAGGCGCCCGAGCGCGGCGAGCTTCTCCGCCTCGATCAGTGAAGCCTGCGTCTCGCGCAGATTGCGCAGCGCCGTCTCGGCGGCTTCCTTGGCCTTGCGCATCTCCTGCTCGCCGCGCTTGCGCTCGCCGATGTCGAGCGCGACGGTCACGATCCGCTCGATCTCGCCCTCGGCATCGAGCAGCGGCAGCTTGTTGACCAGCCATTGCCGCATGTTGCCGGCCGCGTCCTTGTACTCCTCCTCGTAGAAGCCGAGCCCCTTGCGGAGCTTGAGCACACGCTTGTCGTTCTCGTCGGTCTTGGCCGCGCCATAGCGCGACATCAGATCGGCCGTGGTGCGGCCGAGCGCGTCGCCCGGCTCGATGCCGAAGATGCCCGCCATGTAGCGGTTCATCAGCACGTAGCGCAGCTCGCGGTCCTTGACGTTGATCACCGCCGGCACGGTGTCGATGACCTGCTGAAGCAGGCGCCGGCCTTCGGCGATGGCATCTTCCGCGCGCTTCTGGTCAGTGATGTCGCGCAGCGTGCCCTCGTAGCGGACGATGTTGCCCTGCTCGTCCCGCACGCCCGTGGCGCTGTCGGAGAGCCAGAGGATGTCGCCGCTGCGCTGGCGCACCTGGTACTCGAACTCGCGCACCATGCCGTCGCGCGCCATCAGCCGCTGGTATTCGGCACGCGCCTCGGGATGGACGTAGATCGTGTGGGCGATGTCGTTGATGCTGTCGATCAGCTGCTGCGGGCTGTCATAGCCCATCATTCGCGCCAGCGCCGGGTTGGCGTTGAGGAGGTCACCGGCCGGAGTCGTCACATAGATCCCGTCGACCGAGCCCTCGAACAGCTTGCGGTAGCTTTCTTCGGCGAGGCGCTGCTCGGTGAGCGCGCGCACCGCCGCCTCGCGCGCCGTGTCGGCCTCTTCCAGCGCGCGGCGGAACACTTCGGCGGCTCGCGCGATGTCGCCGATCTCGTTGTCGAGGTCGGCGGACGGAATCGACGTGTCCTTCCGGCCGGCCGCAAGCGCGCGAATGGATCGCGCGATCTGGGCGAGCGGACGCACCGTCCTGCGCACGACAAACAGCGCAGCGCCGATGCCGATCAGCACGCCGATCGTACCGAGCACGATGCTCTGCCATCGCGCCTCAGTCAACGTACGGGCAAAATCGCGCGACAGCACGTGGCCGCGCCGATCGCTGACCTCGCGCAGCAATTCGGTGACGCGGCCGATCAATCGGCCCTCGGTTCCCAACACCTCGCGATCGATATCGGCGATCTGCCGCTCGCGGACGGCCACGGCCATGATGGCCTCGGCATAGTCGTTCACGGCCGACTTCAGCTTCGTATCGCCAATATCAAGCGCCCGCATCCCCTGCGCGGCCTGCTCGGCTGCGGACGGGTTGCGCGCGAGCAGCCCGAGCGCGATCCGGCTCTGCGCCTCGGTCAGACGGGACGCCAGCTCGCGGTCGGCAGTGCCTGCGACGGCTGCATTGAACCGCTCGCGCAGCGGCGGCAGGCCGGCGAGCAGTTGGGCGCGGCGGTCGATCAGGGTCGAGATCCGCTCCAGGCCGTTGCGATAGGTCGCAAGCCGCTCGGTGACTCCGTCGATCATGTCCTGCTGCTCGGGCGCGAGCTCGATGCGGGTCTTCTTGAGGATGTCGCTCAGGGTCGATGCCGCCTCGCCCACCTGCTGGAACTGGATGCCGGCGCCGGGGTCCGTGACGAAGTCGCGCGCGGCAAGGCGCAACTCGTTCATGCGACGATCGATATCCTCGGCGAGGTCTCCGACGCTCTGGAGCCGCTGCAGCTCGGCAAAGGTCGTGTCGATGTGCCGGATCGCGATCACGCTCGCGGTCGAAGTGACGATGATCACCGCCAGCACCAACAGAAAGCTGCCGAAGGTGAGCTGACCGATGGAGAGCGAGAATGTTCGCCTTTTCTCAGGGGGCGGCGTCAATTCGGCGGACATTGGTGGTTTGGGGACCGGGCTGCTGGAGACCCAATATACGACGTATTGCCGCCCGGGGGGAACATGCCTCGGGACACGGAATATCCTTAAATATCGGGACCGACCGCCCTCGTCAGCCTCGGCCCTGGGACGGCTTGACGCCGGCTGGCCTGCGGGCCGGGATGGTCATGGCGGCAACGCCGAAGACGACGCAGGCAAGTCCGATCCGGGCGGTCCTGCTCATGGCCCGTCCCGTCCTTCCACGATGGACGGAACCTAGCGCGAGCGCGGTCTCAATAATTCGGCCGGCGTCGAAGTGTTCTAGCCGACCGCCCCCACCTCGAACACTTCGCCGTCGTAGCCGGCTTCGCGGGGGATGCGGAGCTGGCGGCCGGTTTCGGTCTTGGTCATGACCGGCATCACCGTGACGATGGACAGGCCGCGGGCATGCTCGAGTGCCGCGCTCACGTTTGGCTGCTTCGCAAGCCGGATCAGATTGCGCGTGGTCGGGAACGGCAGCTTGAAGCGGCCGCTCTCACCACCCTCGACCGCTTCGCGCGGCGACACCCAGATCGAATCCGTGGACTCGCGGCCGTCATGGGCGCCGAGTTGATCGGGCGGAGCTGCCGCGAGGAAGAACCAGGTGTCGAAGCGCTTCGGCATGCCCTCCGGCGTGATCCAGTGCGCATAGGGCACGAGCGTGTCCAGCGCGAGCTGGAGACCGTTGCCGGCCAGAATGTCGAGGAAGCTGATCTTGTGCTCGTTGAGCGCGACGCGATGCCTATCTGCGATCTCGCCGGCGCGTCCGGCATCGACCGGCGTGCCTGCGTTCTTCGACCGGGCCAGCAGGATGCCGCTTTCCTCGAAGGTCTCGCGGATCGCGGCGATACGAAATCCGCGGTCCGCTTCGCTGAGGCCCTCGCCGCCCGAATACAGGTCCGAGCGCGCGACGATCTCCTGATCGCCGGCATCGACGCTGCCGCCCGGAAACACCAGCGCGCCCGAGTTGAACTCGATCTGATGATGGCGGACCATCATGAAGACCTCGACCTCCTGTGCGCCATCACGGAGCAGGAGGATCGTCGAAGCCGGGCGTGATGCTGATGTCTCGGCCATGCGACTAGCCCGCGGCGCTGGATTGCGGGCCGAGATTGGCACGCTTGTCGAAACGGGCGACGCGCGACAAGAGGTAGTCGACCTCGGCCTTCGCTGTTGCCGTCATAGTCGCGCCGGGCTTGCGCTGCGCGCTGGAAGCGATGATGCCGCGCTTCTGCAGCACGTATTTGCGCACGGTGAGGCCGACGCCAGGCTGCTGCTCGTAGCGGATCAGCGGCAGATGCGCGTCGAAGATGTCATGCGCGGCGTCGCGCTTGCCGGCCTTGGAGAGGTTCACGACGTCAATCAGGAGCTCCGGGAAGGCGTAGCCGGTCATCGCGCCATCGGCACCGCGCTCCATCTCGAAGTCGAGGAAGGTGCCGCCATTGCCGCAAAGGATCGAGAGCGGGCGCAGCGAGCCATCCTTCTGGAAGCCGCGCAAGGTCGAGATCTTCTCGAGGCCCGGCCAGTCCTCGTGCTTGAGCATCACGCAGTTCGGATTGTCCATAACGATCTTGCGGATCACGGCGGGGGTGAACACCACCTGCAAGGTGAGCGGATAGTCCTGGAGCACCCAGGGCACATCCGGGCCGATCGCCTCGGCAGCCTGCTTGAAATAGCCGACGATCTGGTCGTCGGTGCGCAAGCTCGGCGGCGGCGCGATCATCACGCCGGCTGCGCCCGCCTCCATCGAGGCCTTTGCAAGCGAGCGCATGGTGGCAAAGCCCGGCGCGGAGACCCCAACGATCACCTGCATCTTCTTGGCGCGCTTGACGTAGCGCACCGCCACCTGCTCGGCTTCGGTGGCATCGAGCTTGGGGGCCTCGCCGAGGATGCCCAGCACCGTGACGCCGTCGCAGCCGACCTCCTCGTAGAAGTCGGTCAGGCGGTCGATCGAGCGCTCGTCGATCCGGCCGTCGTCGTGGAACGGCGTCGGCGCGATTGCGAAGGTGCCCTTGGCGTCGGCGGTGAGTTTCATAAGTGCTCTATCCTCTCATTCGTCATTCCGGGGCGATGCGACAGCGTCGAACCCGGAATTTCGAGATTCCGGGTTCGTGCTTCGCACGCCCCGGAATGACAGAAAAGCTAAAACCTCCGCGCCCCCATCTTGATCTGCTCCTCGGAGAAGAAGATCTCCTTGGCGTGATCGACGATGTCCTGGGCCTTCCAGCCCGAGTGCGGAGGCTTCCAGCCTTCCATTTCCATCATCCGCATTTCGCGCACGCCGCGGGGCCCGGACACGCCCAGCACCTTGCCGGTCTGGTCGCCCGACAAATCGCTCACCATGTATAGCACGGCCGGCGCGATGCCGTCCGGCCCGAGCGCTGCCGAGGGGTTCTCCTTATAGCGGGGCAGGTCTGCGGTCATGCGGGTCAGGGCGCCCGGGGCCAGGGTCCAGATCCGGATGTTGTATTTGCGGCCCTCGATCGCCAGCACGTTGGAGAGGCCCCAGATGCCGCCCTTGGCCGCGCCGTAATTGGTCTGGCCGAAATTGCCGATCAGGCCCGAGGTCGAGGAGGTGTTGACGATGACGCCGCCGCCGTTTTCCCGCATCCAGCGAAACACCGGCAGGGTGCAACAAAAGGTGCCCTTCAGATGGACCTTGATGACCTTGTCCCAATCGGCCTCGGAGGCCTTGGCAAAGGTCTGGTCGCGGAGGATGCCAGCATTGTTGACCAGGATATCGGCCCGGCCGAAATGCTTGATGGCATCGTCGAACACCGACTGGCCGCCCTCCATGGTGGAGATATCGGCGCCGTTGGCGACCGCCTTGCCGCCCTCGGCCTTGATGGCGTCGACGACCTGCTGGGCCATCGAGGTGTCGGCGCCGGAGCCGTCGCGGGGTCCGCCAAGGTCGTTGACGACGACGGACGCCCCTTCCCGCGCGAACAGTTTGGCGTAGGCCTCACCCAATCCCCCGCCCGCGCCGGTGATCAGCGCAACCTTGCCGTCGAGTAGTCCCATGGTGGCTTCTCCCTGTTTGTTTTTATTTCTTGCGTGTCCCGGACGCGATGCAGCGTGAAACGCTGCGTCGCAGAGCCGGGACCCAGCTCTTTGTCAGGCACCCTGGGCCCCGGCTCAGCAGCGCATCACTGACGTGCTGCGCTGCGTCCGGGGCACGGGACCGACCTAACCCAGCACCGTCTTGCCGTTCTTGATCACGGTGACGCCGCGCGACTTCACCTTGGCTTCGAACGAGATCGTGTTGCCGTCCTTCCAGAGGTCCATGGTCACGGTCTCGCCGGGATAGACCGGGGAGGAGAACCGCGCGACGTGCTGGCGGAAGGCGTTCGCGTCGTAGTCTGCATAGGTCTGGAGCACGCCGCGGCAGGTGATGCCATAGGTGCACATGCCGTGCAGGATCGGGCGCGGGAAGCCGGCCTTCTTCGCAAACTCCGGATCGGAGTGCAGCGGGTTGCGATCGCCGCAGAGGCGATAGACCAGCGCCTGATCGAGGCGCGTGGTGATGTCGATGGTCTTGTCGGGGCTGCGCGACGGGATCTTGTGCGGATCGGGCTGGGTCAGGTTCGGCCCGCCGAAACCGCCGTCACCGCGGGCAAAGCGCGAGGCGACCAGCGTCGCCAGCTTCTCGCCCTTCTCGTTCTTCAGCACGGTCTGGTGCACGATGACGACGCCCTTGTCCTTGCCCTTGTCATAGACCTCGACGACCGAGGAGTCGGCGGTGATGTTCGCGGCCACCGGCAGCGGTTGGTGAAAGGTGATGTCGCGCTCGCCGTCGACCACCATCACTCGGTTGAGGTTCATCTCGCCCGGCCCCGAGCCCCAGGCCGCGACGGAGGCGAAGGTCGGCACCACCTTCAGCGGCCGCGGCGTCAGCGTGCCCTCGTTGACGAAGGCGAGCTCCTTCTCGTCCAGAGGATCGGCGCCGAGCCCGATGCCGTAGGCGTAGAGCATCACCTCGCGATCGGTGTAGGAATATTTCTGGCCGAGGTTTTTGAGGGCTTTGAGCTCTTCGTATCTGGCGGACATTTTTCTGGTTTCCCCTGGTTCTCATCCTCATGGTGAGGAGGCGCTCTTGCGCCGTCTCGAACCATGAGGATGCCCGAAACGCTTCTTCGTTGTGGCCATCCTTCGAGACGCTCGCTTGGAGCACCTCAGGATGAGGACCGTCCTACGCGGGGAAGGACGGAGAATTCGTAGGATGGGTAGAGCGCAGCGAAACCCATCATCGCCTGTGTCGGTGGGTTTCGCTGCGCTCTACCCACCCTACGCAGCTTCGTCTCAGGCCGGCGTGAAGAACGGCAGCGGCGCGCCATCCGTGGGCTTGAACACCACCTTCACCTTCTGGCCGATCTTCAGTTTCTCGAGATCGCAATCGACGAAGTTGGTCTGCACCGACGGCCCCTCCTTCAGCGTGACGTAGCCGATCGCATAAGGCCCGGTCGGCGATTTCCGCATCAGGCTCCAGGTGTAGATCGTGCCCTCGCCCGACGCCTCCTCCCAGACCGTCTTGTCGGAGTAGCAGAACGGGCAGATCGAGCGCGGGAAGTAATGCGCTTCGCCGCACGCCGTGCAGCGCTTGATCATGAACTTGCCCTCCTTCGCCGCATCCCAGAAGGCAGCGGTCTCGGGGTTCGTCACCGGGGCCGGATATTTTTTTGCATCTACCATCACACGCGCTCCAGAATGGCCGTCGAGGCGGCGTGGCGGACACCCAGAAGGCCGCCGGTGCCGTGGGCAATGGCGAGATCGCAATTCCTGACCTGCACCTTCGGATGCGCCTCGCCGCGCAGCTGGCGTACAGCCTCGATGATCTTGGTCATGCCGCCGCGGTTGACCGGATGGTTGCTGCAGAGGCCGCCGCCGTCGGTGTTGAACGGCAGCTTGCCGACGCCCGAGATCAGATTGCCGTCGGCGACGAACTTGCCGCCCTCGCCCTTCTTGCAGAAGCCGAGGTCTTCGAGCTGCATCAGCACGGTGATGGTGAAGCTGTCATAGATCGAGGCGTACTTGATGTCCTTCGGCGTGATGCCCGCTTCCTCGAACGCTCGCGGGCCGGACCAGACGCCGGCGGAATAAGTGAGGTCGAGATCCTTGCCGCCGCGCGGTCCCTTCATGGCTTCGCCATGGCCGATCAGGCGCACGAGCGGCTTCTTCAGGCTTTTCGCAATCTCCGGCGTCGTCACGATCAGCGCGCCGCCACCGTCGGAGACGACGCAGCAATCCATGCGGTGCAAGGGATCGGAGATCATCGGCGAGTTCAAGACGTCCTCGACGGTGACGACGTCCTTGAGCATCGCATGCGGATTGTACTGCGCGTGGTGCGACGCCGCGACCTTGATCCAGGCGAGCTGCTCGCTCGTGGTGCCATAGTCGTGCATATGGCGCATGGCACACATGCCATAGGCATTGTGCGTGGTCGCGCCGTAAGCGGACTCGAAATCCACCTCCGCGCCGGCCGCCCGCGGCGGCATCGCCCCGGTGCGCGGCTTGCCGGCGAGCGTCACAAGCGCGATCGAGCACTTGCCCGCCGCGATCGCCTCGGCCGCGTGGCCGAGATGGATGATGTAGGAACAGCCGCCGGTCTCGGTGGAATCGACGTGACGAAGCTTCCTGGTGTTCAGGCCGAGATAATCCACCATCGGCCAGGCGCCGCCGGGGGCATCGCCCGCGCAGAAATAGCCGTCGACATCGTCCTTGCTGATCCCGGCATCCTCGATCGCGCCCTTGGCGACCTCGGCGTGGAGCTGGGCGGTGGATTTGTCCGGCGCATGCCGGGTCGGGTGTTCGTAGATCCCGGCAATGTAGGCCTTGCCCTTGATGGTCAAACTTCAGGTCTCCGCTTGCGCTTCTTCTGGCTGGGTTTTTCTGAACCGCGATGGCCTGATTGGCAAGCGCGGAAATATTCCGCCCCGCGAGAGGGCGGCGGGTGGCGCAAGTGGAGCTACGCTCTCGTGTCCCGGACGCGCTGCAACGCTTCAGCGTGCTGCGCAGAGCCGGGACCCATGCGGCCGCGTTCTCGGTGCGAGATGGGCCCCGACTCTGCAGCGCACCGCGAAGGGCGCTGCGCTGCGTCCGGGGCACGAGACCTATCGTGCAGACGCACCCCCGCATCCTCGCGGCGCATCTCGCCCGAGTTTTGCTCCTGTCTTGCCTCCCTCCGGAAACAGAGGGCGCAGGGAAGACCGGGTGCCGGCTGGGCACCCACGGTCCGCTGTGCGCGAATTGCGCGAAGAACAGATGCACAGCGGCATACAGGTGAAGCCAAACATCCGGCCTTCCCTGCGCAGTGGCTTTACGGCTTATGTCGCGCTCTCCCCGGGGAGCGATGCACTATTGCCCCCGTCGCCTTGCGAGCGATCGCAAGTCTTGACGCACAGACCCCGGGCGTCAGGACCACACGATTTTGCCGTACGCGAGACCGCGCCCGTCGTGCACGAGACAATCGCTCGCGCGACGCAGCCCGCGTCCACCGCCACTCACCCCGCGTTTCGTGACGATCGCGATACGCCCCTCTGAGAGGGATGAGGTGGCGGATGGATACGACAATCCCGAATTTCGGTAAAGCGGAATGTTTTTGCGTCGGGATATTGACCCATGGGATGGGTGTTTTGCCCGGCGGGGAACGCAAGTGATGGTGTCCAAGTTGCCGTAGGTAGGCAAAGCGAAGCGTGCCCACGTAATCGATGGCAAGTGGTGGGCACGGCGCAACTGCGCCTTTGCCCACGCTGCGAGACGCCCCTACTCCGCCGCGATCTGACGTGGCGCAGGCGGCGGGTTGGCGAGGTCCGCGGCGAGCTGGGCGTAGCGCACCTTGGCGTCCGCCACCGCCTTCTCCTTCACCGGACCGTAGCCGCGGATGCGGTCGGGCAGTGACAGCAATTCCACCGCGGTGTCGATCGTGACGGGCGACAACAGACCGAGCACGGTGGCGACGTCCTTCTCGTAGCCGGCGATCAGGTCGCGTTCGAGCTTGCGGTCGGCGCTGCGGCCGAAGATGTCGAACGGCGTGCCGCGCAGGAATTTGAACTTTGCCAGCACCCGGAAGACGTTCAGCATCCACGGGCCGAAGGCCCGCTTCTTCGGACGTCCCAGCGCATCGACACCACTGCTGAGGATCGGCGGGGCAAGATTGAAATTGAACTTGAAGTCGCCCTCGAACTGGTCGCGCAGCTGCTGCTCGAAGGCGCCGTCGCTGAAGAGGCGGGCGACTTCGTATTCGTCCTTGTAGGCCAGCAGCTTGGCGTAGTTCACCGCGACTGCGCGCGGCAGCGCATCGCCATAGCCGCCCTTTACCGCGGCATCGCGGACCTGGTCGACCAGCTTGCGATAGCGCCTGGCGAGACGGCCGTTCTGGTAGGCGGTCAGATGCTTGGCGCGGTGCTCGATGACTTCGTCGAGCGTCATGGCATCCAGCGTCTTCGGCGCGATCACCTCGTCCGTCCCCTTCAGCATATCGGCGAGACGCTGGGGATCGGCGACCGCGAGCCGCCCGAGGCGGAACGCTTCCTTGTTCATCTTGATCGAGACGCCGTTGACCTCGATCGCCTGCTCGATGGACTCCGCCGACAGCGGGAACAGCCCCTTCTGATAGGCGTAGCCCATCATCATCATGTTGGTGGCGATGGCATCGCCAAGCAGCTGTTCGGCCGGCTTTGTGAAGTCGAAGAACACCGAGTCCTTGTGCAAAGCCGTCTCAAGCACCGCATTGAGCTTGCGGGTCTGGAAGTTGAAATCGCGGTTGAGCACGAAATCGGCGGTCGGGATGACGTGGCTGTTGATGATGCCGCGGGTACGGCCGGAGTCGCAGAGCGAGATCGTGTCCTTGGCGACGGCGACCACTTCATCTGCCGCCAGCACGAGATCGGCCGTGCCGGTGACGATGCGCGAACAGGTCACCTCGGCCGGATGATCCGACAGGCGCACATGGCTGAGCACCGCCCCGCCCTTCTGCGCGAGGCCCGACATGTCCAGGATCATCGAAGCCTTGCCCTCGATATGAGCCGCCATGCCGAGCAGCGCGCCGATGGTCAGCACGCCGGTGCCACCGACGCCGCCGACAGCAATGTTATAGGGCTTGTCGAGCGTCGGGCGCGATGCCGGCTCCGGCAGCTCGCCGATATCAGCAAGCTCCGCCGGCGCGCGGTGGCGCGGCGCGCCGCCATCGATGGTGACGAAGGACGGGCAGAAGCCCTTCAGGCAGGAATAGTCCTTGTTGCAGGAGGATTGGTTGATGGCGCGCTTGCGGCCGAACTCGGTCTCCAGCGGCTCGACCGAGATGCAGTTCGACTGAACCGAGCAGTCGCCGCAGCCTTCGCAGACGGCCGGGTTGATCATGACGCGGCGTGCCGGATCCTCCATCAGGCCGCGCTTGCGGCGGCGGCGCTTCTCGGCGGCACAGGTCTGCACGAAGACGATCGCCGAGGTGCCCTTGTACTCGCGGCACATCTTCATGACGCTGTCGAGCTCGTCGCGGTGATATTTCTTCACGCCCGGCGCGATGGTGTCGGCCGGATAGGAGTCGGGGTTTTCCGAGACGAGGTAGATCTCGCTGATGCCTTCGGCGTGAAGCTGCGCCATGATTTTCTGCGGCGAGAGATCACCGTCATGGCGCTGGCCGCCGGTCATGGCGACGGCGTCGTTGTAGAGGATCTTGTAGGTGATGTTGGCCTTGGAGGCGACCGCTTGGCGGATCGCCAGAATACCGGAGTGGAAATAAGTGCCATCGCCGAGATTGGCGAAGATGTGGTTCTCGTTGGTGAAGGGTGCGATGCCGACCCATGGCACGCCCTCGCCGCCCATATGTGTAAACGTCTCGGTCGAACGGTCCATCCACAGCGCCATGAAGTGGCAGCCGATGCCGGCGAGCGCGCGACTCCCCTCAGGGACCTTGGTCGAGGTGTTGTGGGGACAACCGGAGCAGAAATAAGGAGTGCGGGAAACAGGCGCGACAGCCTGCATCTGGGTTGCCTGACGGCCGTTGAACCAGTCGGCCTTGACGCGGAGCATCTCCGCGATCTCAGGGTTGAGATTAAGTCGAAGCAGGCGCTCGGTGAGCGAAGTCGCAAGCGAGGCGACGCTGAGCTCGGCCGCGAAGGTCAGGAAGCGCTTGTCGTGCTCGTCCATCTTGCCGACGATGCGCGGGCGGACGTCGTCGCGCCAGTTGAACAACACCTGCTTGACCTGGTTCTCGACGATCTCGCGGCGCTCCTCGACGATGAAGATCTCTTCGAGACCGACAGCGAATTGATGCACGCCTTCCGGCTCAAGCGGCCACGGCATGCCGATCTTGTAAAGGCGCAGGCCGATCTTGGCGGCGACGTCCTCGGTGATCCCGAGCTCGCGCAGCGCCTGGCGGACGTCCTCGTAGCTCTTGCCCGAGGCCATGATGCCGAACCGCGCGTTCGGCGAATCCATGGTGATGCGGTTGACCTTATTGGCGCGCGCGAAGGCGATCGCGGCGAAGCCCTTGTAGTCCTGTAGGCGCCGGTCCTGCTCAAAGCGGTCGTCGGGCCAGCGCAGATTGAGGCCGCCCGGCGGCAGCTCGAAATCGGTCGGGATAATGAAGGGCTTCATCTCGTCGGTGAGGTCGATCTCGGCGGTGGTCTCCACCGTCTCGGTGATCACCTTCATGCCGACCCAGCAGCCCGAATAGCGCGACATCGCGATGCCGAGCAGGCCCATCTCGATCATCTCGTGGATGCTGGAGGGGTAGAGATAGGGCATCAGCGCAGAGATGAAGGCGTGGTCGGACTGATGCGGGACGGTCGAGGACTTTGCGCCGTGGTCGTCGCCGGCAAGGCACAGCACGCCGCCGTTCTTGGCCGAGCCTGCGGCATTGCCGTGGCGGAACACGTCGCCGCAGCGGTCGACGCCGGGGCCCTTGCCGTACCAGATGCCGACCACGCCGTCGTATTTGGCACCGGGCGAGAGATTGAGCTGCTGCGAGCCCCAGACGGCGGTGGCGGCGAGGTCCTCGTTCACGCCGGGCTGGAACTTGATGTTGTACTGTTCGAGGTGCTTGCGGGCGGCGAAGAGCTGCTGGTCGTAGCCGCCGAGCGGCGAGCCGCGATAGCCGGAGATGAAGCCGGCGGTGTTGAGGCCGCTGGCGCGGTCGCGCCGGATCTGGGCCATGGGCAGACGGACCAGAGCCTGGATGCCCGTGGTAAAGACGTGTCCGGTCTGCTGGGTGTATTTTTGATCGAGACTGATCGGACCCTGGTTGATGCCCATGCTGTCCTCGTTTCGCCCTGCTGAGGCCTTTGTTACTTAAGGTCGCTTAAGCCGTTGCCTTCCCGTTGTTTTTAGCTAGGGCGCGCCGACCACCACCGCCACTCTATGTCGGATATTTCATGATCCGCACCACAAATCTGGACCAAAGGGCGCGCCGGGTAAAAATCGCAATTTCGTGGCCTGAAACACGCTGGGCATTTTCAATTTGTGTCACCATACCCCCGCCGTCGCGAAATGAATCGACGCCCCCTCGTACGGGATGCGGGCGTTTGGTCGCAGGAGTGGCTTCGATGCGGACGATTCTGACCGGCTTGGCCGTTGCAGGCTTGGCGTTGTGCAGTGCAGTTGCCGGCGCGGCCCTTGGCGCCGAGCCGTCGCTGGAGCTGATCGCCTACGGCAAGGCGCTGGTCGAGGCCGGCGACTGCGCGGGCTGCCACACCGCCGATCCGGCCAGGCCGTTCGCGGGTGGAAAGCGCATCGACACGCCGTTCGGCGCGATCTATGCGCCGAACCTGACGCCCGACCGCGACACCGGGATCGGCGCCTGGGCGGACACCGATTTCACCCGCGCCCTGCGCTATGGCATCGCGCCCGATGGCTCGAACTATTACCCGGCGTTTCCCTATCCCTACTTCACGAGGATGACGAAGGACGACACGCTGGCGATCCGCGCCTATCTCGGCACGCTCGCACCCGTCACCAGCCGCAACAAGCCGCCGGAGCTGCGCTGGCCGTTCGGCTACCGCGGCCTGATGCGGCTCTGGAACGCCGTGTATTTCAAGCCCGGCCTGTTCGAACCGGACCAGAGCAAGAGCGCGGCCTGGAACAGAGGCGGCTATCTCGTCACCGGGCTCGGCCATTGCGGCGCCTGCCACACGCCGAAAAACTATTTCGGCGCCGACAAGGACGCGCAGGCGCTATCCGGCAACGAGGTCGGCGGCTGGTTCGCCCCCCGCCTCGATGGCGCCGCCCGCACCGGGCTGAAATCGTGGAGCGAGGGGGACATCACGGAGTATCTGCAGAGCGGGCGCAACGCCAGGAGCCATGCCGGCGGGCCAATGGCGGAGGTCGTCGTCAAGTCGACCGCGAAAATGAGCGATGCGGACGTGCGTGCCATCGCGCTGTATCTGAAGAGCCTGCCGCCGGCACGGCGCGAGACGATCGTGACGCCGCCCAACGATGCCGAGATGAAGGCTGGTCAAAAGGTCTACGCAAAACTCTGCATCGCCTGCCATGAAGCCGACGGCTCCGGCGCCCCGCGCATCTATCCGCCGCTGCCGGGCAATGCGCTGCTGCAATCGATCAATCCATCCTCCACCTTGCGTATCATCCTCGACGGCGCCCACACCGTGACCACCCCGCGCGCGCCCAACACCGGCGAGATGCCGGGTTATGCCAAGCAACTGTCCGACGACGAGATCGCCGCGGTGACGAATTACATCCGCAATTCCTGGGGCAATGCAGGCCCGCTGGTGACGCCGAGCCAGGTGGCGAAGGCGAGGAAGCGAGGCGCGAATGGCGAGTAGTGAGTGGCGAATGGCCACATCTATTCGCTATTCGCCATTCGCGCGCGCAGCGTTCACCGCTCGTCGTCCCCCGTGAACACAAACTTTGGCATCTCCCATCTGTAGCGCACCGCGAGCAGGCGGAAGCTGAGGCCGAGCACGAAGGTCAGAATCGTCCAGAGCTCGGCATTGAGATTGAGGCCGAACGCCGTGGCATAGAACAACCCTGTCACGACCGAGACGCTGGCATAGAGCTCGGACCGGAACAGCAGCGGTATGTCGTTGCAGAGCACATCGCGCAACACGCCGCCGGCGCAGCCCGTCACCATGCCCGAGACGATCACGATCGGCAGCGAAGCGTCCACCTGCCAGGCGACGTTGCAGCCGATCATGGTGAAGACCACGAGGCCGATGGCATCGAGCACGATGAAGGCGAGGTGCAGCCGATGCACGAGGCGCGCGATCAGGATGGTCAGCAGCGCCGCCCCGCCCGGCAGTGCGAGGTAGATCGGGTGGGCCACCCACACCAGCGGATAGTGACCGAGAAACAGATCGCGCAGCGTCCCGCCGCCAAGCGCGGTGATGCAGGCGAGAAGACAAACGCCGACATAATCCATGTTGCGCCGCCCCGCGGCCAGTGCCGCCGTCATGCCCTCCGCCGTGAGGGCGACGAACGCCAGAAAGTGCAGCACGCTATCGGTCGGCGGCAGGCTCCACATCGGCTTCGTCCCTCGTCGTGGTCATGGAACTCGCATCCAGTTCCCGCATGAGCAGGTTCCCGATTCCCGCCGCGGGGGCAACATGCGACGAAAGCATTAGGTGGCACGGAACGGAAGCTCGCGCCTGTGGGTTGTCCCGACGTCATAACCCGAGGAGACCCAATCGATGGCTGACGACCGTTTTCCCAACGATCCGTACCGCCCGAACCTCGCCGATGATGAGTATTCTCGCGCGGCGCGTCGGGACGCCGACCTTCAGGCCGATCCCGAGCTCGGGGAAGGCCCTGCCTCCAGCGGCAAGATCGCGCTGTTTGCGGTAGCGGTCGCCCTGGTGCTGGGCGCGGTGTTCTACGGCTTGAACAATACCACCTCGACCAACCAGGCCAGCAAAACGCCGGCCTCGCAGACCGCGCAGACGCAGCCGACCAATCCGGCGGCGCCTCCCGGCATGCGCGACGTGACGCCGCGCAACAACGCCGAGCCGGGCGTAACCACGGGTGCGGCGCCGAGCAGACCTGCTGCCCCGGCTCCCGATACGCCTGCTGCAAAGCCGGCGCCGGATTCGCAGACGCCGTCTAACGGCGCGAAGTAACGGTTCGCAATGACACGAGAGAGCGGCGGGACACGACATCCCGCCGCTGTTCGTTTAGCTGAACATCTTGTTGAGCTCGCCGCCGGAATAGCCGCTGCCAAGCTCGGTAAATGTGCCCTGCTCCGCCATCTCCTTTGCCGCGCGCATGAAGCCGCCCCAGGCGGCGCGGGCGAGCGAGCCGCCCACACTGATCCGGCGCACGCCGAGATCCTGGGCTTCCTGCAGCGACAGGCCGGACGCGCCGATCAGAAGATTGAAAGGCTTCGGGTGCACCGCCTTCACCACCGCGGCGATGTCCTCGCGGCTCTTCAGGCCGGGCGCGTAGAGGCAGTCGGCGCCGGCATCGGCATAGGCGGTCAGCCGATCGATGACGAGCTTGAGGTCGGTGACGCCCCACAAATACGCCTCGCAACGGCCGACCAGCAGCGTGCCACTGTCGCCGATCGCCTTGCGCGAGGCCGTGATGCGCTCGACCGCCAGCGCGCGGTCGTAGAGCGGGTTATCCTTGTCGCCGGTGGAATCCTCGATCGAAAGGCCCGCGACGCCGGTGCGCACACCGCGCTCGACATTGTCGGCGACCCTGTCCGGCTCGACCGCAAACCCGCCCTCGAAATCCGCATTCACGGGAATGTCGACGGCCGAGCTCAATGCTGCCAGATGCTGACAGACGTCCTCGATGCTGACGTGATTGTCGGCCTTGCCGATGGTCCAGGCAAAGCCCGCGCTCGATGACGCAATCGCCTTGAAGCCGAGATGCTGCAACGCTTTCGCACTGCCGACATCGACCGGATTGGGCAGGATGAAGCAGCCGCTCTCGTGCATCTTCCTGAACGTCGCGCGCTTGTCCGCGGTCGTCACATGCATGTTTCTCTCCCTTATTGGTCGCGCAGACATAGGCACGCGTCATCGCGCGCGCTAGTGCGCGTCGTGCACCGCGCGGCTGTCCTTCGGCGCCTGCTCGCGGTCGGTCATGCCGTAGTCGCGGATCACACTGGCGATGCGCAAATGATAGTCCGCGAAGATTTGCGCGCGGCCTTTCGCCTGCGTGCGGCGATGCTCCATCGTGTTGCGCCAGGCCTGCACGGCCGCCTCGTCCCGCCAGAACGACACCGACAGGATCTTGCCCTTCTCGGTCAGGCTCTCGAAGCGCTCGACCGAGATGAAGCCGTCGATGGTCTGCAGGATCGGCTTCAGATCGGCCGCAAGGTCGAAATAGTCCTGGCGGTGTTCCGGCTTGGGCCAGACCTCGAAGATCACGGCGATCATGGGCATCTCCTTGCCTTGATGCCCTATAATATCACCTTGCGCAGGAAAGTGCGCTCCTCGGCGAGGATGAATTTCTCCGCCTCCGCAAAGTTGAAATTTGCGGTGCCGTCGAGATCGGCGCGCAGCCGCTTGCGATAGGACTCGTACGCCGCCAGGCTCTCGAACGAGATCAGGGCGAACGCGATGTTGTTGGTGCCCTCATGCGGCATGAAATAGCCGATCAGGTCGCCGCCACATCTCGGGATGATGGTGAGCCAGCGCTTCGAATATTCCTCGAACTGCGGGCGCTTGAAGGGGTCGAGCTGATAGCGGATGAAGACGGTGACGGACATGACGGGTTCCTGTGCTTGAAGCAGCACGCTACGCCCTTGCCCGGCCACAATGCTTCGGCTACCATCGAAGCATGAAATCAGGTCCCGACATCGCCATGGTCGCCTCGCTGGTCGGCGACCCCGCCCGCGCCAACATGCTCACGGCGCTGATGAACGGCCGCGCGCTCACTGCGAGCGAGCTGGCGCAGGAGGCCGGCATCACGCCGCAAACCGCGAGCTCGCATCTTTCGAAGCTCGAGGCCGGCGGCCTGATCGAGCCGGAGAAGCAGGGCCGCCACCGCTATTACCGCCTCACCGACGACGACGTCGCGGGCGTGCTCGAGGGGCTCGCGGGCCTTGCCGCGCGGACAGGCCACATGCGCGTACGCACCGGACCGAAGGACCCTGCGCTGCGGCGCGCGCGGATCTGCTACGACCATCTCGCCGGCGATCTCGGCGTGCAGATGCTCGACTCCTTGCGCGAGCGGCATCTGGTGAAGCAGAAGAAACAGGAGATCGAGCTGACCGCCGAAGGCGAGCGCTTCCTCGCCAGACATCTGCAGATCTCGCCCGAGATGCTGGCCCATCCGCGCCGCCCGGTGTGCAAAGCCTGCCTCGACTGGAGCGAGCGGCGGCATCATCTCGCCGGCACGCTGGGTGCGGCCATGATGCAGCGCTTTGCCGAGCTGAAATGGGCCTCGCGCGATGCCGCGCCCGGCAGCCGAGTCGTGAATTTCACCCGCACCGGCGAGAAGCAATTCGCCGCGCTGTTCGGGAATGGGCAGGACTGATCACGCGGGGCGCGTGGGTTCGCACGTTTGCGTGTGAATGCGAGGTCTCGTCGTGGCCGGGCTTGACCCGGCCATTCACGCGTTTATGGCCACGTCATTCCGGGGCGGCTCGTAGAGCCGAACCCGGAATCTCGAGGTTCCGGGTTCGATGCTTCGCATCGCCCCGGAACGACATGGCCAACCACGAGACTCCCATGATCCGCCTCCTCTCCGCCGCACTCGCCGCCGCTCTCCTCGCGTTCCCGTTCACCTTCGCCAACGCCGCCGACACCGCGCCGCGCGAGCCCTATGGCATCGCGCTCGAAGGCTTTGCCTATCCCTACCCCGTGCACCTCCTGCCGATCGTCAATGACGGCGAGCAGCTCAGCATGGCCTACATGGATGTCGCCGCGGCGCAGCCGAACGGCCGCACCGTGGTGCTGCTGCACGGGCGCAATTTTCCGTCGAGCTATTGGGCACCCGTCATCAAGATGCTGAGCGAGGCAGGCTTTCGCGTCGTGGTGCCGGACCAGATCGGCTTCGGCAAATCCTCCAAGCCGCAGGGCGAACTGCACTTCGACAATCTGGCGCGCAACACCATTGCGCTGCTCGATCATCTCAAGATCGACAAGGCCGAGATCGTCGCGCATTCGCTCGGCGGCATGCTGGGCGTGCGCATCGCCCGCGCCTATCCGGACCGCGTCGCCCATCTGGTGCTGACCGCGCCGATCGGGCTCGAAGATTACCGCCTCTACGTGCCGCCGACTCCGACCGGGAAGATGATCGAGACCGAGGACAAGCTCACCGCCGAGGGCTATCGCAAGCAGCTCCAGACCAACTACGCGATCAAGCTGCCGGCCGAGGCGATCACACCGTTCATCGATGCCCGCTTCAACATCAAGGGAAGCCCGGACTATCCGCGCTGGCTGCGCGCCTTCGTCAGCTCCGGCCAGATGATCTACCGGGAGCCGGTGGCGCACGAAATCCCGCTCATCACGCTGCCGACGCTGTTCGTCATGGGCGCCGACGATCACAATGCGCCGGGCCGGCCGCTCGCGCCGGAGGCGCTGCGGGCCAAGATGGGGCAGAACGCCGAACTGGCGAAGGCGCTCGCGGCGAAGATGCCGAATGCGCGGGCCGAAGTGATCCCGGACACCGGCCATCTCGTCTTCCTGGAGGCGCCCGAGAAATACAGGGAGCTGGTGCTGGGCTTTCTCGGCCGCTAAAGCACGATGCGATTCGGATGAATCGTCATCGCGCTCTAGCCTATTGTTTGGGCATGATCTCCGCGCAAACGCGTTCCGCGTTTGTCGCGAAGGAAAACCGCTGCGCACTTTTCCGGATCATGCTTTGGCGACACTTGCGTGTCGTCTGAGGCAGGATGCGGGGAACGTTCATGCCGCATTCAGGTCATGATTGGCAGGTTTGGATCGCGACGTGTCGGCACGCTTCGGATTTAACGTGTCGAATCGTGTCTCTTGATTCATTGTGCGCCAAAAGCGCCATTCCCCTAGCCTGCCCCAGAGGACGAGAAGGAATATCAAATGAAATACCTGTTTGCCGCCGTCATGCTCGCCAGCGCGGTCGTCGGTTTCAGTGAGGCAGCCAGCGCCGCCGGCGGTTGCGGCCCGGGCTGGTATCGCGGCCCCTATGGCGGCTGCCGTCCGATGCGCGGCCCGGTCGTGGTTCGCCGCGCTCCGGTGGTGGTCGCCCCGGCACCGGTCGTCGTTGTGCCCCGCGCGCGCGTGTGCCCCTACGGCTTCCGCTGGTACGCCGGCCGCTGCCGCCCGTTCTGATCTCGTCTATCCGCATTGCGGAGTGGCCGCGCGGCGGAAGCCTGCGCGGCCATTTTTTTGCTGCGACAATTCGTCCGCCGTGGAACCGGAGTGCTTCCAGAATCGAAACGGGGACCGCCAGCGTCGATCCCCGTCCAATCCGCGAACTTCGCGAGCTCACCAGTAGTGACGGCGGTGCCAGCGCCGCCGATGCCGGCGCCAATGACGGTGGCGCCAGCCCCAGTGGCGGTGATGGCCATAGTGAACCTGCTCGGGCGTCAGCTTGGCGGCTTCCTCGCTGGTGGTGACGGCGGGATGAGCGTCGGGACTGCCTTGCGGCATGCGGGCGGAATCACCGACCGGCTGCGGTGACAGCGGCGCGGCCCGGGCGGTCGCGGCGAAGGCGGCGGCGCCCGCCGTCACACCCAATGCAAGTTTCAAAAAGTTCCGACGCTCCATGACATGTCCTCTAGGCTATCGAGCAAGTGATGCAGAGGAAGTGTCGCGGTCATGACATGAACCGAGGCTGAATCGCGCATTCAGATTCATGGCGCGGCGGACAATGTCTCCCGCCTATTCCGCAAACTCCTGCGCCAGCACCAGCGTTTCGCGCGCGCGCTTCACGTCGGGCCAGTCGCGGTTGAAGTCGGCGACGAGCTTCTGCAGCGCGTCACCTTTCAGCATCGCATTCAGCTTTGCCTCGTCATCGAACTGATACATCGCCTGATGCAGCCTAGGATCATCCAGGCTCCAGAACCGCCAGGCTTTGCTGACGCCAAACGCCTTCACTGCGTCGGGCAGATGTTCCGTCTCGTACCATCTGTCGAAAGCGGCGCGCTTGCTGGCGTCGGTGACGGTGGCGCGGACGACGAAGAAGGCTGCTGGCATCAGGTTTCCTCCCATTGTTTGGCGCGAGACTAGCCGCTTCAGTCGCCGGCGACAAAAAGTTGGCACCCGTGTCGGAATGGGCGCTCTTCATTCGTCCTTTGCTTCGAACACGGAGACAGCACATGGCCGACCTCACCCTGACCACCTTCAACTGGGTTCCCGAACCGCCGCGCGGCTTCGTGCGCGACCTTCGCGTGCGCTGGGCGCTCGAAGAGGCCGCCTTGCCATATCGCGTCGCCAGCGCGCCGTTCGACGATCGCGGGCCTGCGCATCTCGCGCATCAGCCGTTCGGCCAGGTGCCCTGGCTGACCGACGGCGACCTCTCGATCTTCGAGACCGGCGCGATCCTGCTGCATCTCGGCGGGCTCAGCGACAAGCTGATGCCCAGAGGTCCGCGCGGCCGCGCCGAGACGACGGAATGGGTGTTCGCGGCGCTCAATTCGGTGGAGATGGCCAGCCTGCCCTGGGGAATGTCGAAGTTCATGGGACATCCGACTGACACGGCGGCGTGGAAATTCGTGGACGACTTCCTCAAGCTTCGGCTCAAACATCTCGAGCCGGTGCTGGCCGGTCGCGAATGGCTGGCCGGCTCCTTCTCCGTCGCCGACATCCTGATGTCGGACGTCCTGCGCGTCGTCGACGGTTTCGGCGGGCTGGCGGACCATCCTGCCTGCCGCGCCTACGTCGCCCGCGCCACCGGCCGCCCCGCCTTCATCAAGGCGCACGCGGACCAGATGGCGCATTTTGCTGCGGCGGATAAGGCACGTGGGTCGTGATGCGGCTCACACATTCAATCCAGCTCTTGGCCTACAGAGTCGCCACCGCCGAATGAAGCAGTTCGCCTGAGTTTATTTCCGCCAAAAGGTGCCCCATGGCTCGCATCGAATATCTCAAGCAACAGATCGCTCGCGCCGAGCGGCTGGCCAAAGCCATCCTCGACCGGCAGACCGCCGACCGGCTTCAAGCCTTCGCCGCCGAATGCCACACGGAATTGTCGGAGCTGACGCTCAAGACCGCCGCGTGAGGCGTGCTGGCGCTGGTTGCGTCACACCAGCTTCAGCGGAGCATCGGCGACCAGGCGAAGGTCGATGCGTCCGATCAACGCCGCACGCCGCGCCTCCGCAGCACGAATCGCGTCATCCGTCTGCCGCAGCGTGCTCACATTCGAACCGAGCGAAACGATCCCGCCGAGAACCAGAGCGATTGATCCGAGCGCTGCAGTCTGCCCCGTGCCAAATAGGCCGAGGATCGTAACCAACAGCAGCGCTGCTCCCCCACCGATCGCGATCTTGGACGCCAGGATGTACTTCCGGCACCGCTCGGCGATCTCGGCGAGCGCCTCGATCCGATCTTCGATGTCGGAGATTTCATCTGTCGGATCGTCGTCAGTCATGGGGCTTCGGATTTGGGAGCTTGCTTACGAATGAAGCTAGCGCCAAGGGTTGTTCTTAGCCGGGTAGTTTCCCGCCAACCGATCTATAGAATTCCGCGAGTTGGTTCGCCAACAATGAGGCTAGCAAATCTTCCATTTTCGAGACATCGATCCGGCCACCATCGCGAAAAGCTAAATCGGCCGCATCCAAGGCATCGAAATAGGGCCGCCGGTTATCGACTATTTGATCTGGAATCGTCGGGGTGCCCGGCAAAAGAGTGCCAGCCCGAATTGAGAGCACAACGTACGAGACAATTCGGGAAGTGCGCCCATTCCCATCCGCGAACGGATGAATCCAGTTTAGCCGCCACATGACATAAGCAGCTAGATGAATCGGCGTGCTGAGTTCCCAGTTATCATTGACGTAGTCGCACATATCCTCAACGAGTTCTGGGACCAGATGTGCGCCGGCAGGCTCATGCTTGCTTCCCTCGATGGCAGCGCCACCAGGGCGATAGTTGCCAGCGTAAGAGCTAATGCCCGCCAAGGCTTCCCGTTGCAGACCGAGGATGAGCGAGGGACGGAGTTTGAATGAGCCCCGTTCAAGAGCAGTCTGGATCACGCCAATAGCCGCGTCGTACTGGCGGAACCCGTTCCGGGCTTCCGCTGCGGCCTTCGCTTGCGGATCTCTAATCAACTCAGGTTCGAGCGCCCGGCTATCACGCCGTTCGCGCCCTTCGCTTGTCACTTCTCTTCCTTGCTTTCCTTGGCCAAATTCTCGGCCTCACGATTCACCATTTCGCGCGTAATGAGCGCATTCTCGAAATGGGTGTTACCGTACACAAAGCTGCGCCGCTGCTCCTCCCGGTGTTCCGGGGTTGGATTTGCGGTTTTTGCAGCCTCGATGAGTTTCTTGAGAGCGTCAGTCATGTCGTCAATATAGTCGAATCGGCCCGACCGTACCACGCCATTTTTCTAGCGGGCCGACCTCCCCCCCTCACAGCGGCAGATTGTCGTGCTTCTTCGCCGGCATTTCCGTCTTCTTGTCCTTCAGCATCGCCAGCGCCCGCGCGATCCGCTTCCGCGTCGAGTGCGGCATGATGACGTCGTCGATGTAGCCGCGCTCGGCGGCGATGAACGGCGACAGGAAGCGGTCTTCGTATTCCTTGGTGCGCGCGGCGATCTTGTCGGGGTCGCCGATGTCGCTGCGGAAGATGATCTCGACGGCGCCCTTGGCGCCCATCACCGCGATCTGGGCGGTCGGCCAGGCGTAGTTCATGTCGGCGCCGATCTCCTTGGAGGCCATGACGTCGAAGGCGCCGCCATAGGCCTTGCGGGTGATGATGGTGACGAGCGGAACGGTGCACTGCGAGTAGGCGAACAAGAGCTTGGCGCCGTGCTTGATGAGGCCGCCATATTCCTGGCTCGTGCCCGGCAGGAAGCCCGGCACGTCGACGAAGGTGACGATCGGAATGTTGAAGGCATCGCAGAAGCGGACGAAGCGCGCGGCCTTGCGTGAGGCGTCGCTGTCGAGCACACCCGCCAGCACCATCGGCTGGTTGGCGACGAAGCCGACGGTGCGGCCAGCGATGCGGCCGAAGCCGGTGACGATGTTCTTGGCGAAGGCTTCCGCGATCTCGAAGAAATCGCCCTCGTCCACGACCTTCAGGATCAGCTCCTTCATGTCGTAGGGCTTGTTGGGATTGTCGGGGATCAGCGTGTCCAGCGACATGTCGACACGGCCGATGTCGTCGAAACTCGGCCATTCCGGCACGCCGTCGGTATTGTTGGACGGCAGGAAGTCGATCAGGCGCCGCATCTGCAGCAGCGTCTCGACGTCATTCTCGAAGGCGCCGTCGGCGATCGAGGAGCGCGTGGCGTGCACCGAGGCACCGCCGAGCTCCTCGGCGGTGACGACCTCGTTGGTGACGGTCTTCACCACGTCGGGGCCGGTCACGAACATGTAGCTGGTGTTCTTCACCATGAAGATGAAGTCGGTCATCGCGGGCGAATAGACGTCGCCGCCGGCGCAGGGCCCCATGATGACGGAGATCTGCGGGATCACGCCCGAGGCGAGCACGTTGCGGCGGAACACGTAGGAATAGCCGGCGAGCGCGGCGACGCCTTCCTGGATGCGGGCGCCGCCCGCGTCATAGAGGCCGATGATGGGCGCCCTCGCCTTCATCGCCATGTCCTGGAGCTTTGTGATCTTCAGCGCATGGGTCTCGGACAGCGAGCCGCCGAATACGGTGAAATCCTTGGCGAAGACGAATGTCTTGCGCCCGTTGACGGTGCCCCATCCGGTGACGACGCCATCGCCCGGCACCTTGGTTTTCTCCATGCCGAACTCGGTGGAGCGGTGCTCGACGAACATGTCGAACTCCTCGAACGATCCCTTGTCGAGCAGGAGCTCGATGCGCTCGCGCGCGGTCAGCTTGCCGCGGGCATGCTGCGCCTCGATGCGCTTCTCCCCGCCACCGAGCTTGGCGCCGGCGCGACGGTCTTCAAGGGCGTCCAGGATGTGTTTCATTTGCTCCCGCCAGTTCTTAAATGATGCGGGGTTCTAACACGGCATTTTGCAGGCCGGGAAGCGGCTTTCGGCGTCGCAGGGCTGCCCTGCCGCAGCGGGAAAGCGCAAGGAATTACAAAGTTTTGCCTGGGAGACGAGCATGACCGAAGGAACGGCCGGGACCGGCGCGGCGACAGGCGGTGTCAACATCCTGCTCCGGTTGGAGGGCCTGACCCTGTTTGCGGGGATGGTGATGCTCTACGCCGCCTGGGACGGGTCCTGGCTGGTGTTTGCCTTGCTATTCTTCGTGCCCGATCTGAGCTTCCTGGCATACCTGTCCGACGCCAAGTTCGGCGCGCTGGTCTACAACGCCGCTCACAGCTACATGGCGCCGGTGGCGCTGCTGACGCTGGGCTTCGGCCTCGCCTCGCCCCTCACTTTGTCCATTGCCTTGATCTGGCTTGCCCATATCGGCATCGACCGGGCGCTGGGCTACGGCCTGAAATATTCCGCCGGGTTCGGCTTCACCCATCTCGGCCGGATCGGCCGGCAGAAGGAGGCCTGACCGGCGCGCGCGCCCTTGCAATGACGTCGGTGCGAGAGCTGCGCTCGCAATAACGAGGACTTCCTTGCGGTCCGCAATAGGGCGCGATCACTACATACGCTAGATCGCGCCCATCTCGGCAAGGCAAGCTTGCGTCAGCGGCATGCGCTCGCCGATCAGGCGCGACTCCTTGCAATCCATGTTGAGCGCGAACACGGTGTGCGCCTCCCCCTTCTCGGCCCAGCCGACCATCCAGCCGAGCGACGGCTCGCCGCGCTCGGCACCCAGCAATCCGGACTTGGCGCGGATGACGCTGTCGCCGACCTTGGTCACCGGCAGGATGTCGGCGACGAGATCCTGACTGCGCTTGCTGATCGGCAGCACACGGCGACGCAGCCGGTCGACGAAATCGATCTGCTCGACCGGATCGATGCGCAGGGCGCCGGTGAGCCAGAACTGGTCGATGCCGCCGCCGATGTCGCGATTGCCGTAGTCGAACTCGTCGACATATTTCTGCATGCGCTCCTGCCCGATGCGGCGCGCGATCTCCTGATAGACCGGCACCGCGCTGACCGCGATCGCACTGCGCAGCGTGTGGTCCTTGTTCCAGGCCTCGATCGGACGCTTGACGCCGTCCCAGGCAAACACATCCTTGTCGGGGTCGGCGACCACGCCGGTCTCGAGCGCAATCAACGAGTTTGGAATCTTGAAGGTCGAGGCCGGCAGCTTGCCCTCACCCGAGCGCTCCTTGTCGCTGGCGACGATCAGATAGTCCTCGACCTTGTAGCCGACGAAGGTGCCTGATGTGCCGAGGTCGGTGAAGCGTTTCGCAAGGCTCTCACGGATTTCATTGCGCGGCGGCGCGACGTGGGCGCGCGCGCGGGATGGCAGGACCGCGGCTGCGGCAAGAAGACCGAGGGTGGAACGACGGGTGAGCAACAGCGATATCCGTGAGCAATGAAAGCCAGCGCGACCATGCAGCCGCTACGTGGTGAAACGATGACAGGTTGGTTTTACCGCCCCCGGCCCGACAGCCGCAGCACGAACACCAGCACCTCGGCAACGGCCTTGTAGAGATCCGGCGGGATCTCCTCACCTAGCTCGACCTTGGACAGCGCGCCGGCCAGGACTTCGTTCTCCTCGATCGGGATGTCGTGGGCCTTCGCGATCTCGACGATCTTTTCGCCGATCGTGCCCTTGCCCTTGGCGACGACGACAGGCGCGTTGGTGCCCTTCTCGTAATGGAGCGCGATCGCGAGCCTGGACGGATCGCTCATGTCGCGCGATCCAGGAAGTGGCCGGCGCGGGCAGGCGCCGGTTGCGGCGGCGTGCCGTCGCGGACCACGATGTCGCCGGGCGTGAGCTCGGCCCGCGTCAATGCCTGGCTGAGCTCGCCAATACCGGCACGGAGTTGCTGCGCCGTCGCCGGCCGCTCTGCCCACATCCGCACCAGGGTCTTGTCGCCGTTCAGCGTGATCAGCGCATGCACGGGACCCGCCGGCTCGACATCGAGCGAGAAGCGCGCGCGCCAGGCGCGCCTGGCGGGATCGGCGGAGTCATTGCCGCCATCGCGCGAGATCTCGAACTGGGCCATCGCGGTGCCCTGCGGAGTCGCGAACGGAATCTCGAAATTCCACTGCGGCACGGCCGGATCGACGCGGTGGCCGCCGGCGTCGGTGCGATCGGGGAGCGAGGCGACCTGGAGCAAGGTCTGCCGCGCGATCGCGGCGTCGGTGTCGCCGAGCAGGCGATGCACCGCGGTGGCCAACGGTGCATCCGGCGCGAGCGACGGCGAGGCGATCGGCTGGGGCACCGGCAATGCGCCGCGGAACGGCGGCGGCGTGGTCGCACGGGTGGCCGCCTCGAAGATGTGGCCGTCCGGCACGGCCTTGTTGGACCCTGGCACGTTGCCGATCATGCGCGGCAGGTTTTGCGTCATCTCCTGCAAGAGGCTGGCGGCAAGCCCTGCGGTCATGGTCCGCGGCATCGCGGCCTGCGCAACGCCGGCGGCAGCATCAGCCAGGACGGCGGCCGCTTGTGTGGCGCTGCGCGGCATTTGCTGAGGTTGCGCGATCTCGGTTTCTGATGAGGGCACGGCCCCGCCTGTCGGCTGAGCCGGTGCAGCTGCCGCCTGCGGCGTCCCCGCGGCGCTGGCGGGCATGGTGGCGCCTTGCGTATGCGGCGGGGGAGCTTCGAGCGTGGCCAGTGCCTGGCGCAGCACCAGCAGCGCCGCCTTCAGATCGGGCATTGCGCCGGACGACGGCGTCGCGCCCGCGGCCAGCGAGGCCTCGAGGAACAGCCCCGACCTCTGGAAAGCGGTTTCGATATCGCCGCCATCAAGCCCGGTGTTGAGCGGCGTCTGCTGCGCAAGCACGTCCAGCACCGCCTGCTTCAGGCCCGCGGGCAGATCGCTGCCGGTGACGACGGCGGCCAGATTGGCAAACAGCGGCGCCTGGCTGCCCTGCCTGGTGACGGCCTCGGCCGAAGCCGCCGTGACCGCGACCTGCTCCGAAGGCGTCAACGTACTGCGCGCTGCGCCCGCCGACGGCGCAAGCGGCGGGCTCTCCACCAGCGAGGCCGCACGCGGCGTCAGCGTGACCATATCGGCGGCCGCCTCCCCTGCTCCGCCGACGACGGCAAGGCGGACAGTGCCGTCGTTCTGTGACACCGCCAGCTGGAGATTTTGCCCGGGCGACAGCGCGACTTCCGACATCACGTCGAGGGATAGATTTGCGATCGCGATCCGCACCAGATTGTCGGCGAGGACGCTGACGACCCTGGCATCGACGACACTGCCGGCTTGAAGCACGAGATCGGGCGTGGCCGCATCAGCCAAGGGGCTGGCGGCGCTGACGGGAGCGATGGAGGTAACCGGCGTCGGCATCTCAGCGGCCTCTGGGAGCGCCGGCTACCGTAACGCTGCGTCGTAAACCTCTCGTTAAGGACCTGTGGTTGCGGACGGCTTTGTGGCCGCCAGCACCGCCACGGCGGCCTCGAAATCCCTGAGGCGGATGGCCCGGCGGCTAGCTGCCTCCTCGTCCACGCCCCATTGCTCGGCGTTCCAATCCTCATCGACATGAGCGGCGGCCCAGACCTGGCCGGCGTCCCGCGCGCCATGGGCCAGCGCCAGCGCCAGCAGCGCCGAGCCGCTCAGGGTCGTCACCACGTGAAGGGCCGCGACCGACCAGGCATCCCGCGGCAGCGCGGCGCGCGCCGCGCGAAGCGCCTCGTCCGGCTGCTTCACATGCATGATGCCCTCGGACAGGATGAAATGCGCTCCCAACGTCTCCGCCGCCCAGAACAGCACCGGATCCCAATGCGCGGCCTCGCGGGCGACCAGTCCCTCGGGATGGCCGGCACGATAGAACAGCAGATCAGACTCGAAATATTTGGCGAGATCGTCGCTGACGAGCTCGACGCGATCGACGACACCCTCCACCACGCTGTTGGCGATCCGCGTCAGCGGCATGGTCACGGGGTCGATCGTCTCGCCCTGGGCCGCCCATTCCGCGGCCACCGCATCGGCAAGATCGCGCGAAGGGACTACCACCCGACGACCGGACGGCGTACGGATCGGCTTGCCGTCGAGCGCAATGACATACCCGCCGTCGGCCTCGCTCACGCCCGCCTCCTTGTAGAAGCGCTTGCGCTGCGGCGGGCGCGCCGACTGGCGTGCCGCCTCGCGCGGATCGGGCGGGGTCTGCCCCGCAGCTTCGTCGAACAATTCGCGCATGTCGCTTTTTCGGTCCTGCCGCTGAATGCCAGGCTTTTAAGATAAGACCGGCAGCCGATAAAGCGAGCGGCCTGAGGGAACTTATGGGCCCTGTTCGCCGGGCTTCAACCGGTAGCGACAGGAGACCGAATCGACCCTAGTTCGCGCATCTGAGCGCATAGGTGCCGCGGTCGGCGGGGCCCAGCCCCGCGCCTGCGGCGTCCTCGAGGCACTTCGACACGCGATCGCTGAACGAATTGCGCGGGAACGGCCGGTAGTTGTGGCTCGGCCGCGCATCGATCTGCGGCATCTTCGGCACCTCGAGCTTCGGCGGCGGTGGCGGCGAAGGCGGCGGAACGACCTGTGTGGGGCCCGGCAGTATAATCTGTGCCTGAGCCGCCTGCCCCAAGACCTGCCCCAAGAGCAGTGCGGTGAAAACCATGAGACAGAGCGAGAACCGTTTCATGAGCGATATGTTGTGCTCCGACCACCCCCGTTCAACTTAACTATTCTTCAGGCGCGTTCTCGATCGGATCAAATCGGGTTGCATCCAGTCCGAGCAGGTTCCAGGACTGCTGCATGTGCGGCGGCAACGGCGCGGTGGCGTCGATGACACCGCCGCGCGGATGCGGAATGACGATGCGGCGTGCCAGGAGATGCAGCCGGTTCTGCAGGCCGCCCGGCAGCTGCCAGTTCTCGATGTTGAAATATTTGGGGTCACCGACGATGGGATGGCCGATATGGGCCATGTGGGCGCGCAACTGGTGGGTGCGCCCGGTGACCGGCTTCAGCGACACCCAGGTCAGCTTGTTGCCGGCGGTCTCCACCACCGCGTAATAGGTCACCGCGTGGCTGGCGCCCTCGTCGCCATGCTGGGCGATGCGCATGATGGTGTCGTCCTCGCTCTCTTCCTTGGCGAGGAAGGTCGAGATGCGTCCCTGCTTGGGCTTCGGCAGGCCCGGCACCAGCGCCCAATACACCTTCCGCGCCGACCGCGAGCGGAACGCGCCGGTCAGATGCGAGGCGGCAAAACGCGTCTTGGCGATCAAGAGACAGCCGGACGTCTCGCGATCGATGCGGTGCACGAGGCGCGGCTTCTGGCCCTTGGCATCGCGCATCACCTCCAGCATCTGGTCGATGTGCCGCGTCATGCCCGAGCCGCCCTGCACGGCAAGGCCGGCCGGCTTGTTCAGCACGAGCACGTCGTCGTCCTCAAAGATCGTCATCTCCTTCAGCGCCTTGAGCGTCTTCTGTGCCGCCTCCGACAGCTCCCCCACAGCCTTCGGCGCGTCGAGCTTCAGCGGCGGAATGCGGACGCTCTGGCCCTCCTCCAGACGGTCCTTGCTGTCGACGCGCTTGCCGTCGACGCGCAGTTCGCCTTTGCGGACGACGCGCTGGATGTGGGAGAACGACAGGCCGGGAAAGCGCGCTTCGAGGAAGCGATCGACGCGCATGTTGTTCTCGTCGGCCGTCACGGTGACGGTCTGCACCTTGGTCGGCAGCAATGCTTCGACGGGCTTCTCCGGCGCGGGCCTGTCCTGGGGGACTTTGGGCGGCCGCCGCTCGGCACGCTCGGGGGCACGCCGCTCGGCACGCTCTCCGGCAAAGCGCGGCGGCTTGCCGCCCGGACGCGGCCCGGCCTTCTTCGCGCTGCGCGCGTGATGCGGACGAGCGTCCTCGCGCTCGTCACGCGAGCGGGGCTTTGGATTCATTCTCTTGATGCGGCGGCTCATGCGGTTTTTCCAAGCTTTCGTGTCGACTGCGCGTTGGCGCGGCGGGGCAGCGACGCAACCTGCGCGCCCACCTCCTTCTCCGCCAGCCGCAGCTCATATTGCTGTTGCAGGTTCATCCAGAATTGCGGGCTCGTGCCGAACCAGTGACCAAGGCGCAGCGCCGTATCAGCAGTAATGCCGCGCTGTCCGTTGATGATGCCAGTGATACGATTGACCGGCACATCGATCTGACGCGACAGCTCCGCGGCTGTAATGCCGAGTTCGCGTAGTTCTTCGGCGAGGTGCTCACCGGGATGTGTGGGTGTCTGGGGCATGGGAATTCCCCCGCCGAGTAGCAAGATTTACGTGTTACGTAAACCGTAAATGTACACCCTGCGGCGAGCCACAGCTCTACTTCCCGCCCCGCTCATTGCGCAGCTTAGCCCAGTAATCCAGCCGCTTCCGGATCTCCCGCTCGAAGCCGCGTTCGGGCGGGTCGTAGAAGGTCTGGCGGCCCAGGGCTTCCGGGAAGTAGTCCTGGCCGGAGAAGGCATCGGGGGCGTCGTGGTCGTATTCATAAGCCGCGCCGTAGCCTTCGGACTTCATCAGCTTGGTCGGGGAATTGAGGATGTGCTTCGGCGGCAGCAGCGAGCCGGCCTGCTTGGCGACTTGCATCGCCGTGCCGAAGGCGGTGTAGACCGCGTTCGATTTCGGCGCAGTGGCGAGATAGACGACGGCCTGCGCGATCGCGAGCTCGCCTTCGGGATGGCCGAGGAAGTCGAAGGCATCCTTGGCCGCATTCGCGATGACGAGCGCCTGCGGATCGGCAAGCCCGATGTCCTCCACCGCCATGCGCACGACGCGGCGGGCCAGGAACAGCGGGTCCTCGCCGGCGTCCAACATCCGCGCGAGATAATACAGCGCCGCGTCGGGATCGGAGCCGCGCACCGATTTGTGCAGCGCCGAGATCAGATTGTAATGGCCGTCGGCCGACTTGTCGTAAATCGGCGCGCGGCGTTGCAGGATGTCCTGCAATTGCGCCGCATTGAAGATCTCGTCCGCGCGCGCCGAACGCCAGACCTCCTCGGCGAGCGTCAGCGAGGCGCGGCCGTCGCCGTCGGCCATGCGCACCAGCACGGCGCGCGCCTCCGCATCGAGCGGCAGCTTCCTGCCCTCGACCGCCTCGGCATGCGCGAACAGCTTTTCGATCGCGGCGGCGTCGAGCGAGCGAAACACCAGCACGCGCGCGCGGGACAGAAGCGCCGCGTTGAGCTCGAAGGATGGATTTTCGGTGGTGGCGCCGACCATGACGACGGTGCCGTCTTCCATGACGGGCAGGAAGGAATCCTGCTGGGCGCGGTTGAAGCGATGCACCTCGTCGACGAACAGCAGCGTGCCCTTGCCCATCTCGCGGCGGGCGCGCGCGGCATCAAAGGCCTTCTTCAGATCGGCGACGCCGGAGAACACGGCCGAAATCTGCTCGAAATGCAAATCCGTTGCGTCCGCCAGCAGCCGAGCCACCGTGGTCTTGCCGGTGCCGGGCGGGCCCCAGAACACCAGCGATCCGAGCGTGCGCGTCTCCAGCATGCGCGTCAATGCACCGTCGGGGCCGAGGATGTGGTCCTGGCCGACGACCTCCGAGAGCGCGCGCGGGCGCAGCCGGTCCGGCAGCGGATGCGGAGCCTCATGGTCGAGCCCCGCCGCGGCAAAGAGAGTCGGCGTCTGTTGTGGTCGCTTCGGACTCATCCGCCCAGCGTGACGTTGATCTGCTGGCCGCCGCGCACCAGCGTAATGCGCCAGATCCGCGGCCGTTCGCCCGCGGCCTTCTCGAGGTCGCTGGTCTTGCCGATCTTCAGGTTGTTGACGGCGAGGATGATGTCGCCCTTCTGGAAGCCGACGCTCGCGGCCGCGGTATCACCGCCCACATCGGTGATGACGACGCCTTCGGTGTCGGCGTCCAGATGCAGTTCGTCAGCGACCGCCGGCGTGATGGTCGAGACCTTCGCGCCCTGGAACGGCGAGCGCGCGGTAACGACGAGTTCGTTGCGGCCGATGTCGGGCGCAGTTTCCAGCGCCACTGTCAGCTTGAGCGGCCTGGTGCCGCGCTGCACGTCGATCTGCGCGGTGCCGCCGAGGGGACGGGTCGCGAAGCGGTAGTCGAAGGCGTTGGGATCATCCACGGTCTGGCCGTCGATCCCGGTGATGAGGTCGGAGGATTTCAGGCCCGCCTTCGCTGCGGGGCCATTGGGCACCACGCTCGCCACCAACGCACCGGTCGGCGAGCGCAGGCCGAGGCTCTCCGCGATCTCGGGCGTCACCGCCTGCAACTTTGCTCCCAGCCACGGCCGCTTCACCGCCTTGCCGCCGCTCTTGGCGGAGGCGACGACGACGCGCACCATGTTGGATGGAATCGCGAAGCCGATGCCTTGCGAGCCGCCGGAGCGCGAATAGATCGCGGTGTTGATGCCGGCGAGCTTGCCGCTCATGTCGACCAGCGCGCCGCCGGAATTGCCGGGATTGATCGGCGCATCGGTCTGGATGAAGAACTGATAATCGGTGATGCCGACTTGCGTGCGCGCCAGCGCCGAGATGATGCCGTGGGTCACGGTCTGGCCGACGCCGAAGGGATTGCCGATTGCGAGCACGACGTCGCCGACCAGCAGCTCATCCGAATTGGTGAGGTCGAGGGTCGGGAATTTCTCCTTCGTATCCTTGAGGCGCAGCACGGCGAGATCGGTACGCGAATCCTTCAGCAGGATCTCGGCCTCGAACTCGCGCTTGTCCGACAGCGATACCTTGACCTGGTCCGCACCTTCGATGACGTGGACGTTGGTGACGACGAGCCCGGAGGCATCGACGATGACGCCGGAACCGAGCGAGCGCTGCATCTGCTCGGGCTGCTGACCCGGCACGCCGAAGAAGCGGCGGAAGATCGGGTCGTCCAGCAGCGGATTGCGGTTCTGCACCACCTTGGCGGCATAGACGTTGACGACCGCCGGCTGCACCCGCTGCACGATCGGCGCATAGGACAGCCGCAGCTCGACAGGCGACGACGGGAGGCGACGGTCCTGCGCCGAGGCCGGATTGAAATGGGCCGGAAAGGCTATGCACAAGGCCGTGACGACGGCGGTCCAGGTCGATCGAAACATTCCTACCTCTTGGAAAAGACGCCGGAATATAGGCGCGTTCGCCCCTCAATAGAAGGGCGCAGGGCGGCAATATTCGGCCTCATTCCGGTGTCTCCCGAATGCAAGCCCGGCGTGCGAAAGCGACCGCTTGCCTGTCGTCGCGGATTGGCATGACACGCGTCATCTTGCATGCTCGCTCCCAGCGGATTCGGTTGCGGCGAATTTGCATCAGCGGGAACCAGCGCAACCGGCGGCGCGCCGTCGCGCGGCAGTCATCGACCGTTCTTAGGCTCTGCGCTGACGACTTGGGGAAGTTGGTCCAACCGATGGAGTGATGATGTGAGCAGGACAAGGATTGCAGCGACCGCGATTGGTCTCGCCGGCGCACTGGCGGCTTCGCAGGCCCAGGCCCAATCGGCAACCAACAGCGAGCAGGAGATCGCGCTGTTGAAGCAGCAGTTGAAGATGCTCGAGCGAAAGCTCGACAAGCTTCAGAGCCAGACGGCGGCGAACGCCGCGGCTACCGCGAAGGCGAAAGCCGAAGCCAAGGCGGAGGCGCGCTCGGAGGCGAAGGCGGTGGTCGCCAACGCGAACGCGGCGATCCCCGTCAAGGGACCCGCGCCGGCATCCGGCGTCGTCGTGACGATGCCGAACAACCGGCCGACGATCTGCACCGCCGACCAGGCCAATTGCGTCGCCATCACCAGCCGCCTGCATTGGGATGTCGGCGGCTACGATTATCGTCCCAACACCGCAGCGACCGTGCCGCAGAGGCTCAACAGCGGTCAGAACGTCCGCCGCGCGCGCATCGGCGTCGCCGGCAAGTTCTTCAACGACTGGAACTTCGCGCTGGTCTACGATTTCGGCGGCTCCTCCGACGGATTTGGCGGCGCCGCGCCAGGATCGCTGCCGGGCGGCGGCGTCGCCGGCGTCGAGAACGCCTATCTCAGCTACACCGGCCTGAAGCCGTTCGGCGGCAAGATGGCGATCGAGGCCGGCATCATGGATCTGCCCTACACCATGGACGAGGCCACGAGCTCCAACGATATCCTGTTCATGGAGCGCGCCTCACCCGGTGTGATCGCGACCAACATCGCCGCCGGCGACTTCCGTTCCGCAGCCGGTGCGCGCTGGTTCAACGACCAGCTCTGGATCGGCGGCTATGTCACGGGACCGTCGACCGGCGCGATCCATTCCGCCTCGAGCGCTTCGCCGCCGGGCACGAGCGAGCAGTACGGCGCGGTGGCGCGCGTCGCCGGCAATCCCATCAGCGGCAGAGACTACTCGGTACATATCGGCGCCGACGCGCAATGGCTGATCCAGCCGCCGCGCAATCTGATCGCCAACACGCAGACGCTCGCGCTCAGCGATCGTCCGGAATTGCGTCTCGACCCGACGACCCTGATTTCGACCGGCGCCATGGCCAATGTTTCGGGGGCACAGGTCTACAGCGTCGAGGCGGCAGCGACCTACGGGCCGCTCATCGTCCAGGGCGAGTATTTCTGGTACAACGTCGACCGCACCGCCAACACCGGCGTGCCGCTGGTCGGCGCACCGAGCCTGAAGTTCCAGGGCGGCTATGCGCAGGCCGGCTACGTGCTGACTGGTGAGGGGCGCACCTACAACGCGGCGAGCGCGGCCTATAGCGGCGTCAAGCCGGCGCATCCGTTCTCGCTCGACGGCGGCGGCTGGGGTGCGTGGGAAATCGCCGGGCGCTTCTCGACGGTCGACCTGAACGATCAGCTTGCAACGGCGAGCGGCATCGCCGGCGGGCGGCAGACGGTCTATACGCTCGCGCTCAACTGGTATGTCAACGGCAACGTCCGCTTCATGCTCGATTACCTGCACGGCACGGTGTCGCGACAGGCTTCGCCGGTCTCGACCGCAGACGTCGGCTCGAAGTTCGATGCCGTCGCAATGCGCACGCAGTTTGCGTTCTGAGGCCAGGCTACACTCGTCGTCCCGGGGCGTGCGCAAGCACGAACCCGGGACCTATAGCCACAGGATGAGATTGGGCGAAGGCTCGAAGTTGCCAGCTGGCGCCACAACGTCTCCTGGGGTTATGGATCGCTGCGTTCGCAGGGACGACACCCAGAGCTCGGCGAGCTGACTCAAAATTTCACGCCGCACGCTTCTTCTTCACGACCACCGGCGGCGGCGCGCAGGACAGCCGCTCCTGGTGACGCTCGCCCCAGGCCTTCAGGATGTCGATGACCGGCTTGAGGCTCTCGCCGAGCTCGGAGAGACAATATTCCACCCGCGGCGGCACTTCGGCATAGACCTTCCGGATGACGAGCTTGTCCTCCTCCAGCGCGCGAAGCTGCTTCGTCAGCATGCGCTGGGTGATGCCGGGCATCCGGCGGCGTAATTCGCCGAAGCGCTGGGTGCCGCTCTGCAGGTGATAGAGGATCACCCCCTTCCACTTGCCGTCGATCAGATCCAGCGTCGCCTCGACCGAGCAGCCGGGCCGACGGGCAAAATTGCGCCGTTTCATGCGTGGCTTCCCAATAGTATCCAAACAGGGACTATATCCCCGAATTTACAGTACTTGCCAAATCGGAGCCAGGGCGACAGTTAGCGGGTCGGGCGCCCCTGCCAAGCCGGGGCGCCATCTGATGGAGACAAGCCATGAAGGCCGTCGGCTACAAAAGATCGCTTCCGATCGAGGATGCGGATTCACTGATCGACTTCGAGACCGCCAAACCCGAACCCAAGGGGCGCGACATCCGCGTCGCCGTGAAGGCGATCTCGGCCAATCCCGTCGATTACAAGGTGCGCAAGCGCGCCGTCCCGCCCGAGGGCGAGACCAAGATCCTGGGCTACGACGCGGCCGGCGTGGTCGATGCGGTCGGACCTGAGGTCACGCTGTTCAAGCCGGGCGACGAGGTGTTCTACGCCGGCTCGATCCTGCGCCAGGGCACCAACGCCGAGTTCCACCTGGTCGACGAACGCATCGTCGGCAACAAGCCGAAGAGCCTGTCGTTCGCGCAAGGAGCCGCCCTTCCCCTCACCTCCATCACCGCCTGGGAGTTGCTGTTCGACCGGCTCGGCGCCGTACCCGGCAAGAGCGTCGATCCTCGCACGCTGCTGATCACGGGCGGCGCCGGCGGCGTCGGCTCGATCCTGATCCAGCTCGCCCGTCGCCTCACCGGGCTCACGGTGCTCGCAACCGCGACGCGGCCGGAATCGCAGAAATGGTGCCTCGATCTCGGCGCGCATGCGGTGATCGACCACGGCAAGCCGATGAAGGAGCAGATCGAGAAGCTCAAGCTGCCGCCGGTCGCGCTGGTGGCGAGCCTCACTTTCACCGACCAGCACTACAAGGCGATCGCCGAGCTCATGGCCCCGCAGGGCAAGTTCGGCCTGATCGACGATCCGCCGGAATTCGCCATGAGCACGTTCAAGGGCAAGGCGATCTCGGTGCACTGGGAATCGATGTTCACGCGCTCCTCGTTCCAGACGCCGGACATGATCGCGCAGCATCACCTGCTCAACGACGTCGCCGACCTCATCGACAAGGGCGTGTTGCGCACCACGCTGGACCAGACCTTCGGCACGATCAACGCAACCAACCTCAAGCGCGCCCATGCGCTGCTCGAGAGCGGCAAGTCGCGCGGCAAGATCGTGCTGGAGGGGTGGTAGGCTTCAGCTCGAAGCGTGCGGCGCCTTCGCTTCCGGCGATTGCGTCGCCCGTTCGACGAAGCCCTTTGCCAGTGCATGATAGATGCCCTCCTCGCAGATCATTCGCGAGGTGACATGCGCGATCAACGCGGCCGCCATCAACGGCACGACCATGCCGTGATTGTCCGTCATTTCGGTCACGATCACGAACGCCGTGATCGGCGCCTGCACCACGCCGGCGAAGTACGAGACCATGCCGAGCAGCATGATCGCGCCGAGCGGTGCATCTTGGAAGAACGAGGCGACGTTGCTGCCGATGCCGGCACCGACAGCCAGCGACGGCGAGAAAATGCCGCCCGGTATGCCGCTGATTGCAGCAAAGGTCGTCGCCAGGAGCTTGAGCACGCCGAAATCCTGCGGCAGCGGCGAGCCGTGCTCCAGCGCCGTCTTCACCTGCTCATAACCGGTGCCGTAGATCGTATCGCCGGACACCAGACCGCAGATCGCGACAGCGATGCCGCACGCGAATGCGAACCAGAGCGGATGGCCTTTGATCGCGCGTCCGAGCGGATTCTTGAACCCGCGCGCCATCGCGATGACGATGCGGCTGAACAGGCCCCCCGCGAGGCCGCCGACCACGCCACAGAGCGGAACGGCCAGCCAGTCCGTGCCACGCGCCAGCGACGTCGCGCTGCTGCCGAAATAGGCGTAGTTGCCCGCCAGCGCCAGCGAGGTCAGGCCGGCCGCGATCACGGCCGCAATGATGAGGCTGGACGTGCGGGTCTCGAAAGCGCGGCTCATCTCCTCGATGCCGAAGACGATGCCGGCGAGCGGCGTGTTGAACGCCGCGGCAACGCCTGCGGCGGCGCCGGCCAGGATCAAGCCCGGCTGGCGGCGC
This sequence comes from Bradyrhizobium sp. CCBAU 53415, assembly GCF_028128735.1. Lineage (NCBI taxonomy): Bacteria > Pseudomonadati > Pseudomonadota > Alphaproteobacteria > Hyphomicrobiales > Nitrobacteraceae > Bradyrhizobium > Bradyrhizobium sp. CCBAU 53415. The sequence continues at coordinate 1,129,923 of NZ_LBJF01000027.1, read as the reverse complement.
GGCGAAACGCGGCCGAGCGCGAACATGATGGACGCGCCGACCTGCACCGTGGGCCCTTCCCGGCCAACGGAGCCGCCACACAACAGACCGAACAGAGTGAGGATCACCTTTCCGGCCGCGATCCGGATCGAAACCAGACTCTCGCGCGCGCCCTGATCGGTCAGATGGCGCGCGGCAATGGCTTGTGGAATCCCGCTGCCCTGCGCGTTGGGAAACAGCCGGATGGTCAGATAGGCCGACAGCATGAAGCCGAGCGGGGTCACCGCCAGCACGGCGTAGCGCGACTTCGCCAGCAGCAGCGCGAAAGCATGCTGCGCCAGATCGGCTAGCTGCGCCAGTGCCACCGCCGTGGCGCCGACCCCGATACCACCGAGCAGGAAGATCGCCTGCCGCTGCCATCGCGCGGACGTCAATCTGAAGAGGCGTTTGTGGCGGGTCGACAGGGGCCAGAGCATGAATGCCCATCCTAGCCGACAGCGCGCCGAATGGAACCCGCAGGGCGGCAGACCAGCTAGACTGGAACGACTCCGTCGACGAACATCAGCCGCCGCTCCAGCGCCGCCTGTCGCAACTTCAGCGCCTCCGCGTATTCCGGTGAGGCGTACCATTCGCGCGCGCGAGCCATCGAGGCAAACTCCACGATGATGATGGTCTCGGGCGGCGGGCCGCCCTCCACCACCTCAGCGGCGCCGCCGCGCGCAAGATAGCGGCCGCCATATCGCGCGATGGTCTGCTCGGCCAGTGTACGATAGGCCTCCATCGCGGCCCTGTCGCGCGTCTCGACCTCCGAGATCACATAGGCCGCCATGCGCATCGCCTCATGCGATCGTGTTGACGATGCCGCCTTCCGCGCGCAGCGCGGCGCCATTGGTGGCAGACGCCTCCTTCGAGGCAACATAGACCACCATGTTGGCGATCTCGTCGACACTGGCGAAGCGCTGGATCAGCGAACTCGGGCGATGCTGCTTGACGAAATTGGCGGCGGCCTCGTCCACCGACTGACCGCTTTGCTTCGCGAGATCCCTGACGAAAGTCTCGACGCCCTCCGACATGGTCGGGCCCGGCAGCACGGAATTGACGGTGACGCCGGTGCCGCGAGTGAGCTGGGCCAGGCCGCGCGCGATCGCAAGCTGGGCCGTCTTGGTCATGCCGTAGTGGATCATCTCGACGGGAATGTTGAGCCCGGACTCCGAGGAGATGAAGACGATGCGGCCCCAGTTGCGCTCGAGCATGCCCTTCATGTACGCGCGCGACAGCCGCACGCCGCTCATGACGTTGACCTCGAAGAAGCGGCTCCAGTCCGCGTCCGGGATATCGAAGAAGGGCTTGGGCTCGAATATGCCGGCATTGTTGATGAGGATGTCGACCTCGGGCAGCGCCGCAACCAGCGCCTCGCAGCCCGAAGCGGTCGAGACGTCGGCGGCGATGCCCCGCACCTTGGCGCCCGTGCCTTCCAACTTGCGCACGGCCGCATCGACCTTGTCCTGGCCCCGCCCGTTGACGACGACGCTTGCGCCCGAGGCGGCTAGGCCCTTGGCGATGGCATGGCCGATGCCGGCGGTCGAGCCGGTGACGAGGGCGGTCTTTCCGAAAAGGTCGATGTTCATGCGTCGTCTCTCCATAGAGGTTGGCGGAGATATCGTGCGCTGCCCACGCAGCTTCAATCGTCCCTCACCCACGCGTGAGGCTGGCCCGCCACAACAGCCGTGCCGCAGGTCGGCAAAGCGTACCGTGCCCATCCTGTTGCCGCGGAATGCGATACTTACGCCGTCATACTGACAGGGCAGCATACGCCATCGGCGCTCGAGCTTGTGCCGGTCGTACGCGATGCCTTACGCAATCGCACGTTTGATTTCGTGATCGTTCCAGGCCCTCACGGCCGCGCCATAAAAAAAGCGGCGCCCACGGGCGCCGCTTTCTGAAAACTTCAAGTACCCGTCGGCTTACGCCGCCTCGGCTTCCTTCGCCTCGACCGGACCGGAATCCTGGCCCTTGGCATCGACGTCGCGATCGACGAACTCGATCACGGCCATCGCAGCGTTGTCGCCATAGCGGAAGCCGGCCTTGATGATGCGGGTGTAGCCGCCCTGGCGGTCCCTGTAGCGGGTCGCCAGCGTGTCAAAGAGCTTCTTGACCATGTCGACGTCGCGCAGCTCCGCGATCGCCTGGCGGCGCAGCGACAGGCCACCCTTCTTGCCGAGGGTGACGAGCTTCTCGACGATCGGACGGAGCTCCTTGGCCTTGGGCAGCGTGGTAACGATCTGCTCGTGCTTGATGAGCGCAGCCGCCATGTTGGCAAACATCGCGCGGCGGTGCTCGGCCGTACGGTTGAGCTTCCGATGAACCTTGCCGTGACGCATGTGTGTAGTCCTTACGTTAAAACTGCCGCGACGGTTCGTCGGACATGTTGCTCAGGTGGGCTGCCTGCGTTCGCCCTGGTCAGTCATTCCGGACGGCGCGAAGCGGCGATCCGGAATTTCGAGATTCCGGGTTCGGCTCTGCGAGCCGCCCCGGAATGACGAAATGCTCAGTAGTGATCCTCGAAGCGCTTGGCGAGCTCGTCGATGTTCTCCGGCGGCCAGCCCGGCACTTCCATGCCGAGATGCAGACCCATCTGGGCCAGCACTTCCTTGATCTCGTTCAGCGACTTGCGGCCGAAGTTCGGGGTGCGGAGCATTTCCGCTTCGCTCTTCTGCACGAGGTCGCCGATGTAGACGATGTTGTCGTTCTTCAAGCAGTTGGCCGAACGCACCGACAGTTCGAGCTCGTCCACCTTCTTGAGGAAGGCCGGGTTGAAGGCGAGATCCGGGATGATCTCCTGGGCGACTTCCTTGCGCGGCTCTTCGAAGTTGACGAACACGTTGAGCTGATCCTGCAGGATGCGCGCAGCATAGGCCACGGAGTCATCCGGCGTGATCGCGCCGTTGGTCTCGATCGTCATGGTCAGCTTGTCGTAGTCGAGGATCTGGCCCTCGCGGGTGTTCTCGACCTTGTACGAGACCTTGCGGACCGGCGAGTACAGGCTGTCGACCGGGATCAGGCCGATCGGCGCGTCCTCGGGACGGTTGCGCTCGGCGGGCACGTAACCCTTGCCGGTGGAGACCGTGAACTCCATGCGGATCTCGGCGCCCTCGTCGAGCGTGCAGATCTGCAGATCGGGGTTCAGCACGACCACATCGCCGACGGTCTGGATGTCGCCGGCGGTGACGACGCCCGGGCCCTGCTTCTTCACGACCATCCGCTTGGGGCCTTCGCCCTGCATCTTGATCGAGATGTCCTTGATGTTGAGCACGATGTCGGTGACGTCCTCACGGACGCCCGCGATCGAGGAGAACTCGTGCAGCACACCGTCGATGTGCACCGACTGCACCGCCGCGCCCTGGAGCGAGGAGAGCAGGATGCGGCGCAGCGCGTTGCCGAGGGTCTGGCCGAAGCCGCGCTCGAGCGGCTCGGCGACGATGGTCGCGAAACGCGAGGGATCGCTGCCGGGCGTGACCTGGAGCTTGTTCGGCCGAATCAGTTCTTGCCAATTTTTCTGGATCGTCACTGTTTCACCCATACAGGCCAGTCGATTTGACAGTTCAAATACTGGCGTTGGAGAAAGGCCGCAGATCATTCCCGCGGCTTCTTGCAAAGTCATTGCGGGCGCCGCTGCGCCCGCAACTCGTAGAAATCAAACGCGCCGACGCTTGCGGGGACGGCAACCGTTGTGCGGAATCGTGGTCACGTCACGGATCGAGGTGACGGTGAAGCCCGCGGCCTGGAGCGCTCGGAGCGCCGACTCGCGGCCCGAACCCGGACCGGCGACTTCGACTTCCAGCGTGCGCATGCCGTGCTCCTGCGCCTTCTTCGACACGTCCTCGGCGGCGACCTGCGCGGCATACGGGGTCGACTTGCGCGAGCCCTTGAAGCCCATCGTACCGGCCGAGGACCAGGCGATCGTGTTGCCCTGCGCGTCGGTGATGGTGATGGTCGTGTTGTTGAACGACGAGTTCACGTGAGCGACGCCGGAGGCGATGTTCTTGCGCTCACGACGACGAACGCGGGTGGCTTCCTTGCCCATTGAGTCCCTTTCCTGAAGATCTCAAACGCCGCCGTAACGCCAGCGGCTACACCTGTGGAACGAAAAGCGTGCAGCGAACGGGTGATCCCCTCTTTCGCCACACGCCGCGATCGGATTCGAAAAACTTACTTCTTCTTGCCGGCGATGGCCTTGGCCGGGCCCTTGCGCGTGCGCGCATTGGTGTGGGTGCGCTGGCCGCGCACCGGCAGACCGCGACGATGACGCAGGCCGCGATAGCAGCCGAGGTCCATCAGGCGCTTGATGTTGATGCCGACCTCGCGACGCAGATCGCCCTCGACGAGATAGTCGCGGTCGATGACTTCGCGGATCTGGAGCACTTCGGCGTCGCTGAGCTGATTGACGCGACGATCCTCGGGGATCTTCACCTTCTCCATGATCTCGCCGGCGATCTTCGCGCCGATGCCATGGATGTACTGGAGCGCGATCAGCACGCGCTTGTTGGTGGGAATGTTCACGCCGGCAATACGGGCCACGGCCTTCTCTCCTGTTGCCGATCCCTCGTCAGGAATCGGGCTTTAAGTGCTTGCTTTTCTCGGGCAGGTGTTCACAAACGCGAACACGACGCCCACCCCCGGTCTTCCTGGGGCCCGGCATCGTCTGAAACTATCCGACTTGGATGCGGGGCTTATTAGGGGATTCCAGGGGCTTTCGTCAACCGCTGCTAGCGTTTTGCTCGCTTTTTCGTGACCTTTTTTGCAGCCTTTTTGGCACCCTTTTTGACGGCCTTCTTGGCGGTCTTCTTGGCCGTCCTTTTGGCTGCCGTTTTGACCGTTTTCCCGGCCGCCTTCTTGGCTGCCTTCTTGGCGCCCTTCCTAGCCTTCTTGACCGTCTTTTTGCCGGATTTGGCCGATCTGGCGGCCTTCTTGGCTGCCTTCGCCGGCTTCTTGGTCGATTTCTTCGCCACCTTGGTCTTTTTGGCCGGTGCCACCTTGGCCGCGCTTCTGGCGTGGGTCTTGGGCTCGACCGCGCCGAGCGCCAGGAGCTGGCGGTGGATGGCGCGGGTGACCTCGTCAATGGCCATCATGCCGTCGATGGTCGAGAGCTTCCGACGCTCGGAATAGTAGTGAATCAGCGGTTCCGTCTGGCTGCGATAGCTGGCAAGCCGCTTGGTCAGGACCTCCGGGGTGTCGTCGAGTCTGACCTCCTCGCCGCGCTCCCGCATCTGGGCAACGCGAGTCTCGACCCGGCTCAGGAGCGCGCTCTCGTTGACGCGGAGCTCGATCACGGCGTCGAGCTTGAGATGCTTGTGCTTGAGCAGCTCGTCCAGCGCCTCGGCCTGCGGCACGGTGCGCGGAAAACCATCGAGGATGAAACCGTTCTTGGCGTCCGGCTGGTCGATGCGGTCGGAGATGATTCCCACCACGACCTCGTCAGGCACAAGACCGCCGCTGGCCATGATCTCCTTGGCCTTCAGCCCGACCGGCGTCCCCGCCGCGACGGCCGCGCGCAACATTTCACCCGTCGAGAGCTGGACAATGCCATAGCGCTGCACCAACAGCTGGGCCTGAGTCCCCTTGCCCGACCCCGGCGGTCCCAGAAGTATAATTCTCATCGGCGTAACGCCCCCCGGCTTGGTGAGCGATACGTCGCGCACCTGCGTTTGAAGATCAAGAACAGTGCAAACCATAATCGGCGCCGCACCGCTACCCATATCATAGGGGAGCGAATGCCCGGACGCCAAGAAGGCCTTTTGAAATCAGTGATTGCGCTGCCGTGTGAGCAGCTCTGCCGATGCGAACCGAACCGCTGACCGGACGCCTCTGCGCGCGCCGCGTTGCGGCGTGCAGCGAATCGGCGGCGCGGTCGCGCCGCCTCAAGCGTGACCGTGCCTAGCGGCGGCGGCCGCGAAGCTTCGACTTCCGGATCAGGCCTTCATACTGGTGTGCCAGCAGATAGCCCTGAACCTGCGCCACCGTGTCCATGGTGACACTGACGACGATCAGCAGCGAGGTGCCGCCGAAATAGAACGGGACCGAGGCGTAGGAGATCAGGATCTCGGGAATCAGGCAGACGATCGCCAGATAAATCGCGCCGAGCACGGTGATGCGCGACAGCACGTAGTCGATATATTCCGCGGTACGTTCTCCCGGACGGATGCCCGGAATGAATCCGCCGTGCTTCTTCAGATTGTCCGCAGTCTCGGTCGGGTTGAACACGATCGCGGTGTAGAAGAAGGCGAAGAACACGATCAGCGCCAGATACAGGATCAGGAACAGCGGGCGGCCATGGCCGAGCTGGGTGGTGATCCACTGGAACCACTCCGGCCCGCTGCCGGCATTGAAGTTCGCAACCGTGGTCGGCAGCAGCAGCAGCGACGAGGCAAAGATCGGCGGGATCACGCCCGAGGTGTTGAGCTTGAGCGGCAGATGCGAGGACTGGCCCTCGAACATCTTGTTGCCGACCTGGCGCTTCGGATACTGGATCAAGAGCCGGCGCTGCGCGCGCTCCATGAACACGATGAAGGCGATCACGGCGACGGCCATGATGATCACGACCAGGATCAAGCCGGTCGACATCGCGCCCTGACGGCCGAGCTCGAGCATGTTGGCGAGCGCCGCGGGCAGCTCGGCGACGATGCCGGCGAGAATGATCAGCGAAATGCCGTTGCCGATGCCGCGCGAGGTGATCTGCTCGCCCAGCCACATCAGGAACATGGTGCCGCCGGTCAGCGTGATCGCGGTGGACAGGCGGAAGAACATGCCGGGATCGCTGACGACGTTGCCGGCACCCTCGAGGCCTACCGCGATGCCATAGGACTGGAACGCGGCCAGGATGACGGTCAGGTAGCGGGTGTACTGGTTCAGCGTCTTGCGGCCGGCCTCGCCTTCCTTCTTCAGCGCCTCGAGCTGCGGCGAGACGGTGGTAAGGAGCTGGATGATGATCGAGGCCGAAATGTACGGCATGATGTTCAACGCGAAGATCGCCATGCGGTGGATGCCGCCGCCGGCGAACATGTTGAACATGCCGAGGATGCCGCCCGCCTGGGAGCGGAACACCTGCTCCCAGATGTTGGGATCGATGCCCGGCAGCGGGATGTAGGTGCCGAGCCGATAAACGAGCAGCGCACCCAGGGTGAACCAGATGCGCTTCTTCAGTTCGTCGGCCTTGGCAAACGCGCCGAAATTGAGATTGGCTGCCAGTTGTTCCGCTGCAGAGACCATCTTGGACTTTCTCCCGCCGCCTGTTGCGCCGTCATGCCCGCGGCCGGGCTACTCTGGCGGACGCCGGACATTATCTGGGGCTCGGCTTCGATAAGTCCACGTCCCGCATGCGTAAAGGCCCGCGAGCCGCGGGCCGATGACGCAGTTGTTACGCCGCCTCGCCTTCTTCCTTGGCAGGGGCGAGGATCTTCACCGAACCGCCGGCCTTCTCGACCGCGGCGATCGCGGTCTTGGTGGCGCCGTGCACCTCGATGTTGAGCTTGGACTTGAGCTCGCCGCGGCCGAGCAGCCGCAGGCCGGCCTTGGCGCGGCGCAGCACGCCGCCCTTCACCAGGGCCTCGACGTTCACGACGCTGCCGGCGTCGATCTTCTTGGCATCGACCGCTTCCTGGAGCCGGTCGAGATTGATCTCGGCGAACTCGACGCGGAAGATGTTGTTGAAGCCGCGCTTGGGCAGACGGCGATGCATCGGCATCTGGCCGCCTTCGAAACCCTTGATGCGCACGCCCGAACGCGCGGTCTGGCCCTTGCCGCCGCGGCCGGACTGCTTGCCCTTGCCCGAACCGATGCCGCGGCCGACGCGCATGCGCTTCTTGCGCGAGCCGGCGTTGTCGGCGATATCGCTGAGCTTCATCGCCCTTCTCCTTGTGTCTTGCGCCTGATCTTCACCGAAACACGGTGCCCGCTGCTCGGGATCATGCGCCTTTGCTTACTTCTCGTCGACGATGCGGACGAGATGGTGAACCTTCTCGATCATGCCGCGGACCGCCGGGGTATCAGGCAGTTCGCTGGTGCGGCCGATCTTATTGAGCTTGAGCCCGATCAGCGTCGAGCGCTGCGAGTGATGGCGGCGGATCGCGCTGCCGGTCTGCTCGAGCTTGATCGTCTTGCTGGCCTTGGCCATGGGAGTCTACTCCGAAAGCTTCCGTTAGTCGGCAGCCGCCTCGGCATCGCCACCGATACGGCGCGACTGCAGAGTGGACACCTTGATGTTGCGGCGGGCTGCGACCGAACGCGGCGAATCCTGATGCTTCAGCGCGTCGAAGGTTGCGCGAACCATGTTGTAGGGATTCGAAGAGCCGATCGACTTGGCAACCACGTCCTGGACGCCGAGCGTCTCGAACACGGCGCGCATCGGGCCGCCGGCGATGATGCCGGTACCGGCCGGAGCTGCACGCAGGTAGACACGGCCTGCGCCATGACGGCCGGCGATGTCGTGATGGAGCGTGCGGCCCTCGCGCAGCGACACGCGCGTCAGGTTGCGCTTGGCGGACTCGGTCGCCTTTCGGATCGCCTCGGGCACTTCGCGCGCCTTGCCGTGACCGAAGCCGGCTCGCCCCTTCTGGTCGCCGATCACGACCAGCGCCGCGAAACCGAAGCGCTTGCCGCCCTTGACGACCTTGGCCACGCGGTTGATGTGGACGAGCTTGTCGACGAACTCGCTGTCGCGCTCCTCGCGCTCCCTGCGTTCACGTCCGCCGCCGCGTTGATCGCGTCCACCACGTTGTTCGCGTTCAGCTGCCATGGTTTTTCCAATCCTTCAGAGGCTTACGCCTCAATCCTCAAATTCTGTTAGAAGCTCAGCCCGCTCTCACGCGCCGCATCGGCCAGAGCCTTGACGCGCCCGTGATAGAGATAGCTGCCGCGATCGAACACGACTTCCTTCACGCCCTTCTCGGCGGCGCGCTGGGCCAGCAGCTTGCCGACCGCCTTCGCCGCATCGATGTCGGCGCCGGTCTTGCCGCCGTCGCGCATCGACTTCTCGAGCGACGAGGCAGAGGCCAGCGTCTCGCCCTTCAGGTCGTCGATGACCTGGGCGTAGATGTGCTTGGACGAGCGGAACACCGAGAGGCGCGGACGGCCGCCGGCGGAGCGGCGCAGCTTCAGCCGCACACTCCGCTTGCGCCGGGCATTCGTAACCTTGGCTTTCGACATGACCGGCTCCGTTACTTCTTCTTGCCTTCCTTGCGGAAGATGAATTCGCCCACATACTTCACGCCTTTGCCCTTGTAGGGCTCCGGCGGACGGTAGGCGCGGATCTCGGCGGCGACCTGGCCGACGCGCTGGACGTCGCTGCCCGCCACCGTGATCTCGGTCGGCTTCGGCACGGTGATCGTGATCCCCTCGGGGATCGGATAGATCACGTCGTGACTGTAGCCCAGCGCAAGCTGCAGATTCTTGCCCTGCATCGCAGCGCGATAGCCGACGCCGGTGATCTCGAGCTTCTTCTCGAAGCCCTTGGTGACGCCTTCGACCAGATTCGCGACCTGGGCGCGAGCGGTACCGTACAGCGCCTGCGCGCGGTTGGTCTCGGCTCGCGGCTTGACCTTGATCTGGCCGTTCTCGAGCTTCACCTCGACGTCGTCATGAACGACGAACTGAAGCTGACCCTTCGGCCCCTTCATCTTGACGGTCTGCCCATCGACGGTCGCGGTAACACCCGACGGCACCGCCACAGGCCTTTTGCCAACACGTGACATGGATCGAAAATCCTTCTCAGAACACCGTGAAGAGGACTTCACCGCCCACATTCGCGTCGCGCGCGCTGTGGTCGGCCATGATCCCCTTCGGCGTCGACAACACCGAAATGCCGAGTCCGTTGTTCACCCGCGGCAGGTTCTTCACCGAGGCGTAGACGCGACGCCCGGGCTTGGAAACGCGTTCAATCTCGCGAATGACGGGCTCGCCGTCGAAATACTTCAACTCGATCTCGATCTCGCTGCGGCCCGAGGAATGCTCGAGCGTGGCGTAACCGCGGATGTAACCCTCGGTCTTCAGAACCTCGAGCACGTTCTCGCGCATCTTCGAGCCAGGCGTGGAGACCTTGGTCTTCGAACGCATCTGCGCGTTGCGGATACGGGTGATCAGATCGCTGATTGGATCGTGCGTAGACATCTAAACGACCCTCCTTACCAGCTGGACTTCACGAGGCCCGGGACCATGCCCTTGGAGCCAAGGTCGCGCAGCGCGATACGGGACAGCTTGTTCTTGCGGTAGTTCGAGCGCGGGCGGCCCGACAGTTCGCAGCGCAGGCGGATGCGGGTCGCCGACGAGTTGCGCGGCATTTCCGCCAGCTTCAGCGTCGCGGCGAACCGCTCCTCCATCGGCAGCGTCTTGTCGGCGATGATCGCCTTCAACCGCTCGCGCTTGGCGGCGGCGTTCTTCACCATCCGCTTGCGCCTGTTGTTCTTCTCGACTGAACTCTTCTTTGCCATGCTTGGCTCCTGGGTATCCGCGTTTGAGAGGCTTTGGGTCAGCGTCTCACTGCCGGAACGGGAAATTGAAAGCGGTCAACAAGGCCCTCGCCTCTTCGTCGGTCTTGGCCGTGGTGCAGACGGTGATGTCCATGCCGCGGGCTTCCGTGACCTTGTCGAAGTCGATCTCGGGGAAAATGATGTGCTCCTTGATGCCGAGCGAGTAGTTGCCGCGGCCATCGAAGCTCTTCGGGTTCAGGCCGCGGAAGTCGCGGACGCGCGGCAGCGCGACGTTCACCAGGCGATCGATGAACTCATACATGCGGGCCTTGCGCAGCGTGACCTTGCAGCCGATCGGCTGGTTCTCACGCAGCTTGAACGTCGCGATCGCGATCCGCGAATAGGTCACGATCGCCTTCTGGCCGGCGATCTGGGTCAGCTCGGCAGCGGCGGTCTCGGCCTTCTTGCGGTCATTGACGGAATCGCCAACGCCCATGTTCAGCACGACCTTGTCCAGGCGAGGAACCTGCATGACGTTCTCGTAACCGAACTTCTCGGTCAGAGCCGTGCGGATCTTCGCATCATATTCCGCGCGCAGGCGCGGCGTGTAAGCGGCCTCAGCCATCGATCTCAGCTCCCGAGCTCTTGGCGATGCGGACCTTCTTGCCGTCCGCCAGAATCTTGAATCCGACGCGGGTCGGCTTTCCGTCCTTGCCGACATACGCGATGTTGGACAGTTGGATCGGCGCCTCTTTCGAGATGATGCCGCCCTCCTGGGCCTGCGTCTGCTTCTGGTGACGCTTGACCATGTTGATGCCGCGCACGAGCGCGGTGCCGGCGTCGGGACGGACCTCGAACACTTCGCCGGTGCGACCCTTGTCGCGGCCGGTCAGCACGACGACCCTGTCGCCCTTGCGGATCTTCGCAGCCATCACAGCACCTCCGGCGCGAGCGAGATGATCTTCATGTGGTTCTTGGCGCGCAACTCGCGCGGCACGGGCCCGAAGATACGGGTGCCGACCGGCTCGGACTGGTTGTTGATCAGGACGGCGGCGTTGCGGTCGAAGCGGATGACCGAACCGTCGGCGCGGCGGATGTCCTTGCGGACGCGCACCACGACGGCCTTCATCACGTCGCCCTTCTTCACCTTGCCACGCGGAATTGCTTCCTTGATCGACACGACGATGATGTCGCCGATCGTGGCGTAGCGGCGCTTGGAGCCCCCGAGCACCTTGATACACATGACACGGCGTGCGCCAGAATTATCGGCCACGTCGAGGTTGGTCTGCATCTGAATCATTGATGCACCTCGTCCTCTTTCTCTTTGCGCCAGCCCAGCCGGCGCTCAACATTTCCCTGAAGTCAGTCGGCTAAAGCCAACAGATCAGGCGCTTTTCTTGTGTTCGCCCCGGATCACGACCCAGCGCTTCAACTTCGAAATCGGCTTCGTTTCCTCGATCCACACCATGTCGCCCGGCTTGAACTCGTTGCTCTCGTCGTGCGCGTGATAGTTCTTCGAACGGCGGATCGTCTTCTTGTAGATCGGGTGCGTGAAGCGGCGATCGACGCGCACCACGATGGTCTTGGCCTGCTTGTCGCTGACGACCACGCCCTGCAAAGTACGTTTCGGCATCTTCGTAAGCCTCTTACTTCTTCTTGGCGCGCGTCTGCGCGGCGACGGTCTTGATCCGGGCGATGTCACGGCGGGCCTCGCGCAGGCGAGAGGTGTTCTCGAGCTGCCCGGTGGCGCGCTGGAAGCGCAGGTTGAAGCGCTCCTTCTTCAGGTTCAGGATGGCGTCATCCTGCTGGTCGGGGCTCATCGCGCGGATGTCTTCGATCTTCATCTGGGCCATGGCCATTACTCCGCAATGCGCTCGACGAAGCGCGTCTTGATCGGCAGCTTGGCCGCCGCCAGGGTCAGCGCCTCACGCGCGGTCTGGGTGTTGACGCCATCGATCTCGAACAGCACCCGGCCCGGCTTGACCCGCGCAACCCACAATTCCGGCGAACCCTTGCCGGAGCCCATGCGGACTTCGGCCGGCTTCTTGGACACCGGAACGTCGGGGAACACACGGATCCAGACGCGGCCGGCGCGCTTCATGTGACGGGTCAGCGCGCGACGAGCGGCTTCGATCTGGCGCGCGGTGACGCGCTCAGGCTCGGTCGCCTTCAGGCCGAACTGGCCGAACGCCAACGTCGCGCCCGAAGACGCAACGCCGTGGATGCGGCCCTTATGCGCCTTCCGGAACTTCGTTTTCTTAGGTTGCATCATGGCTTTAAGCCCTCAAATTCCTGTGCGGCTTTAGGCTGCAGCCGTGTCGCGGCGCTGACGGCCACGGTCACCACTGCCACCCGTCTCGCCTTCGGCCATTCTCTTGTCCTGGGCCATCGGATCGTGCTCGAGGATCTCACCCTTGAAGATCCAGACCTTGACGCCGCAGGTGCCGAAGGTCGTGAACGCGGTCGCAACGCCGTAGTCGATGTCGGCACGCAGCGTGTGCAGCGGCACGCGACCTTCGCGGTACCACTCCATGCGCGCGATTTCAGCACCGCCGAGACGTCCCGAGCAGTTGATGCGGATGCCTTCCGCACCGAGGCGCATCGCCGACTGCACGGCGCGCTTCATGGCACGGCGGAACGCCACGCGGCGCTCGAGCTGCTGCGCGATCGACTCCGCCACCAGCGTCGCATCGAGCTCCGGCTTGCGGATCTCGACGATGTTGATGACGACGTCGGACGAGGTGATGTCCGCGACCTTCTTGCGCAGCTTGTCGATGTCCGCGCCCTTCTTGCCGATCACCACGCCCGGACGGGCCGAGTGGATGGTGACGCGGCACTTCTTGTGCGGACGCTCGATCACGATGCGGGCGACGGCCGCCTGCTTGAGCTCCTTGTGCAGGATCTCGCGGATCTTGACGTCCTCGTGCAGCAGCTTGCCGTATTCCTGCTTGCCGGCGAACCAGCGGGAATCCCAGGTCCGGTTGATGCCGAGACGCAGACCGATCGGATTGATCTTTTGACCCATCGTGTTCTCCTGCGCCCTTAAGCGGCGGCTTCAGCTTCGACCTGACGAACGATGATCGTCAGCTGCGAAAATGGTTTGTAGACGCGGCCCGAGCGGCCGCGGCCGCGAGCGGCAAAGCGCTTCATCACGAGGCCGTTGCCGACGAAAGCCTGCGCCACGACGAGATCGTCGACGTCGAGGTCGTGGTTGTTCTCGGCGTTGGCGATAGCCGACTCCAGGCACTTCTTCACGTCGACCGCGATCCGCTTGCGCGAAAACTGCAGGTCGGCGAGCGCGGCAGACGCCTTCCGGCCGCGAATGAGCTGGGCGACCAGGTTGAGCTTCTGCGGGCTCACCCGCAGCATCCGGGCGACCGCCTTGGCCTCGTTGTCGGCGAGGCTCCGTTCGCGCTTAGGTTTGCTCATCGTTTAATCCTCAAGCCTTCTTGGCTTTCTTGTCGCCGGAGTGGCCATGGAAGGTCCGGGTCGGCGAGAACTCGCCGAACTTGTGACCGACCATTTCCTCGTTGACGGCCACCGGCACGTGCTTCTGACCGTTGTAGACGCCGAAGGTCAGGCCGACGAACTGCGGCAGGATCGTCGAGCGACGGCTCCAGATCTTGATGACGTCGTGACGGCCGGACGCGCGCGCGGCATCTGCCTTCTTGAGCAGAGAACCCTCGACGAACGGGCCTTTCCAGACTGAACGAACCATGTCCGGCGTTCCTTACTTCTTCCGCTTGTGGCGGCTTAGGAGAATGAATTTGTTGGTCGATTTGTTGGTGCGGGTCTTCTTGCCCTTGGTCGGCTTGCCCCACGGGGTGACCGGGTGGCGGCCGCCGGAGGTACGACCTTCACCACCGCCGTGCGGATGGTCGATCGGGTTCATCGCGACACCGCGGTTGTGCGGGCGACGGCCCATCCAACGCTTGCGACCGGCCTTGCCGATCGAGGTGTTCATGTGATCCGGGTTCGACACCGCGCCGATCGTGCCGCGGCAACGGCCGTGCACCAGGCGCTGCTCGCCCGAGTTCAGGCGGATGATGACGTAGTCCTGGTCGCGACCGACGAGCTGGGCATAGGTGCCTGCGGAACGCGCGAGCTGGCCGCCCTTCCCGATCTTGACCTCGATGTTGTGGATGATCGTGCCGACCGGCATGTTGCCGAGCGGCATAACGTTGCCCGGCTTCACGTCGACATAGTTGCCGGCGATGATCGTGTCGCCCACGGCCAGGCGCTGCGGCGCCAGGATGTAGGCCTGCTCGCCGTCCTGATACTTGATCAGCGCGATGAACCCGGTGCGGTTCGGATCATACTCGAGCCGCTCGACGGTCGCGGGAACGTCGACCTTCTCGCGCTTGAAATCGACCGTACGCAGCGTCTGCTTGTGACCGCCGCCGCGGAAACGCACCGTGATGCGACCGGTGTTGTTACGGCCGCCCGAGGACTTCTTGCCCTCGGTGAGCGCCTTGACCGGCTTGCCCTTGTACAGGGCCGAACGATCGACCATGACCAGCTGGCGCTGGCCCGGCGTCGTGGGATTGAATGTCTTCAGTGCCATCGTCGTACGACCTTACAGACCGGTGGTCACGTCGATCCGGTGGCCCTCTTCGAGGGTCACGATCGCGCGCTTGGAGTTCGACTGCGAGCCGAGATTGCCGCGGAAGACCTTGGTCTTGCCCTTGCGGACCAGCGTGTTGACGCTCTTGACCTTGACGTCGAACAGCTTCTCGACCGCTTCCTTGATCTGCGGCTTGGTCGCCTTCGCGGCCACCTTGAACAGCACCTTGTTGTGCTCCGAGGCGATCGTCGCCTTTTCGGTCACGACCGGCGACAGGATCACGTCGTAGTGGCGAGGCTCGATGTTCTTCGTCATTTGAAGCGCGCCTCCAGCGCATCGATGGCGGCCTTGGTCAGAACGAGCTTCTGACGGCGCAGGATGTCATAGACGTTGATGCCCTGAATCGGCAGCACGTCCATGTTCGGGATGTTGCGGGCCGCAGCGGCAAAACCGTTGTTGAGCTCGGCGCCGTCGATGATCAGCGCGTTGGTGAGCCCGAGGCCCGAGAAGTGACCCAGCAGCGCCTTGGTCTTGGCGGTCTCGAGCGCGGCCTTGTCGATCACGACGAGATCGCCGTCCTTGGCCTTGGCCGAGAGCGCATGCTTGAGCGCCAGCGCGCGAACCTTCTTCGGCAGGTCGGTGGCGTGCGAACGCACCACCGGACCGAAGGCACGACCGCCGCCGCGGAACTGCGGCACGCGAGCCGAGCCGTGACGAGCACCGCCGGTGCCCTTCTGCTTGTACATCTTCTTGCCGGTGCGCCAGATCTCGGCGCGGCCCTTGGCCTTGTGCGTGCCGGCCTGGCGCTTGTTGAGCTGCCACTGCACGCAGCGCGCGATGATGTCCTCGCGCGGCTCGAGGCCGAAAATGGCGTCGGAGAGCTGGACCGAGCCGGCTTCCTTACCTTCGAGGGTGGTGACCTTCAATTCCATCTCACGCCTCCTGCGCAGCCGGAGCGGCTTCCGCGTCGCCAGCAACCTTGAACTTGCCGGGCTTCGGAGCTTCCTTCGGCAGCGGCTTCTTGACGGCGTCGCGCACGCGGATCCAGCCGCCCTTGGAGCCGGGAACGGCGCCTTCGACGAGGATCAGGCCGCGCTCGACATCGGTCTGGACGACGCGAAGGTTGAGCGTGGTGATGCGATCGACACCCATGTGGCCGGGCATCTTCTTGTTCTTCCAGGTCTTGCCGGGATCCTGACGGCCACCGGTCGAACCGATCGAGCGGTGCGAGATCGACACACCGTGCGTGGCGCGCAGACCGCCGAAGTTCCAGCGCTTCATGCCGCCGGCGAAGCCCTTACCGACCGAGGTGCCGGTGACGTCGACGAACTGACCGACGACGAAGTGATCGGCCTGGATCTCGGCGCCGACCGGGATCATCGCATCCGCGCTGACGCGGAATTCCTCGACCCGGCGCTTCGGCTCGACCTTGGCGACCGCGAACTGGCCGCGCTCGGCCTTGGGCATGTAAACGGTCTTGCGGCTGCCAGAACCGAGCTGGAGCGCGACATAACCGTTCTTCTCTTCGGTGCGGTGGCCTACGACCTGGCAATTGCCGAGCTTCAGCACGGTCACGGGAATATGTTCGCCGGCCTCCGTGAAGACCCGCGTCATCCCGACCTTTTGTGCGATCACTCCGGAGCGCATCGGCTTGCTTCCTGTTCTTTCTGTCCTTGCGGACTAGCTAATCTTCGTTGTGAGCAAGACCCGGTCCGAAAACCGGTGCCCACTTTTCGGGGTCTTGCTCAGAGCTTGATCTCGACGTCGACACCGGCGGCCAGGTCGAGCTTCATCAAAGCATCGACGGTCTGCGGGGTCGGATCGACGATGTCGAGCAGGCGCTTGTGGGTGCGCATCTCGAACTGTTCGCGGCTCTTCTTGTCGACGTGCGGCGAACGGTTGACGGTGAACTTCTCGATGCGGGTGGGCAGCGGAATGGGTCCGCGGACCTGCGCGCCGGTGCGCTTCGCCGTGTTCACGATCTCGCGGGTCGACGTATCGAGGATACGATGGTCGAACGCCTTGAGACGGATACGAATGTTTTGGCCGTTCATTGCCGTGCTTTCTTTAGTGAGTGGCGAGTAGCGAGTAGCGAATAGAATCCCCTATTCGCCACTCACCATTCCCTATTCGCTTGTTACTCGATGATCGAGGCGACGACGCCGGCGCCGACGGTGCGGCCACCTTCGCGGATCGCGAAGCGGAGCTTTTCTTCCATTGCGATCGGCACGATCAGGTGCACTTCCATCGCGATGTTGTCGCCCGGCATCACCATCTCGGTGCCTTCCGGCAGGTGCACGACACCGGTCACGTCGGTGGTGCGGAAGTAGAACTGCGGACGGTAGTTGGTGAAGAACGGGGTGTGGCGACCGCCCTCTTCCTTGGTGAGGATGTAGGCCTCGGCCTTGAACTTGGTGTGCGGCTTGACCGAACCGGGCTTGGCCAGAACCTGGCCGCGCTCGACGTCCTCACGCTTGGTGCCGCGGAGCAGCGCACCGATGTTGTCGCCGGCCTGGCCCTGATCGAGCAGCTTGCGGAACATTTCGACGCCGGTGACGGTGGTCTTCTGGGTCGCACGCAGACCGACGATCTCGATTTCCTCGCCGACCTTGACGACGCCGCGCTCGACACGGCCGGTCACGACGGTGCCGCGCCCCGAGATCGAGAACACGTCTTCAACCGGCATCAGGAACGGCTGGTCGATCGGACGCTCCGGCTGCGGGATGTACTCGTCGACGTTCTTCATCAGCTCGAGGATGGCGTCGTGACCGAGCTTCTTGTCGGAGTCTTCCAGAGCGGCGAGCGCCGAACCCTTGATGATCGGAATCTTGTCGCCGGGGAATTCGTACTTCGAGAGCAGTTCGCGGACTTCGAGCTCGACGAGCTCGAGCAGCTCCGGATCGTCGACCATGTCGCACTTGTTGAGGAACACGACCAGCGCGGGCACGCCGACCTGGCGGGCGAGCAGGATGTGCTCGCGGGTCTGCGGCATCGGGCCGTCAGCGGCCGACACGACCAGGATCGCACCGTCCATCTGGGCGGCGCCGGTGATCATGTTCTTCACGTAGTCGGCGTGGCCGGGGCAGTCGACGTGGGCGTAGTGGCGGTTCGGCGTCTCGTACTCGACGTGCGCGGTCGAGATGGTGATGCCGCGCGCCTTCTCTTCCGGCGCCTTGTCGATCTGGTCGTACGCGGTGAACGTCGCACCGCCGGCTTCGGCGAGAACCTTGGTGATCGCAGCGGTCAGCGACGTCTTGCCATGGTCGACGTGACCGATGGTGCCGATGTTGCAGTGCGGCTTGTTACGTTCAAACTTTGCTTTGGCCATTTGACTCTCCGTTCAATCGTCAGCTTTCAACCGACGACAATCAGGCAAACTTCTTCTGGACTTCTGCCGACACGTTGGCCGGCGCTTCTGCGTAGTGGTCGAACTGCATGGTGAAGGTCGCGCGACCCTGGCTCATCGAGCGCAGGTTGTTCACGTAACCGAACATGTTCATGAGCGGCACCATCGCATTGATGACGTTGGCGTTGCCGCGCATGTCCTGCCCCTGGATCTGACCGCGCCGGGAATTCAGGTCGCCGATGACCGAGCCGGTGTAGTCTTCCGGGGTCACCACTTCGACCTTCATGATCGGCTCGAGCAGGACGGACTTGCCCATCTGCAGCGCTTCGCGGAAGCAGGCGCGCGAGGCGATTTCGAAGGCGAGCGCCGACGAGTCGACGTCGTGATACTTGCCGTCGACGAGCTGCACCTTGACGTCGACCACGGGGAAGCCCGCGACCACGCCGGACGACAGCACGCTCTCCAGGCCCTTCTCGACGCCGGGAATGTATTCCTTCGGCACCGCGCCGCCGACGATCTTCGACTCGAACTCGTAGCCCTTGCCGGGCTCGTTCGGCTCGACGATGAACGACACGGCCGCGAACTGGCCGGTACCGCCGGTCTGCTTCTTGTGGGTGTAGCTGTGCTCCACCCGCTTGGTGACGCGCTCACGGAAGGCCACCTGCGGCGCACCGATGTTGGCGTCGACCTTGTAGGTGCGCTTGAGGATGTCGACCTTGATGTCGAGATGGAGTTCGCCCATGCCCTTGAGGATGGTCTGGCCGGACTCGTGGTCGGTTGACACGCGGAACGACGGATCCTCCGCGGCGAGCTTGGCCAGCGCCACGCCCAGCTTCTCCTGGTCGGCCTTGGACTTCGGCTCGATCGCGATCTCGATGACCGGCTCGGGGAATTCCATCTTCTCCAGGATCACCTGCTTGTCGGGATCGCACAGCGTATCACCGGTGCGCGCTTCCTTCAGGCCGGCCAGCGCGACGATGTCGCCGGCATAGGCTTCCTTGATGTCCTCGCGGTTGTTCGCATGCATCAACAGCATGCGCCCGATCCGCTCCTTCTTCTCGCGGGTCGAGTTCACGACGCCGGTGCCGCTCTGCAGGATACCGGAGTAGATGCGGCAGAAGGTGATGGTGCCGACGAACGGGTCGTCCATGATCTTGAACGCGAGCAGCGCCAAGGGCTCCTTGTCGTCCGCCTTGCGCACGACTTCGTTGCCCTTGTCGTCGGTGCCCTTGATCGCGGGCACGTCGAGCGGCGACGGCAGATAGTCCACGACGGCGTCGAGCAGCGGCTGCACGCCCTTGTTCTTGAACGCAGAGCCGCACAGCACGGGGTAGAACGCCCCGGTCAGCACCGCCTTGCGGATCAGGCGCTTCAGGGTCGCTTCGTCCGGCTCCTTGCCGTCGAGATAAGCGGCCATGGCGTCGTCGTCGAGCTCGACGGCGGCTTCCACCATCTTCTCGCGGTATTCCTTGGCCTGCTCGACGAGATCTTCCGGAATGTCGACATAGTCGAACTTGGCGCCGAGCGCTTCATCGTTCCAGACGACGCCCTTCATCTTCACGAGGTCGACAAGACCCTTGAAGTTGTTCTCGGCACCGATCGGCAGCTGGATCGCGACGGGCTTGGCACCCAGACGGTCGACGATGTCGGCAAGGCACTTGAAGAAGTCCGCACCGATCTTGTCCATCTTGTTGGCGAAGACGATGCGCGGAACCTTGTACTTGTCGCCCTGGCGCCAGACGGTCTCGGTCTGGGGCTCGACGCCCTGGTTGGAGTCGAGAACGCAGACCGCACCGTCGAGCACGCGCAGCGAACGCTCGACCTCGATGGTGAAGTCGACGTGGCCGGGCGTGTCGATGATGTTCAGGCGCTTGCCGTTCCAGAACGCGGTGGTCGCAGCCGAGGTGATCGTGATGCCACGCTCCTGCTCCTGCTCCATCCAGTCCATCGTCGCGGCACCTTCGTGCACTTCGCCGATCTTGTGGCTCTTGCCGGTGTAATAGAGGATGCGCTCGGTCGTCGTGGTCTTGCCGGCGTCGATATGCGCCATGATACCGAAGTTACGGTAGTCCTCGATGGCATGTTGGCGGGGCATGGGTCGTTCCTTGCGAGTCCGAGTGTGTCGCCGTTACCAGCGGTAGTGCGAGAAGGCGCGGTTGGCTTCCGCCATGCGGTGCACGTCTTCGCGCTTCTTGACGGCGTTGCCCCGGTTATTCGATGCGTCCAGGAGCTCCGCCGAGAGCCGCTCGGTCATCGTCTTCTCGTTGCGCTCGCGCGCAGCCGCGATCAGCCAGCGGATGCCCAGGGCCTGCCGGCGGGTTGAACGAACCTCGACCGGAACCTGGTAGGTCGCGCCGCCGACGCGGCGGGAACGCACCTCGATGGTCGGCATGACATTCTCGAGCGCCTGCTCGAACACGCCGAGCGGGTTCTGCTTGGTCTTGGTTTCGATGATTCCGAACGCACCGTAGACGATGCCTTCGGCAACCGACTTGTTGCCGGCATACATCACCGAGTTCATGAACTTCGTGACGATGATGTTCCCGAACTTCGGATCGGGAAGGACTTCACGCTTTTCAGCAGAATGGCGACGAGACATGGACGAGGTTCCCGCTTACTTCGGACGCTTGGCGCCGTACTTCGAACGACGCTGCTTACGGTTCTTGACGCCCTGGGTATCCAGAACGCCGCGGAGGATGTGATAGCGCACGCCGGGCAAGTCCTTGACGCGGCCGCCGCGGATCATGACCACCGAGTGCTCCTGGAGGTTATGGCCCTCGCCGGGGATGTAGCCGATCACCTCGAAGCCATTGGTCAGACGCACCTTGGCAACCTTACGAAGCGCCGAGTTCGGCTTCTTCGGGGTCGTGGTGTAGACGCGAGTGCAAACACCACGCTTCTGCGGTGACTGCTGCAGCGCCGGCACCTTCTTGCGCGACTTCTGCACTTCACGCGGTTGAGCGATCAGCTGGTTGATCGTCGGCATCCTGGCCTTACCCTTTGTTCTGCCGCGGCCCCTTCCGGGTCCGCTATCTTGCCGCGGCCCCTTCCGGGTCCGCTATCTTGCCGCGGCCCGTTGCCGGGACCGCAAATTTCTTTCGAGCCACCCGCCCGACGAGGCTGCCTCACCCGGAACAATCCGCGCAAAGCGAAATTGCGCCAACCGCTCCATCAACGAGCGGAAAGCGCTTCGACGCCACAGAGGACCGCAGTATTGAGCCGCCAGCGTAAAAGCCGCAGCCCGCTCACCGAGGTCATGCATCCGAATTCAATCTCAAGAGAACTTGCTCGAGAGAACTAAAGTCGCACTGGCATTGCCTAGCTATGATCGACAGCGTTTGAGCGGCATTCGTCGAGGTTGGTGCCCGCCTTGAGCGATCCCTTGTGAATCTAGTCCTCAGGGATCAACGGGTGGCCCGTTCCGACGCTGGCGATGCTCACCGCCTGTCGTTAAGTGAGGCGCTTTCTATAAGCGAGAATCGGTCTAGTCAAGGCGAAACGACAGTCACAAGGCGCTTCCCGCGCCTGCAGAAATAGTCTCTTGGCGACCTCACCACGCCCGCCCCGATAGGGGAACGAAGCGCCTGCTGGGTCAGTTCCGACGAAATTATACCCGGATTAAATATACTTTTATTACCAAGCCGGGGCACTTTTCCTGCCCGCGCACAAATCCGGCGTTCCGCGGCGGGGCTTGCAGCTCAATCGCCTGCCGCGACGCCGGTCGTGCCAGCGACCTCCGGCGGCACTGATCAATTGGCAGTTGGCCGATGCGGCCAAACCAAAGGAGACAAAAAAATCAGCCGCTTGGCGCCGGACCCACGATTTGCATCCGGGAATCACCGAGCCGGAGCTGAACGCCCTGTCCGGTTACTCCTCGTCCTCCTCATCATCGGGATCGTCATCGTCGCTGTCGTCGGCGCGACCCGACGCGCCAAGCGGCTGGTGGATCTGGTCGTTCCATAGCTTTCGGTAGGTGCCGTCCTTGGCGAGCAGCTCGGCATGGGAGCCGCGCTCGATGGCCCTGCCCCCTGAAATCACGATGATCTCGTCCATCTCGACCACCGAGGTCAGGCGGTGGGTCGACCAGATCATGGTGCGGCCCCTGGCGATCTTGAGCAGCGTACGGTTGATCGCGGCTTCCGTGGTCTGGTCGAGCGCCGAGGTGGCTTCGTCCAGCAGCAGCACGGAAGGGTTGCGGATGATTGCACGCGCGATCGCGATGCGCTGGCGCTGCCCGCCCGACAGCGTGTCTCCGCGCTCGCCGACCGGGGTGTCGTATCGCTGTGGCAGGCTCATGATGTAGCGGTGGATCTCGGCCTTCTTGGCCGCCTCCTCCACCTCCTCGTCGCTCGCCCCTTCCTTGCCCAGGCGGATGTTCTCGCGGATCGACATGTTGAACAGCATGTTCTCCTGGAACACCACCGCCATGCTTCGGCGCAGCGAATCCAGCGTCACCTTGCGGACGTCGACGCCGTCGATGGTGACGCGGCCCTCGTCGGGCACGTAGAGCCGCAGGATCAGATTGAGCAGCGTGCTCTTGCCGGAGCCGCTCGGGCCGACGATCGCGATGCGCTTGCCGGCATTGAGCTTGAGGCTGAGATTGTCCAGCACCGGCGTCTGACTGCCCTCGTACTGGAAGGTGACATGATCGAAAGTGATGTCGTTGGTGATGCGCGGCAGATCGGGCGCGCCGGGACGATCGGCACCGCGGCTCGGCTCGTCGAGCAGCTCCTGGATGTGACGGATCGCGGCGGCAGAGGAGATCGACACCGGGATGAAATGCATCACATGGGCGATGTTGTAGGAGACCTCCCAGAACGCGCTCTCGAAGGTGACGAAGGTGCCGATGGTGATCTGGCCCTTGGTCGCGAGATACGCGCCGATCGCAAGCACCACGAGGTGCAGGAGGAGCACCGAGATGGTGACCGTCCGCTCCACCATGGTCGAGAGGAACGCGGCCGAGGCGATCTTGTTGCGGGTCTCGTCGTTGCGCAAGGTGAAGAAGCCGAACATCTTGCGCTGCAGGCTGAACGCCTTGATCACAGCCTGGGCCGCCACGTTCTCCTGCACCATGCCGAGCAGCGCCGACTCGTTGAGCTTCTGCTCGTAATTGGCCTGCACCGCCTTGGGCGTCAGGATCCGCGGGCCGATCAGCGTGATCGGGAACACCAGCAGCGCGACCACGGCGAGCTGCCAGTTCAGGAACACCATCAGGATGATGCCGGCGATCAGCTCCAGGAACGGCAGCGCGGCACTGTTCGCAAACGTCTTGACCGAGCCCTCAAAGGCAGAGAGATCGACCGAAAAGCGCGACAGGATCTCGCCGCGCCTGGTGCGGCCGAAATAAGCCGCCGGCAGCTCCTGGACGTGCTCGAACAGGCGCCTGCGGACATCGGAGATGATGCAGGCAGCCAGCCGCGCATCCCAGCGCTCGTACCAGACCGCGATGATCGAGGTGGTAATACCGGCGACGGCGAGCACGCCGAGGATCTTGTACAGCGCCTGGAAGTCCTCCTCGCCGAGCGCGTCGTCGATCAGAAATTTCAGGCTGAGCGGCATGATGACGTTGAACAGCGTCTCGACGCAGACGCCGAACGCCACGAATGCCAACATCCGCTTGTAGTTCACCAGGAAAGGTTTGACGAACCCGACGATGGTCGCGAGCGCGCCGGCGGCTTCGCGCGCGGTAAAGACGACGAGGTCCTCGTCCTCGTCGTCCTCGTCGAGCTCCAGCTCGTCCTCGTCGTCTTCGAGGTCCGGCTTGGCAGCGGAAGCGAGCCTGGCGTCGAGCTCGACCGCCTCGTCCGGGGCGAGTTTCTGTTTGTCGGGAGAAAGAGGCCTGGATGCCATGAAACCAACCGATGCTGACGGCCGGCATGACCGCAGAGAATGCAGGAGATAGCGGCAACCGCTATTGCAACGATTCTATGCGACCAGGATGAATTCGGCAAAATAATTGGCGAATTCGATCCGCGGTCGGCCGCTAGTCCTCGTCCTCGACCTTGTCGAAGAAGGAATAGCGCAAGCTGTCGGCGTCGGCGTACCACTGCCCTGGCCCCTTGTTGGCAGCGAGCGTCGCCTCCCATAGCGCATCCGTGCAATCCTTGCGGTGCATCGACAGGTCGAAGCCATTGCCGAAGAAGAGTTCGGACCATTCCCACCAGGTGCCGAGCTTCTTGACCCCACGCAGGAGGTCGTAGCGGTCGATCAATGCCGGCGCGAGGTCCGAGGTGATCGAGCCAAAAACGAGGCCGGTCTTGACCACGCGATTCAGCTCCCTGATCGCGCGGACCACCTGCTTCGGAGAAACGTGACAGAGGCTGGTCTCGAACACGAAATCGAACGCGCCGTCCTTGAACGGCATGTCGGTGACCGAGCCGAGCTTGTTGTACTTCTTCAGCGCTGTCGGCGTCTTGGCGTGGATGGCGCGGTTGTTCTCGATTCCCCATGCATCGATGCCGCGATCGCGCAGCGCGCCGACCAGTTCGCCGCTGGCGGAGCCCGCGACCAGCAGCTTGGCGCCCGTCGTCCTGCCCCAGACGATGCCGATCAGCCTGATGAGATAGTCGGGATCGGTGAAGTGCCGCCACGCTTGGTGATAAGGGCCGAGGCCGCGATAGTTCTCGAAATAATCGCGATCGATCTTGTCCGAGAGCGGCTTGCTCTCCTGCGCGCGTTCGCGGCGCAGGCGCATCATCTCGGTCAGGATGATGTCGGTCGCCGCATCCGAGGAGTCGAGCAGACCGTTCAGCGTGGAATCGAACAGATAGTCGCCCACCACCACGATGCCGGGATGCTCCTTCGGCTCGGGCCTGTGATTGGTCATGACGTCGCGCACGGGCAGACCGCCTGGAATCGCGTTCACCGACGACAGCCAGCGGTGGATCTTGCCTTCCATGAAGTGCGCACGCGCATCGCCGAGCGAGGCCGGCAGCGACTTCAGGGCGGCCTCGACCAGCTCCTGGTCCGAGAGATTGGCAAAGGCCAGCGCATCGGAGCCGGGAATGAGCCAGTTCAGCACGCCGTGCTTGCCGACGTCGTGGCGGGCGCCCTCGTTGTAGACGCAGCAGCCGCCGAAGGCTTCCGACATGAACCAGGCGCCCGGAATCTTCTCGCCCCAGAACGGCTCGTCGAACAGGATCGAGACGCGCAAATAGTGCGCGGGGCGATCAAAGTACGCAACGTGCTTGACCATCGACTTACGCAGCTGCTCGCCCTCCCAGCCCAGGGTGGCGAGCCAGGAATGGGGCAGGCAGACCAGGACCAGATCGAAGTCGCGCGTCTCCGGCCCCTTGCCGTTCATCATCTTGAGCTGGTAGCGGCCGGTCGGCGCCCTGCCGACGGTGAGCACGCGGTGATTGAGCTGGATGTCGGCATTGACCTCCGACTGCAGGCACTCGATCAGCTGCTCGTTGCCGTTCTGGATGGAATAGAGGCCGATATAGCCGTCGACGTCCATCAGATAGTTCTTGAGCGCGTTGAGTCCGTTGGTGTTGTGGCTCTCGGTCGCGATGTCGGAGCGCGCCATCACCTTGAAGAAGCGCTTTGCCGTCTCGTCCTCGACCTCCTCGTCGAGCACCTGCTCGGCGGTCTTGTAGGCCCAGGGGTTCTCGTTGTCGTGCGCGCCGACGCCCTCGTAATATTCGATCGGCGACATCACCTCGGTGCAACGCTTGCGAAACGCCTCGATCGCAGCCGCGGTCTTGGCGCCGTATTTGCGGCGCATGCCCGGCACGTCGTCGAGGAGCTCACCGCCGAACTGCACCTGCTCGGCATCCATCGGAATCGTCTGCAAGCCGAAATGCTGGATCAGCTCGCGCAGCGGATCCGGACCCGTCATCGAGTAATCGTAGATCTCGGCCACGCCCGCCTCGTACATCGCGGCCGCGGAATCGAACTTGCGCGTGACGATCTTGCCGCCGAGCCGGTCGGAGGCCTCGTAGATGGTGACGCGGCAGAGATCACCGAGCTTACGCTTCAGGTACCAGGCGCTCATCAGCCCGCCGGGGCCGCCGCCTACGATTGCGAGATCTAGCATGTGAGTTCCGTGGTCCTCCGGCCCTGTCCCCATCACGGGACCACCGGTCTAGGCTCTCCTAGCAGAAGCGCTTTTGCGGCTGAAGGAAAGATGAACAAAGGCTGATCCTGCATCGCAGCAAGCAAAGAAAGCAGCAAAAAGGCCGGCAAAAGCCGGCCTTTTCATTGTCCTCGGTATTCCTACGGATGAACGATCATTCCGCAGGCGGCAGCGCAGGAAGCTCTGCTTCCGGCGCGGGCGACACGACGGCCGCCTGCTTCTCGCGCTCGTCCAGGATCAGCTTGTCGCGCTTCATGGCGACTTCGCGGATCTTGGCCATGGAGGCGCCGGTGCCCGCCGGAATCAGACGGCCGACAATGACGTTCTCCTTGAGGCCTTCGAGCGGATCGACCTTGCCGTTGACCGCCGCTTCGGTGAGGACGCGTGTGGTCTCCTGGAACGATGCCGCCGAGAAGAAGGACCGAGTCTGGAGGCTCGCCTTGGTGATGCCGAGCAGAACCGGCGTTCCCGTGGCGGGCTTCTTGCCCTCCTCCTTGGCCTTCTCATTCAGGGCGTCGAACTCGATCTTGTCGACCTGCTCGCCCGAGATCATGTCCGTATCGCCCTGGTCGGTGACTTCCACCTTCTGGAGCATCTGACGGACAATCACCTCGATGTGCTTGTCGTTGATGAGCACGCCCTGGAGCCGGTAGACCTCCTGGATTTCGTTGACCAGGTAGGCCGCGAGCTCCTCGATGCCCTTGACCGCAAGGATGTCGTGCGGCGCCGGGTTGCCTTCGACGATGAAGTCGCCCTTTTCGACGACGTCGCCGTCCTGAAGGTGGATGTGCTTGCCCTTCGGGATCAGGTACTCGCGCGGCTCGTCGGTCTTGTCCATCGGCTCGATCGAGATGCGACGCTTGTTCTTGTAGTCGCGCCCGAACCGGATGGTGCCCGCGATTTCGGCGATGATCGCCGCATCCTTCGGGCGCCGAGCCTCGAACAGTTCCGCCACCCGCGGCAGACCGCCGGTGATGTCACGCGTCTTGGCGCTTTCGGTCGAGACACGGGCGAGGATGTCGCCCGGATTGACCTTGGCACCGACGTCGACCGAGAGAATGGCGTCGACCGACAGCATGTAGCGGGCATCGCCGCCACGGGCGAGCTTGAGCACCTTGCCGTCCTTGCCCTTCACCACGATGGCCGGACGCAGGTCCGAACCGCCGCGGGTCGAGCGCCAGTCGATGACCACGCGCTTGGCGATGCCGGTGGCCTCGTCGAGCGTTTCCGAGATCGACTGCCCCTCGACCAGATCCTCGAAGCCGATGGTACCTTCGACTTCGGTGAGGAGCGGACGGGTGTAGGGATCCCACTCGACGATGCGCTGGCCGCGCTTGACGTTGTCGCCCTCGTCGACGTGCAGGCGCGAGCCGTACTGGACGCGGTGCGTCGCACGTTCGGTGCCGTCGGCATCGACGATCGCCACCACCATGTTGCGCACCATCGCGATCAGGTGGCCTTCGCTGTTGCGGGCGATGGCCTTGTTCCTGATCACGATCTTGCCGTCGAAATTGGCTTCGACGAACGACTGCTCGTTGAGCTGCGCCGCACCGCCGATGTGGAAGGTGCGCATGGTGAGCTGGGTGCCCGGCTCGCCGATCGACTGCGCCGCGATGACGCCGACCGCTTCGCCGTGGTTGACCGGCGTGCCGCGGGCGAGATCGCGGCCGTAGCACTTGCCGCAGATGCCGTTGACGAGCTCGCAGGTCAGCGCCGAGCGGATCTTCACCTCCTGCACGCCACCCTGCTGGATGGCGTCCAGATGGCTCTCTTCCATCAGCGTGTCGCGCTTGATGATCACCTTGCCGGAGCTGTCGCGAATGTCCTCGCAAGCCGTGCGTCCGAGGATGCGCGAGCCGAGCGAAGCCACCACGGTGCCGGCATCGACGATGGCGCGCATCTTGATGCCGAGCTTGGTGCCGCAGTCCGACTGCGTGATGATGCAGTCCTGCGCCACGTCGACCAGACGACGGGTCAGGTAGCCCGAGTTCGCGGTCTTCAACGCGGTGTCCGCGAGGCCCTTACGGGCGCCGTGAGTCGAGTTGAAGTACTCGAGAACCGAGAGGCCTTCCTTGAAGTTCGAGATAATCGGCGTCTCAATGATCTCACCCGACGGCTTGGCCATCAGGCCGCGCATGCCGGCGAGCTGGCGCATCTGGGCCGGCGAACCGCGGGCACCGGAGTGGGCCATCATGTAGATCGAGTTGATGTCGGCATCGGCCCCGCTCGCCGTCTTCTTGGTGGCGGAGATCTCCTTCATCATCGCCTTGGCGATTTCTTCCGTGGCCTTCGACCAGGCGTCGACGACCTTGTTGTACTTCTCGCCATGGGTGATCAGACCGTCGTTGTACTGCTGCTCGAAATCCTTCGCCAGCGTACGAGTGGTGTCGACGATCTTCCACTTGCCGTGCGGCACGACCATGTCGTCCTTGCCGAACGAGATGCCGGCCTTGAACGCGTTGTAGAAGCCGAGCGCCATGATGCGGTCGCAGAAGATCACCGTCTCCTTCTGGCCGCAGTGACGGTAGACCTGGTCGATGACGCCCGAGATCTCGCGCTTGGTCATCAACTTGTTGATGATCTCGTAGGAGATGCGCGGGTTCTTCGGCAGCAGGTTGCCGAGCATGACGCGGCCTGCGGTGGTTTCGATCCACCGCTTGGAGACCTTGCCGGTCTCGTCCATGCCTTCCCACCGGTACTTGATCTTGGTGTGGAGGTGGATGACCTTGGCGTGCAGCGCGTGCTCGAGCTCGGCCATGTCGCCGAACACCTTGCCCTCGCCGGGCAGGCCTTCACGCATGATCGAGACGTAGTAGAGACCGAGCACGATGTCCTGCGACGGCACGATGATCGGCTGACCGTTCGCCGGATGCAGGATGTTGTTGGTCGACATCATCAGGACGCGCGCTTCCAGCTGCGCTTCGAGCGACAGCGGAACGTGCACGGCCATCTGGTCGCCGTCGAAGTCGGCGTTGAACGCCGAGCAGACCAGCGGATGAAGCTGGATCGCCTTGCCCTCGATCAGCACCGGCTCGAACGCCTGGATGCCGAGGCGATGCAGCGTCGGCGCGCGGTTGAGCAGCACCGGATGCTCGCGGATCACCTCGTCCAGGATGTCCCAGACCTCGGGCCGCTCCTTCTCGACCAGCTTCTTCGCCTGCTTCACGGTGGTGGACAGGCCCTTGGCGTCAAGCCGCGAATAGATGAACGGCTTGAACAGCTCGAGCGCCATCTTCTTCGGCAGGCCGCACTGATGCAGGCGCAGCTCGGGGCCGACCACGATCACCGAACGACCCGAATAGTCGACGCGCTTGCCGAGCAGGTTCTGGCGGAAGCGGCCCTGCTTGCCCTTGAGCATGTCGGCGAGCGACTTCAGCGGGCGCTTGTTGGCGCCCGTGATGACGCGGCCGCGGCGGCCGTTGTCGAACAGCGCGTCGACGGCCTCCTGAAGCATGCGCTTCTCGTTGCGGATGATGATGTCCGGCGCGCGCAGCTCCATCAGCCGCTTCAAGCGGTTGTTGCGGTTGATGACGCGGCGGTAGAGGTCGTTGAGGTCCGAGGTCGCGAAGCGGCCGCCGTCCAGCGGCACCAGCGGACGCAGGTCCGGCGGGATCACCGGGACCACGGTCATGATCATCCATTCCGGCTTGTTGCCGGAGTGGCGGAACGCTTCCACGATCTTCAGGCGCTTGGCGAGCTTCTTGTGCTTGATGTCGGAGTCGGTCTCCTGCATCTCGACACGCAGCGAGGCCTCGAGCTTCTCGAGGTCCATGCCCTTGAGCAGTTCGCGGATCGCCTCGGCGCCGATCATGGCGGTGAAGCTGTCCTGGCCGTACTCGTCCTGCGCCTTCAGATACTCGTCTTCCGACAGCAGCTGACGGTCCTTCAGCGCGGTCAGGCCGGGCTCCAGCACGACGTAATATTCGAAGTACAGGATCCGCTCGAGATCCTTCAGCGTCATGTCCAGGAGGAGGCCGATGCGCGAGGGCAGCGACTTCAGGAACCAGATGTGGGCGACGGGGGCTGCGAGCTCGATATGGCCCATGCGCTCGCGCCGGACGCGCGACAGCGTGACCTCGACCGAGCACTTCTCGCAGATGATGCCCTTGTACTTCATACGCTTGTACTTGCCGCACAAGCACTCGTAGTCCTTGATCGGCCCGAAGATGCGGGCGCAGAACAGGCCGTCACGCTCGGGCTTGAAGGTACGGTAGTTGATGGTCTCCGGCTTCTTGATCTCGCCGTAGGACCAGGACAGAATCTTCTCCGGGGACGCGATCGAGATCCGGATCTGGTCGAAGACCTGAGCCGGCGTCGTCGGGTTAAAGAGATTCATAATTTCTTGGTTCATCGTCTTCTCCTCGCGTACCGGTCGCCTCCGGCCGCAAAAGTCGAAAATCACTTAGCGGGGCGCCCTGCCCTCAAGGCCTCAGGCGGAGCGCCAATGCCCGGCCGTGAGGGCCGGGCATGACAGGTCGAATTACTCGGCCGCTTCCGACGTCGGCGCCGGTCCCATCTTGGAGTTGTGCAGGTCGACGTTGAGGCCGAGCGAGCGCATTTCCTTGACCAGCACGTTGAACGATTCCGGAATACCGGCCTCGAACGTGTCGTCGCCGCGCACGATCGCCTCGTACACCTTGGTACGGCCGGCGACGTCGTCCGACTTCACCGTCAGCATCTCCTGGAGCGTGTACGCCGCGCCGTAAGCCTCGAGCGCCCACACCTCCATTTCGCCGAAGCGCTGGCCGCCGAACTGCGCCTTGCCGCCCAGCGGCTGCTGGGTGACGAGCGAGTACGGACCGATCGAACGCGCATGGATCTTGTCGTCGACCAGATGGTGCAGCTTGAGCATGTAGATGTAACCCACCGTCACCTTGCGATCGAACGGATCGCCGGTGCGGCCGTCGTAGACGGTCGACTGACCCGAAGCGTCGAGACCGGCAAGCTTCAGCATCTCCTCGATGTCGGCTTCCTTGGCGCCGTCGAACACCGGCGTCGCGATCGGCACGCCGCGGCTGAGGTTATGGCCGAGTTCGAGCAGTTCGTTGTCGTTGAGCGACTTGATCGTCTCGTCCTCGCCGTAGACCTTCTTCAAGGTTTCCTTCAGCGGCTTGATGTCCTGCTTCGACAGATAGGCGTCGACCGTCTGGCCGATACGCTTGCCGAGACCGGCGCAGGCCCAGCCGAGATGGGTCTCGAGGATCTGTCCGACGTTCATGCGCGAGGGCACGCCGAGCGGATTGAGCACGATGTCGGCATGCGTGCCGTCTTCGAGGAACGGCATGTCCTCGATCGGCACGATCTTCGACACCACGCCCTTGTTGCCGTGGCGGCCGGCCATCTTGTCGCCGGGCTGGATCTTGCGCTTCACCGCGACGAAGACCTTGACCATCTTCATCACGCCGGGCGGCAATTCGTCACCGCGCTGAAGCTTCTCGACCTTGTCGAGGAAGCGCTGTTCCAGCCCCTTCTTCGACTCGTCGTACTGCTTCCGCATGGCCTCGATCTCGGCCATCAGCTTGTCGTTCGGCGAGGCGAACAGCCACCACTGCGACTTCGGGTACTCCTCGAGCACCGCACGGGTGATCTTGGTGTCCTTCTTGAAGCCTTTCGGACCCGCAATGCCCTGCCGCCCCTCGAGGAGCTCGGCGAGACGGTTGTAGACGTTGCGGTCCAGGATCGCCTGCTCGTCGTCGCGGTCCTTGGCCAGACGCTCGATCTCTTCCCGCTCGATCGCCAGCGCACGCTCGTCCTTGTCGACGCCATGACGGTTGAACACGCGCACTTCCACGATCGTGCCCTGCACGCCCGGAGGAACGCGCAGCGAGGTATCGCGAACGTCGGAAGCCTTCTCGCCGAAGATGGCGCGCAGGAGCTTTTCTTCCGGCGTCATCGGGCTTTCGCCCTTCGGCGTGATCTTGCCGACGAGGATGTCACCGGCACGCACTTCCGCACCGATGTAGACGATGCCGGCTTCGTCGAGGTTCTTCAGCGCTTCTTCCGAGACGTTCGGAATGTCGCGGGTGATTTCCTCGGGTCCGAGCTTGGTGTCGCGGGCCATCACCTCGAACTCCTCGATGTGGATCGAGGTGAAGACGTCTTCCTTCACGATCCGCTCGGAGAGCAGGATCGAATCTTCGAAGTTGTAGCCGTTCCATGGCATGAACGCGACCAGCACGTTGCGACCGAGCGCCAGCTCGCCGAGATCGGTCGACGGACCGTCGGCGATGATGTCGCCCTTCTTGACGACGTCGCCGACCTTCACCAGCGGACGCTGGTTGATGCAGGTCGACTGGTTGGAGCGCTGGTACTTCATGAGACGGTAGATATCGACGCCCGACTTGGTCGGATCGAGATCTTCCGTGGCACGGATGACGACGCGGGTCGCGTCGATCTGGTCGATCACGCCCGAGCGGCGCGCCGCGATCGCGGCACCCGAGTCCCGGGCAACGACGCCTTCCATGCCGGTGCCGACGAACGGCGCCTCGGCGCGAACCAGCGGCACCGCCTGGCGCTGCATGTTCGAGCCCATCAGCGCGCGGTTGGCGTCGTCGTTCTCGAGGAACGGGATCAGCGCCGCGGCGACCGAAACAAGCTGCTTCGGCGACACGTCCATGTAGTCGACCTTGTCGGGCGTCATCGGCACGACGTCGCGGGTCCCGCTCGAGCGGCAGACCACCAGGTCTTCGGTAAAGCGGCCCTTGGCGTCGACCGGCACGTTGGCCTGGGCCACGGAGTAGCGCCCCTCTTCCATCGCCGACAGGTACACGACCTCGTCGGTGACGCGGCCGTCCTTGACCTTGCGATACGGCGTCTCGACGAAGCCGTACTTGTTCACGCGCGCGAAGGTCGCGAGCGAGTTGATCAGGCCGATGTTCGGACCTTCCGGCGTCTCGATCGGGCAGATGCGGCCGTAATGCGTCGGATGCACGTCGCGCACCTCGAAGCCGGCGCGCTCGCGGGTCAGACCGCCCGGTCCAAGCGCCGACAGGCGGCGCTTGTGGGTGATTTCCGACAGCGGGTTGGTCTGGTCCATGAACTGCGAGAGCTGCGAGGAGCCGAAGAACTCGCGCACGGCGGCAGCCGCCGGCTTGGCGTTGATCAGGTCCTGCGGCATGACCGTGTCGATGTCGACCGAGGACATGCGCTCCTTGATCGCACGCTCCATGCGCAACAGGCCGATGCGATACTGGTTCTCCATGAGCTCGCCGACCGAACGCACACGGCGGTTGCCGAGATGGTCGATGTCGTCGATCTCGCCCTTGCCGTCGCGCAAATCCACCAGCGTCTTGATGACGGAGAGGATGTCCTCCTTGCGCAGCGTACGCTGGGTGTCGGGCGCATCGAGGTCGAGGCGCATGTTCATCTTGACGCGGCCGACCGCGGAGAGGTCGTAGCGTTCGGCGTCGAAGAACAGCGACTGGAACATCGCCTGCGCCGATTCCAGCGTCGGCGGCTCGCCCGGACGCATCACGCGGTAGATGTCGAACAGCGCATCCTCACGCGTCATGTTCTTGTCGGCCGACAGCGTGTTGCGGATGTAGGGGCCGACATTGACGTGGTCGATGTCGAGCAGCGGCAGTTCCTTGTAGCCCTGCTCGTTGAGCGCCTTCATCAGCTTGTCGGTGATTTCCTCACCGGCCTCGGCGTGGATCTCACCGGTCTTCGGGTTGACGAGATCCTCGGCGACGTAGTTGCCGACCAGCTCCTCGTCGGCCATGCGCAGCGCCTTCAGCCCCTTCTCCTGGAGAAGGCGGGCGGCACGAACGGTGAGCTTCTTGCCGGCCTCGAGCACGACCTTGCCGGTGTCGGCGTCGATCAGGTCGTTGACGGTCGAATAGCCGCGGAACCGGTTGGCGTCGAACGGAACGCGCCAGCCTTCCTTGGTCCGCTTGTAGAGGATCTTCTTGTAGAACGTGGACAGGATCGCTTCGCCGTCGAGGCCGAGGGCGAACATCAGCGACGTCACCGGAATCTTGCGGCGACGGTCGATGCGCGCATAGACGATGTCCTTGGCGTCGAACTCGATGTCGAGCCAGGAGCCGCGATACGGGATGACGCGGGCGGCGAACAGCAGCTTGCCCGAGGAATGGGTCTTGCCCTTGTCGTGGTCGAAGAACACGCCGGGCGAGCGGTGCATCTGCGAGACGATGACGCGCTCGGTGCCGTTGACGATGAAGGTGCCGTTCATCGTCATGAGCGGGATGTCGCCCATGTAGACGTCCTGCTCCTTGATGTCCTTCACCGACTTGGCGCCGGTCTCCTCGTCGATATCGAACACGATGAGGCGCAGCGTCACCTTGAGGGGCGCGGCGAAGGTCATGCCGCGCTGGCGGCACTCGTCGACGTCGTATTTCGGCTGCTCGAACTCGTAGCGGACGAATTCCAGCATCGAGGTGCCCGAGAAATCCGAGATCGGAAACACCGAGCGGAACACCGCCTGCAGACCCTCGTCGAGACGGCCGCCCTGGGGTTCGTCGACCATCAGGAATTGGTCGTAGGACGCCTTCTGAACCTCGATGAGGTTCGGCATCTCGGCGACTTCCTTGATGTGTCCGAAGAACTTGCGAACGCGTTTGCGACCGGTGAATGTCTGCTGCGCCATCGTGGCCTCTCATTTTCGTCGCCCGCTCTGGGCGCGCCGTCCGGAACGCGGCTGCCACCGCTCTCCGGGTTGAATTTTCGAACCCGCCTTGGGGGCCAGAGACGCAGTTTCAGGCGCGAATGTCCTGAATCTGTTCTTCAGACCTTCAAAACGCAAAACGACGCGCGGGGCGCAAGAGCGCGCCCGCCCGTCACAACGATCGTCTTCACGGACTGCAAAAGCCCGAAATAGCCTGCTCTCCCAACGGCTTACAGGGAAATCCGGCATCCCTGCCCACCGCGCTTTCGTGCTGCCGACCCGATATGGGGCGACAATAGTGCAGATTCGAGGGGCAAACCCTCAAATCCCCACACTTTTTCGTGTTCGGCCTGCGTCGGAACGTTCCGTCGCACGCCTTTTGCATCCGGCCCCTGTCTTTCCGATCGTCATGGCCGGGCTAGACCCGGCCATGACGATCTTGGGACGAGATCCCGGGTCTCGCTTCGCGAGCCCGGGATTTCGCTGAAGTATCTTGCGTTACTTCAGCTCGACCTTGGCGCCAGCCTTCTCGAGCTGGGCCTTGATCTTGTCGGCTTCTTCCTTGTTCACGCCTTCCTTCAGCGGCTTCGGAGCACCCTCGACGAGGTCCTTTGCTTCCTTCAGGCCGAGACCGGTGATGGCGCGGACTTCCTTGATGACCTCGATCTTCTTGTCGCCGGCGCTGGCGAGAACGACCGTGAACTCGGTCTTCTCTTCGGCCGGAGCGGCAGCGCCGCCACCAGCAGCCGGGCCGGCCACGGCGACGGCCGCGGCAGCCGAAACGCCCCACTTCTCTTCGAGGAGCTTTGCGAGTTCAGCAGCCTCGAGCACGGTGAGGCTCGAGAGGTCGTCAACGATCTTCTGCAAGTCAGCCATTGTTCAGTTTCCTTGAGTGTAAGTCTGGTTCGGGTTTGAGTTTTGCGAAGGGCGTCAGGCCGCTTCGCCCTTTGAGGCATGAGCCTGGATGACGCGCGCGAGCTTGCCCGCGGGCGCGTTGGCGAGCTGAGCGATCTTGGTCGCTGGGGCCACAATGAGGCCGACGATCTTGCCGCGCAGTTCATCAAGCGACGGCAGCGAGGCAAGCGCCTTCACGCCGTCGACATTCAGGACGGTCTTCCCCATCGATCCGCCGACGATGACGAACTTTTCGTTCGCCTTGGCGAATTCGATGGCGACCTTTGGCGCCGCTACCGGATCGTTCGAAGTGGCGATCACGGTCGGTCCCTTCAGCATGGGGCCGATGGCAACGACGTCAGTGCCTTCAAGAGCAATTTTGGCGAGACGGTTCTTCGAGACCTTCACCGCAGCACCCGCCTGCTTCATCTGCTGGCGCAGCTTCTGCATCTGGGCGACGGTGAGGCCGGAATATTGAGCAACGACCGCGACGCTCGTGGTCTTGAAGACCTCATTGAGCTGTTCGACCGCTTCCTTTTTTGCCGCTCGTTCCACAGCAAGCTCTCTCCGGTTGGCGGTCATCGCAAAAAGCGGGACCACCGGGTTGCACCCATCGTCCCGCCCGAACCTGAACCTCGGGGCCAAAACCCCACGGACACGCCGGGCAAGACGACAATTCAAAGCCTGCCCTCCGGGAGCCCAGGAGCCCACGGCGTGTCGAGGTCCGAACCAGATCCGTTTCGCAGATCAGCCCTTGAAGCTGGATGCGAAGTGAAATCCGGCCTTCACCCGTCTATGCAGGCCATGCGATTAAGCCGTTGAGAAATCGAAGTTTCCCGCGGGCGCCTGCAGTCTTGGACAGGACAAGGTCAGCCGGCAAACCGCCCGACCTCTGCCCGCATCCCACCAACCGACGGGCTTTCCTTCCTTTTCCGGCAAATCCTTGCGGACGTCCTGAAAAGGAATGATCTCCTGTCATGCCGGTTTTTCGGAATGCGTGCACGAACGCGCCAGCCGAGGCCGGCACGTTCGGAGGCGGTTCTTTAACCGCTCCGGGCCTGCTTGCCAAGAGCAAAATTCACACCAGTTCCAATCGATTGCCGGCCGGGCTTGATCCCGGCCGACAAGGGCCGATTCAGGCCGATTTGACCGCGTAAGGCAGCGGTTTGCCCGCGAAGAACGCGGTCAAGTTCGCCAGGACGCAGTTTTGCATGGCAACGTGCGAATCCAGGGTGTGACCGCCGATGTGCGGAGCGAATACCACATTGGGCAGCGCGGTGAGTGCATCGGGGGTGTGCGGTTCCTTCTCGAAGACGTCGAGGCCGGCGCCGGCGATGGTCCTGTCGGTGAGCGCCGCCACCAGGGCCTTCTCGTCGATCACCGAGCCGCGGGAGATGTTGACGACATAGCCGTCCGCGCCGAGTCGCCGAAGGATGTCGGCATTGACGACGTGCTGGGTCTCGGCCCCTGCCCGCACCGCGATCATCAGCACGCTGCACCAGTCGGCCAACGCCCCCAGCGACGGGAAATATTGATAGGGCAGATCATACTCGCTGCGGCTGAAATAGCCGATTTCGCTCTCGAAGGCCGCGCAGCGCACGGCGATCTTGCGGCCGATCTCGCCCATGCCGTAGACGCCGATACGGCGGCCGGGCATGCCCGCCTGGGGCCGCATCATCGGCGATTGCTTCGAGGCGGCCCAATCGCCGCTGCGGACATATTGGTCGGCCACCAAAATCCGCCGCGTCGCCGCCAGCATCAGGGTCATGGCGATATCGGCGACCGAGGCCGCATTGGCGCCTGGACTGTGGCCAACCGCGATGTTTCGGCTGGCTGCCGCCTTCAGGTCGACGCCGTCATAACCGGTGCCGTAGCAGACGATGGCGCCGAGCTTTGGAAACAGGTCCATCGCCTCCGCCCCGAGCGGGGTGCCGCCCGCGGTCAGCATCGCGCGGATGCCGTTGAGTTCACCCGCCGAGAACACCTCGCGCGCAGGCTTGCCCCCGGTGTCGAGCAATTCGAACCGCTCCGCGAAACGCGCCATCATGGTCTTGGGAAAGCGCGAATAGATCAGGACCTTGTCAGCCATTGTTCTTGTTTCCGGTGAGCGTCGCCACAAACGACGAGGGGCGGAATCGGTTGCCCAATTCCGCCCCTCGCCTCATGCAATTATCGAACCTTAGCCGAGAATGGTGCCCGGCTCGACCTTCACGCCGGGGCCCATCGTCGAGGACACCGCAACGCGCTGGATGTAGGTGCCCTTGGAGCCGGCCGGCTTTGCCTTCGAGACTGCATCGGCCAGAGCCTTGATGTTCTCGACCAGCTTCTCCTCGGAGAACGAGGCCTTGCCGACGCCGGCCTGCAGGATGCCGGCCTTCTCGACGCGGAACTCGACCGAGCCGCCCTTGGCACCCTTCACCGCGCCGGTGACGTCCATGGTCACGGTGCCGATCTTCGGGTTCGGCATCAGGCCGCGCGGGCCGAGCACCTTACCCAAACGGCCGACCAGCGGCATCATGTCGGGGGTGGCGATGCAGCGGTCGAAATCGATCGAGCCGTTCTGCACCTTCTCGACCAGGTCTTCGGCGCCGACGACGTCGGCACCGGCGGCCTTGGCCTCATCGGCCTTGGCGCCACGGGCGAACACGCCGACGCGGAGCGTACGGCCGGTGCCGTTCGGCAGGGTCACGACGCCACGGACCATCTGGTCGGCGTGACGCGGGTCGACACCGAGATTGATCGCGACCTCGATGGTCTCGTCGAACTTCGCCTTGGCGCGCTCCTTGACCATCTTGATGGCGTCCGCGAGCGGGTAAAGCTTTTCGCGATCAATGCCTTCGCGGGCTTTGTTCAAACGCTTTCCGATTGCCATGACCGCTTACCCCGCAACTTCCAGACCCATCGAACGGGCGGAGCCCTCGACCATCTTCATGGCCGATTCGATGGTGTCGCAATTCAAGTCCTTCATCTTCTTCTCGGCGATCTCGCGCACCTGCGCCTTGGTCACCTTGCCGGCCTTGTCACGGCCCGGCGCCTTCGAGCCGGACTGGATCTTGGCAGCCTGCTTGAGGAAGAAGGACATCGGCGGCGTCTTCATCTCGAAGGTGAACGAACGATCGGCGTAGATCGTGATCACGACGGGAATCGGGGTGTTCTTCTCTTCCTTCTGGGTCTGGGCGTTGAACGCCTTGCAGAACTCCATGATGTTGAGACCGCGCTGACCGAGCGCGGGACCGATCGGGGGCGAAGGATTCGCCGCACCGGCCGGGACCTGAAGCTTCAGGTATCCGGTCACTTTCTTTGCCATGTATCACTCCTGTTGTGCCGGCGATTGCCGGCGGTTTCAGGTTCGTGGTCGGGATCGACGGGCGGCTGGCAACCGCCCTCGTCCTCCCACGGCCTCTCATTGCGCAAAGCGTTTCGGCTTCACGCGCAACCCGATCAGACCTTCTCGACCTGACCGAATTCCAGCTCGACCGGCGTGGCGCGGCCGAAGATCGACACGGCGACCTTCACGCGCGAGCGCGCCTCGTCGATTTCCTCGACCACACCCGAGAACGAGGCGAACGGGCCGTCGGCCACGCGCACGTTCTCGCCGATCTCGAACGACACCGACGCCTTCGGCCGTTCCACGCCCTCCTGCACCTGGTGCAGGATGCGCATGGCCTCGGCTTCCGAGATCGGCATCGGCTTGTTTTCCGCACCGAGGAAGCCCGTCACCTTGGGCGTGTTCTTGATCAGATGGAACGCCTCGTCGGTCAGCTTCATCTTCACCAGCACATAGCCCGGGAAGAACTTGCGCTCGGCGTCGATCTTGCGGCCGCGGCGCACTTCCGTGACCTTCTCGGTCGGCACCAGCACCAGCTCGAACAGATCCTCGAGCCCGCGCTGCTTGGCCTGCTCGCGGATCGATTCGGCGACCTTCTTCTCGAAGTTCGAATAGGCGTGGACGATGTACCAGCGCTTGTCGGACACTTGAGCGGTTGCTGTTGCCATCAGTGAATGCCCAGGAGAAAGGTGATGAGGACGCGGATGATCTGGTCGGCGGCGAAGAAGAAGATCGAGGCAACCGCGACCATGACGAACACCATGATGGTGGTGATCGTGGTCTCACGACGGGTCGGCCAGGTGACCTTGGCGGTCTCCGAACGCACTTCCTGCAAGAACTTGAAGGGGCTGACTGCCATCGTTTGATGTCCAGCGTCCGTCGACAGACGCGAATGAATTTCGGGGATCCGAACAGCCGCCGCTGGCCCAGCCCTCTGTTTCGAAGGATGAGCCGGAAACCGGGCTCGATTATTCGGGGATTTCAAAGCCGCGCCGGAGATCCGCGTCTAACGGGCCGGCTGCGAGTGCGGGGTAGATACTGCGGATGGGGCCAAAGGTCAATATATCGGGGCTTCGCGCCGGCAAGCCGGCGTCCTCGGCGACCGCGCACAGCCCGGGCAGGATCAAGGATTTCCCGTCGTCCCCGCCCCAAGCGGGGATCGGCCTCCGCCCGAAACCTCCCCGACCGACCCGCCCGGGTCAGTCGGCCCGGTCGACCATGGAGATACCCGGGAGCGGCACCACGAATTTGCCACCCTCGGCGAAATAGCGGGCGTGCTTGGCCCGGATCGGGTCGACATAGCGCCAGGCGAAGACCACGACGAACGCGGGCTTGCGCTCGTAAAGGGCGGCCGGGGGCAGAATCGGAATGTCGTAACCCGGGCCGGCCATCACATTCCCCTTCTTGGGGTCGTCGTCGACCAGGAAATCGATCTTGTTCTCCAGGCCGAACTGCGGCAGCAGCGTCGTGGTGCCGACCGAGACGCCATAGCCGGCGACCAGTTGACCGCGCGCATGGGCGGCATCGGCCATCGCGACCAGCTCGTCGCGGATGGCCGCGATCCGTTTCACATAAGGCGCATAATAGGCCGGCTGATCGACGCCGAGCCGGTCCTCCTCGGCGATGAACTTCGCGACCTCCGCTGACGGCTTCTTCGCGCCGCCTGCGCGCTGGACCGTCACGCGGATCGAGCCGCCCTTGGTCCAGATGTGCTGAACGTCGATCACTTCCATGCCGAGGCGCGCGAAGAAACGCGTCAACGGCTTGATGTTAAAATACGACAGATGCTCGTGATAGACGGTATCGAGCAGGTTCTTCTCGGTGACGTCGACGCCGTATTGGGTTTCGAAGACGAACAATCCGTCCGGCGCGAGCACGTCGCGAACCCCGATCACCAGCGGATCGAGATTGTCGACATTCGCGATCATGTTGTTGGCGATCACGACGCTCGCCGCACCATGGCTTTGCAGGATGCGGTGCCCGATAGCGTCGGTAAAGAAATCGCCGATGGTCTCGATCCCCGCTTCCGTCGCGCGCCGCGCGATATCGACAGCGGGATCGACACCCAGCACCCGCATGCCGCGCTCCCTAAAGAAGCCGAGCAACGATCCGTCGTTGCTGCCGAGCTCGACGACCAGCGAGCCCGGCGCGATGCCGAAGCGGCTGACGACGTCGTTGGCATAGCCTGCGAAATGCTCCCGCAGGCCGAGCGAGAGCGAGGTGGTATAGACGTAATTGCGGTACTGGATCTCCGGATTGCCGACCTCGAGAATCTGGAGGTGGCCGCAGTCCCTGCACAGATGCAGCGACATCGGTACCGCAGCCCGGAAGACGGGATCGTCGACGCTGGCGTTCGGCACCTGGAAGTTCGGCGTGCCAATGGGCATGCCTGCCATCGGAACGACCCGCTCCTGCTTGTCTGAATGACAGAGGCGGCAAGTATGGCGGACGTAGAACAGGTTTTTCATCGTGGAACCGAAATACGAGATGCGCGAGCGGGTGAGACAATCCCACCCTGTGAAGACCGGATCGGCAATGGGCTCAAGCAGGTCATGAGTGGCTCGAGACTTCGGTGCCCTGCCCCAGCACGAAGCTGGGCGCTTCCTCCGCCGCCTTGGCAGCCTTGTCCGCGGAATACGACCCGCGCTCCGGACTCGCCAGCCAGATCGCGCCGCCGGCGAGCCCGACGATCACGCTGATGGCGCCCAGCAGAAGCGAAACCGACAGTGCTTCCTCGGACGGCACCCCTGCCAGACCGAGGCAGGCGACCATCGCTCCTTCGCGAACGCCCCAGCCGCTGATCGAGATCGGAACGGCCGTCAACAGCACCACCGGCGGAATCAGGATGCCGGCGTCCAGCACCGAGAGCTGCGCTCCGACACCGCGCGCCAAGGCGTAGCAGGCCGCCGCGGTCACCAGATGAATGAGGAGCGCCGATCCGAACAGCACACCACGGCGCTCGGATTGCAGGAGAAGAAACCTGACCAGCGTCCCGAACCGGACGAAGCTTGCGATCGCGGGAAGCGCGATGAGGCGCTTCGGCAGACGGTCGAGCGTCAACAGGACCACGGTACCGGCGACACCCGCCAGCGTCAGTCCGCCGATGGCCAGGATCGCAGCCTGATTGGACACGCGTGACACCAGGAACGGCAACCCGGCCACCATCAGCACGATCAGCCCGATCAACGCCGTGAAGCGGTCCGCGGCAACGCCCTTGACCGCTCCCGACCACTGCACGCCACGTTGGCGGAGCAGCCACATCCGCACCGCGTCCCCGCCGACCGATGACGGCAACACCTGGTTGAACCAGAGGCTGATCATGAGAATCCGCCAGCCCGCGAGCCAGTTCAACGACACACCGAGCGCGCGCATGATCAGCTCCCACCTGCCGTTGAGCACGAAGGTCTGAAAGAAGATCAGCGCCAGGGCGACGACGAACAGGACGGGATCGACGGAGACGAGATGAGCCCGCAATTGGCCGAGGTCGAGACCACGCGCGATGTAGACCAGCACCGCGACCGACAGCAGCAGCTTTACCGAGAACAGGGCCGCCTGCTTGAACCGCGACTGCATCGGATGCACGCCCTCAGGATGCCGGATATTCCGCGCGACCGATGACGAGGTCGATCGCGGCCATCATCCAGAACTGGTGCGTGGTCTCGACAATGTTGTAGCTGCGGCTGTCCACCCAGAAATTGACGTCGCCGAGATTGCGCAGGGGATTGTCCGCGTTCATGCCCGACAGCGTGATCACGTCGAGCTTCATCGTCCGCGCCTGCACAACCGCATTGAGGATGTTCTTCGAGCGTCCGGACGAGCTGATCGCGACGAGGCAGTCGCCGGCGCGGGCGCTCAGCCGCACCGCATGCGCGATCCAGTCCTCGAATCCATAATCGTTGGCAAGGCACGACATCATGCTCGCATCGCTGAAGCAGAGCGCAGGCACGGACGCGTTCTTCGCAAGATCGATCGCCAGATGCGAGGCGATGCCGGCCGAACCGCCATTGCCGATGAAGATGACGCGACCACCCTGCTCGCGCGTGCGCAACCAAGCCGCGCGAGTGGCGGAGATCCTGGCAAAAACAGCGTCGTCGACCGCCGTCGCGCGATGCAGGCGCCCCATGTAATCTGACAGGAAAGCCTTGTGATCGGGATCGACTGACTCGGCAGGCATGGGCTGGCGGCTCGACTGCAACATGTGGCCCTGATACCGGCTATTACCACCGATTGCAAAGGTATAATGCTTGCAAAAGTGGCGAGCGACTGGTAGTCGGCCTTTCGGGTTTCACTCAACATTGGCGACGCCCGCAGGGCATTCGCACTACGGATGTTCCCTATGAAGTGCATCGTTACTGGCGGCGCCGGTTTCATCGGCAGTCACCTCGTCGATCGCCTCCTCGATGACGGCCACGAGGTGATCGCGCTCGACAATTTCGTCATCGGACGTCCCGAAAATCTCGCCTCGCGCGCCAAATCGGATCGGCTCAAGATCGTGCGGGCCGACGTCACCGAGCCGAACTCGATTGCACCGTATTTCCACGGTGTCGACTGGGTCTTCCATCTCGCGGCGCTGGCCGACATCGTTCCCTCGATCGAGTCCCCGATCCCGTATCACCGCGCCAACGTCGACGGCACGGTCAACGTCCTCGAGGTTGCGCGGCACGCGGGAGTCAGCCGCTTCGTCTATGCGGCGTCGTCGTCCTGCTACGGTATTCCCGACGTCTACCCGACGCCGGAGAGCGCCGAGATCCGGCCGATGTATCCCTACGCGCTCACGAAGAATATCGGCGAGCAGTGCGTCATGCACTGGTGCCAGGTCTACAAGCTGCCTGCGGTGGCACTGCGCCTGTTCAACGTGTACG
Organism: Bradyrhizobium sp. CCBAU 53415; assembly: GCF_028128735.1. Classification (NCBI taxonomy): domain Bacteria; kingdom Pseudomonadati; phylum Pseudomonadota; class Alphaproteobacteria; order Hyphomicrobiales; family Nitrobacteraceae; genus Bradyrhizobium; species Bradyrhizobium sp. CCBAU 53415. The sequence continues at coordinate 1,085,790 of NZ_LBJF01000027.1, read as the reverse complement.
GGCCGCGCCATCGCACCACGGGCACCTACGGCGCCGTGTTCGGCGTGTTCATGGCGCAGAAGCTCGCGGGCAAGCCCTTCACGGTGGTCGGCGATGGCGAGCAGACCCGCGACTTCACCTTCGTCAGCGATGTCGCCGATGCCTTCGTGACCGCCGCGCGCTCCGATGTCTCGCACGAGATATTCAACGTCGGTTCGGACAACACCTACAGCGTCAACCGGCTGGTCGAGCTTCTCGGCGGCGACAAGGTTCATATTCCCAAGCGTCCGGGCGAGCCCGACTGCACATACGCCGACATCACCAAGATCAAGCGGATCCTGAAATGGACGCCGAAGGTGAAGTTCGAGGACGGCGTCGCGACGATGCTGAAGTCGATGGACCAGTACAGGGACGCGCCCCTGTGGACTGTGGACAAGATCGCCGATGCCACCAAGGACTGGTTCAAATATCTCGGTGGCAGCGACGAGACGGCGTCAGGCACGCCGCAGAAGGCGGGCCGTTGAGCGGACTCGTCCGACCTCAGCGTCCGTGCCGCCAACCGATCATTTCCGGGCCGGCCAGACCGACCCGCGCTTTGGATAATTAACATGGGTAATGCTCCGACTGAAAAGCCGACCGTCCATCCGGCACCGCACCAGAAGATCAAGACGATCGAGGAGCTGGGCGAGATCGCGCGGGCCGCGCAGGCCGAGGGCCGGACCGTTGCGCTCTGCCACGGCGTGTTCGACCTCGTGCATCTCGGCCACGTCCGGCATATCCTGGCGGCGCGCAACGAGGCCGACGTGGTCATCGTGACCGTCACGGCCGACCGCTTCGTCAACAAGGGCCCGGGGCGGCCGATCTTTCCGGAGAACATGCGCGCCGAGATGCTGGCCGCGCTCGGCACCGTCGACTGGGTCGGCATCAACCGGACATCGAGCGCCGAGACGATCCTCGATACCGTGCGCCCCGACATCTACGTGAAGGGCTCCGACTACGAAAATCCCGACGATGACGTCACCGGCAAGATCGCCGTCGAGCGGGAGGCCGTCGAACGCCATGGCGGCCGCATCGTCTTCACGCGCGACGTGACCTTCAGCTCGTCGTCGCTGATGAACCGGTACTTCGACATCTACGATCCCCCTCTGCGCGATTACCTCCAGAAGGTGCGCGAAGGCGGTGGCGCCGAACGCCTGCTGAAGCTGATCGACAAGATCCAGGACATGCACGTCGTGCTGGTCGGCGATACCATCATCGACGAATACCAGTACGTCACGGCGCTCGGAAAGGCTTCGAAGGAGAACATTGTCGCCACCCTGTTCAAGAATGGCGAGCAATTTGCCGGCGGCGTCATTGCCGCGGCCAATCACGTGGCGAGCTTCTGCAAGTCGGTGGAGATCGTCACGACGCTGGGCGGCAACGACTACCCCGAAGAATTCATTCGCGCACATGTCCGCCCGAATGTCACGCTCACGCCGATCCGCGTTCAGGGCCGCCCGACCACCCGCAAATTGCGCTACGTCGAGATGGGCTATCTGCACAAGCTGTTCGAAGTCTACACCATGGACGACACACCGCTCGACGAGGCCGAGCGCAAGGAGATCGACCGTGTCACCGCCGAGCGGGTGCGCGGCGCTGACGTCGTCATCGTCACCGATTTCGGTCACGGCATGATCGCATCCAGCACGATCGACACGCTGATCGCGAACTCCAGGTTTCTGGCGGTCAACGCCCAGAGCAACAGCGGAAACCACGGCTACAACCTGATCACGAAGTATCCGCGCGCCGACTACGTCTGCATCGACGCGCCGGAAGCGCGCCTGGCGGCCACCGACAAGTTCAACGACATCGCGTCGGTGATCCAGGACCGCCTGCACGGCAAGATCGATTGCGACAACATGATCATCACGCACGGCTCGTTCGGCTGCTACCCCTTCTCGTCGAAGACCGGCGTCGCGCGCGTTCCCGCCTTCACCAAGACGGTCGTCGATACGGTCGGCGCCGGCGATGCCTTCCTGACGATTACGGCGCCGCTGGTCGCAGCCGGGGGCAATATCGAGGATGTCGCCTTCATCGGCAACGCGGCAGGCGCGATCAAGGTGGGCATCGTCGGCCACCGCAGCTCGGTCGAAAAGGCGCCGCTGGTCAAATTTGTCACCGCGTTGTTGAAGTGACGCGAACGGGAAAATCTGGAGAACGACTGTGATTGGTCAGAAATGGAATGTGATGGTCACCGGTGGCGCCGGCTATGTCGGCAGCGTGCTGGTTCCCCAGTTGCTGGCGGCGGGCCACAAGGTCACCGTGCTCGACCTCTTCATGTATGGCGAGGACGTCTTCAACGCCGTTCGCGACAATCCGAACCTGCGCCTGATCAAGGGCGACATCCGCGATGAGGCCGCGATCAACGAGGCCCTGCGCGGCAACGATGCGGTGATCCACCTCGCCTGCATCTCCAACGACCCCTCGTTCGAACTGGATCCGGGGCTCGGCAAGTCCATCAACTACGACTGCTTCCGTCCGATGGTGCGCGCGGCGAAGAAGGCCGGCATCAAGCGCTTCATCTATGCGTCGTCCTCGAGCGTCTATGGCATCAAGGACGAGGCCGAGGTGACCGAGGAGCTGTCCTGCGAACCGCTCACGGACTACTCGAAGTTCAAGGCGATGTGCGAGACCGACCTCGCCGACGAGGCCGCATCCGGCTTCGTCACCTGCACGGTTCGTCCCGCCACCGTCTGCGGCTATGCTCCGCGGCAGCGTCTCGACGTCGTCGTCAACATCCTGACCAATCTGGCGGTCAACACCGGCCGCATCCGCGTGTTCGGCGGAACGCAGAAGCGGCCAAATCTGCACATCGAGGACATGTCCGCGGCCTATCTGTTCCTGCTGCAGCAGGATGACGCGAAGATCGACGGCAAGACCTACAACATCGGCTACGAGAACCACTCGCTGATGAAGATCGCCGACATCGTCAAATCGGTGGTCGGAGACAATGTCGACGTGGCCGTCGAGCCGACCGACGATCTCCGTTCCTATCACGTCTCCTCGGAGAAGATCCGCCGCGAGCTCGGATTTGCGCCGACGCACACGATCGAACAGGCGGTGTCCGGACTCGTGGATGCCTTCAAGACCGGCCGCCTGCCGAACTCTCTCAACGATCCCAGGTATTTCAACATCAAGATGATGCAGAACATCAGCCTGAAGTGAGCGGCGTGCGGATCGGCATCGATTTCGACAATACGATCATCTGCTACGACAAGGTCTTTGCCGCCGTCGCGCGCCAGCGCGGGCTGGTGCCGGCGGGCTGGGACGGGCTGAAGACCGAGGTGCGGGACTATCTGCGGTCCCGCGCGGGCGGCGAGCTTGCCTGGCAAGGGCTGCAGGGCTTCGTCTACGGCAAGGGAATTGGCGGCGCCGAGATCTATCCCGGAGTCCGCGAGTTCCTCGCAACGTGTCGCAACGCAGGCGCGAGCGTCTTTATCGTCAGCCACAAGACGCAGTTCGGCCATCAGGATCCCGACCGCGTCGACTTGCGCGAGGCCGCGCGCGGTTGGCTGAGGGGCGCGGGTCTCATCGACGCCGCCGGCGCGGCGCTGGCCGCGGGCGATATCTATTTCGAGGACACGCTGGCGGCCAAGGTCGAGCGCCTCGCGAACCTGCAGCTCGATATATTCATTGACGATCTCGTCGATGTGTTCGAGCAGCCGCACTTTCCGAAGACGACGCGATCGATCCTGTTCACGCAGTCGCGGCCTCCCCATCCCGAGCATTGCGAGCCGATTGCGACCTGGGCCGATATTCACCGCGGAGTGTTCGCGCGATGAGCGAGCCGGACATCAGCGTGCAGGATGCGATCTCGATCGGCAGCCGCCTCTCCGGGGCGCAGGTTGCGGCCGCCCAGCCGGCGCGGTCCGGCGGCAACAACCGGGTGTTTCGGCTGGAGATGGCGAAGGGACCGCCCCTCGCCCTCAAGCATTATCCATCCGACGGACGTGATCGCCTCGGACAGGAATATGACGCGCTCTCGTTTCTGTCGCGCCACGGCATCACGTCGACGCCGCGGCCCGTGGCGAAAGATCCGGCTGCATTCTGCGCGCTGTATCAGTGGTTCGACGGCGATGCCGCGGTCTTGCGTCCCCAGCGCGACGATGCCGACCAGTTGGCCGATTTCCTGATCGAGCTGCAAGAGCTGCGCAGTGCGGAGGGCGCGCAGAATTTGCGGAACGCGTCAGCCAGCGTCTTTTCGCCCGAGCAAGCCATCGCCCAGTACGAGCAACGTCTCGATGGGCTACGGCGCGCATCGCAGGATCACCCGGACCTGCGCGCGTTCATGGACGGCAGCCTGGTTCCCAGCACCGCCATCGCGATCCGGCAACTCCGTCGACGCTATGCGGAACTGGGCCTGGATCCGGCAGCGGACCTTGCACCCGCCCATCGCGCATTGAGCCCGTCGGATTTCGGGCTGCACAACGCGCTGCGCACCGCCGACGGCAGACTGCGTTTCATCGACTTCGAATATTTCGGCTGGGACGATCCGGTCAAGCTCGTGTCCGACACTGCGATCCACCCCGGCAGCGATCTGCCGGCGGCCGGCGCGGACCGATTGATCGAACGGCTCTCGCGCGCCTTCGAAGCTGGGGATGACGCGTTTGCGATCCGCCGTGACGTACTGTATCCTGTGTTCGGGGCGATTTGGTGCCTGATTGTCCTGAATGCCTATTTGCCGGAAAGCCGCTCCCGGCGCGCCCTGGCTGCGCAAGGTGGCGATCTGACGGTCCGCCTTGCCGGCCAGCTCGACAAAGCCCGCCGGCTCCATCAAACGATTTGCCAACGTGATCCAGATCTCACCCCACGCTGAAGCCGCTCTCACCTGCACGCTGGACGAGCGCAGCCTTTATTTGCGCCGCCTGGTCCTCGGTTCTGTCCGCTCTGCGGGGCGCGGACATGTCGGTCCGGCCCTGTCGCTGATCGAGATGGTCCGCGTGCTCTACGACGACGTGTTGCGGATCGATCCGAACAACCCGCGCGATCCGGAGCGCGACCGCGCGATCCTCAGCAAGGGACACGGTTGTCTGGCGCTCTATGCGCTCCTGGCCGATCGCGGCTTCTTCCCACTGTCGGAGCTGGAAGGCTTTTGCGGGCCCGACAGCATTCTGGGCGGACATCCCGAATATGGCATGGTGCCGGGGGTCGAGGCATCGACCGGCGCGCTCGGCCATGGCCTGTCGATCGGTGTCGGCCTCGCGCTCGCCGCGCGGATGCGCGAGCGCAGCTACCGGACCTTCGTGCTGCTCGGCGATGGCGAGATCAACGAGGGATCGGTGTGGGAAGCCGCCATGGGCGCGGCCAAGCACGGGCTCGACAATCTGGTCGCGATGATCGACTACAACAAGCTCCAGAGCTACGGGCCCACCGACTACGTCCTGCCGCTGGAGCCGCTTGCGGACAAATGGCGCAGCTTCGGCTTTGCCGTGCAGGAGCTCAATGGCCACGACGTCGGCGCCCTGCGCACCGTCCTGAAGCAGGTCCCGGCCGTTCCGGGCCAACCCACCGCGATCATCTGCCATACCGTCAAGGGCAAGGGTCTTCCGGCCGCGGAATCCAACGCCGACTGGCATCACAAGAACAAGCTGACCGACAGCGAGCTCGACGCCATTCGCGTCGCCGTCGGCGATTTTTGATCGGCTTCCCATGCGCAACACCGCGATGAACATGGTCCACAAGCTCGCCGCGCGCGACGAGCGAGTGCTTTACATCGGCTCCGATCCCGGCGCCGGCACCTTGCGCGCGATGAGCAAGGAGTTTCCCAAGCGCCATCTGATCGAGGGCATTTCGGAAGCGCACATCATCGGCATGTCCGCAGGTCTCGCGATGGAGGGCTTCATGCCCTACGTCAACACCATCGCGACGTTCCTCACCCGGCGCTGCTACGAACAGGTCGCCGTCGACCTCTGCCTGCACAATCTGCCGGTGCGGCTGATCGCCAACGGCGGCGGGCTCGTCTACGCACCGCTCGGCCCCACCCACCAGGCGATCGAGGATATCGCCATCATGCGGGCGCTGCCGAACATGACGGTGATCTGCCCGTGCGACGCCGACGAGGCGGCGCGCATGATGGAGCAGACGCTGGACTGGGAAGGTCCGATCTACATCCGGCTCGGAAAGGGTGGCGACGCCATCGTCTCCAAGGCCGAGCACGGCTTCGAGATCGGCAAGGCCATCCTGATGCGGCCGCCGGGCGACGTTCTCATGGTGACCACCGGCATCATGCTTCAGCGCGCTATCGCCGCGGCCGATCTCTTGGCCGCGCAGGGCGTCCGCGCCGGAATCCTGCACATGCATACGGTGAAGCCGCTCGACACCGCGGCGCTGCTGCAGGCGATCCGCGGCGTCAAGCTCGTGGCCACGCTGGAGGAGCATGTGCCCTCCGGCGGTCTCGGCAGCGCGGTCGCGGAGACGCTGATCGACAAGCTCGGTTCGGGCCTGCCGGCGATGCTGCGTCTGTCGCTGCCGGACCGCTTCATGCACAATTACGGCTCGCAGGACTCGCTGCTGAAGAAGCACGGACTTTCTGCGGGCTCCATTGCGACCTCGATCGAGCATGCGCTCGCGGCGTCGCATACCGCCTCCCCTCAACTTCATTCCACCTGACGGGTCACATGTACGACGTTCGCTATTCCTATCTGCTCGAGCAATTCGCCGACCCCGCTCCGATCCTGGCCGAGATCGGCCGGCTGGTTGCGACCGGTGACTTCACCCTTGGCAAGCCCGTCGCCGAATTCGAGAAGCGCTTTGCCGAGCTGATCGGCGTGCGTCACGCCATCGGCGTCGGATCAGGCACCGACGCGCTCAAACTGCCGCTCAAGGCGCTCGGCATCGGCCATGGCGACGAGGTCATCACCGCCGCCAACACCTTCATCGCCACCGTCGGCGCGATCGCCGAAACCGGCGCGACGCCCGTGCTGGTCGATTGCGACGATTCCTTCTGCATGAACGTCGACCAGGTCGAGGCAGCGATCACCAGCAAGACCAAGGCGATCATGCCGGTTCAGCTGACCGGCGAGGTCACCGACATGGGCAAGCTGATGCCGATCGCGCAGCGCCACAACCTGCCCGTCGTCGAGGATGCCTGCCAGGGCATCCTGTCGGAATTCGCGGGAAAACGCTCCGGCACTCATGGCATCGCGGCCGGCTTCTCGCTGCATCCGCTCAAGAACCTCAACGTCTGGGGCGATGCCGGCGTCGTCGTCACCAATGACGACGGCATGAACGAGAAGCTTCGCCTGATCCGCAACCACGGCATGAAGAACCGCGACGAGATCGCGATCCTCGGCTGCAATTCGCGGCTCGATTCCCTTCAGGCAGTCGTCGGCAACTGGCTGATCGGCCAGACCAGCGAGATCACGCGGCGCCGGATCGAGAACGCGGCCTATTACGACGCGGGCCTCGCCGGCCTGCCCGGCCTGCGCATCCCGCCGCGCCGGCCCAACGTGAAGCACGTCTACCATCTCTACATGGTGTTCGCCGAGCGCCGCGACGAGCTCTACAAATACTGTCTGGACAACGGCATCGAGGCCAAGATCCACTATCCGATCCCGCTGTATCAGCAGGAAGGCCTCAAGCATCTCGGCTACGCGCCCGGCACCTTCCCGGTCACCGACCGCCACGCGAAGGAGGTCATCAGCTTCCCCGTCGACCAGCACCTGACGCGCGCGCAGCAGGACCGCGTCATCGAAACCGTCAGGAAGTTCTGCCATGGACGCTGACACCGGCCGCCGGCGCATCGGTTACGTCAATCTTCCCGCGCAATTCGAGGAAGAACGCGCCGAGATCATGCAGGCGGTCGAAGGCGTATTCCAGCGCGGCGATTTCATCGGCGGGGCGGCGGTTGCGAAGCTGGAGGAGGAATTGTCCGCCTATCTCGGCTCGGCTCATGTCGTGACGCTGAATTCCGGCACCGACGCGCTGATCCTCGCCATGCGGGCGCTCGACATCGGCCCCGGCGACGAGGTGATCACTCCGCCGAATTCGTTCGTGGCATCGACCGCCGCGATCATCGCGGTCGGCGCCACGCCCGTCTTTGCGGACGTGCTGCCGGACCAGAACATCGATCCGGCCGCGGTCGAGGCCGCCGTCACCCCACGGACCAGGGCGATCATGCCGGTGCACCTGACCGGGCGCATGGCCGACATGACCCCGCTGATGGCGATCGCGGGCAAGCACGCGCTCGCCGTGATCGAGGACAGCGCGCAAGCCGTCGGCTCGACCTATGACGGCCGGATGAGCGGCACCATCGGCACGTTCGGCTGCTTCTCCGCCCATCCCTTGAAGAATCTCAATGCCGCGGGCGATGCCGGCTTCCTCGTCACCACCGACGCCGAACTCGCCGCGAGAATCCGCCGGCTGCGCAATCACGGCCTGATCAACCGCAGCGACGTCCAGGAATGGGGCATCGTCTCGCGGCTCGACACGCTTCAGGCCGAGGTGCTGCGCATTCGCCTGCGTCACCTGCCCTCGGTGATCGAGCGCCGACGGCGCAACGCCGCGCAATACCGCGCCGAGCTCGCGGGCCTGCCGCTGTTCATTCCGCCCTGCCGCAACATCGAGTTCAACACCTTCCACACCTTCGTGGTGCAGACCGACCGTCGCAACGATTTCCAGAAATATCTTGCCGACAAGGGCATCGAGACCGCGATCCACTATCCGGTCCCGATCCACCTGCAGCCGGCGGCGGCGCATCTGGGGCATGGCCGCGGCGCGTTTCCCGTGACCGAGCGGCAGGCGGACCAGATCCTCACCCTCCCCATCAACCAGTTCCTGTCGGCCGCCGATATCAGCTATATCTGCGCGACCGCCCGGGAGTATTTTGCATGACGGACACGGACTTCCTGCACGCCGACGAGCAGGCGCTGGCGCAGCGCTTCATCGACGATGGCTTCGTCACCACGCCGGCCGACGATCGCGCCGGGCTCGATCGGATCCAGCGTCGTGCCGCGGAGCTTGCGGCGGACTATCTGAAGCTGCCGCACAGCAACGATCCCTACGCGATGCTCGACACCATCCACACGCGGGTGAGCGTGGATGATCTCAACGGCCTGCGGCTGCACGTCTTCAACGGCCTCAACGCCGAGCCGTGGTTCCGGCCGACCTATTTCCGTCTGGCGCGCTCGACCATCGAGACCATCGTCGGCAACGAGCTCTGCATGCAGCGCCGCGTCAATCTGAGCATCCAGCTTCCCGGCGACAGCTCGTCGCTGCTCGCCACCCATTCCGACGTCTGGTCGGGCGACTCGCCGTTCGAGGTCGTGGTCTGGGTACCCCTGGTCGACGTGCACCGGACCAAATCGATGTATCTGCTGCCGCCGTCCCTGAACGGCGACATGCAGGACCGGATGGCGACCTTGCGCAGCGCCGAGGAGCTGTACAAGACGATCAAGCCGCACGCGACCTTCATCGAGATCCCCTACGGCCATGTGATGCTGTTCAACCAGACCCTGATGCACGGCAATCGCGTCAACGAGGAAGCCGGCACGCGCTGGAGCATGAACTGCCGCTTCAAGAGCATCATGTCGCCCTACGCGGACAAGCGTTTCGGCGAGTTCTTCGAGCCGATCCTGCTGCGCCCGGCAACGCGGGTCGGGATGCAATACAAGCTGCCGGGAGGCTTCCATGGCTGAGCGAGCCGGCCATCGCGGCTATATCGGCGCCCGGCCGCTGAACGGCAGCCGCACCCCGCAGCATGTCCAGAACATTGTGATCCGCGACTATGCACGGCGGAAGAACCTGCACTATCTGCTGAGCGCCGCCGAGCACACCATGCCCGGCAGCTACATGGTGCTCGAGGACATCCTGGACGAGTTGCCGCAGCTGCGTGGCCTGATTCTCTACAGCATCTTCATGCTGCCGCCCGACGAGGCACGGCGGCGGCAGATCTACGATCGCGTGCTGCGCGAGGGCTGCGACCTCCACGCAGCGGTCGAGGAGATCACGCTGTCGTCGCAGAAGGACATTCAGGCCGTCGAGGACATCCTGCTCGTCAATAAGTTCGCGACCATCCTGTGACGATGCCGCGGACCGGTTGGCCCCCATGACCGAGATCAACCTGCTCCAGCCGATGCACGCATCGACCAGACGGAACTACGTCCAGCGCGTGGTCGAGCATGACAAGGCGGAATCCGCCACCGTCGCGCGGCAATGGGGACGCGACTACTGGGACGGCGACCGGCGCTACGGCTACGGCGGCTATCGCTACGACGGACGGTGGCGCCCGCTGGCCCAGACTCTGATCGATCGCTACGGCATCAAGCCCGGCATGAGCGTGCTCGACGTCGGCTGCGGCAAGGGCTACCTGCTCTACGAGTTCACCCAGCTCGTCCCCGACCTCAAGATCGCCGGCATCGACATCTCCGACTACGGCATCGCCAACGCCAAGGAGGAAGTGCGGCCGCACTTGAAGGTCGGCAATGCCGTCGAGCTCCCCTACCCCGACCACAGCTACGACCTTGTGGTCTCACTCGGCGTGCTGCACAATCTTCCGCTTGAGGAGGTGTTCCGCGCCGTATCGGAAATCGAGCGGGTCGGACGTGGCGCCTCGAAATACATCATGGTGGAATCGTTCCGGAACGAGCGCGAGAAGGCGAACCTCCTCTACTGGCAGCTCACCTGCCTGAGCTTCCACGCGCCCAAGACGTGGGCGTGGATCTACGACAAATGCGGCTACACGGGCGACCATGGTTTCATCTTCTTCGAATGACGCGGCCAGCCGGCATCGGCGAACATCGCTGCGCGCGCAGAATCCGGAAGTGTTCTATTCGGACGATGCCATCGTCACGGCGGACGACGCCACCATCGCGGAACTGAAGCGCATCGCCGCTCAAAATCCGCGCCTGCGCAGCCGGCTTTGCACGCACCCCGACCCGTCGTCCGGCCTGCATGAGATGCTGATCGTGCATCACCGCGAAGCCTATGTGCGGCCGCACAAGCATTTCGGCAAGCCGGAGTCCTTTCATCTGATCGAGGGGACTGCGCGGATCATCATCTTCGAGGACGACGGCCGAATTCGAGATGTGCTCGACATGGCGCCCTACGGCCAGGGCAAGCTGTGCTACTACCGGATGCCCGAGGAAGTATTTCACTCGATCCTGATCACGTCGGAATGGCTGGTGTTTCATGAAACCACCTCCGGCCCGTTCGATCCCTCCCGCACGGCATTCCCCGACTGGGCGCCGGACGGCAGCGACGCAGCGGCGGTCCGGGGCTACATGGCCAAGGTCGAGGCTCTTGCGGCCGCATATCAAGGCAGATCGCCCCTGGCGTAGACAGTCGCGATGAACATCCAGAACGAACGTGCGCCATCGGACGCCGTCTACCTTTGGGCGGCCGGGGCTCTCGCCCTTGTTGCAAGCGCCCCGACGCTGTTTGCGCGGCAGATATTCGGCGACGACTGGACAGTTTACTACATCTACTGGACTGAAGGCGCGGCGAGCGTCGCCCGACTGATGTGGCAGGCCGCCCACGGCGGCTATGCGATCCCGATGGAGCTTTTCGTAGCACTTGGTTCGGATACGCCGAGCCTCGTCGCACGCATCACCGGGCTGACGTGCCATTTGCTGAGCGGCCTGCTGCTCTATCGGGCCTTGGGACTATCCGCCTATACCCGTCCCGTCGCGGCGCTGACCGCCGCACTCTTCCTGCTGACTCCGTTCTACGTCATCCGGCTGACCTTCAACGCGATCTACGATTTCTTTCTGGTCTTCTATCTCCTGTCGCTCGTGCTCATGGAAGCGCGATCGCGGACGCTCCGATGGATCGCGCCGCTCTGCCTGTTCTTCTCGCTCTCGCTGGAGACCTTGATCGCACTCGAGCCGTTGCGATTGCTGATCGCCTGGCGTGCGGGCGAACGGTGGACGGCATGGTTCGCGCGACTCGTCCCATTTTGGCTGATGATCCTGGCGGTTGTCGTGCTGCGAGTGACGATCATGGGAAAAAGCGGCCACTACGCCGAGCAATATGCGCCGGTGCACGATATCAATGTCATCGCCGCCGCGTTCCTCACGCATCTGCGCGCATTTCCCCGCGCTCTGGCCTTCGCCTTCGACTACGCCGCAGCGATGTTCGGCCGCGGAATCTTTGCCGCGCTCATTCTGACGGTGATCGCCGTTGGCGCCCTCTTTGGCGAGCGCCTGTCGCGGAGCAAATGGCCTCTCACCTCTGCCAGATCCGTTCTGCTGCTCCTGCTGGGGGCCACAATTACGGTGCTTGGCGCCGTTCCCTATGCGCTGGTCGGCATCTACGGGGATGTGACGCGGGGCGAGTCGAGGCTGTTGTTTCCGTCGCAGTTCGGCGTCCTGCTGCTCTTGGCGACGGCGATTCAGCTGGTTCCGAGCGCGCGGCTCAGGGCAGCGGTCGCGGGCTCCGTCATCGCCGTGTTCGCGCTATCGATGGCCCATGATTCAAAATGGCTGCTGTATGACGGTCTCGTCACCACGGATCTGACGCGCCAGGTGCGGGCGGCGCTCCTTGCCGACCCCGAGCCGAAGGTTGTCGAGATCAAGATCATCCCGGCCAGCTGGACCCTGCTCTTCAGACAACGCTGTCTCGGTGCGGCCGATATGAACGCTGCGCAGATGATCCTGCGAGATGGGCAGCGCCAGCCGTCGTTTGCCTATACCGACAACTGCGGCGATTTCACCAATCCAGCTTTTGTGCCGGCGGGCCGCTGCCCGGTGTCTTACATCGACGACAGCCAGCACTGCCCGGCGCGACGTGAAACGTGGCAGTATCAGGCCACACCGGGCATCCCGCCGCTTGACGAAATGGGCCTGCTCGAACTGCTGGCGTCGGAGCGCAGCACCGCTTCGTCCTCAACGGGAGGCCGCGGCCAACTGACCCGGACCGCGGACGGTCGGCAGGTGCCGCTGCCGCGGAGCGAGTACCGTCCTCCCTGTGGCCGGGCTGGGGTACGGCCTCTGCTCTGGTTGCTGGCGATGCCCGCTCCGGGCTGCGACTAGCGCCTTCGCGCCAGCCGCAGCCCAAGCGGATCTCCCCGCGTTATTTCTTCAAATAGAGGTCAAGGTCTTTTCCGCTCTCCGCGAGGCGATACTGCTTGCTGAGAACATCCTTGATCTTTGCCTCGGCCCAAGCGTAACCCAACGTGGAGCGGCGATCGATGAACAGCTTGTCCGCATTGGCCAGGCTCATATCGAGGTGATGCAGGTCAAAGACCGAGATTGACGGGACGAAGTAATATTTGGGAGCCCGTTCCGCCTCCAGCAAGAACACCCAGTCGATTCGCGAGATGAGCGCAGTACGCTCATCCGGACCGACATGTTTCTTGATCAGGTCGAGATCCTGCTGGGGCGCGTAGTACTCATCGCCCTTCCATTGCGTGAGTGGAAAGGGATCCACCATATTCAGCGCGATGCTGGGGTAGCGCAGATACGACTGCATGCCGTGCGGAATCGTCGGCTGTTTCGGATCAAAGACGAAGCAGACGTAAATCGCCGTCAATGCGAATGCAGCGGAGCATGCGGCGCGTCGCCCTGCGCTTCCCCAGTGAGGAACCACATATCTCTCGATGAACTGCCGGAGCCACCAGGCCGCCACGATCAGATGGGGCAACGAATTCTGATGCCAGACCGCGAGAAGCGAACGGTTCACCCACTTGAAGGTCAGGAAACATCCGATGATCGCGAGGAAAAGGATAGCGGCGCGATCCGGTGAGGGACGCTCCGTACCCAGAATGAACGACCGGGACAAGACGGCGATCGTCGCAACCGCAAGGCCGGGAACCAGCAGGTTGCTGATCAATCCCCAGTTCAGGCCCCAATTGATGAATTCGAGCCCCCACATCGCCTTTCCATACAGGAGGATCGGTTCAAAAAGATCGGCATGAAAGGCGAAGCCGAAGGCATTCTTGCCGTAGGCTGCCGCGGAGATTCCGTAGAACGCAATCAGCGCCGATACCGTGACGATACCCGCGAGCCTGAACCGCCCGGGGGTGCGGGCAAATACGATGAAGAAGGAGATCGCCCCCGAAACGGTGATGGCGATTCCGGTCTCGAACATGATGCAGAGGGATGCCCCCATGACGACGCCGAGGAGACACGCCGACAGTGCATTGGGCTTTCTATAGAGCCGGATGAAAAGCCCGACAGCGATCATCAACAACGGAAACCGGATCGGCCAGGCCGACGGACCGAACAACGAATTGCCCTCGGTCTGGAAGTTGAGAAAGAATGCCGTGACCGTAACCGCGGCGCCCCAGAAGACCGACTGGAAGAGCCAGGAGATCAGCAGAAACGCGGAGATGTAGAACAGCGTCGTCACGGTGCAGATCGTCCAGACGTAGTTCTCCAGCGTATGCAGAAGCGACGGCGTGAGCAGATGGAAAAACAGCGGTCCCGTCAGCAGCGAGTAGTGCGACGTGTAGTCGGCGCCGAGGCTCAAGGATGGAATGAACCTATAGAGCGCCGGTCCGATCATGTAGGACACGATGTGCTGCTCCGGTCCGATGCGCGCCGCCATCGAGGTGATGGAGTGCGGGAACATCAGTACCGTCAGGATCGCGGCGAACACCACCAGGAACAGCAGACGTCGAGTCGTCCATAGCGTCCAATTCTCATCCGCAAGCAGTTGTGGCGCTCGGTACGATTGCGTCGTTGGCAGGAAGTGCGGATGCAGCACCCCTACCGCAAGGACGATCGTCGCAAGCAGCAGCGGCAGCCATGCGATATGTTGGCGAAGCGGCTGGTAGCCGAGGTGCAGGAGCGGAATGGCGATGGCGATGCAAGCCAGGCTGATGCCCAGCCGGGACTGCCGCCTGAAATAGCCGAACCAGACGGCGGCCAGGATAGGCCCGATCACGATCCACCCGGTCAGCAGGTACTTTTCGAAGAACTTGATCTTGATTCGATCCGGCTCCAGCTCGAGAGACGTCACCAGCGATTTGTCGATACCGTTGAAGTACCTGACGCCCAGCGGATCGGAGAGGGACATCGGCCACGAGAGCAGCGCAAGGAAAAATAGGGCAAAAGCCATCGCCACGACCAGATCGTTCAGTTCGTTGTCGTGCTGCTGTCCTAGCTTCATGGAAACCTCGTGGGTGACATGACCCATCTCGTGCTGTGGGGAAGTCGAGACTGCGTCTGCTTACTCAGGGCGGTGGGAAGGAGCGGGCGAAGCCCTGCGCGGCCGTTTTGACAGATGAAAGACATGGCAGGCGCTTCGCTTGTCAAACCAAATGTTCATCGCTGGTCCACGGGAAAGCAACTTGGGCCCATCTGCACGAGCGATCGCATCGCGGTGCGCCAATGCGCGACCGACAGAAATCGCTGCCTATCGGAAATCTGCTGCGGCGGCCTGACGACCGGGCTGCGGCGGCATTGCGTCCTGATATATGGATTGTCGAGGAATTACAATTGCTTGAGCGCGGCACTTGCAACGCTTTGCTCGGTCGATGCGTATCGGGGCGAAGCCGCCTTCGCAACGGCTTCTTGACGCTTGCAAGACGCCTGCCCGGCTGGTAGTTGCTGCTTTTCCGGCACCTTCAGCTGGTGTGCCTGTCCGATCGGGGCATGGGGCTTGAGATGCTTCGTTACCAGCCGCATCAACTCCATCGAAAGTCATCGTGTCTGAACCCGTGAGCAAGAACTGCCGGCTTTGCCATGCCAACGACCTGCGACCGGTCATCGATCTGGGCCTGATGCCGATCGCGCATCGTCTGCTGCACAGCAGGGATGAGCGCGAGGAACGATTTCCATTCGAGGTGCTGGCCTGCGGTGCGTGCGGCCTCCCGCAGATCGTCGAGCCGATCGATCCCGATATTCTCTATCGCCAGTTCAACTACAATTTCAGCAGTTGGAAGCCAGAGCCGCATCAGCCCGACGAGCTCGACACCATCGCGCAGTTCACGAGACATCATTCGGTTTTCGAGATCGGCTGCAACGACGGCCTGTTCATGGACAAGCTTCGCGAGCGCGGCGCGAAGGTCCTGTTTGGCGTGGAGCCCAATCCGGTCTCCGGCAAGATCGCCAGCGAGCGCGGCATCACTGTATATTCCGATATGATCAGCCCCGCCCTGTGCCGCGACGCCGTGGCAAAAGCCGGCAAGTTCGATCTCGTCATTGCGCGCCAGGTGCTTGAACACATCGTCGATTTCGAGAACTTCTTCGAATGCGTCAAGCTCGCGCTGAACGAGGATGGCCTGCTGTTCATCGACGTTCCGGACTTCGCGCCGGGATCGTCGGTCGGAGATCTCTCGGTGCTCTGGGAGGAGCATGTCAGCTACTTCACGGAGGCCACCTTGCTCGCCCTGCTGGCGCGCCACGGCTTCGAAACCGTCTCGGTGAAGAAATACAATTTTAGCGGAGGCACCCTCGCCGTTGCTGCGCGCCGGAAGCAAGGCGAGGTCGCCGCGCCGACACCGTCCCCGGGGGTTGGAGAGAAGTTCGCGCAGCTCGCCCGCGAATATGGAGCGCGCCTTCGGCCCGCCCTCGCAAAGTTTCGGGCACGCGGCGCGCAGGTCGCGATCTACGGAGCCGGCTGCCGCGCCTGCACCTTCACCAATGCCCACGAATTGGCAGACCTGATCGACCTCTCGGTCGACGACCAGACTGAGCGTCAGGGCCTCTTCCTGCCGGGAACCCGTATTCCGATCCGTTCGCCTGAGGAGTTGCGGGACCGCACTGAGCCACTCATCTGCCTGCTCGCGGTCAACCAGGAGAACGAGGCCAAGGTCAGCGCCCGCCTCCGCGAAGCGCTGAAGCGTCCGCTGAATATCGTTTCGGTCTTTGCTCCATCCGACATCTGGCGTGAGCTGGATCGGCTCGAGGCGGCAACAGCAGGCTAGGCGTAATGGCTGACGCGAAGCTGTTTCAATACTACCAGCGCCAGAGCATTCTGCCGACGTTCGGCAACTTCAAGTCCGCGGCAGAACTGAACGCTTATGCCGCCCATCGGCGCGCGCTGTTCCTGGACAAGCTGTTGTTGCCGCCCCGGTTGTTTCGCGATGCCGAGGTGCTCGAATTCGGCCCCGACTCCGGCGAGAACGCGATGGTGTTTGCCGGTTGGGGCGCGAAGATGACGTTGGCGGAGCCCAACCAGCAGGCGCACGAGAAGATTCGCTCCTACTTCGATCACTTTGGGCTGTCGGACCGGCTTCGCGAGCTCGTTCTGACTGATGTCGAGGGATTTCGCGGTCAGCGCCGCTTCGATCTCGTGGATGCGGAAGGTTTCATCTATACCGTCCAGCCGACCGAGACCTGGCTGCGCATCTTTCACGACCTGCTCAATCCCGACGGCTACGCCGTAGTCTCCTACTATGAACGCTATGGCGGATTTTTCGAGCTCGCACTCAAGGCGATCCATGCGGCCGCCAAGGCGTTGACGGGCCTCGCGCCACAGGAAAGCGCAAAGCGTCTGTTCGAGACGAAGTGGAACAGCATTCCCCATACCCGCCGCTTCGAATCCTGGTTGATGGATGTCCTCGAAAATCCGTTCGTCCGTTACCGCTATTTTCTCGACGCTGCGACGCTGCGCAGCGCCGCGAATGCGCTCGGTTTCGACGTCCACGCGGCCTGGCCCTCTTATGACGACACGCTGGCGGTCTACTGGCACAAGAAGATATTGTCTGATGATGAGAAGCTGCGCCGCGCAGAGCAGCATCTTCGTCGCAGCCGTCTCAGCTTTCTCGGCGGACAGAAGCTCTATCTGGTCGGACCAATCGAGGCTGTCGATACGATCTGTGCCACGATCGAGCGGCTGGCCGTCGAGATCGACCGATTGATTGACGACCCGCTTGGCGAAGGCCTGGCGAGAATCATATCCGATCTGGACGCGCTCCGCGGCGCTGTCAGGACCACGGACATCCTGGCTGACGACAATGCCGACGTCGCCGCGTTCCAGGCGACGCTCGACAGTTTCCTGCAGATATTCGAGGCGATCGGACGTCGGGACAGCGACGGCCTGGCCGCTCTCACCCGGTCGGACGAAGCTTTCATCAGGATGTGGGGGCAGCCGGCGCATTTCCTGGTCATACGCAAGCGCCTCGGGCCGCCACAGGATGTGTAGAAATTGACGCCGGGGATTGGCATCATCGGCACCGGCATGGTGGGCCAAATGTGCCACCTTGCCAATTTCATTTCCAATCCCGCCTGCCAGGTGGTTGCCGTCGCCGACCTGCGGCCTGATTTGGCCGCGGCCGCCGCCGCAAAGTTCGCGGTGTCGCGCGTCTATCGTACGCACCGGGAACTGCTCGACGACGATGCCGTGTCCGCCGTCGTCGTGGTGACGAGGCGACGCGCCACTGGTCCCATCGTCCTCGACGCGCTGAACAGCGGTCGCCATGTGCTCTCGGAAAAGCCGATGGCATATACGACTGCTCAAGCAGCGACCCTCGTTGAGGCCGCCCGAAAGCACGACCTGATCTACAGCGTCGGCTACATGAAGCGTCATGACGCCGGCGTTGCGCGGGCGCGGTCGCTGCTGGCGCGCCTTCGGGCGGATGGATCGCTCGGACCTATCATCGGAGCTCGCGCATGGTGTCTCGGTGGCCTCACCGGTGCCTCGGTCGACAGCTTCGTCATGACCACGGAAACCCGTCCCGAGGGGCTCGAGCTTTGGCCGGATGGGCCCGACTGGATGCCGGCGGCGATGCGGCCGCGCTATGATACGTTCTTGAACGTGTTCAGCCACATCATCAACCTCGCGCGCCATGTGCTGGGCAGTTCCCCCACATTGCACGCGATGCCGACGGCGACCGCGCCGGAGACCAGCATGGCCCTCGACTTCGCCGGCATTCCCTGCACCTTCGCGTTCGCCAACGGGGCCGCCGGTCCATGGCGGGAGGGACTGGTGGTCGAATTCGAGCGTGGCACCGTAACAATCGAATTGCCGCCGCCCTTTGCCGAAGAGGAGGCCTTGGTCACCCTCGATCAGGACGGCCAATTCTCGCAAATGGAACGCGGACGAAGCTGGGCATTTCGCCGGCAAGCCGAAGCATTCGTCTCGGACCTGATCGGACATACACCACCGGCTGCCTCCGGCGAGGACTCGTCCGTCGATATCGCGCTGGCCGAAGCGCACTGGAAACGCGGTCTGTAGCATGGATATCGTACCGGGCCCGGCGCAAGCCGTCGCGATATGCCTCAGCGTTGCGCTTCCATTGTTGTTGTTCGTCGTGGCCCGTGCCACGAACGTACGCGGCGCCGGCCGGACCTTTCGGATCGGCGTGGGCCTCGCAACAGCATCGTTTGTGCTCGCTTGCCTTTTCCTTCCCGGCGAGCGGCATTTCGATGACGTCCTCGCCGGCGCGCTCCTGCTGGCCACGGGCATCCTGCTGTCCTACGTATTCTGGAGCCTGCTCGCCTGGGGCTTTACCCTGACCTTGCTGACGTCGCTGGTTCAGGCCGGCCGTCCGATGACGTCGGACGAATGGGCTACCGCTTACATGCGGGGCGGCAATCTCGGCACGTTCGCCCGCAATCGGCTGAAACTGCTGCTCGGCTCCGGAATGGTTGCTTCAAGCGACGGCAAGCTCGTGGCGACAGTGAAGGGCACGATGGTCGCCGGCGTCGTCAGACTCATTCGTTTCGTCACGGGACTCGGACACGCGCCATGATGTCGTTTGTCTGGGGAGCCATCGGGATCATCGCGTTCATCGTCGTTGCGCCCGCCATGCAATGGATGGCGCGGCGCACGGCACGGCCGTTGTCGCCCACGATCGTCCTGGCGATCGCCGCCGTCCTCTCGCACGTCGCCAGCACAATCCTCGGCGCCATGACGGTCCCGCAATTCCAATATTGGAACGCCGCCTCGGTCTTCAGCTTCGGCGTGATGAGCTACGTCTTTGCCTTCGGCGCCGTCTACAAATCAGTTTCGCTTGAGATACTGCTCGATGTCACCGAGCGACCCGGGCGCGAATCGTCCCTCGCGGAGGTGGTGGAGCATCGGATTCCGGATGTGTTCCTCGGCAGGACCAAGATACTGGTCGAGTCCGGCCTCGCCGAGCACATCGGCCCGACCTTTGCCCCCACTGCGGCGGGCCGGAAATTGGCCGGCAGGATCACGCGGCTCCGCCGCCTTTTCGCCATTGGCGATACCGGTCTGTATGATTTTTCGGACTAGTTGCGCAGAACACACACATCGCCGGTTTCGTACCGGGCCGTGTTGTTCGCCCGGCTCAGATGACCTAGAGTTGCGCTGGAGTTCCAGGGGTACAGGGTAGCCGGCACCGGCGACATTGCGATGACACCTTCCAAGGCGGCAAAAAGGCTTACGATCGTCATCCCTGCACTGAACGAGCAGGACAAGATCGCCGACACCATTGAGGGCGTGCTGCCGCTCGCCCGCGAGCTGCTCGACGATTTCGAGATTTTCCTGATCGACGACGGCAGCACCGACGCCACCGGCGCGATCATGGACGAGTTCGCGGCCGGCGAGCCGCGCATCGTCGTGCATCACAACGCCGAACGGCGGGGCGTCGGTGCCGGCTTCGAATACGCCCTGTCGCGTGCGAAGTTCGATTCCATCACCCTCATTCCGGGCGATCACGCCTTTCAGAATGAGGGTATTGCCCGCATGTTCAAGGCGGCGGGCGCCGCCGACATCGTCATCACCTATCGCGACAACCAGTCGGACCGCTCGATCAACCGCTCCCTCCAGTCGCATTCCCTGCGGTTCATCCTGAACTGCCTGTTCGGCTTCTGGCTGTCCGACTACCACAGCATGATCGTCTATCCCGTGAGATGGCTGCGCCAGATCGCGGTCAAGGCCGACGGCTACGGCTATCAGATCTGCGCATTGATCTCGCTACTTCAGCTCGGCCTCACCCACGTCCAGGTCCCCGTGAGCCTGAATGCGGAGCTGAAGGGGTCGTCCCGCGCGCTGCGGCTGCGCACCTATTTCGAGCTTGGCGGCACCATCGTCTCGCTGCTGCGTCGCGTTCCCATCCGGAATGTCGATCTCAGTCAGATTCCCCTCGACGCGGAACGCGCCCCCGCGCGCTAGTCGACGCCGCGCGGCCTCGCTCAGCGTGGAACGTCGGGCGTCTGGGCTGGCTATCGGCGATTCGTACGTGGGACGTTCTTGTCCCTATCCCGCCAGCATCCCATCCAAGTGTCTGATTTTACTGGCAGGAGTGGCAGGGCTCGAACCTGCGACCCCCGGTTTTGGAGACCGGTGCTCTACCAATTGAGCTACACTCCTACGAACCCGCGTCACCGCGGATCAGGGCCGCTTTCAAGCACAGGGGACGGCCGGTTTGCAAGGGTGAACCGCGCCGGCTCCGCTTGTTTGTGCCGGGGTTTCTGGGCCACAGTCCGTTGGCGACAACGAAAAACAAACCGGGAGTGCCCATGACCCCTACAGCGACCGCCACAGCCGCCCCACAGGCCACGACCGCGCTCCAGACCCCGCCCGTGCCGGAAGCCCGCCCCGAGACGCTCGGGCTGTCGCGTCCCCGCCTCCAGGCCATGTCGGACGCCTTCAAGCGCGAGATCGACAAGGGAACCGTTCCCGGCGTCACCGTCCTGGTCGCCCGGCGCGGCCAGATCGGCTGGTTCGAGGCGCTCGGAAAGCAAAGTCCGGCGGGCGCCGCACCGATGGCGCGCGATTCGATCTTCCGCATCTTCTCGATGACCAAGCCGATCGTCTCGGTCGGCATCATGGCGCTGGTCGAGGATGGCCGGCTCCTGCTCAGCGACGCCGTCGCAAAATTCATCCCGGAATTTGCGAGCCAGAAGGTCGGCATCGTCAAGGACGGCAAGCTGGAGCTGGTGCCGCCGGCGCGACCGATGACCGTGCAGGACCTGCTTCGCCACACCTCGGGTCTGACCTACGAGCACCAGGGCGACGGCCCCGTGCACAAGCTCTACCAGGAGTCCCGCGTCCGCAGCCGCAAGATCAGCAATGCCGAGCACGCCGCACTGGTGGCGAGCTTCCCGCTGGTCTGCCAGCCCGGTGCGGAGTTCAACTACAGCCGCTCCACGGACATTCTGGGCCGCATCATCGAGGTGGTCAGCGGCAAGACGCTCGGCACCTTCCTCACCGAGCGCGTGCTCGCGCCGCTGCAGATGGCCGAGACCGGCTTCTCGACATCCGAGGCCAATGCGGGCAGGCTCGCCGAGCCGTTCGCGGCCGATCCCTGGACCGGCGACAAGGTCGCACTGTTCAACATGCTCGAGCAGCCACTGATGGAGTCGGGCGGCGGCGGCCTGGTCTCCACCACGATGGACTATGCCCGCTTCTGCCTGATGCTGCGCAATGGCGGCACGCTCGACGGCAACAGGATCATCGGCCGCAAGACGCTGGAGCTGATGGCGTCCGATCACCTCGGGCCAGGCGTTGCGATCAACGGCACCCTGCTCTCGCCCGGCCACGGCTTTGGCCTCGGCTTCGCCGTGCGCAAGGAGGCCGGCATCGCGCCCTTCCCCGGCAGCGTCGGCCAATATTTCTGGAGCGGCATTGCCGGCACGTTCTTCTGGATCGACCCGAAGGAGGATCTGTTCGCGGTGTTCATGAGCCAGGGCCCCGGACAGCGCGACTACACGCGGACCCTGGTGCGGGATCTGGTTTACGCGGCGGTGGAGTGACCCGAAGGGTCATTGCGGGGCGGTCCGCAGGACCGAACCCGGAATCTCGAGATCCCGGGTTCGCGCTAAGCGCGCCCCGGGATGACGCTCTATCGCGTCAACTGATCGTCGCGCCGCCGTCGATCACCATGGTCTGGCCGGTCATGAAGTCGCCGGCCTTCGAACCCAGGAACACCGCGGCGCCTGCGATCTCGTCGGGAATGCCGATGCGCAAGAGCGGCGAGCGCGAGGTCGAGGCCTTCAAATTCTCCGGATTGTCCCACAACGCCTTGGCGAAATCGGTCTTGATCAGGCCGGGCGCGATGCAGTTCACGCGGATGTTGTGCTTGCCGTATTCGCAAGCGAGGTTCCGCGCGAGCTGCATGTCGGCGGCCTTGGAGATCGCGTAGGCGCCGAGGATGGTCGAGCCCTTGAGGCCGCCGATCGAGGACACGATGATGATCGAGCCGTCCTTGCGCTCGATCATCTGCGGCACCACCATCGAGATCAGCCAGTTGTTGGCGACGATGTTGTTGTCGAGAATCTTCCTGAACTGATCATCGGAGATGCCGGCGAGCGGTCCGTAATACGGGTTCGAGGCGGCGTTGCACACCAGCACATCGATCCGGCCGAAGGCACGGTTGCTCTCGTCGACGAGGTTCTGCAGGTTCTCTTTTGACGAGATGTTGGCGGCGATCGCGACCGCGGTGCCCTTGCCGAACTTGTCGTTGATGCCTTTCGCGACCTGCTCGCAGACGTCGGCCTTGCGCGAGGAGATCACCACCTTGGCGCCGTGCTCGGCCATGCGCTCGGCGATCGCAAGCCCGATGCCGCGCGTCGATCCCGTGATGACGGCGACTTTCCCCTTCATGTCGAACAAGGTCATGTGTCTCTCCCAGATTGATCTTGGTTTCTATGTCATTCCGGGGCGATGCAGAGCATCGAACCCGGAATCTCGAGATTCTCAGGTGCGCAATTGCGCACCATAGTCTGGTCCTTCGGACCATCCCGGAATGACGACCAACTCAGGCCAGCTTCTTGACTTCCGGTCCCGCCGGCTGGTGCATCGCCGCGTGCGCAGCATCCGCGATCCAAGGCTGCTGGTTCACCATCGGCAGCCGCCAGACGGTGCGCTCGGGGCTCGCAAAATGGTCCAACCGCGTCACCGACACGTTGTCGATATCGAACGCCAGCCCCCGCTCCGGCTGGCCGTCGAGCGCGAGGCCCAGCGCCGCCTTGATGGTGCCGCCATGCGCGACCGCGATGATGTCCTGGCCTGCCGCCTCTTTGTTGATCCGCTCGATGGTGCGGCGCGTGCGGTTGTAGAGGTCCATGAAGCTTTCGCCGCCGGGCGCGGGCTCGTTGATGTCGGCGAACCAGCTGGCGCCGACGGGGCGGCTGGCGATGAACCGGGCGCGGTTCATGCCCTGCCAGCGGCCAAGGTTTTGCTCGGCGAGATCCGCTTCCCACTTCATCGATGCAGGCCTTGGGAAGCCCGCGGCCCAGATCGCCTCGGCGGTCTGGTGGGTGCGCATCAGATTGCTCGAATACCAGACCGCCGTGCGTGGCAGCACCTTGGCAACAGCATTGAACACGTAGGTATCGCTGGTGTCGCAGGCGATATCGCTTTGCCCGTAGATGTTGCCGCCGTCGTTGCGCACCGGCGCGTGACGGACCCACCACCACCGTGTCGTGACCACATTGGGCTTGTCTGCACCTGTCATCGAAACCCTTCCATCCCGTCTGATGTCGCTGTACGTGAGTAGCGAACGTGTCTCAAGACACTTTACCGTTTGAAATCTTGTTTGAAATTCCGTCGCGCGGCAAGCGCCGTGCGCAAGCAAAAGGGAGAAACGCATGGGCCGCCTGCAAGGCAAATCCGTCATCATCACCGGCGCGGGCAGCGGCATCGGTCGCGCGGCTGCACTGCTGTTCACCAGGGAAGGCGCAAAGCTGATCGCGGTCGATCGCACCGAGGCCGTGAAGGAGACGGTCGGCGAGATCAAGAAAGCCGGCGGTGTCGCCGAAGCCATGATCGCGGATGCCGGCTCCGAAACGGACGTCATCGCCGTCATCGACAAGGCGGTGAAGACGCATGGCCGGCTCGACGTGATCTGGGCCAATGCCGGCATCTCCGGCGGACTCGTTCCGATCCCCGAGCAGACGGTGGAGCACTGGCAAGAGATCTTGCGCATCAACCTGATCGGACCGTTTCTCGCGGTGAAACACGCGATGCCGCACATGGTCAAGCAGCAGTCCGGCGCGATCGTGCTGACCGCCTCCGTCGCGGGCCTCAAAGCCGGCGCCAGCGGACATCCCTATGCGGCGAGCAAGGCCGGTGTGATCAGCCTGGTGCAGACCACCGCCTATTCGCTCACCGGCACCGGCGTGCGCATCAACGCGGTCTGCCCCGGCCTGATCGAGACAGGCATGACCAAGCCGATTTTCGACCGCGCCAAGGAGCGTGGCACCCAGGACAAGATCGGCCAGCTCAACCCGCTCAAGCGCCCCGGCCAGCCGCACGAACTCGCCGCGATGGGCTTGTTCCTGGCGAGCGACGAAGCGTCGTACGTCAACGGCCAGGCCTTCCCGGTGGACGGCGGCTTGACGGCGTCGATGCCATATACGGGGAAACCGGTTTAGCACGGGTGATCTGGTGTCCCGGACGCGCTGCAGCGTTCTTACGCTGCTGCGCAGAGCCGGACCAGCGGGCCGCACAGCTCGCTGAAGCATGGGCCCCGGCTCTGCAGCGCATCGCCGAGAGGCGCTGCGCTGCGTCCGGGGCGCGAGAGCCGGAGTTTGGCTCGCAATTGCTTCAATACCGTCATTGCGAGTGGTGAATGCCTCGCGCATTCAATTTGCACCTTCACCGCAGACACACTTTCACGTCCTCGCGGCTTGTTTCGCCCGAGCTTTGCTTCCGTCGCCTCACCCTCACATGAAAGAGGGCGCAGGGAAGACCGGATGCCGGCCGGGCACCCACGGTCCACTGTGCGAAAGGTGGCAACAAGAATCTGCACAGCGGCATACAGGTGTAGCCAAGCAATCGGCCTTCCCTGCGCAGTGGTTTTACGGCTTATGTCGTGCTCTCCCCGGGGAGCGATGCACTATTGCCCCCGTCGCCTCGCGGATCACTGATGCGCTCGCCCGGTCGGGCAACACACATCTCCGCAAGACTTGACGCACAGACCCCGGGCGTCAGGACCACACGATTTTGCCGTACGCACGTCACACCGGTCGTACGCGCGACACTCTCGCTCACGGTTGCCCGCCCTGCGATGCCCTTCGCGCCGGTGTGACCCACGTCCACCGCCGTCCGGCCCGCGTGTCGTGACGATCGCGATACGCCCCTCTTCCTTGGGCCGGGTTGTCGCGACATATACGACAATTCCGAAATTCGGCAAAGTGAAATATTTTCGCTACCGCGCGTTGACCTATGGCTCAGGTGTTTTGCCCGTCGGGCAACCCAAGGTCTGGTAGACCGCATGAGCGAAGCGACATCCGGGATTCCCGGCGCGAGTTGTCCTGGGTGTCGCTTCGCTCACCCAGGCTACGGAGAGCGTCGTGTTGATTTGCCCATCCCGCCACCACGTTGGTATGGTTCATGCAGTCGCTTCATGCAATCGCCTTCAGCTTCCATCCCTCTGACAAGACCGAGACATGCCAGGCTCAAGACCCGACCGTATCCGCCAGATCCTCGCCGACCTCGTCGGCTTCGACACCGTCAGCGACCGCACCAACCTGCCCTTGATTGCCCATATCGAGAGCTATCTCGCCGCGCTCGGCGTCAAGGGCGAGCGCATCGTCGATGAGACCGGCGAGAAGGCCTCGCTGTGGGTCACGATCGGCCCCGAAGACCGTCCCGGCCTCGTTCTGTCCGGCCACACCGACGTCGTGCCGGTCGCGGGCCAGGACTGGAGCCATGATCCGTTCAAGCTCGTCGAGCGCGACGGCAGGCTCTATGGCCGCGGCACCACCGACATGAAGGGATTTGTCGCGGTGTGCCTCGCCATGGTGCCGGAGATGCTGGAGGCCGGGCTCAAGACGCCAATTCATCTGGCGATCTCCTATGACGAGGAGATCGGCTGCGTGGGCGTGCGGCCGATGCTGCGCGAGGTCGCGAAAAAGAAGACGATCAGGCCGCTCGGTGCCTTCATCGGCGAGCCGACCCAGATGCAGGTCGTCATCGGCCACAAGGGCAAGCACGGCGTGCGCGCGACCTTTCGCGGGCTCGCCCGCCACTCCTCGATCGCGCCCGACGGCGTCAACGCGATCGAATACGCGGCCGAGTTGATCGTCGAGATCCGCCGCCGCGCCGTCGCGCTCGCGGCCGTGCGCGCGACGGACAGCCTCTACGACGTCCCGCATTCGACGCTGCTCACCAGCATCGTGCACGGCGGCGCCGCGCTGAACATCGTGCCGGATACCTGTACGGTGGATTTCGAATGCCGCGGCATCGGCATCACCGAGTCCAGAGAGGTGACGGATGCGATCGTCGCCTGGGCCAAGGCCGAGATCGAGCCGGCGATGAAGGCGAGACATCCGGACTGCGGCATCGATTTCGAGGAGATCCTCGACTATCCCGCGCTCGACACGGCCGCCGATGCCGCAATTGTCACCCTCGCCAAGAGCCTTGCGGGCCGCAACGACCACGCCAAGGTCGCTTTCGGCACCGAAGCCAGTTTGTTTGCCAGCATCGCCGACATCCCCTCGGTGGTGATCGGCCCGGGCGCGATCGCGCAGGCGCATACGCCGGACGAGTTCGTGGAGATGGCCGAGCTGGAGAAATGCGCGAGCTTCGTGGAGCGGCTGATCGCGCATTGCGCGAAGGGGTGATCGTCACTCGCCGTTGTTGGGTCCCGGCTCTGCGCAGCAGCGTTGCACGCTGCAGCGCGTCCGGGACACGAGAGCGGCGCTCTGAAAACGCAAAAAGCGCGACCATCGGCCGCGCCTTTTTCGTCCTACACCGCGCCCGCCTTCTGCGCGTATTCCCACGAGGCCTTTGACAGCGGCACGGTGCGCTTGGCTGACTCAAGCGCCTTGGCGTTGGCGGCGGTGCCGTCGCGGATGCGGCCGGCGATGCCTTGGGTGATGCCCGCGAGGCGGAAGAGATTGTAGGAGAAGTACCAGTTGAGATCGGGCACGCTCATCCCGGTCGCGTTGCAATAGATCTGCGCCGCTTCTTCCAGGCTCGGGATGTTCAGCGCCTTGAGGTCGACGCCTTGCAGGCCCGGCATGATCCACTGCATGAGGAGATAGGTGAAGTCGGCCATGGGATCGCCGAGCGTCGACAGCTCCCAGTCCAGCACGGCCTGCACGCGCGGTTCCGTTGCGTGGAAAATCATGTTGTCGAGGCGATAGTCGCCATGCACGATCGAGACGCGCGCCTGCTCCGGCACGGTCTTGGGCAGCCATTCGGCGACCTTCTCGAATTCGGGAATGTGCTGCGTCTCGGACGCGCGATACTGCTTGGTCCAGCGGTCGATCTGGCGTGCAAAGTAGTTACCGGGCTTCCCGAAATCGCCGAGGCCGATCGCCGTGGGATCGTACATGTGGAGCTTGGCGAGCGTCTCGATCTTGCTGGTGAAGATCTTGCGCCGCGCGTCGGCGTCCTGGCTCGGCAGCGTCGGATCCCAGAACACCCGGCCCTCCTCCATCGACATGATGTAGAAGGCGGCGCCGATGACGCCGTCGTCCTGGCACAGCGCATAGGCGCGCGCGACCGGAAAACCCTGCTTTCCAAGCGCCGCGATCACCCGATATTCGCGATCGACCGCATGCGCCGACGGCAGCAACTTGCCGAACGGCTTGCGGCGCATCACGTAGGAGCGGTTCGGCGTGTTGAGACGGTAGGTCGGGTTGGACTGGCCGCCCTTGAACTGGAGGACGACCAGCGGCCCCTCGAAGCCCTCGACGTGCTCGCGCATCCAGCCTTCCAGGCGCAGCTCGTCGAAACGATGCCGCTCCTCGACCGGCTTGGTGCCCGAGAACTCTTCGTCTTTCCTGACGCCGTCAGCCACGATGACGCTCCCTCTTCAGTCCTGACCTTTTCAGGTCGAGCATGATCCTAATCGGTAACCGCTGACGCACTTGCGTCAAGCGGTCACCGCATCATGCCCTGTCGTTTCTTCAGATCGGGAGCGCCTCCCGGCTCTCCCTCTCAATGATTGGGAGAATTTGCATACTTCCGAACCTCAAGTCTGGCAATGGCGCGATTGTGCACCTCGTCCGGACCGTCGGCGAGACGGAGCGTGCGGATATGGGCGTAGTCCTTGGCGAGGCCCGCCTCATCCGAGACGCCGGCACCGCCGAAGGCCTGGATCGCCTCGTCGATGATCTTCAGCGCCATGTTGGGGGCTGCGACCTTGATCATGGCGATCTCGGCCTGCGCGGTCTTGTTGCCGACCTTGTCCATCATGTCGGCCGCCTTGAGGCACAGAAGACGCGTCATCTCGATGTTGGTGCGGGCTTCGCCGATGCGCTGCTCCCACACCGAATGCTCGACGATCTTCTTGCCGAAGGCGGTGCGCGAGGTGAGACGCTTCACCATCTTCTCCAGCGCCTCCTCGGCCTTGCCGATGGTGCGCATGCAGTGATGGATGCGGCCAGGTCCGAGGCGGCCCTGCGCGATCTCGAAGCCGCGGCCTTCGCCGAGCAGGATGTTCTCCTTCGGCACCCGCACGTTCTCGAGCAGCACCTGGGCATGGCCGTGCGGCGCGTCGTCGAAGCCGAACACCGGCAGCATCTTCTCGACCTTGATGCCGGGAGTGTCGAGCGGAACCAGGATCTGCGACTGCTGCTGGTGCTTGGCCGCCTTGAAATCGGTCTTGCCCATCAGGATCGCGATCTTGCAGCGGGGATCGCCGACGCCGGACGACCACCATTTGCGGCCGTTGATGACGTAATGGTCGCCGTCACGCTCGATGCGGGTTTCGATGTTGGTGGCGTCGGACGAGGCGACCGCCGGTTCCGTCATCAGGAAGGCGGAACGGATCTCGCCGTCCATCAGCGGACGCAGCCATTTGCGCTTCTGCTCCTTGGTGCCGTAGCGGATGAACACTTCCATGTTGCCGGTGTCAGGCGCGGAACAGTTGAACACTTCCGAGGCCCAGGTGATGCGGCCCATCTCTTCCGACAGCAGCGCATATTCGAGATTGGTCAATCCCGCGCCGCGAAATTCGTCGTCTTCATGCTCGGACGGCGGCATGAACATGTTCCAGAGACCTTCGGCCTTCGCCTTCTTCTTGAGATCTTCCAGGATCGGGATGACCTTCCAGCGGTCGCCGCTCTTGTCCTGCTGGTCGTAGACCGGCACCGCCGGGCGGACGTGCTTGGCCATGAAGGACCGCACGCGGTCGAGCCATTCCTTCTGCTTGGGGGACAGATCGAAATCCATGGGACGCTCCTCGCTTCTTTCAACAAACGCTTTTGCGCCGGATTGTCCTCCCGCTGCGCGCAGCCCGCAATCGCGACTGCGCCGCTTGCGAGCCTCAGCGGAACCCATCGCAGTTGCGAACGAGTCCCGATTGCGGATTGACTTTCTCCGACCTTCAAACGATAGTTTCATACAACTGTTTGAATTGCAACTCCCCTCCCCGAGGGCACCCATGGCCAGCGATCATACGAGGTCTGCCATTCTCGCTGCCGCCGAACGGCTCTACGCCGATCGCGGCTTCGGCGACGTGACGCTGCGCGACATCGTCGCGGAGGCGGGCGTCAACCTGGCGGCGGTGAACTATCATTTCGGCTCGAAGGACGAACTGATCGCGGAGCTGTTCGTGACACGTTCGATCGCCACCAACCGCGAGCGCCTGCGCGAATTGAAGGCGGCGGAAGAGCAAGGCGGCGGCCGGGCGCCGATCGAGGTGATCTTGCGCGCCCTGGTCGGTCCGACCTTGCGCGGCTGCCTCGGCCCGGAGAACCAGCGCTCCACCGCGGCGCGCTTCATGATCCGCGCTTCGATCGAATCCGTGCCGCCGATCCGCCGCATCAAGAACCGCGAAATCGATCATTTGCGCAAATTCGCCGGCGCGATGCGCCGCGCCCTGCCCGATCGCAGCGAGGTCGATATCTACTGGGGCCTCAACTTCGCGCTCGCGATGGCGCACCACACCATCCGCGAGAGCGAGCGGCTGACGAAGCTGTCGGAAGGCAAATGCGATCTCGACGACGTCGAGGACGTGGTCGCGCGCGTGGTCAGCGTGGCAACGATGGCGCTGACGGCGGGAAAGGCGGAGACGAAGACGCCGGCCCGCGCGTTGGCGCGGGACGCGCGCTGATCAATTAGCTCGGTCGAAAGCCGATGCGAGGTCGCTCCCGCGTGCGGGAAGACCTCGGAATTCCGCGCGTGGCGCGGCGGCGGGCTATGCCCGCGGCGGCATCTCCTCGGCCTCTTCCTTGGCGAGCAGCAGCAGCATCTCGATGCCCATCTCGCCTTCTTGGGGCGATCGGATGAACTTTATTTCCTCGGCGCTCTGCCGCAGCGCGGCAATGATGGCGACGGCCTGATTGGCCGTGGCCGCCTCGGTCGCCAGAATGGCCTTCTGGTCCTTGGCCTGGAACCCGATCGTGTAGGACATTCGCTTCCCTCCCGCACTCAAGTGGGGAGATCGAAGCAGAGTCGCGCGCGGAACGGAAGCCTGTGCGACTACGGACCGGGGTTGTCTGGGAATTGCGCGCAAGCCTCAGGCAAGGCCCAGTATTGCGCGCATTCCCGGCTGTCGCAACGGCGCGCGCCGCGGCCCG
Organism: Bradyrhizobium sp. CCBAU 53415; assembly: GCF_028128735.1. NCBI lineage: Bacteria > Pseudomonadati > Pseudomonadota > Alphaproteobacteria > Hyphomicrobiales > Nitrobacteraceae > Bradyrhizobium > Bradyrhizobium sp. CCBAU 53415. Next base: position 1,054,501 of record NZ_LBJF01000027.1, on the reverse strand, counting down.
CGCTCATCCGGCTAGATGATCCCCTGTCGCTTCAGCGCCTCGATCTTCTCCGCATCATAGCCGAGCTTGCCGCCGAGCACCTCCCGGGTGTGCTCCCCCAGCAACGGCGGAGCGCGGTAGGTCTGGATCGGCGTCTCCGAGAGGGTCAGCGCGTTGCGGACCAGCGAGAGATCGGGCTCAAAGGGATGGTTGACCTTCACCCGCATGCCGCGCGACTGGACGTGCGGGTCGGAAAACACCTGCTCGAAATTGTTGATCGGGCCTGACGGCACCCCGGCCTCCTCCAGCTTCTCCAGCCAGTAGGCCACCGGCTTCCTGAGGAACAGGCCGGCGAAGATCGCCATGATCTCCTTGCCGTGCACGACGCGGTCGTTGTTCTTGACGAAGCGCGGATCGTTCGCGAGCTCGGGCTCGCCGAGCACCGCGCAGGTGCGCTGGAACTGGCCGTCATTGCCGACCACCAGCATCAACTCGCCGTCGGCGCAGCGGAACACGCCGGCGGGCATGCCGCCATTGCCCCAGGTGCCGCGGCGCGGCGGCGTCTTGCCGTTGACGAGGTAGATCTGCAGCCAGTGCGACAGCGATGCGATGACGGTGTCGAACAGGCAGACGTCGATGTGCTGTCCCTGCCCGTCATTGGCATCGCGATGGTAGAGCGCCGAGAGAATCCCGATCGACGCGTTCATGCCGGTCATGTAGTCGACGATCGACGGGCCGACCTTCATCGGGCCCTCGCCAGGCTCTCCGTCGATATGCCCGGTGACGCTCATCAACCCGCCCATCGCCTGCAGGATGGCATCATAGCCGGCACGCGGCGCGTAGGGACCGGTCTGGCCGAAGCCGGTCACCGAGCAATAGATGATGCCGGGATTGATCGCCTTGATGGTCTCGTAGTCGAGGCCATAGCGCTTGAGATCGCCGACCTTGTAGTTCTCCATGAAGACATCGGCATCCTTGGCGAGCTCCCGGATGATCGCCTGGCCCTCGGGCTTGGCGATGTTGACGGTGACCGACTTCTTGTTGCGGTTGGCGCAGAGGTAGAACGAATTGTTGTTGTTGGCCTTGCCCTCGGGATCGGCCAGGTAAGGCGGTCCGAAGGCGCGCGCGTCGTCGCCGGTGCCCGGCCGCTCGATCTTGATCACCTCCGCGCCGAGATCGCCCAGCATCTGGGCCGACAGGGGCCCGGCCAGCACGCGGGTGAGGTCAAGGATCTTGATGCCTGAGAGCGGCAAGGCCGACATGTCGATTTCCTCCGGGGAACTGATCTTGGCGCGGCGGCTCCAGGCCATGCCGCGCTCCCTGCGGATACACTATTTTGGGCTCCTGAGCACTGCACTGGCGGCATGCGGCCATCTCCTGCCGGGCAGCCGCTTTCTGCCGCAACTTTCCGCGCCGCGAATAATGCATGATCGGCTCACGTCACTGCCGCCACCGCCCGCGGCCGCCGCCGTCCGAGCAGGACCAGGATCAGCACCGTCGCGCAGGAGAAAGCCAGCGTGAGACCGAGCGCACCGCGGCTGCCGAATTCGGTGAGCAGGCCGACGAGAAGCGGCGGCGAGATCGCGGAGGCGAGATTGAGCGGCAGCGCGATCATCGACATCGCCCTGGCGAACTCGGCCTGGTCGTAGAACACGAGCGGAATGGTGGCCCGCGCCACCGCCATCGCGCCGCTGCCGGCGCCATAGAGCAGGATGAAGACGGCAACGGCCCAGGTTGCGCCCTCGCCCAGCATCAAGAGCAGCATGGCGAGGGGCAGCGCAGTGCCGGCGGCGAGCCCGGTCGTGATCCCGTCCCACCGCCCGCCGCCGAGAAGATCCAGTCCGCGGGCGCTGACCTGAATCACGCCCAGCATCGAGCCGAAGGCGAGCGCCTGCGCCGGCGCCAGCCCCTCCGCCCGGAGCAGCTCGATCAGGATGGCGCTGATGCCGAAATTGACGAAGGCGTTCAGCGTGATCGCGGCGACGACGAGGCCGAACGTGCTCCTTGGAATCGCAGCCGGCGGCGACCGCTTGGCCGGCTCGCCAGCATCATCCCCGGCGATCTTCCGGCGTGGCGCGAGGAACGCATGGAGCGGGAGGCTGACGACGAGCATCATCGCGGCATAGACGAGGCACGTCCCCCGCCAGCCGAGGTGACCGCTCAGGAACGAGGTCGTCGGCCAGAAGATGCTGCTGGACAGGCCCGTCACCAGCATGAGCGCGCCGATCGCATTCTTGGCCTGCCGCCCCGCGATCTCGTTCAGCATGATATAGGCGCCGCTCGACAGCGTGGCGCTGCCGGCGATGCCGAGCACGATCCACGCTGCGAAATAAAGCATCGGCTCGCGCGCGAGCGACAGCAGCACGAAGCCCGGCGCAGTGACGATCGTGCCGACCATCATGACCGTCCGCGCACCATGCCGCGCAAACGATTTGGCGAGCAACGGGCCGCACAGCCCCATCGAGACGTAGAGAACGGATGTCCCGGCAAACACCGCCGGCAAGCTCATGCCGAGATCGGCGGCGAGATCGCGCCCGACGATGGCGGGAAGGCCTATCGTGCCCCATCCGACCAATTGCGTGATCGCGAGCACCAGCAGGACGCCGACGAGCCTGCCGTCAGATTTCAAGAACCGCATTCCAAACGTCGCCTGCCCGCCAGGCGCAGATCGCGCCGGCGGCACGTCATACCCGGTATATGGGACGAGCGGGAATGTCGGTTCCGAATGGCACTGCGGCGCCAGCCGCAGAACAGGTGTTAGGAGGTGTGACCGGGATCGATATGCTTCGGCGTCTTCTTCTCGCGCTGAGGCGTCATCTTGGCCGGATCGGGCGCGTCCGGCACGCCGCGCGGTCCGAGCTGCTCGCGCTGGATGTCGTCCTCGGACCGTGATGGCTCGACGCCGTTCTGCTCGCGGGGCTTGGTCATCGCGGCCTCCTTCCTTCGAACGCCATTCTGCGGCCGACGTCTACGCACCCAGCGCGTTGTCGCCGGCTTCGCGGCCGGGCACGCTGACATGGACTTCATGTCCCTCACGAAGCGCCAGGGATGCCGCGGCGACCGCCGACTCGAAGGCGGCTTCCTTGGTGGCGTACCGGCTCTTGACGTCGCCATCATGCAGCACGCCCCATTCGCCCTGCACCGGCACGACGGCATATTGAGCAAGGCCCATTGTGGAGCTCCTCTCGTTCTCGCGATCTATCGTTGCGTCAGCTGCGGATGCGCGGCGCTCACCCGCCAAACCGTGTTGCCGCTATCGTCTGCGACCAGCAGCGCGCCTGATTTGTCGATGGCGACGCCCACGGGACGGCCACGCGCCTGGTTGTCGCCGTTCAGGAAGCCCGTGACGACGTCCTGTGCCGGACCGCTCGGCTTGCCGTCCGTGAACGGCACGAAGACCACCTTGTAGCCGTTGAGCACCTGCCTGTTCCAACTGCCGTGCTCGCCGACAAAGGCACCGCCGCGATAGGCTGCCGGCAGACTGCTGCCGGTGTTGAAGGCAAGCCCGAGCGGGGCGACATGCGAGCTCAGCGCATAATCGGGCACGATCGCCTTGGCGACGAGATCCGGCCGCTGCGGCTCGACGCGGGGGTCGACGTGCTGGCCGTAATAGCTGTAGGGCCAGCCGTAGAAGCCGCCATCCTTCACCGATGTCATGTAGTCGGGCACGAGATCGGGACCGAGTTCGTCGCGCTCGTTCACCACCGTCCATAGCGCGCCGGTCTGCGGCTCGAAAGTCAGCCCGTTTGGATTGCGCAGGCCGCTTGCGAACACGCGCCAGCGGCCGCTGGCACGGTCGACCTCGAGGATCGCGGCGCGGTTGTGCTCGGCCTCCATGCCGTTCTCGGTGATGTTGCTGTTGGAGCCAACGCCGGCATAGAGTTTTGAACCGTCGGGGCTCGCGACCAGGCTCTTGGTCCAATGGTGATCGATCGGTCCGCCCGGCAGCGGCGTCAACACCGTCCCGGGCGCCGTGATCTTCGTGTCGCCCTCGGTGTAGGGATATCTCACGATCGCATCGGTGTTTGCGACATAGAGATCGTTGCCGACCAGCGCGACGCCGAACGGCGAGTTGAGATGGTCGAGGAAGATGCTTTGCGTCTCGGGCACGCCGTCGCCATTGCTGTCGCGCAGCAGCGTGATGCGGTTGCTCGCGCCGGTATCGCCGCCCGAGGTCGCCCAGGACTCGACGAAGCCCATCACGATCTCTTTTGGCCGCTTGATCGGGGCGCCCTTCGGCGCCTTGGATTCCACCACCAGTACGTCGCCATTGGGCAGCACGTAGAGCGAGCGCGGGTGCTGCAAGCCTGTGGCGAAGGCCTTGGCCTGCAAGCCCTGCGCAACCGTCGGTGCCTCATCCTTCTTCCAGCCGACGATGCGGGCGATGTGGATCGGCGGCAGCAGATATTGCTGGATGTCGGGGAGCGTCGGGTTGACGCCCACTTGCGCCCTGGGATCGCCGCTGCCGTCATTGCAGCCGGCCAGAGACAGCAGCGACGAACACAGCAGCGCGCGGACAAGCAAGAACTTCATCGCGCAACTCCCACGCCGTGGCGATAGACCATGGCCCAGCCAAGCCAGCCCGTGATCGGCAGGATCAGCACAGTGATCGCGGACAGAACGAGCCCGGTCGGCCACACCGATGTCCAGGCATCGCGCATGTGGATCATCGTATTGAAGATCGCCAGGATCAGCACCACCGCATTGCCGATCAGGTGTGGCCAGGCCGGCGCCTGCGCCCGCACCAGCCGGTTACCGAGGAAATCGGTGAGGCCCGCGATGGCCGCCAGCACGCCAAAGATGACGCCGACGAGCAGAAGCCACGCCGAAAAATCCGCCCACATGATCTCGGTGCTGACGACATAAGTGATGTCGGTCAGCAGCGCCCCGATGAAACACACGATCGGAATCGGCACCAGCATCGGATGAACCGGATGTCCCGCAATCTGCGCGGTGGCGCGCACACGCACGTCTTCTTGCACGATGGCCCTCGTGTGAGATGTCTCCCCTGCCTCAGCAGCCAACTCCCGCTTGGAGCGATGGTTCCTGGCACATGCGGATGATGCGACCGGCTCGGGTTTGCGACAGTGCTCACTCCGGTGGATTGAACGTCCGCGCGACGCGTACACGGACTCCTTGCGAGGAAGCCGCGACCAAGGTCGACACTTCCGGCTTCGCCCGCTATGCGCCAGGACAAGGCGGCCTTGGCCATCGGCGCCTTGCCGGCTTACTACAAGAACGCGTGACCGGCTCAAAGGCAACAGTCCGTTGAACCCGAGGAACGCGGCCCGACACAAAGCCGTATGGCGGTCCATGAAATGAGGGATTGTTAACTGCGCATCCACCTGGCGGTTTTGTTGTTTGTGACGACGTTCGCAAGAGATCAAAACTGGGAGCGATTCATGCAGACCACGTTTGTCGTACCGGATGCAGAAAGTGGCGATTGCCGGCCCGCCCCTCCGGGACAACCCGGCGTCGCCGGATCGCCGACGAGCCAGACGCGCCCCAAGGCTCCTGCCGGTGAGAATGCGGACAAGCAACCCGCAGGGGTGGTTGTCGTTTCCAGAATATTTCAAAATCAAAGCTGAGCCAGGCGGTATCCGGAGCAGCGAAGGTGACCCGCTTCCTGATCACCCGATCGTTTCGAACAACGTACGCGAAGGAAGCGCGTCTCCCTGACGCCTCCTCGCTATCGGGCCCATCGCTCGACGGGTAAGAGTTGTTGACTCATCTCCCGCAAGCTGGTCGCCGCGACGGTGCGTCCCCGATCAACCTGACGCGACGTTGCCCTCCCAGCACATACCCACTGCGCTGCCGTGCGATGGCTGCGACGTCGGGAAAGGCCGGCAATGGAGCGGGTGCAGCCAGACCCTCGCACGCTTGGCGTGTGAAGCACTTCACATCGTTGAACCCGGAGACGTTGTACCCTGAAAGCGTCGGGAATTATTGGTTCAGCGTCATGGTTCCGACCGTGAGTTCGTGAAACGCGAGCCGAAAGCCCCGACAGAGGCGGAGGCACGCTCATGTCCACGTCCACGACGGCGGATCCATCCATTGCCGCGAACGCGCAGGCCTCCGCAGGCGCCGGCCATTCTGCGCTACGCGCCCTCCAACTGCCTTACCTTCTACTCGGACCTGATGGACGAGTTGGTGACGCCGATCTGTCGCCATACAATCTCGCAACCACCATCAAGCCAGGTGTGTCGCTCGACACCGCGCTCTCGATTCCGTTCGAGACCTTGATCGACGCAGCCCGGTCCGACAGGCCCAAGCCACTGCCGGCTCTGCTCTATACCGCAACCATGCCGACGCTCGTCCTGGCGCAGCCTGTGCGACTGGCGGACGGACTGCTGGTGTTGATCATCAGCCTCGATGCCCTGCAGGCCGCGGAGCAGCAGAAATTCGAGCGGACACCTTACGGGGTGGTCCGGCTTGGACTCGACGGTCGGGTCGATTTCGCCAACCCTGCGGCGCTCCGCCTCTGGAGCATGACTGAACTGGTCGGACAGCGCTTTGTGGACCTGCTCCCCGAGCGCTTCCGGGACGAGTTCGTTGTCAAGCTGGGCGAAGTGCTCGACACCAAGACGTCGCGCTCAATCAGGCTTACAAGCGGTGCCGCCGTGCTGATCGGCACGCACAAGGTGCACTCGGAGCCGCGACTGACCTTGCTTCCTGAATTTCTGGACGGCAGCACTTTACGCGGCGTGCAGATCGTCATCCGCGAGGGCATCATCAATGCGTTGCGCGTCGCATTGCGAGAGGCGGCCCTTGAAACGGCGAAGGGTGGATCGGCCCCGAAGCCCGATGGCCCGCATGGCCCGACCTGGCGAGACCGAACCCGCCGAATGCTCGACCTGTTGAGGGACGTCCTGCCGCATGACCTCGCGATCATCAGCGAGGTCTCCGGCAGCGCCGAATGGATACGCCCCATCCTGATGCACCCCGAGCCACCGAATCACTGGCCGCGCATGTGGTGGCGCATGTCCAGGGAGGAGCTCGCGCAGTTCGACGCCGGTCCCTACCGCGAAGAACTTACGAAGTGGATGGAATCGAATCCCGATCGCCACGACGAGCCCCTGTTGAAGCTCCTGCGGGAGGTCCGGCCCGGCGGCAAGCCGCTGGAGTCCTTTGCCATCGTTCCAATTCGGCCGAACGGCCGCACAGAGGCCGTTCTGACGTTGGCTTCGACGCAGCCAAGGCGCTTCGAGGTCCTGAGCGAGGCAGGAACGGCCGGGTCCGGCTACGATGATGAAGAGGAATTGCCTCGCGATCCACTCGCCGTGCTCGATCGCCTCGGCCTCGACACCCTTCTGCTCATGATGCTCCGACGCGCCAGACGTGAGGCGGAGGCCGCGCAAAGAACCCTCGTCGCCAACATCGAGGCCGCCGAGACGGTACCGGATGCGGTGCTCATATTGCTGCGCGAGCTGGTCAGGCATTTTGGCTGGGACCATGCGGCGGCCTTCATCGCGCATCATCCGGAGGGAGCCGAGACGATGCCTTCGCGGGACGCAGATCCGCACGCGGATGCGGAAGAGCTGCAGCTTTTCGCCCAATTCCCGGAAACTGAAAATGAAGCCGAGCATCCGCTGGCAATCCCGAAGAACTATACACAGCCGCTCTACGACCCGCGGCCAGGCGAGGAATTCGACGAGGCCCGTGCTCTTGAATCGGGAATGCTCGGCGCCGCCATCCGTAACGCGCGGCGCGGCAACACCGGCGTGCTCGTTGCGAGCGACGTGACCAAACTCGACGATGCCGGACGACCGCCGCACTGGTTCCGTTCGGTCGGCGAGAAGCCACGCTCGGCGCTGACGATCGCCATTACGATCAATGGCCGCACACGCTGGGTTCTGGATACGGTCTCCCGCCAGCCCAATGCCTTTATCGAGGAGGACGGGGATCATATTGCCCCCCTGGTCAAGGGTCTGGCCGCGCGCATCTCGCAGCTGCGCGAATACAAGCTGAACGAACGCCTGATCGACCTGATCGACAAAGCCGTTCTGATCACCGACGACGCCGGCGTGATCCTGCGCGCCAACCCACGTGCGCGCGAGCTTCTCGGCCTCCCGCCGTTGTATTTCGACAGACGAGACCATCGTCTCATCGAGTTCGTGCATGGACCGAACGGCGCCGGCCTTCCCGGCCCGCACCAGACCGAGGCAAAGCTGAGCATTGGACCGAAGGGCGGCAAAGGTGTGGAAACGCACGTCAGGCGGCTCGAGGACATGACAAGGACGTCCGACATCATCTGGCTGCTCAGCGGCGCCGATCGCCAGACCTACAACGTCGAGACACGTTACATCGCCGAGACCGTGCAGGAAGTGGCCCGTCAGGTGCGTGCGCCGCTTCTGCTGGCCGCCACGCTGGCCAAACAGCTTGGGCACGTCTCGCTGCAGGACACGATCGCACCGTTGGCTAAGCAAGTGCGCGAGGGCATCGCAAAGGCCGACATCACCTTCGAGCGACTCGCCGAAGCACAAGGAGCGCTGCGCGATCCGAAGAGAGAGGAGCGCATCGTCCCGCTCAAGGCGCTGTTGGACGAACTCTGCGATACGCTTCCGGGGACTGACCGCGACCGGCTACGGCTGGACACCGCCAGCGAGGCCGAAGTCAGCGGCGATCGAGGCCGGCTGGCCTATGCACTTCGCACATTGCTCGGCTATATGCTCTCACGCGACACCGGCCCCATAAGCATCAAGCTTCGCCATCTGAGTCTGCAGGCTGAGATCGAATTGTCGGGAGCGGAGATCGAGCAATCCGCGAAGCCGGAGGACGCCGTGCGTGCCGCGGCCCTGGAGGCCGCCGCAGACGCCCAAGACAGCGTGCGGGCAGTCTTGTTGGCCCATGGCGGCGGGCTGGAGCGTACGACAGCCGGCTTCCAGATACATGTACCGCTTGCACACGACACGGAGGCATCGCCGTGAACGTCTTGTTCATTTGCAACGATCCAACCATGCAATTGATGGTGCAGGAGAACGTCGAGGGAGCGAACTTCAGGACCCTCGCCAATGTCGACGTCGCGACACAGTATCTCGAGACGAGAGTGCCGGACGTCGCGCTGATCGATCCCGAGACTGGCGTAGGCCGGCAGGGGGACAACGGCGTACGCACATTTCTGGAGCGCTTTTCCGCTTTGGACGCCAGGTTTGGCTCTGTGGTGATGCTCCGTGCGCCCGGTTCAGAATACGAAGTCGAGGCGGTGCGCAATCCACGCGTCTGGACATGGAACACTTGTGCAGGGATGGACGGCGGACTGGACCCCTGGGAGCGGCTGAACCGGTCTCTGGAGGTCGCATCGTCTGCGCCAAAGGCGCGGAATTTCAGGGCCATCGTCACCTTTACCGGGGATGCCGTGACACTCAGTGTCGAAGAGAACGGCATTTCCGTGATCCGCGATCGTCCCCTGCTCACCGATGCGGATTCGAAAGCGACGCTCGAGGCCATGGTCATCGATGATCTCGAACCTTCCGAGATCGGCGACCTTCGCAAAACCTGGCGAAGCTACAAGTCGAGCGGCTGCAACGCCTTCAACGCCCTGTTCGGCCCGATCGGAAAGGCGCTCATCAGCAACGAGCCAAACGAGTCCGTCGAGTTTCGATTCGATATGGAGCCGATGCAGTTTCAGCGTCGCTTTGCCTTGCCGCTCGAACTCATCGCACTTGCCGTCAACGACCGTCCCGACGGATTCCTCTGTAATCTCCGTCCGATGGCTCGCCGCGCATTGCACATCAAGAAGCGTCCCGCAAACGGCGACCACCTTCCGCATATTCTGTTCGTGAACGCCGGATCGGCAGAGGGCGAGTTCTCCATTCTGGGCGACGACAATCCCGCACGGAGGTGGCTGCCCTCGATCCGGGACAGCACCGACGCGCAGCGAGAGCGATTGGAAGACCTCCGCGACCGCGCCCTTTGCACACTCGAGGAACTCACACTCGAAGGCTTCAACGAGAGGTGTGAGGCGCGCGGCGTCAAGAAGGCAAGAAGCTTTCGGAACGCTCTGGAGCGCCGTCTCTGCGAGCCGACAGACGAAGACACCGCCATCGACATCCTGCACTTTGCCGGCCACGGGATCAGCCAACGTCAGACCGAGACGCGGTTGATATTGCCCGCCGTCCCGCCTCGGCCCGACGAGGCCGCCAAGGATGCCGACCTGCTCGAGGTCAGAGAACTCGCGGGATGGTTGCCCGACAATGTCCGGGTCGTGTTTCTCGCCGCCTGCCAGAGCGCTTCGATCTCTGCCGCGGAACACCTGCATCTGGCCAAAGGCTGCAGCCTCGTCGGTTTCCGTTGGAAGGTCGTGGCAAAGCGCATCCCGGACTTCGTTAGCGGCTTCTACGACGCACATCTGCGCGAGAGGAAGTCGGTGGCCGGCGCCTATCGGGCCGCTTGCCAGAAGGCACAGTTGCCGGAGGACCCTGCCTGGGTCAGCGCCGTTGCGCTGGCGGCAGACTGACATCGGAGGAGTGACGGCATGACCACGCTGAACGGCATTGCTGAGTGGATCAGCGGCACCTGGGAGGGACTCAGGACCAGACCGCGCCTGCGTCAGATCTATACGCCTGTCGCGGCGCCCGGCGAGCCGCCTTCAAGCTCGTTCATCCCGGAGCGCAGCTACGTCACCATTCGGATTCGAGAGCTTCGCCTGGCCGAGGCTGGCGCTCTCCTCAATGACTACCTGCCGATGTGCACGTGCTTCCTGCGCGAGGGAGCGGGAGATGCGGCTCGGACGATGCCGTTTGTGATCGGCGCGGAGATGATCCGGAGCGGCCTTGGCGCCAACGCACCGCGCGATGCGGGCCGAAATCTCGCAATCCATGACATGGAACTGGTGCGCCATCTGCCGGTGCGGGGACAAGGCCTCACGCTCTATTCCTCGCTGTGTCACTTCAAGGACGATTCCGTCGCACGCGGACTGCTCGGCTTCGCGGCAGAGGCGGCCAAAGCGGTCGGCGGAGAGGGTCTCGCAGCACCCGTTCGCATGGCCGGAGATCTGACCGGAAAACTGCAGACGCTGCTGGGCTCCGGCGGGGTGGAAACGCGCTTCGCCAGGCTGGACGGCGATCCACTGCGCCAGAGCGGTCACTTTTTGCTCGCCGCATCAAGCGAAGGAATCGACGGCGCGTTGTCGGTGCGAGACGGTATCGTCTACCAGGGTGACGGCGCCGCGGCCAGGCCGCTGGAGAATGTCGACTATCTGTTGCTGGAATTCGGCCATCTGGAGACGCTCGCCAGCGAAGACCTCGCCTTCGTTTCGCATCTGCCGTTTCACAAGCGCTACGAGCAGGTCGAGCAGGAGATCATCAAATCACAGGGACAACGCTCGCCGGTCGCGGATGATTTGATGATCAAGCTGCAGCAGGAAATCTTCGCTTCCCCCGCCCTTGTCGCACGCGATCGCTTCTCGCTCACGCAAATCTACCTCGCCGCGCGACAGAAGCTGGAATCCTCATTCAAGAACCAGTTTGCCGCAGGCGAAAAGTTCGACGCGGGAACCATTCTGTGGGAGCGCGAGCGAAAGGCCTCGACCCCCAAGGTCGGCCGTCTGATTGCCGCTGCGCGGGGAGGATTGGGCCAGGCGCTCAGAACGGAGCGCAAGGCCCCCGCGGGTACACCAACGACGATGCAGGATTTTGCCGCCATCGCCGCGGCGGTTCGAGCCGCAGGGCTGCCCGAAGACCTGCCTGACAACTTGTTTGATCTGTCGGAGGCCGATCGCGACAACAAGCTTGAAGCGGCCAACCTGGCACTGGAAACTGCCAGCCTGGCATTGACACGCGCCGTGCTACACTAAAGCATGGTTCGGAAAAGTGCGCAGCGGTTTTCCGAAAAGATCATGCTTAATGCGATCAGGATAAATCGTCATGGCGCTTTCAGCAGTCTTCGCAGACTGGATAGCGGCAGCGTATTGATCACGTCGGATGGCCCGAGCCATCCGCGGGGCGCGTGATCGACACAAATCGCTTATTGTCGCCGTCGAAGGACTGGATGCACGCGGAAGCTCACGGGGCCCGTGCGGCCGTCTTCCCGGCCGGGAACCGCTTCAGGATTGCAATGACTTCATCATCGCTGACCTGGCTGAAATCCCGATAATAGTAGCCGATCGCGCCGAAGTCCCGCGGCGTATCCAGGCAAACGATTGCATCGACCTCTCCGTGCAGCTTCTGCAGCGTCTCGAGGGGGGCCACCGGTACGGCGAGGATCAATTCCTTTGGCCCCCGCTTTCGCAGCGCCCGGATCGCTGCGAGCGTCGTCGCGCCCGTCGCAATGCCGTCGTCGACGATGATCGCGACCTGCCCCTTGACGTCCGACCGTGCGCGATTGCCCAGATAGCGTTTGCGCCGCCTGTCGATCTCGACAAGCTCCTCTTTGCAGATGGCCTCGAACGTCTCCTCGCTCACGCCGGTCAAATCGACGATCTCCTGGTTGCGAACGATGACGGGCTGCTCCCCGTCCACGACCGCGCCCATCGCAAGTTCCGGCTGCATGGGTACGCCAATCTTGCGCACCAGAACCAAATCAAGAGCCGCCTGCAGCCGACCGGCCACCTCCGCCGCCACGGGAACGCCGCCGCGCGGCAGCGCCAGGATGACAGGATGGCGGCCCTTGTACTTCACCAAAGCTGCGGCCAACTGACGGCCGGCATCGTCTCTGTCTTGAAACAACATATCGGCGGATCCGCGTGAATTTGAAACAGACTATTGCGCAGGCGGCCAGGATCGTTGATCAGCGTCAAACCGCATCGCTCTTCGTTTGGCAATAGGTTGTCATGCTGGAGCGTCAGAACGACCTTTCGATCGAGGAAGCCGAGAACGACAGCGTCTCTGCCCTGGCCCGCAAGGTCGCCTTTCTGGGCCAGCCCGGGAGCTACAGCCCGGCTCTCGATCGCATTCAGGCGCGCGAGACTCACATGTCGTGGATCATCATGAATGGCGCGCGCGTCTACAAGCTCAAGAAGCCGGTGCGCTTTCCCTATCTCGACTTCTCGACGCCGGCTCGCCGCAGGGCCGCGTGCCTGGCGGAAGACAGCCTCAACCGCCGGCTCGCGCCCGACGTCTATCTGGGCGTCGTGCCGCTGACCGAAAGCGCCTCGGGCTACGCGATCGGCGGCAACGGTCCCGTCGCAGACTGGCTTGTCGTGATGTGCCGGCTGAACGAGGATGAAACGCTCGAAGCCATGCTCCGCAGCGGCAAGGCTCGCACCGCCGATGCCGAGCAGCTCGCCGCGGTTCTCGCCCGCTTCTATTCGCATGCCGCGCGGGTCCTGATCGAACCAGAGACCTACCTGGCTTCGCTCCACCAAGCCGCCGTGCTCGATTGGCGAACTCTCCTGAAAAGAAGCTTCGGCCTGCCCCATGGCACGATCTCGCGTGTTGCGTCCGTTCAACGACCGCGATCGACCTGATCCTTTCGATCAGCAGCGGCGCCGTCGTAAGTGCAACGGAAGGACAGCGAAAGGCGTTCTCGAAGGCCGCTTCGTTATGCACATCCAGCGTCACGATTCTGCTCGTACCGACCGCCTCGAACAGGGACGCCAGGTAGCGGATGGTCACGGGATCATTTTCCTTCGTCCGGCGATCCTTTCGCGCATAGCAGAGATATGGCGTGACCGCGGTCACGCTGGTGGCGCCCGCGTCCTTCAGTGCGCCGATCAGGAACAGCAGGCGACAAAGCTTGTCATTCGGGCTCTCGACGGGGCCACCGTGAAGACTGTGAATCACGTAGACATCGCAACCGGCCACCGTATCGAGCGGACGGACCTTGTGTTCGCCGTCTTCGAAGCTGCGCTCCTCGTGAGCGGCCAGCTTGCAGCCCAGCGACGTCGCGATGTGCTCGCCCAACTCCGTGCTGCCGTTCAGGGCGAACAGGCGCAGCCGATCGCTCCGCGCCAATGCGGTCCGAGGCATCCAGCTACTATCCATCGTGGGCACTCCACAATTCAGTGATGAAGCACCTACGCCCGCAAGCCGTGCTTGCTCAGAACTTTGACCGTGCTGGCCTGGGGCCCCTTCACTCCGAGTTCCTCAACGAAGCTGACACGCGAGCCGACGGCGACGTTCGCGCGGCCCTCCACGACACTGTTGCAATTGAAGTAAATCTCCTGGCCGTCGGCCCCTTCCAGAAAGCCGAACTCGCCGCTGGGGTCGATACGCACAACCGTCCCCACCGGCTCGCCTTCGTGGAGCTTGATCTGGCCATGCATCACGCGCACCTGGTCCTGCAGCTGCCGCCGCGCACGCTTGAATGCATCGTCCACCGCAAAGGTCAGATCGGCGTACCGCTCGTCCTCCTTTGGCGTCCGCCCGACATTGACTTCGCGTCCTTCGGGAAGGGACAGCCGGATGCTGACCTGGTATTGACCGCCCGTCTTGTGACGATCGCCGGGGCCTCGCACGATGATGCGGCCCGCTGTCGCCCGACCGTAGCGCTTCTCCAGCTCGGCAATGTGCCCGTCGATCGCGGCCTGCAGCTTCGCCGACGGCGTCACGTGCTCGAATTCAATCTGGGCCGGGGTTTGCATGGTTGGGCTCCTCCTGTCAGGCGGTCGATCTGAGCACACGGCGTGCCCACGGCTTTGCGGGAAATCAATGCGATCCAATCCGGCAATCCATGGAACTTTGCGGCACGTCAAAGCAGTCCAGCCCGAGCCTGCAAATAATTTATGATCTGTCTCTGATCCGGGAGCAACATCATGAGCACGTCCACGGGTGTGACCGCGCTGGACCATTCGGTCCAGGAAACGAATGTTTGGCTCAAGGCCATCGACGAGCAGCTGGCGCTGGAGAACCGTCATCAGGCCTACAATGCATTGCGAGCCGTCCTGCACGCCTTGCGCGATCGGCTGCCGCCGGAAGTCGCCGTCAAGCTCGGGGCTCAGCTGCCGATCATGGTGCGCGGCATCTACTACGAAGGCTGGCACATGGCGGCGACGCCGACGAAGGAACGGCATATCGAGGAATTTGCGCTACATGTCGCCAGGGAGCTTCCGCCGCAGTTCCCAATGAGTGCGCTCGCCGCAGCCCGCGGCGTTTACGAAGTGCTGTGGGAGAAGCTGGATCCCGGTGAATTCGAGAAGCTGATGGCCCATCTTCCGGCGCCACTCAAGAATCTACAGGGCTGACCGGACCCGGAGGGCGGCTTCATGAAACGCGAGCAATCGTTCGACGCTTTCATTTCGCCGCCAGGGCTCGCAGGAACGCTGACATTGCCGGAAAATCCTCGTGGCCTGGTCGCGTTTGCGCACGGCAGCGGCTCGAGCCGGTTCAGCACCCGCAATAGAGCGGTCGCGCGGGAACTGAATGCACGGCGCTTTGCGACGCTGCTGTTTGATCTTCTCACGCCGCAAGAGGAGCGCGACCGTTCAAACGTCTTCGATGTCGCAATGCTTGGACAACGGCTGGTCGCGACCGCCGACTGGCTTCAGGGCCTCGAACCTGCGGTTGCCCGCCTCCCTGTCGGGTTGTTCGGCGCCAGTACCGGCGCCGCGGCCGCCCTCATGGCGGCGGCTCAGTTGCCTCACCGAATTGCCGCGGTGGTCTCACGCGGTGGACGCCCGGATCTGGCCGGCGAGGCCCTGCCCCATGTCGGTGCGCCAACCCTGTTGATCGTCGGCGGCGCCGATGTCGGCGTGATCGAGCTCAATGAGGAGGCGCTCACCCGGCTTGGCGGGCCGAAGGCTCTGGAAATCATTCCTGATGCAACGCACCTCTTTCCCGAGCCGGGCGCCATGGATGCCGTCATCGAGCATGCCAGCCGATGGTTCGAGCGATACCTGTAGACGCCAGCGCCAGTCCGCGCCGCTTGAGCTGGATCAGTACGGAGCCGGTCAACCCCGGCAGAATGCTCAAAATCCAGAGGGGACTTTCGCATGACCAACATCATGGTGGCAACCGACGGATCGAGCCGCGCATGCCGCGCAATCGATGTGGCAGCAGAGCTTGCCAAAGCGTTGGCATGCGATCTCCTGATCGTAACGGTTGCCGACGGACTTCTGGGGGAAGAGGTTCGCCAGCTTCCGCACACCGGAGCCACCGCCGGTGATCTGCTGGAAGCCTTGACGGGGCAGACCCTCAAGGCGGCGCAAGCCCGTGCGCGCGAAGCAGGTCCCGCATGCATTGAAGTTCGGACATGTTGGGGTGACATCACCCAATCCCTGATCGATCTTGCGGCCCAAACGTCGACCAAGATGATCGTCGTGGGACGGCGCGGACGCGGCCAGTTGGCAGGCCTGCTGCTCGGCAGCGTCTCGCAGAAGCTCGTCAGCCTCGCTCCTTGCGCAGTGGTCGTCGTTCCCTAGCGGGGGATTGGCCGCAAACCGCGTCAAGGCTCTGAGACCAATCGGAAGGTGGCAGCTGGGATGGCTTTTCGACAACGCGCACTTTCGAAGGTCTACCAGCTGATCGAGCCCGGCCCCGTCGTACTGCTGACGACGGCCAGCCGCGGGCGCCCCAATGTCATGACCATGTCGTGGCGATGGTGGAGTTTGAACCGCCGCTCATCGCGTGCATCGTCAGTGAAGCCAATTTCAGCTTTGCCGCGCTTCGCTCGGCTGGAGAAGCCGTGATTGCAATTCCGCCACGCAGCCTTGCCGATACGGTCGCCAGGGTCGGCAACTGCTCAGGCCGCAACAGCGACAAGTTCAAGCGCTTCGGGCTAACTCCTCTTCCGGCGACCCTGGTCGGCGCGCCCCTCGTCAGGGAATGCTTTTGCAATCTCGAATGTCGCGTGACGGATACCAGCATGGTCCCGCGCTACAATCTGTTCGTTCTCGAGGTTCTGCGCGCATGGATCAATCCCGCCCGGAAGAACCCAAGGACCCTTCACCACCGTGGATACGGCGCGTTCACCGTCGACGGCGCCACGATCAAGACGAAGTCGAAGATGAGGTAGTCGCGCAACGCGCGATGCCGGACCAACTCAGGCCGCGGGAGCGATGCTTCAGCGGTACCAGCAATGGCCGCGCCGGCAGACGCGATGGTGGGGATAGATCCAGCGCGGACCCCAGCAGGAACGATACCAGTGATAGCCGGTCTCGCCCGATCGGTAGCAGCCGGCCACCGCGCTCGTGGGTGCCAGCGCACCGGCCGCGACGATCGCAGCGACGGCGGCGAACATCGCAAATCTTCGCATCTCGTTCTCCTCGAAGAGTCCAAAGGCGGTGTATTTGTCCCGACAAAGCGCTCGTGCGCGTTGAGTTGAATCAACGCATGAGCTGGCGGCGAAGGTCTTGGCAGGCGGAGCGCTTCCCATCGGTCGCTTCGCCACGCATGAGAGGATCGGCCCCGCTGACGTCCGAATCCCTGAGAGGCCAAGCGCGAACACCGACAAGGATGAGCGTTGACATGTTATAACATTTAAGCAAATGTACTGACTAACCGGAGCGCAAATCCGGATTTTCGGGAGGACAGTATGGCGTCATTCAAGCCGACACGACGAACGCTGCTCAAGAG
Source organism: Bradyrhizobium sp. CCBAU 53415 (assembly GCF_028128735.1). Lineage (NCBI taxonomy): Bacteria > Pseudomonadati > Pseudomonadota > Alphaproteobacteria > Hyphomicrobiales > Nitrobacteraceae > Bradyrhizobium > Bradyrhizobium sp. CCBAU 53415. The sequence goes on along the minus strand of NZ_LBJF01000027.1, from coordinate 1,037,072 downwards.
TGGAACCGCGGCTGCGGCTCTGGCGGCGTTCGGCCCTGGCATTCTGCGGCACGCGTCGGCGCAGGACGCCGACCTTGCGCCGTACAAGTCCGCGCAGATCGACTGGCGGCAGGTCTCCGGCGAGACGATCACCGTGGCGGTGATCCCCGCGAGCTATTTCGAGAATCTGATCGCGCTCGCGCCTCAGTTCAAATCGCTGACCGGCATCGACGTTCGCTTCGAGAAAATTCCGCCGGCGCAGATCCGGCAGAAGAGCGTCATCGACCTGACCTCGAAGACCGGCACTTACGCTACTCACGCCGCGGACCCCATGTATTATGCACTCTACGCCGCGAACAAATGGGTCGAACCGCTCGACACCTATCTCAACGACAAGGCGCTGACCGATCAGGCCTGGTTCAAGCTCGACGACATCATTCCGGCATGGCGCAGCGCGAACGGCGTCGACGGCAAGCTCTACGGCATGCCCTATGACGGCGAAGTCACCATTCAGGTCTATCGCAAGGACCTCTACGACGCGAAGGGTCTGAAGCCGGCCGACACGCTCGAAGCCTATATGTCGAACGCTGCGGCGCTGAACGCGCCGAACGACCGCGTCTGGGGCGCAGCGCTCCGCGGCGTGGCCGGTGCCGGCCAGAACATGTACATCTATCCGTCGATCTTCCGCGAGTTCGGCGGCGAGTGGATGAAGGGCGGCAAGCTCACCGTCAACGGCCCCGAGGCCGAGGCGGCGCTCGCCTGGTACGTCGACATCATGAAGAGGTACGCGCCGACGGCGGCGGCCAACTGGAACTGGCCGGATATTGCCGACGCCTTCTCGCAAGGCACCGTCGCGAGCTACATCGACGCGCATTCGTCGGCCTCGGTGATCAACAATCCGGAAAAGTCCAAGGTCATCGGCAAGGTCGCCTATGCGCGCTGGCCGAAGGGGCCATCGGGCAAGCGCACGACATCGATCTGGAACTGGGGCTTCCCGATCAACTCCGCGCTGCCGGAGAAGAAGCGGAAGGCGACCTGGCTCTTCATCCAGTGGGCCGCGAGCGCCGAGACCCAGGCGCGCACCGCGCATCGTTTCGCCGGCCCGACCAAGCGTTCCGGTGTCAACCGCACGTCGGTCTGGAAGGATCCTGACTACATCAAGCTGATGAACGGCTTTGGCGGGAATTTCGTCGAGGCCACGATGGGAGCCTTGCAGGAGGACACCGACGTCGATTGGCGTCCGCGCGTGCCGCAATGGCCTGCCATCGGCGACACCATGGCGACCGCGATCCAGTCGGCCCTCTCCGGCCAGGCCACGATCAAGGCTGCCCTGGATGATGCGCAGCGCCGTATCGAGCCGATGATGCGCGGCTGAGACATGGCCTCGACAGCGATGACATCGGCCGGCATTTCGAGCGAGGCGCCTCGCACCGATTTCGGCCGCGTCCTCGAACAGCGTGAGCGCCGGTTTGCAGCAGCCCTGCTCGCGCCGGCGTTTCTCGCGCTGCTCGCCACGACGACGTTTCCGCTGCTCTTCCTGGTCTATACCAGCGCCTTCCGCATGGACCTCGCGATGCCGTTCACCAACGGCTTCGTCGGGCTCGAGAACTACCGGGTGCTGCTCTCCGACGAACGCTTCTGGTCCTCGCTGCTGGTGAGCCTCGTCTATACCGGCTCGACCGTCGCGCTGCAGGTCATCATCGGCCTTGCGCTCGCCTTGCTGGTCATGGACATGAAGCGCGGCCAGGGCTGGTTCAGGGTCATCGCCATCCTGCCCGTGGTGCTGTCACCGGCCGTGGTCGGCATGATCTGGCGCACCTTCATGCTGGCACCGGAATTCGGCATCGTGGACTTCCTCGCCATCAACGCCGGCCTCGGCAGCAAGAATTGGCTTGGCGATCCCACGCTCGCGATGGTCTCGGTGATCGCGATCCATACATGGCAGTGGACACCGTTCGCGTTCATGGTGCTGCTGGCCTCGCTCGCCTCCCTGCCCGAGGATATCTACGAGGCCGCGCGGCTCGACCGCGCCTCGGCCTGGCAGCGCTTCCGGCGCATCACCCTGCCCCTGCTGCGGCCGGCGATCGTGATGGTCGTCATCATGCGGACCATGGTGGCGTTGACCGCGTTCGCGGCGATCTTCACCGTCACTGCCGGCGGCCCCGGCACCGCGACCGAGATCCTCAATCTGTATGCCTACCGGAAATCCTTTACCGAATTGTCGATCGGCTACGGTTCCGCGCTCGCGGTCGCGCTGCTGATCGTGACCATCGTCATCTCAGGCATCCTGTTTGCGATGCGGAGGGCGAAATGACCGCAAGGCGCTTCCGCATCATCGCGCTGCTCGGGATCTCCACGGTCTTCCTGCTGGCCTGGGCCTTCCCGATCGTCTGGAGCGTGCTGAACTCGCTCAAGACCGATACCGACGTGCTGGCCTACCCGCCCAAGCTGGTATTCTCACCGACGCTTGAAGCCTATCGCGACGTGCTGTTCGGCTCCGGATCGATCCTGCCGAACCTCCTCTCCAGCGTCATCATTTCCGTGGGCACCACCATCGTCACCATGCTGATGGCGGTGCCGGCGGCCTACGCGCTGGCGCGCTTGCGCTTTCGCGGCAAGAAGTTCGCGGGCTTCTACGTGCTGGCAACGCAGATGCTGCCGCCGGTCGGCATCATCATCCCCTACTTCCTGGTGCTGCGGAACATCGGCTGGATCGACACCTACCAAGGCATCATCCTGATCTATCTGTCGTTCTCCCTGCCCTTCGCGATCTGGCTGCTCGTCTCCTATTTCGAGGACATTCCCTTCGAGATGGAGGAAGCGGCCTATCTCGACGGAGCGAGCCGGCTGAAGACGCTGTGGCGGATCATCATTCCGCAGGTCCGCGGCGGCATCGCCGTGACCGTCGTGTTCGTGTTCCTCAATGCCTGGAACGAGTTCCTGTTCGCCGTCGTGCTCAGCGGCAACACGGTGCGCCCGGTCACGGTCGCCATGTTCAATTTCGTCTCCGTCGAGCAGACGCTGTGGGCCAAGCTCGCCGCGGTCTCGGTCCTCGCCATGCTTCCTGTCGTCGTCCTCGGCGTGGTCGCGCAGAAGCATATCGTGAAGGGCCTGACGGTCGGTGCAGTCAAGGGCGGAGGGCGCCGATGAGCGGCCAGGGTCAGGTCAGTTTTCGCAACATCGTCAAGATGCACGGCGAGTTCGCCGCACTTAAAGGCGTTACTTTTGACATCAAGCCTGGCGAATTCTTCGCCCTGCTCGGCCCTTCCGGCTCGGGCAAGAGCACAACGCTGCGCATTCTCGCCGGCTTGGATGCGCCGACCGACGGCCGCGTGCTGATCGACGACAAGGACGTCACCTCGACGGACGCGCGGGACCGGGACATCGCCATGGTGTTCCAGAGCTACGCGCTCTACCCGCACATGACGGTGGCCGAGAACATCGCCTTCCCGCTGGAGATGGCCAAGCTGCCGAAGGCCGAGATCGCGCCCGCCGTGAAGGACGCCGCCCGAAAGGTGAAGATCGATCATCTGCTCGATCGCAAGCCGGGCCAGCTCTCGGGCGGCCAGCAGCAGCGCTGCGCGCTCGCCCGCGCCATCGTGCGCAGGGCACGTCTGTTCCTGCTCGACGAGCCGCTCTCGAACCTCGACGCAAAGCTGCGACTGGAAACGCGCGCCGAGCTGAAGAAGCTGCAGCGCTCGCTCGGTGTCACCGCCGTTTACGTCACCCACGACCAGGAAGAGGCCATGACGCTCGCGGATCGCATGGCGGTGTTCATGTCGGGCGAGATCCAGCAGGTCGGCACGCCCGCGGAGGTGTTCGGGCGCCCGAACTCGATCGACATTGCCGGCTTCATCGGCAATCCCCCAATGAACCTCGTTCCCGCCCGCTACGTGGACGGCGACGTCATCATCGCCGGTCATCGTCTGAAGACCACGACCACGACGGCCGGCGAGCGCGACGTGGTGGCCGGCCTTCGACCCGGCGCCCTGCGCATGACGGAGAACGGGCTCGGTGCGCGCGTGGATCTGATCGAGGATCTCGGCGATACCGCCGTGCTCGATCTCGACTGCGCCGGCACCATGATCCGCATGCGCGTCGCCGACGGCAACATTCCCGGCGAGGGCGACATGATCTCCATCACGGCCCGTCCGCAAGACATTCACCTGTTCGACCCAGCGACCCGCATGCGACTCTGACACCATGGCTGTTCAAACGCGCAAGAAGAAACCCACACCGCTCGGCAGTGATGTCGTCGCGGAAGGCTCGACGCCCCTGCACATCCAGATCCGCGAATCCATTCGCAGCCAGGTTCGCGACGGCAAGCTGATCGACGAGACCGGCCGCCTGATGACCGAAGCCGAGCTCGGCCGTCATTTCGGCGTCAGCCGCATCACCATCCGCAACGCCATCGCGCCCCTGGTGAACGAAGGCATGTTCGACCGCTCGCGCGGCCGCGGCACCTTCCTGCGCTCGAACCAGCCCGAGAACTGGGTCGGCCACCTCATGGGCTTTTCGGAAACCATCCGCGACGCCGGCTATCAGCCCGGCGCCAGGATTCTGCATCAGGGCATGACCAATCGGCACGACGCCGCCGTTCGGGAGCAATTGCGTGAACGGGCCGTCTGGCAGCTCCGTCGTCTCCGGCTGGCGGACGACACCCCGATCGCCATCGAGCACGCGTTCTACCCACCCGATATCGGTCTCGAGCTCGAGAAGCGCGACCTGATCTCCATCATCATGTATCGCGTGTTCGAGGACGAGCTTGGCCTCGCCATCAAGGACGCGCAGCAGACCATCAGTGCCGACCTCGCCGACGCCAGCAGCGCGAAGCTGCTCGGGGTGAAGGTGGGCTCTCCGCTGCTCGCCATCGAGCGCGTCACCTTCGGCAAGGACGGAAGAGCGCTGGAGCTGCTGCGCGCGGTCTATCTGCCGAAATATTTCCGCCTCAGCATCAGCCTGACGCGCCGCCACTGACAACGCCACACGTCAATAACGAGGACGCAAACATGCCGAATGGCGCAAAGACTCCCGATGGCCCCAACATCCTGCTCATCCTCAACGACGACATGGGCTTTTCGGACATCGGCTGCTACGGCGGCGAGATCCAGACGCCGAACCTCGACCGCCTCGCGGCCAACGGTCTGCGCTATTCGCAATTCTACAACACCGCCCGCTGCAGCCCCTCGCGCGCCTCGCTGCTCACCGGCCTGCATCCGCACCAGACCGGCATCGGCATCCTCACCTACAGCAACGGTCCGGAGGGCTATGCCGGCAATCTGAACAAGAGCTGCGTCACCATTGCCGAAGCGTTGAAGAGCAAGAACTACACCAGCTATCTCAGCGGCAAATGGCACATCGCCAGCAGCCTGACAGAGCCGACCGACGCCTGGCCGATGCAACGCGGTTTCGATCACTTCTACGGCACCATCATCGGAGCCGGCAGCTTCTATCACCCGAACACGCTCACCCGCGGCAACGACAATATCGAGCACGAGGCCGAGAAGGACCCGTCGTTCTTCTACACCGACGCGATCAGCGACCAGGCGGCCGCCTTCATCCGCCAGCACAAGGCGGAAAAGCCCAATGCGCCGTTCTTCCAGTATGTCGCCTACACGGCGCCGCACTGGCCGCTTCATGCCCATGACGAGGATATCGCCAAGTACAAGGGCCGCTTCGATGCGGGTTGGGACAGGCTGCGCGAGGAGCGCCTCAAGCGGCTCGTCGACGACGGCATCATCCATCCGAACTGGCGCCTGACCGATCGCGATCCGACCCAGCCGCCGTGGACCGAGGCGGAGCAGCGCCAATGGACGCTGCGCTGCATGGAGGTCTATGCCGCGCAGATCGACCGCATGGACCAGGGCATCGGCCGCATCCTGAAGGCGCTGGAAGAGACCGGCCAGATGGACAATACGCTGATCATCTTCCTGTCCGACAATGGCGCCTGCGCCGAGGACATTCCGGAAGGCGTCACGTCAAGGGAGCTGGTCGATCAGCTCATGATTGCCAAGGCGACGACCCGCGACGGCAGGCCGGTACGCTTCGGCAACGATCCGACCCTGATGCCCGGCGCCGAGGACACCTATCAGAGCTACGGCACGGCCTGGGCCAATCTCTCCAACACGCCGTTCCGTCTCTACAAGCACTGGATCCACGAGGGCGGCATCGCGACGCCGTTCATCGTGCACTGGCCGCGCGGCATCTCCGAGAGGGGTGGCCTGCGGCACAATCCGAGCCAGCTCACCGACGTGATGGCGACCATTCTCGACGTCACCGGCGCCACCTATCCGAAGGAATATAACGGCAACGTCATCCTGCCCTGCGAGGGCGAGAGCCTCGTGCCTTCCTTCGCGGCGGCTTATGGCGGCCGCGGCCCGCTGTTCTGGGAGCACGAGGGCAACGCAGCCGTTCGCGTCGGCAAGTGGAAGCTTGTTCGGAAATATCCGGGACCGTGGGAACTCTACGACATGGAGACCGACCGCACGGAAATGCACGATCTTGCGGGCGACCATACGGATCGCGTCCGCGAGATGACGGCGCAATATCAGCAATGGGCCAATCGCTGCGGCGTGATCCCGCGCGAGAAGATTCTCGAGCTCATGAAGGCCGAAGGCGGCACGGCCTTCTGGGAGGAAGAGAAGCAGAAATAGCGCATGACGGAGGATCGTTCGCATTGCTGCACGCAGGGCGGCGCCGGCAAGGCGCCGGCGGTCGATGATGCGCAACCGGCGATCCTTCCCAGCCCAGTCGCGATACCGCGCCGCTGGAGCGTGCTGATCGGCGGGACCTTTCACATGGGGTCCGCCGGCGGCGGCTTTGTCGGAGACGGCGAAGGGCCCGTGCGACCGGTCACGCTGTCGCCCTTTGCGATTTCCTGCCACGCCGTGAGCAATCTGCAATTCGGCGACTTCGTCCGCGCCACGGGCTATACGACCGAAGCCGAACGCTTCGGCTGGAGCTTTGTCTTCGATGGACTGTTGCGGGAGGAAACGCGAGCGGCGCAGACGACCCGTGTCCGGGAAACACCGTGGTGGATCCCGGTGCCGCATGCCTATTGGGCGCAGCCGGAGGGACCGTCGAGCAGCGTCCTCGACCGGCTCGATCACCCCGTGGTCCATGTCTCCTGGAATGATACGCAGGCCTATTGTGCATGGTCGGGCACGCGCCTTCCGACCGAAGCGGAATGGGAGATGGCCGCGCGCGGCGGATTGGACCGGGCGACCTACCCCTGGGGCGATGAGCTGCAGCCCAATGGCGAGCATCGCTGCAACATCTGGCAGGGCCATTTTCCCGATCGCAACACCATGGACGATGGCTATTTCGGCACGGCGCCCGTTCACGCATTCGCGCCGAACGGCTACGGCCTGCACAATGTCGCCGGAAATGTCTGGGAATGGTGCTCGGACTATTTTTCGCCGAGCTATCACCGCCTCACGTCCTCACGGGATCCAATGAACCGCGAACCTGCCCCGAACAGATCGATGCGCGGCGGATCTTTCCTCTGCCACGAGTCCTACTGCAACCGCTACCGCGTCGCTGCGCGAAACTCCAACGCACCCGACTCGTCATCGAGCAACATCGGCTTCCGCGTCGTGCGCACCGAGCCGTGGCGGGATCCGGCTTAGGATGGCGCCGGCACCAGATGCCGCGAAGCCGGCTCCTGCACCCGGTATACGTCTGCTGCCGCTCTCCCTGCGCAACTTCGTGCGCAATCGCGAGACCGGCCTCGTGCTGGTCGCCATTGTCGTCGGGCTGCTCAGCGGGGTCCTCGTGGCCGCGATCTCGAGTCTCAGCCAGATTTCGCACGCACTGCTGTTCGATATTCCTTTCGACGCGCATCTCAGCGCCACCGGCGTGATTTCCTGGCAACGCACACTGCTGATCCCGAGCATCGGCGGCCTGATCCTCGCGCTGATCGGAGTGTACTTCGCCCGGAGGGTGAAGGGACAGCAGCTCGCCGACGCCATCGAGGCCAATGCGCTCTATGGCGGCCGGGTGTCGTTCCGCGGAAGCTTGCTGATCTCGATCCAGACCCTGCTGTCCAACGGGTTCGGCGGATCGGTCGGGCTGGAAGCCGGCTACACCCAGATCTGCTCGATGTTCGGCTCGCATGTCGGCCAGCGACTCGCCGCCCGGCGCAACGACATGCGGTTGCTGGTAGCCTGCGGTGCAGCCGGTGCAATCAGCGCCGCGTTCTCGGCCCCGCTCGCCGGCGCCTTCTATGCCTTCGAGGTCGTGCTCGGCGCCTACACCTCCGCCGCTCTGGTACCCGTCATTGCAAGCGCCGTCACCGCGTGGCTGGTCGCGCGCCGGTTGACGCACCAGTCCTTCCTGATGGTACCGGGATTTCCATCGCCCATGTCCGTCGAGATGATCGGGCAGACCGTGCTGATCGGCGTCATCTGCGCCTTCGTCAGCATCCTCGTCATGCTGGCGGTCGCGTTCTCCGAACGTTGCTTTCAGCGCATCACGCTGTTCAGGGGATTCATGCGCCCGATCCTCGGCGGTCTCCTCCTCGGCTGCCTCGCCTTGCTGACGCCGACCGTGCTGGGCGCCGGCCACGGCGCGATGCAGATCCTCCTGGTCAGCAACCCGACCTGGCTCCTGCTCGCCACGACCATCGTGTTCAAGATCCTCGCGTCAGCCATTTCGCTCGGCTCTGGCTTCCGCGGGGGTCTATTTTTCGCTTCCCTCCTGCTCGGCGCGCTGATCGGACAGCTCTACAGCATCGTGCTGACCGGACCTCTTCCCACGCTCGCCCTTCAGCCCGGCACCGCCGCAATCGCCGCCCTCGCCGCGCTGGGCACCGGCGTCCTGGGGGCCCCGTTCAGCATGGTCTGTCTCGCGCTCGAAATCACCGGCGACTTCTCCGTCACCGTGGGGGCCGTGGTCGCATCATCGGTCTGCGCCCTGATCGTCCGCGAGCTGTTCGGTTACAGCTTTGCGACATGGCGTTTCCACCTGCGCGGCGAGGTCATCCGCGGCCCCCAGGACATCGGCTGGGTCCGGCAGATGAGCGCGGCATCCCTGATGCGTACCGATTTCGAAACCGCGCCGACAACGATGCCGATCGGCGAGGCGCAAAAGCTGTTCTCGCCGGCGCAGGTCCGCCAAGTCGTGTTGCGCGATCCCAACGGCATCTATGCCGGCATCGTCGCGGCCGCGACGCTGCATTCGGTCGCCAATCAGGACGACGAGCCGCTCGGAGCGCTGGCGCAGCAGCAGGACGAATGCCTGCTCCCGACCACATCGGTCCGCGAGATCCTGAAGGCCTTTGAACGCAGCGAAGCCGACGTGCTCGCGGTCGTCGACCGCGCCGACCACCGCGCCACGATCGGCACGCTGAGCGAATCCCATGTGCTGCGTACCTACGGGGAAGAGCTCGAGCGCCGGAACCAGGAACTGTTTTCTCGTTGATGCCGCTAGGGCCGCAGGTCCATGTCGATCCGCACGAAGTCGCCGCGATAGGTGACTTCGCCGAGATAGATCACGGTGCGGTCTCGGGTCGTGAAGACACGGCGGACTTCGGCAACCGGAGAGTTCAGCGGCACGCGCAGCAGCCGCGCCGCTTCGATATCCGCAGTGCCAATCGTCAGCGTTTGACGGGCGCTGGCGATTGCGGGATCCCTGAGATCGTTGAGAATAGGGATCACGGTCTCGTTGCGAAAGCGTTTTGGCGAACGACGAAAAATCTTCTCGTCGAGATAGATCGAGATGACGCAGTAGGGTTGTCCCTGGCGCGAGTGAAGGCGGCGCATGAAGACGTATGTCTCGGCCGGCTTGCCGTCGTCCGGAAACAACGGCGCATCGCTGCGGCTTTCCGAGACGTTGATGATCTCGGGCGAGGTGTCGCGGTACATGTCCGCGAGATCCGACAGCGTGGTCTCGACCTTGAGCCAGCGGTCCTGTCGCACCGTGCCGGTGACGAAGGTGCCGCGGCCCTGCTGCGCCTCGATGACACCGTCGCGGGCGAGCAGCTCGACGGCCTGCCTGATGGTGACCCGTGAGACGCCGAACTCGGCCGCGAGCTCCTCGTTGGCCGGCAGGCGAAAACCCTGGGTCCAGACGCCGCGCGCGATCCGCTGGCGGAAGATGTCGGCGATCTGCGCGTATTTGGGGACGTGACTGTCGGAACTCAATTCCATCTCGTCCTCCTGAATTCAGGCCACGTGATCAAGCCATGACCAGCGCGGCACCGCGTTCGCCGATCATCAGGCTGGTCGCGTTGGTGTTGGCCGACGTGATCTGCGGCATCACCGAGGCGTCGATCACGCGCAATCGCTCGACCCCGCGCACGCGCAGCTGCGGATCGAGCACCGCCTGCGCGTCCCGGCCCATGCGGCAGGTCCCGACGCAGTGAAACACCGTGCCCCCCGTATTGCGCGCAAAATCCCACAGCCCGGCATTGTTCCTTGCGGCCTCGCCCGGCACCATCTCGACATCCCAGAGCGGACGAAACGCCTTCTGCCGATATATCTCGCGCAGAATCTTCAGGCCGGCAACGATGGTCTTGCGATCAATCTCCTCGGCGAAATAGTTCGGCGCAATCCGCGGCTGGTTGAACGGATCGACCGAGCGGATCGCAAGCTGTCCGCGCGATTGCCCGTGACATTGCCAGACCGAGGCCGTGAAGCCGGAATAGCCGTGCAGGGGTTCGCCGGGCTTGTCGACCGAGAGCGGCATCACGTTGAACTGCACGTCAGGACGACCGCCGACCGCATATTCGGTGCAGGCTGCGCCGCCAACCTGCCCCGCGCCGACCGTCAAAGGGCCGCTGCCTGCCAGCATCCATTGCAGGCCCATCCTGGCCAGCTCGACAGGATTGCGGACTTGATCGTTGAGTGAAATTCGCTCCTTCAGGCGGACGATCAATCGGGCCTGATAGTGGTCCTGAAGATTGGCGCCGACCTCCGGAGAATCGGCAACGACGGGAATATCGAGCTTGCGCAACAGGTCTGCCGGACCGACGCCGGAGAGCTGGAGCAGTTGTGGCGACTGCAGCGCCCCGCCGGACAGGATGATCTCGCGATCCGCCGATGCGCTGTGGACCTGTCCCTTGCTGATCCACTCGACGCCGGTCGCGACGCGGCCGTTGAAAACGACCTTGCTGACCTGCGCATGAATGATGATGGTGAGGTTGGGGCGATCGGAGATGGGACGCAGAAATGCCGACGCCGAGCTGGTTCGCCAGTGCCGTCCGATACCGAGCTGATAGGTGCCGACGCCGAGCGTCGTCGCGCCGTTGAAGTCGGGATTGCGCGGCAGCCCGAACTGCACGCCCGCTTCCACCCAGGCGCGCGACGCCCGATTGTCGTTGCGGAGGTCGGAGACCTCGAACTCGCCGAGACCACCGTGGAATTGGCTTTCGCCACCGCGGTAGCGCTCGTGGCGTCTGAAATAGGGCAGAACTTCGCGATAGCTCCAGCCGTCGGCGCCCAGGCGTTCCCAGTCGTCAAAATCCTCGTGCTGGCCGCGGATGAAGATCAGCCCGTTGATGGACGATGATCCGCCGAGCACGCGACCGCGCGGCCAGACTATGGCGCGGCCGCCGCTGCCTTCCGAGGGTTCGGTCTCGAACAAGCGCGAGAAGCGTTCGTCGTAGATTGTCCGGTAGTAGCCGACCGGCAGCTTCAGCCAGAAATTCCGGTCCGATCCCCCCGCCTCCAGCAGAAGCACGCGGCAGGCCGGATCGGCCGACAGGCGGTTTGCGACCACGCAGCCGGCCGAACCCGCCCCGACGATGATGTAATCATAGCTTTGCCTCGACATCAGAGCGTCCGGTATTGTTCGATTGAGGCAAGATCGGGGGATACGCCAAGGCCCGCCTCATCGCCGAGCTCGATCACGCCATCCTGCACGTTCAGCACGGGCTCGCAGAAGCGATCGCGCAGCGGATTTTCATTGCTATCGACCTCCAGCAGCCCGTCGCCGCCGACGCCGGCCAGAAGATGCGCCGATGCCAGAAGGCCGATACCGGCGCCGAGATAATGTGGACAGAACAGCTTGCCTGACGTCAGGATGTCGCGCGCAATGCCTGCGCAGGCCGACAGCCCGCCCCATTTGGCGATGTCGGGCTGGACAACGCCGAGAACCGGCTCTCTCAGCACCTCGGCGAAGCCGGCGTGGCTCGCAATGTTCTCGCCGGCAGCGAGCGGAAAGCTGATCTTCTCGTGCAGTTGCTGCCACTCCTGCCGCGGGCGGTCCGCACGGATCGGCTCCTCGAGCCAGGCAAGGCCGAACGGCTCCAGCTGCGGCGCAAGCTCGAGCGCCTGTGCGATGGTCCAGCCCTGGTTGACGTCGGCTGCGAGCACGCCATCGCCGACGAGGCGCCGCAGCGCAGCGAGATTGGCGCGATCATGCGCCGGATCAAAGCCGATCTTCAGCTTCAAGGCTCGGTAGCCGCGGCCGAGAGCTGCTTCCGCGGCTCGCTCCGATCCCACCGGATTGATGCCGCTCGCATAGACCTTGATCCTGTTCCGAGATCCGCCGAGCAGCTTCCACAGCGCAACGTTCTGGCGCCGCGCGTGAAGATCCCAAACCGCGAGATCGATGCCGGCGATGGATTGCGCGAACGGCCCCGCTTCTCCGGACTGCAGCGCAAGCACCGAGGTCCCCACCGTCAGCCGTTCGAACACAGCCGAAGGTTCATTCGCCTTGAAGCCGGCAAGAGCCGGCGCGAGCACCTCGTTGATCAGCCGAACGCGATGCTCGGCGCCCGGCGCGGGGAAATTGCACCAGACTTCGCCCCACCCGACATTGCCGTCGGTGTCCTCGACACGGACAAAAACGGCCGGCCGGTCCGCCATCCGCCCGAACGAGGTGATGACCTGCGTTCTCAGCTGATAGCGATAGCCGAACGCCTGAACGCTCCGGATTGTGAAGAACGGCAATGTCATGCGCGGAAGGCCTGCGGCGCCAGCGAAGAGGCGCCCTCTTGTATGGTCATCCTATTTATAATATGACTTCGACAAACATCAACTGCAATCCGGGTGGAAGCGTCGAATGGACGGAACTGGCGTGAGACGCTTTGTTCTTGGATTGACACCGTGGATCGGTGCGATCCTGCTCTGGTATGCCGTGCGCTGGAGCGGCTTCGTCAACATCTCGCTGATCCCTGCCCCGCACCAGGTCGCCGCGAAATTCTTCGAGCTTCTCACCAAGGAAGGCCTGCTGATCGACATCTTCGCCTCGACCAGGCGTGTCTTTTTCGGCGTCTTGCTCGGCATCCTCGTCGCGGTGCCCGTCGGTTTCCTGCTCGGCTGGTATCGCCCGGCCCGCACCTTCGCCGACCCCATGATCAACTTCTTCCGTGCGCTGCCGCCGATCGCGCTGATCCCGCTGGTGATCGTGTATTTCGGCGTGGATGAGCTCGCAAAGCTCGTCATCCTGTTCTACGCCTCGTTCTTCTCCGGCGTGATCGTGATGTACGAGGGTGTCTCCCAGATCACGCCGCTCTATATCCGCGTGGCGCAGACCCTCGGCGCCAACCAGGCGGAAATTTTCCGCAAGATCATCATTCCCCTCACCGTACCGCATATTCTCACCGCGCTGCGCGTGGCATTGGGCGTCGCCTGGGCGACGCTGGTGGCTTCCGAGCTGATCGCGGCCCAGCGCGGGCTCGGCGCCATGATCCAGAACGCCTCGACCTACTTCCTGCTCGACGTCATTTATGTCGGCATCATCTGCATCGGCCTGATTGCGTTGATCATGGACATGATCCTGCGCAAGATCACGGCGCGGCTGCTGGTCTGGCAGGATCGGGCCATCGCATGACCAAGCGCGCACAATTCGACCGGGTTTCGCTTGCATTCGAGACCCCGAAGGGGCGGCTCAACGTCGTCGAAGACGTCAGCTACGACATCGACGATGGCGATTTCATCGCCGTAATCGGCCCCTCGGGCTGCGGCAAGACCACGATGATGAGCATGCTCGCCGGCTTCCAGAAGCCGACCACGGGCAACGTGCTGTTCGACGGACGGCCCGTGGCAGGCCCCGGTCCCGAGCGCGGCGTCATCTTCCAGGAATATGGCGTCTTCCCGTGGCTGACGGTGAAGCAGAACATCGCCTTCGGCCTGACGCTTCGGGCCAATCGGGTCGTGGCCAGTGAACGCGACGCGATCTGCGATCACTATCTCGGCCTGATGGGACTGTCGGACTTCGCGAACTCGTATCCGAAACATCTGTCCGGCGGCATGCGCCAGCGCCTCGCGATCGCGCGCGCCTATGCCGTCAAGCCGCAGTTCCTGCTGATGGACGAGCCGTTTGGCGCGCTCGACGCCCAGACCCGCTCCAACATGCAGAACCTGCTGCTGAAGGTGCTCCAGACCGAAGGCAAGACGGTGATGCTGATCACCCACTCGGTGGAGGAAGCGATCTACCTCGCCTCCCGTATCGTGGTGGTGACGGCACGGCCGGCGCGGATCAGGGAGATCATCGACGTGCCGTTCGCCTACCCGCGCGACGAGTCGATCCAGGAGCGGCCCGAATTCGGCGAGCTGCGCAGCTACATCAGGCAGCTCGTGATGGACGAGTATCGCGCCCAGCAGGCGCAGATGCGTCCGGTCTCATTCTCGGAATAACAAGCAAAACGGAGGACACATCATGGATCGGCGGCAATTTCTGACCACGACGGCAGGCCTTGCGCTCGGCACCTTCACTGCCGCAGCGCCCGCGATCGCGCAGGCCAAAACAAAAGTTCGCGTCGGTTATCTCCACACTGTCGCAGTCGACGGCCAGATCTGGACCGGCATGGACCGCGGCTCCTTCGAGAAGCAGGGGCTCGAGCTCGATCTGCGGCAGTTCAACACCGGCCTCGAGATATTCCAGGCGCTGATCGGCGGCAGCCTCGACGTGCTGGCCACCGGCGCCGTGCTCTCGAACTTCCCGGCCCGCGGCCAGGGCAAGGTTTTCCTGATCAACGACATCGAGGTCGCGACGGCGCAGCTCTGGGTTCGCGGCGATCAGGGCATCAAATCGTTCGCAGATCTGAAGGGAAAGCGCATCGCGACTGCGACCGGCACCACAGCGCATGTATTCCTGGATACCGCACTCCGGGCCAACAAGGTCGATCCCAAGGAGGTCGAGCTCGTGAACCAGACCATGCCGGCCGCCGTGACCGCCTTCATCTCCGGCGCAGTGCCGGCCGTTGCTCTCTGGGTCCCCTTCAACGTGACGGTTCGCGACAAGGTGCCGGGCGCGGTCAAGCTCGCCGACGCGTCGGCCTACTATCCGAAAGCCGCGATCATCGGAGGCTGGGCCGCGGCCAACGACTATTACGAGCCGAACAAGGAAACGCTGGCGAAGCTGATCCGTGGCTGGGCCGACGCCAACGACTACATCATTGCGAACAGCACCGAGGCGATGGAGAAGCTGCAGAAGGGTCACTACAGCCAGACGCCGATGGCCGATATCAACGAGTCGTTCAAGGCGCAGAAGATGTTCACGTCCAAGGACTGGAAGCGCATGTACTCCGACGGCACGGTCACCAATTGGCTGCAGCAATCGACCGATTTCTTCATGGCCAATGCCGGCATCAAGGACTTCACGCCGGCCAGTAAATATTTCGATCCGAGCCTCTATCTGAAAACGATCGCGTGAGGACAAAAGACCAAGCTTGCCTGCCAAACAACTTGCTCAGCCCGCTGCGACGGAGTCTTTTGCGCCGCGGGCGCCTGCTGCAGCGCGAAACCACTTGCGCCGCAGCATTCAAAAATGAGACTGCCAGTCAAGCCGAACGCGGCACCGATGCGTGCACCGCATTCGACTTCGGCTAGCTTCCCCCTGAAGCCGCGGCCTTCGAGCCACGGGCATCGCGCGGTTCGGCGCGGCAACAAAGCGACCACACAGGGGAGGAGCACATGTCGAAATGCAGCATGGGACTGCTCGCGTTGAGCAGCCTGTTTCTTTCGGGCGCAGCGATCGCCCAGGAAAAGATCAAGGTCGGTGTGACCGCGACGCTCGAAGGCACTTACACGGTGCTCGGCGAGGACGGCATGCGCGGCCACCAGACGGCGCTCAACGTACTCGGCAAGAAGGTCGGCGACAAGGAACTCGAATTCATCGTCGCCTCGACCGACGCAACGCCGGACTCGGCCGTGCGCGCGGTGCGCAAGCTGATCGAGCAGGATAAGGTCCAGATCCTGCTGTCGCCCCTCTCCGGCGACGAGGGTATCGCGGTCAAGAACTTTGCCAAGACCCATCCCGAGCTGACCTTCATCAACGCGGCCTCTGGCGCGCAGGAAACGACCTATGTCGACCCTGCCCCGAACTTTTTCCGCTACAACATGGACGGCGCGCAGTGGCAGGTCGGCCTCGGCAAATACGCCTATGAGGAAAAGAAATATCGCAAGATCGCAACCGTCGGCGAAGACTACTCCTTCATCTACACCCAGGTGTTCGGGCTGGTGCTCGAATTCTGCGGAATGGGCGGACAGGTCACCAATCGGCAATGGGTGCCGCTGGGAACGAAGGACTTCGCCTCCGTCATTGCCGCCCTGCCCGACGACGTCGACGCCATCTATCTTGGGCTCGGCGGCGCGGATGCCGTCAACTTCCTCAACCAGTATCAGCAGGCCGGCGGCAAGGCGCACCTGATGGGCGGTTCCATCATGATCGACCAGACCATCCTGTCGTCCAAGGGCAACGCCAAGAACGCCCTGGTCGGCACCATCGCGGCGAGCGGCCAGGCCGACACCTGGGAGGATCCGGGCTGGCAGAAATTCGTGAAGGCCTATCAGGATGCCTTCCCGCCCAACAAGCGCTTCCCCAGCCCCTCTCTGCTGGCCACCAACTACTATGATTCAACCATGGCGCTGATCCTTGCACTGCGTCAGGTCAACGGCGATCTCTCCAACAATCAGGCGACGTTCAAGGAAGCCCTGGCGAAGATCGAGATTGATGCGCCGAATGGGAAGATCAAGCTCGACTCCAACCGCCAGGCGATCGGAACCAACTTCGTCACCGAAGTCGTCGATGACGGCAAGGGCGCGCTGTTCAGCAAGGTCGTGAAGGTGATCCCCAACGTGAACCAGACGCTCGGCTATGATCCGGCGGTGTTCTCGAAGATCGGACTGCCGAGCCGTACCGTGCCGGAATGTAAGAAGTATTGACGCATCACATGAACGATACGGGACGGGGAGCGACTCGCTGACGCGGCCGCTCTCCGCTCTTGCAATCCCGGCGGCATTGTTGAACGCTGGCTGAAAGACAAGAACATTCGGGAGGGGAAGGCATGAGCCGTGCGCTCGCCGTCTTCCACGGCCGGTTCGGCCGGGCGACGGTTTATCAATTGAACCGCCCTTTCAATATCCACGCCCATCGTGAAGGTCATCTGATCTTCCATGTCGGCGGCATGCCGGCATGCATCGATGTTTCCGACGGACACTATGATCTCACCGAGTCTTCCGTCGTCGCCGTCAATCCCTGGGAACCGCACAACTTTCTGCCGACCGATCTCGACGGCGGCGCCATCTTCTTCGTGCTCTACGTCAATGCCGAATGGTTCGCGCCGGATGCCTCGGGCACCGACCGGATGCGTTTCGGCCGCACCCAGTTCAGGCGCACGCCTGCACTCGACAAGCACATCAGGCGGACCGCTGCGCTCGTGTGCGGCGCACCATCGCTCTCCAGTCTCGATTGCGAGCTGCGGAGGTTGATCGACATCTGCTATGACGAAAGCTGGCAGCAGGCCGAGAGCGCGCGCGATCCGCGCGCAAACGGCTCCGTCACCGATTTTCGCGTGCGCAAATGCATCAAGATGATGTCGGAAAGCCCCGGCGCCGAGATCGAGCTCGACACCATCGCGCGGGAATCCGGCCTGTCGCGGCCGCACTTCTACAGGCTGTTCCGCGTCCAGACCGGAGTTACGCCCAACCTCTATCTCAACACGCTGATCATGGAACAGGCGCTCGAAGCACTGGTGGCCAGCGAGACGCCGATCGCCGACATCGGTTTCGATCTCGGCTTCTCCTCGCAGAGCGGCTTCACCCGCTTCTTCGCGGCCAATGTGGGAATGGCCCCGACCGATTATCGTCGCGCAGCCAAGGTTTTGCGCGCCTGACCGACGCACGAAAAGATACTCACGATCAAACGTCGCCCTCGCCGCCCGGCTAGGATGCGGGCAACGCGATCCCGAGATGATCGCGACCGGCGGGAGCGAACGTCATGGCAAGGCCTGCAGCCGCTGCAAGGCTGTCCGACCTGCATTCAGTGAACCTTCGGCCTGTCGCCCGAACAAGCGGACGGCGCATATGAGCCGCTTTGTCGAACGCCATCCGGCCTGGGCGCTGATCGCGATCATTGCCATAGCCGTCGCGCTCTGGCTGATCTTCGCGGTCTGGCCGCCCGGCCTCGAAGAGGCGATCGGCCGCAAGCGCGTCTTCCTCAACGCCGTCTTCAACGGCATCACGCTTGGGGGACTCTACTTCCTGGTCGCCAGCGGCTTTACGCTGATCTTCGGCCTGATGCGCAACGTCAACCTCGCGCACGGCTCGCTCTATCTGTTCGGCGGCTATGTCGGCTATGCCATCAGCTCAGCGACCGGCTCCTGGCTGCTCAGCTTCATCGTCGCCTTCATCCTGACGGCCCTGGTCGGCATCCTGCTCCAGGTCATCGTGTTCCGGCGCATGGAAGGTCAGGACCTCAGACAGACCATGGTGACGATCGGGCTGTCGATCGTTTTTGCCGATCTTATGCTCTGGGCCTGCGGCGGCGACTTCTACCAAATCGAGACACCGAACTGGCTGATCGGCCCCGTGGAGCTGCCGCTGATCACGGCGATCAAGTCCTCGGGCGAGCCGGTCTATCTCCGATATCCCATGGTGCGGCTGGTAATCTTCGCCGCCTCCGTGGTCATCGGCGTGGCGATGTGGCTCGCGCTCAATCGCACCCGGATCGGCATGATCATCCGCGCCGGCGTCGACGATCGGGACATTCTGGCTGCGACCGGCGTGCGCATCCAGCTCGTCTTCGTGCTGGTGTTCGCGTTCGGCGCGGGGCTTGCGGGCATCGCCGGCGTCGTCGGCGGCACCTTCCAGTCCTTGTCGCCCGGCGAGGACATTCGTTTCCTGCTGGCTTCCCTCGTCGTCGTGATCGTCGGCGGCATGGGCTCGATCCCCGGTGCGGCGCTGGGAGCGCTGATCATCGGCCTCGCCGAGCAGCTCGGCTCGGTCTACATCCCGACCTACGCCATCGTCGTGACCTTCCTGATCATGGTGCTGGTGCTGGCGATCCGGCCGCAAGGCCTGTTGGCGAGGCGCTGAGATGTCGCTCGCACACGATGCCCGCGTTGCCATCCGCCCTGCCACCGTGGCGCAGCGCCCGATGCGGACATGGCCGGAAGTCAACAATCCCGCCGCCTGGATCGTCGCGGCCATTCTCCTGATCATGCCGCTGATCGCCAACGGTTTCTTCCTGATCGAGATTTTTGCGACCACGCTGATCCTCGGCATCATGGCACTGAGCCTGATGTTCCTCGCCGGCTATGGCGGCATGGTCAGCCTGATGCAGCTCACCATCGCCGGCTTCTCCGCCTACATGGTCGCCGTGTTCGGCATCAGCGGCAACGCCAATATCAGCCTGGGCTGGCCGTGGTGGCTCGCAGTGCCGATGGCGCTGGCCCTGGCCACCGCGTTCGGCACGCTCGGCGGCGCGCTCGCGGTGCGCACCGAAGGCATCTACACCATCATGATCACGCTCGCGATTGGCGCTGCCTTCTACTATTTCACCAACCAGAACTGGGCGATCTTCAACGGCCATACCGGCATCAACACCGTGGCCACGCCGCATTTCTGGGGCGTGAACTGGCGCGCCGACATTCCCTTCTACTACGTCGTGCTCGCGGTCGCCGCGCTCTGCTATTTTGCCGTCGAATATCTCTCGCGCGCGCCGTTCGGACTTGCGCTTCAGGGCGTGCGCGACAATCCGCGGCGCATGGCGGCGCTCGGCTTCAACGTCAATGCGCACCGCATCGCCGCCTATGCCTTCGCCTCCTTCGTGGCTGCGCTCGCCGGCGTCCTCCAGGTGTGGAACTATCGCCAGATCTCGCCGGGCTCGGTCAGTGTCGGCGCCTGCATCGATGTGCTGATCATCGCGGTCGTCGGCGGCATCACGCGCCCGATCGGCCCCTTCATCGGCGCGCTCATCTTCGTGCTGCTCCGCACCTTCGCGCTCGACTTCCTGGTCCGGCTTGGACTCGACGGCAACCGCTTCCGGCTGCTGATCGGGCTCGGCTTCCTCGCCATCGTGTTCTGGTCGTCGGATGGTGTCATCGGCCTATGGCAGCGCTGGCGTCAGAGCCAGCGTCCGGCGGCGAAACGACCGGGCGGAGGACGCGGCCATGGATAGCGTCGCGCAACGCCTCTCGGCCGTCGGCGCCGGCGCCGCGCTGGAGCTGCGCGGGGTGACAAGGCTGTTCGGCGCGCTCGCGGCGCTGACCGACGTCACCATCACCGTGCGCCCGGGCGAGCGGCGCGCCGTGCTCGGCTCGAACGGCGCCGGCAAGACCACGCTGTTCAACTGCATCACTGGCGACTTCCCGCCCTCCTCCGGCACCATCCGCTTCTTCGGCGAGGACGTCACGCACTTCCCGCCCTATGAGCGCATCCGGCGCGGACTACGCCGCACCTACCAGATCTCGGCTCTGTTCCCCGGCCTCACCGTGCAGGACAACGTCTATCTCGCCTGCCGCGGCGTCTCGCGGGGACGCTTCTCGTTCCTGCGCCCGGGACAGAACGATGCCCTGATGCACGCGGCCGACAATCTCGTGCAGGCCGTGCATCTGTCCGCCGTGAAGGATCAGCGCGTGGCCGAGCTGGCGCACGGCCAGCAGCGCCAGCTCGAGATCGCGCTCGCGCTCGCCGGCGCGCCGCGCTTCGTCCTGTTCGACGAGCCGGCCGCAGGCCTGTCGCCGACCGAACGGGCCGAGCTGATCGAGATCCTGACCTCGCTGCCGGCGCATATCGGCTACATCATCATCGAGCACGACATGGACGTCGCCTTGCGCGTCGTCGAGAGCGTCACGATGATGCACAACGGCCGCATCTTCAAGGAAGGCCTGCCGCAGGAGATCCAGTCCGATCCCGAGGTGCAGGAGCTCTACCTCGGAGGCGGCCATGAATGAGGCTCGCCGCACCGGCGCAGCGCTCGAGGTCCGCGGCCTCGACGTCTACTACGGCCATTCACACGCGCTGCAAGGCGTCGACCTCACGCTGGAGAGCGGCGTGTTCTCCGTCGTCGGCCGCAACGGCATGGGCAAGACCACCCTTTGCAAGGCGATCATGGGCCTGGTGGAGGTGAGCGGCGGCTCGATCCGGGTCCGCGGCGAGGACATCACGCGGAGACCGCCGGCCCAGATCGCCCGGCTCGGCGTCGGCTATGTGCCGCAGGGCCGCCGTCTCTGGCGCTCGCTCAGCGTCGACGAGCATTTGCGGCTCGCCGGCAGCATGCGCTCCGGTGCCTGGACCGTCGAGCGCATCTACGACACCTTCCCGCGCCTCGCCGAGCGCAGGGATCACGGCGGCGGTCAGCTCTCCGGCGGCGAGCAACAGATGCTGGCGATCTCGCGCGCGCTGCTCACCAATCCGCATCTGCTGATCATGGACGAGCCGACCGAAGGCCTTGCGCCCGTCATCGTGGCGCAAGTGGAGGAGATGCTGCTGCGGCTCGGTGAGGACGGTGACATGTCCGTGCTCGTGATCGAGCAGAACATTGGTGTCGCCACCGCGATTTCCCGCAGCGTCGCGATCATGGTCAACGGCCGCATCAACCGTATCATCGACTCCGGCCGACTTGCCGCCGACCGCGAGCTCCAGCAGCGCCTGCTCGGCGTCGGGCTTCACGCCGAGCTCGAGCCGGATGTCGACGTCACTGTGTCCGGCCCTGAGGCGAAGCCCGCGCCGGCGCTGCGCCCCGGCGGGCCGATCCGCATCTACATCTCCAACCCGACGCCGCCGACGCGATGGTCGCAACCGGTCCCGATCGCCCGCATCGAGGCGGCGGCCCGCACGCGCTCGACCGGGGTTACGCGGCTGGAGGAGACGACGCGGCGCAGGCGCGAGCCGATGGCGGTGCAGACCGCGGGGCCGCCTGTCGTGCTGGTCGTGGGCACGCTCGACACCAAGGGCCCTGAGCTGCGCTTCATCCGCGACATCATCGCAGGCACCGGCCTTCGCACACGGCTGATCGACGTTTCGACCAGCGGCCGGCATTCCAGCTGCGATGTCTCCGCGCAGGAGATCGCGCTGAACCACGGCCGCGGTGGAGCGGCCGTGTTCGGCCCCGACCGCGGCGCCGCCGTGACCGCGATGGCGGATGCCTTCGTCAACTGGCTGCGGCGCCAGGGCAACGTCGCCGGCGTGATCTCGGCCGGCGGCTCGGGTGCGGCGTCGCTGGTCGCACCGGCCATGCGCACGCTGCCCGTCGGCGTGCCCAAGCTGATCATCTCCTCCGTCGCCTCCGGCGACGTCGGGCCCTATGTCGGCCCCGCCGACATCACGATGATGTATTCGGTCACCGACGTGCAGGGGCTGAACTCGATCTCGCGCGCGGTGCTCGCCAACGGCGCCTATGCGCTCGCAGGCATGGTCAAGGCGCGAGTCGATCAACGCGCCGCCACGGCACACGAGGCCGGCAGCCTGCCCGCGGTCGGCATCACCATGTTCGGCGTCACGACGCCGGCCGTGCAGAAGATCGCAGCCGAGCTGCGCGATGATTTCGAATGCCTGGTCTTCCACGCCACCGGCGTCGGCGGTCGCTCCATGGAAAAACTCGTCGAGTCCGGGCAGATCGCCGGCGTGATCGACCTCACCACGACCGAGATCTGCGACCTGCTGATGGGTGGCGTGTTTCCGGCGACGGAGGATCGCTTTGGCGCGATCATCCGCAGCCGGCTGCCCTATGTCGGTTCGGTCGGCGCCCTCGACATGGTCAATTTCGGCGCGCCCGACACCGTTCCCGAACGCTACCGCGGCCGCAAGTTCCATGTCCACAATCCGCAAGTGACGCTAATGCGGACGACGGCGGAAGAGAACGAGCGCATGGGCCGCTGGATCGGCGAGCGGCTCAACCAGATGGACGGCCCGGTGCGCTTCTTCCTGCCCGAGGGCGGTGTCTCCGCGCTCGATGCGCCAGGCCAGCCATTCTGGGACCCGGAGGCGGATGCCGCCCTGTTCCGCGCGCTGGAGCGCAACGTGCGGCAGACCGGCAACCGGCAACTCATTCGTGTCCCCAAGAACATCAACGATCCCGACTTCGCCGCCGCCATCGTCAGTGCGTTCCGAACCTTGTTCGGCCGCACCGGCGCGCGGCGGAGACTAGCGAGGTGACCGATGGCCAGGTTTGAACGCGCAGCCCTCTTGAAAAAGTTTCGCGACATGGCAAGGCGCGGTGAGCCGATCGTCGGAGGCGGCGCCGGCACCGGTCTGTCGGCCAAGTGCGAGGAAGCCGGCGGCGTCGATCTCATCGTCATCTACAATTCGGGCCGCTATCGCATGGCCGGTCGCGGCTCGCTCGCGGGCCTGATGGCCTATGGCGACGCCAATGCCATCGTGCTGGAGATGGCCGGTGAAGTGCTCCCGGTGGTCGGCCAGACCCCGGTGCTTGCGGGCGTCAACGGCACCGATCCGTTCCGCGACATGGATGTCTTCCTCGACCAGCTGAAGGCGCTTGGCTTCTCAGGCGTCCAGAACTTTCCGACGGTCGGCCTGATCGACGGCACCTTCCGTGCCAATCTCGAAGAGACCGGCATGTCCTATGCCCTCGAGATCGACATGATCGCCAGGGCGCACGACAAGGACATGCTGACGACGCCCTATGTGTTCAGCGAGAAGGAGGCCGCCGCGATGGCGATCGCCGGCGCCGATATCATCGTCTGTCACATGGGCCTGACGACCGGCGGCACGATCGGCGCACAGACCGCGCCCAAGCTCAAGGACTGCCCCGCGCGTATCGACACCTGGGCCTCGGCGGCGCTCAGCGTCAATCCGGATATCCTGGTGCTGGCGCATGGCGGCCCGATCGCGGATCCCGCCGATGCCGATTTCATCATGAAGAATACCCGCCATTGCCATGGCTTCTACGGCGCGTCCTCGATGGAGCGGCTGCCCGTGGAGCGGGCGCTGACGGAGCAGGTACGTCAATTCAAGGCGATCGGCGCGCAGTAACGCCTGATGGTTCGAGGGAGGGAAGGATGTCGGGGATGTTGGTCGGTGAATTGATCCTCTGGCTGATCGTCGCGATCATCGTGATCGTGGTGGGCGTCTATATCGTGAACTGGCTCTACCATCGCTCCTCCAAGGAGACCTCGTTCGTCCGGACCGGTTTCCTCGGCGAACGCGTGGTGATCAATGGCGGCGCCTTCGTGCTGCCATTCATCCACGATTACACGCCGGTCAATATGAACGTGCTGCCGATGGGCATCGTGCGCTCGCGACAGGATGCCGTGATCACCCGCGACCGCATGCGCGTCGACATCGAGGCCGACTTCTACGTCCGGGTGCAACCGACCCGCGAAGCCGTGTCGATCGCCGCGGCTACCCTCGGACGCCGCACCATGGAGCCGGAGCAGCTGCACGCGCTGCTCGCCGGCAAATTCATTTCCGCGATCCGTTCGGTCGCCTCCGAGATGACGATGGAGGAGATGCACGAGCGGCGCGGCGACTATGTCGCGCGCGTCAAGACCAATGCAGCAGAGGCCCTCGCGCAGAACGGCCTCGAGCTGGAATCGGTCGCGATCACCGATCTCGACCAGACCGACCTCGAGTTCTTCAATCCCTCGAACCGGTTCGATGCGGAAGGCCTGACCCGCCTGATGGAGGACATCGAGGCGAAACGGAAGCTGCGCAACGACATCGAGCAGGATTCGATGATCAAGATCCGCTCGCGCAATCTGGAGGCCGAGCGGCAGGCGCTCGAGATCGAGCGGGAGAGCGAGACCGCGCGCCTCGAGCAGGAACGCGACATCGAGATGCGCCGCGCGCTCCAGCGCACGGAGGTGGCCCGCGAACGCGCGCTGCGTGAGACCGAGGCCGAGCAGGCCCAGATCTCCGCCCGCGAGGCCATCGAGCGCGCCCGCATCGCCAATGACCAGGCGATCGCGGAAGCCCGCATCGCCTCCGAGCGCGAGACCCGGCAGAAGGAGATCGAACGGACCCGCACCATCGAGGAGAAGGAGCTGCTGGCACGCGAGGAGATCGAGAAGACCCGGATCGCCAATCAGCGCTCGATCGACACGAGCCGCATCGCCTCCGAGCGCGAGGTGCGCCAACGCGAGATCGAGCGGATGCGCACGGTCGAGGAAGCCGAAATTTCCGCCCGCGAAGCCATCGAAAAGGCCCGGATCCAGCAGGACCGCGTCGTCACCGATGCGCGGATCGCCAACGAGGAGGAGACGAGGCGCCGCGAGATCGAACGCACGCGTGCCGTGGACGAGGCCGAGATCGCCGCGCGCGAGGCGACCGAAAAGGCCCGCATCGCCCAGACCCTGACCGTCAATGTCGAGCGCATCTCCTCCGACGAGCGCACCCGCGCGCTGGAGATCCAGCAGGTGCGCACCATCCAGGAGGCCGAGATCGAGGCGCAGCGCGCGGTCGAGGCAGCCCGCATCGCCCGCGAGCGGACGCTCGCCGCCGAGCGCATCGCCGCCGAGCAGAACACACGGCAGCTCGAGATCGAGCGCAACCAGGCGCTTGATGTCGCCGGCATCGCCGCGCGAGAGACCACGGAGGCGACGCGCATCGCTCAGGAGGAGCGCGTCCGTTCGCTGGAGATCGCCCGCAACCGCGCCGTCGAGGAAGCCGACATCGCCTCGCGCGAGGCGATCGAGGCGGCACGCATCGCCCAGGAGAAGGCAGTTGCGGCCGAGCGCATCCAGGCCGAGCGCGAAACCCGCGCGCTGGAGATCGAGCGGACCGGCGTCTTGGAGGCGGCCGAGCTGAAGCGGCGTGACGCGATCGAGCGCCAGCGTATCACCGTCGATCTGGCGCTCGAGGCCGAACGCATCAATTCCTCGAAGCAGCGCGAGGTGCTCAACATCGAGCAGAAGAAGGCAATCGAGATCGCCGACGAGAACCGGGTCATTGCCCTCTCGACCAAGCGCTCCGAACGGATCGATGCCGACCGGCAAGTCAAGCAGGCCGAGATCGTCGCCCGCAAGGAGGTCGAGACCACCGACGTCTCGCGCGAGCAGGCGCTGGAGGCCGCCCGCATCGAGCGGCGGCGGGCGATCGAGCAGCTCGAGGTCGCCCGCGTGCAATCCTTGCAGGAAGCCGAGATTGCCTCCCGCGAGGAGGTCGAGCGTGCCCGCATCGCCTCCGACCGCGGCCTCGACGAGGCCCGTATCGGCCGCGAGCGCGAGCTGCGCAAGCTCGAGGTCAATCGCGAAAAGGACGTCGAGACGGTCCTGATGGAGAAGGCCATCGCGATCCACCAGAAGTCACTGGAGGAGTCCGCTGCTCGCGCCGCCGCCGAGGAGGCGCGGATGCGGGCAACTGAAGCCGCCGAGCGCGTCGTCACCGCCCGCGAGAGCGAGATTGCAAAACGCCGCAAGACCGTCGAGGTCCTGCTGGCCGAGAAACAGGCGGAGGAAACCCGGATCGCGGCTGAGGCCGAGCGCGTGCGCGCAGCGGTGGAGGCAGAGGCGCAGCGCATGCTCAACGAAGCCGAGAACGTACTGACAGATCAGGCCCGTTACTCGCTGTTCCGCAGAAAACTGCTCGACCGCATCGAGGGCATCGTGCGCGAGAGCGTCAAGCCGATGGAGAAGATCGAGGGAATCCGCATCCTCCAGGTCGATGGCCTCAACGGCAACAGCCACGGCGGCAATGGCGGCCGCAGCGCCACCGACGAGGTGATCGACTCGGCACTGCGCTACCGCGTCCAGGCGCCGCTGATCGACTCCATCCTGTCCGACATCGGCGTCGAGGGCGGCAGTCTCGCAAAGATGCCCGGCCTGATCCGCGAGGCCCGCGACATGCAGGGCATCAAGGATTCCGCGCGCAAGAGCGGCGGCGGCAGCGACAAGCCTGCGGCCTCCCCGCCCGCACCCGAGGGCGGCGAGCCGCCGGCCGAGCGCGGGCCACGAAAGAAGAGCTGAGGTCTGAACCATGGCCCGCGTCTACGTCTCAACCGTCGTCAACGCCCGCAACGACCGCGTCTGGGCGCGGGTGCGCGACTTCAACGGTCTGCCGAACTGGCATCCGGCGATCGCCGAAAGCCGGATCGAGGGCGGCGAGCCCGCCGACAAGATCGGTTGTGTGCGAGATTTTCGCCTGCGCAACGGCGACCGCATCCGCGAGAAGCTGCTCGGCCTCTCCGACTACGACATGTTCTGCACCTACTCGATCCTGGAATCCCCGATGGGTGTCGAGAACTACGTCGCGACCCTGCGGCTCACGCCCGTCACCGACGGTGACCAGACCTTCATGGAGTGGACCGCCGAGTTCGATTGCGCGCCGGAGCGGGAGACCGAACTCGTCAACAACATCGGCGGCGGCGTGTTCCAGGGCGGCTTCGATGCGCTGAAGCGCGTGTTTGGAGGCTAGCCGTGCCGCATATCGTCAAGAGCACGATCCTGA
This sequence comes from Bradyrhizobium sp. CCBAU 53415, assembly GCF_028128735.1. Taxonomy (NCBI): domain Bacteria; kingdom Pseudomonadati; phylum Pseudomonadota; class Alphaproteobacteria; order Hyphomicrobiales; family Nitrobacteraceae; genus Bradyrhizobium; species Bradyrhizobium sp. CCBAU 53415. The sequence goes on along the minus strand of NZ_LBJF01000027.1, from coordinate 1,009,521 downwards.
ACACGCCGACCGACGCGGTGTGGAACGTGCTACGCGATTTCAACGGGCATGATCGGTGGCATCCGGCGGTCGCGACCTCGTCGATCGAGCGCGCCCAATCCGCCGACAAGATCGGCTGCGTGAGACGGTTCAAGCTCAAGGACGGCTCCGAACTGCGCGAGCAATTGCTGGCCCTGTCCGACCTCGAACAGACCTTCAGCTACTGCCTGCTCGATACGCCGATCCCGATGTTCAACTACGTCGCCCATGTCCGCCTGCTGCCGGTCACCGACGGCGACCGTACCTTCTGGCACTGGGAGTCGCGCTTCACGACGAGACCCGAGGACCGCGACCGCATCACCCACATGGTCGCGGAAGACATCTATCAGGCCGGGTTCGAAGCGATCCGCCGGCATGTGAAGGAGGCCGCTTGAGCCATGGCCGTGACGGTAAAGACCTTTGCGAATGCAAGCGAGGCAGCCGGAGCGCTATCCGCCGACCGCAGCACGCGCTACCTCGGCGGCGGTACGCTGGTGATGCGCGCGCTGAACGAGGGCGACGTCTCGATCTCGACCGTCGTTCGCGCCAGCGATCAGGCGCTCACCCGCATCGATGCGTCCGGCCCGCGCATCATGCTGGGCGCCGGCGTCACCTTCGCGCGCATCCTCGCCGAGCGCGACCTCGCCTTCCTGCACGCTCCCGCCCGCTCGATCGGCGGCCCCGCCGTGCGCAATATGGGGACCATCGGCGGCAATCTGTTCGCGCCGAGTCCCTACGGCGATTTCACCGTGGCGCTGCTGGCGCTCGACGCCACCATCGCGGTGCAAGGCGGCTTCGGCACCCGCGACGTTCCGATCGAAGAATTCCTGCAGGCGCGCGACCGGCAGGCCGGGGCGCTGGTGCTGTCGGTCTCCTGCACAAGGCCGGCGAGCACGGACGCCTTTCGCTATCGCAAGATCGCCCGCATCAAGCCCAAGGGCGGCTCGGTCATCACGCTGGCCGCGCATCTGCCGATCAGCGGCGGCCGGATCGCCGGTGCCCGGATCGCACTGGGATCGATGGCGCCGACGCAGATCCGCGCCCGCGCCGCCGAGCGGGCGCTGGAGGGCCGCTCGCTGGATGCAGCAACCATCGCTGCTGCCGCATCAGCGGCAGCCGAGGGAACTTCGCCATCCGACAACGCGCTCGGCAGCGCCTGGTATCGCCGCGAGATCGTCGGCGTGCATCTGCGGCGCCTGCTGTCAGGCCAGGAATAGACAAGGAATAATTCGCCATGTCCAAGATACCCCTGCAATTCCGCCACAACGGCCGCGACGTCGCGATTTTCGTCGACGGCGGCACCAATCTCCTGGTCGCGCTGCGCGAATTGATCGGCGACATGACGCCGAAATTCGGCTGCGGCCAGGGTGGCTGCGGCACCTGCAGCGTGCTGATCGACGGCGAGCTTCACTTGTCCTGCCTGACACTGGCGGAGACGGTCGCCGGCCGCTCCATCGAGACGCTCGACGGCATGAAGCAGGGCCCGAACCTGCATCCGCTGCAACGCGCCTTCGCCGACAATTTCGCCGCGCAATGCGGCTATTGCACGCCGGGCATGCTGATGGCCGCCAAGGCGCTGCTCGACCGCAATCCCTCCCCGAGCCGGGCCGACGTCATCGAGGCGATCTCCGGCAATATCTGCCGCTGCACCGGCTACGAGCCGATCATCAACGCCATCCTCGCCGCCGCCGGCGGCCGGGTCAGCGTGTAAGGGAATGCGACCATGCTGGAACTGCGCAAAGATATCTTCGCTGACGAGCGCGACGATAATTTGAAGGAAATCGGCAAGGGCACCCAGCGCCAGGACATGCTCGGCCATGTCACGGGCACATCCAGCTATTTCAATGACCACAAGCTGCAGGGCATGCTGCACCTGAAGGTCGTGCGCTCGACCCAGGCGCATGCGCGGATCCGCCGGATCGACACCACGGACGCCGAGCGCTCCGCCGGCGTGCGACGGATCATTCGCGGCACTGATGTGCCGGTCAATCTCAACACGCTGCTCAGCCTGATCAACTTCGGCAAGGACGACGAGCCGTCGCTGGCTGTCGACAAGGTTCGCTACAAGGGCGAGCCAATCCTCGCCGTCGTCGCCGATAGCGAGCGCGAGGCCTTCGAAGCCATCGCAAAGGTCCGGGTCGACTACGAGCCGCTGCCGACCGTGTTCGACGTCGAGGATGCGCTCAAGCCGGGCGCACCCGTGGTCAACGAGACCTATCCGAAGAACGCCTTCATCTATCACGACGTCTATGACCATCAGCGCCTGCGCTTTGGCGATGCCGATGCGGCGCTTGCGACCGCCGACCACGTGCTCGAGCAGCGCTACCAGATGTCGCCGATCGAGCACGCGCCGACCGAGACCAACGGCGCCATCGCCGCGCCCGACACCAACGGCCGCTACGTCGTCTACACCTCGACGCAGGCGCTGTTCTTCTCGGTCGACACCTGTGCCAAGATCCTGGACGTGCCCTCCAACACCTTCCACTTCATCGGCGGCACGGTGGGCGGCGGGTTTGGCGGCAAGGTGGATACCTTGACCGAGCCGCTCGCGATCCTCGGCGCCATGATGACCGGGCGCCCCGTCCGCTACATGTTCGGCCGCGAGGAGGAGATGCAATACGGCCCGCCGCGCGGCGCCGAGCGTATCTACATCAAGGACGGCGTCATGCGAGACGGCCGCATCGTCGCCCGAAAAATTCGCGCCTATTTCGACAGCGGCGCCTATACGCGGCTGTCCAGCTATGCCGCGGTGAAATGCGCCGCGCATCTGCCGGGCCCCTACACCATCCCGAACGTCTATGGCGATGTTTATTGCGTCTTCACCAATCGCACGCCGGCGACTGCCATGCGCGGCTTCGGCGTGACCGCGATGGACTTTGCGATCGAATGCCAAATGGACAAGCTGGCAAATCTCGTCGGCATGGACCCGATGGAGTTTCGGATTCTGAACGCCTATCGCGACGGCGACATGAAGGCGCACCGGCGCGAGGCCAAGAACACCGCGCTGATCGAATGCGTGCAGGTCGCCGCCGAGAAGGCCAAATGGCCGATCCGCGACGAGTTCAGGCGTGCCTCCTCGCGCAGGGACGGCGGCGGCAGCCGCGCCGTGATCCCGCCGACACCAACGGACTCGCGCGCAAGGCCGACGGCTCCTTCGCAGCAGCGCACGAGTTACGACCGGCTCCCGCCCACCGTCACCCGCGAACCGCCGCGCGAGCCGCCACCATCAAGTCCGCCGCCGCCCTCGTCGCGGCCGGCCACGCCTTCGCACGGCGCGACCCGCTTCTCCTCCGTGTTCGGCACCAGGAGGCGCTAGATGACCCGGCATCGCGGACGCGGCATGGCGTCGATCAACTATCCCATCGGCATGAATCTCGGCGGCGATCCGAGCCAGGCGCTGGTGCATTCCAACCCCAGCGGCAAGTTCACCGTGGCGCTGTCGTCGATCGATCTCGGCCAGGGCATGAAATCGGTGACGCGGCAGATCTGCGCGGAGACGCTGGGCGTCCCGGTCGAGGACGTCTATGTCGACACCGCCGATTCCGATACCGGCCCGCACTGCATGGGCTCGTTCGCCTCGCGCGGCACCCACCGCGTCGGCAACGCCGTGATGGCCGCCGCCCGCGAGGCGCGCGGCGTGATGATGGAGGCCGCGGCCGAGGAGCTCGAGGTCAACGCCGCCGATCTCGAAACCGACGGGCGCGGCAATATCCACGTCAAGGGCGCGCCGCATCGCTCGATCTCGACCAAGGATGTCGCGATCGCCGCGCAGTTCAAGCAGGGCAAGACCATTTCCGGCCGCGGCATCTTCCTCGTGCCGTTGTCGGACGTCGACCCCGAAACCGGCGAGATGTCGCCGGCGACCTGCTACGCCCATGCCTGCCTGGTCGCCGAGGTCGAGGTCGACGACGAGACCGGCGAGGTCGCGATGGTCCGGATGGACTCCGCCTATGAGCTCGGCCGCGCGCTCAACCCGCGCCTGGTCGAGCAGCAGCTCGTCGGCGGCGCCTGGATGGGCGTCAGTCACGCGCTCTACGAGACGCCCGAGCCCTACTATCCCGATCCGGCTCACGGGCCCCGCGACTTCGTCGAATATCTGATGCCCGGTCCCGGCGACATCTGCCCGCACGATATCGCGGTGCTGGAACGTCCCGCGCCCGACGGGCCGTTCGGGGCCAAGGGACCGGGCGAGATGTGCGCCAATCCGGTGCTGCCGGCGGTCGCAAATGCGATCTTCAACGCCGTCGGCGTTCGCATCGACGATCTGCCGATCACGCCCGAAAAAGTGCTGCGGGCAATCAAGGCCCAGGGCGGCGCGCGGCCGCAGGCACGGCGCTGAGGCTCGTCCATGGCGGTTCGCGGCAACATCGTCGGCATCGACAGTCCCGAGGCGCTGGAGAAGGCGCTTCGGGCAGCCTACTACCTCGCCGACGAGGGCCTTGCGACTGCCGCCTATCTCGGGCTCGCACTCGGCAAGCCGCTGCTGCTCGAGGGTGCGCCCGGCGTCGGCAAGACGGAAGCCGCGAAGGCCATCGCCGCCGTGCTCGGCCGGCGCCTGATCCGCCTGCAATGCTATGAGGGCATCGACGCCTCCGCCGCGCTCTACGAATGGAACTACCCGCGCCAGATGCTCGCGATCCGGCAGGCCGGCGACGACAGCATCGACATCTACGGCGAGACCTTCCTGATCGAGCGGCCGATGCTGGCGGCGCTGCGCGCGCCGGACTCGACCGTCCTGCTGATCGACGAGATCGACCGTGCCGACCAGGAGTTCGAGGCGTTCCTGCTCGAATTCCTCTCCGACTTCCAGATCTCCATCCCCGAGCGCGGCACGGTCCGCGCGGCGGAGCGCCCCGTGGTCGTGCTGACCTCGAACCGGACGCGTGACCTGCACGAGGCGCTGCGCCGCCGTTGCGTCTATCACTGGATCGATTATCCAACCGCCGAGCGGGAGGCGCGCATCATCATGATGCGCGCATCCAGCGTCGCCGAAGCCACGGCGCGCGCCGTCGTCGCGGCCGTCGAAAAATTGCGGCGCGAACCGCTAAGCAAGGCCCCCGGCATCGCCGAGGCAGTCGATTGGGCCGAGGCCGCGACGCTCCTCAACAAGGGCGGCGCGCGCTGGCCGGATGCCTTCAAGCGCTCGATCGGCGTGGCGCTGAAGGACGAGGAGGACCTGCACTTCATCGCGCCCCGGCTCGATGCCATGCTCGCGGAGGCAACCGCATGAGCGCCGAGCTGCAGCTTCCGCGCGCTGCCCGCATCTTCGTTTCCTTCGTCGCGCTGCTGCGCGCCAACGGCTTCGCCGTCGCGCCGGAGCAGACCGCCGCATTTCTCGGTGCGATCGCGCTGCTGGGTCCGCGCGATCTCGACGACATCAGGCAGTCTGGGCTCGCCACCCTCGCGCCACCGCCCGAGCGCCGCGCCACCTTCGACCGGCTGTTCGACCTTCACTTCCGCGGCAGCGAGGCGATCGAGCATGCCGAAGACGGCGAGGACGATGAGACCGTCCGTCTGCAGGAGGAAGGTCGCGGCGACGAGGATCCCCTGCTCTCCGACGACGCCAACGAGTCCGGCCTTGGCGCAACGCGCACCGAGGCACTGGTCGAGCGCCGCTTTGCGCAACTCTCCACGACCGATGCGCTCCGGCGCCTGGCACGAGAGGCCCCTCGCCGCCTGCCGCGGCGGCGCGGGCACCGCCGCTTGCGGGCGCGCCGCGGCCCCTTCGCCGATCTCCGCCGCACTCTTCGCGACAGCGTCCGCAGCGACGGCGAGATCCTCCGTCTCGGCCACATGAAGCGGCGTCAGCGCCCGCGCAAGATGCTGCTGCTGATCGACGTCTCCGGCTCGATGAAGAGCCGCACCGAGGAGAACATGAAGCTTGCGCATGCGCTGGTGCAGGCAGCGCCGAATGTCGAGGTGTTCACCTTCGGCACGCGGCTGACCCGTGTCACCCGCGCGCTAAGGCTGAAGCGCCGCGAACAGGCGCTCAACGCCGCGGCACATCTGGTCAGCGACTGGGATGGCGGCACCCGCATTGGTGATGCACTGCAGGCTTTCCTCACCGTGCCGCGGTTCGGCGCATATGCCCGCGGCGCCGCCGTGGTCATCGTGTCCGACGGGCTCGAACGCGGCGAGCCCGGCACCCTTCGCGACGCCGTCGCGAAGCTATCGCGGCGGGCCTGGCGCCTGAGCTGGCTGACGCCGCTCGCCACAAGCCCGGCCTTCCGGCCGCAGACCGAAGCGCTGGTCGCGATCGAGCGCTTCGTCGACGATCTCGTGGACGGCGGATCGAGCGCCTCGATCGTCGCCCATGTACTGGCACTGGGACGAAGGAGAGCTGCGTGAACGACATTGTCGACGGCCATCATCACATCTGGCGGCAGGCCGACCTGCCCTGGCTGACCGGCCCCATGCAGCCCCGCATCTTCGGACCGTACGAGCCGATCCGGCGCGATTATCCAATCCGGGAATATCTCGACGATCTCGAGGCCACCGGCGTCACGCACTCGGTCTACGTGCAGACCAACTGGGCACCAGAGCATTTCGAAGACGAGGCAGCCTGGGTGCAGCGGACCGCCGACGAGCATGGCTGGCCGCATGCCATCGTGGCCTATGCCAATTTCGCGGCCGAGGATGTCCGCCCGCAGCTCGACCGTCTCAAGCGCTATCCACTGCTGCGTGGCGTGCGCATGCAACTGCACTGGCACGAGAACCCGCTCTACCGCTTCGCGGCCCGTCCGGATCTCTGCGCCGACCCGACGATCCGTCGCAACGTCGCGCGTCTGGCCGATTACGGCTGGAGCTTCGACCTGCAGGTCTTCACCCCGCAAATGCCGGATGCCGCGCAGCTCGCCCGGTCCTGTCCCGACGTGATGTTCGTCCTTCAGCATGCGGGCATGCTCGAAGACCTCTCGCCGGCGGGCCGTGCGGCCTGGCGCGCCGGGATGGCCAGGCTCGCGACCTGTCCGAACGTGGTCTCGAAGCTGTCCGGGCTCGGCACCTTCATCCATCGCAACGACGCCGCGCACATCGCGGCCGTGCTCACGGACACCGTCGCGATTTTCGGCGCCGAGCGCTGCCTGTTCGGCTCCAATTTCCCGATCGAGAAACTATGGACCAGCTATCGCGAGCTCGTCGGTGCGTTTCGCGCGGCCGCAGCCCCGTTCAGTGCGGAACAACAGGACGCGATCTTCCGCACGACGGCGAGGCGCGTCTATCGGCTTTGACAGAGAAGAAACAAGACAGGAGAGAACCGAATGGCGCTGGAGATCAAGATCCTGGACTACGGCGATATCGAGCTGGAATCGAGCTTTCTGGTGCTCGGCCGCGACTGCGGCCGCACCCGCCGCGTCCTTACCCTCGGCTTCCTGATCCTCGGCGGCCCCTACCCTGTCGTGGTCGACACCGGCTATCGCTCCAACCAGATCATGGAAACGCTGGGGATGCGGGGGCTTCAGTACCACGAGAACATGATCGAGAACCAGCTCGCGCGTCACGGCGTCCGCATGGGCGACGTCCGCTTCGTCTGCCACACTCATCTGCACATCGACCATGCCGGCAAGGACGACCTGTTCCCGATGAACACGACCGTCGTGCTCAACCGCAAGGAGCTTGAATATTCCGTCTCCGGCCTGATGCACCCGCAATATCCGGCGCCCGACATCAAGCACCTGATCGACCGCCTGCATACCAAGAGCGCGCTGCGCTTCCTGGACCTCGAGATCACCGGCCCGATCGAGCTGATGCCCGGGGTCTATTGCGATGCCGCCAACGCCCACACCGAGGGATCGATGAACATCATCGTCCACACCGCCGATGGCATCGCGACCATCTGCGGCGACGTGATCTACGACTTCAACGACCAGATCGTGACGCCCTTCAACGAAATCCACGATTGGGAGCCGCGCACCACCGGCAACCACGGCACCAGCAAGCGCGCGGAAAAAGCTGCGATCAAGAAACTTCTCAGCAGTTCGCGCTATCTCCTTCCCGTGCACGATCGTCCCGCCAAGATCGAGGGCGGCCATGTCGTCGGGCGGCTGCACGATCAGGTCCCCGGCCCGATCGTGCAGTCGCTGCCCCAGCGCAACTGGTTCCCGGCTTGATGTTGTCGAGGATCAACCGATGACCCACGTCACCTTGCGAAGCGAATTCGAGACCCTGATCGACCCCTATGCGCCGGTCGCGCAAATCGGCACCGGCTTCGACTTCACGGAAGGGCCGATCTGGCATCCGGTCGATCATTATCTGCTGTTCTCGGACATGCCGGGCGACGTGCGGCGGCGCTGGGACGCGCGGCGCGGCGTCGTCGAGGTCAAGCGTCCCTCGAACAAATGCAACGGCATGACCTATGATGCCGAGCTCAACCTCATCGTCTGCGAGCACGCGACGTCGTCGCTGATCCGCGAGCATCCGGACGGGCGACGGGAGGTGCTGGCTTCGCACTTCCAGGGCCAGGAGCTCAACAGCCCGAACGACGCCTGCGTCCATTCGTCCGGCGCGATCTATTTCTCCGATCCCTGGTATGGCCGGATGCCGGTCTATGGCGTCGAGCGGCCACGCCAGCTCGGCTTCCAGGGCGTCTATCGCGTCGTGCCCGGCGGCGAGCCGAAGCTCGTGGTCGAGCGAAACCTGTTCGATCAGCCGAACGGGCTGTGCTTCTCGCCGGACGAGAGGCTGCTTTATGTCAACGACACCGTGCAAGCGCTGATCCGCGTATTCGACGTCAACAGCGATGGTTCGCTGTCGGACGCGCGCGTCTTCGCCAGCGGCATTCGCTCCGAGCTCGAGCCAGGCGTGCCCGACGGCATGAAATGCGATCAGCATGGCAATGTGTGGGTCACCGCTCCCGGCGGCGTCTGGGTTTATTCGTCGCGCGGGGAGCTGCTCGGCAAGGTCCGCGTGCCCGAGCTGGTCGCCAACCTCGCCTGGGGCGGTCCGGATTTCCGCACGCTGTATTTGACCTCGACCCATTCGGTGTACGCAATCGCGACCAGGGTCGGCCCCCGCCACGAGCCCTACATGAGCGGCAGGCGCGCCGGCGGCGGAACAGGCCCGAGCTCATCGCCAGCCTCGCCCGTCTTGACCGAGGGCGAGATGCGGCTCGATCCGCAACGCTGCGCCATGATCATCCAGGATCTCCAGAACGACGTCATCATGGATGGCGGCGCTTTCGCCGAGTCGGGCGCGCCTGGACATGCGCGGCAACAGCACGTGGTGGACAACGTCCGCCGCCTCGCCGAGACCGCACGCGCCCGCGGCGTTGCCATCATCCACGTCTGGTTCGTCGTCGAGCCCGGCGCGCCCGGGGTCACGCTGAATGCGCCGCTGTTCGAGGGCCTCGTCGACAGCAAGGCGATGGTGCGCGGAAGCTGGGGCGCGGCCCCCGTCTCCGGCCTCGAACCGCGGCCCGGCGACTTCGTCGTCGAGAAGATGCGTATGAGTGCCTGGGAGGGTACGCGGCTGGAGACGATCCTGAAAGCGACCGGCCGCGACATGATCATCAACACCGGTGCCTGGACCAACATGTCGGTCGAACACACCGCGCGCACCGGTGCCGACAAGGGCTATTTCATGATCGTGCCCGAGGATTGCTGCTCGACGATGAATTCCGATTGGCACAATGCCTCGATCAATTTCGCGATGCAGAACGTCGCGGTCGTGACCAGGGCCGATACCGTCATCAGAGCGCTGGGATGAGCTGTGGCAAAGCTGCTGCACCTGTCATGCTCGCCCCGCGCCGAGTCCGAGTCGAGTGCCGGGGCGCGCGTCTTTCTTGACGGATTCCGCCGCGCCCGGCCGGATTGGGACGTCGATGTGGTGGACATCTGGCGCGAGCGGATGCCGGAATTTACGGGCCCCATTGTCGAAGCCAAGTATGCGCGCATGACGGCTCGGGCCTTCACCCAGGCGCAACGCGACAGCTTTGCCGAGGCCGAGCGAATGGCGCTGCGCTTTTCGCTCGCCGATCGGGTGCTGATCTCGACCCCGATGTGGAACTTTGGCCTTCCCTACAAGCTCAAGCAGTGGTTCGACATCATCGTCCAGCCCGGGCTCACCTTTCGCTTCGATCCGTCGCAGGGATATTTCCCGCTGCTGCAGGATCGGCCGACGCTGATCATCATCGCCAGCGGCAGCGATTTTGGCACCGGAATGAACCGCGGCCGGATCGATATGGCAACGCCTTACTTACGGGAAATCCTGCGCTTCATCGGAATCAGCAATGTCAGTTTCGTGCTGATCGGTCCAACCACGGGACCGCAGCAGCCGATCGATGCTGCCCGTGAAAGGGCCCATCAGCGCCTCGCTGCAATGGCCGCGACCTTTTGATTGGAGCCAGTGCCTGTCTCTTTCAAGTCTGCGGGACCGCTTCATCGATCGACCGCTCCATTGATGAATGGTGTACGACGCCTCCGACAATGATCCTGCAGAAGTTCACGGTGAAACGACCGTAAAGGGCGCCTAACCCGGACCCCGAGGATGCGAAGCGATAGGAGGAACCGAGAACGCGAGCGATCTCGAACAATCCCATGAACTCGTGGTGCGCCAGCGCCAAGTTGATGCCGAGCAGCGGCAGCAACAGGCCCTGCATACCGACGCCGCTCATGACGCCCTCGCTTCGGGGCGCGGCAGCGGCAGAAACTGCGCGAGGTGAGCACTCCTCCATTGATATGGCGTATCGCCGGCGAAGCGCTTGAACACCGTCGTGAAATGGGCCTGTGTCTGGAACCCGACGGTCAAGGCGATGTCGACGAGCGAGATGTCGGACCGCTGCAGCAATTCCTGGGCTCGTTCGATCCGCCGCTTCAGCAGATAGTCGTGCGGCCGCATGCCGACGGCCGCCCGGAACTGCGCGGCGAAGTGCATCCGGCTCAGGCCGGCAACGGCGGCCAGATGCTGCAAGGTGACCTTCGCGTCCAGATTGTCATCGACATATTGCATGACGCGCTTGAGGCGCCATTTCTGCAACGACCGTACCGCCCGGCAACCGCGCCCTCCGCGGGCGCCCTCGGCCAACTCGGACTGGCCTCGTCCGACCGTCGTCCCTCCGCTGGCCTTGCGGGTCAGAATGGCCAGGCGCAATGCGTCGACGAGAATGGCGGAATCGGGATGGTGCATGGCTTTGGTGGCCGCAAGTGCATCCGAAAGGCGCCGCATCACCGGGTCCGTGAGCGCCTCCGCACCCGTCTCCCGATCAGACTCCGCGGACGCGTGTGCAAGACGCTTCGCGGACACCCTGAAGCTCGGCCCCCCATTGGCAGATCCCTGCACGTCCGGCGCAGGCTGCTCGATGGCCAGCGCCACATCCAGATGCACGAGGGAAAGCGTCACGGCCTCCTCGCCGGAACGCGGCGAACGTCTCGATGGCCGCAGCCGCGGGCCGTCGATTGACGAGACGTCAATTGCGGCGGCGGCAAGATCCTTGGAATTTTGCGAGTATGACACCTGCAGCGACATCGTCGAACCTCCTTGTCCCATTTCGCACCGGCAATGCCGACCGGCTTGTCCGAATGCGATGGGAGCAGATTAATTCGGCGATGCGCGCGCTCCATTCTACGCGCGGGTGCAGGGATAAGGTCTCGGGTTAACCGCATCATACGCAAGTATGATGCCGGGCGAGAGGGCGGGCGGAACACCTCGTTTGGGACGCTCGAGCCGGGTGCCCCCGCCTGCCTGCGGTAAGTTGACGCGCCTGCGATCGGCAAAATCACCAATGAGCCTTGTTCCGCCGGGGACCCACCCTGTCGGCGCCCGTGCCGGCGTCAACTGTCCACGAGGTCTTCCACGAGAGCACGAAAATCCGCCGGCTGGATATTGTGGACGCGATCAAATCGCGGCATCAACGCGGCTGCGATGAGAAGAAGCACCGCCTGTGACGATGACGAACTCTTGATCGGCCCACGGGTTCATCCATGAGCCGCGCCGGCCTGCGGTTCTGGTCCGCCTTCCTCGCCCTCGCGGTTTTCCTGGTCGACGTGCTGACGCCGCTCGAGGGCGCGGTCGCGGTTCTCTACGTCGTGGCGATCCTGCTCGCGGCGAGGACAAGCCGGCGCAATGACATCATCGTCGCCGCGATTGGCTGTGCCGCCCTGACGATCACCGCGTATCTGTTATCGCATGATCACGAGCCCATCGGCTCGGCGGCCCTTCGTGCCCTGGTGAGCCTCGCGGCCATCGCCATCACGACCCTGCTCGCGCTCCAGAATCATGCCGCGACCAATCGCCTGGCGGCGCAGGCGCGCCTGCTCAACCTCTCGCATGACATGATCTTCGTCCGCGATCGCGCCGGCGTGATCAATTTCTGGAACAAGGCCGCGGAACAGACCTACGGCTGGTCAGCCGATGAGGCGCTCGGGCAGGTCGCCGACAGGCTTCTGCGAACCAGCTATCCCGACCGGAGGGAAGCCATCGAGGCCAGCCTGCTCGATACCGGGCGATGGGAAGGCAGGGTGGAGCAACGGACGAGGGCCGGCGCCGCACTCGCGGTCGATGCCCGCTGGGCCCTGCAGCGCGACCATCTCGGCAAAGCTGTCGGCGTGCTCGAAACGCACACCGACGTCACGGACCACGTGGCGGCGCACAGCGCGCTGGTGCAGAGCGAGCAGCGTTACCGCCGGATGTTCGACGCAAGCCGGATTGGCGTCGTCGAGGAGGACTGGAGCGGACTGCGGGCCGCACTGGATTCGCTATCGACCGGAGCGGCGGATCTGCGCGCTTATCTGGCACGAAACCCCGATTTCGTCCGGCATGCCCGCGGGCTCGCCGCAATCATCGACGTCAATCCCGCCCTGCAGAAGATGGCGGGAACGAGCAGCTCTGCGGCCTTCATCCAGAACGTGGACAAGCTGCTGGGCGAGAACGATCGCAGTTTCCTCGAAGCGCTGGTCGCATTCGCGGAGGGAGAACGGTTCCACGAAGGGGAGACCGAACTCGTGCGCCTCGACGGACGGAAGGTCCCCGTGCTGTTCACCATCACCTTTCCGCCTCAATCCGACGAAAATCACAACGTGCTCATCTTCGTCGTCGACATCACCGAGCGCCGGCAGGCGCAGGACGCGCTGCTCGCGGCACAAGCCGAGCTCGCCCATGCTGCGCGCGTCGCCACCCTCGGCGAGCTCAGCGCGTCGATTGCGCACGAGGTGAACCAGCCGCTGGCGGCGATCGTGACCAGCGGCGAAGCCGGCTTGCGGTGGCTGCGGCGCGACGTACCCGATCTCAAGGAAGTTGCGACGACGATCGACCGTGTCGTTGCTCAGGGCCGCCGCGCCAGCGAGATCGTGACCCGCATCCGGACCTTCCTGAAGAAGGCCCCGCCCCAGCGGGACATGCTGCAAGTCGCCGAGATCATCGAGGAGGCGACCGCACTGGTGGCACGCGAGCTCGCCAAGGACGACGTCGCCCTCACCGTCGAGGCGCAGCACGGCCTGCCGCCGGTTCGCGGCGACCGGGTTCAGCTGCAACAAGTCCTGGTCAATCTTCTGATCAATGCCAGCCAGGCCATGTCAGGCCGGCCCGGTTCCCGCACCATCACGCTGCGCGCCGGCAGCGTGGACAGCGAAACCCTCGCCATCACGGTGCAGGACAGCGGCCCTGGCATCCAGCCTGACGACCTGCCGCGCCTGTTTGATCCGTTCTTCACGACGAAGGATGGCGGAATGGGCATGGGGCTTGCGATCTGCCGCACCACGGTGGAAGCTCACGGCGGACGATTGTCGGTGGTGAGCACCCCGGGCTCGGGAACGACATTCCACCTGACATTGCCATTCAGCCAAGAGCACGCCTCGCCATGACACGACCAAACCAGGCGCTGCCGCCAGCCCGGCCCTCCAACGCGATCGTCATCGTCGTCGACGACGACGCAGGCATCCGGGCCTCGCTCGACAGCTTGTTCCGATCCGTCGGTCTCGAGACGCGCCTGTTCGGCTCGCCGGCCGAATTGCTCGCCGGCTCGCTGCCCGACGGCCCCGGCTGCATCGTGCTGGACGTACGCCTTCCGGGCGTGAGCGGGCTCGATCTGCAGAGCCAGTTCGTCCGGCAGGGCATCAGCTATCCGATCATCTTCATGACCGGCCACGGGGACATTCCGATGTCGGTGCGCGCCATGAAGGCCGGCGCCGTCGACTTCCTTTCCAAGCCGTTCCGCGACCAGGACATGCTTGATGCCGTGACGGCAGCGCTCGAGCGTGATGCTCAGCACCGCGCCGAAGCCGCGACCAAGGAGGACATCCGCGCCCAGTACGAGACCCTGACGGCGCGCGAGCGCGAGGTGATGGGCCATGTCACCTCGGGCCTGATGAACAAACAGGTGGCCGCCCTGATCGGCCTCAGCGAGATCACGGTCAAAATCCACCGCGGGAACGTCATGCGCAAGATGGGGGTTAGGTCACTGGCCGACCTCGTTCGCAAGGCCGAGGCGCTCGGAGTTTCCCAAACCCGCAGGACTACGGACCAAACCTGAGTATAATTTCGGCGGTCCTGCCCTCGGGTGCATAAGGCGTCGTCGGCCGCGCAACGGGAGATATCCTCCTTGCCTTGCGGAACACCGCGGTCAGGATTGTGCGCAAATGGCCAAGACCCCTGTGATTGCGATTGTGGACGACGATGAAGGCGTTCGCACTTCGCTGGCGAGCCTGGTGCGCTCGCTCGGCTACGAGGCCGATGCCTACGAATCCGGCATGGATTTCCTGCGGCATGCGCCGGGAGACGATCCGGCGTGCATGATTGCCGACATTCAGATGCCTGTTGTCGCCGGCGATGAACTTCAAGCACGGTTGATTGCCTCCGGTCGCCGCTTCCCGATCATCTTCATGACGGCATTTCCAAGCGAATCCGTGCGCCAGCGCGTGATGGCGGCCGGCGCGCATTGCTGTCTCGGCAAGCCCTCCAGCGGCGATGAGATCATCCGCTGTCTCGAAGAGGCGCTGGCAGGCCACGTGCCGTAGCCGATCCGCCCGCCTCTCGGGCGACGCCTCCCCCCCCCCCGAACCAGACGTGCATTCCGGCAAGCGGGATGGTGGACCGGAAATGCCGGCAGGCCCGGCAAACCTCATAGTCGGCATCGATTTTATCGACATCGGCCGGGCGGCACGCTCTGCCGGGAACGGATGGGGCACGATGCCAGTGACCGCCACCAGTGCTGCCGCACCGCGCCCGCTGGTCTTCGCCGGCTTCCCGGCCAGCTCCTGGGCGTTCGCGCTGCGGGTCTGGCTGGCGATGATGCTCGCACTCTATGTGAGCTTCTGGCTCGAACTCGAATCCCCCTCGTCGGCGGCGTTGACCGTGGCGATCCTGGCTTTGCCGACGCGCGGTCAGGGCATGGAAAAGGCCGGCTACCGGCTGCTCGCGACGGCGATCGGGGTCGTGGCATCGATTGCGATCGCCGGCGTGTTTTCTCAGACCGACGCCCTCCTGCTCGCCGTGCTCGGCATCTGGGTCGGGCTCTGCGTCTATGTCGCCGCCATGCTGGACGGCAATCGTGCCTATGCGGCGGCGCTCTGCTGCATCACCGTCGCCCTGATCGCCATCCAGCAGATCGACACGCCGCTCCAGGTCTTTCCGACCGGCATAGCGCGCGGCGCCGCCATCGGCATCGGGGTCCTTGCGGTGGCGCTGGTCAACGAGGTGCTGGCCGCGCCGGACTACCATCCGGTGCTGGCAGGGCGCATCGAGGCGCTGCGCCGACGGGTCACGGACCTCACGCAGGGGACCGAGCCTGACTCCGCAACGGCCGCGGCGGACCTGTTGCACGACATCGCTGCGATACGTCCGGAGATCGCCAGCCTTGCGACGGAATCGAGCATCGGCACGGCAAGAACCGCGTCCGCGCGTTCCGCGCTGGTCGATCTCGTCAGCGCACCCTCCCTTGGCCGCATGCTCGCGGCGCTCCCCGTCACGTCTGCCCCGGCGCAAAATGCGGACGACCCGGGCCGGGAGGCGGCCAGGCTGACGACCATTTCGCGATGCTGGCTCCAGAGCGAGATCAGCCACAAGCTTGCCCAGGTCCGCGGCAGCCACGATGCGCTGCGCGAAGGGACGCGTCCGTATCATGCATGGCGCGCGCCGCTCTACCGCTCGCGCCGCATTGCGGCGGAGACCGGCGCACGGGCCGCGATCTCATTCACGCTGATTGCGATCTTCTTCGCGCTGACAGGCTGGCCGACCACCGAGCTCTGCCTCTCGCTCGTCGCGGTAATCCTCGGCCTCGGCTCGACGGCGCCCGCGCCGCGCACCTTCACGATGGTGACAGTGGCGGCGATGCCGATCGCCTGCGCGCTGGCCGGCATCCTGAAGTATTTCGTCTTCAACGGCGTGTCCGAATTTCAGCTGCTGGCGATCGGTCTCGCGCCTGTCGCCATCGGCTTCGCACTGCTGATCTCATTGCCGAACCCGCTGCTGTGCTCCCTCGGCCGGCTCGCCCTGGTGTTCACGATCGCCGTACTCGCACCGGCCAATCCGCAGAGCTACGACCCCGAAGTGTTTCTCGTGACGAGCTTCTTTGCCTGTCTGTCGTCCGTGCTCGTGCTCGCAGCGCAGATGCTGCTGCCTCCCATGTCGGGCGACCGGCGAGTTCGTCTGCTGCTGCGAGAGGCCAGGGGGGAGCTGGGCCAGCTCGACAGCTGGCGAGATCGAGACCTCGCGCCGGAGGAAGCCGCGTTCCGCGACGCAGCTCGGGTCGAACAGATTCTAACCGCAAACGGCGCCTCGACTCTCGATGGTCAGATCGCGGCCAGGGCGATGCACTGTTTCGACCAGGCCGAGAGCCTGCGGCGCTGCCGCGCCGAACTGGAGCGGCTGACACGGGGGCCGCTTGCACGAGTGGTGCAGGACGCACGAGAGGCCCTCGCCCGGCGTAACGGTGCCGCGATCCTCGCTGCTGCCAGGGCGCTGCGCAAGGCGGCATCGCGAAACAACCTGTCCGCCAATTCGGCCATCGCCGTGCTGGTTCCGGCAAGCGCCGTATTTGCACCCCCACGGTCTCCAATCGATCCCAGCCAAGGCAGGCAGCCATGACGAACACATATCGGGAGTTCGTCGTCGGCGGCGTGCTCATTGCTCCCATCGTCTCCTATGCCGCAATCGCGCTGCTTGCGTTCCTGATGCTTCGCCCGCTGCTGCGCTTCGTCGGCTTCGCGAGACTCTTCAGCAACCCGTCGCTCGCCGAACTCAGCCTCTACATCGCGATGTTCGGTTTGCTCGCACTGTTCTTCTAGGGAGAAAATCGTAATGCACGCGACCCTGTCCCGGGACGCTGCCCCGCTCCGCGGCGAACCGTCAACCGAAGACACCGATACCACCGACGCCATGGACCGATCGGTCGAGCCGCAGCCTGTGGCACGCGACACCAGCGTTCGCTCCGTGGAAACCCGCGGACCTTCGGCCCAGGCCGCGCACACCGCGAAGCAGCT
Organism: Bradyrhizobium sp. CCBAU 53415; assembly: GCF_028128735.1. NCBI lineage: Bacteria > Pseudomonadati > Pseudomonadota > Alphaproteobacteria > Hyphomicrobiales > Nitrobacteraceae > Bradyrhizobium > Bradyrhizobium sp. CCBAU 53415. The sequence goes on along the minus strand of NZ_LBJF01000027.1, from coordinate 992,095 downwards.
GCGCTATGCCGTCGGCCGGTTCATCCGCGGTGCCGGCAAGCATCTTGCGACCCTCGGCATCGCACTGCTCGCAGTGTTGATAGCGGCTGCGACCTGGCAGCACTACGTCACCGCTCCGTGGACGCGGAACGGCAGCGTCCGTGTCCAGGTTGCCAATGTCGCGCCGCAGGTTGCGGGCAAGATCGTGGAGCTTCGGGTCGCCGACAACCAGTTCGTCCACAAGGGCGACGTTCTCTACGTGATCGATCCGTTCGACTTTGAGGTAGCCGTTCGCATCGGCAAGGCCCTCGTCGACCAGCGGGCCGCGGACCTCGTGGTGAAGCAGGCCGAGTTCGACCGCCGACAGCACCTGTCCGATCTTGCGACGACACCCGAAGAGCAGCAGATCTTTGCAGGCAATGCGGCACAGGCGAAAGCTGCCTACGAGGCGGCGGCGCATCAGCTCGCACAGGCGGAGCTGAACCTGAAGCGCACCAGCGTGGTCAGCCCCGTCGACGGCTATGTCACCAATCTCTTGTTGCGCGCGGGAGACTATGCCGTCACCGGCGTCAGCAACGTTTCCGTGATCGATTCCAACAGTTTCTGGATCGATGGCTATTTCGAGGAAACCAAGATGGCGCGGGTTTGCATCGGCGATCGCGCTGAAGCGCAACTGGTCGGTTATCCCAAGCCGATACTGGGACATGTGAAGACCGTGACGCGCGGCGTCAGCGTGTCGAACGCCGCCGCAGGCACACAGGGCCTGCCCAACGTGGACCCGATCTACACCTGGGTGCGCCTCGCGCAGCGCGTGCCGGTTCGCCTCGCCATCGACACCGTGCCACCCGATGTGCCGCTCGTCTCCGGCATGACAGCGACGGTGACCATCCGACAGCCCTCCGCGGGCGGAGGCCAAACCTGGCTCGACCGGTTCCGCGCGACCTTCGTCGATCCCGTCTCCGATCTGTTCGGCGCGGGCCGTCCGCCTCGTCCGGACTGCCTGCAGGCGACGTCGCAGCAGCGCCCCGAGGTGGAAGCGCTTCCCTATGCGCGCGAGCCTGCGGTTCCGCCAGCAGAGAAGGTCGCACCCGCCTTGACTCCTGGCCTCGACGCCTCGCCACGCCTGCCCTGATACGCGCGCGCGCCGACGCAGCGTCATCCGGAACACGTCGGGCCCCGTCCAAGCTCTCAGGCGGCCACCCTCCGTCGACGCGCAAAGGCTGCGTCTCACCTGCTGCGCAGGGGCCTGTCGTGAATCATGCGAAATGAGAAACGGCGGGGGTTCATGAAATACTTTGGCTGCGGGATCGGCGATGGTGTGCATGTTGAGTGACTGAGACCCCCAAGTCACAGCTCGAGCCTCCCTCCTCCCTGGGCATGCGAGCATTCAGGGGCCGTCCTCCCCCAAGGGACGGCCCCCTTTTTTCGACAGCACAACGCGCGGGACATCGTCCGTTCGGGGACTTGCCGGCATTAGGGGCTGACGTGACGCCTGACCCAGGTGCGGACGCCCTGAAGACTCCTGAAATCATCCAGCGCGCGCACCGGCGCGATTTCCACCGCCATGCCGCTCAGCGCATGTCCCGGCCCGAGTTCGAGGAACCCCGTCGCGCCCGCTTCGACACAGGCTTGCAGGCAATCGGCCCATTGCACGGTCTGCGAGATCCGCGCGGCGAGCTTATCGAGACCAGTCTCGCGCGAGACGACCGGAGCGGCATCGATTCCGCTCAGAATGCGGGCGCCGGTCCTCGGTGGGAATACCGCTGGCGCCAGGCGCAAGGCCTCGCGAAAGACCGCAGACGCTCCAGCGAGCCGTTCGGTGTGGGAGGCAACCTCAACCGGCAAGGCGACCATCCTTGCGCCGTGCATGGACCGCGCGTCCTCGGCGATCCTGCTCGACGCCTCGCGGCCACCGCCAATGACAAAGGCATCGCCAGGATTGACGATGGCAACCGCTGCGCCGTGGCGCTCGCAAAGGCCATCGGCCTGCGCTCGCGAAAGGCAGCGAATGAACAGCAGTCCATCACCGGCGCGCGTCGCCGCATCCATGGCATCCGCCCGGCGTGCCACAAGGTCGAGAGTGATGGTCGCGTCGCCCGGCGCCGGCTGCAATGCGCGCGTCGCGCGCAGCGCGGTTGTTCTGCCAGCTCGTCATCGCTTTTTTTCCTTCGTCGGACCAGCGCCGCCCTGCGGCGTCAGCGTTTTTCCGATCGCATTCGTGAAGTTTCGGAGGCAGTCGGGACGGCGGGAGTGCTGTCTCTCCCGCCGTCCTTCCTTCCACCGGCCGTGCGTCAGGACCGGCAAAATGCGTCGTCAGCGAGTGGCCGGTTGATCGATGCTGCGTGCGGCGCGGGTGATCACAGCCGCAACTTCCTTCGGATGCGACTCGTAGACCGAGTGGCTCGCGCCCGGGATCACCGTGATGTGGCTCTTGGCGCGCTCGTAGTACCAGCGTTCCAGATCTGGATTGATGATCTGGTCGCCGCCGGCGACGATGCCCCAGCTCGGCTTGGTCTTCCACGCAGCCTCCGTCAGCGGCGTGCTGAACACCTGCGCCGCGGCCGGGACCTGGGAGCGCGCAACGAACTCGGCCCGCTCGCGCGGGAGATCGGGCGCGAACAGCTTCGGGAATTGCACGGGATCGAGATAGGTGAACTTGTCCGGCGTGATCTTGATGACGCCTTCAGTCTTGCCGAGCACGCTCGGCGTCTTCTTGCCCAGCGCCGATTCGTCCTCTCCAACGTCGGGCGCGTGCGCGGCGACGTAGACGAGGCCGGCGACATTGGGGTGAACGCCGGCTTCGGTGATGATCGAACCGCCATAGCTGTGGCCCACCAGGAGCGTCGGACCATCCTGGAGATCGAGAACCCGCTTCGCCGCAGTGATGTCGTCGGCAAACGACGTTTCGGGCTCCTGCACCATGGTGACGCGGAAGCCCTCCCTGGTCAGGATCTCGTAGACCGGCTTCCAGCCGGACGCATCCACCCAGGCGCCATGCACGAGGACGATGTTCTTCAACGGTTCCGCACGCGCCGGGGCGACGCCCGCGAACAGGGAAAGGGCGGCAGCAAAGACGAGGCCAGCGTTGAGGTGTTTCATGTCTGGATCACTCCGGGTTGGAACGATCCGACATTAAGTTCGACGTTTGCCTGCGTATTTCGGCAAACAACGGCCCTTGCCACTTCGCACGCCGGATATGTCCGCCGCAGCTCCGATTCCGCTCGCGTCCGGTTTCTTTGGCAGCACGACCTCGTGCGCATGCAGAGCGGCCGACGTTCTTAAGCGAAAGACCGCTCGTATCGATTCTGACATTCGAGACAGACGTTCAGTCACCGACACGAGAGGATCGACAATGACATCGAATTCACTCATCCGGATCGCAGCTGCCATTATAGTCCTCCTGAATGCGGCAACTCCGGTTCATGCAGCGTCCTGCGAGGATTCGATCGGGCGTGTCCAGGCACAGCTGGACGCGGCGATCGAGAAGAATGCCGGCGCACATGGCTGGGGTCCGGAAAGCCTCGACGCACTACGCGGTTATCAACCCACGCCGCGATCTCTGGCGCAGGCGCAAGGCGCGAGCGGAGCGCATCTTCGGCTCGCGCTCGATGCCCTCGATCGCGCGCGTGCCGCGGACCGTTCTGGCGACATCGCCGGGTGTCGCCGCGAGCTGTCCAGGGCGGCGCTGCTGCTTCAGAAGCGGCGACAATGATTCCGGAGGGGATGCCTTTTCGATCGTGCGGCCAGACAGCGAGGCGTGCGTTCAGGGAATACCGGCACGCCGGCCGCTCCCTATCGTTCCGCGCAATGAAGGAATCCGGAGCAGCCCATGCGAGAACAGCCCTCCTCGAACACGTCCAGATACCGCCGGCTTGCATCGATGCTTCCGGGCGCGGCGCTCGCAGTCAGCCTGATATCGTTGCCCTCCGCCGCGGCCATTGCGCAGATGGCGCTGCCGACGATGCCTCCATCGATCGGCATGCCCTCGACCTCGCCGCTCAACCTGGGTTCGACGCGGCCTGAAGGCATTCCGCTGGGCTCGACTGAGATTGCAACGCCGGGCGTATCCCCGATCACGCCATCGCAAGGCACGGCGAACTGCGCCGCCTCAGGCACCCCCGGATCATCGGGAGCCCTGTTCGACGGCGGCGGGCTCTCCGGAAGCTCGTCACCTGGCTGCCCGAACGGCATGACGACCCAGTCAGCCTTGCCTCCCTCGACATCGACAGTCGGACGCGTCGGGATTCCGCTCGGATCCACCGAGCTCGGCGGCGCCGGAATCAGTCCGTTCGTGCCGGTGCCCGGCCCCGGCTCCAGCCCTGGCTCGATGGGCAGCACGAGTTCTATCGACGGTTCCGGTACTCCCGGAGATCAGCAAGGACCATTGCCGTGAAACGGAACCTCACCATTGCACTGGTCGCTTTCGCCGCGATCCTGATCGGCGGAGGGCTCCGGTTCTTCGGAAGCGATCGGAAGCCGGCCGTGGCGGCCGCGCCGGTGCCAGCCGCCGTGCCGGTGGTCGCCGCCACCGTCACCGGCAAGGACGTCCCGATCTACCTGCGCGGCATCGGCACCGTCATCGCCTACAACACCGACGTCGTGCGCAGCCAGATTCAGGGGCAGATCGTCAGGATCGCCTTCACCGAGGGACAGGCCGTCAAGGCCGGCGACCTGCTAGCCCAGATCGATCCGCGCCCTTACGAGGCCCAGATCGAGCAGCTGACGGCCAACCGCGACCGGGACCAGGCGCAGCTCACCAATGCGGAGGCCAATCTGTCCCGCTACAATCAGCTCGGCGACAAGGGCTATGCGACCCCGCAACTGATCGAGACGCAGACGGCGCAGGTGGCGCAGCTCAAGGCCGCCGTGAAGGCGGACCAGGCGCAGATCGATCAAGCCAATGTCCAGCTCAGCTATACGCGCCTGACATCGGCGATTCCCGGCATCACGGGCGTTCGCCAGATCGATGTCGGCAACGTGATCCATCCGACCGATCCGAACGGTCTCGTCGTCGTCACCCAGATCGAGCCGATCTCGCTGTTGTTCACCCTGCCGCAGACGGACCTGCCCGTCATCCAGCAGCACGCCGCAAAGGGCGAGCTGAAGGTCATCGCCTACAGCCAGGACAACAAGATGAAGCTCGACGAAGGCACGCTGCTGCTGGTCAACAACGAGATCGCGGGAACGACCGGCACCGTTCAGCTCAAGGCGGTGTTCCCGAATCGCGAGCACCGGCTGTGGCCGGGCCAGCTGGTGAATGCGCGCCTGTTGCTCGAAATTCAGAAGGACGCGCTCACTGTCGCGGGCTCGGCCGTGCAGCAGGGACCGAACGGCAGCTACGTCTATGTCGTGACCGGCGGCCAGACGGCCAGCTTGCGTCCGGTTCACGTCGCACAGATCAGCGATGGCCAGGCGCTGATCGACCAGGGGCTGAAGTCAGGCGACGTCGTTGTGGTCGACGGCCAGTATCGGCTCACGGAAGGCAGCCGCGTCCGCGAACTGCATGGCAAGGCGGCACGGGAGGCCGACCTGCAGAGCGCCGTGCAGGACGCGATCCCATGAACCTTTCGGCGCCGTTCATCCTGCGGCCGATTGCAACCGCCCTGCTGATGGCCGGCCTGCTGCTGTGCGGCCTTGCGGCCTATCCGCTGCTGCCGGTCGGTGCGCTGCCGAACGTCAACTACCCGACGATCCAGATCTCGGCGCAATTGCCCGGCGCAGACCCCGGCACCATCGCCTCGTCGCTCGCCACACCGCTCGAGCAGCAGCTCAGCCAGATCCCCGGCATCACACAGCTCACCTCGTCCAGTGCGCTCGGCGTGGCCCAGCTCACGGTGCAGTTCGAGCTGTCGCGCACGGTGGACAGCGCGGCGGTCGACGTGCTCGCAGCGATCAACGCCGCGAGCCCGTTCCTGCCGCCGAACATTCCCTACCCGCCCACGATCAGAAAGGTGAACCCGGCGGAGACGCCGATCATGCTGATCGCGCTGACGTCGGACTCGCTGCCGCTGACCACGGTCGACGCCTATGCGGAAAATATCCTGCTGCCGAAGATTTCGCAGGTTCCCGGCGTCGGCCTCGTCGGCATCGGCGGCCAGCAGAAGCCTGCGATCCGCATCCGCGTCAATCCGCAGGCGCTTGCCGCGCGCGGCATCGGCCTCGAAGACGTCCGCAACGTCATCGCCGGCGCGAACGTCGATTTGCCAAAGGGCACGCTCAACAGCCCGCGCGTCACCTATACGCTGAACACCAACGACCAGCTGCTGAAGCCCTCCGCCTACGAAGACCTCATCATCGCCTATCGCAACGGCTCGCCGGTGCGGATTCGCGACGTGGGCACGGCGATCGAGGCACCCGAGAACGACCTTCTGGCCGGCTGGTACGGCAAGGAGCCCGCCATCGTCCTCGCCGTCCAGCGCGTGCCCGGCGCCAACGTCATCGAGACGGTCGACCGCGTCAAGAAGCTGCTGCCGCAGCTGCAGGCTTCCGTTCCGCCGGCGATCAAGGTGACGATCGCCGCCGATCGCACCGCCACCATTCGCGCAGCAGTTTCCGACGTTCAATTCACGCTGCTCCTGACGGTCGCCCTGGTGGTGATGGTCATATTCCTGTTCCTGCGGAACTTCTGGGCCACCGTCATCCCGGCGATCACCGTTCCCCTGGCGCTGATCGGGACGTTTGCGGTGCTCTATGTGCTCGGCTACAGCCTCGACAACCTCTCGCTGATGGCACTGTCGATCGCCGTCGGCTTCGTGGTCGACGATGCTGTCGTGGTCATCGAGAACATCGTGCGCCATCTCGAACAGGGCATGACTCCACTGGAGGCGGCGCTCAAGGGCTCCGCCGAGATCGGCTTCACGATCGTCTCCATCACGCTGTCGCTGATCGCGGTTTTCATTCCGCTCTTCCTGATGGGCGGCTACGTCGGCAAGCTGTTCCAGGAATTCGCCGTCACCATCACCGCCTCGCTGCTGCTGTCGCTGATCATCTCGCTCACCCTGACGCCCATGATGTGCGCGCGCCTCCTGAAGGACGATTCACGGAGAAAGCACGGCCGGATCTATCTCCTGTTCGAGCGCGGCTTCGATGCCCTGCTCGCGCTCTACGCGCGGGGCTTGCGCGTGGTGCTGCGGCATCGCTTCGCGACGCTGCTCGTCATGCTCTCGACCATCGCGTTGACCGGCTACCTCTACGTGATCATCCCGAAGGGATTCTTCCCGCAGCAGGACACCGGACAGATCGTCGGCATCACCGAGGCTGCCCAGGACATCTCCTTCCCCGCGATGTCCGAGCGCCAGCAGGCGATCGTGGGCATCCTCTCAAAGGATCCCGCGATCCAGTCGGTAGCGAGCTATATCGGTCCGGGCGGCCCGACCGCGACGCTCAACCAGGGGCGCATCTTCATCGTGCTGAAGCCGAAGCCGGAGCGCAAGGCGAGCGCCGACCAGGTGATCAACCGGCTGCGCCCGCGACTCGCCCACATCCAGGGCATCACACTGTACATGCAGGCGGCGCAGGACATCACGATCGGCGCACGCCTGTCGAAGACGCAGTATCAATACACCCTGACGGATGCCGATTCCAACGAGCTCACCCACTGGTCGGCGATCTTCCTGGAGAAGCTCCGCGCGCTCGACCTCATCAGCGACGTCGCAAGCGACCAGGCCAATGCCGGGCCGCGGCTGGAGGTCACCGTCAATCGCGAGGTCGCCTCGAGCTTCGGCATCCTGCCGACGACGATCGACAATGCGCTCGACGACGCGTTCGGCCAGCGCATCGTCTCCACCATGTTCACCTCGCTGAACCAGTACCACGTCGTGATGGAAGTCGATCCACGCTTCCAGTACGGGCCCGAAGCGCTCAAGGACATCTACCTGAACTCGGCCTCCGGCCAGCAGGTTCCGCTGAGCACTCTGGTCCATGCCGTCATCAAGCCCGCGCCGATCCTGATCAACCACCAGAGCCTGTTTCCGTCGGTGACGATCTCGTTCAACCTGCGGCCCGGCGCCGCGCTGGGCGATGCCGTGACGGCGATCCAGAAGATCGAGAAGGACACCGGCAAGCCCGCCTCGCTGTCGACCTCGTTCCAGGGTAACGCACAGGCGTTCCAGTCCTCTCTGTCGGGCACGCCGTTGTTGATCGGCGCGGCGCTGATCGTGATCTACATCATTCTCGGCGTCCTCTATGAGAGCCTGATCCATCCGATCACGATCCTGTCGACGCTGCCGTCGGCGGGAATCGGCGCGCTGCTGCTGCTGCTGGCGGTCCACATGGATCTCAGCGTCATCGCCATCATCGGAATCATCCTGCTGATCGGCATCGTCAAGAAGAACGGCATCATGCTGGTCGATGTCGCGCTCGAGGTGGAGCGCCAGCATGGGCTCAGCCCCGAGGAGGCGATCTACCAGGCCTGCACGCTTCGCTTCCGCCCGATCCTGATGACGACGATGGCTGCGCTGCTCGGTGGCGTTCCGCTGATGATCGGCTCCGGCACCGGTGCGGAGCTGCGCCAGCCGCTCGGTTACACGATCGTCGGCGGCCTGATGCTGTCGCAGATCCTGACGCTCTACACCACGCCCGTCGTCTATCTCTATCTCGATCGGCTGGGCAACTGGTTCACCGGACGCAAGCCGCAGGCGGCGAAGGCATCCACTCCATCCACGACCGGGGCAGAGACGGAATTGAGCCATGAATCCGCTTGAGAAAGTGAAGACCGGCATGACGGCGGACAAGCTGGTGACCGTCACGCGCGAAATGACGGTCGGCCATGTGGTGCCGGGCATGCCTGAAGTCTACGGCACGCCGATGATGATCTTGCATATGGAGATGGCAGCGGGATCGGCGGTTCAGCCGTTCCTGCCCGCAGGCCATGTCAGCGTCGGGATGATGGTCAATATCCGCCACCGTGCGGCCACGCCCGTCGGCCGCGCCGTGCGCGCGACGGCGCGGGTCGTCGCGATTGAGGCCAGGAGCGTCCTGTTCGAGGTCGAGGCATGGGACGGCGACCGCAAGATCGGCGACGGCACCCACCGCCGTGGCGTCGTCGATGTCGCCGAGTTCGAGAGACGATTCGGTGTGACCAGATCCATGGCCGAGATGGCCTTAAAGTCGCACGCGGTTCGGCCGTAGCTTCGTGCGTTTTGGCAAAGCGCTTACGAAAACGCAAAAGACCGCCTTTCGGCGGCACGGTAGACCTTCCGCATGACAGTCGAACGCCTGGATGGCTCCAACCCCGTACGGCCCCGGCGATGGTGGCACCGCGTGCTGCCGATCCAGACGATACAGGATCGGATTCTGCTGTGGGCCTGGGGCAGCCTCGTCTTGACCCTGCTGTCCTTCGCCTGTTCGCTGCTTGGCGACAACTTCACGGCGATCGCTTTCGCCGCTTTTCTGGCCGCTTCGCTGACGCTCGTCGGCGCGATCCTGGATATCACGGCCCTGAAGAAGGCCCACGCCGAGTTGGAGCGGAGCGAGCTGCGCTACCGCCATTTGTTCAGCCGCATGCCGATCGCATTCCGGCAGCTCGACGCCACCAAGCTCGTCGTGCTGTTTCGAAAGCTGCGCGCCGAGGGCGTCAAGGATCTCGGCGCCTATTTCGACAGCCATCCCGAATTTCTCCGCACCTGCATGGATGCGCTCACCTTTCAGGAGGCCAACGAACGAGCCATCAAGATGTTCGGGGGAGGCGTCGAGGGCTATGTCGGACGTTCCATGGCCGATAGCTGGAAGGAACGCCCCGATACGTTCCGCCGGGCGATGGAGTCCCGCTATCGCGGCGAGACGAATTTCGAGGAAGAGACCAGGATGGTGACGTGGGACGGCCGCATCGTCGACGTTCTCTTCACGACCGCCCGCGTCGGCCCGATCAACGATCTCGAAGTCAGCCTGGTCGGCACGATCGACATCTCGCAACGTATTCGCGCCCAGCAGAAGCTCCAGCAGGTGCAGGCCGAGTTCGCGCATGCCGCGCGGGTCTCGATGCTCGGCGAGCTCACCGCCTCGATTGCTCATGAAGTCAATCAGCCGCTCGCGGCCATCGCCACCAACGGCGCAGCCGGACTTCGGTGGCTGAACAGGCCCACTCCCGATATCGTCGAGATCCGCAAGACGATCGAAAACATCGTCAAAGACGCGCAGCGGGCGGCGAACATCGTGTCGCGCGTTCACGGAATGGCCTCCCGGAGGGCCCCCGAACAGACATCGCTGTCATTTGATGAGATCGTTCGCGAAGCGCTTCTCTTCCTCCGGCACGAACTCGAATCCCGCGCGGTGACGATCGTGCATCGGCCCGATCCGAGCGCGCCGCGGGTGCTCGGTGATCGCACCCAGCTGCAGCAGGTGATCGTCAATCTCGCCATCAACGCAGTGCAGGCGATGACGCAGGCCGGATATGACGATCGCCGGATCGTCATCAGCACGGTCTCGCCGGACGCTTCGACATTGTGCTGTACCGTCGAGGACAACGGTGCAGGCATCGCCGCCGAGCATGTCGGCCGGCTCTTCGACAGCTTCTTCACGACCAAGGAGACCGGGATGGGCATGGGACTGCCCATCTGCCGGTCGATCGTCGAAGCGCATGGCGGCCGGATCGGCGCGGAAGGCAATGGCGCGCTCGGCGGAGCCCGTTTCTGGTTCACACTGCCGGTCTCCGTCCGGGCGGACTCGCCGCACTGCGACGCGTGACCGGAGCGTCTCGGCCGCGGGCTCTATTCCCCGGTCGCAGCCGAACGCACCAGGCGGATCGGAACGCCCTTGTATGACGGCGTGAAGCTGAGCGGATCCCGGGCGTAGAGCGGGACCAGCGGATTGGTCTCCGGATAGTATGCCGCACAGCAGCCGGTCGGGAAGGAGTAGGCCACGACGCGGAAGTTGCGCACGATCCGCTCGGCGCCATCGGTCGATGCGGTTATCAGGTCGACGCGATCGCCGTCGGCCAATCCCCGCTTCTTCAGCTCATACTCGTTGAGGAAGACCACGTCGCGCTGGCCGAACACACCGCGGTAGCGGTCGGACATCGAGTAGAGCGTGGTGTTGTACTGGTCGTGGCTGCGTATGGTGGTGAGCCAGAGGAAATCGGCATCGCTCTGCGGGTCTTCGCCGCACCCTGGAAACACAAGGAAGTTCGCCTTGCCCGACGGTGTCGCCCATATCCGCTCGCGCGCCGTCGAGGTGAGGTGAAAGCCGCCGGGGACACGAATACGGGCATTGTAACCCTGGAAGATCGGGAACACCGCCTCGATCGCATCGCGGATCCGGTCGTAGTCGGCAACGAAACCGTCCCAGTCGACCACCGTGCGCTCGCCTAGTGTCGCCTTGGCGACGCCGGCGATGATCGCGACCTCGCTGCGCAGATGCTCCGATGCAGGCTTGTTGCGGCCGCCGGACGCATGCACCATCGACATCGAGTCCTCCACCGTGATCGACTGCGGTCCCGACGCCTGGACATCGATCTCGGTGCGTCCGAGGCATGGCAGGATCAGGGCGGCGCGGCCATGGATCAGGTGGCTGCGGTTGAGCTTGGTCGAGACGTGGACGGTGAGATCGAGCTTGCCAAGTGCCACCTGCGTCGCCTGCCAGTCCGGAATGGCGGCGGCGAAATTGCCGCCCATCGCAAAGAAGGCCCTCACCTCGCCGCGGATCATGGCCTCCAGCGCGGTCACGACGTTGTGCCCCGGCGCGGACGGCGGCTTGAAGCCGAAGCGTTGCTCCAGGCGCTCGAGGAAGTCTGCCTTGGGAACCTCGGTGATCCCCACGGTGCGATCGCCCTGCACGTTGGAATGGCCGCGAACCGGGCAGACGCCGGCACCTTCGCGCCCGACATTGCCGCGCAACAGCGCAAGATTGGCGATCTGCTGCACGTTGTGCGCGCCGCGCCAGTGCTGGGTGATGCCCATGCCGTAGACGATGATGGTCCGCTCTGCCTTCATGTACGCGCCGGCCGCATATTCCATGTCCTCGCGCGTCAGGCCGGACTGACGTTCGATGTCGGGCCATTGCGTGCGCTTGAGATCGTAGATCAGCGCTTCGACGCCGACGGTGTGACCGCGAATGAAATCCCAGTCCAGGATCTCCGGCTGCTCGGCGGCGCGGGCAACCTCGTCCGCCTCGACCAGGATCTTCATGATTCCCTTGAGGACAGCGACGTCGCCGCCGACCCGCACCTGGAAGAGCTTCGAGCTGATCGTCGTCGACGTCAGCGTGATCATCTCGACCGGGCTCTGCGGCGCCTGGAATCGCTCCAGCGCGCGTTCGCGAAACGGGTTGAACGAGATGATCGATGCGCCGCGACGCGCCGCATTGCGCAGGCTGGTCATCATCCGCGGGCTGTTGGTGCCCGGATTCTGGCCGAGGATGAAGATGCAATCGGCCTTGTCGAAATCTTCCAGCAGCACGGTGCCCTTGCCGACCCCGAGCGAGTACGGCAGGCCGACGCTGGTCGCCTCATGGCACATGTTCGAGCAGTCGGGGAAATTGTTGGTGCCGTATTCGCGTACGAAGAGCTGATAGAGAAAGGCTGCCTCGTTCGAGGTCCGCCCGGAGGTGTAGAACTCCGCCATGTTCGGGTCCGGCAGTGCCCTGAGCTCACGTCCGATCATGTCGAACGCATCGCTCCATTCCACCGGGAGATAGCGGTCGGATGCGGCATCATAGGCCATCGGATGCGTGATCCGCCCGACCATTTCGAGATCATAGTCGCTCCAGCTTGCGAGCTCGGTGATGGTATGCTCGGCGAAGAATTCAGGGGTGCAGCGCTTTGAGGTTGCCTCCCAGGCGACCGCCTTGCCGCCGTTCTCGCAGAACTCGAACGACGAGGTGTGCTTCGGATCGGGCCATGCGCAGCCGGGACAATCAAAGCCCTGCGGCTGATTCATTCGGCTCAACGTCGCCGCGCCCTTCAGCGGCACGCGCTGGACCAGAAGCGCCTCGCTGAGCGCCTTGAGCGCGCCCCAGCCGCCGGCTGGTTCACGGTAGGGACGAACCGATTTCGTGGTCATCTCGATATCTCTCGATCTTGCACTTCTCCGGGCCAGTTAAGGATCGGACGGGCAGAGCCGTCTTTTCAAAACGAAGCCGAATTTCTCAATTGCACACGCGCGATTCCGGACCGCCGGTCGCAGCAGCCAGTGCATTCCGGCAAAAGGAGCGCCATTCCCGGAAGCTGAAACGACGAGCGGAAACTAGGGTTGGCGGTTGAAGCCCCTGCGCCACAGAGGGCTTTCGCCAATCTTCAGGAGCGACCCAACATGTTTTCACGACGCGATTTGCTGGCCATGTCCGCGGCAGGCGCCGCTATGGTCGGCTCCAGTGCACAGGCCGCAACCTTCGGCAATCCGGATGAACCGCCGCAAGGGGCGGTAAACGCAAGGAGCCCGGGAAGCCTGACCGATCCCGGTCCGCAGAATCCCGCACTCGCCAAGCAATTCCCATCGGTGCAGAGCCCGCCCGCGACCGATGTCGGCGGCCTGCCGATGGATTGGGCCTCGTTCAACAATGCGCCGAAGCGGATCCAGAATGGCGGCTGGGCCCGGCAGGTCACCGTCGAGGACTTCGCCATCTCCAAGGAGATCTCCGGCGTCAACATGCGGCTGTCCGCCGGCGGCATCCGCGAGCTGCATTGGCATCAGGCCGCCGAATGGGCGATCATGACCTACGGCACCTGTCGCATCACGGTGCTCGACACCCAGGGGCGCCCCTATGTCGCCGACCTCAAGGCCGGCGACCTCTGGTATTTTCCGTCGGGCGCGCCGCATTCGCTGCAGGGACTGGGTCCCGACGGCTGCGAATTCGTGATCTGTTTCGATGACGGCCATGCCAACGAGTTCAACACGTTGCTGGTGACGGATTGGCTCGCCCATACCCCGCCCGAGGTCCTGGCCAAGAACTTCGGCGTCCCGGCCGAGGCCTTCGCCAAGATCCCGCTGCACAATCTCTGGATCTTCCAGGGGACGGTGCCCGGCGATCTCGCCACCGATCGCGCCGCAGTCGCCAGGCACGCCGAAGCGCCGCCCTACCCGTTCGTCCATTCGCTCGGCAGCTCGACCCCGGTCAAGGAGAGCTCCGCAGGAAACATCCGCGTTGCCGACAGCAGCAACTTCAAGGTGTCCACCACCGTCGCCGCGGCACTGGTGACGATGCCGCCGGGAGCCGTCCGGGAAATGCACTGGCATCCGAACGCCGACGAGTGGCAGTACTACATCAAGGGCAAGGCGCGGATGACGGTGTTCGACACCGGTCCGAACGCGCTGACGACGGATTTCTCGGCCGGCGACATCGGCTATGTCCGGCGCAATCTCGGCCATTACGTCGAGAATGTCGGCGACACCGAATTGCAATTCGTCGGAGTGTTCCGCGCACCGCGGTACGAGGAGGTCTCGCTCTCCAACTGGCTGACGCACACGCCGCCCAAGCTCGTCGCCCAGCATTTCAACATCGACGAGAAGCTGATCGCCCAATGGCCGGACAACGGCCCCGGCGTCATGCCCAAGTCCTGAATGTCCAAGTCCTGAATGTCCAAGTCCTGAAAGACAAACTCCTGAAAGACAAACTCCTGAACCTGGGCCGTGAACGAGGGCCTGAACGAAAAAGGCGCCGGAAACGGCGCCTTTCTTCTTGGCCGCGATAGCTCACGGCAGGTTCGAGCCGCGCGTCCGTCAGTAATGATCGACCGCCGCCGCGGACTTGCCGCGGAAGACACGATAACCGACCGCGACATAGAGCAGCATCAGCGGAAAGACGAACAGGCCGGCGCCCCAGAACAGGAATGCGAGACTTGCATGAGGCGCCGCGGCCTCGTCGATCGTCACGACGAACGGGATCATATAGGGCCAGAAAGACAGGGCGAGCGTGCCGAACGCCGCCGCGAAGATCAGCGCGACCATGTGAAATGGCCAGTAATCGTCGTGGCGCAGGACACTCGTGGCGAGCACTGCGGCGGCTCCGGCGCCGACGAGCGGAAACAGGAACAGATAGGGCCGGTCGGTCCAGCGCTGCAGGATCGGAAGATGTTCGGCAAGCGCATAGGCGAAGACGACGATCAGGAACATCAGGACGCCGATGGCCAGCGGCGAGATCTGGCGCCGCGCGGCGTCCCGAACGGGACCATCGCACTTCCTCACCAGCCAGCAGGCGCCGAGCAGCGAATAGCCGAAGCAGAGTCCAATCCCGCACAGGGCAGAAAAGACAGTGAGCCAGCCGAACGTCCCGCCGACGTAGTCGCCGTTGGAGAATTGGAGTCCTGCGACCAGGGCCCCCACCATCGCGCCCTGCATGAAGCTGGCGGCAAGCGAGCCCGCGACGAAGCTGACGTCCCAAATCCATCGCGAACGGAGCGCCTTGCCGCGAAACTCGAACGCCACGCCGCGCAGGATCAATCCGAGCAGCATCACGATGACCGGTATATAGAAGGCTGACATCACCGTGGCGTATGCCAGCGGAAACGCGCCCCACATGATCACGCCGGCGACGACAAGCCAGGTCTCGTTGCCATCCCAGACCGGAACGACCGTGCGCAGCATCGCCTCCCGTTTCGCCTCGCTGCGTGCGAGGCCGAACAGCATCCCGACCCCGAGGTCGAAGCCGTCCAGAAGGAGATAGATCAGGATGCTGATGGCAAGAAGCGCAACCCAGAACGTCACCATGGCTATTCTCCCGCCTCGACGATGGTCGGCATTTTGTCGGCCAGCGACATCGGCCGGTTGGGCACGGGAACGTGCAGCGGCTCGCCGCCGAGTCCCGCCGGTCCGGCGCGCAACAGCCGATAGATGTAATAGGTTCCGAACGAGAAGATGAAGGCGTACACCGCGACGAAGAGGATCAGCGAAGCCGTGGCGGCCGACGCGGTCAGGAACGGCGTCACGGCATCCGCCGTGCGTAGCGCGCCATAGACAGTCCATGGCTGGCGGCCGACTTCCGCGGTGTACCAGCCCGTGAGGATGGCGATCCAGGGCAATGGAAAGCTGAGGAAGATGCCCCACAGCAGCAGGCGGCTGCGCTCGAGCCGGTGCCTGAGCCCGAGCCAGGTCCCGAGCCAGGCAAGCCCCAACATCACGAAGCCGCAGCCGACCATGATGCGGAAGGCAAAGAACGGGATCGCCACCGGCGGGCGGTCCTGCGGCGCGAAGCTGCTCAGGCCGATCTCCTTCGAGCTCAGGCTCATGCTTGCGATGATGCTGCCGAGCACGGGGATCGATATCGCGTATTTGTTCGACTCGGTGCTTGAATCCGGGATCGCGATCAGCACCTCCGAAGCCGGTTGCTCGTCATGCCAGCGCGCCTCGATCGCGGCGAACTTGGCCGGCTGATAGTCGTGGACGTAGTCGCCGACGAGATGCCCGATGAACAATTGCAGCGGAAGCAGCACCGCCGCGAGCGCAAGACCCATGCGCAGCATCACATGCGCCTCGGCCCGATAGGTCCGCCGCAGCAGATACCACGCGCCGGTCGCCGCCACGCAGAACGCGCCGGTCAGATAGGAGGCCAGCAGCATGTGCGGAAACCGGACCCAGACCACCCGGTTGAAGATGATCTGCGCCCAATCGTCAGGCACGAACTGACCGTTTTGCAGGACATAGCCGGTCGGCGCCTGCATCCAGCTGTTGTTGACCATGATCCAGAACGCCGACAGCGTGGTTCCGAGCGCGACCATCGCAGTCGAGAACAGATAGAACCAGGGCGGCACCCGCGACCGTCCGAAGATGAGGATACCGAAGAAACCCGCCTCCAGCATGAAGGCGGTGAACGTCTCGTAGGCCAGCAGCGGGCCCTGGATCGGCCCCGACATCCTGGACAGCACGCTCCAGTTCGTTCCGAACTGGAACGCCATCACAACGCCCGATACGACGCCCATGCCGAAGGCGACACCGAAGATCTTGAGCCAGAACTCGAACAGCGTCCGGTACACTGGCCTGCCACGGTACAGGTGCATCGCTTCGAGCACGGTCAGCCAGGCGGCAAGCCCGATCGTGAACGCCGGGAAGATGATGTGGAACGAGATGGTGAACGCGAACTGCAGCCGCGACAGGAGAAGCGCCGTCGGATCCATTGGGAAGCCCCTTCTTTTCTCACGCTCGCTTCGCGAACTCGTCCGCCGGATCCGGCACTTCACCGAGGCTGCCGGTCTCTTTGCGGAGGTCGTTCATTCTTGCCTCCCTGGCAGTTGATGTCGGCGGCGCCGTTCCGGCACTTGCTGGAAATCATAGGCCGCGCACGGCGCCCCCGCTTCCGCGAGCGAACGTCCCTTTTCCGAATGGCATGGTGCGTCGGCGCATGTCCGGGAGACCGCTCAGCCGGTGTCGCACCAGCGCCGATTCCGCAAGCACACCAGGAGCACAGAGGTCGACAATGTGATCGGCACGGCAAGACCGGCCGCATCCAGCCGCCTCGTCGCATAGCCGCCGACCGCGGCGCCGAACAGGAACATCAGGCAGAGCACGAGCATGGCCGCGCCGCCACGCGAGGCGTCGCGATCGGATGTCGACACGAATTGATCGATGGCGCGCAGCATGTTGCCGGTCACGGTGACCGAGAGATAGCCCCAGCGCTCGACGTGCCTGAAGCTGGCGGACTGCAGCGCGATACCAAAGGAGATTCCGAGGATCACGATCGAATCAGGGACCCGGTGCAGCAGCAGCATCGCCGCCGCGAGGCAGGCAATATGCGCCATGAGACAACGCAGCGGCGCCTGGATGCGGATCGCCACCCAGGCGCCGAGCAGAAAGCCGACGATCGGCAGCAGATGGTGCTCGGCCCGCGGCCACCGTCCGGACAGGGCGTCGATGCCAAGGAAGACGACATTGCCGGTCTGCGAGCTCGCGAACACACCTCCGAGCGAGAGCCAGGTGAAGGCATCGAGAAAGCCGCCGGACATGGTCAGCAGGGATGCAACCAGGAGCGACCGCTCCGGCATATGGGCTGTGACGCGTGGCTCGGCTCCCGGCTCCGCCGATGCGGCCTGCATCACCATCCTGGTCGGCCCGCAATGTCAACAGCCGGGGCGCGGCGCGGCCTCGTCGGGCAGCACGACGCGTCGCGGGTGCGTGAACACGCCGTATCCGTCATCGCGGGCGATCGCCACGAGCGTGATGCCCGCTTCCCTCGCGGTCTGGATGGCGAGTGCGGTCGGGGCGGACACGGCAACGACGACCGGGGCGCCGATCATCGCCGCCTTCTGCACCATCTCGACCGAGACGCGGCTCGTCAGGAGCACGGCGCCTTCGCAGGCCGAACCGCCGCCGCGGAGGATCGCGCCCGCGAGCTTGTCGAGAGCATTGTGGCGGCCAACGTCCTCCCTGACCGGACCGATGCCGGTGCGAGGGGTCCAGAAGGCCGCTGCATGAACCGATCGCGTGTGCCGGTTCAATGTCTGAAGCGGAGACAGCGCCTGCATCGCGTCCAGCAGATCCGCTGCGTGAAAGGCAACGCCGCGATCTTTCACCCGCGAGGGCGCGCGGCGGGCCTGTTCAAGGCTTTCGATGCCGCATAGCCCACACCCAACCGGGCCGCTGATGGAGCGCCGGCGGGCCGCCAGGGATGCCGCGCGGTCGCCATCGAGCCACATCCGCACCTCGACGCCAAGCTCGTTCGGGATCAGATCGACGCTCCTGATCTCGCTTCTTCGTCCGACGATGGCCTCAGTGAGGCTGAAGCCGATACCGAAATCTTCCAGATCGGCGGGCGTTCCCATCATCACGGCATGGGTCGAGCCGTTATAGGTGAGCGCGATGGCCGTCTCCTCGGCAACCAGCCGCGAGGTCGACCGCATCTGACCGCCGCGCCAGGCAATCTCCCGGTGCCGCGTGAATGTCGAACCCGTCATCATGGCTCATAGCCTCGCGCTTACGAATTCGGGCCGCTTCGCCCGGTCTCGTACAGGAACCAGATCCGCCGCTCCGTCTCGTCGATCCAGTTTTCCAGCACGCTCGCGGTGGCGACATCGCCATATTCGTCACAGAGCTCGTGGACCCGGCGCATTTCCCGTGTCAGTTGCTGGTTGTCGCTGCGCAGTTCGGCCAGCATATCCTGCGGATCGACATAATCCGCATCGTTGTCGAGAATGCGCTGCTCGCGGGCGATGTGGCCGATCGAGCGCAGCGTGGTGCCGCCGATCTTGCGCGCGCGCTCGGCGATATCGTCGGTCATGGCGAAGATCTGTTCGGCCTGCTCGTCGAGCAGGAGATGGTAGTCGCGGAAGTGACTGCCCGACATGTGCCAATGGAAATTCTTCGTCTTCAGGTACAGCGCGAAAACGTCGGCCAGCAACGCTCTCAACGCGGCGGGAATGTCCCGGTTCGCATTGGCTCCCAGATCCGTCGGGCTTTGCAGGTCTGCTTTGGTCATGGTCGGCATCCTTGTCGGAGGGTCGGAAACTTCTCGCCAGACGGTGGGCAGCCGGTCTTTCCATCCCGAAGGATCGTTTCCGGATTGCACGCCTGCCAGCGCGGGAGGCTCATTCGGTCGGCTTCATCCGCTCCCGCTGCGGCAGGGGCGAGATCGTCGCGAACACGCCATCGCGACGGATCAAGGCGTGGAACAGGGCCGCGGCCAGATGCAGCAGCACGAGGGCGAAGAACGCGAGGCCCAGATACACATGGGCATTCCAGAGCAGCGTGTGCGCCTGGTCGCTCTGCGGCAGCAGCGCCGGTATCTGAATTCCGCCATACAGGACGACCGGATAGGCCGCGGACCAGAGCATGCCGAGGCCAAGCAACGGCATGACGATCATGAAGCCGTAGAGTAGCAGATGCGACAATCGCGCGCCCAGCTTCATCGCCGGCGGAAGGTCGGCCGGCAATGGCGGCGCGCCGAAATGAAGCCGCAGCGCCAGCCTGACCAGGACGAGCACGAGCAGTGCAACGCCGAGCGTCTTGTGGATCAGGATCAGCGGCAGGTAATTCGGCGCGACGGTGGACACCATGCCGACACCGATGAAGAGCATGGCGATGATGCAGAACGCCATCAGCCAATGCAGCAGCCGCTGAATCGGGGCGAAGCGATGCGGGACGTTGCTCATGGCTTGGCGGCCTCGCTTCTCGGATAATCCCTGGCTTCGGCCGCGCGCAGATCGTAGGATTTGCGGTAGACCGACGAGCGCGCCGCCGGGAAGGGATCGTCCGACACCCGGATTCCCTGCGGCAGCACGGTCGGATCGAAGTTGATATCGCGGCAGGGCCCATCCCGCTCGGGTTCAATTCGCTGCACGACCAGCGTTCCGACCTGCACCTTGCGCCGGTTCTCCGGCCAGGCTCTGCTGGGATCAGCGGTCGGATCGCCCGGATCGGCGACAGTCGTGACCATGGTCCATCGTTGCGGCGCGGACTGTACCCGGTCCGTGATCTCCTGCTCGAGAAAATCCGGGCCGCGCCTTTCCAGCTCCGCCTGCGAGATGGCAGCAGGCTCTGCCATGGGCACCAGCGACCATCGCACGGCGTGCTCGTCGCCTTTTGCATTCGTGAAGACGAAGCTGTTGAGACTGTTGTAGGGTTCTTCTGCATAGCTTCCGGTCCAGGGAGCCGCCTTGGCCCAGGCCGCGAAAGCCGCGAATTCCGGATTTGCGCGCGTGAACGTCTTCATCGCCTCCGGATCCTTCTTGCCGGCCGCAACCAGCAGGTCGTGAAACGCCTCGGGCGTCGACACCGCAAAGAATGGCGGATTGATCATTGCCATTCGCCATTCCTCTCCGTCCGCCGCCGATATCTGGAGCCCCATGCCGCGCACGCGCACGGTCGCGTCCACCGCGTTCGGATCGGCCGTACCGAGATTGAAACGACCCAGGACCGGATAGCGGCCCTGCACGAACACCTTGGCGCGGGACAGTTCCACACCATTTCCGCTCGCTTCGAACATGCCGGTGAAGCAGATGCCCTTGGCATGATTCCGCCGGTGTCCGAGCGGCGGTCCGCTCGGAGGCGTCAACGCCGCGATCATGCGATCCGGCGTAAGACGCTCCGGCGCGAGCCACCCCGCGGTGTATGCGAAGGCCGCCGCGCTACCGCCAAGGACGGCGGCAATCAGGGTGAGCCATCCAAGGCTCGAACGTTCTCGTCCACCCGACTGGTTCATCAAGTCTCCTTGCAACGCCTCGGCCGCCTGGCGCTCGAACGCGCGCAGCTCTCCGCCCAAATGACACGACGCGAAGCTAGCTGATCGCCGCCATGCCGATCTTCCCAAACGCACCGTCAATTTCGCGAAGGCACGGCCGGCCTGCCCCTCAGCACCCCGGCGGCAGGATCGGCGAGACTCCGGGCGTCGGCGCCGCACCTGACGCGTTGGCCGGCAGCACTGTCGCAGGCGATGCCAGATTCATCGTCATTCCTTCCGCACAGGTCGAGGTGTTGGGGCTGGGGGCGACGGCAGCGCTTGGATCAATGCCCGTGCCGACGTCGCCGCTGATGACGACCGGGATCGTACCCGGAGGCGGCCCTGCCTGCACTTGCGGGATCGTGAGCGGTAAACTCGCAGCGCTCGCCACCACCCCGCCTGGCGTTGAGCTGCACGCCACCGCCACTCCTGTCCCTGACGGCGCGGCCGCGGAAATTGTCCCGGTCGAGCTCCCGTTTTGTCCCGTGACCGGTATGATTGGACCCACATTGCCCGCCGTCGGCGATCCCGTGCTCGATGCGGTCGGCATCGTCGGCACCGACGTCGGAGACGTCGATGGTGGTGCACAGACGACGACCGTCCCCGGCGTCGTCGGGTCCGAGGCGAGCGGAACCGGTGACAGCGTGGTGTCGGGCGCGTCCTGCACGGTCGTTGCGGAGAACGGACCCGGGCTATTGAGCGGTGAGGTGACGATCGCGCCCGGCACGGTCGGGAGGCTCATCGCCGTGCTGCCGGTCGTCGCGACCTGAGCTTTGCCCGTGGAGCAGCCGAGCAGCAGGACGGCAAGCGTGGCGCATACGATCCGGATCATGTCGACGCCCCCTGGCTCGCCTCATCCTTGCGAATGGTGACTCTGCTGCCCTCCGCCAGATTGACCGCCGGATTGAGCACGACTTGCTCGCCGGGCCGCACGCCCTCGCGCACCTCTATCGAAGTGCCGAAATCTCGCGCGATCGAGATCTTCTGCAAATGAACGGTGCCGTTGCGCACGACTGCGACATGAAGGCCGTTCTGATTGAAGATCAGCGCATCGGCCGGAACCGACATCGACGGCGTCTTGCGCGGGATCGACAGTTCGACCGTGCAGTAGATGCCGGGGCTCAAGGCACCGTCGGGATTGGGCACGTCGATCTCGGTCAGCAGCGTTCGGCTCCCGGGCTGCAACGCGCTCGCGATGCGCGTGACCTTCCCCGGAAATGCCCGGCCCGGAATCTCGGGAACGTGAATCTCGGCATCGACGCCCGGCGTGACGCCGAAGGCCTCGTCCTGCGGCACGAAGACTTGTGTTCGGATCACGTTCGAATGCATCAGCGTGAACATGAAGGTCGATCCAGCCTGGACGAGGCTGCCATTGTCCACGTTGCGTTGCGTGATCACACCATCGAACGGCGCCACCACACGCTGATAGGCCTTCTCCTGCTGGAGAACACGAATCTGCGCCTCCTGTGCCGTGATGTTCGACTGGGCGACGTTTACGGCGGCCTGCTGGGCGCGCAGGGTGAGACGGTCGTTGTCGCCCTGCTGCGCCGTCAACCAGCCCTGCTTGACCAGATTGCTGTCCCGCGTATTGGTGACGTCGGCAAGCTCCCGACTCGCTTGCGCCTGCTGCAACGCGGCCTGGTTCTGCGCCAGCGTCGCCTGCGCCTGCGCGATCTGCTGGTCGAGTTCCGGCGCGGTGATCTCCGCAAGGAGATCGCCCTTCTTCACGTGATCGCCGATGTCGACGTAGCGCTTCTCGATGTAGCCGCTGGCCCTTGCGAAGATGTTCGCCGCCTCGAATGCCGTCGTCGTCGCCGGCAGGGTGACCTTCGTGAACTCGGCGCTGGCGCGGACCGTCCCCACGCGAACCGCCGGAACGGCGGTCCTGATCTGCTCTGCCGATACGGCAAGATCGCGTGCGGCCTGATAGTGCCGCCAGGCGCCCACGCCGACACCGCCGGCAAGGAGCACGAGCACGGCGCCGCCGAGCCATGCGCCGCCGTAGCGGCGCCGCGGTCGCGCGTCCTTGCCGGGCAGCTCCACGATGCGGCGGCTCTCCGCATCATGCGGCCCGCTCACGTCGTGGCTATTGGTCCGCACGCGAACATCACTCATTCCGGTAACTCCTCGAACACGCCGTGGTGAGGCTTGCCGTCATTGCCCTTGCGCAGCCAGGCAAAGAGATAGGGCACGATCAGCAATGTCGTCGGTGTTGCGAACAGCAGGCCGCCGATGACGGCGCGGGCGAGCGCCGCGTTCTGCTCCTCGCCCGGGCCTCCGATCGCCATTGGAATCATGCCCACGATCATCGCGGCAGCCGTCATCAGCACGGGGCGGATTCGCGTGCGACCCGCGCTCAGCGCAGCTTCGAACGCAGTGTGCCCATTCAATTGCGCATCGCGGGCGAAGGTCACGAGCAGAATGGAATTGGCCGATGCAACGCCCACCGCCATGATCGCACCCATCAGCGAAGGCACGTTCAACGTCGTCCCCGTGATGAAAAGCATCGTCACGATACCGCAGAAGGTCGCCGGCAATGCCATGATGACGACGAAGGGATCGCCGAAGTTCTGGTAGTTCACGACCATCAGCAGATAGACCAGGATGGCGGCAAACAGCAGACCGATCCCGAGGTCGCGGAACGATTGACGCATGCTCTGGATCTGCCCCAGGACCTGAATTGAATTTCCCGGCTGGAGCCGCTTTTGAAGCGTCGACGTGACCTTGTCGATGTCGGCCGAGACGCTGCCGAGATCGCGCCCCTGCACGCTCGCATAGACGTCAAACACCGGCTGAACGTTGGCCTGGTTCGAATTGGTCGGCACAGTCCCCCGCTTGAAGGTCGCGACATTGCTGAGCAGTCCAGGCACGGTTTGTCCGCTTGCAGCCGACGAGGCCGACACCGGTGTGTTCTCCAGCGCATTGAGTGAATTGGCTCGATACTCCGGCGTCTGAACGGCGAGATAATAGGGGATGCCCGACGTAGGGTCGGTCCAGAAATTCGGCGAGACCTGAACCGACGAACTGAGGCTGACATTGATGTTGGTTGCCACCGTGCTGGCATTGAGCCCCAGCTGTGCGGCCCTTGTGCGGTCGATGTCGGCGTAGAACGCGGGAGCGTCGACCTCCTGTTGAAGATGCGCGTCGACGACTCCCGGAATCGCCGCCAGGCTCTTTTGCAGCTCCTTCGCCACGGACAGATTGTTGGCGCCGTAGCCGACGGTACGAACGTCGATCTGCGCCGGCAGCCCGAAATTCAGGATCTGGGTGACAATATCGGCCGCCTGGAAATAGAAGGTGTCTTCGGGGAATGCCGCCGGCAAAACCTGGCGGAGCTTCCTGACGTAATCCGCAGTCGGCCTGTGGCCGTCCTTGAGCGATACGAGGATCGTGCCGTCGTTCACCCCTATCGTCGAACCGTCGGTGAAGGCCAGATTGTAAGGACGCGCCGGCAGTCCGATATTGTCGACGATCAGCCCGCGATCCCGGTCCGGAATGATTTCGCGGATCTTGTCCTCGACCGCCTGGAAGATTGCCTCGGTACGCTCGATGCGAGTCCCGGCGGGCGCACGAACATGCAGCTGGATCTGACCGCCGTCGATCAGGGGATAGAAATCCCTGCCCACGTAGACAAACATGACGGCCCCGAGCCCCAGCACGAGCACGGCAGCGACCGGCACGATGCTGCGACGCCGGAGCAGGGTCGTCAGGAGTTCGGAATAGCCGTCGCGCAGGCGCTCGAAGCCGCGCTCGAACATGGCCGAGGCGCGCGAAAACACGCCGGACGAACGCTCGCCATCGCCGTGGCGCCGCTCGCCCTTCAGCAGCAGACCGATCGTGATCGGCGTGAGAGTCCGCGACAGCGCATACGACGCCAGCATGGCAAAAACCACCGCAAGGCCGAGCGGCGTGAAGAGGTATTTGGCGGGTCCTTCGAGGAATACGACGGAGGTGAAGACGCAACTGATGGCGAGCGTGGAAACGAGCGTCGGTACGGCGATTTCGGCTGCGCCGTGCAGCGTCGCCTCCGACAGCGGCATCCCCTCCTCGGTCCAGAGCCGATGCGTGTTCTCGATCGTCACCGTCGAATCGTCGACCAGGATGCCGACCGCAAGCGCCAGCCCACCCAGCGTCATCGTGTTGAGGGTCTCGCCCAGGAAATGCAGGACGATGAGCGAACACAGCATGGCGAGCGGGATGGAGATCAGGACCACGAGCGTCGACCGCCACGATCCCAGAAAGACCAGGATCATCAGCGCCGTGAGACCGGCCGCGATCGCGCCTTCGCGCAGCACACCGTCGACGGAGTGGGTGACGAAGACCGATTGGTCGAACAATTCGGTGATCTTCAGCCCGGCTGGCGCCGAAGCCCGAATCGACTTCAGGGCCCGCTTGACCCCGTTGACGACGGCAAGCGTCGAGGCGTTGCCGTTCTTGATCACGCTGAGCAGAACCGAGCGGTGACCGTCCTCGCGCACGATATTCTGCTGGACCTGAGATCCGTCCCGAACCTGGGCGACGTCCTTCAGCAGGATCGTCGCCCCATTCGCGAACTTGACCGGGATCATGTTGAGATCCTTGATCGAGGCCGGCGTCGCATTGGTCCGCACGGTGTACTGGGTGTCGCCGATCTTCGCCGTTCCGGTCGGCAGCGTCAGGTTCTGGGTATTCACCGCATTGACGATGTCGAGCGGCGTCAATCCGCGCGACAACAGCTTGTTCGGATCGATGTCGACCATGATCTGGCGATACTTGCCGCCCGCGGGCGTCGGCAATGTCACCCCGGGAACGGGAGCCAGTTGCTGCCGGATCCGGTAGATGCCAAAGTCGTACAATTGCTGCTCGTTCAATTTGTCCGACTCGAGGCTGAGCTGAAGTACCGGCACGCTCGACGCGTTGAACTGCACGATGACGGGCGGCTGAATGCCCGGCGGCATCAGGGCGCGGATGGCGTTTGTTGCCGATACGATCTGCGAGATCGCGAGATCGAGATTGACGTCCGGCTGGAAGTAGATCTTTTGAACCGACAGGCCGTTGAGCGTCTGCGCCTCGATGTTCTTGATGCCGCTGACATTGGCGCTGATCGAGTACTGGCTGTAGGTGCTGACGCGCTGCTCCATCTCCGGCGTCGAGAGGCCGGTGTAGCTCCAGATGACCGTGACGACAGGGATGCGGATCTCGGGAAAGATGTCCGTCGGCGTCGACCAGACCGAGATGCCGCCCAGGAACAGGATCAGCGCCGCGAGCACATAGAATGTGTGCGGAAACCGGAGCGCAAAGCGGACAATTCCCATGGAGACGACTACCTGGAGCGGTTGCGGGAAATTTCTGTTCAGATGACGACGAGGCGCGACCGGTCAAATGACAACGAGTTCAGCATCGCCGGCGCTTGATCACTCACGTCGAAGCGAACGCCACGCGCCTCGCGTGCGAGATGTTGTCCGGACCGGCAGGTGGCGACAGGGACGGCGACACGTGCCGCCCCTGTCCGCGGGAGCTCGCCGGCTCCTCCGTGGCACGGATCGCGGCGCACCTGACCTTTGCAAAGGCCCGAATCTCGATCTGCCGAACGCGCTCGCTGGAGATCGAAAGCTCTCGGGCAAGTTGCTCGAGCGTCGGGGGATGCTCCGCCAGCCGTCTTGCCTCCAGCACGCGCCGCTCGCGCCACGTGAGGCCGTTCAGCGCAGCGCGCAGGGCGTCGGTCCGATGCTTCATCTGATCCTGATCGGCAAGGACGGTCTCGGCGTCGCTCGCCTCGTCCACCAGCAAGGCTTCCCACTCGGAACCGTGCTCGTCGCCGCCAACACGCGCATTCAGCGACAAGTCGCCGTTCAGGCGGCAATCCATCTCCATCACGTCACGGGCCGAGACTTCGAGCTTGGTGGCGATCGCCTCGGCGACATCAGGCGTAAGCCCCGCCATCCCGCCCCGGCCATCCTTTCTCATCTCGCGGCGGAGCCGGAAAAACAGCTTCTTCTGGGCGGCCGTCGTTCCGATCTTGACCAGCGACCAGGAGCGCAGGATGTATTCGTGAATGGCGGCCTTGATCCACCACGTCGCATAGGTCGAAAATCGCGAGTTTCGACCGGGCTCGAACCGCGACGCGGCGATCACGAGCCCGAGACTGGCTTCGGCCATGAGATCGGCGAACGGGAGATTGTATCCCCTGTAGCTCCGCGCGACCTTGGCGGCGAGCCGGAGATGGCTCGTGACGAGCATGTTCGCGGCATCACCGTCCCTCGTCTCCCGCCAGCGGCGCGCAAGCTGCTGCTCCTGCTCGCGTTCGAGCAGGTCGTACCGGCCGATGACTGCGGAATACGCACTGAACACACCGGCCGCCGTACGCCTGCCCGGCTCAGCCGCATCGATCTTGCTCAAACCCGCGCGACGCATTTGCATCCTTTGCTCCCACATTCTAGCCGACGAAGGGACAGTAAGAGGCCTCCGAATGACGGCGCCAGTAAATTGAACTTAACGAGCCTGAATTCGCTTTCAGAGATCTCGACCTTCTTTCCGCTTCGCACGTGTCGCACACGGCATCGGCGGTCATCGGTGGTCACATCGGCGCGAGGCTCGCGTGAAGCGAGCGGGCGGACGCGGACGCCGTGGCCTCGCGTGATGTCGCTCCCGTCGAGACCAGGATCTCCACCCGTCCGCCCGGTGCCGGGCAAATGGTCAGGCAGAAGCCGTGCAGCTTGACGATGGCCGCGACGAGGCTCAGTCCCAGTCCCACTCCCGGCGTGTTGCGCATCTTGTCGGAGCGGTAGAACCGACGCAGCACCGCCTCGCGCTCCCACTCGCCGATGCCGGGCCCCGTATCGCGCACGCGCATGAGCACGGCCCCGTCGTCCGACACCAGTTCGAGCGTCACCCTTCCGCCCGCGGGGGTGAACTTGACGGCATTGTCCACGAGATTGGCAATCGCCTCGAACAGCAGGTCCCGATCGCCCCGCACCTTCACTTTGCGCTCGATCTCGACCTCAATCTCGATATCCTTGTCTTCGGCAATGGGTTCGTAGACGTCGCACACCTGTCGCAGGATCTCGTCGAGCGCGACGTCGCCGAAACCGGCCGTGCGGCTGCTGCTCTCGATTTCGGCGAGGCGCAGCAGCGCGGTGACGATTGCGAGCGACTGATCGATTCCGGCCATTGCCTTGTCCACGATGTCCTGAAGGTCCTCCAGCGTGGCCGCATGCGTGCGCCCGCGCTCCAATGCCAGGCGGACTCGCGTGAGCGGCGTTCTGAGATCGTGAGCGATATCGTTGCCGACACCGGCCAGAGCGTTGATCGTGGTCTCCATCTCGTCGAGCATGCCGTTGACGATCCCGGCCAGCCGCGCAAACGGATCGTCCGCATTGGTCTGCGGGAGCCGCTCGCGGAGATCGCCGGCAACGATGCGCTGAACCCTCTGGTTCACCTGCTCCACGCGCCTCTGGGCGCGGACACTCAGCCAGGCCCCGGCCAGCAGGCAGAGGCAGAATGCCGGCAGCAGCCCCAGCACCAGCGCCTGGCCGACGACGCTGGATATCTCGCGCGTCTCGTCGACGTTCCTCCCAATCACGAGGATATGGCCGCTGCCCAGCCGCCTGCCGGCGGCCTTGACGACGGCATCGCGATCCGCCGACGGTCCGACCCGGGCGAGCCGTACGCTCTGAACCGGTCCGCCGAGTTCGAACTTCGACGGCAATCGCGCGATGTTGCCGGCAAGCCGGGCCCCTGCGGCATCGAACAGCCCGGCATATTGCACGCCCCTGGAATCCTGCTTGAGATGATCTGAGATCGCGTCGATGAGGCGGCCGGGCGGCAGTTCGGCCATGGAGTTGAGCTGCGTGGCGATCATGAGGTCGGATCGCACGATCAGGTAGTCGTCGATCTTCCAGTAGATGAACGCGAACAGCCCGGCGACGAACAACGCCAGTGCGGCTGCTATCGTCGCGGCCCACAGGAACGTGTTCGAACGAATGAACTGAATCTGGCGCATCGATCCGCCGGACTTGTCAGCGAGTGCGCAGCACGAAGCCGGAGCCGCGAACGTTGTGGATGAGCTGCGTCTCGCCGGAGCCGTCGACCTTGTGACGAAGGCGGCCCATGTGCACGTCGATGAGATTGGTGGTTGCCGGCACGAATTTGTAGTTCCAGACCTCCTCGAGCAGCATCGCGCGGGTCAGCAGCTGATCGCTTCGGCGCATCATGTATTCGAGCAGGCGGAATTCGCGCGGCAGCAGATCGATCTCGCGCTCGCCTCGCCGCACGGTCCGCTCGATCAGGTCAAGCTCCAGCGGCCCGGCGCGCAACGTGGACTCTCGGCTGTCGATCGGACGGCGCAGCAACGCCTCCACCCGGGCGACGAGTTCGATCAGCGCGAACGGCTTGGTGAGATAGTCGTCTCCGCCGACGCGCAATCCGCGCACCCTGTCATCGACCGCGCCGAGCGCACTCAGCACCAGGACGGGCGTCCTGACCTGATCCTTGCGCAAGGCCTCGATGACGGTCAGCCCGTCCATTCCGGGCAGCATGCGATCGACGATCAGGGCATCGGGAGACGATTCGCGCGCCCGATCGAGACCGCCGATGCCGTCGGGCGCCCATCGCACCTCGAACCCGCGCTCGGTGAGTTCGGCCACGATCGCATCGGCGGTCTCGGCATCATCCTCGATCAGGAGAATCCGCGTCATTGTGCTGGTCCCACGTCCTGCGAGGCCTCGAGGCCGGCGGCGAAGCATGGGCTCGGTGATCCGTGTCGGCATGTTCAACGCCCGCCCGGGCCGAACACGCGAGGCAGGACCGGCATGCGACGCACCGCTGGCTCGCAGGACAAGTAACCCTGCGCGGAATGGCACGCCATTAAATAGCATGTCAGAGAACAGGGGCGCGCAGCCACCGCTGGCGACGGCGCGATGGCGATCGAATGTGCTGTCGCAGCGATCATTTCTCATCTCCATGCTGCAGGACGCTTCCACACATAAGTCCTCGGGGAGGCCGCTGTTACGCGTCGGAAGCGCAATCGTTGCGCGTTTGCACGATCGTGCTTGCCGGCAAGGTCGGAATCACGGGCCATTGAACGCAGGTGAGCAATTCGTGCGTTTTGTTGACGCGCGCTCGTCCGCACCTCCTTCGCAGGCCGGCTTGGAATGCCGGCTGTCATCAAAGGAGAAGCCAAATGACCACTCTCAAGCTCTTGTCGACCGGACTGATCGCAGTCGCCATGCTCGGGGGACCCGTCATGGCGCGGGAAAGCCATGCCGTCGCGCGATCATCCGCCATGCAAGCCGATCCGATGGCATCGGACGGGTCGGTCTATCAGGTCGGCCACGCCTGCGTTCCGGCGCCACGTGTCGGCGCGTTTGCGACGGCGCCATGGACCGGCAACAACGTTCCCTGTGAGCCGGGCCCCGGCAGCTTCTGATGCCGACAACGCAGCGGCCGGCCGGGCGGGCGTCTCGCTCGGCCGCCACCGTTCAACGATGGGGATGGGCCCGACGCCGGGCCCGCCCTCGCGTGGTCGTCGCGCCGGATCACCCTCGCCGATGCGCAGCGCCCCGCTCCTGAAATCGAATTCAGTGGGATTGCCGCGCGACCTTCCTATCTCCCCTTCACGACGGGGCTTGCTGACGGCACGAGGCTGAAGCGACGGCATCGGCCGCCGGGCATCTGGACACGAAAGGAGTCTCTCATGAAACGAGCATTGATGATCATAGCGACCGCGGCGCTCGCCTCCGCGCTGGCTGTCGGAACGGCCGAGGCACATGGCGGCGGTGGCCACGGCGGCGGTGGCTTCGGTGGCGGACATATGGGCTTTGGCGGCGGCCATATGGGGTTTGGTGGCGGCGCGCATTTCGGCGGCATGGGACATGCCGGCGGATTCCGCAGCGGAGCCCGATTCGGCGGCGAGCACCTCGGCTTCGGCGATCATGTCGCAACCGGCGGCCTGCGGCAGCACGCATTTCACCGCTATGACCGCTTCCGGTCCGGATATGGCTTCTACGGCTATCCGGATTGCTATGACTGGTACGAGCTGCATCCCGGCCGGCCGTTGCCGCTGAGCTGCAGCTAATCCTGTGAAAGGCGCCGATCGGTCCGGACCACGCCAGCGCGCAGTCCGGATCGATCCAACACCAGCGGATGGCGCCTGTGCGTCATCTCGGGAGGATGCTGGCACGCCGGATGCATCGAGTGAGGCAAGCCCTATTGCATCCACGCACGGAATCGCCGATCCAAGCTGGACAAGTGCGCCACCCGGGGCGCAGGCGCAATGGAGAGTCTCTTGGCTGAGAGCGCTCATTCGACGGTTCGGTCGCTCGACCCCCGTGGCAGGTGGTCCGAGCTGCCGCAGGCAGAACGCGACGCCGCCTATGACAACAACGCGGCCGTCAAGAACAGCGCGGCCCTGATCGCCGAGCGCAACGAGGCCTCCAGCCGGCTGCGGGGCACGTTGAACTCCAACCTCGACCTGCCCTATGGCGAACGGGCCAACAACAAGATCGACCTCTATCCGGCCGCGAAACTTGACGCGCCGTGCCTGGTCTTCCTGCATGGCGGCTATTGGCAGCGCAATTCGCGCGAACTGTTCGCCATGCTGGTCGAAGGCGTCGCCGCGCATGGCTGGTCCGTTGCGATACCCGGCTATTCGCTGGCGCCCGAAGTGTCGCTGACTGATATCGTCGGCGAAATCCCGCGTGCACTCGACTGGCTCGCCGTGCATGGTCCGTCCTGCGGCGTTGCCGGGCCGACCGTGCTGGCGGGCTGGTCCGCCGGTGCCCATCTCGTGGCGATGGCGCTCGATCATTCGCATGTCCACGCGGGCCTGGCGATATCGGGCGTTTATGATCTCGCGCCGATCCGCGATACCGGGCTCAACAACGCGCTGAAGCTGACGGATGCGGAAATCGCCACGCTGTCGCCGCTGCGCCTGCCCGTGACGCCAAAGCGGCTCGACATCGCCTATGGCAGCAGCGAGCTGCCGGCCCTCGTGAACGATTCAATCGATTTCCACGACAAGCGCGCCGCGGCCGGAGCGCCCGGCAAGCTCATTCCCGTCGAAGGCGCCGACCATTTCACCATTCTCGAGGCCCTGCGTCGGCCGAACGGCATCCTGGTGGAGGCCGCTCGGAGGTTGCTGGACTAGAACTGCGAAAACAACCCCATGCACAGTAGAGACGTCGTTGTTTTCAAAGACACATTTTTGAAGACGGATCGACGCCGACGACCGCTTTGACTCGTCGGGCAAAACAGGGGCATGATGTCATCATCGCCCCGGTTGCCGCTCCTGCATCTCAATCCAGATTTGCTCGCCGATGATGCGCACCGGATAAAGCCGCAGCGGCGGGCTCGGCCATCCCGCGGTGATTGCTCCATCGCGCAAGTCGAATGATGCCGCATGGCGGGGACAATGGAGTCGCCCCGCTGTCACCTGTCCCAGAGCCAGATCCGCCTGCTCGTGCGGGCACGCACGTTTGCAGGCAACGACGTTGCCCTCGTTCCAGATCACGAGCAGGTCGCGCCCGACGACGCGGACGATCGCCTCCGCCTTCAGCCGGTCGAGATCGCAGGCCGGAATCCATACTGCCCCATCATCCACCGAGATAGGCCTTGCGCACATGCTCGTTTTCGATCA
The DNA here is from genome assembly GCF_028128735.1 of Bradyrhizobium sp. CCBAU 53415. Classification (NCBI taxonomy): domain Bacteria; kingdom Pseudomonadati; phylum Pseudomonadota; class Alphaproteobacteria; order Hyphomicrobiales; family Nitrobacteraceae; genus Bradyrhizobium; species Bradyrhizobium sp. CCBAU 53415. The sequence goes on along the minus strand of NZ_LBJF01000027.1, from coordinate 959,427 downwards.
GCTCGGTCCCGGCGCCCGACAGCACGATACGGCCGTTCTCGAGCAGATAGGCATGGTCGCACATCTCCAGCGCGGCGAAGGCGTTCTGCTCGACCAGCAGCACCGTGGTGCCGGCATCACGGATACCGCGGATGATCGCAAAGGTGCGCTCGACGATGTTCGGCGCGAGCCCGAGCGATGGCTCGTCGAACATGATCAGCCGCGGCCGCGACATCAGTGCACGCCCGATCGCAAGCATCTGCTGCTCGCCGCCGGACAACGTCCCCGCCGCCTGCCGGCGTCGCTCGGCAAGCCGCGGAAATTCCGCGTAGATGCGGTCCCGGTCGGCTGCGATCTCGCCTGAACCGCGACGCAGGTAAGCCCCCATGTCGAGATTTTCCTCGACGCTCATATGCGGAAACACCCGCCGCCCTTCCGGACAATGCGCGATTCCGCACGCCAGCACGCGCGGGGCCCTCGCACCGGTGATGTCGATGCCCTCGAACCGCATCTGGCCCGAGCGTGGCGGCACGAGGCCGGAGATCGCGCGCAACGTCGTGCTCTTGCCGGCGCCGTTGGCACCGATCAGCGCGACCAGCTGGCCGGCCTTCACGTCGAGCGAGATGCCGCGCAGCGCAGTGACGCCGCCATAGCCGCACACCAGGTCGCGGATCTCAAGCACGTCCCGCTCCATGTCCGAGATAGGCCTCGATCACCGCCGGATCGTTGCGGATCACCTCCGGCGTCCCTTCCGCGATGATGCGGCCATAGTTGAGCACCACGATGCGGTCCGAGACCGTCATCACCATCGGCATGTCGTGCTCGACCAGGAGAATCGTGATGCCGCGGTCGCGGATGCTGCGGATGAGCTCGACGAATCGGTGCGTTTCCGAGGCGTTCATGCCGGACACCGGCTCGTCGAGCAGCAGCATCGATGGTTCTGCCGCGAGCGCCAGCGCGACACCGACGAGACGCTGCTCGCCGTAGGACAGCGAGCCCGCTGCATCGTGCGCGCGGCGTTCGAGCCCGACCCATTCCAGCAGCTCGCTCGCCCGCTGACGCAGTCTGCGCTCCGAGGCACGCGCGCCTGGCAGGCCGAGGATGGCGTCGAGCAGCCTGACCCGGCCTTGGCGGTGCAGGCCGATCAGGAGATTGTCGTAGACGGTGTCGTTGGGAAACACGCTGGTGCGCTGGAAGGTGCGGATCAGACCGAGATCGGCGACCTGATGCGGCTTCAAACCGGCGAGCGCAGTGCCCTGATAGGTGACGCGGCCCGCGCTCGGCGTCAGGAAGCCGGTCATGACGTTGAAGGCGGTGGTCTTGCCGGCGCCGTTCGGCCCGATCAGGCTGACGATCTCGCCCTCGCCGACCGTGAAACTCATGTCGGAGATCGCGACCAGGCCGCCGAACCGGACGGCAACCTGCTCGACGCTCATGGCAACGCTGCGCGCCGTCATCACGCCGGCTCCTTGGCAGCGGTCTCGGCCAGGGCGACAGGCGCCAGCGTCGTCACCCCGCTCCGTCGCCGGCCGAATCGCTGCGCGAGCGACGGCACGATGCCGCGCGGCAGCACGAACAGGATCGCGATCAGCACGCCGCCATAGGCGATCCACTGCGCTTCCGGCGCCATGACCGGCCGCAGCGCAACCGGCAGCAGCCCGAAGATCAGGCCGCCGACGACCGGGCCGGCCAGCGAGCCCTTGCCGCCGCTGATCACCATGATCACCATGGTGACGGTGTTGATGAAGGCGAAGACCTCGGGATCGATGATCCGGATGTAGTGCGCATAGAGGCTGCCGGCCGCCCCCGCGATCGCCGCCGATATCACCGCCGCGATCGTCAGCGTCCTGGTCACGTCGATGCCGACGGAGACCGCCAGCGTCTCGTTCTCCATCAGCCCGCGCATCGCGCGGCCGAAATGCGAATGAACGAGGCGCGCGATCAGGAGATAGGCGATGAGCGCCACCACCAGCACGAGGTAGTAGTTCTGCATCTTGGTGCGAAGGGTCAATTCACCGAAGCCAGGCAAGGCCAGCGCGATGGAGGGAATGTTGGTCAGCGCCAGCGGGCCCTGCGTCAGTTCGACCCAGTTCAGCGCGACCAGCCGGACCACCTCGGCAAAGGAGATCGTCACGATGACGAAATAGGCGCCACGGACGCGGAACGAGAGCAGCCCGACGAAATAGCCGCACAATCCGGCGATCAGGATCGCAAGCGCGAAGCCCGCGATCGGCGGCCAGGGCGCGTGGACCAGACGGATGTCTCCGGGCAGGCCGATGTCGAAACCGAGCGACGTCAGCGCGCTGACATAGGCGCCGATGCCGAAGAAGGCGATGTGACCGAGGCTGAGCTGGCCGGTGAAGCCGAGCAGCAGGTTGAGGCTCATCGCGCCGATGACGAAGATCCCGGTCGTGATCAGCGCATTCAGGAGATAAGGATCGCGCAGCCAGAGCGGCACCGAGGCCAGCGCCGCGACGGCGAGAATGGTGATGATCGCCTTCATCCGACGCGCTCCGCGCGCGCGAACAGGCCGGTCGGCCGGAAGATCAGCACCGCGATGATGATGAGGAAGCCCATGGCGTCGCGGTAGCCCGACGAGACGTAGCCGGCACCGAGCTCTTCGGCGAGCGCCAGGATGAAGCCGCCGATCACCGCGCCGGTGATGTTGCCGAGGCCGCCGAGGATGACGATGGCGAAGGCCTTCACCGCGGCGAGATCGCCCATTTGCGGGAAGATCACGTAGACCGGCCCGAGCAGCGCGCCCGCCGCCGCGGCCAGGCTGGAGCCGATCGCGAATGTCGAGGTGTAGATCATGTCGACATTGACGCCCATCAGCGACGCCGTGTCGTGGTCCTGGAACGTCGCCCGCATCGCGCGGCCCAAGCTCGTCTTGTTGATCAGGAGGTACGTCACCAGGATCAGCAGCGCCGCGGCGGCGAGCACGAACAGGCGCAGCCAGGAGACCGACACCGGCCCGAGCACCAGCGGCGCCTCCGGAAACGGCGTCGTCACCGATTTGGCGACCCCGCCCCAGATCCACAGCGCACCCGACTGCATCGCGATCCAGGCGCCGATCATGACCAGCATCGTGGTGTCGATGTCGGAGCCACGCAGTGGTCGCAGCAAGGTCAGCTCGATCGCCGCCCCGAGCAGCCATCCGGCCAGCACGGCCACGGGCAGGGCCAGAAAGAAGTTCAGCCCGAGCTGCTGCACCACGATGAACATGATGTAGGCACCGAACGTGTAGAGCACACCATGCGTGAAGTTGACGACGTTCATGATGCCGAAGATCAACGTGAGCCCGATGCCCAGCAGCGCATAGGTGCCGCCGAGCACCAGCATGTTGATCAGATGCTGGAGGAATTCGCTCAAGACCGTTCCTGTATGACTCGTAGTGAGGCGAGAGCGGCGATGTGCCGCTCTCGCCTGTGACTGACCGACGTTAGAGCGTCTTCATCGCGACCTTGCCGTCGTTGATCTCGATGAGATAGACGTTCGGCTGGCTCTGTCCGCTCTCCTTGCCTTCAGGACCGGACTTGCGGAACACGATGTCGCCGTTGAGTCCCTTGATGTTGATGTTCCACAGCGCGGCCTTGATCGCAGCAGGCTCGGCCTTGCCGGCCTTCTCGATCGCGGCCGCCGCGGTGCGGATGCCGTCATAGCCGCGGAAGCTCTCGGTGCAGCCGGCGAACTCGAAGCCGCGCTTCTTCCATTCCGTGATGAAGTAGTTGGTCGCTTCCGGATTCGGCGTCTTGTCCGGGAACCAGGGCAGGAAGGTGGTGAGATGCATGGTGCCGTTGGCGGCGGCTCCCGCCTGGGCGATGATCTGGTCCGGGTTCTGCGAGCCGCCGGTGGTGATGATGCGCTTCTTCAGGCCCAGCGCGGCGGCCTGCTTGAAGATCAGCGTCAGTTGGTCGACCGCGGTCGTGACGATGACCGTCTCGGAATCCGAGCTCTTGATCTTGGAGAGCTGGGCGCTCATGTCCTGCGCGCCCTGGTCCATGGTCTCGACCAGGCCGATGCTGATCCCCTTCTCCTTCATCATCTTGCTGAAGTCCTCGGCAGTGCCGCGGCCCCAGTCGTTGTTGATGACGAGGAAGTCGACCTTCTTCAGCGCGAGCTTGTCGACGATGCCCTTGAACGCGGCCGCCTCGATCGCCGAGGGCGGCGAGATGCGGAAGATGAAGGGATTGCCCGTCGTCGTGATCTTGCCCGAGGACGAGGTCTCGACCACCATCGGCGTCTCGTATTCCATCAGCTTCGGCATCACCGCGAGCGTCAGGCTCGAGCCCCAGGCCCCCATCAGCACCGGCACCTTGTCGCTGGTGATCAGTTTTTCGGCGACGGCGGCAGCTTCGGTCGGGTTGCTCTTGTTGTCCTCGATCACCAGCTCGATCTTCTTGCCCAGGATACCGCCCTTGGCGTTGATCTCGTCGGCGGCAATCTTCGCGCCGTTGACGACGTAGGTGCCCGATGCCGCGAACGCGCCGGTGAGCGGCTCGTTGACGCCGATCTTGATGGTCTGCGCCTGCGCGGCGCCGCCGACCAAGGCCACCGCAAGCGCGACGGCCGGAACCAGTCCGAGTGCTCGTGTCATGTTGTCTCTCCAATTCCCACGCTGTTGATGTCTAGTCTGTCCAGGCTTCGTCACTTCCGGTGTGCGGGCACACCGTCACCCCGCCTCGCTCCGGCGGCCAAAGATGCGGGCGATCCGCGCGCGCAAGACGTCCGACGCAATCGACCAGAAGCTCAGCTCCGCCGGGGCGATCTGCTCCGATGACGCGCCGGACATCTGGCGATCGAGATTTCCCGCGAACTCCGCGATCAGGCGCCGGGCGAGATCGCGCACCAGGCCGGGCCGGCCGATCTGGGCCAGCATTCCCGTGAGCGTGTAGCCGATCGACAGCTCGACCGCGGTCGCCGCACCGCCTTCGAGCGGAAGCAGGCGATAGCGAATCTCGCCTTGCGTCGCAGAATGGCTGCGGCGATCGGTCCCGATGCCGACGATGCGGCCGGAGAGCGTCACGGGATCGCGCTCGACGCGCGCGGCGCCCTCGAAGGCCGCGGCGACCGGCCCGAGCCTGACGCGGATGGCGCCTTCGACGCGCTCAGGGCTCGGTACCCCCGTCAGCGCCACGCCGGGAAGGCAGGATGCAATGCCCGCGATATCGTCGAACATCGCGAACACCTTTGCCGGCGGATGCGGCAGCGTGAAGCGCTGGTCGAGAACGGTCGCCGGGGTGAAGTCGGGAATGGTGCCTCGCGCGACGCTTGCGGACGCCGGAGCCAGCAACGTGCGCGCAGGCTGCGGGTCGTATCGGCCGGATTCAGCTCGCCCCGAGCCGGCCGGACCAAGGATAGTCCTGCCGCCATCGACCAGCGGCCCGATGTTGCGCGCGCGCCTCGCCTCGATCACGGACTGCACCGCGCGCACGATGCCGACATAGCCGGTGCAGCGGCAGAGATTGCCGCTCATGCCGACGCGGATGCGCCGCTCGTCGGCATCGGGCAGACGCAGCACGAGGTCGCGCGCCGAGACCAGCATTCCCGGCGTGCAATAGCCGCATTGCAGGGCATGCTCGCGGGTGAAGGCGGCGCGCAGCTCGGCCGTAACCTCGTCCTCGTCGAGGCCCTCGATCGTGGTGACGTCGGCCCCCTCGCAGGCCGCCGCATAGGTGATGCACGAGCGCGCCGGCACGCCGTCGAGCAGCACGGTGCAGGCGCCGCAGACGCCGTGCTCGCAGCCGAGATGAGTGCCGGTCAGATCGAGCTTGTCGCGAACGAAATCGGCAAGGCTGGTGCGCGGCTCGGCCGACAGCTCCACCGCGCGGCGATTGACGTTGAGCGCGATCGTGCTCATGCCGCGGCCTCCTGGACGGCGCGCTTCAACACGCCGACATGGATGTGGCGCTGCGCGGCATCGTCAATGCCGGCCTTGGCCAGAAGAACGTCGGCGACACGGACGTCGAAACGCTGCTTGTAGTCGGCGGCAATCCGACCGCGGAACAGCTCGGCGGCGTCGGTGATGACGATGGGAGCAGTGTCGATCGCGCCAATCACGATCCGCGCGGAAGCCGCGGCGGGATCGATCAGGACCGCGCCGATGGCATGGGCGAACTCGCCTGTCTTGCGGCAGCTCTTGGCATAGCCCCAATGCGCCGAGGCCAATCGCGCCGGCACATGGACCGCCTCGACGATCTCGCCCGTGTGCAGCGCGGATTCCAGAGCGCCCACCACGAACGCCTCGACGGGCATCGTGCGCGCCCCGGCAAGACTGCGCAGCGTCACCCGTGCGCCCAGAGCGGCGAGCGCCGAGATCCAGTCCGCGGCGGGATCGGCATGGCTGAGCGAGCCGCCGATCGTTCCGCGGTTGCGCACGGCGCGAAAGGCGATGTTGGCCGCCACGCCGCGCATGGCCCCGCGGGTCACGTCGGCCGCGCGCCCGTCTTCGATATCGGCATGGGTGACCAGGGCCCCGAGCACGAGCTCGCCGCCGGAAATCTCGGCGCGCTTGAGCTCGGCCAGACCGGAAATATCCACGATCAGCTCCGGCTGCACCAGCCGCAGATTGAGCATCGGCCCGAGCGACTGGCCGCCGGCGATGACTTTCGCCGAGCCGCTGCCGGCAGCCAGCATCGAGAGTGCTGCCGTGAGATCGCGTGGGCGTTCATAGGCGAAGGGAGCGGGCTTCATGCCGCACTCCCTTCGGCCACGCGCGCGGCCAAGACGGCAGCGACGATCCGATGCGGCGTGATCGGCGATTGCATCAGCTCGACGCCGAGCGGGCGCAGCGCGTCGTTGACGGCGTTGGCGATCGCGGCCGGCGGCGCGATCGCCCCGCCCTCGCCGATGCCCTTCACGCCGAACTGCGTATAGGGCGACGGCGTCTCCATGTGATCGAGGCGAGCCGCGGGAACTTCGGTCGGTCCGGGCAGCAGATAGTCGGCGAGCGTCGTCGCCAGCGGCTGACCGGAGGCATCGAACGGCATTTCCTCGTAGAGCGCGGTGCCGATGCCTTGCGCGAGGCCGCCATAGATCTGGCCGTCGACGACGAGCGGATTGACCAGCACGCCGCCGTCCTCGACGATCATATAATCGAGGATCTCGACCTCGCCGAGATCCGGATCGACCGCGACCACCGCCGCATGCGCGGCATAGCTGAAGGTGCCGCTGTCGCGCACCGGCTTGTAGCCTTGCGTCACTTCAAGCCCGCCCGGATCGACGTCAGCCGGCAGATCCTGCGGGCGGCGATACCAGGTGTGGGCGATCGCCTTCAGGCTGACGCTGCCGTTGACGCCGCGCACCTCGCCATTCTGCAACACCACCGAAGCCGAATCATGCTGCAACAACTTGGCGCCGATGCGCCGGGCGCGCTCGCCGAGCTCGCGGCAGGCCGTCGCGACCGCGCCGCCCGCCATCACCATCGAGCGCGAACCCCAGGTCCCGGTCGAATAGGGCGTCATCGCGGTGTCACCGAGGATGATGCGGATCTTCGCGACATCCACCCCGAGGATTTCATGCGCGACCTGGGCCAGCGTGGTTTCCATGCCCTGTCCGTGCGAATGCACGCCGACGCGCAGTTCGAGGCCGCCGTCGGGCGTCAGCCGGGCCGAGGCCTGCTCATGGCCCGGCACCATCGGGATGCCCCAGCCGGAATAGACTGACGTGCCGTGCGCGGCCTGCTCGCAATAGATGGAGACGCCGACGCCGATGCGGCGGCCGTCGGCCTCACCCTTGCGCTGACGGCCGCGAATGGCATCGATATCGATCTGTGCCAGCGCGCGGCTCAGCGCTTCCGGATAGTCGCCGCTGTCAAAATGTTTCCTGGTGATGTTGTCGAACGGCATCTGTTCGGGGCGCACCAGATTGCGCAGCCGCACCTCGCCGGGCTCGAGGCCGGCCTCCGCCGCCACGAGATCGAGCATCAATTCCAGCGCGAAGCAGACGCCGGTGCGCGCCACGCCGCGATAGGGCAGGATCGGGCATTTGTTGGTGGCGACCGAGAAGGTGCGGCAACGATAGGCCGGCATCCTGTAGGGGCCGGGCAGGATGCTGGCGACCTGCGCGGCTTCCAGGCAGGCCGAGAACGGATAGGACGAGTAGGCGCCGGAATCCACGGTCGCCTCGCAATCGATGCCGCGCAGCGTGCCGTCGCGGTCGGCGTAGACCGTGATCCTGTAGTGGTGTTCGCGGCAATTGGAGCTGGCGACGAGATGCTCGCGGCGATCCTCGAGCCAGCGCACGGGATGGCCGCAGCGCATCGTCAGCCAGGACAGGCAGACCTCTTCGGGCAGCAGGATGCCCTTGTGCCCGAAACCGCCGCCGACGTCGGGCGAGATGACGCGGATCTGGCCCTCCTCCATGCCGAGACATTCGGCAAGACCGCTGCGCGTGATGTGCGGCATCTGCGCTGCGGAATGCAGCGTGAGCTGGCCGAGCCTCGGATCGAAGGTCGCGACCACGCCGCGGCCTTCGAGCGGCGACATGCACTGCCGCGCGGTCGAGATTTCGCGCGTCACCTTGATCGGCGCATCCAGCGCGGCCGAGATGTCGACCTCGTAGTTGGTTTCGAGGAAGACGTTGTCGCCCCAATGCTCGTGCACCAGCGCCGTATCAGGCTCGCGCGCCTTCAGCATGTCGGTGACGGCGGGCAATTCCTCCAGATCGAGCGTCACCGAGGCCGCGATATCCTCCGCCTCGGCCCGCGTCGGCGCGAGGCACATCGCGACGAGTTCGCCGACCTGGCGCACCTTGCCGGTTGCCAGCACCGGCTGCTCGGAAATCTTGAAGCCCGGAAGAGCCGAGATCGCGCGGATGGGCTTGATGCCGTCGAGATCGGCCGCCGTGAACACGCTGCCGCGATGGCGTTCCGGCACATGAATCCCGCGGATGCGTGCATGCGCCAGCGGGCTGCGCACGAAGGCGACGTCCTGAAGACCGGCGAGCCTGATGTCGGCGACATACTGGCCGCGACCGCGCATCAGGCGGTCGTCCTCCTTCCGAGGCAGCCGCGCGCCCACGCCCTGCCCGGACTTGCCAGAAGGAAATTCTCGCTCGTTGCGCACGCCGGCGTTCTCCTCCACCGCCCTTATGCCGCGACAGCTTGCGGCAGGATCGGCGCGACCGCGTCGAAGCGCGTGCCGGCGCGCAGGCAGAAGGCCGGCTGCAGCAGGCGCTCCGCGATCACCTCGTTCTTCTCATTGTCCGTGAGGACGAAACGGCCGTTCTGCTCCGAGAGCACGGAGACGTCGGCATCCATGCCGACCCTGAGCGCGCCGATTTCCCCGCTGCGGCCGAGCATCTTTGCGGGATTGGAGGTGACCATCGGCACCACCTGCTCCAGCGACAGGCCGAGCGCCATCATCGAGCTCATCGCCTGGACCAGGCTGAACTTGGCCTGGCCTGCGAACGGATGGTTCTCCTCGTCCTCATGCTGGTCGGGCGTCCCGGCCGGCGCGGGCACATGGGTGTTGTAGCCATGGATGTCGGCGCCGAGCGTGGTCGGAATGATGCCGGCGGCGATCGCCTTCTTCGCGAGTCGATAGGAAAAGTGGCTGCCGTGCCCGACGTCGACCTTCAGCCCGCGATCGAGCGCGGCCCTAATCACCGGATGCACCTCGCCCTCGCGATTGACGAAGCCGCCGGGATGGCGCGTGAAGGGATGGGCGAGAATGTCGCCCTCGCGCAAGAGCGGAATCACACGCGTGAGGATCGTGTCGGCATCCTCGCCGTTGGCGCCGCTCTCGGGCAGGCCCCAGAGCTGCCCGAAATGCACGTAGACCGGCAGGTCGGCGCGCTTGCCGATCTCGGCCGCCATCTCGATGACGCGAATGCCCCAGCGCGCGAAACCGCCGATCTCGGCGTGGGCCTTGATGCCGCGCACGATGTCGGGATTGGCCGTCGCTGCCTTGACGGTCGCGCCGATGTCGACGCCATCGGGGCTGTAGAGCTGCGGATAATAGTGGCCCTCGAGGCCGCCGACGAGATAGGCGGACAGGAAGGCGTAGACGCGCGAGGCGGCGGGCTCCGCGATGAAGTGACGGAAGCCGGGCAGCGTCATGCAGGACGGGCCGCCCTGGTCGACCAGCGTCGTTACGCCCGACTGCACGCCGACCATGTCGGGATTCATGCCGAAGCGGCCGGAGACATATTGATAGACATGCGCATGGGTGTCGATCAGCCCGGGCAGCACCAGCTTGCCGCTGACGTCGACGACCTCCCTGGAGCTGGTCGGCAGAATGTCGGACGCGACCGCTGCAATCCTGCCGTTGCGGATGGCGACATCCTTGATGCCATCGACGCCGGAGGCCGGACAAATCACGCGACCGCCTCGCAGCAGAAGGTCGAAGCTGGCAGTGACGGACATGGTGCTCTCCTCATTCTTGCGAGGGCGAGGGCCTCGCCCGAATTACGAAGCATGCTTCGTATTTCGACATTACGAAGCATGCTTCGCATTTTGACAAAAGCAAGCTTCGTGCCATGATCCTGATGTGGCGGGCGCACTCGAATCGAGCTAAGCGCGGCAGGGTTCAGGCTTGGGAGAGTGTGCATTGCGGCAGGCGAAGACACGTCGCGGCGGGGGCAGGCACCGCCCCTGGCCATTGTCGGAACGGCCCGGCTATCTGATCCGCCGACTGCACCAGATTCACGTCGCGCTGTTTCAGGAAGCCTGCGGCGAATTCGAGGTCACGCCGCTGCAATACAGCCTGCTCTCGGCGCTGGCGGTGCGTGAAACCGCCGATCAGACCACTTTGGCCGCCGATATCGCCCTGGATCGGACCACGACGACCGGCGCCTTGAAGCGGCTCGCCGCCCGACATCTGGTCGAGCGCGCCATCAACAAGGACGATCGCCGGGCCCGGCTGTGCCGACTGACGCCGGCCGGCGCCGCGCTGCTGGTCAAGATCGAGGGCGCGGCGCGACGGGCGCATCGTGCGACGCTCGGCGATTTGAGCCAGCGGGAACAGACGCTTTTCATCGAGATGATGCAGCGCATCGTCGCCGGCAACCCCAGTCGCGACAGCGCCGCTGCCCTATTCGATTAGGAGTGACTGCCGCGCTTTTGAGTTGGGCTGCTCAATTTATCATCGTACCGCTGCCCGGCCGGGCAACATCGTCCGCCTCTCGCCGGCGCGCCAGACGTGCCGAAGCGCACTCACGCGCAGGATCGGGCTGCGCCTGAAAACGCAGTCGGATCCGGCGCGACGCGCGCGACCTCCGGCGTCGACGCCCGCCTGCTCGGCAGCCTCGCAATTCAATGGCACGATTTATGCTGCCGTGATGCGAAGCGTGCTTCGTATTGGGGGATGTCATGACGGATTCCGAACTTCGCGCTGATATTCACAGCATCGAGCCAATTCCCGACGCGGACCGGGACTCCACCGGGCCGCAGCAGATGTGGATCTGGGCCGGCGCCAACATCGCGCCGGTCAACTGGGCACTCGGCGCGCTCGGCATCATCCTGAAACTCGGGCTGATGGAGACGATCGCGGTCATCGTGCTCGGCAACATCGTCGGCTGCGCGATCTTCGCGACCTTCACGGTGATGGGGCACAAGACAGGCGTCAATCAGATGGTGCTGAGCCGGTCTGCCTTCGGCGTCCGCGGCGCCTATCTGCCCAGCATCCTGATGTTCCTGATGACGCTGGGCTGGATCGGCGTCAACACCTACTTCCCGGTCAAGGTCTCGATGGGCATCCTCGGCCAGTTCGGCGTGCCCGACACCTGGCTGATCGAGATCGTCGTCATCACGCTGGTGATGGCGGTGCAGGTGCTGATCGGCGTCTACGGCTTCTACGCGATCCGCACCTTCGAGAAATACACGGTGCCGCCGACCATCGCCATCATGGTGCTGATGAGCGTGCTGGCCTGGACGCAGCCCGGCGTCGTCAATTGGAGCCTGACGACCTCGCTGCCGCCCGGCGCGCATCTTGCGATGCTGACCTTGCTGACGACCGCGATCGGCGTCGGCTGGGGCATTTCCTGGGTCACCTGGGCCTCCGATTATTCGCGCTTCGTGCCGAGAAGCGTGCCGTCGAAATCCGTGTTCTGGTACAGCTATGTCGGCATGTTCGTGCCGACGGTCTGGCTCGGCATTCTCGGCGCGACCATCGCCTCGACGACGCTGGACACCGATCCTGCCAAGATGGTGAGCGCGGTGTTCGGCGGTCCCGTCAGCATCCTGGTCCTCCTGATGGTGCTGCACGGCCCGATCGCCACCAACATCCTCAACGTCTATTCGGCGACATTGGCGGCGCTGAGCGCGGGGCTGAAACTCCCGCGTTTCTGGCTCACCGTCATCGTCGGCATAGCCGGCTATCTGGTCACCCTCTACTTCATCTTCGCGCCGTCCTTTGCGAAGGCGTTCGACAACTGGATGATCAGCCTCCTGCTTTGGATGAGCCCGTGGGCCGGCGTGGTGCTCGCCGACTTCTTCGTCAAGCGCCAGGGCAGGATCGACGTCGCCGAGCTCTATCGCTCGCCGGAGACCAGCGCCTATGGCGACATCAATTGGGCCGGCATGATCGCGTTCTTCGCGGGTCTCGTCGCCGGCTGGCTGGTGGAGGACGGCCTGGTCGGCGCGCTGCAGGGGCCAATCTCGATCAACCTCCTCGGCGGCGCCGATCTGAGCTGGCTGTTCGGGATTGGAGTCGCGAGCCTCGCCTATCTTGCGCTCGGCAGGTTCGCGACCTCGCCCTCGCCGGCCGTCGCGAGCGGCGCAGGCAGGTAGCGGCGGGGACGGACCTCGTCCTGCGATCAGCCCTGCTGGCCAAGCCTCACGATCACGTCGCCGGGCACCAGACCGAGCCTTAAAACGTTCCGGCCATAGTGACCCGGAACGTCAGCGGCTCCACGGGGTGCAGCACGTAGTCCATCACGCCATTCTGACAGACTGCCGTTGGCGCGGTGCCTGATGTGCAGAGGTTGTAGAGCGTGTCGGTCTTGAGCAGCGACCCATAGGCGTAGGTGATCTGGTTCGCCTTCGTGTTGAAGAGGTTGAGAACGTCGAGCTGAAGGCGCCAGCCAGTGTCGATACGATAGCCGAGGCGGCCGTTGAAGATGCTGATGGCGGAGGAGCGGAACGCATTGTCCTCCGTCAGAGGGCTCGAGGCCAGATAGCGCCAGCGCAGGGTTCCGAACCAGCCGGTCTTCTCGCCCAGCGTGACGCCGGCTGACGCCACCATCGCCGGCGCGTTCGGAATGTAGTTTCCGGGCGCATTGCCGGTCTGCGCCTCGGGATAGCCGGCGAGCGAGGCATAGACCTCCGCCTGCTCGCTGTCATAGCCGCGAAAGCGCGCATGCGTCATTGCGAGATCGGCGTCGATGTCGACCCACGACCATGGCCGGTAGTGGTTGGTCCACTCGAAGCCGTCGCGGCGGCTGGCGCGGGACGCCGAGGTATCGCCGGCATCGCCGGAGAACAGGATCTCGGAATCCTGATCCAGGATGAAGAGGCTGAGCGAGGTGTCGAGGCCGGGAACGATCCTGCTTCGAACACCGATCTCTGCGCCTCTGGTGCGCACCAGGAGCGGCGACGGCGTCAGCCTTGTCGCGGGATCGGCGGGATCCTCCGTCGTGGTCGCGCCGCGGGCGTCGTTCGAATGCATGCCGTAGCCGGCACCAAGGAAGAATTCGGTCCGGTTGAACGGACCAAGCACCATCCTGAATTTGGGGCTGCCGAGCGCGGCATCTGCGCGACCGGAATTGCCGGCATTGAAGAGGGAGGTGACGTCCGCGGCATAATAGTCGCCACGCCAGCCCACCGTCGTCCTGAGCCAGTCGGTCCAGCGCACCATGTTTTCGGCATAGATCCCGACGCTGCCCTCGCCGACCTTGTCGCTGCGGATATTCGCAAGGAAGCCGCGCCGGAAAGTGTCGGTGAGCGCGAGGTCGATCGCATCGTAGCGCGACTGCAGGCCGAAGGTGGTCTGCATCGGCAGGCCGGCAAGGGAGCCGTTCAGCGTGCGCGAGACGTTGGCGCCGGCCATCAGGCGGTCGTCATGCTGGTGGAACTGGTCGCCGAGCACGGGATCGTCGAGGAAGTAGGTGAAGTTGTTGAAGAGGTCGAGCTGGCTCTTCACCACATAGGCGTTCGCCTTCCACGACCCCATATCGTCGGTCTGCGCGATCCGGCCGGAGAGCGCGAAACGGTTGGCGTTGCCACCGTCGCTCGGGTCTTCCGAACCGTATCGGTCGAGCGGGCCGCCGGTGATGGCGCGCTGCGGCACCTGGTCGGTCGAATTCCATTTGTTGACGTAGGCCATGCCGGTGACGGACACGCCGTCGGTCGCGGTGCCCCGGCTGTAGCGCACGAAGCCGTTGAGCTTTCGCACATTGTCCGGATTGTCCCACGGGCCGTTGTAGGTGCCGATCTCGCCAGCGACCAGCAGCGAACCGTCACCGACCGTCGCCGAATCCATGCCGAGCAGGCGGCGGTAACCGAAGCTGCCGGCGCTCACCTGCGCGAGTCTCCTGGTGCGGTCGATCAGGTTGATATGAACGCTTCCGACCGAGGCGAAATCGCCTTCGTCGGCGAAATAAGGTCCCTTGCGCACGTCCATTGCGGCGATGGTTTCCGGGATCAGCCAGTTGAGATCTGCATAGCCCTGGCCGTGCGCGTGGGTGCGCATGTTGACGGGGACGCCGTCGACCGTGATCGCAAGATCCGTGCCGTGGTCGAGATTATAGCCGCGCAGGAAATACTGGTTGGCTTTGCCCTCGCCGGAATGCTGCGTCACGATCAGGCCCGGCACGGCTTCGAGCACCTCGCCCGGCCGCGAGACAGGGCGCGCCTCGATCTCATCGCGGGAGACGGTGATCTCGCTGGCCATGCCGGCCTCGCCCTTGGCACCCGAGCCGGCACTGCGCGCGTCCGAGGCCTGCGTCGATGCCGGATTCAGGAAGATGCGGTGACCGACCGGGGGCGGTCCAGCGGCGCGCCGCGATGCGACCGGCATCTTGCGCCCCGGCGTCTCGCTGCCCACGACCTGGACCGGGGGCAGCTCGCGTGAGGCGTTATTGTTCTGCGCAAAGGCGCGGCCACCACCCGCGAGCAGCGCCAGGGCCGGGAGTACCGTCAGCGCGCCGCCGCGACGGCCGGGCTCAAGCCACCTCGGTCGCATCGGCGCATTCCAGAACTTTCGTCCCGGAACGGCGGCGGCCGTCCGCGACGATGCGGCGGTAAAGCACGACCGAGACGAGCCACGCGATCGCGAACAGCGCGATCACGATGAAGCCGACATTGGCGAGCGAATCATTCAGACCGTCGACGAGCGTCCACATGCCGCCGGAGAGGCCAAGTCGATCGCTGATCAGGCCGAGCGCCTCGATGCCGCCGATGAACAGCGCCACTGCGACGGAGGCCCCCGTGATCGTGAGGTTGTACCAGAGCTTGCGCAGGGGATCGACGAAGGCCCAGCGATAGGCGCTGACCATCAGCGCCGAATCGGCAGTGTCGACCAGCGCCATGCCGGCGGCGAACAGCGCAGGAAAGACCAGGACATCGGCGAACGAGGCGCCGCGCGCGGCTTCACTGGCGGAGATGCTGAGCAGGCCGATTTCGGTCGCGGTGTCGAAGCCAAGTCCAAACAGGAAGCCGAGCGGGTACATGTGCCAGGGCTTCGTCACCAGGCGGAACATCGGCCCGAGCAGCCGCGCCAGGACGCCGCGTTTGGCGAGCAGCGCGTCAAGCTGCGCAGCGTCATGAACGCCCTCCTCCCGTGCCGCGCGAAACGTCCGCCACAGGCCGGCGAAAATGACGAGGTTGATGGCCGCGACCACGAGCAGGAACAGCGCCGACACCGAGGTGCCGATGAAGCCTCCGATCTCCTTGAGCAGGCTATCGCCGCCGAGGGTCACGATGCCCAGCGCCAACAGCATGGTCGCGATCACGACCACGGTGGAATGCCCGATCGCGAAATAGAGGCCGACGCAACGCGGCGTCTCACCCGCATGCATCAGCTTGCGCACGACATTGTCGATGGCGGCGATGTGGTCGGCATCGACGGCGTGACGCAGACCGAACACCCAGGCCAGCAGCGCGGTCGCCATCACCGTCGGCCGGTCGCCGAACAGCGCCAAGGCCCAGGCCCAGGCGCCGGTGTTGGCGGCGACGAGCCCGCCGAACAGCACCACCGTTCCGGGCTCTACATCCCGCAAAATCCGCCTCGCAACTCGCTCCATCCGCCCGTCCCGCAGTATGACGTTTATCAAAATCCCTCATACTAGCAAGAGCAAGAGCTGGACCATTTTCGACCTGACGGCTGAAAAGCCGCCAGGAACGGAAGCCGAATGGTTGCTCTGATGGATGAATTCTGCGCTCAGCCCATCACGACGCCGGTGCGGAATGGGGCGCTTCCGTTGACAAGCTACCATCCACTTTGACGACCAAGTCGACGGTCGGCAGGGGATCATGGACGCGCCTGCCGCGTGGCGCCATCCAATCGGAGGATGACGCGCACGTTAAAGCGCGATGCGATTAGGATGAATCGTCATCGCGCTTTAGGTTGTTGTTTGAGCATGATCTTTTCGGAAAACCGCTGTGCACTTTTCCGGATCATGCTCTAGCGCCGCAAGTGCTGGCTGCTTCCAGAACAGGCTCCGTTTCAACGGATGTGGAACCGATCGCCGTGAAGCGGCTCACATCCAGCAGGACGATCTGGATGTATTGGTCGTGCCGGGTGGAGATGGCAGAGGGAGATGCGCATGAAACGCCTCATGCTCTCGTTCATTGCAGCCATGCTTCTCGGTGCAGCCAGCAACGCCTTCAGGTCGCATGCCGTGTTCCAGTTCGGTCAGCACGGCATGGCATCCATTCAAGACATGCAGACAGGCCAAGCCAACAAGCTTCCCGAGCAGGAGCTGCAGGATCGCTCCGTCCTATTTGCGAAAGAGCCGGCTCGGTAGTCGGAGCGCCCGCGTCGAGCTCGCCCTATTCGGCCGCCGCGGTTGCGGGTCGCGGTTGTCCGTCGTTCGGTCCGGTTCGCGCCTTCTGCTCGTCGAGCCAGAGGCTATGGTGCTCGCGGGCCCAGTTGACGTCGACTTCGCCCGAGCCCATGGCCTCGAACGCACCTTCCATCCCGATGGTGCCGATATAGATGTGCGCGATCATCGCCGCGACGAACAGGACCGCCACGATCGAGTGGACGATCTGCGCCATCTGCATGCCCTCGATGCCCGTGCCGTAGAACGGGAACATCAGCGCATAGCCGGATGCTGCGACGAGCCCGCCGCCGATCACGACGATCCAGTAGATCATTTTCTGGCCGCCGTTGAAGCGGTAGGCCGGCGGATGGTCATGGCCGATCAGACCGCCGCCGCGCTTCGCCCATTCGATATCCACCTTGCTCGGGATATTGCCGCCGATCCACATCAGGAAGATCAGGACGACGCCGATGGTGAACGGGAAGCTCAGATAGTTGTGAGCGAACTTGGCCCATTGCGACCATTCCGAGAAAGCCTCGAAGCCGATCAGCGGCAACAGCAATGGCCGACCGAACGTGATGTTCAGCCCGGAAATGGCCAGGACGATGAAGCAGCTTGCCGTCATCCAGTGAACGAACCGCTCGAATCCGTTGAAGCGCACGATGGTCCGGCCCGACCGTCCGGCTTCGAGACGCACCATTCCGACAGTAAGATAGAAGATCACGATGGCTACGATCATGCCGAGGATGGCGATGCCGCCGATCCATCGCAGCGTCACATTGCGGAACTCCCGCCACTCGCGTCCCTGCGGCTGCTCGAGAACGCCGGAGCGTTGATCGGGAATGCTGACGCGGCCCTGAATCCGGTTGAGCTCCTGCAGGAGCTGCTGCTCCTTGACCGAGCTCGCGGTCGGATTGACCTGTTGAGCGCTCGCGGGCACCGCCGTCACCAAAAGAAGCAGCGCCCAGGCGCCGAACGCCAGACGAATGAACCTTCCAAACGATGCCATCACGTCCTCCCCGGTATTGCGCGCCCTTCGGCTGCCCACGTCAGGACTCGATTGTCTCGCGATATGCGGTCTTCCAGCCCCATGCGCCCGAGCCATAGCCGCGCTTCATGACGCGCTCCTTGTAGATCTGCGCAATGATCTCGCCGTCGCCCGCAAGCAACGACTTGGTCGAGCACATTTCGGCACACAGCGGCAGCTTGCCTTCGGCCAGCCGGTTCGCGCCGTATTTCTCGTATTCCTCCTTGCTGCCGTCGGCCTCCGGGCCACCGGCGCAATAGGTGCATTTGTCCATCTTGCCGCGCGAACCGAAGTTCCCGACCTTCGGATATTGCGGCGCGCCGAACGGGCAGGCGTAGAAGCAATAGCCGCAACCGATGCAGAGGTCCTTGGAGTGCAGCACCACAGCATCCGCGGTGGTGTAGAAGCAGTTCACCGGGCACACCGCCGCACAAGGCGCGTCCGTGCAATGCATGCAGGCCATCGAGATCGAGCGCTCGCCCGGCTTGCCGTCGTTGATGGTGACGACGCGGCGCCGGTTGATGCCCCAGGGCACCTCATGCTCGTTCTTGCAGGCGGTGACGCAAGCGTTGCACTCGATGCAACGATCAGCGTCGCAGAGAAATTTCATCCGAGCCATGTGCGTGCTCCTCTCAGGCTGCGACGATCTGACAAAGCGTGACCTTCGGCTCCTGCATGCCGGTTGCAGGATCGTAGCCGTAGCTCGTGATCGTGTTGGCGCTCTCGCCCAGCACGATCGGATCGGTGCCGGCGGGATAGTTCTTGCGCAGGTCCGCACCGCCGAACCAGCCGCCGAAATGGAACGGCATCCAGGCAACGCCCTTGCCGACGCGTTCGGTCACCAGAGCCTTCATCCTGGCGCGCGAATTGTTCTCGGCACCGCTCACCCACACCCAGCCGCCGTCCTTGATGCCGCGATCGGCGGCATCAGCCGGGCTGATCTCGATGAACATGTCCTGCTGCAATTCGGCGAGCCATGGATTGGTGCGGGTCTCCTCGCCGCCACCTTCGTATTCGACGAGGCGCCCCGAGGAAAGGATCAGCGGAAACTGCTTTGCGATTCCCTTCTCCACCGCCGCCTTCTGCACCGAGAAGCCGATATTGGGCAGGCGGAACTGCCTGGCATCGGGCAAGGTCGGATATTTCGCAACGAGATCGACGCGCGGCGTGTAGATCGGCTCGCGATGCACCGGAATCGGATCCGGCAGGCCGAACGCATTCATGCGCGCCTTGCCGTTGCCGAAGGGCACGCAGCCATGCTTCAGCGCTACGCGCTGGATGCCGCCGGAGAGGTCGAGCGCCCAGGACACTGCATCCGGATTGGCCGGGTTGACCCGCTGGATCGTCGCCATTTCAGCCTCGGTGAGATCCTGGTCCCAGCCGAGCTTCTTCAGGCTTGCCAGCGTGAACTCGGGATAGCCGTCCTCGATCTCCGAGCCCTTGGAGAAAGATTTGTCGGCAAGCAGGCTCACCTTCCGCGTCGTGCCGTCCGGCAGCTTCTCCTCGCGTTCGATGCCGAAGCGTGGACGGAATGTGCCGCCGCCGTCCATCACGTGCAGATTGTTGTTGTAGAGCAGCGGCGAGCCGGGGTGCTTCACTTCGGGCGAGCCCCAGCACGGCCACGGCAGGCCGTAATAGTCGCCGCCGACTTCCGGATCGTCCTTGGGCGCGCGCATCGTCACCAGGTCGAACTTATGCTGGTTCTTCATATGCGCCTTGATGCGCTCCGGCGACTGCCCGCAGTATCCGGTCGACCAGCTTCCGCGGTTGATCTCGCGCAGCACGTCCTCGGCGACCGGAAGATTGTTCTCGACCTTGATGTTCTTGAACATCTTGTCGGCGAAGCCGAACTTCTTCGCCATCAGATAGATGACCTCGAGGTCGTCCTTGGATTCGAAGATCGGCTTGACGATCTGCTCGCCCCACTGCATCGAGCGATTGGAGGCGACGCGCGATCCCGTGCATTCGAACTGCGTGGCCACGGGCAGGATATAGACGCCGTCCTTGCGTCCCGCCTCGACCGCCAGGGATGCCCAGGTGGTCGGGTGTGGATCGGCGATCACCAGCAGTTCCAGCGCCTTCAGGCCCTTCATCGACTCCGGAATGCGGGTGATGCTGTTGCTGGCGTGGCCTTGCACGAATACCGCCTTGACGTTGTCCTTCTGTGCGACGTCGGCCTTCGGCAACAGCGCAGCATCGAACCACCGCGTCAGCGGGATGCCTGGCGTCTCCATCAGCTTCTTCTCGTCGAAGCGGGAGACGAGGTAATCGTAATCGACCTCCCAGACCCGGGACCAGTGCTTCCACGCGCCTTCGGCGAGGCCGTAGTAGAACGGCAGCGTCACGATATCGAGGCCGACGTCGGTCGCGCCCTGCACGTTGTCATGGCCGCGCAGGATGTTGGCGCCGGCGCCGGCCCTGCCGACGTTGCCGGTCATCAGCAGCGCGATGCAGCTCGCGCGCACGTTGGCGGTGCCGACCGTGTGCTGGGTCTGCCCCATGCACCAGATGATGGTCGCGGGCTTGGCCGTCGCGAACATCTTGGCAACGCGTTCGAGCTGCGCGGCGGGCACGCCCGTGACGCGCTCGACCTCTTGGGGATTCCATTTCTCGACTTCCTTTCGCAGGTCGTCGAAGCCGTAGACGCGCTGGGCGATGAACTCCTTGTCCTCCCAGCCGTTCTTCAGGATGTGCCACATCATGCCGTAGAGCACGGGGATATCGGTGCCCGGACGGATCCGGACATAGTCGGTGGCGTGCGCCGCGGTGCGGGTCAGGCGCGGATCGAAAACGATGAAGTTCGCCTTGTTGAGCTCCTTGGATTCGAGGAGGTGCTGCATGCTGACGGGATGCGCTTCCGCGGCGTTGCTGCCGATGAACAGCATCGTCTTGGAGTTGCGCATGTCGTTGATGCTGTTCGTCATCGCGCCATAGCCCCAGGTGTTGGCGACGCCGGTGACGGTGGTGGAGTGGCAGATCCGGGCCTGATGGTCGGTGTTGTTGGTGCCCCAGAACGCGCCGAACTTGCGGAACAGGTAGGAGCCTTCGTTGGTCATCTTGGCCGAGCCCAGCCAATAGACGGAATCGCTGCCCGACTTCTCGCGAACCTGGAGCAGCTTGTCGCCGATCTCGTTCACCGCCGTGTCCCACGACACCCGCGTCCACTGCCCGTTCACCAGCTTCATCGGATAGCGCAGACGGCGATCGCTGTGCACGAGCTCGCGCACCGAAGCACCCTTGGCGCAATGTGAGCCGCGGTTGATCGGCGAATCCCAGCTCGGCTCCTGCCCGATCCAGACGCCATTGAGCACTTCCGCCGTCACGGTGCAGCCCACGGCACAATGCGTGCAGATGCTCTTCTTGACGATGGCGCCAGCGGCGAGCGGGCCGGCAGCGGCCGCTTCCGCCTTGCGCACGCTGACGGCCGGCATGGTGCCCAGCGCGGCGAGAGCGCCGCCGGCCAGACCGGACCTGCGCAGGAATGTGCGGCGATCAAGTCCCCCGCCCTGGCCCGCAAGGGATTCGGCGACGGAGCCTCGGCGATCGGAACGCTGGTGTGTTCGCTTGATAAGCACGGCAGCCTCCCTCTCAGGCCGGATAACGATTGACGCGGTAATATGCCTTCACGTGATCGGATTCCTTGTAGCGCGCCTTGCGCTTCTCATCGTTGCTTTCGCTGTCCGCCTGCGCGGACCCGACCAACGGTGTCGCAAGCGTCGCGCCGACACCGGCCGTGCCCAAGCCGACCTTGCGAAGGAAATCGCGGCGTCCGACCTTTGCTTTCGTCTCGTCACTCATCGCATCTCTCCCGGACCGAGGCGCCTCGGTCAGTTGGCGAACGTGAATGCTTCCGTCTCTATCTCGATGAAGGCGCGACCGAGCGCACCGACCGCCGGATAGAATCGAGCGTTGCCCGCGCTCTCGATGTCGGCGAACAGCCGCCCCATCCAGGGCGACACGTGCTTTTCGAAGAAGCCGCGCTGCGCCGCCGGCGAGGCATCGAAGCGGCCATCGGCAAGGCCCGACATGATCTCGCACAGGATGGCGGCGTGATCCTCGGGTTCGGAATTGTTGGCGACCCGCTCGATGCCGAGCGTCGTCAGGTCCGCGCGCAGGCGCGACAAGGGCCGTTCGTTGAGAAAGCCCGTGAGATAGTAGGAGGCGTAAGGCAGCAATTCGCCGCGGCCGAGCCCGACGAACAGATCGAAATACTCGCGCTCGACTTTCGCCGCGACAGCGTTCGCGGCGGCGTCGGCCAGCGCCGCATGCGCGCGGCCGAGCGGCGTCGCATCGCCAGTCAATGCCGCAAGCTGCTCGAGCAATCGTTTCGACGGCGGCGCGGACAGCAACGTTGCCAGCAGCGCATATTCCTGCGCGCGCGCGGCATCGACGGGATCGACGAACTCCGCTGGGACGGCTCGCTCACTGTAGAGATCGGGCCGCAGATCGCTCCGGGAGACGCCGGTCGCGGTTTCGACTGCAACCACCCGTTGTGCGGGCACGCGGGTCCAGTTCGAGACGGAGGGCTGGCTGATGCCTATTTTGCGCGCAAGCTGAGCAATGCCGCCTGCGGCATCGATCGCACGATCAAGCCCGTCATCACGCACGTGGACCTCCCATCCGAGTCCCGTCTGCTTGATTATCGCTTTTGTTACAAAGCAGTAGACAGCGTAACCCCGGTTCCACGGACCGTCAATCGCCTGCCATAGCCTGGGCCTATAGCCTTTGGTCGGTGCCGCTCAGCGCGGCAGCGCACCACCGTGCGTACGGGGCCCGACGGGCTCGGCAGATTCCGCAGATCTGTCAGCTGCCCTCGGCTGCACTGCAGCAGGGATTGCCTGGCGTTCCGCCTTGTCCGACGGCTCAACGACATTGGAAACCACGGTCGCATCGGCTTGCTGCGATTCCGCCGAGGAATCCGCTGTTTCGATCGACGCCTCGGGGAGAGACTGCGCCACCTCGCGCACGCCACCGACAATGCGATCGGCCAGCGCGGCGAGTTCCTCCGACGAGCAATCCAGTGGTCCAAAACCCGGCATCGCAGTCGGGTCGTTGAAGTCCCATGCATTCTCCGCAAGCCCGACGAAATCGCGAATGGCGGGATCGGTCGCCCAGGCGCGGCGAAGCGCCGCACGGCTCAACTCCCGGGGAATATTCTTGCTGAGGAAGGCCGTGATGTCGGTCGCAGCATTGATCTCGTCGATCGACGGCAGACTCGAGAGATCGAACTCAGTCTCGTCGTCCCCGGCCTCGGACGCCGGCGTGTGCTGCGCCGCGACAGGCTTGGT
Organism: Bradyrhizobium sp. CCBAU 53415; assembly: GCF_028128735.1. NCBI lineage: Bacteria > Pseudomonadati > Pseudomonadota > Alphaproteobacteria > Hyphomicrobiales > Nitrobacteraceae > Bradyrhizobium > Bradyrhizobium sp. CCBAU 53415. Next base: position 936,210 of record NZ_LBJF01000027.1, on the reverse strand, counting down.
CGGCTCCGCTCGCGCTTCACGCTTGCGGCGGGACCAACGTGCAAGGAATTCCTCCTCACTCATTCCTGTCCGCCTTCATGTTCGCGCCGTGCCAGCGCCTCCGGGTCGGCACGGCGCCGCTTGCGCTTGACGAACTCCCGCTCGACATGGTGCTCGGCAACGAAGCTTTCAATCGCTTCGCGCAGCACCTCCGGCATCGGCACGGCCTCGACGAGATTGTCGGCGGCTTCGGTAAAGCCTTCACCCTCGGCGGGGTCGGCGGTCACCGCGGTGACGGCATAGGGCCAGGCGCCGTCCGAGGGCGACAGCACAGTCCAGATGCTCGGACTGCCGGAGGCGAGATTGTCGCGATAGCGCGCCGTCTCGGACGGATAGAGATCGACGGTCGCGCTTCCGGCATAGAACAGGGTCGTGCCGTCCTGCTCGCGAAGCACGGTCCAGGGCTGTGTCACCGGCTCGTCCGGCAGGACGGCAATTCCGCGCCAGATGAAATCGACCCACGGCGAGTCAGCCTTTCGCCGCTCGACCACGACGCCGACGGCGATCGAGAGGGAGGGCAACGCCGCAGGGCTCATGTCGCCATCTCCAGGCGTTTCACCGGCAGGCCGGTCAGCAGATTTTGCGGCTTCATCCGGAGCTTCTGATCCGCCGTCATCGACAGGATCAGGTGAACCGGTTCAGCCCCGACATCGTCGAGGGCCCGGCTTGAATCCGCGAATGTCAGCTGGAACAGCGCGAGCACGCGGTCGGCGTCGCGCTCGCCAAGTTCTTCACCGTGCCACAGACGGTCGCCGAGCCTCGTGGCGCCAGCATCGAGCCCGACATACCAGGTGAGCCTTGCCTCGTGCAGCGCGCGCAGCGGCTCGATCACGACGTCGATGCCGAGCAGATGGGAGACCCAGCGCGTCATCGCCTGCGCCAGCGCAGCCGGCCCGCGGCCGCCGGCCGTGAGGTCGAAGGCCATGTCAAACTGGTCGCTGCGCTGCCAATAGGCCTCGGCATTCTCCTCGCTCAACACCTCCACCACCGCATCGGTGGCGGCACCCAGCATCGACATCAGAGAGAGCACCGGGGTCGGGCTCCGGCCACCGACGATCTCCTCGTCGCCGAGCAGCAGGGCGTGCTCATGCGGCAGGATGCGCTGGGTTCGGAAGAACAATTCGGCCGCGCGCAGCACGAATGGATCGTCGCAGCCATCGAGCGCGTTCCGCAGGATGACGTGCACGAGCTGATTGACGAACAGCGGCGGCAAATCGCTCGCGCCTGAACGCACCGATGCGAGATAGGCGGCTTCGAGCGTCGGATGCCGCAACAGAAGATCGCGAAACGTCAGCACGAGCTGCCAATTCTCCCGGGCATCGGCATCGACGATCCCGGCGATTTCGCCGGCACCGATCGCTTGGCGCGGGTCGGCAAGCAAGTCGCGGTGCAGCCGGCGCTCGATCGGGCACGCGTCGTCCGGCGGCATCAGCTCGGGACGGGCGAAATAGGCCTTGAGGAATTCCTCTGTGACACGGAGCCCACCGCCCTCGTCGCGATCGAGCAGATGATGACCACAGGCGATCCAGAAATCGTTCATCTGACGGTCGGCCCCCGGCCCAGATCCGCAAGCCTGAGATCGCCGTCAGGCTGGACGTCGTCCTCCATTTCCATGAACGAGAACGCCTTGCTGTGCCCCTGCCCCTGCCGGAGTTGCAGCCGGCGGAAGGACTCACGGACCTCGCCGCAGCTCGAGGTGCGGTGCACCGCAATAAGCGAGCTGACGGGATGACTGCACAGCGACCGCGCGAAGGCCACCTCCTCTTCCGCGGCGATCTTCGCTGCCGCCATGCCCGGGGCGCCGAAGCGATCGACGAGTTGCCTGGCAAGGAGATCGACCAGGCTGCGGCAGTCGTCCTCGGTCGCCGGAACGATCTGCGCCAGCGTCGACCAGCCCCAGGATTGCACCCCGAGGAAACCGCCGCGAAACGCCGCGCGCGCCTGGCCCTCGAGCTTCGCGCCGTCGCAATCCCAGAAGCGGAAAGCGCCGGAGACGGCCCATTCGCCCGGCTCTGCCGCCAAATCGAACACGAAGGTGTCGGAGGGATCGAGTGCGATGGTCCGCAGCAGCTTCACAGGCGCGGTCCTCCGTGGGCCGGATCGAGCCAGGACGGCGTCGCGAGCGCCTGGACGAGATCGCCCCGTTCGATCGTATCCGTCCCGATGCGGCGCGTCAGGACATCGCCGCAATCGTCGATGCGCTGAACCGTCTGCCTCTCACGCGGCACCCGCGTAAGATAATCACGCGCGACGCCGTCAAAGCCGTCGACCCGCCAGCCATCCAGCGTCAGCATCAGGTGCCGGGCAAAACTTTCCGTGATCTGCGCCGCGCCAGCCTCGCCGAAGCCTTCCTGATCGAGCGCCGAGGCCAGCGGGTGAACGCCTGGATCGTCATCGTTCATGGCAACCGTCCGGATCATGGCCCCGAATACCAGCCAGGGCGGCGGCTCATCCTCGTCAGCGGCAAAAGGCCACCCCATCCGTCCGCCGCCGACCAGCCCCCCGTCGATCCTGACCGCATCCGGCCAGCCGATCGTGATCGGCTTGCTCGGCGGCGCATAGGCGCGAAGCGCATCGGTGAGCGCGACCATGCCTGCGTAGAACGCGCGCCGCGCGCTGCGCAGCGGCTCTGTCGGCTCGAGCACCACGGCGAACTCGGCAAGGTCAAAGCGGCCGACATGGACAAGCGTTCCGGCGCCGCTTTCCGGTGCAATGCGGCATGCATGGGCAAAAGCGTCGCCACTCTCGCGCAACCGCACCAATGTGAACGGCGGCGGCAGCTGAATCGGTTCCGCCAGGGAAACTTGGCTCGCTGGGGTCGAAGGCAGGTCGTCCTCCGCTTTCCTTTTCTTCCCGATGGATAATGTCTATACGAGGCGAAGGGCCGGCGCGAGTCCGTCGTCGGCGTCCGAATGGCGGAGACGTTAACCTGGAGCAGCCAGCGAAGACCGTCCTGATCTGCTCGTGCGAAGACACGATGCGTCTCGACACGGCCGTGATCCAGCGTGGATGTCCCACCTGCGAGATCAAAAGCTTTCGCCATCTCTGCGGTCCGGAGCTCGATCATTTCCGCAAGGCCGCCGCAGCGGGAGGCGCGCTAACGGTCGCATGCACGCAGCAGTCAGCGCAGTTTTCGGACGAGGCCGGCGAACGGGCCGACGCGATCAGCTTCGTCAACATCCGCGAAACGGCCGGCTGGTCGCGCGACGGCGCGCACGCTGGCGCAAAAATGGCTGCCCTGCTCGCATCCGCCTCCATCCCCGCCCCGGACTATCCGCTCGTCACCCTGTCGAGCGAGGGCGTGATCCTGATCTACGGGCGCGACGAGGCCGCGATCGAGGCCGGCCGCCTGCTTGCCGATCACCTCGACGTCACGGTGATGCTGAAACAGCTCGATGACACGGTGTCGCCAGTTGCAACGGTCTTCCCGGTCGTGAAGGGTACGATCCGCTCCGCGACGGGACATTTCGGCGCGTTCGAGCTTGCAATCGACGACTATGCGCGTCCCCGCCCCTCTTCGCGCGATCGCTTCGTGCTGGACCCGCCGCGAAGCGGAGTGACGTCGCGCTGCGACATCGTGCTCGATCTTTCCGGCGATATGCCGCTGTTTCCCGCCCACGACCTGCGCGACGGCTACCTTCGCGCCGACACGAAAGAACCCGCTGCGGTGCTGCGCGCCGTGCTGACCGCGCGCGATCTCGTCGGCAGCTTCGACAAGCCGAAATATGTCGAACTTGCGCCCGCTCTTTGCGCCCATTCGCGATCGAAGCGCACGGGCTGCCATCGCTGCCTCGATCTCTGCCCGAGCGGGGCGATCACGCCTGACGGCGATCATGTCGCAATCGATCCGAACATCTGCGCGGGCTGCGGCCAATGCGCGGCTGCCTGCCCGACCGGCGCCGTATCCTACGCGCTGCCGCCCGCCGATGCGCAGCTCCGGAGAATTCGCGCCATGCTGCTCGCCTACCGCGAGGCCGGCGGCGTGAATGCCGTGCTGCTCTTTCATGACAGCCCGCACGGCACGCCTCTGATCGAGGCCCTCGCGCGGCATGGCGACGGCCTGCCGGCGAACGTGCTTCCCTTTGCCGTCAACGAGCTTACGCAGGTGGGGCTGGAAGCGATCGTCGGCGCCTTCGCCTACGGCGTATCCGCTGTGCGCTTCCTGCTCCGCGCCAGGCCGCGCCACGATGTGACCGGACTGTCGCAGACGATCGCAATGGCCGAAGCGATCCTCGGCGGCCTCGGATTTGCAGGCCGTCGCCTCGCCACCATCGAAACGGACGATCCCGATGCGCTCGGTGGGCATTTGACTGACATCGGGACGCTCGCGGCGGTCGCGACGCCCGCAACCTTCAAGACCGTCGGCAAGCGGCGCGACCTCTTGCGGTTCGCCCTGAGCGAGTTGCATCGTCTGGCGCCGCAACCGGTCGACGTGATCGCCCTGCCCGAGGGTGCGCCGGTCGGCGCAATCACCGTCGACACCAACGGCTGCACGCTGTGCCTGTCCTGCGTCTCGGCCTGCCCGACCGGCGCGCTGCGCGACGATCCCGAGCGGCCGGTGCTGAAATTCATCGAGGATGCCTGCGTGCAATGCGGCCTGTGCCAGAGCACCTGTCCGGAAAAGGTCATCAGCCTCAAGCCGCAGATCGATTTCCGCGCGGCGCGCGCTCCCGCCGCGATCGTCAAGGAGGAGGAGCCCGCACTCTGCATCCGCTGCGGCACGCCGTTCGGCGTCAAGAGCACGATCGACCGCATCGCAGCCAAGCTCGAAGGCCGGCACTGGATGTATCCGGCCGGCGACAAGCGGATCGAGGCCCTCAGGATGTGCGCCGACTGCCGCGTCGTCGTCATGAGCGAACAGCAATTCGATCCGTTCAAGGGCGTTCCGGAACGGACGCCGCCGCGGACGACGGATGACTATCTGCGGCCGCGCGACGGCAAGGACTAGCGCGACGTCGCGCGGCGGAGGAACTCGGTGAGCGCGCGGCGGTCCTCGGCCGAGCCGATGCGCTGCTCCGGCATCTTGGTGCCGGGGGTGTAGGCATTCGGCCCAATTTCGAACAGTCTTGCGACCGTCTCGGGCGTCCAGACGATGTCCATCGTCTTCAGCGCGTCGGAGAAGCGATAGCCCGGCAGCGAAGCGATCTTGCGGCCGTATAGTCCCGCAAGTGTCGGACCCGCACGCTGCACCTCCTTGTCCGACAGCGTGTGACAGGCAACGCACGCCCGAAATACATCGGCGCCATGATCGCCGGCATAGGCGGCGAGCGGATCGGCCGGTGTGCCGACCAGACCTGAGCCGACGGGATCGCCGGTGCGCGCATTCCAGCGCCTGATCCTGCCGTCCGCACCACCCGTCATCAGTGTCTCGCGATCTGGAAGGAAGGCGATCGACCACACCGGCATCCCGGGCCCAACCAGCGTGCGCAGCAGGTTGCGCGACTTGCGATCGATGATCGCCACTGTTCCGCCGATGCTGGCCGCAGCGATCAGCGCGCCGTCCGGCGAGATCGTCAAGGCTACCACCGGTGTCGGGCTGGCGGCGACCTCGCCGCTGACCTTGCCATCCGCGGCCAGCATGCGCAGCTTGCCATCGACCGCGCCTGTGACGATTTCACCATCCGGCGCCACGGCCACGGCGTTCAGCGGCGCCGGCAATGTCACGATTTCAGCCTGGCCATCCGACAAGCGCCAGATGCGCAGCGCAAGATCGTAGCCGACGCTGACAAGTCTGCCGTCCGGCACGAAGGCGACGCCGTTGACGTTCTGCGTATGACCTTCGAACACGCGCGACGTGCCGTCCGACAACGACCAGAGCCGTACCGTCCTGTCCCATGAAGCCGATGCGAGCAGCGTCCCATCAGGCGACACGGCAAGCGCCACGATCGGAGCGACATGTCCCTCCAGCACCCGGTCCGGCTCCAGCCGGCCCGCCGTCCACACCGCAATTCGTGCGTCGGCGCCGGCCGTGATCATGCGACCGTCCTTCAGAAACGCGACGGCATTGACGCCATCAGCATGATACCGGAGCACTTGCTCTGCGGTGTCCGTCTTGAGCGACCAGCGGATGACCGTCGTGTCGAAGCTGCCGGAGAGAAGGTCGCTCCCGTCCGGGGACACGGCAAGAGCCCGTATCGGGCCACCATGCCCGACCATGTCGGCGTGCGCGGATGATGCGGCAAAGATGGCCCACAGCACTACGGCCACCTTCGTGCACAAAGGTGATCTGTTCATTCCTGGCCGGCCCTGCTGGCATTCACGTTCCCAAGATTGCCAGAAGAGGCAATCGAAATGAATATCCGGGACCGGCCTACTTGTCCGGTGCCGTCGTGGTTTTGGACGATCCTTCGGGCGCGGCCTGCATTCCAGGCGGACTCTGGCCTTGGGGACTTTCGGCCGGCGCGCCACCCGAACCCGTATTGATCGGACCCGTCCAGCCTTGCGGCTGTGCTTGGCCCTTCTCTTCGGGAGGGGTTTGCGTCGCCGATGAGTTGGTTTGCGCGGGCTGGGCCAAGGCGCTCTCAACAAGGCAAAGTGCCGCGAAGCACAAGATCGCTCTCTGTAGTTTCACGCAAGGTCCTCCGATGCTCACTCAACTTGCAAGGGCTCCTTCCGTTCCGAAGCGTGCACCGCAACAGCCAACCCGCACATTCGCAGCTTGAATGCCGATCGGCCGCACACTAGACTCCGGCTGCTCACGTCAAGGACGACCGAATGCGGGAGCGAACGGGGCCAATTCTGCGGATGATTGCGCGGCTGCGCGTTCTTCGTGCCCTCGATGGCCTGCAAGATCCCGCCGCGCGAGAAGCCTCGCCTTTCCTCTTCCTCGTTGCCATCGTGCTTGCGCTGCTGCTCGCAATCCTGGAAGTCGATTTGAACAGCGCCGAGCTTCGGTCCCTTGGCTTGATGGGTGATGCGTTTTCCGCCGATCCCGTGTTCAAGAGCCCATAGGACCGCGGATGGCTGGAGCGATCAACGAGCTTGCTCGCGACAAGCCGTGTCGTATAGATGGCTTGCTGGTCCAATCGAGGGAGGCTGAGGATGAGGGCTTTTTTGCTCGGCTGCGTCGCGGCCCTGGTGATCGCGATTGCGGGGATGGAGATCCTGGATCGAATCCAGGAGCCCGTCGCCCAGGCGTTCGCCACGACCGCGGTGCGTCTCTGAGAACGCTCAGTCGCGCTTGAGTCCGATCGACTTGACGATGGGAGCCATGCGGGCGAGTTCGCTCTCGACCAGGCGCTGAAATTTGTCGGGGCCCGAATCGATGTCCGGCTCCAGACCCTGCGAACGATAGCTTTCCTGCAACTGAGGATCAGCCATCGCCGTGCGGGTCGCCGCGGCGATCCGCTCCACGATCGCGTCCGGGGTCGCTCTTGGGGCAAACAAGCCAAACCAGCCGGCATATTTGAGGCCGGGCATGCCGGATTCGATGACCGTCGGAACGTCCGGCGCGCCGCTCAACCGCCGTTCGCTCGTCACGGCGATCAGCCGCAGCTTGCCCGCAAAGTGCAATTGCAGGAGCTGGCTCGATACCACCGCGATGACCGAGTTGATCTGGCCACTGACGAGGTCGTTGGTAGCGGGCCCCATGCCCCGATAGGGGACGTGGACCAAGTCCGCCGCAAGCCCCGATTGCTGCCTGAACATCTCTCCGACGAGATGATTGCCGGTGCCGACACCCGGAGTGCCATAGGAAAGCCCGCCCGGATTCGCCTTCGCAAAAGCTGCCAGCTCGCGCAGGTCCTTCACCGGCGAGGACGGATGAACCGCGAATGCGAGCGTGCTTGTGATCAGCCGATACATGGCGCGGAAATCGCGAACCGTGTCGTAGGCAGGCTGCGACGAGGACAACGGAATCATCACTTGGGTGCTGCCATTGCCGAGCAGCAGCGAATAGCCGTCCGGCGCGCTCTGCGCCACCGCTGCGGACCCGATCGCACCACCGGCGCCGCCGATATTCTCGACATAGACCGGGCCCAGCAGCGACGCGATCTTGTCGGCCCAGGGGCGGCCGATCTGATCACCCGCAGCGCCGGCCGTATAGGGAATGACCAGCCTGATGGGGCGGGAGGGATAATCGTCGGCGTTTGCACCGCCGGGCCAGGCGGCCAGCGCGGTGATGCGCGCCGCAGCGTCAAACAGTTCTCGCCGTGAGAGGAACAACATCTTCTGCGCATTCAGGACCAGGCTCGCAATCATACACGAACAAGCGACCCAGAACACCCGCGCGCTACGATCGCCGCCCTGCATCGTACCGACGGCAACGACCGCGCCGGCTGTGCGATCGAGCGCTCAATCATGACATGAGTGACAGATTCCGTATCGAGAATGCGTCAGACATTCGTTGATGAATGTGCGCCATGGCTGACGCTCGTCCGCCTTCTCACAAGTGTGATGCATATCCGGTGGGGTCTGTGGACCACGCTGCCTATATCAGTCGAGACAGAAGACAATTCCGGAAACGCCACCAGCCGAGCAGCGATCCTCGCTCCAGCGACTCTCCGCACCGCAAGCAATGGAGAACCGCTATGACTGCATTCAAGATCCTGTTCGCCGCAACGCTGATCTCGACAGCAACGATATCATCGGCCTCTGCGGCCTGGTCCTTCGCCGACCAGGAGCCCGCGGCCTTTGCCTCGATGTATCCCGATCGCGACGTGTTGAACGGCGGCGCGTTGACCCCGGCGGGACGAATGGGGCTCGAACGCCCCGGCGGCGCCGCCGCGTTCGGCCCAGCTCCCATTCATAACCACCACTGGCGTCGATAACGAGGTGCACGCGCGCGCACATGATGCTGCCTGCCGGGCCGCCACGGGAGATTGTGAAGGCAACAGCCTCCAGCACTCAGGCGCTCGGTCGGCATCGTCGCCGACGAGGTTCGCTTCTCCGGCGGTGCCACTTGCGCGAGACACGGCTGCGTTGGCGAGGCCCATGCGTCTCCGGGGGTTAAGAATTTGGTAACGATACGAACATGGTTGAGTGCGTTAATGCAAATCGCACGCTGCCGGTGTCTGACCCGTAACCACCCTGCTATAAGCGCAGCTACGGTTCGATCGACGCTCGCGGATTACCTGGTTTCCTTGATTGCTCATGAACAAGCACAGCACCACGTTCGACATCGTCATCGAGCAGTCGTTCGACTTTCTGTCTCCGGAATATGCAGAGCTGTTTGACCGCTCGGCCGCCACTGCATTCCAGCATCCGATCTGGCTGCATAGCCTCTACACCACGCTCGCGCCGGAAGCGGGTGCAACGCCCATGGTCGTTGTGGTCCGCTTCCGCGCGACGGGGGCCCTTGCGATGGTGCTGCCCCTGCTCCGGGTCCGGCACGGTCCGATACGAACGGTCGAGTTCGCCGACCTCCGCGTTTCCGATTATCTGGCGCCGGTTTGCAGCCCGGCAGTGTTTTCGCAGCTGCTCGACGACGCGGCTGCATGCGCGCAGATTCGGCATCTTGTCCGTCCTTTCGATCTGCTCCGAATGGCCAAGCTGCCCGATGCCCGCCTTCCGATCGAAAACCTTCTGGCCACGTCCCGCCGCGTATCGATGGACACCAATGCCTACGCCACGGTTCTCGTCGCGCCGTTCGAGCAATGGCGGGCCAGCGCGATGGATCGCTCCTATCAGAAGGAGCTCGCAAAGAAATATCGTCAGCTCCAGAAGAAGGGCGCGCTGAGCTTCTCATGTTGCGGCGACAGCGCCACCGTGCTCGAGGCGCTGGACGTGATGAGGAAGTTTCGTGGCCCGCGCTTTCACGCACAGGGCGACGGCGATCTGCTACAGCGCCCCGAATATTACGGCTTCTATTCCGACGTCGCGCTTCGCGGCCTGGGCGCCTTTGTCCGCCTCTACGCCATGAAGATGGACGGCGAGGTGATTGCCGCCGTGCTCGGACTATGCCATCGGGGCAGCTTCCTCATCATCATGAGCGCCTTCGACATCGCCGGGTACAAGAGCCAGTCTCTCGGCGCGTTGATGTTCGAGCAGGTGGCGCGGGATTGTATCGAGCGCGAAGATCAGATGCTCGATTTCACCATTGGCGACGAGCCATACAAGAAATTGTTCGGCGCGCAGCCTTCGCCGGTGTGGGCGGTCACGCAAGCCGGCAGCATCGCGGGCGCCATCGCCCTCTTCGCGCTGAAGCAGGCTCCCTGGCTCAAGCTGGCGGCCAAGCGGCTGTCGGATCTGAGGCTCCAGCCCGCCCGCAGCCCAACTCCCACGCGCTGACCGGCGGCAGGCGCAGGGGGCGCACAACCTGAAGCGCGATGACGATTCATCCTCATCGCATCGTGCTTCAGGCGCGCAACGCGCCGCGGACACGCCCGAGCCAGCCCGGGTTCATCTGATCGACGCGGTGTGTCAGAGTGCGGCGCAGGAAGTGCAACCGTCGCCGCACGTCCCAGCCGATATCGTTGCGGGATGTCAGCGCCTGGCGGAAGCGCGCCATCTTCAGCGACTGCTGGTCCGCCGCGATCTTGTCGCGATCGGAATAGAACTGCGAAATCTTGTCCCGGCCCATGCCCGCGGTCACGAGCCACCGCGGCACGTATTCGGTGCAAAGACGATCGACGTCCACCAGCAGGCGGGCAACGCCCGTGCCGGCGGCGGGACAATTGGTCTGGAACGCATCGCCGACGAGCACGACGCCGGGCTGGAGATGTCCCTCGACGACGGTCAGATCCATCACCCAGTTCTGGACCCGGTCGGTCACGCGAAAATCGCCGAGGTAGTCCCGCAATCCCGGCAGCAGGCGCAAGACTGTCGCTTCCGGTTCGCGACGCAACTCGCGCATGATCGGATCGGTCGGATCGCGGAACATGAAAAGATTGGCCCGCATGCCGGCACGGACGGGAAACAGGCTGAGATAGTCGATGCCGTCCGCTGTACGTTCCCCATAGCAGGTTAGCGCCTCGAAATCGAACGGCGCGCCATCCTTGCGGGCGATCGTGAAGCCGAACGAAACCGAATGGCGCTCGGCCAGCACGCGCCGCCTGATGCCGAGCTTGTAACCCAGGACTCCCGCCATGCCCGTGGCGAGAACAACGAGGCGCGCCGTCACGCGCCGTCCGGAGGCCAGCGCGAGATGCTGGACGTCGTCGCTGCTGCTGATCGCCGTGACCTCGTCGACGATCAGGTTGGATGGATCTGGTATCTGGCTGCGCGCCATGGCGACGAGATCGGCATAGGGAAATCCGTAGGCCTGGCCGACGCTGACATCGACCACCTTGCCTTCGCGGATGTTGAGCACCCGATCGTATCGGCAAGCAACATGGTCGAGCGCGCCGAGGAAGCCCAGCTTGCGGAGCAGCTCCAGTTGATGACCGCCGATCTTTTCGACCCGGAACTCGTCCGGATGGACCGCCCGCTTGTCGACGAGAACAACGCGATGACCTGCCCGCGCCAGCACGGCCGCCGCAAGCGATCCCGCAAGGCCGCCGCCGACAATGGCGACGTCCGAGGCGATCGTCGCGGTCTCGCCGCCATCGATTGGCTCGGTCACGGTTCTGTCCGTCGTCATGGCTCCAGCTCCCACGGTTAACGGCGCTTCCGGTGCAATTCTCTCGCCTGATGTCGCATCGCAGGGCCAAGTGCGATCATTTCCGAAGATTGAGGTTAATGACCCGAAGCCCGGGGCTCGCTGCCGCCATCGCGGCACGCGTCTTGCTCGGGATGATCTGCAAATTCCGGTCTCGGCGGCCGATCGCTGCGAGCTATTCCGCGCTCAGACGGCCGATCTCGCCCTCGTCGGCCGTCGGTGCGGCGCCATGCCGTCAGTCCGTCGAGCTGGACCTTGCACTATTTGGGACAATGGAGACGGCGATGTTCCACAGTGAAGCAACCGGAATAACCGCAACATCGTGGCGACCGGCGACATCCCGCAAGTGGTCCATTAACACTCGCGTTTTTTCGACATGTTAGGTTGTCGCCGGTATCGGAACATGTCTCTTCAGGGGAGCGCAGCCCCTTAAACCCCCATGATCGAATCCATCCTCCAATTCATGCGGCGCGACGTCACGCGCGGTGTTGTCGGAACCATCCTCCTCAAGGTTGGCAGCGGCGTGCTCGCGTTTGCATTGTTCTCGCTGGCGGCACGAGCGATGTCGCCTGATGGCTTCGGTATCTTTGCGACCTGGCTTTCGGTCGCCCAGATCGCAGCCGTCGTGGGACTGGTCGGCCAGGAATCCCTGCTGGTGCGATTCCTGAACGAGTATCAGGTCGGCGACAGGCCGGACCTTACCAAGGGCGTCCTGCTGTCAAGCTTCAGGATCACCTCGGTCGCAATGCTGATCGTGGTCGCCGGGATCGCCATCGTGGCGGGCATGAGAGGCGACTGGTGGCTGCTGATCCTCGCGGTGTCGGCCTACACGGCCGTCAATGCCGGAGTGATGCTCGGGAGCCAGATCGCACGCTCGCTGGTCAGCATTCTCATGGGCGAAGGAAATCGCGAGTTCTTCTGGCGCGTCGTCGTGGTCCTGTTCCTGCTCGCCATGCTGCTCGGCCATCGGCAGCTCGATCCCGCCGAGTTGTTCGCGGTGATGACGATGGCCATGTCGGCGGGCCTGGTTGCGCAGATCGTTTCGATCGCGCGGGTGCTGCCGGATTTGCGCGGTACGCCGGCGCGCTCCGAAAAGTCCCGCTGGCGCTCGAGCGCCCTTCACTTCTGGCTCGCATCCATCCTTGAAGTTGCCAACCAGTATTTCGACGTCATTCTGGTCTATTGGATGCTGGATCCGGCAACTGCCGGAATCTACTTTGCCGCCTCGCGCCTCGCCAACATCTTCGCCATGCTGTCCGCAGCGCTGTACACTTTCGGCGCGCGCCGGCTTCCTTCGCTGTACTTCAGCAAGAACCACCAGGAGTTCGAGCGGACCCTGCAATTGATGGCGGAAGTGACCGCGCTTTGCGTTGTCGCCGGTCTTGCCACGATCTGGATTGGCGGCCCCTATCTCCTCAACCTGTTCGGACCTCATTTCACCGCGCAGCACTCGGTGCTGATCGTGCTCGCCATCGGAACGGCCATCCAGGCAGCAGGCGGCCCATCTGCCGCGATCCTGCAGCTGACCGGTCACGAACGAATCTATGTTCCCGTCGTTGCCGCCAACGTCGCGCTGCGGCTCGCGGGATTTCTCGTCCTCATTCCCTGGCTCGGCGTGCTTGGCGCGGCCATTTCGGCCACCGTCTCACTCGCGCTCGCGAGCATTGCCCTGAACGTCATCTGCCGCCGGCGAACCGGGGTGGATCCGTCAGTCCTCGTGCTCCTGCGCTTCTCTGCATCGAGGCGCGCCGACTATGCGGTCCGCGGTGCTGACTCGCGTGACTAGGTGTCATCACGCCGCCGCTCAGGTGATCCGCAGTCACGCGCCGGCAGCGCGCAAGATCAGTTGGTTAACGCGCTCGCCGAGCGCCAGCCGGGAACCCAAGGAAAATGCCGCGCGAACGCTGCCGTGGCCAAAGCCTCGCATTAACTCCGTTTGCCGCTAGTCGGTGTCCATGCGGTGCCCGCATGGTAGGTACGGGGTCAAGAAGGTGAAGATTTCGTTGCGTTAGCGGGTCGGGATCCGTGCTCCACTATCAGCCGAACAGGGAATTGGGCGAGACGAGCGTGACGGCACTCGCGCGACCGAACCGCGGCGGGCCGAAGCCGCACGTGCTTCTCGCGCAAACCCAGGCCGAGAACGCCGGCGCGCAGGAGATCTCCCGGCTTCTCGGCGCAGGGCTGACCGCTCGCGGCTATCGGGTCACCAATCTGTTCTTCTTCCGCAAATCGGTCTCGTTCGACGAGCCGCCCGATACGCTGTATTGCGCGCCGAGCCGGCCGGGCAATCCGGTGGCGCTGCTGCGGATGCTGTGGACACTCAGCCGCCATATCAGGACCACCAGGCCCGATGCCGTCCTGACATTCCAGCATTTCGGCAACGTCATCGGTGGTGGCGTGACCCGCCTCGTCAGCCGTGCACCGGTTGTCGCAAATCAGGTTTCATCCGCGCTGTCGATGAGCTGGCCGGTCCGCACCGCCGACATCGTCATGGGCAGCCTCGGCTTCTTTGACTGCATCACGCTCAATTCGCAGGACATGCAGCGTGAATATTCGCGCTACCCCGCGGCCTACCGGTCGCGCATGGTGCATGTGCCGCACGGATTCGACGACAAGGCCCTCTCCCTGTCGAAGGAGGCCGCACGACACAGGTTCAATCTGCCGCCGGACTGCGTCCTGCTCGGCTGCGCAGCAAGGCTGCATCCGCACAAGCGGCTCGATATGGCGATACGCCTGTTGCCGGATCGACCGTCCTGGCACCTTGCGCTCGCCGGCCAGGGCGCCGACGAGGGCCGGCTGAGGCAGCTCGCGAACGACTTGAACGTCTCCGACAGGTTGCATTTGCTCGGAGAAATCCCCCCCAGCCGGATGGCGGACTTTCTCGCCTGTCTGGACGTGTTCGTATTTCCGACACAGGCTGAAACCTTCGGTCTGGCCGCTGTCGAGGCCGCAAACGCCGGTGTTCCCTCCGTCGTGACTGATCTTCCCGTCCTGCGCGAAGTGTTGTCGTACGAAGGGAGACCGACTGCACTCTTCGTCGATGCCTCCGATCATGCAAAACTCTCCGCAGCCGTCTCCAGGCTCCTGACGGACAAGAATTTGAGCGACGAACTGCGACAAAATGCCAAAGGCCTGAGATTGCGCTATTCGGTAGATGCCATGGTGGAGGAATACGTTCGAATTCTCGACCGCGTCATTTGATCCGAGATGTTGAAATAGATTGGCTCGACATGATCATCGAGTTTCGCTGTGAACGCGAATACGCGCGGCAGTGGATGGGCCGCGAGACGCTGTCGATCGACGGCCGTGACGTTCCGGTTCGAATTGCATGGACGGCAACGACGGAGTCACGGCCCGCAGGTCTCGATGCCCTGTTCGAGCTCGAACGCGTGGTGTTGCATCGGGGCAAACACAGCGGCGCAGACAGGCTGAATCCCGTTCCGGAACGGACGCGGGCTTGCGGCGGCACGGCCGACGTGATCGTCGATTTTACGGGCGCCGCGCGGGATCCGAACTGCTCTGCCCTTCTGTATCTGCGTCCGCTGTTCAACGGAGTTGCGGGCGAAAATGCCGCGCTCGCCGCCATTCTCGCCGGCGACCTGCCCGTGATCGACATCGCCAACGAGGTCGACGGCTCGGTCCTCGACCGCGGCCATCCATCCGGAGAGATTGCCGCGGGCCTCAGCGGCGCGCTCGAAACGGTCATGGCGCGAACCCTGACCATGGTGGCGGCGATCCTGTCGGGAAGGCAGCGACTTGTGCCGCAACTGGCGCACCCCGCCGGGAATGGCTTGCGCCGCGGACCCGTTGGCTATGTCGCTCGCGGCCTTGCCGTATCGATCGCCAAGGAGATCTATCGTCTCTGCTGCTATGCCCCGCATTGGCATGTCGGATGGCGCTTCAATGACGGCGGGGGCGTCTGGCAGACCGGAGATCTATCGGGTCCAGGCTGGAACGTTCTGGAAGATCCTGGGAACCACTTCTACGCCGATCCCTTTCCCATCACGTGGCAGGGACGAACATTCGTCTTCTTTGAGGATCTCGATCATCGCGTCGGAAAAGGCATCATTTCGGCGATCGAGTTCGGTGACGCGGGACCGGTCGGCGAGGTGATACCGGTGCTGGAGGAGCCCTGGCACCTCTCCTATCCGTTTCTGATCGAAGACGATGGCGAGCTGTGGATGATCCCGGAGAGTTCGACGCGCGGGGACGTCGCCATCTACAAATGCGTTCGGTTTCCGGACAAATGGGAGCGATATGCGACGCTTCTTTCCGGCCTCGAGCTGGCCGACGCCACGATCACGCGGCACAACGGCCTGCATTATCTGTTTGGCGCCTGGCGCGACGGAACAGGCGGCTATTCGGACGCGCTGACGATCTACTACGCCGACCGCCTCCTGGGGCCCTGGTCGCCCCACGCCAGCAATCCGGTCCTGATCGACCGCGCCAGCACGCGGCCGGCGGGGAACTTCGTCACCCTCAATGACAAGCTGTGGCGACCGGTCCAGGACTGTGCCGACGGGTACGGCGCGGCGCTCGCCCTGGCGGAAGTGGTCGAACTGTCGCCGACGGCGTTCAAGCAGATCGTCCGCCACTCCCTGAAGCCGGGACCGACATGGCCCGGCAGGAAGTTGCACACCTTGAACCGCTGCGGCCGGCTCGAAGTGATCGACGGATCGCGTGTTCAGCCCAGGATGCGCGCTTTCGCGAGTTACTTTCCGTCGACGGTCGTGTCTGCGCGAACCAGCCCGAGTTCGGCTGTTTGATCTGCGTTTCGCGCGCCGATCCGCCTACGGCGACCCGAATTCTCGGGTTGCCCGCTCACTTCGCCGCGTCGATCCAGATGCCGGGCTGCGAATGCTCGCGGATATAGGTGACCAGGAAGTCCGAAAACACCCTGATCTTGGCGGGCAGCCTGACGCGGTTCTGATAAGCGATGTTCATGGTGAGCAGCGGCAGCTGCCAGTCCCGAAGGACGGGCACCAGCCGGCCGGCCGCGATGTCGCCCTGCACGATGTAAAGCGGCTGGATCAGGATGCCGAGCCCCGCGCGCGCCGCGCCGCAGATGATCTGGCCGTCATTGCTGTCGAGCGTCGGCGCGATCCGGATCGTCTGCGTCGTGCTGCCCTTGCTCAGTCGCAGCGAATAGGGATCGTTGGCGAGGTTGTAGATCAGCATGTTGTGGCGGGTGAGATCGGCGGGGTGCTCCGGACGGCCGTGCTTCGCCAGATAGGCCGGCGAAGCCGCAAGCACGCGGTGCATCTGGCCGATGCGGCGGACGACGATGTTGGAATCCGGCTCGTGCTCGCGCGTGCGGATCGCGACGTCGATGCCCGCTTCGATGAAGTCCAGATAGCGGTTGGCGCTGATGATCTGCACACTGAGATCCGGATAGAGCGCGCGGAACGCCGGCAGCATCGGCGCGAGATAGATCATCGCGAAGGACAGCGAAGACGTCACGCGCAGCATGCCCTTCGGCGACAGGGCGCGGTCGGAGACGGCGTCCTCGGCTTCGGCGAGTTCGTTCAACAACGGGCTGCAGCGCTGCAACAGCTCCTGCCCTGCCTCGGTCAGCCATTGCCGGCGCGTGTTGCGCTCGATCAGCCGGACCGCAAGCCGCTCCTCCAGCGCGCTGAGATGGCGGCTCGCGGCCGCATTCGACATCCGCAGGATCTCGGCGGCTTTGGACAGGCTGCCGAGCTCGGCGGTTTTGGAGAAGACTTCGAGTTGGAGCAGCCGGTCCATTTTTGCGAAAGCAGGAAAAGAGACTTACAAAGTTTGACCTTTATTTCCGTTTTCTGCAAGGCAAAATGACCTCAACAAAGCAGAATGGCAGGCGAGGAGATCAGGAAATGTCGGGCCCGATCAGGCACATCGTGATGTGGCGGCTGCGCGGGGAGACCCAAGAGGAGCGCTCCGCCGCCCGGCTTAAGGTCAAGACCCTGTTCGAGGGCCTCAAGGGCCGGATCGATGGCCTCACCCATATCGAGGTCGGCATGGATGTCAGCGCGGTCGACTACGCCTGCGACGTCGTTCTGTTCTCCGAGTTCACCGACCAGGCCGCGCTCGCCGCCTACGCCAACCACCCCGAACATTTGCGCGTCCGCGAGGCGCTGGGCAACTTGCGGATCGGCCGCTTCCAGGTCGATTATCCCATCAAAGAGACCGGCGCATGATCGGTTCGTTCACCTTCGAAAACCTGCCCTGCCGCGTCGTGTTCGGCAGCGGCACGTTGGCTGGCGCCAAGGCCGAGGTCGAGCGGCTCGGCGGCAAGCGCGCGCTGGTGCTGACGACGCCGCAGCAGGAGGCGCAAGGCAAGAGCCTCGGCGCGGCGCTCGGACCGCTCTATGCCGGCATCTTTCCCGGCGCCACCATGCACACGCCGGTCGAGGTCACCGAGCGCGCGCTCGTGGCGATGAAGGCGTGCGAGGCTGACTGCGTCGTCTCGCTCGGCGGCGGATCGACCACGGGCCTCGGCAAGGCGCTGGCCTTGCGCACCGGCGTCAACCAGCTCTGCATTCCCACCACCTATGCCGGCTCGGAGATGACGCCGATCGTGGGCCAGACCGAGAACGGCCTGAAGACCACGGTCCGCGATGCGGCCGTGCTGCCGGAGACCGTGATCTACGATGTCGATCTCACCTTGACGCTGCCGGTGAGCCTGGCTGCAACATCCGGCATCAACGCAATCGCCCATGCGGTCGAAGCACTCTATGCGCGCGACACCAATCCGGTGACCTCGCTGATGGCGGAGGAAGGCATTCGTGCGCTGGCGCGTGCCCTGCCCGCGATTGCCGCCAGAAGCGACGACCGCGAGGCCCGCACCGAGGCACTCTACGGCGCTTGGCTGTGCGGCGTGTGCCTCGGCACCGTCGGCATGGCGCTGCATCACAAGCTCTGCCACACGCTCGGCGGCACCTTCGACCTGCCGCACGCCGAAACGCACACCATCGTGCTGCCGCATGCGCTGGCCTACAACGCGCCGGCGGTGCCGGATGCGATGGCGCGCATCGCGCGCGCGATTGGCGCAGCCGATGCGTCCCGGGGGCTTTACGACCTTGCGAAGCGACTGGGCGCAAAGCTGGCGCTGCGTGATATCGGCATGCCCGAGAGCGGCATCGACAAGGCGGCCGACCTCGCCGTCACCAATGCCTATTGGAACCCGCGCCCGCTCGAGCGTGGCGCCATTGGCGACCTGATCGCGCGCGCCTGGGCCGGCGAACCGCCCGGCGCCGTCAAAGCGGCGGCGTGACGCGATGCGGCGCACGCTCATCAAATCGGCCACCGTCATCAGCATGGATGACGCGATTGGCGATCTTTCGAGCGGCGATGTGCTGGTCGAAGGCAGCCGCATTGTCGACGTGCGCCCGTCGATCGAGCTCGGCAGCGGCGCGACTGAGACCGAGATCATCGACGGCAATGGCCGCCTCGTCATCCCCGGCCTGATCAACGCGCACATGCACACCTGGCAGACGGGCTTGCGCGGCTTTGCCGCGAACTGGACGCTGCTGGAATATTTCCGCCGCATGCATGCGGGCCTCGCGACCGTGTTCCGGCCCGACGACATCCATATCGCGACGCTCGTCGGCGCTCTGAACCAGATCAACCACGGCGTCACCACGCTGGTCGACTGGTGCCACAACAATCCGACTCCCGCACACACCGACGCTGCGGTCCGCGGCCTGACCGAGAGCGGCATCCGCGCCGCCTTCTTCCACGGCTCGCCAAAGCCGGAGCCGAAGCCGGGCGAGCCGCACTTCTCGGAAGTGCCGCATCCGCGCCGCGAGGTCGAGCGGCTGCTGGCCGGCCCCCTCGCCGATCGCGACGGCCTCGTCACGCTGGGCCTTGCCATCCTCGGCCCGCATTATTCGACGCTCGACGTCGCCATGCACGATTTCCACCTGGCGCGCGAGCTGAACCTGATCGCCTCCATGCACCAGGGCGGCGGCGCGGCGAAGACGCCAGGCGGGTGGGAGAAGCTGATCGAGGCGGGCCTCGTCGGTCCCGGCATCAACATCGTCCACGGCAACGACCTGCCTGACGATCTGCTCGATCGGATCGTCGATCTCGGCGTGTCCTTTTCCGTCACGCCCGAGAACGAGATGATCCAGGGCCACGGCTTTCCGATCACCGGACGCCTCTTGAAGCGCGGCGTGCGCCCGACCATCGGCATCGACCTGGAATCCGTGCTGGCCGGCGATCTGTTCTCCGCCGCCCGCGTCGCGCTCTCGATGCAGCGGGCGCTCGACAATGCGGAGTCGCGCAAGGCCAGCGGCACCATCCCGGCAACGACCACGATTCCGGTGCGCGAGGCGCTGCGCTGGATCACAACAGAAGGCGCCCGCATGCTCGGCCGCGAAAACCAGATCGGTTCGTTGACGCCGGGCAAGCTCGCCGACCTCGTCATCATCAACGTCTCCGATCTCAACCTTGTCCCGGTGCACGATCCCGTCGCGACCATCGTGATGCAGACGAGCCTCGGCAACATCGAGGCGGTGATGATCGGCGGCGCCTGGAAGAAACGTAACGGCCGGCTGCTGGTCGAGGGGCTGGAGACGAAGAAGGACCTGCTGGCACAATCCGGCCGGCGGCTGGTGCAGGACATCGAACGACAGGGACGCGCCGCCTGAAGGCGCCAATGGACAAGAACAATGACTGATGCTTCAAGGAATATCGCTTTCATCGGGATCGGCAAGATGGGCCTGCCGATGTCGGCGCTCGTCGCCAAGGCCGGTTACGCGGTAACGGCGTTTGACCAGAGCGCGGCGCGGCTCGATGAGGCTCGCGCGCAAGGCGTTTCGATTGCCGCTTCGCCCGTCGAAACCGTGCGCGGCAAGGCCGCCGTTGTCACATCCCTGCCCGATGACGCCGCCTTGCGCGGCGCGCTGCTCGGCCCTGCCGGCCTGATCGCCGCGATGGCGCCCAAGACCGTTTTGATCGAGACCAGCACCGTCAGCGTCGATGCCTCTACCGAAGTTGCAGCCGCCGCGCAGGCACGCGACATTGCCTATCTTCGTTCCCCGGTCTCCGGCAATGCCAGCATCGTCCATACCGGCGCTCTGACCTGCTTCGTCTCGGGGCCGAAGGATGCCTTCGAGAGCACAAAGCCGCTGTTTGCCGCCTTCACCCGTGCCCAGACCTATCTCGGGCCGGCCGAGGAAGCGCGCTACGCCAAACTCTCCGTCAATCTGATGATCGCGGTCTCGGCCGCGATGATGGCGGAGAGCCTGGCGCTGGCGCGCAAGGGCGGCATCGCCTGGCAGGACATTCTGAAGGTGCTCGACGACAGCGCGATTGCCTCTCCGATGGTGAAGTACAAGACCGCGCCGCTGCGGACCCGCGATTTCGAGTCCACCTTCTCCTGCAAGCAGATGGCCAAGGATCTCGATCTCATCCTCGGCGCCGGACACGCCGTCGGCGTGCCGCTTCAGCTCGCGGCGCAAGTGCGCGAGACCTATGGCTCGCTGGTCGCGCAGGGCGACGGCGACACCGACTTCATCGCGACCGTCAGGCATCTCGAGCGGCTGTCCGGCCTCGGCGAGCCGAAGCTCTGATCAACGGAGGCACCCATGCGCAACTTCAACGAGACCACGATCACGGACGCGGTGCTGGAGCGGATCGCGGGCGCGACCGATCCGCGGATCAAGCAGGTCAGCGAGGCGCTGGTGCGCCACCTTCATGCCTTTGTGCGCGAGGTGCGGCCGACCCAGAAGGAATGGGAATACGGTATCGACTTCCTGACCCGCACCGGGCACATGTGCGACGACAAGCGCCAGGAATTCATCCTGCTGTCGGATACGCTCGGCGTCTCCATGCTGGTCGACGCGATCAACCATCCGGTGCCGGAAGGCGCCACCGAAACCACGGTACTCGGGCCGTTTTTCGTCCAGGCCGCGCCGGAGAAGGAGAGCGGCGCCGATATCTCGGGTCCGATGGAAGGCGATCCGATGCTCGTCACCGGCTCGGTCTCGACCATCGACGGAAAGCCGCTCGCAGGCGCCATTGTGGACGTCTGGCATTCCGATGACGACGGCTATTACGACGTGCAGCAGCTCGACGCCATCGGCGACCTCGCGATGCGCGCCCGCTTCCACACCGACGCCAATGGCCGCTTCCATTTCTGGTCGATCAAGCCTGCCGCCTATCCGATTCCGCATGATGGACCGGTCGGCGAGATGCTGGAGGTTCAGGGACGCCATCCCTGGCGCCCGGCCCACGTGCACTTCATGATCTCGGCGCCGGGTTTCGAGCAGCTCGTGACTCACGTGTTCGTTGCCGGCGATCAGTATCTCGACAGCGACGTGGTGTTCGGCGTCAAGGACAGCCTGATCCGCGAGTTCGTCCGCCACCCCGCGGGCCGTGCGCCGGATGGTCGCATGGTGGAGAGCGCGTATTTTCATCTCAACTATGATTTCGGTTTGAAGCAGCTTGCGAGCAACGCAAGGGCCGCATAAGCCAAACGACAACGCAGCGGACCGGCAAGAGTCCGATAGGGAGCAGACGGGAGCTGAGGATGGGACCGCGGGTCAGCACGAGCACATTGGCCGATCGCCTCACCAGCATGATCGGCCCGCGCGCGAGCGTCGCGCGCGGCGTGCTCGATCAGCATGGGCAGAGCGAGTCGCACTATCGGAGCCTGCCGCCCGACATCGTCGTCTTCCCTGAAACCACGCGGGAGGTCGCGGAGATCGTCAGGCTCTGCGCCGGCACCGGCATGCCGATCGTGCCGTTCGGCGCCGGCACCTCGCTCGAAGGCAATGCAGCCGCGGTCGCCGGGGGCGTCTGCTTCGACTTCGCTCGCATGAACAAGGTGCTGGCCGTGCACGACAGCGACATGGATGTCGTGGTGCAGCCCGGCATCACGCGCAAGCAGCTCAATGCGGAGCTGCGCAATACCGGCCTGTTCTTCCCGATCGACCCCGGCGCCGACGCCTCGATCGGCGGCATGACCTCGACCAGGGCCTCCGGCACCATGGCGGTGCGCTACGGCACCATGAAGGACAATGTGATGGCGCTGGAAGTGGTGCTGGCCGATGGCCGCGTGATCCGCACCGCCAAGCGCGCGCGCAAGTCGGCGGCCGGTTATGACCTGACGCGCATGTTCGTCGGCGCCGAAGGCACGCTCGGCGTGATCACCGAGATCACGCTGAAGGTGCACCCCGTGCCGCAGGCGATTTCGGCCGCGGTCTGCAGCTTCGACACCCTGCACGACGCGGTCGATACCGCGATCTCGGTGATCCAGTCCGCAATCCCCGTGGCGCGCATCGAGCTGCTCGACGACGTCATGATGCGCGGCATCAATGCCTACGCCAAGCTCGGCTATCGCGAGGCCCCCACCCTATTCCTCGAATTCCACGGCTCGGAGGCCTCCGTCGCCGAGCAGGCCGAGGCCGCGCAGGCCATCGCCGCCGATCATGGCGGCCATGGCTTTGCCTGGGCGAAGGCACCGGAAGACCGCAGCCGGCTCTGGCACGCGCGCGACAACACGCTCTATGCCGGCCTCGGCCTGCGCCCCGGCGCACGCGCGGTGATCACCGATGTCTGCGTGCCGATCTCGCGGCTGGCGGAATGCCTGACCGAGACGCGGAGCGACGCGGACGAGCACGGCTTTGTCGCGCCGATCGTCGGCCATGTCGGCGACGGCAATTTCCACATGTTGATCCTGGTCGATCCGGCAAGGCCGGAGGAGGCCGAAGGCGCCAAGGCGCTGCAGGCCCGCATGGTGGCGCGCGCCATCGCCATGGACGGCACCTGCACCGGCGAGCACGGCATCGGGCTCGGCAAGATCGAATATCTCGCTGACGAACTCGGCGACGCCGTCGACGTGATGCGGCAGATCAAGACCGCGCTCGACCCTGATGGACTGATGAACCCCGGAAAGATCTTTGCGAGCGGAGCACGCGCATGAGCAACGCGGCGCTGGCCATTGAGCCCTCCTCGCCAGTCCCGCTGCTGGAGTTGCGCGGCATCAGCAAGGAATTTCCCGGCGTCAAGGCGCTGGACGACGTGTCCTTTGCCGTCTACCCCGGCGAAGTCCACATGCTGCTGGGCGAGAACGGCGCCGGCAAATCGAGCCTGATGAAGGTACTGTGCGGCGCCTACCGCGCCGATGCCGGCGAGTTCTACTACAAGGGCGAGGCGGTCGCGATCAATTCCACCGCGAACGCGCAGAAGCTCGGCATTGCCGTGATCTTCCAGGAATTCTCGCTCGTCCCCTATCTCGATATCGCCCAGAACATCTTCCTGGGACGCGAGCCGAAGGGCCGCATCCCCGGTACCATCGACCGCCGCAGGATTCTGGCCGATGCGAAGCGCGTGCTCGATACGATCGGCTTCGATATCGATCCCTCCACCATTGTTGACAAGCTCGGCGTCGCGCAGCAGCAGATGGTTGAGATCGCGAAGGCGATCAGCCAGAAAGCCCGCATCCTCGTCATGGACGAGCCGACCGCGGCGCTGTCGGACCGCGAGACCGAGCTGCTGTTTGCACTGATCGCGCGGCTGAAGGCCGACGGCGTGTCCATCGTCTACATCTCGCACCGCATGGCCGAGGTGTTCGCGCTCGGCGATCGCATCACCGTGCTGCGCGACGGCCGCCGCATCGACGGCGTCCGTCCCGCCGACGTCACGCCGGACCAGCTGGTCCGCATGATGGTCGGCCGCAACGTCGACATGACCTATCCACGCCATTTCGCCGACAAGCCCGGCGACGTTCTGCTCGAGGTCAAGGGCCTGACGGCGCCGACCGGTATCTCCGACATCAACATCGAGGTGCGCCGGGGCGAGATTGTCGGCCTGTGCGGCCTCGTCGGCTCCGGTCGCAGCGAGGTCGCGCGCGCCATCTTCGGCGCCGATCCCGTCACATCAGGCGAGATCATCTTCGACGGCAAGACCATCTCCGGCGAGCCCGATCTCGCCGCCCGCCGCGGCATCGCGCTGATTCCCGAGAGCCGCAAGAGTGAAGGCCTCGCGCTGCTGCGTTCGGTGAGCGACAACCTCGTGGTATCGGCGCTGCGAAAACTGTTCCCGAGCGGCCTGTTCGACCAGCGCAGCGCGCAGCGCACCGCCGACAGCCTGATCCGCCAGTTGAGGATCGCGACACCGAGCGCGCGGCAGACCGTCGGCCTGCTCTCGGGCGGCAACCAGCAGAAGGTCGTGATCGGTAAATGGCTTGCGGCCGGGTCGAAGCTGTTCATTTTCGACGAGCCGACACGGGGCATCGACATCGGCGCCAAGTCGGAGATCTTTGCGCTGATCGACCGCCTCGTCGCGGAAGGCGCGGCGGCCCTGATGATCTCGTCCGAGCAGGTCGAGATCTGCCACGTCTGCGACCGCGCCTACGTCATGCGGGAGGGGCGCATTGCCGGACACCTGACGCGCAGCGAACTGACGGAGGAGAACATCGTGCGACTGGGGATGCATCATGCGTGAAGCCGCGGTCATCTCGCAGCCCAATCCGCTGCAGCGCATTCCCGGCGTCGCCATGGTGCTGGTGCTGCTGATCGCGCTGTTCAGCGTCATCGCGCCCGGCTTCCTGTCGGTCGCCAATCTCTCCAACGTGCTGGTGCAGTCGACCATTCTCACCATGCTCGCGCTGCCGATGACGCTGATCATCATGACCGAGGGGCTGGACCTGTCGATGGGCGCGGTGCTGACGCTGACCTCGCTCTGCGTTGCGATCGTATCGCTCGCGACCAAGTCGATGCTGCTGGGCCTCGGTGCCGGCCTGCTGGTCGGCACGGCCTTCGGCGTCGCCAATGGCTGGCTGGTCGCGATCCTGGGCATTCCGCCCTTCGTCGCGACGCTCGGCACGCTCGGCATGGCGCAGGGCCTGTCGCTCATCGTCAGCGACGGCCAGAGCGTGGTCGGCATTCCCCACAGCGTACGCGACATCTATTCGGCGACGCTTCTGGGCGTCCCGGTGCCGATCGTGATGGCGCTGGTCACCTATGCGGCCTTCCACGGCCTGCTCTATCACACTCGCTTCGGCACCTACATCTTCGCCCTCGGTGGCAACCGCGAGGCGCTGCGCTATGCCGGCCGCTCGCCGAACCGGCTGTTGATCGCGGTCTATGCGATCGGCGGCGCCATGGCCGGCATCGCGGGCCTTCTGATGACCGCGCGAATGAACTCCGGCCATCCCACCGCTGGCCTCGGCCTCGAATTCGATGCCATCGCCGCCGTCGCCGTCGGCGGCACCTCGTTCGAGCGCGGCAATGGCTGGTTGCTCGGCACCCTCCTCGGCGTCCTCTCGGTCGGCGTGCTACGCAACGGGCTGAACCTGATCTCGCTGCCGTCCTCGGTGCAGGTCGCAAGCGTTGGCGTGCTCGTCATCGTCGCTCTGTTCCTCGACGGCCTCAGGAGCCGCGCATGACCGACATCACCAAGGAGGCCATGGTGCCGCCCCGCTCCTTCCTGTCGCAGGATGCGATCCAGGTGTTCTATCGGCTGCTCGCGGCCCTCCTGATCTGCGCGGTGCTCGCCGTGCTCAGCGATTCCTTCCTGAGCCTCGGCAACATCCTCAACGTGCTCAGGCAGGCGAGCCTGACCTTCTTCATCGCCTCCGGCCTGACGCTGGTGGTGCTGACCGCCGGCCTCGATCTGTCCGTCGGCGCCAATGTCGCGCTGTCCGCCTGTATCGCCGGCACCGTGATCCACAAGACCGGCTCGCCGGCGCTCGGCATCCTCACCGGCCTTGCCTGCGGCGGCATCGTCGGCCTGCTCAACGGCATCATGGTCACCGCGCTCCGCATCCCCTCCTTCATTGCCACCTATGGCATGCTGTGGGTGCTGAACGGCCTCACCTATTGGTACATGGCGGGCGAGACCCTGCACGGCTTCCCCGCCGGCTTCCGCCAGATCGGCAGCGGCTATCTGTTCGGCCTGCCCATCCCGGTCTATCTGCTGCTGGTGTTCCTCGGGATCGGGACGTTGTTCGCGCAGCGCACGATCTGGGGCCAGGAGATCTATGCGATCGGCGCCAATCCGGTCGCGGCACGGCTCTCCGGCATTCCGGTCGCGCGGCGCCTGCTGCTGGTCTATGCCGTCTCCGGCACCATGGCGGGGCTTGCCTCGATCATCTTCCTGTCGCGGCTCAATTCGGCCGAGGCCGATATCGGCGAGAGCCTGACGCTGCCGGCGATCGCGGCCGTGCTGATCGGCGGCACCTCGCTGTTCGGCGGCGTCGGCACCGTGTTCGGCACCTTCATCGGCGCGCTGATCCTCACGTTGGTGCTGAACGGAATGAACCTGCTCTCGGTCAGCGCCAACTGGCAGCCGCTCGTGACCGGCGTCATCGTCATCCTCGCGGTCTGGCTCGACATGAAGACCCGCCGCGGCACGCAATGAGTTCCTGGAGTTCCAACAAGCAAAATGAGGGATGGAAGCGACATGAAACTGAAACTTGGCCACCTGGCGCTGCCGCTGCTGATGGCGACCGCACTGACCACCGAGGTACGAGCCGACGGCGAGACCATCGCCGTCTTCACCAAGAACCAGACCAATCCGTTCTTCCAGACGGTGCGGGTCGGCGCCGACAACATGGCGAAGACGCTGAACGCGAAGACGCTTCAGTACATCCCGACCAAGCCGGACTCGATCCCCGAGCAGCTCAGCCAGATCGAGGACGTCGTGGTGAAGAAGCCGAGCGCGATCGTCTTCACGCCGGTCGATTACAAGGCGATGGTGCCCGGCGTCGAGAAGATCAACGAGGCCAAGATCCCGGTCGTCAACATCACCGACCGTTCGGCGGGCGGCAAGTTCCTCTCCTTTGTCGGTGCCGACGACTACAGCCTTGGGCTGGAGACGGCGCGCTTCCTGCTCAAGACGCTGGGCGGCAAGGGCAACATCGTCATCATCGAGGGCGTCAAGGGCTCGCTGACCAATGTCGACCGCGTCCGCGGCTTCAACGACGCGCTCAAGGAAAGTCCGGGGGCCAAGCTGCTGGCCTCGCAGCCCGGTAACTACCAGCGGCTCCAGGCGCTCCAGGTCATGGAGAATTTGATGCAGTCGAATCCGCAGATCGACGGCGTGCTCGCCGCCAACGACGCCATGGCGGTCGGCGCGATCGAGGCGCTCGACGGCGCCAACCGCAAGGCCCAGGTGATCGGCATCAACGGCACCAAGGAGGCGATCGACGCGATCAAGTCAGGCAAACTGCTGGCGAGCGGCGACTACAACGGATTTGCGCAAGGCTGCCTCGGCACCATGATGGCGATCCGCGCCTTGCGCAACCAGCCCGTCATCGCCGAGATCGTGCTGAAGCCGACCGTCATCACCAAGGACAATTACGGGCCGTTCGACGTCCCGCTGGAGCAGCGGACCTGCCCGACCTTCGAGGACGCCGGCAAGCTCGGCGCCAAGTAGACCAACCCATCACGTCCGGACGGCCGCCATGGCGGCCGTCCCAAGAACCAAGTCAAGAAAGGAAGACCGATGTTGTTCGCCATTCACGCTCTCGACCGCACCGGCGCACTGCCGACGCGGCTTGCCAATTACGACGCGCACAAGGCCTTCCTGAGCGACACCTCGCGCTTCGGCGTCAGGATCGTGATGTCGGGGCCGTTGGTCTCCGACGACGGCCAGACCATGATCGGCAGCCTGTTCCTGATCGAGGCACCGGGCCGTAGCGAGGTCGAGGCCTTCAACCGCGCAGATCCCTTTGCTGCGGCCGGCATCTGGGAAAAGGTCACGATCACGGGCTTCCTGCGCCGGCAGGGTTGAGCCGCCTACGGCGGCTCGTCGAGGTGACAGGCCACCCATTGCTCCGGGCCGGCCGCGCGCAGCGTCGGCTCCTCTGTCCGGCAGCGGTCGAAGGCGAAGGGGCAACGGGTATGGAAGCGGCAACCGGGCGGCGGATTGATCGGGCTCGGCACGTCGCCCCTGAGGATGATGGGATTGCGCTGTGCCCCGGGCTCCGGCAGCGGCACCGCCGAGAGCAGCGCCTTGGTGTAGGGATGCCTTGGCGCGGCAAAGATCTGCCGGCG
The DNA here is from genome assembly GCF_028128735.1 of Bradyrhizobium sp. CCBAU 53415. Lineage (NCBI taxonomy): Bacteria > Pseudomonadati > Pseudomonadota > Alphaproteobacteria > Hyphomicrobiales > Nitrobacteraceae > Bradyrhizobium > Bradyrhizobium sp. CCBAU 53415. The sequence continues at coordinate 907,650 of NZ_LBJF01000027.1, read as the reverse complement.
CGGCGCCACTTCCACGATCTTGCCGAGATACATGACCGCAACGCGATGGGTCATGTGCTCGACGATCGCGAGATCGTGGCTGATGAACAGCAGCGCGAGGCCGAACTCGCTTTGCAGGTCCTGCAGCAGATTGACGATCTGCGCCTTGACTGAAACGTCGAGCGCGGAGACCGCCTCGTCGCACACGATCAGCTCGGGTTCGGCCGCAAGCGCGCGCGCAATGCCGATGCGCTGACGCTGGCCGCCGGAGAATTCGTGGGGCCTGCGGTTCAGCGCCTCGCGCGGCAGGCGCACGGTGTCCATCAGCGATGTGACGCGAACCTCGAGATCCTCCGCGGATTTGGCGAGGCCGAAATTGCGGATCGGCTCGGCCAGGATGTCGCGCACGCGCATGCGCGGATTGAGGCTCGAGAACGGATCCTGGAACACCACCTGCACGCGGCGGCGCATCTGGCGCATCGTGCTCGGCGCAGCGTCGTCGATACGCTGGCCGTCGAGGATGACCTGGCCAGAAGTAATCTCGAACAGCCGCAAAATGGCGCGGCCGACCGTCGACTTGCCGCAGCCGGACTCGCCGACCAGCGACAGCGTCTCGCCGCGCGCGATCTCGAACGACACGCCGTCCACCGCATAGACAAATTCGGACTTGCGGCCGAACAGGCCCTTGTTGACCGGAAAATGCTTCTTGAGGTCGTTGACCTGGAGCAGCGGAGGACTCATGCCGCGACGGCTCCCTTGGCGGCGTAGTGACAGGCGGCGACGTGGCGCGGGCCCTTCTCCTCGAGCCCCGGCGCATATTGGCGGCAGAGATCGGTCGCGAGCGCACAGCGGCCGGCGAAGACGCAGCCGATAATGGGCTTGCGGAGGTCGGGCACCTGCCCCGGGATCTCGGCGAGCCGCGTTGCGGTCCCGGCCAGCGAGGAGCCGAGCTTCGGCACCGCGCCGAGCAGGCCTTGCGTATAGGGATGGCGCGGCGAACGGAACAGCTCGGCTACCGGCGCCTCCTCGACCTTGCGGCCGGCATACATCACCATGACGCGTTCGGCGATTTCGGCGACGACGCCGAGATCGTGGGTGATCAGGATGATGGCGGCGCCGACCCGGCGCTTCAGATCCAGCATCAGCCTCAGAATCTGCGCCTGGATCGTCACGTCGAGCGCGGTTGTCGGCTCGTCCGCAATGAGAAGCTTCGGATTGCACGCCAGCGCGACCGCGATCATCACGCGCTGGCGCATGCCTCCGGAGAGCTGGTGCGGATATTCGCCGACGCGCCGTTTCGGCTCGGGAATGCCGACCAGCGTCAGCATCTCGATCGCGTGCGCCTCCGCCGCCCGCTTGTCGAGGCCCTGATGGATCATCAAGGTCTCGCGAATCTGGCGGCCGACGGTGAGCACCGGATTGAGGCTGGTCATCGGCTCCTGAAAGATCATCGAGATGTCATTGCCGCGGATCGCACGCATCTCGCGATCGGACAGCTTCAGCAGATCCCTGCCCGCAAAGCGGATGGCGCCGGCGATCCTGCCCGGCGGCTCCGGAATCAGCCGCATCAGCGACATCGACGTCACCGACTTGCCGCAGCCGGACTCGCCGACGATGGCGAGCGTCTCGCCCTCGTTGACATGGAAGGACACGCCGTCGACGGCGCGATTGATGCCGCCGGGGGTACGGAAATGGGTCTGGAGGTTCTCGACTTCGAGCAAAGCCATCGCGATCAGCCTCGTTCCATCAGAGGCTCTTGGCCATGCGCGGGTCGAGCGCATCGCGAAGGCCGTCGCCGAGCAAATTCACGGCGAGCACGGTGACGGACAGGAACGCCGCCGGGAAGAACACGATGTATGGCTTCACCTGCCACAGCGCGCGGCCCTCGGCCATGATGTTGCCCCAGGACGGGATGGTCGGCGGCGTTCCGGCGCCGATGAAGGACAGGATCGCCTCGGTGATCATCGCGCTAGCGCAGATGTAGGTCGCCTGCACCAGCATGGGCGCAACCGTGTTCGGCAGGATGTGGCGCAGGATGATCATGGGCGTGCGCGTGCCGCAGGCGACCGCCGCATCCACATAGGGCTGCTCGCGCAGCGACAGCACCACGCTGCGGACGAGGCGCGAGACGCGCGGGATTTCGGCACCGGTGATGGCGAGGATGACGTTGCCGACGCTGCCGCGCGTCAGCGCCATCAGCGCGATCGCCAGCAGGATCGGCGGGATCGACATCAAGCCGTCCATGAACCGCATCAGGATGCCGTCGGCCCAGCGGACGAATCCGGAGATCATGCCGATGGCGAGGCCGGCCGCCGATGCGAAGATCGCGACCGACAGGCCGACCGTGAGCGAGACGCGCGCGCCGAACAGCACGCGCGAATAGATGTCGCGGCCGAGCACGTCGGTGCCGAACCAGAAATCGGCCGACGGCGCCCGTGTGCGCTTCGCCGGGGCCAGTGCAGTCGGATCGACCGTGCCGAGATAGGGCGCAAAAATCGCGATCAGGACCAGCGTCAGCAGCAGCGCGCCGCCGACCGCGACCGTCGGATGACCGCGCAAGAGGCCGACGAAGCCGCGCCGGATCGTGACCGGCCGCAGGATCTCAGGCAGATGTGGCGCGACGACGAGGCCGGCCGGAAGCGATTGCGGATTGACGGTGGTGTCGGTCAATAGCGGATCCTCGGGTCAACGAGCGTGTAGACGACGTCGATCATCAGATTGACGAGGACGTAGACGAAGCTGAACAGCAGCACGATGCCCTGGATCACCGGATAGTCGCGGCGCAGGATCGCGTCGATCGTGAGGCGGCCGAGGCCGGGGATCGCGAACACGCTCTCGGTCACGACCGCGCCGCCGATCAGGAGCGCGATGCCGATCCCGATCACGGTCACGATCGGCACCGCCGCGTTCTTCAGCGCGTGAATGAACAGGATGCCGCCCTGCCCTAGTCCCTTGGCCTTGGCGGTGCGGATATAGTCCTGCTGCAAGACTTCGAGCATGGCGGCCCGCGTGATGCGCGCGACCAGCGCGATATAGACGCAGCCGAGTGCGATCGACGGCAGGATCAGGTTCTCCAGCCACGGCCAGAAGCCCGAGCTGAGCGGCGTATAGCCCTGCACCGGCAGCCATTCCAGCTCGAGCGCGAAGATGTATGCGAGCATGTAGCCGACCACGAACACGGGCAGCGAGAATCCGAACACGGCAAAGCCCATGATGACGCGGTCGATCAGGCTGCCGGCCTTCCATGCCGCCACCACGCCGAGCGGCACGGCCACCACGATCGTGAGCAGCAGCGTGACGAACATCAGCGACAGCGTCGGTCCGAGACGCTGCCCGATCATCGCCGAGACCGGCAGATTGGTGAAGATCGAGGTGCCGAGATCGCCGTGCAGGATGCGCCAGACCCAGCCTCCGAACTGGACCAGGAACGGACGGTTGAGGCCGAGGCTCTGGCGGATGCGCTCCACATCCTCCGGACTCGCCTGGTCGCCCGCGATCACCACGGCGGGGTCACCCGGCGCGATATAGAGCAGGCTGAACACGAACAGCGCGACGATCGCCATGACTGGCAAGGTCGCGACGATGCGACGGAGGATGTAGGAGAGCATCTGGCCTCAGCGCACGATCATGCAGACTTGGATACGCCCCAGAAGAACGGCAGCGGCCCCTTGGTGATGCCGGAGACGTTCTTGCGCCATGCCGTGTAGCCGAGGAAGAAGCCGGTCGGCGCGAAGACGACGTCGTCGAGCGCTGCCTTGTTGAGGCGGGCGATCGTCGTCTTTTCCTCGTCGAGGTTTTTGGCCTCGAACCATGCGGCAACCTCCTTTTCGGTATCGGCGCTCGTGGGCCAGCCGAACCAAGCCTTGTCGCCGTTGGCGCGGATGGCATTGTAGGGCCCCGGATTGACGCAGTCCGCGCCCGCATGCCAGGTGTGGAACATGTGCCAGCCGCCCTGTCCCGGCGGCGTCTTCAGTGCGCGGCGGGCGCCGACGGTGCCCCAATCGGTCGCCACGAAGTCGACGTTCATGCCGAGCTTCTTCAGCAGGTCCGCAGTCACGTCGCCCTGCGCCTTGGTGATCGGCTGGTCCTGCGCGACCAGGCACGTGACCGGCTGCCCCGAATAGCCGCTCTCCGCGAGCAATTTCTTGGCCGCGTCAAAGTCGCGCTTGCCCTTCAGGATATCGCCGCCCATCTCCGAATAGAGCGGTGTACCCGGCGTGAAGAAGCCAGGCAGCGGCTTCCAGAGTGCGGTGTCGTCGCCGACGATCGCGCGCATGTAGTCTTCCTGGCTCATCGCCATCAGCACAGCGCGCCGCGCCTTGACGTCGTTGAATGGCGGATACAGGAAGTTCATGCGGAACGCGCCGATATTGCCGAGCGGATCGCCGATATCGACGCTGATGTTCTTGTTCTTCTTCAACACGGGTACGAGGTCCGCGATCGGATTCTCCCACCAGTCGATCTCGCCGTTCTGCAGCGCCGCGGCCGCGGTGGCCGCATCCGGCATCACCACCCACTCGATGCGATCGACCAGGATCTGCTTGCCGCCCGCCAGCCACGACGACTTCTCCTGGCGCGGTGCATAGTCGGCGAATTTCTCGAACACGGCCTTCGCGCCCGGAACCCACTCGCCTTTGACGAACTTCATCGGCCCCGACCCGACATATTCCGTGATCTGCTTAAATGGGTCGGTCTGCGCGATGCGCTCCGGCATGATGAAGGCGCAGGGCGAATTGTTCTTGCCCAGCGCGTAGAGCAGTTTCGGGTAAGGCGCCTTGAGGACCCATTTGAAGGTGCGGTCGTCGACCGCCGTGAGCTCCTGCTGAAGCGCCTTGATCATCAGCCCCATCGGATCGCGCACGGTCCAACGCGCGAGGCTCGCAACGACGTCCTTGCTGCGCACCGGCTCGCCGTCGTGGAACTTCAATCCGGGTCGCAGCTTGAACGTCCAGGTCTTGCCGTCAGCCGATACTTCCTCGGACTCGACCATCTGCCGTTGAGGCGTGAACGACGAGTCGATGCCGTAGAGCATGTCCCAGACCATCGCCGAGGCATTGCGCACGACATATTGCGTGCCCCAGATCGGATCGAAATTGGCGAGATTGGCCTGAGGCACGAAGCGCAAGGTCCGAGCGGATGCGCCCTGGGCGACCGCCGGGGCCGAGAGGCCGGTCAATGCCAGACCGCCCGCGCCGGCCAGTCCCTTCAATACGGTCCTGCGATCCATGAAGTCCTCCCAGTAATGCCGTGATGCCAGCTGTTCATTGGCAAAGGGCAAGTGAAACCAAGCCCATTTGCAAGCAAATGGTATGCCACTAAATGCGCCGTCGCCGATGGGATCTCGCCGCCCTTTCTGGCCGCTCGAGGCCTCAAAGAGCGGCCGCCAGCGCAGGTCCCCTCTCGATATGCGGGATCGCCTCGACCAATTTGCGCGTGTAGTCGGTCTTTGGATTGTCAAACAGGGCGCGGCTTTCGCCCTGCTCCACGATGCCGCCGTTGCGCAGCACGATGGTGCGGTCGCAGAGCATGCGCACCACGTTGAGGTCGTGGCTGACGAACAGCAGCGCGATGTCGTTCTCGCGCCGCAGGCGATCGAGCAGCTGCAGCACCACCGCCTGAACCGAGACGTCGAGCGCGGCGGTCGGCTCGTCCAGCACCAGGAGCCGCGGCCGGCAGGCGATGGCGCGGGCGATGCCGACGCGGGCTTTCTGCCCGCCGGAGAGCTGATGCGGAAACCGCGGCAGCAGATCCAGCGGCAGTCCCACCCGCTCCGCGCATTCTTCCACCCGTTTGCGCAGCGTCTCACCCGCACGCATGCCGTCGAGTCGCATCAAGGGGTGGGCAATGCAATCGAACGCCGTAAAGCGCGGGTTGAGACTTTCGTTCGGGTCCTGGAAGACCATCTGGATGTCTTTGCGCAATGGCGAGCGGTGAAAGTCACGCGACGCCACGTGGCCGATCGACTGCCCGTCGAACACGATGTCGCCCTCGCTCGGATCGATCAGGCGGCAGATCATGCGCGAGGTCGTGCTCTTGCCGGAGCCGGACTCGCCGACGAGCCCGACGCTCTCGCCGCCGGCCATCGTCATCGAGAAGTCGGCAACCGCCGCGGAACCCTGGTCGAAACGCTTTGCGAGCTTCCGCACCTCCAGGAGCGGCGGCGTGCCGTGAGCGGGCTCCTGCCTGGGCTTGCCGACTACAGCGGAGTAACGCTCGCTCTCCTCCGCCGTCACGAGGTCCTCGATCCGCGACGTCGCCGTCGGCGATGCCGCAACCAGGCGCCTCGTATAGGCGTGCTGCGGCGCGCCGAAGAGCGTGCCGGGGCTCGCCTCCTCGACGATGCGGCCACGCTCCATCACGGCGATGCGGCGGCAATAGCGCGCTGCGAGGCCGAGGTCATGCGTGATCAGGATCGTCGCCATGCCTCGCGCGGCGGCAATGTCTGCCAGGAGATCCATCACGACCTTCTGGGTGGTGACGTCGAGCCCGGTCGTCGGCTCGTCGGCGATCAGCAGCGCGGGATTGCAGGAGATCGCAATCGCGATCATGACGCGTTGGCACATGCCGCCGGAGAGTTCGTGCGGATAGGCGCTCATTCGCACCTCGGGGTCGCGGATTTGGACGGCGCGCAGCAAGTCCAGCGCCTCCGCTCGCGCGGCCTCCTTCGAAATGCGCTTGTGGGTGAGGATCGCGTCGGCGATCTGCAATCCGATGGCCCGGATCGGATTGAGCGCAGCCCTCGGGTTCTGGAAGATCATCGACATCGCGGCGCCCTGAAGCTGACGGAGGTCATCTCCCCCAAGCTTCGTGACGTCCTGCCCGCGGAACAGGATCTTGCCGCCGGTGACGCGCCCGGCTGCATCGAGCAGCCGTGTCGTCGCAAAGCCCGTGACCGACTTGCCCGAGCCGCTCTCGCCGACGAGGCCGAGCATCTCACCGGCCTCGACCGTGAGCGTCACGCCGCGTACGGCCTCGACCATTCCGCGCCGCGTCGAGAACGCGACGTGGAGGTCGTCGATCCTGAGCAGTTCCTCGCTCATGTGCGCATCCGGGGATCGAGAATGTCCCGCATCCCGTCGCCGAGGAGGTTGAAGCACAGCACCGCCATCATCAACGCCAGGCCCGGAAAGGCCACCAGCCACCAACGCCCGGTCGAGATGAAGCGCGCCCCCTCCGCGACCATGATGCCCCATTCCGGCGTCGGCGGCTTGACGCCGAGGCCGATGAAGGACAGGCCGGCTGCATTCAGAATCGCCCAGCCGAGATTGAGCGAGATCTGCACCGCCATCGCCGGCAGGATGTTCGGCAGCAGGAAGCGCAATACCACCGAGAAATGGCTCTCGCCGCAGGCGCGAGCGGCCTCGACCCAGCCGACATTGCGCCTGACATTGACCTCGGCCCGTGCGAAGCGGATGTAGAAGGGAAGGTTGATGATCGCGGTCGCGATCACGATGTTCTCGATCCGGTTGCCCAATGCGGCGACCATCGCCATCGCCAGCACGAACAGCGGAAACGCCATCATCACGTCGACGAAGCGGCCGACGGCGCGATCGAGCCGGCCGCCGGCATAGCCGCAGAACGCGCCGACGACGGCTCCGATCACGAAGGAGATCCCGACTGCGGAGACCGCGATGGCAAGGTCGAGCCGCGCGGCGATGACGAGGCGGCTGAACACGTCGCGGCCGAGCTGGTCGGTGCCGGCAATGTGCGCCGCACTGGGCGGCAGCAAGGCCTCCGATACATTCGAGGCCACGGGATCGTAAGGCACGATCCACGGCCCGAAGATCGCGACCAGGACGAAGACGAGCACGCCGGTCGCGGCAACCGCGGTGAGCGGATTGCCGCGCAGGATCCAGACCGAATGGCGAAGAGTTGCGCTGGTCATTCGATCGACACCCTGGGATCGGCGATGCCGTAGCAGATGTCGACCACGAGATTGACCAGCACGAACAGGCTGGCCATCAGCAGCACGAAGCCCTGCACCGGCGCGTAGTCGGAGGACAGCAGCGCATCGAGCGCATAGGAGGCAACGCCCGGCCAGGAGAACACCTTCTCCACGAGGACGTTGGCACCCAGCATGGTCGAGAACACGATGCCGGCGATGGTGATGACGGGAAGGATCGCGTTGCGCAGCGCGTAGGTCACGACCACCTTGCGCCAGGACAATCCGACCGAGCGCGCGGTGCGCACGAAATCGCTGCCGAGCGAAACCAGCATCGAGGCGCGCGTGATCCGCGCCAGCGGCGCGATGACGAACAGGGCCATGCTCAGTGCGGGCAGGATCAATTGCTTGAAGGCGGCCCACCAACCCTCGACGTCGCCGGCGAGCAGGAAGTCGATCGACAGGAAACCGGTGCGTTGTGGCGGCAGCGAGGTGAAGACGTCGATCCGCCCCGTGGGATCAGGCGCGAGCCCGAGCAGATAGTAGAAGACGTAGATCAACAGCAGGCCCGAGACGAAGGTCGGCACGCAGACACCGAGCGCGCAGAACAGCCGCACGCCGTGATCGACGACCGAGCCCGGCCGCAAGGCAGCGACCACGCCGAGCGGCACCGCCGCGATCAACGCGATCAGGAGCGCGGCGAAAGTGAGCTCGAGCGAGGCCGGCAGCCGCTCGCGCAGATCCTTCAGAACCGGCTGCCCGGTCATCATGGAGCGGCCGAGATTGCCGTGGCCGATGTCGGAGAGATAGAGCACGAGCTGCTCCGGCACGGATTTGTCGAGCCCCATCTGCTTGCGGATCTGCGCGATCTCCTCCTTCCCGGCGTTCGGCCCCGAGGCGAAGAACACCGCGGGGTCGCCCGGCAGGACGCGCATCAGGAGAAAGGTGAAGACCAGCACACCGAACAATGCCGGCAGCGACGACAGAAGCCGCCTGCCCGCTCTCATTATCGTTGCACCAAGACCGGTCTTCACCCTTAGCAGCCTCTCTTGCCTTCAGACATTACTTGCGGCTGAGGTTGCGGTAGTCGACCTGACGATGGAACTCGTAGATGTAGCCCTCGACCGAGGGCGCCATCACCGCATCCTGGTTCGGCTGCCACAGCATGATCTGGGGCATCAGGTCGACATGCATCGCGTTGAGCTTGCGGCCGTCCTCCTCGTATTTGGCCTTATCCGGCTCGAACCGGGCTTCCTGGGCGATCGCCGACAGCTCGGCATTGTTGATCGAGCTGTAATTCCAGCGCTGATTGCCAGTATAGAAGTTGCGGTAGAAATAGTCCGTCGACGGCAGCCAGGCGATGATGCCTTCGGTGAAGAAGGGCACCTTCTTCTCGTTGATCAGCGTCGACATCTGCGCGTCCGGCAGCTTCTGGATGTCGACCTTGATGCCGATCTTGCCGAGCGACTCCTTGACCAGCGCCGCCATCGGCTCCGCCTGGGAGGCCCATCCGACATTGAAGCTGAAGGTGGTCGAGAAGCCGTCCGGAAGGCCGGCGGCCTTGAGATATTCTTTTGCCTTGTCGAGGTCGAGCTTGACCGGCTGCTGGAACGGATAAGTCCCGCTCAGCGGCTTGCCGTCCGGCCAGCTGGCGCCGTACAGCGGCGCGCCGCGGCCGAACAAGGCTGCCTTGAACATGTCCTCGTAAGGCAGCGCGAACGCGATGGCGCGGCGGACGTTGACGTTGTCGAAGGGCGGGATCTGGTTGTTCATCGAGACGAACGTGATCGCGTTGTATTGCGGCGTCGAGACCACCTTCAACTTGCCCTTGGCCTCGAGCGACTGCACGTCGCTTGCCTGAAGATCGAGCACGATATCTGCGTCGCCGCGCTCGACCAGATTGGCGCGGGTTGCCGGCTCCGGTACCGATTGCACGATGACGCGCTTGAAGGAGGCGGGCCTGCCGGGAGAACCGCGGTTCCAGGCCTCGTTGCGCTTGAGGGTCACCTGCTCGCCGGGCTTGAAGGTCTCGACGATGTAGGCGCCGCTGCCTGCGGTGTGCTCCTTCAGCCAGGCCATCGCCCACGGATCGTCTGCGGTCGCATGCTCCTTCGCCAGCTTCGAATTGATGATCATCGGATAGACGGTGGCGAGATTCGGCAGCGCCAGCTTGTCGGGTTTCGGCAGCGTCACCTCGATCGTCAAGGGATCGATCACCTTGAACTGATCGGCGGATGTCAGCGACCCCGTCAGCAGTTGCGCCTTGCCGAGGATCGGCGCGGTGACGCAGCGGTCGAGCGACCACTTCACGTCATCCGCCGTCACCGGCGAGCCGTCCTGGAACTTGGCGTCCTTGCGCAGATGGAACGTGATCTTCAGCTTGTCAGGACTGACGTCATAGGACTCGGCGAGCTCGCCCGTGATCGTGTCGAGATCGAACACCCATTTGCCGTTGAGCTGCTTGCGGCCGAACGACACAAGCCGATCGTAGGTGCTCATGCTGAGCCCGAAGGATTCGCGCGTCGCGCCGGGAATGTTGGGATCGAGCGTGTTGACCGACGCGCCGGTCACATAGCGCAGCGTCTCCGCTCTGGATTGCGCGTGCGAAGGCGCGGTCGCGATCAGCAACAGCGCAGTGATGGCAAGGACTGAGGTCGCGGACCTGAAAGACACAAAACGCATTCGTTTTCCCTTGAATTTCGAGCAGGAAGGCCGGCAAGGCTGGTCAAGAAAGAAGCAATTTGCGCGCCAATCTTCGCCGTGGCGGGGCATGGATGATCATCGCGGTTGCTCCATTGTTCGCGCTGGCCGCGTGACCACGGCCTGCGGCACGTCATAGGCGCTGAGCGAGGCCCAGTGCCGTTCAACGTCGGCGCGGAACAGGCCGCGCGTCAGGCCATGGACCAGCTTGGGCACGGCGGTCGTCATCGCATTGATCGACGATCCCGATGCACCGAAGCTCATGGTGGACGCGATGGCGAAGAGATGGATATCGGAGATCCACGGCGTCTTGCCTGGTTCACGCTCGGTGAAGGCGTAGTCGTCGGCGAGATAGGGGAAGCGGCCGAGCCGTGGGTTGCGCTCGTCCTCGGGCGGCTGGTAGCGATCGGCCCAGGTGGCGATGTTGCCGGCAAATCGGCCGAGCTCGCCGCGTTCGGCGAAGTTCATGTCGATGCCGGTGCCGCAGATGACGAAATCCGCGGTGATGGCGCCGCGCGGCGTTCGGAGTTCAACGCCTTTGCCGGTCACGCACACGGCCTCCACCGGCGCCCCCTCGTGCAGCGTGAAATTGGCATGACGCGCGCAGCGGTCATAGGTGGCCTGCGGAAATCCCTCGCGCATTTCGAGGATGGTGCGCATGAAGCGCCAGCGCCAGGCATCGTCGAGATCGCTGAGATGGCGCAGGAAGCCGCGGAAGGTCAGCCAGCGATAGGGTTGGATCACCTGGATCTGCGTCCGGCGGCACAGCAGGTGCACCTCGGCAGCACCCGCCTCCAACGCGGTGGCCGCATTGTCGAAAGCGGATGCGCCCGCACCGATCACGGCGACACGCTTGCCGCGAAGTCCTTCGAAATCGATGTCGTCGGCGACGGTCGCGACCGAGCTTGCCGGCAGATGCGCCAGCTGCTCCGGAATCATCCAGCCGCCCATCCCCTCCTGCCCCGTCGCCAGCACGATCTTGCGCACATAAAGCGTTTCCGTCCCTTCGGCATGCTTCACGCGCGCGGCGAGCAGGCCGTCGGCCGCTGGCGCAATCTCCAGGAGCTCACAGCCGTTGCATACCGGCAAGCCGATCGTGCGCCTCAGCCAGAGCAGGTACTCGGCCCAGTGCGCGCGCGGAATCAGATCGAGCGTCTGCCAGCTTTCCTTGCCGAACCGGGCTTCGTGCCAGGACTGGTAGGTGAGGCTCGGGATGTCGAGGTCGGGGCCGGTGTAATCCTTCGGGCTGCGCAGCGTCGGCATCCGGGCATAGGTGAGCCATGGGCCCTCCTTCCCTTCCTCGGCCTTGTCGATCAGGAGGATGTTGCTGACGCGGGAGCGCATCAGGCCGAAGCCGATGGCGATGCCGGATTGGCCGGCGCCGATGATGAGCACATCCAGCGCAGGATTGCCGTCCGGCCCGGTCTTCGGTTCGAGCCATGCGGCACCGGGATGCGCGATCTTGTCGAGATCGGCGCGAATGTCGGCTTCGAGTTTTGCCAGCGCGTCGCTCATGCCGCGAGCCAGCCTCCGTCGACCACCATCACGGTGCCCGTCGTGAACGAAGAGGCATCGCTGGCGAGATGTAGCGCGGTCTGCGCGATCTCCTCCGCCTGACCGAACCGCTTCATGGCATGGCGGTTGCGCGAGGCCTCGCGCACTTCCTCCGAATTGACGTGACGGGCAAAGCTGCGGCGAAGCATCGGCGTATCGATCGCACCCGGCGCAATCGCGTTGACCCGAATGCCGTCCGTTGCGAAATCCACCGCCATCGTCCGCGTCAGGCTGACGATCGCGCCCTTGGCGGCGATATAGGCACTGTTGCCCTTGCCGCCGGCCATCGCAAGCTGCGATGCCAGCGTGATGATCGATCCGCTGTTCTGCCGTTGCATTTGCGGCACCGCCGCCCGCGCCCACAGCCAGGTGCCACCGACATTGGCGCGGAACACCGCATCCCAGTCCTCCACGCTCGTGGTCAGCACCGTGCCGCCGCAGGAGAAGCCGGCGGCAGTCATGAGGACATCGAGCCGGCCGCGCTGCGCGATGACATCGCCGACGACGGTCTCGGCGAACGCGGCATCGCCGACGTCGCCGACATGCGTCGTGGCCTCGCTCACCATGCGAAGCGTCTCCTCGAGCCCCGCGGCGTCGCGATCGACCAGAGCGAGACTGGCGCCCTCCTCCGCAAACAGCTTCGCACTGGCCCGGCCGATGCCGGAGCCCGCGCCCGTGATGATGGCCGTGCGTCCCTGCAGCCGCATGTCAGATCCACTCCCTGTGCTGCATCCACCAGGCGCTCATGGCGGCGGCCGACTCCGCGCAGCCGAACCGGGCGCGCCAGCCGAACTCATCGGCCATCCGCTTGACCGACATCGGCGCACGGTCCCCGCCGTGGAGCTTGATCACGGTCTTCTCTCCGGGAGAAGCGAGCCGACACACCAGATCGGGATGCAAGGCCGCGAACGCCTCGCCCCATTGCAACGCAGACCAGGCCGTGCCGCTGGAGATGTTGTAGAGCCGGTGGCGCGGCCGCTCGGCTTCGATCAGCAGCGCCACGGCTTCGGCGGCGTCCGGCGCGTAGGTCCAGTCCTTGATCCCTGGTCCCGGCATGATCGCGGGCTCGCCGCGGGCGAACGCCGCCAGGATCTGGAACTGAAGGCTGGGCGTATCACGCACCGCGCCGGCCCGCTCCCACGGACCGAACACCGCGCTCAGTCGCACGCTCAGGAAATCGCCGCCAAAGAGCTCGGCATGACGCGCCACGGAGCGCTCCGAGGTGAACTTGCTGATGGCGTAGAACGAGACGGGATCGCAGGGCGTTTCCTCGTCCAGAACTTCGAACCGCAACCCCGCCGCACCATAGGCCGACGCCGAGGACAGATTGACGACGCGGCGAACGCCGTGACGGATCGCCGCTTGCAGGATCGGCATCTGCGCCATCACGTTGATCTCGAGAACGCGCGCCGGCGAGGCCCGCTCGAGATCATCACCTGCGGTGATCGCCGCGCCCAGCACGATCGCATCGCATCCCCTTGCGACAAGGACGTCGATGGCTTCTACGTCGGCGATATCGCCCTGCACGGCTTCAAGCCGAGCGCCGTAGTCGGCCAGAGATCGCTGCGCACTCGGCGGCAACGCCGCACGATCATACAGCGTCACCTCGTGCCCGCGCGCGAGCAGCACCTCGGCGAGATTGAGGCCGACAAAGCCGGTGCCGCCGAAGATGACGATCTTCATTGCGCGCGATCCGCGATCACAGCAGCTTCGCTCCGAAATTCCGTTCCGGATCCATATCGGCGACCAGCCGGCCCGTCGGCTTTGCCGCCTCGCCGCCGCTGCGCGCGAGGAATTTTCCGCTGCCGGCGGACGCGAGACACTTGTTGCCGTCGATAATGACGCGGCCGCGCGACAGCACCGACACCGGCCAGCCCTTCAGCTTACGGCCCGCAAACGGCGTGTAGCCGGCGAGGTCATGCATCATCTCGTCCGCGACCGTGACTTCACGATCGGGATCCCAGATCGCAATATCGGCATCGGCGCCAACCGTGATCGAGCCCTTGCGTGGATGCAGGTTGTAGATCTTTGCCGGCGCCGTCGCGGTCAGCTCGACGAATTTTTCGAGGCCGAGCCGCCCCTTCGACACCATCGCGTCGAACAGCAGCGGCAGCCGCAGCTCCAGCCCCGGCAGGCCGTTGGCGACCTGCTTGAAATTCGGGTTGGGACCGGCGCGCAGCTTGCCGGTCTCGTCATAGCGATACGGCGCGTGATCCGATGAGATGGTCTGGAGATCGCCAAGCGAGAGCGCCTGCCACAGCGCCTCCTGGTCGGCATGGGTGCGCGGCGGTGGGCTGCACATCCATTTGGCGCCCTCGGAGCCGGGCTTGTCGAGATCGCCTGCGGTGAGAAACAGATATTGCGGACAGGTCTCGGCGAATACCTTGAGCCCCTGCCCGCGCGCATCGCGGATCACCTTGGCGCCTTCGGCGGTCGAGACGTGGAAGATCATGATCGGCTGGTCGATCAGCGCCGCCATGCCGATCAGCCGGGTGAAGGCCTCCGACTCCGACACGCGGGCGTGGCTGACGGCGTGGTACTTCGGCATCGTGTAGCCGCGCGCGAGCAGCCGCTTCACCATCCAGGCGATGATGCCGTGGTTCTCGGCATGGGCGCACAGCATCGCCCCGGACTGGCGCGCGGCGAGCAGAATGTCGAGCAGCGGCTCGTCGTCGACCTTGAGCCGGTCGTAGGTCATGAAGATCTTGATCGAGGCGTGTCCCTGCTTCACAAGGGCGGGGATATGCTCCTCGACCGTCTCCCTGGTGGCATCGGCGATGATCATGTGGAAGGCGTAGTCGATCACGGCACCCTTCCTGGCCAGCGCGTGATAGTCCTCCACCACCTGCGGCAGCTTCATGCCGACATGCTGGGCGGCGAACGGGATCACCGTGGTGGTGCCGCCGAAGGCCGCCGAAACCGTCGCGCTCTCGAATGTGTCGGCATTCATGATGCCGGCGGCGGACAATTGCTCGATATGAGCGTGGCTGTCCACGCCGCCGGGCAGCACCAGCTTGCCGCGCGCGTCGATCTCGCGCTTCGCTTGCGGAAGCCCGCGGCCGATGGCCGCGATGGTCTCGCCGGAGATGCCAACGTCGGCCTCGAACACGTCGGTGGTGGTGGCGACGCGGCCGCCGCGGATGATCAGGTCGTAAGCGGGTTCAGTCATGAGGCGCTCCGTGATAGGCTCAAGGCACGACATCGTAATTTCGCAGGAAGACCGTCATGTCCCGGCCGCGCATCCTCGTCATCAATCCGAACTCCAACCACAAGGTCACGCAAGGACTGGAGGATGCGTTGAAGCCGCTCGACTTCGAGGGCGGGCCGGAAGTCGTCTGCCAGACGCTGGCCGAGGGTCCCTTCGGTATCGAAAGCCAGGCCGACGTCGACAGCGTCGCCATGCCGCTGCGCCGGCTGGTCGAAAGCGACAACAGCTCGGCCGCCTTCGTCATCGCCTGCTACAGCGATCCCGGGCTTCAGGTGTGTCGTGAAGGCACCGACCGCCCCGTGTTCGGCATTGCCGAGTGCGGCGTGCTGGCGGCGCTCGCTCGCGCCGAGACCTTCGGCGTCATCGCCATCGCCCAGCGATCGATCCCGCGCCATATGCGCTATCTCAGGCAGATGGGACTGACCGATCGGCTCGCGGGCGAACGGCCGCTGAACATGAGCGTCGCGGAAACCGCATACGGTGAGGGAACGCTGGCGAAGATGATCGAGGTCGGCCGCGCGCTGCGCGACGAGGACGGTGCTCGCGCCATCGTCATGGGCTGCGCCGGCATGGCGCGCCATCGCCGTCCGCTCGAAGACGCGCTGCGAATTCCCGTGATCGACCCGACACAGGCGGCCGTCACCATGGCGCTGGGTACGGTGCAGTTCTCGGCTCACTAGGCGTCCTTCAGTTCCTTGGCGTCCTGCCGCGCGAGCCATTGCGCATGGCTTTCGCGGACAAGCGCAAACGTATCCCGCTGCGTCGTGTAGAGATTGCCGAACATGCGGCCGATCGGTCGGTAGGCATCGAGATCCACATACATGTTGGCGGCATCGACGAGGCCCTCGCGGACGTGCACCCTGAGCACCTCGCCAACCAAGAGCTCGCGATCCGGCGAGAAGGTCAGCACCACATGCCGGCGGCATTCCAGCGCGAACGGCGCTGTGGCGAGGCGCGGCACCTTCACATCGACGGAGGGAAGCGTGGCAAGCCCGGTCGCGGCGATCTCGCTCTCGCCGGAGGGGAAATCGACCGCGCAGTCGT
The DNA here is from genome assembly GCF_028128735.1 of Bradyrhizobium sp. CCBAU 53415. Lineage (NCBI taxonomy): Bacteria > Pseudomonadati > Pseudomonadota > Alphaproteobacteria > Hyphomicrobiales > Nitrobacteraceae > Bradyrhizobium > Bradyrhizobium sp. CCBAU 53415. Next base: position 891,283 of record NZ_LBJF01000027.1, on the reverse strand, counting down.
TCATCGCCACCGACAGCGCCTCATCCACCATATGCACGACGAACTCGCCGTCGCGATGGATGTTGCGGGTCGTGTCCTTCGGGCTGTGGTCGGGCTTGTGCTGGAGCCCGAGCACGATCAACGCGGGGCTTTCCGAGAACACGTTGAAGAAACTGAACGGCGCGGCATTGACAGCGCCGTTCGCGTCCAGCGTCGTCACCAGCGCGATCGGCCGCGGCACCACCACGCCGCAGAGCAGCTTGTAGCGATCGCGCGGATCCAGTTCGCGAAGTGATATGCCCTTGTCCGCCATCGGCATCACGTCTCCGGCGGCGGCACCGCGCCGGTCTGGCTGGTGATCAGGCCGTAGTGCTCGATGCGGCGATGGCGGGCGAAATCGAAGATCGTGGTCTTTCCGAAGGTCGTCGCATCGAGATCGCAGGCGTGGACCAGGACCTCGTCGTCGTCCGTCTTGGCCTCGGCGACGATCTCGCCGTTGGGATCGACGATCAGGCTGCCGCCGAACAGCGGGTGGCCGTCCTCATTGCCGGCCTTGGCCACCGCGACCACCCAGGTCGCGTTCTGGTAGGCGCCGGCCTGCACCGAGAGGCGATTGTGGAACAGGCGCTTTTCGACGCCCTCTTCGCTCTTCTCGGCATTCACCGATGGCGTGTTGTAGCCGATCAGCACCATTTCCACGCCCTGCAGGCCCATGACGCGATAGGTCTCGGGCCAGCGGCGGTCGTTGCAGATCGCCATGCCGATGATGCCGCCGAGTTCGCGCCAGACCTTGAAGCCGAGATCGCCCGGCTCGAAATAACGCTTCTCCAGATGCTGGTGCGAACGCCTGGTGTCGTATTCCACATGGCCCGGCAGATGAACCTTGCGGTATTTGCCGACGATCTTGCCGGACTTGTCGGTCAGGATCGCCGTGTTGAAATGATGGCCGTCCGGCGTCAGCTCCGCATAGCCGAAATTCATCGCGATTCCGTGCTGCGCCGCACGCTCGAACAGCGGCCTCGTCGCCTCATTCGGCATCTCGCGCTCGAACCAGATGTCGAATTCGGCGCGGTCCTCCACGTACCAGCGCGGGAAAAACGTCGTGAGCGCCAATTCGGGATAGACGATCAGGTCGGCGCCATTGGCTTTCGCTTCGTCCATCAGCGCGATCATGCGCTTGACCACGGCCTCGCGGCTGTCGGCTCTCTGGATCGGCCCCATCTGGGCGGCGGCGACGTTGACGATGCGCATCAGCGAATTCCTGATCTCTTCACGAATTTCCTGGCGAGGCTGGGGATCGCAGCTTCAAGGACGTACCGGCAGCACAACGCTGCCCTGCCTCCGTTTTCCAGCCAAGCAGCTTTCATGCCGTTCGCCCCCATTCGGCGTCCTGCAACAGTCGCCAATTGATCTTGTTGCTCGCGGTGCGCGGGAGCTGGTCGACGAAGACGACCGTGCGCGGCGCCTTGTAGCTGGCCATCGCGCCGCGCGCCCAGCCAACGATGTCATCGGGCGATGTTGTTGCCCGCGCCGCCTCTTCCAGCACGACAAGCGCCTTGACGGTCTCGCCGCGGTAGTCGTCCGGCGTCGAAATGATGCAGCACTCCCGGATAGCGCGGTTCTGATACATCGCGGCCTCAACCTCGGCCGGCCACACCTTGAAGCCGCTGACATTGATCATCCGCTTCAGACGATCGACGGCGAAGAAATAGCATTCTGCATCGCGAAAGCCGAGATCGCCCGTACGCAGAAACCGCTTGCCGTCGAGTTCGATGAAGGCCTCGGCATTCGCCTGCGGCCTGTTCCAATAACCCTGCAACACCTGCGGTCCGTGCACGACGATTTCACCGACCACGTTGTCGCCGAGCTCGATCAGGCTCTCGGGATCGACGACCCTTGCGTCGGTCTCCTGCACGGCAATGCCGAGACACTGTCGCTTCGGCGCCGCCATCGGATTGAGATGGGTCGGCGACATCGTCTCGGTCATGCCGTAACCCTCGACGAAGTCGAGCCCGAAGCGCCCTTTGAGCCGTTCGGCGACCGCGGTCGGCATCGCCGCGCCGCCGCCGGTCAGAACCCTGAGCTTCGCAAAGCATGTGTCGCGGAAGCGGGCGCTGGCGAGCACGTCGACGATCATGGTCGGAGCGGCGTTCCAGAAGGTCACCCCATAGGTCTCGAACAGATCCGGCAACAGATCCTTGTCCCAGCGCGCCATCAAGAGCAGCGTGGCCCCAGTGACCATGGCCGCATTCATCGAGCCCTGCATGCCCGCAACATGGAACAACGGCATGAAGCCGGTCATCACGTCGTCGCCGGCGAGCCCATACCAGCGCGCCTGCAACACGGCGGTGAACAGCGCGCTGCGATGCGTGTGCATGCACGCCTTCGGCTTGCCTGTGGTTCCCGACGTGTAGGGCAGGATCATGAGATCGTCCGGCCCCGCGGTCATCACACCCGGCTTCAAGCCTCGTGCGATCGCGGACGGCCAGGAATGCCAGCCCGGCGATGACGGCACCTCGGCCGCGGCTTCCGTAACGCATGATGGCAGCGTATAGGGCGTCGCGGCTGGAATCTCGTCACGATACTGCGCGACAATCGCATGCCTGATGGCCTCGCCCAGCAGCGGGGCAAACACATCGCTCAATTCGCTGCCGATGATCGCGACCTTGGCGCCGCTGTCCACGGCGAGATATGCGATCTCGGCAGTTTTGTTCATGGGATTGACCGGTACGATCACGGCGTCCGCCCGCATCACCGCGTAATAGGCGATGACGTATTGCGGCGAGTTCTGAAGCGCGATCATGACGCGGTCGCCGCGCTTCACGCCGCAGGCGCCTTGCAGGAAGCCTGCCATGGCATCGACACGGTCGCACAGCTCGGCGTAGCTCAGGCTCGCGCCGTAAAACACCGTCGCCGGATGCGACGGTCGTTCACGTGCAGCACGCGCCAGTGCGTCGTAGAGCGTTCCCTCCGGCATCGCGAGATGCCAGGGCTCATCCGCCGGCCAGGCCGGCGACCGGCGGAGCGTTGCGTGATCCGCGCTCACCCGTGCTCCTCGTCGGCAATATCGAGGCCGTGGTCGAGCGCGTCCAGAAGCTGGTCGGCCTCGCGCTCGGAGATGACGAGCGGCGGCGCCAGGAACAGCGAGGTCTGCTCGCCGCTGGTGCCGATCACCGCACCGGCTTCGAGCGCCCGCTCCGCGACGCGCGAGGCGATCGGCACTTCGGTCGTGTCGGCGTACCACGAGCGCCAATCCGGCCCGTGCAGCTCCACCGTCCAGTGCAGCCCTTGCCCCGCGACGCGCTGCACGCTCGGATGCTTCTGCGCGATCGCGAGCAGGCGGCGGATGAACAGCTTCTCGAGATTTTGCACGTGCTCCAGAATTTTGTCGTCGACGACGACCTTCAGGTAGGCGCTCACCGCAGCCATGCTGATCGGATGGCCACGCAGCGTGCCATAGTTCTGCCAGCTCGTACCCTTGAGCCGCTCGACGATGTCTTTGGACACCACGACCGCCGCCACCGCGGCCGCGCCGCCGCCGAGCGACTTGCCGAGCGTCACGATATCGGGGCGGCTCTGCGCGCCCTGGAATGCGAACCAGCGGCCGGCGCGCCCAGCCCCGGTGACGACCTCGTCGGCGATCCAGTACGAGCCCGCCTGCCGCGCACGGCGCGCCACCTCGTCCTGATAGGCGCCGTCGTAGTAGATGCCGCCCTGGGTGTAGTCGATGATGGTCGCTGCGGTGTCCGAGAGCACGCGCGCGGCATCGGCGAGATATTCGCTCGGCGGCGTATTGTTGGCCGGTGCGCCATAGATCGCACCACCCGGGGCCGGAAGCACCCTTACCGGCGCCATCGGCGCCGGCAGCTTCGAGCCGCCCGAGTGCACCGCAAGGCCGCCGTGCCATTGTGGCTGGACCGTCATGCTGCGCGATAGGCCGGTGATGCCGTGATAGGCGCGCTCGCGGGTCGCCAGCGCCGAGCGCTGCGTCAGCGCCTGGCAGAGCGAGAGCGCCATGTCGTTGGCCTCGCTGCCGCTGATGCAGAAGCGCACCGCGCCGACCCAGTCCTGCTCGCCTTTGAAGGCAGTCGCCATCAGATCGTCGGCGGCCTGCTCGCGGCCGACCCAGGTCCATCCCTCGTTCACGACCGGCGTGTCGGCGGCGCGCCGGATCGCCTCCACCATCGCGGGATGACGATGGCCGAGACCGCCACCGGTGTTGCTGCCATCGATCAGCTTGCGGCCGTCCGCAAGATGAAAATAGACCCCCTCGCCGCCGACCACGGCCATCGGCGCGCTGTCGCCCGCATTCAGGCCGGTTCGCAACAATCTGCTCATCGCTGGTCCCCTCACCCTGCTGCCACCGCGCCATAGCCGCCGCCGCCGCACATCTCGATCGTGACGAGATCGTCCTGCTGCAACACCAGATTCGACTTGCCGTCGATCGCGACGTTGGCGCCCTGCCTGACAAGCGAAATTCGGCAGGCTTTGCCGGATTCGCCGCCCTGCATGCCCCAAGGCGCGATCACCATGCGCTCGATGCAGGTGGTCAGATGCATGGAGGGGGCGAGGATGCGGTAGGTACGGACCGAGCCGTCACCGCCGCGATGTGCCCCCGCACCGCCGGATCGTCGGCGGATGGCCTGCTGCTCGAGCCGGATCGCGTAGTTCGCCTCGATCACCTCGACCGGCGTGTTCGAGGTGTTGGACAGATGCACCCGGGTTGCCGAGATGCCGGCCCGATCGTGGCGCGCACCTTCGCCGCCGCCGTGAACCTCGTAGAGCATCTTCCACGATCCGTTCGGTCGCGGTTCGGCAAAGAACAGCACACCCGCAGTGGTCGCCCCGCCGGCCGACAGGCGTTCCGGAATGGTGTCCTGCATGGCGCGAAAGATCGCATCGACGATGCGCATGGACGTCTCATGGTTGCCGGCGGCGACGGACGCCGACCAACCCGGCTCCAGGATCGAGCCCGGACGCGTGACGATGGTCAAAGGCCTGAGCGCACCGGCGTTCTGCTGCATGTCGCGCCCGCTCATGATGCGCGCGGCATAGGCGACCGCCGAGCGCGCCATGAACGGCGTGGTGTTGCAGAAATTGGAGACGCGGTCGCAGCTTCCGGAGAGGTCGAAGGTCGCCTCGTCGCCGCGAATGGTGATCTTCACATGGATGCGCGCCGGCGCGTTGTTGGCGCTGCCGTCGTCGAGGTAGTCCTCGCCCTCGTAAACGCCGTCCGGAAGGTCGCGCAGCGCCTCGCGCATCTCGATTTCGGAGAGATCGTGCAGGCGCGACTGCGTCGCCATGAAAATGGCCTTGCCGTGCTCGCGGCAAAGCTCGACGATGCGCCGCTCGCCGGCCTTGGTCGCCGCGATCTGGGCGAGGAGATCGCCCTCGCAGGATTCGGAGTCGCGAACATTGGCCTTCAGCAGCTGCACGATCGGCGCATTGACGCCGGCCGCGGTCGCGATCAGCACGGGCGGGATGCGCATCGCCTCCTGGAAGGTGTCGACCGCTTTGGCAAAATAGCTGCCGGGCCAGGTGCCGCCGATATCGGGCCAGTGCGCGAGGCTGACCGCGAACGCCACGATCTCGCCCTCGAAGAAGACGGGCCGCACGACCTTGACGTCGTTGAGGTGATTGCCGCCGAGCGCGCCGACATTGTAGATCAGCACGTCGCCGTCGTTCAGGCTGTCGCGCGGCACCACCTTCAGCAATTCGGGGATGGTGTAGGCCATCGCGCCGAGATGGATCGGGATGTCGCGACCCTGGCCGACCAGGCCGCCGCGTCCGTCGGTGATCGCGGACGACAGGTCGCCGGCCTCGCGGAGCAGCGGTGAGCGCGCCGAGCGCGTCATCACCAGGCTCATCTCCTCGGCCGCGGCAGAGAGCCCGTGCCTGATGACCTCGACAACGAATGGATCGAGCTTCATGCCCTCCTCCGCGTCAGGAACAGATTGCCCGTGACGTCAGGTTCCGCCTGCCAACCGGGCGGAACGACCACGGTTGACCAGGCGTCTTCAATGATCGCCGGGCCGCTGACGATCTCGGTCAGCGAGGCGCGGTCGACGATCGCCGTCGCCGTCTCGTGGAGACCGTCGAACGAGCAGACACGCGTGCCTATGGACACCGCCCTCGCCGCCGTCGCCGGCCGGCTCACGACGGTTGTCGACGGGCGGCGGGCCTGCACCCGCACGGATTCGATGACGCAGGGCTCGCCGGTCGCATAGCCGAACAGCTCGTGATGCCGCGTCAGGAAATCCTGCTTCAGCTTGGCCACATCCAGCGGCAAGGCGAAGGGCACCGGAATGGCATCGTTCTGCGCCGCGTAGCGCATCAAGGCCACCGGCTCGACCTGGATCTCCGCCTTGGCAACGCCATTGGCGAGCAGCGGCGCCGAGGCATCGGTAATCAAGGCCTCGATACGCTCCGATACGCGTGCGAGATCGATGCCGTCGAGGGCGGCGCGAAGAGTCTGCTGCTGGAGGAAGCTGAAATCGGCGGTGAGACAGCCCAGCGCCGAGAAGGCGCTGGATGCACCGGGTACGACGACCTGCGCTATGCCGTAGAGATCGGCGAGACCCGCGGCATGCATCGGGCCACCGCCGCCGAAGGCGAGCAGCGTGCAGTCGCGCCCGTCGATGCCGCGCTCGACCGTGACGCGGCGGAGCGCACGGGCCATGGTCGCATTCGCGACCTTGATGATGCCGAGCGCCGTCTCCGTCAGGCTCAGTCCGAGCGCGCGCGCGATCGGCGCTACGACACGCCTGGCTGCCTCGACGTCGATGCCAATGCGCTCACCGAGCTTGGTCTCGGGATTGAGATAGCCGAGCACGGCATTGGCGTCCGTGATGGTCGGCTCCGTGCCGCCCCGGCCGTAGCAGGCCGGCCCCGGCTCCGAGCCGGCACTCTCCGGCCCGACCGTCAGGCCGCCGGGACCGTTACGCACGATCGATCCGCCGCCCGCGCCGATGGAATGAACGGCCAGCATCGGCTGGCGCAACGGCTTGTCGCCGAGCATGCGGCCGTCGGTCATCTCGGCCTGGCCGTCGACGATCAGGCAGACGTCGGTCGTGGTGCCGCCCATGTCGAAGGTCAGCATGCGCGACGTCCCGAGCTGGCGCGCGATGCTGACCGAGGCCGAGACGCCGGCCGCCGGGCCCGACATCGCCATCACCAGCGGCCGACGTTTCACCGCGGAGATCGGGATCATGGCGCCGGCGGAATGAAACACCTGCAGGCCGGGGCCGATCGGCAGCCGCTGCTCCAGCTCGCTGAGATATTCGACCGCGATCGGCATCGCGGCGGCGTTGAACACGGTTGCCGAGGTCCGCTCATATTCGCGTGCCTCGGGGTTGACCTCGTGCGATAGCGAGACATGCGCGACGACGCCCTCGAGGCGCTCGCCAAGCATCTTCTCGTGGACCGGATTGGCATAGGCGTGAAGCAAGGCCACCGCAACGCTTTGTACGCCGGTCTCCTTCAGCCAGGCCACCAGCCGCTCGATCTCCGCCTCTTCCAGCGCCTTCAGCACCCGGCCCTGGTGATCAAGGCGCTCGGCAAGCCCGAAGCAGCGTTCGGGCGGCACCAGCGGCGGCGATTTCGGCGGAATGTCGAGCCGATAGAGATCGCGCCGGCGATAGCGCGCGATCTCGAGCACATCGGCAAAGCCTTCGGTCGCGACCAGCGCAACCTTCGGCAACCGGCCTTCGACGATCGCGTTGGTGACGCGCGTGGTGCCATGGACGAAGCGCTTGACCTCGCTCTTGCGCAGGCCCACCGCCTCGATCGCCTCCAGCATCGCCTGAACCGGCGCCTGCGGGCGCGACGGCACTTTTGCGATCCGGGCCTCCGCGGAATCGCGCCTGATGGCGATGATATCGGTGAAGGTGCCACCGATATCGGTGCCGACTTCCCAGTGATCTTCGAAAGCGCTCATGTCTTGGGGGTCAGCTACGCGTGAGGCCCGAACCGGACGCCGGGTCCTTCTCGTCCATCGCAACGTCGAATGCCGAACCGAGAGCGCTCATCATGCATCCCCTGTCATGCCACCGCCTGGGAGCGTGCGACAGAGCGGTGGCCTCCGATAGGGCCAGAGTTGTCGCAATTCGCTGGGCCAGCAAATAGCCGGCGCAGCGCGCCGCGCCATCAGATGCACGTTTTGGTGCAACAGTGCCTGCACAGACAGCACGCGATCGCGCACCGTTGCACGCCGGTAACGTGCAACGCATCACGGATTTCTCTGAGCAAATCGTGATGCCTCTTGCACCGCAATCCGAACGACTGGAACCAGTTGTCTAATTTGCAGGCGGTCAGGCGGCCGCGCGGAATCTCCGGATGCCCATGAGCTATGCAGGGCGCTCGGCTCAGCTTCTCTTTATTGTACGATCAGTAAGGGAGCGTACCGCCCGGTCCGATGGTGCGTTGCGAGAAGCGCCGCCGATGCAGGCTGCGATCCTCGCAAGCAGCGGAGCGGCATCCTCGACGTGCAGCCGCCCGTAGCCGAACACCAGGCCTTGCCGCGTGGGCTGTTCCAGGAAATTCTGCGACAGCGGCTGCACATGGATGCCGGCCCGCTTCAGGACCGCGACCGCCTCGCGATCGCTCATCCGTGCCCGCATTGCATCGGTGAACAGCGCCACCAGGTGCAGGCCGGTGACGGCGGAGGACACGGTCAGATCATCCGGCATCAGCGCTCCGATCGCGTCGATCAGCGCCTTGCGCCTCGCAGCATAGACCCGCCGCATTGCGCGCAGGTGCCTCAGGAGGTGCCCTTCCCGCATGAACTCCGCCAGGGCGAGCTGTCCGATGCCGGAGGTGTGTACGTCGATGCGTGCGCGGCCCTTGGCGAATCCCTCGATGAAATGCCTGTTCGCGACGAGGTATCCAAGCCGCAGGTTCGGCATCATGATCTTCGAGAAGGTGCCGAAATAGATCACCCGGCCCTCGCGATCGAGCGAACGCAGCGAGGCGATCATGCTGTCCTGATGCCTGAATTCCGAATTGTAGTCGTCCTCGATGACCCAGATGTCGTTCTTGTTCGCCCAATCGAGAAGCTCGAGCCGGCGCTCCAGGCCCATGCTGACCCCGAGCGGATATTGATGCGATGGTGTGACCACGATCAGCCGCGCGCGTGGTGCGCGCCGAATTCCTTCCGAGACGACCAGCCCCTTGTCGTCGACTGGAATCGGAACGAGCTTTGCGCCGGCCGCGGTGAGCGCCCATCGCGCCTCGACGAAGCCGGGCTCCTCGACCCAGACCTCGTCGCCGGGGTCGAGGATCATCCGGCTGCAGAAATCCAGCGCCCCCGACGTGCCGGAGGTGACGACGACCTCTTCCGGCGAGCAGACGAGACCGCGCACGGAGCCGAGGAAGTTCGCGATCTCGCTCCGCAATCGCGGATGGCCTTCGGGCGGAAGATCGAGGCACTCCTGCTCTCTTGGATTTTGCCAGGCCTGGCGCAGCAGGCGCGACCAATCCTTGAAGGGAAAGGTTGAAATGTCAGGCGCACCCGGACTGAACTCCGACGGCCAGTTGGTCTCGTAGTCGAAGGCCAGCAGCGACCGCCAGCGCTCCGACATGTGGGCGGGCCTGGCCGCGGACGACGCGGACGACGGCTCCGCATGTGGCGAGGCTACCGATGCCACCATGACGCTGCCGCGCGGCGTCGATTCCAGATAGCCCTCGGCGTAGAGCAGATCCCATGCCGTCAGCACCACGGTCCGCGAGCAACCCAGTTCGCGCGCGATCTCGCGCGAACCGAGAAATTGCGTTCCTGAGGGAAAGGCGCCGCACAGAATGCCGTCCCGGATATGCTTCGCGATCTGCAAATGCAGCGGCACCGCGGAGGTCCGGTCGATATGCATCCCGGCAAGGGACACGCGCTTGCCCGGATGACGGCTGCTGTTCATGTCTCGCCCGCCGCGCAATGCAGATATTGTCCACCGTCATTCCGGGTCGCACCCTTGCCGCGAGCCCGGAATGACAGCGCGACTCTTCCTTACGCGCTCGCCTGGGTCACGAACTTCGTGTTCAGGTACCCCTCGATCGCCTCGAGGCCGCCTTCGGAGCCGTAGCCGGAATCCTTGATGCCGCCGAACGGAACTTCCGGCAGCGCGAGACCGTGATGGTTGATCGAGACCATGCCGCTCTCGATGTCCGCACCGATGGCCTGCATCGTCTTGGTCGAGGTGGTGTAGGCATAGGCCGCAAGGCCGTAAGGCAGACGGTTGGCCTCGGCCACCACCTCGTCATAGCTGCGGAACGAGGTGATCGGCGCCAGCGGCCCGAACGGCTCCTCGTTCATGATACGCGAATCGCGGGGCACGTCGGTGAGCACCGTCGGCTCGAAGAAGAAGCCTTCGTTGCCGATGCGCTTGCCGCCGGCCTTGACCTTGGCGCCGCGCTGGACCGCGTCGGAGACGAGGCCTTCCATGGCATCGACGCGGCGCGGGTTCGCCAGCGGTCCCATGCGGGTGTCCTTGTCGAGGCCATTGCCGACCTTGAGGCTCTTGGCCGCGGCCACGAACTTGTCCACGAAGGGCTCGTAGACGCTCTCATGCACCAGGAAGCGCGTCGGCGAGACGCAGACCTGGCCGGCGTTGCGGAACTTGTTGGCGGACAGAATTTTCGCGGCGTTGTCGAGGTCGGCGTCAGCGAACACGATCGCCGGCGCATGGCCGCCGAGCTCCATGGTGACGCGCTTCATGTGCAGGCCCGCGAGCGCAGCCAGATGCTTGCCGACGGCAGTCGAGCCGGTGAAGCTGATCTTGCGGATGATCGGATGCGGAATGAGATACTCCGACACTTCCGCCGGCACGCCGAACACCAGTTGCACGACGCCGGCCGGAATGCCCGCATCCGCATAGGCCCGCACCAGCTCCATGCAGCTTGCAGGCGTCTCTTCCGGTCCCTTGACGATGATCGAGCAGCCCGCGGCGAGCGCGGCCGAGATCTTGCGCACCGCCTGGTTGATCGGGAAATTCCAGGGCGTGAACGCCGCGACCGGGCCGACCGGCTCCTTGGTCACGAGCTGCGAGACGTTGCCCATCCGCGGCGGCACGATGCGGCCATAGGCGCGGCGCGCTTCTTCCGCGAACCAGTCGATGAGATCTCCGGCCAGCATGGTCTCGCCCTGCGCTTCCACCACCGGCTTGCCCTGCTCCATGGTCATCACGGGCGCGATCTCGGCGGCGCGCGAGCGGATGATGTCGGCGGCCTTTCGCATCAGCTTGTAACGGTCGAACGGGGAGGTCTTGCGCCAGATCTCGAAGCCGGCCTTGGCCGCCTCCAGCGCACGGTCGAGATCCCCACGCGAGGCATGCGGGGTCTTGCCGATCGGCTGGCCGGTGGCGGGATTGAGGATGTCCTCCGACTTGCCGGACGAACCATCGGTCCACTCGCCGGCGATGAACATCTGAACTTTCGGGTACATCCGTGCTGCCTCCTGCATGGTTTCGGTCGTCGGCGAGACCAGCGCCCGCCGTTTCGAGCCGCCGCAGAGCTACACCGAAAGCCGGGCGGCGAAAAGGGACCAGTGATGGCGGTGGTCAGGTCGAGCGGCTGGGTCGGACCCAGCAGTGTTGGCTGCGATATCTGCGCCGGTGGCGTACTGGCCGAAGAAGCTCAGGCCGGGAACGGCCTCCCACGTGTAGCCGATGCGGCGACGCGGGGGGCCGCCGACCAGCGCGAAGCTGCGCGTGAGCATCAGCTGGTCGTCGAACGACAGCGCCTCGTCGTCGATCCGCGCGGTGTGCTACATCTTCGCGTGTGACCACGGCTGACGGCAGGTCTCCTGGCTCGCGGGTCGCGACCGCTTCGTCGCCTTCCCGGAAACGAGGCCCAGTGGCTCGTGACGAAGGATTCTCCGCCCACAGTTGCGGGAGCCGCCACGGCATTGGGGACAACGTCCCCGCACCGCATTCCCTTTTCATCCCCTCTCGGAGAAACCGTCGAGAGCACCTAGGATTACCAACAAGAGTGAGTCAATGTACCAGTTTCGGCGTTGTAGCCACAGCGACCAACTTCCTCGGAGATGAGCATGGAAGGCGAGACCTTCCTTTGGCTGATACGGCATGCGCCCGTCCGCGGCACCGCGGGGACGATCCATGCTGCCGATGCGGCGGCCGATCTCGGAGATCACGCGTCGTTGGTGGCCTTGCGGCACCGTCTGCCGCCGGATGGCGCCAGCTATGCCAGCCCGTCGCGGCGCACGGTCGAGACGGCGCGCGCACTGGGGCTCGAACCGGAATTGATGAGCGAATTCCGCGAGCAGGATTTCGGCGACTGGACCAGCCATCGTCACGACGAGCTCGCCGCGACCGGTGGCGATGCATATGCACAATTCTGGCGCGATCCGGCGAGTGGACGGCCGCCGAACGGCGAAAGCTTTGCGGATCAGGTCGCGCGCGTCCGGCAGGGCCTGTCGCGGATTGGCGACGGTTCAGCGACGCTCGTCGTGCATTCCGGCACCATCCGCGCCGCCCTCTGCATCGCGCTGGACCTGACGCCCCAGGCAGCCTTGCGCTTCGTGATCGATCCGCTGTCGCTGACCCGGATCGACCGGCTCGCGGCGGGCTGGCGAGTCGTCACGGTCAACCAGCGCGCGGCTTGAGCCGGATCAGGTCGGGCGATCCGGTACGTTGGCCTGCGCGAACGTCGCCATGCCATTGTGCAGGCTGCATGCGAGACGCACCAGCGGCAGCGCGATGGCCGCGCCCGATCCCTCGCCGAGCCTGAGATCGAGGCTGATCAGCGGCTGCACGTTCAGCGCGCGTAGCACCAGCCGATGCCCTTGCTCCGCCGATTGATGCGAGGCCAGCAGGAACGGCCGGCAGGACGGATTGAGGCGTGCCGCCGCCAGCGCCGCGACCGACACGATGAAGCCGTCGATCAACACGGGAATGCGGCGCTGCGCGGCCGCAATGATCGCGCCTGAAATCGCCGCGATCTCGAGGCCGCCGACGGCGCACAGGATCTCCTCGGCCGAGGCTCCGGCGACGCCGTGGCGTGCGATCGCCGCATCGATCACCCGCGCCTTGTGCGCGCGGCCGGCCGCATCGACGCCGGTGCCGCTGCCCGCGATCTCGTTGGCGCTCACACCAAGCAGGCTTGCCGCGATCGCCGCGGATGCCGTGGTGTTCCCGATGCCCATCTCGCCGAAGATCAGAAGATCGGGCTGACTGGTCTCGGCGCGCACCACCGCACGCCGGCCGGCCTCGAAGGCACAGGCCAACTCCACAGGCGTGAGCGCAGCCTCGACGCTGAAATCGCGCGTGCCGCTGCGTGGCTTGTCGGTGACGACGCCCGCCATCTGCTCCTGGGCCAGCGTGCCGGCGTCGACCACCTCCAGGCTCGAACCCAGTTCACGCGCCAGCACCGAGATCGCTGCGCCTCCGGACGCAAAATTCGCCATCATCGCGATCGTCACGGCTTGCGGATAGGCCGACACGCCCTGCGCGACGATGCCGTGGTCGCCGGCGAAGACGATGATCGGCACGCGTGCGGCACGCGGCTGCTCGGTCGCTTGCAGGCCCGCAAGCTCGATCGCGAGTTGCTCGAGCCGGCCGAGCGCGCCGGTGGGCTTCGTCAGTTGCGCCTGCCGCGCCAATGCCGCCTCGCGATGGACCGCGGAGACCTCCGGGCAGTTCTGATAAATCCATTCGGGAAGCATGCTGCCTCGCCTATCCCCTGCGCTTGAGAATATAGCTGTCCATGATCCAGCCGTGCCGCTCGCGCGCCTCCTGCCGTGCGGTGACGATGCGCGAGCCCACGTCCGCGAGCCGACCGGACATCAGGATCTGATCGGGCATGCCGAGATAGGCACCCCACCAGATGTGGAGCCCGGTCGGATCGAGCGACTGAAATGCCGTGCCGCCGTCGAGCATCACCACGACGGTATCGACTCCCTGCGGCCAGCCGCGTTCGCCCAAGCGCCGCCCCGTCGTGACCAGGAACGGCTCGCCGACGTCGTTGAGCGGCAGTGCATGCGCCGCGCATAGCGCCTGGATCGAAGTGATGCCGGGCACGACTTCGATCTTCGGCAAGGGATCGAGCCGCCGCGCAATGCGCAGCGAGGAATCGTAGAGCGAGGGATCGCCCCAGATCAGCAGCGCAACCTTGCCTTCACCTTCGAGATGCCTCGCGATCGTCTGCGACCAGGTCGCGGCAACCGCATCGTGCCAAGCGTCTACGCCCTTGCGGTAATCAGCTTCGCCGGCATCGCGCACGGGAAGATCGAATTCGGCGATGGCTGTCTCGTCGCTGGTGAGCACGTCCGCGCAGATCGTTCGCCGGAGATCTGCGAGATCGGACTTCGCGGCGCCCTTGCGCGGGATCAGGACAAGATCGGCTGTGTTGATGGCGCGGATCGCGGCGCTCGTGAGCTGCTCGGGATCGCCGCAACCGATGCCTATCAGGGAGAGCGTGAGCATCGCGAGCGCGAAGGGCGGCCGCAGCGGCCGCCCATTCGCTTGTCTCTCAGGCAGCGTTGTGCAGACGCGGGGTGACGAGGCCGGGCGCGATGACACCACGCAGCGACTTCGCCAAGGCCAGCACAGCGAGATCGGCGAGCGGCTCGATCACGATGACCAGCGCGTAGGAGGCCGCGAAGGTCGCGATGTTGGCGAGGTTGCTCGCGGCAAAGCCGGAGCCATAGAGCGCCCAGAACGCCACCCAGGCGACCACGCCGGCCTGATAGGTCGTCGAGAGCGCCAGCGCCTGACGGTACTTCAAATCGACATAGGCGGTGTTGCGCGAAATGATCCGCGTCGCGATCGCCTGGATCGCGAACAGCGGCACCAGCAGCGTCGTGACGTTCATGCCGTATTGCGGCAAGTCGGTCGGCACGAAGAAGATGCCCTGGAGCAGGAGGCCGAGTGCGAGGCCGAAGGCCGCGGGCGCAGCACCAAACAGCAGGAACAAGGTCGAGCCGAGGATGAAGTGCACTTCGGAGACGCCGACCGGGAAATGCGGCAGGACCTGAAAGAAGGTGAAGACGAGGCCCGTGGTGGCCAGCGTGCGCGCCGCGAACGAGCCGACGCCCTGCTCGCGGACGGTTTCGGCCGCCAGCTTCAGCGCAATGCCGCCTGCGGCGATGCCGGTTGCGTAACTCAACACGAGCTTGGCGCCCGTCACTACTCCGGGTTCGATATGCATGGCTCAATTCCTTCCTGCCGTCACACCCGACGGCCTTGGCCTCAAAACGTGCAGGGCCGGTCTCCTGGCTCGCGGGTCACTGGGTTCTCCGGCCTTCCCGAACCTTTCGGCCCAGTGGCTGATAGGAGCCCCTCACCGCTTACAGTCGCGGGGGCGGCTGGGGTTTTGGGCGCCGCAACTGGGTCCGCCCACCCCCATTCCCGATTATGCTCCGGCGCTTTGCGCCGCGTCGAGCACCATGCCTCTCCTGTGTGCCCCTTTCGCGGAGCCGGCGTCAAGGGGCGAAGGGTGGCTGCGGCCGTCACGAGGGATAATCCCCTGCCAGCGCGCCGAACAGGATGACGGCGGCGGTGGACGCGGCGCCGCCGCGCGCAAGCTGCTCGGCGAGCTCGGCAATGGTGGTGCGGACCAGCCGTTCGTCAGACCGCCCGAGGGATTCGGCGAACAGCGCCGGGGTGGTCGGGGCGAGGCCGTGCGCGATCAATCTTGCGGCAAGCGCCGGAAAGGTGCGCCGGCCCATATAGACCACGGTCGTCGCCTCAGGGTCCGCCAGCGCCGCCCAATTCAGGTTCTGCGGCAGCTCGCCGCTGACATCGGCACCGGTGATGAACTGCACCCGGCGGGAGGTATGTCGGCGGGTCAGGGGAATGCCGGCCTGGGCTGCGGCGACGCAGGCGGATGTGACACCGGGAATGATCTCGTAGCCGATGCCCGCCTCGCGCAGCGTCTCCAGCTCCTCCTCGAGCCGGCCGAAAATGCCGGCATCGCCCGACTTCAGCCGTACGACGCGGGCGCCGGTTCCGGCATAGTCGACCAGGAGACGGTTGACATGGTGCTGCTTGGTCGAGGGCCGCCCCGCCCGCTTCCCCACCGCGACGAGATTGGCGCCGGGCCGGGCGAGATCGAGGATCGCGCCGGAGGCGAGGTCGTCATAGAGCACGACGTCGGCCTCGCGCAGCCGCGCGGCCCCCCTCACCGTGAGCAGCTCGGGATGGCCAGGACCGGCGGAAATGAAGGAGACGAATCCGCTCACCGGTCCTCCGCGATCAGATGGAAGAATGTGCCGGTGGCGCGGCCGCGCTGCGAGCCGGTCTCGGCGATGACGGCGCCCGTCGCATCGTGCACGACCGCCAGCGGCGCATCAGGCTGCGCGACGATCGTCGAATAGTGGAACTCGTGGCCGCGCAGGCGTGCACCGGCCTGATGTCCCGGCATCGGGGATGCGAGCGTGGCGAGACGATAACCAAGATGCATCCGCCGTTTGGCAAAGCTCGTCTCGAGGCCAAGCAGGCCCGCCATCTCATGGCGGACGCCGTCGGCATCGGTCAAAGCAGCTCCCAGCACCATATAGCCTCCGCACTCGCCATGCACCGGCCGTGTCTCGGCGAACGCGCGCAGGCCGCTGCGAAAGCGCGCATTGGCCGCGATCTTGCCGGCGTGCAGCTCGGGATAGCCGCCGGGAAGCCAGCAGACGTCGGCGCTCGCGTCAGGCGCTTCATCGGCGAGCGGAGAGAATGTCGAGATCTCGGCGCCCGCCGCGCGCCAGGCTTCCAGCATATGCGGATAGACGAAGGAGAATGCCGGATCGCGGGCCAGCGCGATGCGCTGGCCGGGCGGCGTCACATTCAGACCGTTCGCCGCAGGTTGCGGCGACCATTTGGCTGCCGATTGCAACACCACATCGAGATCGACGTGCTCGGCAATAAAGCGCGCGGCCTCGTCGATCAGCTTGCCGATCTCCGCCTGCTCCTCGGCCTGCACCAGGCCGAGATGCCGCTTCGGCAGGCTGATCTCGGCATGACGCGGCAGCGCGCCGAACACGGCGATTCCTGCATCGTTGAGCGCACGCCGCACGAGATCTTCATGACGCGGGCTGGCGACACGGTTGAGCACGACGCCCGCAAGGCGCACGCCGGCGCGATAATCGCGAAGGCCTGCGGCGATCGCCGCCGCAGTCTGCGCCTGGCCAGAGGGATCGATCACCAGAACCACCGGCCAGCCGAGCAACTCCGCAATATCAGCGGTGGCACCGGTGCCGGAGACACCGCGTGCGGCAACACCGTCGAACAGGCCCATCGATCCCTCGGCGAGCACGACATCGGCGTCGGCACCGCGGCTGACGAGATGCGCGATGCCTGCGCGGTCCATCGCCCAGCTGTCGACATTGACGGAGGCGCGTCCCGTGGCGGCAGCGTGAAAGGCGGGATCGATGTAGTCGGGGCCGCTCTTGAAGCACTGCACGTTCAATCCGCGATGGCGCCAGGCGCGGGCAAGCGCCAGCGTCAGCGTCGTCTTGCCAACACCGGAGGCCGGCGCGGAGATCACGAGCCCTGCGGGCATCACGATGCCTCCGGAAAACGCGGCTCGGCGCCCATGGGCCGATAGCGACGATCGTAGTCGGCGGCGTAGAGGCGGCTCTCGTCAAAATCCGCCGAGCCCAGTGTCCGGCCGACCAGGATCAGAGCGGTGCGCTCCATCTCCGTACCGACGGCCGCATCGAGCGAGCCGAGCGTGGCACGAACGATGCGCTCGTCCGGCCAGCTCGCGCGCCAGACAATTGCGACGGGGCAGTCCGCGCCATAATGCGGCGTGAGCTCGGCGACGACCTTGTCGAGCAGGTGAATCGACAGATGGACCGCGAGCACCGCGCCGGTCGCGGCGAATGCGGCAAGCTTCTCGCCTTCGGGCATTGCGCTGGCCCGCCCCGGCGTGCGCGTCAGCACGACCGTCTGGGCAAGACCGGGCAGCGTGAGTTCAGCCTCCAGCGCCGCGGCAGCAGCTGAGAACGACGGCACGCCCGGCGTCACCGAAAAGGGAATGCCGAGCGCGCGCAAACGGCGGATCTGCTCGCCCATCGCCGACCAGATCGAGAGGTCGCCGGAATGCACCCGTGCCACATCCTTGCCTGCCGCATGCGCGGCGGCGATCTCCGCTATGATCCCGTCGAGCGACAGCGGCGCGGTATTCACGATGCGCGCACCGGGCGGGCAATGCGCCAGCACGCCCTCCGGCACCAGCGAGCCGGCATAGAGGCAGACCGGAGAGGCAGCGATCAGATCGCGGCCGCGCAGCGTCAATAAATCGGCAGCGCCAGGCCCAGCGCCGATGAAATGCACCGTCATGCGCCGTCTCCTTCCGCGATTGCGGCAGTGGCCGAGCGATCCTGCGAGACTACACGCGTCGCAATCAGCCGCGCGCGAGGACCGGCGGCAGCAAGGGCCGCAGCTTCGGCTACCGATCCGGTGCCGAACTTTTCCACGACGAGCTTTGACTGCGTCCGCGTGTCGACACCAGACAGCACATCGGCCGGAACGGCCTTGATCGGCACACCACATTCGCGTGCGAGCTGCTTCAACACCTCTGCGTCGGCCTTGTCGCTGACTGTCGCCACCGCCGCGAGGCCTTCCGGACCGCCGGCCGCCAGCAGTGCCTCGCGCAGCGAAGCCAGCGAGACATCCTTCTTGAATCCGAATCCCGCGACCTTCATCGGATCGCACTCCATTGCACCACGGGCCGCGTCGCTTCCCACGACCGGTAACGGCCGAGCGGGGCGGCATGGGCCATCTCCACCCGCATCAACTCGCCGCCGTGACGCTGGTGCAATTCGCCGAGCAGCGCTTCCGTTTCCAGCGTGACCGAATGTGCAACCAGCCGAGCGCCCGGCGCAAGTCGGGACCAGATCACAGCGAATATTGTACTATCAAGGCCGCCGCCGATGAAGACAGCATCCGGCGGGTCCTGCGCAGCAAGGGCTTCGGGCGCCTTGCCTGCAATGACGTGGATCCGATGCGCCAGTCCGAACGCCGCTGCATTGCTGCGAACGTTCGCGGCGCGATCTTCACGCAGCTCGATGGCGGTGGCCGTCCCACCACACAGCGCCCACTCCACCGAGATCGAACCCGAACCGGCGCCGACGTCCCACAGCCTTTCGCCGGGCCGCGGCGCCAGCGCCGAGAGGGCGAGCGCGCGCACCGGCCGCTTGGTGATCTGGCCGTCATGGACGAAGAGATCGTCCGATAATCCCGAACTGCGGGGAACGCCTTTGCCTCCCCGCGCCTGCACCGCCACCGCAACCAGATTGCCGGCAATATCCCCAGCAAAGAGATCGGCGCGATGCTGGTCGATCATTTCGCGTGGGCCGCCAAGCGCAGCGAGAGTCCACACGAGTGAGGCGCCCCATCCACGTTGCGTCAGCCACTTCGTGAGATCGCCGACCGCCGTTGCGTCGCGCACCAGGCATATGATGCGTGCATCTTGCGCCAGATGCGGCACGAGACGCTCGAATGGCGCCGCATGAAGGCCGAGGCACACAACCGACTCGAGGCGCCAGCCCAGCCGCGCGGCCGCAAGCGAGAATGTCGACGGTGCGGAATGCGCGATCCATTCCCCGCCGTCGAGCTTCTCGGCGAGACTCGCGCCGGCGCCATGCCAGAACGGATCGCCGGAGGCGAGCACCACCGTCGGCCTGCCACTGCAGCTCAGCACGACATCCGCATCGAACGGCACCGGCCACGGCTGGCCGCGGCCGCCGACCTCCGCAAGCGCAAGGTGGCGCTCGCCACCGAACACGGTTTCAGCCTCGGCAAGCGCCTTTCGGCTTGCCTCGGACAGCCCGGCAAGGCCATCTTCGCCGATACCGATGATGGTCAGCCAGGGATCAGCCAAGGAATCACTCATGACACGCGCCCTCATTCTGGGCGGAACGGCCGATGCGAGCCTGCTCGCAGCGGAGATCGCGCGCGCCGGCGTCGACGCCGTCTATTCCTATGGCGGCCGCACCCGCGCGCCGGCCGACCAGCCGCTGCCGACTCGCATCGGCGGTTTTGGTGGCGTGAGCGGGCTGGCCGATTACATTCGTCGTGAAGCCATTACACATGTGATCGACGCAACGCATCCCTTTGCCGCCGAGATGAGCCGCAATGCCGTCGCGGCTTGCGCAGAAGCGGGTACGCCGTTGATTGCACTGGAACGCGCGCCCTGGACGAGAGCGACCGGCGATCACTGGATCGAAACTCGCGATGTCAACGCGGCAGCCGCTGCGTTGCCCGAGGCGCCCGCAAACGTGTTCCTCGCCATCGGCCGTCAGCACATCGCGCCGTTTGCGAGCAGGCCGCAGCATGTCTACACGTTGAGGTTCGTCGATCCGCCAGAGGCGCCCCTGCCCTTCGCCGCCGACGTGATCGTATCGCGCGGGCCATTCACGCTCGAAGGCGAGCTCGAGATGATGCGCACGCGCGGCATCGCCTGGATCGTCGCCCGCAATTCCGGTGGCGAAGGCGCACGCGCCAAGATCGACGCCGCCCGCATGCTCGGCCTGCCCGTGATCATGATCTCGCGACCGCAACTGCCCGAGCGGTTGCGGGCCGAAAGCGTTACGGAGGTGATGCAGTGGCTCGGTCATCGGACCTGCCTCGGTGCATAGACCCAGCGGCCGACCTGGCGCGTCTGCGAATTGCCGACGATCACGAGCGTGCGCATGTCGGCCATCTCGGGTGTCGCCTCGTCCAGCATGACGGTCGTGATCTTCTCGTCAGCCGCGCTGATCGCGCGTGCGAAGATCACCAGGCGTTCGCCGCAACCGGCCTCTCGAAGCACCGCAAGCGCGCGGCCAAATCCTTCCGGCCGGCTCGCCGAGCGCGGATTGTACATCGCAATGGCAAAATCGGCTTCCGCGGCCAGCCGCAAACGCTTCTCGATCACCGTCCACGGCTTGAGATTGTCCGAGAGATTGATCGCGCAGAAATCATGGCCGAGCGGCGCGCCCGCACGCGCGGCCGCCGCCAGCATCGCGGTGATACCCGGCAACACGCGGATCGGCAGCTGCTGCCATTGCGGCGCCTGTTCGAGCGCCTCGAACACGGCCGAGGCCATCGCGAACACGCCGGGATCGCCGGAGGACACGACGACGACCTGCCCGCCTTCGTCCGCAAGTCGCAGGGCCTCGCGCGCGCGTTGCAACTCCTCGCGATTGTCCGACGGGTGCAGCCTGAGCCCAGCCCGCGGCGGCACACGCGCGACATAGGGCGCGTAGCCCAGAATGTCAGTCGCGGCTGCAAGCGCGGCGGAAACCTCCGGCGTCAGCAGCGCGTCGCTCCCGGGCCCGAGGCCTGCGATGGTCAGCGTGCCCGTCATTCGGCCGCCTCCAGATGCCGGCCCTTGCCGTGCACGAGCACGATCGCAAAATAAGGACAATCGGCGACATCGATCTCGGCGAGCCGCGCGACACGTTCGCCGGGCATGGTGCCGCGCTCGACCAGCCAGGCATCGCCCAGCCGGCCGGCAGAGCCAAGCGCGCGGCGCACCTTTGCGAGATTGCGGCCAGTCTTCATGACGACGAGCGCATCGGAATCGCGCATGCGCCGTTCGAGCTCGTCTTCGGGGAGCGTGCCCATCAACACCGTCGTCACGTCGTCGCCGAGCGCGATCGGCCGTCCGACTCCGTTCCAGCACCCGACCATGCCGGGAATCCCTGCGATCACCTCGATCTCGACGCGGCCCTGCAGGCGCGTGTGCAGATGCATGAACGAGCCGTAGAAGTAGGGATCGCCCTCGCAGAGCACGACGACATCGACCGCGCGCGCCAGACGCGCCAGGCGCTCGGCCCATTCATCATGAAAGCCGGCGAGCAGCTGCACGTATTCGGGGCTGTCGAAAGCGATCTCCGTAGTCACAGGATATTCCATGGGATATTCGGTGACATCAGGAGCGAGCATGCCTTCGACGATGCGCCGCGCCTGACCCGGCCTTCCCTTCTTGCGGAAATAAGCCACGTGCTTGGCCGCGCGCACCGCGCGGTCGGCGCGCACGCTCATCAAATCGGGATCCCCGGGGCCGAGACCGCAGCAGATGATGCGTCCCATGGCTATTCGCTCCGGCTCGCCAGCGCGTTCACGGCAGCAACCGTGATCGCGGAGCCGCCGAGGCGGCCCTCGACCGTCAGTGCCGGCACCGGCGGATCCTCCATCAGCGCGGCTTTCGATTCGGCGGCGCCGACGAAGCCGACCGGACAGCCGATGATCGCCGCAGGCCGGGGGCAGTCGCGATCCTCCAGCATGTTGAGCAGATGAAACAGCGCGGTCGGCGCATTGCCGATCGCGACGATCGCGCCGCCCAGATACGGCCTCCATAGCTCCAGCGCCGCAGCCGAGCGCGTGTTGCGCATGGATTGCGCGAGCGCGGGAACGGCGGAGTCTCCGAGCGTGCAGATGACGGCATTCGCCGCCGGCAATCTTGCGCGCGTAATGCCTTCCGAGACCATGCGCGCATCGCACAGGATCGGCGCGCCCTTCTGCAAGGCCGCGCGCGCGAGGGTTGCCATGCCTGACGTGAAGCGGACATGCGCCTCCAGGCCGACCATGCCGGCGGCGTGGATCATGCGCACCACCACCGGCTCCTCGTCGGGCGTAAAGCGCGCAAGATCGGCCTCGGCCCGAATGGTCGCAAAGGATTGCCGGTAGATCGCCGCGCCGTCGGTCTCGTAGGTGTGCGGCATCAGTTCCCTCCGACCAGGATGGAGGGATCGCTGACGATATCGGCGCCGCTCAGCCCGCGCAGGATCGGCTCGTCGCGGGTCGAGCCGTTGCGGACGAGATCGAATCCGGCATGCGTCGCAATCAGCGTGACCGCAGCCCTGCCGGAATGGGCGCAGCCCTTGCCGCAGCCGGAGACGTGGAGCCGCGTATCGGCGGCAATGCGCGGCGCCAGCGCTGCTGCGAGCGCGCGCGTATCGGCATGGGCTTCCCGGCAGCGCGGTGCGCCGCTGCAGGCGATGACGCGCAGCGCCGGATCGTACGGCTCGGTGATGAGGCCCGCCCCGCTCGGCATCTCGCGCTTACCCTCGCTGAGCACCATCCGCCAGGGCGTCATGCGCAGCGCATGTCCGCAACCGGAGAACTGATGGAGCGTGGCGTGGAGCATCTGCCCGAACGCGACGCCGACCATCGCGCCTTGCGGATAGTGCCCGGGCCGAGCCGCGGCCATCACGGGCGCCGGCTCGGTCTCGCCGCGCAGCGATTGAGGCAACGCCGTCCCGGACGCGATGTGGGCCGCCATGCGCCCGCGCCCGCCCCTCGCGCCGCCGGAGATGATGAACCAGCTTGCGAGCGCCAGCGCCGTGCTCACGGCCTGTCCGCGGGCGACCGAGCGGCCGAGCCTCGCGCCGTCGGGCCGCACCAGGAGACGGCCCGAGCGATCGCGCTCGATGCGTATGTCGGCGGAATCGCCGGCCAGGACGCGCGACCTTCCGTCATCGATGGCGAAGCCGAACTTGGTGGGAAGCGCGAGGCCGGAATCGGCAAGCGCCTCCTCGAGCTCCGCAGCGAGCGACTGCGTTTCGTCGCCGCTGCTCCAGAACGGCGTCACCAGGATGTTGCGTCGAGCTTCGATGTCGGCGTCGCGGTCGAGCAGCTGGAGCTGCGCAAGGCCGTCGAGCAACGGAAGATGGCTCTCCTCCTTGACGCCCCTGATCTGGAGATTGGCCCGGCTTGTGACGTCGATCAGGCCGTTGCCGAAGCGCTCGGCGAGTTCGGCCAGCCCGGAGATCTGTGGCGCTTCAAGGCGCCCGCCAAACGGACGCACGCGCACCACGAGCCCGTCGCCCGATAGCATCGGTCGCAGCGCGCCGGGACACCAGCCCTTGACTGCCGCCGCGCTCATGAGGCCTCCCGCAGCGCCGCCGCGATCGAATTGCGGCGGGTTCGCCAGAGTGAGGCTTCGTGCAGCCGTGTGAAGCAGGCCTCCATCGCGGCGAGCGCGAACGGATTTTCACGGGCCATGAAGGCGCGGACGTCGTCGTTGCCGAGTGTCGCATCGTAATAGAGGTCGAACAGATGCGGCGGCACGGCGCCGGCGAGATGCGCGAAGGCGGCCATATGCTCCAGCGTCGCGGTGATCTCGGCGGCGCCACGAAAGCCGTGACGCATCATGCCCGCGATCCAGGCCCGATTGGCCGCGCGTGCCCGGACGACACGTGAAATCTCCTCCGTCAGCGTGCGCGCATGCGGCTCGCCGGATCGTGTCGCATCGAGATGATAGAGTGACGGCGCGCCTGCACCGAGGCGGGCTGCAGCCGCAGCGACGCCCGCTTCATGCGCGGCATAGTCAGCGGCGAGCAGGAGATCGGTTTCCGGCAAGTCCTGGATATGGACAAAAGCGTCTGCGGACGCGAGGCGCTGCTCGATGCCGGTACGATCCGGCTGCATCGTACCATCCGCGGAGAACGCCCAGGACGATGCCGACAACCAGGCTTCGCCGGCCGCATCGCGCGTCTCGGATGTGAAGGCATCCGGGATCGCCGAGAGGCCGACGCCATATTGTCCGGGCCGCGGCGCGAACACGCGGGCCACGCGGTGACGATACGGATTCTCGTCGCCCTCGTCCTCGCGCTCCGCAAGCGCCCCGGAAGCGGCTTCGAACAATTGCGCGAGACCCGCGAAGACATCGCGGAACAGGCCCGACACGCGTAGCGAGACGTCGATGCGCGGACGGCCGAGTTCGGCCGGCGCGATGATGTCGTACCCGGTGACGCGGCCGGAGGCGTGATCCCAGCGCGGCGCAAGGCCGGCCAGGTGCAGCGCCATGGCGAATTCCTCGCCGGCGGTGCGCATCGTCGCCGAGCCCCAGAGATCGACGATGAGGCCCTTCGGCCAGTCGCCATGATCCTGCAAATGGCGGCGGAGCAGCTCTTCGGCGAGCTTGATGCCTTGCGCATGCGCAGACGGCGTCGGCACCGCGCGCGGATCGACGGCGAAGAGATTGCGCCCGGTCGGCAGCACGTCCTGGCGGCCGCGATAGGGCGAGCCCGATGGTCCCGGCGCAACGCGTCGGCCTGCCAGCGCAGCAAGCAGCGCGTCCCGCTCCGCTTCGCCGCAAGCTCCGCGGCCGAACACATGCAAGCCGTCGCCGAACTGGCTCTCCTTGAGATCGCAGACGAAGCGATCGATCCGCGGGATCGCTTCGGCCGGCGCCGCCGATGCATCGAGACCGAGATCCTCTTCGAGGCCGGCGGCGCGGGCCTCGTCGCGGATCGCCGCGATGAGGCGCTGCCGGCGGGCGGGATCGAGACCGTCGGCGGTCGAATATTCGTCGAGCAGCCGCTCGAGACGGCGCAGGCCTTCCGGCACCGCGGACATTGCGAGCGGTGGCGGCAAATGGCCGATCGTGACCGCGCCGACGCGCCGCTTGGCCTGAGCGGCCTCGCCGGGATCGTTGACGATGAAGGGATAGATGATCGGGAGATCGCCGGTCAGGGCTTCAGGCCAGCAGTTCGATGACAGCGCCACGGATTTCCCGGGCAGCCACTCCAGCGTGCCGTGCGCGCCCATATGCACGACGGCGCCACAGCCCTGCTGCCCGAGCCAGAGATAGAAGGCGACGTAAGCATGGCGCGGCGTGCGGGCGAGATCGTGATAGTCGGCATCGCGCGAGGCGGCATCGCCGCGCTCCGGCTGAACTGCGACGATCGACCGACCACATTGGATCGCGGCGAAACGGAACGCGCCGTCGCGGCAGCTCGGATCGTCTTCCGGCGAGCCCCAGGCTTGCGCGAGATCATCCCGCAAGGATTGCGGCAGGCGCGAGAGCGCCGCGCGGTACTCGGCGACATTCCAGATCAATTGCTGCTTGAGCAGCGTCTCGCCGAGCGCATGAACCTGAGCAACAGCGAATCCGGCCTCAGCGAGATCGGACACCAACGCTTCGACCGAAGCCAGCGCATCGAGACCGACCGCATGCGCGATCTGGTGCGGCCGGCCGGGATAGTTCGAGAGCACGATCGCCGCCCGCTTCTCGCCGGCCGGCGTCTCGGCAAGCCGCCGCCAGGCCGCGACGCGCGCGGCGACGGCCTTCACACGCTCCGCATCGGGCGCGTGCGCCAGATGCGAGAATTGCAGATCGGGATCGCGCATCGCGGACGATTTGAAACTCACCACGCCCGCGAACAGGCGTCCATCGACCTCGGGCAGCACCACATGCATCGCAAGGTCGCCGGGCGACAGGCCGCGGAGCGACTCCGCCCAATCCTCGCGCCGCGCCGTGGAGAGCGCGACCTGAAACACGGGGCACGTCGCGGCATCGAACGGCGTCGTGCCGTCGTCGCCCACGGCCGAGAACGCCGTTGCGTTGACGATCGCGGCTGGAGGATCTTGCGCAAGATATGCGCGCAGCCAATCGGCGGCGCCCGGAGCCTTCAGCGAGGTGACGAAGGCGCCATGGGCGTCGAATCCCCTCTCGCGCAGCGCGGCAATCAGGGCATCGACCGGGCCGGTGTCCGCAGCGGTGAGATAGGAACGATAGAACGTCACTAGCGCGCGCGGCTTCCCCTCGCGGTCCGCCGGCGCCGCAATGACGCCGCGCGCGGGATCGTAGAACCCCATCTCGGGCACGCTCATCTCGCCGACGACCGGACCGGCATAGAGACCCGAGGCCAGCGCGAGCTGCGCGATAGCCGCTTGCGCCGCGACCGGGCCGCCCGTGTCGCAGAGCACCTTGAGCCGGCGCAGCGTCGAGACCGGCAGGGTCGAGTATGCATCGAGCCGCGCGTCGTCGCGGCCGTCGGCCGGCAGCACGGCCAGCACGATATTGCGGTCTCTCGCAAGTTGCTGCAGGGCCGCGAGCCCGTACGGCCAGTAGGACTCACCACCGATCAGGCGCACGAGGATGCCGCGCGCCTGCGACAGCGTACGCTCGATATAGGTGTCGACCGACAGCGGATGACGGAGCTCCGCAAGATTGGCGAGCCGCAGCGACGGCAGGCTGTCGCGCCCACGCCGCCAGCCGGCCGCGAACGCAGCCAGATCGGAATCGGAATACGAGAGCACCACGAGATCGGCCGGGTCCTGGCCGATATCTCTTGGCGTCGCGGTCTCCTCCAGACCGCGGCTCTCGCGGAAGACGACGTGCATCAGACGCCCAGTCCTGACCTGATCGCGGCCTCGTCGATGTCACCGTGCTCGCCGATCACGACCAGCTTTGACTGCCTGAGACCCGTGCCCCAGGGCTTGTCGAACTGGTGACGCACGCGCTCGCCGACGGCCTGCAGCAGGAGGCGCATCGGCTTGCCCGCGACCGCGATATAGCCCTTGGCGCGCAGCACGTTCTGCTCGCGCGCCAGACGCTGGACCGAGGCCACCAGTGCATCGATATCCGCGACCTC
This sequence comes from Bradyrhizobium sp. CCBAU 53415, assembly GCF_028128735.1. NCBI lineage: Bacteria > Pseudomonadati > Pseudomonadota > Alphaproteobacteria > Hyphomicrobiales > Nitrobacteraceae > Bradyrhizobium > Bradyrhizobium sp. CCBAU 53415. Next base: position 864,000 of record NZ_LBJF01000027.1, on the reverse strand, counting down.
CGGAAGATCGATCACGACGGAGGCGAAATCGTCGTGCTCGTGCTCCTCCTCGCCGTCATGATGCGACGGGCGCGCGGCGAGATCGTTCTCGGCGGCAGCGCCAAGACCGAGGATGACACGCGCATCGATCGCACCGTCGGTGATGGGAAGCATCGGCACGCGGCGCGGCATCTCGGCGATGATCGCCGCCTTGGCGGCTTCGATTCCCGCCGCGCCCGCGAGATCCGCCTTGGTCAGCAGCACGATGTCCGCGCAGGCGATCTGGTCCTCGAACACTTCCGACAGCGGCGTCTCGTGGTCGAGATTCTCGTCCGCCGCGCGCTGCGCATCGACCGCGGCCGGATCCGGCGCGAAGCGGCCGGCTGCGACGGCTTCGGCATCGGCCAGCGCGATCACGCCATCCACCGTGATGCGCGAACGGATCTCCGGCCAGTCGAATGCCTTCAGCAGCGGTTTTGGCAGTGCCAGGCCCGAGGTCTCGATCAGGATGTGATCGGGCTTCACGGGGCGCGCCAGCAACTGCTCCATGGTCGGAATGAAATCGTCGGCGACGGTGCAACAGATGCAGCCATTGGCGAGCTCGACGATGTTCTCCTCCGGACAATTGGCGTCAGCGCATGATTTCAGGATCTCGCCGTCGACGCCCTCGCTGCCGAACTCGTTGACCAGCACGGCGAGCTTCTTGCCGCCCGCATTGCTGAGCAGATGCTGGATCAGCGTGGTCTTGCCGGAACCGAGAAACCCCGTAACCACCGTAACGGGGACTTTTGCGAGCGAGTTCATTCGGCGGCCTCCGGCACGACGGCAATGGGGGGAATGCGGGCAAGCGACTGCTTGCGGAATATTTCCGGCCGGCTGCGCCAGGGCACGAGGCCGTCGGGCGCGGCCGCATAGGCCGCGGCGCCCGCGACCACGTCGTTCGCATTCGTCTCCGACAGGCGGCCGTAGACATAGGACCAGCGGCCGGGAGCGCTGAGCGCGACCGAGCAGCCCTGGCTGCAGGCCGACAGGCATTCCACGGGAACCACATTGACGCCGTCGGGGACGCCGGCGTCGAGGATCGCGCCATGCAGGCGCTTGCCGGGCGTCGTCTCGCCCTCGCCAAGCGTCTCGCCGGCGCGGCAGGTGATGCAGACGTGAAGTGTGACGGTCATCGCCTCTTCCAGGATAGTCGGCGGGAGGCGAGAGGCGCACGGACCCTGACTCGAGAGGCCCGTTTCCCCGTCGCGGAACACCCCGTCCGCCGGTCCAAAACTCGTCCGCGCTGGCAGGTCTCCCGGCTTGCGGAGCAGGGCTTTGCCCTTCGATCCCCGCCTTCCCGATTCCCAAGGGGATCAGTGGCTTCGGGCATCTCTCCGGTCACGGTCGCGGGGGCGGCTGCATTTTGGACCCAAATCTTGCCGATTCGGACCCTATCGCATTCCCTCTTCGCCTGTCATAGGACAGGAACCAACGCCGGGCCACCATTTGCCGGTGGCCGCCACTTGTCAAGCCGAAGGACCGGGTACCATGACGCCTGAACCGGATACCCAAACAGCTGAGGAAACCGACGCCCGGCACGCCAAGAAAATGGCGAAGAAGAAGGCTGCCCGCGACAAGATCATGGCGGCCAAGAGCGGCGAAAAGGGCCTGATCATCGTTCACACCGGTGCCGGCAAGGGCAAATCCTCCTCGGCCTTCGGCATGATCGTCCGCTGCGTCGCCCATGGCTTCCCTTGCGCGGTCGTGCAGTTCATCAAGGGCGCCTGGGACACCGGCGAGCGACGCCTTCTCACCGGCCATTTCGGCGATCTCTGCCAGTTCCACGCGATGGGCGAAGGTTTTACCTGGGAGACGCAGGACCGCGCTCGCGACATCGCCGCCGCGCGCGCCGGCTGGGAGAAGGCCAAGGAACTGATCCGCGATGAAAGCTTGCGCATGGTCGTGCTCGACGAGATCAACATCGCGCTGCGCTACGATTATCTCGACATCACTGAAGTGGTCGACTTCCTGACGACGCAGAAGCCGCCGATGACGCATGTCGTGCTCACCGGGCGCAACGCCAAGGACGAGTTGATCGAGATCGCCGACCTCGTCACCGAGATGACGCTGGTCAAGCACCCATTCCGCTCCGGCATCAAGGCGCAGGCCGGCGTCGAGTTCTGATTGGGCTCCGCGATGACGCGCGCATTGATGATCCAGGGGGCCGGCTCGGACGTGGGCAAGTCGCTCATCGTCGCCGGCCTTGCGCGTGTCTTCACGCGGCGCGGCCTGCGCGTGCTCCCCTTCAAGCCGCAGAACATGTCGAACAACGCGGCCGTGACCGTCGACGGCGGCGAGATCGGACGCGCCCAGGCGCTGCAGGCGCTGGCCGCCGGAGTCGAGCCGCACACCGACATGAACCCGGTGCTGCTCAAGCCCGAGACCGATGTCGGCGCGCAGGTCATCGTTCACGGCAAGCGCATCGCCACGGCGCGTGCGCGCGACTACGCCGCGATGAAACCGTCATTGATGGGCGCGGTGCTGGAGAGCTTCGAGCGGCTGAAGGCGCGCGCCGATCTCGTGCTGGTCGAAGGCGCCGGCAGTCCGGCCGAGGTGAACCTGCGCAAGGCCGACATCGCCAATATGGGCTTTGCACGCAAGGCAGACGTGCCGGTCGTGCTGGTCGGCGACATCGACCGCGGCGGCGTCATCGCCCAGCTCGTCGGCATCAAGACGGTGATCGACCCCGACGATGCCGCGATGATCCGCGGATTTGTCATCAACAAGTTCCGCGGCGATCCCACGCTGTTCGACGACGGCTACAGGCTGATCGAGGAGAGGACGGCCTGGCGCGGCTTCGGCGTGCTGCCCCGGTTCGCGCGTGCCGGCGAACTGCCGGCCGAGGATGCGCTCGGCCTGCGCGATGCGCGCAAGCCCGGCCAATGCAAGATCGCCTGTCTCGCACTGTCGCGGATCGCCAATTTCGACGACCTCGATCCGCTCAAGCTCGAGCCGGGCGTCGATCTCGTGATGGTCCGTCCCGGCGAAGCCATTCCGGGCGACGTGCGCCTCGTCATCATTCCCGGCTCGAAATCCACTCGCGGCGACTTGGCCTTCCTTCGCGCGCAGGGCTGGGACATCGATCTCCTCGCGCACCACCGCCGGGGCGGCCACGTGCTCGGCCTCTGCGGCGGCTATCAGATGCTGGGGCGCAGCGTTGCGGACCCGCAAGGAATCGAGGGTCCCGCGGGCGACACGCCCGGCCTCGCGCTGCTGGATGTCGAGACGATGATGAGCCCGCAGAAGACGCTGACGCGGGTCACGGCCGTGCATGCCGCCACCGAGCAGCCGATCGAAGCCTACGAAATCCATATCGGCCGGACCGACGGCCCCGATCGCGCCCGCCCGTTCGCGAAACTCAATGGCGAGCCGGAAGGCGCGATCTCGAGGGATGGACGCGTGCAAGGCAGCTATCTGCATGGCCTGTTCAGTTCGGATGATTTCCGCAAGGCGTTCCTGGCCAGGCTCGACATTCCCGCAGGCGACGAGCCCTATCGCGCCAGGGTCGAAGACGCGCTCGATGCGCTCGCCGACCACATCGAAACCCATCTCGACGTCGAAGGTCTGCTTGCGCTAGCGCGGTAGGACCTCGGCAAGGCGCGCCCATTCGGCGTCGCTGCCGGGAAGCCCGAGGCGCAGCCATGTCGGCTTTTGGGCGAAGACGCGGGACCAGATCTGGCGACGCGCGAGCTTCTCTTGCGCGGCCAGCGCGTGAGGCGTCTCGTACAAGCGAAACAGCGGCGCGCCGCCGACAAGCCGCCAGCCCTGCGCCCGCGCCATGTCGTCGAGGCGGCCACAGTCGCGCGCAAGCCGCGCGGACGTGGCCCCGGCCCAGGCCTCGTCGCGCAAGGCGCGGCAGCCGATCTCGATCGCCGCTCCCGAGACCGGCCATGGACCCGACATCGCCGCGAGCCTGGCGATATCGGCGGCATTGCCGATCGCGAAGCCGAGCCGCAGGCCGGCAAGGCCATAGAACTTTCCGAAGGAGCGCAAGATCAACAGTCCCGGTCGATCCGCTTCCGGCGCAAGCGACAGCTCCGGCACGGCATCCGCAAAGCTCTCGTCGATCACGAGACGGCCGACGCGCGGCAGCAGTGCCAGCAGATCCCTTGGCATATGACGCCGGCCGTCGGGATTGTTGGGATTGACGACGATGGCGAGATCCGCGCCCGCCAGCGCGTCAGGCTCCGCGATCTCCTGGACCTCCCAGCCTGCAGCCGACAGGACGCCTGCATATTCATTGTAGGTCGGCGCGAGAATGCGGGCGCGACCAGGTGGCGCCAGTTGCGGCAGCAATTGAATGGCGGCCTGCGCGCCGCCCATCGCAATGGCGGGTGCACTCGTGCGGCAGGCCTGCTGTGCAGCCCGATGCAAGGCCTCGATCTCGGCTCGCGACGGCAGCGCGCTCCACGCATGCAAGCTCACCTCACCCACCGGATAAGGCAGCCGGTTGATCCCGGTCGAAAGATCGATCCAGTCTTCCGCGCGTCCACCAAAACGCAGCTGGGCCTGATCCAGATTTCCACCGTGCTCGCGCATGCCCCGTTCTTTCACGCGAAAGCCAGGACCGCAAGCAGGCCTGCGAGCAGCAGCATGGCGCGGCGGTAGACCGTCAGCGCCCCGGCGATCTCGGCGGCGCGCGGATCGCGGGCGCCCTCGTTCAGCCAAGGCTCGTTGGTGATGCTACCGTGATAGATGCGGGGGCCACTGAGCCGCACGCCGAGCCCGCCGGCCATCGCGGCTTCCGGCCAGCCGGCATTGGGCGAGCGGTGACGGCGCGCATCGCGGGTCATGCACGACAGCGCCTCCGATCGCTGCGGTGCCAGCAGTACGAAGAGAAATCCGGTCAGCCGCGCCGGAATGAAATTGGCGACATCGTCGATGCGCGCCGCAGCCCACCCAAAGGCTTCGTGCCGTTCGCTGCGGTGGCCGATCATGGAATCCAGCGTGTTGATGGCCTTGTAGCCGAGGATTCCGGGCAAGCCGAATAGCGCGCCCCAGAACACCGGCGCCACGATGCCGTCGGAGGCGTTCTCCGCGAGACTCTCGATCGCCGCACGCGCGATGCCGGCTTCATCGAGCGCCGCGGGATCGCGGCCGACGATGTGGGACACCGCGTCTCGTGCAGCGGCGATGTCGCCGGCCTGCAACGGGGCTGCGACGGCGGCAACGTGGTCGTGCAGCGAGCGCAAGGCGACCAGGGGCCAGGCCAGGATGCCCACCAGCATGATCTGGATCCAGCCTGAGGGAAGCAAGGATTGAAGCCCCCAACCGAGCGCGACCGAGAGCGCGATCACCACGAGTGCGCCGGCAACGCCGGCAGCGCGGCGCGACGCCGGCGGATCGGACGCGCGATTCCAGGCGGAGTCGATCGCGGCAATCAGCCAGCCCAGCCAGGTGACGGGATGGCCGATCCGCACGAACAGCGACGACGGCCAGCCCAGAAGGGCATCCACCGCCATCGCCACTGCCATGGCCCCCGCAAATTCCACGCAAATCTCCCGTCTCGCTCCGCCCCTGTTGCGCAAGACGGCGGCCGAGCGCAAGTCCCTCGCCGCATGATTTCGGCTTTGTCTTTGGGCGCGTTTGATGATTAGTGCTGGCGACAGGAGACCTTCATGGCCGTCATCTTGATCACCGGCGGAGCGCGATCGGGCAAGAGCACCCGGGCGGAAGCGCGCGCGCGCAGCTTTCCCGGCCAGCCCGTCTACGTCGCGACCGCCGAGGCGCTCGACGGCGAAATGGAGGAGCGCATCGCTCGACACCGCGCGCGGCGCGGAGCCGACTGGATCGAGCGCGAAGTCCCGCTCGATCTCGTGCCGGCGCTGCTCGCAACCGATGGCGGCGGCGCACGGCTGGTGGACTGCCTGACGCTGTGGCTCTCCAACCTGATGCATGCGGCGCGCGACTGGGAGCGAGACGTGAGGGAACTCGCCGGCGCCCTGCCCCGCTTGAGCAGCCCCGTCATCCTGGTGACCAACGAAGTCGGCCTCGGCATCGTGCCCGACAACGCGCTGGCGCGCAGCTTCCGCGATGCCGCCGGGATCATGAATCAGACCCTTGCCGGTGTCGCCGACGAGGTCGAGTTCGTCGTCGCCGGCCTGCCGATGAAGCTGAAATGATCCCGCGCGCCGAGCTCTTGCGAGACGTCGTCGCCGATCTCAGGATCGCAGCATCGTTCGTCACGATCCTCCCCGTCGCATCGTCCAAGCCCGCCGGCGACGGCGCGATCGCGCGCGCGACCTGGGCGCTGCCCGTCGCGGGACTGCTGGTCGGCCTCGCCGGCGCGTTGATCTACAAGATCTCCATTCGCTTCGGACTGACACCGGGCCTTGCCGCCCTGCTCGTGCTGGCCACGACCGCCCTCATCACCGGCGCGCTGCACGAGGACGGACTTGCCGACACCGCGGACGGACTCGGTGGCGGCCGGACACGCGAGCGCAAGCTCGAGATCATGCGTGACAGCCGGATCGGGACCTATGGTACTTGCGCGCTCATCCTGTCGTTCGGCCTGCGCTGGAGCGCGCTCGCTGCGATCGCAGATCCATGGGCCGTCATGCTGGCGCTGTGCGCTGCGCACGCAGCAAGTCGCGCCGGCGTGCCGGCCTTCATGTCGCTGGTCGCTCCGGCGCGGCCTGACGGGCTGTCGGCCAGCGCCGGTTCGCCGCCGGGCCGCAGCGTCGCCATGGCCTTCGCCGTTGGAACGCTCGCGCTTGCCCTGGCATTGGGCCCGGGCAAGGCGCTGGTCGGCCTGGTCCTGCTGTCGCTCGCCGGCCTGATGCTGGCGCGGCTTGCCATCCGCCAGATCGGCGGGCAGACCGGCGACATCCTCGGCGCGTTCGAGCAGACCGGCGAGATCCTGATCCTGCTGGTTGCCGCCGCGTCGTTCCAGACGGGACATTGACGTCATGGTCGAGTTCGACGACGCCTTCCGCCAGCACTTGCGCGAGCTGTTCGTGTGGCGCCGCGACGTCCGCCGCTTTCGGACCGATCCCCTGCCGGACGGCACTATTCCTCGCCTGATCGATACCGCCTGCCTGTCGCCTTCGGTCGGCCTCAGCCAGCCCTGGCGCTTCGTCATCGTTGACGATCACGCAACACGCCGCGCCGTGATCGAGGACTTCAAATCGTGCAACGCCGATGCGCTGAACGCCTATTCCGGCGACCGCGCAGCGCGCTATGCCACGCTGAAACTATCGGGCCTCGAGCAGGCCCCCGGCCACCTCGCCGTGTTCGCGGACAAGGCCAGCAGCATCGGCCACGGCCTCGGCCGCGCGACCATGCCGGAGACGACCGAATATTCCGTGGTCGCCGCGATCACCGCGATGTGGCTCGCCGCACGCGCCGATGGCGTTGGCCTTGGCTGGGTATCGATCCTGAGCCCGGATCGGATCCGCGCCATTCTCGACGTGCCCAGCGCCTGGAAGTTCATCGCCTATCTCTGCATCGGCTATCCGGAAGCCGAATGCGACCGGCCTGAGCTGGAGCGGGCGGAATGGGAATACCGACGCGGTGCGGACGAGTTCACGCTGCGGCGCTAGTCAGGCGCGGCGCTCGAACGCGGCGGCTCAGACAACCTGGCCGAACCGCAGGTGTCAGGATTTGGCGCTCAGCGGCCCATCCGAGTGCGGTTTCCGTTTGTGATCTTGGCGGACGTCGCTGCCGGGGCCTACTTCCAGCGCCATTTGAAACATTCGAATTGGACCCAAATTAACGGTTCGGATTCAAGCCTCCTTAATTTCTTCACGAGTAAATTTGGGTTGTTGCAACCAATTGATACACGCGACAAATACAATCGGAAGGAGACGAGTAAAGCGGCGCGGGCACGGCGTTGAGCGGTGCATTCATGGACATCAACACCAGGCTGACCACACCCTAACCTTCACGAAAAGCGGGCGGCCCACCCCCCAGCGCACCAAGGATTCCTTCGTGCGGCGATCGGTAGCTCTTCATATCTCAACCTTAAGATGTAATACGGGGAAGATGCACGACGTGCCGAATACGGATGACCGACTGTTGTCCACCGTCACGTGGCAGACCACCATGGCGATCGCTCTCCTGGCGGCGCTCTCGCTCAGCCTCGCGGGTCTGGGCTGCAGCATTGAGGTGTCAGCCGATACCCTCGTGTTGATGTCATGCTATGCTTTCTGCGCCATATATTTCAGTTTCGTTCGACCGAATCCAAAGATCGCGCGCGGCCTCATCTGCTTTGGCCAGCTCGTTGTCGTGATCCTCATGGGAGTGATGCTGAGCTACGCCGCGTCCACAGTGCCGCTGCCTTACCGGGACGCCGATCTCCACGCCATGGATCAGTGGCTTGGATTCGATCGCGCCGGCTATCTCGCTGTCGTGAAAAAGCACGAAGGACTTCGCAACGCACTTTCTCTCGCCTACAACTCCATGATGTCGCAGAATATCTTGGTGCTGGCCGCCGCCATTCTGACGCGACGGCTTGACCGATTGCAGTTCTACATCATCGCATTTGCGGTTGCTGTAACGGCGACCGCCGCAATTGCGTGCTTCATTCCGGCCGCAAACGCGATAATCTATGTGGACAGGGTTGCCACCGAACTATCAACCCTGCCGGACGGCGGGCACAGCTATTTCCCTGTCCTGGAAGGGCTTCGCAACGGAACGCTACGCGTCATCGATTTTCGGTCTGTGGAGGGGCTGATCTCCTTCCCGAGCTTTCACACGGCCAATGCCATTTTGTTTGTTTGGGCTCTTTGGCCGATCCGCATCTTGCGCTTCGTTCTCGTTCCCTTGAATCTCCTTCTCATCGCCGGAACGCCACTCTGCGGCGCGCATTATGGCGTGGACGTCATTGGCGGCGCGGCCGTGGCATGCGGAGCCATTGCTGCAACAACGTGGCTCGTCCGGGCGCGAGGCCCGAGCAGCGACCTCGTGCAAGCCATTCCCTCACCGATCGACGGCAAGCCGTGGCTGGGCCCGATCCGGTTCTCACCCGACTAGATACTGGACGATCAACGCAGGTCGAGCGCGAAGCCTGCTCATTGGGCCAAACAGACGTCGGTCGGCTGCGCCCTCGATCCGTTCGAAGCCTCGAGTCTCAACGCGCCCGCACACCTGCCTCGTCCTCCCGCCCAAACCGCTCGACCAGAAAATCGATGAACAGCCGCACCTTGACCGACAGATGCCGCGTCGGCGGATAGACCGCGTACAGCGCGAGCGGCGGCGCGGAATAGTCATGGAGCACGACGCGCAACTCGCCGTTCCGCAAGGCATCGGCGGCGATGAAATCAGGGAGCAGCGCCAGTCCCCTGCCCTTGATCGCGACGTCGCGCAGCACCTCGGCATTGTTGACGCAGAGCGACCAGGCCGGCTGGATCCAGTGATCGCCGTCGCTGCCTGAGAGCTTCCACTGGTTGCCGGTGAGCAGGAAGCCGTAGGTCAACGAGGCGTGCTCGCGCAGATCCTGCGGATGCTTTGGCGTGCCGTGGCGCGCGAGATAATCGGGCGAAGCGCAGACCATGCGCGCCACCGGCATGATTTTTCGCGCGATCAAGCTCGAGGACTCCAATTCCGCAATCCGCAACGTCACGTCGAAACCGTCCTGCACGGGATCGAGCAGATCGTCGCTGAGCACGATCTGGAGCTGCAGTTCCGGATAGCGCGCCATGAAATCGGCCAGCACCGGCCCGAGCCGCATGGTGCCGAACGACATCGGCGCGTTGACGCGTAGCAGGCCCCGCGGCGCCGACTGCGCTTGCGTCACCGCCTGGTCGGCGGCCTCGATCTCCGAGAGGATCACGACGGCGCGCTCGAAATAGCGCTGGCCGTTCTCGGTCGGGCTGGCGTGACGCGTGGTCCGGTTCAACAGCTGGACGCCGAGGCTCTCCTCGAGGTCGGCGATGTATTTGCTGATCGCCGAGCGCGACAGCCGCAGCTGCCGGCCCGCCTCGGCAAAGCTGCCGCTTTCGACCACCTTCACGAAGGCCCGGAGGCTGGCGACCTTATCCAAGGGGCCGCCCCGGCGATTGTTTCCAAATCGTAGACATAGCCGTCACAATTGCATGGATTGTCTCCAATCCAAAGCGGAACAATATTTCCAGCCAGAGCAAGACGCTCCCCGAGCTTTGGAGGACGACAATGTCTGGACTTCACCATGTCACCGCGATCGCCGGCGATCCCATCAGGAATTTCGGCTTCTACACCCGGGATCTCGGCCTGCGCTTCGTCAAGAAGACGGTCAATTTCGACGATCCTGGCACCTATCATTTCTATTATGGCGACGAGACCGGCCGGCCCGGCACCATCCTGACCTTCTTCCCGTGGGCGGGCGTTCCGGCCGGACGCCGCGGCGTCGGCGAAGCCCATCAGACCGCTTTCCGCGTGCCGCAGCGCTCGCTCGGCTACTGGACGCAACGCTTCATCGAGAAGGGCATTCCTCACGAAGCCCTGGAGAAGCGCTTCGGCGAATCCGTGCTGCCGTTCACCGACCCGGACGGCATGGCGCTCGCACTGGTCGGCATTCCCGGTGCCGAGGACGAGCCCGGCTGGAGCAACGGCGATGTGCCGGCCGAACATGCGATCCGCGGCTTCCACGGCGTGACCTTGCTGCTGGACAGCGCGGCGAAGACCGCGGCCGTCCTCACCGACGTGTTCGGCTTCAAGGAGACGGGACGCGAAGGCTCGGTGATCCGCTTCAAGGCATCAGGCGATGCCGAAGGCAGCATCGTCGACATCTACGAGGCCAAAGGATTCCTGCGCGGACATCAGGGCGGCGGTTCGGTGCACCACATCGCCTTCCGCGCGGCTGACGATACCGAACAGGGCAAGATGGCGCAGAAGCTCGTCGGCAATCACGGCCTGCACCCGACCGAGCAGCGGGACCGCAACTACTTCCGCTCGATCTACTTCCGCGAACCCGGCGGCGTGCTGTTCGAGGTCGCGACCGACATCCCCGGCTTCGCCGTCGACGAGCCTGTCGCGACACTGGGGCGTGAGCTGAAGCTGCCTGTTTTCCTCGAACAGCATCGCAAGCAGATCGAGGAAGTGCTGCCGAGCCTGGAAGAGACCGCATCATGACCGAGTTCATCCATCGTTTCGAGCCCGCACGCGATGCGGGCTCACCCCCGCTGCTGCTGTTGCACGGCACGGGCGGCGACGAGAACGACTTGCTCGGCCTCGGCAAGATGATCTCGCCGGGCGCCGCCCTGCTCTCGCCCCGCGGCCGCGTGCTCGAGCACGGCATGCCGCGCTTCTTCCGCCGCCTCGCCGAGGGCGTGTTCGACGAGGACGACGTGCGCCGCCGCGCGCGCGAACTCGGCGACTTCGTCACCGAGGCGCGGCAGCGTTACGGCATCGCCGCGCCGATCGCAGTCGGCTTCTCCAACGGCGCCAACATCGCGGCAGCGCTGTTGCTGCTGAAGCCGGAGGCGCTTGCGGGCGCGATCCTGCTGCGCGCCATGGTGCCGCTGTCGGATTCGCCGAACGCCGACCTTGCAGGCAAGCCTGTTCTGCTGCTCTCCGGGCAGGCTGATCCGATCGTGCCGGCGAGCAATTCGGCGCGGCTCGCGGCGCTGCTGTCGCAAGCGGGCGCGCGCGTGACCCACAAGGTCCTGCCGGCCGGCCATCAATTGTCGCAGGCCGACGTGACGCTGGCCCGCGACTGGATCGGCAACGTCGCGGCGGAAGCGGCCTGACTCGCGAGCGGCGCATCGTTTGCGAACGGTGCGCCGCCTCTCAATCGAACCCGCCGCGCCGCCTGAACCGGATCAGCGGCAGCAGGCCCGCTGGCAATGACATCTGCGCAAGGACCGCAACGGCGTTCGTAGCGCTGATTCCCTTGTACATTGCCCCTGCCCGGCTTTTCAGTGATCCTCATGCGGCCCTGGCAAACCCTTGGCTTCTGGTGAAACCAATTTGCTGCAAAGGCGATTGAAGCGACGAGAGTTTCGGGCAGACAAACCACGATGACGAAGCCTCGACGGAGGTGGGCATGGCAAGTTGCGGTGGCTGTTGCGGCAGCAGTGTAAAATTTGAGGGCCTTTCCTCAGACTACAAGCGGCGGCTGTGGACAGTAATCGCGCTCAATGCCGGCATGTTCATCGTCGAAACGGCAGGCGGTCATCTGGCGGGATCGAAGGCGCTGCAGGCTGACGCCCTGGATTTCCTTGGCGACGCTTTGACCTATGGGATCACCCTCGCAGCAATCGGGGCGACGGCGGCAATCCGGGCCAAGGCGGCCCTCTTCAAGGGCTTCACGCTGTTCGCAATGGGCCTGTGGGTCTTTGGATCGACGGCATATCACGTCATTGTTCTGGACGTCCCACGGGCCGAGTTGATGAGCGCAATCGGCTTTCTCGCGCTATGTGCCAACGTCTCGAGTGTCCTGCTGTTGATGAAATACAAGGATGGCGACGCCAATGTGCGCTCCGTCTGGCTGTGCTCACGGAACGATGCCATCGGCAACGTTGCCGTAATGGTCGCAGCAGGGGCCGTATGGCTCACGGCGTCAAAGTGGCCCGACCTCATCGTTGCGGCATTGATGGCGGGACTTTTCCTGTCCTCCGCGTTTCAAATTCTTCGCCAGCCGCTCGCGGAGTTGCGGGCTCCGGTCGGCGTTGCCGCCGAGTAATTTCCGGCCCCGACGTGCGGCTTGATCACGGGCGGAATCCAGGGGTGGGCTGCGTATCCGCTATAACGGGATGCCGTGCCACGGCTTCTTCAGAGGTGCCCCGCCTGATGGCGCGTCCCGAACCACGAGACCGCCCACGATCACATCATGCCAGTGTTTTGCCCGACGGGTCAACGTCGGCCCCCTTCGCGCAGACCACGGAGGGTGCAACGCGCAAGCCCTTGAAATGACTGGCCCCGTCTACTGTGCATGGGGTTGTTTTTCAGGTTTTTGTTTTGGAGCCCGTGATCTTCTCTCGGGAGAATGGACACGATCCTTTCGACCTGAGCCCGCGCGCCCCTACTCCCAATGCCACGTCGAGAAATCGTTCTCGTATTGCGGCACGTCCTTCCAGACGCCCTTCAGCTTCTTGTTGGTGATGGTGATGAGCTGCGGCTGGTACAGGTAGGCGGAGACGGCGTCAGTCGCGAGCATGCGCTGGGCGTCGCCGAGAAGTTTTGCGCGTGCCGCCTCGTCCGGCGTCGAGACGATCTGCTTGTAGAGCGCGTTGAACTTCTCGTTGTTGTAACCGAGGTAGTAGTCCGGCTCGGTGATCTTGACGAGGTCGAACGGCTCGACATGGCTGACGATGGTGAGATCGAAATTGTGCGGACCGTTGGGCGCGAACACCTGCGACAGCCACTGCGCCCATTCGACGTTCTCGATCTTGGCGATGATGCCGACCTTGGCGAGCTGGGCTGCGGCAATCTCGCCGCCCTGCCGCGCGTAGGACGGCGGCGGCAGCTTGAGCGAGAGCTCGAGCGGCGTGGTGACGCCGGCTTCAGTGAGCAGCTTCCTGGCCTTCTCGGGGTCGTAAGGATTGATCCCGGTGGTGTCGACATAGCCGAGCGCGCCGGGCACGTAGAAGCTGCCGATCGGCGTGCCGAAGCCGTCGACGGCGCCGTCGATCATGGCCTTGCGGTCGATCGCGGCAAGGATGGCGCGGCGGACGCGGACGTCGTCCAGCGGCTTCTTGCGGTGGTTGATCGCGACGATGGTCTTGGCCCTGGAGCCGCCGACCAGCACCGTGAAGCGCGGATCGGCCTTGAACTGCGCGATGGTGCGTTGGGCCGAGACCCGCGGGAACGCGTCGACGTCGCCCGAGAGCAGCGCTGCGGTCTGCGCCGCCGGATCCGAGATGAAGCGGATGGTCACCTTGGACAGCTTGACCGCGGCGGCGTTGCGGTAGTCGGCCCATTTGGTCAGCGTGATCGAGGAGCCCTTGGTCCAGGCGCCGAGCTGATAAGGCCCGGTGCCGACCGGCTGGGTAACATTGGTTGGCGCGCTCTTCGGCTCCACGATCGAGCCGCTCGCCTGCCCGAGCAGGAACGGCAGGTTCGGCTCGCCATATTTCATCGTGATCACGACCGTGTCGGCGTCGGGCGCATCGACCTTCTCGAAGGCCTGGAACAGGCTCTTGTCCTTGTTGGTGCTGGTCGGCGCGGCGTTGCGCTCGAACGAGAACTTCACCGCGGCGGAATTGAATGCTTCGCCGTTGTGGAATTTGACGCCCTTGCGCAGCTTGAACGTGTAGGTCTTCAGGTCGGGCGAAGCGGTCCAGCTCTCGGCCAGCAGCGGCGAGACCGAGCCGTCCTCGTTGATCTTGGTCAGCGTCTCATAGATGTTGTAGAGCGTGACCTCGGCGATCGCAGCCGCAGCGGCATTGGTGGGGTCGAGCCCCGGCGGCTCCAGCGCCATCGCCATGACGACGCTGTCCTTCTTGCCCTGCGCCAGCACCGGCAAAGGCGCTGCGGCAAGCGTGAGGGCAAATGCGACGATCGATAGTTTCCTGAACATGCGTAACTCCCCGGCCTGTTCTGTTCTTAAGCCTACGCCAATCCTGCTGAGGACACTAACCTTCCATGGCCGCCTGCGGCAACGCCATCACGGCCTCGGCCTTGTGGCAGGCGGCAAGGTGCTCCTCGCCGACCTTGCGTAACTCAGGCAGAACCTCGCGGCAATGCTGGTCGGCGAGCGGACAGCGCGCGACATAGGGGCATCCGGCCGTTGCCGCCGATTGCGAGGCGATCGCCTGGCCCCCGCGCCGCCGCCGGCCGCCGCCGGCGCGCGCCCGCGGCACGGCATCCAGAAGTGCTCGCGTATAAGGGTGGGCACAGCGCTCGAACAGATCTTCCGGCCGCCCCTGCTCGACGATCCGGCCGAGATACATCACAGCAACCTCGTCGCAGAGATAGTCGACGACGGCGAGGTCGTGGCTGATCAGGATGTAGCTAAGGCCGAACTGCTCCTGGAGGTCCTGCATCAGGTTCAGCACCTGCGCCTGCACGGAGACGTCGAGCGCGGAGACCGGCTCGTCGGCAACGATCAGCTTCGGCTGGGTGATCAGGGCACGCGCAATGGCGATGCGCTGGCGCTGACCGCCGGAGAATTCGTGCGGATATTTGTCCATGTCCGCATCGCGCAAGCCGACCTGGCGCAGCACCGCGGCGACGCGTTCGCGGAACGTGGTGCGGTCGGCGCCTTCAAGCACAGTGAGCGGCTCGGCGACGATCCGCGCGATGGTCTGGCGCGGATCGAGCGAGCCATAGGGGTCCTGGAACACCATCTGGAAATCACGCCGCGCGCGGCGCAACTCGTCGGCGGAGATCCGGTTGAGATCGCGACCGAGCAGCGCGACCTGCCCCGACGTCGGCTGCTCCAGCGCCATCACCAGCCGCGCGAAAGTCGACTTGCCCGAGCCGGACTCGCCGACGACGCCGAGACTCCTGCCGGGTTGGACCTGCACGCTGACCCCGTTGAGCGCACGCACCTGTCCCGGCGGCCGGAACAGGCTTTCGCGCGGCAGCGTGTAGCGTTGTTCGAGATCCCTGACGTCGAGAAGCGGCACGGCAATCATGCGGTCAGCGCTCCGACGTTTTCGGCCATCGACACGTCCGTCCTGATGCAGCGCACGAAATGGCCCGGAACGACGTCCACCATCGGCGGCAGCGCAGCGCGGCACTGATCGATCACGAGCGGACACCGATCGGAGAAAGTGCAGCCGGAAGGCAGATCGGCGAGCTCCGGCACCGTGCCCGAGATCGTCTTCAGCCGCGTTCCCTTGCGCGCGCCGAGCTTCGGCCGGGCGCGGAACAGGCCCTGCGTGTAGGGATGGCCCATGCGGCGGAACACCTCGTCGGTCGGTCCGCTCTCGACGACAGTACCACCGTACATCACCATCATGCGCTGCACGTTTTCGGCGATGACGCCGAGATCGTGCGAGATCAGGATCATCGACATGCCGCGCTCCGCGACGAGATCGGCGATGAGGTCGAGGATCTGGCCCTGGATGGTGACGTCGAGCGCGGTGGTCGGCTCGTCCGCGATCAACAGGTCGGGCTCACAGGCGAGCGCCATCGCGATCGTGATGCGCTGGCGCTGCCCGCCGGAGAACTGATGCGGATAGGCGTCGACGCGCCTGACAGCATCGGGCAGCCCGACACGGTCGAGCAAGGCGATCGCCTCTTTCCGCGCCTGCGCCGCCGAATATTTCTTGTGACGGCGCAGCGGCTCGGCGACCTGATGGCCGATCGTGTGCATCGGGTTGAGCGCGGTCATCGGCTCCTGGAAGATCATGCTGATGCGGTTGCCGCGCAGGCGGCAATAATCCGCATCGGACAGGCCGACGAGCTCGCTGCCATCCAGCTTGATGCTGCCGGCGACGACCGCACTGTCCGGCAGCAGGCCCATCAACGACAACGCCGTGACCGACTTGCCGCAGCCGGATTCGCCGACGAGCCCTAGCGTCTCGCCCCGCCTGAGAGCGAAGCTGACTCCGCGCACGGCCTGCGCCAGCCCACGGCTGGTATTGAGGCGGACGCCGAGATTGCTGACTTCGATCAGCGGCATGTTGGAACGCTCGCCCATCATCATCGCTCCCGCGCCAGCCTGGGATCGAGCAGGTCGCGCAATCCGTCACCAAGCAGATTGAGACCCAGCACCGCGATCGCAATCGCCGCACCCGGATAGACCGCGAGCATCGGCGACTGGAACAGCAGCGTCTGCGCATCATTGAGCATCCGCCCCCACGACGGCTGCGGCGGCTGGGTGCCGAGACCGAGATAGGACAGCGCAGCTTCGGCGAGAATGGCGAGCGCGAACTGGATGGTGGCCTGGACGATCAGGATCGACAGGACATTGGGCAGCACATGCTCGATGGTGATGCGAAAGCGCCCCTTGCCCGCGGCGCGTGCCGCCAGCACGAATTCGCGCGCCCAGATCGCGTTGGCCGAGCCGCGCGTCAGCCGCGTCAGTGTGGGTATCTGGAAGATGCCGATCGCGATGATCGAGGTCACCATGCCCGGCCCCGCCACCGCGGCGAGCATGATCGCGGAGAGCACCGCCGGAAAGGCGAAGGTGAAGTCGGAAAAGCGCATGATGATCTCTTCCGTCCAGCCGCGCCGGGCCGAGGCGATCAGGCCCAGCGTCACGCCGAAGGTGAGACCGATGCTGACGGCGATGACGCCGACCATGATGGTGGATCTGGCACCGGCGAGCAGCAGCGAGACGATGTCGCGGCCGAAGGAATCGGTGCCGAGCCAATGCGACGAAGACGGCGGCCGGAGTTTCGAGGCGATGTCGATCTCGTAAGGAGACCACGGCGTCCACAGCAGCGACAGCAGCGCCGAAGCGACCACCAGCAGTGTCAGTGCGCCGCCGAGCATGAAGCTCCGATGGCGCAGCGCACGGCGCCAGAACGTGCGGGCCGGCAGCGGTCGTGTTGCGATCGGCGCGTCAATGGTCAGGGGCGCGCTCACAGATCGTGGACCTTGATGCGAGGATCGATGAAGGCATAGAGCACATCGACCGCGAAATTGACGATGACGACCATGGCGGCGAGCAGCATCACGCAATTGCGCACCACGATCAGGTCGCGGTTGGCGATCGACTGGAAGATCAGCCTGCCAAGGCCCGGCAGGTAGAACACGTTCTCGATCACGATGGTGCCGGCGAGCAGATTGGCGAATTGCAGCCCCATCACGGTCATCACGGGGATCATGGCGTTGCGCAGCACGTGGCTCCAGAGCACCTCGCGCTTGCCGAGGCCCTTTGCGCGCGCAGTGCGGACGAAATCCTCGCGCAGCACTTCGAGCACGGCCGAACGCGTGACGCGCGCGAGGATGGCGGCCTGCACCACTGCGAGCGAGATTGCCGGCAGCAGCAGCGACTTCACGCCGAGCCAGATGCCGTCCTCCCAGCCGGCAAAGCCGCCCGCCGAGAGCCATTGCAGCCGCACCGAAAACAAGAGCACCAAGAGAATTGCGAACCAGAAGTTCGGCAGCGCGATGCCGACCTGGGTCAGCGACATCACGCCGACGTCGCCGAGCTTGTTGTGGTTGGCGGCGGTGTAGATGCCGGCCGAGAGCGCCAGCGCCACGGTGCTCGTCATGGCCATGATCGCGAGCGGAATGGTCAGCACCAGCCGCTCCGCGATCAGGCTGGCGACCGGCGTGCCGTAGACATAGGAGTTGCCGAGATCGCCGACGAGCAGCCCCTTGATCCACTGCAGATAGCGAACCGCCAGCGGCTGGTCGAGCCCGAGCTTGACGGTGAGCGCGCGGACTGCATCCGCCGATGCATCGGCGCCCATCAGCATCTGCGCGGCATTGCCGGGAAGAGCGTCGAGCACCAGGAAGATGATCAGCGATGCGCCGACCAGCGTCGCCAGCAAGGTCAACAGACGTCGGAGGACAAAGACGCTCATGCGCGCTCGGATTCAGGGCTTACCCGCGGCACGATCAACATGTCCGGACGCCGGAGGCAAGTCCTTTGCACACAAGCCCCTTGCTGCATGCTCATCTCCTCAAGCCGGCCAGCGGGACAGAAGATCGCTTGAAGCCTCGAACAGTGCGCTCACGCGCAGCAATTCCGCGTCAGCGCGGAAACGACCGACGAGCTGAAACCCGATCGGCAGGCCGTCGCGGGCAAAACCGGAGGGCAGGCTCACAGCTGGATGGCCGGTCATGTTGAAGGGCATGGTCCAGGGGAACCAGTGCGGCCGGACGCTGTCGAAATGCCGACCGTCGATCTCGATGGTGCCGAACAGATCCTGCTTGATCGGCAGCGCAGTGCGCGTCAGGGTCGGCATCGCCAGGAAGTGACCGCGCGCAAGCAGCGATTGCATGCGGCGGAACAGCGCGGTGCGCGCGAACATTGCCTCCTGATAGTCGACGCCGCTGACCTCGGTGGCGAGCGCGAGCTGCTTGAGAAAGGCCTCGCTCAGCTGGTCCTTGTGTTCAGTCGCCAGTTTTGCGAAGCGCGTGCGCCAGACGGTGTGGTTGATGGCCCGCCAGATCGGCTCGATGTCAAAGCCTTCGCCGGAGAACTCCTCGAGCTCGGCACCCAGGCTCGCGAGCCGATCGAGGCTCGCCTTGAAATTGGCGGCGACCTCCGTGGACACCGGACGGCCTGGCGGGGTCAGGCAGTACAGGATCCTCTGCCCGCGCAGATCGCCGCGCGGGCCAACCATGCCGACGAAGTCCGGCACGGGAACGCCGATCGACCAGGGATCGCAGGCGTCCTCACCGGCCATCACCTGCATCATTAGCGCCGTATCGGCGACGGTACGTGTGGTCGGCGTGACATAGGTCTGGTTGCCGAACACATCCAGCGCCTGGCTGTGCGGGATGACGCCGTTGCTCTGCTTCAGCCCGACCACGCCGTTGCAGGCGGCCGGAATTCGCGTCGAGCCGCCACCGTCGGTCGCGATCGCGAGCGGGGCGATGCCGCTGGCAACAGCGACCGCCGCGCCGCCGCTGGAGCCGCCGGAGGAACGACACGCGTCCCAGGCATTGCGGGTGCGACCGAACAAGGGCGAATCGGTCAGGCACTTGCTGCCGAATTCCGGCGTCGTGGTCTTGCCAATCAGGATCGCGCCCTCCGCGCGCAGTCGCGCGACCGCGACGGCATCCTCGTTCGGCACATTGTCCTTGTAGGGAACGGCGCCGAAGGTCGTCTTGACGCCCTTGGTGTTGACGATGTCCTTGACGGTGACGGGGATGCCGTGCAGCAGCCCGAGCGGCTCTCCGGCCATCACCTTGCGCTCGGCCGCGCGCGCCTGTGCCATCGCCTCGTCGCCGCAGAGCGTGATGAAACAGTTCAGCTCGCTCTGGAGCGCTTCGGCGCGCGCAAGCACGGCGCTGACGATCTCGACGGGCGAAATCCGCTTTGCGGCGATGAGGCCGCGCAATTCGGTTGCGGACAAGAGACAGGGATCGCCGTTCGTCGTCACATCACGCTCCGAATCTGGCCCTCGTTGGCCCAAAGCATTGACATCGAGGATGACAGTTTTGTTAACTCGCCGTCCAATACGATTTTGATCGCCAACCCATACATTTTCGGTATGCCAATGGATCTTCGCCGGCTCCGCTATTTCGTCGCCGTCGCCGAGGCGCGCAGCATCGGCAAGGCCGCCGAGCGGCTGCGGATGGCGCAGCCGCCGCTCTCGGTCCAGATCCGCAAGCTGGAGGCCGAGATCGGCGCGCCGCTGTTCCGCCGCGGCACCCGTGGCATGGACCTGACGGAGGCAGGCCAGGCGCTGCTGGCGCGCGCAAGCGAGGCGCTGGCGCTGGCCGTCGACGGCGCCGAAGCCGCGCGCGCGGTCGCCGCCGGCAAGCGCGGGCGGCTCTCGGTCGGCTATATGTTCGTGCTGGCGAATGCGATGCTGCCGCGGCTCATCCCCGAGCTACGCCGCTCGGTTCCCGGCGTCGACCTTCAATTCGCCGAGCTCAGCGCATCGACGCGCGAGGCCCGGGTGCTCGATCGCAGCGTCACGGTTGCGCTGTGCATGCCGGCCATCAACCATCCCGAAATCCAGGTGGCGAGGATCGGTGCGCAACGCTTCATGCTGGCGATGCCGAGCAGCTCGCCGCTCGCCCGCCTGGGCTCCGTGCCGATGGCCCGGTTGAATGGCCGTCCGCTGATCGCGCTGCCGCATCCGGACCACGGTCCCGCCTCGTCGGCCGTGGTCCCCCTGTTGCGCCGGCATCAGGTGGTGATGCCGATCGCGAGCCGGGTGGAGACGGTGCATTCGGCGATGAGCCTGGTTCTGGCCGGCGAAGGCCTTGCCATCCTGCCGGCCTGCGCGCAGCTCGGCGCGCCGCGCGGCATCGTGTTCAGGCCGCTGCGCGATGCCACCGACTCCCTCGACATGGCGGTGTGCTGGCGGCGCGATTCCCAGAGCCCACTGATCGGGATCTTCATCAAATGCGCCGAGAAAGCCGTCGCGCGGATGTGAGGCGGTGCTACCAGCTCCAATTGATCTCGCGGCTCCAGGGCGGATCGGCGCCTGGGCGCGTGCAGGTCAGGCCGGCGCAATTGGCGGCAAAGGACAGCGCGCGGCGGAGCTCGTCGGCACCGATGTCATCGAGCCGCGCGCGCGCAAGACGTTGCTGCTTGTGCAGGGCAAACAGCAGCGCCGCCTGAAAGCTGTCGCCCGCCCCGATCGTGTCGGCGACCTCGACCCTGGGCGCCTCCACCTCGATCTGCCCTGCCCTAGCGTGCCAGGCGATCGCGCCATTGTTGCCGCGAGTCATGACGACGAGGCTGGTGCCCTGTCCGAGCAGCGCGCTCGCGCGCAGCGGATATGGCTCGTCGCCGAAGAGATAGGCGAAATCGACGTCCGACATCTTAATGAGATCCGCGCTGGCGGCGAAGCCGGCCATGCACGCGAGATAGGACGGCTTGTCCTTGACCAGATTGGGGCGGCAGTTCGGATCGAAGGAAATCGTGGACGTCGCCCGCGCGTCTGCGATCAGCGCCTTGGTCTCGGCCGCGCCCTGGTCGTTGACCAGCGTGGTCGAGCCGACATGGAGCGCTTCGACCGTGTCGAACGGAATTGTCCCGCGTCGGTAAGTCCACTTCCGCGTCGCGGTCTCGGCATCGTAGAACGCATATTGCGACTCGCCTGCGACGATGCGGACGAAGGCGAGCGTGGTCTGGTGATCGCTGCGGGCGGCGAGGCTGATATCGACACTGGAGGCCGTGGCATGTTCGGCGATCATCCGCCCGAACAGGTCGGTCGAGATGCCGCCGACAAAACCGGCCGGCGCGCCCAGCCGCGCCATTCCGATCGCGACATTGAGGCAGGAACCGCCGACCGCCGGCATCACGGCCTCACGCCCATCGACGTTTCGCGTCGGCACGAAATCGATCAGCGCATCGCCGCTGGCAATCAGCATGTCCCTCAACCTCTCGCGACGCTGCGCATCGCGGCACGGCTGCCGCGATCGACCTCGCGCAGCAGCTTGTAGACCTCGCGTTTGCCGGCATGAAAGGCCGCCATGTCAGGCACAGTCGGCTCGCTCTTGCGTCCCAGCGCCGACATCCTGGCCATGGTCTCGCCGATGGTGGCATAGGCACCACCGGCCACCGCCCCCAGCATCGCGGCGCCCAGCAGCACCGGCTCCTTGGTCTGCGGCAGCGCGACGGTGAGACCCGTCGTATCCGCCATGATCTGCCGCACCAAAGCACTGCGGCTGGCACCGCCGCCCATGATCATGATGTTCGAGCGCACGCCATGCGCGGCAAAGGCCTCGATCACCTCGGCGAGACCATAGGCGAGCCCGCACAGACCGGCGACGAACAGGCGCTCCATCGAGGCGATGTCGGTGTCGAGATCGAGGCCGGCGATCACCGCGCGCGTGTCAGGGTCGGCATAGGGAGAGCGGTTGCCGATGAATTCGGGCAGCACGTGGAGATGACGCGCGAGCAGCGCGGCGCGGCTGGCATCGCCGGCGCGCGCGATGATGCGGCGCTCGAGGAAATCGATGAGGTCGAGACCCTTGCTCCGTGCCGCCGCGCTCGCCTCGGCATGGCCGGGATGCGACTTGAGCAGATGGTCGATCGCCGCGCCCGCGGCCGACTGGCCGCCCTCGTTGAGCCAGAAGTCCGGGACCATGCCGGAGTAATAAGGTCCCCACACTCCCGGCACGAAACACGGTTCCTTCGTCGTCGCCATGATGCAGGCCGACGTTCCCATGATGTAGGCGAGACGGTCGCTCACATCTTCCGCCCCGCCCGCCCCATCGCGGCCGCCGATCGCGCCGACACCGCCGGCATGCGCGTCGATCAGCGACGCGCCGACCGGCGTGCCCGGTGCCAGACCGAACTCGGCCGCGGCGGCGCGCGTGAGGCCTGCGCCGAGCCGCGTGCCCGGTGCGACGATCTCGGTGCCGATGCGCGCGTAGTTCTCGGCGACGAAGTCGGATAGACCGATGCGCTTGAAGAACGACGCACTCCAGCCACCATCATGGGCGAGGTAGTTCCACTTGCAGGTGACGGTGCAGGTCGAACGCTGCAGCGAGCCGGTCGCGCGCCAGGTCAGATAGTCGGCCAGATCGAAGAAGTGACCGGCGGCGTCAAAACTCGCGCGCAGATGCCGCTTCAGCCATAGCAGCTTCGGCATCTCCATCTCCGGCGAGATCGAGCCGCCGACGTAGCGCAGCACCGCGTCCTCGGTCTCGTTGATCAGCCGCGCTTCGGCCGTGGCTCGGTGATCCATCCAGACGATGACGTTGCGCTGCGCCTCGCCGGACGCGCTGACGGTGAGTGGCTCGCCTTGCGGATCAAGCACCACAAGGGAACAGGTGGCGTCAAAACCGATGCCGCCGACGCCGTCAGGCGTGATGCCGGCCTCCGTCATTGCGGCGCGTACCGATGCCGCGCAGGCGTCCCAAATGTCCTGGGACGACTGCTCGACGATATCGCCGGCCTCGTGCCAGATCCGGATCGGGTGTCGTGCCATCGCGAGCAGCGTGCCGGCCTCGTCAAACACCCCTGCCCGCGTGCTCATGGTCCCCACGTCGACGCCAATATACGCTCGCGGCATTGTCGCTCCCGGAAGCTCTCGTCAATTTTGACGGTAAGCCTACCAGCAAGTGTAGCCGCCATCCACCAGCACGATGCTGCCGGTCATCAGGCTCGCGGCGTCCGAAGCGAGAAACAGCACGACGGAGGCGATCTCCTCGACCTGCCCCATCCGCGCCATCGGAGTTCCACCGATCCAGGCGTCGTACATTTTCGGATTGCTCTTCACGAAGGCATTGAGCGGCGTTTCGATATAGGTCGGCGCCACCGCGTTGACACGGATGCCGCGCGCGCCCCATTCGGCAGCCAGCGACTTGGTCAGATGGTGCACGGCGGCCTTGGAGGCGTTGTAGAAGCACTGCTCCTGCGGCTTGTTGACGATGAAGCCGGACATCGAGCCGACATTGACGATGGCGCCACTCCTGGCCTTGAGCATGTGCTTGCCGAACTCGCGGCAACACCAGAAGGTGCCGTTGAGGTTGACGTCGATGACGTTGAGCCAGTGCTCGTCGGTCACGGTCTCGGCCGGGGTCTCGCTGCGGGCGATGCCGGCATTGTTGACGAGAATGTCGACCTTGCTGTGACGGGCGACGAGGTCGTTCGCCACTTCCGCCACGCGCCTGGCGTCGGTGACGTCCATGATCGCAGTCTCGATGTCAAAACCCTTCGCCTTCAAGCCGGCCTTGGCGCTGTCGGCGACCTTGCTGTCACGGTCGCCGATGATGACCCTGGCCCCGGCCTCGGCCAGCGCCTCCGCGCAGCCAAGGCCGATGCCCTGCCCGCCGCCGGTGATGAACGCGGTCTTGCCGTTCAGCTTGAATTTTTCCAGGTACATGATCGTCTTTCCGTTTTCTTGCCGTTTTCTTGCCGGTTTCTTGTCAGCCCCGAAGAGCGTTGCCGCTGTCATCGAAGCGGTGAATTCGCGCAGGGTCCGGCACCAGCGACACGCGGTCGCCGGCATGCAGGCTCAATTCGCCGATGTAGCGTGCCGTGAGCATGCCGAGCGGGCCGGCATCGACATAGAGGAACGTATCGCTGCCGAGATGCTCGGCGACCGAAATCGTCCCCCGCCAACCGCCGGCACCGTCGCGCTCGATCTTCAGATGCTCCGGACGCACCCCGATCGTGGCTGCGCCCTGCTGCTTGGCGTGCTCGCCGGTGACGAAATTCATCCTGGGCGAGCCGATGAAGCCGGCGACGAAGAGATTGGCGGGCCGCTCGTAGAGCTCCAGCGGTGACCCGTACTGCTCGATCTTTCCGCCGTTGAGCACGACGATCTTGTCGGCCATGGTCATGGCCTCGACCTGGTCGTGGGTGACGTAGACTGCGGTGGTGCCGAGCTGCTTCTGCAGCCGGGTCACCTCGATGCGCATCTGCACACGCAGCGCGGCATCGAGATTGGAGAGCGGCTCGTCGAACAGGAAGGCCTTGGGCTCGCGCACGATGGCACGGCCAATCGCAACGCGCTGACGCTGGCCGCCGGAAAGCTCCCGCGGCTTGCGGTCGAGATAGGGCGTGAGGTTGAGCGTCGCGGCCGCGGCCTCGACCTTGCGGTTGATCTCGTCCCTGGGCAGCCCGGCCATCTTCAGGCCGAAGCCGATATTGCCGCGCACGCTCATATGCGGATAGAGCGCGTAAGACTGGAACACCATCGACAGCCCGCGCTTGGCGGGCGGTGTGTCGACCACGTTCCTGCCGTCGATCAGGATGTTGCCGCCGGAGACGTCCTCGAGCCCCGCGATCAGCCGCAGCAGCGTGGTCTTGCCGCAGCCGGATGGACCGACGAACACCACGAAGGAGCCGTCGGCGATGTCCAAATCGGCGCCCTTGATGATGTGCACTGGGCCGAAGGATTTCTGCACGCCCTGAAGTGTGATCTGACCCATGATCCGGCAGCCCCCTACTTCACCGCGCCAAAAGTGAGCCCGCGCACGAGCTGCTTCTGGCTGAACCAACCGAGGACGAGAATCGGCGCGATCGCCAGCGTGGACGCCGCCGACAGCTTCGCCCAGAACAGCCCTTCCGGACTGGAATAGGACGCGATGAACGTGGTGAGCGGCGCCGCACTCGAGGTCGACAGGTTCAGCGTCCAGAACGCCTCGTTCCAGGCCAGTATCAAATTGAGCAACAAGGTCGATGCGAGCCCCGGAATCGCCATCGGCGTCAGCACGTAGACGAGCTCGCGGCCGATGGTGGCGCCGTCCATGCGCGCGGCCTCCAGAATGTCGCGCGGGATCTCCTTGAAATAGGTGAACAGCATCCAGATCACGATCGGCAGGTTGCCGAGGCAGAGGATGAAGACGAGGCCGATGCGGGAATCGAGCAAACCAAGACTCTTGTAGATCAGGTAGATCGGCACCAGCACGCCGACCGGCGGCATCATCTTGGTCGAGAGCATCCAGAGCAGGATGTCCTTGGTGCGCCTGGTCGGC
Organism: Bradyrhizobium sp. CCBAU 53415; assembly: GCF_028128735.1. Classification (NCBI taxonomy): domain Bacteria; kingdom Pseudomonadati; phylum Pseudomonadota; class Alphaproteobacteria; order Hyphomicrobiales; family Nitrobacteraceae; genus Bradyrhizobium; species Bradyrhizobium sp. CCBAU 53415. The sequence continues at coordinate 838,101 of NZ_LBJF01000027.1, read as the reverse complement.
GAGAACGCCATCGACCAGGCCGCGGGAATGGCTATCAGAAGCGCGATCAGCGTCGAGCCGCCGGCGATGATGACCGAGTTCATCGCGTGGTGGAAATAGTCGCTGCGCTCCTGCACGGTCACGTAGTTCTCGGTGGTCCAGTGGAAGAACAGGAAGGACGGCGGAATGGCAAAGGCCTCGAGCTCGGTCTTGAAGCTCGCCAGCACCATCCAGAGGATCGGGAAGAAGATCAAAAAACCGAACAACCAGGCTACCGCCGTCGATACCACCACCCGACGCGTCGTCGCCATGCGCGCCATGCTTCAAGCCTCCAGGTTGCGGCCGACGATGCGGACCAGGAAGAAGGCGACGATATTGGCGATCACCACCGCGACGAGGCCGCCCGCGGAGGCACTGCCGACGTCGAACTGGATCAGCGCTTGCGAATAGATCAGGAACGCGATGTTGGTGGTCTGAAGGCCCGGGCCGCCGCCGGTGGTGACGAAGATCTCGGCGAATACCGTCAGCAGGAAGATGGTCTCGATCAGGATCACCACCGTGATGGGGCGCGCGAGATGCGGCAGGGTGATGTAGATGAAGGTCGAAACCGCGCTGGCGCCGTCCATCTCGGCGGCCTCCTTCTGCTCCTCGTCGAGCGATTGCAGCGCGGTGAGCAGGATCAGCGTCGCGAACGGCAGCCATTGCCACGTCACGATCAGGATCACCGCAAGCAGCGGCACATCGTTGAACCAGTCGATCGGCGTCAGGTGGAATAACGAGGCGAGCCAGGCGAACAGGCCGGATACCGGATGCATCAGCAGGTTCTTCCAGACCAGCGCGCTCACCGTCGGCATCACGAAGAACGGCGCGATCACCATCAGGCGGACGAAATTGCGGCCGATCACCGGCTGGTCCATCAACAGCGCCAGCGGAATGCCGAGCAGGATGGTCAGCGCCAGCACCGAGCCGACCAGCACCAGAGTGTTCTGGAGCGAGGCAAGGAATGCGGGATCGGTGAGGAAGTAGCGGAAGTTTTCCAGCCCGACGAAGGATTCGGAGCCGGGATCGAGCAGGCTGTAGTGCAGCGTCGAGAAGTAGATCGTCAGCGCGAGCGGGACGATCATCCAGACGAACAGCAGCCCGACCGCCGGCGTCAGGAGCGAGCGCGCAAGAAATTGCGTCTGCCGGGTCGCCATCCCTGGCTTCTCCTTTTCGGGGAAGAAGGCGGCCATTCATCCGGGGATGGGTGGATGGCCGCAAGTCTGAGCTCAGGAGGAAGAGGCCGGATTCACTTGATGTAGCCGGCGCGCTTCATCTCGCGCTCGGTCGCCGATTGCGCCGCGGTCAGCGCGGCATCGACCGTCATCGATCCCGCAAGCGCGGCCGAGAATTGCTGGCCGACCTGGGTGCCGATCCCCTGGAATTCGGGAATCGCAGCGTATTGCACCCCGACGTAAGGAACCGGCTTTACCGTCGGCTTGTTCGGATCGGCCGCGTCGATCGAGGCCAGCGTCAGCTTGGCGAACGGCGCGACCTTGAGATAGTCGGGGTTCTGGTAGAGCGAGGTGCGCGTGCCCGGCGGCACGTTGGCCCAGCCCTCCTTCGACGCGACGAGCCTGGTGTAGTCCTTGCTCGTCGCCCAGGCGATGAACTTCTCGGCTGCTTCGGTCTTCTTCGAGCCGGCGGGTATCGCCAGATTCCAGGCCCACAGCCAGTTGGCGTTCTTGCCGAGACCGGTGTTGGGCGCCAGCGCGAAGCCGACCTTGTCGGCGACCTTGGAGTCCTTCGGGTTGGTGACGAAGGAGGCCGCCACCGTGGCATCGATCCACATCGCGCATTTGCCGGCGTTGAACAGTGCCAGGTTCTCGTTGAAGCCGTTGGAGCTTGCGCCGGGCGGGCCGGCCTCCTTCATCAGATTGACGTAGGTCGTCAGCGTCGCCTTCCATTCCGGAGTGTTGAATTGCGGCTGCCACTTCTCGTCGAACCAGCGCGCACCGTAGGAATTGGCCATCGCCGAGAGGAAAGCCATGTTCTCGCCCCACCCCGCCTTGCCGCGCAGGCAGATGCCATACGTGCCGCCGCTCTTGTCGGTGAGCTTCTTGGCCGCGTCGATCACGAAGTCCCATGTCGGCTTCTCCGGCATCTTCAGGCCGGCCTTCTCGAACAAATCGGTGCGGTACATCACCATCGAGCTCTCGCCGTAGAACGGCGCGGCGTAGAGCTTGCCGTCGGCGGAGACCGCGTCCCTGATCTTCGGCAGGAGGTCGGCGACGTCGTAGTCGGCGCCGAGATTGGCGAGCGGCACCAGCCAGCCCTTCTTGGCCCAGATCGGCACCTCATAGGTGCCGATGGTGAGCACGTCGAACTGGCCGCCCTTGGTGGCGATGTCCGTGGTGACGCGCTGGCGCAGCACGTTCTCCTCCAGCGTCACCCATTTCACGCTGATATCAGGATTTCTCTTGGTGAATTCGCTCGTGAGCCCCTGCATGCGGATCATGTCGCCGTTGTTGACGGTGGCGATGGTCAGGGTCGTTTCGGCCATCGCGGGGACGGCCAGCAGCAGGCAAGACGCGCCGCACACGGCGCCCAGGACATGTTTCACGGTGACCTCCCTTAAGTCGCGCCTTTGAGCATATGCCCACGCGTTGAGCGTATGTTCAACGCAAGGAAAGAGGATTGTCAAGCAGGCGGCGGGCGTTTGCGCAACTTATGAGTGCTGCGGTGCGGGAGTGATGGAGTGGTGCCCCCTCACCCACGGTGTCATGCCCCGCGAAGGGGCATCCAGTACTCCGTGCCGTCTATTGATTTGCCTCAAGCTTGGCCGCGGCGTACTGGATCGTCCGCTTTCGCGGACGATGACAGCGGTGTGGGTTGATAGGTCGCCCGCCTCGCGAGCGAATGGCGAGAGCTAGCCTCTACCGCTCCAGAATCGCCCTCGCCGTCGTCTCGTCCGTGATCAGGCCGTTGATCAGCCCCCCGCTCAGCGCCGCCGCGATTGCTGCCACCTTGGCCCCACCCACCGCAGCCCCGATGGTCGTGGTCTTCGCCGGCACTTCCGGCGGAATGCTGGTGAGGCGCTTGTTGGTGCCGGCCTTGAGCAGGCGACCCTTGGCATCATAGGCCCAGCCGGTGATCTCGCCGATGGCACCCAGCCGCATCATCTCGAACAATTCGTCGCGGGTGACGAAGCCGTCGACGTGCACCTGCGCCTTCTGGTCCATCTGGCCGATGCCGACGAGGCGCAGGTCAGCCCTGGCCGCGACCGCCTTCACCTTCGCGATCGGCTCGATGCGCACCATCCTGTTGCGCTCGTCCTCCGACGACATCAGGAACGGCAGCGGCATCGGGTAATGCCGCGCGCCGGTGCGGTCGGCGAGCCGGCCGACGGTGTCGTAGAAGCTCGCCGATCCGTCGGCGGAGATGTTGCCGACCAGCGAGACGATCTGGTGATTGGGCCGGTCGATCGGCGTGACGCGCTCGACCGCAGCACGCACCGCGCGGCCCGTGCCGAGCGCGACGATGACGGGCGTCTCCGAGCGCAGCGTCGCGTCGAGCAGGTTGGCACAGCGTTCGGCAATGCCCGCAGTCGCCTGCGGCGCGGCAGGATCTGCCGGCACGACCTCGCAATGGACGAGGTTGAACCGCTCCTTCAGGCGCGAGGCCAGCTCCATGCAGGCGGCAATGGGATGCTCGAGCCGGAACGTGATCAGACGTTCGGCCAGGCACAGCGAGACCAGCCGCTGCGCCGAAGCGCGCGAGACCTGGAGCATCCTGGCGATCTCGTCCTGGGTGTGGCCGGCGATGAAATAGAGCCAGCCGGCACGTGCGGCGTCATCGAGTCTCGACTTGTCGTTCTCGACGGCCATGCGGGCCTCACGCCTCCCAGAAATCGCTCATATGCGCGAAGACCCGATCGGCCCCGGCGGCGGACAATATAGCGCGGCCGTCGCGGGCGCGATAATGGCTGCCGCCGACAAATCCCCAGACGGTCATGCCGGCCGCCCTGCCTGCCTGCACGCCGCTGACGCTATCCTCGATCACCAGGGTGCGCGCAGGTTGCGCCCCCATCTTCTCCGCCGCGTAGAGGAAGAGATCGGGCGCCGGCTTGCCGTGCTCGACCATCTGCGCGGTGTAGATCCGATCGCCGAAATGCGCCCGAAGATTGGTGACGTCGAGCGACAGCGAGACGCGATCGATGTCGCTCGATGAGGCCACGCAGACCGGCACGGCGAGCCCCGAGATCACCGCCCCTACCCCCGGGATCGGCTCGAGCGATGCGGCAAACCTCTCCAGCACGCGTGACTTCAATCCCGGCAGGAAGCTGTCCGGTAGCGACCTCCCGAGATCACGATAATGCTGCTCGATCGCCTTGGTGCTGCGTCCGAGAAACAACTCCAGCGCCTGCGCCTCGCTGAGCGCGAGACCGAACCCGGCCAGCTCTTCAGACAGGCAGCGGCAGCTCAAGAGCTCGCTGTCGACGAGCACGCCGTCGCAGTCGAAGATGATCAGATCGGGTTGTGGCCGGCATTGGTGCATCCGCCCATTCGATCATATACCCAATCTATGAGCAATAGCTCACGAAGATCAAGCAAGGTTTAGGCCTGCCGGGTCAATGCGCCACCTGCCGGTAGATCGCTGGCAGTGCCCCCGGCAACCGCTTGACGTTGCCGACGATGGCGTAGCCACCGCGTCCGAACAGCGTCGGAAAGTAGGATTGTGCCGTCGCGTCGATCGTCACTCCGAAGACCGCGATGCCGAGCCGGCGCGCCTCCTGCACGGATTTCCTGGTGTCTTCGACCGCAAAGCGCCCTTCATAGTGATCGACATCATTCGGCTTGCCGTCGGTGAGGACGAGCAGCAGCTTCTTGCGCTGGGGTTGGCGCGCCAGCTCGGCCGAGGCGTGGCGGACGGCCGCCCCGATCCGGGTGTAATAGCCGGGTTTGAGCGCGCCGATGCGGCGCTCGACGACTCCGCTCATCGGCTCGCCGAACGCCTTGATGGTCTCGATCCGCACCCAGGATCGCCGGCGCGAGGTGAAGGTCAGGATGCTGTGGTGATCGCCGCAGGCCGACAGTCCGCGCGCGAGCACGAGCAGCGCCTCCTTCTCGACGTCGAGCACGCGATAGCCGTCGACCCAGGCGTCCGTGGAAAGCGAAACGTCGACCAGCAGCGTGACGGCGAGATCGTGCCCCTGCGGGCGCATCGCCATGTGGACACGATCGAGACCACTGCTGCTGCCGGCGCGGAGGTCGCATCTCGCCCGCACGAGCGCATCGAGGTCGAGATCATGTCCGTCGGCCTGGGCGCGCATCAATTCGCGGCGCGGCCGCAAGACCTCGAAGCGGCGGCGCACCTGGCGGACGTGCCGGCGCATGGTTTCATCAGGCGTCCAGCTCTCGCCTCGGTCGGAGGCCGCAGCGGCGAGCACGCGACAATGATCCGGCAGATAGGAGCTGCTGCGATAATCCCATTCGGGATAGGTCAGGTCCGCATTGAGCTGTGAGGCATCGAGGGCCTCCGGAGGCAGGTCCAGATCGAACTTGAACCGGCTCGCGGGCTTGCCGCTACGACGGCTGAGCGTGATCTCCTCGAGATCGTCGGCCGCCTTCTGCGCGTCCTCGTCCTCGCCGTTGTCGGCCGGACGATCGACATTGACCATCTCGGCCATCGCCAGGATCTTCTCGAAGCGGTTGAGCACGAAAGGATCGCAGCGGTTGGCGTTGTCCTCACGCTCGCGGACGGCAAAGCGTTTGCGATCGTTCTCGGCCGCGGCCTCCGCGCCCGGCTCGCACTCGTCCTCGCCGGCATGCGTAGGCGAGAGATCGCGCGTCCAGCAATCCCCCCAGAGTGGGCATGGCAGGATCGAATGATAGCCCGGAGGCGCCTTGGCCGGCAGCGGACACGTCCCCACCATCGCCGGCCACAGCCTGCCCGCGGGTGCTTTGCCGGCTCCGAGCAAGGCCACCACGATCTGCTCGAGCTCCTGCTCGATGCGCGGCAAGGAACGGCGAGGCCGGGCCTCGGCAGTTGCCGCGGCGAGCCGGGCGTAATCGGCGACAAGGCCGGGAAACAGGGTGAGCACGAAGACCGCCGTCTCGCTCGCCCGGCGCAACACCAGAAGATCCCGCCGCAGCGGATCGGCCTCCGCGATCGTCTCGATCGGCGCCGCCGCGAACCATGCCGCAAGCCAGCGATAGAGCGATGCATTCAGCGCACGGTCGGGAAAGATTGCGATGCGATCGGGAAGGAAGATGGTTGCGGCATCGCGGCCCGGCTGCTCGAGCCGCTCGTCGCCAAGACCGATGCGCTGTCGCCAGCCGAGACGATGCCCGGATTTTCGGGCCCCTGCGCTCGCGATCTGCACGCCCGTCTCACCGCCGAGCGCGCGGAACGTCACCGCGAGACGACCTCTCATCTCGGAAAGCGCGACGGCATGATCGTCATGAACCGGATAGCTCGCGGTGCCGCCGACCATCCGATGCCAGGCGCGGCCGATCGTCTCCTCCAGTTCGAGGAAGTCGAGCATGACGCGGCCTCACGCGATGACGGCGCGGGCGACGTCGAGCAGCGCCGCCTTCACGTCGGCGTCGTCAGTCAGCGGCTCGATCATGCCGGCCGGCACGGCATCGGCGACCGGCGTGCCCGCCGCAATCAGGGTCGCGCAATAGACGACGAGCCGGGTCGAGACGCCCTCCTCCAGATCGTGGCCCCTGAGCGCGCGCAACCGGCCAGCCAGCGCGACGAGCGGCCGCACGCGCTCCGGCGACAGTCCGCTTTCGGCGGACACGACGGCGATCTCCTGCTCGGGCGGCAGGAAGCCGAATTCGATGGCAACGAAGCGCTGCCGCGTCGAGGGCTTCAGCGCCTTCAGCAGCGTCTGGTAGCCGGGATTGTAGGAGACGACGAGCATGAAGCTGTTCGGCGCCACCAGTTCCTCGCCGGTACGCTCCAGCGGCAGGATGCGGCGATCATCGGTCAGGGGATGCAGCACTACGGTGACGTCCTTGCGCGCTTCCACGACCTCGTCGAGATAGCAGATGCCGCCCTCGCGCACGGCGCGCGTCAGCGGACCGTCGGTCCATACCGTGTCGCCGCCGCGGAGCAGATAGCGGCCAGTAAGATCGGCCGCGGTGAGATCGTCGTGGCAGGCGACGGTATGCAGCGGCAGTCCCAGCCGCGCCGCCATGTGCGCGACGAAGCGTGTCTTGCCGCAGCCGGTCGGCCCCTTGAGCAAAACCGGCAGACGCCGTCGCCAGGCATGCTCGAACAGCTCGCATTCGTTTCCGGATGGAACATAGGCCGGCAGCGCCGGCGCCGAGGTGACCGTGTGAAGGGCAGCTTTCATGATATCTCTCCGGACGTTCCAGGAAGCCTGGCGGCCGCGGCGAACCGCGGCCGCCAGTTGCGTTTACTCAGCCGGCTGCAGCGCGACGGGAATGGCCGCCTGCTTTTCGCGGCCGGGCACCAGCACGGCCCAGACGAACATCAGCGCGGAGATCGCGACGAACACACCGGAGCCGAGCCGGACCCAGTAGAACATCGCCAGCTGGTCCTGCACGTCCATGTAGCCCTGGCCGAGCACGCGCTGGAGATGGACCTGGACCACGCCGGCGAAGGTCAGCGCGAAGGTCATCACCATCATGGCGGTGCACATGATCCAGAAGCTGGTCATGGAGAGCCACTGGTTGTACGGCGCCCGTCCCTTCAGCTGCGGGATCGCATAGGCCATCACCGACAGGTTCAGCATCACATAGGCGCCGAAGAAGGCGAGATGGCCATGCGCCGCGGTGACCTGGGTGCCGTGGGTGTAGTAGTTCACCGAGGACAGCGTGTGCAGGAAGCCCCAGACGCCGGCGCCGAGGAACGCCATCACCGAGCAGCCGACCGACCACAGCAGCGCGGCGCGGTTCGGATGCTTGCGGCCGGCCTTCCAGGTCATCTGCACCGTGAAGATCACCATGGTGAAGAAGGGTGCAACCTCGAGCGTGGAGAACAGCGAGCCGATCCACTGCCAGTAGCCGGGTGCGCCGATCCAGTAGAAGTGATGACCGGTGCCGAGAATCCCGGAGAAGAGCGCAAGGCCGATGATGACATAGAGCCATTTCTCCACGACCTCGCGGTCGATGCCGTTGAGCTTGATCATGAGATAGGCGAGCACGGAGGCCATGATCAGCTCCCAGACGCCTTCGACCCAGAGATGGACGACGTACCACCAGTACATCTTGTCGACCGCGAGGTTCGCGGGGTTGTAGAAGGCGAACAGGAAGAAGATCGCGACGCCCCACAGGCCGAACAGGAGGATGTTGGTGACCGTGGTCTTGCGGCCCTTGAGCGCCGTCATCGTGACGTTGAACAGGAACATCAGGCAGACGACGACGATGCCGACCTTGATGATGAAGGGCTGTTCGAGGAATTCGCGGCCCTCATGGTAGTGGAAGAGATATCCGACCACGGCCACGCCTGCCGCGCCAAAAAACATCCAGAACTGGATTTTCGCCAGTAGCGGGCTGTACAACTCGGTCTCAGTTTCCTCAGGCAACAGGAAGTAGGTCGCGCCCATGAAGCCGATCAGCGACCATACGATCAGCGCGTTGGTGTGGATCATCCTGACGATGTTGAACGGCAGGAGGGTCGACAGGGTGTTGGGCAGGACGTAGATGGTTCCGGCGAGCAGGCCGAGCAGGACCTGGGCCAGGAACAAGGTCAGCGCGCCGTAGAAATACAGCATCGCGACTTTCTGGGTCTGATATTTCATCTCGGGTTCTCTCTGTATTGAAGAGGATGCGGCGTGTTCAACCGGCCTTGTTCGGCGGCCAGTCCTGGCGCTTGATCGTGCTCACCCATTGCAGGAAGTCGGCGAGATCGTTGAGCTCCTGGTCGGTGAGGTTGAACTGCGGCATCTGCCGGCGGCCTTCCGCGCCCGACGGCTGGGACTGCATCCAGGCCTTCAGCGTCTCGCGCGCAGCGGCCGGGTCTTCCTTGCCGCCCCAGCGATCCCAGACATTGCCGACTTCGGGCGCGAAATAGGCGCCCTCGCCCAGCAGGGTGTGGCAGTTGATGCAGGAGTTCTTTTCCCAGACATGCTTGCCGCGGGCGACCGACGACGTCAGCATGGTCGCGTCCGTGGAAGTCGTGGCCATGTAGTAATGGCTGTGCGCCGTCAGCCCTATGAAGATGGCGAAGAAGAAGGCCGAGCCGCCGTAGAAGACATTTCGAGCGGCCGACTTGGTCAGGCGTTCAGCCATTGCCAATCCTTTCCGGTTTGATTCCTGGAGAAATGCGATGGTGCGATTTATTGCCGCTTTGCCCCGCGCGTTCTTTGTCAGGGCGCAATGAGCGCGTCAGATCAGGGCGACGACGGCCGAGGCGAGCCACGCAAGCAGCAGAACGATCAGGATCCAGATTCCGACCAGACCACGCCAGAGCGCGGGCGCGGCGCGAAGATCCATGAAGTCGAGCGCGAGTCGGCGGCCCTTGAGCACGGCGAAGGCGAGCAGCAGAGCATTGCCGAGCAGCGCCCGCGGCACCAGCGGCGGCACCAGGATGGTCGCAAGCGCGAGGCCGATCAGCACGATCCAGGTGATGTCGATACGATTCGGCATCGTCATTTCACCAGATAGACAATCGGAAACATGACGATCCAGACCAGATCGACCATGTGCCAGAAGGCCGTTCCCGTCTCGACGCCCAGTATCCCGGCGCGGCGGCACACCACGGCGAGGATGACGATGCCGAGACCGACATGCAGAAGATGAAAACCGGTCAGGAGGAAGTAGAGCGTGAAGAACGGGCTGGTTTCGAGCCCGACGCCTCGTCCAATTTCTTCCGCATATTCGGCGAGCTTGATCGCGATGAAGAGACCGCCGAGCGCCATCGCGCCGAAAATCCAGGATCGCGCCACCGGCCGCTCCCCTGCACGCGCCGCCTTCGTCGCTCTTGCCGCAGCCCAGCCGCTGGTGACCAGCACGAGGGTATTGAGGCCGGCGAGATTCGAATCGAGTGCTGACTGCCCCGCCGCGAACATCGCGGGGTGGATCGCGCGCGCGACCGAGAAGGCGCCGAGGAACAAGCCGAAGGCGACGAGTTCGCTGAAGATCAGCACCCAGATCATGGGATCACCGGGGAGATCTTCCAGGATTCCCCAGCCGGCTTCTTGTTGTTCGCACTCGGCGGTCGACATCGTCTTTCCGGATCAGGACACCGGTCAGACTTAGCCCGGCTGCTCCGTTCCGAGTTTGTCGCGGGACAAACTGGAGAGTTACCGGGCGCTTGTTTGCGCCGACGCAACGTCCGGCCGGCCGGATCGCGGTACGAAATTGGCTCAGGGTTCCACTGAGCTGCGAACGTTCAAATGAGTGATGCACAAATCGGGCTGATGACCGCGACCCCAATCATTATCGCCTTCGCCATCGCTCTGCGGCGCATGGGCGTGCTGTCGACGGTGGCGACCGTATCGGCGGTCAGCCTCTCCCTCGCGATCGCAACAGTGTTGTTCACGACGCAGTAAAGAAGCCCGGATGGAGCGATAGCGCAATCCGGGCTCCGCAGCGTTACCGCCGCTGGTTATACACGTCGATGCACACTGCTCCCAGCAGCACCAGGCCCTTGATCACCTGCTGATAATCGATGCCGATGCCGAGGATGGACATGCCGTTGTTCATCACGCCCATGATCATGGCGCCCACGACGGCACCGCCGACCCGCCCTACCCCGCCATAGGCCGAGGCGCCGCCGATGAAGCAGGCGGCGATGACGTCGAGCTCGAAGCCGAGACCGGCCTTCGGCGTCGCGGTGTTGAGGCGCGCGGCGAAGACGAGGCCGGCGAGCGCGGCGAGCACGCCCATGTTGACGAAGGTCAGGAAAGTCAGCCGCTCGGTCTTGATGCCCGACAGGCTTGCCGCCTTGGCGTTGCCGCCGACCGCGTAGATCTGCCGGCCGATCACGGTGCGACGCGTGACGAAGCCGTAGAGCGCGATCAGCGCGGTCATGATCACCAGCACGTTGGGCAGGCCGCGATGCGAGGCAATCAGATAGGTGAAATAGAGCACGGCGCAGGCCAGCAGGATGCTCTTTCCGAGGAAGAACGCGTAGGGCTCGACCTCAATGCCGTGCGACTGCTCGCGCGACCTCCCCTTGGCGCCGGCGTAGACGAGCCCGAGCGCGAGCACGGCGCCGATCAGCATGGACGTCGGATGCAGCGTGCCGGCCTCGGGCAGCAGTTCCGGAATGAAGCCGGACGACAATTTCTGGAAGGTCGGCGGGAACGGGCCGAGCGACTGCCCCTGCAACACCGCAAGCGCGAGCCCCTTGAACACCAGCATGCCCGCAAGCGTGACGATGAAGGACGGGATCTTGAAATAGGCCACCCAATAGCCCTGTGCGGCGCCGATCGCGGCACCAACCAGGAGGCAGGCGATGAAGGCGAACGTATAGTCGACCTTCCAGGTCACCATCAGCACCGCGGCGACGGCGCCGATGAAGCCTGCAACCGAGCCGACCGAGAGGTCGATATGGCCGGTGACGATCACCAGGAGCATGCCGAGCGCCATGATGACGATGTAGCTGTTCTGGAGCACCAGATTGGTGAGGTTGAGCGGCTGCAGCAGCGTGCCGCCGGTCACGACCTGGAAGAACAGCATGATCGCGATGAGCGACATCAGCATGCCGTAATTGCGCAGATTGTTCTTGATGAAGCTGCCGTGCCGGCGCTCCTCGGGCAGCGACACCGTCTTGTCGGTCATGGCTGCGATCCTCCCATCTCCGCGGACGCGGCGTTCCCAGTGCTTCGTTCGTTGCGCATGATGGCGCGCATGATCTTCTCCTGCGTCGCGTCCGCGCCCTTGAACTCGCCAACGAAGGCGCCGTCATTCATGACGCAGATGCGGTCGCAGATGCCCAGCAGCTCGGGCATCTCCGAGGAGATCACCACGACGCCGCGGCCGGCTTCCGCCAGCTCGTTGATGATACAGTAAATCTCGTATTTGGCACCGACATCGATGCCGCGCGTCGGCTCGTCCAGGATCAACACCTTGGGGTCGGTCATCAGCCATTTCGACAGCACGACCTTCTGCTGGTTGCCGCCGGAGAGCTGGCCGGCCTCCTGGTAGACGTCGGAGCAGCGGATCCGCATCCGGTTGCGGTAGTCGCTGGCGACCTTCAGCTCCGCGATATCGTCGATCACCCGCCCCGGCGCGACCTGGTCGAGGCTCGCCAGCGTGATGTTCTTGCGAACGTCGTCGGCGAGGATCAGGCCGAGTTGCTTGCGGTCCTCGGTGACATAGGCAAGGCCGGCGTCGATCGCGGCCGCGACGCTCGGGAGCACGATTTCATGGCCTTCGAGCCGAATGCTGCCGCTGATATTTGTACCCCAGGAGTGACCGAACAGGCTCATGGCGAATTCGGTGCGCCCTGCACCCATCAGGCCGGCGATGCCGACAACCTCGCCGCGCCTGACGCTGAAATTGACGTTCTTGATCACCTGCCGTTCGGCATGAATGGGGTGGTAGACCGACCAGTTCTCAACGGCAAGGACGGGTTCGCCGATCTTCGTGTTGCGCTCCGGGAAGCGGTGCGCGAGATCACGATCGACCATGCTGCGGATGATGCGGTCTTCCTGGATCGGCTCGGCGTGACAGTCGATGCTGTCGACGGTGCGGCCGTCGCGCAGCACGGTGATGTGGTCGGCGACCTTGGCGACCTCGTTCAGCTTGTGCGAGATCAGGATCGAGCCGATGCCCTGCTCGCGGAAGGCCATCAGACGTTCCAGCAGCGCGGCACTGTCGGCTTCGTTGAGGCTCGCGGTCGGCTCGTCCAGGATCAGCATCCGCACCCGCTTGGACAATGCCTTGGCGATCTCGACCAGCTGCTGCTTGCCGACGCCGAGATCGGTAATCAGCGTGTCCGGCGATTCCTTGAGGCCGACCTGCGCGAGGAGCTCCCGCGTGCGCCGGTAGACCTCGTCGCGGTCGATTACCCCCAGATTCGACGGCGGATGCGACAGGAAGATGTTCTCCGCGATCGACATCAGCGGAATCAGCGCCAGCTCCTGGTGAATGATGATGATGCCGAGCGCCTCGGAATCGTTGATGTCGCGAAAGCGCCGCTCCTCGCCCTCGAAGACGATGGTGCCCTCGTAGCTGCCTGCGGGATAGACCCCGCTCAGCACCTTCATCAGCGTCGACTTGCCGGCGCCGTTCTCGCCGACAAGGGCATGGATCTGTCCGGCATGAACCGAGAAGTTGACGTCGCGCAGCGCCTGCACACCGGCAAAGCTCTTGCTGACGTTGCGCATCTCCAGCATGGCGGTCATCGGATCATTCTCCCGGACTTTTCCACGTCGTCATGGCCGGGCTTGTCCCGGCCATCCACGTGCCACCGCTTGCGAGGAAGGCCGTGGATGCCCGGGACAAGCCCGGGCACGACGGAGTACGTGGACATACGCTTCGTCCCTCATAGAGAGCTGCCTCTCGCACGCACGCGGGGTGAGGGAAAAGAAACAGTCTCACTGGAACTGCGACTTCTTGTAGTAACCGCTGTCGACCAGCACCTTCTCCCAATTGTCCTTGTAGACCACGACCGGCTTGAGCAGGTAGGACGGCACGGTCTTGACGCCGTTCTCGTAGGTCTTGGTGTCGTTGACGGTGACCTGCTTGCCGGCGAGCGCGGCGTCGACCATGTCGGCAGTCACCTTGGCGAGATCGCGGGTGTCCTTGAAGATGGTCGAGTACTGGTCGCCGCGCAGCATCGCCTTGATCGATGGCACCTCGGCGTCCTGACCCGAAATGATCGGCATGGGCTGATCGGCGCTGCCATAGCCGACGCCCTTCAACGAGGAAATGATGCCGATCGAGAGTCCGTCATAGGGCGACAGCACAGCGTTGACCTTCTTGTTGCCGTAGTAGGCGCTGAGCAGATTGTCCATGCGGGCCTGCGCTGTGGCACCGTCCCAACGCAACGTCGCGACCTTGTCCATGCCCATCTGGCCCGAGGGGACGACGAGCTTGCCGCTATCGATGTAGGGCTTCAGCACGCTCATCGCGCCGTTGTAGAAGAAGTAGGCGTTGTTGTCGTCGGGCGAGCCGCCGAACAGCTCGATGTTGAACGGCCCCTTGCCGTCCTTCAGGCCGAGGCCTTTTTCGATCGACTGCGCCTGGAGCACGCCGACCTGGAAGTTGTCGAAGGTCGCGTAATAGTCGACATTCGGCGTGCCGCGGATCAGCCGGTCATAGGCGATCACGGTGATCCCCTTGGCCTTGGCCTGCTTGAGCACGTCGGACAGCGTGGTGCCGTCGATCGCAGCGATCACCAGGGCCTTCGCGCCCTTGGTCACCATGTTCTCGACCTGCGAGAGCTGGTTCGGGATGTCGTCTTCGGCATATTGCAGGTCGGTGTTGTAACCGCGCTCCTTCAGTACCTTGACCATGTTGTTGCCGTCGTCGATCCAGCGCGCCGACGATTTGGTCGGCATCGCGATGCCGACGGTCGCCTTGTTCTGGGCGGAGGCGGTGAGGCCCGTGGCTATCGTCGCAACGCCCGCCAGCGCCAGCGCGAGGAATGTGGTCTTCAGTTTCGGCATGTTTCACTCCCTTGGGTGTCAGACTGTTTCTTCGTGTCGTCGCGAATGTGGTCGTGGGCTGCTTCGGGTCTCCTATGCGAGCTTGACGTCCGGCTCCGTGCGACCGCGCGCGGATGCCTCCAGCAGAAAAGTGCAACCGGCCAGCGGATCGGCGGCACGTGCCGCCGCGTCCATATCCTGCCAAGCCGAGGTGACGAGAAGGCGCGACAGATCTGCGCCGACGAAAGCGGGACAACTCGCCTGTCTTGCCGGCACGCTCAATGAGCGCAAACGCTCGCCTTGCGGCGAATAGACATCGATCCGGCTCGCACCCCAGCAGGCATTCCAGATCCTTCCATCGGCGTCGCACACCGAACCGTCGAGGCCGCCGATGCCCGTGTGGCGCAACAGCACCTCCGGCTCGCCGCGCGGCAGGCCAGTCGAGGGATTGAGCGGCACCGCATAGAGCACCGCGCGCGCGGTGTCGGCGAAGTAGCCGATCGCGCCATCCGGCGAGAAACAGATCGAGTTGGGAATGCTGATGCGGGGAAACAGCAGCGAGATCTTGCCGCGATGAAACGCGTAGATCGCGCCTGCCCCTGCTTCCGCCTCGCGGCCCATAGTGCCGATCCAGAACGTGCCGGACTGATGCACGCGGGCATCGTTGGAGCGGGTCGTGGGATTGTCGGCTTCGAGCGGACAAAGCAACGTCATCGCGCCGTCGGCAAGCTTGCGGATGTAGAGCCCGTCCTCGGCGACGATCAACTGCCGTTCGGCATCGATACGCCCGAGCGCACTTGCCATCCGGCCGAGCGCATGGACGCGGATGCTGCCGCTGCTCAAGTGCGCCTCGAACAGCCGTCCCTCGCGGATGTCGAACCACCAGGCGGTATCGGTGGTCATGTCATACGTCGGGCCTTCGCCGAGATGGCAAGGATCGTCCGAGAGAACGGAGGTGGGCACCTTCTCCATCACGGCGTCCTCACTGCAAAGCGATAAACCGTGTGATGGCGATAGACCTGGCCGGGATCGAGGCGCGGGCTCGGAAAATCCGGCCGGTTCGGCGCGTCAGGCCAGATGTGCGGCTCCAGGCACACGGCGTCCGACTGACGGATCAGCTTGCCGCCCTTGCCCGAGATCGTGCCATCGAGATAGTTGCCGGAATAAACCTGAAGTCCGGGCTGATCGGTAAACAGCTCCATGATGCGCCCCGAGCGCGGCGCCTCCAGCCGGGCCGCAAGCGCGAGCTTGCCGTCGCGGCCGAGGCAATAGGTGTGGTCATAGCCCCTGCCGTTGCGCAATTGCTGATCGCTCTCACGGATACGCTCGCCGACCGACCGCGGCTCGCGGAAGTCGAACGGCGTGCCGGCCACCGGGCGTGGCGACTCCGGCAGCGGAATAGCAGTGGGATCGGTCGCGAGGAAATGCTCGGCGGCGACGGTCAGCTTGTGGTCGAGAATGGGCGTGCCCGACATGGCACCTTCCAGATTGAAGAAGCTGTGGTTGGTCAAGTTGACGATGGTCGGCCGGTCTGTCCGCGCCTCCATCGTGAACGACAGTTCGGTCGGGCCGCTGACGCGATAGGTCAGGCGGACATCGAGCCTGCCGGGATAGTTCTCCTCCCCGTGCGGGCTGACATAGGTCAGCGTCACCGCGGGCGCGGCGCCGTCGTCGATCTCGGCGATCTCCCAGAGTTTGCGGTCGAAACCGTCGAGACCGCCGTGCAGCGCATTGGGGCCGTTGTTGACGGCAAGCTGCACCGTCTCGCCGTCGAGCGAGAACTGTCCCTTGGCAATGCGGTTGGCGTAGCGGCCGACGGTCGCGCCGAAAAACTTTCGTTCGGCGAGATAGCCGGAGAACGCGTCGTAACCGAGTACGACATCGTCGTATCCGCCCTTGGCGTCCGGCGCAATCAGCGCCTGGATCACCGCGCCATGGCTGATGATCCGCGCCTCGAAGCCGCCCTCCCCGCGCAGCACGATGCGTTCGACCTTGCGGCCGTCCGGCAGCGTCCCGAAGACGTCTCTTGTGATTCTTGATGCGGCCATGTTCAGTCCACAAACGGCTCCACGATCGTGCGCTTGGCGAGCAGGAAGGCGTCGGCGACAAGGCGAAGCGGCGTCAGATCGACGTCGCTTGCACCGGTCGCCGCGAGCTCGACGAAACGCCGGTAGAGTCCGCGATATTCCTCGTCGGGCGCCTCGGCAAGCACCTTGCCGTCAACGGCCATGCGCGCCCCACCGCTGGACAGCGTCATCCGGCCCTGATCGGTGTCGACGATGATATCCCAGCTCTGCGGCCCGGTCTGGCGAAAGTCGAACTCGGCAGTCACAGGCAGACCGCCAAGATCCGTCAGTGTCAGGTTCGCGGCGATCGGCGCCTGGCAATTGGCGGGAAAGGCCAGTTCGGCCGCGGTGACGAACACCGGCTTGGGCAGGATCCTGGTCAGGATCGACAACGCGTTGATGCCGGGGTCGAACACGCCAAGACCGCCTGGTTCCCAGATCCAGCCCTGATCGGGATGCCAGACGCGGACGTCCTCCTTCCAGCTGATGTGTACCGAGGCGATGCGGCGCTCGGCGAGCCATTGCCGCGCCGGCTCGACCGCCAGCGCATGGCGCGAATGCCAGGTCGCGAACAGCGTGCGTCCGGCGTTGGACGCCATCGTGATCAGCGGGTCCAGCTCGGCGACGCCGGCGCCGGGTGGTTTCTCCAGCATGACATGCTTGCCGGCGGCGAGCGCGGCTGCAGCCTGGGCCCGGCGCACCTGCGGCGGCGTACAAAGCGACACCGCATCGATCGGCGGTCCCTGCTCCAGCAATTCCTCGATCGTGGCAAAATGCGGCAGTTCCGGCAGCGAAGCGTTGCGGCTGGCAACGGCCGCCAGCGTCGCGCCCGGCACCGCGGCAATCGCGCCGACATGCTGGTCGCGCGCGATCTTGCCGAACCCGACGATGGCGATGCGAAGCTCGGTCACGATCCTTCTCCAGATTTCGCGGATGGCAGCACCTCGGCCGGCGCGGTCTCGATCGTGGCGCCCTCATGGCGGTGCATCCCGTTGTGAATGACGAAGACCATCGCTTCGGCGGCGGCGTCGGCATCGCCGGCCGCAATGGCATCGACGATCTTCTGGTGCCAGAGCAGCACGGTGTCGCGGTCCTCCGGCTCGACCGGAGCGCTGAGCAGGAACGAGGCACGCAGCGCGGCCTCGATGACATGCCCGATCGAGCGCATGAACAGATTGCCGGAGGCGCGCGCCACGGCGACGTGAAGCGCGAGATCGGCATCGGCAAAGCCGACCGAGTCGGACGCTTCAAGCCGCATGCGCTCCAGGCTGCGCCGAAGTTCGGCGAGATCCTCCTCCGACCGCTGCGTGGCCGCCAGCATCGCCGCGCGTGGCTCGACCGCGAGACGGATCTCGGCGAGATCGTTGAGGAAGCGCTTGTCGATGCCGGCGTCGAGGTGCCAAGCCAGCACATCCGCGTCGAACATGTTCCAGGCGCCGCGCTCGCGCACGACGGTACCGACCCGCGCCTTGGTCGTGAGCAGGCCCTTGGCGACCAGCGTCTTCACGCTCTCCCGCAGCACCGGCCGCGACACGCCGAACATCGCGATCATCTCGGCATCGCCGGGAAGCCGCGTGCCCTCCGCATAGCGGCCGGCGATGATGTCGACGCCGATCGAACGGGCCACTTCGGCATGGTTGGAATGGGCCCGCCGCGTCGGGATGACGACGATCCGCGAGGTCATGAGGCAGCTCCCATGCTCTTCGCCACGGGCCTGCGCGCCAGCGCAACCAGCCCCTGCTGCAAGGCGATGAAGGCGAACAACAGCACGCCGGTCGCGATCTTGGTCCACCAACTCGACAGTGTGCCGTCGAAATTGATGTAGGTCTGGATCAGGCCCTGGATCAGCACGCCGAGGAAGGTTCCGATCACCGAGCCCTGCCCGCCCGTGAGCAGCGTGCCGCCGATCACGACGGCGGCGATGGTGTCGAGTTCGACGCCGACTGCGGAGAGCGAATAGCCGGCGCTGGTATAGAAGGAGAAAACGATGCCGGCGATGCCTGCCAACAGGCTCGACAGCATGTAGATCTTGATCGTCATCTTGCCGACGGCAACGCCCATAAGGCTCGCGGTCGCGCGGCTGCCGCCGAGCGCATAGACGTTGGCGCCGAACCGCGTGAGATGCAGCAGCAAGGCACCACCGATAACGATCACCAGCATGATGATCGCAATCGCCGTCAACCGCCCGCCGCCCGGCATCCGCAGCGCGAAGTCGGAGATCGTCGAATAGACAGGTGCGGCGATCGGGACAGATTCAGTGGAGAGCAGGAAGCTCGCGCCGCGCGCCAGGAACATGCCGGCCAGCGTCACGATGAAGGGTGGCAAATCGAAGACATGGATCACGGTGCCCATCGCCGCGCCAAAGGCTGCCGAGAGCGCGAGGATGGCGACGAAGGCGACCGGCGGCGGCACGCCCCAGCGCTCGATCGCAAGCGCAACGAACACGGTGGTGAAGCCGATCACCGAGCCGACGGAGAGATCGATTCCGCCGGAGATGATCACAAATGTCATGCCGGTCGCAACGATGCCGAGGAAGGCGTTGTCGGTGAGGAGATTCCCGACCACGCGCGTGGAGGCGATATTGGGAAACTGCACGGCGCAGAGCGCGAAGCCCGCAACGAGCACGGTGGCGGTGATGAGGACTGGCGGCAAGCCTTTCATGCTTTTGCCCTCCGCAGCCGCGCAGCGATTCCGGCAAGGCCGGACAGTTTCGGCGATTGCAATAGCAGCACTGCGAGCACCACCACCGCCTTGACCAGCAGGTTGAACTCCGGAGGATAGCCTGACAACAGGATCCCGGTGTTCATGGTCTGGATGATCAACGCGCCAAGCACCGCGAGGACGAGGCTGAAGCGGCCGCCGAACAGCGAGGTGCCGCCGATCACCACGGCGAGAATGGCGTCGAGCTCCAGCCAGAGGCCGGCATTGTTGGCATCGGCGCCCATGATGTCGGCGGCCGCGATCACGCCGGCGAGCGCCGCGCAGATGCCGCACCAGACGTAGACCGCCAAGATCATTGCGCGCGTGCCGACGCCGGCAAGCTCGCTTGCCCGCGCATTGCCGCCGGTCGCCTCGATCAGGAGGCCGAGCGCCGAGCCGCGTACGACCGCGCCGGTGAGGATGAGCATCCCGAGGGCAATCGCAACCGGCACCGGCAGGCCCAGAATGGCGCCATTGCCGAGCCAGACCAGATCCGGCGAGGAAAAAGTTACGATGCGCCCCTCCGTGATGAGCTGGGCGACGCCGCGACCGGCCACCATCAGGATCAGCGTCGCCACGATCGGTTGCATGCCGAGCACGGCGACGAGAAATCCGTTCCACAATCCGCAGACGAGGCCCGCCCCAAGCGCGGCGACCAGCACCACCGGCAAGGTGTGGCCATCGGCGAGGCTCGCGGCGATCGCTCCCGAGATTGCCATGACCGCACCGACCGACAGATCGATGCCGCGCGTCGCGATCACCAGCACCATGCCGAGTGAGAGCAGCGCCACCGGCGTGCCGCGGTTGAGCACGTCGATCACGCTGCCGAACAGACGGCCGTCCTGAAGGCGCAGGTCGAAGAATTGCGGGGATACCATACGATCGGCCGCGAGGATGACGATCAGCGCCAGGATCTGGGCAAGGCCGCGGCGCGGCAACAGCGCGGTCATGCCCGGCCCTCATGCACGGTCGCGGCGCCATCGGCGGCGATCGCCGCGAGAATGTTGCCGACGTCGATCGCCTCGCCCGCGAGCTCCTCGACATGGGCACGGTCACGCAGCACCACCACGCGGTCGGAATAGGTCACGATCTCGTCGAGCTCGGAGGAGATCACGAGCAGCGAAAGCCCATCGTCACAGAGTTCGCGGATCAGGCGGATGATCTCGGCATGCGCGCCGACGTCGATGCCCCGCGTCGGCTCGTCCAGCACGAGCAGCCGCGGCGAGGTCGCGAGCCAGCGCGCCAGCAATACTTTCTGCTGATTGCCGCCGGACAACAGACCGACCGGGCGCTCGGGATCGGCCGGGCGGATGTCGAGCATCCTGACGTAGCGGTGCGCGATCTCGTCCTGTTCGCGGCGTGACAATGGCCGATGCAGGCCGCGCTTGGCCTGAAGCGCGAGCACGATGTTCTCGCGCACGCTGAGCTCGGCGACGATGCCGTCTGTCTTGCGCTCTTCCGGGCAGTAGCCGAAGCCAAGGCGGACGCCGTCGCGCGGCGAGTGTAGCCGTACGGCTGCGCCCTCCACCCTCGCCTGCCCGCGGTCGGCGCGCTCGGCACCGAACACCAGGCGCGCCGTCTCGGTACGACCCGAGCCGAGCAGGCCTGCAAGGCCAACGACCTCGCCATGGCGCAGCTCGAGATTGAACGGCGCGACATAGCCGGCCCTGCCGTAGCCTTCGAAGCTCGCGCAGGTCTCGCGCGCCATATGCTCGCTCGCAGAAGCCCGCGTGCCGGTGGTCTCCGCAAGCTCGCGGCCGAGCATCATCCGGATCAGGTCGAGCCGCGGCAGCGAGGCGGTCTCGCGCTCGCCGACCAGGCGGCCGTTCCGCAGCACCGTGATGCGGTCGGAGATCTCGTAGACCTGATCGAGGAAGTGGCTGACGAAGACGATGCCGATGCCGCGCTGGGCGAGCTGACGCATGATGCCAAAGAGGATCTCGACTTCGTGTCGGTCGAGACTCGCGGTCGGCTCGTCCAGGATCAGCACGCGCGCCGAGAGATCGACGGCGCGAGCGATCGCGGTGACGTGCTGGATGGCAACCGAATAGTTGCCGAGCGGCGCGGCGACGTCGATATCGAGACCGAAATCCGCAAGCAGCGCCTTGGCGCGGCGGCGCATCTCGCCTTCACGCACGATGCCGAAGCGCATCGGCTGGCGGTCGAGAAACAGGTTCTGTGCTACCGACAGGTTCGGCAGCAGGTTGACCTCCTGGTAGACGGTGGCGATGCCGGCCCCAAGCGCCGCCTTGGCCGAACGCGGCGCGACCTCTTCGCCGCCGAGCCTGACGATACCGACATCGCGTGGGAACACTCCGGTGATCACCTTGATCAGCGTGGACTTGCCGGCGCCGTTCTCGCCGAGCAACGCATGGACCTCGCCGGCGCGCAGCGTGAAGTCGACCTCCTGCAAGGCACGCACGGCGCCAAAGCTCTTGCTGATCCCGCGCACCTCAAGGAGCGGCGGAGCAGGATCCGGGCTGTTTTCCATCGCGACGTCACTCCCATGGGCGTCCGCTGATGATGCGGACGCCCAGCCTATTCGTTCGCGCAGCGGTCTCGAAGGGTGCCGGACCGCTGGACGCAGTCCGGCGTGTTGCCCGCCTCAGTAACCAAGGCCCTTCTTGCTGTCGTAGATCTTCTGCGGATCGTCGGCGGCGGTATAGAGCCTGGATTCGGTCTGGATCCATTTCGGCGGAACCGTGCCCTTCTCCTTGAACGCCGCGACGGCATCGAGCGCAGGGCCCGCCATGTTCGGCGTCAGCTCGACCGTGGCATTGGCCTCGCCCGCGGCCATCGCCTTGAAGATGTCGGGCACGGCGTCGATCGAGACGGTGAGAATCTCCTTGCCGGGCTTGAGGCCGGCCTCTTTCATCGCCTGGATCGCGCCGACCATCATGTCGTCGTTGTGCGCGTAAACCGCGCAGATCGACTTGCCGCCGCCTTCGGCCTTGATGAAGCTCTCCATCACCTCCTTGCCCTTGGCGCGGGTGAAATCGCCGGTCTGGCTGCGCACCACCTTCAGGTTCGCATGCTTGGCAATGGCGGTGTCGAACCCCTTCTTGCGATTGGTGGCGACGCTGGCGCCGACCGTACCTTGCAGCTCCACGATGTTGCAGGGCTTGCTACCGACGGTGTTGGCGAGCCAATCGCCGGCGACCTCGCCTTCATGCACGCTGTCCGAGGTGACGGCGGTGAGATAGAGTTCCTTGCCGGAAGGATCGATATCGCGGTCAAGCAGCACGACCGGAATCTTCGCCTCCTTGGCTTCCTTCAGCACCGAATCCCAGCCGGTCGAGACGACGGGCGCAAGGAAGATCGCATCGACGTTCTGCGCGATAAAGGAGCGGATCGCCTTGATCTGGTTCTCCTGCTTCTGCTGCGCGTCGGCGATCTTGAAATTGACCTTCCGCTTGGCTGCTTCCTGCTTGGAGACCGAAGTCTCGGCCGCACGCCAGCCGGACTCCGATCCGATCTGCGAGAAGCCGATGGTGAGCTGACCGGCATTGGCCGGCAGCGCGAGCAGCAACGCGGCCGTGGCGCTGGCCGCAAAGAGGGCTTTGAGGATCATCAGGCGTATCTCCCAAGATATTTATCCGGGGCACCAATTGGTATCGTGGCACCCGCAGGCCGGCCTTTAAGCCGGCGGAAGGCACTATTTCACGGAAGATTGGTTCCGACTAGTCATATTATTTTACTATTTGCGGAAAACACGATTTAGCAGGTTGGCCGTTCCATGACACACGGAGAGCGATTTTGTTCCGAAGATGCAACGCGGAGGTGAAGGAATTGATGGGAGCTGCGACGGCGGCGGTGCGCTTCCTCGCTCTTGCGGGGCTGCGACGAGATTCGTTCGCACCGAGAAGGCTCGGCTGAGGGACTCTCTCCACGCAAAGGTAGAAGACAAATGCCCGCACCTCTTCTCCGCGTCATTGCGAGCGCAGCGAAGCAATCCAGAATCCGTCCGCGGAAAGACTCTGGGTTGCTTCGTTGCGCTCGCAATGACGGTGTAGAGAGCTCTGCGTATCTCGACCATATCGACTCGTGGTGAGTCCCCCTCACACGGGTCGCATCTTCAATACAATCCGGCCTCTCCCGTGAGCGGGAAGCGGCGAAGGCCAGCGAGCTAAATCAGCTTCCGTTGCGCCAGGTTCTTCATCAGCGCACTGAAGCCGAAGGTCCAGGGCTCGCACTCGTCGCTTGTGCGCATGCGATTGACGAGCTTGCCGAGCTCCGGCGCTGAGATCGTGACGATGTCGTCGCGCTTATGGGTGAAGCCCTGCCCTGGGGCATCGCGGTCCTTGACCGGCGCGAACATCGTGCCGAGGAACAGCACGAAGCCATCAGGGTATTGATGGATCTTGCCGATCGTCTGCGCGACGAGGTCAGTCGGATCGCGGCTGATCTTGCTGATCGAGGAACGGCCGTCGAGAACGAAGCCGTCCATACCCTTCACGTTCAGGCTGATGTCGAGCTTGCGCGCGTCGTCGAGCGTGAAGGTGTCGTCGAACAGGCGCAGCAGCGGGCCGATCGAGCAGGACGCGTTGTTGTCCTTGGCCTTCGACAGCAACAGCGCCGAGCGTCCCTCGAAGTCGCGCAGATTCACGTCATTGCCGAGCGATCCGCCGACGATCTTGCCGCGGCTGGAGATGAACAGCACGAGTTCGGGCTCGGGATTGTTCCAGGTCGACTTCGGGTGCAGGCCGGCATCCATGCCGGTGCCGACCGAGGACAGGGTCGGCGCCTTGGTGAAGACTTCAGCGTCGGGGCCGATGCCGACCTCAAGGTACTGGCTCCAGGCGTTCTGGTCGATCAGCACCTGCTTGAGGTGCATCGCCTGGTCCGAGCCCGGCTTGAGCTTTGACAAATCGTCGCCGATCAGCCGCGTCACCTCTTTGCGGATCGCCTCGGCCGAAGCCGGATTGCCCTTGGCCCGCTCCTCGATGACGCGCTCCAGCATCGAGATGGCAAAGGTAACGCCCGCAGCCTTCAATGTCTGGAGATCGACCGGCGCAAGCAACCACGGCTTTTTCGGATCACGTCCGTCGGGTGCCGTGTTGGCAACGATTGCCTCGAGATCGCCGATGCGTTCACCCCTGGTCGAGCTGAGCGCCTTGGCGGGATTGTCTTCCTCGCACAGCGCGCTGACGGTCGGAAATTTCGCGGTGACGTCGAACACGCCGTCGGCGCGCACGGCGACCACGGCCGGACCGTTGACCTGCGGCAGCCAGACGCGGCCGGCCAACGTTCCCCGCGTGCCGTCCTCGGGGAGAAGGTCCTTCACAGTCAATGTCGTCATGGCCGGCGTCCTCGCTGCTTCTCGGACCGGCCTCGCTAGAAGACGACCGATCACGTTGGCGAAGACCAATAAACGTCTGGCCGGGGAAGTCCAGAGCGGCCGCGAAGAGCCGCTATGCCCCTGCCCGCGCCTTTCGCGCCGCGATCTGCTGCAGCGCCCAACGCGCATTCTTGCGGACATCGGGATCGGGATCGTCGGCGATGACGGCCAGGAACGCTTCACCGTCAGCATGGGCGATCTCGCCGAGCGCGGCGGCCGCCTCTTTCCGCAAATTCGCCTGATCGTGGTTGACGCAATTGCCGATCGGACGCACAGCGCGTTCGATCTTCATCTTGCCGAGGCTGCGGATCGCCTTCAGCCGCACCTGCCAGAACTCGTCGCCGAGGCAGGCGACCAGTTGGTCGGCTGCGATCGCGCCATTGACGTTGAGACCGAGCGTTTCAGCCGCCATCTCGCGGACCATCCAGTCGGCATCCTTCAGTGCGCGCGTGATCGTCTCGGCCGCCGGCTTCATCTGGGAGAAGGCCAGCGCGCTCACGGCGGCACGGCGGACATGGGCGTCGGGATCGTTGATCAGCGCGGTCAGCGCGGGAATGGATTCTTCGAGCTTCAGGAAGCCGATCACGCCGATCGCCTGCACGCGCACGGCGGCATCCGTGTCCTGGAGCGCTTCCAGCGCCGGCTTCAGCGTGTCCTTGCAGCGCAGTTCCTTCAGCGCACGCAGCGCACCCATGCGGACGAAGGCGTGCGCGTGCTTGACCAGCGGCAGGATGATCTCGGCACAGGCCGGATCCTTGAACTCGGCCATGCTGTCGGCCGCCGCCGCCGCAACGATTCTCTCAGGGTCGACCAGCAGCTTCACCAGTGCGCTCGCCGCCTCCGGCCCGTCGAACTCCCCGAGCGCCATCGCCACCTGCTGGCGCACGCCTGCGTCCGGATCGGCCACCATATTGGCGAGATGTGCGACCGCGGCCGGATCGCCGGAATGGCCGAGCGCGATGATGGCGACGCGGCGCTCGGCGGGATCGGCGGCCTGGAGCCGCTCATCCGCGTCTTCGAGGTCGTCATAGGACTCGAACGGGCTCGACATGACTACCTCAGGAGATAGGGAATGTTGACGGTGACGGCGCCGGTCGGGCAATCGGCCTCACAGGGCATGCAGTACCAGCACTCGTCATAGGCCATGTAGGCCTTGCTGGTCGTGTCGCTGATGCGCAGCACGTCGAGCGGGCAGACGTCGACGCAGACGGTGCAGCCCTTGTCCGCGATGCATTTGGCGTCGTCGACGACCACGGGAACCGATGTCTGATAAGAAGCGAGCGGCATCGTTGTCTCCTATTGTTTCGCGATGGGATCAGGCCGAAGCGCGGATGCGCTGCTTGTCGTAGAGGTCCTTCTCATCGTCCGCGATCGGCACGACATAAGGCTCGACGGCACGCTTCTCGCTGGTCATCCTGCCGTCTTGCTTGGACAGCAGCGTGTGGCAGAACCAGTTCTCGTTGTCCTTCTCCGGGAAATCCGTGCGCCAGTGATAGAGGCCCCAACGGCTCTCCTCGCGATAGAGCGAGGCGTGCGCGGCCATGTCGGCACAGTCCATGATCGACTGCACTTCGAGGGCGCGGAGCAGTTCATGCGCGTTGCGCGCGATCATGCGCTCTTGCATATCTTCCCGCGCTTCGGCAAGGCGGCGCATGCCGAGCTGGTATTTGCGGGTGACCTTCGGCGGCTGCAGATAGTCGTTGACGAGACGGCGGGTCTTGTACTCGATCTGGTTCGGCGGGATGCCGTCTTCGCGCTTCGTCGGCGCCATCACGCGGTCGCGCTCCATCGCGACGTCAGCAGCGTCGAACTCCGCGAAGTCGTGGCTGTCGGCGAACTCCATCGCATCGATGCCGGCAACGGCCCCGTTGGTGAAGGCGCCAAGCATGTAATTGTGCGGGACACTCGCCATGTCGCCGGCGGCGTAGAGGCCGGGCACGGTGGTGCGGGCGTTGTCGTCCACGAACACGCCGGAAGCACTGTGGCCGGAGCAGAAGCCGATCTCGGAGATGTGCATCTCGATCGACTCGCTGCGATAGTCTATGCCGCGCCCCTGCTGGAACAGGCCGCGCGTCGGACGCTCGACCTTGTGCAGCGTGGATTCGATCTCGGAGATGGTGTCGGGATGCAGATGCTTGAGCTGGAGGAACACCGGGCCCTTGCCGGACAGCAGCTCGTTATAGAACTCCAGCATCATCTGGCCGGACCAGTAGTCGCACTCGATGAAGCGCGATCCCTCGTTGTTCGCCGTATACGCGCCGAAGGGACCTGCGACATAGGCACAGGCCGGGCCGTTATAGTCCTTGATCAGCGGGTTGATCTGGAAGCATTCGAGGTTCGCGAGCGCGGCGCCGGCATGATAGGCCATGGCGTAGCCGTCGCCGGAATTGGCGGCGTTCTCATAGGTGCCGAACATGTAACCGGAGGTCGGCAGGCCGAGGCGGCCGGCGGCGCCCATGCAGAGGATCACGGCCTTGGCCTTGATCACCAGCATCTCGGCGGTGCGGGTGTTGACGCTGATGGCGCCGGCGATGCGGCCGTCGGACGATTTCAGCAGCCGCGTCGCCATGTAGCGGTTGGAGATCAGGATGCGGGCGCGGCGGAGCTGACGGTAGAGCGCCTTCTTCACGGTCTCGCCGTTCGGCATCGGCAGCACATAGGTGCCGATGTGATGCACCTTCTTGACGGCATAGTCGCCATTCTCGTTCTTCAGGAAGCGGATGCCGAAGCTGTCGAGCTCTTCGATGATCTCAAAGCAGTCCTGCGCGTATTTATAGACCGCCTTCTGGTCGACGATGCCGTCGTTGGCGATGGTGATTTCCTTGGTGTACTGCTCCGGCGTCGCATAACCGGGGATGACGGCATTGTTCAGCCCGTCCATGCCCATCGAGATCGCGCCGGAGCGCTTGACGTTGGCCTTTTCGAGCAGGACGACATTGGCCTTCGGGTTCTTCAGCTTCGCCTTCAGCGCCGCCATCGGGCCGGCCGTGCCGCCGCCGATGACGAGCACATCGCAGGAAACCTCCGAAAGTCCATCGACGATCTGATCTAG
Source organism: Bradyrhizobium sp. CCBAU 53415 (assembly GCF_028128735.1). Lineage (NCBI taxonomy): Bacteria > Pseudomonadati > Pseudomonadota > Alphaproteobacteria > Hyphomicrobiales > Nitrobacteraceae > Bradyrhizobium > Bradyrhizobium sp. CCBAU 53415. The sequence goes on along the minus strand of NZ_LBJF01000027.1, from coordinate 810,412 downwards.
TGCCATCACTTGCTCCTGGTTCGCCGGTCCCCGGCGCCTTTGCGTCAGATTTGTTCAGGGGGCGTTCCGGAGATAGCAATTAGTTGTCGCCGGGACGCGATTTGCGCCTCAGCGCTCGACAAAGGCCTTTTCGATGACGAAATGGCCGGGCTGGCTGTGGTTGCCCTCGACGAAGCCGCGTGCGGAGAACATTTCGTGGAGCTCTTCGAGCATCGCCGGGCTGCCGCACAGCATGATGCGGTCGGTCTCGACATCGAGGCCCGATTGCCCGACGTCGTCGAATAGCTGATTGGAGGCGATCAGGTCGGTAATGCGGCCGCGATTCCGGAATGGCTCGCGGGTGACGGTCGGATAGTAGACCAGCTTGTTGCGGATCAGCGGGCCGAAAAACTCGTGATTGCGCAGACCTTCGACGACGTGCTCGCCATAAGCGAGCTCGGAGACCTGGCGGCAGCCATGGGCGAGCACGATGGTCTCGTAGTTCTCGTAGACGTCGGGGTCCTTGATCAGGCTGGCGAACGGCGCCAGTCCCGTTCCGGTCGAGAGCAGCAGCAGGCGTTTTCCCGGAATGAGATTGCCGGTGATCAACGTACCCGTCGCCTTGCGGCCGATCAGGATGATGTCGCCTTCCCTGATCTTCTGAAGACGCGAGGTCAGCGGACCGTCCTGCACCTTGATCGAGAAGAACTCGAGGGCTTCCTCGTGATTGGCGCTCGCCAGGCTGTAGGCCCGCATCAACGGCTTGCCCTCGATCTCCAGCCCGATCATCGCGAACTGGCCGTTCTGGAAGCGGAAGCCGGGATCGCGCGTCGCGGTGAAGCTGAACAGGGAGTCGGTCCAGTGGCGGACCGACAAAACCGTTTCCCTCTGAAATGCGCTCATGGTCTCTCCTTGGCCATCGATGGCGCACAAGGTTTCGGAGAGAGGAGAGTCCGGCAATTCGGAAGTGAAATTCCCGGTCGATTAGTTTCACATTTCGCCGGCGCTGATCGAAGTCGAGGCAGCCCAGGTCCGCGCCACACGTCCGCGACGGCAATTAGTTGCTATTCGCGTTCGTCCACGACGGCATACAAAGACGCCGGAGGCTCGTCATGACCATGACCGCATTGGTGGCACCGACCGTGACCGACTATGAAGCCAGCGCCGACCTGGCATCGCTTCTCGTCCGCACCACGCAGGACGACGCGCTGAGCGTACCGGCCGAAAAACTCCGCCTCTCCTGCAAATGCGCCCACTGCACCCGCGCCCGCTTCGACGGCCGCTTCCCGCAAGCATTTCCCGGCATCACCATCACTGATATCGGCGATCTCGGCTATGGGCTGAACATCTCGTTTTCGGATGGGCACAACCGGGGGATCTACCCGAAGCCCTATCTGCTGAGCTTGGCTGGGCGATAAGGGGCGCGCGAACGCTCCTCACTGCCCCGCCGTCATTCCCCGCGAAAGCGGGGAATCCAGTACGCCGCGGCCCCTCCGTATCCCATTGACGCCTCTGGAATACTGGGTCGCCCGGACAAGCCGGGCGACGCCAGCGGAGTGAATCTGGCACGGACATTGCTCCTCTTTAGAACGATTTGAACGTTCCGGAGGCAGACGATGTTGCAGGCGGCCAATGTGGTTCGCAGAGTTGTGGCCCCGGCAGTCCGCCCTGCCGGAAGCTCCTCGCTGCTGCTCACGGAGAACCAGCAATGGATCGGCGGACCGCCGCCGCTGATGGACAAGCTTTCTCCACGCGAGCGGGAGCTGGTGCTCAAGCAGGGCCGGCGCAAGGTGCTCAACCGCGGCCAGACGCTGTTCAGCCAGGGCGGCAAGCATGACGGTATCTGGCTGATCGAAAGCGGCCGCATCCGCGTGTTCTACACGTCGCCGCTCGGGCGCGAGATCACGCTCGCCTATTGGCATGTCGGCAATTTCGTCGGCGGCCCCGAAGTGTTCGAAGGCACCGTGCATCAATGGTCCGGCGTCGCATCCAGCAATTGCAGCGTGGTGCACCTGCCCGGAAAGGAATTGCGGTTCCTTGCCGCGGAGATCCCGAACCTCGCGATCGGGCTCATTGAAGGCCTGACCTTCAAAGGCAAATGTTATTCGGCGCTGGCGCAAATGCTGGGAACGCGCTCGATCACGCAGCGCCTCGCGCATCTCTTGCTGCATCTCGTCGAGCTCTATGGCGTCGAGGATGCCGACGGCACCGTGATCGCCGCAGCCTTCACCCACGCCGACATCGCCCACATGGTCGGCGCCACCAGGCAATGGGTCACGATCAGTCTGAAGCGGATGCAGGAGAAGGGAATCGTGCTGACCAAACGGTCGCAGATCGTGGTCTGCCGGACCGACGTGCTGGAAGAGATGCGCGGTCACGCGTCTGACTAGCCGAATTGGCGACCAAGGCCGGTGCACAGGCAAGCGGCTTTATAGTGCAGGACTGCACAAGGAGTATGCAATCAGCTTTTCCCGGCAACTAATCGACTGCGACAGCCACTCCGGATTTGCCCTGCCCACGCCCTCACCCAATCATGGCAACCACAGCACATCCAACCGAATGAGGATGAGAATGGTCCGCCATCTTCCCACGCTCTCGATCGCGATGTCCGTGACATCGCTGGCGCTACTCGTCACGCAGCCGGCCTCGGCGGAAACCGTCACGCTCGGCATCGGAACGCAGGACACCACGACCAACACGGTGACCGCCGGCGTCGTCATCCGCCAGTTGCATCTTCTTGAAAAATATCTGCCAAAAGACGGCAAATACGCCAACATCAAGTTCGAGCTGGAGTGGCAGAATTTCACGTCCGGCCCACCCGTCACCAACGCGATGATGGCGAACAAGCTGCAGATCGGCATGATGGGCGACTATCCGCTGATCGTGAACGGCTTCACGTTCGAGAGCAATCCGGAGAGCAAGAGCCGCCTCGTCGGCGTGGCTGCTTACAGCCTCGAAGGTTCCGGCAACGGCATCGTCGTTCACAAGGATTCGCCCTATTACGAACTCGCCGATCTGAAAGGCAAGCTCGTCAGCGTGCCGTTCGGCTCCGCGGCGCACGGCATGGTGCTGAAGGCGATGCAGGATCGCGGCTACGCGTCCGACTTCTTCCAGCTCGTCAGCCAGAGCCCCGAGGTCGGCTCGACCAATCTTCAGGAGAAGAAGATCGACGCGCACGCCGACTTCGTTCCGTTCGCCGAGCTGCTGCCCTTCCGCGGCTTCGCGCGAAAGATCTTCGACGGCGTCGAGACCAATCTGCCAACGTGGCACGGCGTCGTCGTGAGAACCGACTTTGCGGAGAAGTATCCCGAGGTCGTCGTCGCCTACTTCAAGGCGCTGATCGCCGCCAATCAGTGGCTGCGCGACGATCCCAAGCTCGCGGCCGAGAAGATCCAGGAATGGACAGGCATCAACAAGGAAGTCGTCTACATCTTCCTCGGCCCCGGCGGCAACATGACCACCGATCCCACCATCAAGCCGGCGCTGATCGATGCCGCCGCGACCGACGTCAAGGTGCTGCAGAATCTCGGTCGCATGAAAGAATTCGATCCCAAAAAATGGGTCGACGACAGCTACGTCCGCAAAGCCTTTGCCGAGATGAAGCTCGACTATGACGCGCAGCTTGCAAGCACGAAGAACTACGAGATTTCCGGCGAAGATTCCTTCTGCAAGAAGCCGATCGCCGATCCGCGCAAGGCCGGCGAGGTCTGGGTGGATGATGGCGGTATCATGGCCTTCTCGTCAGCCAGTTGCACACTCGGCGCCTATGCCGACTTCAAGGCCAAGGGCAAGAAGATCAACGTCGCCTACGTCTTCGACACCACGCGCGGCATCAAGCTGTTCGCCGACCAGGCCTTTTTCGCAGTCGGCAGCGGCGAGGTCGCCCCGTTCCTGCTCAAGAAGGACGCCGAAGCCTACGCCGCCAAGGTCAACGGCAAGGTGCTCGGCTTCGACGACGCCGTGAAAGCGGCGGTCGGCGGAGGCAAGACGTGAGCAGCCCCGCCCTCCTCAGACACGCCGAGGACAGCATGCCGGCAACAGCCATTGCGGAGGCGGGCCCCGCGCCCGCCGTCACACCACCCGCAACACGACCCTCCTTCGGTACGCTGGCGCTGCGCTGGTACCGGCTCAACCAGGGCCGGCTTCGCGCAACCGCGATCGGCATCATCTCGCTGCTGGCCTTCCTGCTGGTGTGGCACCTGCTCACGACCTATCGCGTCGTGTTCTTCGTCCGCTTCACCAACGTGCCCTCGCCGCTCGCGGTCTATGCGAGCTTCACCAAGGCGATCCACGACCCGAAATTCCTGTTGCACATCGCCTTGAGCTGCCGGCGTATCTTCATCGGCTTCTCGCTGGCGGCCATCGTCGGCGTGCCGCTCGGCCTCATCATGGGTCGCTTCAAGCTGGTGCACGAGATCATCTTCCCCGTGGCCGAAGTGCTACGGCCGATCCCGGCGATCGCCTGGGTACCGATGGCGATCATGCTGTGGCCAACCAACGAGCAGAGCATCGTCTTCATCACCTTCCTCGGTTCGTTCTTCCCGATCCTGGTCAACACGCTCCACGGCATGTCGCTGGTCGACCCCGTGCTGGTCCGCGCCGCGCAATGTCTCGGCGCCCGCGAGCGGTCGATCTTCCGCGAGGTGTATTTTCCTGCCTCGCTGCCACACATCTTCACCGGCCTCACCGTCGGCATGGGCGTCGCCTGGGTGTCGCTGATCGCCGCCGAGATGATCTCGGGCCAATACGGCATCGGCTATTTCACCTGGGAAGCTTATTCGCTGGTCCAGTATGCCGACATCGCGCTCGGCATGATCGCGATCGGCGTGCTCGGGCTCGGCTCGAGCCTGCTGATCCGGGGCGCAGGACAATTGGTGATGCCGTGGAGGTCGACGTGAGCGAGATGGTTGCGAGTCCGAAGGGACATATCGAGGTCAAGCACTTCTCCCTCGCCTATGAGACGATCGAGGGAGCGGTGCAGGCCGTGACCGACACGCAGATCCATGTGAAGCCCGGCGAGTTCGTCTCGATCGTCGGTCCCTCCGGCTGCGGAAAGTCGACGCTGCTCAACGCAGTCGCCGGCTTTCTCAAGCCGACCACCGGCATCGTCACCGTCGATGGCGAGCGCGTCAACGGTCCCAGCGCCGAACGCGGCATGGTGTTCCAGCAATATTCGCTGTTCCCCTGGAAGACGGTGCGGGAGAACGTCGAGTTCGGCCTGAAGATGCGCGGCATGCCACGCTCGCAGCGCGAACGCGCCGCGCGCACGCTGCTTGGGCTCGCGGGGCTGGAGGCGTTCGAGAAACACTATCCGGAAAAGCTGTCCGGCGGCATGAAGCAGCGCGTCGGCATCGTCCGCGCGCTCGCTACGGGACCGAAGGTCCTGCTGCTGGATGAGCCCTTCGGCGCGCTCGACGCGCAGACGCGCGTCATCATGCAGCAGATCCTCACCAACATGTGGCAGCGGCTGAAGATCTCGGTGCTGTTCGTCACCCACGATATCGACGAGGCGATCTTCCTGTCCGACCGCGTCTACTGCATGACCGCGCGGCCCGGCTCGATCAAGGCAGAGATTCCGATTCCGCTGGAGCGGCCGCGGCAGCAATCCATGATGATGTCGTCGGAGTTTCTGGCGCTACGCCGCGGGCTGATGTCGCTGATCCGCGAGGAAAGCCTGAAGGCGATGGGCGGCGAGATCAACGACATGGGCATGCAGGGGCTCAACATCGAGCTGCATGGGCATTCGCTCGCGGATGTGATCTAGGATCTCGCGACGCTTGCTCGCTCTTGTTCCCTCCCCTTGCGGGAGAAGGTGGCGCGAAGCGCCGGATGAGGGGTATGTCTCCGCAAGCTCACTGCAACAGATTCACGCGCGGATAGAGACCCCTCACCCGTCTCGCCGCTAACGCGGCGAGCCACCCTCTCCCCTTGTGAAGCCCGCAAGGGGAGAGGGTGCACCGTCCTTGCGGCACGTTCACTTGAACCAGTGCACCAGCGCGAGGCTGATGCCGAGCAGCAGCAGCAGCGACAGCGTGACGGCTGCCGTCACCCTGCCTCCGACATTGGCGAGCACGCGGACGTCGACACCTAGGCCGAGTGCCGCCATCGACACCACGGTGAGAAACCCGGTAATCTTCGTCACGGGGCCGACCACTGTCGCCGGCACAATCTCGAGGGAGCGCAGGGTCGCCAGCGCAAGAAAACCGAGAATGAACCACGGAACCAGGCGGAAGAAGCCGACATTGGTCTTCTTGGTATCGGCCTGCCAGCGCGAAGCGACCAGCGACAGGCCGACCACGACGGGCCCGAGCATCAGGACGCGCATCAATTTCACCAGCGTGCCGATCTGGGTCGAGACGAGTCCGGCCGGCACTGTAGCGGCCAGCACCTGCGGCACCGCATAGACGGTGAGGCCCGCGAGGATGCCGTATTGCGTGGCCGACAATTGCAGCAGCGGGATCAGGAGCGGCAGCCCAAGCACCATCATCACGCCAAGGATGGCGGTGAAGGAGATCGAGGATGCGATCTCCTCGTTGTTGGCGCCGATGATCGGCGCCACAGCGGCGATCGCTGAATTGCCGCAAATCGAGTTGCCGCAGGCGATCAGGATCGACAGGCGTGTCGACAGACCCAACAGACGGCTGAGGCCGAACGAGACCCATAGCGCGATCACGACGATGGCCGCGATCGAGGCGAGGAGCGCGACGCCCGAGGCGGCGATCGCGGCGAAGCTGATCGAGGCTCCCAGCAGCATGACTGCGACCTCAAGGAGTTGTTTTGCGCTAAAGGCGATCCCGGCCTGCCACCGGGCCGCCGGCTTCCAGAAGCTCCGGAGCGCCATGCCGAGCAGGATCGCCATGACGAGCGCTTCGACATAGGGATGCTCGAACATAACCAGTTCGGCGCGCTCCAGCAGGCCGGAGACGCCGGCGATCAGAACGCAAAGAAGAATGCCGGGAATCAGCGCCGCAATGCGGCTCGCGGCTGTGGCAGGCTTGGCGTCGGCCGGGCTGGATGCTTGATTCTGCGACACAAATCTCTCCCTAGGGAGAAAGATTTATACGCAGCGCAACCCGATAGGGAAATAAGTTTTCGACATATCAGGTCCGAGGGGAGTTCTATCCTCAGCCCGGAACGGCCAGCCTCAGAAGATCAGGCTCTTGGCGAGCGAAGCGACACGGCTGAAGGCGTCATAAACGCCGGGCTCGAAGAAGGCGGCGCGGGCAAGCACGATACCCGCAACCAGCGACCAGAACAGTCCGGTGCCGGCGCGCAGCAAAAGCTTCGACGCACGCGACTGCGGCTGGGTGTCCGTCGCAGAAACCAATTGCTCGCCGAAGGGTTCGAATCCGGTACGTTCCATGGCTCTGGCCAATCCATCAAATTCTGATGGGAATGTCGTCGTTTCGGCCTCAAACGGCAATGGAAGCGATTGGCGTTTTTGCCCTCTCGAAGGAAAACTCCTTCCGTCCGACAAGCTCAGGACAATAGTTTTCTTCTTCCGGCCTATTTGGACACCGGCGCCCGACTTACAGGGCCAGATAGCGGCGCCGGATTGCCTCGTTGGCCTTGAGTTCGTCGATCCCGGCGGCATAGACGATCTGGCCCTTGTCGATGACGGTGGCGTGGCTCGCGAGCCCCAGGCAGAAATGCATGTTCTGCTCGGCGATCAGCACGGTCGATCCGAGCTGGCGGAGCTGCCGCAACAGCTCGCCGATCCGCTGCACGATGATCGGCGCGAGCCCCTCGCTCGGCTCGTCCAGCAGCAGCAGCGCGGGGTTGCCCATCAGCGTGCGCGCGATCGCCAGCATCTGCTGCTCGCCGCCGGAGAGGCGCCCGGCGATGCGATGGCGCAGCGGCTCCAGGAGCGGAAAGACCTGGTAGATTCGCTTGATCGGCCATTCGTCCTGGCCGTCCGGTCCCTTCTTCTTCCCGATGACGAGATTGTCCTCGACCGTGTGCTCCGGAAAGATCTGGCGGTCCTCCGGCACGAAACCGAGGCCAGCGCGCGCGATTGTATGCGGCTTCAGGCCCGAGATCACCGCGCCGCGCAGGCTGACCCTGCCGCGCCGCGGCGGCGCCAGTCCCATGATCGCCCTCATCGTCGTTGACTTGCCGGCGCCATTGCGACCGAGCAGCGCCATGGTCTCGCCCTGCCGCACCGACAGGCCGACGCCGAACAGGATCTGGCTGGTGCCGTAGTAGACATCGAGATCGGCGACTTCGATGACCGCCCCGCTCATGCGGCGGCTCCCGCATGCTCGGTGCCGAGATAGGCATCGATCACGGCGCTGTTGTTGCGGATCTCATCCGGCGTGCCGGTCGCGAGAATACGGCCATAGCAGAGCACGACAATTTTTGGGGCGATCTTGAAGACGATGTCCATGTCGTGCTCGATGAAGACGACAGTGATCTTCTGGGTGTCCCAGAGCTCGCGCACCTTGTCGATCATGCGCCAGCGCTCCTCCGGGCCCATGCCGGCGGTGGGTTCGTCGAGCAGCAAAACCTTGGGCTCGAGCACCAGAGCCAGCGCGATATCGAGCAGCTTCTGGTCGCCATGCGACAGCGTCGCGGCCGTACGGTGACGCTTGCCGGCGAGGCCCAGCAGCTCCAACACATGCTCGGCGCGGTGGCGCGTCTCGGGCAATGGAAAGCGTTTGTGCAGCACCGCGGAGGTGCCCTGGTCGGCGCTGACGGCGGCGAGCATGGTCTCCTGCACCGTCAACGATTTGAATATGCTTGCGACCTGGAAGGCGCGGCCGACGCCGTGACGGACGATTTCCGGCGGCGAGCGACCGGCGAGATCGACGCCGTCCAGCAGGATCTGACCGGAGTCCGGCCTCAAGGCGCCGGTGATCAGGTTGAAGAAGGTGCTCTTGCCGGCGCCGTTCGGGCCGATCACCGCGGTGAGCGAGCCTTCGGCAAAATCGAGCGAAACGTCGTTGGTCGCTTTCACACCGCCGAAGGACTTCGCGAGGTTGCGGATCTCAAGCATGGTGCGCCTCGCGCCGTTGTCTGGCACCGTCATTCCGGGATGGTCCGTTAGGACCAGACCCGGAATCTCGAGCTTCCGGGTTCGCATTTCGTGCGCCCCGGAATGACTGCGCAATGGATCCACCGAGCATGGCTAGCGCCCCTCACCCGTCTCGCGCCGGTGCGCGAACCAGTCGGCTGCGAAATCGAGCAGGCCCTTACGCAGGCCCAGCGCGAAGAACAGGATGACGATTCCGAGCACGATACCGTGATACTCGGTGAAACGTGTAACGGTGTCGTTCAGCAGCAGCAGTAATACGGTGCCGACCATCGGGCCGAGAAACGTCGAGACGCCGCCGAGCATGTTGATGAAGATGGCTTCGCCCGAGATGGTCCAGTAGGCGAATTCCGGATAGGCGCCGGAAACGAACAGCGCCATCACCATGCCGCCCATTGACGCGAACAGCGCCGCCAGCACGAATACGGTGAGCTTGGCGCGCCAGACGTCGATGCCGAGGAAGCTGGCGCGCGCGGCGTTGTCGCGGATCATGCGCAAGGTGTAGCCGAACGGCGATTGTGCAATCTGGCGCATCGCGAGCAGGCCGAGGATCAGCAGCGCGCAGCTCGTGACATAGAGATGGACGTGATTGGACAGATCGATGCCGAGAAAGACGGGCCGCGGAATGCCGCCGCGCAGGCCCTGATCGCCGCCAGTGAACGAGGCCCATGACAGGATGGTCGAGTGGATCAGCATCTGGAAGGCGAGCGTGACGAAGGCGAAATAGATTTCCTTCAGCCGCACGCAGATCGCGCCGATGATTGCCGCAACGACCGTCGTGATGGCCAATGTCGTGACGAAAGCCACCGGAATCGGCACGCCGAGCTTCTGCATGATCAGGCCGAAGCTGTAGGCGCCAAGGCCAAAGAACATGCCGTGCCCGAACGAGATCAGACCGGTGTAGCCGACCAAGAGGTTGAGCGAGGTCGCGAACAGGCCGTAGGCCGAGCAGCGGATGACGAAATCGAGCAGCGCCTTGCTGCCCGTGAACAGCGGCAGGCTCGCCAGCACCGCGAAGGCGATCAGCGCGATCAGGACGTCGCGGTAGCGTTGCAACGCGGCAGCGCTCCGTACCGGTACCAGCGTTTGCGCGCGGCCCGCCTCCAGCTCGGTCATGCCGCCTCCTTGCCGAACAGGCCGGTGGGCTTTGAGACCAGCACGATCACCATGAACAGATACATCAGGCCTTCCGTGAACAGGGGGAAGCCGAGCGAGCCGAACGAGCGGATGAGGCCGAGCAGCAGCGCGCCGATCAGCGCGCCCAGGATCGAGCCCATGCCGCCGATCACCGTGACGATGAAGGATTCGATCAGCACGGAAAAACCCATCCCCGGCGTCAGCGAACGCACCGGCGCGGCCAACGCCCCTGCAAGCCCCGCCAGCATACCGCCGAGCGCGAACACGCCGCCATAGATCAGGCCGGTATTGATGCCGAGCGCGGAGACCATGCCGGGATTGTGCGCGGCCGCGCGGATCACCTTGCCAATACGGCTGCGCGACAATCCGATGCCGAGCACGATGGCCGCGAGAAGCGCGACGCCGATCAGCAGCAGGTAATAAGGCGGCACCACGCCACCGGCGATGAACAGCGGCATCACCTGGAACGCGGACGGCATGCCCATCGACTTGAACTCCGGTCCCCAGATGATCCGCACGACATCGTCGAAGATCAGGACGAAGGCATAGCAGACGAGCAGCTGCATCAGCACGTCCGCACCATAGACACGGCTCATGAAGACGCGCTCGAAGACCAATCCGAGAATGGCGGTGCCGGTCGCCCCCGCCAACATCGCGAGCGTAAAACTGCCGGTGAGCTGGTAGGCCGTCATCGCAAAGTAGGCGCCGAACATGTAGAAGGCGCCGTGGCTGAAATTGACCACCTTGAGCACGCCGAAGATCAGGGTCAGCCCGACCGCGACCAGGAATAGCAGCATGCCGATGATGAGGCCGCTGGTGGTTTGCGTCACCAGGCAGGCGGAACTGGAGAGACAGCCGGCAAGCGCGTCGATGTCCACGGGATCACTTCCATTGCGGGCGCGCCCGACACGGCGCGGAAAACGAGACGACGGCGGAGACGGTCACCCGTCCCCGCCGCGCGTGATCAGGTGTAGCCTTTGCTCTTCTTCCACTCGGCCTCCAGCTCGAAGATGGTCTTCCAGTCGCCGGCCTTGACCTCGGGGACATACGGCTCCTGCGGGATCGTCGTGCCCCAGCCGATGGCATAGCCGACCAAGGTGTGATCGTCGCCGCGCATGGTCACGGTGCCGTCGGCGCCGAACGGGCACTTGATGGTGAGGCCCTTCAGCACCTCCGCGATCTTCTTGCCGTCCGCCGAGTTCGCCTTCTTCGCAGCTTCCGCCATCAGCATGATTGCGGTGGCATTCTCCCACGACCAGTTGGTCGGATATTCATTGAACTTTGCCTTGTAGGCATCGCCCCAGGCAGCATTCTCCGGCGTGGTCGGGAAGGTCTTGATGTAACGGTTGCCGGAGTGGATGCCCTTGGGCAGGTTCTTCACCACGGTGAGCGCGGTGTAGTCGGCCATATTGACCGCGAACACTTCCATCTGGCCGAACATCGCGTAGATGTTGGCCTGGTCGATATAGGAGGTGAGATCGCCGCCCCACAGGCAGGAATAGAGCGCCTGGGGTTTGGCTTGCAGGATCTTCGTCACCACCTCGGTGTAGTCGGGCTGGAACAGCTTCGGCCAGGACTCGCTGATGATCTCGACATCGGGGGCGAAGCGCTTCAGGTACAGCGTGAACTCACCGGTGGTGTCGCGGCCATAGGCGTAGTCGGGCGAGCAGGTTGCCCATTTCTTCAGGCCCTTTGCCTTGGCGATCGCTGCGGCATAGCTGCCGCCGACAATGGAATCGTGCACGCCCTGCCGCGCGGTGCGGAACGCGTTGGGGATGTGCTGCTTGGGATCCGCGGTCAGCGCCGAGGTCTCCGAATTGGTGTGGATGCAGAACACGCCGAGATCGCGCGCGACCTCGTGCACCGCGAAGGCGCCCGAGGAGGCTTCGGCATCGATCATGAGCTCGCAGCCGTCGGTGTTGACGAGCTCACGCGCGACACGGGCAGCTTCCTGCGGCTGGCCCTTGGAGTCGCGGATCACCATCTCGATCTGCCGACCGGCGAGCCCGCCGGCGGCGTTGACCTTCTCGATCTCGAGCATCACCGCATTGCGCGAGGACGTGCCGAGCTGCGCGACGCGGCCCGACAAAATCGTCGGCATTCCGATCTTGATGGTCTTGGCTTGCGCACGCGCCACCCAGGGCGCGGCAACACTCATCGCACCGGCGCCCATCAGCGCCAGTGTCGAACGGCGGCTGATGCCCGGCATGCGGGTTCTCGTCATTTTCCCCTCCCTCTTTCGGGTCGGCGTTTCCTGATCCCTGTCGGAGATCGTCTCGTCTCCGTGTTTCCGAGGATTTCAGAGGTAGGGGGGTGACGTCAAGCCAAAGATGAATTACGAGTCAGAATTCATCACGGGAGAAAACGAGGCCGGCAACTGGCCCGAAACCAGCGAAAATGATCAATCTGTCGAGCTTCATCGCCTTTCATGCCCGACGCACGCCGGAGCGCCCCGCGCTGAAATATCGCGGCGAGGAGATTTCCTACGCGGCCCTTGATGCACGCGTCCGCAAGGTCGCCGGGTGGCTTGCTGCGCAGGGCATCGGCCCCGGCGATGTCGTGGCCGTATTGATGAAGAACAGCGCGGCGTTCCTGGAGCTGGTGTTTGCCACCAGTCATCTCGGCGCAGTCTTCCTGCCGATCAACTTCCGCCTCTCGCGCGATGAGGTCGGCTACATCGTCGGCAATGCCGGCGCGCGCCTGCTGATCGTCGACGAGGAGCTGGCGGCGAATGCCGCGGGCGCGAAGGTCGTCGTGCTCGATGAAGCCGCGCAGGACAGCGTCACGCGTCTCGCAAGCAACGCTGCGCCTGCGCCAATGCATCCGCGCCAGCCATCGGACCTGATGCGGCTGATGTACACCTCGGGCACGACCGATCGCCCCAAGGGCGTGATGCTCTCTTACGATAATTTCTACTGGAAGTCCGCCGACCAGACGATTGCGCTCGGCCTCAATGCCGAGACGCGACTTCTCGTCGTCGGCCCGCTCTATCACGTCGGCGCACTCGACCTGCCGGGCATCGCCGTGCTCTGGCATGGCGGCTTCATCCGCATCCAACGCAATTTCGAGCCGGAGACGGCGCTTGCGGCAATCGCCGAGGACAGGCTCAACGCCGCCTGGTTCGCGCCGGTCATGACCACCGCGATGCTCACCTGCCCCACCCGAGATCGCTATGACGTCTCCAGCCTGACATGGGCGATCGGCGGCGGCGAGAAGACGCCGGAGGTACGCATCCGCTCCTTCTCGGAATACTTCCGCAACGCGCGCTACATCGACGCCTATGGCCTCACCGAAACCGTCGGCGGCGACACCTTCATGGAAACCGGCCGCGAGATCGAGAAGATCGGCTCCACGGGGCGCGCCATCGCCCATGTCGAGATCGAGATTCGCGACGAGGACGGCAAGGTACTGCCGCCGGACGTCAACGGCGAGATCTGCCTGCGGGGCCCCAAGATCACGCGCGGCTATTGGAAGGATCCGGAGAAGACGGCTTCCGCCTTCTTCGGCGACTGGTTCCGCAGCGGCGACGTCGGTTATCTCGACGACGAAGGCTTTCTGTACCTGACCGACCGCAAGAAGGACATGATCATCTCGGGTGGTGAGAACATTGCCTCCTCCGAGGTCGAACGCGTCATCTACGATTTGCCCGAGGTGCGCGAAGTCGCCGTGATCGGCCTGCGCGATGCACGCTGGGGCGAGCGTCCCGTCGCCATCGTCGTGCTGGCTGACGGCGCCAGCCTCGACCTGCCTGCCCTCACCGAACACTGCCGCGCGCGGCTGGCGAGCTTCAAGGTGCCGAAACAGCTCGTCGTCCGCGACAGCCTGCCGCGCAATCCCAGTGGCAAGATTCTGAAGCGCGTGCTGCGCACCGAGCTGGAGACGTCTCAATGACGCAAGTGAACGCCAAGGTGACAAAGCTCAATCGCCTCGAGCGCAACGCCTGGACCAAGCAGAAGATTTTTGACGCCGCGACCAAAGTCGTCGGCAAACATGGCTATGCCGAAGCCTCGGTCGCCCGCATCACCGAACAGGCCGGCGTCGCGCAAGGCACCTTCTACAATCATTTCGAGAACCGCCAGGAGCTGCTCGACCAGCTCCTGCCCAAGATCGGCCTCGACATGGTCGCGTTCATCCGCGCCCGCACCGGCAATGCGCACGCGGCGCGGCAGGAGATCGAGCGTTTCTCCGCCTTCTTCGACTTCATCCGCGAGGTCCCGGAATTCTTGCGCATCCTCAACGAGGCGGAGTTCTTTGCACCTCACGGCTACCAGAAGCATCTCGATAACATCTCGGTCGCTTATGTCCGTATCCTTCGCCGGGCTCGGCTCGCGGGCGCGATCGAGAACTACAGCGACGAGGAATTCGAGGCGATCGTCCACATGCTGATGGGCGCGCGCGGCTATCTCAGCCGCCGCTATTCCTATTCGCAAGGCGGCGTCACGGTCGTCCCCGATCACGTCATTTCCGCCTACCGCAAGCTGATGACGCGCGGTCTCTTCGCCTCATCCGGAGATCAGGACACGCCATGAACATCGAATCGCCGCACAAGGCGCTCGACCTCGCCTCGACCATAGCCGAGGGTGACATCCGTTGCCTGCTGATGGTGCTGGTGCACATGACGGGCGACGAGAAGTGGCTCGAATCGCCGTACCTGCCCAAGCGCGACATCCGCCTCATCCCCGATCCCGAGGCCGGCGTGCCCCAGGAGATTCAGGACGAGATCCGTGCCGCGGTCGTCGAACTCTTCGCCGATGGCATACCAAAACCTGTCATCGACGACCCCGGCGAGGAATTGCTGCTGAGGATGATGCGCGTCTGCCTCGGCGAGAACGTCGCGCCGGAATATGCGCCCCTGATGCGAGAGGAGATGGGCTTCGTGGCGCGCGAGGCACGCTGGACGACGCCCCCTCCCGACAGGAAGCTTGCAGACCAGCATGTGCTGATCGTCGGCGCCGGCGTCTGCGCCATCGCGCTCGGCGTGGCGCTCGGCCATCTCGGCATCCCCTACACCATCGTCGAGAAGAACGAAGAACTCGGCGGCACCTGGTGGATCAACCGCTATCCAGGTTGCGGCGTCGATACGCCAAACCACTCCTATTCGTATTCGTTCGGCTCGCGCAATGCCTGGACGCGCTATTTCTGCCAGCGCGAGGAGCTGCTCGGCTATCTCCTGAAGGTCGCGGACGAATACGGAATCCGCAGACATCTACGGGTCGGCACCGAGCTGACATCGTCGCGCTGGGACGAAGGCAGGCGACGCTGGATCTCCACGCTGAAAACGAAGAATGGCGAAGAGACTTTCGAATCCACCGCACTGGTCTCGGCCATCGGCCAGCTCAACGATCCCTCCCGCGCGCACTTCAAGGGCGAGGACGGCTTCAAGGGAACGATCCTGCATTCGGCATTGTGGTCCGATGACATCAACGTCGAGGGCAAGCATGTTGCCGTGATCGGCACCGGCGCGACATCGATGCAGCTGGTGCCCGCGATCGCCGGCCGCGCTGCCTCGGTCACGGTCTACCAGCGCAGTGCGCAATGGGCGCGGCCGGTGAAAGGCTATGCCGATCCGATCAGCGAGGGCGCGCGCTGGCTGCTGGCGCATCTGCCATTCTATGTGCAGTGGTATCGCTTCAACATGTTCTGGCGCTACGGCGATGGCCTCCTGCCCTTCCTCCGCAAGGACCCGGCCTGGCCGCATCCCGAGCGCGCCGTCAACAAGGGCAACGACCGCCACCGCCAGGAGCTGACCGACTTCATCCTGTCGGAATTGCAGGGCCGGCCGGACCTGATCGAGAAATGCGTGCCGACCTATCCGCCCTATGGCAAGCGCATCCTGCTCGACAACAACTGGTTCAAGACCTTGAGACGGGACAACGTCGAGCTCGTCACCGGGACGATCGATCATTTTGACGAAAGCGGCGTCGTCACCGCCGACGGCCGGCAGCGCCCGGCCGACATCATCGTCGTCGCCACCGGCTTCAAGGTCACGGAGATGGCCGCGCGTCTCAACATACGCGGGCGCGACGGCAAGGATTTGCGTGAAGCATGGGCCAACGACAATCCGACCGCGTTCCTCGGCCTCACCGTGCCGGGCTTTCCAAACTTCTTCTGCATGCTCGGTCCCAATTCAGGGCCGGCCCATGGCGGCAGCGTCATATTCCAGTCGGAATGCCAGAGCCGCTACATCTCGGCGTGTCTGGTCGACATGATCGAACGAGACATCGCAGCGGTCGATGTCCGCCGGGACGTGCTCGACGAGTACGTCCGCAGGGTCGATGCCGAGCACGAGACGATGATCTGGACCCATCCGGGCATGAGCACCTACTACCGCAATTCGAGCGGCCGCGTTTTCTCGGCAATGCCGTGGCGGTTCGTGGACTACTGGCGCATGACGCACGATCCGGATCTGCGGCACTACAGGCTGACGAAGTTATAAGGCCGTCTCAGCGCTGAATCTGGCCGACGCTTGAGTTGCGCTCGTCCCACATCGTCATTGCGAGCGTAGCGAAGCAATCCAGACTCTTTCCGCGGGGGATTCTGGATTGCTTCGCTATCGCAATGACGGAGGTTGCGGCCTCTACGCCGCCAGCCCGCTCTCCACCGGAGCGAACTCCAGTCCCAAGCTCTCCGCCACCGCCCTGTTGGTGATGCGCCCGCGATGGACGTTCAGCCCGTTGCGCAGATGCGGATTTTCCAGCACCGCGGCGAATCCCCTATTCGCGAGCATCAGGCCGAACGGCAGCGTCGCGTTGTTCAGGGCCTGGCTCGAGGTCACCGGCACCGCGCCCGGCATGTTGGCGACGCAATAATGCACGACGCCGTCGACCTCGTAGGTCGGCTCCGCGTGCGTGGTCGGGTGCGAGGTCTCGAAGCAGCCGCCCTGGTCGATCGCGACGTCGACCAGCACGGCCCCCGGCCGCATCGATTTCAGCATGGCGCGCGTGACGAGCTTCGGCGCACTGGCGCCCGGCACCAGCACTGCGCCGATCACGACGTCGGCGGCGAACACCTCGTCCTCGACCGACTCGATGGTCGAGAAACGGGTGCGCACGCGTCCGGCAAAGAGATCATCCAGTTCGCGCAAGCGCGGAATCGAGCGGTCGATCACGGTGACCTCGGCACCGAGGCCGGCTGCCATGCGCGCAGCCTGCGTTCCGACGACGCCTCCGCCGAGCACGACGACGCGTGCCGGCTGCACGCCGGGCACGCCGCCCAACAGCAAGCCGCGGCCGCCGGCCGAGCGCTTGAGCGCGGCGCCGGCGGCCTCGATGGCGAGGCGGCCGGCGACTTCGCTCATCGGGGCGAGCAGCGGGAGGCGACCGCTCGCATCCGTGACGGTTTCATAGGCGATCGCGCTGCAGCCGGAGTCGATCAGGCCCTTGGCCTGGTCCGGATCCGGCGCAAGATGAAGGTAAGTGAACAAGATCTGGCCCTCGCGGAGCTGGGCCCATTCGCTCTTCTGCGGCTCCTTTACCTTCACGATCATCTCGGACCTGGCAAAGATCTCGCGGGCGGTCTCTGCAATGGACGCCCCTGCCCGCCGATACATTTCGTCGGACGCGCCGATGCCACTGCCGGCGCCGGTCTCGACCGTCACCTGGTGCCCGGCGACGACATACTCGCGGACGGCGCCCGGGGTGAGCCCGACGCGATATTCCTGCACCTTGATCTCCCTGGGCACACCGATGCGCATCCCGAACTCCCTTGCCAACGCACTGATTCCGCTCGTTCATCGTAGCGACGGTGCCCGTTTGGTTTCATGCAAATATCCGCTAGGTTCGGCATGCGCGCGCCGGTTTCCGGCGCAAAAGTGCCCTTTGACGCTGGAAACGAAACCTTGGCCCTCGACCGGAAAGACCTCGCCATCCTCGCGGAACTCACGACCAATGCGCGAGCCAGCCACACCGAGCTTGCCAACAAGGTCGGCCTGTCGAGCACGGCGCTGGCACGGCGGCAGAAGGCGCTGGAGGACGACGGCTACATTCAGGCCTACCAGGCCGCGCTCGACCTCGCCCAGTTCGGCCTCACCACCACCGTGCTGGTTCGCATTGCGCTGGAGAGCCAGAGTGACGATGCGCTGAAGGCGTTCGAGGCGGAGGTGGTGAAATGTCCCTCTGTCGTGCGCTGCTTCCTGATGTCCGGGACCGACGACTACATCCTGATCGTGCTCGCCCGCGACATCCAGGATTTCGAGCGCATCCACCGCACCGAACTGTCTCGCCTGCCCCGCGTCGCGCGGGTGCAATCGAGCTTCGCGCTGCGCGAGATCGTCAACCGCGCGGTGCCGACCGTGGTGTTCGGGGAGACGAAGCGCTGACCTCGTCCGTCCAAACGGGGAACCGGTCGGGAACCAAGCAACCCGTCATCCGTTAGGCGCTATTGGCCAGCGGCGGCAACGCATCCTCGCGTCAGCATCCAGACTTTGCCAGCTCGGCCTTCCGCAGGGAACAGAACATGGCCGATCTCAAGGATCAGATCCCCGAACGCATTTCGATCAACCTCGTCGTCAACGGCGTCAGGCGCACACTCGAGGTCGTGCCGTGGACCACGCTTCTGGATGCCCTGCGTGACCGCCTGGAGTTGACTGGCACCAAGAAAGGCTGCGATCACGGCCAATGCGGCGCCTGTACCGTGCTGATCGACGGAAGACGGGTCAATTCCTGCCTGACCCTCGCCGTCATGAAGGATGGCGCTGAGATCACGACGATCGAAGGCTTGGCCAAGGACGGCACGCTGCATCCCCTGCAACAGGCCTTCATCGACCATGACGCCTTTCAGTGCGGCTATTGTACGCCGGGACAGATTTGCTCTGCCGCGGGCCTGTTGGCCGAAGGCCGTGCGCGGGATGCCGACGAGATCCGGGAGCTGATGAGCGGAAATCTCTGCCGCTGCGGCGCCTACCCCAACATCGTCGCTGCGATCGAACAGGCAATGAGCCCGTCATGAACAACTTCCAGTATTCCCGCGCAAGCGACGTCGCCGACGCCATTCGCCTGCTCGCCGCCGATCCTGGCGCGAAGCCGATTGCCGGCGGCACCAACCTGATCGACCTGATGAAGGAGAATGTCGAAAGGCCCTCCCGGCTGATCGACATCTCCCGCCTGCCGCTCCGCGACATCGAGGAGACTGCCGACGGCGGCCTGCGCATCGGCGCCTTGGTGCCGAATTCGGATCTCGCCTACCATCCGCTGATCGAGCAGCGCTATCCCCTGCTCGCCAGCGCCATCCTGGCAGGTGCATCCGCGCAACTGCGCAACATGGCCTCGGTCGGCGGCAATCTGATGCAACGAACGCGCTGCCCCTATTTCTATGACACGACGACGCCTTGCAACAAGCGAAGTCCCGGTATGGGCTGCTCGGCACTCGATGGCCTCAACCGGAACCATGCAATCCTCGGCACCAGCGAATCCTGCATTGCGACCAGTCCATCCGACATGGGCGTGGCGCTGGCCGCGCTCGGAGCGCTCGTGCACATTGCAGGCCGCACCGGCGATCGCACCATCGCGCTGACGGATTTCCATCGGCTTCCTGGCGACAAGCCTCACATCGATACGAATCTCGGCAGCGGCGAGATCATCACCGCAGTCGAGTTGCCGCCGCAAGGTTTTGCCCGGAACTACAGCTATCTGAAGATCCGCGACCGGCTGTCCTACGCCTTCGCCCTGGTCTCGGTCGCGGCCGCGCTCGAGCTGGAGGGGAACGCAGTCAGCGAAGCGCGCCTTGCGCTCGGCGGCGTGGCTCACAAGCCCTGGCGAAGCCTCGAGGCCGAAGCGGCATTGCGCGGCCAGGCGGCGACACCGGATCATTTCGGGCGCGCCGCCGACCTGCTGCTGCAGGGAGCAACTGCTCGTTCTCATAATGGTTTCAAGATCGAGCTGGCGCGCCGAGCCATCGTGCGTACGCTGATGCAGGCCACAAGCGCCACGCCGCAATCGCAAGCTCACAAAAAGATCGCATGAGGATCCGATGAACGCCTATGTCGGAACACCAACGTCGCGCGTCGACGGCCGGGCCAAGGTCACCGGAACCGCGAAGTATGCCGGCGAGTTCACCGCCGACGGCCTGGTCCATGGTTTCGTGGTGGAGGCCACCATACCGCGCGGGCGTATCGTGCGGCTCGACACCAGCGAGGCGTTGAAGGTGGCCGGAGTGCTCGACGTGCTCACGCACGCCAATCGTCCTTCGCTCGCCGACAAGGACGAAGCCTGGAAGGACGAGGTGGCCCCAGAGGGTTCGCCGTTCCGGCCGCTATATGACGACTTGATCAGATTTAACGGGCAGCCAATTGCTCTCGTCGTCGCCGAAGAATGGGAGACCGCGAAGTTCGCCGCAACGCTGGTGCTGATCGACTACGAGCAGGACGGGTTTGCAACCGATCTCGAGGCCGAGCGCGGCAGTGCCAGCGAGATGGACAAGCCGCACAGGCCCCGCGGCGACGCCAAAGGAGCGCTCGCGGCCGCAGCCCTGCGGCACGAAGCGGACTACCTCATTCCGACCGAGCATCACAATCCGATGGAGCTCTATGCGACGACGGCGGTCTGGGAAGGCGACGGCAAGCTCACGGTCTACGACAAGACGCAAGGCGTCCAGAACGTGCACAAGTTCCTCTGCGCTGTATTCGACAAGAAGCCGGACGACGTCCGCGTGATCTCGCCCTTTGTCGGCGGCGCGTTCGGTTCCGGTCTGCGGCCGCAGTATCAGGTGGTGCTGGCGACGCTGGCCGCGCTCGCGCTCAAGCGCTCCGTCCGCGTCGTGCTGACACGGCGGCAGATGTATGGGCTTGGCCATCGGCCGATGACCATCGAGCGCGTCGCGCTCGGGGCAAGGCCCGACGGCACGCTTAACGCCGTCACCCACGAAGCTGTTGCTGTGACCTCACGCTACGAGGATTTCTCGCGCAATGACACCGGCTGGGCCGAACAGCTCTACAAGAGCCCTAACAGTCACTTTTCCCACAAGCTGGTCGATCTTGACGTCTCGACGCCCTGCGACATGCGCGCGCCGGGCGCGGCATCGGGAGTCTGCGCGCTCGAATGCGCCATGGACGAACTGGCCGTCGCGCTGAAGCTCGATCCGATCGAGCTGCGGCTGAAGTGCTACTCGGATCGGGACCAGAGCGAAGACCTCCCCTACACCAGCAAGCAATTGCGCGAATGCTACGCCCGCGGCGCGGAAGCCTTCGGCTGGGCCCGACGCACCCCCGCGCCGCGCTCCATGCGCGACGGCAAGGAGTTGGTCGGCTGGGGCATGGCGACAGGGGTGTGGGAGGCGCTGCAGATGCCGGTCGCCGTCCGCATCGTGTTGACGTCGAACGGCCATGCCGAGGTCTCCTGCGCCGCGTCCGATATCGGCACCGGGACGTACACCATCGTGGCGCAGGTAGCGGCCGATGCCCTCGGGCTGCCGATCGAGAACATCAGCGTCCGGCTCGCCGACTCGGCCTTGCCGCAAGCCCCCGTCGAGGGCGGCTCCTGGATGGCTGCGTCCAGCGCGCATGCCGTGTTGGGAGCGGCTGAAGACATTCGCCAGGAGCTCGCACGTCTCGCCAAGGCAATGCCGGACTCGCCGCTCGCTCACCTCGACGCCGCCAACGTCGCCCTGGTTGACGGCATGATCGGCAGGAACGGAGCTGCCGTCTCGATTGCGGATGTCATGCGCCACAGCAACATCGAGCGGATCGAAAAGGAGAAGCTCAACCAGTTCGCGGAGGACAAGTCGCATGCCCGCAACACGCATTCGGCGGTTTTCGCCGAGGTGAAGGTCGACGAGCAGCTGGGCGTCATCCGCGTCACGCGGGTCGTGAGTGCGGTCGCGGCCGGGCGCATCCTGAACACCAAGACCGGTCGCAGCCAGATCCTAGGCGGTGTGGTCTGGGGGATCGGGATGGCGCTGCACGAGGAGACGGCGATGGATCACCGCTTCGGCCGCATCATGAACGCGAACATCGCCGAGTACCATATTCCCGTGAACGCCGACATTCACGACATCGACGTCATTTTCGTCGATGAGCCCGACGACCGGATCAACAGGCTGGGCATCAAGGGTCTCGGCGAAATCGGCATCGTCGGCGTGCCTGCGGCGATTGCGAACGCCGTCTATCATGCCACCGGCAAGCGCATCCGGCGCTTCCCGATCACGCTGGACAAGCTGCTGGACTGAGGCCGCGGGTACTCGAACCGTCCTGCGGCACTCGGGCCTGTCATCCAACTGTCATCGAATGTGCCGAGAGGTGTGTCTCCGGCACATTCGGGACCCGACATGGACTATTTCAAGCGCTTCAACTTCCTGTTCGCCGCACCTGTGTTCGACGCCGACGATCTCGAAGGCGTCCGCTTCAACCAGATCATCGAGGAGATCCAGCGCTCCGGCTTCGAGGTGGTCCGCGCCCGCAAGCTCGAGGACGCCGAGATGGCGGTGCAGACCGACGCCGCCATCGGCTGCATGGTGGTGGATTGGGGCAAGAAGGGCCTCGAAGGCAAGACCTCGGCGCTGATCAATCTGATGCGCCGCCGGGGTCTCGACTTCCCGATCATACTCCTGATCCGTCGCAAGCGGTTTGAGGATTTGCCGGTCGAAGTGCTCGATTTCATCGACGGCTACGTCTTCCTGTCCGAGGAGACGCCGACCTTCATTGCCAAGAACCTGATCAGCCGTCTCAAGCAATATGCCGAGACGCTGAAGACGCCGTTCTTCGGCGCACTGGTCGATTATGCCGAGGAAGGCAACCAGCTCTGGACCTGTCCGGGCCACAATGGCGGCGTGTTCTACAATCGCAGCCCGATCGGGCGCGTGTTCGTCGAGCATCTCGGCGAGTCCGTGTTCCGCGACGACCTCGACAATTCCGTCCTCGATCTCGGCGACCTTCTCACCCATGAGGGCCCGGCGCTGAAGGCGCAGAAGGAGGCGGCGCAGATCTTCGGTGCGGAAAAGACCTATTTCGTGCTCAACGGCACCTCCACCTCGAACAAGGTCGCGCTCGGCGCCCTCGTCACCGACGGTGATCTCGTGCTGTTCGACCGCAACAACCACAAGGCCGCCCATCACGGCGCTCTGATGATCAATGGCGGCGTCCCCATCTACGTCCCGACCGTCCGCAATGCGTGGGGCCTGATCGGCCCGATGCGCTGGGACATGCTCGATGAGAAGGTCCTGCGCGAGGCGATCCGCAACCATCCGCTGCTCAGGGATCGCGACGCCTGGCGCAAGGAGCGGCCGTTCCGCGTCGCCGTCGTCGAGCAGTGCACCTATGACGGCTCGATCCACAGCGCCGAGATGATCCTGAAACGCATCGGCCATCTCTGCGACTACATCCTGTTCGACGAGGCCTGGGCCGGCTTCATGAAATTCCACCCACTCTATGCCGGCCGCTTTGCCATGGGCCTGGCCAATCTTCCTCCAGAGGCCCCCGGCATCATCGCGACCCAGTCGACACACAAACAACTGGCGAGCTTCTCGCAAGCCTCCCAGATCCACATCAAGGATCGTCACATCCGCGGCCAGAAGCGGCGCGTCGAGCACCGCCGCTTCAACGAAAGTTTCATGCAGCACGCATCAACGTCCCCCTTCTATCCGCTGTTCGCCTCCCTCGACGTCGGCGCACAGATGATGAAGGGCCGCTCCGGCGAAGTGCTGTGGGACGACACGATCCGCCTCGGCATCGAGCTGCGCAAGAAAATCCGCGCGATGCGCCGGGAGTTCGAGGAAAAGGAGCAGAACCCGGACCGGCGCTGGTTCTTCGAACCCTTCGTTCCCGACCGCATCGCCATTCCCGACGTCAGCCGCCCCGGCGCCGCGCACGACGTCGCCTGGGAAACGCTTTCCACCGACGAGCTGGCCACCAATCCCGCGGTGTGGCAGCTCTCCCCCGACAGCAACTGGCATGGCTTCCCCGGCCTCGCCGAGGGCTTTGCCATGACGGATCCGAACAAGCTGACCTTGCTCACGCCCGGCTTCGACCGCGCCACCGGCGCTTATGCCGAGCACGGCATCCCCGCCCCGGTCGTCGCGCAGTATTTGCGCGAAAACCGCATCGTCCCCGAGAAGAACGACCTCAACTCCCTGCTCTTCCTGCTCACACCCGGCGTCGAGGCGAGCAAGGCCGGCACGCTGATCTCCGGCCTCGTCGCGTTCAAGAGGCTGCATGACGACAATGCGCTGCTGGCCGACGCGATCCCGGAATTCCAACAGCGGCGGCAGGCGCGCTACGCAGGCGTACGCTTGCGCGATCTCTGCGGCGACATGCACCGCTTCTTCCGCAGCGCCGACGTCAGCGCGCTCCAGGCCCGGCAGTTCATGGCCGAGCACATGCCCGAGATCGCGATGTCGCCCCGCGATGCCGCGCGCTATTTGTTCCGCAACGACGTCGACTACCTGCCGATCGAGGCGATCGCCGGCCGCATCGCCACCACGCCCTTCGTGGTCTATCCGCCCGGCATCGCCACCATCGTGCCCGGCGAGCGGCTGACGGAACGGGCCAAGCCCATGATCGACTATCTCAAGATGTTCGAGACTTGCTTCAACACCTTCCCGGGCTTCGACGTCGAGATCCAGGGCGTCTACAAGGAGATCGACGCCAACGGCCGCATCGGGCTTTATACTTACGTCGTTGCCGAGTAGGTGCCGATGAACGAAACAGCTGCGCGCGGAAGTGACGAACCCGTCCTGGTCAGGCCGTCACGCGAAAGCGATGTCGAGGCGATGCTGGCGATTTACCGCCATCACGTCCGCAATGGCGTGCCGCGCGATGTCGAGGGCACCGGTGCGCCGGAGCCGGACGATCTGCGCGACCGGCGCAAGAACCTCAAGCAGACCCGCCTGCCCCATCTGGTCGCGACCTATCGCGGCGAGATCGTCGGCTATGCGTATGCCGTGCTGTTCCGCAAGCGTCCGGCCTATCGCTACACGGCCAAGCACTCGATCTACGTCCACCACGCGCATCTCGGCCGCGGAGTCGGACGTCTATTGCTCCAGGAATTGATCGATGCCTGTGCGGCAGCCGGCTTCCGTCAGATGATCGGTTATATCGACGCCGACAATGCAGCCTCGCTGGCGCTGCACGAGAGGTTCGGCTTCGCGCGCGCCGGTCTGCTCTGCGGCGTCGCCTATCGCCACGGCCGCTGGTCCGACACCGTGATGGTGCAGCGATCACTCGGCCCAGGCACAACAACACCTCCACCCACCACGACGCCTGGGCGGTAGGCCTTAGGACGGAAAGTCAGCCGGTCTGACATGGATGCGGTCGGCATGCAGCGACCAGTGATGCAATGCCTGGTCCTTGCAGAATCTTGCTTTCGCCCGCTCCCTGGCCTCATCCTCGTCGGCGGCGTCGATCTCGAGCGTACCCTGGCAAACCTCGCTCTGCCGACCGCATTCGCCGAGCACGTCCTTCATGAACTTGACAACATAGGTAGACATGGGACCTCCCAACTGCCCCGGCGGCACTCTAGTCCCATTTAGGTCAGCCGGGGGAAGGAGATTTTGACGCGGATCAAGGTCGGTAGGGTGATTTTCCACCATCGGTTCCGGCCGGCGCTACCCCGGCGTCACCCCGAATGCCTGCTTGAAGCGCTCTGCATAACGCGGCCAGACCTCGGGATTGATGATGCGCGGCGGGCGCTTGCCGTCGAGCGTCTCCAGCACCTGCTCGGCGGCGATCCGGCCCATGTTCTGGCGCGCCTCGACCGTCACTCCCGCGGTATGCGGGCTCGCCAGCACGTTGTCGAACTGGAGCAACGGATGCTCCGGCGGGGGCGGCTCCTTGGACCAGACGTCGAGGCCCGCGCCCGCGATACGCTTGTCGCGCAGCGCCTGCAGCAACGCGTCCTCGTCGTGGATGAAGCCGCGCGCCGTGGTGATGAAATAGGCATGCGGCTGCATCAGCGCGAATTCGCGTACGCTGATCATGTTGCGGCTGCCCTTGTTCAGCGGGCAGGAGATCGAGACGAAATCGGCGCGGCGCAGCAGCTCGTCGAGTTCGACCTTCTCTCCACCCCGCTCGGCCATCACCTCCGCGGTGAGGTATGGATCATAGGCCAGCACCTTCATGCCGAGCAGGCCCTTGCATAGCGCGGCGATGCGCCGGCCGACATTGCCGAGGCCGATGATCCCGACGGTCTTGTGCTCGACCTCGTTGCCGACGAGTTCGTTGCGGTTGACGTCGCGCTCGTGGCGCAGGCGGCGATCCGACTGGATAATGCGCTTGGACAGCGTCAACATCATCGCGAGCGCATGTTCGGCAACCGAGTGGGCGTTGCCGCCGGACTGGTTGACGACCACGACGCCGGCGGCCGTGCAGGCCTCGACGTCGACCGGGTCGAAGCCTGCGCCATTGCTGGAGACAAGCAGCAAATTCGGCGTCCGCTTCAGGAAGGCGGCATCGACGTGGAAATGCGGCGCCAGCTCGTCACGGGCCGCGCCGATCTGGTAGACATGGGCCGCGTCCAGGATCGGCGCATAGAAATCCTCAGGGCTCTCGTTCTCGATCCGATCGAGCCGAACGTCGGGCCGTGCCTTCAGGATGTCGATATAGATCGGGTTGGCCAGGTATTTGACGTAGAAGACGCGCTTGCTGTTGACGGACATCAGGACCTTCCGGCTCGCTCGCGAGGGAGCCCGGCAAGGTGGCGCGATGCGCTCCTCTTGTGCTTCCTCCTCGTTTTTTCGTTGTCGCCTTATGACATGGCGAGGCCAGCCACGGCAGGCCTTCTGGCGCAGATCACGGTGCCGCCCCGGACATGTTGACAATCCCGCTGCCTGCGTCAAGTTCGGCGAACCGCCGCGGCGCGCCCGAACACCGATAGGCGTGCAGCGCGGCCCATAAAAATACGCCAAGGGAGATCGCAATGGCGATTGCGGAACAGCAGGCGGCGCCCCAGGCGGCTCAAGGCTCCGGCGACAGGAGCTGGCACGGGATCGTCCTGCAAACGTTGAAGCGGAACGAGATCAGCCTCATCCCTTACGTGCCCGACCGCGTTCTGACGCCGCTGATCAAGAACCTGCACGCCGATCCCTTCTTCACCGCTTTTGCCACGGCCCGAGAGGAAGAGGCCGTCGGCATCGTCTCCGGCGCGTGGATGGGCGGACGGCGCGGCGCGGTGCTGATGCAGACTTCCGGCTTTGCCACGCTGGCCAACGTGCTGGCCTCGCTCGCGGTGCCGTACCAGATCCCGCTGATCATGTTCGTGTCCGAGCGCGGCACGCTCGGCGAGTTCAACTACGGCCAGTCGCTGGTCTGCCGCACCATGCGCCCGGTGCTGGATTCGCTGGCGCTGGAGCACCACACCATCACCCGGCTCGACGAGCTCGAATTCATCGCGGACCGCTCCATCAAGCAGGCCGTCACCACCCAGGCGCCGGTCGCGCTGATCCTCAACCCGCTGCTCACCGGCGGCAAGGTCTTCGACAAGTGAGGCCGGTCAAATGAATACTGACTTGAACGCGCGCAATACCAAGGTGATGAACCGGTTCGACGTCACTTCGCGCCTGATCGCAAAGCTCGGAAGCGAGGAAGCCGTGATCGGCGGCATCGGCAACACCAATTTCGATCTCTGGGCCGCCGGCCACCGCCCGCAGAATTTCTACATGCTGGGCAGCATGGGGCTCGCCTTTCCGATCGCGCTCGGCGTGGCGCTGGCGCAGCCCGGTCGCCGCGTCTTCGCACTCGAAGGCGACGGCTCGCTGCTGATGCAGCTTGGCGCGCTATCGACGATTGCAGCCCTGAAGCCGAAAAACCTGACGATGATCGTGATGGACAACGGCATCTACCAGATCACCGGCGCGCAGCCGACATCGGCAGCGAACGTCGCCGACATCGTCGCCATCGCCATCGGCTCCGGCCTTGCCAACAGCGCCTGGGCCGCGGACGAAGAGGATTTCGAGCGCCTGGTCGACGATGCGATGGCTGCCAGCGAGCCGGGCCTGATCGCGGTCCGGATCGACGACAAGCCGGGCGTGGGCACCACCCGCCGCGACCCCGTGCAGATCCGGGAGCGCTTCATGCACGGCCTCGGCGTGCGCGAGCCACTTTAACATTTTGTCATTAACTACACGGCGATCTGATACCGACCTCGCGACAACCCGGCCAGATCCGTGCTAAGCGGTCCGGATGTCCATTTTCATTCGTTCCTTTGCCTGGCTTCTCGCGGCCGCCGTCACTTTCGCCACTCTAGGTCCCCCCGGCCTTCGTCCCCATTCCGACCTCGGTCAGGACGGCGAACATGCGCTCGCCTTCATTCTGGTGGGATTGGCCTTCGGCCTCGCCTATCCGCGCCGGCGCCTGTTGAGCGCAGCGACCGCGGTGGTCCTGATCGGCGTGCTCGAACTGATGCAATTTTGGGCACCGGGACGCCACGCCAGGCTCGAGGATTTCCTCGTCGACGCGCTCACAGCCTGCATCGGCTTTGCGCTCGCGGCCGCGACCGATTGGCTGCTCACGCGCTTTCGCGCAGGCTCCGCCGTGACAAGCGAAGGCCCCGCGGAGTGACACCCCGCAGGGCCCATCTTCTCAACGCAAAGGTCAGCACCGATCAGTCGATGATCTTGACCACGCGGCGCGTGCGCGGCTCGACGATCACGCGGCGATCGTTCACGACCGCATAGCGATATTGCGTATAGTTCGGCACTGGGCGCAGCACCACGGTGGGCGGCAGTGGCTCGCCAACCACGACGCGCTCGTGAATCACCACGGAATCGTCGCGCGGGATTCCGCCCAGCACGGCGTTCGGAATTTCGAGGCCGGCGCCGACGGCCGCACCAACAGTGCCGCCGACCATGGCGCCGATCGGGCCACCGATGTCGCCGCCCGCGCGCGCGCCGTCCCTGGCGCCCTGTTCGGTCGTCGACTGAGCAAAGGCTGCACTCGACGCCAGCAGAGACGCGGCAGCCAACGAAATCGCAAAACGGGTCTTCATGTCCTCATGTCTCCAGTGATTGCTATTCGCCTTCAACCGCGGGGCCGGACCGTTGTTCCGGTTCCCCCGTGGCGAAAGACACGCCAGATCTGGAGACTGTTACGGCGTAACAGTTCAGGCTGCGGCGATCTCGTGACCCGCCATCAGTTCCAGCGCTCGCACCATCCCCGAATGATCCCAGGCCTGGCCACCATGTGCGGTGCAGGCCGAGAACAATTGCTGGGCCA
This sequence comes from Bradyrhizobium sp. CCBAU 53415, assembly GCF_028128735.1. Lineage (NCBI taxonomy): Bacteria > Pseudomonadati > Pseudomonadota > Alphaproteobacteria > Hyphomicrobiales > Nitrobacteraceae > Bradyrhizobium > Bradyrhizobium sp. CCBAU 53415. Next base: position 781,130 of record NZ_LBJF01000027.1, on the reverse strand, counting down.
CCGCCGTGCTCGGCAGCGACAGGCCAAGCGTGCGCGCGACCTCGAGCGCGAGGTTGAGATCCTTCTGGTGCAGCTCGATGCGGAATCCCGGATCGAAGTTGCGCTTCACCATGCGCTCGCCATGCACTTCGAGAATCCGCGACGAGGCAAAGCCGCCCATCAGCGCCTTGCGCACCAGCGCTGGGTCCGCACCAGCCTTGGATGCAAACAGAAGCGCTTCGCTCACCGCCTCGATCGTCAGCGCAACGATGATCTGGTTGGCAACCTTCGTCGTCTGACCATCGCCATTGGCACCGACATGCGTGACATTCTTGCCCATCTTGTCGAAGATCGGCTTCATGGCGCAAAAAGCCCGCTCCGGCCCGCCGACCATGATGGTGAGGCTCGCCGCCTTGGCGCCGACCTCCCCACCCGACACCGGCGCATCGAGATAGTCGGCGCCGAGCGCCTCGATCTTCTTGGCGAATTCCTTCGTGGCCAGCGGCGAGATCGAGCTCATGTCGACGACGATCTTGCCCCTGGAAATGCCGCTCGCGACCCCGTCCGTGCCGAACAGCACGGCTTCGACATGCGGTGTGTCCGGCACCATGATGATGACGGCATCCGCCTCCTCTGCGACCTGCTTGCTGGACTTGCATGGAATGCCGCCGGCCGCGATCAGCTCCGGCGCGACCGGCGCGACATCATGCAGGAAAACGCGATGGCCTGCCGCCAGGAGATGGCCGGCCATCGGCCGTCCCATGGTGCCAAGTCCGATGAACCCGATGTTGGTCATGTCTGACTTTCTCTCAGTTGGATTAGCGAAATTTTATCCGCACGCTCGGTGCACCTCTCCCGCAAGCGGGAGAGGGAGCGCACCGTCGCCGTGGCCGCACTCTCACGTCTCGAACGTCTGCGCCGCATGCCACGAAAGCCCTTCCGGCGTCGTGGTGCGCGGCTTGTATTCGCAGCCGATCCAGCCGCGATAGCCGATTGCGTCGAGGTGGCGGAACAGGAAGGGATAGTTGATCTCGCCGGTGCCAGGCTCGTGCCGGCCGGGATTGTCGGCGAGCTGGATATGGGCGATCTCCGGCAGATATTCCTGCATGGTGCGGGCGAGATCGCCCTCCATGATCTGCATGTGATAGATATCGTATTGGACGAACAAATTGTTCGACCGTACCTCCGAGATCAGCTGCACCGCCTGCTCGGTACCGTTGAGGAAGAAGCCGGGAATGTCGAGCGTGTTGATCGGCTCGACAAGCAGCTTGATCTTCTCCCGCGCCAACGTCGACGCAGCGAAGCGGAGGTTACCAACCAGCGTTTCGTTGAGCTCGCGCGGATCGGCGTCGGCAGGCGCGATGCCCACGAGACAATTGAGCTGCTCGCAATCGAGCGCCTTGGCGTATTCGATGGCTCGGAACACGCCGTCGCGGAATTCGGCGGTGCGGTCAGGCAGGATCGCGATGCCGCGCTCGCCCGCCGCCCAGTTTCCGGCCGGCAGATTGTGCAGCACCTGCGTCAGCCCATGGGCTTCGAGTTGCTCGCGCAGCTGCGCCTTGTCGAAATCATAGGGGAAGAGATATTCGACCCCGGCAAAGCCCGCCGCCTTCGCCGCGGCAAAGCGGTCGAGGAACGGCATCTCGTTGAAGAGCATGGTGAGGTTTGCGGCGAATCTCGGCATGATGCTGTCTCCTATTCCGCCGGCTGCAGCACGCCGGGCCGCGTGGTCCCGCCCTCGTCGAGCGGCAGATCAAGCACCTCCTCGAACTCGACGATGTTGTCGATCTCCGTGCCCATCGCGATGTTGGTGACGCGTTCGAGGATGAACTCGACCACCACGGGAACGCGGTGCCTGGTCATCAACTCACGCGCGGTGGCGAACGCGGCCTGCGTGTCCTTCGGGTCGGTGACGCGGATCGCCTTGCAGCCGAGGCCTTCGGCGACCGCGACGTGGTCGACGCCGTAGACGCCGATCTCGGGCGCGTTGATGTTCTCGAAAGAAAGCTGGACATGATAGTCCATGTCGAAGCCGCGCTGGGCCTGACGGATCAGGCCGAGATAGGAATTGTTCACGACGACGTGGATGTAGGGCAGATTGAACTGCGCCCCCACCGCGAGCTCCTCGATCAGGAACTGGAAGTCGTAGTCGCCTGAGAGGGCGACGATCTCGCGATCGGGGCATGCGGCACGCACGCCGAGCGCGGCGGGCAGCGTCCAGCCGAGCGGACCCGCCTGCCCGGCATTGATCCAATTGCGCGGCTTGTAGACGCCGAGGAACTGCGCGCCGGCGATCTGCGACAGTCCGATCACGCTGACATAAGTGGTGTCGCGACCGAACGCCTTGTTCATTTCCTCGTAGACGCGCTGCGGCTTGATCGGAACGTTGTCGAAATGGCTCTTGCGCAACATCGTCCTCTTGTGGTCGCGGCAGGCCGCGGGCCACGCCTGGCGCTCGCGGAGCCTGCCTGACCGGCGCCACTCCCTGGCGACGGTGACGAACAGCTCGAGTGCAGCCTTCGCGTCCGAGACGATGCCGAGGTCGGGATTGAACACGCGCCCGATCTGCGTCGGCTCGATGTCCACGTGAACGAATTTGCGACCCTTGGTGTAGGTTTCGACCGAGCCTGTATGACGATTGGCCCAGCGGTTGCCGATGCCGAGCACGAAGTCGGACTCCAGCAGAGTTGCGTTGCCGTAGCGATGGCTGGTCTGGAGGCCGACCATGCCCGCCATCAGCACGTGGTCGTCGGGAATAGCACCCCAACCCATCAGCGTCGGTACGACAGGCACGTTGGCGATCTCGGCGAATTCGACCAGAAGGTCCGAAGCGTCGGCGTTGATGATGCCACCGCCCGCAACGATCAGCGGACGCTCGGCGGCGTTGAGCATCTCCAGCGCCTTCTCGACCTGCTTGCGCGTCGCGGTCGGCTTGTAGACCGGCAGCGGCTCATAGGTCTCGTCGTCGAACTCGATTTCGGCCAGCTGCACGTCGAGCGGCATGTCGATCAGCACCGGCCCCGGCCTCCCTGAGCGCATCACGTGAAACGCCTGGCTGAACACGCGCGGCACCAGCGCCGGCTCGCGCACCGTCACCGCCCATTTGGTCACCGGCTTTGCAATCGATTCGATATCGACCGCCTGGAAATCCTCCTTGTAGAGACGCGCGCGCGGCGCTTGCCCCGTGATGCAGAGGATCGGAATGGAATCTGCGATCGCCGAGTAGAGCCCGGTGATCATGTCGGTGCCGGCCGGCCCGGAGGTGCCGATACAGACCCCGATATTGCCGGCCTTGGCCCGCGTATATCCTTCTGCCATGTGCGAGGCGCCCTCGACATGCCGCGCCAGGATGTGGCGGATCGAGCCGCGCTTCTTCAGCGCCGAATAAAGCGGATTGATCGCAGCCCCGGGAACGCCGAAGGCAGTCGAGATGCCTTCCTTTTCCAGGATACGCACGGCAGCATCGACGGCTCGCATCTTCGCCATATCGGACCTCGCTTGGTTCAAGTCAGCGAGCGAGATCATCAGGTGCGCAGAAGCCGATCTCAACGAGATCGATTTTATTTTCCACGATGCGGCAGCCACGAAAAAATCGCGGATGTCTCAATCGGTTACATGGAGAGATGCGTGAAAGCCGCTTCACTCGAACAGCGGCGCCAGTTCCATCTGCGGCACCAGCACGAGACCCTTGTCGGTGATGCGAATTTCCGGAATGACCGATAGCGGAATCAAATTGAAGCCCATGTAGGGGATGGTGCAGCCGGCTTCCGTCCATTCCTTCTTCAGCACCTTCACTTCTTCCGCTACTTCGGTGACGCGCTTGTCGGACAGCAGCCCGGCAATGGGCAGCGGAACCAGCGCCCTCACCTTGCCTTCGGCGACGACGCAGACGCCGCCCTGCCGCTCCTTGATCGCGGCGATGGCGACCTGCATATCGCCCTCGTTGGTTCCGGCGACGATGAGGTTGTGGCTGTCGTGCCCGACGCTGGAAGCGACCGCGCCGCGCTTCAGGCCAAAATCCTTGAGGAGGCCATGGGCGACGTTGCCGGCGGATTTGCCGTGACGCTCGACCACCGAGACGAAGCAGAGGCCGTAGCGCGCGAACAGCGAGGGCCAGTCCTTGGCCGGTTCGATCGCGACCTTCTCATGGATCAGTGTGATGCCGGGCAACGCGGTCTTGATCGCGTTGACGGTGCAGGCTTTCACCGGCAGCTCCGGCGTCAGCCTCAGTTCTTCCGGAAGCTTCACCGTGGCGTAGGCGGCCCTCGGATATTGGTAGCGCTGCGACAAGGCCTGATCGAGCCGAGGCGTGATCTTGCCGTGCTCGACCACGAGCTCGCCGCCATACCAGGTGCATTGCGGCTTGAGCTGATCGTCCATCAGCACGAGATCGGCGCGGCGGCCGCCGCCGAGCCCGCCGACATCGCCGTCCATACCGAAACGTGTTGCGCCATGAAGCGAGCCCATCGACCAGGCCTGCTCCGGCGACATCCCCGCCTTCACCGCCTCGCGCACCACCCAGTCGAGACCGAACAGCAGCAGATCGTCGGCATCGCGATCATCTGTGCAGACCGCCGTGCGCTTGTGCGAGGCCCCGAGCTCGGTCACGGTGCGGATCGCCTGCGGCAGCGAATGCCAGGGCGTCGTGGGCGGGCCGCCGCGGAGGAACACCCAGACGCCGGCGTCGAGCAGATCGTCAGCAATATCCCGGTCGATCGCCTCGTGCGTATCGGTGACGCCGCTCGCCGCATAGGCGGCGACGAACTCGCGGCCATAGACATGACCGGACACCGGACGCCCGCGCTTCAGGGCCGCGGCGAGGATGGCATGGCTGCGCTCGTCACCCATCGTGACAGGCACAAAATCCATCTTCTCGCCAAGCGCCACCGCTTCGGGCCAGCGGTCGAACAGGCCGGCGATCTTGTCCGGCGTGAGATCGCCGCCCGCGGTTTCCAGTTCCGCCGACGTCGCCGGCACCGTGCTCGGCACCGTCAAGAAGATCGACAGCGGCGCCTCGCGCGCGTCCTCCAGCATCGCCTCGACGCCGGCGACGTCCATGACGTTGCCGATCTCATGGCTGTCACAGAAGATCGTGGTGGTGCCGTTGAGCAGCGCTGCCTCCGCATAGGCGCAGGCCGTCACCATCGAGGATTCGATGTGGATGTGCGGATCGACGAGGCCCGGCGCAATGATGCCGCCGGCTGCGTCGTAGAGCGGCACCTCGCTCCAGGCCTTCTTCGCTGTACCGCTCGGCTTCACCGCCGCGATGCGGCCGCCGGAGATCCAGACCTCCCGCCCCCGATGGATACGCTCGGAATAGGTCGAGAGCACGCGCGCCCCCGTGACGACGAGATCCGGCACGACGCGCTCCGAGGCGACGTCGGCGAGGCGCCGCGTCATGCTGTGCAGTGGCGCGACGGCGAAACGGGTAAGTTTGGTCATCGGAGCTCTCTGGTGACGTTACGGCCGAGCGATGGTTACGCCCGCCCCCCAGGCAAGCTCAAATATAGCGGCAGGACCTACTTACGTCTTCGGCGCCGAAACAGCTGCCGCCCCCGCGCCCGAAGGCCTGCGCGGGTTCCGCCTTCGCCTCGGCGGTGCGGCAGTGGGCTTGACCCGAATGCGCATCGACCGGCCTTTGGGCTCATCGATCTCGAACGCATTCGTCTTTCGCACGAGGTCGCTCAACTTGCGGAAGCCGAACGTCCTCGGATCGAAATCCGAAGCCAGATTGGCGAGTTGCCGTCCGACTTCGCCGAGCGCGACCCAGCCGTCCTCGCTCTCCATCTGGGTGATCACTTTCTTGATGATGGGCGTGGCGGCATCGGGCGGCTGAAGCGGCGGCGACCTCGAGGCGGCATCCTGGGTGTTCGCCGGGGCGGCAACCAGGTTCTCGGTGTAGACGAACCTTCGGCAGGCCTGCCGGAAGCTTTCCGGCGTCTTCTGCTCGCCGAACCCGAAGACGTCGACGCCCTGCTCCCGGATGCGGGCGGCGAGACGGGTAAAGTCGCTGTCGGAAGACACCAGGCAGAAGCCGTCGAACCGGCCGCTGTGAAGCAGGTCCATCGCGTCGATGACCAGCGTTATGTCGGACGCATTCTTTCCCGTCGTATAAGCGAATTGCTGTTGCGGGATGATGGCGTGCTTCGACAGAATGTCGGCCCAGCCCCTGGAACGCGCATTGGAGAAGTCGCCATAGATGCGTCGGACGCTGGCCTCGCCGATCTTGGCGATCTCCTCGAAAAGTCCATCCGCGATCTTCGCAGAGGCATTGTCGGCGTCGATCAGGACGGCCAGACGGGGCGAGCGAAGTTCCGACGGCATGGCATTTCTCCACGGGATGGACGCAGCATTAGAACACGCGTGCGTCTTAACGGCTAATCCTCGCTAGCCTTGAACCGGCCGAGCCCCTTCAGCACGAAGGGCGCCAGCAGCGCGATCAGCGCGATGCCAAGCAGCGTCGCCGAGATCGGACTTTGCAGCAGCGCCATGGGATCGCCGAGGCTGATCGCGAGCGCGCGGCGCAGCTGGCTCTCGGCGATCGGTCCGAGGATCAGGCCGACCACGACGGGCGCGATCGGGAAATCGAACCGGCGCATCAGGAAGCCGAGCACGCCGAAACCGGCCAGCATCGACAATTCGACCACGGACGGCTTTGCCGCGATGGTGCCCATGGTCGCGAACACCAGGATGCCGGCATAGAGCCAGGGCTGCGGGATCGCCAGCAGCCGCACCCACAGGCCGACCAGCGGCAGATTGAGCACCAGCAGCATCATGTTGGCGATGAACAGGCTTGCGATCAGGCCCCACACGAGGTCGGGCCGCTCGGCGAACAGCAGCGGCCCCGGGTTGAGGCCGTATTGCTGGAAGCCCGCCAGCATCATCGCGGCCGTCGCCGAGGTCGGCAGTCCCAGCGTCAGGAGCGGAACCAGCGTGCCAGCCGCGGAGGCGTTGTTGGCGGCTTCCGGCCCCGCGACGCCTTCGATCGCGCCTTTGCCGAACTCTTCCGGATGTCTGGTGAGACGCTTCTCGGTCGAATAGGAGAGAAACGTTGGAATCTCCGCGCCGCCCGCAGGCAGTGCGCCGATCGGGAAGCCGAACATCGTGCCGCGCAGCCACGGCTTCCACGAGCGCTTCCAGTCTTCCTTGGTCATCCACAGCGAGCCGCGCACCGGCTCGAGCTTCTCCTCGGTGTGGTGGCGGCGGGATGCGACGTAGAGCGCCTCGCCCACCGCGAACAGCCCGACCGCCAGCGTCGTCACCTCGACGCCGTCGAGCAGTTCGGGGACGCCGAACGCAAGCCGCGCCTGTCCCGTGAGCTTGTCGATCCCGACGAGTCCCAGCGTCAGGCCGATGAACAGGCTGGTCAGGCCGCGGACCGGGGAATCTCCGAAGGTCGCCGACACCGTGACGAAGGCGACGCACATCAGCGCGAAGTAATCCTCGGGGCCGAAGCGCACGGCGAAATCGACCAGCCATGGCGCGAGGAAAGCGAGCCCGATCGTGGCGATGGTGCCGGCGACGAAGGAGCCGATGGCGGAGGTCGCGAGCGCCGGCCCGCCGCGGCCGGCCTTGGCCATCTTGTTGCCTTCGAGCGCGGTCGCCATCGAGGCGCTCTCGCCGGGCGTGTTGATCAGGATCGCGGTCGTCGAGCCGCCGTACATGCCGCCATAATAGATGCCGGCAAACATGATCAGCGAGCCGCCGGGATCGAGCTTGTAGGTCACCGGCAGCAGTAGCGCGACCGTCAGCGCCGGGCCGATACCGGGCAGCACGCCCACAGCGGTGCCGAGGAACACGCCGATCAGCGCGTAGAGCAGGTTGATCGGCTGAATGGCGACGGCCATGCCGTGCGCCAGCGCCGCAAAAGTGTCCATCACAGCAGTCGCTCCAGCGGGCCGGTCGGAAGGCTCAGCGTCAACAACCGGTCGAACGCGAGATAGATGAGGGTCGACATCACGAGGGCTATGATGGCGTCGATGAGGATGGCACGGCGTCCGAAAGCCGCCGACGTCGTCACGAACAGCGCCGACGTCGCCAGGATGAAACCGCCGCCAAAACCGATGATGGCGATCAGCAGAGCAAGGCCGACGAGGATCAGAACCACGGGGATAGGATCGGCGCTCTCGCGCGCGGGCAGATTGCCGCGCAGCGCGTCGACGAAATTGCCGATCGCCAGCAGCGCAAGGCCGCCGGCGACCACGACCGGCATAGCCTCGGGTCCCATCCCGTACATCGTGGCGGATTGCAGGCCACGCGCGTCCCAGACCAGCACCACGGCGAGCGCCGCAAGCAGTGCTGCGATGACGATGCCGGCTCGGTCGACGCGCCGCGGCGGCTGGACGGGATCGCCTGAGGTCATGACTTGACCAGGCCGACCGATTTCAGCACGTCGGTGACGCGCACCGTTTCCTTCTTCAGGAAGTCGGCAAACGCGTCGCCGCCGAGATAGGCATCCTCCCAGCCCTTCTGCTTGAGGATCTCCTTCCAGGCGTCAGACTTCACCATCTTCTCGACCGCATCGCTCAAGATCTTGCGCTGCTCGGGCGTGATGCCGGGAGGCGCGACCACCGAACGCCAGTTGGCGATCACGAGGTCGATTCCCTGTTCCTTGAAGGTCGGGATGTCGCTGCCTGCGATGCGCTTCTCCGAGGTCACGCCGATCGCGCGCAGCTTGCCGGACTTGATCTGCCCTTCATATTCGCTCAGTCCCGAAATGCCCGCAGTAACCTTCCCGCCGAGAATCGCAGCCAGCGACTCGCCGCCGCCGGAGAACGGGATGTAGTTGATCTTTTTCGCATCGGCGCCGACGGCGCCGGCGAACATCGCCGCCATCACATGGTCGACGCCGCCGGCGGAGCCACCGGCGAATGTCACCTTGGCGATATCCGCCTTCACCGCGGCAGCAAGATCCTGTGCATTCTTGATCGGCGAGCTCGCGGGAACCACGATCACCTGGATTTCCTCGGTGAGGCGCGCGATCGGCGTGACCTGCTCCAGCGTCACCGGAGACTTGTTCATGGCGAGCGCGCCGACCATGACGAAGCCGTTGACCATCATCTGGTTGCCGTCGCCCTTGGCACCATTGACGAATTGCGCGATGCCGACGCTGCCGCCGGCGCCGGGAACGTTGGTGACCTGCACGCTGCGGGCGACGCCCGAAGCCACCAGGGCCTGCTGCATCGAGCGCGCGGTCTGGTCCCATCCCCCGCCCGGGGCCGCCGGCGCCATCAACTTGAGCTCGAGCTGCTGGGCGAAGGCCGGATTGGCTGCCGCCAGGGTCAGCGCGACGGCTGCGCCGACAAGGCGCGCGGAAAATCGAAACATGGGGGCATCTCCAGGCTCATGCGGACGTTTGCCGCATTGTGTCGTTTGGTCGCATATCAGCCAAAACGGCCGATGCTGTCCAGTGACATCCCCCCGGGGTTTTTGTCAGCGGGGCGTCGGGATCACCCCGCCGAGCGCGTCCGTCAGTTCGGCGGCGACATCCCGGACGATTTGCCCGATTTCCGGCAACCTCTGGTCCGTCAGCCGGCTGGTCATGCCGGAGACCGAGATCGCCGCAAGCGGCTCGGCGCAGTCGTTGTAGACGACCGCCGCAACACAGCGCAGGCCCATGCATGCCTCTTCATCGTCGAGGGCGTAGCCGAGCTTGCGGATCTTTTCGAGTTCCCTAAACAGATCGCTCGGCCGCACGATCGACTTCTCGGTCAGGCGGGGCATGCCGTGATGGCGGATGACGGCGCTGACGTCCTCGTCCGAATAGGTTGCGAGCACCGCCTTGCCGACGCCGGAGGTCACCATGGGAACGCGGCCTCCCACCTTGGTCAGCGAGCGCATGATCTCGCGACTCTCCATGCGGGTCAGCACGATGATGAACTCATCGTCGACCACGGCGAGATTGGCTGTCTCACGGGTGAGATCGCGCAGCTTGCGGAGGTATGGAATCGCCTGCGCGGAGAAATTCCGCCGCCGCGCGAAGCTCGCGCCGACCGTGAAGCTGCGAACGCCGACATGCCATTTGGATTTGGCACGGTCGAACTGCACGAAGCGCCGGCTTTCCAGCGTCGCCAGCAGGCGGTGCACCGTGGAGGCCGACAGGCCGGTGCGGATCGCGAGATCGCTGAGGCGATAGCCTTCATCGTCCTCGGCCAGCGTCTCGATGACCGACAGCGCGCGGTCGACGGACTGCACGCCGCCGTCACGGCCCTCGTGCTCGGCCTCCGACGGCGACCGGGCTTCGTGCGATCTGCGCCGGATCACGTCCTTGCTCATCGCGACCTGCCGCTTGTGCATCCGTCATTCCGGGATGGTGCGCCGGGACTGCGCGCAGCGCGGGCCTGGCGTACCAGACCCGGAATCTCGAGATTCCCGGGTTCGATGCTGCACATCGCCCCGGGATGACAGGAGAGTTAGGCTCAGAGCAGCCCTGCCCCACGTGCCCATTTGTACTTGGCGCCGAGGACCTCGACCGGCAGCTCGGTCGAGTAGGCATAGGCCGGGATGCCGTGCTGGTAGAGATATTCGGCGGCTTCCTCGACCTCGACATCGCCGGCGAGCGAGGCGACCATGGGCTTCACAAACCCCTTGGCCTCCATCTCCTTCTTCACCTCGACCATGTTGCGGGCAAACACCATCGGCGGGGTGACGATGGTGTGCCAGTAGCCGAGGATCAGCGCGTGGATGCGCTCATCCGACAGGCCGAGCTTCACGGTGTTGACGTAGGTGATCGGCGGCTCGCCGCCGGTGATATCCACAGGATTTCCGGCAGCGCCAAACGGCGGGATGAACTTGCGGAAGGCCGCATCCAGATCCGGCGGCATCGACATCAGCGACAGGCCGTTGTCGACGCAGGAGTCCGACAGCAGCACGCCCGAGCCGCCTGCACCGGTGATGATCAAGACGTTCTCGCCCTTCGGCGTCGGCAGCACCGGCACGCCGCGGGCGAATTCGAGTAGCTGGCGCAAGCTCCGGGCGCGGATCACGCCGGATTGCTTGAACACGTCTTCGTAGATGCGATCGTTGCCGGCGAGCGCGCCGGTGTGCGACGAGGCCGCCTTGGCGCCGGCCGAGGTGCGGCCAGCCTTGAGCACGACGACCGGCTTCTTCTTGGAGACGCGCTTGGCGGCTTCGGCAAAGGCGCGGCCGTCCTTGAGGTCCTCGCAGTGCTGCGCGATCAGATTGGTGTTCGGATCCTGCTCGAAGAAGGCGAGCAGATCGTCCTCGTCGATGTCGGACTTGTTGCCGAGGCCGACGATCGCCGACACCCCCATTTTCGCCGAGCGCGAGAAGCCGATGATGGCCATTCCGATGCCGCCCGACTGCGACGACAACGCCGCGTGGCCCTTGACGTCATAGGCGGTGCAGAAGGTGGCGCAGAGATTGGCCGGCGTGTAGTAGAAGCCGTAGATGTTCGGCCCCATCAGGCGGATGTCGTACTTCTTGCCGACCTCGACGATCTCGGCCTGCAGCTCCGGCGCACCGGCCTCGGCGAAGCCCGACGGGATCAGCACCGCGCCCGGGATTTTCTTCTCGCCGCATTCGGTCAGCGCCGCGGCAACGAACTTCGCGGGAATCGCGAAAACCGCGACGTCGATCACGCCCGGCACGTCCTTGACGCTCTTATAGGCCTTGTAGCCGAGGATCTCGGCGGCCTTGGGATGGATCGGAATGATCTCGCCCTTGTAGCCGCCGTTGATGAGGTTCTTCATCACGGAATTGCCGATCTTGCCGTCCTCCGCGGAGGCGCCGATCACGGCGACCGCCTTCGGCTGCATGATGCGGTTCATCGCCGCGACGATCTCTTCGGTCGGGCGCGGCTTCGGCTTCGGCACATAGGCGAAGTCGACGACGATGCGGACGTCCGCGGCGGTCGCGCCCTTCGCCGTCGCGAACACAGGGTTGAGGTCGAGCTCGACGATCTCGGGGAAATCGGTGACGAGCTGCGAGACCTTGACGATGACGTCGGCGAGGGCGTTGCGGTTCACCGGCTCGCCGCCGCGCACGCCCTTCAGGATCTCGTGCGCCTGGATGCCGTCGAGCATCGAGAGCGCGTCCTCCTTGGTCGCGGGCGCGAGGCGGAAGGTGATGTCCTTGAGCACCTCGACCAGCACGCCGCCGAGGCCGAAAGCGACCAGCTTGCCGAACGAGCCGTCGGTGATCGAACCGACGATCACTTCGGTGCCGCCCGCCAGCATCTGCTGCACCTGGACGCCTTCGATCTTGGCGTCGGACTTATATTTCTTGGCGTTGCCGAGAATGGTCTCGTAGGCCTTCTCGGCCTCGTCGGCCGTCTTGAGGCCGACGATGACGCCGCCGGCTTCGGTCTTGTGGAGAATGTCCGGCGAGACGATCTTCATCACGACCGGGAAGCCCATCGCGGTGGCCATCTTGCCGGCCTCGCCGGCCGACTTCGCCACGCCCTCCTTCGGCACCGGAATGCCGTAGGCGTCGCAGACCAGCTTGCCTTCCGGGGCCGTCAGGCTGGTGCGGTTGTCCGCCTTGACCTGGTCAAGCACCTTGCGGACGGCATCTTTGGAATTGGACATGTGGCTTCTCCCTTGACCTCAGTTCGTTCTTTACAAAGCGCGCGCGTGTTTGCGGCCGCCCGTGATGCTTGCCATTCGCCGCGCTCTGTTCCATGTCGCGGGTCGGAGCGGCGTAAAACGCCAGATTACTCCGCCGGCATGGATCAAAAATGGCTGGCGATGGCATTTGGTATGCCAGAAGCCAACTTGTCAAGCTGGAGCATGCCTTAGAACGCCGCAAAAAATAGCCAGCTTGACATTCTGGCATGTGGTATGCCAAAAACTTTCCGTCATTATTCCTGTAAAAGACGACTCCCACTGGAGGAGATTCGTCGTGTCACAACGGAAACCAATCAAGGCGTTGCCGAACATGGCCGAGGCAGACATCGCAATCGTTCGTATTGCCCCGGAGAGCAGCTTCAAAAACAAGGCGTATGACGCCTTGAAGGAAGCCATCCTCAAGATGGACATCTACTCGACGCCCGAGCCGGTGATGCTCGACGAGCGTGCGTTGTCCGAGAGGCTTGGTGTCAGCCGCACCCCGATCCGCGAAGCCATCGCGATGCTCGAGCAGGACGGTTTCGTGAAAACGGTGCCGCGCCGCGGCATCATGGTGGTGCGCAGAACCAAGAGCGAGATCGTCGACATGATCCGCGCCTGGGCGGCGCTGGAGAGCATGGCCGCGCGCCTCATCACCACCACCGCACGCAAGAAGGACATCACGGCGCTGCGCGACTTCTTCAAGGATTTCGGCAAGGACCGCCTGCCCGAGGATCACGTCGAGGAATATTCACGCGCCAACATCGCCTTCCATCAGGCGCTGATCTCGCTGTCGGAATCGCCTGTTCTGGTCGACCTCACCAACGACCTCCTGCTGCACGTGCGCGGCTATCGCCAGCTGACCATCGGACGCAAGGATCGCACCGCGACGTCGCTGCCCGAGCATCTCGGCATGATCGAAGCGCTGGAAGCGCGCGACACCGAGCTCGCCGAGAAGCGCGCCCGCGATCACACCCTCGGCCTTGCCGCTTACGTCGAAGCGCACGGCCAGGAACTGTTCACGTAGCTCTTTACCCAGCGAACGTTCACCAGAAGGGCGAAGCACTCGCCCCACTACTTGAGACCAGGGAGACAAGGCCCATGCTGAATACCGCGACCAAGTCCGAGGCACCGGGCACCGAGCAGGAACTGACGGATGGTTTTCATCTCGTCATCGACGCGCTCAAGCTGAACGGCATCAACACCATCTATAATGTGCCGGGCATCCCGATCACGGATCTGGGCCGCATGGCGCAGGCCGCCGGTATTCGCGTGATCTCCTTCCGCCACGAGCAGAACGCCGGCTACGCCGCAGGCATCGCCGGTTATCTCACCAGGAAACCCGGCGTCTGCCTCACGGTCTCGGCACCCGGCTTCCTCAATGGTCTCACCGCGCTCGCCCACGCCACCACCAATTGCTACCCGATGATCCTGGTCTCGGGCTCTTCGGAGCGCGAGATCGTCGACCTCCAGCAGGGCGACTACGAGGAGATGGACCAGCTCGCGATCGCCAAGCCGCTGTGCAAGGCAGCCTATCGCGTGCTGCACGCCCAGGACATCGGCATCGGTTTCGCCCGCGCCATCCGCGCCGCGGTCTCGGGCCGCCCGGGCGGCGTCTATCTCGACCTGCCGGCCAAGCTGTTCGGCCAGGTGATGAACGCCGAGGCCGGCCGGAAGTCGCTGGTCAAGGTGATCGATGCCGCGCCGGCGCAGATCCCCTCGCCCGCTTCGGTGAAGCGCGCGCTTGACGTTCTGAAGAGCGCAAAGCGTCCGCTCATCATCCTCGGCAAGGGTGCGGCCTACGCGCAGGCCGACGAGGAGATCAAGAGCTTCGTCGAGAAGAGCGGCGTGCCGTTCCTGCCGATGAGCATGGCCAAGGGACTGCTCCCCGACACGCATCCGCAGTGCGCGGGCGCTGCCCGCTCGACGGTGCTGAAGGACTCCGACGTCGTCATGCTGATCGGCGCGCGGCTGAACTGGCTGCTCTCGCACGGCAAGGGCAAGAGCTGGGGCGAGACGCCGAAGAAGTTCATCCAGGTCGACATCGAGCCGAAGGAGATGGACTCCAACGTCGAGATCGTCGCCCCCGTGGTCGGCGACATCGGCTCGGTCGTCTCCGCGTTCAACCAGGCGATGGGAACGGGTTGGACCGCCCCGCCCGCTGAATGGACCAAGGCCGTGTCAGCCAAGCGCGAAGAGAACGTCGCGAAGATGGCGCCGAAGCTCATGAACAACAAATCGCCGATGGACTATCACGGCGCGCTCGGCGTGCTGAAGAACGTCATCAAGGAGCACCCCGAGGCGATCCTCGTCAACGAAGGCGCCAACACGCTCGACCTCGCCCGCGGCGTCATCGACATGTACCGCCCGCGCAAGCGTCTCGACGTCGGCACCTGGGGCGTGATGGGCATCGGCATGGGCCAGGCGATCGCGGCCGCGCTCGAGACCGGCCATCCCGTGCTGGCGGTCGAAGGCGACTCGGCCTTCGGCTTCTCCGGCATGGAGGTCGAGACCATCTGCCGCTACAACCTGCCGATCTGCGTCGTCATCTTCAACAATGACGGCATCTATCGCGGCACCGACGTCAACGGCGCCAACGCCGACCCGGCGACGACGGTGTTCGTCAAGGGCGCGCGCTACGACAAGATGATGGAAGCCTTCGGCGGCGTCGGCGTCAACGCGACCTCGCCCGACGAGCTCAAGCGCGCCGTCAACGAGGCGATGAAGTCCGGCAAGCCCACGCTCATCAACGCGGTGATCGATCCGGCCGCGGGCTCGGAGAGCGGCCGCATCGGCAACCTCAATCCGCAGAGCGTTCTGCAGAAGAAGAAGTAAGTCCACCCCTCAACCCTTTATTCCCTGCCGGGTGCAGGGGCAGACAGAGTACGGAGCAACATGATGACCAAAGCGCTCGAGGGCGTTCGCATTCTCGACTTCACCCACGTTCAATCAGGACCGACCTGCACGCAGCTGCTGGCCTGGTTCGGCGCCGACGTGATCAAGGTGGAACGTCCGGGCGTGGGTGACATCACCCGCGGCCAGCTGCAGGACATCCCGAACGTCGACAGCCTGTATTTCACCATGCTCAACCACAACAAGCGCTCGATCACGCTCGACACCAAGAACCCCAAGGGCAAGGAAGTCCTGACCGAACTGATCAAGAAGTGCGACGTGCTGGTGGAAAATTTCGGCCCCGGCGTGCTCGATCGCATGGGCTTCCCCTGGGAGAAGATTCAAGCGATCAACCCGAAGATGATCGTCGCCTCGATCAAGGGCTTCGGCCCCGGGCCTTACGAGGACTGCAAGGTCTATGAGAACGTCGCGCAGTGCACCGGCGGCGCCGCTTCCACCACCGGCTTCCGCGACGGCCTGCCGCTCGTCACCGGCGCCCAGATCGGCGATTCCGGCACCGGCCTGCATCTGGCGCTCGGCATCGTCACCGCGCTCTACCAGCGCACGCATTCGGGCAAGGGCCAGCGCGTCACCGCCGCGATGCAGGATGGCGTGCTCAACCTCTGCCGCGTCAAGCTGCGCGACCAGCAGCGCCTCGCCCACGGCCCGCTCAAGGAGTACAGCCAGTTCGGCGAAGGCGTGCCGTTCGGCGACGCCGTGCCGCGCGCCGGCAACGACTCGGGCGGCGGCCAGCCCGGCCGCATCCTGAAGTGCAAGGGCTGGGAGACCGATCCCAACGCCTACATCTACTTCATCACGCAAGCCCCGGTCTGGGAGAAGATCTGCGACGTGATCGGCGAGCCCTCGTGGAAGACCGATCCGAACTACGCCAAGCCGGCGGCCCGCCTGCCGCGTCTCAACGAGATCTTCGCCCGCATCGAGCAGTGGACGATGTCCAAGACCAAGTTCGAGGCGATGGAGATCCTCAACAAGGACGACATCCCCTGCGGCCCGATCCTGTCGATGAAGGAGATCGCGGAAGACCAGTCGCTGCGCGCGACCGGCACCGTGGTCGAGGTCGACCACCCCACCCGCGGCAAGTACATCTCGGTCGGCAACCCGATCAAGCTGTCGGATAGCCCGAGCGACGTGCAACGCTCGCCGCTGCTCGGCGAGCACACCGACGAGATCCTGCGTTCGGTGCTCGGCTTCAGCGATCACCAGGTCGCCGATATCCACAAGTCCGGCGCGCTCGCCCCGCCGCAGAAGCAGGCCGCCGAGTAAGCGACGCCGCCTTGAACGATACGCGAGGGCCGCCCGAAGGGGCGGCCCTTTTTGCTTGCGAACGTCCTGCAATCGCGGGCGCCAACCAAAAAACGGAAAAACAACCCCATGCACAGTAGCTAACCTCTTGGGCGCAAGCCAATTTCCTATTTTGCGAAATCACTTTTGACCCGTCGGGCAAAACAGGGGTATTATGCCATCGTCGATGTCGTGCCGGGAGTGCACATCGGGGCGCTCGCCTGTTGCCACATCGGAACGGATCCCCGACCACACCCCGTTCGCGGAAAGCGGCTGCAAAGGTCGGTCCGGAGTCCAAGGGCGGCTATCGGACGTCAGCGCGTCGCAAGGACGTCAGCGATGAGCTGTTATCGGGCACTATAGCCCCCCTCGACACGCTTCAATCGAAGCACATCGCCGTAGGACTGCTCCAGCTTCTGAGCGTAAGCTTCCAGTACTTCCTCGTCCCTTTTTGGCAAGATCCTCGAAACGGCATGTCCCGCCTGAGTGAGAATATAGACTGGGATGACCGGCTGCCCCTCGTAAAGTCCAATTGGTTCAGTGCTCATAAGCGGTTGACGGGAAAGTGAGCTGATATCGCGAATCCCGATCGCCACTTCGCCCGTCCCGAGCATCCAAATCTTGTCGTCTGGATTCGAAGTGTGCGTCGACTCCACGAAATACTGTAGCTGCCCGCCCTCGCCAGGATCCAGGAGAAGCCCGGCCTCGACCAGCCGCGTTATTTTCTCGAACTCAAGCACTCCAGACAAAGTTCGCGGAATCACATCATTCAAACGGAAATTGCAAACCTCTTCGAACACTCGGGCAGTTTGGCCGTCCAGCTCATCGACCACCCTCAGAACTTTTGGCGCAAATGATCCGGGCTCTCGCACTTCCGCAGCCAGCACCCGGCCCCATTTTTCCCTCAGAGCTTCTGTTGATGCCTCCTCCGCGTGTCGCTCTAGTTTATCGACAAACAGAGGATCTAAGTCGCTCGCTTTGCCCGAAGCTGATGGATCTCGGCGCAAGTCCTCGATCGCATGCCGGGCAACGCCGTCCTTATTCTCTTGGCGGATACCAATGGACCGGAGATAGCTCGACACCGCGCGGTCGGCGAATTCGGCGTCCGTTTTCATTCGGCCAATGGCGTGTTTGCGCATTGCGTCCATCAGCTGGCGCTCCGCTTCGATCTTTGTCCTTGATCGAACGTTGCTGGCTTCTACTGGCAAATTGACGAAATCTACGAGGTTTCCAACCAGCCGGTCCAATGCTGCGGCGGCACGGCTTCTTGCATTGGCGTTGAGGCCTGCTTCCGTCAGTTCGACTCCGACAGAGATCTTCTTGTCCAGCGGATCGTGGGTCATCAGCTCAGCTCTCGTTTGGGAAACAGAGCTAAGCCGGAATCCTTCGCGACCGCAAGTTTACGAGCCATCGCCAGCGTGATCATCGAATTCGGTCTCGCGCCGGTCGTAAATCTTGAGCGTATCGATCTTCCTGTGCCGCGAGATCTTCGAGACCTTCAGCGGATCCTGGCCGTCGGCGAGCGCCGAAGTGACGAAGCCGGCGCGCATCGAGTGCCCGGAGAAGATGGTCTCGTCCAGCCCGGCCGCCTTAACGGCCCGTTTCACTACCCGCGCGATCGAGCGGCCCGAAAGTGGGGCCAACCCCACCTTCCCGTGTCGATCGACTTCCCGGAAGATCGGCCCCTCGGTGATGCCGGCGGCATCGAGCCATGCGGCGAAGGCGTCGACAGGCCGAAGCTGGCGGCCGTTCGGTACCGGGAGCTCTTCGCCCTTCCCTTCCTAGTCGGTCTTGGAGGCGTCGATGTGCAGCACGATTCCGCGGGCGCAGCGCTCGATGTGATGCACATGTAAGGCGGTCAGCTCAGATCTGAGCAGCGCGGCGGCGAAACTGACAAGCAAAATCGCCCGATCGCGCAAGCCGGCGAGCGCTTTTAGCAAGATGTGAATCACACGGGCGAGCAGCTCGGCCGTGGTCGAAGCCTTCCGGGGCTGCCGGACGCCGAGGGTGCGGCGGATGCCGCGCATCGTCGCCTTGACGCCTTCGGCGCTGGTCGGCAGCGGGTCGAAGCCGATTACGATGACAGTGCACTCAATTGTACTTCGCCAGCGGCAGATTAGGTGCACTGTCACCGTACTTCAACTTCGAGAACGCGGACACGAAATATCAGAGCGGCGTCGACATGCACTTCGATTGGGGCGCATCGCAATTCTTGACCAAGCAGGTCCAGGTCGGTTTGGCCGGCTACGTCTACAAACAGCTCGGCTGCGACAGCGGCTCCGGGGACCGCGTCGGCTGATTCCGCTCGCAGGTGGCCGGGATCGGTCCTCAGATCGGCTTCATTTTTCCGGTCGGCGACATGCAGGGCTATCTCAACTTCAAGGGTTATGGGGAGTTTACCGCAGAAAACCGGCCCTCGGGCTGGAACGTCTGGGTGACATTTGCCGTCTCGCCAGCCGCGCCCGCCGGCAGTGACGCCGACGAAGCACGTGAGCAGGAAGTAGCGCGTCACTGACAAGGGCGTGCGCTCGGTGCTCGGCTTCAGCGATCACCAGGTCGCCGACATCCATACGTCCGGCGCGCTCGACCCGCCGCAGAAGCAGGCCGCGGAGTAAGCGGGACGCATCGAACGAGACGACAGGGCCGCCCGAAGGGGCGGCCCTTTTTGCTTGGGAAGGCAGCGCTGACAGACGCATCAGCGAAGAAAATGAAAAAAACAACCCCATGCACATCGAAGCACCGTCGATGCCTCAAAGAGCTTCCAGCCCGAGCCGGCGGAACAGCTTTCGATCGGCCTCGTCCTGCGGATTGCCCGCCGTCAGCAGCGTGTCGCCGACGAAGATCGAGTTTGCGCCGGCAAAGAAGCACAGCGCCTGCATCTCGTCGGTCATGGCCGAGCGCCCTGCCGAGAGCCGCACGAATGAGGCCGGCATCATGATGCGCGCCAGCGCGACGATGCGCACGAACTCGATCGGACCGATCGGCGGCGCTTTCGCCATCGGCGTTCCCGCAATCGGGATCAGCATGTTGATCGGCACGCTCTCCGGCGCTTTCGGGAGGTTGGAGAGCGTGACCAGCATGTCGACGCGGTCCTGTTCGCTCTCACCCATGCCGAGAATGCCGCCGCAGCACACTTTCATGCCGGCCTCGTGGACATGCGAAAGCGTATCGAGACGATCGGCGAATGTGCGTGTGGAGATGACGCTCGTATAGTAGCGCTCCGACGTATCGATATTGTGATTGTAGTAGTCGAGCCCGGCCGCGCTCAGCCGGTCGGCCTGCCCGCGGTCGAGCATGCCGAGCGTCATGCAGGTCTCGAGCCCAAGCTGCTTCACGGCGCCGACGATCCCGACGATGGCATCCATGTCGCGCGGCTTCGGATTACGCCAGGCCGCTCCCATGCAATAGCGCGTCGCGCCACTCTCCTTGGCTTTGCGCGCCTCGGCGACGATCTTCTCGACCTCCATCAGCTTGGAGGGCGCAACAGCTGTTGAATGATGCGACGACTGGCTGCAATAGCCGCAGTCTTCCGGGCAACCGCCGGTCTTGATGTTCAGCAGCCGACTCAACTGCACGCGATTTGGGTCGAAATGCTCGCGATGCACGGATTGTGAACGGAACAGCAGATCGTTGAAGGGAAGCTGGTAGACCGCCCAGGCATCCTGGCTGGTCCATTCCTGGGTTACCGCGCGAGCCGGGGATTTTTCTTGTGAGGGGATTGGTTTGGTCTCCCCTTCTTTCGCGCCGAGCATCACACATCTCCTGACAATGCGGCGGGACCATCGCTCGATCGCGAGGTTGGCCGCTTTCGGTCGTGAGTTGGACGAGAACGGTAGCGGAATTGTGGCTTCGCTTGTCGAGGCGGCACACCTTGCCGCCGCCGTTGGCATTGAGGCAAACTGCCCGAGAAAGGGAGGTCAGCATGGCACTGCTCGGCAAGGCCGCGGTTGCGATGTGGTGGAGCGTTCGCCCGGAGCAGCGCAACGAGTTCGGCGACTGGCACTCGCATGAGCATTTTCCGGAGCGGATGAGCATTCCCGGCTTCCGGCGCGGATCGCGCTGGAGCAGCACGACGGATGCCGAAGGCTTCTTCGTGCTCTACGAGCTCGAGCAATATGAGGTGCTCACGTCGAAGGGATATCTCGACCGGCTCAACGCGCCGACGCCGTGGTCGAGGAAGATGATGCCGCATCATCTCGGCATGGTGCGCAGCCAGTGCCGGATCGTGGCGAGCTTTGGCGGCGGCATCGCGGCATCGCTTGCGACCATCAGGCTGTCGCCGGACGTCGGACGGGAGGCAGAGTTGCGGACACGCATCTCGGAAACGCTCGGCGCATTGGCGCAGAAGCCGGGACTGACAGGCGCCCACCTTTTCCTCACCGAGACGCCTCCCACGAGCGCGCCCACGACCGAGCAACAGATCCGCGGCAAAGACGGCGCCGCCGACTGGATCGTGCTGCTGTCTGGCTATGATTGCGACGTGGTCGAACGCGCGGTTGGCGACCAGCTCTCGACGCGGGTGCTTTGCGCCGCGGGCGCTCAGAATCACCCGACGGTCGGCCGCTACCGGCTGGCGTTCACGATGACGCCACAGGACATGGCGGCGATCTGACAGATCGAAGCAAGGGCCGGCCAGCCTGTCTTTGGCGAGAGCCCGCCAGCGCGGCGCCGCTCGCTTCCCGGCCCAGCTATCGCTTGAGCTCTCTGATCAGGTTCCTCAATCGTGGATCGTCAGGTCGGAAGAGCGCCAGTCGCTCGGCGTAACGAAGCGCTGCTTCGATATCCCCCTTCTCCCTGCTGAAGCTCAAAGCAGCTGAAAGCAGCTCCAGATTGTTCGGATGTCTGCGCAGACTCTGATTGAGCACAGAAAGCGCATCGTCGCGCCGGCCCATTCCGTTCAGTCCGACAGCATAGACATAGGCGTACCGCATTTGGCCGGGGTCAAGAGAGGTCGCCCGATGCAACTCGTCGATGGCCTCCTCGCTGCGCTTCTGGCGCACGAGTGTCAGGCCAAGCGCGTGGTGGAGAGATGCGTCCTGCGCCGACGCGGAGAGTGCTTCACGCAGGACTTTCTCCCCGTCACTGTCGCGCCCGAGCTGCCGATACAAGTCGGACAGGTTGACGGCGGCCGCCGCAAACGAGGGATCGAGCCTGAGGGCGGCGCGGTATTCGGCCTCCGCCGCGCCGGGATTGGCCTGGCGCAGGAAGAAGTTGCCGAGCGCCGTTCGCGAATCCGGCCGATCCGCATTCAGCTTCTGCGCAGCAACGAATTCGGCAGCCGCCCGCATGAACTTGTCGCGATCGGCCGCTGGCTGGCGCGCTGGAGGCATGGCGGCCAGAAGTTCTGCGGCGCGGACGCGCACACCTCGCACGGGATCGTCCAGCTGCGGCGAAGCGAGCGGCCAGAGCTGATCGGCCGGCACTCCTTCGAGCCGATCGAGCGCGCCGAGCCTCACGAGCGGATCGGGGTCGGAAAGCCCATGCCGGATCAGATCGAGATCCGGTGCCGGAAGCTCCGCCAGCGCGCTGGCGCGGACGATAGCAGGAACGTCGGCCGATTCGGCGATTGCGGCAAGCCGCGCTTGCGCGTCGGCAGCTTCGCTCCAGGCAGCGTGGAAGGCAGGTGCATAGATCTGATGGCCGCGTCGCTCCGGCCCGAACCAGCCCTCGATCTGATACGCTGCCCAGGCCGCTGGCTTGTCGCGATGGCAGTGGTTGCACGCATTCGGTGCGCCCGTCTGCACCGAGAGATCGGGACGCGGAACGCGGAAGCCGTGGTCGTGGCGGCGATCGACGACCATGTAGCGGCGCTCCGGCATATGGCAGGCCGGACAGCCCAGCGGCGGCGAGACACCGGCGTGGTGCCGGTGCGCCGCGGATTCATACTTGGCGGGCGTATGACACTGCGAGCAAACGCCGTCTCCGGGCGCCTTCAACGTTGCGCTGTGCGGATCGTGGCAATCGCTGCAGGTCACGCCCTTGGCGAACATCCTGCTCTGCTTGAAGGGTGCGTAATTGTAGGTCTCCTCGTCGTCGCGCATCTGGCCGTCGGCATGGAAGCGTTGGCGGTCGAGCAGCGATACGCGGTGGGTGTCGGAGAGCGGTCGGCCCGGTATCCAGTCTTCCGAAAGCTGCCCGCGGCGCGCGTGGCAGCGCCCGCAGGTCTCGACCTCCTTGCGCAGGACCGGCGCCGGCGCGCTGCGTGCGGGCGTCAATGAGCCGGCGGAGGCGGACCAGGTGATGCCGGTGCGCTCGTCGAAGCGGACCAGCAGGCCGTTATCGGCCTCGCGCGCCGCCGGCTTGCCGTGCGCCCAGGCGACGTGGCGCGAGCCCGCACCGTGGCACGCCTCGCAACCAATGCTGATCTCGGCGAAGGTCGTCGCGAAGCGGTTATCGGCAGCGTCGTAGTTCTTCTGTACGCCGGTCGAATGACACTCGGAGCACATGAAATTCCAATTCTGATTCAGCCTGGTCCAGTGCAAGGGGTCGTTACTGGTGATCGCGGCATCCGGATAGAGATGAAACCAGCGCTGCCCGCCCTGGTCTTTCGGCCTGGTGTCCCAGGCGATGGACAGGGCCTGGATGCGGCCGTCCGAAAACTCGATCAGATATTGCTGTAGCGGGTCGAAGCCAAACGTGTACTTGATCTCGAAGGTCGCAAGCTTGCCGTCCGATCCGTCTGTCTCGACGAGAAACTTGCGACCACGACGAGAGAAGCGCGAGCGAGTGCCGGCGTATGCAAACACCGCGTCGTTGAAATCGCCACGAACGGATTGGTCGGTCGCATGATCCATCGCGTGTCGGTGCTGCGAGTTCTGCCAGAGCATAGCCTGCCTCGCATGGCAGCTGCTGCACGCTTCGCTACCGACGAAGGTCAGTTCGGCCATTTGCTGTGGTCTGGCTGGGACGTTCGAAATTCTGGGCCAGAGTAGTACCCCCGCGATCAGAACGAGCAGCGAACCGCCCATCAGTACAGCGGCCTTCAGCCTGGTGGCCGAGGACTGTTGCGCGGGATGAGCAGGTTCAGGCGCGCGCGCCTTCGTGCCGGCCGTTTCGCGCTTGCGGTTCTTTCGCGAATCTTTTGCCACGTCTGCTCACCGGAGGCAGAACATCAAAAGCGTCGCCGTGACCGGGTCATCGAAGGGCCTCCACCTTCGCTGCCATGTCGGGAAAGCGGCTGACCCGATAGGTCCCATTGTCGCATTTGAGAACCCAGACCTCATGATCCGGCTTCGAGCGCTTTGTGTCCTTGCTGGCGCCGAGCGGCTTGTCACAGGCAAAGCCCTGCATGCGGATCTGGGCTGCGAGCATACCCTGAGGCGTTTCGCCGTCAGTTTGCGCGAAGCAAACGGATCCGACCGGCAGAATGCCGAAAGACAGGGCTGAGATAAGGATGAAACGAACTTTCACGATGCCTCCACCTTTGCCAGTGGCAAACGATCAATCAGACGGAACAGGGAGGTGGGGCGGACGCCCCGCCTTTGCGACTCATTGTTCCAGGGTCTATTCAACGAGTTCGCTGGCGAATGCCGTACACCCGGCCGTGAAACCAGTTCGCGGCGCTCGGCCATCGGCACCGATCCTATTTGGCGTCACGCGCGAGGCGGGCGCCATCCATCAGCTTCTTCTCGTCCTCCGCGGTCAGTTTCGGTGGATCGAGCTCGACCGTCACCTTATTGACCTTGCCGGTGAAGGCGAACGGCACCTGGTAGTCGCCATCGTCCAGCGGCGTGCCGGAGTCCTCGCCGATGTCGAAGGTCTCGTCGATCGGCAGGATGAGAGGAACGGTACGCTCCATCTTCTTCGTCGCGACGGTCTTGCCGTCCACCGTGAGGGTGCCGGTGCCGCCCTGGCCGATGCCGCTGACGCTGTTGAAGGCGAGCGTGGCGAAGCCGAGCCCGTCGTATTTGAAGTCGAACTTCAGGGTATGTTTTCCGGGAGCGAGCGCGAGGTCGCCGCCGTCCCAGCGCACCATTCCGAGCCCCATCAGGTTCCACAGGAACACCGGCTTGCCCTTGAGCAGATACAGCCCGTAGCCGCCGTACCGCCCGCCGTAGGTGACGACGACGCCCTCACCGCCTCCCTGCGGCACGTCGACTTCGGCGGTGATGGTGTAGGACGTGTTGAGCAGGTTCGGCGCGACACTTTCAGCCAGATGCACCACTGGCGTCGTATAGGTGAACTCCCTGCGGCCCGCCGTGACCGAGGGGCGCGGAGAAGCGAGCCGCGTGGCGGCCGAGGCGTCGAGCGGCAGCACCTGATATTTGGCGAACTCGCCGAACATCAGGTCACGCATCTCCTGCACCCTGGCGGGGTTGGCCGCGGCCACATCGTTCATCTGCGTCCAGTCGTTCTTCACATCGTAGAGCTCGAACTTGAACGCAGAGGCGGGATTCGGGATCGCCTTGCCGGCCAGATCCCAGGGCGCGCGCTGCGGAACTGCGCTGAGCATCCAGCCCTCGTTGTAGAGCCCCTGCACGCCCATCATCTCGAAATACTGCGTGCGGTGAGGTGACGGCGCGTCGGCCTTCGCCTTGTCGAAGGTATAGGCGAGGCTGACGCCCTCGATCGGCTTCTGCGCGATGCCGTCGATCGTCACCGGCGCCGGAATGCCGGCGGCTTCCAGCAGGGTCGGCACGATGTCGATCACGTGGTGGAACTGGTGACGGATGCCGCCCTTGTCGGTGATCCGCGCCGGCCAGGAGATCGCCATGCCGTTGCGCGTCCCGCCGAAAAAGGAGGGAATCTGCTTCGTCCACTTGAACGGCGTGTCGAAGCACCAGGCCCAGCCGATAGAATAATGCGGATAGGTCTTGTCGGTGCCCCAGGCGTCATAGAACGGCATCTGGTCCGCGATCGGCACAGTGATGCCGTTGAACGGAACGAGCTCGAACGGGGTGCCGTTGGCGGTGCCTTCGGCGGATGCGCCATTGTCGCCGCTGATGAAGATGATCAGCGTATTGTCGAGCTTGCCCATGTCCTGGACCGCCTGCACGACGCGGCCGATCTCATGGTCGGTATAGGCGAGATAGGCGGCGTAAACCTCAGCCTGGCGGATGAAGAGCTTCTTCTCCTCGTCGCTCAACTTGTCCCAGCTCTTCAGCAGATCGTCCGGCCAGGGCGTGAGCTTGGCGTCCTGCGGGATCACACCGAGACGTTTCTGGTTGGCGAAAATCTGATCACGCACCGCGTTCCAGCCCTTGTCGAACAGGTGCATGTCGCTGATCTTCTTGATCCACTCCGGTGTCGGATGGTGTGGCGCGTGGGTGCCGCCCGGCGCGTAGTAAAGCAGGAAGGGCATCGCCGGATCGATGGCGTTGAGCTGGCTGAGCCAGTCGACCGCCTCGTCCGCCATGCCGGTGATAAGATTCCACTGCGGCTTCCCACGATAGGGCTCGATGCGGGTCGTGTTGCGGAATAGCAGCGGCTGCCACTGGGTGGTGTCGCCGCCGATGAAGCCGTAGAAATATTCAAACCCCATGCCGCCTGGCCATTGATCGAACGGCCCGGCCTGGCTTGCCTGATACGTCGGCGTATTGTGATTCTTGCCGAACCAGGACGTGCGGTAGCCGTTTTCCAGCAGGATGCGGCCGATGGTGCCGGTGTCTTTCGTGATGATGCTGTCGTAGCCGGGGAAGCCCGTCGCCTGTTCCGAGATCACGCCGAAGCCGGCGGAGTGGTGATTGCGCCCGGTGATCAGCGCCGCGCGCGTCGGCGAGCATAACGATGTGGTGTGGAAGTTGGAGTAGCGCAGGCCGTTGGCCGCGATGCGGTCGAGGGTCGGCGTGGGAATGACGCCGCCGAAAGTGGACGGCGCACCGAATCCAACATCATCGGTGAGGATCAGGAGCACGTTGGGCGCGCCCTTCGGGGGCACCACGCGCATCGGCCAGGCCGACTTGGATCGCAAGGCATCGAGGCCGATCTCGCCGCGGAAAGGCTGGGGCGGCGGCGGCAGAGTGCGGCCATCGATGGTGGTGGTCGCGTTCGGCGAACCGGGGATGCCCGTAGTTTGCTGAGCGTCCGCGCTAAATACCGTCAATGGTAACAGCAAGAGAGAACCGAGCAGAATGCGTAGCGTAACTCGGTGATGCAGGTTCGAGACACTCATCATTGGCTCCTCCCGAAGACCAAACTGGCCTAAATTGGCTGGAAACCGGATCGTCTCTCCTAGACAGCAGCACGTCGCCCCATGTGTAATTTGGGTAGGTCTTGATTTGACTCGAACGGTTCGCGGACGTGCGATGCTTTGACCGGCTCGTCCGTCGTTATGTTTGCTGCTCAAATGCCGGAGCGTTGACGACGAAGGTAGTGAGATCAGAAATTTTGGGAATATTCATTGCAAATACACTGCCACGTTTCATAGCTCTACCTCAGATCGCATCTGATCGTCGAGCCTTGATCCAGATCAATGGTGCCAAATGACGCGGAAGGCTCTGAGTCCCATCAAATGAGCAAGGTAATACCATTGTTGCCACATGCGGCAGCGTTGCTGTCGGTAGTTGGCGCCTGGGAGCTGGCGAAAGCACCGTCTGCAGACGGCGGCAGCTATTCTTGCGGGCGAACCTACGTGACCTCAGCGCAACAGGTCTGAGGGACTTCATGAGATTGCTACCTTGGAGCGAGACATGGAATCACAGCCTGATACACTGTCGTTTGTTGGCGGGAGGACAATAAATGACGCGGTTCATACCCGAACCCTGGTCTCGCTTTCTTGTTCGAGCAACGATCGGCGTAGCGGTGGCGTTGGCCAGCTTCGTGTCGAACGCTGCTTATGCCGATGAGGACGGAGTTTCGTATTGGCTTCCGGGACGCTTCAGCAGCCTTGCGGCGGTGCCTGCGGTCCCTGGCTGGTCAATGGCCGAGGTCTATTATCACACGAGCGTCTCGGCCTTCGGTAGCGCCGCAGCGGCGCGAGAAATTCGTGTCGGCCGAATCCCCGCCAACGTCAATGTCGATTTGAATTTGCGCTTGAACGCGCAGGGAGACCTTCTCCTGCTCAACCCAACCTACACATTTGCAACGTCGGTACTCGGCGGACAATTAGCAATCGGCGTCACCGGCTTGTTTGGCCGATCCGCCGCAACGCTCGACGGAACACTAACGGCGGCGGTCGGGCCGTTTGCGACAACCCGCACGGGCTCGCTTTCTGATTCGGTCACCTCCATTGGCGACCTATATCCGCAGATGACACTGAAGTGGAACGCGGGCATCCACAATTTCATGACATATCTGACCGGCGACGTTCCGGTCGGCGCCTACGATCCGATGCGTCTTGCAAACCTTGGCATCGGTCACGGCGCGATCGACGGCGGCGGCGGCTACACCTACTTCAATGAGAAGTTGGGGCACGAATTTTCGGCGGTCGCCGGGTTCACTTACAATTTCAAGAACCCTGACACGCAATACCAAAGCGGCATCGATTTCCACATCGACTGGGGTGCTTCGCAGTTTCTTTCGAAGCAGCTCTTCGTCGGGCTGGTCGGCTACTATTACCAACAGATCACGGACGATTTTGGCCAGCCGCCGATCCTGGGTGGTTTCCGGTCGCGCGTGGTGGGAGTCGGTCCTCAGATCGGATACCTGTTTCCGGTCGGCGGCTGGCAGGGATATTTGAACTTGAAGGGCTATGGCGAGTTCGCCGCAGAAAATCGGCCGGCTGGCTGGAATACGTGGCTGACGTTCTCGATCTCACCGATGGCGCCCACCAGCACTGTCGCGCCGACGAAGCACGTCATCACGAAGTGACGGGCGTTCACAATGACGCCGGTGGTGTGGCGGCCGCCTAGCGGCTCGCGCCAGACCATCTGCCGCGGCGTCCTCGACAAAAAAATCCAAGACGCGTGTCGGATCGGCGGCTTCCCGGTCGTCCTCGTGACATGAATGGGCCATAGACGCCAAACTCGGGCCCATCAATCACTGAGGATGAACGAAACATGCCCAATACTGTCCGCCTGCACCGCGTCCTGGCCACCAGCCCGGAGAAAGTCTATCGCGCCTTCCTGGAGGCCGATGCGATGGCGAAATGGCTTCCGCCGAACGGCTTCACCTGCGCCGTGCATCATTTCGAGCCCAAGGTCGGGGGCACGTTCAAGATGTCGTTCCGGAATTTCACCACGGGCAACGGGCATTCGTTTGGTGGCGAATATGTCGAACTCGTCCCCGGCGAACGCATCCGCTATACCGACAAGTTCGACGATCCCAATCTGCCCGGCCTGATCGAGGTGACCGTGATCCTGAAGAAGGTCTCGGTCGGAACCGAAATCGACATCACGCAGTCAGGCATCCCGGACGTCATCCCGCCGGAGGCCTGTTATCTCGGCTGGCAGGAATCGCTGCGAAACCTCGCAAGGCTGGTCGAACCGGAGATCAACCAGTAGTCTGAACGAAATAGCTTCGGGCCGAACCATCCGGGCCGCGGGCGCGTTCAACCTCTCCCGCTTGCCTTGCGAGGGAGGTCGGCACGAAGCGCCGGGCGGCACGATCACGGCGATATATTTCAGTGGTGCAACGGGCCAGCCGCAGCCCCGGCGCGGGAGCTCCCACGCCCACAAGCGGAAATATTCGGAACAGACGTGGCGCAGCAAGCGCCCTCCCGCCTGCATGCAGGCGCTCCCTGCAGTTCGATGCCCCTTGTGCCGGTTGAGCGGACGGCTAAACTCGGGCGGAATCGGGAGGGGGTTGATGAAACCATTCCAGGCGTTGCGGATGTTTGCCTGTGGCGCGCTGCTTGTTGCGGCCGCGGCAGCTTCGGCCCGGGCCGAAGGGACTTTTGAAATTCCCGCGGGAGCACATTTCAACAAGGACAGGCTGGCAAAGATCGACGAGTTCTTCCGAAACGAAGTGGCGACGGGGAAGATTCCCGGAGCGATCCTGCTCATCCAACAGCACGGCAAGCCGGTCTATCACCAAGCCTTCGGCGTGCAGGACGTGGTGTCGAAGGCCCCGATCACCGACCAGACCATCTTCCGCCTGTTCTCGATGACCAAGGCCATCACCAGCGTGGTTGCCGTGCAGATGATCGACGAGGGCAAGTTCTCCCTCGACGACCCGGTTGCAAAATACATTCCCTCGTTTGCAAATGTGAAGGTCGGCGTCGAGAAGCAAGCCAGCGACGGTACCAAGACGCTCGAACTGGTGCCGCCGAACCGGCCGCCGACAGTGCTCGACCTGATGCGTCAGACCTCCGGCGTCACCTACGGCTTCTACGGCGACAGCCTGGTTCGCAAGGCCTACAAGGCTGCCGATATCTATGCCGGTGATTTCGACCTCGCCGAGTTCGCCGAGCGGATCGCAAAACTGCCGCTGCACAATCAACCCGGCGCACTCTGGCAGTATGGCCATTCCACCGACATCCTGGCGCGGATCATGGAAATCACGTCCGGGAAGTCGCTGATCGAGGTCGAGAGGGAAAAGCTGCTCGATCCGCTCGGCATGAAGGACACCGGCTTCTTCGTCGGCGCCCCCGACAAGCAGAAGTTGCTCGCCCAGCCGATGCCGAACGACAGCGATTTCCGGGTGGGGCGCGAAAACGATCCGACCAAGCCGAAGAAGATGATGTACGCCAGTGGCGGCATGGTCTCGACGATGGCGGACTACGCTCGCTTCGCTCAAATGCTGCTCAATGGCGGCACGTACGAGGGCAAGACCATTCTCAGCCCCAAGGCGTTCAAGCTGCTGACGACGGATCAGGTCGGGCCCGGATCGGGCGTCGAGCGGGACTTCTTCTACTTTCCGGGCGACGGTTTCGGCTTTGGGCTCGGCCTCGCCGTACGCACCGATCCGGGCAACGCCAAGCCGCCGCCGCCGGGCGATCTGGGCGAACTGAAATGGGACGGCGCCAGCGGGTGCTATTTCGTGATCGATCCCAAGCAGGACATGTTCTTCGTCTTGCTCGAGCAGACGCCTTCGGAGCGCCAGCGCATCCAGAGAACTGTGAAGCAGCTGATTTATGAGGCGATGGAGAACTGACGGCGTCAGGTCGGCGAGCGAGCGACTGCAAACCGATGTGCACGCTTCAGTTCTGGCTGTGCGGTCTTGATGTGCGTCAAACTGTCAAAAGGGCAAAGCGGCTAGGAGCACGAGTCTTCCCTGCCGGCGTCGGAGGCGAGATGATGAGATCTGCTGTCGAATGGTTGATCATTGCCGGTCTTGCCGCTGGTTTCGCTGCCGCCGCCAAGGCCGAAGAAGTCGACATCGGGAAGGCGGAATTTCTGTCTTCGTGCGCGAGTTGTCATGGCGCCGACGCAAAGGGGAAGGGACCGGTCAGCGGCCAGCTCAAGACACCGCCTTCGGACTTGACCATGCTGGCCAAGAACAACAACGGGGTGTTTCCCACCAACGCCGTTTACGAAATCATCTATGGGTCGAAATCGGTCCCGGCTCACGGCACGCGTGAAATGCCGGTCTGGGGCGAACGATTCAACCCCATCGTCAACCTGCCTCACACCGTTGATCCCTATTATTGGCAAAAAGCCGGGCCGCAGCAAAACCCGGAGGTCGTCGTGCGGACGCGCATTCTCGCCGTGATCGACTACCTGAACCGAATTCAGCAGAAATAGCGACCGAACAGCGTCGCCGCAGGAACGCTGCCGCCTGCTACGCGACCGTGGCCTGACTTGCTGCCCAGCGATCCGGTTCGGGGCTATGTCCGATCAGCGCAAGCCCGTAGGCGATCGACTCGAACTGGTCGCCTGACATCAGCCGCTCGTTGCCGAACCGCTCGGCGAACAGTTTCCGGACGGCCGGCACGAAGGACGTGCCGCCGGTCAAGAACACCTTCTCGACCTCGCGCGCGGTGATGCCGGCCTCGCCCAGCACCTTGTCGACGGTCGCCCCCAACCGGGCGATATCGTCGGCGATCCAGGCTTCAAAATTCTTCCGTGTGATGGCCGCGCCGATCTCGACGCCGCCGCCCTTGAAGCGGAAGTCCACCTCGTCCCGCGCCGACAGCGCGACCTTGGCGTCGGACACGGCGCGGTAGAGCGCAAAGCCGAGGTCGAGATCGACGATGGTGATGAAATCCTCGAGCAGATCAGGCTTCAGCGCGGTGCGCGCAAGCTCGCGGAGCTCGCGCAGATCGCCGTTGCTCTTCATCATCGCGAGCTGATGCCAGCGCGCGAGGTTGGTGTAGTGGCCGCTCGGGACCGGCAGCACCTTGTCGAACGAGCGGAAGCTGGAGCCCTTGCCGAGCCGCGGCGAGACGACGTGGTCGACGATGCGGTAGTCGAAGGTGTCGCCGGCAATGCCGATGCCGGCATGGCCGAGCGGCTCGGCGCGAAGGCTGCCGCCCGCACGCGAGAAACGCATCACGGAGAAATCGCTGGTGCCGCCGCCGAAATCGGCAACCAGCACGGTGGCATCGCGCTCCAGCCTTCGGGCAAAGGAGAATGCCGCGCCCACGGGCTCGTAGACGTAGCGCGCGTGGCCGGCCCCCAAGCGCTCGAACGCGGCGCGGTAGCGCTGCATCGCCAGCGCCTCGTCGGGATTGCCGCCGGCAAAGCGCACCGGGCGGCCGACCGTGATGTTCGCCGCCTCGAAGCCGAACTTCCCTCCGCCATGGCGCGCCAGCGTCCGCAGGAACGCCGCCAGAATATCCTCGAACTTGTAGCGCTGCCGGAACACCTGGGTGGTGTTGAAGCTGCTGCTCGCTGCAAACGTCTTGAACGACTGGAGGAAGCGGTAGACGTGACGCCCTTCGAGGAACTGCTCGATCGCCCACGGACCGCCCTCGGCCTGGGCGCCGGCGCCAGGCCGGTCCTCCCAGAAGCACAGGGCCGACACGTAGACGCTGTGGCGCTGTCCGCCATGATCGAAGCGGATGGCCTCGACCCGGCGGTCGTCCGCCGCAATCGCGACGACCGTATTGCTGGTCCCAAAATCGATGCCGATCGAGACGGCGGGCGAGGCGCTCGACATGAACCACTCTGACAGATGATTGGAAAGGGGGGCAGAGCACTAACGGCTTTGCCGTCCCCTTGCAAGACCTGGTCGGAGATGGTCGCGCCCGGACCTCACGCCGAGGCTTTGATATTCACGTCGATCAGTTGGACTGCTCGCCGCGACGCCAGGCCGGAAACGGATCGGCGAGAGCGGACCATGCGGCGATGTCCATGGTGGACGTATCAGGGACAAGGCATGCGTCCAGCCTGCGGCGGATCTCGGCTTCGTCCATGCCGGTGCCGATGAACACGATCTCCTGGCGGCGATCGCCGTACACCTTGTCCCAATACTGGCCGAGCCGCTTGCGCCAGGCCTCGTCGTTCGGCCACCGCTCCCTTGGAACGCTCGCCCACCAGAAACCCAGCGCTTCGGTCCTCACGATCGCTCCCGCCTGGCTGATTTCACCGAGCCATTGCGGCCGCGTCGCCAGCCAGAAATGACCCTTCGCCCGGATCACGCCGGGCCAGGCCCCCTTGACGAACGTGTCGAACTTCGATGGATCGAACGGCCTGCGGGCGCGGTAGACGAAGTTCCTCACGCCATATTCCTGCGTTTCAGGCACGTGGTCGGCGAAACCATAGAGCTCCTTGTACCAGAGCGGATGCTGCTGGGCCTTCTCGAAGTCGAACCGGCCGGTGTTGAGCACGCGGTCGAAGGGCACGCGGCTGTGATTGGCCTCGATGATGCCGGCTTCGGGATTCAACGAGCGGATGATCTGCCGTGCCGCCTCGCGCTGTTGCGGCGAGGCATCGTCCACCTTGTTGAGGACGATCACGTCGGCGAACTCGATCTGCTCCACGAGGAGATCGACCAGCGTCCGCTTGTCGCCGTCCAGCACCTCGCCGCGCTCGCCGAGGAACTCGGTCGAGGAATAGTCCTTCAGCAGGTTGGCGGCGTCGACCACCGTCACCATCGTGTCCAGGTGGGCGATGTCGGAGAGGCTTTCGCCCTCTTCCGAGCGGAAATCGAACGTCGCTGCGACCGGGAGCGGCTCCGAAATGCCCGTCGATTCGATCAGCAGATAATCGAAGCGCCCGCTTTCGGCGAGCGCACGTACCTCCCTCAGGAGATCATCGCGCAGGGTGCAGCAGATACAGCCATTGGTCATCTCCACCAGTTTCTCGTCAGTCCGCGAGAGGTTGGCACCACCATCGCGGACCAGTTCCGCATCGATGTTCACCTCGCTCATGTCGTTCACGATCACCGCCACTTTCAGGCCGTGCCGGTTGTTCAGGACGTGGTTCAACAAAGTGGTCTTTCCAGCCCCGAGGAAGCCGGACAGGACGGTGACGGGAAGTTTGGGCATGGAGGTCGAACAGCCTTTTGAGCGGGATGGGTCGAGGACGGCGAGACACGGCATCTCATTATGTTATGTTATAACATAACATTCTCTGTCCGACGTGCCCCTGTCAAGGTGCCCTGCCGGCGGGGGGAACCCACCGCCCATGCCGCAATGCGGAACAACGAATGCTGCTATGCAAACAAACGTATGGACGCTGGCATCTGGTATACATAGATTGCCTTTCGAAATGAGGCAGCAAGAATGACTGTCTCGAGAAAGGGATCTCCGATGTCCAAGACCGCTGCCGTCGCTCTCGCCTCCTCCTCATCGCTGTTCGCCCGCCTGATGGCCGCGATCGACAGCTTCCTGATGGCGAGCGCAGAGATTTCCAATCACAACGGCGACCTGCCGCGTTTCGGCCTGTAGGAAGGCCTTGCCCGCCCGCCAAACGGTGGGCTGACAGACCCCGCAGACGCCAGGTTCGACCAAATGGCCCCGCATGTTCGGGGCCATTTTCTGTTGCCTCCCTGCCTGGCTTCCGACCACAACTGCGACAATTCGTCCGCCGGACCGACCGCCGATCCGATTGTCTGTTCGCTGGCATCGCGCATACCATTGGACAAGCAAGAACGGTTGCACAATCCAAAGTGTAAGGCGGGGAAACGTAACGCAAGGCGGGAACGGCAGAGGGGCACATTTGCCTCGAACCTTGGCGGGATCTTAGCCGAAAGGAGCGGATGCCGCGCCCTGCCCCTGCTCATACAGTTTCTACCGGGATTGCCATGGGAGATCGACCGCAAGGATGACACCAGGCATCTGAATCGAGATGGGCTGACGCAAGTCGACGAAGAGCGGCTGCGTTGAGGGTTCGACAGGGAGAGAAACAAATGAAGCCATCCGTTCTGAATGTCGCTTTGGCGGCAATCGCGATGTCGTGCGCCAGCAGCACCGCAAGCCGTGCTGCCTGGGAGCCGGTCCGTCCGGTCGAGTTCATCGTGCCCGCGGGCACCGGCGGCGGCGCCGATCAGATGGCACGCACCATTCAGGGCATCGTCACCAAGCACAACCTGATGAAGCAGCCGCTGGTCGTCATCAACAAGGCGGGCGGCGCGGGCGGTGAAGGCTTCCTCGATGTGAAGACGTCGTCGGGCAATCCGCACAAGATCATCATCACGCTCTCGAACCTGTTCACGACGCCGCTGGCCACGGGGATTCCGTTCAACTGGAAGGATTTGACCCCGGTCGCGATGCTGGCGCTCGATGAGTTCGTGCTCTGGGTCAACGCCGAGAAGCCGTACAACAGCGTCAAGGATTACGTCGATGCCGTGAAGAAGGCGCCGCCTGGCTCGATCAAGATGGGCGGCACCGGCTCGAAGCAGGAAGACCAGATCATCACGGTCGGCATCGAGAAGGCGATCGGCTCGAAGTTCACCTACATCCCTTACAAGGGCGGCGGTGAGGTCGCGGTGCAGCTCGTCGGCAATCACCTCGATTCGACCGTCAACAATCCGATCGAGGCGGTCGCGCAATGGCGCGGCGGCAAGCTTCGTCCGCTCTGCGTCTTCGACGCCCAGCCGATGGCGTATGACGAACCGATCGCCGACGGCAAGGCCTGGAAGGATATTCCGACCTGCAAGTCGCAGGGCCTTGCGATGGACTATCTCATGCTGCGCGGCATCTTCATGTCGCCCAGGGCCACGAAGGACCAGGTCGAATACTACGTCGAGCTGTTCAAGAAGGTACGCGCCACGCCGGAATGGCAGGAGTTCATGAAGAACGGCGCCTTCAATACAACCTTCATGACTGGCGCCGACTACGCCAAGTGGATCGAGGCCGAGGAGAAGCGCCACGAAGGCTTGATGAAGGAAGCCGGCTTCCTCGCATCGGGGAATTGAGCCGCGACATCGGCGACGGCTGAGGACGCTGCTCGTCCTCACGCCCCGCCGCGACCGCGGAACACCGCCATTCCGCCCGGAGGCCCCCATGTCTGAACGATCTGAACGCGGCCCGACCCACAAGACGCTGGAAATCGGGATGGCGCTGTTGATCGGCGCCTTCGGCCTCGTCGTCATCTTCGGCAGCCTGAAGGCCGGCATCAACTGGGGCGCCGAGGGCCCGCGCGCCGGCTTCTTCCCCTTCTATGTCGGCGCCGCCATCGTCGTTGCGAGCGCCATCAACCTCTGGCATGCGCAACGCGACGACGATGGCCGGCTGTTCGCAGAATGGAGACAACTGCGCCAGGTGATGAGCGTCGTCGTGCCGACCGCGATCTATGTCGGCTCGATGCCGTTCATCGGCCTCTACGTCGCCTCGATGGTCTTTATCCCCTGGTTCATGCGCTGGCTGGGCGGCTATCGCTGGCTGACGACTATCGCAGTGGCGGTCGGCATGCCGGTGCTGACCTATCTCGTTTTCGAGCGCTGGTTCCTGGTCCCGCTGCCCAAGGGTCCGTTCGAGGAATGGCTCGGTCTGTAAGAGCTGCGCCGTCGTTTCCGTCACTGCTGCAGGACGTATCGATATGGAAGAGTTAGCCAATCTGTTTCACGGCTTCGCGGTCGCCCTGCAGCCCTACAACATCATGCTGATGATCATCGGCATCACGCTCGGGGTCATCATCGGCGTGCTGCCGGGGTTAGGGGGCGCCAACGGCGTGGCGATCCTCCTTCCCCTGACCTTCAGCATGCCGCCGACTTCGGCGATCATCATGCTGTCCTGCATCTATTGGGGCGCATTGTTCGGCGGCGCCATCACCTCGATCCTCTTCAACATACCCGGCGAGCCCTGGTCCGTGGCGACCACCTTCGACGGCTATCCGATGGCGCAACAGGGCAGACCCGGCGAAGCCCTGACCGCAGCCTTCACCTCCTCCTTCGTGGGCGCGCTGTTTGCCGTGATCATGATCACGCTGGTCGCGCCCCTCGTCGCGGGCTTCGCACTGCGATTTGGTCCGGCGGAGAAGTTCGCGGTATACTTCCTCGCCTTTTGCAGCTTCGTCGGCCTGAGCAAGGAGCCGCCGTTCAAGACGATCGCGGCCATGATGATGGGTTTTGCGCTCGCGGCGGTGGGCCTCGATTCGATCACCGGACAGTTGCGGCTGACCTTCGGTGTCACCGAGTTGCTCAACGGCTTCGACTTCCTGATCGCCGTGATCGGCCTGTTCGGCATCGGCGAGATCCTGCTGACCATGGAGGAAGGGCTGGCGTTCCGCGGCGGCAACGCCACCATCAACCTTCGCGTGGTGCTGCAGACCTGGCGGGAGTTGCCGGCCTATTGGATCACCTCGCTGCGTTCCTGCCTGATCGGCTGCTGGATGGGCGTCACGCCCGCCGGCGCAACGCCGGCCTCCTTCATGAGCTACGGCATCGCCAAGCGCCTGGCGCGACGCGGCAACAATTTCGGCAAGGGCGAGATCGAGGGCGTGATCGCGCCGGAGACGGCCGCGCATGCCGCGGGCACCTCCGCGCTGCTGCCGATGCTCTCGCTCGGCGTGCCCGGGTCCCCGACCGCCGCCGTCCTGCTCGGCGGATTGTTGATCTGGGGCCTGCAGCCCGGCCCCATGCTGTTCGTCGAGCAGAAGGAATTCGTCTGGGGCCTGATCGCATCGATGTATCTCGGCAATCTCGCCGGCCTCCTCGTCGTGCTCACCTGCGTGCCGCTCTTCGCCGCCATCCTCCGCGTGCCCTTCGGCATCATCGCGCCGCTCATCCTGGTGCTCTGTGCGATCGGCGCGTATTCGGTACACAACAGCACCTTCGACGTGATGCTGATGCTGGTGTTCGGCGTGCTCGGCTATCTCCTGAAGAAGTGCAACTACCCGCTCGCCCCGCTGGTGCTCGCCATCGTGCTCGGCGACAAGGCCGAGGAAGCCTTCCGCCAATCGCTGCTGGGATCGCAGGGATCGCTCGGGGTGTTCTTCTCCAACGGCCTCGTCAGCACGATCATGGCGCTCGGCCTGGTCGCCCTGTTCTGGTCCGCGATCCAGGAAGGCTATAGCCGGCTGCGCACGTCGATGGCGTGAGGTGCCACCTGCGCAATCGGCGCCGCCGACGCCAAATTGCCGCAGGTCGGACTTCTGGAATATAGAATTCCAGGAATGCGTGGTTGTTGACGGACCGCGCCTCGGCTGGCGCGACCAGCGCACGCGTGGAAAATTCTCAAAGCGTGCGGGCTTTCAACAGTGGTCTTGCAACGCCGTGACGGCACGAAAGTGTTCGCTGAATCAATTATTTGAATGAGCTCAGCCGCCATCGCCGCCGGCGCGCCGGCGGCGATTTGGGCTTTACAATCCCGCACTCATGGCGCATGTGAACACGCCCGCGTTATTTCGCCGCACCTCCCGTCCTCCGCTTGAATCTTGGCATAATGAATACCAGGATGCGGGCAGCGCATGCATAAAAATGATCGGCGCATTCGGGAGGGTTTTTAATGACGGACATGGTGCAGTCGGCAGCGGCCCCCAATGCCGCACGCGTAAGCGATGCCTATCGCTGGGCGCAGTTGGCGATCGGCGTGGCGGCGATGGTGATGATCGCCAACTACCAATATGGCTGGACGTTCTTCGTCCCTGACATCCAGAAAAAGTTCGGCTGGGATCGCGCCTCGATTCAATGGGCCTTCACGCTGTTCGTGCTGTTCGAGACCTGGCTCGTGCCGGTCGAAGGATGGTTCGTCGACAAATACGGACCGCGCGTGGTCGTGCTGGTCGGCGGCGTGCTCTGCGCCATCGGCTGGGCGATCAACGCTCAGGCCACCTCGCTCAACGGCTACTATCTCGGCATGATCATCGCAGGCATCGGCGCCGGCGCCGTCTACGGCACCTGCGTCGGCAATGCGCTGAAATGGTTCCCGGACAAGCGCGGTCTTGCCGCCGGCATCACCGCCGCGGGCTTCGGTGCGGGCTCTGCGCTGACAGTCGCGCCGATCCAGGCCATGATCAAGGACAGCGGCTTCCAGACCACCTTCCTCTATTTCGGCCTCGGGCAAGGTATCGTCATCTGCATCCTCGCCTTCTTCCTGCTCGCGCCGAAAGCGGGCCAGGTGCCGAACGTGGTTGCGAACGCCAATCTGCTGCAGACCCGGCGCAACTATCAGCCGACCGAGGTGCTGCGTCAGCCGGTCTTCTGGCTGATGTACTTCATGTTCGTGATCGTCGGCGCCGGCGGGTTGATGGTGACCGCAAACCTGAAGCCGATCGCGGCCGACTGGAAGGTCGACAACGTGCCGGTCACGCTGATGGCGGTGACGATGACGGCGGTGACGTTCGCGGCCACGATCGATCGCGTGCTCAACGGCCTGACGCGTCCGTTCTTCGGCTGGATCTCCGACATGATCGGCCGCGAGAACACGATGTTCATCGCCT
This sequence comes from Bradyrhizobium sp. CCBAU 53415, assembly GCF_028128735.1. Classification (NCBI taxonomy): domain Bacteria; kingdom Pseudomonadati; phylum Pseudomonadota; class Alphaproteobacteria; order Hyphomicrobiales; family Nitrobacteraceae; genus Bradyrhizobium; species Bradyrhizobium sp. CCBAU 53415. Next base: position 741,808 of record NZ_LBJF01000027.1, on the reverse strand, counting down.
TCGGCATGGAAGGTGTCGGCATCTGGATGCTCTACCTCTGGGGCCACGATCCGATCTGGTTCGTGCTGCTCTCGGGCTTCGTGTTCTTCGCCTGGGGTGAGATCTACTCGCTGTTCCCCTCGACCTGCACCGACACGTTCGGCGCCAAGTTCGCGACCACCAATGCAGGCCTGCTCTATACCGCGAAGGGCACCGCCGCGCTTCTGGTGCCGATCGCCAACTACATGCAGCAATCGTCGGGCACCTGGGACAGCGTGTTCATCATCGCGGCCGGCGCCAACATCCTGGCTTCGCTGCTGGCGATCGCGGTGCTGAAACCCTGGCGCAAGGTCGTGGTCGCGAAATCGACCATCTGACCGCTCCGCCACAACTCACGCGAGCACGACGCCCGGCCCCGCGGCCGGGCGTTTTCGTTTGGCGGAAGACCGCCGCGATTCTCCGGATACGAACCGAACCCGCCGCATTTTGTGAACGGGAAGCCAAGATAGGGCTTGCAATCTGGGATATCGTATACCAATCTCCGGGCAGCGCCTGCGACGATAAGACACAATATTTGCGACATCAGGTCATCTTGGCAAACTGATGCGCAGCAGACCGGCGCATTGGGAGGTTCTGATGATTTCCAGCCCGGATGGCGCCGTCACCGCCGCACCGCTTCGCACCGGTTTCCGTTGGCTCCAGCTCGGCATGGGCATCGTCTGCATGGCGATGATCGCCAATCTGCAATATGGCTGGACGCTGTTCGTCGATCCGATCGACGCCGCCCATCATTGGGGGCGCGCAGCGATCCAGCTCGCTTTCACCATCTTCGTGGTCACCGAGACCTGGCTGGTACCGGTCGAGGCCTGGTTCGTCGACAAGTACGGCCCGCGCATCGTCGTCATGTTCGGCGGCGCGATGATCGCACTGTCCTGGGTGCTCAACTCCTACGCCGATAGCCTCACCCTGCTCTACGCAGCGGCAATCATCGGCGGCATTGGCGCGGGCGCGGTGTACGGCACCTGCGTCGGCAACGCGCTGAAATGGTTTCCCGACCGTCGCGGCCTCGCGGCGGGTGCGACCGCCGCCGGCTTCGGCGCCGGTGCCGCGCTCACCGTGGTGCCGATCGCGAGCATGATCGCATCGAGCGGCTACCAGCACGCGTTCCTCACCTTCGGCATCGGCCAGGGCCTCGTCGTGTTCGTGCTCGCCTTCTTCATCCAGCCACCGCGGATCTCGATCCCGCCGAGGAAGAAGCAACTCAATCTGCCGCAGACCAAGATCGACTTCACTCCGCCGCAAGTGCTGCGCAGCCCTGTTTTCTGGGTGATGTATCTCGTCTTCGTCATGGTCGCCTCGGGCGGGCTGATGACCGCGGCGCAGATCGGCCCCATCGCGCACGACTACAAGATCGCGAATACACCGGTGACGCTCGCAGGATTCCAGATGGCGGCGCTGACCTTTGCGATCTCGCTCGACCGCATCTTCGATGGTTTTGGCCGGCCCTTCTTCGGCTTCGTCTCCGACACGATCGGCCGAGAGCCCACCATGTTCATCGCTTTCGGCACCGCCGCGCTGATGCTGCTGACGCTGTCGGCCTACGGTCACATCCCCATCGTCTTCGTGCTGGCGACCGCGGTTTACTTCGGCGTGTTCGGCGAGATCTACTCGCTGTTCCCTGCGACGTGCGGCGACACCTTCGGCTCGAAGTTCGCAACCACCAACAACGGCATGCTCTATACCGCGAAGGGCACGGCCTCCCTGCTCGTCCCGCTCGCAAGCGTGATCTCGGCGGCATATGGCTGGAAAGCCGTGTTCGTGGTCGCGGTGGCGTTGAACGCAACGGCGGCGCTGATGGCGCTGTTCGTAATCAAGCCGCTGCGCCGCTCCTTCATCCTCGGCAAGGAAGCCGAGAGCACTGAGGCCGCGACCGGCAGCGCCAAGACCGAGACGGCGTAGCAACGACCCGCCTTCACGAAGAGAAAGGGGCGCAGCGATGCGCCCCTTTCTTTTTTGGCCGGCGACAAACGTCAGTGTTCCTGCCGCAAGATTTTTCGGATCGCCCAAATCCAGCGCTTGACGATTGGCATAATGTATACCACAATTCCTCATCGTTCACCCAAGGAGGTTGCAATGCTGGTCGGAGACATTCTGCGCAAGAAGACGCCGCGCGTTGTCACGGTGCGTATGAACGAGACGGTGGGTATCGCGGCCAAGCTGATGCGCGCCAACAACATCAGCGCGCTGGTGGTCAAGGACGTGGTCCGCTCCGAGGGCAACACCGCGGTCGGCATGTTCACCGAACGCGACGTGGTGCGCGCCGTCGCCGAGCACGGTGCGAACGCCGTCAACGTCAAGGTCTCGCAGCTCGTCTCGGTGCAGCAGCTGGTGTCCTGCACCTCCTCCGACCCGATCGAGCACGTCCGCCATCTGATGAACCGGCATCACATCCGCCATCTGCCCGTGATCGACGATTACAGCCTCGTCTCCGTCATCAGCATGCGCGACATCGCCGCTGCCGTCGACGAGGCGCTCAACGGCGCGCCGCAAGCGGCAGCCTGACAGGCGGCATCCTTCCCCTGCGACTACCGGCCGGCTCGGACCCGTTCGAGCCGGACCGGATCTTTCGCGCAAAATTCCGGTCTCCCGCGAGGATTTCATGAAGATCTGCATCTACGGCGCCGGCGCAATCGGCGGATATCTCGGGGTTCAGCTCGCGCGCGCGGGGGCCGATGTCAGCCTGGTCGCACGTGGCGCGCACCTTGCCGCGATGCGCGATCGTGGCCTGACGCTGCTCGCGGGCGAAGAGAAGCACACCGTGCATCCGCGCTGCACGGACGATCCCGCCGAACTCGGCGTGCAGGATTACATCGTCATTACGCTGAAGGCGCATTCGATCACCGGCGTGATCGAGAAGATGCAGCCGCTGCTCGGGCCCCACACCCGCATCGTCACGGCCGTCAACGGGATTCCCTACTGGTACTTCTACAAGCACGGCGGCCAATACGAGAATTCGACGCTGGAGAGCATCGATCCCGGCGGACGGCAGTGGCGCGAGATCGGCGCCGGGCGCGCCATCGGCTGCATCGTCTATCCCGCCACCGAGATCGAGGCGCCCGGCGTGATCCGTCACGTCTACGGCAACAATTTCCCGCTCGGCGAGCCCTCCGGCGAAACCACATCGGACGTGCAGCGCCTTGCCGACCTGTTCGTCGCCGCGGGGCTCAAGGCCCCGGTGCTCGACCGCATCCGCGACGAGATCTGGCTGAAGCTGTGGGGCAATGTCTGCTTCAACCCGATCAGCGCGCTGACCCATGCAACGCTCGATGTGATCTGCACCGATCCGGCGACGCGTGCACTGTCGCGGGCGATCATGGTCGAGACGCAGGCGATCGCCGAGACCTTCGGCGTCAAATTCCGCGTCGATGTCGAGCGCCGCATCGAGGGCGCCCGCAAGGTCGGCGCGCACAAGACCTCGATGCTCCAGGATCTCGAGCGCGGCCGCCCCATGGAGATCGACCCCCTCGTCACCGTGGTGCAGGAGATGGGCCGCCTTACCGGAATCGCGACGCCCGCGCTCGATTCAGTGCTGGCGATGGTGACCCAGCGCGCCCGCGTCGCCGGCCTCTATGACGGGGTCTCGACGCCATCAGATCCGCGCGCACTGGCGGTGGCATGATGGGGAGCGAGATGAAGAAGTGGCTCCGCTTCCGGAACAATGGTGCGGCCGGCTTCGGCACGCTAAGCCCGTCAGGCATCAGCGTGCATGAAGGCGAGATGTTCGGCCGCAATGCCGCGACCGACAAGACGCTGGCGCTGTCGGAAGTCGAGCTGCTCGCGCCCTGCGTGCCCGGCAAGATCGTTGCGCTCTGGAATAATTTCCATGCGCTCGCGGCTAAGCTGAACCAGCCCGAGCCGTCGGAGCCGCTCTATCTCCTGAAAGCCACCACCAGCATCACAACGCCGGGCGCCGTGATCCGCCGCCCCTCCTGCTACGACGGCAAGACGACCTATGAGGGCGAGCTCGGCATCGTCATCGGCAGGACCTGCGCGCGCGTATCGGCGACAGAAGCCGACAGCTTCATCTTCGGCTACACCTGCGTCAACGACATCACCGCCAACGACATCCTGACGCGCGATCCCACCTTCCCGCAATGGGCCCGCGCCAAGGGCATCGACGATTACGGCCCGTTCGGTCCAGTCATCGCGACCGGCCTCGATCCGGCCAGGCTCGTGGTCCGCACCATCCTCAACGGTGCGGAGCGGCAGAACTATCCGATCTCGGACATGATCTTCAGCGCGCAGGAGCTGGTCAGCAGGATCTCCCACGACATGACCCTGCTCCCCGGCGACCTCATCGCGGCGGGCACCTCCGTCGGCGTCGGCGTGATGAAGGAGCCGGTGAACACGGTGACGGTCGCGATCGACGGCATCGGCGAACTGACCAACGAGTTTCGGCTGTAACCGCCCCGCAGCGCAACAAAATTGATCCGGCGCAAATCGGCCGTCGCGGCCACCGGTATCCTTCCCCCTGCAAAGGGAGGACGCCATGACGAATGCCGGTAATGCGCTTTTGTGGACGGCCCTGTACTTCGCTCTCTCGTTCGCGGCAATTTTCGTAGTGTGGTTCGCCGACAGGATCCGCTCGAACTTCCTCGGGAAACGATAGTCGGAGGCGCACTGGTTGTTTTTTGATGCAGGCGGCTGGCCCTGGTCCACGCGAGCCGGCGCAGGCATGCGCACGTCACCTCGCGTTCGCGCGCAGCGCTTGGCGCTGCTGGAATTCCGGTGCTGCGCGAACGGACGATCCGCAAAGCCCCCTCCCTACGAAATCGCAGACGTCACGCCCCCCCCGAAACATCCGGACACATCACATCTGCGCGCGCCAGACATATGCCGCCAACATGTCCCGCGCCTGCCGCAACTTGGACGCATTCGGCCGCCCTTCTGTGGGGCGTGTCTGGGGGCACGGCATGACCGTGTTTGGACCAAACCTTCTAGGGGTATCACTGTGAAAAAGACTGTACTTGCTCTGGGTGCTTCGCTTGCTCTGGTGACGGCTGCAAACGCTGCGGATCTGCCGCGCCGACAGCCCGTGCCCGCCTATCCGGCCGAGCAGGCGCCGATCGGCAAGATGCCGATTGGCAAGAGCCCGGTTGGAAAGGCCCCGATCGGCAAGGCGCCCGGCCCGGTCGCAGCGCGTTACTGACGCGCAACACGATACGCATCTCGCGTAAAGCGGCCGAGAGTCGAGGGGCAACAGCGTGACGTACAAACCTGATCGATCCGGATCCTGCATCCTCGCGGGCCTCGCGCTCGCGGCCATGATCGCATGCACGATGCCCTCGGCCTCGGCCCATGAAGCGAACAAGCGCGTTGCCGATACGAACGCGCTTGCTACGACCGACACCGTCTCGCGGCCGGCGCCGCAAGCAACGCGGCGCTCCGTCGTGCGCGCGGAGAAGGGCCCCTACTACGTCGATTTCCGCGCGCGGACCGCCGCGAGCTGGGGCCATGCCTTCGTCTGGTATGGCAAGACCAGCGAGCGCGCAGTCGAGGTCGCCGGCCTGACGCCGGCCGGCGACACGCTTGCTTACGTGCTCGGTCACATCACTTTTGTGCCGTCCGAGACCGGCGCGAGCTACGGCGATCTCGATCCGGAATATCTGACCGCGAGCTATCGGGTCTACCTGAACGAAGCGGACGCCAAGCGCGTGTTCGCCTACATCAAGAAATTGCAGGCGAATTCGCCGGTCTGGAACGCCGAGACCATGAACTGCACCGGCTTCATCGGCGACATCGCCGAGTTCATGGGCCTGGAGGTTCCCAACCGCTGGCAACGTCCGGAAAACTTCGTCAACCGCCTCAAGGAAATGAACGGCGGCCGCCAGATGGTGCGGCTGTCGGCGGAGTAGCAGTGCGCCAGCCCGCCATTGCGTTACTGCATATTGCTTGTCCGTGCCCCGGACGCAGCGCGGCGTCTCTTTGACGGTGCGCTGCAGAGCCTCGATCAGAACATCCGCGGCTGCGTGGGTCCCGGCTCAGCGCCGCCACTGAAGAGCGTTGCAGCGCGTCCGGGACAAGAGATCGCGTGGCGCCGCCCCATGTGGTCGTTGCACACCGAAATTATCCGCGTCACGGAATCATCCCCGCCGCCCGCATGACGCCTTGCCCCCACCGCACGCCCCGCTGATAGACTTTTGCCATCTCCGGCGGCATCCTCCCCGTCATCAACCGACAACAGAGCCCGCGGGCCACCCAGGGGGGAAACACATCCATGTTGCAGACACGGTTCACCAAACTCGTCGGCGTCGAGCACCCGATCGTGCAGGGCGGCATGCAGTGGGTCGGCCGCGCGGAGCTGGTGGCCGCGGTCGCCAATGCCGGCGCGCTCGGCTTCATCACCGCACTGACCCAGCCGACGCCGGAGGACCTGACCAGGGAGATCGCGCGCTGCCGCGACCTCACCGACAAGCCGTTCGGCGTCAACCTCACCATCCTGCCCGCGATCAAGCCGCCGCCCTATGCCGAGTACCGCGCCGCCATCATCGAGAGCGGCATCAAGGTGGTCGAGACCGCCGGCAACAAGCCTCAGGAGCATGTCGACGAGTTCAGGAAGCACGGCGTCAAGGTCGTGCACAAATGCACCAGCGTCCGCCACGCGCTCTCGGCCGAGCGGATGGGCGTCGACGCCATCTCGATCGACGGCTTCGAATGCGCCGGCCACCCCGGTGAGGACGACACGCCCGGCCTGATCCTGATCCCGGCCGCGGCCAACAAGATCAAGATCCCGATGATCGCCTCGGGCGGCTTTGCCGATGCCCGCGGCCTCGTCGCGGCGCTGGCCCTGGGTGCCGACGGCATCAACATGGGCACGCGCTTCATGGCCACCAGGGAAAGCCCGATCCACCAGCTCATCAAGGAGAAGATCGTCGCCAATGACGAGCGCGAGACCGAGCTGATCTTCCGCACCATGCGCAACACCTCGCGCGTGGCCAGGAACGCAGTCTCGACCAAGGTCGTCGCGATGGAGAAGGAAGGCGCGAAGTTCGAGGACATCCGCGAGCTCGTTGCCGGCGCCCGCGGCAAGATGGTCTATGCCACGGGCAATTCCGACGAAGGCATCTGGTCGGCCGGCCAGGTCCAGGGCCTGATCCAGGACATCCCGACCTGCGCCGAGCTCGTCACCCGCATCGTGCGCGAAGCAGAGGCGATCATCCGCGACCGGCTCGAAGGCATGATCGTTCAGCCGCAACGCGAAGCTGCGGAATAATCACTGGAAGTCGCGAGAGTATTGCATGAAGGCTTACGTCTACGGTCCTGATGGGGCTCGTATTTCCGACGTCGTTCAACCAAAGCCTGAGGGTACGCAGGTGCTGGTCCGCGTCCGCGCCTGCGGACTGAACCGCGCCGACACCGGCATGCGCAAGGGCCACGCCCATGGCGCGGCCGGCGGCGTCGGCACCGTGCTCGGCATGGAATGGGCCGGTGAAGTCGCCGAGCTCGGGCCGGATGCCAAAGGTGTCAAGGTCGGCGACCGCATCATGGGATCGGGCGGCGCGGCGTTTGCCGAATACACGCTGGCCGATCACGGCCGGCTGTTCCACGCACCCTCGAACATGAATTTCGAGGAGGCCGCCACCCTCCCCGTCGCGCTCGCGACCATGCACAACGCCGTCGTCACCGTCGGCGGGGTGCAGGCGGGCCAGAGCGTGCTGATCCAGGGCGCGAGCTCCGGCGTCGGCCTGATGGCGATGCAGATCGCCAGGCTCAAGGGCGCCAGGCTCGTGATCGGCTCGTCGACCGACGCCTATCGCCGCGGCCGGCTGAAGGAGTACGGCGCCGACCTCGCCGTCGATAGCTCCGATCCGAAATGGGTCGACGAGGTGCTGAAGGCCACGAACGGCGAAGGCGTCGACCTGATCGTCGACCAGGTCTCCGGCAAGGTCGCCAGCCAGAACCTCGCCGCGACGAAGGTCAGGGGCCGCATCGTCAATGTCGGCAGGCTCGGCGGCACCCATGCCGATTTCAACTTCGACCTGCATGCGGCCCGCCGCATCGACTATGTCGGCGTCACCTTCCGCACCCGCACCATCGAGGAGGTCCGCGAGATTTTTGCGGAGGTCCGCAAGGACATCTGGGGCGCGGTGGAGTCGCGAAAGCTGCAGCTCCCCATCGACAAGGTGTTTTCGTTCGACGACATCGACACGGCGTTCGCGCACATGGAGGCGAACAAGCATCTGGGGAAGATCGTGGTGACGGTGTGAGCGGCATGACGGGATAGCGAGAGTGACAGCGCACTCCTCTCTCCGTCGTCATGGCCGGGCTTGACCCACGGCTGTCCGGTTCAAGCCCGGGCATGACGGGCGTTGTGGTCACGCTCCTGCAACTCACTCGCGACTACAGCTGTGGATCGTCGCTTGATGTTCACCCCCGGGCTGCTAAATCCCCGCCATGACCTCCCAGCACAGCAAAACCTCGGTCGCCGCGATCTCGATCTTCGCCAGCGGCGGCATGGCGGCGGCCAAGTTCGTGGTCGGGATCGCGATCGGCTCGCTGGCGCTGATCTCCGAAGCCCTGCATTCCTCGATCGACCTGGTCGCGACCATCATCACCTGGGCGGTGGTGCGGGTGTCCGACAAGCCCGCGGACGACGAGCACCATTACGGCCATGGCAAGCTGGAAAGCATCTCCGCGCTCGGCGTTACCGCCCTGCTCTACGTGCTGGCCGGCGGCATCCTGGTCGAGGCCTATAGCCGGCTGAGCGAGGGAACCCCGCCGCCGACGATCTCGGCCGTCCCCTTCGTCGTGCTGGTGATCGACATCGTCGTCAATCTCTGGCGCGCCCGCGCCCTGCATCGCGCCGCGCGCGAGACCAGGAGCCAGGCGCTGGCGGCGGATGCGCTGCATTTCGCCTCCGACGTGATGGGCTCGTTGGCCGTGATCGCTGGCCTGGTCCTCGCCGCCCTCGGCTTCTGGTGGGGCGACGCGGCGGCAGCCGCGGCGGTTGCCGTGATGATCGCAGCCCTCGGCCTGCGCATGGCCGGCTCCACCGTGCAGACGCTGGTCGATCGCGCACCGGAAGGCGCGCAGGAGAAGGCCACCGCCGCGATCCGCGGCGTACCGGGCGTGATCGACGTCGACCGGTTGCGTGTGCGCATGGTCGGAGCGACCACGTTCATCGACACCATCGCGCAGGTGCCGCGAACCTATCCGATCGACCGCGTCGAGGAGATCAAGCGGAGCGCGCAAATCGCCATGGACAAGGCGTTCGGCGACGCCGACCTCACCTTCACCGCCGTCCCTGTCGCGCGCAACAACGAGACCGTGCGCGACCGCATCATGGTGATTGCGCACAATTCGGGCCTCGCCGTCCACCATGTCACGGTACACGACCTCGGCGCCAAGCTGATCGTCGGCATCGACCTCGAGGTCGACGCCGACATGCCGCTCGAGGCCGCCCATGACGTCGCCAATACGCTGGAGCGCAACATCCAGGAGGAGTTCGGCGAGGACGTCGAGGTCGACGTTCACATCGAGCCCCTGGAACCCGAACTGCCGTTCGGCGTCGATGCCGCACCGGAACGCGTGCGGACCATCGCCGCCGCGCTGGCCGAATTCGCCGGCGAAGGCGAGATCCACGACATCCACAATGTGCGGGTCCGCAACACCGACGCCGGCGAGATCGTCAATTTCCACTGCCGCGCGGCACCGTCGATGAGCGTGATCAAGGTGCACGAGCATGTCGACGCGATCGAGCGCGCCTTGCGGCGCGCGTTCCCGAGCGTGAAGCGCGTGATCAGCCACGCCGAACCGCCGCGCGCGTGAACCAGAACGTGCGGGGAGTCGCGCGTTCTCGTTTCGGACTCTTCGCGCCCGCGAGTTTGCGGACACCCGCCGCACAAACTGCGCGTTGGATAAGAATAATTTCGCGTTAACGATTCGTTGACTCTCGACAGCCCGCGAAAACTGGATTCAAATCGATGTGATTCGGAAGCAACGTGGGGCTGCTTTCGAACTTCAGTTGCAGGCAGGTTTGAGGGGGCCGAAGGCATGTCGCGTGCAGACGCCGCGAACGCGTGCGTCCAATCCGATTCGATCAAGGGATTGGCGCAATCGATCGCGAAACCTGCCTATCATCGGCTCCTGATCGCGGAGCCGGCGCTGCGCCGCGCCGTACCGACACTCATCATCGCATTCCTGATCACGATCTGCCTCGGCGCGTTCGTGCAGGTTGTCGATCAAACGCGCCAGAAGCGGCTGGTGATCCGCCACGACATTTCGGCCCTCGCCGACCTGCTCGCCGAGCGCATCGACCGCCTCACCTCGGTGCGGCAGGAGCGGCTGAAGAATATCGAGAGTCTGCCGGCGCTGTTGCCGGATCTGATCCCGGCCTGGGGCACGGCCTCGGGCCGCCACGTCATCGTCACCTCGGCTGGAATCGACCGCCGCATCCTTGCCCGCATCCCGGCCGACAGCGATCCCGTCGGCAATGACCGTCTGCTCGATGCGATCACGACGGCGCAACTGATGGCGGCGCCGCTACGCGACGGCAACGTCTCCGACTTGACGCTGCCCAGCGGCAACGCCGCGATGGCGACCTCGCGGCAGATCAAGTCGCTGCCCGGCTTCGTCACCGTGATCCAGGAGCGCAACGAGCCGATCTGGGGCTCGGACGCCGCGCTCTCGGTGACGCTGTCGGCGACCACCGGTTTCGTCGTACTGATCCTCGGCTTCGCCTTCCATTGGCAGTCCACCCGCGCCCGCGAGGGCGATCTCATCAACGACGCCGTGCGCGGCCGCATCGACACCGCGCTCAACCGCGGCCGCTGCGGGCTGTGGGACTGGGATCTGTCGCGCGGCCGGATCTTCTGGTCGCAGTCGATGTTCTCGATGCTCGGCCTCGACGGCCGCAACGAGCTCCTCACCTTCGGCGAGGTTAACGCGCTGGTGAAGTCCGACGACATCGACCTGTTCGCGATCGCCGACCAGCTCATCTCCGAGAAGATCGACCACATCGACCAGACCTTCCGCATGCAGCATGTCGACGGCCACTGGATCTGGCTCCGCGTGCGTTGCGAGAAGACGCGCGGGGCGACCGATTCCAGCGTGCACCTGATCGGCATCGCCGTCGACATCACCGAGCAGAAGAGCCTCGCTGCGCGCACCGTGGAAGCCGACCTCCGACTGCGCGACGCGATCGAGACGATTCCGGAGGCCTTCGTGCTGTGGGACGCCAGCGACCGCCTCGTGCTCTGCAACTCGCACTTCCAGCGCCTGCACAAGCTGCCCGACACAGCCGTCATTCCCGGCACCTCCTACGAGACCGTGCTCGAGGTCGGCCGCATGCCGGAGGTGCGCACCCGCCACAACGAGACCGCGGCCCAAGGCCCGGGCGCACGAACCTTCGAGGCGCAGCTCGACGACGGCAACTGGCTGCACATCAGCGAGCGCCGCACCAAGGACGGCGGCTACGTCTCGGTCGGAACCGACATCACCCGCATCAAGGAGCACGAGCAGAAGCTGGTCGACAACGATCTGCGCCTGCGTGCCACCGTCATCGACCTGAAGCGCTCGCAGGCCGCGCTGGAGCGCCAGGCGGTCGAGCTCGCCGACCTCGCCGAGAAGTACCAGCGCGAGAAGACCCGCGCCGAGGAAGCCAACCAGACCAAGTCGAAATTCCTCGCCAATATGAGCCACGAGCTGCGCACGCCGCTCAACGCCATCATCGGCTTCTCCGAGATCATGGGCTCGGGCATGTTCGGCGAGCTCGGAAGCGAAAAGTACCAGGAATACTGCCAGGACATCCTGACCAGCGGCCACTATCTACTCGAGGTCATCAACGACATCCTCGACATGTCGAAGATCGAAGCCGGCCGCATGAAACTCGACCTGGAACAGCTCGACCTCTCGAAGACGCTTGCGGAGTCCCTGCGGGTCGTCAGCGGCCGTGCGCAGGACAAGCACCTGACACTCGACGCCGACATCGCAAAATCCATCTCCGTCGTCGCCGACCGCCGCGCCACCAAGCAGATCTTCGTCAACCTGCTCTCCAACGCCGTGAAGTTCACCCCCGACGGCGGACGCGTCGTGGTGCGCAGCCGGCAGCTCGACGACAGGATCGTGCTGATGATCGCCGACACCGGCATCGGGATCGCGCCGCATTCGCTGGCGCGGCTCGGCCGCCCGTTCGAGCAGGTCGAGAGCCAGCTCACCAAGACCTATCACGGCTCGGGCCTCGGCCTCGCGATCGCCCGCTCGCTGGCGCAGCTCCACGGCGGCTCGATGCGGCTGCGCTCGAAGATCGATGTCGGCACCGTCGTCCGCGTGACCCTGCCGCGCGAGGCGGTCAAGGCGGCGTCAGGGATCTCGGCTGCGGCCTAAAGCATGATCCGGAAAAGTGCGAAGCGGTTTTCCGGAAAGATCATGCGCAAACAACAACCTAAGGCGCGATGACGATTCATCCAAATCTCATCGCGCTTTAGCGCACGGCGGGAAGCTCGCCCGAGGCCATCCTTCGAGACGCCCGCCCCCGGCGGGCCCTCGGGATGAGAGAGCGGAGTATGGGCAGCCGTTTCAACGAACACCGATACAACGGAGCCTCATCCTGAGGAGCCCGCGAAGCGGGCGTCTCGAAGGACGAGGCGCTTGCTCGGATCTACAATTGCAGCGAAGGCGCAACCTCGCGCGCGACATTGACCAGCGCCGCGATCAGCGGCGTCATCGGATCGCGCTGCGGGATCACCATGCCGATGCTGTAGTTGACGTCGGGATCGACGATCGGGATCGAACGGACGGTGTCGGACAGGCCGAGCGTCTCGGCGAGCTTGGCCGGCATCACGCTCGCCCAGCGCCCCGTCTTCACATGCGTGAACAGCACCAGCAGCGAGTTCGAGGTCAGCGTCGGCGTCGCCTCCGCGCCGACCGAGCGCAACGCGCGATCGATGATGCGGCGGTTCTGCATGTCGGGCGTCAGCAGGCACAGCGGCACCTGCCCGACCTCCTTCCAGGTCACCGTCTCGCGGTCGCCGAACATCGCATCCGGCGCGGTCAACAGGCGATAGCTCTCGTTGTAGAGCGGGATGGTGCGCACCTTGCCGATCGGCTCGTTCTCGATGTAGGTGAGCCCTGCATCGACCTCGAGGTTTTCGAGCAGCCCCAGCACCTCGGACGAGGTGGTGGACTGGATACGGAAGCGCACCTCGGGATGCCTCGCACGATACGGCGTCGTCAGCGCGGCGACCATGCCGAGCACGGTCGGGATCGCGGCGATGCGGATCTCGCCGGAGAGCTGATGCTTCAGTCCGTTGATCTCCTCGCGCATCGCGCGGGCATCGCCCACGATCCGCCGCGCCCAGTCGAGCGCCCGCTCGCCTTCGGGCGTAAATCCCTGGAAGCGCGAACCGCGCTGGACCAGCATCACGCCGAGGATCTCCTCGAGCTGCTTGAGCCCGGTCGACATCGTCGGTTGCGTCACGCCGCAGGCCTCCGCCGCGCGTCCGAAATGCCGCTCCTTCGCCAGTGCCAGCAGCAGTTCAAGCTTGTCGATCAACCGGACGTCCCCTTGAAATCCATCGTGGCATCCAAGCTAGCACGCCCACCCCTCCGCAACACGCAAAAACCGCCTGCCGGAACGGCCTTAATCGCAATTTGAAATCGATCGATTGCACTTGCCAATCGATCGGAATTCGCAATCGCAGCACGGGACAGCTTTATTGATCTTCGAATGATTCCAAATAGTTTGGGAGCAAGAAACGCTCTGGTTGAGAATGAAGAATGACAGCGGTTTATGATTGGGACGAAACGCGCGGCGCCGAGATCATTGCCGAGCATGCCGGCAAGGAAGGCGCGACGCTCGTCATCTTGCATGCGCTTCAAGAGGCGTTCGGCTACGTGCCGGAGGCGGCGATTCCCATGGTGGCGAAAGCACTCAATCTGTCGCGCGCCGAAGTCCATGGCGTGTTCACGTTCTACCACGATTTCCGCCACAAGCCGGCCGGCCGCCACGTGCTGAAGCTGTGCCGCGCGGAAGCCTGTCAGGCCGCGGGCGGCGACGCGCTGGCTGCGCGCGCCGAGGCGAAGCTCGGCGTCTCGCTCGGCAACACCACGGCTGACGATCGCGTCACGCTGGAGCCGATCTACTGCCTTGGCCTGTGCGCGACCGCGCCGTCCGCGATGCTTGACGGTCGCCTCGTTGGCCGGCTCGATCAGAAGCGTCTCGATGCGCTGGTTGCGGAGGCGCAGCGATGAGCATCCGTCTATACGTCTCGCGCGATGCCGGTGCGGTTGCCGTCGGCGCCGACGAGGTTGCCCTTGCGTTGGAGCAGGCCGCAGCCAGGCGCGGCATTGCGGTGGAGATCGTCCGGACCGGCTCGCGCGGCCTGTACTGGCTGGAGCCGCTGGTCGAGGTCGCAACGCCCCAGGGCCGGATCGCCTTCGGGCCCGTCACCGAGACCGACGTGCCCTCGCTGCTCGACGCGCTCGCGAACAATACGCCGCATCTGCTGCGGCTGGGAGCGACCGACGAGATCCCCTGGCTGAAGCGCCAGACCCGCCTCACCTTCGCCCGCTGCGGCGTGATCGATCCGCGCTCGCTCGACGATTACCGCGCCCACGGCGGCTACAAGGGTTTTGAGCGCGCACTCTCGCTCGGACCTGATGCGATCCTCAACGAAGTCACGGCGTCCGGCCTGCGCGGCCGCGGCGGCGCGGGCTTTCCGACCGGCATCAAGTGGAAGACGGTTGCCCAGGCCAAGGCCGACCGCAAGTTCATCGTCTGCAACGCCGACGAGGGCGACAGTGGCACCTTCGCCGACCGCATGATCATGGAAGGCGATCCCTTCCTGGTGATCGAGGGCATGACCATCGCCGGCATCACCGTCGGCGCGACCAAGGGCTACATCTACATCCGCAGCGAATATCCGCACGCGGTCGAGGCGATGAACGCCGCGATCCAGGCTGCAAAGCGCAGCGGCTATCTCGGCGACAAGGTCGGCGGCTCGACCCACAGCTTCGACCTCGAAGTTCGCGTTGGCGCCGGCGCCTATGTCTGCGGCGAGGAGACCTCGCTGCTGGAGAGCCTCGAAGGCCGTCGCGGCATCGTGCGCGCCAAGCCGCCGCTGCCGGCGCATCACGGCCTGTTCGGCAAGCCGACCGTTATCAACAACGTGCTGTCGTTCGCCGCCATCCCCTTCATCCTCGCCGAGGGCGCCAAGGCCTATGCCGATTTCGGCATGGGCCGCTCCCGCGGCACGATGCCGATCCAGCTCGCCGGCAATATCCGCTACGGCGGGCTGTTCGAGACCGCCTTCGGCGTCACGCTCGGCGAGCTCGTCGACGACATCGGCGGCGGCACGTTCACGGGGCGTCCGGTCCGCGCCGTGCAGGTCGGCGGCCCGCTCGGCGCCTATTTTCCCCGCGCCCTGTTCGACACCCCGTTCGACTACGAGGCCTTCGCCGCACGCGACGGCCTGATCGGCCATGGCGGCATCGTCGTGTTCGACGACAGCGTCGACATGCGCAGGCAGGCGCGTTTCGCGATGGAGTTCTGCGCCATCGAATCCTGCGGCAAGTGCACGCCATGCCGCATCGGCTCGACCCGTGGCGTCGAGACCATCGAGAAGATCATCAACGGCGAGCGCGTCGCCGAGAATCTCGCGCTCGTCGAGGACCTCTGCAACACCATGAAATTCGGCTCGCTCTGCGCGCTCGGCGGCTTCACGCCCTACCCCGTGCTCAGCGCGTTGAAGCACTTCCGGGAGGATTTCGCACCCGTCCCGACCACGCTTCAGGCCGCGGAATAGGAGAACGACAATGTCTCTGATCGAGGAAATCGACTTCGGTACGCCGGCTTCCAAATCGGAAACGATGGTGACGCTGACCATCGACGGCAATGAGGTCACGGTGCCCGAGGGCACCTCGATCATGCGCGCGGCGATGGACGCCGGCCACCAGATCCCGAAGCTGTGCGCCACCGACATGGTCGACGCGTTCGGCTCCTGCCGCCTCTGCCTCGTCGAGATCGAGGGCCGCGCCGGGACCCCCGCGTCCTGCACCACGCCCGTCATGGACGGTCTCGTCGTGCATACCCAGACCGAGCGGCTGAAGCAGCTGCGCAAGGGCGTGATGGAGCTCTACATCTCCGACCATCCGCTCGACTGCCTCACCTGCGGCGCCAACGGTGATTGCGAGTTGCAGGACATGGCCGGTGCGGTGGGCCTGCGCGACGTGCGCTATGGCTATGAGGGCGAGAATCATGTCTTCGCCAAGACACCTGGCAAGACGGACGGCTGCGCGAACGACCACTGGATGCCGAAGGACGAGTCCAACCCGTACTTCACCTACGACCCCTCCAAATGCATCGTCTGCTCGCGCTGCGTCCGCGCCTGCGAGGAGGTGCAAGGCACCTTCGCGCTGACGATCTCGGGCCGCGGCTTCGACAGCCGCGTCTCCCCCGGCATGAGCGAGAGTTTTCTGGGCTCCGAATGCGTCTCCTGCGGCGCCTGCGTGCAGGCCTGCCCGACCGCGACGCTGACGGAAAAATCCGTGATCGAGATCGGCCAGCCCGAGCACTCCGTCGTCACCACCTGCGCCTATTGCGGCGTCGGCTGCGCCTTCAAGGCCGAGATGCGCGGCGAGGAAGTCGTGCGCATGCTGCCGTACAAGGACGGCAAGGCCAATCGCGGCCATTCCTGCGTCAAGGGCCGCTTCGCCTGGGGCTACACCAACCACAAGGAGCGCATTCTCAAGCCGATGATCCGCGAAAGAATCGAGGATCCCTGGCGTGAAGTGTCCTGGGACGAGGCGTTCTCGTTCGCCGCCGCCAAGATGCGCGGCATCCAGAAGAAATTCGGCCGCGACGCCATCGGCGGCATCACCTCGTCCCGCTGCACCAACGAGGAAACCTACCTGGTGCAGAAGCTGATCCGCGCCGGCTTCGGCAACAACAACGTCGACACCTGCGCCCGCGTCTGCCACTCGCCGACCGGCTATGGCCTCGCCACCACCTTCGGCACTTCGGCCGGCACGCAGGATTTCGACTCCATCGAGGACACCGACGTCGTGGTGGTGATCGGCGCCAACCCGGCCTCCGCCCATCCGGTGTTCGCTTCCCGCCTGAAGAAGCGGCTGCGCCAGGGCGCCAAGCTGATCGTGATCGACCCGCGCCGCACCGAGATGGTGGAATCGCCGCATGTGAAGGCGCTGCACCTCCCCCTGATGCCCGGCACCAACGTTGCGGTCATGACGGCGCTGGCGCATGTCATCGTCACCGAGGGCCTCGTCGACGAAGCCTTCGTGCGCGAGCGCTGCGACTGGAGCGAGTTCGAGGAATGGGCCGCCTTCGTCGCCCAACCACAGAACAGCCCGGAAGCCACTGCCATCCTCACCGGCGTCGATCCGAAGGATCTGCGTAAGGCGGCCCGCACCTACGCCACCGGCGGCAACGGCGCGATCTATTACGGGCTCGGTGTCACCGAGCACAGCCAGGGCTCGACCACGGTGATCGCGATCGCCAACCTCGCGATGGCGACGGGCAATATCGGCCGTCCCGGCGTCGGCGTGAACCCGTTGCGCGGCCAGAACAACGTGCAGGGCTCCTGCGACATGGGCTCGTTCCCGCACGAGCTGCCCGGCTACCGCCACATCTCGGGCGACGCGGTGCGCGACCAGTTCGAGGCGCTGTGGAACGTCAAGCTCAACCCGGAGCCGGGCTTGCGCATTCCCAACATGTTCGACGCCGCGGTCGAAGGCACGTTCATGGGGATCTACGTGCAGGGCGAGGACATCCTCCAGTCCGATCCCAACACCTCGCACGTCGTCGCGGCACTGTCGGCGATGGAATGCGTCATCGTTCACGACCTCTTCCTGAACGAGACCGCGAACTACGCCCACGTCTTCCTGCCCGGCTCGAGCTTCCTCGAGAAGGACGGCACCTTCACCAACGCCGAACGCCGCATCCAGCGCGTGCGCAAGGTGATGACGCCGAAGAACGGCATGGCCGACTGGGAGGTCACCATCGGCCTTGCCAAGGCGATGGGCTTCGAGATGAACTACAATCACCCATCCGAGATCATGGACGAGATCGCGGCGCTGACGCCGACCTTCGCCGGCGTCTCCTACGCCAAGCTCGACGAGCTGGGCTCGGTGCAGTGGCCCTGCAACGACAAGGCGCCCGAGGGCACGCCGGTGATGCACATCGACGGCTTCGTCCGCGGCAAGGGCAAGTTTGTCGTCACCGAATATGTCGCAACCGACGAGCGCACCGGCCCGCGCTATCCGCTGCTGCTCACGACGGGGCGCATCCTCAGCCAGTACAATGTCGGCGCGCAGACGCGGCGCACCGAGAATGTCGTCTGGCATTCCGAGGACCGCCTCGAGATCCATCCGCACGATGCCGAGCAGCGCGGCGTGCGTGACGGCGACTGGGTGCGGCTGAAGAGCCGTGCCGGCGAGACCACGCTGCGCGCGGAGATCACCGACCGCGTCGCGCCGGGCGTCGTCTACACCACCTTCCACCATCCGGACACGCAGGCCAACGTCATCACCACGGACTATTCGGACTGGGCCACCAACTGCCCCGAATACAAAGTCACGGCGGTGCAGGTCTCGCCCTCGAACGGCCCGTCCGACTGGCAGAAGGCCTATGACGCGCAGGCGCGGCACTCCCGCCGCATCGCGCCGGCCGAGGCCGCGGAGTAAGGGCATGCACGTTCCGGTCCAGGCCATCGACCGCGAGATCTGGCGCGACGGCGCCGCGTCCGAGGGCGCGCGGCTGGTCCCCGAGGAGACGCCGCTGGCCCTGACCTATAATGGCGGCACCTACGCCGTCATGATGGGGACACCGCAGAACCTGGAAGATTTTGCGGTCGGCTTCAGCCTGGACGAAGGCATCATCGCATCGGTCGACGACATCAAGTCGCTCGACGTGGTCCGCCTCGACGACGGCATCGAGCTGCGGATGTGGCTGGCATCGGAAGATGCAGCCCGCATCAGCGAGCGCCGTCGCCACGTCGCCGGACCCACCGGCTGCGGCATCTGCGGCGTCGAATCCATTGCCGAGGCGGTGCGGCCGGCGGCCGTGGTGCCGCAGGGGCAGAGCTTCGCGCCGGAGCAGGTCATGGCGGCGATGCAGGCCATCGCGCCCCTGCAATCGATCAATCTGCAAACCCGTGCCGTTCACGCCGCCGCGTTCTGGTCCCCTGCGGGCGGCATCGCCGCGCTGCGGGAGGATGTCGGCCGTCACAACGCGCTCGACAAGCTCGCCGGCGCCCTGGCGCGCAGCCGCACGGATGCGCGCCAGGGCATGGTGCTGCTGACGAGCCGCGTCTCGGTGGAGATGGTGCAGAAGACGGCCGCGATCGGCGCCCCCGTCATGGTCGCCGTCTCCGCACCGACCGCGCTCGCGGTCCGCACGGCGGAAGCCGCCGGCATCACGCTGATTGCGATCGCCCGGCAGGACGGGTTCGAAGTATTTTCGCATGGCAGCCGGATCGTTGCGCGCCATGCCACGGAGGTTGCCGATGTCGCCTGACCGCCTGATCTACATGGCCAACCAGATCGGCAAGTTCTTCAAGAGCCAGGGCCATGACAAGGCCGTGCCTGGAATCGCCGAGCACATCAGGAAATTCTGGGATCCCCGCATGAAGCGCGCGATCTTCGCCCATCTCGAAGCCGGCGGCGCCGGCCTCGAGCCTGACGTGCGCGAGGCCCTCACCTCGTTGATGCAGGCGACGTCCCTTCCAGCAGCGCCCTGAACACGCGCCGCACCTCGCTCTGGGTCTCCTTCACCCGCGCCTCCAGCGACGAGAAATCCGGCGCGTCGCCGGCGCGCGCCAGCACGCGCAGGAGGTCGGTGCCGGCGGTCTCCGGCTTGAAGCGCTCGCTGACGCAAAGCCGCAGGATCTGCGTCAGGTCGTGATACAGCCGCGCCGCGGCGCGCAGGATCTCGGTCTCGGATTGCGCGAGCACGCCGAGCCTGCATGCATTCTCCAGCACCTGCACGGTGCTGACGTCGAGAATGTCCGGCTTCTCGTGGGCATGCACGAGCTGGAGATATTGCGCGATGAAGTCGATGTCGACCATGCCGCCGGCGGCATGTTTGAGATCCCAGCAATCGGCTTCGCCCTTCTCCTGCGCGATCGCACGCCGCATGTCGGCAACGTCGTTGGCCGTGATTGCGGGATCGCGGCGGCGGGTCAGGACATCGCGGATGACGCGCTCGATCCGTTCCCGGAATTCGGGCGAAGCCGACACCACGCGCGCGCGCGTCAACGCCATGTGCTCCCAGGTCCAGGCCTCGTCGGCCTGGTAGTCCGCGAATGAAATCAGACTCGAGGCCACGGGGCCGGCGCGACCCGAGGGCCGCAGCCGCATGTCGATCTCATAGAGCACGCCGTAATTGGTGCGCGTCGTGAACGCACTGATAAGGCGCTGGGTGAAGCGGGCGAAGTAATGCGCGCCCTGCAGCGATTTCGGCCCATCCGAGTCCGGATTGTCACCATCGAAATCGTAGAGCAGGATCAGGTCGAGATCGGACGAGGCCGTCATCTCGCGGCTGCCGAGGCGGCCCATCGCGATGATCGCGGTCTCCTGCCCCTTGATCCGGCCGTGCTGGGCGGCAAAGCGCTCGGCGACGAGGCCGTGCACGGTGTGCACGATGCCTTCGGCGACGTCTGCAAAAGCCGTGCTCGCCTGCTGCGCCGAAACCGTGCCGGACAGGATGCGCGTGCCGATCAGGAACAGGCTCTCCTGCCCGAACAGGCGCAGGCGATCGAGGAACTCTTCGTATGAGCCGGCGTCCTGCACGGTCGCAGCTAACCGCCCCGACAATTCCTGCCTGTCGGGCATGGCGCCGAAGAAGCGCGGATCGATCAGGCCGTCCATGAGCTGCGGCTGCCGCGCCAGCATCTCGCCGAGCCGGGGCGCCGCCCCCAGCACAAGCGCCACCAGCGCGACGAGATCGCGGTTCTGGCCGAGCAGCGTGATCAGCCGGCCGCCGCGCTGGAGCGCGCCGAGGAAATGATCGAACGCCACGACGGCGCGATCCGGCTCCTCGGCATGGGCAAGACCGTCGATCAGGGCCGGCACGAATTCGACGAAGGCGCTTCGCGTCGCCTCATTGCGGAATACGCGATAATCGCCGGTGATCCAGTCGCGCACGGTCTGCGCGACCGCGGCGGGCTTCTTGAAGCCGAGCGTCGTCAGATGCTGGAGCAGGCGCGGATCGTCGGGACCCGCACCGTAGTCGAGCGCCGGCAGCCTGGCCGTCCCGGTCGGATCGTCGCCCTCGAACAGTTTCTCGTAGTGCCCCTGGACGATCTGGAGCTGCCGCAGCAGGTCGGTCGCAAAGGCTTCACGACCGGGATAGCCGAAGAATTGCGCAAAACGCTCGACCGCGTCCTTGTCTTCGGGCAGCGCGTGGGTCTGCTCGTCGGCGATCATCTGGAGGCGATGCTCGACCCGGCGCAGGAACTCGTAGGCGGTCGTCAGCTCGTCGCGCGCCGCGGAGGTGATCCAGTTGCTGGAGGCGAGCACATCGAGCGCCCTGAGCGTCGGCCGCACCCGCAATTCCGGATGGCGGCCGCCCGCAATCAGCTGCTGAGTCTGCGCGAAGAACTCGATCTCGCGGATGCCGCCGCGCCCGACCTTGACGTTATGGCCCTCGACCGCGACTTCGCTCTGGCCGCGATAGGTCTGCATCTGCCGCTTCATGTCGTGCACGTCGGCGAGTGCAGCGAAGTCGAGATGCTTGCGCCAGACAAAGGGCGCGATTTCTGCCAGAAGCGCTTCACCTGCCCCGGGATCTCCGGCGCAGGCCCGCGCCTTGATCATGGCAGCGCGCTCCCAGGTGCGCCCTTCCCGCTCGTAATAGTTGAGCGCGGCGTCCCGCGAGATCGCCACCTGTGTCGAGGACGGATCGGGGCGCAGGCGCAGATCGACCCGGAAGACGTAACCGTCATAGGTGCGCTGCTGAAGGATGCGCGCCATGCCCTGCGTGACCCGGACGAAGAAAGGTTGCGGCTCGATGTCCGCCGCCAGCGTCGTGGCATCGGGATCGAAGAACACGATGAGATCGATGTCGCTGGAATAGTTCAGCTCGCCCGCGCCCATCTTGCCCATCGCGAGCACGATCAGCCCGCAGCCCTCTTCGGGTGCCTCCGGATTGGGCGGCGAGAGCTTGCCGCGTGCGGCTTCCTGCCGCAGCAGATATTGCAGCGCCGCCTGCACGGAGGACACGGCAACATCGGTGAGCGCCGCCGTCACCCGCATCACCGGCCAGACACCGCCGATGTCGCACAGCGCGATCAGCAGTGCGGCCTCCCCCTTCATCCGGCGAAGCAGCCGCATCACCTCGGCCTCGTCAGGCGCCGCGAGCACCGCGCCTCTTGCCTCAGCGATCAGTGCGGCGAGACGCGTATCCGGATCGCATTCGAGCAGCCGGATCAGGCGCAGGGCATCGGCGCGGACCAGATCGAACAGATAGGGCGAGAATTCCGCGATCCCGGCCAGGATGTTGCGGGCGAATGGGCGGCCCAGGAGCGCTTCCAGACGGGCCGATTGGGCCGGCTCGAGCTCGGCCAGCCAGCTTTCCAAACGTCGTTCGTCGGTTGTGGAAGCGGCAATATGGGGAGCTTCCGCGAAACGTGCGGCCAGCCTCTCACCATTCTTGTCCGCGTTTCCCGGCGCGGAGTGGTTCATGCCACCTTCTGTGGCACATCCTGCATCGGCGGAGCAACCCTGTCGCCACCGCCCGCGCGCGCCGGAAGCACCAGCGTGGCGACAAGACCGGGATGGGCATCGCCCAAGCGCGCATCGAACACCCGGCTTGTCCCGTGAGGTCAAGCCGGGATCTGAGGCCTCAGCTGCCCGGCAGCGAGAAGACCGTGAGCTGCCCTCCCAGCGCCGTAAAGTCATGAAGGCCAGCGTAGCCACCGACTGCACCCAAACCAGCAGTAGGCTCCGTCAATCCGGCGGCGAGCCCGATTCCGGCCCAACCACCTACTCCGGAGAGGACAGCAATGAACTGCTTCCCGTTATGTTCGTAGGTCGTCACATTGCCGATGATACCTGACGGCGTCTTGAACTTGTAAAGTTCCGTGCCCGTCTTGGCATCGACCGCCTTGAGATAGCCTTCGAGCGTTCCATAGAACACGACGTTGCCTCCGGTCGTTAACGCGCCCGACCAGACCGAGAACTGCTCCTTGTTCGACCATACGATCTTGCCGGTACGGGCGTCCCAGGCAATGAAGTTGCCCATGTGGGTCTCGCCTGGCGGCGGGTACATCGATAACGTGGCTCCGACATAGGGTTGCCCAGCAGTGTAACTCACCTTGAACGGCTCATAGTCCATACAAACATGGTTGGTCGGTACGTAGAACAAGCCGGTATCAGGTGAGAACGCGGCAGGCTGTTGGTCCTTGGTTCCCAATGCAGCCGGGCAAATCCCCTTCACATTGGTGTCCTCTCGCTGGGTAGAGTATTTCGCGTCGACGAGGGGACGGCCATAGGTCTGCGAGGCCTTGTCCATGTCGACCTTTGTGGCCCAGTTGACCGCCGGATCGTACTTTTCTGCAACGAGAAGCTCACCATTGGTTCGGTCGAGCGTGTATGCAAAGCCATTTCGATCGAAGTGAACAAGCAGCTTACGCGGCGTGCCACCGATGGTCTGGTCGACCAGGATCATTTCGTTGACGCCATCGTAGTCCCACTGGTCGTGTGGCGTCATCTGGTACACCCATCTGGTCATCCCGGTATCCGCATCGCGCGCGAAGATGGTCATCGACCATTTGTTGTCACCCGGCCGTTGGCTCGGATTCCATGTCCCCGGATTGGCGGAGCCGTAATAGACCAGGTTGAGCTCGGGATCGTAGGAGTACCGTCCCCAAGTCGTGGACCCGCCAAGCTTCCACTGCTCACCTTGCCAAGTCTTGAGGCTCGAGTCGCGGCCGACGGGCTTGCCGAGTTCTGCGGTCTTCTGCGGATCGATCAGCATTTCGTTGTCAGGCCCGATCGAATACGCACGCCAGGCTTGCTTGCCGGTCTTCATGTCGTACGCCGTCATCAAGCCACGAACCGCAAACTCGCCGCCGGAGATGCCGACGAACACCTTGTCCTTGATCACCATCGGAGCCGAGGTGCCGGTCTCGCCCCGCGATGGATCACCGTTCTTGGCTGACCAGACGACCTTGCCAGTCCTGGCGTCGAGAGCGACCAGCGTGGTATCCGCTTGATACAGGAAGATCTTGCCGTCGCCATAAGCCAAGCCACGATTGACGTATCGCAGCACATGACGGGAATCACATTGGGATCCTGCTTGGGCTCGTGCTTCCAGAGGATCTTGCCGTCATTATTGAGATCAAGCGCAAAGACTGGATTCGGAAACGGACCGTGGACGTACATGACGTCGCCGATCACCAGTGGCCCGCCTTCGTGTCCGCGCAAGACGCCAGTCGAAAACGTCCACGCTACCTGCAGCTTCGCGGCATTTTCAGAAGTGATCTGCTTGAGCTGGGAAAAGCGATGATTTGCGTAGTTGCCTGTCGCCATCACCCATTCTTTGGGATTCTGCGACATCTTGTTGAGTTCGTCATTCGCTCTGGCCACACCGATGGCAAGGCCGGCCGCAGCGCCGACGCAGACCTTGAGCAGGAGATAGCGCATCAGAGTCCTCCCTGTTGCACTTGTTAGACACGCGCCAGCTCCTGCAAGACGTTACCGCGACCGCAAGGACTCGTGCTTCGTCGCTAGGCTTTGATATCGGCATGTACTGCGGTTTTCGGCGTTTGGGCAGACGCATGTTTGTCGCGCGACAATGCGAGAACGGATGACGAAGCCGTCGGAAACATCACCGCTCAGAAATTACAACATGGCACGTATCTTCAAGTCGGAGCGGATCTTCAGTCCCGAAAGCGATACGGTGCAG
This sequence comes from Bradyrhizobium sp. CCBAU 53415, assembly GCF_028128735.1. Taxonomy (NCBI): domain Bacteria; kingdom Pseudomonadati; phylum Pseudomonadota; class Alphaproteobacteria; order Hyphomicrobiales; family Nitrobacteraceae; genus Bradyrhizobium; species Bradyrhizobium sp. CCBAU 53415. Next base: position 716,907 of record NZ_LBJF01000027.1, on the reverse strand, counting down.
GCTTCGACGTGGACGAAGGCGTGCAGCCAAATCGGAAAGTTGAGCTTGATCGCCATTCGCGGCTGCTCCCGGCCGGCGCCACTCTCGGCCTGCTGAGGACGGCCCAATACACTCGCCAGGCTAGAGTCCCGCAGTCTGCGGTTTCAATAGCAAGGCAGTGCAGGCTCTCACCAGGCCGTAATCGATGTAGCTCTTGCCCGGACGCTTGATCAGATCGGCTGGAAACGAATCCTTCGCCAGGTAGCTGTCCCGGTGAGCAGCCAGCACCTTCAGGCGTTCCTTTGCATCGGGTAGCGCTCGAAACTCGGACGCACACCCGGGCGCAAGCGCGGCCACAACCGCCTGGTCACTCTCTTCCGCCGCGAGCTTATGTGCAGTCGAAGGACTCATGAACCCGAACACCTGTGAAAGCACGACCGCGCCGACCACCATACCCGCAGCGCCACTCCAAAGACTTGGCCTCACAATGTCCCAATTGATGGCTTCCATAAAATTTCCCACGACAAGTCCCTCCTGTATGGGCAAACTCCGTTGGTCGAATTTTCAGGTCCGTTCTTGACCGTGCTCATCCCGCGTTTGACGCTTCCCCAATCTTGCCTCCAGTTCACTGACAATTTCATGGACGAGCCGGGCCGCAAACGGGTCTGTCGTTTCCTTCTCCAGCGCTTGGAGTCGCGCCAATTGCGACAAGGTCACTTTGTCTGACTTGCGATTCATCACAGCGACCCTCCTTGATAAGAGAGTCAACCTTTGCGCTCGCTGGTCGGTTCCTTTGACCTTGGTCTATTGACCGTTCAGCAGCGTACCATCTGCACTTCACGGAAGTAGCGAAAGTGAGTCGTCGGGATTTTCCTGACATAACGTGAGGAATTCGCTCGTCTGCAATCATCTGGTCCTTGAGACGCGGCTCCCGCACCAAGTGCGATATCGTACACCACGGTAAAGTTGCATGGATGCTTCAACGATCTCGATTGCAAGGCACTCCACTGCCGCACTGCCCGACTCGCTGAGGCTGACTGATGCTTAACAGGGGTCGCGCATAGACGCGCCGATCTTTCGGATACGAACGCTGCGAGGCTGGCCATGCTCGAAACGAGGGGAATCGAGATGGGCCTCTATCGGTTCGCGCGTGTCGCGCTCGGTAAGCGACCACCGCACCTCCTCGCCGCACCTCGAGGCATTTTTCGAGCGCTATCGCGCGATCGCTTACGGTCGTCGTAACCACTGGCTGAATGCACCACTCTGTCGTGCCGTCGACTATGAGATGGACCAGCATGTTCGCGATTTCGCGCGCATCACTCGTGTACTGCGGGACCTTTCCTGGTCTCGCCCGGCCATCCAGTTCGCCAACGATTCCATGCGTCGGCCGGAATGCAAACGATACCGTTGCTTTCTCCCCGAGTTCGACGCTGCTTTAGTTGCGAATGATTTACAGTATCCGCTTCAAGCCGGGCGGCTGCCACGTCCCTTTACCGATCGGCAGGATTGAGGGTAGTTCGGCTTTCGGCCAGTACAGTCGCATCGCTAGCAACAGCGGTCCGTTGGGGGCTGGCAGCCAGTTGGCCTTTCTGTCAGCGTCCGGCGGCTTATTCTGAATGTAAATCGTCAGCCCATGTTCATCTGTCGTCATCGTCGGAAGCATTGATGAATTGACGAGATACCGGTTGATTGGATTTCTGACCAGCAGCCTGGTTTTTCCGTCATAGATCGTCAGCGACCAAAATGCGTTCACCGGCGGCATTTGATCTGGCGCAAACGTCAGTGTGTATTTGTTTTCGCTGCCGTCTAACGTTTTGGCATCCTCGTCAACCTGGGCGAACAAAGAGACTGCTTCTACCGGCTCGGTGCCGAAAAAATCTGCTTTGGCTGCGGCAGCTCGCAACAACCAATTACCGTTGTAGAAGGCGCTATCGCCGAAATAGGCAGCAACACGCCACCCGTTCACGACGACGTTTGCATCGGCAATAGCTCGATCGATCTTGCGGGCACCTGCTCTGATCCCGAGGGTTATCTCCAGCTTCCGCTTCAGTGAGAGATCCCCGAAATCAAACGTCCTGCCAGGCCCGACGCCCAGTTTCGCAAGGTTTGCGTGAGCCTCCAATTCAATGAATTGAGCTGGCGCAAACTGCAAAGCAAATGCCAGGTGCTGAAAGAAATTCCTTCTCAGCAGCTTCTTCCTGATTTTCTGGAAATGGGCGATCTGGGCGGGCGGCGGTGGAGCCTGCTTAGAAAGCGGCTCCGCTCTGTATCCGGCTTGCACTTTCCTGACGTTTTCGACGTCGCCCGGGTCGAAGAGCTGCGTGCGATACAGTGCCATTGCAAACTGAGTGCTCGACCGAAATACCTTGCAGATACCGGACGGGATTTTACCGCTCCAGTCAGGCCCGACCACCATATAGTCGCCAGCGTCATTCCCTGTGCTGCGAGAGCCTATGTAACCGCAGTTGTAGAAATTGTGATCGCGCAGCATAATCGAATAGTAGCGCTTCGGGTCAATCGCGGGAACGGAGAGGACAATCGGCTCCGCACGCAGATCCATCCAGACCAACGAGCAGAGCGTATCGTTGTTCGGCAGAACCACGGCCGCGTCCTTGTAGCTAAAGACGCGGCTTTCGTTCTTTATCTGGTTGAAGGGTGCTTTGAATTTGCCTGAGCGACGGTCGACGGCATGCTCGTACATCACGGCATAGCTCATTACGATAGGCAGACCGTAGATGAATCCGTCGCGGGCGATCGCCCTTGTCGCGATAAATCCATAGCGCTGCGTCTGCGCCAACGCCCGTGTAGATCCAACCGTCGGAAGGCTCGCCAATGCGGCAGCATGGAGAAGCTGGCGTCTGGTCAACATCGGAGAGCCTCCACAGGCTCGCGCCTCGTATTTCCAAGCTCCCCCTCCATCGCCTGTGTTCCCGGAATTCGCGCGTTCTTAGTCGCCCGTCAGCCTGCCACGGACGTAAGGGCCAACGAAACGCCCCACAGGATCAAGCCAACTCCCACAACACGGGCAAGTACGCGACCACCCGGAATCATCTTTTCTAACAACACAAGAATCGTCAGTAGAGCTATCCACAAAACATTCATAACGCCACCGACAAAGAGCAAGGCCATTAGTGCCCAGCAGCAGCCGACGCAGTAAAGACCGTGGCGAAAGCCGATTACCAGCGATCCAGATGCGCTCGGTTGAAACCCACCATGTCGTTCAATGAAGATAAGAGGGGATTGGCAATAGGCTAGGCAGGCCTGTTTCAATGGTGTCCATTGAAACAGGCCTGCAGCAATCAGCACTAGGCTCCCAAGCTCCCTGCTGGCCGTTGCCATCATAGGCGTCAGGATTGCGGCACGCTCCAACAGCCATTGGCTCAGGGTTGCGATCAGCGAGAAGAACGTCCACGCGAGAAGGTAACCGCCACCAAAAGCTCCCGTGGCAGCGAATGGCGTGCCTTGCGCGCGGGCCTCGCGACCAACCCGGGCGTAGAGAAGAACTGTCGGCGAGACCGACGGGGTCATCATCCCGACCATCATGACGGCCCACATAACGAATACGTAAAGGAAATCAATCGCGGTCCACGATTTGAAGCCAGGTGCCAACATCGACACCACGCTTCCGTCAGGAACGCGCGACATCGCCGCCGCCGGCATGCTCATATGACGGGCCAGCCAAAGTGTATACGCCCATGCCAGCCCCGTCAGTGTCGCCAATGCGACGATCACAATCGTCCGGTCGCGCCTGAGTACGGTATCCAACACAGCCGGCTCCAAAGCAGCTATGCCGCGGCGGTCATTCCATCACGGACAATGCCGTGGTCCGAGAGATGAATGTTTGCGAACTGACCGTAGGAGTCGTGGAGTTCCATTTTGATCGGACCTCCTGAAACCGCACTCCAGCCGCGACCGCTCTCGGAGATTGAATACTCGAATCCGTCAGGAATATCGATGCGGACTCGATGCTCTTTTCCGGTAACAGGATTCAGTATCGGTTCACCGCGGCCTTCGGTGAAGCCTGGTACAATAACGCGTGCCCGACGGGCACGAACATCGACTTCGAAGTCGATAGCGGCGAACGCTGGGTCGTGGACCTTTTGCAGCGTGGTGGAAAACACTTGGAAGACGGTCGCACCGGGCTCAGTGTCCTGACCGCTGACGATACGCAACAACGATTCACGTTGTCGCTCATTCGCACGATCGTCCACAATGAGAAAAGCTTCACCCTTTCCTTCGTGGATCGGGCCCGGCCAGCGAAAGATGCCGATGAATCGGAGGCCATCCAGCCGGACCTCGCCGTGAAATCCTTCGTCGATCTGGAAGGCGCCTACGGCTTGACAGTATCCCGATGTTGGCGAGGCATTGAATTGGCAAGGGCACCCATAGGCGCAATTGCAATTTACGAACTCTCGTCCTTTTAGTTCCCACGTGACGGCTGCCATTTTGATACCTCCGTCGATCTTTCCTCCCACTCCAGCGAGGTCGTCGTTCGTTCCCTTAACTGGCAAGGAAGACAACCGTCGCGTCGGCTATCAAGGACAACGCCCAGCATCTTCGATAGCGGCATGCTCGTCGCATATCATAGCAAAATATTGAAAGCCCCGCCGCGCGTGAACGAAATATGCGTACGCTAGCGTCCCAAGTTTACTCATAGTGCCATGTGAAAGGATGCCATGTGAAAGGTCATAGGAACGAGTCACCTTCGTAAAGAATCCCCGCTACGAGACACATGGTCGCGAATTTATGTCCGCTCCCGGAACGTCCACGAATTGCGGATGACACTTGGGGGCGCTTTCATCGCGGGTGGCGTGACCACTCAAGCATCACGGCTGCCGCTGTCCCCGGGTCTTGACGTCACCCAACGTCCGATGGAAGGGTCGTGGCTGTCCGCAAACAGGCGGTCCGTATGGGGAGCTTCCGCGAAACGTGCGGCCAGCCTCTCACCATGCTTGTCCGCGTTTCCCGGCGCGGAGTGGTTCATGCCACCTTCTGTGGTACATCCGGTGTTGGCGGAGCAACCCTGTCGCCGGCGCCCGCGCGCGCCGGCAGCACCAGCGTGGCGACAAGACCGGGATGGGCGTCCCCCAGCCGCAATTCTCCGCCATGCAGCGTGGCAACAGCCGAGGCGAGGCTGAGTCCGAGGCCTGAGCCCGGCAGCGTGCGGCTCGTTTCCAGCCGGACGAAGCGCTCGACGGCATGCTTGCGGTCGCTTTCGGGGATGCCGGGGCCGCGATCGGTGACGCTGAGCAGCACCTGGTCGCCTTCGCGCCGGGCCTCGATCGTGATCTGCCGGCTATCCATGCTGACCACGGTTTCCGCGGGCTGCGAAGCGGGCTTGCCGTACTTGATCGCATTCTCGACCAGATTGGCGAGCGCTTGGCTGATCAACTCGCGGTTGGCATGAACCGGCGCCGGATCGGCCTTCACCTTCAAGGTCATGCCGTCGTCCTCGGCAAGCGGCTCGTAGAGCTCGTGGATGCCACCTGCGACCTCGGCGGCGTCGAAATCATCCATGTTGCCGCGCGCCTGCCCGGACTCGGCGCGCGCGATCATCAGAAGCGCGTTGAAGGTGCGAATCAGCCCGTCGGATTCCTCGATGGTCCGCTCCAGCGCGACGCGGTAATCGGCCTCGCTGCCTGATCTCGCCAGCGCCTCCTCGGCGCGGTTGCGCAAGCGCGTCAGCGGCGTCTTGAGATCGTGGGCGATGTTGTCGGAGACTTCCTTCAGCCCCGCCATCAAGGCCTCGATCCGCTCCAGCATCGCGTTGAGGTTTTCGGCGAGGCGATCGAGTTCGTCGCCGCTGCGCCCCACGGGCAGGCGCCCGCTGAGATCGCCGGTCATGATGCGCTGGGCGGTGCCGGTCATCGCGTCGATGCGCCTGAGCACCCTGCGCGCCACGAAGATGCCGCCGCCGAGGCCGAGCACCACGACGATCAGGACCGACCATTGCGCCGCCTTGGCGACGATGCCGAACAGGCGCCGCCGCTCGGCGAGGTCGCGGCCGATCAGAAGCCGGAAGCCGTTTTCGAGCTCGGTGACGCGCACCAGTGCACGATGATCGCGGTCATCGGCGTCCTCGATCCGCCGGTAGGCGGTCTCGGTCCAACCGCGCGTCGCCATCACACCGGGCGCGAGCGAGCCGACATTGCCGGCGATCGCCTGCCCCGTCGGCGTGGTCACGAGGTAGAGGTTGGCGCCCGGACGCAGCGCGCGATACTCGATCGTGCGCACGAGGTTGTACATGCCGCGGCGGTCGTAGATCTCGCTGATCTCCGAGGTCTCGGCATTCACCGTCTGCGTGATTTCCTCGGTGATCAGCCGCCGCGTGTTCCAGGCGAAATAGCCGAGCAGCGAAGCCGCGAACATCGCGAACAGCAGCAGATAGACCAGCGTCAGCCGGAACGCCGTGGTGCGGACGAGTTTACCGAATGCCGTCACGGATCATGTACCCGGCGCCGCGGATCGTGTGCAGCAGCGGGCGCTCGAAACCCTTGTCGATCTTGGAGCGGAGCCGCGAAATGTGCACGTCGATCACGTTGGTCTGCGGATCGAAATGATAGTCCCAGACGTTCTCGAGCAGCATGGTGCGCGTCACCACCTGGCCGGCGTGCTTCATCAGATATTCGAGCAGGCGGAATTCACGCGGCTGGAGCGTCAGCTCGTCCTTGCCGCGGGCGACGCGATGCGACAGCCGGTCGAGCTCGAGATCGCCGACGCGGTAGAGCGTGTCCTCGGCCGGGCCGCCGCGGCGGCGCGACAGCACCTCGACACGGGCCAGGAGCTCGGCGAAAGAATAGGGCTTCGGCAGATAATCGTCGCCGCCGGCACGCAGGCCCTTGATGCGGTCGTCGACCTGCCCGAGCGCGGAGAGAATCAGCACCGGCGCGGTGTTGCCCTTGTCGCGCAACGCGCCGATCAGCGACAGGCCATCGCGCTTGGGCAGCATGCGATCGACCACCAGCACGTCGTAATCGCCGTTCTCGGCCATGGCGAGGCCTTCCTCGCCGTCAGCGGCGTGGTCGGCGATGTGTCCGACTTCGCGAAACGCCTTGGCGAGGTAGTCGGCGGATTCGCGGTCGTCTTCGATGATGAGGAGGCGCATCGTGCGTTCGGCGGCGGTCAAGGAGGTCAACCTTCTCTAAACATGGCGCGAGCGGCAACGGCATGCAAGCCGAGCGGGAGAATGTCGAAGCAGGAAAAAGGCGGGCGGTGAGGCTGGGGGGACCTCACCGCCCTAGGCCTTCCGACGGAGGGGGGCGTAATTCCACCGGAAGGTAGACGGGGGAAGCCAGCGTTGCGCTGCTTCCCCGAAGGGCACCGGCGGCGGGGGCGACTGATGCCGGCGGTACCCTTCATCTCGTAGGCCTCCTTAAGCCCTCAGCCCTTGGCGAGGGGCACCGCGACGAAGCGCGACTGGCCGCCGCTCTTCACGCGCATCAGGACGCTGTTCTTGCTGTCGGTCCGCGCCGCATTGATGGCCTCGCGGACGTCGCCGGCGGTGCTCACGCTCTTGCCGCCGACTTCGAGGATCACGTCGCCTTCCTTGAAGCCGCGTTCGGCCGCGGCGCTCTTCGGATCGACCTCGGTGACGACGACGCCTTCCTTGCCGGCGCCGGCCACGGAATTTGCGGGCGCAACGGTCATGCCGAGCTTGGGCACGTCGGTGCCGCGATTGGCACGCTTGCCGCCGTCATTGTCGGTGTCGGCCTTGGCCTCGACCGTGTTCGGCAACTGGCCGAGGGTGAGGTTCACGACCTTGTCCTGGCCCTTGTGCAGCACGTTGAGCTTCACCGTCGCGCCTGGCGCCATGCCGCCGATGGTGCGGGCGAGCTCGCGGGCGTCCTTGACGGATTCGCCGTTGACCGCCGTGATCACGTCGCCGGACTCGATGCCCGCCTTGGCGGCCGGACCGTTGCTCTGCGGCTCAGCCACCAGCGCACCTTCGGCCTTCTTCATGCCGAGGCTGTCGGCGATGTCGGAGGTCACCGGCTGAATCTGCACGCCGATCCAGCCGCGGCTGACCGAGCCCTTGTCCTTGAGCTGGGCAACCACGCTCTTGACGGTGTTGGCAGGAATCGAGAACGCGATGCCGACGCTGCCACCCGAGGGCGAGTAGATCGCGGTGTTGACGCCCATCACCTCGCCGTTGGTATCGAAGGCGGGACCGCCGGAATTGCCCTTGTTCACGGGCGCGTCGATCTGGATGAAGTCGTCATAGGGGCCGTTGCCGATGTCGCGGCCGCTGGCCGAGACGATGCCGGCGGTCACGGTGCCGCCGAGGCCAAAGGGATTGCCGACCGCAAGCACCCAGTCTCCGATCCGCGGCTTGCTATCGGCAAGCTTCGCGAACGGGAAGTTCGAGCCACCCTCGACCTTGATCAAGGCAAGGTCGGTGCGCTGGTCGGTACCGATCACCTTGGCGGTGTAGGTCTTGCCGTCATCGGTGGTGACCTCGACCTTGTCGGCGCCGTCGACCACGTGGTTGTTGGTCACGGCATAGCCGTCGGCCGAAATGAAGAAGCCGGAGCCCTGGCCCTGCACGACGCGGCCGCGGCCTCCCTTCAGGCCCGGGAAACCATCGGGACCGCCGAAGCGGCGGAAGAAGCGCTCCATCGGCGAACCCGGCTGGAACGGCGAGGAGGAATCATCGCCGTCATCGTTGCTTGCGATCTTCTCCTTGATGTTGACCTTCACCGAGATCACCGAGGGCTTCACGCGCTCGACGATATCGGCGAAACCGACCGGACGTTCGACCTTGCGAACCTCGTTATTGACCTGCGCATGCGCCGGGCTGGAGAACAGATCGGCCGGCGAGCTCGATGGGCTGAAGCCATAGACAGCCGCGCCGAGGCCGGCGACGACCGAAGCCATCAGCGCGAGCTTGCGCGCAGAAAATACCGACCGGCGCGGCTGCCGGTACGACGGAAGGTTCGAGAGGTCGGGACGTTCGGTCATGCGGAAATCTCCAGGGCCCTGAATTCCTTTGGTGCCGGATGCCAGCACCTTACGGACCTGAAGATGGGGACTCCCGCCTTACCGCGCGCTGGCGGCGGGGTTAAACTTTTGTAATGAAGAGACGAGGCGGATGCGGCAGTTTAGCGCAGGCCGAAAATCGTGATCTTACAGGAACTTAGCCGGGCTCGCGGAACCGCGCATGGGCACGATTTTTGGCGGCCTCAGCTCGCCCTGACGCTGACGATGAACTCATCGACTTCGCGCTTCAAGGTCTCGGCCTGCTGCGACAGGTCGACCGCCGAGTCCCGCGCCTCGGCGGCCATGCGGCCTGTCTCCGCGGAGGTCGAGGTGATCTGGACGATATGGTTGGAGACGTCGAGGGTTCCGCGCGCGGCGTCCTGGGCGCTGCGCGTGATCTCCTGCGTGGCGTTGCGCTGCTGGGCGGTGTCGATCTCGATGCCGGACATGATGGACGAAATCTCCGACAGCGTCCTGGAAATACCGTCGATCGCGCCGCGGGTCTCCGCGGTGATGCCCTGGATGCTGGCGACATGGGAAGTGATCTCCTCCGTCGCCTTGCTGGTCTGATGCGCCAGATTCTTCACTTCAGAAGCGACCACCGCAAACCCCTTGCCCGCCTCCCCTGCCCGTGCCGCCTCGATGGTGGCATTGAGCGCCAGGAGATTGGTCTGCGATGCGATTGCCTGCACGAGCTGGACGACCTCGCCGATCTTGTCGGCGGCATCGGACAGCGTGTGGATGGTATCGCGGCTCTTCTCCGCCTGGGACGCCGCGCCCTCGGCGCGCTGGGTCGCGTCCGTGACGCGGCGGCTGATCGTGCCGATCGAATTCGTCATCTCCTCGGCAGAGCCCGCGACCGTCTGCACGCTGCCACTGGCCTGCCCCGCGGCGCTCGCGACCGCATTGGCCTTGGTGCTGGTGTCGTTGGCCGTCCGCGACAGCGTCTCGGCATTGGTCTTCAGATGCACGGCCGATGACGCCACGCTGTCGACCACGCTGGCGACGAGATCGTTGAAGCGCCTGATCCGATCGTCCAGGAATTTCGACCGCGCGGCCTGATGCTGCGCTTCATGTAGCTGCTGCTCGGAGAGGCGGCGCCGCTCGAGGCCGTTGGTCTTGAACACCTCCAGCGCACTGGCGAGCAGGCCGATCTCGTTGGTGCGGCCGAGCCCCGGAACCGATGTCTCGAACTTCTGGTCGGCGACCTCGCGCATGGCATGGACGATCGCCGCCAGGGGACCGAGAATGCCGTTGCGCACCGCGAACCAGGTGGTGAGGCAGATCGCGGCGGCGACGACCGCAATCACGCCGCAGGCGACCAGGAAGTAGGAGAACGCGGTCTGCGCCTGCTGATAGATCTGCATGGCATGCTCGCGCACCGGGCCGCTCAGCGTGGCGAAGTCCGAGGAGAGGCTGGTGATCTCGTTGTTGAGATAGAGCACGGCAATGAAGCCGGTGCCGCCGCCGATGCCCAGCAGGAACAATAACGCAGCGACGACGGCGCCGACCAGGAAGCGGATCGTCAGATTGCTGTTCGCGAACATCGGAGGACTCAGAGTCTGGAATCGAATCTCGGGACAAGGTTCCAGACAAAGGTCAACATAGCATGAACCACGCGGCCGCGGCCGGCGGCCTACGTAGCTTTACGTATCTCGGAAGATTTGGTGTCGTCCGACATCAAGGCTGCGAGTCGCGCCTCTTCATCGGGCGTGAGCGGCGACGTCGGTACGTCGGCACCACTCCGCGAGCGACGGCGGATTTGTAGCCACAGCGCCAGGCCGCCCCCGATCAGCAGCAGCGGCCCGAGCAGCCACAGCAGAAGGGTCTGGCGCTCGAAGCGCGGTTTCAGCAGCACGAACTCGCCGTAGCGCGCCACCAGGAAGTCGAGCACCTGTGCATTGCTGTCGCCGGCCGCAATGCGCTCGCGCACCAGGAGCCGCAGGTCGCGTGCCAAGGGCGCGTCGGAATCGTCGATCGACTGGTTCTGGCAGACCATGCAGCGCAGCTCGCGCGACAGCTCGCGCGCGCGCGCTTCCTTGGCGGGGTCCGACATGATCTCGTCGGGCTGGACAGCGTGGGCCGCAGGCAAAGCCAGCAGCATCAACGCGATGAACGCGACCATCATCCGGCGCATCGGATCACTCCGCGGGCTGGAGGCGCTGCTTGGCCCGGGCCGGCTTCGGCGCGCCGACGCGCAGGCGGCGGTCGGAGAGCGAGAGCACGCCGCCAAACGCCATCAGCACCGGCCCCCACCAGATCAGCAACACCATCGGCTTGTAGTAGATGCGCACGGCGATCGCGCCTTCGGCGGTGGCATCGCCGAGCGAGACGTAGAGCTGGCTCGCGCCGCGGGTCAGCAGCGCTGCCTCGGTCGTCGACGAGCCGCGCGTGGTGAAGCTGCGCTTCGATGGCGTCATGACCGTGAGCGCTTCGCCATCGCGGCTGATCTTGAACTCGGCGATCATCTCGCGGTAGTTCGGGCCCTGCCGTTGAAGCAGCCCGTCGAGCTTCAGGTCATAGCCGGCGACATGGGCAATGTCGTTCGGCTTCATCGTCGCGATGTATTCGCTGTTCCAGGTGGTCTCGCAGACGATCCCGATCAGCGCAACGCCGAGACCGGCATGCGCAAACGCCGTACCCCAGGCCGATCGCGGCAGGCCGCGCGCCCGGTGCAGCACCGTTGCGAACGGCAGGCGAACCAGGCCTGTCCGCTCGACGATGTCGGTGACGGCGCCGGCGATGACGAAGACGCCGAGCCCGATCGCGAGCGGCGCCAGCGCACTGCCGCCCCGCACCCAGGCCCAGGTGATGGCGATCACGACCAGCCCGGCAAGGCCGGCTGCGAGCAGGCGCTGCGTCACGCCGAGCAGGTCCCCGCGCTTCCACGCCAGCATCGGCCCGAACGGCACGGCCAGCAGCAGCATGGCAAACAGCGGCGCGAAGGTGAGATTGTAGAAGGGCGCGCCGACCGACATCTTGAAGTCGGCGAGCATCTCCATCGCCAGCGGATAGAGCGTGCCGAACAGCACCACCGCGCAGGCCACGGTGAGCAGCAGATTGTTCAGCACCAGCGCACCCTCGCGCGAGATCGGCGCGAACAGGCCGCCCTGCTTCAAGGAGGTGGCGCGGCCCGCGAACAGCGCAAGGCTGCCGCCGATGAACAGGCAGAGGATCAGCAGGATGAACACGCCGCGGGTGGGATCGGTGGCGAAGGCGTGCACTGAGGTGATGACGCCCGAGCGCACCAGGAAAGTGCCGAGCAGCGACAGCGAGAAGGTCAGGATCGACAGCAGGATGGTCCAGACCTTCAGCGCATTGCGCTTCTCCATCACCAGCGCCGAATGCAGCAGCGCGGTGCCGGCCAGCCACGGCATCAGCGAGGCGTTCTCGACCGGATCCCAGAACCACCAGCCGCCCCAGCCGAGCTCGTAATAGGCCCAGTACGAGCCCATGGCGATGCCGAGCGTCAGGAAGATCCAGGCGACCAGCGTCCACGGCCGCACCCAGCGCGCCCAGGCCGCATCGATCCGTCCCTCCATCAACGCCGCGATGGCAAAGGAGAACGAGATCGAGAAGCCGACATAGCCGAGATAGAGCATCGGCGGATGCACGGCGAGGCCGATGTCCTGGAGCACCGGATTGAGATCGCGTCCCTCGATCGGCGGGTTCGCGATGCGCAGGAACGGATTCGACGTCATCAGGATGAAGAGATAGAAGGCGCTGGCGATCCAGGCCTGCACGGCCAGCACATGCGCGCGCAGCGACAGCGGCAGATTGTTGCCGAAGCTCGCGACCAATCCGCCGAACAGCGCGAGGATCGACACCCACAGCAGCATCGAGCCTTCATGATTTCCCCAGACGCCGGTGATCTTGTAGAGCAGCGGCTTCATCGAGTGGGAGTTCTCGTACACGTTGGCGACGGAGAAATCCGAGTTCACGTGCAGCATCACCAACGCGACGAACGAGGCGCCGACGAAAAGCAGCTGCGCCAGCGCGGTGGAGCGCGCCACGTTCATCAGGGCGACATCGCCCAGGCGGGCGCCGATCAATGGTACGGTGGACTGGATCAGTGCCAGTCCGAGCGCCAGCACCAGCGCGTAATGTCCGGATTCCGCGATCACCGCATCGCTCCCTGCGGATTGCCCTGCGCGGTCGTGGCCGCAGGCTTGCCGCTGTCAGAAGGCTTGCCGCCGTAATCGTCCTTCCAGTGCCCCTGCTTCTTCAGGGCATCGGCGACGTCCTTGGGCATGTAGGTCTCGTCGTGCTTGGCAAGGACAGTGTCGGCCTTGAACACGCCGTTGGCGTCGAGCGCGCCTTCGGCGACCACGCCCTGCCCTTCGCGGAACAGGTCGGGCAGGATGCCCTTGTAGGCAACCGGCAGCTTGGCGTTGCCGTCGGCAACCTCGAAGGTTACCGCGAGATTGTCGCCGCGCTGCAGCGAGCCGGGCTGCACCAACCCGCCGAGGCGAAACCGCCTGCCCGGCTCGACATGCTTCTCGGCGACCATGGTCGGCGTCGAAAAGAACACGATGGAGTCGCGAAGTGCGTTGAGCACCAGCGCGGCCGCGAGCGCGAGCACGGCGAGCGAGCCGCCTATGATGGTCATACGTCGCTGCTTGCGCGTCATGGCGTATTCGTTCTCCGCTCGTCTCGTCCCGAAATCGTCATCCGTCGACCCCGAGAGTCCTCAGGCCTTCGTTGAGCTGGCGCAGCCGCTCGGCGTCGCCGGCAACCGCCTGCCGGGCATCGGCCGAGGCCCCCATGGCCTTGTCTCGCTCGCCCATCACGAGATAGGCGCGCACCAGACGCAGCCAACCCTCGACATCGTCGCCGTTCTGTTTCAGCCGCGTGGCCAGACGATCGACCATGCCGCGCACCATCGCGTTGCGATCGCCTTCGGCGATATCCTTGGAAGCAGCTATCGTCTCATCGGACAGCGCGGGCATCGTGCCGCCGCCGACCCGCGCCAGCGAGGACTGCACCAGGGCACGCCACGGTGCATCTGCAGGCGCCTTCGCCAGCAGCGCGCGCCACATCGTAGCTGCGTCGCCCTTGCGGCCATCCTGCTCGGCCGCAAGTCCCAGGAAGTAGTTCGCCTTGGGATCGTCGGCGTTCAAGGCGTGCGCACGCTCGAATTCAGTCTTGGCCTCGGCTGTCACCACACCGCCGGCAGCAGCCGAGATCGCTTCGCCGAGATCGGACCGGCGCTCCGCGCTCTCGCCATTGTAGGTGAGCGAGTTGCGATAGGCGCGCACCGCGTCGTCGAAACGGCCAAGCCGCTCCAGAACCGGCGCGAGCACGTTCCAGCCGCGCCCGTCGGTCGGACTCTTTTCCAGATGTTGCTCGACCTGAACGACGAGGTTCTCGAGTGACTGCGCCATGCCGGACCCGCGCTGCCGCTGCGCCAGGGGAAAGTCCTGAAGCTTGGGTGAGCCGAGTGGCATGTAGACGGCGACTGCAACGAGCGGCAGGCCGGCGAGCGCCAGCGCAGCCGCCACACGGCGCCATTTGAGGTTCGACTTCGGAGCCATTGCGGGCTCGCTGGCGGCCGCCGCGAGCAGCCTGCGGCTGATCTCGACACGCGCAGCCTCGGCCTCCGGCGCAGGGATCAGCCCTGCGGCGAGATCACGCTCGATCTCGGCCAGCTGGTCCTTGTAGACCGCGACCTCGCTGCCCTGATCTTGCGCGCCGCTACCCCGGCCAAGCGGCCAGAGCACGGCGAAAATCGCCGCGACCGTCATCAGCGCGAACACGAACCATAGCGTCATCTGGCAAGCTTCCGGCAGCGCACGAACCGCGCCTATAGGTGCCTTTACACCACGGCCGGACGATGCGGCAATTGACAATTGTCAATTCGCGCGACCGCATTCGGTCCCGAAAATGTGAAAATCCAACGGCTTAGCCGATCTCGAAGTCCGCACTTCGCGCCGCGTCCTCGCCGTGCCCGTTGAAGGCCCTCAGGAAGTATGTTCCCGGCTTGATTGCGTCCGGCAATCTGATGCGCAACGCTCCGACCGGAACCCGAGATGCAACCCTCGTGATTGTCTCAGGCAGCTGCCGATCGCTTGCCTTCTCGACCAGCACCACCTTGGCCCCAACCATCAGCCTCTGATACTTGGCAACGATGACGCGGTTCTCAATTTCGATGGAGCTGATAACGGGTTTCATGCGCCTACAGATAGAAATTCCCCGGACTTGCTCGGGGACCGTACGGCGCGCCATCGATATCGTCAACCAGAAATTGTGACCAGGAAATTTGCGCCCATTCAACCCGCGCGCGACGATTTGCGCTCGCCTGTGAGCGCGTTCTCGGCGGCCCGACTCATCAACGAGGCGTAATCGTCGCCGAACAGCACCTGGCAGAAGCGGATCGCGGCCTGCACCTGCTGCTGCCGATAGGCGCGGACCTTGTGATCGGCGGCGCGCAGTGACTGCACCAGCTGCTCGGTCGAGCGTTCCACATATTGCTGGAGATCGGAATAGGTGCGCAGCGTCACCTCGTTGATCGCAAGCTCGCTCGCATAGTTGCGGCAAGTCGCGACGAAGTCGATCAGCGCCACGGTTTCCTCGACCTCGGTGCTGTCGACCCGCGCGCCCGGCGGAATGTCCTTCTCGGGGCGCTGGCGCAGGATGCGGCGAACGCGGCCGGGAACGCTGTCGATCTCGGATTGCAGCGCATTGGAGATGTCGGCGCGGATCGACGTCAACTGCTTGCCCCAGGCGGAATCGTTGCGCAGGTCGAGCTCGGTGCGCAGGCCGCGCACGCCGTCGTGCAGCGTCTTGAGATTGCCGGCGACGTTGTCGAAATGGCCGCGCTTGATGTCCATGCGAAGGATCGCGGCCACGCAGGACAGATCATGCAGCGCGATCGTGACGGCAACGCCATAAGGCGTTGCCGCGACGCGGATCTCGTCGTCGGACGCGGCAATCTTGATGGCGAGGCGGATGATCTGCCAGGGGGCGGTCATCCGCTGCACCACCATCGAGAGCGCGAAGGGCAGCATCTGCGGCGTCTGAAGCGCGGGAATGTTGAGCGCCGACGTCACCGAGGCGATCTGGGGATCGCCGAAGGCGCGCAGGAAGCGCGGCAGCTTCTCGTTCACGGCGGCGATCGCCTCGCGGACCTGGAGTACCGCACCTATCGAATAGAGATCCTCGATCACGTTCGGCGGGCCGACACGGGCCAGCGCGCGCGATTTGTCGCCTCCGCCCGGCCCCGTCAGCTCGAAGATGGCATCCGCGGCCACCATCTGGAGCCTCGAGGTCAGGGCTTCGACCTGTCCTGCATTGTCGGCCGGCATGCGCGACAGCACCGCCTCGAATTCGTTCACCTTATCCGGTGCGCCGTCACGGCCGAGCCACTGCCAGATCGGCTGTAGCGAGGAGCGGCGAATCTGGCCGACCCGGACCGGGGTGCCCGCCTCGACCAGAAACGGTTCCAATACCTGGAACAGCAGCCGCGACAGATCGTCCGTGCGCGGCGGCGGAGCCTCATCGGCTTCGGTCTTGCGGACGATCTTGCGCAGCTGCTCGAGCACCAGGGTTGCCACAGCCGTGTCCTGGCCGCGCTCCAGTGCGCGCTCGAACTCCCGCATCAGCAGGGCCTGCGCCTGCGGCGGGAGCTGCGCGAGATATTCCCTCAGCCGCTCGATCGATGTCTGGCTCATGCGCCCGGGTTATGCACGGTAAAATGGCGGACATGGGATGCGTCCGGGCGCGATCATAGGACGGCCCCACTTAAGAAGCCGTTTAGGAAGTGGGTCCGAATGCCCCCCGGTTTCCTCCGGACGGGGATCGGCGAGGACGAAAAACCATCTCGAAACAAGGGACTACAGTCCCGGAAGGACCAATTCGGCCCGCAGGCCGCCGGTCGGCGCAGCTCCGAGCGAAAGGCTGCCGCCATAGAGCGCGGCGAGATCGACCACGATGGACAGGCCCAGTCCCGATCCGGGCTTGGACTCATCCAGCCGCTGGCCGCGCCTGGAGACCTGCGCGCGCTCGGCCTCCGACAGGCCGCGACCGTCGTCATCGACGATGATCCGCAAACGCGGGCCGGCGCCGGTCTGGTGCGGCGTCTCGACCAGAACCTCGATCAAGACGCGCGAGGCGGCCCATTTGCAGGCATTGTCGACGAGATTGCCGACCATCTCCTCCAGATCCTGCCGCTCGCCGCGAAATTTTGCCGACGCGTCGGTCTTGGCTTCGACGACAATGCCACGGTCGCGATGGATCTTCTCCATGGTCCGCCGCAGCGCCTCGATGGCAGGCGCCACGTCCGTCACGGTCGCGACCACCGATACCCGCGCTGCAATGCGCGCACGTTCCAGATGATGGGCGACCTGGTCGCGCATCAGGTCCGCCTGCTCCATCACCTTGGCCGCAAATGGATCGGCCAGGTGGGCGCCGGCCTCGTTGACGATGACCGAGAGCGGCGTCTTGATCGCATGGGCGAGATTGCCGACATGGGTGCGCGCGCGCTCGACGATCTCGCGATTGGCATCGATCAACGCGTTGGTCTCGCGCGCCAGCGGCGCGATCTCGACCGGGAATTCACCCTCGAGCCGTTCCGCCCGCCCGGAGCGAATGTCGGCGATCGACTCCGAGATGCGCTTGAGCGGTGCGAGGCCGAACCGGACCTGGAACACGGTCGTCAGCAGCAGCACGATGCCGAGCGCGGTGAAGGTGCCGCCGAGATAGTAGTCGAAGCTTCGCGTCTCGTCGAAGATCTCGGTGTCGTCGCCGGCGACGCTGACGAGAAATTTGCCGTCGGCGCCGAGATCGACCGGCCGTTCCACCATGCGCAGATTTTGCCCTTCCGGGCCGTCGACATAGGCGAGCCTGATGCCGGCCGCGGTGAGCTCGGCGCCCTGCTCCTCCAGCTTCGGCAGCTTCTTGTCCCAGAGCGAGCGCGAGGACCGCACCTCCGGCTTCTCGGTGTCGGTGCGCGTGATCTGCCAGTACCAGCCGGACAGCGGCAGCTCGAACAGGGGCTCGCCGAGCGACTGGAACTGGCGATCCGGCGGCTCGTCGGGGGTCGCGACCTCGGCGATGAGGGTGCGCAGATAAAGATTGAGCCGACGGTCGAAGGCGCGCTCGGTGGCGTTCTTGTAGACCGACGACAGCACCACGCCCGTGATGGCCAGGATCACCACGAGCCAGGCGGTCGCCGACAAGAACAGTCGGTTCGCAAGCGAGCTAGCGGCCATCGGAACGGTCCAGACGGAGGCTGGAAGTCAGGTCGTCGGAAGTCATGTCGTCTGAAGTCATGGGCCGACCAAGGCCCGTGTCGGGGCGGCCGTCAAGCCCGGACCGCTCGAAGTCCAGGCCTCAAGCGCCCGGCGCAGGCGGCGGCGTCAGCAGATAGCCGAGGCCGCGGACGGTCTGGATGATGTCGACATCGAGCTTCTTGCGGATGCGGCCGACGAATACCTCGATCGTATTGGAGTCGCGGTCGAAATCCTGGTCGTAGAGATGCTCGACCAGCTCCGTGCGCGAGACCACCCGCCCGGAATGGTGCATCAGGTAGGCCAGAAGCCGATATTCGTGCGAGGTCATCTTGACGGGATTGCCCGACACGCTGACGCGGCCGGTCCTGGTGTCGAGCGTGACGGGACCGCAGCTGAGTTCGCTCTGGGCATGAC
Organism: Bradyrhizobium sp. CCBAU 53415; assembly: GCF_028128735.1. NCBI lineage: Bacteria > Pseudomonadati > Pseudomonadota > Alphaproteobacteria > Hyphomicrobiales > Nitrobacteraceae > Bradyrhizobium > Bradyrhizobium sp. CCBAU 53415. Next base: position 698,308 of record NZ_LBJF01000027.1, on the reverse strand, counting down.
CCGCCGAGCGGCGCAGCAGGGCGCGGATGCGCGCCAGCACCTCCTCCAGGTGGAACGGCTTTGCGACATAGTCGTCGGCGCCGGCATCGAAGCCCTGCACCTTGTCGCTCCAGCGGTCGCGTGCGGTGAGGATCAGGACCGGCATGGTGCGGCCGTTGCGGCGCCAGGCCTCCAGCACCGAGATGCCGTCCTTCTTCGGCAGGCCGATGTCGAGCACCACGGCATCATACGGCTCGGTGTCGCCGAGATAGTGCCCCTCCTCCCCGTCGAAGGCCCGATCGACCACATAGCCGGCGTCGGTCAGCGCCTTGGTGAGCTGGCGATTGAGATCGGGGTCGTCCTCAACAACGAGCAGGCGCACGCTTCTCTCCAAGGATAGGCTACAAGAACAGGCTGCATGAACACCGCCAGAGATGAGCAATTCCGGCGTGAACTGAATATGAACGCGGGGAACCGGCCTACGTTACTTTTTGGTCATATAGGACCCGTCGCAAGCGAATGCGACTGCGCCCGCCATGCCGCGGGACGAGCCGGCGGCATGGCGGGCGCAATGTGCCGCGTCGCGCGGCAAGCCGGAAGGTCCGGCCGTCCGGGACCCGGTCGTCAGGTCCGGAAGAACACGAACCAGACGACGGCGAGGATCAGGATTGCAAGCCCGGTCGAGATGGCGAGCAGCGCCGCCACCGAAGGCCCGAGTTCGCCCTGGCGCGCCTCGGTCGGAGTTTCCACGATCCGCTTCTGCTCTCGCGTGGTTGCCATGGGTGACCTCAATCTCTGGCTGGCGCGTCCGATCGCCGCGACGTCTTCGCGGCTATGAAGTGCCGGGGCAACGCGTGATCTCGGGCGATGTTCCGGACCATGGGCGGCCCGGCAACAGGGCGCAGGCGGCAGTTAACGCCGTTGCAAGATTCCGCGCCGGCGGTTGCTATGATTCGCACCGGTACGATGTTATCTTTGCCGCTTGTCCTCTGTTGCGTCTGGAGTAGCCCATGGCCCCCCGCGCCAATTGGAAGGGTTTTCTGCGTCTGTCGCTCGTGACCTGCCCGGTCGCGCTCTATCCGGCCACTTCGGATACCGAGAAGGTCTCGTTCAACCAAATCAACCGCAAGACCGGCCACCGGATCAAGTACCTCAAGGTCGACGCCGAGACCGGCGACGAGGTGACCTCCGAGGACATCGTCAAGGGCTACAAGGTCGACACCGACACCTATATCGAGGTCACCAAGGACGAGCTGGACGACATCGCGCTCGACTCCACCCACACGATCGAGATCGACGAGTTCGTGCCCAAGGCCGACATCGACAACCGCTACCTGATCCGTCCCTATTATCTCGTGCCGGACGGCAAGGTCGGCCACGACGCCTATGCGGTGATCCGCGAGACTATCCGCAGCATGGACAAGGTCGCGATCGGCCGCGTCGTGCTGACCAACCGCGAGCACATCATCGCGCTGGAGCCGCTGGAGAGCGGCCTGATGGGCACGCTGCTGCGCTACCCCTACGAGGTCCGCAGCGAAAAGGAATATTTCGACGACATCCAGGACGTGAAGCTCACCAAGGACATGCTCGATCTCGCAAAACACATCGTCGAGAAGAAGTCCGGCGCGTTCGAGCCCGAGCTGTTCGAGGACCATTACGAGACCGCCCTGATCGATCTCATCAACAAGAAGCGCAGCGGCATGCCGATCACCGCGAAGGTCGCACCGAAGACCGGCGGCAACGTCATCAACCTGATGGACGCGCTGAAGAAGAGCCTCGCGAGCGAGAAGGAAGCGGCACCTGCGGCGAAGGTCGCCAAGGAGACCGCCAAGGAGACAGCCAAGGGCAAGAGGCCGAAGAAGCGCGTCGAGGGCCAGCGCGAGATGCTGCTGCCGATCGCCGGCAAGGGCGGCGGCACGGCGAAGACAGCGACCAGGGAAGCGACCAAAGACACTTCGAAGAAGGCCGACAAGCCGGTGCGAGCGAAGAAGGCCGGCTAACAGCATCAAGACCGGTGGTCGCGCCGTGATGTCTCTCCTCGCCGATCGGCCGGTCTGACATGCCCTGGTCGACCGCGTTCGACGATCCTGTTCGCGTGGGCAAGCGCAAGCTGCTCACGCTTCAGGATGCGGCGGACTACATCATGCAGCTGCCCGAGGCCGCCCAGCACGAGGCGCACTGGCAGACCGCCATCGAGACTTTGATCAATGCGGCCGAGACGGGCGGCGGCTGGGTGATGTTCGCCCGCATCGCCATGTTGCGGGCGCTGAATGCGGGCGGCCGGAGCGGATGAAGCGCGATCGAGATGTCCTTGCCGGCCCATTGACGAACAGGCTCAACAATCGGTTAAGCGGCCGCACGATCACGGCCTGACGGGCCGGTCCAGCCCCTGGGCTGCCGATTTGAAACCATTTGGACGGATCAACGGAACCTTAATTTAATGAATGCCGTCGTATGAGCAGGGATCGCGCCGGGCTCGATTCTTCTGGCGCGCACAAGGTCATATTCGATCGATTTACGAGTCCAACAAGGGCGCGACCATACATTGGATCGGATGAACGGGAGCTGGCAATGCGTCTGCTGAGGTCTTTCCTTGTCGATGAGAATGGCGCAACCGCAATCGAGTATACCCTGATCGCCGCCGGGATCGCTCTGGCAATCGTGACCGTCGTGAACAACACGGGTGGCGCGCTGCTCAACAACAAATTCAACTCGATCAGCTCGGCGATGAAGTAACGGCCGGCCCCGGCCTGCGTAACGGCGCGCCGCGCTCGCGCCCATGTCTGCCGGGCTCCGCGGGCCATGATCTGGGTCAACAGCATCAAGACGGGGACGCTTAAGCATGGAGATCCAACTCCCTGCTGCCGGCCTGTCCATGCATCCAGACCTTCCGCACTCCCAACTGAAGATCCGCCGCGTCCGGCTCGATACCGGCCGCGAGAACGTCGTCGTCGTCTCCAGGCACTCGAAGGCGCTGCGCGCGGAGATCTTCCGCGGCTTCAGCCGTGTCGAGCTTCGTCAGGGCGGCAAGGTCATGCTGGCGACGTTGCTGATCACGGATGACGACACGCTGGCCGCTCCGGACGAGATCGGACTCTCCGAACCTGCGTTCCGGCGCTTCGCGGAAGCCGCCGGCACGCCGGTCACGGTCAGGCCCGCCGCGCCTCCGGAGAGCCTGGAAGCGGTGCGCGCCAAGATCCGCGGACGGACCTTGAGCCAGGCCGAGATCGGCGCGATCATCAGCGACCTCGCGCATTATCGCTACTCCGACATGGAGATTGCCGCCTTCCTGATCGGTTCGGCCAGCTTCATCACCAGCGACGAGCTTCTTGCCCTCACCGGGGCGATGGCGCAGGCCGGCACGCAATTGGTGTGGCCGACCCCGGTCGTCGTCGACAAGCACTGCATCGGAGGCATCCCGGGCAATCGCACCTCGATGGTCGTGGTGCCGATCGTCGCCGCCCATGGCCTGCCGATCCCGAAAACCTCCTCGCGCGCCATCACCTCGCCCGCCGGCACCGCCGACACGATGGAGGTCCTGGCGCGGGTGAATATCGGCGTCGAGGAGATGAAGGCGATCGTCTCTTCCTGCAACGGCTGTCTGATCTGGGGCGGGCACGTGAACCTGTCGCCGGCCGACGACGTCCTGATCTCGGTCGAGCGCCCTCTGAGCCTCGACACGCGCGAGCAGATGGTCGCCTCCATCATGTCCAAGAAGATCGCGGCAGGCTCGACCCATCTGTTGATCGACATCCCGGTCGGGCCGACCGCGAAGGTCACCGGCGGCGTCGAGGCGATGCGGCTGCGAAAGCTGTTCGAATTCGTCGGCGACCGCTTCGGCCGCACGGTCGAGGTGATCACGACCGACGGAAGCCAGCCGATCGGCAACGGCATCGGGCCGGTGCTGGAAGCCAACGACGTCATGGCGGTGCTCGGCAACGAGCCGGGCGCGCCGCGTGATCTGCGCGAGAAGTCGCTCCGGCTCGCCGCCCATCTCCTCGAATACGATCCGAAGCTGCGCGGCGGCGCCGGCTATGCCCGCGCGCGCGACCTGCTCGACAGCGGCGCGGCGCTGAAGCAGATGCAGAAGATCATCGACGCCCAGGGTCCATCGACCTGCAGCAACGAGCTCGGACCGCTCAGCTTCGAGATCGAGGCACCGCATGACGGCATCGTGGCCGCGATCGACTGCCTGCGCCTGAACCGCCTCGCCCGCAGCGCCGGCGCGCCGCTCGACAAGGGCGCCGGCATCCGCCTGTTCAAGAAGATCGGCGACCGCGTCGAGCAGGGCGAGCCACTCTATCGCGTCTACGCTTTCGACCGCCCCGAGCATGATCTGGTTGCCGCCGCTGCGGCCGAAGAGAGCGGTTACCTCGTCAACGGTCACGAGGCGCCGCAAGGCAAGACGGCGCCATGAGCACGATCGCGCTCCAGACCTTGCCGTGCGGCGCAGATGCGGCGAAGCGCCTCGCGGCACGGCTTGGGCTTGCCTGCGGCGAGATCGCCGTGCATCGCTTTCCGGACGGAGAACTGCGCGTCGCGGTCGCGCCGGCGACCGACACCGCGATTCTCTACGCCCCGCTCGATCAACCCAACGACAAGCTGATCACCCTGCTCTTCGCTGCGGAGGCCCTGCGACGTGGCGGCGCGAAGCGGCTCGTCCTGGTCGCGCCCTATCTCTGCTACATGCGGCAGGATGCTGCATTTCATGCGGGCGAGGCCATCAGCCAGCGCGCCATGGGCAATCTGCTTGCAACCACCGTGGACCGCGTCGTCACCGTGGATGCGCACTTGCATCGCACCCCCGACATCAGGACCGTATTTCCGGGTATCGAAGCGGAGAACCTGTCCGCCATGCCGGCCATCGCGAAGGCGCTGGCGGCGGGCGGCATCGATCCGGCGACCGTCGTGATCGGTCCCGACATGGAGTCCGAGCCCTGGGTGACCGACGTCGCGAGTCGGTTGCGATTGCAGCACATGGTGGCGGGAAAGACGCGGCACGGCGATCGATCCGTGGCCGTCAACCTCGCCGATCCTGCCCTGCTCTCGGGACGACCGGCGCTCATGGTGGATGACATCGTCTCCTCCGGGACGACGCTGATGGCGACGGCGAAGGCGCTGAGAGCAATGGGCGCGACCGCCGTCGATGCGATCGCGACGCACGCGCTGTTTCCACCCGCGATGATCGCGGCATTCTCTGAGGCCGGCATCCGATCGATCCGCTCGACCGACAGCGTGCCGCATCCGACCAATGCGATTTCGCTCGACGAGATTCTCGCGGCCGCCTTGCGGTCCGAATTGACCACGGCCCAACTTCCGGAGACGACGACATGAGCATCACCGTTCGATTTTGCGGTGCCGCTCGCACCGTGACCGGCTCGAGCTATCTGTTCCAGACCGCGACCGGCCGCTTCCTGGTGGATTGCGGCCTGTTCCAGGGCCAGAAGACGCTGAAGGAGCTCAACTACGGCGCATTTCCGTTTCGCCCCGCCGATATCGATGCCGTGCTGCTCACGCATGCCCACATCGATCATAGCGGCCTGCTGCCGAAACTCGTGCGCGCGGGGTTCGAGGGACCGATCCTGGCGACGCGCGGCACGATCGACCTCTGCTCCTACATGCTGCCCGACGCCGGTAACATCCAGGAATCGGAAGTCGCTCAGCTCAACCGGCGCAACGCCTCGCGCGGGCGCAAGGAGGTGCAGCCGATCTATACGCAGGCCGATGCGATTGCATCGCTGCAATCGTTTCGCGCGGTCGACTATGAACGCTGGACCGGCGTGATCCCGGGCGTGCGCGCGCGCTACTGGAACGCCGGCCATCTGCTCGGCTCCGCCTCGATCGAGCTCGAAATCGCCGAGCAAGGTTCGACGCGACCGCTGCGCGTGCTCCTCTCCGGCGACGTCGGGCCGGAGGCCAAGCTGCTCCAGCCCGATCCCGAAGCGCCAACCGATTTCGACTACGTCATCTCGGAAGCGACCTATGGCGACCGGGTGCGTGAAACCACGACGCCTGCGCTCCGCCGCAAGCACCTCGCGGCCGAGGTGCGCGATGCTGCGGCGGCCGGCGGCGCGCTGCTGCTGCCCGCCTTCGCGGTCGAGCGCACCCAGGAGTTGATCGTCGATCTCGTCGACCTGATGGAGCACGGCGGGATTCCGACGGCACCGATCTTCCTCGACTCGCCGCTCGCGATCCGCGCGACCGAAGTGTTCCGCCGGCACGCCGAGAGCCTCGACCCATCCGTCGACGTCGCCCGCCTGCTCAACTCGCCGCATCTCAAATTCACCGAAACCGCGGACGAGAGCAAGGCGATCATGCGTCTGTCCGGATTCCACATCATCATCGCCGCGAGCGGCATGTGCGATGCCGGCCGCATCCGCCATCATCTGAAGCGCTGGCTGTGGAACGAGCGCGCCACCGTGCTGCTCGCCGGCTTCCAGGCCAACGGCACGCTCGGCCGTTTCCTCCAGAACGGAGCCAGGGCCGTGCGGATCCAGGGCGAAGAGATCAAGGTCGCGGCGCGCATCCGCATGATCGACGAATATTCGGGCCATGCCGACGGCCCCGGCATCGCCGGCTGGATCGCGGCGCGCCGACCCATCGCCCGCGGGCTGTTCCTGGTCCATGGTGAGGAAGATGCCATCGCGGGGCTCGCCGAACGCGTCGCCGAGCGCATCATTCCGGCGGCCAGGGTTTACCAGCCGATACTGGACGACATCTACGAACTCGCCGCGCCCGAACCGCGCGTGCTCGACGTCGATCACCGCCGGCGGCTGGCGCCGGAGGCCGTGACCCGTCTCGACTGGCACAACGAGATGTCGGAGCTCATGCTCGATATCAACGATCGTGTCGCAGCCGCCGCCGACGACCGCGCCCGCGGCGTCATCATCCGAAGGCTGCGCCGCGCGCTGCAGGAGAAGGCGTAGAGAGGGACGCCGATCGCAGTCAGAGACATCGGCGTCGGTCAATCTCGTCATTGCGAGCGCGTGCCGCCATAACGCGCGTCTCTCGTGTCCCGGACGCGCTGCAGCGTTCTTACGCTGCTGCGCAGAGCCGGGACCCGGAAGGCTGCGCATTTCATTGAGCGTGGGCCCCGGCTCTGCAGCGCACCGCTGAAGGAAGCGCTGCGCTGCGTCCGGGGCACGAGACCGCTGTTCAACGATAGACATAGCTGCTTATCCTCGCGGCGCGTTTCGCCCGAGCTTTGCTGTCTTCTTCCGCCCTTATCTCAACAAGGGCGCAGGGAAGGCCGGGCGCCGGCTGGCACCCGAAGTCCCGCGTGTGCGAGAGAACGCGCACGGGGTGGACGACAGGCAACGCCGGGACATCCCGGCCTTCCCTGCGCGATGGTTTTCACGGTGTCCTTCGTGCTCTCCCCGGGGAGCGATGCACTATTGCCCCCGTCACCTTGCGGATGGCTGACGCGCACACCCGGTCGGGCCGCCACATCACCGCAAGCCTTGACGCACAGACCCCGGGCGTCAGGACCACACGACTTCTCCGTCCGCGCACATCCTCATCCGCATTCCCGACGGCTGGCGTGCGCTCACCGTCGAGGCCGAACAAGGACGCTGTCAGCGCCGTGTCGTATCGCGTCTGCCGCTGCTCACGGATTTCCCCGCCCTGCAGCCAACTTCGCGCGCCGACGCCGTCGCGGCCACCGCATCCCGGCCCGCGTCTCGTGACGATCGCGAAACGCCCCTTGCGGCGGGCGGGATAACGCGGGTTGTATGGTAAAACAGAATTTCTGTAAATGCGAATATTTTGCCGCAGGGCAATTGACCCGGCATTGGCGTGTTTTGCCCGTCGGGCAGCACAACGGATTGTAGCCGGGGTGGACCAAGCTCGTGCAGGACCGATCCGGCGGCGGCATCGGCGTGCTGGACGGGGGTCCCGGCGACAACGTCGTGATCCAGTCGTTGCTCGCCCAGGCAAGCTTCCACGCGGGCACGCTGGTCCGAGCACGTGATGGTGCGGTGGGCACGATCGTGCGCGACCTCGGCGCGCGCGATCGTCAGTTCGGACAGGGTTGTCCGGCGGCGCCCCACAGGGCCATGTCCTTGACGTGATCCTCGAAGGTGCCCGGCGGCGTCGAACGGCCTGCTCCGGGCGCCCAGCCCCGCGGGATGAAGCCGTTCAGCGACGCATCGTGCCGCAAGTGCTCGACGAGGCCGGCGGCGTCGCGCCCCCCATTGCGCTTGGGGTCCTTCATCTGCGCGCAGATCTCAGCGCCGCTCTTGCCGAACCAGATGAAAGCCACCGGCGCGAGTTGCCAGTCGATGCCGGCGCGCGGCGGCGACGGTGCCGGCTCGTTCGCCTGGGTGGACGTCATGTGACAGGTTGCGCAGGGAATCGCCTCCGCGCCGATGCGGCTCTCGCCACCGTGAATATTCATGCCATGCGGGCGCGGCCTGGTTTCGCCTGCCGGGGTCCAGATCGGTATGGCCTTGGCATCGACGTGGCAGTTGGCGCACCGGGGATGGGTCACGACGGCCTCAATCCGCTTCCAAGCCTCCAGTCCGGCGGCGCGGCTGACGCTGCCGGGCGGCAGCACATCCTTTGCGGCCTCGTCGTTGGCTGCGACGATCCCGGTGAAGGCCGCGATCGCAGAAGCCGCGAAGACGACCGCAATCAGAGATCTCTTCATGGCTCGCCTCACACGAAATCGATGAACTTGTTGAAGGGCATTTCGCGGATGCGCTTTCCGGTCGCCGCGAAGATCGCATTGGCGAGCGCGGGCGCAGCAGGCGGCACCGGCGGTTCGCCGACGCCCCTCACCTTGGGATCGTTCTCCAGCCCGCGAACTTCGATGACCGGACATTGATAGATCCGCATGGCTTCATGGTGGTTGTAATTGGTCTGCTGCACCGCGCCGTTTGCGTAAGTGAGTTCGCAATTGATCGCATGGCCGAGCCCCCAGACGACGCCACCCTGCACCTGGTTCTCGAAATTGACGGGATCGACGACCTTGCCGACATCGGCCGCGACCCAGACCTTGTCGATCCTGATGCCCCGGTCCGTGGCCGTCACCTCGACGACTTCAGCCGTCGGTGTGCCGAACGATTCCACGAAGGCGACACCCCGTCCCCGGCCGTTGCCGAGCGGCCCCTTCCAGTCCGACATCTCCGCGACGGTCTCCAGCACCTTGCGATAGTGCGGCACGGTGCACATCGCGATGCGCGCCTTCATCGGATCGAGGCCGGCCGCATGGATCAATTCGTCGATGAAGCTTTCCGTGAAGAAGCCTGATGTCGAAGCGCCGACCGAACGCCACGTGGTGCTTGGCGACAGTCCCTGCGCCTCGTAGCTGGTGGCCCGGAAATTGGGGATGTCGTAATAGACGTTCCACAGGCCGGCGGCCAATTGCCCGTCGGGATCCTTCGAGGGCGTGCCCGAACGCTCGAGCAGTCCCTTGAGCGGCGTCGTCGAGGCCAGTTGCAGATCGGCGGCGACGATCTTGCTCTTGTCGACGCTGCCGCGATGCCGCGCGATCGCAATCTGCCGCGGAATGTCCTGGAGGAAATCCTCTTCGCGCGAGAACACGAGCTTGATCGGCGTGCCCTTCATCTGATTGGCGATCTCGGCGAGAACGCGGACGTTCTCGTACTCGAGACGGTGGCCGAAACTCCCACCACTCCACTGGTTGTGGAAGGTGACCTGTTCCGGCTCGAGGCCGATCGCCGTCGCCGCGACATATTGCACGAAGCGCGGGCTCTGATGGCCGACCCAGATCTCCATGCCCTTGTCGGTGACGAGGCCGATCCCGTTCAGCGGCTCGAGCGGCTGATGCGCCACATAGGGCGCGCGATATTCGGCTTCGACGAGCTTGCCCGTCTTCAGGCCGGCTTCGATGTCGCCGATTTTTCGCCACTCCTTACCCAGGAATTCCGGCTTGAAAGAGGATTCCAGCACTTTCCAATGGTCGGCCTGCTCGGCGGGATAGGCGGAGGGCGCCCACTCGCAGGCGATGGCCTCGACCGCCTTCATCGCGTACCAGCTGTTCGTGGCGATCACCGCGACGCCATTCTTGATTTCGAGGATCTTCTTGACCCCCGGCATCGACCGGGCCTTGCCGGCATCGTATGATTTCAGCGGCTGTCCCTTGTTGGGGTTCAGCTTGACGGAGGCATACATCATGCCCTCCGTTCTCTGGTCGATGCCGAACTTCAGCTCGCCCATCACTTTCGAGCGGACGTCGAGCCGCATCATCGGTTTGCCGAGCATACGCCATTTGGACGGGTCGCGCGGCTGCGCATCGAGCACCGGCGGAATTTTCGACGCCTCCGCCGCGAGTGCGACATAGGCGATCTTGGTTCCGTTGGGCAGGATCACATGGCCTGATTGAGTGCGAAGGTCGGCCACTGCGACGCCCGAACGTTTGGCGGCAGCGGCTTTGAGCGTTTCGCGCGCAACCGCGCCGGCGACACGCAGCTTGTCGTAGCTGTCCGGCAGCGTGCTCGACCCACCGGTCATCTGCAGGCCGGCCTGTCTCAGCCATTCGAGCGTCTTGGCGCGCGCTTCCTCCGCGGCCGGGCTCTGGTCCGCCGCCACGAACGGCGCGAACTCGTCGGCGAAGCCGGTGTTGAAATAGGCGGGGCTTGGACCGGCGAACCGGATTTCGAACTGGCCGGGGTCGAGGTCCATCTCTTCCGCGATCATGATCGGCTGCACCGAGCCGACGCCCTGGCCGATGTCGGCGTGTTGCGCGATCAGCGTGATCTTGTCCGGGCTGATCTCGACCCAGGGATTGAAGGTCACCGAGTTCGGTCCGAGGCCGGCGGCCAGCGGATTGTCATCGGCGCTCGGCGCGGCCGCTTCGGCGCTGCCATAGGCGCCGAAGGCAATGCCGCCGGCGACCGCGGCGGAGCCGATAACGAAGGCCCGGCGCGAAAGGCTCTGTATGTGACCCATCTCACTTCTCCGCCATCTTCTTTGCCGCAGCCGCGTGGATCGCCGCGCGGATGCGCGGATAGGTGCCACAGCGGCAGAGATTGCCGGACATCACCTGGTTGATCTCGTCGTCGGTCGGATTGGAGATCAGATCAAGCAACGAGATGGCCTGCATGATCTGGCCGGTCTGGCAATAGCCGCATTGCGGGACCTGATGCTCGATCCAGGCCTGCAGGACCGGATGCTGCTCCTTCTTGTCCAACCCTTCGAGCGTGACGACCGACTTGCCCGCGACCTCGCCGATATGCGACTGGCAGGACCGCACCGCCATGCCGTCGATCTGGACAGTGCAGGCGCCGCATTGCGCGACCCCGCAGCCGTATTTGGGACTGGTGATGCCGAGTTCGTCGCGCAGCACCCACAACAAGGGCATCTCAGGAACGACGTCGACCTGGCGCTTGATCCCGTTCACCGTGAGCTCGATCATGTCGGCATACCCCTTCGCGGCGTTGGAGTTAGCGTGCCCTCGAGCCTTCAACGCTGTCAAACCGAATCCCCACCGCGTCTGCGCCCCGTTTCGAATTCGCACGATGACGATAGAGGATTTGCGTTTGGAGGGCAGTTGCACGCGGTGAACCGCCTATCGCGACAGCAGCGGAGCGCACGAGTGCACCTTCTCGTCGCGCGACATTCTGATCAATGCCAGGACGACACTGCGAACCGCTAAGTAGCGATGGCGAACCTTCCTGCGCGCGCGTCCTGCATGGCTGACCTACCTGCGGATGCGATCAGCCATGCTTTACGCCTCCGGGAATTCCTGATCCTCTCTCCCCAATCGGCCGGACCAACCGGCCAAGCCTTAAGGGAGAGAGACGCCATGAAGCTCGGCACCGCGATTGCGGAAATCATGAGGCGCGAGGGGATCGAGATCCTCTGCGGCTATCCGGTCAACCATCTGATCGAGCATGCGGCGAAAGCCGAGATCCGCCCGGTGATGGTGCGGCAGGAGCGCGTCGGCATCCACATGGCGGATGCGATCTCGCGGGTGACGTCGGGGCGCCGCATCGGCGCGTTCTGCATGCAGCACGGGCCCGGCGCGGAGAACGCGATGGGCGGCGTCGCGCAGTGCTTCGGCGAATCCGTGCCGGTGCTGGTGCTGCCGATGGGCTATCAGCGCAGGCTGTCGCATATCGAGCCGAACTTCAATTCCAGCGAGGCGATGAAGCCGTTCGCGAAGTCGTCCGAGCCGATCATCCTGGCCGCGGAAGTCGCCAACATCTTCCGCCGCGCCTTCACCAGGCTGAAGAACGGCCGCGGCGGGCCCGTCATCGTCGAGATCCCCTCGGACATGTGGAACGAGGAAGTGCCGGAGCCGCTCGACTACACGCCGGTGCTGCGCACCCGCTACGGCGCCGACCCTGTTCACGTGAAGGAAGCAGCCAGCCTGCTCGTCAACGCGAAACGGCCGGTGATCTATGCCGGCCAGGGTGTGCATTACGCGCAGGCGTGGCCGCAACTGAGGCGGCTGGCCGAGCGGCTGGCGATCCCCGTCACCACCAGCTTGGGGGGCAAATCGTCGTTTCCGGAAACGCATCCGCTCTCGCTCGGCTCCGGCGGCCTCGCGGTGCCGCGCGCGGTGCCGAAATTTCTGAGCGAGGCCGACATCATCTTCGGCATCGGCTGCTCCTTTACCGAGACCAATTTCGGCATCGCGATGCCGAAGGGCAAGACCATCATCCATTCGACGCTCGATCCCAATCATCTCAACAAGGATGTGGAAGCCAGGATCGGCCTCGTCGGCGATGCCGGCCTCGTGCTCGATGCGCTGCTGGAAGAGATCGGCAAGGCCGTCACCGCGGATCGCGATGCCTCGGCGGTCGCAGCCGAGATCGCGGCCTCGCACAAGGAGTGGCTGGCGAAATGGATGCCGAAGCTGACCAGCAATGACGCGCCGCTCAGTCCATATCGTGTGCTTTGGGACCTGCAGCACAGCGTCGACATCGAGAACACCATCATCACCCACGATGCCGGCAGTCCGCGCGACCAGCTCTCGCCGTTCTGGAAGGCGGTGAAACCCCTGACCTATCTCGGCTGGGGCAAGACGACGCAGCTTGGTTACGGCCTTGGGCTGGCGATGGGCGCCAAGCTCGCAAGGCCCGACAAGCTCTGCATCAATGTCTGGGGCGATGCAGCGATCGGCTTCACCGGCATGGATTTCGAGACCGCGGTGCGCGAGCGCATCCCGATCATGTCGATCCTGCTCAACAATTTCTCGATGGCGATCGAACTGAAGGTGATGCCGATCTCGACCGAAAAATATCGCTCGACCGACATCTCCGGCGACTACGCCGCGATGGCGCGCGCCTTCGGCGGCCATGGCGAGCGGGTGACCAGGCCGGAGGACATCGTGCCCGCGATCAAGCGGGGCATCCAGAAGACGCAGGAAGGGATCCCGGTGCTGCTGGAGTTCATCACCAGCAAGGAGACGGAGGTGTCGCGGCCGGGCACGTGAGCAGGGCGGTTTTCAGCAAGGCTTCCGACGCTGGCTCCGGCCGTAGGGAATGTGATAATCCGGCGCGGTGCCGCGTGCGTCGCGGCATCGAGCCGGATTACGGATGACCAGCCCTCCGAACAACATCGCCGATGAACTCGCAGCCGAGAACGCGCGGCTGCGGAGCGAGCTTGCGGTAGCGTGGGATCGTCAGAGTGCCAGCGCCGAGATCCTGCGCACCATCGCGGCCTCGCCCTCCGACGCGCGGCCGGTGTTCGCGGCGATCGCGTCCAGCTCGAAGCGCCTGCTCGGAGGCTTCTCCGCCACCGTGCTTCAGTTCATCGGCGACGAGCTGCACCTCGTCGCGTTCACGCCGACCAGCCCGGAGGCTGACGAAGGGCTGATGGCGTCGTTCCCGCGCAAGATCGCGGACTTCCCGACCTTTGCCCTCGTACGCGACGGCGAGACGATCCAGTTTCCCGACAGCGAGGCCGCCGACGTTCCCGAGCTGAACCGGGAGCTCGCGCGGCTGCGCGGCTTCCGCAGCGTGCTGTTCATGCCGTTGATGAACCGGGGCGCGCCGGTCGGCATGATCAGCGTCACGCGCGCCGAGCCCGGCGCATTCGCGCCCGATCACGTGCAGCTGCTCCAGACCTTTGCCGACCAGGCCGTGATCGCGATCGAGAACGCGCGGCTGTTCAACGAGACGAAGAAGACGCTCGAGCGCCAGACGACGACGGCGGACATCCTGAAGGTGATGGCCGCCTCGCCCTCGGACGTGCAGCCGGTGTTCGATGCCATCGCCGCCAACGCCAATCGCCTGATCGGCGGATTCTCCACAGCGGTGCTGCGCTATATCGACGGTGCCGCACATCTTGCGGCATTCACGCCGACCGACCCCGCGGGCGATCGCGAGCTCCAGGCCTCCTTCCCGGTGCCGTTTGCACAGTTCCCGCCCTACCCGCTCGTGGCCAATGGTACCGCGGCGCAACTGCCCGACACCGAGCTCGAGCCGGCCGCGCGCGACATCGCCCGCGCCCGCGGCTATCGCAGCATGCTGTTCGCGCCCTTGATGAGCGAGGACGAAGCCATCGGCATCATCATCGCCACGCGCCGAACGACCGGCCATTTCGCCGAGCATCACGTGCGGCTGCTACAGACCTTCGCGGATCAGGCGGTGATCGCGATCAAGAACGTGAGCCTGTTCAACGCGACCAGGGAAGCACTGGAACGTCAGACCGCGACCGCCGATATCCTCAAGGTGATCGCGGCCTCACCGTCAGACGTCACGCCGGTGTTCCAGGCCATCTCCGACAGCGCCAAGGCGCTGATCGGCGGCCACTCCTCCACCGTCACCCGCATCGTCGACGGCATGCTGCATCTGGCGGCCTTCACCACCGACAATGACGCCGGCAACGCCGATCTGCTCGGCTCCTTCCCGGCGCCGCTCTCGGCTTCTGGCATTCACAGCCGGGTGGCACGCAGTGGACAATATGCCTTCCGCAGCGACATGCAGAGCGAACCTGATCTCACCGAAGCCATGAAGGAACTGGCGCGAACGCGAGGTTATCGCAGCATCCTGGTGGTGCCGATGCTGCGCGACGGCGTCGCGATCGGCACCATCGCCGTCACGCGGCGGGAGCCCGGTCATTTTCCTGACAAGGCGATCAACCTGCTCAAGACCTTTGCCGACCAGGCCGTGATCGCGGTCGAGAACACGCGCCTGTTCAACGAGGTGCAGGACCGCACGAGCGAGCTGGCCAGATCACTCGACGATCTGCGCGCCGCGCAGGACCGGCTGATCCAGACCGAGAAGCTGGCCTCGCTCGGCCAGCTCACCGCCGGAATCGCCCACGAGATCAAGAACCCGCTCAACTTCGTCAACAATTTCGCCTCGCTGTCCGCCGAGCTGACCGAGGAGCTGAACGAGGTGCTAGCGCCGGTATCGCTCGCAGACGATGTCCGCGCGGAGGTCGACGAGCTGACGGGGCTTCTGAAGGACAATCTCGCGAAGGTCGTGCAGCACGGCCGCCGTGCCGATTCCATCGTCAAGAACATGCTGCTGCATTCGCGCGAAGGCGGCGGCGAGCATGGGCTGAGCGACATCAACGCGCTGGTCGAGGAAAGCCTCAACCTCGCCTATCACGGTGCACGCGCCGAGAAGCCCGGGTTCAACGTGACGCTGGAGCGCGCGCTCGACCCCGCGGCCGGGCAAGCCGAAGTGTTTCCGCAGGAGATCAGCCGGGTGCTGCTGAACCTGATCTCGAATGGATTTTACGCGGTGACGAGGCGCAAGGCGAAGGACGGCACCGCAGGCTACGAACCGGTAGTGACCGCCACGACGCGCGATCGCGGCGACAGCATCGAGATCCGGATCCGCGACAACGGCACCGGTATTCCGGACGAGGTGAAGGAGAAGATGTTCAATCCGTTCTTCACCACCAAGCCGGCCGGCGAAGGCACCGGCCTCGGGCTGTCGATGAGCCATGATATCGTGGTGAAGCAGCACGGCGGCACGATCGACGTCACCACCGAGCCGGGCGAGTTTACCGAATTCACGATCCTGCTGCCGCGGAAGAGCGGCTTCCCCGACAAGGACAGGTAGCTACGCTCGGAAGGTGCTTTCATGAATCTGACCCGGCTCATTCGGCGACAACTGGTTTCGCTGTCCGGCGTCGGCCTCGTGCTGGGCGCGCTGTTCTTCGCGGCCGCGCTGACGCCGACGCTGGTGCCGCGGAGCTATCTCACGCAAGGCGCCCTCGCCGGCGCCTGCTTTGCGATCGGCTACCTCGCCGGCAACCTCTGGCGCTGGCTGTGGCACTATCTCGAGCTGCCCGAGCCCTCGACGCGCCTGCGCTCGTCTGCCAACGCACTGGTCGCGGCCGGCTGCCTGGTCGTCGTCGTCATCTATCTGCGGCGCGCCGCAGAGTGGCAGAACTCGATTCGCGCTGTGATGAAGATGCCGCCGGTCGAAACCGCGCATCCCTTCAAGGTCTGCGCCATCGCCCTCGTCACGTTCGCCGCATTGCTGCTGCTGGGGCGGCTGTTCGCGCTTGTGTCGCGATTCCTCGCCAGGCACACGAAGCGCATCATTCCACGCAAGGTCGCGAACGTCATTGGCGTGGTGGTCGCGGGCCTGCTGTTCTGGTCGATTGCCAGCAATGTCCTGATCAGCACGGCATTTCGTGCGCTCGATTCGTCCTTCCGTGAACTCGACGCCCTGCACGAGCCTGAACGACCGCAGCCGACCGCGCCGGATCGCACCGGAAGTCCGGCGTCGCTGGTGAAGTGGACGGAGCTGGGGCGCACAGGCCGCCGGTTCATTGCCTCGGGTCCGACCGCAGCGGACATCGGCGCCGTCACAGGCCGGGCCGGGCATGACCCCGTGCGCGTCTATGTGGGCCTTGCCGGCGGAGGCACGGCGCAGGCGCGCGCGAAGCTCGCGCTGGAGGAGCTCAAGCGCCAGCACGGCTTTGAACGCAAGATCCTGATCGTGATTACGCCGACCGGGACCGGCTGGATCGATCCGTCCGCGATGGATACGGTCGAATATCTCCACCACGGCGATGTCGCGAGCGTCGCGATGCAATATTCCTATCTCAACAGCCCGCTGTCACTGCTGTTTCAGCCCGAATACGGCGCAGAGGCAGCGCGCGCCTTGTTCGCGGAAATCTACGGCTACTGGACGAGCTTACCGAAGGACCGGCGGCCGAAGCTGTATCTTCACGGGCTCAGCCTCGGCGCCATGAATTCGGAAAAATCCGCGGAGCTGTTCGAGACGATCGGCGATCCCATTGCCGGCGCGCTATGGAGCGGGCCACCGTTCGAGAGCCGCATCTGGCGCTCGGTCACCGCGAGCCGCAACCCCGGCTCGCCGGCATGGCTCCCGGAATTCCGCGACAGCCGCTTCGTGCGCTTCATGAACCAGAATGGGCCGACAGTGCCGCCAGATACGCCCTGGGGCCCGATGCGCGTCGTCTACCTGCAATATGCCAGCGACGCGATCACGTTCTTCGCCTATCGCGATGCCTATCAGGCCCCGGCCTGGATGAGCGTGCCGCGCGGACCGGACGTCTCGCCGGAGCTGCGATGGTATCCGATCGTGACGATGCTGCAGCTCGCCCTTGATATGGCGGTCGCGACCAATACCCCGATGGGCTTTGGCCACGTCTACGCGCCCGAGCACTACGTCGATGCCTGGGTCGCGGTCACCGATGTCCGTGATTGGTCTGCTGAAGCGCTGGCGCGGCTCAAGGAACAGCTCGCAGCGAAAGCGCGGAAGACCGGCAATGCCGACGACGATCCCGATCGCGGCGGATAGAGCATGATCCGGAAAAGTGGGCAGCGGTTTTCCCACGCGACAAACGCGAAACGCGTTTGCGCGGAGATCATGCTCAAATAATAGAATCCCTAGTCCGCCATCTCGACGTGCTTGGTGACGGAAGGGCCGGCCAGCGGCCGCTCCTCCATCACGATCAGGCAGAGCGCGGCGCCGGTCATCAGCGCGGTGGCGGCGCCGAAGACGTAGCGGAATGCATGCCGCATGTCCTCGGCGGGGATCGCGGGGATGCCGCCTGCGGCGTGATGCTCGCCGGCGAGCGGGATGTCGGTGCCGAGCGCGATCAGCAGGATCGCCGCGAAGGCCGCGACAGTGAACGAGGACATCAGCGAGCGGAAGAAGTTCAACGCGCCGGTGATGGTGCCGACCTGTGGTCGCGCGACCGAATTCTGCACCGAGACCACACAGACCGGAAAGGTCGTGCCGAGGCCGAGCGCGAACGCCGCCATCAGCGTCAGCAGGCCCCATAGCGGCAGCGTCGTCAGCGTGAGACCGAGGCCGCACAGCGCGGCCCAGGACGTGCCGATGATGGCGACGCGCTTGTAGTGCTTGGCCCGCGCCATGGTACGCCCGGCGATGGCCGCACCGCAGGTCGAGACTGCCGCCAGCGGAATCAGCGCAAGCCCCGCCTCGCTGGCGCTGAGGCGGTAGACAGATTCGTAATAGAGCGGGAGCTGGACCGTGAGGCCCGTAATCGCGCCAAGCGCACAGCCCCCGGCCATCAGCCCGAACGGTACGACGCTTCCGCCGAGCAGCGGCAGCGGCAGGAACGGCTCCTCCGCCCGCCGTGCGTGCCAGACGAAGGTGACGACGAGCGCGACGGCGCCGCCCACCATCGCGAGCACGGTCGGCGACAGCCATGGATAACGCGTGCCGCCCCAGGTCAGCACCAGCATGAAGACGACGGCCGAGGCCATCAGCAAGACACCGCCGAGCCAGTCGACCTTGCGCTTGCGGTGGAACACCGGGATCTTCTTCATCTTCGGCAGCAACAGTCCGAGCGCCGCGGCGGCGAGCGGCAAGTTGATCCAGAAAATCATCGACCAGTGCAGATGCTCGGCGAACACGCCGCCGATGACCGGACCGAGGATGCCGCCGACCATCCAGACGCTGGAGAAATAGGCCTGGTACTGGCCGCGCTCGCGCGGGGAGACGACGTCCGAGATCACGGTTTGCACGACAGGCATGATGCCGCCGCCGCCGAGGCCCTGAAGCCCGCGCGCCAAGATCAGCATCGGCATGTTCGGCGCGATCGCGCACAGCACCGAGCCCGCGACGAACAGGCTGAGCGAGATGATGATCATGACGCGGCGGCCATAGATGTCGCTGAGCGTGCCGAACACCGGCGCGACCGCGGTCGAGGCGAGCAGATAGGCCGTGATCACCCAGGAAAGATTGGAGACGTCCTGGAACTGGCGCCCGATGGTCGGCAGCGCGGTCGCCACGATGGTCTGGTCGAGCGCGGCGAGGAACATCGTCAGCATCAGGCTGATGACGATGGTGCGGACCTCGTCGGAGGTCAGCGGCACCGGCGGCGCGATGGACGGCGCGTCATCGACGCTCAACACCTCGCTGGGAAGGCGGGAAAGCTCGTCGGCAATGTCGTCAGGCAATGTCTGGACGTCGGCAGCGTTTTGCCGTTCGAATTTGTTCATCTCGATCGGAGTTATGTCGCGGCGCAACGCCGCGCAGGATTCGTTCTATGCAATCCAATGTAGACAGCAAAGTTCTTCCCAGGCAGGCGCCGCGGCGCATGGGTGCATCCCGCCCCGGGGTCATCCCGAACACGTGATCAGTCGAATGAACGAAACTTCCGCGACGCTGGACCCTCTCTCCATCGTCATGGCCGGGCTTGTCCCGGCCATCCACGATCGCTCGTGCGGTGCAGAGAACGTGGATGCCCGGGACAAGCCCCGGGCATGACGAGTTTGCGGAACGGCTGCGGGCTCGAGAGGACTGATCCTGCCCTGGAAGGCGGATCAGTCCCTTGGGCGTCGCTTCAGACGGGCCCGTTTCGGCAGCACGGCCGGCCATTGCACGATGTGGTGCTCGAGCTCCTCGTCCGGGATCTCCTCTTCGCTGCCTTCCACGCGGCCGCGGACGGAAACGCCGGCCTCATGCACGGTGTTGGGATCGCCCGAAACCAGCGGATGCCACCAATAGAGGTCGCGCCCCTCGGCGACGAGCTTGTAGCCGCAGCTCGGCGGCAGCCAGTTCAGGGTGCGAACATTGGCCGGGGTCAGGCGGACGCAATCCGGAACCTTGTCGGAGCGATTCGGATAGTCCTTGCAGGCGCAGCTCACCCCATCGAGCAGCTTGCAGCCGACATGGGTGAAGTAGATCCGCCCGGTATCCTCGTCCTCGAGCTTGTTCAGGCAGCAGCGCCCGCAGCCGTCGCACAGGCTTTCCCATTCGGGCCCCGACATCTCTTCCAACGTCTTGGTTTTCCAGAAGAATTCTTCCTGACCTGAAGGTCGTTTGGGAGCTGCGGTCATGCGCCTCAACAAGATTCGAAAGAGCTACGGCGACGTCATCTAGGGCGCGCCGCCGCACGGGTGCAAGCAAGGCCTCCTTGAAGCCCGTAAAGACCCGGGGTCAATTAGGCCTGTTGCTCAAAATCGCGAGCGTGACCATTGGTTTATGGACCCCGCTCGGCTAGAACGAACAGCAAGTCCCTCGGATGCTGGCCGGGCGCCTTGGGTTTGCCGCAACATTCCCTCAAGACGTCTCGATGCCGTCCCGGCCGGGTGCTTGAACGCTTTCGACGCAGGCCTCAAGGGTTCTAGGTGCGCCAGATCATACCACCGCATTGGAAGCAGAGGGTCCGGAATTTCTTCCTCGACCTCGATGCGCGCATCGACTCCTCGCTGTTCTCCTCGGCCAAGGGCATCCGCGAGCTCTACGAGCGCTACTCGACCTTCATGGACCGCTTCTATGTCGGGCGCTGGAAGCGCTGGGTGTTCGTCGAGCCGCTGTCGGAAGCCGCGACCCTCGGGCTCGGCGGCCTGGTCGTGATGCTCACCCTCGCCATCCCCGCCTTCCGCGAGACCGCGGACGAGGACTGGCTGAAGAAGTCCGATCTCGCTGTGACCTTCCTCGACCGTTACGGCAACCCGATCGGCAGCCGCGGCATCAAGCACAACGACTCGATCCCGCTGGAAGATTTTCCCGATGTCCTGATCAAGGCGACGCTGGCGACCGAAGACCGCCGCTTCTACGAGCATTTCGGCATCGACATCGCCGGCACCGCGCGCGCGCTCGTCACCAACGCCCAGGCCGGCGGCGTGCGACAGGGCGGCTCCTCGATCACCCAGCAGCTCGCCAAGAATCTGTTCTTGAGCAACGAGCGCACGATCGAGCGCAAGGTCAACGAAGCCTTCCTCGCGATCTGGCTGGAATGGCGCCTGACCAAGAACGAGATCCTCAAACTGTATCTCGACCGCGCCTATATGGGCGGCGGTACGTTCGGCGTCGACGGCGCCGCGCATTTCTATTTCAACAAGTCGGCGCGCGACGTGACGCTGGCGGAAGCCGCGATGCTCGCCGGCCTGTTCAAGGCGCCGACCAAATATGCGCCTCACATCAACCTGCCCGCCGCCCGCGCCCGCGCCAACGTCGTGCTCGACAACCTCGTCGATGCCGGCTTCATGACCGAAGGCCAGGTGTTCGGCGCCCGCCGCAACCCGGCCTTCGCGGTCGACCGCCGCGACGAGGCTTCGCCGAACTATTATCTCGACTACGCCTTCGACGAGATGCGCAAGCTGGTCGACACGTTCCCGAAGTCCTACACCGAGCGCGTCTTCGTGGTTCGCACCGCGATCGACACCAACGTGCAGAAGGCGGCGGAAGACGCGGTCGAGAACCAGTTGCGCCAGTTCGGCCGCGACTATCACGCGACGCAGGCCGCGACCGTCGTCGCCGATCTCGACGGCGGCATCCGCGCCATGGTCGGCGGCCGCGACTATGGCGCCAGCCAGTTCAACCGCGCCACCGATGCCTATCGGCAGCCCGGCTCCTCGTTCAAGCCCTACGTCTACACCACGGCGCTGCTGAACGGTTACACGCCGAATTCGGTCGTGGTCGACGGCCCCGTCTGCATCGGCAATTGGTGCCCGCAGAATTATGGCCATTCCTATTCCGGCTCGGTGACGCTGACGCAGGCGATCACGCGCTCGATCAACGTCGTGCCGGTGAAGCTGTCGATCGAGATCGGCCGGCGGGATCAGCCGAAGGCGCCGAACCCGGCCAAGATCGGCCGCGCCAAGATCGTCGAGGTCGCGCGCCGCTTCGGTCTCAAGGCGCCGCTGCCCGACACGCCATCGCTGCCGATCGGTTCGGACGAAGTCACCGTGCTCGAGCATGCCGTCGCCTACGCGACCTTCCCCAACCGCGGCAAGGCGGTGACGCCGCATGCGGTGCTCGAGGTGCGCACCGGCGCCGGCGACCTGGTCTGGCGCTGGGACCGCGACGGGCCGAAGCCGCGCCAGGCGATCCCCGCCTCCGTTGCCGCCGACATGGCCGGCATGATGAGCCACGTCGTCAGCGAGGGCACCGCGCGCCGCGCCGCGCTCGACGGCATTCCGACCGCGGGCAAGACCGGCACGACCAATGCGTATCGCGACGCATGGTTCGTCGGCTACACCGGCAATTTCACCTGTGCGGTCTGGTACGGCAACGACGACTACTCGCCGACCAACCGCATGACCGGCGGCTCGCTGCCGGCGCAGACCTGGCACGACATCATGCTCGCCGCGCATCAGGGCGTCGAGGTCCGGGAGATCCCCGGCGTCGGCATGGGCCAGAAGCTGCCGCCGCAGCACGTGGCCAACGCGCAGGCCCATGCGGCACCGAGGGTGCTGGAGACCAAGCCGGGTCCGCCGCCGGTGCTGACCAAGCGCGGCGCCGACATCCTGGTGCGCGTCGAGAAGCTGCTCGACGATGCGGCCAGGACCGCGAATAAATCCGCGGCCGACGACGGCAAGCCGGCCCAGCCGTCTTCGTCGACCAGTGCGCTCGCCTTCCCGCAGAACTATGCGGAAGAGAGCCTCAACGCTTCCGCTCCACGCAAGAACTGATCGAAACCCGTGCGGCTGATCCTGATCACATTGACGGCGCTCCTTCTCGCAGGCGTGGTCGGCGTCGGCGCGACCTGGATGACGACGACGCGCGGGACCGAGATCGGCGCGCTGACCATCGGCGCCTGGACCGCACGGCCGCGCACCGGCACCGCCGACGTCGATCCCTATTCGCGCGCCACCATCGTGCGCAACGGCGAATTGCCGATCGGCACCGGCGACGGCGTCGCCTTCACCGCCACCACCGACGACAGGAAGAAGGCGCTCGACGGCCGCTGCGACGTCGTCGTCTCCGGGGTGACGCCGCCGGCGCGGTTCTGGACGCTGACGCTCTACGACCGCAAGGGCCATCTCGTCGCCAATTCGCTTGCCCGCTACGGCTTCACCAGCCAGGAGATCGTGCGGCAGTCGGACGGCTCGTTCGAGATCCGCATCGCCTCGCGCTCGCGCGCCGGCAACTGGCTGCCGACCGGCGGCATCGAGCGCTACGCGCTGATGCTGCGCCTCTACGACACCCCGGTCGGCGTCGCAACGCGCACCCAGCGCGATGCGCCGATGCCCAGCATCACGACGGTGGGCTGCTCATGATCCGGCTCGTGTTCACCATCATTGCCGGCGTGGTGCTGGGCCTCGTGGTCCATCTCGTCAGCGTGCTGGCGCTGCCGCGGATCGCGACGCAGGATGCCTATTCGCGGCTGACGCCGATGACGA
Source organism: Bradyrhizobium sp. CCBAU 53415 (assembly GCF_028128735.1). Lineage (NCBI taxonomy): Bacteria > Pseudomonadati > Pseudomonadota > Alphaproteobacteria > Hyphomicrobiales > Nitrobacteraceae > Bradyrhizobium > Bradyrhizobium sp. CCBAU 53415. Next base: position 674,823 of record NZ_LBJF01000027.1, on the reverse strand, counting down.
AGGTGAACGCCGTCACCCAGCTTCCCCTCGCCGACCCCAGCAGTTCGCCGATGCCGTTCATGGATCCGGCCTTTGCGCTGGCGATCTGCCGCTACGACCTGTCGGGCGGACCGATCAAGCTGACGGTGCCCGTCAGCCAGGCCTACACCTCGGTGTCGTTCTACACCCGCAACGAGATCGCCTATTACGCCATCAACGACCGCTCGGCCGGCAGGAAGGTGATCGAGCTCGATTTGATGACCGAAGCGCAGCACAGCGAGCTGCCCGAGGACGAAGAGGTCACCGCGGCCGACCGGCTGATCATCGATTCCCCAAGCACGACCGGCCTGATTCTGATGAAGGCGCTCGCCCCCGAGCCCGGCCTGATGCCGCAGGCGCAAGGTTCGCTTGCGGCCGCAACCTGCGCCCCGCAGACCGAACCGCCGGCCAAGGCCGAAGCCCCGCGCGGCCGGCGCTGAGCGCGGCCGTTTTGGCGGCGCAAAACAAAAACTGCGAAAACAACCCCATGCACAGTAGCGGGGACGTTGAAATCATTACGTTCTTCCGTCGGCGATAACGAAGCTACCGGGCGACGCCTACGCTCCTTTGACCCGTCGGGCAAAACACCGGCATACTGGCATCATCGAGAGTTCGTCACACCCGCGCGGAGCAGCCCGTCGCGGGTGTTCTCATTTGGGAGCACGGATTGCGATGACCGAGAGATCCCTATCGTTCCCCACGACAAGCAAGACATAGCCGTCCCGGGCCGCGCGTTGCGGCGCAGCAATTTGCGACCACAGAGTGCGCCGACTATCAAGACCTGATACCATATCGCCTTGGTCCTCACGCTGCGATGAGGGTCGAATGAAACGGCGGAAGTTCATAGCGGGCACCGCGGCGCTGCTCATTTCGCCATGTTATTCCCGGGCGCAGGGAAAACGCCGTCGAATCGGCTTTCTCGCCGTAGGTGATGGAGGTGGGAAAGCCCTCAATCAAGCCGAGCTTGTGCTTCTTGATACGCTGCGAAGCCTCGGCTGGGTCGAGGGAAAAAATCTCGTCATCGAGTATCGCTTTTCCCATCCCTCGGATCGACTGGCGGCATCTGTCGCCGATCTGATTGCCCTCAGTCCCGATCTGTTGGTCGCTCCCGGTCCGCAAGCGGCCGTAGCGCTGAAGTCGGCAACCACCACCATTCCCATCGTATTCGTGAGTGTGGCCGACCCCGTGAAGCTTGGCCTCGTGCAAAGCCTGTCGCGTCCCGAAGGCAACGTGACGGGCCTTTCGACCATGGTACCGGATGACTTCCTCGCGAAACGTCTCGAAATCCTTCGAGAACTCGTCCCCGGCGCCTCGAAAATCGCGCTCTTGGTCAATCCGGACAATCCAATGCAAAGGCTATATCTCGCGGAAGACGTACCCCGCCTAGGCCGGGAGCTCGGCGTGGCCTTGCTGCCGGTCGAGGCAGCCACGGCCGAGGAGCTCGACGTCGCGTTTGCATCCGCTGCCGCCCAGCACGCCGATGCGATCATCGATTTTGGCGATACGCTCACCTATGTTCAGGCTCCGCGGATTATCGCGCTCGCGGCGAAATATCGCCTGCCGGCAAACTATCTGTTCCGGCATTATGCTGATGGCGGATTATCGGTCTACGGAGCCGACGCCCGAGATCTGTTCCGCCGTGCGGCGCACTACGTGGACAAGATTCTCAAAGGCGCCAGGCCTTCCGAGTTGCCGGTAGAGAGGCCAACCAAATTCGAGCTGATCATCAATATGAAGACTGCCAAAGCGCTGGGCCTCACCGTGTCCCCCTTACTTCTCGTCCGCGCCGACGAGGTGATCGAATAGCGACGACGATTGCGGAGGTGCAGGAGTCCCTTCATGGCGGATGCCGCCCGCCAAAGCTCCCAAAGTCGGACCACCTAGCTTGGTCGCGATTGCGCACGAAACTGTCGTGGCGTAACACCGGAAATCCGACGGAAGGCGCGAGTAAAGTGGGCCGGATCAGCGTAGCCCGAGGAGAAAGCGATCTCGATAATCTTGGAATCCGTGTCACGCAAAAGCCTGCCGGCATTCTCGAAGCGGATCGTATCGATCAGATCCGAGTACGTGAGACCGGCGTACGCGAGCTTGCGTTGCAAGCTCCTCGTGCTGGCGCCCGCCATCTCCGCGATTTCAGCAAGGGCTGGAAGTCCTTGATCCAGGTAAGCCGGCAACATCAACTTGAGCGTTGCGATGATATCATGATCTGACGGACCAACCTCGCCATCCTGCGAAGAAACCACGTTTTCCCTTGCACGATTGGGAAGGCTGAGGAGCGCGATCGGCACATCGATCCACGAAGACTCCTGACCAGACAGGAAGCGCGTGCTTGGCCAGAATGATTGACACGCAAGGCTCGGCGTATGGCGCGCTTCAAAGGCGATCGTTGCCGGAGCCCAATCCGGTCCGGCAAATTGCTGGACGATGTATATCGGGAAGATATTCTGAAGCCATTGTGAATGCTCGAGATGCAACAGTCCTTTTGTTCCGGTGAGTCTGCTGCAAAATCTCACGTGATCGTCGTAGCGCTCGATCCAGTTGCTCAAGTTCGAGTCCTCGATCGAGGCCCATTTGCAAGCCTGTTGCAATGCGACCAACAGCGTTGGGGAATGGCCGATCAGGGTCCGGGTTTTCTCGCTCAGGTGACAATAGTGCAGACGTCGAGAAGCGTGGTATCCGAAATCCGTGATGCCTTGCGATCTGCTGGCGATTTCTGCGAAGTCGATTGCTTGCAGTATCGGAACGTAGTGATTGGCCTTTTCTTCCAACGATGGGGGGAGACGAGTTCTTTCCAGGAGCGAACCCGCGGCTGCGCCCATTTCTCTAAGGATATCAGCGAAGGGCATGAGGAATTGGCAACGCGTCAGATGAATTGTTGCCATCGGTGCGCCCCCTCAATCGTAGCCGGATGCTGGGTTGGAATTGCGCCGTGATCCCGCAGCGATCGCCTGCGTCGAGCAGCAAAGCCGCTCCTTCGCGCCGGGTTGCCGGCTTCTTTGGCGCCTAATGGCCAGACGGCCAACAGCTTGCTGCATAGGCTTTGCATGAAATCAAGACGACGACCGAAAGATGTTCAGCTTCTCGTGCTGCATTCTCATGAACCCTGTCGCCAGCTTCGCAGCATTGCACGCGCGCGACAACTGTCGTGCGAGGGCCGCCAGGTGACGAAAGGCAATGTCTGACAAGCCGCGGTTTACCCGGGGTAGACTGCCAGAAGGGGCCCCGGAAGCGAAGGTTTTCTCCAGAGGGAGCATAGGCTTCGTGCCTCATACCAGATGAGAGCTGTCCGTTTGCCGTCATCCGACGCTGTCCGCGCGGCCATTGTCGCGTCGCTGCGACACGGTGACGCAACTCTAAATGGTACGGCCCGGATATGCAAGATCAGTACGCGGACGTTGCAGCGTCATCTCGGCCGGATGGGCACCAGCCACAGCGCGATGCTTGCAGAGGTTCGCTTGAACATCGCGTGCCGACTCCTCGCGGGTTCGAGCAAGCCCCTGTCCGATATCGCAAAATTCCTCGGCTATGCCAATGCAAGCAGCTTCAGCCGCATTTTCGTGCGTTTGATGAACGTTCAGCCCATCGTCTATAGACAGCAGCAACTTGCCGGCAAGCGACAACGGGCAGGCCATCGCAGACGCGCTCGCGCGATTGACGGCTGAGGTCATCAGCGACGATTGGCGCGAAATGGCAAGACGCTCGATCTGAATTGGCGCCAAATGCGCAGCGAAGCGACCGTCGGGCCTGGACGAAAACAATGCCGTCCCATTTCAGGGAGAGAAATGATCATGACACTTCGTGCTGCTCTATTTGCATCTTGCGCGGGCGCGTTATTGGCTTGCCCCCAAGACGTTCATGCTCAAACGGCCCTCGAATATAAGCCGCACGTTCCGCTGGAGAAATCCATCGGCCAGGCAAAGCCGGAAGTGGTGCCGTCTCTGTTCGTCCTCAATTCGCGCGGCGTGAGCTTGAAGGACGGAAAGCTTGTGCTGGCGGGAGTTTCGCCGAATGCGATCGTGTTCGCGGATCGACCGGTTCGCGCGGCCGGTCACGATCTCACGGCTCGCATCGTCGAGGATTGGGGCAACGGCACTGACAATTTCGCGAAGGATCCGCCGAACGCCACCGTTTCCGGATTCAGGAAAGACGGATCGTCGGTGGCGGATGCCGTGGTCGTTCTAAAATCGCCGAAACTTGACGGTGACAAGCTCACCTTCGATGTCGACGTGCTGGAGGGCGATCTCGCCGGCACCGATGGACCGGCCTCGGTCTTCATTGACATGATCGGGCGGCCATTCACACCGCTGTCCTTTGCCGGTGTCGCCCGCCGGACGGCTTGGCGCGGTGCATTTTATCGTGGCGCCACCTATGCGGGAGCTGCGGCCGCTGTTGGAGCCGCAACCTATCCGTACTACGCTCCCCGATGCGGATACTACCCCTATCCGCCTTGCTATTGAGCGCAGGTGCTGAGCTAGGAGGCTTTGTCGAACAAAGGGGTGCTACCACGGCCTCGCCCGCAAACATTGCCTCGACATCAAGAGGTCCCGGCAAGCCGACCACGAGGTGATCCAACACTGCACGGCTCATCCAGACCAGCTCATCATCGAAGCGATCGCAGTCGTCTTCAAGGACACGAGAGCAGCACTTGGAATCAAAATGCAACCATAGCCGCAGACAGGACGGGAGGCGCTGAAGGTCGACGCGTTGATCCCGTGTGGTCGGAGCGGTCCTCCGAAATTATTTTAAATCGTTTCAATGCAAGGGAGAGAACAAATGAACATCACTCGTCGCAATCTCACGTTTGGTGGAATGGGTCTGCTCACAGGAGCAGCGATGGGGCAATCGGCGCTCGCCCAGGACGGTTCCTTCCTGGGCGTCGGTCAAGGCTTGGAGGATTTCTGGCTGGCGAGCGACGCCTACATCTTCGGCTATCCGCTGGTGACGATGGAGATGACGCGCCGGGTCATCACCAATGTTGCCGAACCCGTCGGAACGCGCGGGCCGATGGGTCAGATGATCAAGCTGCGTCAATATCCGGACGCTTCATTCAGGGATGTCACCGCGCCCAACGCGGACACTCTCTACACAACCTCCTTCTTCGACGTCGGGAAAGAGCCGTGGGTCCTCAGCATCCCGGACATGAAGGGGCGCTATTTCCTGATGCCAATGCTGGACGGCTGGACGACAGTGTTTCAAGTGCCCGGAAAGCGCACCACCGGCACCGGAGCGCAGACCTACGCGATCACCGGACCCGGATGGAAGGGCACACTGCCGGCCGGCGTGAAGGAATACAAATCACCTACCAGTATCGTGTGGCTGCTTGGCCGCATCTATTGCACCGGCACGCCGGAGGACTACGCCGCCGTTCACAAGCTGCAGGATGAGTGCAAGCTCGTACCACTCAGTGCTTACGGCAAGCCGTACACGCCACCTCCGGGAAAGGTCGATCCGTCGATCGATATGAAGACCGCCGTCCGCGAACAGGTCAATCGCATGGACGCGGTGTCGTATTTCAAGCTGCTGTGCGAGCTCATGAAGACCAATCCGCCATCGGAAGCAGACGCGCCTCAGCTTGCCAAATTTGCCCGCATCGGCATCGATCCCGGACGGGACTTTGACGAGAGCAAGCTCAAGGCGGACTTCCTGAAGCGTCTACCAGAGGTGTCGTTTGACCGGATCATGCTCCAGTTCAAGATCAACAAGGCCGTCAAGGACGAGAATGGCTTTGCCTTCACAACGAAGACCGGCATCTATGGCACCGACTATCTGATGCGGGCCCTGGTGACCGCGATCGGGCTCGGCGCCAACCGTCCGCAGGACGCAGTCTACCCGACCTCGCTCAAGGACGCCGATGGCCGCAAATACAATGGCGCCAACAAGTACATCATGCGGTTTCCCAAGGGCCACCTGCCGCCAGCGGAGGGATTTTGGTCGCTGACGATGTACGATAGCGCGTACTTCTTCGTGAAGAATCCGATTGATCGCTACTCGATCAGCGCGCGGGAAGATTTGAAGGAAAACCCGGACGGCTCAACCGATCTCTACATCCAGAAAGACTCGCCGGGCAAAGACAAGGAATCGAACTGGCTTCCCGCGCCTGGGGGAGATTTCATACTGATGCTGCGCATGTACTGGCCGCAGGAAACAGATCCCTCGATCATCAACGGCACATGGACGGTTCCCGCCGCGAGGAAGGTTGGGACGTGAGAGATCGAGCGGATGCCGACCCATAGGGGGGCGGCATCCGTCAAATGAGCTCGCGCCGCGGAAGGAACGATGCCGCGGCAGAACAGATTGTTGCGCGATACGCCCGGAAGTGAAGGGGTGAGAGATGGACGCGGGAAAGGGACACGCCAACAGTCGAGGTCAAACAAAGCGAGGGATCCGTTTCCCGTTCAGAAGCCCGGTCATGGCTATGGCCATGCTGACAACGTCGGTCTGGTCAGCAACCGTCCGCGCCGACGAGGCCGGAGTTTCATATTGGCTTCCCGGCCGTTTCAGCAGCCTCGCAGCAACCCCTCAGGTCGCCGGGTGGTCGATGGCGGAAGTCTACTATCACACCAGCGTAAGCGCCTTCGGCAGTGCGGCGGCCTCAAGGGAAATCCAGGTCGGGAGAATTCCCGCCGCTGTGAACGTCGATCTGAACTTGCGCCTCAATGGGCAGGGCGATCTCGTTCTCCTCAATCCCACCTACACGTTTGCGACGCCGGTACTGGGCGGGCAACTCGCCATCGGCATAGTCGGACTATTCGGACGCTCGAGCGCGAACCTCGACGGAACGCTGACGGCGGCTGTCGGCCCGCTCGCGACGACGCGCACGGGCAGTTTCGGCGACTCGATCACGGCGGTCGGCGACTTGTATCCGCAGGCGACGCTCAAGTGGAACGCAGGCGTGCACAATTTCATGACCTACGTGACAGGCGATATTCCCGTCGGGGCATACAGCCCGACGCGTCTGGCAAATCTCGGCATCGGTCATGCCGCGATCGACGGCGGCGCCGGTTACACCTACTTCAACCCGCAAACGGGGCATGAATTTTCGGCGGTGGCGGGCTTCACCTACAACTTCAAGAATCAAGATACGCAATACCAGAACGGCATCGACTTCCACATCGATTGGGGCGCCTCGCAATTTCTATCCAAGCAGGTTTTCGTCGGCCTTGTGGGATATGCCTATCAGCAGATCACGGATGACTTTGGCCAGCACCCTGTGCTGGGAGGCTTTCGCTCGCGGGTGCTCGGCGCCGGGCCGCAAATCGGCTATCTGTTTCCGGTGGGGGACATGCAGGGCTATTTGAACCTGAAGGGCTACGGTGAGTTCGCCGCCGAGAATCGTCCAGCCGGTTGGAATACCTGGCTGACCTTCTCGATCTCGCCGATGGCGCCCACGACCACGGTGACGTCGACCCGGCGAATGACGACGAAATAGCGAAGCAAGCCAATATTGACGGATACCGCATCGGTTCGTCAGATTTCTCACGTTGTTCCCAGGCGGCGGCACCCGCGTTTCCTCTCGGCCCCTTGGCCGCATTCATTGCCGTGCTGATAGCCCGCCTGAACAGGATCATCGACCGATCAATCTACCTGAACCCGATCTCGCGCGAGAGGTTCGGATCGCGCTCAGCACGTTGGATGCCGGCCGCTTGAGGGACGGTGCCGCGTATTCGGCGGCCGGCGTCCGAAAGCCTGCAATGGAGGAAACCGAGCCTGAGGGAACGTAAGGCGTGCGGCAGGTGCTATCGGGATTTGAGCGCCGCGGGCGATCTGGCTGATTGAGATCGAGCCGATGCCACGAGTTGAAGAAGAACCGCAGCGTCGAGACGGTCTGGTTGATGGTCGGCACGCCGACCCATGGCAGGAGCTGTCACGCGACAGTAGGACGCAATCGCAAATCGATTGCGGCATTGAAGCGACACGTCTCGAGGGCTATCGAGCGGCGAAGCCATCTTCGATCGGAGGAACGCATGAGCACCATCACCGGCGGCTGTCATTGCGGCGCGATCCGCTATGAGGTCGAGGGCGAGGCGATCGTCCACGCGCTGTGCCACTGCCGCGATTGCCGGCTCCACGCCGGCGCCCCGGTCGTCGGCTGGACGATGTACGCGGAGGATGCCGTCAAGGTGACCAAGGGCGAGCCGAAGGTATACCACTCCTCGGAACATGCCCGGCGGCACTTTTGCGGCGACTGCGGCACCGGACTGTTCTATGTCAATGCCAGCATGATGCCGGGTGTGATCGACATCCAGAGCGCGACCTACGACGATCCCGAGGCGGTGCCAGCGACGATGCAGATCCAGGTCGCCGAGCGACTTCGCTGGATGGAGCATGCGCACGAACTGCCGGCATTCGACCGCTATCCTCCACAACCCTGACGGCGGAGGAGCACCGGCACTTTTGCCACCATCCCGAGACAGGCAACGCCCGAATCGAGGGTCAGGTCATCGATGGTGCCGGTGGCGCTCCGCGGCGTCGCTGGATGTGTACCCGCGGAGCTCGGCGTATCTTGCCAGTTGCGCTTGATCGAGAACCGCCGCAGCGCGCAGGTGATATTTGAGGTGAGCCTGCCGCAGCTCGCCCTGCGTTTTCGCGATGGCCGCCGTGGCAGAACCAAGACTTTCGGCCGTGATCGTGCGGCTGGCGAACTGCCGATCCAGATCCGCCTCCTTCTCGATCAATCTGGTGCCGATGGGAGTGGTTTCGGCCTTCATCTCGGAGAACATCTCCTCAAACTTGCTCCGCTGCTCAGGGTTCAATCCCAATTGGTCCGAGAGTTCGAGCACGTGGGAGGGCCCGGGATATCCATTGAGCTCGGCAGCGAGTGCGAGCCCCATGCCGCGTCCCGCCCGCAGATCGCCAATTTGCTGGTCCGAGAGCGCCTTGATGTGGCGGGACTGCATGCCGGCATAGGGTGTCTGCGCCCAGGCGGCAGCCGGCGCGAGCAAAGCGATGATCAAAACGACGATCTTCATGACTTTCCACCCATGTTGCGGGACATCAACCAATCATTACTGGGCGGCTTCGGGGACGTATACGCCAATCCCGCGGAGATGCTGCCGCCACGGGCATCAACGAGGGCTCGCCTGGCCCTCGTACATGAAGGTCATGGGCTTCAGCCCATTCATATATCCGGTGCGCATCTCGTCGATGCGGAAGCCGTTCCGGGTCAAGACGTCGGCAATGTCCCGATTGAGATGACAACCGCCCGAGATACGCATCCATGCGGGTGTCAGGCGATCCTGCCACCAGCGCACGCGCGGTTCGGGCGCGCGGCCATGCTCGACGAAGACCAGCTTCCCTCCCGGTTTCAGCACACGCCGCGCCTCCGTCATCGCGCGATCGACGTCCGGAATGCTGCACATGGTCCAGGTCGTCACGACCGTGTCGATGCTGCGGTCCTCGATCGGAAGCGCCTCGGCCGAAGCTTCGACAAACCCGACTGGAGTTTCCGGATGGGGAGCGTGCCGCGCCATCTCCAGAAGCTTTGGAGCGGGTTCAAGCCCCACAACCTGCTTCACCGTAGCCCCGTAGAACGGCAGGTTGCGGCCGGTCCCGACGCCGATCTCGAGCACCCGGCCCTGAGCCGCACGGGTCGCGCGTAGCCGGTAGGGCGCAAGTTCCTTGTTGCGCATCGCAAGGTCGCAAAGCCGTGGAAGAATGACGTCATTGTAGAAGCCCATGCGCGCATCTCCTAGCATCGCCGCTCAATGGTCTTGCTGATCTCTTCAGGTGCGGCAAAGATGACGTCCGCACGGTCTCCCATCATGCCAGCGGATACCAGGGCCGGCGCCCCACTTTCTGGACCATCTTTGCCCGAATCCGTCTTCAAGCGCAGATTGCGCTCCCAGAAAGCGCGCGTGACCCGGTGCCGGTGCTCCACATTATCGGCAGCAGGCCCGCCATGATGGCAACCACCGTCATCATCTTCGGGCAGACGCGCTCGACGGCGCCCTCCATGATGGCCTGGTGTCACCGCACATTGCGCCTCAGCGACGTAGCTGCCGATATCGCGATCGCGGATGTCGACGTAGCTGTCGGTCGCGAGCTGGCCATTCTCCGTCCGGATCGACGTCGGCCCCCGTGCAGGCTCGACCGTGGCGACTTCGCCAAGCGGCACGGCGCCGCCCGCGGGCATCGGCACCAGGATGTCGCCGGCGATCGCCTTCGGATTGTCGCGCAGGTCGCGCGGATAGCGCATGTTCACCGTGAACCGCTGCCGTCCTTCCACCGTCGTCGTGACCGTCTGACCACCGAGCGCGGCCGCGATGGTGTCCTGAACGTCCTGGATCAGGATGCCGTAGCGGGCGAGCGCCTCGCGATCGGGGACGATATCCAGATAGTAACCGCCGATACCGCGCTCGGCGTAGGCCGAGGATGTGCCCGGGACGGTCTTGATCACGCGTTCGACCTGCCTCCAGGGCCGACTCCATCTCGGCCATACCGTCCGGAGCCATGTCGACGCGTGTCTTGAAGATGACGGCATCCGCAACCGGCTTGCCGGTCTGCTTGTTGGTCAAGCGAACGGCGAGCGTGACGTCGCCACACTTCTTCATCTCGGGATTGACCGGCTCGAAAGCGTAATCGCCGGCACCCGCCATGGCGGCCGGAGGATGCAAGGGACTCATATGCAAGGGACTCATGTCGTCCGATCCGCACGAAGCAGCAGCAGCGCGAAGAAGGCGGAGACCGAGGCCGCCGCGCTGATCCACAGCGCGCTGCTGCCGAAATGCTCCACCATCAGTCCCAGCGCAAGCGGCGCGAAGGCGCCCGTTGCCCTCGACGGCAGCGAGATCACGCCGACACGCCTGCCGAACCCTACCGGCCCGAACAGCGCCAATGGCAGCGTACCGCGCGCAATGGTGATGATGCCGTTGCCCGCGCCATACAGCACCGTGAAGGCCGGCGCGAGCCAGGGGCCGCCCGCGACCAGTGCGAGCACGCCGACCGGATTCATGAGCACGGCGAGCCTTGTCGACAGCAGTGGATGAAACCGGCTGAGCCATCCTGCCTCCAGAAGGCGGGCGCCGACTTGCGCAGGTCCGACCAATGCTCCTGCGAACAAGGCCTGTGCCGGCGTGGCGCCGAACGCAACCAGCATGGCCGGCAGAATGGCCGAGACTCCGGAGCTGACGAAGCTTGCGGCCGCAAACATGTAGGCCAGCAGCATCATCGCGAAGGTTTCGCTCTGGCGGCCGGATTGTCGGCTCGTGCCCGGGCCCGGTCGGGAGTCCTGGTCCAACGGAGCGGCACGGGGCAGAGAAAGATTGAGCGGCAATGCAACGCCGATATGGATTGCCGCCCATACCTGACAAGCCGTGCGCCAGCCGTACTCCGAAGCGAGCCACGTCGTGAGAGGCCAACCGAGGGTGCTGGCGAAACCGGCAATCAGGGTGATGCCGGTGATCGTTCCTCGCGCATTGGCGCCGTAGATGCGCGCAAGCGTCGCGAACGCCGCTTCATAGAGGCCCATGCCCATGCCGATCCCGAGCAGGATCCAGGCGGTGACCAGCACCGCCACACCATGGGACACGGACAGCAGGAGCAGGCCCGCCACGAAGACGAGGTTCGAGACGGCAAGCAGGCTGCGCCCTCCGAACGTGTCGATGGCATGCCCGACTCTTGGGCCGAGCAGGCCTGAGATGACGAGCGCTCCCGACAGCGCGCCGAACAGGTAAGTCGGCGCAAGACCGAGATCGTGCGCAATCGGCGCGGCCAGGATCGCAGGGAGATAGTAACTCGACGCCCAGGCAATGGTCTGGGCACTGCCGAGCGCCACGACGACAGCGAGCGGGCTCGCGGTGCCTCCCGTCATGAGCAACCGCATCCCGCGCCGCCCGCCTTCCTGGCCGATTCATCGGCCGCGCAGCAGGCCGAGGGTACGTCCTTGGCCGGACCGCCGCAGCATCCCGCCGCGCCGGCGGACTCCACGCCGCCGCGTGTGCAGACGCCGGTCTCCGGCAGCACGAGTTCGACCCGTGCGGCAGCCTCCTTGTCGCCCGCGATGTCGGCGACGATCGAACGGACCTGCTCGTATCCGGTCGTCATCAGGAAGGTCGGCGCCCGGCCGTAGGATTTCATGCCGGCGAGATAGAAGCCCGGCTCGTCATGCGCCAGCTCGCGAGCGCCGTGAGGCCGCACTGTTCCACAGCTATGCTCGTTGGGATCAATGAGCGGCGCAAGCGCGACGGGCGCCTCGATCGCCGGGTCGAGCCGCAGCCGCAGCTCGGACAGGAACGAGAGATCTGGACGGAAGCCGGTCGACACCACCAGCTCGTCCGCAACCACGCTCCGCGCACCGCAGCAGGCGCCTGCCGAAATCCTGAGACGTCCCTCGAAGTCCGAAAGATGGGTGACACCGAAGCCGGTCTCGACCCCGATCTTTCCGGCAGCCACGAGCGCGGCGAAGCTGGAGCCCAGCTCGCCGCGCGCGGCAAGCTTGTCGTTGCTGCCACCGCCGAAGGCCTTTGCAGGATCGCCGCCGCGCAGCAGCCAGACGGGCTTGGTGCCGGGCACCTCCTCGGCGAGCCGCGCGAGATCGATCAGCGTGCCAAGCGCGGAATGGCCGGCACCGAGCACGGCCACGGCCTTGCCGGCATATCTGCCGCGATCCGTGCCCCGCACATCCGGCATGCCATAGGCGATGCGATCCGTGCGCTCGCGTTCGCCGATCGCTGGCAGGCCGTTGCTGCCCGCCGGATTGGGCGAGAACCACGTGCCCGACACGTCGACGACGGCGTCGGCGCGCAGCACCTCGGGGCCCTTGCCGTTCTGATAGCGGAGTTCGAAGGGCGCCTGCTCGCGGCCCCTGGTCTTCGCCTTGTCGAAGCCGGTGCGGCTGATGGCCGTGACGCGGCTCGACGTCCGGATCGCCTCGCGCAGCTTCGTTCGCATTGCGAGCGGCGCGAGATAGCGCTCGATCAGTTCGCCGCCGGTCGGATAGGATTGAGGATCGGGCGAATTCCAGCCCGTCGGCGCGAGCAGGCGCGCCGCCGACTTGTCGACATTGTATTCCCACGACGAGAAGAGCTGGACGTGCTGCCACTGCCGCACCGCATGCGCGGCCTCGGGCCCGGCTTCGAGCACGACGGGAGACATGCCGCGTTCGAGCACGTGCGCGGCGGCCGCGAGACCGACCGGCCCCGCCCCGATGATGGCTACAGTCTTCATTCCGATTCTCCTATATTTCTAGAATTATGGAATAAACGGTCAAATGAATCAGGCTGCCGTCTGAGCATCCTCGCATGCGGCTTCGTCCGCACAGCACTCTGCGACCAGGTAGTCGACCAGGCCCCGCATGGAGTCGAAATTGGCGTGGCAGATCAGGGTCGTCGCTTCCCTGGTCTGACTGACCAGTCCGACCGAGACCAGGGTCTTGATGTGGTGCGACAGCGTTGACGCCGGGATCTTCAGCTTGTCCTGCAGGCGGCCAACCGGCATGCCCGCGTGCCCGGCCCGGACCAATGCGCGGTAGATCTGAAGCCGGGTCCGGTTCCCCAGGGCTTCCAGACGTGCCGCTGCGTCATCGATCTTCATGGGCGCCACGATGTGTGCGTGCACACGAGTTGTCAAACGCTATTTCTAGAATGTTCGAAATAAACGCGCACGGAAGTTGACGCGATCCCAACAATTCCATAAGTCTGGATATATGGAAACAGAAGAGGCCGTTCTGGCGCTCGCCGCGCTGTCGCAACCGACCCGTCTGGAGGCGTTCCGGACGCTGGTCAGACACGAGCCTGACGGTCTTGCGGCCGGCGACCTCGCGCGCCTGCTCGAAGTCCCCCAAAACACGCTCTCGGCGCATCTGTCGATTCTGAGCCGCGCGCGCCTCGTGTCTTCCGAGCGGCACAGCCGCTCGATCATCTATCGCGCCAACCTCGGCGAATTTCGCGAAATTGCAGTGTTCCTGCTGCGCGATTGCTGCGGCGGACGGCCGGAGGTTTGCGACCCCGTCGTCGAGACCCTGCAATCGTGCTGCGCTCCCAAGCGAAAGGAGAAGGCCCGTGCCTGACCGCGTCTACAATGTGCTGTTCCTCTGCACGGGCAATTCGGCCCGGTCCGTGCTCGCGGAATCGATCCTACGCAAGGACGGTCGCGGGCGCTTTCGCTCCTTCTCCGCAGGAAGCACGCCGAAAGGCGCCGTGCATCCGCTGGCGCTGCGCACGCTGCAGAGCATGGACTACCCGATCGACGGGATGCGCTCGAAGAGCTGGCTGGAATTCGCGGCCGCCGATGCGCCGGTGATGGATTTCGTTTTTACCGTCTGCGACAACGCAGCCGGTGAATCCTGCCCGATCTGGCCGGGGCAGCCGATGACAGCACACTGGGGCATCGAAGATCCCGCGGCCGTCGAAGGCACCGATCTGGAAAAGCAGGCGGCATTTGTCACCGCATTCCGCTACCTGAGAAACCGGATCGATACTTTCGTGAACCTGCCGCTGAGAAGCATCGACAAGCTCTCGCTCGGCACCAGGCTGCGTGAGATTGGTCGCTCCGAAGGTGCGACGCACTCAACATCGAAGGCCGGCTAATGGACTCGTTCGACCTTTCGCGTCGGCTCGCTGCCGAAGCGCTCGGCACCGGCGTTCTCGTCGCCACTGTGGTCGGTTCCGGCATCATGGCGGAAACGCTAACCAAGGATGTGGCGCTTGCGCTGCTGTGCAACACCTTGCCGACCGGGGCCATCCTGGTTGTCCTGATCACCGTGCTCGGTCCGATCTCGGGGGCGCACTTCAATCCCGCCGTCACCCTCGTCTTCACCAGCAAGCGCGAATTGCCGGTGAATGAAGCCGCGCTCTACGTAATCGCGCAGATCGCCGGCGGCATCGCTGGGACGATCGCGGCGCACCTGATGTTCGGACTGCCCCTGCTCGACCTCTCGACCAAGCTGCGAACCGGAGGGCCGCAATGGTTTGCCGAAGCCGTCGCGGCGTTCGGGCTGGTCGCGACGATCCTGGCCGGCATCAGCTTCCAGCGGACGGCGGTTCCCTGGCTGGTCGGCCTCTACATCACTGCGGCCTACTGGTTCACCGCCTCGACCTCGTTCGCCAATCCGGCCGTCGCCATCGCAAGGTCGCTGACGAACACGTTTGCCGGGATCCGTCCCGTCGACCTGCCCGGCTTCATTGTTGCAGAGCTCTGCGGCGCCTTCGTCGGCATGCTGCTGATGAACTGGCTGCTCGGCCCCTCGCGAGCCCGCGGCCCTGTTCCGATTGCGGAGACACCCCGATGACCGTCACGATCTATCACAACCCCGCCTGCGGCACCTCGCGTAACACGCTCGCGATGATCCGGCAGAGCGGCACCGAGCCCGTCGTTATCGAATATCTCAAGACGCCGCCCTCGCGGGAGAAGCTCATCGAGCTCATCGCGACGATGGGCGTTCCGGTCCGCGCGCTGCTGCGTGAGAAGGGAACACCGTACAAGGAGCTCGGCCTCGACGACCCCAAATGGTCCGATGACGAGCTGATCGATCAGATGATCGCCCATCCCATTCTCATCAACCGTCCGATCGTGGTGACCCCGAAGGGCACGCGCTTGTGCCGGCCGTCGGAGGCCGTGATCGATCTGCTCGACAATCCCGTCGGCCGCTTCGTCAAGGAAGACGGCGAAGTGGTCGAAGCCCGATAGGATCGGGCGCTTGCGTAGCAGACGCAGGAAGCCCCTACCCCTTCGAGATGACCGCGCGGCCGTAGGGCGGTTGTGCCTGGACCGGCGGGTTGGCGGTCTGGGCGGCGAGCTCGCCGATCAGGCGGTCGGCATCGGCGGCCATGCCGTCGGGGGCCTGGATCACCAGGCGTTCCAGCGCCCAGCGGTAGGACGAGATGCGCTGCTCCAGGCACTGCTGCACCCACTGGATGATCAGCGAGTTCTCCTGCATGCGCGCGACCGCATCGTCCCTCTCCCCTGGCGAGAGCGCGGAGACGCGTGCCATGCTAGCATTGCGCTTCCTGTCGAGATCAATGACGCGGATCGCCGAGGCGAAGAACGGCTCGAAACGCGTGATGTCGTTGCGGACGTCCTCGATCAGCTGCGCATAACGCGAGGAATGCGAGCGGTGCGGCTCGTCGATCAGCGTGCGTCCGTACATGGTGCGGTCGAACACGATCTTCTGCCGCCACGGCGAGGGCAGCGCCTTGTAGTCGCCGAACACGCTCTTCCAGGCGGGGCGCGACAGCGGCGGCTCGATCATGGGATAAGCGAGGTCGCGGAGCTGGCGCTCTTCGTCGGTGAGCTGGAATTGCGAAGGCCGCAGGCCGACGCTGGAGGTCACCTCCGCGCCCAGCCAGCGATGCATGTCGTCGCTGCGCATGTCGGCCCGCGTGCGGCCGAAATCGCCGCCGCTGCAGGCGCAGAGCCCGGCGCCAAGCAGCGCAAGCAGGACGGCCGACAGGACTGGCCGGATCTGGCGGATGGAGTCCGGCATTGCCTGAAGCCGGATGTCAGCGACGGCGACGACGGCGCCCCGGCGCTGCGCCCTGCTCCGGCCCGCGATCGCCGCTGGTTTCGTCCGCCTCACGCTCGATCCGGATCACGGGAAGGATCAGCACCGTTCCCATGTCCGCGCGCGGAGCGACATCCCCCGACGAGCCCACCCGGCGACCGGCCGGAAATTCGATGATGGTCCCCATGTCAGCTCTCTTCGATTGCCGCGCGACCGAACGCGCCCCTGCAACATGCATTCATTAAGATCAGTTCATGGTTAACGGGATGTAAACGCGCCCCTCGGTCGACCCTTGGACCGTAACCTCACGGGCGCGCCGCGCCGTCCCGTTGCGGCACGACAACGCCTTAAGTTGCAGGGCCGGCTTCACGCCTCGTTTTCCTTAACGAGGCTTTAAAAGAACCTGCGCTAGGCTCGCCAACGAGTATCTTTCCCGAGTTGCGTACGCCTCCATGACCAAGTCGCTGTTTCCCGGATTCGACGGGCTGATGACCCTGTCCCGTCGCGAAGGTGTCGATGTCCGTCCGACGCTGCTGCGCGTGCTGACCGACCTTTATGTCCAGACCAGCACCCACAGCGACGATGAGCAGCGGCAGTTCGTCGAACTCGCCACGCGGTTGATCGACCAGGTCGACGATGCGACGCGCGCGGCCGTCAAGGCGCGGCTCGCGGTCTATGCGCAGACGCCCGTCCCGGTCCTGCAGAAGCTCGGGCTGGTCGCGACCCATGAGGGCCGCAGGGTGCCATTGGCCCGGGAGATCCCCACTCCGCCGTCCGGGCCCTCCCGCGTCCCGACCGAGGCCGAGCAACGCATGGCCACCAACATGGCGATGCAGCCGAAGGAGGCCGCCGAGATCCACGACATGTTCTTCCGCGCCGGTGCCTCCGAGCGCGCCCTGATCCTACACAATCTGGCGCAGAGCCCGCTGAAGGCCGCGCCGCGCATCCCGACCGTGCGCGCCAGGCGCGCGATCCAGATCCTGGAGATGGCGGCGATCGCGGGCGACGTCGAGAACTTCGCCTTCGAGCTGGTCGAGAGCCTGATTTTGCCCTCGCGCGTCGCAGCCCAGATCGTCGACGATGCCGGCGGCGAGGCGCTCGCGGTCGCCGCGCGCGCGCTCGACATGCCGAGCCCGGTCTTCCAGCGCATCCTGCTGTTCTTCAAGCCGGAGATCGGCACCTCCGTGAACGAGGTGTACCGGCTGTCGCGGCTCTACGACCGCCTCGGCGAGCGTGCGGCGCTGGTGATGCTGGCGGCCTGGCGCGGCTCGACGCTCGCTGTCACGCGCGCGAAGTACCAGGCAGCGCTGCATGACGGCGAACGCCAGCGCGCGCGGGCGGGCGCCGGCCAGACGCGGCCGGGCGCGCAGCCCGGCTCCGCGCCAGGGGTGCGGATGGGCACCGGCGGGTCGTCGGACCGCTGATTTGTTCGCGCCCGCTCCTGTTGGCGTTGAGTGTCAAGCACTCAGCGCGTTCCAAGCTCGTCATTGCCGATGCAGCGAGCGACACATTGCCCTCGTGCCCCGGACGCAGCGCAGCGCCCCCGGCGCTGCGAAGCATCGTCCGGTGCGGTGCGCTGCAGAGCCGGGGTCCATTTCACCGCGTCGATTCATGCCGCTTTCTAAGTCCCGGCTCTGCACGGCAACGCTGACGTATTGCCGCTTGTCCGGGACACGGCGGGGCGATAGCTAGGCCTTCGCCAATTCCAGAAAATGCCGCCCGGCACGATCTTCGGTCTCGACGATCCACGCGTCGGGATCGAAGCGGATTTCCTTGGTCAGCCGCTCCTCGATCGTGTGCTCCGCCAGCGGCTGCGGCGAGACGGGCACGAAAAATCGATCGATCGGCCGGCCGTCGTCATAGACGGTCTGCGGCGCCGGCGCGTACAGCATCGCGTTGCCGTCGAGCAGCGACACCTTGACGAACACCGCACCCGCCTCCTCAGCGCCGCGGCGCCGCACGGCACCGAACACGCCCTCGGTCTGGCAGCGGCGCAAGTAGGCCGCTACCCAAATGTTGGATTTCAAACGCATGAGTTCGACGATAGGCCAGCGCGAGGTCTCATGCCAGCCTCACCTCGTCCGTCTCACGCCTTGCGCGCGCCGTCCTGGCCGCCGCGAATCTGGGTCGCGACGAAATATGACAGCGGCATCGCGAGCGCGAATCCCACGGCCACGGCATAGGGGATGTTCCTGATGGCGTCGGCGGCGAAGCTCGGCACCATCAGCACGACGATCAGGCTGATGCCCGCCAGCGTCGTGCCGAGCATGATCCATACGAGAATCGAGACCTTGAACATGACGACCTCTCTTCCTTGATGAGGATGAGTGATCATGTTCCCCGAGGCCGCCCGCCGTCATTGATCCCACGCAAATCGCGCTCGCTCGCGGATCTGGTCTGCTGTGCGGGAGCCCGACGCCGGAATTGATTTGCGTCAATGACGGCTTGAGGTGCGGCTATTCGACGGGATGGCCGATCGCAGCGGCGAGTTCGCGCAGCAGCCGATCGGACAGCTGGCCGGTGACCGGCATCTTGTGCTCGCGCTCGAACTTCTGGATCGCGGACTGGGTCTCGCCGCCCATCGTGCCCGTGATCTTCAAATTGCCGTAGCCATATTCGGACAACGCGCGCTGCACGCCGGCAATACGTCGCGCGGCCGGGCTCTGCACCGGAATCGGCGCCGGCGGACGCAGGGCCGCGGGCGGCGTCGAGGTCGTCGCCTTGACCAGGTTGGTCATCGGATCGTTCGAGCGCGTCGATGCGGTCGCCTCGACGGGCTTTTCGGGCGCCTTCTCGACGGCATGCTCGGCAGGTTTGGGCTCGACGCGGAACTCCGTCGCTCGCGGCTCGAGCGGCGAGGTATCGGCGCCGACGGGGCGCGGACGCGGCAAGGGGTTCGACAGCGGCACGGACGACGGCGCGGGAAGATTGATCACCGTGCCGAACATCGGCGCGGGGTGCCGGCCGGTCTGCAGGAACAGCGCATTGGCAACGATCGCAGCGATCGCAGCGACGGCAACGAGGCCGGCCAGCGTATCCTTGGGACTGTGCAGCAGCACGCGCATCACGAGGTTGCGCTCGGTCTCGACATCGATGACCGCGGCCTTGACTCCGCCCTTGGCGCCACGGCGGCGCGGAGCGGCTTCGTCCTTGGCAGACTTCTTAGGCACTTTTCTTCACCAGAGCGTGTTGGTCGTGAGTTTGGTCTTGAAGGTCCTGGCGCAGCACCGGCGTCAGCGTCGCGATCTTGCTCTCGCTCGCCTTCTCATGGGCCGGCCTGATTTGCGGCGGCGTGTAGACGAGCGGCAGCTTGATGGTGACGGCGGTGCCCTCTCCCAACCTGCTTTGTACCGTCAATTCGCCGAGATGCAACGCCACGAGACTCTTGACGATGGAAAGTCCAAGTCCGGTGCCTTCGTGACGGCGCTGATAGGTCTTGCCGGCCTGGAAGAACGGCGCGCCGATGCGCTTGAGGTCGTCGGGTGCGATGCCGACGCCGGTGTCGCTGATGCGCAGCGTCAGCTGCGAACCCGACGCCGCGGCCGATACGGAGACCTGACCGCCGCGCTCGGTGAACTTGATGGCATTGGCCACGAGGTTGAGCACGATCTGCTTGAAGGCCCTGGGATCGCCGGTCATGACGGGCAGATCTTGCGGCACGTCGGTGATCAGGTCGATGCCGTTCTCCCGCGCCTTCAGCGCCAGCAGATTGCAGCAATGGAGCAGCGAGGCGCGCGGCGCGAACGGCTCGGACGCGATCTCGAAATTGCCCGACTCCATCTTCGACATGTCCAGGATGCCGTTGACGACAGAGAGCAGATGCTGGCCGGAATCGTTGATGAGCTGGGCGTATTCCTTGCGCTGGGCCGCCCCGAGCATCAGGGTCTGCTCCTGCGCGATCATCTCGGAGAAGCCGATGATGGCATTGAGCGGCGTGCGCAGCTCGTGGCTCATGGTGGCGAGGAAGCGCGTCTTGGCCGCATCGGCCGCCTCGGCGGCGCTGCGCGCCTGATCCAGCGCCTGCTCGAAAAGCTTGCGGTCGGTGACGTCGCGCATCACGGCGACGACTTCGACTTCACGGGTGGAAGCACGATCGGTATCCTGGCGGCCCGGATCCCGGTCGAGCGGGCGGCAGCGCATCTCGACCCAGATGAAATCGACCTGACTGCGCTCGGAGTCAACAGGTTCCCGCCGCAGCCGGAACTCGACGCTGCCGATGTCGCCACGCGCCGCATCCGACAGAGCGGTGAGATAGGCCGGCCGATCGGCGACATGGACGCGGTCGAACAGGCCGTGGCCGAGCAGCTGCGCCACTTGCACGCCGAGCATGGCCTCCACCGCCGGCGAGATGAACTGGACGGCGCCGTTGCGCTGATGCCGCGAAATCACGTCGCTCATGTTGCGCGCGAGCAGGCGATAGCGCTCCTCCTCGCGCGACAGGAGCGCGACGCCGGTGCGCGCGAGCGATTCCGCGCCGAAGGCGAGGCCTGCGGCATAGAGGGTCGCAGACGCAACGCCGAACGCCATCAGCACGCCGCGCTCGGCCGCACTCGGCTCCGCCACCGGCAGCCAGCCGAACTGGCTGATCAGGATCAGCATCCCGGCGCAGGACAGCGCGAGCAGCGAAGCGAAAGCCGCAACGCGCCGCGAGGCCGACAGTGCAGCTTCGAGCGGAACCACGACCAGCCAGACCGCGGCGAACGATTCGATGCCGCCCGTCGTGACCGCGACCGCCATGATCAGGCCGGCGAGCGCCAGCGACGACAGCACATGCGCGCCTTCGTAGCGTCCAGTGCGCGACAGGAACCAGGACAACATGATCGGCGCGATCAGCCAGGCGAAGGCCGCGACCTCGACCGCGCTCGGTGCGCCACGCAGGGCGAGATAGACCGGGAATGCGGCGAAGGCGGCCAGGCTGCCGAGCAGCCGCGGCGCCATGAAGGCACGATGGCGCGCTCGCATCAGCGCATCGTAGCGCGCGGAGGGATGCAGCAGTGCATCGAGACAATCGCGGATGATACTCAAAACTGTCACGGGTCTCGCGCTTCGGCTCGATCGTCTTCTGGAAGACGCGCCGGAACGCCTCCTTGTCGTTGAGCCACCGTGTCAGAGCGACCTTAAACGAGTGCTAAGGCGGCGCCGCGTGCCGACGGACAGCGCGCCGTCGCGGAGCTTTTTAGACGATTTGGCGACGTCTTCGCTGCGGATGGTGAACACAGGGTTTCACCGTCCTCCGCATGGTTTCGAATTGGTGGATGCGGGCGGCCGGCGGAATCACGGACGCGGACGTCAATCGAAAATTTACGAGACCGTCGCTTCCGAAGAATCTTGCGTCAACTTTTCGCGAATTAAGCTCAAGGCAATCACTTGCGATTTATCGAGAGTTGCTAGGTCCGGCATCCGCGGAGATTGCCGCGGGCGGACTCTAACGGACAGGTCGACAAGATGCGCTTTCTGCTTCGCATCACATTCTGGCTCGGGCTGGTGCTGGTGCTCCTGCCGCGGGACAAGACGCCCGAATCGGAGAAGCTGCCGCAGATCGGCGCCGCCGACGCGGTGCAGGCTGCGACTGCGGCCGTCTCCGACATGACCCAGTTCTGCAAGCGCCAGCCGGCGGCCTGCGAGGTCGGCGGACAGGCCGCGACCATCATCGGCCAGCGCGCCCAGGACGGCGCGAAGAAGCTCTACCAGATTATCAACGACAAGAAAGAGCAGATCACCAACGACAAGAACGACAAGACCGACAAGAAGGCGCCCGACCATACCGGCTCGATCGCGATGGCCGGCGAAGACGTCAATGCCGAGAACGAGGCGCCGCGCGACACCCTGACCCAGGACGACCTCGCGCTCGAATGGCGCGGACCTGCGGCGGCGAATCAGGACAATCAGTGAACTGAACCGGTGCGAGCGTGGCCCGCCTTTCGCGAGGGCGGAGGTGAGCCGGACGACCGGCTGCAGACATTCCGATCGTCAATTTGGGGCCCAACCCTATCGATTTCACGGCTTCGCGACCTTATATTGGCTTGAACGCGAACACGGGCCAGCATGACGACGATCGACGAAATCAGGGACAATTTCGAGCTTCTGGACGAGTGGGACGACCGCTACCGGTATGTCATCGAGCTCGGCCGTACCCTGGAACCGATGCCGGAAGCGGAACACTCGGCCGCCAACAAGGTACAGGGCTGCGTCAGCCAGGTCTGGCTCCAGAAGCTGGTCGACCGCGGCAATGGCGAACCGATCCTGAAATATCGCGGCGACAGCGACGCGCATATCGTGCGCGGGCTGGTCGCGATCGTGCTCGCGCTCTATTCGGGCCGCACGCCGCAGCAGATCCTCGATACCGACGCGATCGCGGTGTTCAACGAGTTCGGCTTTCGCGATCACCTGACGCCGCAGCGCTCCAACGGCCTGCGCTCGATGGTCGAGCGCATCAAGACCGACGCGAAAGAGGCGCTGGCGGAGGCGACGTAAGAAATTACTTCCGCCTCCGCTGCTGCTGCCCGAGGCCCATCCGCTTGGCCAGCTGCGAGCGCGCCACCGCATAGTTCGGAGCGACCATGGGATAGTCGGCCGGCAAGCCCCACTTCTCCCGGTATTGCTCCGGCGTCATGTTGTACTGCGTGCGCAGATGGCGCTTCAGCGACTTGAAGCGCTTGCCGTCTTCGAGACAGACCAGATAATCGGGCGCAATCGACTTCTTCAGCGAGACCGCCGGCTTGGCCGGCTCCAGCGGCGCGGTTTCGGTGCGGCCCGACGAGACGCGCACCAAGGCGCCATGCACCTGGCTGATCAGGTTCGGAATTTCGGCCGCAGGCGTCGAATTGTTGCTGAGATAGGCCGACACGATGCTCGCCGTCAGCTCGATGAAATTCTTCGCCCCAGCGTCCGACATCGGCCCGCCCTCTCTCCACCTTGCGTCTCACGGCATTGACGACGCCAAGGTATTCCGTGTCAACAATACGTTCGATTGAAATGCGACAACTGAGGACGACCCGCTGATTACTGATGAACGGCGCGGTTTTACTTGCCCGCGGCGGCCTCAACCGCGCTGGTCGAGATGGGCGCGGAGCTCGTCGATCGAGGCAAAGCGCATCATGCCTTCCGGCATCTGCGCCTCGATCGAGCCGTCGGAATAGAGCGAATAGGCCATGCCGTCGACGACGCCGGATTTGAGCACGGTCACGGGCGCCGGCTCGACAGCTGGCGGCGGTTCGGGTGCAGGCGGTGGGGCGGCCTCCGCAAAGGTCGACGGAGAACGCGGCGGCGGACGGCGCGGGGCGGGCGGCGGCTCCGGCGCGCGCGTACGGTCCGGCTTCGGCCAGGCGACGTCAAAGCTCGCAGGCGGAAGGTCCGGGGCCTCACCGGGCTCCGCAGGCGGCTGCGGCATATCTTCAGGGGCCTTCGCCTCCGCGCGCTCGCGCTCCTTGCGCGAGGTCGAGGCGAACAACAGGTTGCGCCGGCGCGGCGCTTCCGGAGCGGGCGGCGGCGTAGCAGCTTCCGCCTCCTGCGGTCCCTCGACGCGCGGACGCTCGCGCGCAGCAGCTTCGCTCTGCCAGGGCGGCGGACCTGCGGATGGCGGCGCTGGCTCGGGCGCAGCTGCGCCAGATACGGCGAGACCCGGCAGCACGGGCCTGACCCGCACCTCGGACGGCACGACCACATCGGCCAGCCGGCGGGCAATGCCCTTGAGCTCGATCAGCACGAGACGCAGGCCGATCAGTAACATTCCGGAGCAGACGCCGATGGTGCCGGAGATTATGAGAGTACCGCCGAGGCTGAACTCACTGATCGTCAGGCCGAAAATGATCGCGAGGAGACCCGCCAGTACGGCGCAAATCCCCACGATCAACAATGCCAAGCTCATCGAACTCACCCCCGGCCGCGCATCCACACGCGACAACCGCTGCGCCAAGATACCGTCATACGATGTTCCACGCCAACGGCCAATTGCGGGCGGTGTTCCTAAAGGGAAGGAAATCAGAGACTTATTCACATTCCCTTCAGCTCCGGCTCGGTACTGCTGAAACTCCTCTCAAGAACGGGAATTGCTGCGTCGCATCAGGAATTTAGCCATAATGCCCAATTACTTGGTAATGGAACTGCGCTATAGGGAGTCCGGGGAGCAGGCCCGCGCGCACCAGCAGGGCCAAGAGGGGATCCCGGGGCACCGATAGCCATGACATCCATCACGACCTCGGCGATCGACACGCCTCTGCGGCGCTCGGTCGAACGGACTTGCGACGATCTCGCCATGCTGGTGCTGGCCGCGGTCGCCGTCATTGCAGGCTTGACCTTCCGCGACTACGGGCTCGGCTGGGACGACTACACCCACGCTGAATATGCCGACCTGCTGCTGCGCATGTTTGGTTCCGGCTTCAGGGACACCGCGGCGCTCTCCTTCGCCAATCTCTACATGTATGGTGGCGGCTTCGACATGGTCGCGGCCCTCCTGCACAAGGTCATTCCGCTCGAATTGTTCGAGACGCGCCGTCTGGTCGGCGCCATCGTCGGCGTGATCGGGCTTGCGGTGACGTGGCGGCTCGGCCGCCGCGTCGGCGGCCCCCTTGCCGGTCTTGCCTCGCTCCTGCTGCTCGCGCTCTGCCCGATCTTCTACGGCCACATGTTCATGAACCCGAAGGATGCGCCCTTCGCGGTGGCCATGATCATCCTGATGCTCGGCCTCGTCCGGCTCGCCGAGGAATATCCGCAGCCGTCGCCGCGCACGATCCTCATTGTCGGCCTGGGTGCCGGCCTTTCGCTGGGCTGCCGCATTCTCGGCGGGCTCGCATTGGTCTACGCCGTGCTCGGCTTCATGCCATTGTTCCTGGAGGAACTGCGCACCGAAGGTTTGCGCGAGTCGGTCCGCCGCTTTGCCCATGTCGTCTATGTGCTGCTGCCCGGCCTCGTGCTGGGTTACCTCGTGATGGGCCTGATCTGGCCGTGGTCGATCATGGAGCCCGGCAATCCCTTCGAGGCGCTGACCTACTTCTCGCATTTCTTCGAGAAGCCGTGGAAGGAGATGTTCGACGGCGCGATCGTGTCGGTGCCCGACATGCCCTGGTCCTATCTGCCGACGCTGTTCGCACTCCAGCTGCCCGAGGTGATGCTGGTGCTGATGGCCGGCGCCGTGTTCGGCACGTTCGCCATGCTGCCCCGACGCGAGGTTCCGGCGCGCCGCAAGACCATCCTCTTGATGCTGACGCTGGCTGCCACCCTGCCGCTCGCGATCGCGATGGTGAAGCGCCCGGCATTGTACAACGGCATCCGTCATTTCGTCTTCGTGATCCCGCCGATGGCGGTGCTCGGCGGCGTCGCCTTCGCCTGGGCCATGGAGCGCCTGCGCGCCAATCACCGCACCTGGCAGCCGGTCGTGCTCGCGACCTTCTGCTTCGGCCTCGCGCTGTCGCTCGCCGAGATGATCCGGCTGCACCCCTATCAATACACGCATTTCAACCACATCGCCGGGACCGTTCGCGGCGCCGACAACCGCTTCATGCTGGACTATTGGGGCCTCGCCCTGAAGCAGGCCTCCGACGAACTGCGCGAGCAGCTCGTCGAGCGCCAGGAAGTGCCGTCCACCAATCGCAAGTGGAAGGTCGCGGTGTGCGGTCCGCAGCGTCCGGCCCAGGTCGCGCTCGGGCCCGACTTCACCATCGGCTGGGATTCCAACGCGGCCGATTTCGCCATGACCCTCGGCGAGTTCTACTGCAAGGGTCTCACCGCACCCGTCATGGTCGAGATCAAGCGCGACGACGTGGTTTTCGCCCGCGTCTACGACATCCGCGGCCGCAGCATTTCCAGCCTGCTGTCGATCCCGGCGCCGTAGTGATCGTGTCCGGCAGCCCGGATGAGCGGAAAGTGACATCCGGAACCCCTCGCCTGGTCCCGCATACGCTTGCGCTCATGCGGACTACGCTTGACTGCCGCGCTCCGGACGCGCCTTGCCGCCGCCCACCGCCACGACTAGGGTGCATCCCCGCAACAACGATGTTCGGAGAGATCGGCCATGTCGCCAGCGGAAGCGCGCCTTAAAGAAGTGCCGTCGAACATGACGGAGGCGGAGTGGCAGCAACGGGTCAATCTCGCCGCCTGCTATCGCCTCGTCGCGCTGTACGGCTGGGACGATCTGGTCGACACCCACATCTCCGCGCGCGTGCCCGGCCCCGAGCATCACTTCCTCATCAATCCCTACGGGCTGATGTTCGACGAAATCACCGCCTCCAGCCTCGTCAAGGTCGACCTGCACGGCAACCAGCTCTCCGAGAGCGAATACAGCATCAATCCGGCGGGCTTCACCATCCACTCGGCCATCCACGAGGTGCGCGAGGACGCGATCTGCGTGCTTCATCTCCACACGCTCGACGGCACTGCGGTGTCGAGCAGCGCCGAGGGCCTGTTGCCGCTGAACCAGACCGCCCAGCTCGTCACCCACGACCTCGCCTATCACGACTATGAAGGCATTGCGCTCGACCACGACGAGCGGCCGCGGCTCCAGAACGATCTCGGGGACCACAACCACATGCTCCTGCGCAACCACGGCACGCTCACGGTCGGCCGCTCGGTCGCCTCCGCCTTCGAGCGCATGTATCATCTCGAGCGCGCCTGCTCGATGCAGGTGCGCACGCGCGCGCTGGGCACGCCGGTCTATCCGGTCGACGATGTCGCGATCGACAAGAACACCGAGCTGCTGTCGAACCGCGACCGCGCCGAGCTGCGCGCGACCAACCTGGTATGGCCGCCCCTGCTGCGCAAGCTCGACCGCGTCAACCCGGGCTACAGGTCTTGAGATATTCGGGATCTGGTGTAGAGTAGCGCCCAACCAACCTCTACGCCTTTTGGAATGAAACGCCGCCCAATTCCGGGCGGCGTTTTTATTTGGTGCGGCCTTTCATTGCGAGGGTAGAGTTCTTGGTCCTCAGTTCACCTCCGCCAGCGCCGCGAGGATGCGGGCCCAGGAGCGGATGCCCTTCTGGAAGCTGCGCAGATCATATTTCTCGTTCGGCGAGTGGATGTTGTCGTCGTCGAGGCCAAACCCTACCAGCAGCGAGTCGAGGCCCAACGTGCGCTTGAAGTCGGCCACGATCGGGATCGAGGCGCCAGACCCCATCAGCACCGTCTCCTTGCCCCATTCCTCCGTCAGCGCCTTGCGGGCGGCGGCGAGCGGCTTCATGTTCCAGTCGAGCGCGACCGCGGGCGCGGCGGAGTGGTCGCCGAACTCGACCTTGCAGTCGCCGGGAATCCGCGCGGTCACGTAATCACGGAAGGCCTTGCGGATCTTTTGCGGGTCCTGGCCCTGCACAAGGCGGAACGACACCTTGGCCGAAGCATGGGACGGAATCACGGTCTTGGAGCCTTCGCCGATATAGCCGCCCCAGATGCCGTTGACGTCGCAGGTCGGACGTGTCGACGCCTGCTCGACGAGCAGTCGCCCCTTCTCACCGGCCGGGATCGACAATCCGACCGGCTTGAGGAAGAAATCCGGGGTAAAGCCGAGCTTCTTCCACTGCTCCAGGATCTCCGGCGGCGTCTCCTTCACACCATCGTAGAAACCGGGAATGGTGATGCGGTTGTCGTCGTCGAACAGGCCGCCCAGAATTTTCGTGAGCACCCGGATCGGGTTCATCGCGCTGCCGCCGAACACGCCGGAATGCAAATCGCGGTTGGCCGCGGTGATCTTCAGCTCTTCATAGAGCAGGCCGCGCAGCGAGGTCGTGATCGCCGGCGTGTTGCCGTCCCACATGCCGGTGTCGCAGACCAGCACGTAATCTGCCTTGAGCTCGTTCCTGTTGGCCTCGATGAAGGGCACGAAATTCTTCGAGCCGACCTCCTCCTCGCCTTCGATCAGGAAGGTGACGTCGACCGGCAGCGAGCCCGTCACCTTCTTCCAGGCGCGGCAGGCCTCGACGAAGGTCATCACCTGGCCCTTGTCGTCCTCGGCGCCTCGCGCGACGATGATCTTGCGGCCGTCGGCATGATCCGCGACGACGGGCTCGAACGGCGGACGGCGCCAGAGATCGAGCGGATCGACCGGCTGCACGTCGTAATGGCCGTAGAACAGCACGTGCGGCCGCCCGCCCGCTCCGGTCCTGCCGACGACGGCGGGATGACCCGCGGTCGGTCTCACCTCGGTCGCGACACCGAAGCTGGCGATGTCCTTGGCGAGATGCTCGGCCGCAGCCTTGCAATCATCCGCAAAGGCCGGATCGGCCGAGATCGACTTGATGCGCAGCAACGAGAACAGGCGCTCCAGGCTGCCGTCGAAATCCCTGTCGATGTGGTCGAGCACGGATTGGAGCTGCGCATTGGCCATGGTCGTGATCCTGATTGTTGGGTCTCAAGAGGTCCCGGGTTTTAGCGCCGGCGCGGCCCTGGGGCTAGCCGCAACCGGTGGATGCCTGATGTGCCAGGCGAGGCACCCTGCGAGGACGGCCGTCGCAGCGAGGTTGTTGCCACAGGCCTGGATGACCTTGGGAAACCACGGCAGCGACAACAGCATGAGGATGCCGGCGGCGCCCAAAGCGAGCCAGGTTCCCAGGCGCACATGCGCTCGCACGTCGAAGGCGGCACGATGCATCAACACCGTGATCGGGAAGAACAGCCACATGAAGTAGTATTGCCGGGCCAGAGGCGAGGCCACCGTCATCAGGCAGAACAGGATGCCGAGCTCCTCTGCATCGGAGCGCTCCGTTCGCCGCCGCTGTGGCGGCATCACCGCGACGAAGCCGAGCCCAAGCAACGCCGACACCGCAAGCACGATCCAGTTCGCCGTCCTGTAGTCGACGTCGATCACATTCATCGTGCGCGGCGGCTTGTTGGGATCCTCCTGATTGTAGTTGATCGGCCGGACCAGCCGATGCGTGACGGCAATGACGGACTGGTTGACCCACGACCAGTTCTGCTCGTCACGCTGACCAAAACCCTTTTCCGAGTTCGTCCCGACCATGCCCTGATACCAGGTCGCAAGCTCGGCCGCATTGCGCTCGAAGCCGCGGATCGGCGCCGGCGCGACATAGAGAAGGATGCCGGTGAAGACGATCGTGCTGACGAGGGCGGCCCACCTGCGGCGCCAGAGCAGATAGGGCAGCACGGCGATCGGAAACACCTTGATGGCGACCGCGAGCGCGAACATGAAGCCTGCTAGCCACGACCGCTGATGCCGCAAGCTCCAGAAACCGTAGAGCATCATCGCCAGCAGGACGAGGTTGGGCTGGCCAAGGTCGAACATGTCGAACACGAAGACCACAGTGACGAAGGCCGGCAGCGCTTCCAGCCAGGGGCCAGGCTTGCGGTCCGAGCCGGCCATGACTTGGGAGAACGTCCCGGTGTACCACCAGGCCACGGCGTTCAAGATCGACAGAACGACGTAGAGCGGGATCTTGCCGAACCAACTCGGGATCGCCAGCAGCATTGCCGGGAGCGGCGGATAGATGAACTCGAAATACTCGCGGGCCGTGGCCGGATAGAGCGGCCCACCCTGCAAGACCTGCTGCCCGGCCCAGTACCAGAGCGAGTAATCCTTGGTCTTGCCGTGGCCGAAAATCTCGGGGACGAGCACGTCCGCCGTCAGGAGGACGCAGCAGAATAGAAAAAGCAGGTCGAGCGGCGCACGCGGCGACAGGCGTCTCGGCGCATCAGGCTTGGCTAACGGGGCGGGAGGGGTCACGGTGCGGTCCTGTGCGGCGACGAAACAGGACCTAGCAGACCGGCAGAGGCTTGGAGAGCCCCTCACCTGAAATTGTACCGGCGCTGGCCTCGGACAACCGAGCTTCCGCAGCGTCAGGGGCGGGCTTGTCCAGGACAAGCCCGGGCATGACGACCTATTGTGGTCGAGCGGAATTGCCCGACACAGGGCGTTCTGCCTAACGCCGCAGCAATCCGCCGAGCGCGCCGCGGACCAGCGTGCGGCCGATCGAGCCGCCGAGCTGGCCACCGACCGACTTGCCTATATTGGCGGCCATGCCGCCGATCACCTGGTTGGTGACCGATCGTGTCACGTCCCGCGCAATGACCTGGCCGGTCGACAGACGGCCTCGCTTGACGTTGGTGCCGAAGATGGTGCCGACGATCGCACCGATCTGGCCAAGGATGCCGCCGGCGCCGGCTCCGCCATTTTGTGCGTCCGCAGGCGCAGCCGTGCCGGCCACGCGCTTCTGCAGTATCTCATAGGCGGACTCACGATCCACCGCGGTATCGTACTTGCCCTTCACCGGGCTCCTGCTCATGATCGTCTTGCGCTCCTCGGGCGTGATCGGCCCAATCCGCGCCGTCGGCGGCCGGATCATCACCCGCTCCACCATCGAAGGCGTGCCGTTGCCCTCGAGGAAGGACACCAGCGCCTCGCCCTTGCCGAGCTCCGTGATCACCTTGGCGGTGTCGAGCTTCGGGTTGGGCCGGAAGGTCTGCGCCGCGGCGGCGACCGCCTTCTGGTCGCGCGGCGTGAAGGCGCGCAGTGCATGCTGCACGCGACCACCCAACTGGGCCAACACCTTGTCTGGCACGTCGATCGGATTCTGCGTGACGAAATAGACGCCGACGCCCTTGGAACGGATCAGACGAACCACCTGCTCGATCTTGTCCATCAGTGCCTTCGACGCATCGTTGAACAGCAGATGCGCCTCGTCGAAAAAGAACACCAGTTTTGGCTTCGGCAGATCGCCGGCTTCAGGCAGTTCCTCAAACAACTCCGACAGCAACCACAACAGGAAGGTAGCGTAGAGCCTGGGGCTCTCCATCAGCTTGTCGGCAACCAGAATGTTGACGATGCCGCGACCGTCGCTATCGGTCTTCATGAAATCCTTCAGCTCCAGTGCCGGCTCACCGAAGAATTTCGTTCCGCCCTGGTTTTCCAGCACCAGAAGCTGGCGCTGGATGGTGCCGACCGTCGCCTTGCTGACATTGCCAAAGCTCTGCGCGGCCTTGCGGATCTCGGCCAATGGATCTTCCTCGGCATCCGCGGCCTTCTTGCCGCTGGCGGGAACGATCGCATCCAACAGCGACCGCAGATCCTTCATATCCAACAATGGCAGACCATTCTCGTCCGCAACGCGGAAGGCGACGTTGAGAACGCCTTCCTGCACGTCGTTCAGGTCGAGCATGCGCGCGAGCAGGAGCGGCCCCATTTCCGTGACGGTGGCGCGCACCGGGTGGCCCTGCTCGCCGAACACGTCCCAGAACACGGTCGAGAACTGGTCCGGCTGAAATCTGAGGCCCATCTCGCCCGCGCGCTTGAGGATGAAGTCCTTGGCCTCGCCGACTTCCGAGATCCCAGACAGATCGCCCTTGATGTCCGCCGCGAAGACCGGAACACCGGCGCGCGCAAATCCTTCCGCCATGACCTGCAACGACACGGTCTTGCCGGTTCCGGTTGCACCCGTGACGAGGCCGTGGCGATTGGCGAGCGCCAGCGTCAGCCATGCCTGCTCCTCTCCCTTGCCGACGAAGATCTTGTCGTCGGTATCGCCGAGCTTGCTGTCTTGTGCGGTCATTATTCTCTCTGATCTCTCTGCCCGGTTTCGCGTATCGACGCTCGAATGCACCAGTTCCGTAGTCTAACGCATGTCGCGCACCGATTAAAATCGTTCAACCCGCCCCGATCGGCGGCATTGTCGGACCAAATGGACGACATCAGCCGAAAGTAGGAACGAGACATTCGCAACGCGGCATTTTTTTGCCGGTTCGATCTCCGCTCTTGCACGGCTGCAACACTTTTCGCGCGTTCGATGATGAATCGGGACGGCGCCTGCGTTCATCGCTTGAATTTCACATCACACCGGCTCAAGATCATTCTTGAAAGCAATACTCCGGCATGTGAACCGGCTGAGGGGCAGGCCATATGGACGAGCTGATCGGACGGCTGGCGACAAACGCCAGCATAGATAGTGCTGTCGCCGAAAAAAACGTGGGCATTATCCTGGGCTTCCTCCGCAACGAGGGTCCTTCCGACAGCGTGCAGGCCCTGATCGACCAGATTCCCGGTGCGGAAGCCGCGATCGAGACGTCGAGGAGCGGCGGCGGACTGTCGCGGCTGATGGGCGGCGGCTTGATGGCGGTCGGCACGCGCCTGATGGGCCTTGGACTTGGCATGTCCGAGATTCAAAACGTCGCCCGTGAACTTTTCCGCTACGGGCGAGACAAAATCGGAGCGGATCAGATGGGCAAGATCATCGCGGGGACGCCGGGCCTCAGCCAATTCGCCTGAAGCCACGCATTTCACATCGAGTATCATGACATATCCGATCTCCGAGATTGAGGGACTGTCGGCCTTTGCAGCCAACAAGCTGAAGGCGCAAGGAATCCGCACCACCGACGCGCTGCTCGAGGCGGCCTCGACCGTGAAGGGCCGCAAGGCGCTTTCCGCCAAGACGGGCATCAGCGAGCAGTTGCTGCTGGAATGGGCGAACGTCTCCGACCACATGCGCATCCCCGGCATGGGCAGGGCCAAGGTCGGCCTGGTCCGCGCCGCCGGCGTCACCACCGTGCGCGAGCTCGCCTATCGAAATCCGGCACGGCTCGCCCAGAGCATGCGCGAGGCCAACGAGAAGAAGAAGCTCGTCCGCATCCTGCCTTCCGAGAAGTCGGTCGGCGACATCATCGCCAAGGCCAAGAAGCTGCCGCCGAAGATCACGTATTAGGGCGGACGTCTCAGCATTGGGCGAGCCGAGCGGCTTCTCGGCATCGTTTGCCTAGCGCGCAATAATGCCTGCTCCAACTCCGCGGTCATACTCCGCGAAAGCGGAGTATCCAGTACGCCGCAGCTTCTCCGTATCACGGCACGGCCTCTGAATACTGGATTGCCCGCTTTCGCGGGCAATGACAGCGGGGGGTGCGATCCCCCTGCCCAAACCTCGGCACCGCCCACTCCACTCCCGCCTTGACTCCCCGTCCCCGCCCGCTAAAGCCACCGGCATGAACGCCTCGCGCTCCCCTTCCGTCCCGCCGGCCGGCTCGGCCGGGCCTGATGCGCTGCGGACGCTGCTGGAGCGGCCGCTTCCGGCGGTGATGGGTGTGCTCAACATCACCCCGGATTCCTTCTCCGACGGCGGCGCGTTCATCGCGCCCGCGCGGGCGCTGGAGCGGGCGCGGGCGATGATCGCCGATGGTGTCGACATCATCGATATCGGCGCCGAGTCCACCCGGCCCTACAAGGGCGCCCGGCCGGTCACGGCGGCGGAGGAGCTCTCGCGGCTGAAGCCGGTGCTGTCCGACGTGGTGGCGCTCGGCGTGCCCGTCTCGATCGACAGCATGAAGGCGGAGGTGGTGGCCTTCGCGCTTGACCAGGGCGCGGCGATCGCCAACGACGTCTGGGGCCTGCAACGCGACGCCGACATGGCGCCACTGATCGCCGCAAGAGGCGCCCCCGTCATCGTCATGCACAATCGCGACAGCGTCGATCCCGCGATCGACATCATCGCGGACATGAAGGCGTTCTTTGCACTCTCGCTGGAGATCGCGGCAAAGGCCGGTATCGCGCGCGACAAGATCGTGCTCGACCCCGGTATCGGTTTCGGCAAGACGGCCGAGCAGAGCATGACCGCGCTGGCGCGGCTGCGCGACTTCGACATATTCGGCCTGCCGATCCTGGTCGGCGCCTCTCGCAAGCGCTTCATCGCCTCGGTGTCGCCGTCGGAACCATCGGAGCGGCTCGCCGGCTCGATCGCGGCACATCTGATCGCCGCGCAACGCGGCGTGAAGATCATCCGGACCCATGATATCGCCGAAACCCTGCAGGCCCTGCGCGTGGCGCATGCAATCGAGAGCAAGCAATGACCGACACGATCTTCGTCACTGGCCTGTCGATCCATGCCCGCCACGGCGTGATGGATCACGAAACCGAAGTCGGCCAGCGCTTCGTCATCGATCTCGAGCTCTATACCGACCTGTCGGAGCCCTCGCGCAGCGACCGGCTCGCCGATACCGTGTCCTACGCCGACGTCGTGGCGACGACAACGGCGGCGTTCAAGAATACCAATTACAAGCTGCTGGAGCGCGCGGCCGGCGCCGTGGCCGACGCCATCCTGTCGCACTTCCCGCGCATCCGCGCCGTGAAGATCACGGTGCACAAGCCGCATGCGCCGATCGCCGCGATCTTCGACGATGTCGGCATCATGCTGATGCGCTCGCGGCATCCCTGAGCATGGCAAGCGTGCTGATCGCGCTGGGCGGCAATGTCGGCGATGTCCGCGCGACGTTCGGCAAGGCGATCGCCCACGTCTGCGGCATGGCGCAAGCCGCGCTGATTGCACGCTCGTCCGACTACACGACGCCGCCATGGGGCGACGAGGACCAGGATCCCTTCATCAATGCCTGCATCGAGATCGAGACCAGTCTCGATCCGCACGCGCTGTTGTTCGTGCTGCAGAAAGTCGAGCAGAAATTCGGCCGCACGCGCGAGAAGGCAAGGCGCTGGGGCCCGCGCACGCTCGATCTCGACATGATCGCCTATGACGATGTGTCCTTGCGGAAGCCGGATCTGACGCTGCCGCATCCGCGCCTGTTCGAGCGCGCCTTCGTGCTGGTGCCGCTGGCCGAAATCGCGCCTGACCGCGTGATCTCTGGCATTCGTGTGCGTGACGGGCTCGCCGGCGTCTCGACGCAAGGCATTGAGCGGCTTCCGGATACCGGTTAACCAAAAACAACCGTTTGCAGGGACGGTCTGCCGTGGCAATTTCGCCTGCGAATAACGAGACGTTTGGGAGCCCCTCGCCGCATGACCTCCATGACTGACGACCTGCCGCTGTCGGCGGATTTTCCCAGGGCCACCGTCGAGGACTGGCGCAAGCTGGTCGACGGCGTGCTGAAGGGCGCGCCGTTCGAGAAGCTGGTCGGCAAGACCTATGACGGCATCAGGATCGATCCGCTCTATCCCCGCGCCAAGGGCGTTGCGCCCGTCGTGGGCCGGCCGGCGGCGGCGCCCTGGCAGATCGTGCAGCGGATCGACCATCCCGATGCGGCGCTCGCGAATGCGCAGGCGTTGCAGGATCTGGAGAACGGTGCGACCGGGCTCGCGCTGGTGTTCGCCGACGCCAATGGCGCGCGCGGTTTCGGCCTGGAACCTTCAGCCGAGGCGGTTGCAAAGGTTCTGAAGGACATTCATCTCGACGCCGGGATCGGCATCGAGCTCGAGATCGGCCCGCAGTCGCGCATGGCTGCGATCCATGTCGCGGAATATGCGAAGAGCAAGGGGCTCGATCCCGCAGCCTGCAACATCCGCTTCGGACTCGATCCACTCGCGGCCGCAGCGGTGTGGGGCCACAGCCCCTACACCTGGGACGAGATCGTTCCTGCCATCGCCGGCGCCATCAAAGGCCTCGCCGCGCTCGGCTTCAAGGGACCGTTCGCGTCCGCCGACGGGCGCGTGATCCATGATGCCGGCGGCTCGGAGGTGCAGGAGCTCGCCTTCGTGCTCGCCTGCGGCGTCGCTTATCTGCGTGCGATCGAAGGCGCCGGCATTCCTCTCGAGCAGGCGCAGGGCATGGTCTATGCGCGGCTGGCCGCAGATGCCGACCAGTTCCTGACCATGGCCAAATTCCGCGCGCTGCGGCTGTTGTGGGCACGGATCGAAGCAGCGTGCGGGCTGTCGCCAAAACCGCTGTTCATCGCCGCCGATACGGCCTGGCGCATGCTGACGCAGCGCGACCCCTACGTGAACATGCTGCGCGCGACCATCGCGACGTTCGCGGCCGGACTTGCCGGCGCCAACGCGATCACCGTGCTGCCGCATACGCTGGCGCTCGGCCTGCCCGATCCGTTCGCGCGGCGTGTGGCACGCAACACGCAAGCCCTGCTGCTGGAAGAAAGCAACCTCGCCAAGGTCAGCGATCCCGCGGCGGGCGCAGGCGGCATCGAGACGCTGACCGCGCAGCTTTGCGACGGCGCCTGGGCCCTGTTCCAGGACAGCGAGAAAGCCGGCGGCGCCTTCGCGGCGCTTCGGCACGGCCTCTTCCAGAGCAAGGTCGCGGCGGCACGCAAGGCGCGCGACGCCAACATCGCAAAGCGCCGCGACGTGCTGACCGGCGCCAGCGAGTTTCCGAACCTGCATGAGAGCGAAGCCGCCGTACTGAAAGCGACACCGATCACACTCGCTCCTTACGGCGAGCCAAAATACAAGTTCGATGCGCTGCCGCCGATCCGGCTGGCCGAACCGTTCGAGGCGCTGCGCGACAAATCCGACGCGGCGTTGAAGGTGCGCGGCATGCGGCCAAAGGTGTTCCTGGCCAATCTCGGCGTGCCCGCCGATTTCACGGCGCGCGCCACCTTCGCGAAGAGCTTCTTCGAAGCCGGCGGCATCCAGGCCGTGGACAGCGAGGGTTTTGCCGATCCGGCCAAGCTGGCCGCCGCCTTCAAGGCTTCCGGCGCCGAGCTCGCCTGCCTTTGTTCCAGCGACAAGGTCTATGCGGAACACGCTGAAGCTGCGGCCAAGGCCCTGCAAACCGCAGGCGGCCGACATATCTATCTGGCGGGCCGCCCGACGGATACCGAGGCGGCGCTGCGGGCCGCCGGCGTCACCGGTTTTGTCTTCGCCGGAGGCGATGCGCTTGCCACGCTGCAAGACGCCTACCGACGGATGGAGCAGCCATGACCGAAACCAGCAAACCCGTTCTCACCGGCGGCTGCCAATGCGGCGCCGTGCGCTTTGCCGTCATGACGGCGCCGACCAGGATTTCGATCTGCCACTGCCGGATGTGCCAGAAGGCAGCCGGTGCGCCATTCGCCTCCCTTGCCGACATCAACAAGACCGAGTTCGCCTGGACCAGGGGACGGCCCTCGTTCTTCCGCTCTTCCACCATCGCCGAGCGCGGCTTTTGCGCCGCCTGCGGCACGCCGCTGAGCTTCGGCCGCATCGACGGCGACCGCATCGAGATCATGACCGGGGCGTTCGACCACCCCGACCGCGTGATCCCGACGCGGCAATTCGGCACCGAATCCCGCCTCGGCTGGGTGGTCGGCATCGCCAATTTGCCGAGCCAGACCACGCAGCAGAATTACGGACCGGAGAAGATGGCGACCATCATCAGCCATCAGCATCCGGATCATGATTGATGATATGGTTGAAACCATGAGCCGCATTCCCAATTTCGCAAACATTGCCTTCGAGCGAGCCGCCACAGCCGCCCCGACCGGCAGCGCCGAGCCCTGGCTGACGCCCGAGGGCATTCTCGTAAAGCCCGCCTATGGCGAGGCTGATCTCGCCGGGCTCGATTTCCTCGACACCTATCCCGGCATCGCGCCGTATCTGCGCGGCCCCTACCCGACCATGTATGTCAACCAGCCCTGGACGGTCAGGCAATATGCCGGCTTCTCCACGGCGGAGGATTCCAACGCGTTCTACCGCCGCAATCTCGCGGCGGGCCAGAAGGGCCTCTCGGTCGCCTTCGATCTCGCCACCCATCGTGGCTATGACAGCGATCATCCGCGCGTCGGCGGCGACGTCGGCATGGCCGGCGTTGCCATCGATTCCATCTACGACATGCGCACGCTGTTCGCGGGGATTCCGCTCGACCAGATGAGCGTGTCCATGACCATGAACGGCGCGGTGCTGCCGATCCTCGCGCTCTACGTCGCCGCCGCCGAGGAACAGGGCGTGCCGCCGGAGAAGCTGTCGGGCACCATTCAGAACGACATTCTGAAAGAGTTCATGGTGCGCAACACCTATATCTATCCGCCCGCGCCCTCGATGCGGATCATCTCGGACATCTTCGCCTACACCTCGCAAAAGATGCCGAAATACAATTCGATCTCGATCTCCGGCTATCATATGCAGGAGGCCGGCGCGACGCAGGATCTCGAGCTCGCCTATACGCTCGCCGACGGCGTCGAATATCTGCGCGCCGGCCTCGCCGCCGGCCTCGACGTCGACCGCTTTGCCCCCCGCCTGTCGTTCTTCTGGGCGATCGGCATGAACTTCTTCATGGAGGTTGCCAAGCTGCGCGCCGCGCGCCTGCTCTGGGCGAAGCTGCTCAAGCCGTTCAATCCGAAAGACCCGCGCTCGCTGTCGCTGCGCACGCATAGCCAGACCTCGGGCTGGTCGCTGACCGCGCAGGATGTCTTCAACAATGTGATGCGCACCACCGTGGAGGCGATGGCGGCGACGCAGGGCCACACCCAGTCGCTGCACACCAACGCGCTCGACGAAGCCTTGGCGCTGCCGACCGATTTCTCGGCGCGCATCGCCCGCAACACCCAGCTCTTCCTGCAGCAGGAGAGCGGCACCACCCGCATCATCGACCCCTGGGGCGGCTCGTATTATGTCGAGCGACTCACCCGCGACCTCGCCGCGAAGGCCTGGAGCCACATCCAGGAGGTCGAGGAACTCGGCGGCATGGCCAAGGCGATCGAGGCCGGCGTGCCCAAGCTGCGCATCGAGGAGGCTTCGGCCAAGACCCAGGCGCGCATCGATGCCGGCAAGCAGGCGGTGATCGGCGTCAACAAGTACAAGCCGACCGACGAGGACAGAATCGACATCCTCAAGGTCGACAACACCAATGTCCGCCGCCTGCAGATCGACAAGCTCAAGCGGCTGAAGGCCGAGCGCAACCAGAAGGACGTCGATGCCGCGCTCGCCGCGCTGACTCGCTCGGCCGGCGAAGGCAACGGCAACCTGCTCGCGCTCGCGATCGACGCGGCACGGGCAAAGGCCACCGTCGGCGAGATTTCGGACGCGATGGAGAAAGTGTTCGGCCGGCACCGCGCCGAGATCAAGTCCATCACCGGCGTCTACAAGCGGGAGGCGTCCAGCATGGGTAACCAGGTCGAGAAGGTGCAAGCGCTGATCGACGCGTTCGAGGAGGCGGAAGGCCGCCGCCCGCGCATCCTGGTCGCCAAGATCGGCCAGGACGGCCACGATCGCGGCCAGAAGGTGATTGCGTCTGCCTTTGCCGATATCGGCTTCGACGTCGATATCGGGCCGCTGTTTGCCACCGCCGACGAAGCCGCGCGGCAGGCGGTCGAGAACGACGTGCACATCCTCGGCGTCTCCTCGCTCGCTGCGGCCCATCTCACCGCCGTGCCGGAGCTGAAGGCCGCGCTGAAGAAGCAGGGCCGCGACGACATCATGATCATCGTCGGCGGCGTGGTGCCGCCGCAGGATCACGATGCGCTCTATGCCGCCGGGGCGGAGGCGATCTTCCCGCCGGGCACCGTGATTGCCGACGCGGCCGAGGAGCTGATCCGCAAGCTCAACGCCCGGCTCGGGCATAGCGAGGCGGCGGAGTAGCTTCGCCGTCAATTTCCCGACAGGAAGGATTTGCGTGATGTTTCTCGCGCCAACGTTGATGCGCGCGCTCGCCGTTGCCGCAGTTTGCGGCGCGCTGTTCGGTCCCGCCCTCGCCGCCGATCCGAAGCCCGACGCCATCGTCAAGACGAAGAGCATCGAGGCCCGCATCTTCCTTGACGACAAGATCAAGGCGGATGCGGCACTGGCGGCGGATTGCCTCGCGGAGGGCAAAAAATGGCTCGACAAGAATGCCGCGGAAGCTGCCGCCTCGCGCAAAGCGGGCCCGCAGTTCTTCAAGGACGGCGGCTGGGATTTCGAGCGCAAATATGAGATCCGCTCCATCGTTGCCGATCGCTATGTCAGCATCCTGCGCAACGACTACATGAACACCAGCGGCGCGCATCCCAATTCGGACGTGAACACGATCCTGTGGGACAAGGCCGACAACAAGCGCATCTCGATCCGTCCGTTCTTCACCGAAACCGCCGACAAGGGCCCAACCATGAAGGCGATGGTGAAGGCCATCATCGCCTCGCTCAAGACCGAGAAGAAGAAGCGCGATGCCGACGAGACCGCGACCGGCGAATGGTTCAAGAGCGTGGAGCCGAGCCTGCTCAAGGTCGGCGCGGTGACGCTCGCGCCATCGACCGAGGCGGGCAAGAGCTCCGGGCTGACCTTCCATTACCCGCCCTACGCCGTCGGTCCCTACGCCGAGGGCGAGTATGTCGCCTTCGTGCCGTGGGAAACGCTGAAGCCTTACCTCACCGCGGAAGGCGCCCGCATCTTCGGCGGCGCGCGGCCGAAGAGCGACGCGGACGAACCGTGAGCGATCGCTAATCCAGTCGCGGATGGGCCCGCGCCAGCGTCCGCGCAAGCGACTCCGTCCAATCGGGAATCCACGACGCGAACAGCGCTTGCCAGCGATCTGCGTCCGCAGGTTCGGTATCGAGGACGACCGACCATTCGATGAGGGTGCGGTCGCCTTCGACGATCGGACGTAGATGCATGGTGCCTCGATAGCGCGTCGGCGCCGGCGTCCGGCTTCCGTCATCCTGCGGATACGGCAACGCTTCAAGACCGGCATAGGTCAGGCTGTGCTGCCGGTCCGAGTGATCGACCAGGCGCTGGCGGATCCAGTTTCCGAGATAGCAGAAGCGCCTGACGGCGCCGACTTCATCGCCGCGCTTGTCGTCTTCGATCACACTCTCGCTCACGCCGTCGATATAGGCGGGGTAGTTGTTGAAATCGCGGATCAGCGACCAGACTTCGTCCAGTGGGCGGTCCAGCACGGCGCTGTAATAGGCTTGGGTCATTGATGGCTCGCCTCCGGCTTTTGTTACGCGCTCAGGTTGGCAATGCGCGCAGGTAAAACCCACCCGATTTCCGACCGCCCGTCCGATGGGCACGCTGTTTTCACACAACAAGTCGGTCTCCTTGGTAGCGCTACCTTGCGGCGGCGCTGCAAAGCCGACTAGAATGCTGCCATCGACAAGAGAGCGCCCGACGTCACGGGCGCCGCTGGGAGGCATTCAATGTCCAAGATTTCGCGCCGCACCTTTGCGGCTTCGACCGCTGCTATCGCGGCATCCGCCGCTTTCGGCTTCAAGCCGGCATCCGCCGATGACGCCTATCCCACCCGGCCAATCCAGCTGATCTGCCCGTGGGGGGCCGGCGGGGGAACCGATGCCACCGCCCGCATCGTCGGCGTGCTGCTGGAAAAGGAATTCGGCCAGCCGGTGAACGTCGTCAACCGCACCGGCGGCTCAGGCGTGGTCGGTCATTCTGCGATCTCGACCGCCGCGCCGGACGGCTACACGCTCGGCATCATCACCGTGGAAATCGCGATGATGCATTGGGCCGGCCTGACCCAGCTCACGCCGAAAGATTTCACGCCGCTGGCGCTGATGAACGAGGACCCTCCCGGCATTCAGGTCAAGGCGGATTCATCCTACAAGACGGTGAAGGACCTCGCCGACGCGATCAAGGCCTCGCCACCGGGCAAGTTCAAGGCGTCCGGCACCGGTCAGGGCGGCATCTGGCATCTCGCTCTGGTGGGCTGGCTCAAGGCCATGGGCCTGCCGCCGAACCAGGTGGCATGGGTGCCCTCCAACGGCGCCGCGCCGGCGATGCAGGATCTTGCGGCGGGCGGCATCGATTTCACCACCTGCTCCATCCCGGAAGCCCGCGCGATGATCGACGCCGGCAAGGCCCGCAGCCTCGCCATCATGGCGCCGAAGCGCGCAGCGACGTTCCCTGATGTGCCGACCCTCAAGGAGGCGATGGGCGTCGACTATACGACCGGGGCTTGGCGTGGCTTCGCCGGACCGAAGGGACTTCCGCAACCGATCGCAACCAAACTGACGGCTTCGCTGAAGAAGATCTTCGAGTCCAAGGAATACAACGAGTTCATGTCGTCGCGCGGCTTCGGCGTCGTATGGAACGACGCTTCCGGCTACGCCGCTTTCATGGACAAGTCGGACGCGCAGATGGGCGAAGCCATGAAGGCTGCAGGTATCGCAAAGACCTGAAGCCCGGCTGAAAGACCCTAACCGCCCAGACTTCGAGGCCGCGCCGTCCGCGGCGCGCCTCGCTTCGATCCCAG
The DNA here is from genome assembly GCF_028128735.1 of Bradyrhizobium sp. CCBAU 53415. Lineage (NCBI taxonomy): Bacteria > Pseudomonadati > Pseudomonadota > Alphaproteobacteria > Hyphomicrobiales > Nitrobacteraceae > Bradyrhizobium > Bradyrhizobium sp. CCBAU 53415. The sequence continues at coordinate 632,550 of NZ_LBJF01000027.1, read as the reverse complement.
GGAGCCGCCATTGCGCGCCAATGATGCCATCGCCGGCCTTGTGCTCATCGTTCTCTCCATCGTGATGATTGCGCTGACCGCGAGTTTCCCCGACTTTCCCGGACAGAAATACGGGCCTTCGCTGTTTCCGCGTATCCTCGGCGCCGGACTGATCGTCTGCGGCGGGATCCTGATATGGAATGGATTGACCGCGCGGCGCATGGGCGCACCGTGGGTCGAGCTCGCGCCATGGGTCAGGGAACCACGCCGCCTGGTGACGTTCTTCCTGGTTCTCGCCCTGTTGCTGCTCTACATCTTCGCGGCCGAAACCGTCGGCTTCATTCCGCTCGCCCTGCTGTTTCTGGTGACACTGTTCCTCTGGCTCGGCGTGCGGCCGTGGATCGCCGCGGCCACGGCGGTCGTCGGTACCTTCACGATCTACTGGTTCTTCGCCACGCTGCTTCGCGTGCCGCTGCCGCGCGGCTGGCTGAACTCGATTCTCTGAGGCTGACATGAACGCCCTGCTCGAAGCGAGCCGCCTGATCTTCGATCCCTACGTGCTCTGGGTCATCGCCGCATCGGCGGCGTTTGGCATGTTCGTCGGCGCAATGCCGGGGCTCACCGCCACGATGGCGACGGCGCTGCTCGTACCGGTGACGTTCTTCATGGACCCGGTGCCGGCGCTCGGCGCGATCGTCACGGCAACCGCCATGGCCATCTTCGCCGGCGACATTCCTGCGGCGCTGCTCCGCATTCCAGGAACGCCGGCGTCGGCCGCCTACACGGACGAGAGCTATGCGATGTCCAAGAACGGACAGCTCGACCTCAATCTCGGCGTCAATCTGGTATTCTCCGTGCTGGGCGGCTTCGTCGGCGTCGCCATCCTGATCATATGCGCGCCGGCGCTGGCCGAGGTCGCGATCAATTTCTCCTCGTTCGAATATTTCTGGCTGGCCCTGCTCGGCCTGACCTGTGCCGTCTTCATGACCAGTGACGTGCCGCTGAAGGGAATCACCTCCCTGCTGTTCGGCCTCGCCGTCAATTGCATCGGCATCGATCCCGCAGCAGGCTATCCGCGCTTCACCTTCGGCAGCGTCGAACTGCTGCAAGGCATCAGCTTCATTCCCGCGATGATCGGCATGTTCGCGCTGTCCGAACTGCTCCGCGGCATGGTCCACGCCGATGCGACGGGAGCCGTCATCGCGCAAAGGATCGGCAATATCTTCAGCGGCGTCTTCGGCGTCTTCAAGCGCTATTGGTTCAACTTCCTGCGCGGGTCGGCCATCGGCGTTCTGATCGGTGCACTCCCCGGAGCCGGCGCTGACATCGCGGCCTGGATCTCGTTCGCGATCTCGAAGCGCTTTTCGAAAGAGCCGGAAAAGTTCGGCACCGGCCATATCGAAGGTATCGTCGATGCGACCTCGGCCAACAATTCCGCGCTCGGCGGCGCCTGGATCCCGGCGCTGGTTTTCGGCATTCCCGGCGATTCCATCACCGCGATCGTGATCGGCGTTCTCTACATGAAAGGGATGAATCCCGGGCCGACCGTATTCCTGCAAAACCCGCAATTCATCTACGCCGTGTTCATCATATTCGTTCTCGCCAACATTCTGATGCTGCCGCTGGGCTGGATCGCGATCAAGGGCGGCAAACAGCTGTTGCGGGTGCCGCGAAACGTACTTCTGCCGGTGATCCTGATGTTCTGCCTGGTGGGATCCTACGCCATGACCAACTCGGTCTATGGCGTCATCATGATGGTGGTCATGGGCCTGATCGGCTGGCTGATGGAAGAGCACGGCTTCCCGATCGCGCCAGCGATCCTGGGACTCGTCCTGGGCGAGATGCTGGAACAAAACTTCATGACCTCGATGATCAAGGCAGACGGGGCGTTCGTCATGTTCTTCGAGCGGCCGATCGCCGCAACGCTGGGGGTCGTGACGCTGCTGATCTGGGGCACGATGCTGTGGCGCGGGATCAAGGGTAGGCCCGCAACTCTGAGTGAGGTAGCTCCGGCGCCGTGATGGGCGGCAAACGGACGGACGGTGGCGGGCGCGAACCTCTCGCCTGCGTCGACTGGCCGTTGTACATCAAGGTATGATTCAGAAGGCCAATCTCGACATCAAAACCCTCGCCAAGGAGCTCCGCGCCGGCAGCCGCGCGGCGCTGGCGCGGGCCATCACGCTGGTGGAGAGCCGTCGCGCCGACCATCAGGCGCTGGCGCGCGAGCTGGTGCAGATGCTGCTGCCCGACACCGGCAAGGCGTTTCGTGTCGGCATCACCGGTTCGCCCGGCGTCGGCAAATCCACCACCATCGATGCGCTCGGGACCTATCTGATCGAGCAGGGCCACAAGGTCGCGGTGCTCGCGGTCGATCCGTCCTCGGCACGCAGCGGCGGCTCGATCCTCGGCGACAAGACGCGGATGGCGCGGCTGTCGGCCTCGAGCGATGCCTTCATCCGCCCTTCGCCGTCCTCGGGCACGCTCGGCGGCGTCGCGGCGAAGACGCGCGAGGCGATGCTGCTGTGCGAGGCGGCCGGATTCGACGTCGTGCTGGTCGAGACCGTCGGCATCGGCCAGTCCGAAACCGCAGTCTGCGACATGACGGATTTCTTCCTGGCGCTGATGCTGCCGGGCGGCGGCGACGAGTTGCAAGGCATCAAGAAGGGCTTGGTCGAGCTCGCCGACATGATCGCCATCAACAAGGCGGATGGCGACAATCTCAAGCGCGCCAATGTCACCGCCGCCGACTATCGCGGGGCACTGCATATTCTCAGCCCTCGGTCCGAACACTGGCATCCGCCCGTTATCACCTATTCGGCGCTGGCCGGCACCGGCATCGACGCGCTCTGGCGGAAGATCCTCGATCATCGCAAGGCGATGAACGCATCCGGCGATTTCGCCGCGCGGCGGCGCGAGCAGCAGGTGAAGTGGATGTGGTCGATGCTGGAGCAGCGCATGCTGGCAAGGTTGCGCAGCGAGGCATCGGTGCGGACGAAGGTCCGGAAGATCGAGGCCGAGGTCGCCGAAGGCCGTCTCACGCCGGCGCTCGCCGCCGAGCAGATCCTGGAATTGCTGCAATGAGCGACAAGCTCCGCATTCTCCTCACCGGCTTCGGAGCGTTCCCCGGCGCGCCCTATAATCCGACGCAGCCGCTGGTGGCGCGGCTGGCGCAACTGCGCCGTCCGGCACTCGACGATGTCGAGCTGTCGAGCCACATTTTCCCGGTCACCTATGCCGCGGTCGACCGGCAATTGCCTGAGGTGCTCGCGAGAGTGAAGCCGGATGCACTTTTGATGTTCGGCCTCGCCGCGCGCACGCCCTATCTGCGCGTCGAGACCCGCGCGCGGAACGCCGTGACCATGCTGTGGCCCGACGCCGCCAACACCCGCTCGAGCAAGCGCGGCATCTCCGGCCATGCGGATGCGATGAGGTTCGGCCCGCACACCGCAAGGCTGCTGCGCGCCGCGCGCCTCACCGGCATCGACGCGCGCCCCTCACGCGACGCCGGCGCCTATCTCTGCAATTACCTGAGCTGGCGCGCAATCGAGAACGTCAGGGCCGGCGGGCCGCGGCTTGCGGCCTTCATCCATGTTCCCCTGCTTGCGCGCGGCGGCGCGGCACGGCGAAAAGGGGCACCGCGCATCACGTTGGAGGAACTGGTGGATGCAGGGGAAGCCATGCTGATGGAGATGGTGCGGCTGGCAAGGAAGACACGCAGCCCGATTGCGTAAACATTTAACCCTACCGCGAACAATCCTGACCACCCTCGCCGCCCTGCGCTACCTAATGCACGCGGACCCCCGCGTCCGCCGGAGGACGCGTCATGGACCTCAATCGCCGCCATCTCATCGGAGCTTCGACCGCGGGCATCGCCGGCGCGCTCGCCATGCCGGCCGACGCCGCGCGCGCGGCGCCGCTGACGTCCCTGCTCGGCCGCGACGCCACGCAATATGGCGTGCGCCCCGGCAGCAGCGAGGATCAGACGCGCGCGCTGCAGCGCGCGATCGACGAGGCTGCGCGGGCGCAGATGCCGCTGGCGCTGCCGCCAGGCACCTATCGGACCGGTCTGTTGCGGCTCCCGAACGGCGCGCAACTGATCGGCGTGCGCGGTGCGACCAAGCTGATCTTCACGGGCGGGGCCTCGATGATCCAGAGCGACGGCTCCGATGCGATCGGCCTCACCGGCATTACCTTCGACGGCGGCAACATTCCGCTGCCGACCCGGCGGGGGCTGATCCATGTTCTCGGCGGGCGCGACGCGCGCATCGCCGACTGCGCGTTCGCCGGCTCCGGCGGCAGCGGCGTCTGGCTCGAGCAGGTCGCGGGCGACATCTCCGGCAACATCTTCACCAACATCGCGCTGACGGCGGTGGTGTCGTTCGACGCCAGGGGCCTCAGCGTCTGCCGCAACACGATTCTCGGCACCAACGACAATGGAATCGAGATCCTGCGCACCGCGATCGGAGATGACGGCACGCTGGTCGCCGACAACCGCATCGAGGACATCAAGGCGGGTCCCGGCGGCTCAGGCCAGTACGGCAATGCCATCAACGCCTTTCGCGCCGGCAACGTGATCGTGCGCGGCAACCGCATCAGGAATTGCGACTACTCGGCGGTGCGCGGCAACTCGGCCTCCAACATCCACATCAGCGGCAACAGCGTCAGCGACGTGCGCGAGGTCGCGCTCTATTCGGAATTTTCGTTCGAGGCCGCGGTGATCGCCAACAACACGGTCGACGGCGCCGCCGTCGGCGTCTCCGTCTGCAACTTCAACGAGGGCGGCCGCATCGCGGTGGTCCAGGGCAACATCATCCGCAACCTGATTCCGAAACGGCCGATCGGCACCGCCCCCGACGATGATGCCGGCGTCGGCATCTACATCGAGGCGGACACATCGGTCACCGGCAATGTGATCGAGAATGCGCCGTCCTACGGCATCGTCGCCGGCTGGGGCAGATATCTGCGCGACGTCGCGATCACGGGGAACGTGATCCGAAAAGCGCTGGCCGGGGTTGGCGTCTCCGTGGTGCCGGGCGCCGGCACCGCGCTCGTCAACAACAACATGATCTCCGAGACCCCGCGCGGCGCCGTGGTCGGCCTCGACCACGCCCGCGCGGTGACGTCGGATCTGTCGGCCGACGGGGCGCAACGCTTCGCGCAGGTAGTGGTCGGCGGCAATGCGGTGCGGCGCTAGAGCGTTTTCGAGCGAAGTGGGCGCCGGTTCGCGTCAAGAAAACGCGTCAAAACAAGAGTCTAGAGCCCCGTTCCGATTCCATCGGAACGGAAAAGGCTCTTGGTGTGCGGCTGCTGACGGGCCGTGCATCCTTCGAGGCTCGCTCTTGCGGTGCTCTGCACCGCAAGGCTCACGCCTCAGGATGACGGGGTTGGAGAAGTTCGGCCGCCCTCTTGAACATCCCTAGAACGCGTTCCTGAGCAGCGGGTACTTCGCTTCCAGGCCATCGAGGCTGAAGGTGAATTCAACGACCCGCTCGGGGGCCGCGACGATTTCGGCGACGGGCGGGGCGAACTGCGGCAGGAGCGCTGCCATCGCCGCAGGCGCCGTCTTCGGCAGCTTCACGGCAGGCACCGCGAGCGGCGGCCTCACTTCGGGCGCGGTGAACGGCGTCATGACGGCGGGCGCAAGGGGTGATCTCACGGCAGGCGCGCTTAGCGGCGCCCTCGCGGCGGGAGCCTTAAGCGGCGGCATCTCGGCGGGGGCGGTAAACGAAGCCACCGCGACAGGTGCAGTGGGCGGCGCCATCGCGACGGATGGCAACACCGCCGCGATCGGTGCCTCGGTGATCTCCGCGAGCACGTCCGGCTGCTGATCGAGCCTGACCGCCACAGCGGTCTCGGGCGCGATGTGAACGGCCTTGGGCTGGACGATCTGCGCCTGCTGCTCGCGTGGTGCGGTGCGGGGCATCGTCGCCGGCGACCAACCGAATGCGGGCGTCACGCTTGCAGCCGCCTCGGCGACGTCCCCGCCGGTTGCGAGCGCGCGCCAGGTCTGGACCGCACGCTTGGCTTCCTGGATGTTTTCAAGGAATTCGATCTCGGAATGATACCGGCGCCAACGGCCGGTCTCGAACATCTCGGAGAGATGTTGCAGGCGCTGTTCGGCGAGAGCGCACCAGCGCGCCGCGATGGCGCGCCCAGCGACTGCGTCGCGAACGAACTCTTGGCGATGTGTCATGAACCAGCCCGTCAGGAAAAAATACGGACGCGGGGGACGCAACGCACACGAATCAATTTAGACGCGACATGAATATTTTGTGGAAAAGATTTGACTTGTCCAGCAGCGACACGGCATTGGTCATCAAATACCGTAGTCCTCCGGAAATTCGCTGCGTTTTCGAGTCAAGCTTCGCACAAGCATAACGGAGTTGCGGCGCCTTGCGCGCGCGACGGCAACGGACGGCTGCGGCGATCCTCAACCGCAAGCTGAACGAATGCGGAGCTTCAAAAGATCGGATGCCCAAAGCTTCGGTTCCGATTGAATCTGAACCGACGCTCTAGATGCTTGTTTTGACGCGCTTTCTTCACGCGAACCGGCATCCACTTCGCTCAAAAACGCGCTGAAAAGAAAAGACCCGTCCGGGGGGACAACCGGACGGGTCGAGCCATATGGGCGCTTGGGGTGGATGGGCGCTCGCGCCTGATATGACTGATGGGGAGGGATGACCGCTCCCACATCAGTTGGTCGTGGCAGCTTGCTGAACGTTCAATGCGGGGGGTCGCCTTTTTCTGCCTCAGGCCCGCACGGATCTTCGGTGGCAGCTGCTATCGCGCCGCCGGCTTATCTGCCTGAGAAACCGCGGATTTATCGTCCGCGCTCGACAGCGAGGGCTGCTCGATCGCGCGGCTGCCGGGCTCGTCGCGACGCTTCTCCGCATCTTCACGTTTTGTTGTACCGGACGCGGCCGCAACCGGCGTCGCACGGTCGGCAGGAACGGCCATGACCGCGGCAAACGCGTCGGTCTGACCGTCGCCGAACAGGTCGTCACGCCCGGGTGAACCGAGGTCGCGCGCGGTCTTTGCCAGCGTCATGCGCAGCGCCTCCGGCTTCAGGGCGTGGTTGCGCTCGAGGAGCAGCGCCGCGACGCCGGAGACATGGGCCGCCGAGAACGAGGTTCCCGAGGTCATCTGATATTTGCCGTCGGGTGCCGGCAGGAAGATGTCGACGCCGGGGGCTGCGAGTGCGATGTAGTTTCCGCGGTTGGAGGCGGAGAACAACCTGTCCTGCCGATCCGTCGCGCTGACCGCGATCACATTGGGATTGGCAGCCGGATAAAGCGGCGGCGATTTCGCGCCGGCATTGCCGGCGGCCGCGATCAGCACGAGGCCGCGCGCGGCCGTCGCCGCGATCGCGCGCTCGACGACCGCGTCCTTCGGACCGGCAAAGCTCATATTGACGATCTGCGCACCGTGCTCGGCGGCGTAGTTCAGTGAGCGCAGGATGATGTAGGACGAGCTCTCGGCGCCGCCGTTGGCACCGCCGAAGGCCCGGATGGCGATGATGCGCGCCTCGGGCGCGCTGCCCATCAGACGGGCATGCGCCACGATGGCACCGGCGATGCCGGTGCCATGGACGTGCGGCCCTTCGGCACTGCCGAGCGCATCGAAATTGTCGGCGATGGAATTGGCGAGTTCGGGATGCCTGGCGTCGATGCCGGAATCGATCACGGCAACCGTGACGTTGGCGCCGTGCGCCAGCGTATGCGCCTGCGGCAGGCGGAGTTTCGTCAGTGCATATTGCGCGGGATCGCCTTCGACCGGCGCGGACGGTTTCTGGTCCTGGAGCACGTAGCGGAAGTTCGGCTGGACCGAACGCACGCTGCCGTCGGCCGCGAACTCGCGCCGCACCGTCTCATATGGCCGGCCGTCGGTGATGCGGAACAGGCCGAACGTCGCCCCAATCAGCGGAAAATTCTCGGATGCGACGCGCGCGAGGCCGTGGCGACGCGCAAGCTCGTCGGCCTCCGTCACCGACAGGGTGCCGTCGATCTCGGCGACGAATTCGCCTGCGAAGGTGCGCTGGTTCACCGCGACCGGCGTGTTGTTGCCGCGCCCCTTGCCTGCGCTCTTCTTGCCCGATTTCCCGCTGCCCTCGCCGCCCGCGTGCGGCTGCGCCAGGCATTCGCCGTCGGCAGCTCGATAGGGCGCCGTGCAGGCCGGGTAGAGGTTGGGGGAGTAGCGCACATAAGGCAGCACCGGCGCCGGCCCTATCCGCGCCGACGGGATCCGGGCGGTCGTGATCGGACGCGGGCCGCGGTCGACCGACACCGCCCGGGCGGATACGGTCGGGCTGACCCGCGGGGCGATGCTCGGAGAGATCGTCGGCGTGCGCGAGGGAACGCTGATCGTAGGCGTACGCATGATCGCCTGCGCCTTCGCAACCTCGACGCCGAGACAGAAGGTGACCAGAAGCGCGGCCGCGACGGATGAAGCGTAGGCCCCGGCACGCACCCTGCTCTCGGACTCGCCCGTCATCGGCTCAGCGGCGCGCCTAGGGCGCCGCGACGGCGAGGTTGACGAACTTCTCGCGCTGCATCCTGCCGAGCAGCGAGGCGAGCTCGTCCTGGCTCATCGCCTTGTCGAACTGGAGGCGGAACATGCCGCCCTTGGCGTCGCCGATGATCGAAGCCTGGTAGCTGTCGAGCAGCGCGGTGATGTCGGCGACGCGCGCCTCGGGCGTGAATCGCACCAACGCGCGCGCCGGCGCAGCGGAGCCGGCAAGTTCGCGCGTGATCGGCGCGCCGGTCGAGAGCGAAGCCGTCTGGAAGGTCGCCGGCTGGTTCTTCATGAGCACGGCGCCGATGATTCCGGCCTGCAGCACGAGTGCGATCGCGCCGAGGCCCGCCGACCACGCCAGCGTCCGCGGCGACAGGCTCGCGAAGAAGGTCGAGATGCGCGCCGACAGCGGCAGCGAGCCGCTTGCCCGTGCCGGCTCAGCGTCGATCGCGGCGAACAGCTTCTGCATCGCGCGCGCCGACGGAGCGCCCAGGCTCTCGTTCAGATGGATGGTCTCTTCGTACTCGCCGCGGATCGCGGCATATTGCCTGGCAAGCACGGGATCGCGCGCCAGCGCCTCCTCGACACGGCGCGCATCGCGCGCGTTCAGCGTGCCGGCGGCGTGCCAGGGCAGCAGCAGTTCAATTTCACTGGGCTCTTGCTCCAGCATCTTCTTGCTCAATGCCATCATGGCCAGCCTCGCTCGACGCCGGCTGCCTTCAGCAGTTCGGCCAGTTTCTTGCGCGCATAGAACAAGCGCGTCTTCACAGTGTTCTCCGGAATTCCGACGATTTCGGCCACCTCTTCCACGGACTTCTCGTGGTAGTAGACGAGATCGACGATTTCCCGGTGTTCCGGCGAGAGCCCCGTCAGGCACTCTCCCAACGCTGCGCTGGTATCCTTCTTCTGCACCACCGTTTCCGGATCGTCGGACGCATCCTCGATCGCGTTGGCGGCTTCTTCGTCCAACTCGAAATCCTTCCTGCGCCGGAGCGCAGACAGGGCCTTGAATCGGGTGATGGCCAGCAGCCAAGTGGAAACGGCGGATCGGCCCTCGAACTTGCCGGCTTGACGCCAGACGTCGAGAAACACCTCACTGATGAGGTCTTCCGCCGCCTGCTCGTCCCGCACGAGCCTCAGTCCGAACCTGTAGACCCTGACATGGTGCCGCCCGTACAGCACCTGCATGGCGAGCCGGTCACCTTGAGCGATCCTGGCGATCAGAACCTCGTCGGAAGCCGCCTGTGTCACGCTCAATGGCCGTCTCGCAAAGTTGGTCGGGTCGATGCGGCGGAGGGTTCGACGAGGGGTGCAAAATTGTTCAGTCTACCGCAGTCATACGGGAGCCGGTGTGAGCTACCCCACATACGCGCATTTTTCTTGTCCCACCCGCGAGGGACAGCGGTGTCGATCCATATCGGTAACATAATACTGCGTACTTCCCTGCGGAATGCCCTTCCGGCACAGGCGGCCGGCCGAGCCGGGTTCTATAGCGGCCCTGCGCTACGTTTGTCGCGCCAAGCCCTGCTTTGGCTCGACCGCATCGCACACGATGTACGATCGCCGTTAAGAATTCTCGCGCCGGCTGATCGCCTTGTTCCGTGCTGCACGGTTCGGATTCGTTTTCAAAGGATACCAAACCTAAAGGCTTGCCATGTAGATTTTTGCGCTGACATCCACCATTGGCGGGACCATGAGCACGGCCGCGACGTCCTTTCCCGAGAGGAATGCCGCAGAGGTCGCGGATCTCGTCCTCGCGCCGGAGACAGCCGCCCCCGAAGTGAGGGCGCGCCGGGCCCGGCAGCGCCGCCAGATGTATATCGGCCAGGTCGCGAGCTACTCGCTCGGCACCTCGGTCCTGCTGCTCTACGCCTATGACGGAACGATCTCCATGGGCGTTCCGTCGCTGTTCTGGCTCGGCGGCCTCCTGATCATCGGTACGTTCACGGTGCTGTCGGAAGCCGGATTCGGCGACCGGTTCGAGGATCATTACCTCACCGTCTATCAGATCTCGGCGCATATGGCGCTGCAACTGGTGTTCCTGCTCGCGGTGCCGACGGTCGGGGTCGCGTTCCTGGCCGTGTTGTTTCTGATCTTCGCGTTCGGCACGCTGCGGATGACGTCGAGCCAGGCGATGCTCACCTGGGGCCTTGCCACCTGCGGTCTCGTCCTGGTTTTCCTGGGATCGGACCTGCCGATCGGACTGCCGGTCACGACCCGGCTGCAGCGAACCGCCTCGATGCTCTGCTTCGTGCTCGTGATCGGGCAGTGCGCCTTCCTCGGCCTGTTCGGCGCCACCCTGCGCAAGGTCCTGTACCGGCGCAGCATCGAACTGAAGGCCGCCTATCGGCGCATCGAGGAGCTGGCCGAGCTCGACGAGCTCACCGGCTCCTACAACCGCCGCTGCATCATGCGGCTTCTTGACGCCGAGATCGAGAAGTCGCGGCGGGCATCCGCGCCTTGCGCGATCGCGCTGATCGATCTCGACTGGTTCAAGCGGATCAACGACGCCCACGGCCATCCCGTTGGCGACGAGGTGCTGCGCACCTTCGCGATCACCATTTTCGCCAACCTCCGGCCGGCCGACGGTTTCGGCCGCTACGGAGGCGAGGAATTCCTGCTGCTGCTGCCGGACACGTCGGGCGACGTCGCGCACCGCATGCTCGAGCGCCTGCGCGGCATCGTTGCCGAACTCGACTGGAGCGCCTTCACTCCGGGCATGCGGGTGACCATTTCCGCGGGCGTCGCGACGCTGCACGACATTGATACTGCCGACACATTTCTCGCACGCGCCGACCGCGCGCTCTATTCCGCCAAGGCGCAAGGGCGCAACTGCATTGTAACGAACTGACCAATCCGTTTTCTCCCGGCGCGACAGAAGCCGCTGCCGGGCCGAACGCTCCAGGACAGGGCAATGAGAATCAAATCCGCAAGACCATCCGAAAACCTGCTCGAGGAATTGCAGTCTGCCCTCTCGCACGGCACCGTTGCGCGTCGGGTCGAGACGCTGCGCCGCGTCACCGATCTCTTCGTGGGCAACGCAGTGGACTATTCCGACGACCACATCCGCGTGTTCGACGACGTGTTCCAATGCCTGGTCGAGCAGATCGAGACGTCGGCCAAGGCGCTGCTCGCCGATCGCCTCGCACCGATCGCGGCTGCGCCGCCGAAAATCATCCGTACACTCGCGCTCGATGAGGTCATCGAGGTCTCCGGCCCGGTGCTGTCAAAATCGGAACGGTTGGACGAGGCGACCCTGATCGAAATCGCGCGCACCAGAGGTCAGGCGCATCTCAAGGCGATCTCGCTGCGGCGGATCCTGTCGGAAGCGCTGACCGACGTGCTGGTGGCGCGAGGCAACGAGGACGTGGTGCAGTCGACCGTCAGCAATCCGGGCGCGCGGCTCTCCGAGGAAAGTCTCACCGATCTCGTCATCCGCGCCGAACGCGACGACGACCTCGCCGGCTGCATCGGCATGCGGCCCGACCTGCCGCGCCATCACTATTTGAAACTGGTCGCCAAGGCGTCCTTGAGCGTGCGCAGGAAGCTTGCGGCCACGCATCCTGAGCTTGCGGAGGAAGTGTCGAGCGTGGTCCAGCAAGCGGCCCAACGGGTTCGCGCTGCAGCCATGACGAAACAGACCGAGATGGCCCGCGCGCTGGTGAAATCGCTGCACGACGACGGTCGCCTGAACGAGGTCCAGGTCACCGCCTTCGCCGAGCAGGGCAAGTTCGACGAGACCAATGCGGGGCTCGCAGCACTCGCGGGCGTCACGGTCGAGACCGCCGAGACCATGATGATCGAGAGCCGCACCGAAGGCGTGCTGATCCTCGCCAAGGTCGCGGGCATGCAATGGCCGACCGTGCGCGCGATCATCACCATGCGCGAGAAGCTCTCCGGCGGGCCGCAGACCGACATGCTGACGCTGCGCGATGCCTACGAGGCGCTACGCTCATCGACAGCGCAGCAGGTGCTGCGCTTCCACCGCATGCAGCTGGGCACGACGGCGCCGGCGTGAAGCCGGCGCGCTAAAGCGCGATGCGATTAGGATGAATCGTCATCGCGCGTTAGGTTGTTGTTTAAGCATGATCTCCGCGCAAACGCGCGTTCCGCGTTTGTCGCGAGGGAAAACCGCCGCGCACTTTTCCGGATCATGCTTTAGTAGCGCAGAACTCTGGATCCCACCAGCGCCCCTATCGCGGTCACCACCGCGGTCGCGAGCGTGTACCAGGTCGCGACGAACAGGGGCGAGTCGTCGGTGCAGTGCGAGGCGTAGAGGGTCGCAGCCAGGCCGGCCGACACCAGGCCGGCGAGCGCTCCGGCGAGCGCGGGACGCGACGGCGCGCCGTGGCGCAGGCCGAACAGCGCACCCGCAAGCAGCGGCAGTGACATCGCAGGGATCGCGACCAGGCACACCCTGGAGTTCCTGCCCATCAAGCGCATCGTCATCGGCATGGCCGGGGCCATCATCGCCTCGCTGCCAATCGCCACCGCCAGCAGCCCGACGGGCAGCAGCAGCAGCCAGCCCCAGCCGCGCAGCAGGGCTTCGGGACGCGACAAATGCAGGCTGACGATGATCGCGGGGATTGCGAGCGACAGCGTCACCGCGAACTTCATGTCGAAGAACGGGTTGTGCATGGCGCTCATCACGTCGGCGCGCACGCCGAGGAATGTCGCAAAAATCAGGATCGACAAGGGCGCAGCCACCAGCAGCGCCATGGTCAGCACCGCGCCGACACGTGGAGCGCGGTGCGCGTTGTCGGCTGCGAGCGAGCGAATGAGTTGATCGGTGTCCATGACTAATGGTCCCGCAGTTTGGCCGTCAGCGCGGCAAGTCCGCGATGCAGCGCGACCCGCACCGCACCCTCGCTCATCGAAAACTTTGCGGCCGTATCCTTGATCGAGGCGGCTTCGACCGCGATCGATTGCAGCACGTCACGCTGACGCTGCGGCAGGGTGCCCAGTTGGGCGGCGACCTCGCCGGCTGACGCGGTCTCCTGCGGCGCCTCGCCCGGCAGCGTCTCGGCGAAATCGTCGATGTTGACGAACACGCGCCTGCCGCGCCGGCGGAGCGTGTCGATCAGCTTGTTGCGGCCGATCGCAAACAGCCAGGGCGCGAAGGGGGCTTCGCTGTCCCAGGTGTGCCGCTTCAGATGCACTGCCAATAAAATCTCCTGCACGATGTCCTCAGCCTGGTCGGGAGGCTGACCTGCCCGCGCCAAGCCGCGTCTCGCCGCAGCGCGCAGCACCGGCGTGACTGCCTTCAACAAGCGATGATAGGCCGCGTCATCGCCAGCCATGGCCGACCGCATCAGGCCGGTCCATTCGTCCTCACGTCCGCGCACGCGCGCCCCTCACCATGCAATTCGGCCGCTCTTTCAATTTGTTACGCGGACGCCGGATATATCACAAATTCGTGATCAGAACCCGGGCCTCGCGACCGATGCAGCCGCAAACATCTGCGACGGCTCATAACACCGATCGGCGCGTCCCGCATCGGGCGGCCAGCCGCGAGGGGCGGTTTGCCCCGTTTTTGCCGGGTGAAACCCGAAGATTCCCATTTTCTGCCCCGCTGTCGTCACGCCCCAGGGTCTCTCTTCATCGCCGGGACAGGCGGAATTGGGGAGATCGTCAACATGATGAAAGCCAGCGCGCGCGCGGCCCTGACTGTCTTGGCCGGGCTTTTCTTGCTGTTCGGGGGCGTTGCACAGGCGGCGCCGGCTTCGGCCGCAAGCAACAAATCGGACAGCGCGGAGAAGCAGGCGGACACGGCCAAGCACCGGCGCCATGACTCGCGCCGCACCAGCAGCAGCAAGACGGCTCAGAAATCCGCCGACAAGCAGGACGCTGCGGCACGGGCCGACGGGGCCAAAAACGACAACAAGGTCGACAGCGGGATGCCGGCATCGAGCCAGATGCCGCCGGGGGTCGCCAATGCCAACGCGCAGCTCGCCGCCGATACGCCGACTGCGGCCGCCGCCTCGGCCATGACGAACCGCGCCAACGACAATGTTCAGGCCGCAGCAGATAATACCAGCGCCGCGTCCCCCGAAAGCCAGGTCGTCGCGCCCGATCAGCTCAACGACATCGATCGCGCCCTGCAACAGGAAAACCCGCCGGCGCAGAAGGCGGTGATTGCCGCAACCGAGGCGCAGCCACGGCCGGCGCCGGTGATGGCGAGCAGCCAGCAGAGCTCGGCCTGGGACCAGAGCTCCCTGATCGGCAAGATCTTCATCGGTGTCGGAACGCTGCTGACACTGGCGTCCGCCGCACGGATGTTCATGGCGTGATTGCCGGCCGAATACTGGCCCGAGGGACCTCGTCCGGAACGCCGTTATCGCCGCGTTCCGGCGGCCCCTAACCCCTTGAAGCCCACCGCGCCAGCGGGCACATTGCCCGCCCAATCAAAAGCGTGGGTGGAGCATGAGCACGTTCGAACACATCATCGTCGAAGGCAAAGGCGCGGTCGGCATCGTCAAGCTGAACCGGCCGAAGATGCTCAACGCGCTCTCCTTCGGCGTCTTCCGCGAGATCGCCGCGGCGGTCGACGATCTCGAGGCCGATGACGCCATCGGCTGCATCGTCGTGACCGGCAACGAGAAGGCCTTCGCCGCCGGCGCCGACATCAAGGAGATGCAGCCCAAGGGCTTCATCGACATGTTCTCCGAGGATTTCGCCGCGATCGGCGGCGACCGCCTCGCGCGTTGCCGCAAGCCGACGATCGCGGCGGTTGCCGGCTATGCGCTGGGCGGCGGCTGCGAGCTCGCCATGATGTGCGACATCATCATCGCCGCCGACACCGCCAAGTTCGGCCAGCCCGAGATCACGCTCGGCACCATCCCCGGCATCGGCGGTACCCAGCGCCTGACGCGCGCGATTGGCAAGTCCAAGGCAATGGACCTCTGCCTCACCGGCCGGATGATGGATGCGGCGGAAGCCGAGCGCTCAGGACTCGTCAGCCGCATCGTACCCGCCGACAAGCTGATGGACGAAGTGATGGCGGCAGCCGAGAAGATCGCCGCGATGTCGCGCCCTGCAGCCGCGATGGCCAAGGAAGCGGTGAACCGCGCCTTCGAGACCACGCTCGCCGAGGGCATGAGCGTCGAGCGCAACCTGTTCCACTCGACCTTCGCGCTCGAGGACCGCTCCGAGGGAATGGCGGCGTTCATCGAGAAGCGCAAGCCGGTGAACAAGAACCGGTAAGGCGCAAACAGGTCAGGCTGCTGTAAGGCTCTGCCGTGTTCCCGCAGAACGCTGTGACGGAGCTGCAACAAGCACGGATTTCATGGGGGTTTTCCCCGCGGCAGTTTGCCTGCGGGACCTCGGCTGGTTAAACAGCTAAGACGACCGCCGTTGGCGGGGGCGGGCAGCCGGGAATTCGCGGGAACATATGACTGGGCGTATCGCCAGAGCTGGTCGCGGGGTGACGCGGCACCGATCGGGCGTGGGTCCCGCGTTTGCGACATGGGCCACGCTGGCGCTCTCCTGCGCCCTGCCCTCCGCCGCCTGGGCCGAAGCCCTGCCGGAGGCTCTGGCGAAGGCCTATCAGACCAATCCGCAGCTCAACGCCGAGCGCGCGCGCCAGCGCGCGACCGACGAGAACGTGCCGCAGGCCCTCGCGGGCTACCGGCCGCAGATCGTGGCGAGCCTGAGTGCAGGCCTGCAATCGGTGCGCAATCTGTTGCCCGACAACACCATCCAGACCGCCAATCTGAAACCCTGGATCATCGGCGTCACCGTGACGCAGACCCTGTTCAACGGTTTCCGCACCGCCAACAGCGTGCGGGCCGCCGAACTCCAGGTGCAGTCGGGCCGCGAGGCGCTGCGCAATGTCGGCCAGGGCGTCCTGCTCGACGCGGTGACCGCCTACACCAACGTGCTCGCCAACCAGTCGCTGGTGGAGGCACAGCGCTCCAACGTCGCCTTCCTGCGCGAAACACTCTCCGTCACCCAGCGCCGCCTCAACGCCGGCGATGTCACGCCGACCGATACCGCGCAGGCCGAAGCCCGCCTCAACCGCGGCCTTGCCGATCTCAACGCGGCCGAGGTCGCGCTCGCCGTCAGCCAGGCGACCTATGCGCAAGTGATCGGCAATTCACCGTCGCAGCTTCGGCCCGCCGAGGTCGTCGACCGTTATCTGCCGAAGAGCCGCGAAGACGCCATGACGATGGCGATCCGCCAGCATCCGGCAGTAATGGCCGCAAGCTTCGACGTCGACGTTGCCTCCACCAACATCCGCATCGCCGAAGGCACGCTGCTGCCCAGCGCCAGCATCCAGGGCAGCGCAAGCAAGAGCCGCAACAACGACCCGACGCTGGGCACCTTCGCCGAAGACCAGGCTTCGATCGTGGCCAACGTCACCGCACCGATCTATGACGGCGGCCAGGCCGCGGCGCAGACCCGGCAGGCGAAGGAGATCACGGCGCAGAGCCGGCTCGTGCTCGACCAGGTGCGCAATCAGGCGCGCACGGCGGCAGTGAGCGCCTGGGTTGCCAATGAAGGCGCCAAGGTCACGGTCTCGGCCTCGGAGTCCGAGGTGAAGGCCGCGACCGTCGCGCTGCAGGGCGTGCAGCGCGAGGCCGCCGGCGGACAGCGCACGACGGTGGACGTCTTGAACTCGCAAGCCGATTTGATCCAGGCCAAGGCCCGCCTGATCGGCGCGCTGCGCGACCGCGTGATCGCCTCCTACACGCTGCTCAGCGCCATCGGCCATCTCGACGTCAAGACCTTGAGCCTGAACACGCCGGACTACCTGCCCGAGGTGCACTACCACCAGGTCCGCGACGCCTGGCACGGCCTGCGCACGCCATCGGGGCAGTAGCAGCCGACGCACAGCGTCTCCAGCGCTCCACCCGCTCGCCGTTTTGACGGTGCCCGGTCGGACGCGTTGACGACTCACGTCCGCTTGCGGACCTTGTTGGGCAGCTATGCAGCCGAGCGCAGCAGCTGACCCGGCTGATCTGATACTGTCCCGACAGCATTTCCAAAGGACAAGACAGGGAGAGAAGGCATGCGCAGCCGACGCAGCGTCCTGCTCGCCTCCCTTGCCGCCGGAGCAGCCATGACCAGCAAAGCCCATGCCCGCGCAGCGCAGCCCGCAACGCCGATCAATTTCGACGTACCGGCAGGTGCCTGCGACTGTCACACCCACATCCATGGCGATGTCGAAGACTTTCCGTTCTTCGCAGGGCGCGTCTATACGCCGGGACCGGCAAGTCCGGAAGAAATGGCAGCGCTGCACGAGGCGCTGCACATCGAGCGCGTGGTGATCGTCACGCCGAGCATCTACGGCACCGACAATTCCTCGAGCCTGTTTGGCATGAAGGCCCGCGGCGCGACGGCGCGCGGGGTAGCCGTGATCGACGACAAGACCAGCGAGGCCCAACTCGATGCAATGCATGCGGACGGCTTTCGCGGCATTCGCATCAATCTTGCGACCGACGGCGTCAACAATCCCGATGTCGGCCGCGCCCGCTTTACCGCCGCCGTCGAGCGCATGACGGCGCGCGGCTGGCACGTGCAACTCTACACCACGCTGGCGATGATCTCGGCCATCAAGGATCTCGTGCTGGCCTCACCGGTGCCCGCCGTGTTCGATCATTTCGGTGGGCTCGAGGCCGGTCTCGGACTCGAGCAGCCCGGGTTTTCCGACCTCGTCGCGCTGGTCAAGTCAGGCAAGGCCTATGTGAAGATCTCCGGCGCCTATCGCTCGTCGGATCTCGCGCCCGACTATCAGGACATGGTGCCCTATGCGCGCGCGCTGATCGCCGCAAACCCCGATCGTATCGCCTGGGGTACCGACTGGCCGCACCCGGATTCGGCGCAAGTCGCAGGCCGCAAGGCCACCGATCTCGCACCGTTTCACCAGATCGACGATGGCCGGCTGCTCAACCAGCTTCCGATGTGGGCGCCGGAGGCCACCGTGCGTAAGAAGATCCTGGTCGACAATCCAGCGCGGCTCTACGGGTTCTGACGGTCAGCGCGCGCGGCGGGAGAAGAAGGAGATCAGGACCGGCAAGGTCACGAGGATCACGACCGGCGCCAGCATCATGCCGGTGACGACGACGACCGCGAGCGGCTTCTGCACCTGCGAGCCGATGCCTTCCGACAGCGCCGCCGGCAAGAGGCCGACGCCGGCGACGACGCAGGTCATCAGCACGGGCCGGAGCTGCAACTCGCCGGTGCGCACCACCGCGCTCATGCGGTCCATGCCTTCTTCGATGAGCTGGTTGAACTGCGACAGGATGATGATGCCGTCCATCACGGCGATGCCGAACAGCGCGATGAAGCCGATCGCCGCAGAGACGCTGAATGCCGTGCCTGATATCAACAGGCCGAGCACGCCACCGAAGATCGCCATCGGGATCACGCTCATCGCGAGCAGCGTGTCGGTCATCGAGCCGAAATTGAACCAGAGCAGCACGCCGATCAGCGCCAGCGAGATCGGCACCACGATCGACAGCCGCCGGATCGCGTCCTGGAGATTGCCGAACTCGCCGACCCATTCCATGTGCGAGCCGGGCGGCAGCTGCACCTGCTCGGCGATCTTGTCCTGAGCCTCGCGGATGGCGCTGCCGAGATCGCGCTCGCGCACCGAGAACTTGATCGGCAGATAGCGCTCCTGCTGCTCGCGATAGATGTAGGCCGCGCCGGAGACGAGGCTGATGGTGGCAACCTCGCTCAGGGGAATCTGCGTGACGGTGCCGTTCGGCCCGGGCGCGCCGATCCGCAAATTCTGGATTGCCTCGGCACTCCGGCGGTATTCCGGCGCGAGACGCACGATGATCGGGAAGTGGCGGTCGCTTCCGGGCTCGTAGAGGTCGCCGGCGGTGTCGCCGCCGATTGCGACCTTGATGGTGGCATTGATGTCGCCCGGCGCAAGGCCGTAGCGCGCGGCCTTGGCGCGGTCGATGTCGATCTGAACGGTCGGCTGCCCGAGCGAGGTGAACACCGCAAGGTCGGTGACGCCCTGTACGGTGGCCAGCACCGATTTGATCTTGTTGGCGGTGTCGGTCAGGGCCTGAAGGTCGCTCCCGAACAGCTTGATCGAGTTCTCGCCCTTCACCCCGGAGACGGCTTCGGAGACGTTGTCCTGGAGATATTGCGAGAAGTTGAACTCGACGCCGGGAAAGCGGTCGTCGAGCTGCTTGAGCAGTTCCGCGGTGAGCTCTTCCTTGTCGCGAGTGCCGGGCCACTGACTCACGGGCTTGAGCGGCGCGAAGAATTCCGCGTTGAAGAAACCGGCGGCGTCGGTGCCGTCGTCGGGACGGCCGTGCTGCGACACGACGGATTCGACCTCGGGCCGGGCGCGGATCACCTTGCGCATCTCGTTGACGTAGCTGTTGCCTTCCTGAAGCGAGATGGTCGGCGGCAGCGTGGCGCGGATCCAGAGATTGCCCTCCTCCAGCTTCGGCAGGAATTCGAGGCCGAGCAGACGGCCGAGCGCAACCGTCATCAGCACGAGGCCGACCGCGCCGCCGAGCACGATGTTGCGATTGGCGACCGCCCATTGCAGCAGCGGCGAGTACAACCGGTGCAGGATCAGCATCACCTTCGTCTCGGTTTCCTCGACATGCGCGGGCAGGATGATCGCGGACAGTGCGGGCGTGACGGTGAACGTCGCAAGGAGCCCACCGGCGAGCGCATAGGCATAGGTGCGGGCCATCGGCCCGAAGATGTTGCCCTCGACCCCGGACAGCGTGAACAGCGGCAGGAAGGCCGCGATGATGATCGCCGCGGCGAAGAAGATCGAACGCGAGACGTCGGCGGCCGCGCTGAGGATAGCGTGGCTCTTCATGCCGAACAGCGTCTCGTTGGACATATGCTCGGCTTCCGACATCGGCGTCGTCTGCGTCAGGCGGCGGAAGATCGCCTCCACCATGATGACGGTGGCATCGACGATCAGGCCGAAATCGATCGCGCCGACCGACAGCAGGTTCGCCGATTCCCCGCGCAGCACCAGGATGATGACGGCGAAGAACAGCGCGAACGGAATGGTGGCGCCGACGATCAGCGCGCTGCGCAGATCGCCGAGGAAGATCCACTGCAGCAGCACGATCAGCAATATGCCGATCACCATGTTGTGCAGCACGGTGTGGGTGGTGAGCTCGATCAGGTCGCCGCGGTCGTAGATGCGCTCGATGCGCACGCCGGGCGGCAGGATGCTGGAATTGTTGATGGCTTGAACGAGCTGGTGGACGCGCTTGATGGTCGGCGAGCTCTGCTCGCCGCGCCGCATCAGGACGATGCCCTGCACGATGTCGTCGGCCTCGTCGAGCCCGGCAATGCCGAGGCGCGGCTTCTGGCCGACGGTGACGGTCGCGACATCCTTGACCAGCACCGGATTGCCGCCCGTCTGCGCCACCATGGTGTTGGCGAGATCGTCGATCGACCGGATCAGGCCGACGCCGCGCACGACGGCCGACTGCTGGCCAATATTGACGGTGTTGCCGCCGACATTGACGTTGGAGTTGCCGACCGCCTGGAGCAATTGCGGCAGCGTCAGACCGTTGGCGACGAGCTTGCTGAAGTCGACCTGGATCTCATAGGTCTTGCTCTTGCCACCCCACCCGGTGACGTCGATGACCCCCGGCACCGCGCGGAAGCGGCGCTGGAGAATCCAGTCCTGAATGGTCTTGAGGTCGAGCACGCTGTAGTTCGGCGGGCCGACCAGACGGTAGCGGAAGATCTCGCCGATCGGGCTGAGCGGCGAGATCTGCGGCTGCACGTTGCCCGGCAGCGGCGCGAGTTGCGCCAGGCGGTTCAGCACCTGCTGCAACGCCTCGTCATAGGTGTAGGCGAAGGAGAACTGAATTTTGACGTCGGACAGACCGTAGAGCGAGATGGTGCGGATGGTCGTGATGTTCTTCAGGCCCGCGACCTGGGTCTCGATCGGGATCGTGATGTAGCGCTCGATCTCCTCCGCCGACAATCCCGGGCTCTGCGTCACGATGTCGACCATTGGCGGGGTCGGATCGGGATAGGCCTCGATGTTGAGCTGGTTGAACGCGATCAGGCCGCCGATCAGCACGGCGGCGAACATGCCGACCATCAGGAACCGCCGGTTGACGGCAAGGGCAACGAGACGATCCATTCAGGTCTTCAATTTCTTGGGGTCGTCGATCAGCTGCCGGACGCCGCGCGGTCGATGAACAGGCTGCCTTTGGTGACGATCTGCTCGCCGGGTTTCAGATTGCTGGTGACCTCGACGAGGTTGCCGTTGATGAGGCCGATCTTGATCTGGCGCAGCTCGACCGACTTGTCGTCGCGCGCGACCCAGATGCGGACCTTGTCGGCTTCGTAGATCAAGGCCTGTTTCGGCACGGCCGGCGCGGCGCGGTCGCCGGCCGAATAGATCGTGACATTGGCGAACATTTCCGGCTTGAGCAGGCCGTCCTTGTTGTCGATAGTGGCGCGGACCAGCAGACGGCGGGTGTTGGGGTCGATCGCGGCGGCGACGTAGTTGATCCTTGCGGTCAGCGGACGGCCCGGCAGCGCCATCACGTTGACGGTGATGTCCTGCCCGATGCACACCGCGGCCGCGTCGCTCTCGCGCACGAAGGCGGTAAGCCAGACGGTGGAGAGATCGCCGATCACGAAGACCGGATCGCTGGCACCGGAATTGACGTATTGGCCGGGGCCGATCTTGCGCTGCACGACCGTGCCCGCGATCGGCGAATAGATCGTGATCTCCGGATTGATCGCGCCTCTGTCCTGGAACGCCTTGATGGTCTCGTCGGTGAAGCCGAGGATCCGCAGCTTGTTGCGTGCGGCTTCCAGCGCAGTCCCCGAGGAGCGCATGTCGTTCCGCGCCTGGACCTGGGTCGCTTCCGCCTGCTGATAGTCCTTCAGCGGAATGGCATGGCCCTCGTAGAGGTCCTTGGCGCGCTTGAACTGAATGTCGGAGAGCTCGAGCGCCGACTTCGCCTTGTTCTGCGAGGTCATCGCCGCGATGAAATCGTTCTGGGCCTGCACCGTGTCGGCGGCCTCGATCGTGAACAGCGGTTGACCCTGCCTCAGCGTCTCACCCGGCTTGGCCAGCAGCTTGGTGACGCGGCCGGCATAGGGCGAGAACACCGGCGTCGAACGATCCTCGTCGACGGCGACCTTGCCTTCGGTGACGTATTCGGCGCGGAAGGCCCTGGCCTTGACCGGCTCGATCGTCAGCGTCGCCCATTCGGACGGCGTCGGCGCGAAGTTCTGCGCATTCCTGCGCGACTGGCTGGAGATCTCGGAGTGCTTCTTTTCCTTGGCCCCCAGAGCGCGGAAGCCGTAGGCACCGGCGCCCGCAAGAGCGAGTAAAACTACGGATGTGACCACCCGCTGTTTTGTAAGCACCTGCGATCGCTTGGTCTTTTCAAGTACCATGGGGCCCGGTCGTGTCTGCGACGATCTCGGCAAATGATCGCCTCATCGGTCGCGCTAATAGTGCCGAATTGGGATTTCAAACAACCTAAAAAACGCCGGGCCCCTTGCGGTTTGCGTTAAAATTTTGCGACGTGTCAGCTTCATGTCAGCTTCGCGCAGGCCATTCTGCGGGATGAGTGCCGAGTGGCATCGCGGGACGGCTCCATTGTGCCGGCGTCTTCGACAGCACTGCCGAATGACGCACCGCCTTCAACCTGCCGAAGCCAGATGGCATGTCTTCGATGAACGCAGCATGTACGGCCTCGCCCGTAAGATCCGGGGTGTGCAGCCCGCGGTCGAGCCGGCCGAGGCTCCACAACCAGCGTCCGGTCTGCGCCAGCGACACGCGCACGTGCCAGCTGCCGCCTTCGCGGGCCTGGCGTGCCCGGGCCATCATCGCGCCGAACGCCATCAGATAGCCGGTGGCGTGGTCGAGTATTTGCGCAGGCAATTCCTTCGGACCATCGATGCCGGCGGCCTGGCCCTCGGCATGGTTGAAGCCGGTCGTGGTCTGCACCAGCGAGTCGAAGCCGCGCCGCTCGGCCCAGGGGCCGATGTGGCCATAGGCCGACAACGTGACATAGACGATGCCGGGATTGATGTGCGCTGCGTCCTCCGGCGCGAAGCCGAGGGCAGCAAGCGCACGCGGGCGATAGCCTTGCGAGAAGATGTCGGCGTCCTCCAGCAGTTCGCGCAATTGCGCCCTGCCCATCTCGCTCTTCAGTTCGATGAAAGTCGTGAGCTTGCCGCGGCCGGTGTCGATGGTGAGCCAGGGAATGGCTGGCAGCTCCGGCCCCGACACCAGCAGCACGTCGGCGCCGTGCGCGGCGAGCGTACGCCCGGCGACGGGACCCGCGATGACGCGGGAGAGGTCGAGCACGCGAAGGCCCGAGAGCGGACGATCGCCGTTTGACGATCCTTGCGGCCATGGCTTTGGCGGAGCCTCGCCGATCTTTTCGATCGAGATCAGCGGCAGTTCGGCGAGCGCGCGCGCCTGTGGCCGCGCCGACCATTCGTCGTAGCTCCGCATCAACGCAACGACGCCGCCTGCAGCATAGGCCGCGGTTTCAAAATCCTCGCCCGTCCATTGCATCAGCGCCGCCTGCACCTCCTCGCGCTCAGGCTCGCAAGCCAGCACCTTGCAGACGGCATCGCGATGATGCCGGAAATTGGTGTGGCAGCGGACGAAGCGGCCATCGCCGGTTCTGTAGACGCCGGCAATGGCGTCCCACGCCGGAGGCGGCGGCTTGTCGTCGAGACGCAGATAGCGCTCCGAGCGGCATTCGGCGGCGGCGTGGCACATGTCCACCGAAACGTCCTGCGCCTCGCCGCTGCGCAGCCGCCAGATCTCGGCCGCGGCGAGGCCTGCGGCGGCGATCGTGGTTTGCCCGGCGACAGCGACACGAAACGAGGACGGAAGCTGCGGCTCCTCGCCGGTCAGCCGCACGCGTTCGAGCGCGGCCGGATCGCCGCCGGCGGAGGTCCAGATACCCTTGAGAATGTCGGCGGAGCTTTGCATGACCGCTTCTCTCCCGTTGAAGTTGAGCATGATCTTTCGGAAAACCGCTGCACACTTTTCCGGGTCATGCTGTATTTTTACGACCATCCATCAGCACATAAGGGAATGCAATGGCCGCCATCGATCCCCTCATCGCAGGTGCCGTATTCATCGCGACGGCGGCCACCGACGCCGTCTATGTCATGTTCACCTCGGCCGTGATCGCGCGCAAGCGCATTCCGGCGGCGAACTGGAGCGCGGTCTGGTACCTGCTCTCCTCCTACGCCGTGATCAGCTACACCGAAAACGCCTTCTATGTCGCCTTCGCCGCGATCGGCTCCTGGGTCGGCGCCTACGCGTCGCTGACCTTCCTGCACCGCCCGCCCGGCGGCGGCTCGCCGGTGGGCGCGGCACCGGAGTGAGCGGCCCCGTCTCTCTCTACATCATTGCGAGCGCAGCATCCTGCGCGCCGCTCCCTCAATGAAAATCCCGCGACGGCGGCAGGATGCGGACGTTGCGGGGATGGCGGATTTTCTGCGCCGGCATATCCGCATGCGCGCGGGGGTCGTCATTGAGCGGTTCGACGACGGTGGCGCCTGCCGGCACCGGATGCTTGCGGCTCATGGCATCGTTGGCGAGGCCGACCAGATCGTGCGAGCGGTCGACCATGCGCTGGGCGATGAGATGCGTCACCTTCTCGGGGCTGCTCTGGATGTAGCCCTCGACCAGGATGAGGCGCGCGCCCATCACCTCCTTGCGATACTGCTCCATGATCTTGGGCCACACCACGACATTGGCGATGCCGGTTTCGTCCTCCAGCGTCATGAACACGACGCCGCTGGCGCTGCCCGGCCGCTGGCGCACCAGGACCACGCCGGCGCAGCGGACGCGGCGCCGCTCGTTCTCGTGGCTGATCTCCTTGCAGGCGACGACGCGCTCGCGTGAAAACATCTCGCGCAAGAATTCCATCGGGTGGCCCTTCAGCGACAGACGGATGGTCTGGTAGTCCGCGACTACCTGCTCGGCGCGCGGCATTACCGGCAGCGGCTTGGCGTGCTCGTCCGGCTGCTCGCGCGCGGTCGCCGCCTCGAACAGCGGCAGCGGCACGTCGTCGGGCAACCGCCGCACCTGCCACAGCGCCTCGCGGCGGTCGAGCCCGAGCGAGCGGAACGCGTCGGCATCCGCCAGCAGGATCAGCGCCCGCTTGGGCAGGCCGGTGTCGCGGGCGAAGTCTTCGAGCGAGGTGAAGGGACGACGGTTGCGGGCGGCAATGATGCGGTCGGCCCAGTCCTGCTCAAGGTCATTCCGGGGCGATGCGTCAGCATCGAACCCGGAATCTCGAGATTCCGGGTTCGCGCTTTGCGCGCCCCGGAATGACAACTGGGAGCGCTTCAGGCGTTCCTCATCTTCATCGAGCCAGTGGAAACCGTCGATCTGGCGGAAGCCGAGCCGCACGGCGCAGTATCTTTTGTCGGTGTTCTCCAGCGTGTTCCGCGCAAAGCTGTAGGACACGTCGATGTCGCGAACCTCGACGCCGTTCTTGCGGGCGTCGCCGACGATCTGCGCCGGCGCATAAAACCCCATCGGCTGCGAGTTCAACAGACCGCAGCAGAAGGCGTCGGGATGGTAGTGCTTCAGCCACGAAGAAACGTAGACCAGTTGTGCGAAGCTCGCGGCATGGCTCTCGGGAAAACCGTAGGAGCCAAATCCCTTGATCTGGTCAAAGCAGCTTTTGGCGAAATTGGGATCGTAGCCACGCGCCACCATGTTGCCGATCAGCTTCTCCTCGTATTGGCCGATGGTGCCGACATTGCGGAAGGTCGCCATCGAGCGACGCAGGCCGTTGGCTTCCTCGGACGTAAAATGTGCGGCCTCGATCGCAATGCGCATCGCCTGCTCCTGGAACAGCGGGACGCCGAGCGTCTTGTGCAGCACCTTGTAGAGCTCGTCCTTGTCGCCATGCTCCGGCGACGGCGAGGGATAGCTCACCTTCTCGATCCCGTTCCGCCGCCGTAAATAGGGATGCACCATGTCGCCCTGGATCGGCCCGGGCCGCACGATCGCGACCTCGATGACGAGATCGTAGAAGGTCCGCGGCTTCAGGCGCGGCAGCATGTTCATCTGGGCGCGGCTCTCGACCTGGAAAACGCCGAGCGATTCCCCGCGACACAGCATGTCGTAAACCTTGGGATCGTCCTGCGGGACGCTCGCCAGCACCCAGCGCTCGCCCTTGTGCTGATCGATCAAATCGAAACATTTCCGGATGCAGGTCAGCATGCCGAGCGCAAGCACGTCGACCTTCATCATATGAAGCGCGTCGACGTCGTCCTTGTCCCATTCGATGAAGGTGCGGTCGTCCATCGCGGCGTTGCCGATCGGCACATAGGTGTCGAGCCGGTCCTGCGTCAACACATAGCCGCCGACATGCTGGGAGAGATGGCGCGGGAATTCGATCAACTCGGTCGCAAGCTCGACCGCGAGGTTGATCATGGGATTGTCGGGATCGAGCCCGGCCTGCCTGACCTGCATGTCGTTGAGGCCCTTGCCCCAGCTGCCCCAGACGGTATCGGCGAGCGCGGCGGTGACGTCCTCGGTCAGGCCCAGCGCCTTGCCGACGTCGCGGATGGCGCTGCGCGGACGATAATGGATGACGGTGGCGATGATCGCGGCGCGGTTGCGGCCGTAGCGGCGATAGACATATTGCATCACCTCCTCGCGGCGCGAATGCTCGAAATCGACGTCGATGTCGGGCGGCTCCAGCCGCTCCTTGGAGATGAACCGCTCGAACAACAGATCAACCTTGGTCGGATCGACCGAGGTGATGCCGAGCACGTAGCAGACGGCCGAATTCGCCGCCGATCCCCGCCCCTGGCACAGGATGTTCTGGCTGCGCGCGTAATGCACGATGTCGTGCACGGTGAGGAAGTAATGCGCGTATTTCAACTCGGCGATCAGCGCGAGCTCCTTGTTGAGCGTCGCCCGCAGCTTGTCGTCGATCTTGCCGTCGAAATATTTGTCGACGCCGGCCCAGGTCAGATCCTCCAGATGCCCCTGCGCGCTCTTGCCCGGCGGCACCGGCTCGTCCGGATATTGGTATTTGAGCTGGTCGAGCGAGAAGTCGATCTTGTCCGCAAAGCGCATGGTCTCCGCGATCGCATCAGGGAAATCGCGGAACAGACGCGCCATCTCGCGTGGCGTCTTCAGGAACCGCTCGGCATTGGCCTCAAGCTTCCGCCCCACAGCATCGATCGTGGTCTTTTCCCTGATGCAGGTCAGCACGTCCTGGAGAGGACGACGCGCGGGATGGTGATAGAGCACCTCGTTGGTCGCAAGCAGCGGCACTTTTGCTTTTGCCGCGAGATCATCGAGCCGCGCCAGGCGACGCCTGTCGTCGCCGCGATAGATCAGGCTCGCCGACAGCCACACGCCCTCGGCGCGGCTGTCCCTGAGCTTTGAAAGAACATTCAGCACCTGCGCCGGGTCGAAGCGATGCGGCAGCGTCAGAACCAGCAGCTGACCTTCCGAAAACTCCAGGAGATCAGCGAAAGCGAGATGGCATTCGCCCTTCTCGATCCGCGTGATGTCGTCGCCACGCTTGCCTTTGGTCAGGAGCTGGCAGAGCCGGCCATAGGCAGCGCGGTCCCGCGGATAGACCAGGATGTCGGGCGTGCCGTCGGTGAAGACGATGCGGGCGCCGATCAGCAGTTTCGGCTTGTGCAGCACCTTGTCGTTGTCGAGCTCCTTGTAGGCCCGCACCACGCCGGCGAGAGTGTTATGGTCGGCAATGCCGATCGCGGGGATGCCGAGGATGCTGGCTTGATGCACATAGGCGCGCGGATCCGAGCCGCCGCGCAGGAAGGAGAAGTTGGTGGTGATGCCGATCTCGGCATAGGCGGGGATGTTCATGCGAAGAGACCATGCACATACCAGCCGGGAGAAGCGGGCTTGCCTTCGCCGTCGAACACTTCCCCCTCGTAGAGACCGTCGCGAAAGATCCAGAAACGCAGGCCCTCGGCATCCTCGATGCGGAAATAATCCCGCGTCAGCTGCTTGCCGTCCTGCCGCCACCATTCCATGGCGATGCGCTCGGGCCCCTCCACCCGCACCACCGCATGCAGCGCGCGGCGCCAGGTGAATTGATGCGGCGGGCCATCCGGCACAGTCGCGAACGGCACCTTGATCGGCTCCGGCTTCTCGAACAGGCGCAAGGGACGCAGCGGCGGCTCGCTTTCGGTGCGCGCCGGCCATGCGGCTTGCATGGCAGCCGTGAGATGATGCTGCGCCGGCGCGGCCAGCACCGCCCTTTCAGGGATATGGGTGTCCTGCGGCAGGTGCACGACGACGCGCTTTCCGCCGATGCGCGCTGCGATGCGGTCGATCAGCGCGGCGAGCTCGTCATTGTCGTGGACATGGGCGTCGAGATCGCGCTGCTCCTGCACCACGATCTCGGTGCGGCTCGCCGACAGCCGCACCATGTCGAAGCCGAAGCCGGGATCGAGCGGATCGGCGAGCGCATCGAGGCGCTCGCGAAACAGGCGGTCGATCACCGCGCTTCGCGTCACGGGGCGTCCGGTCTCGACCGTGATCGCGCGCACCACGCCGTCGGTGCGGAAGAAGGCGGCTTCCAGCCGGCGCGCACCCTTGCCCTGCTTCTCCATGGATGCGATCAGCGTGTCGGCGAGCCGCGACAGCGTCATCGCGATCATGGTGTCGGTCGCGATCGGCTCGGCGAAGCGCTTCTCCACGATGTAGTCGGGCAGCGGCTTTCGCGGGTTGATCGGCGCATCGCCCTGCCCCAGTGCATGCGCAAGCAGCGTGGAGAACCGCGCGCCAAACCGCGCCGTGATTTCGTGCGGCTCGCGCGAGGCGACATCGCCGATGGTCTTCAGACCGGCGCGACGCAAGCCGGTGGTGATGGCCTCGCCTGCACCGAGCGCGGACACCGGAAACTGGTCGATCGCCGCCGCCTCTCCGCCATCGACAACGACGGTTCCCGTGGCCTGCCGCGTCAGCGTGCGCGCGCAGACCGAGGTCCCGGCGATCGCCGCGCCGACGGCAAAGCCCTGTCGGCCGAGCGCCCGGACCAGCG
Source organism: Bradyrhizobium sp. CCBAU 53415 (assembly GCF_028128735.1). Taxonomy (NCBI): domain Bacteria; kingdom Pseudomonadati; phylum Pseudomonadota; class Alphaproteobacteria; order Hyphomicrobiales; family Nitrobacteraceae; genus Bradyrhizobium; species Bradyrhizobium sp. CCBAU 53415. The sequence goes on along the minus strand of NZ_LBJF01000027.1, from coordinate 603,067 downwards.
TCTGCAACAGCGCGGCTTCACCGCCGAACAGATGCGCGCAGCCGGTGATGTCCAGGAACAGCCCGTGCGGCGGATCGAGCGCCACCAGCGGCGTGAAGCGGTCGCACCAGTCGGCGATATCGCTGAGCGTCTTCGCGTCGGCCACGACATCGGCATCGAACACCTTCAGGTCAGGACACATCGCCCGCGCATTGGCCAGGGGTTGGCCGATGTACAGGCCGAGGCGCTCGGCGACCTCATCCAGCGCATGGATCACCAGCGCATTGTTGTCCTTGATGACGACGATGCTCGGCTCAGCTTTTTGTTTTGACGCGTTTTCTTCACGCGAACCGGTACCCATTTCGCTTGAAAACGCTTGGGCTTTACCCAGCCCGGCGCTGCCAAGGAACCGCTGGATCCGGTCGATGGGCAGGCGCGGCAGCCACAGGCTGAGAATACGTCGACGGTTCACTGAACTGGCACTCATCACAATTCCATTCCATGATCCACCGGCCGCATGGGCCATGACGATTGCGCAGGAGCTCGGCATCGAACACCGGCGCGCCCCAGGCACTCCATACTGAGCCCGGCGGCGAATGCGCCGCACGCAGCATCCATCGCGTCTCCGCGGTCGAAGGCAGCGGCTGCGCGGCCATCCGCAGCAAGAGACCGGTAACGCCGGAAGATTGCGCGGCAAGCGTCAGCTTGCGGCTCGCCACGAGATCGAACTGTCTGGTCTCGCCCCAGAGCTCGAGCACGACGGCGCCCAGCGCATCGCAGGCGAGCGCATCGGCCGAGGTGCGCAGCGCGCTCTCGACATCGGCGGCGCGCACCATCACCACGCGGCGCGGGTCGAGGCCGAGCTCGGCTAGCCCGCTCATCGACAGCGCGCCCGTTTCGATTTCAGAAAAATCCTGCCGCACCCACAGCAGCGGCCGACGCGCGCTCACGCGTCCCGCAAGGCCCATGACGAAGCCGGTCGCGGCAGCGCCCTGACGCCCTTCGCAAAACACCTCGTGGATCGCCGCGCGCACGAGCCCACCCTTCAGCGCGCCGTCGGCCTCGCCGTGGCCGAGCGCGACGCGATCGTGTTGATGCACGACCTCCGCGGTCTCGATGCGCTCGATCTGCCCGCGCAGGATCGCAAGCGCGCTGATGCGTGCGCCGCTCATGCTCGCCGCTCCTTCAGGAATTGGTGCCGTGGTCTTCAAAAGAAGAACCAACGGCTGGCTCATTTGTTCATGATATGTTCTAATATAAAGCTAACGGCGCGCGGAGAGTCAATCGAATAGGCGTGCTGCCGGATTCATCAGCGGAATCAACGGGATTTAGACATGGACGTACAACGCAAGCTGGAAATTCTGGCTGATGCCGCCAAATACGACGCGTCCTGCGCCTCCAGCGGCACCGAGAAGCGGGATTCCAGCGACGGCAAGGGCATGGGCTCGACCGCGCCAGGCATGGGCATCTGCCATTCCTATGCGCCGGACGGACGCTGCATCTCCCTGCTCAAGGTGCTGCTGACCAACGCCTGCAATTACGATTGCCTCTATTGCGTCAACCGCGCCTCCTCGAACGTACCGCGCGCCCGCTTCACCATCGACGAATTGGTCAAGCTCACGCTCGACTTCTACCGGCGCAATTACATCGAGGGCCTGTTCCTCTCCTCCGGCATCATCCGCAGCCCCGACTACACCATGGAGCAGGTGGTCAGCGTCGCGCGCAAACTGCGCGAGGAGCATCACTTCCGCGGCTACATTCACCTGAAGACCATTCCCGAGGCTGACGATGCGCTGATCGCGGAAGCCGGCAAATATGCCGATCGCCTCTCGATCAACATCGAGATGCCACAGGAGACGAGCCTGCAGCAATTCGCGCCCGAGAAGGACGTCCGCGCGATCCGCCGCACCATGGGCCGGCTGCGGCTGAAGCTGGATGAGGCCGAGGAGAACCGCGCAACGAAGGCGAAGGCCAGGCCGCAGCGCTTCGCGCCGGCCGGTCAGAGCACGCAGATGATCGTCGGCGCAGATAGCGCCTCCGACCACACCATCCTCCATACCAGCGCCAATCTCTACGGCGCCTACCGGCTGCGGCGCGTTTATTATTCCGCGTTCAGCCCGATCCCCGACGCCAGCCGCGCACTTCCCCTGCGGGCGCCGCCGCTGCTGCGCGAGCACCGGCTCTACCAGGCCGACTGGCTGATGCGGTTCTACGGCTTCGATGTCGGCGAGATCGTCGACGACAGCGCGATGCTGCCGCTCGACATCGATCCGAAGCTCGCCTGGGCGCTGCGTCATCGCGACCGTTTCCCGCTCGACGTCAACCGCGCCAGCCGCGAGGAGCTGCTGCGCGTGCCGGGCTTCGGCACCAAGGCGGTCGAACGCATCATCGCGACGCGGCGCACCACCACGATCCGCCTTGCCGATCTCGCACGGCTGCACGTGCCCCGCAACAAGGCGCTACCGTTCATCGTCCTCAGCGATCATCGCCCCTCGCCACATCGCCTCGACGAGGCGCGGCTGATCGAACGGTTCAAGCCGAAGGCAATGCAACTGGGATTTGGCTTCTGATGCAGTACATCACCCTCGACACCGAAACCGATTTCGACGGCTGGCGCAGAGCCGCGCGCAGCCTCGTGCTTCGCCACGTGAGGCCCAGCGATGTCACCTGGACCGTGAAAGGTGGCGAAGCGGATTTGTTCGCACCGCCCGCGCCGTCTCCAATCCTCGAGGTGAACGACGGCACCTTCACCGTATCAGGCAAATTTATCGAGCTGGCCAAGGCCGCGATCCTGCACCGCGATCCCGAGCGCTTTGCGATCCTCTATCGCCTGCTCTGGCGATTGAAGGACAATCACGACCTCATCGAGGTCGCGACCGACCTTGATGTCGCGCAGATCACGGCGATGGCGCGAGCGGTCCATCGCGACGAGCACAAGATGCACGCTTTCGTCCGCTTTCGCGAGATCGGCCGGGAACGCGACGCCTACTACGTCGCCTGGTTCGAGCCGGAGCACCACATCGTCGAGCTCGCCGCGCCGTTCTTCGCCAAGCGCTTTGCCGACATGCCCTGGTCGATCCTGACGCCGGACCTTTGCGCGCATTGGGATGGCCACGCGCTCTCGTTCACGCCGGGTGTCAGCAAGCGCGAGGCGCCGAGCGAAGACCGGCTCGAGGAAACCTGGCGGCGTTACTACGCCAGCATTTTCAATCCGGCCCGGCTCAAGGTGAAGGCGATGCAGGCCGAGATGCCGAAGAAATACTGGAGGAACCTGCCCGAGGCTTCGATCATTAAACCCTTGATCGAGGATGCCGAGCGCATGACCGGTGCCATGATCGCCAATGCCGCAACCGATCCGCGCAAGCCTCAGAAGCGGCCGGAGGCTCCGATGACACGCAAGACCGCTGCCGACGATCTCGAAGCGCTCCGCGAGGAGGCCGCGCATTGCCGCGCCTGCCATCTCTACAAGGACGCGACCCAGACCGTGTTCGGCGAAGGACCGAAGAACGCCAACATCATGCTGGTCGGCGAACAACCCGGCGACAAGGAAGATCTCGCCGGCCACCCCTTCGTCGGTCCGGCCGGCCAGATGCTCGACCGCGCGCTGGAGGAAGCCGGCGTCGACCGCAAGAAGGTCTATGTCACCAACGCGGTGAAACACTTCAAATTCGTGCCGCGTGGAAAAATCCGCCTGCACCAGAAGCCGAACACGCCTGAGATCCGGGCGTGCCGGCAATGGTATGAGCGGGAAGTTGCGGCAATTCAGCCCGATCTCATCGTGGCGATGGGCGCCACCGCCGCGCAAAGCGTGTTCGGCAAGATCACCCCGATCGGCAAGAACCGCGGCCGGCTCATGGACCTTCCCGATGGACGCAAAGCGCTCGTGACGGTGCATCCGTCCTATCTGCTGCGGCTGCCCGATCCGGAAGCCAAGCTGCTGGAGTATCAGCGCTTTGTCGAGGATTTGAAGATCGCCGCCGGCTTGCAGAAGAAGGCCGCCCGGGCCGCTTAAACCTCGCAGGACAACGGCTTCACGCCCTGGTTGTCATCCGGCCTTCAAATCCATCGCGGACAATACCCTTACTTCAAAGTTAAGGGGCGTCCAGACATGACCGATGTTGCATTCGACCGAGCGATCGCCGATCCCGCACCGATCCAGCCGGCTTCGCGGCCAAATCTCGACAAGGGCTTCAATCCGCTGACGATGATCCTGTTCTTCGGCATCCTCGCCGCGGGCCTGCTGTTCGTCGCCTACAGCATCTATGTCGACGTCAACGCGACGGGCGCGCGGGTGACGACCTACCTGCCCTACATCCTCCTGTTCGTTGCGCTCCTGATCGCGCTCGGCTTCGAATTCGTCAACGGCTTCCACGACACCGCCAATGCGGTGGCCACGGTCATCTACACCCATTCGCTGCCGGCCGAAGTCGCCGTGATGTGGTCGGGCTTCTTCAACTTCCTCGGCGTGCTCCTGTCCTCCGGCGCGGTCGCCTTTGGCATCGTCTCGCTGCTGCCGGTCGAGCTGATCCTCCAGGTCGGCTCCAGCGCGGGCTTCGCCATGGTGTTCGCGCTGCTGATCGCGGCGATCCTGTGGAATCTCGGCACCTGGTTTTTCGGCCTGCCCGCCTCCTCCTCGCACACGCTGATCGGCTCGATCATCGGCGTCGGCGTCGCCAACGCCGTCATGCGCGGCCGCGACGGTACCTCGGGCGTGGATTGGAGCAAGGCAACGGAAATCGGCTACGCACTACTGCTGTCGCCGCTGTTCGGCTTCATCTGCGCCGCCGTGCTGTTGCTGCTGCTCAAGTTCATCGTGCGCAACCCGGCCCTCTACGCTGCGCCCGAAGGCAACAAGACGCCGCCGCTCTGGATCCGCGGCCTCTTGATCGCAACCTGCACCGGCGTCAGTTTCGCGCACGGCTCGAACGACGGCCAGAAGGGCATGGGCCTGATCATGCTGATCCTGATCGGCACCGTGCCGACGGCCTATGCGCTCAACCGCGCCCTGCCGGAATCCCAGGTCGTCCAGTTCCAGAAGACCTCGGAAGCCGCCGCCAAGGTAATCTCCGCAAAGGGCGCCGGCCACAGCATCATCGGCGATCCCCGCCCCGCTGTGACGCAATACATCGCACTGCATCAGATGAACGAGGGCACCTATCCCTCGCTCGCAGTGCTGGTGAAGGATGTCGGCGATCAGGTCGCCCAATACGGCTCCCTGAACAAGGTGCCCGCGGAGGCGGTCGGCAATACCCGCAACGACATGTACATGACCTCCGAAGCGATCCGGTTCCTGATGAAGGACAAGGAGAACGATCTCAACAAGGAGGAGATCGCGACCTTGAACGCATACAAGGGCTCACTCGACGCCGCCACGAAGTTCATCCCGAACTGGGTGAAGATCGCGGTCGCCATTGCACTCGGCCTCGGCACGATGATCGGCTGGAAGCGCATCGTGATCACGGTCGGTGAGAAGATCGGCAAGTCCCATCTCACCTATGCGCAGGGCGCCTCGGCCGAGCTCGTGGCCGCCGCCACGATCGGTGCCGCCGACGTGTTCGGCCTGCCTGTCTCGACCACACATGTGCTGTCGTCGGGCGTCGCCGGCACCATGGCAGCCAACGGCTCGGGCCTGCAATGGTCGACCATCCGCAACCTGCTGATGGCCTGGGTGCTGACGCTGCCCTGCGCGATCATGCTGTCGGCCACGCTGTACGTGATCTTCTCGCGGATGTTCTGAGCAAAACGACACTCCATGAACGCGGATGGCCGGGTTTGTCCCGGCCATTTGCATTCCAGGCTGTCATTCCGGGGCGGTTCGAGGAGCCGAACTCCGGTGCGCGATTGCGCACCTGAGAATCTCGAGATTCCGGGTCTGGTCCTTCGGACCATCCCGGAATGACGACGGAGCCTTACGACGCCGCCAGCTGCTCCTCGACCAGCTTGACCCAGTAGGACGTGCCGTAGACGATCGCCTCGTCGTTGAAATTGTAGGCGGGGTGATGCAGGCCGGCGCTGTCGCCGTTGCCGCAGAAGATGAAGGCGCCGGGCCGCGCTTCCAGCATGTAGGCGAAATCCTCGCCGCCCATCAGCGGCGGCATCTCGTGCACGTTGGCCTCGCCCGCGACCTGCTCGGCGATGCGCCGCGCCACCTCGGTTTCCGCCGCATGATTGTTCACGACGGGATAATTGCGCTTGTAGCGCAGGTCGATCTTGGCGCCCGTGATCTGCGCCACGCCTGCCACGACTTCGTGCACGCGCTTCTCGACCAGCTTGCGCACTTCCGGCGACAGCGTGCGGATAGTGCCTCTGAGCGTCGCGGTCTGCGGAATGACGTTACGCGCGTTGCCGGCGTGGAATTCGCAGATCGAGATCACGGCCGATTCAAGGGGATCGACGCTGCGCGCGACGATGGACTGCAGTGCGGTGATCACCTGCGCACCGACCAGCACGGAATCCACGCATTTGTGCGGACGCGCGGCATGACCGCCGAGGCCCTCGATCATGATGTCGACCTCGTCGGTCGCCGCCATGATCGGACCTGGCCGGATCGCGAACGAGCCGACCGGGATGCCGGGGCCGTTGTGCATGCCATAGACCTGCTCGATGCCGAAGCGTTCCATCAGCCCGTCCTTGACCATGGCAGCGCCGCCGGCGCCGCCCTCCTCGGCCGGCTGGAAGATCACCACGGCATCGCCGGCAAAATTGCGGGTCTCGGCGAGATAGCGGGCTGCCCCCAGCAGCATCGCAGTGTGGCCGTCATGGCCGCAGGCGTGCATCTTGCCAGGGGTCTTGGAGGCGTAAGGCAGGTTGGTCTGCTCCTCGACCGGCAGCGCGTCCATGTCGGCACGCATGCCGATCACCTTGAGCCCCTCGCCGGCCGGCTTGTTGCCCTTGATCACGCCGACCACGCCGGTCTGGCCGAGCCCGGTCACGACCTCATCGCAGCCGAACTCCCGCAAGCGATCCGCGACGAATGCTGCGGTGCGGTGAACGTCGTACAACAGCTCCGGATGCTGATGGATGTCCCGGCGCCAGGCCTGAATATCGGGTTGAAGGTCGGCGACGCGATTCACGATGGGCATGGAGGTCTCGAGCATTGTTGGAAATACAGGACTGTCTACCATGCAAGCGCCGGTCCACCCAACTGCCTGACATCGGGGCCTAGCCCTGCCCACCCGGCATGGCCGGGCTTGTCCCGATCCGCTGCGTCTGCCTAATAGGCGGAACGCAAAGTGACCATCCGGGTGGAAGCAGAATGCCAAGGCGGCTCGAAGGCGAGTTTGACTACATTGTCGTCGGGGCCGGCACGGCCGGCTGCATCATCGCCAACCGGCTGTCAGCCCTCCCAAGCAACCGCGTTCTCATCCTTGAAGCCGGAGGCGACGACAACTGGATCTGGTTCCACATCCCGGTTGGCTATCTCTTCGCCATCGGCAATCCCCGCTCGGACTGGATGTTCAAGACCGAGCCCGAGCCCGGCCTGAACGGCCGCGCGCTCGCCTATCCCCGCGGCAAGGTGATCGGCGGATGCTCGGCGATCAACGCCATGATCTCGATGCGCGGACAGGCTGCCGATTACGATCACTGGCGCCAGCTCGGGCTGACCGGCTGGGGCTATGACGACGTGCTGCCGCTGTTCAAGCGGCTGGAGGATCACTTCCTGGGGCCGAGCGAGCACCACGGTGCCGGCGGCGGCTGGCGCATCGAGGCGCCGCGACTGTCCTGGGCCGTTCTCGACGCCGTCGGCGATGCCGCCGAGGAGATGGGCATCAAGCGCATCCCGGATTTCAATACCGGCGACAACGAAGGCACCAGCTATTTCCACGTCAACCAGAAGCGCGGCCGGCGCTGGTCGTCGGCACGCGGCTTCCTCAAGCCCGCACTCCACCGCTCCAATCTGCGTCTCGAGAAGCGCGTGCTGGTCGACCGCCTCATCATCGAGCAGGGCCGCGCCGTCGGCGTGCGCTTCATCCAGAACGGCGAGATCATCGAGGCACGGGCGAAACGCGAGGTGATCCTCTCGGCCGGCGCGATCGGCTCGGTGCAGGTGCTGCATCGCTCCGGCATCGGACCCGCCGACTGGCTGTCGCCGCTCGGCATCGACATCGTCATGGACAGGCCCGGTGTGGGACGCAATCTCCAGGACCACCTGCAGCAGCGAGCGATCTACAAGGTCGAGGGCGTGCGCACGCTGAACGAGACCTACTACAACCTGTTCCGCCGCGGCCTGATGGGGCTCGACTACGCCTTCCGCCGCCGCGGTCCCCTGACGATGGCACCGTCACAACTCGGCATCTTCACGCGCTCCGATGCGACGCGCGCGCGCGCCAACATCCAATTCCACGTGCAGCCGCTGTCGCTCGACAAGTTCGGCGATCCACTGCACCGCTTTCCCGCCATCACCGTCAGCGCCTGCAATCTTCAACCGACCTCCCGCGGCACCGTGCGGCTCCGCTCGGCGACGCCGGAGGAAAAGCCGATCATCGCGCCGAACTACCTGTCGACCGACGACGACCGCCAGGTTGCCGCCGACGCCATTCGCACCACGCGACGCCTGATGCAGCAGAAGGCGCTCGCCAGGTATCGGCCCAGCGAATATCTGCCCGGGCCCTCGGTCGGCGACGACGACGCCTCGCTCGCAAAAGCCGCCGGCGATATCGGCACCACCATCTTTCATCCCGTCGGCACGGCAAAAATGGGCGCGGCGAATGATCCGCTGGCCGTGGTCGACGAACGCCTGCGCTTCTACGGACTGTCCGGCCTGCGCATCGTCGATGCCTCGATCATGCCGACCATCACCTCGGGCAACACCAACACGCCGACGGCGATGATTGCGGAGAAGGGCGCGACGATGATCCTGGAGGATGCGAAGTAGCGTCCGGCCATCATGATCAGTCAGCGCTTTTCAATCGGCCCCGCCGACGCAGAGATCGCCATCCTGCAATGGGGCGAGAGCGGCAAGCCGCCCGCCCTCCTCGTGCACGGCACCGGCTTCGTCGCCGACGTCTGGGACGAGGTCGCGCGCGATCTTGCATCGACCTACACGGTCTATGCGCTCGACCGCCGCGGCCATGGCACGAGCCACAAGCCGAGCGCCTATCATTTCCTCGACTTTGCCGGCGACATCCGTCGGGTGATCGACGCGTTGAAGCTGCGCAACGTCTACGGCATTGGCCACAGCGCGGGCGCAACCGATCTCCTGCTTGCGGCAAAGCTGTTGCCCGGATGCTTCACGCGGATGTTCGTGATGGAGCCGACCATCATGGATCCGCGCGCGGTGCTCTCCGGCGGATTGGACGAAGACTCCCTGTCTCGCGTGCAAGGTGCGCTGCGCCGTCAGGCCGAATTCGACAACTCCGATGCCGCCTTCAACCGCTACCGCGCAGCGCCGGCATTCGCGGACTGGACCGACACCTCGCTTCGGGCCTATGTGCGACACGGCTTCGTGACGCTCGACGATGGCAGGGTCCGGCTCCGCTGCATGCCGGAGATCGAGTCGGCAATGCTCCGTCCGATCTATGAGGCGATGGCGCAGGTCTACGTTGGCGATGCCCGCGGCAATCCGTTCGGCTCCCTCGCCGAGATCGATTGCCCGGTCCGCGTCACGACGGCCGCGAAGTCGGGGCCGATCTACCGGGAGATGGCGCGACGCGCGGTGTCGCTCATTCCGCGCGTCAGTACGCTGATGTTTGAGGATGCCGGGCATTGTGTGGCGCAGGAAAAGCCGGAGCGCGTGGTGGAAGCGGTGAGAGATTTTTCGAAATAGGTCTCGTTCCCCGGACGCAGCGCAGCACGCAGTGATGCGCTGCTGAGCCGGGGCCTATCTTACCGCGTACCGTGTGGCTTTCTGAGTCCCGGCTCTGCGGCGCACCACCAAGAGCGCTGCGCCGCGTCCGGGACACGAGATCGCGTCCTCACGAAATCGTCATCCCGTCCGGGAATAAGTCTTCCCCTCCCCCGATCACCTCCCCGAAGCCCAATTCCGGGCGACGTGGAGATGCGCGATGAGCGGACACAATCACGGGGATGACGGCGTCAGCCGCCGCAAGGTGCTGGAATGCATGACCTGGGCCGGCACCGGGGTGCTCTGGACCGTGACGGGCGGCGTGCCGCGGTCGCTCGGCATCATCGATTCCGCTGAGGCTGCGACCGCGGCCGCGCCGGGCATGAGCTTCCTCCAGATCAGCGACAGCCATGTCGGCTTCGACAAGCCGGCCAATCCCAATGCGCTCGGCACGCTGGAGGAAGCGGTTGGCAAGATCAACGCGATGCCGGCCAAGCCGTCCTTCATGATCCACACCGGCGACATCACCCATCTGTCGAAGGCCGCCGAGTTCGATAATGCCGATCGCATCATCTCGCAAAGCAAGCTCGATGTGCACTACGTGCCCGGCGAGCATGACTTCCTCGACGAGGAGGTGAAGCTCTACCGAGAGCGCTACGGCCGCGGCACCAAGGGCCAGGGCTGGTATTCGTTCGACGCCGGTGGCGTGCATTTCGTCGGCCTCGTCAACGTCGTCGACCTCAAGGCTGGCGGCCTCGGCAATCTCGGCGCCGAGCAGCTCGCCTGGCTCGAGGACGATCTGCGCGGCAAGTCGAAGTCGACGCCGATCGTGCTGTTCGCGCATATCCCGCTTTGGACCGTCTATCCCGAATGGGGCTGGGGCACCGAGGACGGCGGCCGCGCGCTGGAATACGTCAAGGGTTTCGGCTCGGTCACCGTGTTGAATGGCCACATCCACCAGGTGATGCAGAAGGTCGAGGGCAACGTTACCTTCCACACCGCGCGCTCGACCGCCTTCCCGCAGCCGGCGCCGGGAACAGCTCGCTCGCCCGGCCCGATGAAGGTCGAGGACGCAAAACTGCGTTCCATGCTCGGCGTCGCCAGCATCAACTTCAAGCAGAACGACCAACGGCTCGCGATCATCGACACGCCACTGCAAGGCTGAATCCACCGCTGAAATGGAAGCTGACCATGAAGACACTCAATCGCCGCGACTTCGGTCTCGCGATGGCCGCGGCTGTCCTGTTGCCCGCAACAGCGGCCCGTGCCGACGACATGGACGTGTATATCGACAATTTCGTCTTCCAGCCGGCCGAGCTCAAGATCAAGGTCGGCACCACCGTGACCTGGACCAACCGGGACGACATTCCCCACACCGTCGTATCGGCCGGCAAGTTCAGGTCCAAGACCCTGGACACCGACGACAAGTTCTCGTTCACCTTCACCAACGCGGGCGACTACAAATATTTTTGTTCGCTGCACCCGCACATGACGGGGATGATCAAGGTTGAGTGAAGTCTCGAACCAAGGCATCAACGTCCTGCCCGGCCGGCGGTCCCACGCCGGCCGGGGTCCCGCGTCTTCGATCACACGGCGAGAAGCACAGGAAGAGGCAAGGCGAGGAGCGATGCCCGCCACCGACGATCTGCAGAAGGCACGGCGCTTTCGCGAAGCGGCACTGCCCTATCTCGACGACGTCTATACGCTTGCGCGCTATCTCCTGCGCGATGCCTCCGACGCCGAGGACGCCGTGCAGGAGTGCTATCTGCGCGCGCTGAAGCACTTCGACAGCTATCGCGGGCCGGCGATGAAGCCTTGGCTGTTCGCGATCCTGCGCAACGTCTGCAACGCCGAACATGCGCGGCGCGCGCGCCGGCCCGGCGCGATCGAGGACACGCCCGGCGCCGCCGAGCAGACGCCGCTCTGGCAGGAGGCCGGAGCGAGCCCGGAAAGCGAAGTGCTGCGCAGCCGCGATGCCGGCTCCATTCGCAAGCTGATCGACGCGCTCGCCGAACCGTTCAAGGAAACCTTCGTGCTGCGCGAGATCAACAACCTGTCCTATCGTGAAATCGCCGAGGCCGTCGGCGCCCCCATCGGCACCGTGATGTCCCGCCTCGCCCGCGCCCGCGCCATGCTGCGCGCGGCGTGGACGGCGGAAGAGGAGCAAGCGAAATGACCTGCGACGAAGCAAGAATCCTGCTTCACGCGCTGCTCGATAACGAGCTCGACGCCGGCCATGCGCGCGAGGTCGAAGCCCACATCGCCGGCTGCCCGGCCTGCGCCGCCGAGTTCGCCGCACAGCGCGAGATGCGGCGCGTGCTCGCCGACACCAATCTGCGCTACGTGGCGCCGGCAAGCCTTCGCAGCCGGATAGAGGCCTCACTGCCCGGGCCGCAGAGCCAGCAACCGACCCGTCGCTCCGTGCTGCGCGGCTTCGCGATGGGTTCGGCCGTCTCCGCCCTCGCCGCCTCCGGGGTCGTCGCCGTGGTGCTGCGTCAGGACGACCAGCAGCGTATCCTGTCGGAGGTCGTCTCCGCCCATCTGCGCTCGCTCCAGGCCGGCCACCTCACCGACGTGGTCTCGACCGACCAGCACACCGTCAAGCCGTGGTTCAACGGCAAGCTCGACGTCGCCCCGCCCGTGATCGATCTCACCGCGCAAGGCTTTACGCTCGTGGGCGGCCGGCTCGACTATATCGACGCCCGCGCCATCGGCGCCGTCGTCTACAAGCGCCGGCAGCACGTGATCAACCTGTTCGTATCGCAGACCACGAGCACCGAAGACCGGCCGCCGAAGACCCAGACCATGCAGGGCTTCAATTGCCGCCGCTGGGGCGAGCGTGGCCTGAACTTCTGGGCCGTCAGCGACATCGGCGCCGACGAGCTCGCCGAATTCGTCGACAAGTTCGAGGCGGCGATGAAGGCGAATGTGGAGGGGTAACTGGAGCTGGCGTCGTCATTGCGAGAAGCTCGCGACAAGATTGCGCTGAAGCAGCGAAGCAATGACGAATGCCGGGATACCTCGGCGAAGACTCAAGCCGACCTTCGCACCGCGTTGTCCACCAGCGTCTTGCCGAGCGACCAGATCGCGCCGGGGACCTTGTGGCTGCCGGCGATGACGTCGTCGAAGGCGCGCTCGATCCAGCTGCAGTCTTCCTCGGTGATGGTGAGCGGCGGCAGCAGCTTGATGGTGTGGCTGCCGTGGCCGGCGACCTGGGTCAGGATCTTGTGATCCTTGAACAGCGGCACGGTGATGAGCTGGCAGAACAGGCCCTTGTTGGCAGTCTCCAGCACGTTCCAGGAGGCGCGCAGGCGCAGCGACTTCGGCGGACCGAACTCGACGCCGATCATCAGGCCCTTGCCGCGCACTTCCTTCATCAGCTCGTAGCCGGGCACCATGCGCGTCAGCGCGAGGCGCAGCTCGGCGCCGCGCTTGGCCGCGGACTCGATCAGCTTCTCGGACTCCATGACGTCGAGCGTGGCGATGCCCGCAGCCATGGCAAGGTCGTTCTTGGAGAAGGTGGAGCCGTGCACCACGGCGCGGTCCATCTGGTTGAAGATCTTGTCGAAGATGGCCTTGCGCGTCAGCACCGCGCCGACCGGAACGTGGCCGCCGGACAGCGACTTCGACAGCAGCACCATGTCGGGCTCGACGTTCCAGTGCTCGACCGCGAGGAAGCGGCCGGTGCGGCCCATGCCGGTCTGGATCTCGTCGGCGACGAACAGCGTGCCGTATTTCTTGCAGAGCGCGGCAGCGCCCGGCAGAAACTCGTCCGTGGGCATGTTGACGCCCTTGCCCTGGATCGGCTCGACGACGAACGCCGCAACCTCGCGCGAGGCCAGGGCCTTTTCCAGCGCGACCAGATCATTGAACGGGACCGGGGTGCAGCCCGGCAGCAGCGGCTCGAATCCGGTACGGAAATTCGAGTCGCCGGTCAGCGACAGCGCGCCATAGGTCAGGCCGTGATAGCCGTGCGCGCAATAGACGATGCCGGGACGACCGGTCGCGCCACGCGCGAATTTGATCGCGGCCTCGACGCATTCCGCGCCGGAATTGGCGAAGAACGCCTTGTCGAGATAGGGGACGTATTTCAGGAGCCGTTCGGCGAGTACGCCGGCGAGCGTCGAGACGTCGAACTGGACGAGGTTGGGCAGATCGGCATCGAGCACGCTCTTGAGCGCATCGCGCATGACAGGATGATTGCGCCCGATCGCAAACACGCCAAAGCCGGACAACAGGTCGAGATAGCGAGCGCCCTCGCGATCGTAGAGGTACTGCCCCTGCCCCTTCTGGAAGCCGACATCGTAGCCGATGGTCTTGAGAACCCGAACGAACTGCTCGTTCAGATACCGGTTATGCAGGGTGCTGCGCTGGGCCTGACGGTCCGCGAATAGCTGAGACATGTCTGGATTTGGGCTGTGCATCCGCTACATACTTCGGTTGAGGGCAGTCTCGTCAACTGAAAACGGACCGTGACTGAAAACGGTCTGTGCGGCCTTTTGCCCTTTTTCGGACCATCTTCGCAAGCACAGCTTTAGCCCATGTTGCACTGCCGAGGAACTATCATGCGTTTAGCCCTTTACACCGGACTAATACTGGCTGGCGGTTACACCTGCCTGACGCCCGCGCTCGCTGCAGACCCGACCGGCGACTGGCGGGTCGCCGACGGCGTCGCCAACATTCGTGTCGCCCAATGCAATGGCAGCATGTGGGGCGCGGTTTCCTGGGAAAAGCAGCCCGGCGGGCGCGACGAGAACAACCCGGATGTCTCGAAGAAGAACAGGCCGACGCTGGGCATGGCGACCCTGATCGACATGAAGAAGAAGCCCGGCATCGATCAGTGGGAAGGACAGGTCTACAACGCCAAGGACGGCCAGCTCTACAGCGCGACCATCACGCCGGCTGGTCCCGACCAGCTCGAAATCAAGGGCTGCGTGATGGGCTTTCTCTGCGGCGGCGAGACCTGGACCAGGGTCGGCCCGCCAATCCCCTCGAGTCCTGCCAACGCCATGGCCAAGGGCGCGCCGAAATCCGGCGGCGCCGCGCCGAAGGCTCATGGGACGCAGGCAGCCCAGGCCACGACAGGCGCCACCGCCCCTGCGCCCGCAGCGCCGAAGGCCGCCGGCGCAGCCAAGCCCGGCCAGAAGGGCGCCGCCGACCCCGTCGGCGACATCTGCCTACTCCCTGAGATTGCGGGGTTTGCCCATTAGGGCCGGCTGGAACAGCAGCACGGCGGCGAGCGTCGTCACCAGCGAGAGCGCCAGCAGCTTGCCCATGCTGGACGTCCCCGGATGGCTCGACAGCCACAGGCTGCCGAACGCGGTCGCCGTCGTCAGCGCGCTGAAAAAGATCGCGCGCGTGAGGCTGGTCTGAAGCAGATTTGTTCTGCCCGAGCGCCAGGCCACGACATAATAGATCTTGAAGGCGACACCGACGCCGAGCAGCAGCGGAAACGCAACGATATTGGCGAAGTTCAGCGGCAGGCCGATCAACACGCAGATCTCGAGCGTCACCGCGCCGGCAACCAGAAGGGGCACCAGCGTCATCAGCACGTCGACGAACCGGCGTAGCGTGATCCACAGCAACAGCCCGATCACCAGCAGCGCGTAGATGCCGGCATGGATGAATGCCTTCACCACGGTGTCGCCGGATTTCAGGATCGAGACCGGTCCGCCGATCGCGGTCGGCTCGGCCGCGAGCACCGCCGCCGCGAATTTGCGCAGCGTGTCGTTGTCGTTGGGATCGCCCTTGGGCAGCGCCTCGACGCGGATGATGCCGTCCTTGCTCTTCCAGGCGCTGACGAGATCGGGCGGCAATGACTTCAGGGTGACCGGCTCGGCCTGCATCGCGTTCCTGAGCTGATCGAACACGATCTTCATCGGCGTGACGAACACGTCCTGCGCCTTGTTGCGCGTGGCCTCGTCGCCATTGGCGAGCTTTTCGAGCGCGTCTGCAAGACGGCGCGAGGCGACCGCACCCGGCCCCTTCGCGTCGCCCGCGGTCCGGCGCAGACTGTCGACCGAGGATTTCAGCGACTCGACATTTTCCTGATCCGACGGCGCCGCATCGATCTGATCGGGGTTGAGCGCGGGGTTCAGCACCTTGGCGCCCTGTGCGATCAGCTTCAGCTTCGGCGGCTGATCCTGCGGCACGAAACTGTTGAGTGACATCACCCGCAGCACTTCGGGCACCTTTTCCAGCCTCGCCTCCACCTGCCTCGCCTGCTCCTCGGACGTGGTCATCACGTTGATGGCATTGGCGCCGGTGTTGGGATCCTTGCGCAAATCGAGGAAGGTCGCGATCGATTCGGCCTTCGGGTTGCGCAGGTTCATCGGGTTGAAGTCGAACTTCATGAAGTAGAGCAGCGGCAGGCCGCCGAACGCCAGCAGCAGCGTGCCGCCGACGATCAGCACGCGGTGCTTTTCGAGGAAGTGATCGAGCGGCGCCAGGAAGGCGTAACCGACCGGCTCGGGTTCGCCGGGCGGGTTCAGCAGCTTGAGCATGGCCGGCAGAACGGTGATCGACGAGAGGAACGCCACCAGCATGCCGACGCCGGCGATCTGGCCGAGCTCCGCGATGCCCTTGTAATCGGTCGGCATGAAGCAGAGGAAGCCGGCGGCCGTCGCCATCGCCGCGAGCGACAGCGGCACCGCCGACCGCTTGGCGGCCAGCACCAGCGCGCTCGAGAGGTCGTTGTGCTTGTAGCGCTCGGAACGATAGCGGACGCTGTACTGGATGCCGAAATCGACGCCGAGGCCGACGAACAGCACCGCGAATGCGATCGACAGCAGATTGAACGATCCGACCATCATCAGGCCGGCCGCAGTCGTGATCGCAAGGCCCACGAAGAGATTGACGAAGACGGCGAGGATGATCTTCGCCGAATGCAGCGCCAGCCACAGGATGAGCAGCACGACGAGAACCGTGCCGATGCCGTTGACGACGGCGCCTTCCTGGACCGTCGCGTATTCCTCGTTGGCGATCGGGACCGGGCCGGTCAGTCGCACCCGTGCCTGGTATTTGGTGGGGAAATCCAGATCCGCTGCGGCCTTGCGGATCGCATCCGTGGCGTCCTTGCCGGGCTCCAGCGCGTTGTAGTCGAGGATCGGCTTGAACTCGATGAAGGCGCGCTTGTCCGAATCCTTCAGCGGCTCGTCGCTGACGAGCTCGCGCCAGGAGAAGCTGGCATTGCCCTTGTTCAGCACGGTCTCGACCGTCTGCGCGATCAGGTTGAAGGGCCGCGCGGTATTGTCGAGCTTGACCTGGCCGCGCTTGACGCCGGCAAGGCCCGTCTCCAGCGCGCCGGTGAGGCCGCGGATCGAAGGATCGCCGGCCATGATCTCGATCAGGGGCGCGGCGGATTCGAACTCGCCGGTGGTCTTGCCGACTTCTTCCGTCGGCAGGAACAACAGCCCGTTCTTCTCGAAGAACTCGCCGCTACCGAGTTGCTGCATCGACCGGAAGTTGGCCTTGTCGTCCTTCAGCCTGGCATAGAGCGCGTCTGCCGCGGCGCTCGTCATCTCCGGCGTCCGGGCCTCGATTACAGCGAGGATCGTTTCGTTTTGATCGAACGCCTGGTCGAATTGCTGGTCGCGCTTGCGCCAGTCGAGATTTTGAGAAATCAGCGAGTTGATGTCGGTGTTGATGGCGAAGTGCCGGGACGCGTAGTAGCCCGCACCCACCGCCAGCAGGAGCCCGAGAACGACGACGAGGGAGGCAAACCGGGTGCAGGCCCTGACGATGGCAACGACGACGCTTTGCAGCACTTCTTTTCTTTCTGCGGTTAACAGCTTGCCGGAAACGCCCGCTGTTTATCGGAGTTCCCGGGCGAAACCTATTGCTGTTTTGAGTGGTTCTCGCCGCGAGAAGGTTCGAGGTAAACGGCGGGGACCGTGGCAAAATCATGCGGGGCGGCCGGTATAGCCGGGGAGTTGAGGCGGGAAAGTGACGAAGGACGATGCACGAGTGTCGCGCATTGCGCACACCACCCGCCCTACTAAAATACCTCAAAGTTGCGTTGCCAACCTTCCCGGTCTTTCCTTGCCGCCGATTTTTTGACACAAAGCGCTGTGCCTCCATGCGCCGGAGCCTACGGGGGTGGGCGGCTACCGCTTGCGCGAACCAATGGTGCGGATATTGCAGCTCATTGGCCAGTATCGGGGTGCCGCCGGGGACTTACGAAAGCGGATTGGTGCAACTTGCGTGATGGGCGTCCAATGGAAGTTTATCTGGCGCAACCGCGCGGCTTCTGCGCGGGCGTGGTGCGTGCGATCGAGATCGTGGAGCGGGCGCTGGAGAAGTACGGCCCGCCCGTCTACGTGCGCCATGAGATCGTGCATAACAAATACGTCGTCGAGAGCCTGAAGAGCAAAGGGGCGATCTTCGTCGAGGAACTCTCCCAGGTTCCACCGAAGGCAGTGACGGTCTTCAGCGCCCATGGCGTCGCCAGCAGCGTCGAGGAAGAGGCCGCCGCGCGCGACCTCCCGGTGCTCAATGCCACCTGCCCTCTGGTCACGAAAGTTCACAATCAGGGGAAGCGCTACATTGCCAAGGGCCGCACGCTGATCCTGGTCGGCCATGCCGGCCACCCCGAGGTCGAGGGCACGATGGGCCAAGTCCCGGGGCCGGTGCAGCTTGTCCAGAGTGTTGAAGAGGTT
The DNA here is from genome assembly GCF_028128735.1 of Bradyrhizobium sp. CCBAU 53415. Taxonomy (NCBI): domain Bacteria; kingdom Pseudomonadati; phylum Pseudomonadota; class Alphaproteobacteria; order Hyphomicrobiales; family Nitrobacteraceae; genus Bradyrhizobium; species Bradyrhizobium sp. CCBAU 53415. Next base: position 584,647 of record NZ_LBJF01000027.1, on the reverse strand, counting down.
AAGGCGCTCACGCTGCCGGCGGATACGCCAGTGGCCTACATCACCCAGACCACCCTGTCGGTCGATGACACCAAGGACATCATCGCGGCCCTGCAGGCCCGCTTTACAGATCTTCAAGGTCCGGATATCCGGGATATCTGCTATGCGACACAGAACCGCCAATCTGCGGTAAGGGACTTGAGCAAACTGGTCGACGTGATCCTGGTGGTAGGCGCTGCCAACAGCTCGAACTCGAACCGGCTTCGCGAAATCGGCACCGAAGCCGGCGTCGCGAGTTATTTGATTGCCGACGGCAGCGAGCTCAATCCGGCGTGGTTGAAACATGCCAGGACCGTCGGCGTCACGGCCGGCGCCTCGGCGCCCGAGGTACTCGTGGATGACGTGATCGAAGCGATGCGGCGGATCGGACCGGTCAAGGTCCAGGTGCTGCCGGGCCGCGAGGAAAACATCGAATTCCGGCTTCCGGCCCAGTTGGCTGCGAGCTGACCCCACCCGAATTTCAAGCCCAGAAAGAAACGTGTAATGGCTATCCCCTTCTTCAAGGAAATGCGTATCGGCGGCTATTTGCTCAAGCAGAAACTGCTTGGCCGCAAGCGCTACCCGCTCGTGCTGATGCTGGAGCCGCTGTTTCGCTGCAACCTCGCCTGCGTCGGCTGCGGCAAGATCGACTACCCCGACGCGATCCTGAATCGTCGCATGACCGCGCAGGAGTGCTGGGACGCCGCCGACGAGTGCGGCGCGCCGATGGTCGCCATTCCCGGCGGCGAGCCGCTGATCCACAAGGAGATCGGCGAGATCGTGCGCGGCCTCGTCGCGCGCAAGAAGTTCGTCTCGCTCTGCACCAACGCGCTGCTGCTGGAGAAGAAGCTCGACCTGTTCGAGCCCTCGCCCTACCTGTTCTTCTCGGTGCATCTCGACGGCCTGAAGGACCATCACGACAAGGCCGTGTCGCAGAAGGGCGTGTTCGACCGCGCCGTCTCCGCGATCAAGGCGGCCAAGGCGCGCGGCTTCACCGTCAACGTCAACGCCACCATCTTCGACGGCCATCCGGCCGAGGAGATCGCGAAGTTCCTCGATCTCACCGTCGAGCTCGGCGTCGGCGTCTCGATGTCGCCGGGCTACGCCTATGAGCGCGCGCCGGACCAGGAGCACTTCCTCAACCGAACCAAGACCAAGAAGCTGTTCCGCGACGTCTTTGCGATGGGCAAGGGCAAGAAGTGGAATTTCATGCATTCCGGCCTGTTCCTCGACTTCCTCGCCGGCAACCAGGAATACGAGTGCACGCCCTGGGGCATGCCCGCGCGCAACATCTTCGGCTGGCAGAAGCCCTGCTACCTGCTCGGTGAAGGCTACGCCAAGACCTTCAAGGAGCTGATGGAGACCACCGACTGGGATTCCTACGGCACCGGCCGCTACGAGAAGTGCGCCGACTGTATGGCCCATTGCGGCTACGAGCCGACGGCCGCGACGGCCGCACTCAACAACCCGCTGAAGGCGATGTGGGTGTCGCTGCGCGGCATCAAGACCTCCGGCCCGATGGCACCGGAGATCGACATGAGCAAGCAGCGCCCGGCGCAGTACATCTTCTCCGAGCAGGTCCAGAAGAAGCTGTCGGAGATCCGCAAGGACGAAGCCGCCGCCGCGCAGGCGAAGGCCGCGCAGAAGGCTTCGACGGCGGCGTAAGCGCGCACGATCAAATCTCAAGACGAAAGCCCGGCCGCCAGCGCGACCGGGCTTTTTCTTCGGGCGCCGTTGTGCCGCAAGCAGCGGTCCGTGTCCCGGACGCGCTGCAGCGCTCTTTGCGCTGCTGCGCAGAGCCGGGACCCAGCGGCCGCGAGTCTTCGATGCATGGGCCCCGGCTCTGCAGCGCACCGTCGAAGGGACGCTGCGCTGCGTCCGGGGCACGAGACGAGATCGAGTCATTCTCTCTGGCCATCAGACGCACCATCGCGTTCTCGCGGCTTCTTTCGCCCGAGCTTTGCTGTTCGTTTCGCCCTCGAAAGACCAGAGGGCGCAGGGAAGGCCGGGCGCCGGCGGCACCCGCGGTCCGCGTGCATGGAAAACGCACACGGGGTGGACCACAGGTGATGCCGGTCGCCCGGCCTTCCCTGCGCGGATGGTTTTAACGGTGTCCTTCGTGCTCTCCTCGGGGAGCGCTGCACTATTGCCCCCGTCGCGTTGCGGATGATCGATGCGCGCGCCCGGTCGGGCCGCCGCATCACCGCATTGCTTGACGCCAGCCTGCGGGCGTCAGGACCACACGACTTCTCCGTCCGCGGACGGTTCGACCTGATCGCCGGGAGCTCGCGTGTGCTCGCCCCCGACGACGACCGAAACCGCTGTGACCGCGCCGTTCGTCCCGCGTCGCGCATGACTCACGGTTGCCCGCCCCGTCATCGCTTTCCGCGCCGGCGCTGCCGCGTCCACCGCACCCCGACCCGCATCTCGTGACGATCGCGAAGCGCCCCTCTGGCAGGGCCGGGATGGCGTCATATGCCACAAATCCGAAATTCGGGAAAGTAAAATGTTTTTCCGAGGAGGGATTGACGGACTTTGCGGTGTTTTGCCCGACGCCCCTCACTGGCGCCGGCCAAGCCCTCCGTATACATAGATGAGCATCTACAGGAGGCCGCCCTGCCCTACATCGCCAAGTCTCCAAGTCCGGCAATGCCCAGTCCGTCCAGCTGCCGAAGCAGCTCCATGTCTCGGCCGACGAGGTCGAGGTGGCACAGCAAGGTGACGACATCATTCTGCGTCCGAGGCGAAACGCTGCCGGCCCCTGGGCCTCGCTTCGCGCAGCCGTGGCGCGCGGCTTCAGCCCTGACTTCACGATGGAGAAATGAGCGAGTGGTCGCCCGTGATCCGCGATGGACACCGACTACGTGTGCCGAACCGCAACGAATTGCCGTGTCTCACTTGAGGGGGTGCAGTCCAGTGCTGGACTGCACCCCCTGAAGTGAGACACGAGGATTATAGTGACAGCGCTCCGATCGAGGCCATCAGTCCCGGCGCGTCAACCAAGACTACCCTACTTCGCGCACCCCCGCATGACCGGCCGCCTTCGCCGCCTTGACGAGCTTGCGATCGAAAGTGACGAAAGCATCGCAACGTCCCGATCTCGTCAGATGCAGGGCATCGGCGAAATCCATTCCCCTCTCGGCAAGCTCGAGCGCTGCCGCGACCATCGCGCCGTCCTCGACCATAACGGTCGGAAGCCCCGCGAACACACGAAGCGCGTGCACGATGTCTGCGGCCTGATAGCCGTACGCGCTTCGCAGCACCCATTCGACTTCGAGGAGCACCGTGACGGCGGCAAAGACCCTCTGGCCGTCGATCAAGGCGCGGGCACGCGCGGATTGAGTGGCGTGATCTCGGGTCAGGTAGCGGGCGATCAGATTGGTATCAATCGCGATCATGCCGCCGCCTGGCTTCGGCAAGCACGCTTGCGTCCATCTCTTCGAGCGTCTTCGGCTCGCCTCGATAATTCAAGACTCCGAACACTTCTTCCGGCCGCGTCGCCGCAAAGGCCGGCGCAGGCTTCAACAGGACGCCCTCCGAAGTCTCCTCGACAGTCAGCCGCGTTCCGGCCTTCCAGTCCCGCGACCTGCGAATAGCGCTGGGCAGGATGACCTGCCCCTTGGTGGAAACGACAGTGGTGAGCTTGTCTGTGTCGGCCATGGCCCAACCCCGAGGTAAGACAAACGTAAGATAAGCGTAGATGGACTCAAATTCAAGTCGGCGGCTGGCGGTAGGGAACCACATCGCGTCGATGGCCCCGCCTGTGACAACGATCTCGCAGCCCAAAAGAAAAGGCCCGGTCAGACGACCGGGCCTCTTCTTTTTCAGCTTCTCGAAGACGCCGCTTCACGCCGCCTTCGACACCAGCACTTCGCTCTCGATGAGCTCCGTCCCGATCAGATAATCCCGGCAACCGCGCAAGCTTCGCAGGGCGCGGTTGAAGTCGAGGCCGGTCGAGACCAGCGCATGCAGCGTCGCCGGATTGCGCACGATGCCGCGCAGCACGGCGGCGAGGTCGATCTGGCCGTTCGGCTTGATGGCGGCGCGGGCGAGTGCCGGCAGCGCGCGATGGGCGGGATCGCTGATGACGCGGACCGCGGCAAAGGGCAGCCCGACCTCGGCGGCATAGGCGGCCGCGATGTGGCTCTCCATGTCGACGGCAGAGGCTCCCGTCTCCGAATGCAGCGCAGCCTTGCAGGACCGCTTCGTGACCACCTCCTCGGCGCCGGCAAGGCTGCCGCGGACCACGCGGCGGCGGCCCGAGGTCAGGCGCTCGATCAGGTCGTCGCCGAGCGAGAGCCCAGCGGCCCAGCGGGTGTCGCCGGACAGCACTTCGGTTGCCAGCACGACGTCGCCGGAGCGCAGGGTCGGGTCGAGCCCGCCGGCCACGCCGAACGAGATCACGCCGCGAATCGTCTCGGGATCCACCACGGTCAGGAGCGCCCGCAACTGGGTCGGGCTGCTGGATGAACAGATCACCGCCATACCGGGCCCGGCCGCGATGCGGGCCTCCTGAACCAATCCGGTCACGATCAGTATCGGCCGCGGGTCAATGGCATGACCCGCGGTAAAATAGTCCCCCGTCCCCAAAGTCACATTCCGACCCCTACCACCCTGCTGTTGGTGTTCCGCAAGTTCCGATACCGCGCCAATGCCCACAGCGGAAAGAACTTCGGGTAACCATGATACCGTAGATAGAATACACGGGGGAAGCCTGTGGCGGTGTACCGCTGCTCGTCCCACAGTCCTTTTTTGTTTTGTGTTGCAATCAGGTACTCCACCCCGCGGGCGACGGCCGGGTGATCAACCTCGCCTGCCGCCATCAGGGCAAGCAAGGCCCATGCCGTTTGCGAGGCCGTCGAGGGCGCCGCTTCCCAGCCCTTGTAGTCCAGCCGGTAGCTGACGGCGTCCTCGCCCCAGCCGCCGTCCTCGTTCTGGATCGAGGCCAGCCAGTCGGCGGCCTTCCGGATCATGGGATCCTTTTGGTCGACGCCGGCCATGTTGAGGGCGCAGAGCACCGACCAGGTTCCATAGATGAAGTTCATGCCCCAGCGGCCGAACCAGGACCCTTCCGGGTGCTGGGTCTTCCGCAGGTAGGCGACCCCGTCGGCAACCTGCTTGCTGGTCTTCGCGGTGTCGCCGAGCTGGGCCAGCATCGAGATGCAGCGCGCGGTGACGTCCTCGGTCGGCGGATCGAGCAGCGCGCCATGGTCCGAGAACGGGATGTTGTTGAGGTAATATTCGAGATTGTTGACGTCGAAGGCGGCCCAGCCGCCATCGTCGCTCTGCATGCCCTCGATCCACTCGCGGCCGCGGGCGATCGCGGCATCATAGCCGGCCGCACCGTGCTCCCGGCGCATGCGGTCCATCGACATCACCACGACCGCGGTGTCGTCGAGGTCAGGGTAATGGGCGTTGTTGTACTGGAAGGCCCAGCCGCCCGGACGCACGTCGGGCCGCTTCGCGGCCCAGTCGCCCTTCACCTCGAGCTCCTGCTTCGGAATCAGCCAGTCGAGTCCACGCTTGGCGGCCGGTACGGCTTGCGCATCGCCCGCCTCCAGCAGCGCGTGCGCGGTCAGCGTCGTATCCCACACCGGCGAGACGCAGGGTTGGCAATAGGCCTCGTCGTCGCGGATCACGAGCAGCTTGTCGATGCCCCGCCGCGTCGTCGCGCGCGGCGGGTAGTCCTCGCCCTTGCCGAGCGCGTCGTACATCATGACGATATTGGCCATGGGCGGATAGATCGCGCCCATGCCGTCCTCGCCGTTGAGCCGCTCCTCGATGAAAGCGAGCGCGGCGTCGATCGCGCGCTTGCGCAGTCGCTTCGGAAACAGCGGCTCGATCACGCGCAGGATTGCGTCGAGGGAGCGGAACAGCAGGAACCAGGCCATGCTCTGGTGCGGCGCCTTCGCGGTCATGCCGATCGAGCGCGGGTCCTGGAGAAACAGCTCGTCGATGCCGATACCCAGCGGATTCCTCGCGCGCGGCTTCAGCGCGGCGATCACCATCAGCGGCACCATCGTGGTGCGCGCCCAGTAGGAGATCTTGTTGAGATGGAACGGTGACCAGAACGGCAGCAGCACGATCTCGATCGGCAGCACCGGCACCGCGCGCCAGGTCACGACGCCGAACGTCGCCAGCAGGAAGCGCGTGAAGACGTTGCTGTGAATCGCGCCGCCGCGGGCATGGATCGCCTCGCGCGCACGCACCATGTGCGGCGCGTCGACGGAGTCGCCGATCATCTTCAGCGCAAAGTACGCCTTCACGCTGGCGCTCATGTCGAACTCACCGTCATGCACGAGGGGCCAGCCGCCATGAGCGCCCTGGACGCGGCGCAGGTAGTTGCCGATCTTGGCCTCGAGCACGGTGTCGACGGGCTCGGCGAGATAATGGCGCAGCAGGATGTACTCGGCCGGAATCGTGCAGTCGGCCTCGAGCTCGAACACCCAATGGCCGTCGGACTGCTGGAAGCCGAGGATGCCTTGGGTGGCCGACGCAATGCTCGATTCCAGGGTCTCGCGGCTGGTCGCGTTCACGGAATCCATGTCGCTCGATTGCTCCGATAGTCGATTGAAAGTTGACCGGGACATTTGCCCGTCAGGGCCGCTTTTCAGGATTGGCGGCCAGAACCAGATCGGCGGCGCGGTCGCCGGACCGGACCGATCCCTCGATGGTTGCCGGTAATCCCGTAGCAGTCCAGTCGCCGGCGAGGAACAGGTTTTTCAGCGCGGTGACCGGCCCCGGGCGCAGGGCATTCTGCGCAGGCGTGGCCGCAAACGTGGCGCGGCGCTCGCGCACGATCTGCCAAGGGGGCAATGGAGGCGGCAGCTCACCGGACACGCCGCCCGCCTTGCAGACGTCGTTCCAGATCGCCTGTGCGAGCTCCTCGCGCGGCATGTCGACCAGACGGTCGCCATTGCTGATCGTCACCGAGAGCCGGTTCGGAAACGCGAACAGCCATTCCACCACACCGCCGATCACGCCGAGGATCGGCGCCGAGCCCGGCGGCGGTTCGAAGCGGAAATGGGCGTTGACGATGGCGCGGAATTCGGTCGGCGTCTTCAGGCCCGGCAACAGGCTGGAAGCCGCGCGCGGCGGCACCGCCATCACGACGACATCGCCCGCACCGAACTGGATCACGTCCTCGCCGCCGAAATTCAGCGCGGTCACCTTGCCGTCGGTGCTGACGAACGAACGCAGCTCATGGCCGAGCTGAACGGTGTGGCCGCGTTCAGCCAAGAACTTCACGGCAGGCTCGATCAGCACGGCGCTGAGGCCGTCGCGCGCGATCAGGGGACGGCAGGCCTGCCCGCCGGCAAGCAACGTCTCGCGCACGATTGCGCCGGCGAGCCCGGCCGAGCCCTCGGGCGGATCGACGTTGAGCGCGGCCAGCAGCAGCGGCTGCACCAGGCGCTGGTAGAGCACGCCTTCACAAGGAATGGACTTGCCGACCAGCGTCTCCTCCGACGCCCAGACCAGCGGCGCCAGCTTCAGATAATCGGTTACTCCGGTATCGGGCACACGGCGGCTCTCGTCGAGCACCCAGGTCGGCAGCCGGCCGGCGCCGAGATCGATCTGCCAGCGCTGCCCGGTCTTGAGGTCGACGAAGGGAAACTGCGCCCGCTCAGGGCCGACCAGCCCCGCCTCAGTGCCGATCGCGCGCGCATAGGCGCGCGCATGGCTGTTGCCCGACAACAGCAGATGGTTGCCGTTGTCGATGGTGAGATTGGTGGCGCCGTCGAAATAGGAACGGCAACGGCCGCCGGCCTGGTGCGTCGCCTCGTGCACGGCGACCTTGAAGCCGGCATTGGCGAGCCGCACGGCGGCGGAGAGGCCGGAAATCCCGGCGCCGATGATATGAGCTGTGTTTTGCATCAGATGAAAGCGTAACGGAGCAGGATCAGGATGCGTGTGATCTTCGACACACGCACCGGCTCGCGCGGCGCGGTGAAGCCGCGCGCGATCAGAAGATCCAGAATGGAATGATAATATTTCGACATGATCCGCGGCGCACGCACGGCGCGGCGCTTGTTGCGTTTCATGATCTCGTCCGACTTCTCGAAATGCGACTTCGCGCGCTGCGCCAGCGGCAGGCAGACCTTCGGCAGCGCGCGCTCGGCAATCACGCGGTTCGGATCATCGGAGGTGATGCCGGCATGCAGCAGCGCCTCGCGCGGCAGATAGAGCCGGCCGAGGCCGGCGTCCTCGTCGATGTCGCGCAGGATGTTGGTGAGCTGAAGCGCGCGACCGAGATGGTGCGCGAGCAGGATGCCGTCTTCCTCGGGCATGCCGAACACCCGCACCGACAAACGCCCCACCGCGCTGGCGACCCGGTCGCAGTAGAGATCCAGCGTCGCCATGTCGGGCGCGCGGATGTCCTGCGGCACGTCCATCTCCATGCCGTCGACGATCGCAAGGAAATCCTCGCGCTTGAGCCCGAAGGTCTTCACCGAGGCGACGTAGTCCTTCAGCCGCGGCGGCGGATGGCCCTGATAAAGGGCGTCGATGTCGTTGCGCCACTGCTGAAGCGCGGCGAGCCGCTCCTCCCGCGGCCCGTCGGAATCGGCGATGTCGTCGACCTGGCGGCAGAAGCTGTAGATCTGGAACATCGCTTCGCGCTGGTCATGCGGCAGGATGCGCATCGCGGCGTAGAACGAGCTGCCGGATGCGGTCGAGCCGTAATTGGCGCCGGGCGTGGTCGCCTCAAGCGTCATGCGCAGTCCCCGGTCTGGAAATGGCCTTGCGACCGATCACGCGGCGGCCGGCTTCGCCGATCATCCCGGCGAGGCTGAAAGCGAGCAGCTCGAACTTATTCAGATGCACGCGTTCGCGCAGGGGATCGCGCACCTTCAAGAGGCGCACGATGCGGTCGGCATAGGCCTGGATCACCGCGACGTCGACGCCGAGACGGAAATCCCGGATCTCGGCGGCGAGCGACCTGCCCTCGTCGAGCAGCGCCTCGTTGCGCGCGGCGAGCCCCTGCAGGCAGGCCAGCATCGCAGGCGGCGACTGTGACAGCCCGAGCTGCTCGACCGAAGCGCCGCTCGCGGCCAGCGCATCGCGCGGCAGATAGACGCGGTTGAGCTCGCGGAAATCCTTGCCGCAATCCTGCAAGTGATTGTTGATCTGCAGGCCGGCGCAGAGCGCGTCCGACGCGGCCCAGGTCGAAGTGCTCTCGCCGTGGACGTCGAGCATGAAGCGGCCGACCGGCATCGCCGAATAGCGGCAATAGTGGATGACCTCGTCCCAGGTCTCGTAACGCAGCTTGGTCACGTCCATGCGGAACGCGATCAGCACGTCGAGCGCATGGCGCGGCGCCATGCTGCGCTCGGCTAGCGCGCGACGCAGGGTGACGGCCTCGGCCTGGGTGTCGCCCTTGCCGAGCAGTTCCGCCTCGAGCAGGTCGAGGTAGGCGAGCTTCTGGTCGGGCGGCAGCGTCGCGTGGTCGGCGATGTCGTCGGCGGTGCGCACGAAATTATAGTACGCCAGGATCAGGGCGCGATGACGCGGATGGATGATCCAGGACGCGACGGGAAAATTCTCGTCGCGGTCACCCTTGCCGGATCGCAATTCGCTCGCAGAGGTCATCGAGGGCTGGTTTACAATCGTTTGGACAGGAAGGCTTTTTCGCTCGCGCGGGCTCATGCCGACGATGCCGCCGCGGCCCCCATATAGGGGAATACGGCCGCAAAACCAATCCTGTCTCTCGATGGCTGCCCTTTGCGGATCCGACCCCAAAGGCGGCTCCGGGATTCGCCTTTGGGGTCAATGGCCGGGCTTATTGGTTGTGGTTCTTCAGCACCTGGTCGCAGGCCTGCGAGATCTTGGTCCGGTTCTCCTTGAGGCAGGCCAGGATGGTGAAATCGCCCTGGTCGATGACCGGACGGCAGAACTTCTGCACGTCGCGCGTGCAGGCCTTCTGCTCGGCGTCCGTGCCACGCCCTTGTTGGGCGAACGCCACCGTCGAAAAAGATGCCGACAGCAGGGTGAGAGCGACGAGAAGCTTACGCATTGTATTCCTTCATTCTGACGGCAGAATCGCACCGGGCCCGGACTGCGCAGGGCGGACGACCGGAACGGACTATTCTGATGGCAAGTCGCCGCGCGGAAAGTGCGGCCTCAGAGAAGGCACAAGCACTGGCAAATGCGGCCAAATTGGCGCCGCGCCCGCCAAATCAGGTCTTCTCTCGACCTTCATTGGCAGATGTAAGAGATTGATACTACGTCATAATTCAGACAAGGCGCATTTTGCTGCATGGCTGTTGCAGCGCTGCATCTCTACGACCCGCCGTTTCGGCCGGAAACATGCCGAAACACGGCAGATCGCAGGGCCCGGGCACCCCGCCGGTATCCCGTGAACCGCCATCCCTGGTGCCTGCTTGTTGAACCTGACACAGGCTCGGAACACTAAACCTTCGATGTGGCGAGACGTCTTCGATCTAGGACGGACGTCGTTCCAAAACGGGATATTTGAGATGAAATTCTTTGGGCGATCTGGACTGGCAATCAAGGCGGCCGGCATCGGGGCGGCGCTGCTCTTCTCAGTCTCGGCAAGCCATGCTCAGTCGTCCGGACCGTTTGCCGGCTTCGACGGCGCCTGGACCGGCACCGGCACGGTGTCGTTGTCCGACGGCTCCACCGAGCGCATCCGTTGCAAGGCCGACTACAAGGTCGCCGGCGGCGGCCTCAATCTGAAGCAGGCGCTGCACTGCGCGTCCGACAGCTACAAGTTCGACCTCACCAGCGACGTGACCAGCCAGGGCGAGCGCATCTCCGGCAATTGGAGCGAGTCCAGCCGCAATATCTTCGGCAATCTCCAGGGCACCGCCGGCGGCGGCCAGATCGACGTGTTCGTCGAGGCCAACGGCTTTGCCGCCAACCTTTCGTTGCGCACCAACGGCACCAAGCAGACGGTGCAGATCTCTTCCAAGGGCGAGATCCGCGGCGTCAACATCACGATGACGAAGGGCTGACGCCCTTCCCGCTCCGATGGGGAAAAAGCCCCCGGTTCTTGCGAGCCGGGGGCTTTTTGCCGACATGGACCAGGTTCGCAGGTGTCCGCTCGAGACCAACGGGGCGAAAAAGGTGGTTGAATCGCCACCCCGCCTCCGCTGAAATCCCACGATCGAGTTGTCGTGCCGCATCGTCCGCATGGCGCCCCGGCCGGAATATCGGCTCAGCCGTTCAGGCTGCGCCGAACCCATGTCCGATGAATGAAGCCGCTCAGATCGCCGGCTTGTCCGGCCCTTGCAGCTTACCGTGCAGGTTGATCAGCCACATCGCCGTCGGCCGCAGGATGAAGAGGTCGGCGACGAGCGCCATCACCATCGAGAAGGCGCTGAGCCAGCCGAACAGCCGCAGCGACGGCAGGTCCGAGAACACGGTGACGACGAGGCCGCAGGCCAGCACCACCGTGGTCAGGATCAGCGCAGGTCCGACCAGAACAGTGGCGCGCTCGACCGCGAGCGCCGAGCCGACGCCCGGCTTGCTCTCGAGCCTCAAGCGGTTGAGGAAGTGGATGGTGGCGCTGAGGCCGAGGCCGAACGAGACGGTGAGCGCGACGACGCTGGCGAATTGCAGCCCCTCGCCCATCGCCCACAGCACCGTTCCCGACATCACCACCGGGAAGATGCCCGGCAGGATGCAGGCGAACATCACCACCCAGGAGCGGAACGCGAGGCCGATGAAGATCGCGACCAGCGCAAACTCGATGGTGAGGCCGTGGTTCAGCTTCTCGATCATGCTGGCCGAGTTGCGCGCAGCGATGGCGGCAAGACCCGTCACCGCGATCTCGTAGCCGGGATGCTTCTTGCGGACGGCGTCGAGCTCGTGGTCGAGCTTGTCGACGATCGGCAGCAGCTGGCTGGAATCCTTGTCCGGTACGCGGCCGGCGACCACGACGGCATCCTGCGCGGCATCGATGAACCGCCGCACCAGATGCTCGGGGATGACATTGACATATTCCTTCAACGTCGCCACGTCGGCGCTGCCCGCCCTCTCGGCCAGCCAGCGGCGTAGCGTCTCCAGCGACCAGACGTTGCCGACACCGGCCGTCTTCTCCACGGTCGCATGCACGTCGGCGATGGTCTGGAGCGTCTCCGGCGAATAGAGTGATTCGCCCTTGGGGAACTGGATCAGCACGTTGACCGGGTTGGCGCCGGTCAGCTTGGCATCGAGCCGGTCGCTGGCGGCGACCGCCTGGCGCTTGTCCGGCACCTGGTCGGCGAGCCGGTAGCGCGGCTCCAGATTGGCGTAGATGACGCCGAGGCCGCCGACGAACAGCACCGCGATCAGGCTGAACAGGCCGGGACGGCCCACCATGCGCACCGCGATCCAGTAACAGAAATTGCGCAGCGCCTGGACGCCGGCATCGGCGCCCTGGAACTTGACCGCGAAGACCTTCTCGTTGCGCACGAACAGCACGCCGAAAACAGGCACCAGCGACAGTACCGCGACCAGCGCGATGATGGTGGCGGCGAGCCCCGCCTCGCCGAACTTGCGGATCAGGTCGGAGTCGGAGAATTGCAGCGCGATGAAGGAAATGCCGGCCGTGCCGTGCGTCAGCACGCAGGCAGGTCCCACCACCAGCACCGCATTCTTGAACGCGGTGAACTTGTCCTGGCCCGCGATCAGCCGGTCGCGCGCGGCGAAGGTCAGCTGCATCGAGTCCGAGAAGCTGATGACCATGATGAGCGGCGTCATCACGTTCAGGAACATGTTGAGGTTGAAATTGGCCCAGCCGAGGGCGCCGAGCGCCAGCAGGATCGCGATCATCGGCGGGAACGCCGCCGCGATCATGAACGAGATCTTGCGGAAGAAGATGATGGCGATGATACAGCCGGCGAGGATGCCGAGGATGTTGTAGGTCAGCCCGTCGCGCTCGACCGCGTTGCGGATCTCGAGCTGCATCACCGGCACGCCGGAGAGCTGCACGTTGAGCCCGGTGTCGCCGAGGTCTTCCTTCATCAGCGCGCGGATGTCGCCCACGGTCTTGGTCAGCTTGTTGGAGGCGACCACCTCCGGATCGAGCGAGAGCACGATCAGCGCCAGCGTGCCGTCCTCCGACAACAGCTTGCCGCGGATGATCTCGTTGTTCTTGACGGTTTCGATGAACTTGTCATAGGCCGCGCCCTCGGGCAGATCGGCCGGGAACAGCGCCGCCGGCAGCTTGCCCGGCGCCGGTGCCTGACGCGCCGAGAACAGCGAGACCAGCCCGCGCGTGCCATCCACGAGTTGCAGGTCGGTGACGAAGTCGCGCAGCTTCTCCAGATTGTTCCGTGCCAGCAGAGTCTTGCCCTCGACCACGACGAGGACATCGAACTCCTCCGCGGGAAACTTCTTCGTCACCTCTTCGTACTGGCGGAATTCGCGGGTGTCGGAGCGGAACAGCTGCGACAGCGAATCGTCGATCTTGATCCTGTGGATGCCGAACACGGCGCCGACGATCAGGGCGAGCAGGACGATGCAGGAGACGATCGGCGCCCGGACGGCGATCAGCCCGAGGCGCTCCAGGCCGAAGGCGATCGAGGACGCAGGTCCCTGCTCGACCTTGTCGACATGAACCTCACTCTCGCTGTGCTTTTCGAGCATGCCTTGTCCAGTTCCTAGATCGGCTCGGTCTTGAGAGCTTATTGCGCTCCGCGAACGGCTTGAAAACGCCATACCAATGGGAGGCTTGGCCTTTGAAAATGCGCGGAAAATCGCCGCGAGGGGTTTAGCAGGTCAACAGGTCTTTTCGCAAGCTGGCGAAGCGGGGCCGAATCGATCAAGAAGCGGCGATTCCGGGTTCCAATCGCCTATCATCCCGACGACGCTGTGCCAATCTGGCGCGGCGCGCGGTCCGCGCTCTCGTCCTTCAAAGCCACGCCGGTGGTCTGCCGGGCGAGGCCCTCGCGGACGAGCCAAGCGATCTTGAACGCGGCCTCGTCGTAGCTCAACCCGGCGTGGTGGATGTTCGACACGCAATTGCGTTCGGCGTCGGTGCGGCCGGGCTTCGGCGCGAAGGTCAGATAGGCGCCGAGACTGTCGGGTGCGGACAGGCCCGGCCGCTCGCCAATCAGCACCGCGACCATGCGCGCACCGAGAATGGCGCCGATCTCGTCGCCGAGCGCAACGCGCGCGCCTGATGCGATAACGACATGGCCGATCGCGACGTCATCGCCCTGCGCGAGCAACGGCAACAGGCGCCTCACCACGATCGCCGCATGGGCGTGGACCGCCGCCGCGGACAGGCCGTCTCCGATCACGAGCGCGAGCTGGCACGGCGCCGAGGCGCTTCGTGCAAGGAGTTGCGCCGAGCCGGGTTCGAGCTGTCGTCCCAGATCCGGCCGCCGCAGATAGTCGCTGCGATCGACCGCCCGGCTCCTCACCTCGGTCACGGCAAGCCCGAGGGCGCCGAGATCGGCGACCAGACGCAGCGTGTCGAAGGCCGCATGTACGGCATCGCGCGCGCGGGCATGGTCCAGCGTGAAATCAAGCAGCGCCCTCGTCGGCATGCTCGCGCCGCTGCGCCCGAGCGCGACCCGCGCGGGCGTGAACGCCCGCAAATCGCGGGCCGGACGGCGCGGCGGAACCGGATCAGACATGTCGCATCATTCGGCGGGAACGGCGGCCTCGCGCAGGCGGATCGAATAGTTCGAGGCGTTCTGCTTGCCGCTGGAAGCCGCGCGCGCAAAGGTGATGAGATGGTGCGCGATCAGCGTGCAGCCGATCAGGCCTTCGATGTCGCCGCGCCTGATGCGCCCCAGCGCAAACTTCCAGAACACGCGCCTGTAGTCGCCGAGCACGCCGACCTTCCAGAAGATGTTGCGCAGCATGACGAGGCCGCGCCGGATGTTCGGCCAGGTCTTCATCTCGTCCGGCACCGGCATCTTGAGGCGGCGCGCATAGACGTGGTCGCATTGATACTGATAGCGCGCGTAGACCTTCTCGGGCGCATAAGCCACGCTCATCGCGTGTTTCCAGGATGCGACGACTTCGTCATAAGGCAACAGGAAGTCGACGTTGGAATCGCGGCCGTCGTCGTGGACCAGGCGGCCCTCGCGCTCCAGACGGTCCCATAGCGGCGTCTTCGGCAGCGCCTGGAGCAGATTGATGGTGAGCAGCGGAATCCGGGACTCCTCGACGAAGGCGAGCAACGCCTCCGAGGTGTTCGGCTTGTCGGTGTCGAGCCCCATGATGATGCCGGAGACCACCTCCATGCCGTGGGAGTTGATGGCGCGCACGCCCTCCAGGATCGGGACCATCATGTTGTGGTCCTTGTGCATCGCCTTCAGCGCATCGGGGTCGGGCGTCTCGATGCCGCAGAAGATGGTGACGAAATAGGCCTCGCGCATCTTCTCTAGGATCTCGGGCCGCTTGGCGATGTTGAGCGTCGCCTCGCAGGCGAGCCGCACCACATAGCCGGTCCGCTTCTGCCATTCGACCAGATGCGGCAACAGGTCCATCGCCGCCTTGCGGTTGCCGATGAAATTGTCGTCGACGAAATAAACCGTGTCGGTCATGCCGCATTCGCGCAGCCGGTCGAGCTCGGCGATGATCTGCTGCGGCGTCTTGATGCGCGGATTGCGGCCGTAGAGGCCGGGGATGTCGCAGAACTCGCACTGATAGGGGCAGCCGCTGGAATACTGGATGCTGCCGAGGAAGTACTTCTTCACGTCGGCAAGCTCGTAGGCGGGGATCGGAAACTCCGTCATCGCCACGCGATCCTTGGTGGTCAGCACCACCTGGGCCTCGGGACGCGAGGTGTCGCGCGACAGGATCTCGATCAGCTGGTTGGTGGCGTCGCCGAGCTCCCCGACATGCAGATAGTCGAAGGACGGATAGTAGTCAGGGCAGGCGCTGACCGATGGCCCGCCGAGCGCGACCGGCAGATCGAACTCATGGGCGCGACGGCAGATGTCGTTCATCTGCTGGCGCTGGATGTGCATGCCGCTGACGAAGACTGCTTCCGCCCATTCGAATTCCTCCCTCGTCGTGCGGCGCAGGTTCTCGTCGACGAATTTGACCTGCCACTCTTTCGGAAGGTAGGCGGAGATCAGCAGCAGTCCCTGCGGCGGCATGAAGGCGCGGACGCCGTCGGTCAAGGGATAGGAATGCTCGAACGTACCGAAGGACGAGGTGTAGCGCGGAAACACACAGAGAATCCGCCGGGACGTTCCGTTACTTTCAGCTCGCATCAAAGCTCCCCCGCCACGCTCGACCGATGGTGCGGAAATTGCCAGCCAGGACACCCAGCGTAATGCTGTCGCCGGAATTTCTCAATATTGTGGCAGAAGCATAATTCCGGGAGGCGCCGATGGTTTCCTCGACGGGAGAGTTGGCATCTTCCACCGCCTCACGCGATCAGCCGCGAGGCAAAATCCGGCAGCAGACCTGCATCGCCGGCCAGGCGGAAATCGGCGCCCGTAATGCCCGAGCGCGCCAGCCAGTCGTCGAATTCCGGCGCGCGGCGCAAACCGAAGACGTCGCGAACATAGAGCGCGTCGTGAAAAGACGTCGACTGGTAGTTCAGCATGACATCGTCGGCACCGGGGACGCCCATGATGAAGGTGACGCCGGCGGCGGCGAGCAGCGTCAGGAGATTGTCCATGTCGTCCTGGTCCGCCTCGGCATGGTTGGTGTAGCAGATGTCGACCCCGAGCGGCAGGCCGAGCAGCTTGCCGCAGAAATGATCCTCCAGTCCCGCCCGGATGATTTCCTTGCCGTCGTAGAGATATTCCGGGCCGATGAAGCCGACCACGCTGTTGACGAGCAGCGGGGCAAAGGCGCGGGCGACCGCATAGGCGCGCGCCTCGCAGGTCTGCTGGTCGACCCCGTGATGGGCGCCCGCCGAGAGCGCCGAGCCCTGGCCGGTCTCGAAATACATCACGTTCTGCCCGACCGTGCCGCGCCTCAGCGACAGCCCGGCCTGCTGCGCCTCTTTCAGAAGTGCGAGGTCGATGCCGAAACTGCGGTTGGCAGCCTCTGTGCCGGCGACCGACTGGAAGACGAGGTCGACCGGCACGCCCTGCCCGATCAGCGACAGCGTCGTGGTAACATGGGTCAGGACGCAACCTTGCGTCGGGATCATCAGCCGCGCAATGATTTCGTCGAGCAGCCGCAGCAATTGCGCGATGACGGCGGGATCGTCGCTCGCGGGATTGATGCCGATGCAGGCATCGCCGGCACCGAGCAGGATGCCATCGAGGATCGAGGCGGTGATGCCCCTGGCGTCGTCGAACGGATGGTTCGGCTGGAGCCGCGTGCTCATCCGCCCCTTCAGCCCGATGGTGTCCCGGAAGGCGGTGGTGACCTCGCATTTCCGCGCTGCGAGGATCAGATCCTGGTTCCGCATCAGCTTTGACACCGCGGCCGCTATCTCCGGGGTGATGCCGGGCGCGAGCTTGCGCAGGGCCTCCGATGTCGCAGCGTCTGACAACAGCCAGTCGCGGAAGGCCCCCACCGTGAGCGATGCCACCGGCGCAAAGGCCATGGCGTCATGGCTGTCGATGACGAGGCGTGTAACCTCGTCATTCTCGTAGGGGATGACCACCTCCTGCAGGAATTGGGCGAGCGGGACGTCGGCGAGCGCCATCCGGGCCGCGATCATCTGCGCGGCTGTGTCGGCGGCGACCCCGGCCAGCCGGTCGCCGGAGCGCGGCGGCGTCGCCTTGGCGAGGAGGTCGCGCAGGTCCGGAAACACGTAGCTCGTGGCGTCGATGGTATGGCGGTAGACCAAGGGCCTCTCCGGGATTCGTCGGCCAACGGCCGACTCCAAGACTATCCCGAAACTATACCTTCGGATCAAGACGCTGAAATATCTTACCTTTCGTTCGACCAAGGACGAAGAGAGGCAACCGGCGCGTTAACGCCGCATCCATCTTCATTCCGCATAGTTTCGCATCAATTTCGCACGACCCCGTTCACCGGCCGCTTCAGGCCATTCCGGGCCCCTGAACACCATGACATCAGACCGATCTGGGAATGCCATTGAGCTGGCAGGCCGCTTCACGCTTGCCGCCAAGCTCTACGCGATCTTCGCATTGTTCGCGCTGCTCACGGCGGCGATCGCGATGCTGTCCGACTACAACAGCCGCCGCAGCGCCGACCTGACCAGCGCGATCGAGACGGCGAATGCCGCCGCGCTGAACGTCGAGCGCGTCAACTCGCTGGTCTATGCGGTGGTGATGGAATCGCGCGGCGTCTACATGTCGACCGAACCCAAGGTCGTGAAGAAGTACGGCGACGGCCTGCTCAGGTTCAACGCCCAGATCCTCGACGTCGTGAAGCGCTGGGAGACCATCGTCAAAGCCGACGATGCCAGGCAGTTTGCCACCTTCAAGCAGCGCATCGAGCAGTTCGTCGAGTTCCGCAAGGAGTTGGTGCGCCGCGGCGTCGAGATCAATGCGGCCGCGGGCCGCGAATGGGGCGACAACGACGCCAACCGCGCCGTGCGCTCGGCGCTGAACAAGGATCTCGAGGCGCTGTCCAAGGTCTATGCCGAGCGCGCCAGGCAGATCGCGCAGCAGACCGAGACCAATCGCGAATTGTCCTTCGTGCTGACCTGCCTCGGCGGCGTGGCGCTCGCCCTCGTCGCGATCGGCATCGTCATCATCGCCCGCTCGATCGCCCGGCCGCTCGCCTCGATCACCGCCACCATCAAGCAGGTCGCCGACGGCGCCGAAAATGTCGTGGTGCCGCACTCGGACCGCGCCGACGAGATCGGCGCGCTGGCCCGCGCGATCCAGGTGTTCCAGGACGCCATGGGCCGCAACCGCAAGCTCGCCTCGCAAGTGTCGCAAGACGCCGCCGCACGCGAGAAGCGCGCCCGCGACATCGAACGGTCCGTCGAGGAGTTTCGCGAGGCGATCGGTGCGATCATGCGCGGCCTCAGCGACATCGCGTCGGTCATGCGCGAAACCGCGCAGAGCATCACGCGTGTCACTGCGGATGCGAGCAGCCGCGCCGGCACCGCGGCGAACGCCACCGAGCAGGCCTCGCACAACGTCACGGCGGTCGCAGGCGCGGCCGAGGAACTGTCGGCCTCGGTGGTGGAGATCGGCCGCCAGGTGCGGCAGAGCGCCGGCGCGGTCGAGCAGACCGGCCAGCGCACTGAGAAGTCGATCTCCGAGATCGAGAGCCTCGCCGCGGCCACGCAGCGCATCGACGGTGTGCTCAATTTGATCCAGGCGATCGCCGAACAGACCAACCTGCTCGCGCTGAACGCCACCATCGAGGCCGCGCGCGCCGGCGATGCCGGCCGCGGCTTTGCCGTGGTCGCCCATGAGGTGAAGGCGCTCGCGGGCCAGACCGCCAAGGCCACGGCCGAGATCAGCGAGAACGTCGCGATGATCCAGGCCTCGACCCGCAACGCGGTCGACGCCGTCCGCGAGATCGGCGGCGCGGTGCGCGAGATCAACGAGGTCACATCGGCGATCGCCGGCGCCGTCAGTCAGCAGGACGCCGCCACGCGCGAGATCTCGTCCAACGCACAAAGCGCCGCGCAGGGCAACGAGACGCTGGTGGCCAACATCACCTCGCTGCGCGACGCCATCGGCGAGACCGACACGGCGGCAGCTTCGGTGCTGACGGCGGCAAGTAGCCTGACCGCGACCGCGGACACGCTGTCGCGCGAGGTGGAGAAGTTCTTCCAGAACCTGCGGTCGGGGTCGGCGGACGTCCGCATCGCGAAGGCGGGATAGCGGCGCGGATGCCGCCGAAGAGGCCTCCGGCAAAAAAACGGAGTTCCCAAGGATGGTCCCGCGTCGAGTTGATGGCCTGCTGGCCTAACGCCGCTGCT
Source organism: Bradyrhizobium sp. CCBAU 53415 (assembly GCF_028128735.1). NCBI lineage: Bacteria > Pseudomonadati > Pseudomonadota > Alphaproteobacteria > Hyphomicrobiales > Nitrobacteraceae > Bradyrhizobium > Bradyrhizobium sp. CCBAU 53415. The sequence goes on along the minus strand of NZ_LBJF01000027.1, from coordinate 564,849 downwards.
TCAGGCCGAGGCCCAGGCTGACCCAGCCTGCGCCCGCCATGATCAGGTCGATGCCGAGGAACAGACCGAGGATGTAGACGCTGTTCACCGGCCAGCGCGCCAAGATCAGCAGCCCGAGCAGCAGCGTGATGACCGCCGACAGCGCCACCCAGACCCAAGGGCTTTCGCGCTTCATGCTGAAGGCGAGAAACAGCCTGACTGCGCCGGAGGCCAGCAGCGAAGCGCCGAGAAAGAGAGTGAGCAGCACGGCGGCGAAGAGCGGGTTCTCGAAGGTGAGGAATCCGGCAACGATGTAGAGCACGCCGAGCAAGGCCCAGATCAGGAACTTGCCCCAGCTTTTCACCTGGAATGCGCCGATCACCTCGGTCACGCCGGCAACGATCATCATCGCGCCGACCACGATCACGCTCGCCACCGTTGCCATCACCATGCTGCCGAGCGCGACGAAGCCGGCGATGAGGTAAACGACGCCGAGGGCAACGATCCAGCCCCATTTGGCATGTAGCGCCGAGATACCCGAGCCGAGACTGGAAGGATGAGACGCATCTGAAGTACTTGTCATGGCAGCCACTCCTGCATGCGAAGCCCGCGGGGACACGCCAGGATAGCACGCGCCGTACCGGGACAACAGCCAGCAGAGCAGCCCTCGCCTGCAGCAATATTGACGCAAATCAAGACTGAATGCGGCGCTTCAGGCGTGCGACCGCTCCATCTCCAATTCGGCCTTGAGATTGTCGAGATCGCGATAAATTGAAGCGACCGCAAGCACCCGACCGGCCCTGCGGTACTTCAGCAGGCAGTCCCTTCCGGAGATACTGCCGTCGATCGCGATGTCGTCGAAGCTCTCGGCGTGGCCGACATAGTTGATCGGCACGTCGTAGTGCTGGCTCCAGAAGAACGGCACCGCATCAAAGCGCTCGCGCTTGCCGAGCATGTTGCGCGCTGCGGTCTGGCCCTGCCGCTCCGCCACGACCCAATGCTCGACGCGGATGGTTTGCCGCGAATGCGGATCAGGCCAGCGCGCGATGTCGCCGGCGGCGAAGATGCCGGCGAGGCTGGTTTCCAGATATTCGGACACGCTCACGCCGCGATCGGCGGCAAGCCCCGCCTGCTCGGCGAGCGCGAGGCGCGGCTTGACGCCGATGCCGACCACAACCAGGTCAGCCTCGATGACGGCGCCGCTCTTCAGCGTCGCGCGCATGCCAGCGAGCTTTTCCACCGTATCCTTCAAGTGGAAGACGACGCCGTTCTCCTCATGCAGCGACCGGACGAAGTCGCCCATCTCGGCGCCGAGCACCTTCTGCATCGGCCGTTCTTCCGGCGCGACCACATGCACCTCGATCTTGCGCGCCCGCAAGGACGCCGCGACTTCGAGGCCGATGAAGCTCGCGCCGATCACCAGCGCATGCCTGGCGCTGCCCGCCGTCTTGATGACAGCGCGGCTGTCGGCAACGGAGCGCAATGTGTGGACATGCGGCTGGTCCGCGCCCGGGACCTGCAATCTGACCGGCTCGGCGCCGGTCGCGAGCAGCAGCCGGTCGAACGACAGCCTGTCGCCGTTGCCCAGCGTGACGCTGCGCGTCTTCGCATCGATCGCGGAGACATTCGTGTTCAGCCTGAGATCGATGCCGGCGTCCTGATAGTAGTCCGCGCCCCGCAGCGGCAGCCAGTCCTCCGGGGCGCTGCCGGCAAGATAGTCCTTGGAGAGATTGGGCCGGTCGACCGGCATCGCACCGTCATCGCTGAGCATGGTGATGGCACCGGCAAAGCCCTCACGCCGAAGCGTCTCGGCCGCGGCGAATCCGGCCGCACCTCCGCCGACGATGACGAATTTGTCCGGCGTCGGCGCGCTGCGACGAGCTGCGGACGGTTTTGGCGCCTCGCGCCGGCGCTGAACAATGATCTTGTCGCGATCACGCATCACCTCCCATACCGCCAGCGCATTCAGCGCCGGCGGACGCGTGGCTTCGCCCGATCGCAAGGAAAAGCAGGCGTGATGCCAGGGACAGCGGATGGTGTCGCCAACCACCAGCCCCTCCGCGAGCGGGCCGTGGTAGTGGCTGCAAGCCGGTTCGATCGCAAAGATCTCGCTGCCGGCCTGCACCAGCAGGACATCCTCCTCACCGACGTGGCCGAGCAATTTGGCTTCCTTGAAGTCGGTCAGCGACACGCCTTTGGTCAGGTCGGGACCGCTCGGCTTCCTCTTCTCGGTCATGGCATGTCTCCTCAAGCTAGCGCGGATCACCCGCCCGACCCACCGCGACACGCGCCAGCCCACGCACTTGTGACTTCATCAAGAACCCCCCTATCAAGAACCCTCCTGGCGACGGGCCGGCCACAGCGGCGCCTCTCAGCTTGGACGGCCTCAATCCGAAAAGGTTCCCCAGATCAGGAAAGATCGGACGGCCGGCGGACCCGGCCGGTCGGCAGGACGACAAATCAGGCTCTAACTGGCCGCATTGCGCACATCGAGCACCGCCCGCGCCCATTCGGCCGGCCGTTCCTGCGGCAGATTATGACCGGCATCCTTGAAGACGCGCCGCTCGAAATATCCCTCGAACATGCGCGCGTGGTGGGCGGTGCCGGAATTGACGCCGTCGCTGTCGCCGTCGATCGCAATCGTCGGGACGCGGATCGGCGGCTGGGCGGCGAGCCTGGCCTCGATCGCGGCATAGGCGGGATCGCCCGCCACCAGCGCGTAGCGGTGGCGGTAGGAGTGGATCACGACATCGACGAAATCAGGATTGTCGAAGGACGCGGCGGCTGTCTCGAACGTCGCGTCATCGAACGCCCATTTTGGCGACCACATCGTCCAGAGCTGGCGGGCAAAGCCGCGGCGGTTGCGCTCCAGCGCGCGGCGGCCGCGCTCGTTGTGGAAGAGATATTGATACCAGAGCGCCGCCTCCTCCGGCGGCGAAGCCGGCTCCATGGCGCGGGCGATGTTCTGGATGTTGTAGGAATTGCCGGAGACGAGCCCGATCACGCGCTCCGGATAGAGCGCCGAGACCACGCAGGCCGCACGCCCGCCCCAGTCATAGCCGCCGACGATGGCGCGCTCGATGCCGAGCGCATCCATGAAGGCCAGCAGATCGGCACCAAGCGCTGCCTGCTCGCCGGAGCGCAGCGTCCCGGCGGAGCGAAACCGCGTCGGCCCATAGCCGCGCAGCCAGGGCACCAGCACCCGCGCGCCGGCCTCGGCAATGATCGGCGCGGCCTCCGCGTAGGCGTTCACGTCGTAGGGAAAGCCGTGCCCGAGGATGCAGGGCCAGCCGGCCGGCGCGCCGTATTCGCGATAGGCGATGTCGAGGACATCCGTGGCGACGGTCTTTTGTTGCATGGTTTTCTCACGGATTTCGTAGCCGGATGAGCGAAGCGGCATCCGGGATTGGGCGCCACCGGCCCCGGAGTCGCCACGCCGATCCGGACTGCAAGATCGCAGCCTATCTCTGCGGGCCAGACAGCGAGATGTCGCGCTCGGCGCGGAATACGTTGCTGTAGAGGTTGGCGATCCACTGCCGGCCGATCTCGGTCTTGTTGAGATAGCCGATCTCTGTCTGGATGTGCGGTGCGACGCTGTTCCAATAGAATTGCGGATATCGGTTCACGATGTCGGCGGGCGAGTCGTAGCCGAGCTGACGGTTGATGCCGACCTCCTCGAACTCGCAATAGAGCGCGTTGGCCTTGCGCAGATAGTTGGGATCGCCGAGCTGGCCGATGAAGTCGGCCGCGCGCAGGATCGAGGCTTCCTCGTCATATTCCTGGCCTTCACGGGCGGGAAAGCGCGTCCCTTCGATGGCGCGAGCAATGCGCTCCGGGTCGAGACCGCGGATCGGCGGCAGCCGCCGCAGCACGAACAGTTTCGAGCGATCGACGTGATACATCATCAGACTGGCATCCGATGCACCGCGCGGTAGCGACACCTTGGTCCCGGCCTCGTCAATGATGAAACCGTCTTCGTCATCCTCCGGAAACAGGCCGCGGACATAGCCGATGTCGTGCGCCAAGCAGGCGATCAGGATGTGGAGGTAGTCCTCCGCCGCAAGATGCGCGTGGAGATTGCGTCCCGAGAGGATCGCCTGAGCGGCCAGAGTCACGAGCATGGTATGCTCGATGTTGTGGTAGAGCGCGTCGCTGTTGCCGATACACTCCATCGCGGTGCGCGTCGAGCCCTCCAGTACCCGAGCGGAAGGTTCGTCGTACCGGCGACGCATGAACCGACCTAGCATCTTCTCCAGGGTTTCGGCCGCCAGTCTCGGTAACGTCATCATGGATGCAGCCCCGTCCGCCGCTGGTGTCCCATGCCATCTCCCGACGTCTCATTCTTGTCCTCGACGCAGTGGAGAGCATAGCCCATCTTGGGCCGGGTAAACCAATCGCCGGAGCAAAAATACGTAAAATATCTTGCGGTCCCGCTGCGCAGCAGCATGGTTGTCGCTACATCTCACCACAACCAAAGCTGGCTGGAAAGCCCCAACCCCGACCAGCGCTTCAAGGTGCAGCCAGGATGTCGACGCCGGCGGCCGAGCGCGAAAGACTTCTGGCCAGATAGAACAGCTCGACCAGCTTGCCGCGTTTGCCGGCCAGCGAGAAGATGTATTCGGGCGACTCCGCCTCGATTTCCGCGATCGCCACCTTCGCGATCCGGTCGATGCGGCTCGAGCCGTGCTCCCAGACGAAGCCGACGCCGAGCCGATTGGCGACCGCCTCCAGCATCCCCTCGCGTGTATTGACGACGATCGCCGGACTGGCGCGCAGCTTGACGACGCGAAACGCCCTGTCCACGGCGCGCTGGGTCGCGGAATCCCGGGTCCGAAAGACCAGCGGGTATTGCATGAGGCCGGCGATAGACACGCGCGATTGACGACTGAGGTCGTGAACGGGATGGCAGATCGCCACGACGCGCTGCTGTACGCAGGGTTCGCGACGGAAGCGGTTGTCCTGCGGCACTTCCGGCAATACGGCGACGTCGACACGCTGGTCGACCACCGCGGCCATGATCGCCGACCAGCTGCCGATCTCGATGTTGATCTGGATCTTCGGATACAGATTGCGGAATGCTGCGATCAGCGCCATGCCCGGCATGGCGTTGCCGAGCCCGATGCGAAGCTCGCCTCCCGTGGGCTCGTCGCGCTGCTGAAGGATAGCCAGCGCATCCGCCTCGATCGCTTGCATGCGGCTCGTTGCAGCGTAGAGCCGCCGGCACAACGGCGTCGCGATCAGCGTCTGGCCGTGCCGGTCGAACAGTGCAACCGCGAACTCGGCCTCCAGATCGCGCACGAGTTGCGCAACTGCCGGCTGCGACACCCCCAGCCGCCTCGCTCCGGCCGCAAAGCTGCCGGTCTCGAACACCGCATTGACCGCACGGACGCGCGACGATGTCAACGCCACCACAACAACCCCAAGATCGCCATTCTCCCCTGTTCCGGACCCGGCGAAAGCAAAACCTGGGATGACCATAAGGACCGCCATTGACCGTAATGTGAATGTCAGATGCGCTCCTTAACTCCTCATGCGCCGCAACAAGGCCAGCAGGGGACCAGCGCGCATGGCGCAGATCGAACTTTCCGCAATCCGCAAGTCCTTTGACGGCACCGACGTCCTGAAGGGCATCGATTTCCGAATTGAGAACGGCGAGTTCATCTCGCTGGTCGGTCCTTCCGGCTGCGGCAAGTCGACCCTGCTCCGCATCATTGCCGGCCTCGAGCCGCAGAATTCCGGCCAGGTCCACATCGACGGCCGCCCGGTGGACGCCGTTCGCCCGAGCGCGCGCAACCTCGCGATGGTCTTTCAATCCTACGCGCTCTATCCGCATTTGAGTACCTTCGACAATATTGCGGTGCCGCTCAGGATGCGGCGCCTCTCGGCGATCGAACGGCTGCCGCTGCTCGGCACGCTGCTGCCGAGCCGACGCGCCAAGGAACGGCACATTCGCGCCGACGTCGAAGGGATCGCCGAGCAGCTCGACATCGCGCCATTGCTGCGGCGCAAGCCCGGGCAATTGTCCGGCGGACAGCGGCAACGCGTCGCAGTCGGACGCGCCATGGTGCGCGAGCCGCTGGCTTTCCTGTTCGATGAACCGCTCTCCAATCTCGACGCAAAGCTGCGTGTCCATATGCGCGCAGAACTCGCGGAGCTGCATCGCCGCCTCAAGGCGACGTTCGTCTACGTCACGCACGACCAGGCCGAGGCGATGACGATGTCGAGCCGGATCGCCGTCATGATGGGCGGTGAATTGATTCAGGCCGGGACGCCTGCGGAGATCTACAACCACCCCAACGACATCCGTGTTGCCGAATTCATCGGCAGCCCCAAGATCAACGTCCTCCCCGGCCGGATCCGCAAGGACGGCGGCGTCGACGTGCTGGGGACTGCCCTGAGGCTTTCGTGCAATGCGGCGGCCGGCGAATGCCGCGTCGGCGTCCGCCCGGAGCGGATCGACGTGGGCGCGGGGCCGTTCTCCGGAACCGTTGTCCATCTGGAGAATCTCGGCGCCGAGGCGTTCGTGCACCTTGCGATCGATGGCGCCGGATTACGCCTCATCGCGCGGCTCGCCGACGTCAGGCATTTGCCTGCAATGGCCAGCTCCGTCGCCTTCGGTTTCGCCGCCGACGCGGTGCGGATTTTCGATCCGGCCGGGAAGCGGATCGAGCTCAGAGCGGAGCAAGCCGAGCGCATGCGCGAGCCCGCCCATGTCTGACGGCTCCATGACCATTGGCGCGGCCATCGCTCCCGCAGGCGCGACACGGCGCACGCTGCCGGCCCACGGCAGCCGACGGACATACTCCGCTTACGCCCTGGTGACGCCGGCCGCGGCACTGATGCTGATCATGCTGCTTGGTCCGCTCGCCGGCGTGATCGCCCTCTCCTTCACCGACTATCAGCTCGGCGCGCCGCATTTCTCCTGGATCGGCCTCGCCAATTACCGGGACCTGTTCGCCGACAAGGTGTTCTGGACCGCGCTGCGCAACACGCTGGCCTATGTCGTGATCGTGGTGCCCGGCGCCGTGATCGCAGGCCTTGCGATCGCGCTTCTGATCCAGAGCGGCACCAGCCTGCGCAGCCTCTACCGGACGATCTATTTCCTGCCCGTGATGGCGACCCTGATCGCCATGGCGGTCGTGTGGGAGTTCATGCTGCACCCGCAATTCGGCCTGGTGAACGGGATGTTGCGCAGCGCGGGCCTGCCGGCCTTTGCCTGGCTGCAGGACCGCAGCACGGCCCTCTATGCGCTGTGCGCAATCGGCATCTGGCAGGCGGTCGGCTTCAACATGGTGCTGTTTCTCGCCGGCCTCGTCTCCATCCCCAAGCAGCTCTACGAGGCGGCCGAGATCGACGGTGCGTCGAGCGGCTGGGCTCGCTTCCGCCTCGTGACCTGGCCGATGCTGGGGCCGGTCACGACCTTCGTCGTCGTGATCTCCGGCATCCGCTCGTTCCAGGTGTTCGACACCGTGCACGTACTGACCAAGGGCGGCCCGTCGAAATCGACCGAGGTCCTGATCCACACCATGTACACGGAAGGTTTCGAGTTCTTCCGCTCAGGCTACGCCGCCGCGATCACCGTCGTCTTCCTGGTGTTCGTTCTCTTGCTCACCCTGATCAAATCGAGGCTCGCCGATCGCGGCGTGCACTACACATGAGCAATGCACATCCCATCCCATTCCGGGCGATCCTCCGCCACGTGCTGCTGATCGCCGGCGCCGCGCTCATGCTGGCGCCCTTCATCTGGATGATCTCGACCGCGTCCAAGCCGCAGACCGAGATCTTCTCCAGCGAGCTGCACCTGATCCCCTACCGGTTCGCGCTGGCGGATAACCTGCGCGAGGCCTTCGCCAAGGCCAATCTGCTGCGCTTCCTGCTCAACGGCGTCATCGTCACGATCTCGATCTTCGTGCTGCAGGTGATGGTGGCGCTGCCGGCGGCCTACGCGCTCGCAAAACTTCGCTTTCTCGGCCGCGAGGCGCTGTTTGCGCTCGTGCTGTTCGGGATCCTGATCCCGCCGCAGGCGACCGCGATCCCCGTCTTCCTGATGCTGCACAAGGCCGGCCTGCTCGACAGCTATGCCGCGCTCGTCCTGCCCTTCACGATCTCGGTCTTCGGCATCTTCCTGATGCGCCAGTTCTTCAAGACCGTGCCCGACGATCTCGTCGATGCGGCGCGCATGGACGGCATCTCCGAATTCGGCATCGTCTGGCGGGTGATGCTGCCGGCCGCGATTCCCGCAGTGACCGCCTTCGGCATCTTCTCCGTGGTCGCGCATTGGAACGACTATTTCTGGCCGCTGATCGTGCTCAACAGCGAGCAATTGCGTACGCCGCCGCTTGCGGTCGCGCATTTCCGCAACAACGAGGCCGGCACCAGCTACGGCCCGCTGATGGCCGCCGCGATGGTGATCATCGCGCCGCTCGTCATCGCCTTCCTCTTTGCCCAACGCCGCTTCATCGAGGGCATCACCCTGACCGGGATCAAGTAACCACGTCACCTCAAACAGGAGTCTATCCATGCTGAAGTCCATCATCGCCGCGGCGGCTCTGTCGCTAGTGGCCGGAGCTGCGCTCGCGCAGACAAAGACCGAGATCGTGATGCAGTATCCCTATCCGGAGCTGTTCACCGAGACCCACAAGCGCATCGCGGAGGAATTCGCCAAGGTGCACCCGGAGATCAAGGTCACGATGCGGGCGCCTTACGAATCCTACGAGGACGCCACCCAGAAGGTGCTGCGCGAAGCCGTCACCAATCAGATGCCCGACGTGTCGTTCCAGGGCCTGAACCGCATCCGCGTCCTGGTCGACAAGAACATCCCGGCCGAGCTCGGCGGCTACATCGCGGCCGAAAAGGATTTCGACAAGCAGGGCTTCCATCAGGCGATGTATGACATCGGCACCGCCGGCGGCAAGGTCTACGCCCTTCCCTTCGCGATCTCCCTGCCCATCGTCTACGTCAATCTCGACTTGGTGAAGCAGGCCGGCGGCGACGTGAACAACCTGCCGAAGAGCTGGGACGAGCTGATCGCGCTCGCCAAGAAGATCAAGGCGCTCGGCAACGACACCAACGGCGTCACCTATGCCTGGGACATCACCGGCAACTGGCTGTGGCAGGCGCCGGTGTTCGCGCGCGGCGGCACCATGCTCAATGCCGACGAGACCAAGGTCGCGTTCGACGGAGCGGAAGGCAAGTTCGCCATCAACATGATTGCGCGGCTGGTCAACGAGGGCGGCATGCCCAACCTCGACCAGCCGTCGATGCGCGCGGCGTTCGCTGCCGGCAAGACCGGCTTTCACATCACCTCGACCTCGGACCTCAACAAGGTCACGCAGATGACCGGCGGCAAGTTCGCGCTGAAGACGATTCCGTTCCCGGACGTCGTCTCCCCGAACGGCAGGCTGCCGGCCGGCGGCAATGTCGTGCTGATCCTCGCCAAGGACAAGGCCAAGCGCGACGCCGCCTGGGAAGCTGTGAAGTTCTGGACCGGCCCCAAGGGCGCCGCGATCATGGCGGAGACCACCGGTTACATGCCGCCGAACAAGGTCGCCAACGAGGTCTATCTGAAGGACTTCTACGTCAAGAACCCCAACAACTACACCGCGGTCAGCCAGCTCGCGCTGCTCACCAAATGGTACGCCTTCCCCGGCGACAACGGCCTGAAGATCACCGACGTGATCAAGGATCATCTCAACTCGATCATCTCGGGCGCCCGCGCGAGGGAGCCCGAGGCCGTCCTCGCCGACATGACCACGGACGTGCAGAAGCTGCTGCCGAAGACGACAGGCGCGGCGCGCTGAGCGTCCTGACATCCACTGGCACGGGGCGCGCCGGCGCCCCGTGCCCCGCTGACTGGAGATGGCGATGAAACTGCTTCACCTGAGCGACATTCACCTGACCGCGCCCGGCTCGACCATCGGCGGCCGCGATCCGCGGGTCAATTTCGAACGGGCGCTGGCGCATGCGCTGAAGGATCATCACGACGCCGAGTTGATGGTGATCACCGGCGACCTCTCGGATTGGGGCGATCTCGCCGACTATCAATGGCTCAAGCAGCGCCTCGACGAATATCCGCTGCCGGTCCGGCTGTGCATCGGCAACCACGACCGACGCGCCGCCTTCCTGAGCGTCTTCCCCGACCTCGCCGACGAGAGCGGCTTCGTCCAGGGCATCCACGATACCGCCGCCGGCCGCTGCTTGTTCCTCGACACCGCCCAACCGGAAACGCACGCCGGCCGTTATTGCGAAGATCGTCTCGGCTGGCTCGAGGCACGGCTTGCCGAGCATGACGGGCCATTCCTGCTCTTCATGCACCACAATCCCATGCCGGTGCATCTCGTCCCGTTCGACCAGATCGGCCTGCTCGACGAAGCTCCATTCCGGCGTCTCATCAATCGCCACCGGGCGAAGATCCGCCACGTGTTCTTCGGGCATTGTCACTTGCCTCTCGCAGGCTCGATTGCAGGCGTCCCGGTCTCGTCGCTGCGCGGCACCAACCATGCGAGCTTTCCGCTCTTCTCCGAGACCAAGCTGCTGAGCGCCTGCGACCTGCCGCAATCCTACGGCGTCGCATTCCTCGGGGAGGATTATGTGACCGTGCACATGGTGGAATACGGCTACGACGGTCCCATCCGCACCCAGGGTTCACCGGACTACAAGGCCTGGGATCGCGAGACCATGGTGCGATGAATGGCGAGCTCCGACCATTTTCAGGGCGCGTCCTCTTGAATCTGCGCTGCACTTCTTGGAGAGTCTGCTCCACCTTATAGCCGCGCGTTGGCGTCCCTCACCCTAGTTCGGAGATGGACCAGTTGCAGACATCGGCTACACGCGCGCATGCGCAACCTTTCAAAGCATCGAATAGTCGAACCCGGTGAAGGTTTCCAAGACTTGTGATCCTATTGCCCTGCAATTCGAACTGGTATACACGTATAAATATATTACTTGATTACGCTACATTTTTTGATTGGTCAGGTGATTGTTCATATCTGACATCGGTACCGGGACAAAGGTTGCCGTTGGCGCAGGCGTCGCTGCTGCTCTTATCGGAGGTAAAATATTATCGCATTCCGGGTCGGTCGTTTCCCACACTGGTTCAGTTATCTCCCATACCGCTCCGGCAGTAACTCGTTCAGAAATCGCATTGGGTCGCGTTGCCGAGGACATAGGTACAGGGGCGACCAGCGGCAGGATTGCTCGCGATGCTCCAGACGCGCTGGCACCCGGCGTTCATTCCACACAAATTGCGCGTGCGGGCCACGGCGGCGATTCCATCTTTGACACCAACAAACCGCTCGACGTGGGCAAGCAGGCTGAATTTACGGCCACCCGCCCGGTCGCAACCTATGCCGAAGGTGATCCGCGCTCTGTTGTTGGTCGCTATATTGCCAGTGCTGAGCCGAAACTGATCGGAGATCTGGCCAGCTTATCTCCACCGCTTTCAAAAGCCACGATTGAGATCATCATCAAAAACGATCTGGCAACAACGGCGCAGAACCTTGCCAAGGCACCTGACGCTAACGTTTCGTTCGATGTCCTCTCAGGCAAGCTGAAGGTGAACACCGCGCGGGTCGTTGGCGGCGTCAAAGTCTCAGGCGGCGAGATCAATATCTACGTCGTCGGAAGCGGCGTTACAGCGGCCGTTTTGGCATGCAATGCAGTCTCGGAAGTGACATTTAAAAATTGTATCGACGCCGGTATCAAGAAAGCAATGGCTAAGGTCTTTGATGACATTCGACCGGCCACAGCTAGGAAGGCGGACTAACGGCTGCGGAAAAAATCAATGAAGACGGGCCTAGAGGATTACCGTCGGGTATTGTGAGCCCAACACGTTAGCCATCGGTCAGGGGAGTTGCATCACAAGCTGCCAATGACCTGCAAGATGGCAGACTTCCCCTTTGCGTTGGAAAGCCGACGCTTATGAGCACCCGCCCTACTCCGTCAGCAGCACGTCGACGGCGACGCCGAGCTTCTGCTTGTGTGAGCCGACGATGATGCCGTCGACCGGCGAGACGTCGGAAAAATCGCGCCCCATTGCAAGCACGATGTGATCGTTGCCGATCAGGAGATCGTTGGTCGGATCGAGATCGACCCAGCCAAGCTCCGCTCCGCACCACAGCGACACCCACGCGTGGGTGGCGTCGGCGCCCTGCAAACGAGGCTGGCCCGGCGGCGGAATGGTGCGCAAGTAGCCGCTGACATACGCCGCCGGCAGGCCGAGCCCGCGCAGCCCCGCAATCATCACATGGGCAAAGTCCTGGCACACGCCGTGACGCTTGTCGAAGACCTCGTCGAGCGGCGTCGAGATCACCGTGGCCTTGGGGTCGTAGCGGAACTGGTTGCGGATGCGATGCATCAGATCGACCGCGCCTTTGAGGATGCCCGCGCCGGGCGGAAAGCTGATCCCCGCATAGGCGCTGACCGGGCGCAGCACCGGCACCAGGGGGCTCGCAAAGACATAGCCGACGGGCGAAGCCGGCCCGAGGCTGGTCGCCTCGAAGGCAAGATCGCGAATGCTCTCCCAGGACGGGCTGAACGCATCACGTGCCGGCGGCTGGCGCGACACCGACACGCGCGAGCGCGAGTCGATGCGCAAATTGCGATGCGCGGCTTCGATCACGACGCTCTCGGTCAGCGTGCCGAAGAAATCGCGCCGGACATTGCGCTCGGCCGGGCGCGGATGGATCTCGAGTTCGTGCGAGATCAGCTCCTGGCCGCCGCCGCTTCTCGGCTCCAGCCGCAGCGTGCAGCGGGCGAAGCTGACGGGATTCTCGTACTCGTAGGTGGTGACGTGACGGATGTCGTAGATCACGCCAGCCCCGTCAGCTTTTCCGGCCGGCTGGCATTGGGACCGTGCGGGAAGTAGTGCTGCCCGATCGCGTCGGCGAGGCTGAGCAGATCCTGCTCCAGCGCGAACAGCGTCTTGACCTCGAGCTTCTCGGCCTCCGCGGTCGCGAGCATCGCCTGCATCGCCACCGCGAGACGTTGGGGCTTCTCGATCAGGCCGTGCTCCTTCAGGCTCGGCAGCGCGGCAATGTGCTCGTTCAGCGTCGTCACCTGGAACGCCACCGACCGCGGATTGTAGCCGTCGAGCACGGCGAGGTCGCGCACCGGCGCCAGGATCGGCGCCAGCAGATAACGCGAACGGTAGGTGATCTGGCAATCGACCAGCGTCAGCAGGATGTCGAGATCCTCGTCGCCGGCCTCGTCATAGGCGAATTGCCGCGTGAAGCGCGTGGTATTGATGGCGCGTTCGATGCGGCGTCCGATGTCGAGGAAGCGCCAGCCGGCGGCGCGATTCATGTTCTCCTGCGCGAGGCCTGCGAAGCTCGCAAGCTCCTGCAGGGTCAGCTCGGCTGCGCTCAACACGCTGTCGTCGTCCTCGACCTCGTAGGCCAGACGCTCGGCCATCTCGGTGATGACCTGCCAGGCATCGGGCGACAGCCGCTCGCGCAAGGAGGTCGCCGTGCGCTGGGCCGCGCGCACCAGCGACAGCGCCGAGCCGAAACGCTCCTCGCCCTGCAACGCCTCCGCAGTGATGCGCCCGGCAGCCGCCCGCGACGTCTGCGAGATCGCGCCCCAGGCCACCAGCAGGCGCTGGATGCGTTCGGCCGATTGCGCCGAGGCCGCGGTACCCTTGTTGGGCCCGCTCGGCGAGCCCAGCGCGCGGACCAGCCGCAGCGTCGCCTCGGCGCGTTCGAGATAGCGGCCGAGCCAGAACAGGTTGTCGGCGGCACGGCTCGGCAGCACGCCGGCGATGCGGCGGATGCGCACCTTGTCGGTCGCCGGCAGCAGCGTCGCGGTCGGGACCTGCTTGTCGGAGACCACCCAGACGTCGGCGGCACGCGCGCCGTCCCCCATCGACACCGCGCGCGCATCGGCCTGCTCGGCAATCCGGCAGAATCCGCCGGGCATGATGGCCCAGCCGTCGGGCGTGGCGGCCGCGAACACGCGCAGCACGAAGGGACGCGGGGTGAGCAGGCCCTGCTCCCACACCGGCATGGTCGAGAGCCGCACCACTTCCTGGCCGACATAGTCCATGCCGCGCGCGGTGATGGCGTCGACCAGGCGCTGGCGGTCGGCGGCATCCAGCTCGCTCGCGAGCACCGGACCATTGCTGTCGAAGCCGGGAACGCCGCGCCGGTAGGCGCCTTCGATCGCGACCTCGTCGAGCCGCGCCAGCACCTCGTCGCGCGCCGCGCGCTGGCCGCACCACCAGGTCGCGATGTGCGGCATCTTCAGGTCTTCGCCGAGCAGGCGTCGGCTCAGCGCCGGCAGGAAGCCGAGCAGCGCCCGCGCCTCCAATACGCCCGAGCCCGGCATGTTGGCGACGACGACGCCGTCCTTGCGCAGCACATCGATCAGGCCGGGAACGCCGAGCCGCGAGGAGGCATCGAGTTCGAGCGGATCGAGCGAGTTGGAATCCACCCGCCGCAAGAGCACATCCAGCCGCTTCAGGCCGGCCACGGTGCGGATGTGGACGCGGTTGTCGCTGACCGCGAGATCGTCGCCTTCGACCAGCAGGAAGCCGAGATAGCGCGCCAGCGTCGCGTGCTCGAAATAGGTCTCGCTGAAGCTGCCGGGGGTGAGCACGCCGATCCTGGGCTCGTCGCGGTCGGCGCGCGCGCGAAGGCTGTCGCGGAACGCCTCGAAGAACGGCGCGACGCGCGGCACGTTCATCGACTTGTAGAGGTCGGAGAAGGCACGCGAGAGCACCAGGCGGTTCTCCAGCGCGTAGCCCGCGCCCGATGGCGCCTGGGTGCGGTCGCCGAGCACCCACCAGCGGCCGTCGGGCCCGCGGCCGACATCGGCGGCATAGAGCGAGAGATAGCGCCCGCCGGGCGGCGGCACGCCGCAGACGGGACGGAGATATTCGGGGCTGCCGGCGATCGCGGCCGCCGGCAGCGCGCCTTCGGCAACGAGCCGGCCCTCGCCATAGATGTCGCGCAGCACGCGTTCCAGCAGCTCGGCGCGCTGGGTGATGCCGGCGCAAAGCTGCTGCCAGTCGGCCTCATCGATCAAAAGCGGCAGATGGCTGATCGACCAGGGCCGGTCGGCGCTGTCGCCGGGCGCGCGGTAGGTGACGCCGGCCTCGCGGAGATGACGGTCGGCCATGCCGAAACGCCGCTCGATCTCGTCGGGCGCCAGCGCGCCAAAGGCATCGAAGAAGCGGCTCCAGACCGCGCGCGGGGCGCCGTCCGGGCCCAAGAACTCGTCGGGGATACCGGGCAGGCGGCTATAGTCGCGGACCCATTGCGCGAGGCGGCGCCGGGCTTCACGCTGATCTTGCGCCTTTCCCGCCTTGTCGTCCTGTTCGGCTGCGCCCTCGCCCATGCGCGTCTCCTTGCCCCCGCATTCTACTCATTGCAGGAGCGGGGTCCGCAAGTCGAGGGTCAGCGGAAACTCATTTGTGCGTTCCTCGGGCGGCGGCTGCATCGGACCCGGGGTATGGCCGTGGTCCTGGAAGCGCGCCAGCCGCCGCGCCTCGGCCTCATAGGTGTTGACCGGCTTGGTGTCGTAGCTGCGGCCGCCGGGATGGGCGACGTGATAGACGCAGCCGCCGAGCGAGCGGCCGTTCCAGGTGTCGATCAGATCAAAGGTCAGGGGCGCGTGAACGGGGATGGTCGGGTGCAGGCCGGAGGCCGGCTGCCAGGCCTTGAAGCGGACGCCGGCCACGGCCTCCGCCGAGCGGCCGCTCGGGGTCATCGGCAGGCGGCGACCGTTGCAGGTCACGATGTGGCGGCCTTCGACGAAGCCCTCCGCCTTGACCTGGAGCCGCTCGACCGATGAATCGACATAGCGCACGGTGCCGCCGGCCGAGCCCTCCTCGCCGAGCACGTGCCAGGGCTCCAGCGCCTGGCGCAGCTCCAGCGTCACGCCGCCATGATGAACCCGGCCGAAGGCGGGAAAGCGGAACTCGAGCTGGGCCAGATACCATTCCGGCTCGAACGGATAGCCTGATTGCTTCAGCTCGGTGAGCACGTCCTGAAAATCTTCCCAGATGAAATGCGGCAGCATGAACCGGTCGTGCAGCGCGGTGCCCCAGCGCACGAACTTGCCTCCCAGCGGCTCGCGCCAGAACTTCGCGATCAGCGCGCGGATCAGGAGCTGCTGCGCCAGCGACATGCGCGGATCCGGCGGCATCTCGAGCGCGCGGAATTCGACCAGGCCGAGCCGCCCCGTGGGCCCTTCCGGCGAATAGAGCTTGTCGATGCAGATCTCGGCGCGGTGGGTGTTGCCGGTGATGTCGACGAGCAGATGCCGGAACAGCCGGTCCACCAGCCAGAGCGGCGTCTGATAGCCCGGCGGCGGCACGTGCGAGAGCGCGATCTCGAGCTCGTAGATGCTGTCGTGCCGGGCTTCGTCGATGCGCGGTGCCTGGCTGGTCGGGCCGATGAACAGGCCGGAGAAGAAATAGGACAGCGACGGATGCCGCTGCCAGTACAAGACCAGACTCTTCAAGAGATCGGGCCGGCGCAGGAACGGCGAGTCCTGCGGGCTGGAGCCGCCGACCACGACGTGATTGCCGCCGCCGGTGCCGGTGTGGCGACCGTCGACCAGGAAGCGGTTGGCGCCGAGTCGCACCTTCGCTGCGTCCTCGTAGAGTCCGGAGGTGATCTCCACCGCGTCGCGCCAGCTCTTCGCCGGCTGGATGTTGATCTCGATGACACCAGGGTCGGGCGTAACCTTGATCACCTCGATGCGCGGATCGAACGGCGGCGGATAGCCCTCGACATGGACCTGCAGCTGCATCTCCTCCGCGGTGGCTTCGAGCGCAGCGACCAGTTCGAGATAGTCCTCGATGCGCTCGACCGGCGGCATGAAGGCGCAAAGCACGCCGTCGCGGACTTCGACCGACATCGCGGTGCGCACCGGGACGGAGGTGTTGAGATGCTCGGGCGCGGCCCGTGGCGGGGATTCCGGACGCGCGGCGAGCGTGAACACCGGCAGCTTGTCCCGCGCCTCCATCGGGTCCTGCTCGACGATGTAGGGATATTGGTTGGGCGGGACGTAACCGAGCGACCCGATCGGCAGGCGCAAACCGAGAGGCGAATCGCCGGGCATCAGGAACAGATGATTGCGCCGGAGTTGCCATCGCTCGCTGCGCCAGCGCGGCGGCGCGTTCCAGCGCTGCACCGGCAGCACGAAGCCGCGCGGTGTGTTGAGGCCCTCGTTGAACACGCGCGCCATCCGCGCGCGGGCTTCCGGATCCGATAGTTTGGAATCGGAGGGGTCGACGTTGACGGGGAGCTCAGCCTCCTTCTGGAGCCAGTACGCGGCATCCTCATAAGCCGGCATGATGTAGCCGGCATCGAGTCCGAGCCGGGCCGCCGTGCCTTCCATGAAGGCCTCGGCGTCCTTCACCTCGGCGCGGCGCGGATTCTCGATCTTGGCAATGAGATCGGCGTTCTTCCAGATCGGCACGCCGTCCTTGCGCCAGTAGAGGCCGAAGGCCCAGCGCGGCAGGCTCTCGCCCGGATACCATTTGCCCTGGCCGTAATGCAGCAGGCCGCCCGGCGCGAAGCGCGTGCGCAAGCGGCGGATCAGGTCGTCGCCGAGCGCCCGCTTGGTCGGGCCGACGGCTTCCGTATTCCACTCGCCCGCCTCGAGATCGTCGACCGAGACGAAGGTCGGCTCGCCGCCCATGGTGAGGCGCACGTCCTGGCTCGCGAGATCGCCGTCGACCTGCTCGCCGAGATCGTTGAGCCGCGCCCAGGATTCGTCGGAGAACGGTTTTGTGATGCGCGGCGCTTCGCGGATGCGGCGGACGCTCATGTCGAAGGCAAACTCGACCTCGGCAAAGCCGGCGCCACCGGAGATCGGCGCCGCCGAGCGATAATGCGGCGTGGCAGCGACCGGGATGTGCCCCTCGCCCGCGAGCATGCCGGAGGTCGCGTCGAATCCGATCCAGCCCGCGCCCGGCAGATAGACCTCGGCCCAGGCGTGCAGATCGGTGAAATCGTTCTCGACTTCGGGCGGTCCCTCGATCGGATCGATGTCGGGACGGATCTGGATCAGATAGCCGGAGACGAAGCGGGCGGCGAGGCCGAGATGGCGAAACGTCTGGATCAGCAGCCAGGCAGAGTCGCGACACGATCCTGCGCAGGAGGCAAGCGTCTCTTCCGGCGTCTGCACGCCCGGCTCCATGCGGATGATGTAGCGGACCTTCTTCTGGAGCTCGCGATTGAGCTCGACCAGGAAGTTGACTGTGTTCGGAGCTTCCTGCGGGATCGAGTCGAGAAATTTAGAGAACAGGCGATCGGGCTTGATGGTCTCGAGATAGGGCGCGAGCTCGGTCTTCAGGTCCTTCGGATAGTCAAATGGAAAACTGTCGGCATAGGGCTCGACGAAGAAGTCGAACGGGTTGACCACGGTCATCTGCGCCGTGAAGTCGACCTCGAATTTCAGCTCGGTGGTCTTCTCCGGAAAGACATAGCGCGCGAGCCAGTTGCCTTGCGGGTCCTGCTGCCAGTTCACGAAATGATTGGAGGGCGTGACCTTGAGCGAATAGCTCAGGATCGGCGTGCGCGTATGCGGCGCCGGCCGCAGCCGGATGGTCTGCGGGCCAAGGTCGATCGGGCGGTCGTATTTGTAGTGCGTGACGTGGTGTAATGCGACGTAGATCGACACGGGGTGCGATGCTCCAGCAGCTTTTTTGAGCAGAACACCTGAGCTCAGCGCGATCAAGCACTAACAACGGGCAGAGGGTGCCTATGGCACGGGCGATTGGCGAATGGCGGGAATGAAGCCATTCGCCATTCGCCACTCGCTATTCCCTATTCGCTCGCTAGAACGTCCCCATAACGAGACACCGGGCAGCCTACGCCGCCGAGGTCAGCCGCTGCAGGAACTGGGTCACCTCGCGGCGGAGCGTCTCGACTTCGCCGTGGACGCGCTCGGAGGCGCTGTTGACGCGGCTGGCAACGCGGCCCGTATCGGCGGCGGCTTCGCTGATGCCGGTGACGTTGGAGGACACCTGCGAGGTGCCGGCGGAAGCTTCGTGAACGTTGCGGGCGATCTCGCGTGTCGCAGCCCCCTGCTGCTCGATGGAAGCCGCAATCGAGGCGGTGATGCCGTTGATCTCGGCGATGGTCTGCGCGATCGCTTCGACGGCCGCAACCGAATTGGTGGTCGATTGCTGCATCTCGCCGACCTTGGCGCTGATCTCCTCGGTCGCTTTCGCGGTCTGGTTGGCGAGGCTCTTGACCTCGGAGGCCACCACCGCGAAGCCGCGGCCGGCCTCGCCCGCACGGGCGGCCTCGATCGTGGCGTTGAGCGCCAGGAGGTTGGTCTGCTCGGCGATTTCGCTGATCAGCTTGACGACGTCGCCGATCTGCATCGCGGCGCCCGCAAGCATGCGGATCTCGCTGCCGGCGCGATTGGCTTCGTTCACCGCCCGCCCGGTGCTCGCGGTCGAGCCGGCCACCTGGCGGTTGATCTCGGCGATCGATGAGGCGAGTTGCTCCGCGGCGCTGGCAACGGTGGCGACGTTGCGTGAAGCCTGGTCGGACGCACTGAGCACGCCGGAGGTCTCCTGGCTGGTCTTCTCCGCCGCCGCCGCCATCCGCCCGGCATCGGATTCGAGATCGGTCGCGGCGCCCATGAGGCCGCCTGCAACCGCGTCGAGATGCGTGCCGAACTCCCGCGCGAGGCCGGCGATCTCCACAACGCGGCGGCCAAGGCTGTCGGTGCCGGCATTGATGACGACCGCCGAGCGGCGGAACGAGCCGGGCAGACCCCGCGCGAGGATCTTGCGGAAATACTTGCCGTGGCTCGCATAGTCCATCGAAGCCGAGGCCTCGCGGACGAAGGCGTCGGCGATGTCGAGCATGTCGTTGACGGATTTCTGGATCGTCCCGATCCGCCCGGCCTGCCGCTCGCTCAGGATGCGCGCATCCAGATCGCCATGCGCCGCCTTGCGGCACACATCGGCGATCTCATCGACGGCCACGGCCGTGCGATGCTGGCACCACACGGCATAGCCGAGCAGCACCACCGTCGTGCCGAGCAAGGCGGCACCTGTGATTCCCGTCACACCGAGAAGTGAGAGAACGAACGCGACGACGGCAACAACACACGCGAGCGCGGTCGCTCCCTGCGCCTTAGAGAGAGAGCACAAATTCATCGTAACCGACACCCTGTTGCTTGAGCAGCCCGACCATCGCCTCGAAGCTTGCATGCATGCCGTCCTTGGCATTGGCATGCCGCGCCTCTTCCGCGCACAGCGTCCTGTAGATCGGCTTGATGCGCTCGATCTGCGCTGGATCCGGCTTGCGGCGGTTGGAGTGATAGCCGACGATATTGCCGCGCTCGTCGAATGTCGGCGTGACGTGGGCGAACACCCAGTAATGGCTGCCGTCCTTGGCCAGATTGACGACGTAGGCGAAGATCTCCTGCTTGGATTGGAGCGTGTCCCACAGCAGCTTGAAGACGGCGCGCGGCATGTCGGGATGGCGGATCAGGCTGTGGGGAGCGCCCATAAGCTCATTCCACGAGTACTTCGCCATCCGGATGAAGACATCATTGGCGTAGGTGATGCGGCCCTTGAGATCGGTCTTCGATACAATCAGCTCCTCCTCACCGAGGAGATTTTCCACCCCAGTGGGACGTATCGCTTGCATCGGTTCGATCCTCAGTAAAGGCCGGCCCCGCGACGGTGCGGAGCCGTATCGGGCTCTGTCTACGGCAACAGTGTTAATCAGGTGTAAGCCGGGGAACTCTTGCGAGCGACGCTCACCTCCGTATCACTACGTAGCGAACCATTGTTGCATGCGTCGAATCACATGCGGATGCCGCAATTGGCCGCGAGCGACGATTGCCGGCTGCTTCTGATTGCGTTGCGCGACCGCGCTCGCCCAGCGCGACTACATCGTCGCGCCGAGCACCCAGGGCGCGAATTCGGCGCCGCCGAAATCAAAGCTCTCGCTCTTGGTCGGCTGTCCCGAGGCTGTCTTGAGGATGAGATCGAAGATGCGCTGGCCGCATTGCGCAACGCTCTCCTCGCCTTCGAGGATGGTGCCGCAATTGACGTCCATGTCCTCTTCCATGCGCTTGTACATCGGCGTGTTGGTGGCGAGCTTGATCGAGGGCGCCGGCTTGCAGCCGAACACGCTGCCGCGGCCCGTGGTGAAGCAGACCAGATTGGCGCCGCCGGCGACCTGTCCGGTCGCAGCCACAGGATCGTAACCAGGCGTGTCCATGAAGACGAAGCCCTTCTTGGTGACGGGCTCGGCGTAGCGCAGCACCTCGACGAGGTTGGTGGTGCCGGCCTTCGCCATCGCGCCGAGCGATTTTTCCAGGATCGTGGTGAGGCCGCCGGCCTTGTTGCCGGGGCTGGGATTGGCGTTCATCTCGGCGCCTTCGCGCGCGGTGTACTCGTCCCACCAGCGCATCAGGTCGACCAGCTTCTCGCCGACCTCGCGGCTGACGGCACGGCGCGTGAGCAGGTGCTCGGCGCCGTAGGTCTCCGGCGTCTCCGACAGGATCACGGTGCCGCCATGACGCACGATGAGGTCGCTCGCCGCGCCGAGCGCTGGATTGGCGGAAACGCCGGAATAGCCGTCCGAGCCGCCGCATTGCAGCGCCACGGTGAGCTCGCTCGCGGGCACCGTCTCGCGCTTCACCTTGTCGGCGTCGGCGAGCGCCTCGCGCACGAAGGCGATGCCCGCCTCCACCGTCTTCCGAGTGCCGCCGACCTCCTGGATGTCCATCGCGCGCAGGCGGCCGGCGAGCTTCTGCTCTTCCATCAGGCCGCCGATCTGGTTCACCTCGCAGCCGAGGCCGAGCACGATGACGTGGGAGAAGTTGACGTGCCGCGCATAGCCGCCCAGCGTGCGGCGGAGCAGCGCCAGCGGCTCGTTCTGCGTCATGCCGCAGCCGGTCTTGTGGGTCAGCGCCACGACACCGTCGACATTGGGGAAGTCGGCCAGCGGATTGTCGCCGGTGAAGGGATTTTTCTTGAAGACATCGGCGACGAGGCTCGCGACATGCGCGCTGCAGTTCACCGAGGTGAGAATGCCGATATAGTTGCGCGTGGCGACGCGACCGTCCGGTCGGCGGATGCCTTCGAAGGTCGCCGGCAGGTCGAAATTCGGCGTCGGCCTGACGTCGGCGCAATAGGCATAGTCCTTGGCGAAATCGCCCATGCCGCAGTTCTGGGTGTGCACGTGCTGGCCCGGCGCGATGGCCTGGGTGGCAAAGCCGATGATCTGACCGTAGCGCCTGATCGGCTCGCCAACGGCGATCGGCTTGATCGCGACCTTGTGGCCGGAGGGAATGCGGTCGACCGTGGATACGCCCTCGGCCACCAATGTTCCGGGCGGCAGGCTGGCGCGCGCGATCAGCACGCCATCATCGGGATGCAGGCGGATGACGGGGCTGATGGTCATGCGAGGTCTCCTGTATCGAAACTATCGTGCCCCGGACGCAGCGCAGCGTGAAACGGTGCGCTGCTGAGCCGGGGCCCAGTGTTACGTCATCTGCTTCGCTGGCTT
Source organism: Bradyrhizobium sp. CCBAU 53415 (assembly GCF_028128735.1). Classification (NCBI taxonomy): domain Bacteria; kingdom Pseudomonadati; phylum Pseudomonadota; class Alphaproteobacteria; order Hyphomicrobiales; family Nitrobacteraceae; genus Bradyrhizobium; species Bradyrhizobium sp. CCBAU 53415. The sequence goes on along the minus strand of NZ_LBJF01000027.1, from coordinate 542,377 downwards.
CTGGGTCCCGGCTCTGCGGAGCGGCACTGCGTGCCGCACCGCGTCCGGGACACAGAGAATGTATTCAAGCCTTGCCGCCGGAATCCTTGCGGGTCGCATTGACCTGCATCTTGGCGTAGGTCGTCATCAGGCCGACCTCGTTGGACAGCGTCACCAGCTTGAAGCCCATGTTGATGGCGCGCGCCGCGCCTTCGGCGCCGCTGCAATGGATGCCCGGATTGAGGCCGCGCTTGCCGCACTCCTTGATGATCTTCTCGTAGATCGCGAGGATCTCGGGCTCGCTGCGATCGAGCTTGGGCTCGAGGCCGTAGGAGAAGCCGAGATCGGACGGGCCGATATAGACGCCGTCGATGCCCTCGACGTCGAGGATCGCTTCCATGTTCTCGACCGCCGTTCTGGTCTCCATCATCGGCAGCAGCACGATCTCGTCGTTGGCCGTCTTCTGATAGGAGCCCGCGGTGCCGTACATGCCGGCGCGAATCGGACCGTTGGAGCGCGTGCCCTTCGGCGGGTACTTGGAATAGGAGACGAGGTTGCGGGCTTCCTGCGGCGTGTTGACCATCGGGCAGATCACGCCATAGGCGCCGCCATCGAGCACCTTGCCGATGATGCCGGGCTCATTCCAGGGCACGCGGACCATCGGGGTGACCGGATGCTTGTCCATCGCCTGGAAGCACTGCACCATCGACAGATAGTCCTGCACGCCATGCTGCATGTCGACGGTGACGCTGTCGAAGCCGCATTGCGCGACCATCTCGGCCGAGAAGCCGGAGGGAATCGCAAGCCACGCGTTGACCACGGCCTTGCCCGACTTCCAGATCTCTTTGACTTTGTTCGCCACGTTGCCTTTCCTTCCCTGTGCTCTCACTCGCCGCTGATCGGGTTGGGCCGCACTTTGAGCGAAAATAAGCGTGAATGTCCATGGCTCTCGCCGCGCACGCACGCATATCTGGGTTCACCCCTCGGCTATTGTCTCATCCGCGCTTCCGAGCCCCGCCAGACTCTGTTCGAGTTCGCCGAGCATCTCCTGCAATTCGGCGAGCTTGCGGGCGCCAAAGCGTCGCGTGATCTCGGCGTAGATCGCTTCCGACGTCGGCGCCACCGAGGCCATCAGCTTCACGCCCTCCTTCGAGATGGAGACCATGCTGCGGCGCTGGTCAGCTTTCGCGGTCCGGCGCTCGATCAGGTTGCGCGCCTCGAGATCGCGTAGGATGCGAGACAGGCTCGGCCCGAGCAGGAACGCCGTGCGCGCGAGTTCCGTGACCTCGGCCGCCTCGATGGAAGCGAGCGCGCGCAGGATGCGCCATTGCTGCTCGGTCAAGCCGTGCCCGCGCAGCGAGGGACGAAACTGCCGCATCACCGCCTCGCGGGCCCGCAGCAGCGACATCGGCAGCGAGCGCGAGAAGTCCCGCATCGGCACCTGCCGTGCGGCAGGCACGCTTCCGTTGGCGGGATCGGCGGATCTCTTCGTCATGACGCCCTTTCAGACCGCAAACCGTTTGCAGTGCAGCAAGCCGAAATTGTGTTTGACGCATTCACTTAACATGTTAAGCATCTCCCGGCACCACGATTTGTAAGATCACGGATGGCGCTTTCCAACGACGATATCCAGGCTTGCGCGAGGCGTCTGCACCAGGCGGAGAAGACCTGTACGCAGATCCGGCAGCTCTCGCAGGACTTCCCGGACATCACCATTGCGGACGCCTACGCGATTCAGACGGCCTGGGTCGACGTCAAGATCGCCGAGGGACGCGTGGTGAAAGGCCACAAGATCGGCCTGACCTCGAAGGCGATGCAGAGCGCGCTCGACATCGACGAGCCGGATTCCGGCGTGCTGCTCGACGACATGTTCTTTGCCGACGGCGGGATCATTCCGACCGAGCGCTTCATCGCGACGCGCGTCGAGGCCGAGCTCGCCTTCGTCATGAGCAAGCGGCTCTCAGGCCCCGACTGCACGATGTTCGACGTGCTCAACGCCACCGACTTCGTGGTGCCGGCGCTGGAGATTCTGGACACGCGGATCGAGCGCGTCGACCCCGCGACCAAGGCGACCCGAAAGATCTTCGACACCATCGCCGACAATGCGGCGAATGCCGGCATCGTGCTCGGGGGACGGCCGATCCGTCCGCTGGATGCTGACCTGCGCTGGATCGGCGCGCTCTGCTTCAAGAACGGCCAGCTGGAAGAGACAGGCCTTGCCGCCGGCGTGCTCAATCATCCCGCCACGGCGGTGGCTTGGCTCGCCAACAAGATCGCGCCGCTCGGCCTTGCGCTGGAGCCCGGCCAAATCGTGCTCGCCGGCTCCTTCATCCGTCCGATCGAGACCCGCAAGGGCGACACAATTCAGGCCGATTATGGCGCCTACGGCTCGGTCAGCTGCTACTTCGCTTAAGGCGAACAGGAAGACAGGGAGTGAAACCGCGATGCCGCATTTCACGATCGAATATTCGGCCAATCTCGATGGCCGTCTCGACATCGCAGCGGTGTGCGAGGTCGTGCGCAAGGCGGCGGTCGAGACCGGCATCTTCCCGCTCGGCGGCATCCGCGTCCGCGCCCTCAGGTGCGAGCATTATGCGATCGCGGATAACAGGCCGGACTACGGCTTTCTCGACATGGTGCTGCGCATCGGCGAGGGCCGCGACCTCAAGACGCGCCAGAAGGCCGGCGAGCACGTGTTCCAGGCGCTCTCGAGACATCTTGATCCCGTCTTCGCCGCCAGCAAGTTCGCTCTGTCGTTCGACATGCAGATCAACGACAAGGACGTGAGCTGGAAGCGCAACAACATCCACGACGCCCTGAAAGCGGAGGCCGCCCATGGATAAGCCCGCGCCGAAAGCAGACGTGTTCCACGCCAACCGCGACCGCGTCGCGCCGCTGTTGAAGACGCTGCGCGCCGATGGCATCGGCCACATGATCGACGGCAAGGTCGTCGCCTCGATCTCGGGCGAAACGTTCGAGACGAAGTCGCCGGTCGATGGCGCAACGCTCGCCAGCGTCGCGCGCGGCGATGCGGAGGATATCGACGCTGCGGCAACCGCCGCCGCGCTGGCCTTCAAGTCCTGGCGCGACATGGGGCCTGCGATGCGGCGCAAGCTGCTGCATCGCGTCGCCGATGCGATCGAGGACAATGCCGAGGACATCGCCGTGCTCGAATGCATCGACACCGGCCAGGCCTATCGCTTCATGGCCAAAGCCGCGATCCGCGCCGCCGAGAATTTCCGTTTCTTCGCCGACAAATGCGCGGAGGCGCGGGACGGCCTCAACACGCCGAGCGACGAGCACTGGAACATCTCGACGCGCGTGCCGATCGGTCCCGTCGGCGTGATCACGCCGTGGAATACGCCGTTCATGCTCTCGACCTGGAAGATCGCCCCTGCCCTTGCCGCGGGCTGCACCGTCGTGCACAAGCCGGCGGAATGGTCGCCGGTGACGGCTTCCATTCTGGCGAAGCTCGTCAAGGAAGCCGGCGTTCCCGATGGCGTGCTCAACACCGTCCACGGCCTCGGTGAAGAGGCCGGCAAGGCGCTGACCGAGCATCCCGCCATCAAGGCAATCGGCTTCGTCGGCGAGAGCGCGACCGGCTCGGCGATCATGATTCAGGGCGCGCCGACGCTGAAGCGCGTGCATTTCGAGCTCGGCGGCAAGAACCCGGTGATCGTGTTCGATGATGCCGATCTCGACCGCGCGCTCGATGCCGTCGTGTTCATGATCTACTCGCTCAACGGCGAGCGCTGCACCTCGTCGAGCCGCCTGCTGATCCAGGCCAGCATCGCCGAGACATTCGTGGAGAAGCTGACGGCGCGCGTGAAGGCGCTGAAGGTCGGCCATCCCCTCGATCCCTCAACCGAGATCGGGCCGCTGATCCACGAGCGGCATCTCGCCAAGGTCTGCTCCTATTTCGACGTCGCGCGTCAGGACGGCGCGACCATCGCAGTCGGCGGCAAGGCCTATGACGGCCCGGTCGGCGGACATTATGTCGAGCCGACGCTGGTCACCGGCGCGCACGGCAAGATGCGCGTGGCGCAGGAAGAGGTGTTCGGCCCCTTCCTCACGGTGCTGCCGTTCCGGGATGAGGCGGACGCGATCGAGATCGCCAACGACATCCGCTATGGCCTCACCGGCTATGTCTGGACCAACGACATGGGACGGGCGCTCCGTGTGGCGGACGCACTGGAGGCCGGCATGATCTGGCTCAATTCGGAAAACGTCCGCCACCTGCCGACGCCATTCGGCGGCATGAAAGCCTCGGGCATCGGCCGCGACGGCGGCGATTATTCGTTCGACTTCTACATGGAAACCAAGCACGTCTCGCTGGCGCGGGGCACACACAAGATTCAGAAGCTGGGAATTTAGAGCAACGTCGTTCCGGGGCGGCGCGCAGCACCGAACCCGGAACCTCGAGATTCTCAGGTGCGCAATTGCGCACCCTAGCTCGGTCCTGACGGACCGCCCCGGAATGACGGGGCCTAACGAGGGGAAACGCCAATGCCCGTACCGCAACACGTCTTCGAGCCGCCGTTCAACATCATCCGCTCCAGCCATGTCGTGCTCGACGTGACTGACCTGAAGCTGAGCCGCGACTTCTACGAGACCACCGTCGGCCTGCATGTCGAGGACGCCGACGACGAGGTCGTTTACCTGCGCGCGGCGGAAGAGCACCAGCATCATTCGCTCGTCCTGCGCAAGGCGGCAGCGCCGGCCTGCGCGCGGCTCGGCTTCAAGGTCGGCAATGACAAGGATCTCGACAAGGCCGCCGCCTTTCTCTCCGAGAACGGCCTGGCGTACGCCTTCGTCGACCAGCGCTTCCAGGACCGCACGCTGCAATTCACCGATCCCTTCGGCTTCCAGATCGAGCTCTACGCCGCGATGGACCGGCGCCCCCATCTGTTGCGCCGCTACGACCTCTACAGGGGCTGCCATCCGCAACGGCTCGATCATTTCAACGTCTTTGCCGCCGAGGTGCAGGACACGATGGAATTCTACGCCCGGCTCGGCTTCCGTCTCACCGAATATGCCGAGGAGGATGGCCCGAACGGGCGCATCGCCGCGGCCTGGATGCATCGCAAGGGCAACGTCCATGATTTCGCCATCACCAACGGCAAGGGTCCGCGCCTGCACCATTTCGCCTACTGGACGCCGACCGCGATGAACATCATCCATCTCTGCGACGTCATGGCCGCGCAGGGATACGTCAAGAACATCGAGCGCGGCCCCGGACGCCACGGCATCTCGAACGCGTTCTTCCTCTATGTGCGCGATCCTGACGGACACCGCCTCGAGCTCTACACCAGCGACTACTTCACGGGGGATCACGACCACGAGCCGCTGCGCTGGTCGCTGCGCGATCCGCGCCGCCAGACGCTGTGGGGTGCGCCTGCCCCGCGCTCCTGGTTCGAGCAGGGCTCGCCGTTCACGGGCCAGGCCGTGCGCGAGCCGAAATTCGTCGCCGACGTGCTGGTGGCGGACTGATGCCGGTGACAGGCACAGCCTCTCTCCCCCGTCGTCCCTGCCTAGTGCGCAATTGCGCACGGGGAGCAGGGACCCATAACCACAGGGAGGAGTTTGGCGAAGTTTGGTCGTTCGGGATTGCCATCGCGCGCTATCGATAGATCACGCGGTATGGGTCCCTGCTTTCGCAGGGACGACAAGAGAGATAGATTGCCGATGAAGCTGCCTCGCCTCGCCACCTATTCCGTCAAAGGTGCAACCCGCTACGGCGCCGTCGTGGACGGCGGCCTCGTCGATCTCTCCGCACGTTACGGCAAGGACTATCCGACGCTGCGCGAGGTGATCGCCGCAGGCAAGCTCGTGAGCTTCGCCGAAGAGGCCGCCGGCCGCACGCCGGACCACGCGCTCAGCGAGATCACCTGGCTGCCGCCGGTGCCCGCGCCGGAAAAGATCATCTGCATCGGCGTCAACTATCCCGACCGCAACGCCGAGTACAAGGACGGCCAGGACGCGCCGAAATATCCGAGCATGTTCATGCGCTCGCTCCGCTCCTTCGTCGGCCACGACACGCCACTGGTGCGCCCGCGCGCGTCCGCGCAGCTCGACTATGAGGGCGAGATCGTGCTGGTGATCGGCAAGCAAGGCCGGCACATTCCCGAGAGCGCCGCGCTCGACCACATCGCAGCACTGACGCTCTGCAACGAGGGCTCGGTGCGCGACTGGCTGCGCCATGCCAAGTTCAACGTCACCCAGGGCAAGAATTTTGATGGCAGCGGCAGCCTCGGCCCGTGGCTCGTCCCTTACACATCTGAATCACAGATCGCCGACATTCGTCTCACCACGCATGTCAACGGCGAACTCAGGCAGGACGATCGCACCAGCCGGCTGATGTTTCCGATCCGCTATCTCGTGAACTATATCTCGACCTTCGCAACCCTCGTCCCCGGCGATATCATCGTGACGGGCACGCCGACCGGCGCGGGTGCGCGGTTCGATCCGCCGCGATACCTGAAGCCCGGCGACGTCGTCGAGGTCGCGGCCGAGGGCGTCGGACGCCTGCGCAACGGCGTCGTCGACGAAGCCTGAACAATCATCGAAGTGGAACAGCCAGAATGACCACCCTCACCGGCGGCGAAGCGATCGTAAGCGGGCTTGTTGCTCACGGCGTCGACACCGTGTTCGGCCTGCCCGGCGCGCAGGTCTACGGCCTGTTCGACGCCTTCCATCAGGCGCAGCTCAAGGTGATCGGCGCGCGGCACGAGCAGGCCTGCGGCTACATGGCCTTCGGCTATGCGCGCTCCAGCGGCCGGCCCGGCGTGTTCAGCGTGGTGCCCGGCCCCGGCGTGCTCAACGCCAGCGCGGCATTGCTCACCGCCTTCGGCTGCAACGAGCCGGTGCTGTGCGTCACCGGGCAGGTGCCGACGCAATTTCTGGGCACGGGCCGCGGCCATCTGCACGAGATGCCCGACCAGCTCGCGACCTTGCGCACCTATGTGAAGTGGGCGGACCGGATCGAATATCCCGGCAATGCGCCGACGGTCGTCGCGCGCGCCTTCCAGGAAATGAATTCGGGCCGGCGCGGCCCCGCCTCGGTGGAGATGCCCTGGGACGTCTTCACCCAGCGCGCCGCTACGGCGGCGGCCCAGGTGCTGGAGCCGCTGCCCGCCCCGCAGCCCGACCCTGATCTCGTGAAGCAGGCGGCTGCGCTGATCAAGGCCAGCAAGGCGCCGATGATCTTCGTCGGCAGCGGCGCGATCGAGGCGCGTGACGAAATCCTCGAGCTCGCCGAGATGATCGATGCGCCCGTGGTCGCCTTTCGCAGCGGCCGCGGCATCGTCTCCAATGCGCACGAGCTCGGGCTCACCATGGCCGCCGCCTACAAGCTGTGGCCGAAGACTGATCTGATGGTCGCAATCGGCACGCGCGCCGAGCTGCCGGCATCCGGATTCCGCTGGCCTTATCAACCGAGCGGACTGAAATCCATTCGGATCGACATCGATCCGGCCGAGATGCGCCGGCTCGCCGCCGATGTCGCGATTGTCGCCGACGCCAAGGACGGGACCGCCGATCTCGTCGCAGCTGTGAAGAAGGCCGGCTACGCGAGGAGCAGCGGCCGGCGCGGAGACATCCGCGAAGCCACCGCGGCAGCGCAAGCGGAGATCCAGCGCGTCCAGCCGCAGATGGCCTATCTCAACATTCTGCGCGAGGTGCTGCCGGCGAATGCGATCGTGACGGATGAATTGTCGCAGGTCGGCTTCGCCTCCTGGTACGGCTTCCCGGTCTACGAGCCGCGCACCTTCATCACCTCGGGCTACCAGGGCACGCTCGGCTCGGGCTTTCCGACCGCCTTAGGCGCCAAGGTGGCGAACCCCGACAAGCCCGTGGTCGCCATCACCGGCGACGGCGGCTTCATGTTCGGCGTGCAGGAGCTGTCGACTGCCGTGCAGTTCAACATCGGCGTGGTAACGCTGGTGTTCAACAACAACGCCTACGGCAATGTCCGCCGCGACCAGCGCCAGCATTTCGACGGCCGCGTGGTGGCGTCCGATCTCGTCAATCCGGATTTCGTCAGGCTTGCGGAATCCTTCGGTGTTGCGGCCGCGCGCGTCACCGCGCCGGAGCAGTTCAAGGCGGTGCTGGAGAAGGCGCTGGCCCATGGCGGGCCATATCTGGTCTCGGTCGAGGTGCCCAGGGATTCGGAAGTGAGCCCCTGGGCGTTCATCCACCCGCCGAAGCCTTGAGCTCGACACCGCCCTGTAGCCGCGCAGCCGCGATCACCAGCAGGCCCGCGCCTGCGACCGACCAGCAGGCGACCGGCGCCCAGTGGAGCAGCGGCGCGTAGTCCGGCATCTTCTGCAGGCCGCCCGCGACCGCCGCCATTCGCGCGAAGGTGCCGAGGGCCAGCGCCGAGAAGACAAGGCCGGTGACCTTTCCTTCCGCGCCAGTCGAGCCGATCGCGAGCGCGGCCGAGACCGCGCTCATCAGCATGCATCCCCACGCAGCGCCGGCGAGGAACTGGGCGACGATCAGCGTATTGAGGCTGCCGGCAAGCTCCGCCACGACAATCGCCACCGCACCGAACAGTCCGGCGGCGCCCAGCACGATCAGGCCGCCCCGGTGCTTGACGACCAGGCTCGCCGGAAACATCGCGATGTTGAAACCGATCCAGAACACCGGCATCAGCCATTGCAGCTCATCCGGCTTGGCGAAGCGCAGATAGAACGGTGCGCTGTTCATGGCGAAGTGCAGCTGGTAGCCGAGCGCCAGAGCCACCATCGCGACGATGAAGGCGATTGGGACGAGGCCCAGCGGCTTTGCCGCCTCGGCCGGCATCGGCCGCGCGGTGTCGCGCGCCACGTCATGCTCGATCCGTGACAGGCCCAGCACTGTCAGCAGCAGCACCGCGCTCGATATCACGAATGGCAGCCGCGCATCGTGATCGCGCAGCACGACGCCGAGATAGGGCGAGACGGCGCCGGCGACGCCATAGCCCAGCATGGCCATCGCCGCGAGGAACGGCACCTGCGGCCGAGCACGGTATTTGCCGAGCAGGGTGAGCGGGGGTGCACGGAGGGCCGACGACGTGATTGACCAGACCACGATCAGCACGATGAACCAGACCTGCGCGCCGGCACCGATGCCGGCCACGAAGGGCAGCGCGACGAAGGCGGCACAAGAGATCGCCGCCAGCACACCGACGAACAGGCCGAGCCTGCCGACGACGGGCGTGAGCTTGTCGGCCGCGATCCCCATCGCGGTATCGGCGATGGTGAAGATCGCCTGGTCCAGCATCAGGACAAGAATCACGGCCGCCGGCGCAAGGCCGACGTCCGCCGCGAGCTTCGGCAGGTAGATGACATAGGTCGTCCAGCCCAACGTGAACACGAGTTGCAGAACGGCCAAATAGAGCCCCGTGTGCGATGCGCTCGTGTGCGCGCCGGTCGATATCTGTGCAGTCGTCATGTCGTTTCGCCCCCTTCGCAGAAGCTTAGACGACTGCGATGCCTCTTGGGAATGCCTCAGATCACCTTGCGGAAGGTCAGGTTGATGCGCCGCCGTCCGAGCAGCGGATGCTCGCCATCGGCAAGCGGCGCCACGCCGTGATAGGCGAGCCTGCTAGGCCCGCCCCAGACGACGACGTCGCCATGCACCAGCCGGAAACGCCGCGGCTTGTCGCTGCGCGCCATGCCGCCAAACAGGAAGGTCGCGGGCAGGCCGAGCGACACCGAGACGATCGGCGCGGAATAGTCCAGCTCGTCCTTATCCTGGTGCAGCGACAGCCGCGTGCCGGGCTCGTAGCGGTTGACGAGGCAGGCATCGGGCGCAAAGCCTGTAAAACCACCCTGCTCCGCCGCGCGGCGGGCGAGATCGCAAAACACCGGCGGCATCGCCGGCCATGGTGCACCGGTGCGCGGATCGATGGGGTCATAGCGATAGCCGGTGTGATCGGTGATCCAGCCGCGCTCGCCGCAATTGGTCATCGCCACCGACATCAGATGGCCGCCGGGCGTGGTCATGCGGCGGAACGGCGATTGCGCCACGATGGCGCGCACCGCCTCGATCAGCTCGCTTTCGATGGCCCGGACGAATCCGCGCAGCAGCACGGCGCCGTCCGCGATCTCCTCGCGCGACGGCTGTGCTTCGGCAACACTGTCGAACAAATCAGCCGTCAATGGCTCCGCTCATTTCGCGTCGTGAAAGATCACGCCCAGGGTGTGGCGTTGGCCGGACCTGATCCGGCTGACGCCATGGCGCAGATTAACGCGGTAGGTGCCGCGTGTCCCCTGCACCGGGCGGTGATGCACAGCGAAGGCGACCGCATCGCCCTGCGCGAGCGGCACCACCTCGGCGCGGGACTGCATGCGCGGGCGCTGCTCGGTCAGCACGAACTCGCCGCCGGTGAAATCGTGGCCGGGCTCGGACAAGAGGATCGCGACCTGGAGCGGGAACACGTGCTCGCCATAGAGGTCCTGGTGCAGGCAATTGTAGTCGCCGGCCTCGTATTGCAGCAGCAGCGGCGTCGGCCGCGCCTGCCCCGCCTCGTGGCAGCGCTTCAGGAACGCCGCATGCGCTGTGGGATAGCGGATATCTATGCCCATCGCCTCGTTCCAGCGATTGGCGACGTCTTGAAGATGCGCGTACAGCGCCGGGCGGAGCTGTCCGATCAAATCGGGCAGCGGATAGGCGAAATACTTGTACTCGCCGCGGCCGAAGCCGTGGCGGCCCATGACGATGCGGCTGCGGAATTGCGCATCGTCCGGATAGAGCGCGGCGATGGCGCGGCACTGGTCTGGCGTCAGCAGGCCCTTGAGGATGGCGCAGCCGTGGCTGTCGAGCTCGGCGGTGATTTGCGGCCAGTCGAGGGTATCGACATGAACTGTGGGGTCGGGAACGGCGGATTGGGCTGACTTTCGCGCGGTCATTGTCATAGCAATCACCTTTGCAGTCCGACGTCCGCCCCGCCACCCGATTTCCGATGACTATCTCCTCGTCATTGCGAGCGGAGAGAGCTCAGCCTCTTACCGGCAGCGTCAGCACGTCGTATCCATGCCTGATCCTGCGCTTCAGCACGGGATCCTCGAGCTCGAAGTCGAAGCGCTCCGCCGGGCGGATGCCGCCCTTGGCGGCGAACGTGCCGCCGAACATGGCGCAGCCGTCGGGGAACTTGCCACCGTCAAAGCCACGCGCGATGAGCTCGGTGACCGGCAGCATCGCGTCGAGCGTGCCTTCCTGGTAGAGCACGCGCTCGCCCTTGATGGTGGCGTAGGAGCGCAAAATCATCCTGTCCCAGTGGCCGATGACGTCCTCGAGCTCCCACAGCGTCGAAGCGATCGGCTTGTCGCACATCTGCTTGGAGACCGTGACGTTGTAGGCCTCGACCTTGCGGTCGGTATGATCCGAGCCGCAGCCGACGAAAATGCGGCCCTGCCAGCCGATCAGCACGAACTCGACCTCACCGGACGAGTCTCCACCGGTGCATTCGATGCGGTCTTCCTGAGTCAGGCGCCGCGCCGAGCCGCGATAGTAGATCGGCGTCGAGGCCGGCGGGGCGATGCCCATCTCCTGCAGCTCGGCGATGTGCTTGTCGCGCGCGATCGTGTCGCGGCCGGTCCAGCCCGCGATGACCATCTGATCGATCGCCAGCGTCAGCGGCGTGGTGGTGTCCTGGGCGTCGATGGTGAAAGTGAGGTCAAACACGAATGACGGCCTCCATGCCGGCAGCAAGTTCAAAGATACGACGGTCTGATCCGCCCGCACCCGCCAGCATCAGGCCGACCGGGACGTCGCCCGCACGATGCGCAGGGATCGAGATGGCGCAGCCATCGATCATGTTGATCAGGGTGCAGTTGCGCAGCGCGCGCAGGTTCTGAGTGGTAAAGGTCTTGTCATCGGCGAGATCGGCGATCTTCGGCGGCGTGTTGGCGGTGGTCGGCAGCACCAGCGCGTCATAGGACGCGATGCGCGCATTGACGCGGGCTATCAGCGAGCGGCGCTCGTTGAGGAGATCAATGTAATCGGCCGCGCTCTGCGCCTCGCCGCGCATGATGCGCACGGCGACCCTGGGGTCATAGACATCGCCCTTCGCCGTGATGAGATAGCGATGCCAGGCATAGCTCTCAGAGGCCGCGAAACCGCCCTTGGCGTTCATCGGGCCGACATCGTGAAACTCCGCCATCTCGATGCGCTCGATGATGGCGCCGTGATCGGCAAGCGTCTTCAAGGCACGCTCGAACGTCCTGGCCACGTCCGCATCGAGGTCGTCGAGCGCGATCGTGGTGGGCACCGCGAGCCGCATGCCCTGGATCGGCCGCGGCTTCAATGCGGCGATCGGCTCGCTCGCGAGCACGGCATCGAGTATGGCACAGCAGCTGACCGATCGTGCCAACGGGCCGATGCTATCGAGCGAGAACGAGAGCGGCACGGAGCCGTCGAGCGGCACGCGGCGCTGCGTCGGCTTGTAGCCGACAATGCCGTTGAAAGCCGCCGGAATCCGGCAGGAGCCGCCGGTGTCGGTGCCGAGCGCGCCATGCGCCATGCCGTCGAGCACGGACACCGCCGCGCCCGAGGACGAGCCCCCGGGCACGTGGCCTTCGGACCGGTTCCAGGCACCTTTCGGCGTGCCGTAATGCGGATTGATGCCGATGCCCGAATAGGCGAACTCGGTCATGTTGGTGCGACCGATCACGACGAAGCCGGCCCTGCGCAGCCGCGCCACCGTCGCGGCATCCTGCTCGGCAGGCGGCGAATCGTCGAGCGCGCGCGAGCCGGCGCGCGTCACCTGGCCCTTGATGTCGAAGAGGTCCTTGATCGAGATCGGGATGCCGGCATAGCGCGACGGCGCCGCCTTCACCTTGCGCAAGCCGTCCATTGCATCGGCCGCTGCCAGCGCGCCGTCCTTGTCGACATGGATGAAGGCGCGCTGGCCCTCGCCGGCGGGATCGGCGATCCTGGCAATGCACGCCTCGACCAGCTTGCGGGAGGTGGTGCGGCCGCTTTCGAGGTCTTCGGCGAGCTTCGCCAGTGTCGGAAAATCGGGCATGTCTGTCTCACGGAATATTGGCGCCGCAATCTATAGCGCTGCCTCGGTTCGACACAAGCATTGTGCGCATGATGGCATGCATGCGCATTGCTGGACCGTTGACGCATGATAGCCGATTGTCGCATCAAGATCGAAACAGGCGGGCGTGAAGCCTGCCTCTTGGAGGAGCCGCCAATATGGCCGAACCGCAACGCGCGCGACCGAAACCGACGCCCGAGACCCAGCATTTCTGGGATGGCACGAAAGCGGGCGAATTGCGCCTGCAGCGCTGCGACGCCTGCGCGCATGTCTACTTTCCGCCGCGCCCGTTCTGCCCGTCCTGCGCCTCGCGCAAGGTCAGCATCTTCAAGGCGAGCGGCAAGGGCTTCCTCTACAGCTACGTGATCAACCATCGCCCCGCGGCGCCGGGCTTCACGCCGCCTTACGCCATCGCCGTGGTCGAGCTCGACGAGGGGCCGCGGATGATGAGCAACATCATCGACTGCCCGCAGACCCCGGAAGCGCTCGAGCTCGACATGAAGCTCGAGGTCGCCTTCCAGGCGCTCGACGACAAGATCACCCTCCCCGTGTTCCGTCCGGCCAAGGGGTAAGCCATGCGCAGGAATCAGGTTGCCGTCGTCGGCGCGGCCGAGACCACCGAGCTCGGTGTCATCCCCAACGCCTCGCAGCTCCAGCTGCACGCGGATGCGGCGCTCAACGCCATTGCGGACGCCGGGCTGAAGCTTTCCGACATCGACGGCTTTGCCACCGCGGTCGAAACGCCGCAGCAGGTCTGCCACTATCTCGGCATCAAGCCGACCTGGGTGGACGGCACCTCGGTCGGCGGCTGCTCGTTCATGCTGCACGTCCGCCACGCGGCCGCGGCGATCGAGGCCGGCCTGTGCAAGACCGTGCTGATCACTCATGCCGAGAGCGGCAAGTCGATGATCGGCAAATTGCCGCGCTCGACGCCGGCGGACAGCCTCAACGGCCAGTTCGAGGCGCCCTACGGCGTCTACGGTCCGCCCAGCATGTTCCCGATCCCCGTGCTGCGCTTCATGAAGACCTATGGCATCACGCATGAGCAGCTTGCTTCGGTGGCGGTGGTGCAGCGGGAATGGGCGGCGAAGAATCCGCGGGCGATGATGAAGGACCCGATCACGGTCGCTGATGTGCTCAACTCGCGCATGATCGCCTATCCGTTCCGCCTCCTGCAGTGCTGCCTCGTCACCGACGGCGGCGGTGCGCTGATCCTGACCTCGGCCGACCGCGCCAGGGATTTTCCGAGGAAGCCCGTCTACATCATGGGCACCGGCGAGAGCGTGGAAACGCCGATGGTCAGCCAGATGGAGACGTTCAACTCCTCGCGCGCGTTCAAGACCGCGGGGCCGCTGGCGTTCAAGGAGGCCGGCATCGCGCACAAGGACGTCGACCATCTCATGATCTACGATGCGTTTGCGCACCTGCCCCTGTTCGGGCTCGGCGATCTCGGCTTCATGCCCTATGAGGAGACCGGGAAGTTCATCGCGGACGGCAACACGCGGCCCGGCGGCAAGCTGCCGCTCAACACCAATGGCGGCGGATTGAGCTACATGCATTCGGGCATGTACGGCATGTACGCGCTGCAGGAGAGCGTGCGCCAGATGCGCGGGATTGCGCCGGCGCAGGTGCCGAACGCGAAGATTTCAGTGTGCCACGGGGTCGGCGGCATGTTCGCGGCATCAGGCACGATCGTGTTCACGAACGAGAGGTAATAGCCCGTCGTTCCGGGCGCGCGCAGCGCGAACTACGGTGCGCAATTGCGCACCTGAGAATCTCGAGATTCCGGGTCTGGTGCTTCGCACCATCCCGGAATGACGGGCACAACAGGAGAACGCACATGAGCAAATCACTGCAGGACAAGGTCATCATCGTCACCGGCGCAGGCCGCGGCATCGGGCGCGAGATCGCGCTGCTCTGCGCTGGCGAAGGCGCCAAGGTCGTCGTCAACGATCCCGGCGGAGCCGCCGACGGCGCCGGCTCGAACGCGGCTCCGGCCGAGGAAGTGGTCGAGGAGATCAGGAAGCGCGGCGGCACGGCGGTCGCCAATTTCGAGTCGGTGGCGGAAGCGATCCCGGCGAGCAAGATCGTGAAGACCGCGACCGATCATTTCGGCCGGCTCGACGGCGTCGTCAACAATGCCGGCATCCTGCGCGACATGATCTTCCACAAGATGAGCGTGGAGGCGTTCGAGGCCGTCATCAAGGTGCATCTGATGGGCTCGTTCTATGTCAGCCACGCCGCCGCCCGCATCTTCCGCGAGCAGGAGTCGGGCTCCTTCGTGCATTTCACCTCGACCTCCGGCCTGATCGGCAATTTCGGCCAGGCCAACTACGCAGCCGCCAAGCTCGGCATCGTCGGGCTCTCCAAGTCGATCGCGCTCGACATGGGCCGCTTCAACGTCCGCTCGAACTGCGTCTCGCCGTTCGCCTGGACGCGCATGATCGGCACCATCCCGACCGAGACCGAGGCCGAGAAGGCGCGGGTCGAGAAGATCAAGCAGATGGGGCCGGAGAAGATCGCCCCGCTGTGCGGTTATCTGCTCGGCGATTCCGCCAAGGACGTCACCGGGCAGATCTTCGGCGTGCGCATGAACGAGATCTTCCTGTTCAGCCAGAACCGCCCGATCCGCTCGGTGCAGCGGAGCGAAGGCTGGACGCCGCAATCGATCGCGGAACACGGCATGCCGGCGCTGAAGGGCTCGTTCTACAAGCTCGACCGCTCGGCCGACATCTTCACCTGGGATCCCGTCTAGCCGCATTTCCGGCATCCCTGCCCTGCGATCTCCGGTTGTCTCGGCCGGAGATTGCTCCGCTTTATGCCCGATTGCGGGCGAATGGTGCTCCTCCCAACAATCTTTGGGAGGAAACCATGACAAGAATGCTGACCAACTCCAACGACATCACTGTAAGTGGGCACGGCGGCCCCGGCCGCCGCACGTTTCTCAAGGGAGCAGCAACCGCCGCCGCGACCGCTCTGCTCGCCTCGCGCACTGAGGCCCGCGACTTCGGCGCCAATGCCGAGCCGCAGCGCTATCCCGACCCCGACATCGTCGTCATCGATCCCAAGCGGTTCAAGGCCAAGGTCGGCAACACCGCGATCAAGCGGCTCTACACCGGCTGCCTCTGGGCCGAGGGGCCGGCGTGGAATGCGCAGGGGCAATATCTCGTCTGGAGCGATATCCCGGCCAACCGGCAGCTCCGTTATCTCGACGACGACGGCCACATCTCCGAGCAGTTCCACAAGCCGTCGAACGAAGCCAACGGCAACTCGTTCGACACCGAGGGACGCCAGCTCACCGCCGAGCGCACCCGCCTCGTCCGCTACGAGCACGACGGCTCGGTGACGACTCTGGCCGAGCAGGCGGGTGGCAAGCCGCTCAACGGCCCGAACGACATGGTGGTGCATCCCAACGACAAGGCGATCTGGTTCACAGATCCCGGTTATGGTGCGATCAGCATCTACGAAGGCAAGCTCGCCAAGACCGGCTCGCTGCAGCCGCACCAGAAGGAAGCCGTCTATCGCCTGGACACCCAGACCGGACAGCTCGCGAAGGTCGCCGACGAGCCGTTCAAGCCGAACGGCATTGCCTTCAGCCACGACTACAAGAAGCTCTATGTCTGCGACACCGGCATCACGCATTACCCGCAGGCCGAGAACGTGGTGTGGTCCTACGACATCGACGGGGCGAAGCTGTCCAATCCGACGAAGCTGATCGACATGAAGCTCGAGGGCAAGTCGGGCTTCCCAGACGGATTGCGCGTCGACACCGAGGGCAACATCTGGGTCGGCGCCGGCTGGGTCGGTCCCGGCTATGACGGCGTGCAGGTATTCGCACCGAACGATGGCACGCGCATCGGGCAGATCCTGCTGCCGGAGACCTGCGCCAACGTCTGCTTCGGCGGCAAGAAGCGCAACCGCCTGTTCATGACCGCGAGCCAGTCGCTCTATGCGGTCTATGTGGAGACGCAAGGCGCGCATTTCTGTTGAAATTGGTGCCGTCATTCCGGGGCGGCTCGTAGAGCCGAACCCGGAATCTCGAGGTTCCGGGTTCGATGCTTCGCATCGCCCCGGAACGATGGGGTGGGGCTACCCCGTATTCCGCAACCCCGCCGAGATGCCATTGATCGTCAGCTGAATCCCGCGCAGCACCTGCTCGTCCGGGTTCTGGGCGCGGTGCTCCTTCAAGAGCTCGACCTGCACATGATTGAGCGGATCGAGATAGGGGAAGCGGTGGCGCACCGAGCGCTCCAGCAGCGGATTGCTCTGAAGCAACCGGTCCTGCCCCATGATGTCGAGCAACTTCTCTATCGAGGCGTGCCATTCACGGCGGATGCGGCCGAATATCTTCTCGCGCAACGCTTCGTCCGGCACCAGTTCGGCATAGCGCGAGGCGATCGCGATCGAGCTCTTCGCCAGCACCATGTCCATGTTGGACAAGAGCATGCGGAAGAACGGCCATTCCTGATAGAGCTCTTTCAGGAACGGCATGCCCTTGTCGGGATGCTCGGCGATCCACTGCTCGACCGCGCTGCCGAAGCCATACCAGCCCGGCAGCATCAGGCGGCATTGCGCCCAGGAGAACACCCAGGGGATGGCGCGAAGGTCCTCGATCGCGCGGGTCTTCTTGCGCGAGGCCGGGCGGCTGCCGATGTTCAGGGTCGCGATCTCGTTGATGACGGTGGAAGCCCAGAAATAATCGACGAAGCCGTCGGTCTCGTAGACGAGACCGCGATAGGCCTTGAAAGCGAGATTGGAAAGCTCGTCCATCGCGACCAGGTATTCGCGTTGCGGCGCGCTCCGGCGCGGATGCAGCAGGCTTGCCTCGAGCGTCGCCGCCGCGAGGATCTCCAGATTGTTGCGGCCGACTTCCGCGTTGGAATATTTCGACGAGATGATCTCGCCCTGCTCGGTGATACGGATCTGGCCGTTCACGGCGCCGCCGGGCTGGGCGATGATGGCGTCATAGCTCGGACCGCCGCCACGGCCGACCGAACCGCCGCGACCGTGGAACAGGCGCAACCGCACATGATGCCGTTCGAACACGTCGACGAGGCCGATCTCGCCCTTGTAGAGCTCCCAGCCCGAGGTGACGAAGCCGCCGTCCTTGTTGCTGTCGGAATAGCCGAGCATGACCTCCTGCACGCTGCCGCGGCTGTCGACCAGCCGGCGGTAATCGTGCAGCGACAGCATGCGATCCATGATGCCGGATGAAGCCTGCAGATCCTCGATGGTCTCGAACAGCGGCACGATGTTGATGGCGCTGCGTCCGGAGGGATGGACGAGGCCGACCTCCTTCAGGAGCACCGCGACCTCGAGCATGTCCGACATGCCCTTGCACATCGAGATGATGCATTGGGGGATGGCATCCGAGCCGAACTTCGCATGCGCTTCCGCGGCGGCATGGAAGACGTTGAGCTCGCCCATGGTCTCGTCGCTGTACTTGACGAACGGCGACACCAGCGCGCGCGTCGAGCGCAATTCGTTGGTGAGCAGCGAGATGCGCGCCTCCTCGCCGAGGGCGAGATAGGACATGCCGGGATTGGCGGCATCCATCAGCTCGGCGATGGTGCGCTCGTGCACGGCCGAGTTCTGGCGGATGTCGAGCCGCGCCAGATGGAAGCCGAAGCAGTCCACCGCGCGGCGGAGCAGCCGCAGCCGGCCGCGGGCGATGACGCGGGCATTGTTGGAGATCAGCGAACGGTGCAGCACGTCGAGATCGGCCAGCAGCTCCCTGACGCCTTCATAGGGCTTGCCCTTGCCGACCGGCCGCCGGGTGATCTCGACCTCGAGCTTTTCGGCCGTGGCGGTGAGCCGGGCATAGATGCCGGACACGGCCAGACGATAGGGCTCGCCGCTCCGGTGCGGCGAGGTGTCCGGCGAGCGCTCCGCCAAATTGCGCAGCTCCTCGGAGACGTCGGCGAGATGGGCTGCGATCGACAGCTCGGAGCCGAGCACGTGCAGCTCGTTCAGATAGAACTGCATCACCCGGCTCGACTGCAGCCGCAGCGTACCGCGCATCACGTCGGCGGTGACGAACGGATTGCCGTCGCGGTCGCCGCCGATCCAGCTGCCCATGCGCAGGAACGAGGCGATCTCGCCCGCCGCCTGCTCGCCGCCCTCCTCCAGCCGATCCTCCAGCGCGTTGACCAGGCGCGGCACCTCGCGCAGGAAGGTGTAGTCGTAGAACGCCAGGCCGTTGGCGACCTCGTCGAGCACGGTGAGCTTGGTCCGGCGCAGCAGATTGGTCTGCCACAGCGTCAGCACCTCGCGGCGAAGCTGCTCGTCGCTGGCATCGGCCTCCTCCGCGGTCAGCGCGACGCGCTCGCGGCGGTCGAGCAGGCCTGCGACCTCCATCTCGCGGTCCATGGTGCTCTTGCGGCGAACTTCGGTCGGATGCGCGGTCAGAACCGGGCTGACCAGCGCACCCTTGAAGAAGTTGCGGAGCTGGTCGGGCCCGATGCCCGCCGCCTTGGCGTGCGCCAGCGTCTCCGCCAGCACGCCGGATCCGTCGCTTTTGGCAGCGGCGCGGGCGCGCATCTGGCGAATGTTGTTCTGGTCCTCGGCGATGTTGGCGAGGTGGGAGAAATAGCTGAAGGCGCGGACGATCCGCACCGTCTCCGAGATCGACATGCTGTCGAGGATCTGTTCGAGCTCGCGGCGCGCAAGCCGGTCCTCGTCGCGGTGGAACCGGATCGAGGTCTGCCGGATGCGCTCGACCAGGTCGAACACGTCGGCGCCCTCCTGGTCGCGCACGGTGTCGCCGAGGATGCGCCCGAGCAGGCGGATGTCGTCGCGCAACCGCGCCTCTGCTTCCGTGACCTGAACGTCCTCAGGGCGGTTGGGACGATGCTCGGTGGCGTCGGATGGTACGGTCTGGAGGGACATGGCTCGCTCCTTCTAGAGCTCCCTTGGCTCCCTGGTCCGAAGGAGTGTGCGATATTTTTCTGCCGCAGTGCAAGATGAACTTGGGGGCGGCGCACACCGTCGGCGGCATCCGTGTCCCGGACGCGCTGCAACGCTTTTGGCGTTGCTGCGCAGAGCCGGGACCCAGAAGCCGCATCATCGCTCGCAATAGTCTGGGCCCCGGCTCTGCAGCGCACCACGCCGCGAAGACGCGTCGCGCTGCCCTGCGTCCGGGGCAGGAAAAATGAGCCAGTTCTGGAAATAAACATGCCTTCGCGATCTCGCGGCGCGTGTCGCCCGAGTTTTGCTGTCCGTTTCGCCCTCATCGAGAAGAAAGGGCGCGGGGAAGGCCGGGCGCCGGCTGACACCCAGGGTCCGCACGCGACAAGACGCACGCGGGGTGACCACAGGTGACGCCGGGACATCCCGGCCTTCCCTGCGCAATGGTGTTACGGCTTATGGCGCGCTCTCCCCGGGGAGCGATGCACTATTGCCCCCGTCGCCTTGCGGATTTCAGATGCGCGCACCCGGTCGGGCCGCCTCACCACCGCAAGCCTTGACGCACAGACCCCGGGCGTCAGGACCACACGCTTTTGCCGTCCGCGGACGTCCCTCCCCGGACAATCGGAGGCTCGCGCGTGCTCGCCCCCAATGCCGAAAAGACACGCTGTGACCGCGCCGTGTCGTACCGCGGATCGTGACGACTCACGGGCCTCAACCCGCCCTGCCATCCCGTCACGCGCCGGCGCTGCCGCGTCCATCGCATCCCGGCCTACGTATCGTGACGATCGCGAAACGTCCCTTTTGACGGGGCCGGGATGGAATGCGGTTTAACCGAAACTACAAATTCGGTCAATCGGAATATTTGCGACCCCGTCCCTTGACCAGCATGTGGCGTGGTTTGCCCGTCGGGCAACGCGAGGGATTGTATGACGGCGTAGGATGGGTAGAGCGAAGCGAAACCCATCCTGTTTCGTCATCTGAGAGCAGATTGACGGATTTCGCTGGCGCTCTACCCATCCTACGAGCTGTCGTGACAGACCGACGTCCGCTCCACCACGACAGCCGCCCCGCTGCTGCCGCTCTCTGTTCGTCTCTGGGCGCGAGAAGCTGGCGAGCCGAAATCGCATCTTGGGGTTGTGAACCGAGGCATTCTGTACATAATTGCCGGATGGAAATTCGGGATGCCGAGATTGAGGACGCAGAGGCCGCTTGCCTCGTTATGAGGCGCTCGATAGCAGACCTATGCGCGGCCGATCATAAGAACGATAGCGCCATCTTAGAGCGATGGTTGGGAAATAAGACTCCCGAGATTTTTGTCTCTTGGATCAAGCAGCCTGGAAATTCGGTGCTCGTAGCCGCTGAGGAGAATGACATTCTCGCTGTGGGATCCGTCACTGACGCCGGCCAAATTACTTTGAACTACGTTTCTCCCGACGTGAGATTCCGTGGCATCAGTCGTGCGTTGCTTCGTGCGCTCGAAGCACGAGCGCTGGAGCGAGGCAACACGCGATGCACCCTGACTAGCACCGAAACCGCCCTTCGATTCTATGGCTCCAACGGCTATACGGCGGACGGCCAGCCCGTCGGCAATTTCGGTACCGGCTCCGGCTATCCAATGTCGAAGGCGCTCGTTACGCATACGCGTTGACCGCCAACGACTTCGCCTAAGGGTTGCATGCCGCCGAGGCTACGCAAGCCGCGCGACTTCCGCTTCGCCGCCGAAGGCCGAGCCCGTAGGATGGGTTGAGCCCTTGCGAAACCCATCATGCCTCGTCTCCGGCGGATGGATTGATGGGTTTCGCTGGCGCTCTACCCATCTTACGAGCTCGATCTGTTCGCCGTCTCAATGCGCTTGGTACAGCCAAAATCTCCAATCTTGGTACTGGTGTCATGACCAGGCGCAACGCATCTACCTGCTGGTGCCACGACCGAAGCGATCCCGATCGACAGTCTCAGTGGGAGCCCCGGTCAATGCAGACAGCGCAGATCGCAGACACGTCCACACTGTCTGGTCGTTTGTGGATAGCCGTCGCGCTCACGAGGCCTGCAACAGTCGCATCAAGGGACAATGACCAAGGAGATAATCCCATGAAGGCAATCGTTGTAAGGGACCAGGCCGCGGGAACGGCGGGGATGAAGCTGGTCGACCGGCCCGAGCCGCAGGCTGCGATAAACGACGTCGTGGTCCAGGTTCATGCGGCGAGATTTGTCCCGACTGAGCTGACGTGGCCTTCGACCTGGACTGATCGCCTCGATCACGACCGAACGCCCTCGATCCCCGGGCACGAGCTCGCCGGAGTGGTCAGCGCTCTTGGATATGGAACGACAGGACTGGTGCTGGGACAGCGGGTGTTCGGCCTCGCGGACTGGTATCGCGACGGCACGCTGGCCGAGTATGTGGCGATCGAGGCGCGCAACCTCGCGCCGCTGCCGGGCGACGTCGACTTCACGGTGGGGGCGAGCCTGCCGATCTCGGGTCTGACCGCATGGCAAGGGCTGTTCCAGCATGGCCGCCTTCAGGCGGGACAGAGCATCCTCGCACACGGCGCGGCCGGCGCAGTCGGATCGATGGTGACGCAACTCGCACGAGAGGCGGGCGCCTACGTCATCGGCACCGGACGCGCCGCCGACCGTCAGACGGTGCTCGACTTCGGCGCGAAGGAGTTCGTCGACCTCGACAAAGATTCGCTGAAAGACGTCGGCGAAGTCGATCTGGTATTCGATGTTATCGGCGGTGACATACAGAAGCAGTCCGTAGGACGGATTCGAGCCGGAGGAACACTGGTGACCGTCGTCGGGCCGGCCGAGGCGCGGCCCCCCGACGGCCTGGCGGTCAACTTCGTCGTCGAGCCGGATCGCGCCCAACTGAGCGAGATCGTCCAGCGGGTGCGGGACGGACGACTAAGGACGCACATCGGCAAGGTCTCAACCCTTGATGAATCCGTCGCCGCCTTGAATCCGACCGAGCGACGCAAGGGGAATACGATCATCCGCGTTCGTCCTTGAGCGAGGCCCGCCCAAAGAGGCACGCAGCACGTAGGATGGGTTGAGCTCTTGCGAAACCCATCATGCCTCGTCTCCGGCGGATGGATTGATGGGTTTCGCTGGCGCTCTACCCATCCGACGCGTTCGCCCTACGCCGGTACGATCACCTTGCCGATCGGCCAGAGCGCTATCCCTGCGAGCTTCAGATGCGCCCAGGCAAAGGGGATGCCGATGATGGTCACGGCCAGCACCAGCGCGGTCAGGAGGTGGCCGAGCGCCAGCCACCAGCCGGCCAGCACGAACCAGATGATGTTGCCGATCACCCCGAGCGGGCCGGTGCCGATATCCTCGACACCGGTCACGTCGTAGCGGTTGACCGCGCGCGAGCCGAACGGCAGCAGCGTGTAGACGGCGATGTTGAACGCCGCCCGCGCCCAGGGCAGGCCGATGATGGTGACGGCCATGATGACCGCGGCCACCAGCCAGCCGAACGCCATCCAGGCGCCGCCGATGAGGATCCAGAGGATGTTCAGGAGCATGGATACGGGGGTCATGGGACGATCCGGAAGTCAGTGCCTCCGTTCATATAGGGACGAAATCTGTCTCTGCGAAGACGGCCTAGCCCCGGATGAAGCGCATATCGCATTTTCCGCGAGCGGAGCGCGCGCCTCGTCCTTCGAGACGACCGCTTCGCGGTCTCCTCAGGATGAGGCTAAGCAGCATTGGCGCCCGTTGAAGGTGGCGCCGCACACCAGGTCCTCATCCTGAGGGCCCGCCGACGGCGGGCGTCTCGAAGGATGGCCGCAGGCGAAATCGCTCCGACATGCGATTCCTCCGGGGTTACGGACAACCGCCTACCGTCCCTCGAATTTCGGCTCCCGCTTTTCCATGAAGGCCTTCATGCCTTCGGCCATGTCCTCGGTCTTGAATAGTGCGAGTGATCAGGTCGGCATCTGGCACGACCTCGTTGGCGAGGCCCCATTCCAGACATTCGCGCGCGCTGAGCGTGCGGCCCGTGAAGATCAGCTCGGAAGCCTTCGCCCAGCCCAGCATGCGCGGCAACAGCCAGGTGCCGCCGGATTCCGGCACGACGCCACGCTTGACGAAGGCAGCGGCAAGCTTGGCGGATTCCGCCATGACGCGGATGTCGCAGCCGAGCGCGGTGTCCATGCCGTAGCCGGCAGCGCCGCCATTCACGGCGCAGATCGTCGGCTTGTCCATCGCCTGGAGCACAGTGGGCGGCGTGTTGCGGAGGTTGATCGTCGTCGGCGAGGACGCGGCGCTGAGGCCGTTGCCGTCGCGCTCCTTGCGCAGGTCGAGGCCGGCGCAGAACGCCCTGCCCTTGCCGGTGAGGATCACGACGCGGACGTTCTTGTCCTCATTGGCTTCGGTGAGTAACCGCGCGAGATCGTTCAGCATCGGACCGGAGATGGTGTTCATGCGCTCCGGCGCGTTCAGCGTGATGGTCGCGATGTGATCGGCGACGGTGTAGAGGACTTCGTTGGTCGCGTCGGTCATATGTCTCCCCATTCGTTGTCCCGTAAGGTGGGCAAAGGCGCATTTGCGCCGTGCCCACGATCTGTCTCCATAAGCGAATATGGTGGGCACGCCTCCGCCTTCGCTCTTCGAGCTACGGCGGGCGCTTTGCCCACCCTACGGCACCGCCTCAGATCTTCCGGCCCGCCTGCTCCCAATAGGGATCGCGCAGGCGACGCTTGAAGATTTTCCCGGAATCTTCGCGCGGCAGTCCGGTGCGGATCTCGATGTGCTTGGGCACCTTGTAATCGGCCAGATGCGCCTTCAGCGCGACCCGGACGTCGGACGCCTCGAGCGCCACGCCCGGCTGCGGCTCGACCACGGCCATCAGAGCCTCGCCGAACTCGGCGTCGGGGATGCCGAATACGGCGCAATCATGCACGCCGGGCACGGCATGCAGAACGGATTCGATCTCGGCTGGATAGATGTTGACGCCGCCAGAGATCACCATGTCGCGCTTGCGGTCGCAGATGAAGACGTAGCCGTCCTCATCGATATAGCCGACATCGCCCGATGTGATGAAGCCGCCGCGATCGATCTCGGCGCGCTTCTCCGGCTTGTTGTGGTAGGTGAAATCGGCCATCTCGGCCATGCGGGAATAGATCTCGCCGATCTCGCCCACATCGAGCACGCGGCCATCCTCGCCGATGAAGCGCAGCTCGGCGCCGGGCGAGATCTTGCCGACCGTGCCGGGCTTCTTCAGCGCGTCCTCCGAGGTCGCAAAGGTGACGGCGCTGGATTCGGTCGAGCCGTAGAATTCATAGATGACCGGCCCCCACCATTCGATCATGGCGCGCTTGACGTCGGCCGGGCACGGTGCGGCGGCGTGGATGACGTGGCGCAGCGAGGAGACATCGTACTTCCCGCGCACCTTCTCCGGCAGCTTCATCAGGCGGATGAACATGGTCGGCACCATGAAGATGGTGTCGATCTTGTATCGCTCGATTGCTTCCAGGAACTCCTCCGCCTCGAAGCGCGGCATCAGCACCAGAACCCCGCCGAGCCTGCCGGCGCGGATGCCGAACGAGTTCGGCGCGGAATGATAGAGCGGGCCCGGCAGCAGCGCGCGGGCGCCGGGCTTGAGCCCATAGATCATCGCGCGCATGCGCTCGCCGGCCGCCTGCTGCTCCGGCGTCGGCGCATTGCGGCGGACGCCCTTGGGATGGCCGGTTGTGCCCGAAGTGTAGATCATGTTCATGGGCTGCGGCACGACCGGGCCGTCATAGGGCCGGTGCTGCGCGAGCCACGTCTCGAAATCGATCGCGAAGTTCGGCGTCGCCAGATGATCCGGATCGATCTTGTAGTTGGACAGGATCTCCGGCGGCGTCGGCACGCTGAGCACGGTGACGCCCTTCGGTATGGCATTGCGCAAACCGTGCAGCATGTCGGCATGCCCGATCAGGACCGCGGTGGCGGAGTCCTCGAGGATGTAGGTGATCTCTTCCGGCTTGAAATGCCAGTTGATCGGCACGCCATAGGCGCCGAGGCGCATCGCGGCGTAGGCCGATTCCAGGAAGGCAATGTCGTTGCGCATCAGCATGCAGACGCAATCGCCCTGGCGAACGCCGATCTTGGCGAGGCCGGATGCGATGCGGTCGGCGCGATTGGCGACTTCGGTGTGGGAACGACGGCGCTCGCCGGACACGATGCCGAGGAATTGGGACGTTTCGCTCATTTTTGTTTTTTCTTTTTCGCTACGTTGTCATTCCGGGATGGTCCGAAGGAACAGACCCGGAATCTCGAGGTTCTCAGGTGCGCAATTGCGCACCTTAGTTCGATGCTGCGCATCGCCCCGGAACGACGGCAAATCAATCCTCAAACTTCGCCGCGCGCTTTTCCAGATTGGAGCGCACCGCTTCGGTCTGGTTCGGACTGCCGATCAGCTTCTGCTGCTCGACGGATTCGGCGAGCAGCGCGGGGCCGGGATCAACCGAGAGATTGTTGAGGAGACGCTTGGCCGCGCGGATCGCATCGGGGCTCTTGCCGGCGATCTCGCGCGCGACCTCGAAGGCGGCGGCACGCGGATCATCGCAGACGCGGGTGGCGAGGCCGTAGGCCATCGCCTCCTGCGCGGAGAAAATGCGGCCGGTATAGGTGAGATCGCGCAGGATATCGTCGCGCACGAGCGAAGCCAGGATCGGCGTGCCCGCCATGTCGGGGACGAGACCCCATTTGATCTCCATGATCGACATCCGCGCATCTGAGCTGAGAAAGCGCATGTCGGCGCCGAGCGCGAGCTGGAAGCCGCCGCCGAACGCGACGCCATGCACGGCTGCGATCACTGGAACCGGAAGCTGACGCCAGCCCCACACGGCGGCTTGCGGAAAGTTCGCCTGACCATGGGTGCGCTTGGTGAGATCGCGATTTTCGCCGCCCGGAATTC
The DNA here is from genome assembly GCF_028128735.1 of Bradyrhizobium sp. CCBAU 53415. NCBI lineage: Bacteria > Pseudomonadati > Pseudomonadota > Alphaproteobacteria > Hyphomicrobiales > Nitrobacteraceae > Bradyrhizobium > Bradyrhizobium sp. CCBAU 53415. Next base: position 515,558 of record NZ_LBJF01000027.1, on the reverse strand, counting down.
CGTTGCCGCCCTTCTCCTTCATGGCGGCAAAACGCCCCATGTCGAGGCCGGCGCAGAAGGCGCGGCCCTCGCCTGACAGCACAACGGCACGCACGCCCTTTTCCTTCGAAAGCCGGTCGGTTGCAGCGACGAGCGCCTCGAACATGGCCTGATCCAGCGCATTCATCTTGTCGGCGCGCACCAGCCGCACGTCGGCGACGCCTTCCGAAATCGAGATCGAGACGCGCTCTTCCATGGATCAATTCTCCCCTGTTCTTGTTCGGTGCCGCTTTACAGGACGCTGGCGGCCGGATTTAGTCAATCGACCAATTAACTGACAATCCCTACGGGGGAAACAGCCATGTTCAAGGAAAATCTTCTGGCCGGCCGGCGCATTCTCGTGACCGGCGGCGGCACCGGTCTCGGCAAGTCGATGGCGGCGCGCTTCCTCCAGCTCGGCGCCGACGTGCACATTTGCGGCCGGCGCAAGATCGTCTGCGACGAGACCGCGACCGAGCTGATGGATCTCCATGGCGGCCGCGTCACCAGCCACGGCGTCGACATCCGCAACGCGCTCGCGGTCGAGGAGATGGTGGAGAACATCTTTCGCGATGGCCCGCTCACCGACCTCATCAACAACGCCGCCGGCAACTTCATCTCGCGCACCGAGGAGCTGTCGTCGCGCGGCTTCGACGCGGTCGCCAACATCGTCATGCACGGCACGTTCTACGTGACTCATGCGGTCGGCAAGCGCTGGATCGCTTTGAAGCAGCCCGGCAACGTCGTCTCGATCACGGTGACGTGGGTGCGCAACGGCTCGCCCTATGTGGTGCCGTCGGCAATGAGCAAGTCGGCGATCCACGCCATGACGATGTCGCTCGCCACCGAATGGGGCCGCTACGGCATCCGCCTCAACACCATTGCGCCGGGCGAGATCCCGACCGAGGGCATGAGCAAGCGCATCAAGCCCGGCGACGAGGCCGGCGCGCGCACCAGGGCGATGAACCCGATGGGCCGCGTCGGCACCATGGAGGAGCTGCAGAACCTCGCGGTATTCCTGATCTCCGGCGGCTGCGACTGGATCAACGGCGAGACCATCGCCATGGACGGCGCCCAGGCGCTCGCGATGGGCGGCAATTTCTACCAGCTGCGCGACTGGAGCGACGACGACTGGAAGACCGCGCGCGAGAGCATCGTGGCGCAGAACGAGAAGGACCGGGCGAAGCGGGGGTGATGCTCTCTCGTGCCCCGGACGCAGTGCAGCGCGCCCCCGGCGATGCGAAGCATCGTCCGGAGCGGCGTGGTGCACTGCTGAGCCGGGGCCTAGATTTCTTGCACGTGGATAGAATGGGTCCCGGCTCTGCGCAGCAGCGCAAGCGCTGCAGCGCGTCCGGGACACAAAATCATCGATTATCTCTCCCATCTTGTCTTCACCCGCGGATGACTCCACACTCCCAGGCATAAAAACAAGACGCTACGGGAGAAACATGTCCACACAGCCATTGGCGAATCTCGCCGACATGGTGCGCGAGCGCGCGAAGAGCCGCGGCAACGCCATTGCCTACGAGTTCGAGGGCCGCACCACCAGCTTTGCCGAGTTCGACATCAAGACGAACAAGGTCGCGAACGCCCTGATCGCGATGGGCGTGAGATCCGGCGACCGCATCGCCTATCTCGGCAAGAACAGCGACCTCTATTTCGAGCTCTTGATGGGCGCGATGAAAGCCGGCGTCGTCATGGCGCCGGTGAACTGGCGGCTCGCGGGACCCGAGGTCGCCTTCATCGTTTCGGATTGCAAGGCGCCCGTGCTGTTCGTCGGGCCGGAATTCATCGCGCAGGTGCGTCAGATCAGGGACCAGATAGCGGGCGTGCGCACTATCATCACCACCGAAGGCGGCGCGCCGGAATGGCAGGATTTTACGGCCTGGCGGGATGCGCAGAGCGGTGAGGACCCGAGGGTGCCGATCGACACCAGGGACATCGCGATCCAGCTCTACACCTCGGGCACGACAGGCAAGCCGAAGGGCGCGATGCTGAGCCACGCGAACTTCCTCAACCTGGTGCAGACAGGCAATGCCGAGGACAAGCCCGAGTGGAACCGGTGGTCGACCGACGACGTGTCGCTGGTCGCGATGCCGGTCTTCCACATCGGCGGCTCCGGATGGGGCGTGATGGGGCTCTATCACGGTGCCCGCGGCGTGATCGCGCGCGAATTCGATCCGAGCAAGGTGCTGGATTTCTTCGAGCAGTCGGGCATCACGAAACTATTCATGGTGCCGGCGGCGATGCAGTTCGTGGTGCGGCAGCCGCGCGCCAGGACGGTGGATTTCTCGCGGCTGAAATACATGCTCTACGGCGCTTCCCCGATTCCGGCGGCGCTGCTGAAGGAGTGTATCGACGTCTTCAGATGCGGCTTCGTGCAGCTCTACGGCATGACCGAGACCACCGGCACCATCGTGGCGCTGCCGCCGGAAGATCACGTCGAAGGGCTCGAGCGGATGCGCTCGGCCGGCAAGGCGCTGCCCGGCGTCGAGATCGCAATCCTGGACGTGGACGGCAAGCCGCTGCCGCCGCGCCAGGTCGGCGAGATCGCGACGCGTTCGGGCTCGAATATGGCCGGCTACTGGAATTTGCCTGAAGCCACCGCTGCGACGCTGCGAAGTGACGGCTGGCTGCGCACGGGCGATGCCGGCTACATGGACGAGGACGGCTACCTCTACATCCACGACCGCATCAAGGACATGATCATCTCCGGCGGCGAGAACATCTATCCGGCCGAGGTCGAGAGCGCGCTGTGCGACCATCCCGACGTCGCCGAGGCCGCCGTAATCGGCGTGCCCGACGACAAATGGGGCGAGGCGGTGAAGGCGGTCGTGGTGATGAAACCGGGCAAGCAGGCGACCGCCACCGACATCATCAACTTCACCCGGACGCGTATCGCCGGCTACAAGACCCCGAAGAGCGTAGAATTCCTGCCGGCACTGCCGCGCAATCCGAGCGGCAAGATTTTGCGGCGGCAATTGCGGGAGCCGCATTGGGCGGGAAAGGATCGGCGGGTCAACTAGCCTCGAGGTGCAGCCATCGAGACTACCGTCTTTGAGAGGTGCTGGATTGCTTCGCTACGCTCGCAATGACGGAGGAGAGAGAGCCGCTCTCTCCGCCTCATTGCGAGGAGCGCTTGCGACGAACCAATCCAGACTGCCTCCATACGAAGATTTGGATTGTTACCTTTGCCAACAGTCAATGCTTCCCCGGCCCCATATACCCGAACAGGAACCCCGCCACTTTTCGCATCTGGATCTCCTCGCTGCCTTCGGTGATGCGATATCTCCGGTGGTGGCGATAGATGTGCTCGAACGGCTTGTGGCGTGAATAGCCCATGCCGCCGTGGACCTGCATGGCGCGGTCGGCGGATTCGCAGCAGAGGCGGTTTGCCCAGTAGTTGCACATCGAGACGCGGTCGGACAGCGTGCGCTCGATCTGCTCCTCGGTGAGCTGGTCCATCTCCCAGGCGGTCTTGCGGATCAAGAGGCGCAGCATCTCGGCCTGCGTGGCGAGCTCGACCAGCGGAAACTGAATCGCCTGGTTCTCGGCGAGCGCCCTGCCGAACGGCTTTCGTTCGCGCGCATATTTCACACTTTCGTTGATGCAGTACACCGCAGCGCCCAGCGAGCTCGCCGCCTGCCGGATGCGATTCTGGTGCACGAAGCACTGTGCCAGCGACAGGCCGCGGCCGACTTCGCCGAAAAGCGCATCCTCCGGCACGAAGACGTCGGTGAAGCTGACGCGGGGGTGATCGGTCGGCATGTTGAAGGTCCACATGTACTCCTCGACCTTGACGCCGTGGCTCTTCGCGGGCACCAGGAAGCAGGTGATGCCGCGGGCATCGCCATCGTTGCCGCTCGTGCGCGCGAACAGCGCGCAGTGCGTGGCGACGTGCATCCCGGTGGTCCACATCTTCTCGCCGTTGATGATCCAGCCCTTGACGTTGTCGCGCGTCGCCGGCACCGCGCGCGTCTCCATGTGGGTCGCATCCGAACCGTGATGCGGCTCGGTGAGGCCAAAGGTGATGCGGTACTTGCCCCTGATCGAGCCGTCGATCATCGCCTTCTGGTCGTCGCGCCCATAGCGGTCGAGCATGGTGACGACCGGGAAATTGCCGACGATGGAGTGCTCGTTCTGGAGATCGTTGTGAAGGCCGAGACCTTTCGCGGCGAAATGCTCGCGGATCACGGCCATCCAGAGGTTGGAGCCGTCCTTGCCGCCATATTGCTTCGGCACAGGAAAGCGCAGGTGACCGGCGGCGTCGGCGAGATCCTTGGCCCTGCGCAGCAGCGCTTCCCATTCGTGGCGCGGCAGGCCGCCATTCTCGAAATCGGTGCGCGCCCATTCGCGGCGGTGATCGAAGAAGCGGATGTTGTCGTCGGCCTCTTCCAGCGGCTTTATCTCGCGTTCGATGAAACGGTCGAGCTCTCCGAGATAGGCGACGAGATCGGCAGGCAATGAGAAATCCAAAGGTTCTCTCCCGGATTGATTTTGTCGTTTTGCGTTGAGGCGCTAGGCGCACTCCTGCTTCGCGCGATTAAGCGGAGAAGAGCGCGTGCAAGTCAAGCAAGGCGAGACGTGACGGCTACGCAAAGCGCACCAGCGCAATTCGATGGTGCTCTGCGGCCAGCGCGCGGTAGTATGACGGCAATATTCCTTGACGAGAAAATGCGGGAGCGCGCAATGGAGCTGAAATTTTCCAAGCTGGAACACAAGGGGCCGATCACGATCGTCACGCTGTCGCGGCCCGAGGTCTACAACGCGCTGCACACCGATGCGCATTTCGAACTTCAGAAGGTGTTTGACGATTTCTCCGCGGACCCCGAGCAGTGGATCGCGATCGTCACGGGCAGCGGCGACAAGGCGTTCTGCGCCGGCAATGACCTGAAGTGGCAGGCGGCCGGCGGCAAGCGTGGCTGGGACAAGGGCGGCTTTGCCGGCCTCACCTCGCGGTTCGACTGCGACAAGCCGATCATCGCCGCGGTGAATGGTGTGGCGATGGGCGGCGGCTTCGAGATCGCGCTGGCGTGCGACCTGATCATTGCGTCGGAGAACGCGACATTCGCGCTGCCCGAGCCGCGCGTCGGCCTCGCCGCCCTCGCCGGCGGCCTGCACCGGCTGCCGCGGCAGATCGGGCTGAAGCGCGCCATGGGCATGATCCTCACCGCGCGCCATGTCAGCGCCAAGGAGGGGCTCGAGCTCGGATTCGTCAACGAGGTGGTGCCGCAGGGCGAGGCCCTCACGGCCGCGCTGCGCTGGGCGGAGATGATCTGCAAGAACTCGCCGATGTCGATCCGGGCCTCGAAGCAGGCGATCCAGAAGGGGCTTGGCGTGTCGCTGGAGCAGGCGATCGCCGAGCAGCGCGAATACCCCGCGGTGGAGGCGATGGTCGCCTCGCAGGATTACATCGAGGGCCCGAAGGCGTTCTCGGAGAAGCGGCCGCCGAAATGGGTGGGGAAGTGACGCGGTCCTTCCGTCGTCATTGCGAGCGCAGCGAAGCAATTACCCGCCTCGTCCCAGTTCGCGCTTGTACGAGGCGTAGCTCGGCTGATCGACGGCGAGCTTGTCCATCGTGGTCGCCCACAGATGCTCGGCGAGGCCCGGCGTTGCGAGGTCGATCTCGCCCTTGGCGATGCGATCCGCCAGAGCCCGGTTGAGATCCGTCACCGATCCGTCAATGCCGAGCAGCGCGCGCAGGCGCTCCACTTCCGCAGCATCGCTCCCCTCCTCCCGCGTCAGCTGCCGCGTCACGAGGTCGAGGATGTTGATGGCAACGCGCAGCTTGAAGGCCTGGTGGCCGGAGATCAGCGGCGTGATGTCGTTGCGGAGGAAATCGGCGACCGCTTTCGTCAGCTCGATGGGTGTCGGTTCGTCCTGCATGCGTCAGCTCCCGCGCGGCGCGAGCAGCCGCAACAGATCGATCTCGGTCTCGGAGGCACGGCGGCCGATCATGGCGCGCTCCATGGAATGGTCGGGGCTCTCGCGGAAGCGTTGCATCATGCCGCCGCACATGATGCCCCAGCGCAGCGTGCCCATCACCTCCCAGAACTTGACTCGCTCGGGATCGACCTTGCGGCCCGCCGCCTCGTAGCCGGCGAACAGCTCCTCGCGCGTGCCGAAACCGCCGACCGGCTTGTCGATCTCCCCGAAGCGCCAGGAATTGACGCAGACCCAGCCGAGGTCCTCCATGGGATCGCCGAGATGGGCGAGCTCCCAGTCGAGCACGGCACGGACGCCGTCAACGCCGATGATGAGATTGCCGTTGCGGAAATCGCCATGCACCAGCGTCGTCTCGGCCGCGGGACCGGGATCGTGGTCGCGCAACCAGCGCAGCGCCAGCTCGAACACGGGCTTGGGCCAATTCAGACTGCGATAGTCGCGCTCGAATTCGCCGATCTCCTTCGCCGCCGTCATGTACCGCAGCTCCGGCAGCCTGTTCTGCGGCAGCTTGTGCAGCCCGGCGAGAATGCCGCCGATCTGCCGCGCGAGAAGCGGCCGCGCCGTGGCGAACTCATCGTCCCGCAGGATCTTGCGCGCAATGGTCTCGCCCTCGATCCGCTGCATGATGAAGCCGGTACCGAGATCGTCTTCCGGCACCAGCACATGCAGCACGCGCGGCGACGGCACGCCGGCCTCGAAAGCGAGCTGCATCAGCTTTGCTTCCGCGGCAAGGCCTGCCGCGCGCGTTGGCGCTGCGCCATAACCTTTGGGCGAACGGCGCAGGATCGCGCCGATCGGTCCATCGGGATGCACGATGTCGAAGCGCCAGGTTTCCTGGCTGGCGCCGCCGGACAGCTTGGCCGCCCCGGTGACGCCGGTGGCCCCGCGGCACCAGCGCACGACGCTGCGGGAGAGTTCGGCCTCGATCATTTGCCCTTGAACTGCGCGGGACGCTTCTCGAGAAACGCGCCGACGCCTTCGCGAAAATCCTGGGTGTCGCCGGCGCGGAGCTGGCACTGGAATTCGAGGTTGAGCTGGTCCTCGAAGGAATTTTCGGGGCTGTCCCAATAGAGCTTGCGGATCAGCGCCAGCGCCACCGTCGGGCCGCTGGCGAGCTCGCGCGCCAGCTTCATCGCCTCTTCCATCAGCGCGCCGTCATCGTAGACGCGATTGACGAGGCCCCATTCCAGCGCCTTCTCGGCCGGCAACCGCTCGCCCATCAGCGACAATTCGATCGAGCGCGCCCGGCCGACGAGGCGCGGCAGGAGCCAGGTCGAGCCACAGTCCGGCACGAGGCCGATGCGGCGGAAGGCCTGCAGGAAATAGGACGAGCGCGCGCACAGGATCATGTCGCCGAGCAGCGCGAAGCTCATGCCGGCGCCGGCGGCGGGACCGTTGACCGCGGTGACGATCGGGCAGTGCAGATTGCGGATGCGGCGCAGGAAGGGGTGGAAGCCGGTCTCCAGCGTCAGGCCGGCCTTGGTCTTCTTCGACTGGTTGTTGCGGCCCTGCAGATTCGCACCGGTGCAGAAGGCGCGGCCCGCGCCGGTCAGCACCACGCAGCGCACCTCGTCCCTCTTCTCCTCGATCGCATCGAGCGCCTCGGCGAGACCGCCCAGCATGTCCACGGAGACCGCGTTCATCACCTCCTGATGGTCGAGCTTGAGGATCGCGACCGAGCCATCGAAATCGAGCGTGACGTGCTTGAGCTGCATGGTTTCCTCGTCAGTTGCGGCCGCGATTTTCGCAGACCGGAATTTGCCTGTTCCGGGGCGCATATTTGATTTTTGTCGCGACCTTGTCCATGGTGATCGCAGCATAGCAAGCAATCTTGTGCGCAGCGGCTGATGCGCCTCACGCCACGAAGTCTTGCCAGAGAAGTCTTGCCAGAAACGGGAAACGCGCATGGACCTTTTCGACCTCTCCGGCCGCGTGGCCGTGATCACCGGCGGCAATGGCGGCATCGGGCTCGGCATCGCGCAGGCGCTCGCGGCCCAGGGCTGCAACGTCTCGATCTGGGGCCGCAATCCCGACAAGAACAAGAGCGCTGCCGCGAGCCTGGCCGGCCTTCCCGGCAAGACCGACACCCGCGTCTGCGACGTCACCGACCGGGCCTCGGTCGATGCCGCGATGAAGGCGACGCTCGACACCTTCGGCCGGGTCGACGGCTGCTTCGCCAATGCCGGGATCGGCGGTGGCGGCCGACGCTCCTTCATCGAGCGCACCGAGGAGGAATGGCGCACGATGTTTGCGACCAATCTCGACGGCGTGTTCCACGCGTTCCAGGCCGCGGCAAAGCACATGACGGATCGCGCCAATGCCGGCGATCCGTTCGGCCGCCTCGTCGCGACCTCGAGCCTCGCCTCGATCTTCGGCACCGCACGCAACGAACATTATGCCGCGACCAAGGCCGCCATCAACGCGCTGGTGCGCGCGCTCGGCGTCGAGCTGGCGCGCTACGGCGTCACCGCGAACGCAATCCTGCCCGGCTGGATCAAGAGCGACATGACATCAGGCCTCATGGCCAACGACAAGTTCCTCGCCAACGTGATGCCGCGCATTCCGATGCGGCGCTTCGGCGAGGCATCCGATTTCGGCGGCATCGCGGTGTATCTGATGAGCAAGGCATCGTCGTATCACACCGCTGATACCTTCGTGATCGACGGCGGCTATACGGCCTTCTAGTTCAGCAGTTCGTAGCCCGGATGGAGCGAAGCGCAATCCGGGACTGCCACAAGCAAGCAAGACCCGGATTTCGCTTCGCTCCATCCGGGCTACAAGCACTGAGGGAATGGGCAAATGTTCTCGCACGTCATGATCGGCACCAACGACCTGGACAAGGCAAAAGCGTTCTACGACAATCTGCTGAGCACGCTCGAGGTTCGGCCGGCCAGGGTCGACGGCCATCGCATCTTCTACATCACCAAGACCGGCGTGTTCTCTGTGTCGAAGCCGATCAACGGCGAACCGGCGACCTGCGCGAACGGCGGCACCATCGGTTTCGCCTGCAGTTCCCCCGAGCAGGTCGACGCGTGGCACGCGGCTGGTGTCGCGGCCGGCGCGAAATCCATCGAGGATCCGCCCGGCGTACGTCAGGGCCCCGGCGGCAAGCTCTATCTGGCCTACCTGCGCGATCTCGACGGCAACAAGATCTGCGCGATGCATCGGATGGCGAACTGATCGCTCAGGATGCCGTCATTCCCCGCGAAGGCGGGGAATCCAGTACGCCGCAGCTTCTCGATTCAATCACTGCCGTCTCGGAGTACTGGATGGCCCGCCTGCGCGGGCGATGACGGCGGAGAGTGTGGCGCGGGCGTGCGAAGCATACCTCCCCCCATTCAAACAACATTTCAAACGCCTTCGCCAAATTCCATCACATGGCACGCCCGCGCGTCAAAAATGCGCGCTCGCACTTTGGCCGGGCTGCGACTATTCTCCCGGCTAATTCGATCTCAGCGCCCCGGGAGGAACAATGACAAAACACACCTACATTCCCCGCACCACCAACTACACTCTCAATCCCGGCGACGAGCTCAACGACCTCAGGATGTCGGACCAGGTCCGGCCGCTCTACGATCACGTCAAGAAATTCATCCGCGACACCGTCGAGCCGATGTCGATCGAGTTCGCCAAGGCCGGCGAAGGCAAGGAAGATCGCTGGAGCTTCACGCCGAAGCAGCTCGAGGTGTTGGAGAAGGCCAAGAACAAGGCCAAGCAGGAAGGCCTCTGGAACTTCTTCCTGCCCGATGACGAGACCGGCCAGGGCCTGAAGAATCTCGACTACGCCTATATCGCGGCCGAGCTCGGCAAGAGCCCGCTGGCGTCCGAGACCATGAACTGCTCGGCGCCCGACACCGGCAACATGGAGGTGCTGGAGCGCGTCGGCACCAAGGAGCAGAAGGAGAAGTGGCTGAAGCCGCTGCTCAACGGTGAGATCCGTTCGGCCTATGTCATGACCGAGCCGAACGTCGCCTCCTCCGACGCCAAGAACATCTCGACCACGGCCAAGCTCGTCGGCGACGAATGGGTCATCAACGGCGAGAAATATTACATCTCCGGTCTCGGCGATCCCCGCTGCAAGATCCTGATCGTGATGGTGAAGACCAATCCCGATGCGGCGCCGAGCAAGCAGCAGTCGCAGATCCTGGTGCCGCGCGACACCCCCGGCGTCGAGGTGCTCGGCCCCATGTACGTGTTCGGCCAGGATCACGCCCCGCGCGGCCACATGCACATGCGCTTCAACAACGTCCGCGTACCGAAGGAGAACATGCTGCTCGGCGAAGGTCGCGGCTTCGAGATCTCGCAGCTCCGCCTCGGGCCGGGCCGCATTCATCACTGCATGCGCACCATCGGCAAGGCCGAGAAGGCGCTCGATTTGATGGTGCAGCGGGGCCTGACCCGCGAGGCCTTCGGCAAGAAGATCGCCCATCTCGGCGGCAACATGCAGATCATCGCGCAGGCGCGCTGCGAGATCGAGGCGATGCGGCTGATGGTGCTGAAGGCCGCCAAGGCCATGGACGTGCTCGGCAACAAGGAGGCCCGCGTCTGGGTCTCCATGGTCAAGGCCATGGTGCCGGAGCGCGCCTGCAAGATCATCGATCAGGCGATCCAGATGCACGGCGCCACCGGCATCTCGCACTGGACCCCGCTCGCGGAGATGTACCAGGACGTGCGGCACCTGCGCTTTGCCGACGGTCCGGACGAGGTGCACTGGATGGTGGTCGGCCGGCACGAGTTGAGCATGGCGTGAGGCATCGCCTCTCTCCCCTTTCTTACGGGGAGAGCCGGTATCGTAGGGCGGATTGGCGGAGCGTAATCCGCCTTTCTCTTGCGAGATGGCGGATTGCGCCTACGGCTAATCTTACTGAGTCATTGCCCTACGAAGTCACACCTCGCCACGGAGCCACCATGGACTACGCCGCCAGCGACCTGACGCCACGCGAGCGCTACAAGGTGCTGACCTCCTTCATATTGCCGCGGCCGATCGCCTGGGTGACCTCGGTCGGGCCGACCGGAGTGGTCAACGCCGCACCGTTCAGCTTCTTCAACGCATTCTGCGAGGACCCGCCGCTCTGCATGTTCGCGGCGAACCGCAAGCCGAACGGTCAGGACAAGGACACGTTTCTCAACATCCAGCGAACCGGCGAATTCGTGGTCAACATCGCCGACGAGCCGCTGGCAAAGGCGATGCACGAGAGCAGTGGCGATTTTCCGCCTGAGGTCGGTGAACCCGACTATCTCGGCCTGAAGCTCGCTCCTTCAACGAAGATCGCCGTGCCCCGGTTGGCCGACGCGCCCTGGGCGATGGAGTGCAAGCTCTGGAAGTTGATCGACGTCAACGACGATCGCCGTCTCATCATGGGCGAAGGCGTCCACTTCCACATCCGCGACGAACTCTGGGATCCCGTGGCGATGCGGGTGCACATGGACCGCTACCACCCGATCGGCCGCATGTTCGCCGACCGCTACTGCCGCACCGATGACCGCGTGGTGTTTCCGGCGGCGGAGGGCGTGAAGAGGAAGTAGCCGCGCGCCGCGCACGAGGTGCGTCTCCCCGCCCCGCCTGTGGCAGGGCCATCGCATATGAGTTCTTGGCAGGGCCTGAGCAATCGCCTCGTCCTTCGAGGAGCCCGCCAAAGGCGGGCGCCTCGAAGGATGGCCGCAGGGAAAGGCTCTCAAATGCGATATCCCTGCCGCGAGCCGGGCGAGGTGAAGAAGGAGCGCGCCGCCTTATGTCGCCGGCGCGAGCTTGTCCTGTGTCTTGGTCTCGAAATCGGATGCGTCGTGGCGTTCGTGGAGCTGGCTGGTGGGATCGCCGGAGACGCGGTTGACCATGCGGCCGCGCTTCACGGCGGGTCGCTGCGCGATCTGGTCGGTCCAGCGCTGCACGTTCTTGTAGTCCTGCACCGACAAAAATTCGCCGGCGCCATAGACCAGGCCCTTGGCGAGCGCGCCGTACCAGGGCCACACCGCCATGTCGGCGATCGTGTACTCCTTGCCAGCGAGATATTCATTATCGGCGAGCCGCCGGTCGAGCACGTCGAGCTGGCGCTTGGTCTCCATCGCAAAGCGGTCGATGGCGTATTCGATCTTGAACGGCGCGTAGGCGTAGAAATGGCCGAAGCCGCCGCCGAGATAGGGCGCGCTGCCCATCTGCCAGAACAGCCAGGACATCGCCTCGGTGCGGGTCTTGATGTCTTTCGGCAGGAAGGCGCCGAACTTCTCGGCGAGATAGAACAGGATCGAGCCGGACTCGAACACGCGGATCGGCTCGGGTCCGGAGCGATCCATCAGCGCCGGGATCTTCGAGTTGGGATTGATGTCGACAAAACCGCTGCCGAATTGGTCGCCATTGCCGATTTTGATCAGCCAGGCGTCGTATTCGGCGCCCTTGTGGCCGAGCGCCAGAAGCTCCTCCAGCATCACCGTGACCTTCACCCCGTTCGGCGTCGCCAGTGAATAGAGCTGGAGCGGGTGCTTGCCGACCGGAAGTTCCTTGTCATGGGTGGGGCCGGCGATCGGACGGTTGATGCTGGCGAACTGCCCGCCATTCTCCTTGTTCCAGGTCCAGACTTTGGGCGGCACGTAGGCGGGGGTGTCGGTCATGCGAGGGCTCCGGCGGAAAGATGCGTCTGCATTAATTAGCCCGCGAACGGCCGATGACAAGGGCGCCGAAATGCATTGCCGGGCGGGGCAACTCCACGTTTTGTCATGGCAGGCCCCCTCCCCCGTCATTCCGGGGCGCCCGAGGGCGAGCCCGGAATCCATCGCGCCGCAGGGAAGCTTTGAGAAATGGATTCCGGGCTCTCGCTTCGCGAGCCCCGGAATGACGACGTCACCTAGGACGCCGCCGCCTGCGGCTGCTCCGCCCGCCCCAGCAAGAACCCTTCATATCCCTTGGCCGCGACCTCGTCGCAGATCCGCCGGTAGACGCCGACACCGCCGATATAGGGCATGAAGATCCGCGGCTTGCCGGGGACGTTGGCGCCCATGTACCACGAATTGGCCCGCGGATAGAGCGTGCCGTGGGCGACCTCGTTGACATGGGCGACCCATTGCTTCTCGGCCTCCCTGCCCGCCTCCATGGTGGCAAGCGCCTGCTTGCGCATGTGAACGAGGCAATCGGCGATCCAGTCGACATGCTGCTCGATCGACACGATCATGTTCGAGAGCACCGATGGACTGCCGGGCCCGGTGATGATGAAGAGGTTCGGAAAGCCCGCGCTCATCAGGCCGAGATAGGTCTTCGGACCTTCCGCCCATTTCTGGTTCAGTGTCTGCCCACCTCGGCCAACAATGTCGATCCTGGCGACCGAGCCGGTCATGGCGTCGAAACCGGTAGCCAGCACCAGCGCGTCGACCTCGTGGTCCTTGCCCGCGACGCGCACCGCGTTTGCGGTGATCTCCTCGATCGGATTGGCCTTGATATCGACCAGCGAGACATTGGAACGGTTGAAGGTCGCGAAATAGTCGGTGTCGACACAGATGCGCTTGGTGCCGATCGGGTGGCTGTCCGGCTGGAGCAGCTTCGCGGTCTCTGGATCCTTCACGATCTCGGCGATCTTGCCGCGCACGAAATCCGCCGCGGTGTCGTTCGCGGCCCGGTCGAGGCCGAGATTGTTGTAGGCGTACATGAAGGTGAGCCCGCCGCGCTCCCAGCGCGCCGAATATCTTGCGCGCCTGATATCGTCGTCGTCATCGAGCGCGCCGCGATCCGGCTGCTCGGCATAGATGCCATTGCGGGCGACCTCGCGGGCGAAGCGACGGATTTCGGGATAGTTCCGGCGGAACGCGCTGCGTTCCTCATCGTTCAGCGCGGCGTTGCGGGCGGGAACAGAAAAATTCGCGGTTCGCTGAAACACCGTGAGATGCTTCGCCTGTTCGGCGATGATGGGCGCCGACTGGATGCCCGATGATCCCGTGCCGATCAGACCGACGCGCAGGCTTGTGAAGTCGACCTCTTCATGCGGCCAGTTGCCCGTGTGGTAGACGGGCCCCTTGAAATTTCCCAGGCCCTTGATGTCCGGCTTGCGTGCGTTCGAGAGACAGCCGGTGGCAAGCACGACGAATCTGGCTTCGACCGCCCTGCCGTCCGAGGTCGTCACCGACCAGCATGTCGCGCGCGCATCGAAAGCGGCGCGCTCGACGCGGGTGTTGAACCGGATGTCGCGACGCAGATCGAAGCGATCGGCGACGTGATTGGCGTATTTCAGGATCTCTGCTTGCGGCGCGTAGCGTTCGCTCCAGTCCCATTCCTGCTGGAGCTCTTCGGAGAACGAGTAGGAATATTGCATGCTCTCGACGTCGCAGCGCGCACCGGGATAGCGGTTCCAGTACCATGTGCCGCCGACGCCGCCCCCCTGCTCGTAGACGCGTACGGAGAAGCCGAGCCCGCGCAGGCGATGCAGCATGTACATGCCGGCAAAGCCGGCGCCGACGACGACTACGTCGCAGGCCTCCGTGGTCTGAGCCGGACTCGCTTGCGCTGACGACATGGGCTGATGCTCCCTGATTTTTCTGTTGTTGTAAGCCAGCATTTGCTTTCGCCCTCGAAAGCGCAAGAGGCAAATCGGGCGGCTCCGGGCTGCTTATTTTGTGCAGCGGAATGGCTCGTCCGCTTCGTGGCGCCTGCACGCAAGATGCGCGGCCAAATCCGGCTTGGCATCGCGGGCGACGATGGGCTAGCGTCGAGCAGCCTTCGCAGGCAAAGCAACAACAGCAACGTGAAGGCTGCTGCCGGGAGAGCGCCATGAAATCGCCGATCTGCGACATGCTGGGAATCGAATTCCCGCTGCTCGCCTTCAGCCATTGCCGCGACGTCGTCGCCGCCGTCAGCCGCGCCGGCGGCTTCGGCGTGCTGGGCGCGACCGTGCACACGCCTGAGACGCTCGAACGCGAACTGGCGTGGATCGACGCGCATGTCGACGGCAAGCCTTACGGCATCGACGTGCTGATCCCCGAAAACATCTCCACGGCGGGCGAGAAGGATGTCACCTGGAAGAGCCTGGAAGCGCGCGTACCGCAAGCGCACCGCGACTATACGCGAAATCTGCTGAGGAAATACGACATCGAGCTGACGACCACTGATGTTGCCGACAACCAGCCGCAGCCGTTCGATGCGAAGACCGCGCTTCGGCTGCTCGAGGTCTCCTTCAATCATCCCATCCGGCTGATCGCCAATGCGCTGGGCGTGCCGCCGAAGGCGATGATCGAGATGGGCAAGAGGCACGGCGTGCCGGTTGCGGCACTGGTCGGCGCCAAGGAGCACGCCCTGCGCCAGGTCGCAGCCGGCGTCGACATCCTCGTGGTGCAGGGCACCGAGGCCGGCGGCCATTGCGGCGAAGTCTCGACCATGGTGCTGGTGCCGGAGGTGATCAAGGCCATCAAGCCCATCCGCGACGTGCCGGTGCTGGCGGCCGGCGGCATCATGACCGGACGGCAGATGGCGGCCTGCATGGCGATGGGCGCGGCCGGCGCCTGGACCGGCTCGGTGTGGCTTGCGACGGTCGAGGCCGAGACCACGGAGATCTTTCGCGAGAAGATGATCGCGGCCTCCTCGCGCGACGCTGTGCGCTCGAAGGGCCGCACCGGCAAGCCTGCCCGGCAGCTCCGCTCGGTCTGGACCGATGCCTGGGACCGCGCGCCGGACAGCCCGGGAGCGCTGCCGATGCCGCTGCAAAGCATCATCAGCCGCGACGCCTTCCATTCGATCGACCGCGCGGCGGCGAGCGGCAATGCGAGGGCGCGCGATCTCGTCAGCTATTTCGTCGGCCAGGGCGTCGGCCTGATCGACAGCGTGAAATCGGCGGGCACCGTGGTGCAGGAGTTCAAGGAAGAGTTCGCCGAAGCCGTCGAGCACATGAATGCGCTGGTGGCGGAGTAGGTGTAGACCTCATGGTGAGGAGGCGCGCAAGCGCCGTCCCGAACCATGAGAGCCCGCGGCCATCCTTCGAGACGCCTGCTTCGCAGGCTCCTCAGGATGAGGTCGGAGATATCTGAGAGAGTGAAGAAGCAAGAACAATGACGAATGTTTCCCCTGCCTGCATCCCCGTCATCGTCGGCATCGGCGAGATCGTCGACCGCCCGAAGGAAATCACCGATGGTCTCGAGCCGCTCGATCTCTTGGAGCAAGCACTGCGGCGCGCCGAGGCGGATGCCGGCGCAAAGCTGCTCGGCGAGGTGCAGTCGCTCGACGTCGTCAACTTCCTGAGCTGGCGCTATCGCGATCCGGAGAAGCTTCTAGCGCAACGGCTCGGGATCGCGCCTTCGCATTGCCATTACGGCCCGGTCGGCGGCGAAAGCCCGATCCGCTACATCCACGAGGCGGCCAAGCGCATCGCGCGGGGCGAATGCAGCATGGCGGCGGTCTGCGGCGCGGAGGCGCAGTCGACCGCGACAAAGGCCGAGCGTGCCGGCGTCAAGCTGCCCTGGACGCCGTTCGCGCATGAAGTCGAGGAGCCCAAGCGCGGCGCGGCGTTCCAGAAGCCGCTGGCGGTCAAGCTCGGCGTGTTCCGCCCCGTCACCGTCTATCCGTTCTATGAAGCGGCTTCCTCTGCCCATTGGGGCCAGACGCCGCGCGAGGCGATGGCGGAGTCGGGCACGCTGTGGTCGCGCTATTCGGAGGCCGCCGCGCAAAACCCAAATGCCTGGCTGAAGCGGCGCTATACGCCGGAGGAGATCACGACGCCGACCGCGGACAATCGCCTGATCGCGTGGCCCTACAACAAGCTCATGGTCGCCAATCCCAGCGTCAATATGGGCGGTGCCTTGCTGTTGACCAGTCTGGCCAAGGCGCGCGCGCTCGGCATCGCGGAAGACAAGCTCGTCTATCCGCTCGGCGGCGCCTCGGCGGAGGAGCCGCGCGACTATCTCTTGCGCGATCAGTTCTACGAGAGCCATCCGCAGAACGCGGTGCTCAGGAGCGTGATGGACCTCGCCGGCGGCGCCGGCCAAAAGTTCGATGCGATCGAGCTCTACAGCTGCTTTCCGTGCGTGCCCAAGATGGCGCGGCGGACGCTGGGGCTAGGTGCCGACGTGCAGCCGACCGTGACCGGCGGGCTCACCTTCTTCGGCGCGCCGCTCAACACCTACATGACGCACGCGGCCTGTGCGATGGTACGGCGTCTGCGCGGCGGCGCAAGACTCGGCCTGCTCTACGGCCAGGGCGGCTTCGTTACCAAGCACCACGCGCTCGTCGTTTCGACGACGGCGCCACGCGAAGCGCTGATCCAGGAGACGAGCGTGCAGGCCGAGGCCGACCGCAACAAGCGCACGGTGCCGGAGTTCGTCACCGAGGCCGGAGGCAAAGGCAAGGTCGAGAGCTTTACGGTGCTCTATGGCCGCAGCGGCGATGTCGAGCACGGCGTGGTGATGCTGCGCACCGAAGACGATCGCCGCACGCTGGCGCGGATTCCGGCAACCGACGGCGCGACGCTGGCGCATCTGCTCAACATGGATCGCACGCCGGTCGGCTCAATCGGCGAGATCGCAATGGCGGCGGATGGCGTGCCGGAGTGGCGGGTGGCGTAAGCTCTCGTGTCCCGGACGCGACGCGGCATATCATGCGCTCCGCAGAGCCGGGACCCGGAAGCTACACGGTACAGCGAGGAGAGATGGGCCCCGGCTCGGCAGCGCATCACTTCGTGCTGCGCTGCGTCCGGGGCACGAGACCACCCTAGCTCTTCGGTGCCTGCTTCTCGGACGCCGTTGCCGGCTTGCCTTTGGCGCCGACGACGCGGACCGCATCGCCATCCGACAGACCATCCGGCGGCGCGGTGATGACGCGGTCGTCCGGCGCGATGCCCGACGCGAGCTCGATTTCGCGGCCGAGATCGCGCGCGATCGTCACAGGCTTGAACAGCACCTTGTCGTCCGCACCGACCGTCGCGACACGCAGCCCGCTGCCGTTGAAGATCAGGGCGCTGGCGGGGATGCTGAGCGGCGCGGAGTCGCGCTGGAGGCTCAGCTTCACGCTGGCATAGCCGCCGGGCATCAGTTCGCCGCTGGAATTGTCGAGCCCGAGCTGCATGCGCGTGGTGCCGGAGGCGACATCGACCGCCTGCGAGGAAGCCTCCACCGTCGCCTGAAACGTCCGGTTCGGATATTCCGGCAGCGTGATGGTGGCCTTGGCGCCGATCTTGATCGCCGGCACGTAGTTCTGGGGCACGTTGACGTAGACGCGCAGCTTGGTGATGTCGGAGACCACGAACATCGCCGGCCCCGAGCCGCCGCCGGCATTGATCAAGGCGCCGACGTCGGTGTCGCGCGCCGTGACCACGCCGTCGAATGGCGCCGTGATCTTCTTGTAGCCGGCCAGCGCCTCCAGGCGCTCGACATTGGCCTGGCCCGAATTGACGGCGGCCTTCTTGTTGGAGAGGTCGGCAGTGCGCTCGTCGATCTCCTGCGCGGAGACGAAGTTGGAGGCGACCAGCGTCTTGCGCCGGTTCAGCGTTGCTTCCGACAGCCTCGCGCTGGCCTGCTGGCTGGCGAGGTCTGCGCGCGCCTGCAGCAGTTGCTGGTCGAGGTCCGGCGCCTCGATCTCGGCGATCACCTGCCCGGCCTTGACCCGGGCGCCGATGTCGGCACTCCAGCTTTTCAGATAGCCCGACACGCGCGCGAAGATCGGGGCGCGGTAATAGGCTTCCAGCCGGCCCGGCAGATCGATGGTGGCGTTGAGGTTCTTGGCATTGGGCAGCGTCACCGCGACGCTGGGAACGGCCTGGTCGTCGGTCCATTCCTTCAGCTTGGAGCCCTGCTCCTCGCGGGCACGGATGCCGGAGCCGACAACGAGGCCTGCCGCAATCAGCGCCGCCACGCCGAAGATGCCCAGTTTCCGGTGCGACACCGGGGAGCGGGGTTCAGTGGGCGACATGCGGAGTCTCCAATGAGGCGGCGGCTTTGGCGCCTTGTTTCTTGTGGACCATGCTGAACACCACGGGAACAAACATCAGCGTGGCGAATGTTGCAAAGATCAGGCCGCCGATGACGGCACGGCCAAGTGGCGCATTCTGCTCGCCGCCCTCGCCCAGCCCCAGGGCCATCGGCGCCATGCCGATGATCATGGCAAGCGCGGTCATCAGCACCGGGCGGAACCGGACGAAGCCGGCTTCGAGCGCAGCCGCGACGGGATCGCCGAGCTCCGCATAGCGCTCGCGGGCGAAGGCGATCACCAGCACGCTGTTGGCGGTGGCAACGCCCATGCACATGATCGCGCCGGTGAGTGCCGGCACCGACAGCGTGGTCTCGGTCATGAACAGCATCCAGACGATGCCGGCGAGCGCGGCCGGCAACGCGGTGACGATCACGAACGGGTCGGACCAGGACTGGAAGTTCACGACGATCAGGAAGTAGATCAGCACGACGGCCCCGAGCAGGCCAAACAGCAGGCCGGTGAAGGCGCCGTTCATGGTCTGCACCTGGCCGAGCAGCACCACGGAGGAACCCTTCGGCACTTCCTTGGCGGTGTCGGCGATCACCTTTCGGATGTCGGCGGCAACCGCACCGAGATCGCGGCCCGAGGTCGTGGCAAAGATCTGCACCATCGGCTGGATGTCGTATTGCGAGACGACCGCGCTCGACGTCGAGCGCCTGATGTCGGCGATGCCGCCGAGGATCGGCGACTGCGAATTGCCCGCCGCGGTGATCGGCAGCGTCTGCAGCGCGCTGAGCGAGTCCATCTGGTACTGCGGCGTCTGCATCACGATCGAATAGGACACGCCGTTATCGGGGTTGAGGTAGTAGGTCGGCGCCACCTGCGAGGAGCCGGCGAGATTGACGACCAGGCTGTTGGTGACGTCGCGTTCGGTCAGACCGACATATTGCGCGCGGGTGCGGTCGACATCGATGTTGAAGGTCGGGTTGTTCGGCGACTGCTGGATGCGCGCATCGGCAACGCCGGGGATCCTGCGGACCTTCGCCAGCAGGCTGTTGGCATAAGCGAAATTCGCACCGAGATTGGCGCCGCGGATTTGCAGGTCGATCGGTGCCGGCGCACCGAAATTCAGGATCTGGCTGACGATGTCTGCGGGGAGGAACGCGAAGCTGACACCGGGGAACAGGCGCGGCAATTGCTCACGCAGCACGCGGGCATGCTCCTCGGTCGGCTTGTGGCCTTCCTTCAGCTTGATCTGAATGTCGCCGTCCTGCGGGCCGATCACGCCGGTGTTGTTGTAGGTCATGTTGATGCCGGAGATCGGCATGCCGATATTGTCGGTCATGGTCTCGATCTCGCCCGGGATCAGCTTGCGCACCGCCTTTTGCACGTCGGCGAGCTGGTTCGCGGTCTCCTCGACGCGGGTGCCTACTTGCGTGCGGACATGCATCAGGATGTTGCCTGCGTCGACCGCGGGAAAGAAATTGCGGCCGAGGAACGGCACCAGCGCGAAGGACGCGCCGACGAGGCAGAGGAAGCTGATCACGAACACCGCGCGATGCGCCAGCGCAAGGCCGAGCAGCCCGCGGTAACCGCCGCGGATGCGCTCGAACCGCGCCTCGAAGCCGCGCTGGACCCAGACGAGCGGATTGCGCGACTTCGGCGGGGCACCCTCGTGGTGGACATGCGCCTGCAGCAGATAGTTCGCCATGGTCGGCACCAGCGTGCGCGACAGGATGAACGACCAGATCATCGCGAACATCACCGCTTCGGCCATTGGCACGAACAGGAAGCGCGCGACGCCGGTGAGGAAGAACATCGGCACGAACACGATGCAGATGCAGAGCAGCGAGACGAAGGCCGGCGTCACGATCTGGTTTGCGCCGTCGAGGATCGACTGCTCGACCGGCTTGCCTTGCTCCAGATGGTAGTTGATGTTCTCGATCGTGACCGTGGCGTCGTCGACGAGGATGCCTACCGCGAGCGCGAGGCCGCCGAGCGTCATGATGTTCAGCGTCTCGCCGATCGCCGACAGCATGATGATGGCGCCCAGCACCGACAGCGGGATCGAGACCGCGATGATGATGGTCGAGCGCCAGCTGCCGAGGAACAAGAGGATCATGACGCTGGTAAGCAGCGCGGCGACCACGCCCTCGAAGGCGACGCCCTGGATCGCGCCGCGGACGAACACTGACTGATCACCGATGAAGCCGATCTTGAGCGCGTCCGGGAGCTGGTCCTTGACGTCGATGACCTTCTGCTTGATGCCGGCGATGATGTCGAGCGTCGAAGTCGCGCCCGCCTTCAGCACCATCATCAGCACCGAGCGGTTGCCGTCGACATGGACGATGTTGGTCTGCGGCGGATTGCCGTCGCGCACCGTGGCGACGTCGCGCACATAGACCATGGCGCCGTTGACGGCCCTGATCGGCAGATTGCCGAGCTCGTCGATCCGGAGCGGCGAGTTGTTGAGCTGGATGTTGTACTCGAACTGGCCGATCTTCTGGGTACCGACCGGCGTGATCAGGTTCTGGGCGGCGAGCGCATTGGCAACGTCCTGGCCGGAGAGGCCGCGGGCCTGGAGCGCGGTGGGATTGAGGTCGATCTGGACCTGGCGCTGCTTGCCGCCGAACGGATACGGGATCGCAGCGCCCGGGACAGTGACCAGCGGCGTGCGAAGCTGGTTGATGCCGATGTCGGCGAGATTCTGCTCGGTGAGGCCGTCGCCCGACAGCGCCACCTGGATGATCGGCACGGTGGAAGCCGAGTAGTTCAGGATCAAGGGCGGCGTCGCGCCCGGTGGCATCTGCTTGATCAGCGTCTGCGAGATCGCGGTGACCTGCGCGTTGGCGGTGCGGATGTCGACGTTGGGCTGGAAGAAGATCTTGATGATGCCAAAGCCGTTATAGGAGTTGGCGGTGATATGTTCGATGTCGTTGACGGTGGTCGTCAGCGCGCGCTGAAAGGGCGTGGTGATACGGCCGGACATCTGGTCCGGCGGCAGGCCGGTGTATTGCCAGACCACGCCGATGACGGGGATACGGATATCCGGGAAAATGTCAGTCGGAGTTCGCAGCGCCGCGAGCGGTCCTATGATCAGCAGCAGCAGCGCTAGCACCACGAACGTATAGGGCCGGCTCAGGGCAATACGGACCAGTGCAATCATGCGCCAGGCGATCCAGGTCAAACAAGGATTAAGGAATCCGCCCCCACGGCGATCCCCTTTCCCCCTTTACCCGAGCACCGCCGGAACGCCAATCCCCGGCGACTATCCGGCATTCACTTCCCTGCTATCGCACTGCGAAATCTACATCGCAGCCATGCGGCCGCGCACGTCAGGCGGCACGGACCGAGTTCAGGAACTTGCCGACTTCGAGCTTGAGGCGGTTGGAGTCGCGCGACAGCATCTGCGCCGCGGACAGCACCTGCGAGGACGCCGAGCCGGTTTCGGAGGCGCCGCGCTGGACGTCGCCGACGTTGGACGAGACCTGCTGCGTTCCCCGGGCCGCCTGCTGAACGTTGCGCGCGATCTCCTGTGTCGCTGCGCCCTGCTGCTCCACGGCCGACGCGATCGCCGAGGCGATCTCCGACAGACGCGCGATGGTGCCGCTGATCTCGCCGATGGCGCTGACCGAATCCTGCGTCGCCGCCTGAATGCCGCCGACCTGCTGGCCGATCTCGCCCGTGGCCTTGGCCGTCTGCTCTGCGAGCGCCTTGACCTCGGAGGCCACCACCGCGAAGCCTCGACCGGCCTCGCCCGCGCGCGCCGCCTCGATCGTGGCATTGAGCGCCAGCAGGTTGGTCTGGCCGGCAATCGCATTGATGAGCTCGACGACGTCGCCGATCCGCGATGCTGCCCGCGACAATTCACTGACACGTTCGGTGGTGGCGTGGGCCTGATCGACCGCCTCGCTCGCGATGCGAGAGGAATCCTGCACCTGCCGGCCGATCTCGCGCACCGAGGACGACATCTCTTCGGCGGCCGAAGCCACCGAATGGACATTGGTCGACGCTGCTTCCGAACCGGTTGCGACCGCCGTCGCCAATTCCTGCGCCCGGCCCGCGGTCGAGGACAGCGTCGAGGCCGAAGCCTCGAGTTCGGTTGCGGCCGACGACACGGTCTCGACGATCTCGCCGATCGCGGCCTCGAAACCGTCGGCAAGCTTCGTCATGTCGGCCTTGCGCTGTGTCTCGGCACGGCGCTGTACCGCCTGCACCTCGTCGCGGCTGAAGCGGACGATGGTCTGCACGGTCTGGAGGTTGCGCAGCGCCTCGCCGATCTCGTCGTCGCGCTCGATCACGATGCGGTTGTCGAGCTTGTCCTGCACGAGGTTGAGCAAAGTGTCATTGAGCTGCTGCATCGGCCCCTGGATGGCACGCATGGTTGCAAGGCCGGCGAAGCCGATGATGGCAGCACCGACGACAGCGAGCAGCGACAGGATCAGGCTGGCCGAACCGCCGGTGGCGAGCGCGCCGCCGGCCCCGAGCGCGAGCATGAACAGCGCCTGGAGCACCATCGTCGTGACCAGGCGAGCCTTCAGCGTTCCGGTGAAGATGCTGAAGCGGTCGAGCAGCGAGCGGCGACGGATGATGCCGGCGTCGATGCGATAGCCATTCGGTTTCTTCTCGCGGATCGCAGCGTAGACCTCTTCGGCGAGCTTGCGCTGGTCGGCCGGCAGCTTGGTGCGGATCGAGGTATAGCCTTTGACCTGGCCGTTCTCGCGGATCGGAGAGGCCGTCGCCAGCACCCAGTAGAAGTCGCCGTTCTTGCGGCGGTTCTTTACTGCGCCGAGCCAGGGCTTGCCCGCCTTCAGCGTCTCCCAGAGATTGTCGAACGCCTCCGGCGGCATGTCGGGGTGGCGAACGATGTTGTGCGGCTGGCCCATGAGCTCGGCCGACGTGAAGCCGGCAGCGGCAATGAAATCCTCATTGAAGTAGGTGAGCTTGCCCTTGAGATCGGTCCGCGAAACGATCAGCGTCTCGTCACTGACGGGATATTCGACAGCAGTGACCGGAAAATTCTTGCGCATCGGGCTCCCCACAAACCGCGTTCAGCATGGAATCATTCCAATGGGAGCCCCTTGCGAGATCACCCTGCCCAGCTCTCGCAAATCAGATTTAACCATCGATGAAACGGCGCGCCCGTAAGATTACTGGCACAACCTCGGAAGCGACATCACGCACCCAAGAGAAGGAGCGGCGCATTCGGCGCCGCTCCTGGCTTTGATAGATGGGGTGCCGCGCTTTACGCGGCGCGGACGTTGGTCAGGAACTTGCTGACCTCGGTCTTGAGCCGGCCCGAGTCGTTGGACAGCATCTGCGCCGCCGACAGCACCTGCGACGAGGCCGTGCCGGTCTCGGTGGCGCCGCGCTGCACGTCGGTGATGTTGGACGATACCTGCTGGGTGCCCTGCGCGGCCTGCTGCACGTTGCGGGCGATCTCCTGCGTCGCCGCGCCCTGCTCTTCCACGGCGGCTGCGATCGCCGACGAGATTTCCGACAGGCGCTCGATGGTCGAGGAAATCTCCCTGATGGCGCCGACCGAGTCGTTGGTCGCCGCCTGGATGCCGGAGATCTGCTGGCCGATCTCGCCGGTGGCCTTCGCGGTCTGCTCGGCGAGCGCCTTCACCTCGGAGGCGACGACGGCGAAGCCGCGGCCGGCTTCGCCCGCGCGCGCCGCCTCGATGGTGGCGTTCAGCGCCAGGAGGTTGGTCTGCCCGGCAATGGTGTTGATCAGCTCGACGACATCACCGATCCGGGCAGCCGCCTTGGACAGCTCGCTGACGCGCTCGGTGGTGGCTCGCGCCTGACCGACCGCGTCGCCCGCCATCCGCGCCGATTCCTGCACCTGACGGCCGATCTCGCCCACCGACGAGGCCATCTCTTCGGTCGCCGACGCCACCGATTGCACGTTGGTCGAGGCTTCCTCCGAGGCGCCCGCCACCGTGGTCGCCAGTCGCTGCGAGCGGTCGGCGGTCGCCGTCAGGGTCGAGGCGGAGGCTTCGAGCTGGGTCGAGGCCGACGACACGGTCTGGACGATCTCCCCGATCATCGTCTCGAATTCGCGGGTGATGTCGTCGACGCGGCGGCCGCGCTCGATCTTGGCCTCGGCATCGGCCGCGGCGGCCTCGTCCGCGGCCTTCTTGGCGATCAGCGCCTCCTTGAAGATCTGGAGCACGTCGGCCATGGCGCCGATCTCGGTCTTCTCGCCGCGATGCGGGACTTCGGCCGAGAGGTCACCCTTGCCCAGCGCCTGCATCGGCTCGATGATCGAGTTGATGCCGCTGGAGACGTCCCGGACGAGATAGAAGCTGAGACCGATGCCGATCACGACGGCGACGCCGAGAATGACCGAAACCAGCATGAACGCATAGGCGTAGCTGTCGGCGGCATCCTGGGAGGCCCGATCGCCGCCCTTGGTGTTGAGCTCGATGTCCTTGTTCAGGACCTCATCCGCCTGAAGCCCGATCTTGTTGACCGTCTTGGAGTTGAGCTCCTGGGCCTCGCGCGGGATCTTGCCGGCCTCCTTGCGCGACAACGCCATCACCTCCTCGGTCCCCTTCTTGTACTCGTCCCAGAGCTTGGACCACTGGCCATAGAGCGCGCGCTCTTCCGGAGAACTGATCATCGCCTCATACCTGGTGCGCACCTTGGCGAGCGCCTCACTCACGGTGGCGGCGGTCTTCTCCACCGCGAGCTTGTCGTCCAGAGCTTCGGCCAGCATGTGCTGACGCACCACGTTGCGATAGGTGATGACGCTGGCGCGCAAATCCCCGATCACCCGCACGCTGGGCATCCAGTTCGTGGTGATGTCCACTGTATTTGCGTTGATCGATCGCATCTTCGTGACGGCGAGCAGGCCCATGCCGGCCATCGCGACCAGCAGGAACGCCACGACACTGATGATCTTGGCGCGGATGGAGATCTTGGCGAACATGATTGAGGTCTCTTCGTGCAGGCGCGAGCGCGCATCCGGGAATTACGAATCAAAACAAAGGGAGCAGCGCCGACTTCACACACCAGAGCACCTGCGCGGATGTTAACTACGACTCCGTACGGGTACGGAAACCGAAAGAAATGAATGAGGGGCTAAGAATGCTCTGCGCTCAGCGCATGAGCCTAAGCGCGTCCGAGAAAAACTCTGCGCCGCCAAAATTTCCGGACTTCAGAGCGAGCAGCATGTCGCTTTCGGCGCCGACCGCGCGCAGCACCGGAACGCCTGCGGCAATTTCTACCCCTACGAGAAAGCCGGGGATATTCAACCGGTCGACAACGGCGCCGGACGTCTCCCCGCCGGCAACGATCAGTCGCCGCACGCCTGATTTTACGAGGCTTTCTGCGATATCGGCCATCGCCTGCTCGATGGCGTGACCGGCGGCGTCGCGGCCGTGGCGCGCCTGCAGCGCGGCGACCTGATCCGGCGTCGAGCTCGACGCAATCAGCACCGGACCTTCAGCCAGTCGGGGCATTGCCCAGTCCAGCGCACGCTGCGCTTCGCCCGTTCCCGTAAGAATACGGTCCGGATCGAGATGGAGCACCGGCATGACCCGTTCAGCGCTGGCGATCTGCCTGAGGGTCGCCTGTGAGCAGCTTCCGGCAAGACACGCTGCCGGTCCGCCAACGACGGCTCCGGACTCGCTGCTTGCGGCGCCGGGCTCGACCTTTCCAGTCGACACCAGTGCCCGCGCGAGTCCAAGGCCGATTCCGGAGGCGCCGACCGACAGCCGATGTTCGGCGGCGACGAGACCGACGGTCTCGAGATCGTGGTCGAAGACGGCGTCGATGATCGCGGCGCCGATGCCCTTGCCCGCGAGCTCGGTCAATCGCGCCCGGACCGCAACTGTGCCGCGCGTGACGGTGGCGAGATCGACGAGACCGATCTGCGTTCTGCTCTGGCGCGCCAGCACACGCACCAGGTTTGAATCATGCATCGGGTTGAGCGGATGGTCCTTCAGCGGGCTCTCGTTGAGCGGCACGGCACCGACGAAGAGGTTGCCCTGGTAGACGGTGCGGCCGGTCTCCGGGAATGCCGGCGTCACCAGCACGGCAGCTTCGCCGCAGTCGGCGCGCAGCGCGTCCATCACCGGGCCGATATTGCCGGCGTCGGTGGAATCGAAGGTCGAACAGATCTTGAACAACACGTGGCCCGCGCCGCGGCCGCGCAGCCATTTGTCCGCCGCGCGGGAGCGCGACACGGCAAGGCCGGCTTCGATCGAGCGGCTCTTCAAGGACACCACGACGGCATCGACTTCGGGCAGCGCCAGATCGTCGGCGGGTATGCCGATGGTCTGCACCGTACGCAGGCCGGCGCGCGTCAGCGTGTTGGCGAGGTCGGAGGCGCCGGTGTAGTCGTCGGCGATGCAGCCCAACGCAAGTGTCACGACTTCACTCCAGCGTAAGGCTTGAACCAGGCAAGGCCGTCGGTGGTCCTGCCGCGCGGATTGTATTCGCAGCCGACGAAGCCGGCATAGCCGAGCCGGTCGAGCTCGTCGAACAGGAACGGATAGTTCAGCTCCTCGCCATCGGGCTCGTTGCGCGAGGGGATGCTGGCGATCTGGATGTGGCCGACGATCGGCATCATCTCGCGCAGCCGCATGGTGACGTCGCCGTGGATGATCTGGCAGTGATAGATGTCGAACTGAAGCTTCAGATTCGGGAGCCTCAGCTCCCGGATCAGGTCGCGCGCGAAGCCGAAATCGTTGAGGAAGTAGCCGGGCACGTTGCGCGCATTGATCGGCTCGATCACGACGTCGATGCCGTGCGGCGCGAAGAATTCCGCGGCCAAGGCCACTGATTTGTAGAACGCCTCGATCGCGACGCGCTCGCCGCGGTTGGCGATGCCGGCCATCAGGTGCAGGCGCCTGACGCCGGTCGCCTTGGCGTAAGGCAGCGCCGTCTCCAGGCTCGCCTTGAGATCGTTGAACCGCGACGGCAGCGCCGCAAAGCCCTTCTCGCCGGCGTTCCAGTCGCCCGGCGGCAGGTTGAACAGCGCCTGGGTCAGGCCATTGCGCTTGAGCCGCTCGCCGATCGCTTCCGCCGGATGCTCATAGGGAAAGAGAAACTCGACGGCGGTGAAGCCGGCTTGCGCGGCGGCATCGAAGCGATCGAGGAACGGCACCTCGGTGAACATCATCGAGAGATTGGCGGCGAAACGGGGCATCGGAGCTCCTCTTGCTTACTTGTCACCGGGCAGCTTGACGCCGGTGACCTGCGCATACATCCGCGCCACCGACGCGTCGTCGTCGCGGCCCATGCCGGCGGCCGATGTCATCAGGAACATCTGAAGCGCAGCGGCGGAAACCGGCACAGGGAAGCGGGCGGTGCGCGCCATGTCCTGGATGATGCCGAGGTCCTTGACGAAGATCTCGACCGCGCTGCGCGGCGTGTAATCGCCGTCGAGCACATGCGGCATGCGATTCTCGAACATCCAGGAATTGCCGGCGGACGCCGTGATGACCTCATAGACCTTGCGGATGTCGAGGCCCTGCCTGGCCGCGAACGCCATGGCTTCGCTGGCCGCGGCGATGTGCACGCCGGCCAGCAACTGGTTGATCATCTTGAAGGCGGCGCCCTGGCCGGCGGCATCGCCAAGCTCGTAGAGCTTTGCGGCCATGGCATCGAGCGCGGGCCGCGCCTTGGCAAAAGCGGCGGGACTGCCGGAGGCGAGGATCGTCAGCTCGCCTTGCGCGGCGCGCTGCGCCCCGCCGGAGATCGGCGCGTCCAGGTAATGCCGGCCGGTCGCCTCGAGCTGCTTGGCAAGGCGCCGCGCCACGTCGGGATCCATGGTGGCCGAGGATATGAAGACGCTGTCCTTCGGCATGGTCTCGGCGGCACCATCCTTGCCGAACAGGATCGCCTCGGTCTGCGCGGCGTTGACCACGACGCTGACGACGCTATCGGCCTCCTTGGCCGCTTCGGCCGGTGTCCTGGCCCCCGCGCCGCCATCCGTCACGAAGCGCGCCACCGCGTCCGCCGAGACATCGCAGCCGGTCACGGCATGGCCGGCGCTCTTCAGCGAGGTCGCCATGCCGAAGCCCATCGAGCCGAGCCCGATGACGGCGATACGCTGATTTTGTGACGTGGAGGCCGACATGCAACTGATCCTTGCGAACGTTTCCCGGACGGCCCGCCCTTCGCGGCGGCTCAGCGAACCGATATCACGGCTTGGCCACACTGCCAAAGCGTGAGACAAGCAGGCATGACGGCCATGAGAAGCGAAACGAGCAACGAGACAAGGCTGCGCGAGGATATCTGCCGCTTCGGGCGGTCCCTGTTCGAGCGCGGCCTGACGCCGGGCTCCTCCGGCAATATCAGCGTCAAGATCGACGACGGCGGCTGGCTGGTGACGCCGACCAACGCCTCGCTCGGCTTCCTCGACCCCGCGAAGCTGGCGCGGCTGGATAGAGGGGGACGGCTGGTTTCGGGCGATGCGCCGACCAAGGAAGTTCCGCTCCATACTGCGCTCTACGACACCCGGGGAAGCGCGCGGGCGATCGTGCATCTGCACTCGACGCATTCCGTTGCGGTCTCGATGCTGCCCGAGATCGACCCGCGCGCCGCATTGCCGCCGATGACGGCCTACTACCTGATGAAATGCGGCGCCACCGCGCTCGTGCCCTATTACCGCCCCGGCGATCCCGCTGTGGCTGACGCGATCAAGGGACTGGCGGGGAAATATTCGTCCGTGCTGCTCGCCAATCACGGCCCGGTGGTTGCCGGCGACACGCTGGAAGCCGCGGTGTTCGCGACCGAGGAGCTCGAGGAAACGGCGAAGCTGTACCTGCTGCTGCGCGGGATGAACCCGCGCTATCTGTCGCCGGAGCAGGTGACGGACCTGGCGAAGGTGTTCGGAGTGACGCTGCCGGAGCATGGGCACGAGCATTGAACACCGCTCTAACCCCGTCATTGCGCAGCGAAGCAATGACGGAGGATGTGGCGACGGCTGTAGCCCGCATGAGCGAAGCGACATGCGGGGGCGCCTGTCCCGGATATCGCTTCGCTCATCCGGGCTACGGCCGTCTTCGCATGGCTATAGCCCCAGATACGCCTTCCGCACATCCGGATTGCCCTTGATCTCCGCGGACGGGCCCTGCATCAGCACGCGGCCGGTTTGCAGAATGTAGGCGCGGTCGGCGATCTCGAGGCACTCGGCCATGCGCTGCTCGACGATCAGCACGGTCATGCCGGCGTCGCGGATGCGCTTCACGGCCTGGAAGATTTCGTCGACGAGCTTCGGCATGATGCCCTGCGAGGGCTCGTCCAGCATCAGAAGCCGCGGGCGCGTCATCAGCGCGCGGCCGATCGCGAGCATCTGCTGCTCGCCGCCGGAGAGCGTCTCGGCGCGCTGCTCCAAACGTTCCTGAAGACGGGGGAACAGCGTGAAGACGAGATCGAGCGGCTGCTCACGGTTGGCTTCGCCCCGGTAGAGATAACTGCCGAGACGAAGATTGTCGCGCACGGACAGGCGCGGGAACAGGCGGCGGTTTTCCGGCACATAGGCGATGCCGGTGGCGGTGATGTGGTGCTGCGCCATGCCGTCGAGGCGCCTGCCGTCGAACGTCACGGTGCCCGAACGCGGACGTTCGGCACCGGCAATGGATTTCAGCAGCGTCGACTTGCCCGCGCCGTTGGCTCCTGCGACGCAGACGATCTCACCCTTCTGGACCTCGATCGAGACCGCGGAGATCGCGACCAGGCCCTGATAGGCGGTCGTGACTTCACGCACGCTGAGCATGACGATCTCCCAGATATGCGCTGATCACCTTGGGATCGCGGACGACGTCTGCGGGCTTGCCCTCGACCAGCACCTTGCCGAGGTCGAGCACGATGGCACGGTCGACCAGCGGCATCACGATCTCCATGACGTGTTCGACCATCAACACGGTGATGCCGGCATCGCGCACCTTGCGCACCAGCGCCACACCGGTCTGTGCCTCGGTCGGCGTCAGGCCGGTGAGGACTTCGTCGAGCAGCAGCAGCTTTGGTTCGGTCGCAAGCGCACGCGCGACTTCGAGGCGGCGCTTCTCGGCCGGCACGAGGTCGCTGGCGAGCACGTCGGCGCGCGCGGCAAGGCCGGTGAACTCCAGCACCTCGTGCGCCTTGCGGCGCGCCTCGCGCATCACGGTGTTGCGCACGAGAGCGCCGACGATGACGTTGTCGATCACTGTCATGGTCTCGAAGCTCTTGACCACCTGGAAGGTACGGCCGACGCCGCGCTGGCAGCGCTCAGCCGCCGGCATACGGGTGACGTCCTCGCCGTCGAATAGAATCGAACCCTGGGTCGGCGGCAGCACGCCGGCGATGAGATTGAACAGCGTCGACTTGCCGGCACCGTTCGGGCCGATCAGACCGACGATCTCGCCGCGGCCGACCGAGATCGAGACGTCGCTGTTGGCGACGAGGCCGCCAAAGCGCTGCCAGACGCCGCGGGTTTCCAGGAGCGCCGTCATCGCGTTGCTCCCTTTGCTTTCGAACGGGAGAACAGGCTCACCAGACCCTGCGGCAAGGCCAGCGAGATCGCCACGATCAGCGCACCATAGACGATGAGATCGACGCCGCGCCCGGAGCCGCCGATATAGGAGCGCGTCAGCTCCGTCATCGGGATCAGGATGGCGGCCCCCAACACCGGGCCCCAGAGGGTGCCGATGCCGCCGAGCACGGCCGGCAGCGCCATCAGCAGCGAGAACTGGAAGCCCATCACGCTCTCGGGATCGATATAGGCGAGAAACTGCGCGTAGAAGGCTCCGCCGATCGCGACCAGGAAAGCGGAGACGGCAGCGGCGCCCATCTTGGAATTGAACACGACAACGCCGAGACTTTCGGCCGCCTCCGGATTGTCCTTCACCGCGCGCCACCAGAAGCCCCATTTGGAATCTTCCAGCCACCAGGTGACGAACCAGGCGAGGCAGCACAGCCCCAGCGCGAAATAGAAGTATGGCAGCTTGGTGCGCAGGAACTGGAATTTCAGCCAGCTGTCGCCGCGGATCGGAATGGTGATGCCCATCGCGGCTCCCGCCCATTCCCAGTTCTGGAACAGCAGCAGGCCGATCTCGGCGATGACGATGGTCGCGATCACGAAGTAGTGGCCGCGCAGGCGGAAGAAGGGATAGCCGAGCCCCATCGCGATCAGGGCGGCGATCATGCCGCCGCCGAGCATGCCGAACCAGGGCAGCACGCCGAACTTGGTGAACAGCAGTTCGGTGGTGTAAGCGCCGATGCCGAAATAGAGCGCGTGGCCCAGCGATATCTGCCCGCAATAGCCGGACAGGATGTTCCAGCTCTGCGACAGCGCCGCATACATCAGCGTCAGGATCAGGATGTTCTGGACGTAGACGTCCTTGACGAACAGCGGCGCCAGCGCTGCGAGCCCGGCCAAAACGGCGGCGATAATAAGGTCGCGGCGGCGCCGCGCGGCAAAATTCTTGTCCATCACATCGACCCGAACAGGCCGCGCGGCCGGATGAAGACGACGAGGAGATAGACGGCATAGATGCCGACCGACTTCAGCGAGGGCGGCAGCACCAAGGCCGTGACCGCCTCGACGAGGCCGACGATGATGCCGCCGGCAAAGGCGCCGAACACGCTGCCGAAGCCGCCGAGCGCGACCGTGACATAGGCGATCAGCGCAAAGGACGCGCCGACATCGGGATAGATGTAGAAGAACACCGCCATGATCGCGCCGGCGAGGCCGACCAGCGCGGCACCGAGGCCCCAGCCGAGCGCGAACACACGGTTCTTGTCGATGCCGACCAGGGCGACCGCGCCGGGATCCTCACGCGTCGCCTCCAGCGCGCGGCCGAAATCGGTGCGGTGGATGAAGAAGTAGAGGCCGGCAAAGGCCAGTATCGAGACCAGCGCGCCGATCAGCTGCGGCTCCGGCAGGAAGATGCCGGCGACCGAGATGGTTTTGCCGCCGAGCCAGGACTGCGGGATGCTGCGATAGTCCGGCGTGAAGAAGAATTGCGCGAGGCCGCGCATGACGATGGCGAGACCGAAGGTGGAGAAGATCTGCACCATGCCCGCATTGGCCTTGGCCCGCATGGCGAAGCGTACAATGAGCAGGTAGACCACCGCTCCGAACACGAACAGCGCCGCGGCGACCAGCGGCGCCGACAGCAAGGGATCGATGGCGAAGAACGCGAACAGGAAGAATGACACGTACATCGCGATCATCAGGAACTCGCCATGGGCAAAGTTCACGACGTCCATCAGGCCGAAGATCAGCGCGAGGCCGACCGCGATCAGCCCGTAGAGCAGGCCCATGAGAAGGCCGCTCGCGAGACTCTGGATGATGGCTTGGGCTGTCAAAAGTCTGTCCCCCGAAATAGATCCTCATCCTGAGGAGCGCGCACAAGCGCGCGTCTCGAAGGATGGCCCAGCCCTCTTCCTTCGAGACGCGGGCTACGCCCGCTCCTCAGGATGAGGGCGGGAGCTACACCTGAGCTCCCGCTTTCCCAATCTTACTTCATCGGCCAGATCGCTTCGGCGATCGCGGCCTGCGGCGGGAAGATGGTGACGAACTTGCCGCCGACATATTGCAGCAGCACCGGATCGGCGTCGTTGTTCTGCCCCATCTCGTCGAACTTGACGCGCTTCCAGGGCATGATGGTCTGCTCGCCCGGAATGTCGGTTGCGGCCAGCGCGTCGCGGATCTTCTCGCCGTCGGTCGACTTGGCGCGGTTGATGGCGTCGGCGAGGATGATCAGGCCCATGAACTGACGCGAGGTGAGATCGTTGAAATCCTTGCCCGACTTCGCCTTGAACATGTCGTTGATCTTGCCGACCATCGGACGCTTCTGCGCGAGGTCGAGCGAAAACGTGCCGCGCGAGATCACGCCTTCGAGCTTGTCGCCGACGGCATCATAAAGCGCCTTCTCGGAGAAGCCGGCGTCCTGCGCCACGATCGCATTCGGCTTGTAGCCGAGCTCGGCCATGGTCTTGACCAGGAGGATGCCGTCGGTGGTGTAGCTCGAGGGCATCAGCACGTCGGCATTGGCGGTCTTGAGCTGCTGCACCTCGGCCGAGAGCGAGGGCGAGTTGGCGCGATACTTGATGTCGGTGACGATCTTGTAGCCGCGCTCGCCGGCGATCTTGGTCTGGGCATTGCCGGAGTCGGTGCCGAAGATGGTGTCCTCGTGGAACAGCGACAGCGTCTCGATCTTGGCGCCCTTCTTCTTCATGGCATCGAAGAAGTCGAACATCGCGGCCGAGTACATCTCGTCATGCGGCGCAGCGCGGAAGTAATATTTCAGGCCGCGGCGATGCAGGCTGGGCGAGGAATTGTCTGCGGAAACGAACGGGACCTGGTAGCGTTCGCAGATCTGGCTGACGGTGACCGCGACGGCGCTCTGATAGGTGCCGATGATGGCGCTGACCTTCTCCTGCGTGATCAGGCGCTCGGCCTCGGCGCGGCCCTTCTGGGGATCGGCCTGGTGGTCGGCGAACACGAGACGGATCTTCGCACCGCCGAGACCCGGCAGGCCCTCGCCTTTCGCCAGCGGCAGGTCGAAATCGGTGTTCTTGTTGATGACTTCGAGCGCAGTCTCATAGGCCTTCTGCGCGTCGACGCCCTGCTGCGCGCTGCCGCCGGAAAACGGATAGATCACGCCGATCACGACTTCCGAAGTCTGTGCACGCGCTGCCAGCGGCACGAGAGCGGCAGTGGCGGTGGCTCCCAACAACACGTCGCGGCGAGTGATCGTCATGGCAAAGTCCCCTGTTACTGAATTTCGACTGATCGAATGAAGCGATTGGTGGATGCGGTAAAGCCTGAAGAAGCAGCAGACGCTGCCTGCTAAATCACGGCCATGTTCCTGTTCTTCAGATCCGTCACCAGCATCAAGCCGGGCGAGTGCGTGATCGCGAACGGGAGTTTCGCCGCGTTGATCACCGATTGCGGAGTCACACCACAGGCCCAGAACACCGGAATCTCGTCATCGGCGACCGGAACGGGATCGCCGTAGTCGGGCTTGGCAATGTCCTTGATGCCGATCAGGTGCGGATGGCCGAGATGCACGGGCGCGCCGTGCACGGCGGGATAACGCGAGGTGATCTGCACCGCACGGATCGCATCGGCCGGCTTGAACGGGCGCATCGAGACCACCATGGGACCGGCAAACGGTCCGGCCTCGCCGCAGGCGATGTTGGTGCGGTACATCGGCACGCGCACATTGCGCTCGATGTGCCGGATCGGCATGCCCTCTTCGAGCAGGGCCTCCTCGAACGAGAAGGAGCAGCCAAGCACGAAGGTGACGAGATCGTCGCGCCAATACTTGGTCACGTCGGTCGGCTCCTCGACGACCTCGCCATCGCGCCAGACCCGGTAGCGCGGCACGTCGGTGCGGATGTCGAGATCGGCGCCGAGCGAAGGAATGAAAGGGCTGCCGACATCGGACATGCCGATGATCGGGCACGGCTTCGGATTGAGCTGGCAGAAGCGGTGAAAGGCGCCGGCATAGTCCGCCGGCAGGATCGCGAGATTGCCCTGAACGAACCCGGGAGCGACGCCGGCAGTGGAGGCGACCAATCCCTCGCGGTAGGCGAGCCGGGCCTTGCGGCTCGGGAGTGTGTCGGGCGTTTCAGTTTGCTGCGCTGCCACCAAAACAGTCATGCGATCGACCTGCCTATAAACTCGACAAAGACAAGCCAACACCAAGCGTGCTATAAAGTCTAATCGTCGTTTCTAATCAATCTCGATAAATCTCATTTATCGACGGGGACAATCCTTCCGATGCTGGACTTCAGGTCGATCGAGACGTTCCTCTGGGTTGTCAAGCTCGGCAGCTTCCGGGGCGCCGCACAACGGCTCAACACGACCCAGCCGGCGATCTCGCAGCGCATCGCCCAGCTCGAGCGCGAGATGGGCGTGAAGCTCCTCAACAGAGATCATCGCGTCGCCTCACCGACACCGAGCGGCCGGCAGATGATGGTTTATGCCGAGAAGCTGATCGGTCTGCGCGCCGCGATGATGGCGGAGATCGGCGACCGGACGGCGATGCGCGGTGTCATGCGCCTCGGTGTCGCCGAAACCATCGTCCACACTTGGCTGCCGCGGCTCGTGAAGAGCGTGAACCAGGTCTATCCGAACCTGTCGCTGGAGATCGAGGTCGACATCACGCCGAACCTCACCGCGCGCCTGCTCGCGCAGGAGATCGAGCTCGCTTTCGTCGTCGGACCCTTGTCCGCCTCCGGCGTGCACAACCGCGTGCTCGCCGATTATCCGATCGGCTTTCTCGCAAGCCCTTCGCTGGGGCTCGGCAAGGGCCCGGTGACCCCGGCAGAGCTGGCGCGGTTTCCGATCATCACCTTCCCGCGCAAGACCAAGCCTTACGAGGTCGTCCGCGAGGTGTTCGACCGGCCGGAGCTGCCGCCGATCCGGCTGCATGCCTCCGCCTCACTGGCGACGGTCATCCACATGGCGGTCGAGGGGCTCGGTATCGCCGTGATCCCCGACGCCATCGTCGAGAACGAGCTCGGCGACGGACGGCTGCAGCTGCTCGACACCGACCTCGCGATCGCCCCGCTGACCTTCACCGCGAGCTGGCTCGCCTCGCCCGACGTCGTCGCCGTGGAGCGCGTCGCCGAACTGGCACGGCAGATTGCGCAGAGCAGCCTCGCGGTTGACGCGCCCGCGCCGGCGCGTCATTGAAAAAGGCGCCGGACAACCTTCAACGTCATTCCGGGGCGATGCGACAGCATCGAACCCGGAATCTCGAGATTCCGGGTTCGGCTCTTCGAGCCGCCCCGGAATGACAGCCAAAAATGGACTGACGCATGAGCCGAGCCGCCACGAACCTGCAGATCGATTCCGCCCGCCTCTGGGGCTCCATCCATGAGACCGCGCAGTTTGGCGCGACGGCCAAGGGCGGCGTGCGCCGGCTGACGCTCAGCAGCGAAGACAAGCAGGTTCGCGACTGGTTCCGCCAAGCCTGCGCGGATGCCGGCCTCGAACTCCACGTCGACGCGCTCGGCTCGATGTTCGGCCTGCGCAGGGGCCGCGACATGTCGAAGCCGCCCGTCGGCATCGGCTCGCATCTCGACACCCAGCCGACCGGCGGCAAGTATGACGGCATCCTGGGCACGCTCGGTGCGCTGGAAGTCATCCGCACGCTGAACGACGCCGGCATCGAGACCGAGGCGCCGATCTGCGTCGTCAACTGGACCAACGAGGAAGGCTCGCGCTTCGCACCTGCAATGATGGCTTCCGCCGCCTATGTCGGCGACTTCACCACCGACGACATCCTGTCGCGCAAGGATATTGAGGGCACGACCGTCGGCCAGGCGCTCGACAGCATCGGCTATCGCGGCGACAAGCCGGTCGGCTTCCAGAAGCTCGGCTGCTTCGTCGAGCTGCATATCGAACAGGGCCCGATCCTGGAGGCCGAGGGCAAGACGATCGGCGTGGTCGATTCCGGCCAGGGCGTGCTCTGGTATGACGGCAAGATTTCCGGCTTCGAGAGCCATGCGGGTTCGACCCCGATGCCGCTGCGGCGCGACGCGCTGGCGACACTGTCGGAGATCGTGCTGGCGATGGAAGCGATTGCGAGGAAGCACGGACCGAACGCGGTCGGCACCATCGGCGAGGCCGTGATCGCAAACCCCTCGCGCAACGTCATTCCCGGGGAGATCGCCTTCACCATGGACTGCCGCAGCGCCGATAACGCGATCATGGATGCGCTCGACCGCGACCTGCGCGCCGCGATCGCAGAGATCGCCGCGCGCCGCAAGGTCGAGGTCAAGATCGATCTGGTCTGGCGCAAGCCGCCGACGCATTTCGATCCGAAGCTGATCGCGGCGGTCGAGAACGCGGCGAAGACGCTCGGTTATTCCTCTCGCCGCATCACGTCCGGCGCCGGCCACGACGCCTGCAACCTCAACACCGTCATGCCGGCGGCGATGGTGTTCGTGCCCTGCAAGGACGGCATCAGCCACAACGAGCTGGAGGATGCCACGCAGCCCGACTGCGCCGCGGGCACCAACGTTCTCATGCATACCGTGCTGGCGATCGCCGGCGTCGCGTCCTGACCGGAGAGAGACATGCGCGGAGTTTTCGTCGACGCCAATGAAGCCCTCGCCGGGATCATGGAGCGGCTAACGAGGCCCGGTGATCCCGAGGTTCGGATCCACAGGGATCCCGACATCAAGCCCGAACAATATCCGGAAGTGCTCGATGGCGCCGAGATCGCGATCGTCGATCATACAGCGCTGCCGACCGAGGTCGCGAAGAAGTGCACCGGCCTGAAGCACGTCGTGTTCCTCGGCACCGGCGCGCGCAGCTACATGAATCCGGAAGAGCTCGCCGAGCTCGGCATCTCCGTGCATCTGATCAAGGGCTATGGCGACACGGCCGTGGCGGAATCCGCAATCGCGCTGATGTGGGCCTCGGCCCGCGTCATAGCGATGATGGACCGCGAGATGCGGGCCGGCAACTGGCTGCGCGAGGACGGCATGCAGCTCACCGGCAAGACCCTCGGGCTGATCGGCTTCGGCGGCATCGCCGCGGAAGTTGCGCGCATTGCGTCCGGCAGCGGCATGAAGGTGATCGCCTGGAACCGCTCGCCGAAGAGCTATCCCGGCGTCGAGTTCACCGATCTCGATACGGTGCTGGCCAAGAGCGACGTCGTATCGCTGCATCTGCTGCTCAACGACGAAACCCGCGGCATGATCACGCGCGAGAAGATCCTCGCGATGAAGCGCGGCATCATCCTCATCAACACTGCGCGCGCCGCTGTCATCGACGAAGCCGCCATGATCGACGCGCTGAAGTCCGGCCATATCCGCCATGCGGGCCTCGATGTCTTCAACATCGAACCGCTGCCCGGCGATCACCCACTGACGAAACTGCCGAACGTGACGCTGTCGGCGCATTCGGCCTTCCGCACACCGGAAGCGAGCGAGAACCTGATTGAGGCAGCCTGGGTCCACTGCCGCCGCATCGTGAAGGGATAAGAGCAACAACAATGGCCGACTATCGCACCATCAAGGCAGAGCCGCTCACCAAAGCCATCCACGCCATCGTCAAGGCCGGAGGCTCCTCGGACCGCGAGGCCGAGCTCGTGTCCACCAATCTCGTCGAGGCCAATCTGAAGGGACATGACTCTCACGGAGTCGGCATGATCCCGCGCTATGTCCAGAGCGTCACCAACGGCGGCCTCGCCGTGAACGCGCACGTCAAGATCGTGCTCGACACCGGTCCGCTTCTGACCCTGGACGGCCTCACCGGCTATGGCCAGGTGATCGGCCATGAAGCGATGGAGTTGGCGGCCGAGCGCGCCAAGCGCAACGGCGTGTGTCTCGTCGGCCTCTCCAACTCGCACCACATCGGCCGCATCGGCCACTGGGCCGAGCAGTGCATCGACCACGGGCTGGTCTCGATTCACTTCGTCAACGTGATCTCGCGCCCGATCGTGGCGCCCTGGGGCGGCAGCGATGCGCGCCACGGCACCAACCCGTTCTGCGTCGGCATTCCTCGCAGGGGCAAGGACCCCATCGTGCTCGACTTCGCCACCAGCAGGATCGCGCAGGGCAAAACCCGCGTTGCCCACAACAAAGGCGTCGAGCTCGAGCCCGGCACCATCATCGACAATGAAGGCAAGCCCACGGTCAATCCGCGCTACACCGTGATCCCGCCGTACGGCGCCATCCTGCCGTTCGGAGAGC
The DNA here is from genome assembly GCF_028128735.1 of Bradyrhizobium sp. CCBAU 53415. Classification (NCBI taxonomy): domain Bacteria; kingdom Pseudomonadati; phylum Pseudomonadota; class Alphaproteobacteria; order Hyphomicrobiales; family Nitrobacteraceae; genus Bradyrhizobium; species Bradyrhizobium sp. CCBAU 53415. The sequence goes on along the minus strand of NZ_LBJF01000027.1, from coordinate 476,065 downwards.
ACAAGGGTTCGGGGCTCGCGCTCGTGTGCGAAATTCTCGGCGGCGCACTCTCCGGCGGACAGGTGGTCAAGGGCCCGTCCGACGGCAAGCACAACGTCCTCAACGGCATGCTCTCGATCGTCATCGACCCGGGCAAGCTCGGCACCGGCGAAAACCTCGCGCGCGAAGTCGAGAGCTTCGTCGCCTGGCACACCGGCTCACCGCCCGCCCCCGGCGTCGACAAGGTCAAGATCGCCGGCGAGCCCGAGCGCGAGACCAAGAAGAAGCGGCTTGCCGAAGGCATTCCTGTCGATCCGACCACCTGGCAGGAGATTCTCGAGGCCGGGAAGAAGTTCGGGCTGGATCAGGCAGCGGTCGAGAAGATCATCGGCTGAACCGGAACGAAGTCGTCACAGCGATGTCGTCCCGGACAAGCGAAGCGCAGATCCGGGATCCATAGCCACAGGATATGGTTTGGCGAAGATTCGCGGTTGTCAGTTCGTGCGACAACCACGCCCAGGGGTAATGGGTCCCGGCTTTCGCCGGGACGACACTGGAGTTGCTTGCGCGAACTCGCCTTAGTCCACCATGTCCGCGACCGCCTTGCCGCAGGCCGTGGTATCGGCATTGCCGCCGAGGTCCTTGGTGCGCAGCGTGCGTTCGGCCAGCGTGCGCTCAATCGCATCGACGATCGATTGTCCTGCTTCCTTCTCGCCCAGGTGCTCGAGCATCATGGCGCCCGACCAGATCATGCCGATCGGGTTGGCGATGCCTTGCCCCGCGATATCAGGCGCCGAGCCGTGCACCGGCTCGAACACCGAGGGGAAATCGCCCTCGGGGTTGATGTTGCCTGATGGTGCGATGCCGATCGTGCCGGTGCAGGCCGGGCCGAGATCGGAAAGAATGTCGCCGAACAGATTGGAGCCGACCACGACATCGAACCAGTCCGGGTGCAGTACGAAGTTCGCCGTCAGAATGTCGATGTGGTACTTGTCCCACTTCACGCCCGGGAATTTCCTGGCCATGGCCTCCACGCGCTCGTCCCAATAGGGCATGGTGATGGAGATGCCGTTGGACTTGGTCGCCGAGGTCAGATGCTTCTTCGGCCGCGACTGCGCGAGCTCGAAGGCGAATTTCAGGATGCGATCGACGCCGGTGCGGGTCATCACCGTCTGCTGGGTCACGAACTCGCGGTCGGTATCGGGGAACATGCGGCCGCCGACGGAGGAATATTCACCTTCGGTGTTTTCGCGCACCACCCAGAAATCGATGTCGCCGGGCTTGCGGCCCGCCAGCGGCGACGGCACGCCGGGCATCAGCCGCACCGGGCGAAGGTTCACGTACTGATCGAACTCGCGGCGGAATTTGATCAGCGAGCCCCACAGCGAGACGTGATCCGGGATCTTGGCCGGCCAGCCGACCGCGCCGAAATAGATCGCGTCGTGCTGGCCGATCTTCTCCTTCCAGTCATCAGGCATCATCTGGCCGTGCTTCTCGTAATAGTCCCAGGACGAGAAGTCGAAATGGTCGAATTGAACGGAAACGCCATGCTTCTTCGCCGCCGCCTCCAGAACGCGCAGGCCCTCCGGCATGACTTCCTTGCCGATGCCGTCGCCGGGAATGACCGCGATCCGGTATTGTTTCTTGCTCATCGAGAACGTCCTTGGTTGGTCCGGCAGCCGCCGCATATTGATCGCACTGCAATGGACCAAAGTCGCGGGCGGCGCAACGCTGCACTGCAATGTTGACCGTGGCGCGGCCGAGCGCCTACTGATCTGATCCTGTTCCTTTCCTGCGAGTATCCCCATGGATCTGCATCTGCGCGGCAAGCGCGTCCTGATCACCGGCGCGTCCAAGGGCATCGGCGCAGCCGCCGCCGAGGCGTTTGCCGAGGAAGGCGCGCATCTCCTGCTCGCCGCCCGCAGTGGCGAGGCGCTGAAGGTGCTGGCCGAACGCCTGCGCTCCGCACACCAGATCGACGCCGCGACGAGCATCGTCGATCTGCGCAAGGAAGAGGACGTGGCACGACTGGCGAAAGAAGCCGCCGACATCGACATCCTCGTCAACAATGCCGGCGATATCCCCGGCGGCTCGATCGACAAGATCGACGAACCGGCCTGGCGCCACGCCTGGGAACTGAAAGTGTTCGGCTACATCAACCTGACGCGGCATATCTATGCGCAGATGAAGGAACGCGGCGGCGGCGTCATTATCAACGACATCGGCGCGGCCGGCGAAAAGTTCGACGCCAACTACATCTGCGGCAGCGCCGGCAACGCTGCGCTGATGGCCTTCACCCGCGCGCTCGGCGGCAAGAGCCTCGCCGACAACATCCGCGTGGTCGGCATCAATCCCGGGCCCGTCGGCACCGACCGCCACGTCACGCTGCTGAAGACACGGGCGAAGCATCAGTTCGGCGACGAGAGCCGCTACAGGGAATTCCAGAAGAGCCTGCCGCTCGGCCGCCCCGCGCATGCGCGCGAGATCGGCGACCTCATGGCGTTCCTGGCGTCGGACCGCGCTGGCTACACGTCGGGCGTGATCTACACGGTGGACGGCGGCATCAGCGCGGGGTGGGGTTAATTGCCCGGAGATCTTCTAGGCACCGTCGTTCCGGGGCGATGCGAAGCATCGAACCCGGAGCCTCGAGATTCCGGGTTCGCCCTTCGGGCGCCCCGGAATGACAATCAAGAGGTAGGAGTAAGATAATTGTCTCAAGATATGATCCGCGAAACCGCATGCGCGATCGTCGACAAGCTGCGGTCCGGCGACGTGTCGCCGCTCGAGCTGCTGGATGTGCTGGAGAAGCGCATCAAGCAGGTCGACGGCAAGGTCAACGCGCTGCCGATACTGTGCTTCGATCGCGCGAGGACCAACGCGAAAGCACTGATGCAGAAGCCGGCCGGCGCGCGCGGGCTGCTTGCGGGCCTGCCGGTGCCGATCAAGGACCTGACCGACGTCGCGGGCGTGTTGAACACGCAGGGCTCGCCGATCTTCAAGGACAACATCCCCGCGAAGTCCGACCTCATGGTCGAGAACCTCGAGGCCAACGGCGCGGTGGTCTACGCCAAATCCAACACGCCGGAATTCGGCGCCGGCGCCAACACCTTCAACGAGGTGTTTGGCGCGACGCTCAATCCCTGGGATACGACGAAATCGGCAGCGGGGTCCTCCGGCGGCGCGGCCGTGGCGCTCGCGACCGGCATGGCCTGGCTGGCGCAGGGCTCCGACATGGGCGGATCCTTGCGCAATCCGGCGGCTTTCTGCGGCGTCGTCGGCATGCGGCCGAGCATCGGCCGTGTCGCACACACCCCCAAATCCGGTATCGATCGCAATCTCGGCGTGGTCGGCCCGATGGCGCGCAACGTCGAGGATCTTGCGCTGCTGCTGGATGCCATGAGCGGCGACTATGCAGACGATCCGCTGTCGCTGCCGGCGCCGATGACCTCGTTCTTGTCGGCGGCCCAGGCGGGCAAGAAACCGAAGCGTATCGCCTACTCGCCCGATCTCGGCATCACCCCGGTCGATGCCGAGGTGAAGGCGATCACGCGCAAGGCCGCGGAGCGCTTCGCGGAAGCCGGCGCGATCGTCGAGGAGGCGCATCCGGACTGGCGCGAGGCGCATGAATGCTTCCACGTGCTGCGCGCGTTCGATTTCGCGATCACCAAGGCCAACCTGCTGCGCACCAAGCGCGACCTGCTCAAGCCCGAGGTGATCTGGAACATCGAGGAAGGCCTCAAGCTCACGGTCGATCAGCTCGCGCGCGCCGAGGCGCAGCGCGTCGGCATGACCGCCCGCGCGGTCGAGTTCTTCAAGACCTACGATCTGTTGCTGACACCGACCACGATCGTGCCGCCCTTCCCGATCGAACACCGCTACGTCGCCGAATGCGACGGCAAGAGGTTCGAGAACTACGTCGAGTGGCTCGGCATCGTCTACGCCATCACGCTCGCCTGCTGCCCGTCACTGTCGCTGCCGTGCGGGTTCACGACATCGGGCCTGCCGGTCGGCGTGCAGGTCGTCGGCGCCCCGCGCGCGGACGCGCAGGTGATCGCCGGCGCCAAGGTGCTGGAGGATGTTCTCGGCCTGCGCGGGCAGACGCCGATTGATCCGAAGGTGAAGAAGTAGCCTCCCGTGCCCCGGACGCGGCGCAGCGCCTCTTAGGCGGTGCGCTGCAGAGCCGGGGCCCATGTCACCATAACCGCCTCTGCATCTCCTGGGTCCCGGCTCTGCGGCGCAGCGCTGACGCGCTGCACCTTGTCCGGGACACGAGACTCTCACCTTCTCGTAGCCTCGAGGCTGCGGCTGTAGCGCGACATCGCGAAGCAGAAGGCAAAATATATCGCAGCGACGAAGATATAGACCTCGACCGAGAACTGTTGCCAGGCAGGATCAATGATCGCGGTCTTCGCCGTGGTGAGCAGGTCGAAGATGCCGATGATCAGAACGAGGCTGGTGTCCTTGAAGAAAGCGATGAAGGTGTTGACCAGCGGCGGGATGACGTGGCGGATCGCCTGCGGCAGGACGATGAGCCGGTGCTTGCGCCAGTACGACAGCCCGAGCGCGTCGGCCGCCTCATATTGCCCCCTGGGCACGGCCTGAAGACCGCCGCGGATGACTTCGGCGAGATAGGCACCCGCGAACAGGATGATCGCGATCTGCGCGCGCAGCAGCTTGTCGATGTTGAATCCAGCGGGCATGAACAGCGGAAACATCACGCTCGCCATGAACAATAGGCTCACCAGCGGCACGCCGCGGATCAGCTCGACATAGAACACGCACAGCGAGCGGATCGCCGGCAGCTTCGATCTCCGGCCGAGGGCGACGAGGATGCCGAGCGGAAAGCCGAAGGCGAGACCGAACGTCGCCAGGATCAGCGTCACCGGCAAACCACCCCAGCGGTCCTGCGAGACGAAGGAGAGTCCGAACACGCCGCCCCACATCAGCACGCTGATCAGCGCCAGCGCGCCGATCCAGAGATAGGCCAGCTCGCGTCGCCAGAGCACGCGGCGGGTCGAGAGGTAGTACAGCGCGATGAACAAGACCACCGCCAGCGCCGGTCGCCACTGCTCATCGAACGGATAAGTGCCGAACAGGATGAAGCGGTATTTTTCGGGAATGATCGCCCAGCAGGCGCCGACGCCACGCATCGCGCGGCAGGCAGCGGAATCGTTCGCTGGCGCGAACCAGACCGCGTTGGCGATGCCCCATTGCACGAAGCTGACCGCGGCCTTTCCGAGCATTGCCAGAAGCACGACCGTGAGGATGCCGTTTGGCATCGAGGAGAACAGATTCGTGCGCAGCCAGCGCAGCACCGGATTTCCCAGCTGCGGCCGGCGGGCGGCGCGCGGTGCATCGGGGATGTCGGTGATCGCGGTCATGGTCAGCGCTCCACCAGCGCGATGCGCGCGTTGTACCAGTTCATGAAGAAGCTGATGGAAAGGCTGATGGTCAGGAACACCGCCATGATCAGCGCGATCGCCTCGATCGCCTGCCCGGTCTGGTTCAGCGTGGTATTGGCGATCGAGACCACGTCCTGATAGCCGATCGCGACGGCGAGCGAGGAATTCTTGGTCAGGTTGAGATACTGGCTCGTCATCGGCGGCACGATGACGCGCAGCGCCTGTGGCAGGATGATCTGCCGCAGCACGAAGCTGCGACGCAGGCCAAGCGCGCTGGCGGCGTCCCATTGCCCGCGCGGCACCGACTGGATGCCGCTGCGCACGATCTCGGCGATGAAGGCCGATGTGTAGGTCACGAGCGCGATCAGCAGCGCGAAATATTCCGGCGCGAGCGTCAGCCCGCCGACGAAATTGAAGCCGCGCAGCTGCGGCCACTCGATCGTCCAGGATACGCCGAGCACCAGCGACACGGCGACCGGCAGCGCGACGATGAGACCGAGCGCAAACGGCCAGGCCGGCCGCGGCTTGCCGTCGCGCATCTGCCGTGCAATCAGCCGCCGCCGAATGACATGGAAGACGACCAGACCCAGTACCGCGGCGCCAAGCACCCAGAGCTGCGGAGCTCCGAACGGGATCGCCGGCAGGATCAGGCCGCGATTGGAGAGGAACACACCCTCGACCGGCCGCCACGCGGCGCGCGCCGCCGGCAAGGCCTGCATCAGCACGTACCAGAACAGCAGCTGGAGCAGCAGAGGGATGTCCCGCAGCGTTTCGACATAGACCGCCGCGAGCCGCGACAGCAGCCAGTTGGCCGACAGCCGCGAGATGCCGATCAATGTACCCAAGATGGTCGCGAGCACGATGCCGATGACGGCGACGCGCAGGGTGTTGGCGATGCCGACGACGAAGGCCCAGAGATAGCTATCCCTCGGATTGTAGGCGAGCAGGCTGTCGGCGATCGGCATGCCGGCCTCACGGCCGAGAAAGGCGAACCCCGTGGTGATGCGGCGGGCCGACAGGTTGGTGACGGTGTTGGACCAGAGGAAGACGACAACGCCGACCGCGATCCCGACTACCAGAACCTGCCAGAACAAGCCCTGCAACTCGCGACGTCCCCATGCGCCGAAGAAGCGGCGGCGCGGCGGCGGTCTTGGCGTGTCTGACGTCACAGCACAAAAATCCTTCTCGAAGCAAACGATTTCCGGCGGCGCACGTCAAATGTTGCACCAATCCATAATTCATGCAACAAATGTTTCATGGCCGAGCCCGCGAAATCCTCGCCCTTGAGCGAACTGCGCATTGCATTGCCTTCGCTGCCGATGCGGCTGCAGGAGGTCGGGCGCTTCGTCGCCGCCAATGACTACGACGCCACCACCCGTTCGATGCGCGATCTCGCGGCGGAGGCCGGCGCCGATCCTGCCGCGTTCACGCGGCTGGCCAAGGCGATCGGCTATTCGGGCTGGGAGGAATTGCGAGCGGCGCTGACCGAGGCCCGCCGGCCGTCGCAGACCGCGCCCTTCTCCGGCCGCACCAAAGGCCGGCGCCATGGCCCGAACGCCGATGTCGCGCTCGTCACTGACAAGCTCGAGGCCGAGGCAGCCGGCCTTCCGCGGATCACGGCCCAGCCGATCGCGGATGCGGCTCGCGCGCTGCACGATGCCAGGCGGATCTGGATCGCCGGCTATCGAAGCTGCCGCAGCGTCGCGGAATTGCTGAATTACGAGTTGCGCCTGTTCCGGCCCGAACAGGTGCAGCTCGTCGGCACGTCCGGGCCCGACGACCTCGACCTCGGTGCATTCCGGCCGGGCGAGGCCATCATCGTCATCGGCTTCCTGCCTTATACGCATGCCAGCGTCCGCGTCGCGCAGGCCGCCCATCGCGCCGGGGCGACGCTGATCGCGATCGCCGATAGCGTCGCGGCACCGATGGCCGAGGGCGCCGACCACGTGCTGCTGTTCGAGGCCGCCTCCTCTCCCGGCTTCTTTCCGAGCCTCACCGGGGCGATCGCGATCGCACAATCGCTCGCGGCGGTCACGTTCTCGCTCGGCGGTGTCGCCGCAAAGAAACGTCTGCAGAATACCGAGGCGCGGCTTGCAGCGGTCTCCACCTACGTCTCGGAGAAAGGTTGATCCATGAGCCGTCGCACCAGCCGCGTGCTGCATCGTTCGCTGCGCGAAACGCCGCCCAAGGCGATCGGCGGCGAAGGCGTCTATCTGTTCGCCGAAGATGGCCGGCGGATCATCGATGCCTCCGGCGGCGCGGCGGTCTCCTGCCTCGGCCACCAGCACCCGCGCGTGATCGCGGCGATCGCAAGGCAGGCCTCCACACTTGCCTATGCGCATACTGCTTTCTTCACCTCCGAGCCCGCAGAAGCGCTTGCCGAGACGCTGGTCGGACACGAGCCCGGTGGTCTCGCCTACGCCTATTTCGTCAGCGGCGGGTCTGAGGCGATCGAAGCCAGCATCAAGCTCGCGCGGCAATATTTCATCGAGCGCGGCGAGCCGCAGCGGCAGCATTTCATCGCGCGGCGGCAGAGCTATCACGGCAACACGCTCGGCGCGCTCGCTGCCGGCGGCAATGCCTGGCGGCGTGCGCCCTATGCGCCGCTGCTTTCCACGGCGTTCAGCCACGTCACGCCAGCCTTCGCCTATCACGAGAAGCGCGAGGGCGAGTCGGATGCGCAGTTCGTCGCGCGCCTCGCCGCCGAGCTCGAAGCCGAGTTCCGGCGGCTTGGCCCTGACACCGTCGCGGCGTTCCTCGCCGAGCCTGTCGTCGGCGCTACGGCTGGCGCCGTGACCGCACCCGAGGGCTACTTCAAGGCCATGCGCGAGATCTGCGACCGGCACGGTGCGCTGCTCATTCTCGACGAGGTCATGTGCGGCATGGGCCGCACCGGCACGATGCATGCATGGGAGCAGGAGGGCGTCGCGCCTGACATCCAGGCGATCGCGAAGGGGCTCGGCGGCGGCTACCAGCCGATTGGTGCGATGCTCGCAGGCGGCAGGATCATCGACACCATCCGCTCGGGCTCGGGCGCTTTCCAGCACGGCCACACCTATCTCGCACATCCCCTCGCCTGCGCGGCCGCGCTCGCGGTGCAGGACGTGATCCGGGAAGACGGCCTGCTGAATCAAGTCAGGGAGCGCGGCAAGCAGCTCGAGCAACGTCTGACCGAGCGCTTCGGCAATCATCGCCATGTTGGCGATATCAGGGGCCGCGGCCTGTTCTGGGCGATCGAGCTCGTCGCCGACCGAGCGACGCGTGCCTCGTTCGATCCTGCACTCAAGCTGCACCAGAAGATCAAGGCCGAGGCCTTTGCGAACGGGCTCGGTTGCTATCCGGGTGGCGGCACCATCGACGGGGTTCGCGGCGACCACGTGCTGCTGGCGCCGCCTTACATCACCTCGGCTAGCGAGATCGACCTGATCGTCGACAGGCTCGGCACGGCCGTCGACAACGTATTGCGTAGTGTCAATCACTGAGGGGAGAGTCACATGATGAGGAAAGTGGTTATCGCGGCGGGCGTGCTCGCGGCATCGACCGTCGTCGCGTCGGCGGCAACGCTCGATACGGTGAAGAGCCGTGGCACGCTGGTGTGCGGCGTCAGCGCAGGCTTTGCCGGCTTCTCGGCGCCTGACTCGCAAGGCAATTACAAAGGTCTCGACGTCGACTATTGCCGTGCGCTCGCTGCCGGCGTGCTCGGCGACCCCAACAAGGTGCGCTACGTCTCGCTGACGGCGCAGAACCGCTTCACTGCGCTGCAGTCGGGCGAGATCGACGTGCTCTACCGCAACTCGACGCAAACGTACCTGCGCGGCGTCACACTGGGCCTGCGGCAGGGTCCGATCAACTTCTACGACGGCCAGGGCTTCGTCGTGAAGAAGGACCTCGGTGTCAAGGAGCTCAAGGACCTCAAGGGCGCCACCGTCTGCGTGGCTCAAGGCACCACGCATGAGGTGACGCTCGGCGATTACGGCCGCGCCAACGGCATCGATTGGAAGCCGCTGGTGTTCGACCGCGTCGACACCATGTACCAGACCTTCTTCGGCGGCCGCTGCGACGCCATGACCCAGGACGCCTCAGCACTCGCCGGCGCGGTGACGACCGCGGCGCCGAACGCCGCCGACTACGTGGTGCTGCCGCAGACGATCAGCAAGGAGCCGCTCGGGCCCTTCACCCGCAATGGCGACGAGGTCTGGAGCGACATCATCACCTGGCTGCACTATGGCCTGATCGAGGCCGAGGAGCTCGGCGTGACGCAGGCCAATGTCGAGGAGATGACGAAGTCGCAGACGCCCGCGATCCAGCGCCTGCTGGGTGCCTCCGGCGATCTCGGCTCGCGGCTCGGGCTCGACAACAAATGGCTGGTGAGCGCGATCAAGGCCGCCGGCAATTACGGCGAGATCTACGAGCGCAATGTCGGCAAGGCGAGCCCGCTCAAGCTCGATCGCGGCCTCAACGGCCTCTGGAGCAAGGGCGGCTTGATGTACGCGCTGCCCTTCAAGTAAGACGCATCTGGTGTCCCGGGCGCGCCGCAGCGCAATCCTGCGCATTGCGCTGCGTCCGGGGCACGAGATCTGCCAGGTTCACGCCCAATGACGAAGCCCGCTCGCATCACCCTCATCCACGCCCTCAAGCATTCCATCGCGCCGATCGAGGCGGCATTCGCGAAGGCTTGGCCCGAGGCCCGGCTGATGAACCTGCTCGACGACAGCCTGTCGGCAGACCTGGCGCGCGACGGCGCGCTCACCGATGCCATGACCGAGCGCTTCCTCGCGCTGGGCGATTACGCAGCGGCGACGGGAGCGGATGCAATCCTGTTCACTTGTTCGGCCTTCGGCCCCTGCATCGAGGCGGTCGCGCGCGCACATGCGCCGATGCCGGTGCTGAAGCCGAACGAGGCCATGATCGAGAGGGCGGTGACCATGGGGCAGCGCATCGGCCTGCTCTCGACCTTTCCGCCGACGCTGGCGTCGATGCCGCCCGAGTTTCCGGCCTCGGTCCGGGTCGTGCCGAAACTCGCCGAGGGCGCGCTGGCCGCGCTCGATCGCGGCGACCGCGCCGCACATGACCGGATGATCGTCGAAGCGTCGAAGGACCTGCGCGATTGCGACGTCATTGCGCTCGCGCAGTTCAGCATCGCCGCGACTGCGCCGCTGGTTGCAGAAGCCACCGGCCGTCCCGTCGTGACGACGCCGGACAGCGCTGTCGACAAGCTGATGCGGCTGCTGAAGGCGAAGGCTCAAGCGCCGGCCCTTTTCTGACGCCGCGCATCCTTGATCGCAACCGCGAGCGCAGCCTTCGTCTCGTTGACGAAATCCTCGACCAGTTCCTCGCGCGTGGCGTGCGCCGCCTCACCGGTGAACAGGCCCTGCTCGGCCAGCATCACGACGCCGTGCAGCGCCGCCCAGATCTTGAGCGCCTGCCGTTCGCGCAAATAGCCGACAGCGGGCGCTTCCAAAGCCTCGATCACGAGCGCAAAGGTCTCCCGCGTCGCCTCGTGCAGCTCGCTGCCCTTGGCCGCGCAGGACACCGTGCGCGAAGCGAACATCAGGCGATAGATGCCGTTGCGCCGCAGGCCGAAATCGAGCGTGGCCTGCGCCAGTCGCGAGAGTTTCGACTGCTTCGAAGGCTTTGCCATCGCCTCGCGCAGAAGCGCCGAGAGTTGCCGGAATGCCTCCGCCGTGACTGCCGCGAGCAGCGCCTCGCGGTCGGCAAAATGCCGGTATGGCGCCGGCTGCGAGACGCCGAGTTGCTTGGCAAGCGCCTTGATGCTGACCGCCTCGGCGCCGCCCTGCTCCGCCTCGTGTAGCGCGGCCTTGATCAATGCACCACGGAGATCGCCGTGGTGGTAGGTCTTTTCGGGCTTGCGGGCCGGTGGTGAACGCATGTTGAAGCGAAGCCTATATGGAACGTCCGACAGTTGTCGAGAACCCGATGCGGGAACAAACGGGCACTTGCCTCCCCTGTCAAATCCAGCTTGCGAAAATTGCCGGCCATCGGCTGCAAAACCAATGAGCGCGTCTTTGCGTATGTCGCACCAGGAACAGGTTCGGAGATTCCGGACCTCATCAAATCGGGGCGGGCTCCGCGCGCCCGGATAAGCTCCGATCCGGCGGCGATGCTTCGAGCCGACCATAGCGCCGTGCTTCCGCCATGCCCCGAACGCAGCGCTCTTCGATATCGAGCAGCCGGGCTTCGTCGGGCCGCCGTGCGGGTTCAACAGATTTGAATTGCATTGCTGCTATCAAGCTTAACCTCGACTTAAAGAGTCACTCCAATTGCGTCGGTGTGCATAAAGCAGGATCATTCCGTACGACTTGCACGACGCCGTCCGGAAGAGGAGCTTGCCATGACACTGCAGGATGCTTTGGCGGTCTACCTGTATGTTTGGATGAGGGACAAATCTCTCGACGATGGCCACGAGCGGGCGGTCGACGCCGCGGTGAGAATCATCGAACAGGAGGCGCGGAAGGCACTGGCAGCGTACGCACGAAGCCACAAGAAGCCATAGCGCCCCGCGTGTGATCACGCGTCCCGCGATGCCGTTCGCGCAGGACCGCATTGGACCAGAGCGTCAATCGTTCAAAGCCCAATGGTGGAACATCGACGATGGGCGCGCGGCGCGGCGAAACGGCAACTGTGGGAAACGTGCCGCAGGTCGTCGCAGCGTATCCGTCCCGACGATATGGTGCATCGTATCCAACTCTCTCCCGAATTCCTGCAAATCTCTGCCATCTACCAAAGGTAGACTCTCCCGTTGAAGCGTGGTCAACAACGCGTCTTGCAAGAAAATTCTGCAGGCGTCAGGCCCGCTTCCGACAATGAAATGGGAGTTACGCGATGCAGCATCTACCGAACGATACCTTCGACGTCACCCTCGACCAGTTTGGTCAAATCGCGACCGTGGAGGGAGACCCCGGCTTCCCCGCGGCCAAGGACGTCTGGGGCGGTAACGACACCGTGACGGCCACAGTCACCGAGCTCAATACGAGACTCACGATCTTCGGCGACGACCACACGGTGCTGCTTGGTCATTCGCAAGGTGGAAACGACACGCTCATCGCCGATGTCGGCGGCGGCTGGAACGCCGCCCTCGTGGTCGGCGACACCCAATCGATGATCGACGACGCCAAGGGCGGCAATGACACCATCGTCGCCGATGCCTATGGCACGGTCTACACGACCGTCTCGGCCTTCGGCGATGTCGTGGGCGACATGTCGGGCAATGCGCAGGGCGGCCATGACGACATCACCGGCTCCATCGCGTGGCGCGGCGGCGCCAACCTGTTCGCCGGCGATGCCGGCGGTTCCATGATGGACACCTCGCGCGGCGGCAACGACACACTCGATGTCAGCGTGCTCACGTCGGACGGCGGGGCGACGGTCAGCGGCGACGCGATCGGTTCCCTGAGGGGTCTTGCGCACGGCGGCAACGACAATTTGACCTTGACCTTGAACGGCGACAGCGCCATCTCGGGCGGAACCCTCGCGGGGGATTCGTCGACATCGCTGATGGATCTCACCCAGGGCGGCGACGATGTGCTCACCGCCAGGCTCGACGGCCAAGGCACGGATGCCGTTCCGCAGATGTACGGCGATGCGCCGACCATGACGGGCCATTCGCATGGCGGCAACGATATCCTCAACGGCAGCGCGGGCCGGGATTTCATGTATGGCGATGCGGCGACCTATGAGCCCGCATCGCCCGGCTCGATCACCGGCGGCGTCGATACGCTGAACGGAGGAGCCGGCGACGACCAGATGTGGGGCGGGGGAAACAGCGACTTCTTCGTCTTCAACACCGGTTCCGGCAATGACACGATCAACGACTTCGATCAGGGTAACAAAGCCATCGGCAGCACCGCGGCAGAACATGATTTGATCGACGTGCAGGGCTACGGCTTCGCAGACTGGACGGCATTGTCGAAACTGATCAGCGACAACACCGCCGGCGATGCCGTGGTCCATCTCTCCGCCAACGATTCGATCACGCTGGACGGGATTCACGCGGCGAACCTGCATCCGACCGACTTCATCATCTGAGGAAATTGAATCAAAGGCGGCGATGTCGCCCTGTGGCACATGGGGCGACATCGGATTGCAACAGCACGAAGACGAGTTCCCGTCGCGGGCGTTGCCAATCTTCACCGCAATCAAACTCTCTCCCGAATTCCTGCAAATCTCCGCCATCTACCAAAGGTAGACTGCTCCCGGTGAAGCGTGGTCAACAACGCGTCTTGCAAAGAAAAGTCCGCAGGCGTCAGGCCCCGCTTCCGACAATGAAATGGGAGTTACGCCATGCAGCATCTGCCGAACGACACCATCGACGTCCTGCTCGACCAGTTTGGTCAAATCGAAACCATCTATGGGGATCCGACCTTCCCGACCACCGCGGACGCATGGGGCGGCAACGACACCGTGACGGTGTCCGTCCCCCAGCCCGAAGCAGAAGTCACGATCTTCGGCGACGACAACACGACGCTGCATGGTCAGTCTCACGGCGGCAACGACACCCTGATCGTCAATTTGAACTTCGGCTGGAACGCCTTCCTCGTGGTCGGCGATACCCAGGCGATGACCGACGACGCCAAGGGCGGCAACGATACGCTCAATGTCCAGGCCAGCGGGCTGTACACCGACGTTCATGTTTTCGGCGATGTGGTCGGCGACATGTCGGGCAATTCGCACGGCGGCAGTGACACCATCACGGGCTCGGTCGGCTGGCGAAGCTACGACCATGTGTACGCCGGCGATGCCGGCGGTTCCATGAGCGGCACGGCGCAGGGCGGCAATGACACGCTCGACATCGACGTGGACACCCTGCAGGGCTTTGCAACAGCCAGTGGCGATGCCATCGGCTCCATCGGCGGCGATGCGCATGGCGGCAACGACAACATCACCTTCACCTTCGGCACTGAAGTCGTCATGACCGGCGGATTCGGCTACGGAGATTCGGTGACCTCGCTGACCGACAATGCCCAAGGGGGAGATGACATTCTCACACTCGCGTTCGATGGCATCGACACCGTCCAGTTTTCGCACCCGGAGCTCTTCGGCGATGCGAGGACCATGTCCGGCAATGCCCGAGGGGGTAACGATATTCTCACCGGTGGGGGAACCAACGATCACCTCTATGGAGATGCCGCGAACTACGCCCCCGCAACGCCTGGCTCGATCGCCGGCGGCAGGGACGTGCTCAATGGCGGCGGCGGCGATGACCAGCTCGCGGGCGGGGGGAACAGCGATATCTTCGTCTTCAACACCGGCTCCGGCAATGACCTCATCACCGACTTCGATCAGGGTAACAAGGCGCTCGGCAGCACCGTGACGGAGCACGATCTGATCAATGTGCACGACTACGGATTTGCGGACTGGACAGCGCTGTCGAGCCTCATCAGCGACAATGCCGCCGGCGACGCCGTGATTCAACTGTCGGCGAGCGACTCCATCACGCTCGACGGCGTCCACGCGGCGAGCCTGTACCCGACCGACTTCCTCATCTGAGCGAGTTGCTCCGGGAGCAACGGTCTCGCCCCGCCTGCAACGGGGCGAGACGCGGGTTATACCTTCCCCGCCCGGCAGATCCCCTTCAGCACGCCACTCGTACGCTGACAACAGCTGCGGGCCGCTCATTGTTCAGCTTCGCGTGCGTGCGGCCAGTACGGCCTGGAAACTCCGGTTTCGCAGCAATCGCTGGACTGTCCACCATAAGTTTGCGCTTGACAGGGAAAGCCCGTCGCGAATGTAATAGGATATAACTTAAATAGAACTCAATGAGGAACCGCGCCGCCCTACGGGCCCTGCGCGCACACGACCAAGGAAGCTGCAATGGCAGAACGACTGAAGGTTCACGTCGATCCCGACAAATGCCAGGGCCATGCCCGCTGCAAGGCACTCGCGCCGGAGCTGTTCGAGCTCGACGAATACGGCAATGCGCACCAGGTCGGCGACGGCACCGTCCCACCGGGGCTCGAGGACAAGGCCTGGCTTGCGAAATCCAACTGCCCGGAAATCGCGATCGATGTGATCGAGGAGTAGCGCGGCCGCGCCCCGCGTGCTTTCAGCGAACACGAGCCAAGGAATTCCCTGCCATGTCCGACGTCAACCAGCCCGCCGCCCATCCGCCCGTGACCGACTGGGTCCATGACTTCGACCACACCGATCCGCAATGGACCGAGGACCCCTTCCCGATCTGGGACGAACTGCGCGCCGCGAGTCCCGTGGTGCACACGGAACGCTTCCTCGGCTGCTACCTGCCGACGACCTATGAAGCCGTGCGCGAGATTGCCAACGACACCGAGCACTTCTCTTCGCGCCGCATCATCGTCCGTGACGTACGGCCGGAAATCACCAGCAGGAACGCGGCCCCGCCGATCACGTCCGATCCGCCCGAGCACAAGCCGGCCAAGCAATTGCTGCTGCCGCCCTTCACGCCGGACGCGATGAAGAAGCTCGAGCCGCGGGTCCGCGCCATCTGCAACGAGCTGATCGACGACTTCATCGCCGAGCAGAGGGTGGACGCTGCGGCGCGCTACACCAAGCACATTCCGGTGCGGGCGATCGCGCACATGCTCGGCATTCCCGAGAGCGACAGCGACCTTTTCATCAACTGGATTCACATGATCCTCGAGCTCGGCATCAGGGACGAGAGCAAGCTGCTCCAGGCCGTGCAGGAGATGACGGCCTATTTCGGCGGTCACATCGAGGCGCGCAAGAACAAGCCCACCGACGACCTGATTTCCTACCTGATGAACGCGAGGGACAAGAACGGTAATCCGCTCGAGGACACCCATGTGCTGGGCTCGCTGCGCCTGCTGTTGATCGCCGGCATCGACACCACCTGGAGCGCGATCGGCTCCTCGCTCTGGCATCTCGCGAAGACGCCCGCCGACCGCGAGCGGCTGATCGCCGAGCCAGAGCTGATCCCGACCGCGGTGGAGGAGCTGCTGCGCGCCTATTCGCCGGTGACGATGGCGCGCGAAGTGGTCAAGGAGACCACGGTTTCCGGCTGTCCGGTCAAGCCGGGCAACATGGTGCTGCTGTCGTTCCCGGCAGCCAACCGCGACCCCAAGATGTTTCCGGATGCTGACAAAGTCGTGATCGACCGCCGCGAGAATCGTCACGCCGCCTTCGGCCTCGGCATCCACCGTTGCGTCGGTTCCAACCTTGCGCGCATGGAAATGCAGGTTGCGCTGGAGGAATGGTTGAAGCGGATTCCCGACTTCAGCCTCGATCCGGCAGGCACGGTGACCTGGTCGCAGGGAACGGTGAGAGGCCCCCGCCAGTTGCCATTTCTGCTCGGAAAGGCGATGTAGGCCTCTCCAGCAGAGGTACGAAGAGGCCGGACGTGACAGTGCAAGCAACCGACCCGGCCTCTGAGCATTTTGACGTCGCCGACGCCGAGCGGCGGATCAAGGCGATCTTCATCGGCTCCATCGGCAATCTCGTCGAATGGTACGATTTCTACGCCTATACGGCGTTTGCGCTCTACTTCGCGCCGGCGTTCTTCCCCGGTAACGACCCCGTCGTGCAACAACTGAACGCCGCCGTGGTGTTCGCGGCGACCTTCCTGATGCGCCCCCTCGGCGGCTGGTTCTTCGGCTATCTCGCCGACCATTTCGGCCGCCGCATCTCGCTGACCCTGTCCGTCGTCTTCATGTGCTTCGGCTCGCTGATCGTCGCGCTGACGCCGACCCATGCCACGATCGGCTTCGCCGCGCCGGTGATCCTGGCGCTCGCCCGCGTCATCGAGGGCCTGAGCCTCGGCGGCGAATATGGTGCCAGCGCCACCTATCTCAGCGAGGTCGCCGATCCCAGGCATCGCGGCTTCTATTCCAGCTTCCAGTACGTGACGCTGATCGGCGGCCAGCTCACCGCGATCATCGTGCTGCTGCTCCTGCAAAGGGTCTTCCTCACACCGGAGGAGCTGAAAGCCTGGGGCTGGCGCATCCCCTTCGCGATCGGCGCAGCGCTGGCGATCTTTGCCGCGGTGATGCGGCGCGGCCTGCACGAGACCGAGGCGTTCGAGGAGGCCAAGAAGGTGGTGAAGCCGACCGGCTCGATCACCAACTTGCTGCGCTATCCGCGCGAGCTGCTGCTGGTGGTCGGCCTCACTGCCGGCGGCACCGCGGCGTTCTACACCTTCACCACCTACATGCAGACCTTCGTCAGGCTCTCGGTCGGCCTGACCGAGGACCAGACCACGTTCGTGATCTTCGGCACGCTGATCTTCGCGACCATCCTCCAGCCGATCTACGGCGCGATCTCCGACAAGATCGGACGCAAGCCGCTGCTGATCTTCTTCGGTGTCGCCGGCACGCTCGCGACCGTGCCGCTGTTGATGATGCTGAAGGAGACCAAGTCGCCCTTCGTCGCGTTCATCCTGATCTGCGCTGCCTGGCTGTTCGTCGCCGGCTACACTTCCATCAACGCGGTGGTCAAGGCCGAGCTGTTCCCGACCAACGTGCGCGCGCTCGGTGTCGGCCTGCCCTATGCGATCACGGTTTCGATCTTCGGCGGCACGGCACCTGCGGTCGCGCTCTACTTCAAGAGCATCGGGCACGAAGACTGGTTCTATTTCTATCTCAGCGGCATCATCTGCCTGTCGCTGATCATCTATTCCACCATGCGCGACACCAAGCACGCCTCCGCAATGCATCGCCACGAGTAGGCCATGACCGACGAGACGCCATCCGACAGCAAGCTGACGCGCACCAAGGAAAAGTGGGCGCGCGAGGGCCGCTTTCTCACAGGGAAAATCACGCGGCCGGCGGATCAAAGGCTTCCGCCCGGCCAGCACCTCACCCAGGACTGGCCGGTGCTCGATCTCGGCGTCGTGCCGCCGATCTCGCGCGAGCGCTGGCGGCTCGACGTCTATGGCGCGGTCGAAACTCCCGTGTTCTGGACCTTCGACGAGTTGATCGCACAGAAGCAGGCGCGGTTCACCTCCGACATCCACTGCGTGACGACCTGGTCGCGCTACGACAATGAGTGGGATGGGCTCGCCACGCGCGAGCTGCTCGCAACCTGCCGACCGCGCGAGGATGCACGCTTCGTCGTGCTGCACTCCTACGACGGCTACACCACCAACCTGGCGCTGGATGACTTCGCCGCCGAAGACGCTCTGCTCGCCCATAGCTGGTCGGGACAGCCGCTGTCGGAGGAGCATGGCGGCCCGGTGCGGCTGGTCGTGCCGCATCTGTATTTCTGGAAGAGCGCCAAATGGCTCCAGGCCATCGAATTCGTGACCGACGACGCACCCGGCTTCTGGGAAGTCCGCGGCTATCATAATCGCGGTGATCCCTGGGCCGAGCAGCGCTATTCGGGCGACTAGATTCAGACAAGGACGGGAGGACCTCATGCCGACGGAACGCTTCCAGTTCACCGGAGAGGGCGGCCATCAGCTTGCGGCTGCGCTGGAGTTGCCGGACGGCGAGCCCGTGGCCTTCGCGCTGTTCGCGCATTGCTTCACCTGCGGCAAGGATACGCTGGCAGCCAAGCGCATCTCTGTCGCACTTGCCGCCAGCGGCATTGCGGTGCTGCGCTTCGACTTCACCGGGCTCGGCTCCAGCGAAGGCGAATTCGCCAATTCGACCTTTTCCTCCAACGTCGCCGATCTCGTGCGCGCGGCCGATCATCTACGTAGCGTCCGCAAGGCGCCATCGATCCTGATCGGGCACAGCCTCGGCGGCGCGGCGATCCTGGCCGCAGCCGACCAAATCCCGGAAGCCCGGGCGGTCGCGACCATCGCGGCGCCGTCCGATCCCGCCCATGTCACCGGTCTGTTCAAGGAGCACATCGACGAGATCCGCACCCAGGGCGAGGTCGAAGTCTCGCTCGCGGGACGCCCGTTCCGGATCAAGCGCGAATTCATCGACGACATCGCCGAGCACGAACTGATGAAGGATGTCACCGGCCTGCACAAGGCGCTGCTGGTGATGCATTCGCCGGTGGACGACACGGTCGGCATCGACAACGCGACAAGGATTTTCGTTGCGGCCAGGCATCCCAAGAGTTTCGTCTCGCTCGACCACGCCGATCATCTGTTGACCAAGCCGACCGACGCGCTCTACGCGGCCGACGTGATCGCGGCCTGGGCGAGCCGTTACATCGCAGCAAAGCCCGCCAAAGCGATGGATCTGCCCGGGGAACCGCGAAAGGTCGTGGTGCAGGAGACCCGCAAGAGCAAGTTCAACCAGACCATCACCGTCGGGCCGCATCATCTCGTGGCGGACGAACCCGTTGCGGCCGGCGGCGCAGATGCCGGGCCCGGACCGTATGACTTCCTGCTCGCCGGGTTCGGCGCGTGCACCTCCATGACCATGCGTCTCTACGCCGACCGCAAGTCACTGCCGCTCGAGCGCGTGACCGTCACCCTGAAGCATTCCAAGATCCATGCAAAGGACTGCGAAGAGTGCGAGACACGCGAGGGCATGCTCGACCAGATCGAGCGCGACATCGCGATGGACGGAGCCCTCGATGCCGAGCAACGCAGGAGGCTGATGGAGATCGCCGACAAGTGCCCGGTGCACCGAACGCTGACATCGGAGATCCGCATCGTGACGAAGGCAGTGGACTAAACTAGAAGCACGATGCCATCGTCCGCACGGCCGCGCTGATCTCGCTCTCGCGCCACGCCGCAAAGCCGAGCAGCAGGCCGTGATCGCGCGGCCGGCCGAGCGCCAGGCCGGACAATGCGCGCGTCTCGACCCCCGCCGCAACCAGCCGCTTCACCGCCGCGTGATCAGTACGACGGCGCTTGAGGCGGGCGACGAGTTGAATACCGCCAGGAGGTACTTCGACCGAGAGCATCCCGCCCAGTTGCCGCTCCAGTTCCTCGACGAGATGATCGCGGCGTGCGCGATAGAGCCGACGCATCCGGCGCAGATGCGCGAGGAAGTGCCCGTCGGCAATGAATTCGGCGAGCGCTTCCTGAATGTGGCTGGCGGCGATCAGCCCGATATGCCGCTGCGCAATCTCCAGAGTGCTGGCCAGTGCCGGCGGAGCGACGAGATAGCCGAGCCGGATCTCCGACGTCATCACCTTCGAAAAGGTGCCGACATAGAACACGCGGCCATGGGCGTCGAGCCCCTGCAAGGCCGGGACCGGCCGGCTGTCGTATTGAAATTCGCCGTCGTAGTCGTCCTCCACGATCCAGGTCCTGCCGGACCTGCTCAGATTGAGAAACTCGGTGCGGCGGGCCAGCGACATCAGCCGCCCGGTCGGATGCTGATGCGAGGGCGTCATGAAGATCAGCTTTGGCGCCGCAAGGCCCGGCATCCGTTGCATGCCCTGCTCGTCCAGTCTGATACCGGTCACGCGCGCGCCGGAGGCCCGGAAGGCCGCCGCAGCACCGGGATAACCGGGATCCTCGACCCAGACCTCGTCACCGGCCGCAAGGACGGTCGCGGCAATCAAGGTCAATGCAGCCTGCGCGCTCGGCAGAATCAGGATCTGGTCTGCGGTGGCCCGCACACCCCGGCTGGTCGCCAGATAATGCGCGAGCACCTCGCGCAGGCGCGTCCGGTTGACCGGGCCGAGCTCGCGCCTCGCAGCACGCACGGCACTGCGGCGCAGACAACGCGCCCAGACCTCGTTCGGAAACTCTCTGAAATCGCCATGCCCCGGGCGCAGCGGCTTCAGTGATGCCTGATAGGACATCGGCCAGTCGGTCTGCCCGAGATTCAAGGCCCAGGGCGAAAGTCGCGGCTTTGCCGAGCGGCCGCGCGCCACGGCGGCACCCGTTCCTGCACTGCGTTCGCCTCCATCGACCGTGACCACCGGACGGCGGCCGTGCGACGCCTCGACATATCCCTCGGCGGCAAGCTGCTCGTACGCATAGGAAACCGTGTTGCGCGAGACGCCAAGATCGCCGGCAAGGCGACGGCTCGACGGCAGCGCGCGCCCCTTGCCGAGGCTGCCGGTCGCAATCAGCTCTCTGAGCCGGCTCGTCAGTCGCGCCGCCAGCCCGCCGTCGTCGGCCGGCGTCAGGTCGATCAGGGCCGAGATCATGTCTTCCGAAACTGGCACCTTTTTATTCTCCAGTCTGGCACTTTCTCAGGTGCCAGCGGCAATGCTATCCGGCGAACCGGACTGCTTCAAGGACTCCTAGATGAACTCGCTCTCACCCCGCGCCGCCGTCGGCCTGTTTCTCATCGTGGTGCTGGCCTGGGGCGTGAACTGGTCGGTGACGAAGCAACTGGTGCAACTCGTCCCGCCATTGTGGAGCTCGGCGATCCGGAGCTGGATCGCGTTGATTGGCCTCGCCGTGATCCTCGGACTGAGCAGGAATCTGGTGATCCCGGAACGAGGCGACGTGCCGGTCATCCTCAGTGTCGCGCTGCTGCACATGACGCTGTTCTCGATCCTCGTCGCCGCGGGCCTGCGCTTCCTGCCCGCCAGCAAGGGCGTCGTGCTCGGCTACACCACGCCGCTTTGGGTCGCCCTCGCCGCGCCCATGCTCGGACAGGACACCTTGACCGCGCCCAAGCTTGCCGGCGCTCTGCTCGGACTGATCGGGCTTGCCGTCATCCTGAATCCGTCCTCGATCGACTGGACCAATACAGGAGTCCTGCTCGGCGCCGGCATGGTCATCCTCGCCGCGATCTCATGGGCCGCGAACATCATCTATATCCGCGCGCATCGCTGGATCGCCTCCCCGCTCCAACTCCTGCTCTGGCAGGTGCTCGTCGCCACGGCCGTGCTTTCGACCCTGGCGATGATCATCGACGGGCTGCCGCAAGTCGAGTGGTCATGGCGGCTCGCGTCGCTCTTCCTGTATTCGGGCCTGATCGGGACGGCGCTGGCCTATTGGGCGATGTCGATGGTCAACAAGAGCATCTCTGCGCTGACGACGTCGCTCGGAACCACTGCGACGCCAGTCGTCGGCATCGCCAGTGCCGCAATCCTGCTGAGTGAGCCGATCGACACGAGCCTTGCCATCGCGGCCGGGCTGATCGTTACCGGCATCGGTCTTGCAACGCTCGGCGATCGGCTGCTGCGCGGTCAGGCCACTGCGAGGGGTTGAACCCGCAGGCTTCCGCGCAGGCCTGCCGTCGTGCCGAGAAGGATGCCGGCGAGCGCCACGAACGACCCCAGCGCGAGCGTCGATAGGCCAGTGAGCCCCTGCCCGATCGAGCAGCCGAACGCCATCACGCCGCCGACCCCCATCAACGCAGCACCAGCGCCCGAGCGCAGCATGTGGCGTGGTGAGGAATAGCCCTCAAGCTTGAAGCGGCCCGTAGCGAGCGCCGTCGCGAGGCTACCGGCGAAGACGCCGACGACCGTCGCGACGCCGAAGTTGAGTGTCAGTCCGGTCGAGAGCATGGCATATTGCAGGGCATCCGCGATCGGCGCGATGAAGGTGAGCGAGGTCACCGGGACGGGGTTGAAGTCGTCGGCGCCGAGATAGCCGGTGACGTACCAACCGCCGGCGACGAGCAGGCCGACAATCACACCCGCCGCGATCTGGCCCGGTGACCGGCGGAACGCCGGCTGCGCGAAAGCGAACAGGATCAGCGCGACGACGGTCGCGGCGGCGGCAAGCGCGCGCGAAAGCGATTCGGCAAGACCGAACACCACCAGCAGGGACGGCAGCGAATTTACGCTGACGGTCGTTTGCGAGGCCTGGACCAGCGCGATACGCGCCGGCGCGATCAGGCCTTTCAGCGTCATCTGCGCGGCGATGGCCAGCACGATCACGACGACGAAGGAGCGGAGATTGCCGCGGCCGAGCAGCACCAGCGCCCGCGAGCCGCAGCCGTTCGACAGCACCATGCCATAGCCGAACAGCAGGCCGCCGAGGAACAGCACCGGTACCGAGAATGTCTGTTGCAGGTAGATCGACTTGCCGAGATCGACCATGCCGCTGCCCGCCAGGAACTGACTCGTAGCGATCGCGATCGCGATTGCCAACGCGTAAGTCCGCACCAGTCGCCCATCGCCCTCCGCCAGCCAGCCGCGCATGCTGCTCATCAGGCAGAAGCCGCTAAGCAGGCCGACGGCGCCGTAGATGAGGCCGATGGCGAGGCCGGCGAGGATGACGAGTTGCGCGGAGGATTCCATCGTTACGGCTTCAGGATCACACGGTCGCGCGACGAGCCCGCGACCGCAGCG
Source organism: Bradyrhizobium sp. CCBAU 53415 (assembly GCF_028128735.1). NCBI lineage: Bacteria > Pseudomonadati > Pseudomonadota > Alphaproteobacteria > Hyphomicrobiales > Nitrobacteraceae > Bradyrhizobium > Bradyrhizobium sp. CCBAU 53415. The sequence continues at coordinate 452,567 of NZ_LBJF01000027.1, read as the reverse complement.
TATGCCTCCTTCGCGCGTTCCAGAGGATAGATCGCGTTCGTCTTGATCGGGAACGGCTTCAGATGGCCGCTCGCGAAACCCGGGCCGAGGTCCCGCAGCACCGCGCCCGTCGCAGACGACGACAGGCCCAGCGTGTCGATGCCGACATAAGTGTGCTGGCCGCGATAGAATTCGAGGATGTTGAACTGCACGATGCGGTCGATCGCGGCGATCAGGACCTGACGTCCGCGCAAGGCGAGCGACTTGTGAGCGGCCTGGAAATAGGGGTCGCCGACCGTGTTGAAGACGATGTCGGCGCCCGTGCCGCCGGTCAATTCGCGCACGCGTTCGGCAACGTCGGTTGCGGAGGCGTCGATCACCTCGATGGGCGCGTTGGCGTGGCCTTCATAGGCTTCCGCCTTGCGCACCACGCCGACGACGCGCGCGCCCTGCCAGGTCGCTATCTGCACCGCAGCCTGACCGACCTTGCCGTTGACGCCCATCATCAGCACGGTCTCGCCGCCCTTTGGCACGCCGGCACGGCGAAAGCCTTCCATCGCGGTGACGAAGGGCACGCCGATGCCGGCGGCCTCCTCCCAGGATACGGTCTTGGGCTTCTCCACGACAGCATCAGCCTCGACGACGAGATGGCTCGCATGGGTACCGTCGCGGCGGATGCCGAGATCGCCGGACGAGCCGAACACCTCGCGGCCGACCGTTCCAGCCGGTCCGTCGATCACCACGCCGGAGTAATCGCGGCCGGGGGTCCGGGGGAACACGGCATAGGGCATCAGCCCGGTCGCGGCCTTGACGTCGGACGGATTGACGGCGGCGGCCTTCACCTCGATCAGCAGATCGTTCGGCCCGCGCGTGAGCGTCCGGCGCTCGACGACCGGCGCGAGCGCTGCGGCATTTTCAGCTTTGGCATTGAGGCGCACACAACGCGCCTCGACGGTCTTGGTACCGGCTGGTGACATCGAAAAACCCGCGATTTCTCGCGGGCCTTGTCGCCTCTTGGACCGGTCAAGTCAATCCGTCAAGTCAGTCCGTCAAGTCAGTCCTTGGGCCGCTTGTCGTAGAGCCGCTTGGCCTTGCCGAGCGAACGTTCCAGCGTGGCGGGCGCAACCACCTGCACCCTGGAGCTGATCCCGATCGTGTTCTTGATGTGGGTCGAAACACGGTCGGCGTGATCGATCAGACCCCGGCCGTCCCAGCTTTCGGGCCGCGCCTCCGCGATGATGGTCAGTTCGTCCATGCGGCCTTCGCGGGTCAGTTCCAGGATGAAGTGCCCGCCGCACCAGTCGGTCGCAAGCAACACTTCCTCAATCTGGGTCGGAAACAGGTTGACGCCGCGCAGGATGATCATGTCGTCCGAGCGGCCGGTCACCTTCTCCATCCGCCGCATGCCGGGGCGCGCCGTGCCCGGCAGCAACCGCGTCAGATCGCGGGTGCGATAGCGGATCACCGGAAAGGCTTCCTTCGTCAGCGAGGTGAACACCAGTTCGCCCTTCTCTCCGTCCGGCAGCACCGCGCCGGTCTCGGGGTCGATCACCTCGGGGTAGAAATGGTCCTCCCAGATGTGCAGCCCGTCCTTGGTCTCGATGCATTCCTGGGCGACGCCGGGGCCGATCACCTCGGAGAGACCGTAGATGTCGGTCGCATCCATGTCGAAGGCCTCCTCGATCTCGCCGCGCATCGCATTGGTCCAGGGCTCGGCCCCGAAGATGCCGACCTTGAGCGAGCACTGGCGCGGATCGAGCTTCTGCCGCTTGAATTCGTCGAGGATCGCGAGCATGTAGCTCGGCGTCACCGTGATGATGTCGGGGCGGAAGTCGTTGATGAGCTGCACCTGCCGTTCGGTCATGCCGCCGGAGATCGGCACCACCGTGCAGCCGAGCTTCTCGGCGCCGTAGTGCACCCCTAACCCGCCAGTAAAGAGCCCGTAGCCATAGGCATTGTGGATGATCATCCCGGTGCGCCCTCCGGCGGCACGGATCGATCGCGCCATGACCTCCGACCACGTATCGATATCGCGCTGGGTGTAGCCCACGACGATCGGCTTGCCCGTCGTGCCGGACGAGGCATGCACGCGCACCAGCTTCTCGCGCGGCACGGCGAACATGTCGAAGGGATAATTGTCGCGCAGGTCCGTCTTCGCGGTGAATGGGAATTTCGCGAGATCGGACAGCTCGCGAAAGTCGGACGGATGCACGCCGGCCTTGTCGAACGCGTTGCGAGAATGCGCGACGTTGTCGTAGGCGTGCTTCAGCGACCAGGCCAGCCGCTGCTTCTGCAACGCCATGATCTCGTCGCGCGAGGCGCGCTCATGCGCGTCCATCTCGGCGCTATAGGTGCTGGCACCTTCCCTGAGCTTCGTCAGAGCCATCCTCGTCTCCCCACATTGGTTTGTTCTTTTGTCTTATTGATCTTGCCCCGGCAGCCACGTGCCGGGAATGACGCGCGAATGCCCGCGGAATTCCGCGATGAGAGCGTCGCCCGCCGTGACACGCACGTCGTAGATGCCGGAGCGGCCACCGCGAGCGATCTCCCGCGCCTTCGCAGTGAGGCGGTCGCCAAGCTTGCCCGGCTTGATGAAGGTGATCTGCCCCTGCGCCGCCACCACGCGCTCATTGTGCGAGTTGCAGGCGAACGCGAAGGCGGAATCGGCGAGCGTGAAGATGAACCCGCCATGGGCGATGCGCTGGCCGTTGACCATGTCCGGCCGCACCGTCATTGCGAGCGTCGCGAAGCCCGGGCCGACCTCGACGATCTCCATGCCGAGTCCCTTGGAGGCGTCGTCCTCCGCCCACATCGCGTCAGCGCAGGCGCGGGCAACATCTTCAGGTGACAGGACGGCTTTGACGTTCACGCGCTTCTCCCGGCCAGATGCTTGCACACGATGTTCTGCTGGTTGGCTCAAGCTGTCAAATAATGCGACGCATTTGCATTCATGGGGCCCGATCTGCCCGATCAGACATGGTCATAATCGACCACGACACGCTCGGACGCCGGCTTTGCCTGGCAGGTCAGGACGAAGCCGGCCTTCAGCTCCCACGGTTCCAGCGAATAGTTGATGTCCATCGGCGCCTCACCCTCGACCAGCTTGGCGCGGCAAGTCGAGCACATCCCGCCCTTGCAGGCGAACGGCAGGTCGACCCCGGCGCGCAATGCGGCATCGAGGATCGCCTCATCCTCGGCGACCGGCACGTCGCGACGCTTGCCGTCGATGATCAGCGACGCGATCGCCTTTGGCGGCGCGTCAGGCGCAACGGCCGTCTTCGGCCGCGGCTTGCCGCCGAATTCGGAGACGAAACGCTCGACGTGAATGCGCTCGTCTGCAATGCCGAGATCGCGGCAGGTCGCCTCGATCTCCTCGCTCATGCCAAGGGGACCGCAGACGTAGACGTGATCGACGCTGCCTGCCGGCACCAGCGAACGCAGCAGCACCCTCACCTTGTCACCGTCGAGCCGGCCATGCAGGATCGGGATGTCCTGGTCCTCGCCGGAGATGACATGGAAGATCGAGAGGCGATCGATGAAACGATCCTTCAGCTCCTCGAGCGCTTCGAGGAACATGATCTTGTTGGTGGTGCGGTTGCCGTAGAACAGGAAGAAGCGGCTGTTCGGCTCGCGCGCGAGCACGCCCTTCACAATCGACAGGATCGGCGTGATACCGGAGCCAGCGGCAAAGCCGACATGAATACGGCCGCCATCGGCGGGCGGGACGACGCCGAAGCGGCCCGTCGGCGTCATCACGTCGAGCTCGTCGCCGCATTTCAGTTCTTCGGCCGCCCAGTTCGAGAACGCACCGCCGTCGACCTTCTTCACGGCAATGCGGATCTCGCCGTCGTCGGGGCCGGAGCAGATCGAATAGGAGCGGCGCACTTCCTCGCCATCCAGCATGGTGCGGAGCGTGAGATACTGGCCGGGTGCGAAGGCATAATCGCCGGCGAGCTCGCCGGGGATGGCGAAGGTCATCGAGACGGCGTCGGACGCCTCGCGGCGGAGGTCGTTGACGGCCAGGCGATGGAAGCGCGGTGCAGCTGCAGACATTACGGGTAACCTCGTTCCGTCTTTCCGTCGTCATTGCGAGGAGCCCTTGCGACGAAGCAATCCAGACTGTCTCCGCGGAGGTAGTCTGGATTGCTTCGCTTCGCTCGCAATGACGATGAGGTTGGCATTTGTGCGCTCAATGACACTTGAAGTAATCAAAAGGTTCGCGGCAGGACCTGCAGCGCCACAGCGCCTTGCAGGAGGTCGAGCCGAATTCGGACAGCAGCTCGGTGTTTACGGAGCCGCATTGCGGGCACGCAACGGCCTGTTCGCCGAACAAAGCGCGACGCGAGCTTGACGCCTGCGGCGGCGCGATGCCGTACGCGCGCAGCTTTTGGCGCCCTTCCTCGCTCATCCAGTCGGTGGTCCAGGCAGGCGACAGCACGGTGCTGACTTTTGAATGGCGAAAACCGGCGCGCTCCAGCGCCAGCTCGATTTCCAGCGCGATTATGTTCATCGCCGGGCAACCGGAATAAGTCGGTGTGATCGCGACCTCGACATGGTCGCCGTCGAGAACGACATCGCGGAGCACGCCGAGATCGGCAATGGTAAGCACCGGAATCTCCGGGTCGACCACGCTCGCCGCGGCGTCCCAGGCGCGCCGGCGCAGCTCGCTATCGCTCTCCAGCACGCTCACCATGTCAACCCCGGGAAGGTGCGCTGCATCGATTGCAACTCGGACAGGAGATGCCCGAGATGCTCGCTGTGCCGGCCCGCGCGGCCGCCCTGCTGCATCCAGTCGTTCTGCGGCAGCACCAGCGTGGCCTCGCTGACGACATCGGAAATCGTCTGCAACCATCGGCCGCGCAAGCTCGCCGGATCAATGGCGATACCGGCATGGATCAGGCCGCGCTCGCCGTCGTCGACCGAAAACATCTCGCCGGTGAAGGCCCAGAGATGATTGATCGCGTCCTGTGCCCGTCGATGGCTCTCCTCCGTGCCGTCGCCGAGCCGGATGAGCCATTCCGAGGCGTGGCGCAGATGATAGGCGCTCTCCTTCTCCGACTTGGCGGCAATGGCGGCCAGCGTCGCATCGCGCGAGGTCATCATCGCACGCCAATAGAGGTCGGCGAACGCGGAATAGAAGAACTGCCGCACCAAAGTCTGGGCAAAGTCGCCGTTGGGCTGCTCGAGCAGCAGCAGATTTCGGTACTGCCGGACGTCGCGCAGGTAGGCGAGCTTGTCCTCGTCGTTGCCCTTGCCTTCGACCTTCGCTGCGTAGCTGTAGAGCTCCCGCGCCTGGCCGATCAGGTCGAGCGCGATGTTGGAGAGCGCCATGTCCTCTTCCAGCATCGGCGCGTGCCCGCACCATTCCGACAGCCGATGGCCGAGGATCAGCGCATCGTCGGCGCGGCGCATCGCGTAGAGCACCAGCGGCGTCTCGGAGACCTGGATGTTGGCGACCGCCATCACATGTGCCCCACTTCCTCGGGCACCTCATAGAACGTCGGATGCCGGTAGATCTTCGATTCCGCCGGCTCGAACATCATGCCCTTCTCGGCGGGATCGCTCGCGGTGATCGCGGTCGACGGCACCACCCAGATCGACAGGCCTTCGCCGCGGCGGGTGTAGATGTCACGGGCGGCCTGCAGGGCCATGGTGGCATCGCTCGCATGCAGCGACCCTACGTGCTTGTGCGCGAGCCCGTTGCGGCTGCGAATGAAGACTTCCCACAGCGGCGTGTTCGGCGTGGCCATATCGATCTCCTATTCCGCAGCTTGTGCGGTCTGACGCTGCGCGCGCCTCGCCGCATAGGCGGCTGCCGCCTCGCGCACCCAGGCGCCCTCTTCATGCGCCTTGCGGCGCGCGGCCATGCGGTCGCGGTTGCAGGGGCCGTTGCCGGCGAGCACCTGCTTGAATTCGGCCCAGTCGATCTCGCTGTAGCGCCAGTGCCCGTCCGCATCCTGAATCATGCCGGGATCGGGAATGGTGAGGCCGAGATATTGCGCCTGCGGTACGGTGGCATCGACGAACTTCTGGCGCAGCTCGTCGTTGGAGAAGCGCTTGATCTTCCATTTCGTCGAGGCGTCACTGTGCTGGCTGGTCGCATCAGGCGGGCCGAACATCATCAGCACCGGCCACCACCATCTGTTCAACGCTTCCTGCGCCATCGCCTTCTGCTCGTCCGAGCCGCGGCACAGCGTCAGCATGATCTCGTAACCCTGGCGCTGGTGGAAGGACTCCTCCTTGCAGACCCGGATCATCGCACGTGCATAGGGGCCATAAGAGCAGCGGCACAGCGGGATCTGGTTCATGATCGCGGCACCGTCGACCAGCCAGCCGATCGTGCCGATATCGGCCCAGGTCAGCGTCGGATAGTTGAAGATCGAGGAATACTTGGCTTTGCCCGCAAGCATCGCGTCGACCAGTTCCTCGCGCGAGGAGCCGAGCGTCTCGGCGGCGGCGTAGAGATAAAGGCCGTGGCCGCACTCGTCCTGCACCTTGGCGAGCAGCGCGGCCTTGCGCCGCAACGTCGGCGCGCGCGTGATCCAGTTGCCTTCGGGCAGCATGCCGACGATTTCGGAATGGGCGTGCTGGGAGATCTGGCGGGTGAGCGTCTTGCGGTAGGCCGCCGGCATCCAGTCGTTCGGCTCGATGCGCTCCTCGGCATCGATGCGGGCCTGGAACTGCGCAGCCTTGGTCGCATCCTCGAGACCGCGGTCGTCGGTCTCGGCCGTGTTCAGCGCCTGGGTGTACATGCGCATCCTCCCATTCTATTGGGAGTTAATATATAACAAAAATTACATAATGCAAGATATTTCTGTAACATAATGATCAGGTGCCAAACCTTCGTTCCAGCAGCTTTCGCGCCGGCGGCAACGGCCCCTTTTCGTTGGTGCCATGATCATCGAGCCATTGCTCGGAGGGAGCGAGCAGTGCGCGATAGATTTCGCCACAGAGCTCCCGCGCCGCCCTGCCCGGCCAATCTGCCGGCAACAGGGTTTCGGGCAGCAATGGATCGCGCAGCACGACACGGCGGTAGTAGTGGATCAACAGGATGCGCGCGGTGAAGGCTTCGGCCTCGGACAAATCCGCGCCGCGCGCGATCGCGGCGCGGAGCGGCTCGAATGTCTTCATGAATTTCAGATAGGCGTCCGCGGTGCGATCCAGCGGCCAGCTCGCACTGAGCAAGCGACGCCCGCTGTCATCCTCGGCCGAGACCTCGAGACGGATGGCGCCCGCGGCCTCGTCGGGAACTGGCACGCCTGACGGCGCGACCCAGACGCCAGGCAGCGGACTGCCGAAGCCGGCATTGCGGAGCGCTTCGCGCGAGACATCACGATCCTCGCCATTGCCGATCAGCAGCAGCTCGAACCGCCCGGTCCAGTCAGACGGCGGCGGATCGTAGATGTGGCGCGTCGCGGCTTCAAAGGTCTGGCGTCCCTTGTCGGCCAGCCGATAGAAACTGTTGCGGCCGACCTTCTCCCGTGTGAGCCAGCCATCTGCCGCAAGCCGCGACATCGCGGTGCGCACCACGCCGCTGTCGATGTCCAGGCTTTCGAAGAATTCCAGCAGCGTGCCGAGCCACACCACACCGCCGCGCGGCACGATGGCATCGCCGAACACGGTAATGACGATGGAGCCGGTGCGCGACGGCTCGCGCTTGAGCTGGTCGATGATGCGGGAGAGCGGATGCGCCATGCGGCATGGCATAGCGCGTTTGGTGCGGGCGCGACAATGGATGGAAGCGACAATGCGAGAGCCGGTCTCGATCCTTCGAGACGGCGCTTCGCGCCTCCTCAGGATGAGGTCTAGAGCCTTTCCCGTTCCGATGGAATCGGAACGGGGCTCTAGACTCTTGTTTTGACGCGTTTTCTTGACGCGAACCGGTGTCCACTTCGCTCGAAAACGCTCTAGTCGCTTTCGCGCGGCGTCATTTACTCATAACCCTCATGGTGAGGAGCGCGGCAAGGCCGCGCGTCTCCGGACGATGCTTCGCATCGCCGGGAGAACCATGCAGGCCGCCTACCGATGCGGATCGGGATAGGCGAGACTGCGCCAGCCGCTGCGGTCGAAAGGTCGCCACTGACCTTCCTTCTGGGCGAGCCGGTCGGCCACGGCATAGACGACCGCAGGATGATGCCCCATGCCGCAATGGCTGCTCTCGACCTCGATGCTCTCGGTCTGCGCGCCCGCCTTCTCGATGCAGCCCTGCCAGGCGCAGACGCCGTCGGTGCGGCTGAAGATGGCCGTGGTCGGCACCGGCGGCGGCGCCGCGAGTTCGCCGCCGAACTGCGGATCGACCTCATCGGCGCGGCGGCCGCTCGCCCATTCGTAGACGCGCCAGGCGTTGGTCGAGCGCGGATCGCCCGCGAAGGGGCTGCCGAGCGTAATCACCTGGCGCACGCGCTCGGGCATCATCTTGGCGAGCTGACGCGCATAGAGGCCACCGAGGCTCCAGCCGACCAGGCTGATCTTGCGATCGTGCGTGTCGCTAAGCTCCTGCACGAGGTCGACCATCGCATGCTGCACGCCCTCACGCAGGCCGTAATTGCGGCCCTGGCGCCAGCCACTCGCCGCATAACCCTTGCTGGTCAGGAACGTGCGCAGCGCGCGCGTGGACGCATCGGAGGCGACGAGGCCCGGCAGCACCAGCACCGGATGCCCGTCGCCGCGCGGCGCGAGGCTCAAGAGCGGCAGCGCGCCGAGAAATGCACCGAACTCGTGGATCGCACGCCCTTCCAGCAACATCAGGGTACGGGACGGCGGACGCAGCGTCTGGGCAGGAGCGGTCATCAATGTTTCCCCTGGGAAGAAGGCACCGGCCGCGATGCCGGCAATGGGCATGAATTCCAATACGCCGGCTTCTTGATCGTTCCGCAGCGCAACATGAATCAGCTAGGCGGCCGGTTCCCGACATTCAAGCGGGAGAGACGCAAGGCGACAATAGGCCCACGCGCTAATGCTAGCGGCCGTGACGCAAAAGTCACAGCAATCGAAGCAGGAATTCTACGGAGTAAAGCACCAGGCCGGCGAGGCCGCCGATCAGCGAGCCGTTGAAGCGGATGTATTGCAGGTCGCGGCCTATGTTGATTTCGATCAGCGAAATCAGCTGCGTCATATTCCACGCCTTGACCTGATCGGAGATGAAGGTGGAGACACCGCTCTTCTGGTCGGCGACGAAGCTGCGCAGCACCGTCACCAGGCCCTTGTTGATCTCGCCGCGCAGCTCGGCATCGCCGGCGAGCGCTTCGCCGGCGGCGACGAACATGCCGGCGAGGTGATGCTGCAGCACCTGCGTCTCGCCGCTCGCACTGCGCTCGATGAAGGAGCGCGTGTTGGCCCAGACGGTGCGGGCGAGATCGGCAAGCTCGGGCCGCGCGAGCAGATCACGCTTCAGCCCGGCGATACGATCGATATAGGCCTGGTCGGTGCCGAGCCGGTCGACAAAGCTCAGCACCATGCGGTCGAACTCGCCACGGAACGGATGCTTGGGATCGCTGCGCACCTCGTTGAAGAAAGCGGTGGCCGAGGCCACGATCTTGTTCACCAGGAATTTGTCGGCGCGATAGAGCCTGAGCAGGGTCGGCAATTCCGCGCGCACCTTCTCGCGGATCATCGCCATCGTCTCCTTCTGGTTCAGCGTCTCGTGCAGCACGCGCAGGAAATCGTCGAACAGGATCTGGTGGCGCCCCTCCGCCACGAAGCCGCGCAGAGTGCCGGCAGCAAGCGGTGCAAGGTCGATCGCCTGGAGCTGCGATGACAGGCGGCGGATGATGAAGGTCATCAGGCCGGAGCTTTCCGTCGCAGAGACCGCCTCCGGCAGCAGGCGCAGCGCGAAGCGCGCGAGATCATTGCTCCGTTTGCGGTCGCGTAGCCAGTCGGCGACGAAGGAGCCGAAATCGATCTCCTTCAGCTTGGCCTCCACCGGGCCGGCCTCGAGGAAATGCACCTGGATGAACTCGCCGAGCTTGTCGGCGATGCGGGCCTGGTTGCTCTGGATGATCGCGGTGTGCGGGATCGGCAGGCCGAGCGGCCGTTTGAACAGGGCGACCACGGCATACCAGTCGGCGAGGCCACCGATGGTCGCAGCTTCCGCGAAGGCTGCGACGAAGCCGAACATTGGATGCACCGGCAGAAGCCATTTCGCGACGACGAACAGCGCCAGCGTCGACGCCAGCACCAGTGTCGCCAGCGCCTTGACGCGGCGGAGTTCGGCCGCGCGTTCGGCATCGCCGGGGGAATCGAAGGAGAAGGTGGCGGGTGCGTTCATAGCGGATACTTAGCGCGTCAGTCTCCGCATGTCCCGGACGTGGTGCAGCGTGCAACGATGCACCGCAGAGCCGGGCCCCAGCGGGCCAACAGGATGGACCCCGGATCAGCAGTGCACCACGCCGCAAGAGCGGCGCGCTGCACCGCATCCGGGGAACGCAAGAGGCCATAAACAAAAGGCCCGCCGAAGCGGGCCTCAAATTCAGTTTCTCGTCTCAGGCGCCGGATCAGGCGGTCTTGTTGTAGACCTTGGCGAAATTGTCCTGAGCGGACTTCGCACCGTTGGCCGCGAGCTTGCCGAGATAGTCGGCGGTCGCCTTGGCACGCGAGACGAACACTTCGCCGCGGGAACGGAGCAGGCTCGACTGGATCTCGACGGCTTCGCTGATCGACTTTGCGGACGCGAGCTTGTCGATGCCCGAGAAGAACGCCTCGGCATCCTCGTAGATGGCCTGCTGGATGTTGCGGCTGACCTTGCCGGCCTCGGCTACGGATTCGGTCACCGCGTTCTCGACGGCGGCGGTCACCCGCTCGGAGCCGGCGAAAGCCTCGGCGGCGCGGTCCTTGGCAGTGTTGGCAGTCTTCTTGACGAATTCGCGGGCTGCCGCGGGAACTTCCAGATTCTGGATGTTCTTGAAAGCGTCCTTGAAGCCCTCGAAAGCGGCGTTGGTTTCAGTCGTCATGGGTTCTCTCCATCCTCATTTGATCTGAGCTATGGGCTCACCCCGTCCGCATTGGCCCGGGGCAAGGCTTATATGACATGGCAAATTGTGCGTTGCAATATTCTTATTGCACCGCAATATCACAAAATCGTGATCCTCCTAAGCGAGAGGCATCATGATGCCTCCTTAGCCAATTGGGCCCCGATGAAGGCGTCCGGGCTTCGGTCCCTCAGTGCTCGACGGCGCCTCCAAAGCGCTGCGATTAGGATGAATTGTCATCGCGCTTTAGGTTGTTGTTTAAGCATGATCTTTTCGGAAAATCGCTGCGCACTTTTCCGGATCATGCTTTAGTGCTGGACAGCACTCGGCAGCCCATAGGCCTCCATCTGCGCCTCGACTTGTGCGACGTTGTGGCCGAGCACGACGATGTCGTGGGTTTCGCCGTCGACATCCCGGACATGGTCGCGCAGCAAGGCCTCGGCCTTGAATCCGAGGCTTTCGAACAGGGCGATCGCCGCCTGCTGATCGACGGTCATCTGGACCGAGAGCTTCTCCAGGCCGGCGCCGAGCGCGAGTGCAAAGGTCTCCTGCGAGAGCGCCTTGCCCACTCCCTTGCCGCGAACGTCGGCCGACACCACCATGCGGATCTCACCGACATGGGGCGACCAGGAGTGTGGATCGCGTACCAGCGTGCCACAACCGACGACCTTTCCATCTTTCACCGCGAGCAGGCTCGTGATCGCCCCGCGCTCGATCTCCTTGACCCAGGCCGACAGCACCTTCGGCTCGCTGATATTGCGCGGCAGGAACAGCAGATCGTGGGTCGGCAGGCCCTTGCCGAAGGCCAGCACGGCGGCCTCATCCGCAGGCGACATCAAGCGGATCTCGATATCCCCGGCGTCGGTCCTGACGTGACGCGGATAGGAACGCTGCTCACTCATGTCGATCTCTTTCCCAGCCAGGAATCCAGTTTCGGCCACAGCCGCTTAACGGCGTTCGCGCCGGCGACCAGCGAGACGTGACCGCCCTTCAGGATCACCTCTTCCTTGTCCGCCGACCCGATCTTGGCGATCAGATGTTTGGCGGCCTCATACGGCACGATGTGGTCGTGCTCGGCGACCGCATGCAGGATCGGCACCTTGATGTTTTCGAGCTTCGCCGCGCGGCCGCCCACCGACATGGTGTCGTTGAACAGCTTGTTGTCCCACATCAGGTCCTTGGTGATGGCGCGGAAATATTCGCCGGCGAGCGGCAGCGTGTCGGTCGCCCAGCGGTCGAACATGCGGTACGACTTGACGAACTCGTCGTTCCAGATGTTCTCCCAGAGCTGGATCTGGCTCACCGTGCGCGAGGCCGGGCGCAGCAGTTCGAACGAGGACAGGATCATCTCCGGCGGCACGTTTCCGACGCTGTCGACGATACGGTCGACGTCGAAATAGCGGCGGTCGGAGAAATTCGAGAACAGCTTCATCTCGCGGAAATCGATCGGCGTGGTGAAGCAGATCAGATTCTTCATCGGCCCGTCCTTGTGGATCGAGCCGTAGAGCAGCGACAGCACGCCGCCGAAGCAGTAGCCGATGACGGAGACGTCCTGCTCGCCGGAATCGGCTTGCACGCGGCGGATGCAGTCCGGGATGAAGTCGAGGACATAGTCCTCCATGCGCAGGTTCTTCTCCTCAGGCCGCGGCGCGCTCCAGTCCAGCATGTAGACGTCGTAGCCGCGCCGCAGGAGGAACTCGATGAAGCTCTGGCCGGGAACGAGGTCGAGGATGTAACCGCGGTTGGTGGTGGCCATCACGATCAGCACCGGCACGCGGTAGATCTCGTCCGACATCGGCCGATAGTGGTAGAGGCTCATCGTGCCGCGCGAATGCAACACGTCCTTCGGCGTCGAGCCGAGCGACGGGCCCGCGGTCGAGAAATATTCGACGCCCTTGATGCTGCGCATGATAGCGCGCTGCACTTCGGACTGGATGCGCTCCGGGATCGCAGCGAGATCAAGTCCCGTCGGCGCGTTCATTTTTGGTCTCCGCCTTCGGACGGCGGACGTTTCGTACGCGGCGGTCGCGGAGCGGCGCCGACCTGCTGCGCGCCTGAGTTGGCCGACATCTGGCTCAGCATCGACTTGATCTCGCCGAGTTGGCCTTCGATCGACTGAAGCCTCTCCGCGATACCGGTCATCTGCTCGCGGCTCGGCAGGTTCATGGAGAGCAGGTATTTCTCCATGAGATCGCCGATTTGCTTCTGCGCACCTGCAGCAACGCCGCCGGCGCGGTTCATGGCTTGCGAGAATTCGGGCGTCTCCATCGCCTTGGTCGCGAAGGAGTTGAAACCCTTCTCCATCTCGCCAACCATCTTCTGCCACAAGGCGACCGGATCGGTGATCTTGTCGGTCATCAGCGTCCTCCCAATATGGAGGGCTTCGCACCCTTCTTTTCCCGCCATACCACACCGTTGCGAGGTGCCGGTCAACCGGCAACAGCGGGCGCGGCGTCGCGCACGCGGCTTCTTCGCGGAACGAAACCGTGCGATACAGCATCGATCAGCAGGAGGGACCCGTGACCGCCCATCAGCCGCCCCAGACCGTCCGCGCCAATGGCATCGACATCTGCTACGAGATTTTCGGCAACGACAATGCCGAGCCGCTGCTGCTGATCATGGGGCTCGGGGCCCAGATGATCCATTGGGACGATGGGTTCTGCGAGCAGCTCGCCGCGCGCGGCTTCCGCGTGATTCGCTTCGACAATCGCGACATCGGCAAGTCGAGCCATCTCACGGGCGGCAAGCGCCTGACGCCGCTCGAGCTGCTGAAGCTGCGGTTCCTCAGGATTCCGGTGACCGCAACCTACAAGCTGATCGACATGGCCAAGGACACGATCGGACTGATGGATGCACTCGGCATCAAGTCGGCGCATCTGGTCGGGGCGTCCATGGGCGGCATGATCGCGCAGGAGGTGGCGCTGTCGTTTCCGCATCGCGTGCGTTCGCTCACCTCGATCATGTCGACCACGGGCAATCCTCGCATCCCGCCGCCGACACGCGAGGCCGCCGCGATGCTGATGGCGCCGCCTCCGCGCAGCAAGGAGGAATTCATCATCCGCTTCGGCCAGACCTGGAGGGTCTTGCGCGCCGGGTCCTTCCCCGAAGAGGAGGCGCAGGATCCCGGACGCGCCGAGCGCGTGTTCGCGCGCGGACTCAATCCGGCCGGCGTCGGCCGCCAGCTCCGCGCCGTGCTTGCCTCCGGCAGCCGCAAGGCGCGGCTGCACGCCGTCAAGATTCCAACCCTCGTGATTCACGGCACAGTCGATCCATTGGTCCATCCCGAAGGCGGCAAGGACACGGCGGCGTCAATCCCGAACGCCAAGCTGTTGATGATCGAAGGCATGGGCCACGCCCTGCCTATGCGCTTCTGGCCAGAGATCATCGACGCGGTCGACAAGCATGCGCATGGCGCAGCGGCGCAGGCGGCCTAGCTCTTCCGCGCGATCCAGATCACGTGGCGCGCGCCGCCGCCTCTGCCGGTGGCGCGGACGTTGATTTCATTGACGTCGAAACCGGCGCTGCGAAGGCGCTTGGCGAACGCCGGATTGGGTCCCGACGACCAGACTGCGAGCACACCGCCCGGCCGCAGCGCCGTCTTGGCCGCCGCCAATCCGCTCGCACTGTAGAGGGCGTCATTGCCCTTCCGGGTCAGCCCTTCGGGTCCGTTGTCGACATCGAGGAGAATGGCGTCGAAGGCTGATCGCTGCGCTCGGATGATCTCGCCGACGTCCCTCTCCAGGATGCTCACCCTGACATCATCGAGACTGTCGCCGAAGACCTCTGCCATCGGGCCCCGTGCCCAGGTGACCACCGCCGGCACCAGCTCGGAGACCACGATCTTCGCCTTGGCTCCAAGCACGGCCAGCGCTGCACGCAGCGTAAAACCCATGCCGAGGCCGCCGATCAGGACGACGGGCTTTGCGACCTTCTCGATCTGCTTCGCTGCAAGCGTTGCGAGCGCGGCTTCCGAGCCCGACAGGCGGTTGTTCATCAGCTCGTTGCTGCCGAGCTTGATGGAGAACTCCTTGCCCCGCCGCATCAGGCGGAGTTCTTCGTCGGAGCCGGGGATCTTTGCGGTATCGAGCTTTTCCCAGGGAATCATGGGAGGTGTCTAGCATGATTTGCTTCGCATGCTCGCAGCCCGGGTGAGCGAAGCGACACCCAGGACCGCTCGTGCCGTGAAATCCCGGATATCGCTTCGCTCATCCGGGCTACAAGGGTGAACTTCGCCTACCCGCCCGCCCACACGTCCAGCACATACCGGTTCTTCGTTCCCATGTCCTCGATCCAGCGCGCACCGGCGGCGGCATCGCTGCCGCTCTTCTCGCGATGAATCGCGACGAGCGCGGCCTTCACGTCGGGCTCCATCCTGCCACCATCGCCGCAGACATAGATGATGGCGCCCTGCTCGATCAGCGGCCACACCTCATCCTTCTGCGCGGCAAGCACATGCTGCACATAGGTCTTCGGTCCGTTCGCGCGCGAGAATGCCGTGAAGAGCTCGGTGATGCCGGCTGCCGCCAGCGCCTTCAGCTCGTCGGCATAGAGAAAATCCTGGTTGGGATGGCGGCAGCCGAAGAACAGCATGGCCGGCCCGAGGACAGCACCCTTCGCCTTGCGCGCGGCGCGCTCCTGGAGGAAGCCGCGGAACGGCGCAAGCCCTGTGCCCGGGCCAATCATGATGATCGGCACCGACGGATCGTCGGGAAGCCGGAAGCCGGCCCTGGTCTCGCGCACGGTCGCGTAGATCGTATCGCCCACGCGCCGATTGGCGAGAAAGTTCGAGCAGATGCCCTTGTAGACACCGCGCCCCGACGCGGCCGGCCCCTCGACCACGCCGACCGTGATGCTGCAACGCGCCGGGTCGACCGACGGCGAGGAGGAGATGGAGTAGTAGCGCGGCGCCAGCAGCGAAAGCATTTCGAGATAGACGTGGAACGGCAATTCGCAGGCCGGATATTCGAGCAGCAGGTCGAACACCGATTTGCGCCTGGCCAAGATCTCGCCGCGGTAACGCTCGAGCGGTTCGGCCTCCTCGCCGACGAGGGCCAACAGCTTCGGCTTGGTGACGGGGCAGCGGGTGTGCTCCGCCATGACCTGGATCTGCTTGCGCGTCGCGACCTGCTGCAACTCGACGAACTCGCTGAGCAGGCGGCCGACCGACACCGCCTCGCCGACCGGCAATTGCGCGCGGCGGCCTTCCGCGACCTGCAACCTGATCTGGTCGGCGGGAAGGAAGCCGAAGCGGCGGGCCACCGAATCCACCAGCGTCGGGTCGTTGCGCGGGACGACGCTCAAGTGATCGCCGACGCGGTAGGTGATGTTGGCGGGCAGTTGCACCTCGATGTGACGCGTCGAACGCTCCGACGGATTGGGGCCGCTCTTGTTCTGAAGCTCGTCATTGACCAGCACCTTCATCGCCACCGCGCCGCCCTGGGCGACGATGGTGTTGACGGCGGTCACCGCCACCGGCTCGATCGCATAGAGCGGATCGTCCTCCGGCGTGCGGGTGAAATTCCAGTCGATGCCGAATTCCCTGGTCGCGACCTGGGCCGCTGCGGGGAACCATTTCTGGAACTGGCCGTCGAGATCGCTGCGCGCATCGCCCTCGCCGCGCGGATAGACGGCGCGCGCGCCATGCGCCGACAATTGCTCGTCGATGAAGCGCGGCACCGATTGATAGGTCGCAGCCCAATCGCTGTTGCCGCAGCCGAACACGGCGTAGCGGACATTGGCAAACGCGTCCTTCGGCAGGTCGCTTCCGAGCCATTTGACGAACTGCGTTGCGTTGTCCGGCGGCGCGCCGTTATAGGAGGCGCAGATGACGAGCACGCCGCCCTCCTGCGGCAGCTTGCCGACATAGTCGTCGAGCGGGCCGAGGTGCACGGCAAAGCCGTTGATCTCCGCAAGGTCCGCCATGCGCGTCGCGAGCTCCTCGGCGGTGCCGAGATTGGAGCCGTACAGCACCAGCATCGGCGTGTTGTGGCCGGGCCGCGCCGTCGGCTGGCGCGAGACCTTCGGCGCCGGGGCCGCCGCCGCGACCGGCCCGCCATAAGTCCCGCGCTCGCGATCGGCGCGTGGACGAACCCTGATCTTGAAGCCTTCCGGCTTGATCGTCAGCGTCTCCTTCAGGTGCATCTGGTAGCGCTGGTGATCGATCAGCCTGAAGCGCTGCAGGATCATGCCGAGCGCAAGCGCGGCCTCATGCATGGCGAAGCCGCGGCCGATGCAGGCGCGCTGGCCGTTGCCGAACGGCTTCCAGGCATTGAGCGGCCGCCCGGCCTCCGCCTCACGGCTGAAATTCTCGGGGTCGAAGGCATCGGGGTTCGGTCCCCAGACAGAGGGATCGCGATGCAGCGCGGTCACCAGGATGGTGGTGAACGTGCCCTTCCTGAGCTTGTACTTGCCGCCGCCGATGGTCTCGTCCTTGAGCGGCGAGATGCCATAGGCCGGCGCCGGCGGCCACAGCCGCAGCGCCTCTTTCAGGATTTGCGTGATGTAGATGAGTTGCGTCACCTGCTGGTAGGTCGGCTTCGCATTGACATCGGGGCCGAAGACGCGATCGACCTCCTCGTACGCCTTCTTGAGAATGTCGGGGTGCTTGAGCAGCGCATAGAGCGTGTAGGACAACAGGCCGCTGGTGGTCTCGTGGCCCGCGATCAGAAAGGTGTTGATCTGATAGCGGATGTTGACGTCGTCGAGCTGCTCGCCGGTCGCGCGGTCGATGCCGGTCATCATCGCGGCGAGCATGTCCTTCTTGTCGTCGATTCCTTCCGCGCTCTTGCGGCGCTCGGCGATGATCTCGTCGACCATCTTGTTCATGAAGGCGACGTCTTCCGCGAGCGTCCTGCGGCGCTTCTGCATCCAGAACTGCTCGAACGGCAGGCCGCGCGTCATCATGATGGTTTCGAGCGAGCGAACCAGCGATTCGACGAAGGGATGGTAGTCGCGCCGGTAGAACGAGTTGAAGCGGTAGTCGAAGCCGCAGAGGCCGATCGTGTCCAGCGTCAGCGCCGTCATGTCGTGGACGACGTCGATCTCGTCGTCGGCGTTGAGCCGCTCCCATTTGTGGACGAGCTGCTCGGCGATATCGACCATGCTCGGGTGATAGGACTGCATGGCGCGGTTGCCGAAGGGCTGGAGCAGGATGTTGTGCGCCTTGCTCCAGTTCGGCTCCCTGGTGTCGGCGGTGAACAGGCCGTCGCCGCCGACCGCGCGCACGCGCCGCAGCGCACCGCGTACGGTCTTGTCGAAGCGCTTCTCGTCAGAGAGCTCGTCGACGAGATCGTGGCCTGAAACGACCACGATCGGCGAGCCCATCATGTCGAGCCAGAAGATCGGACCCAGCTCCTTCGCGAGCCGTGTCAGGTGTTGCACGGGGGCAGACGAATCCAGCGACAGCATGTTGCCGACCACGGGCTTGGTCGGCGGATGCGGGATCGGGTCCAGACGGTTCTTGGATGACATCGAAATGTAGTCCCCCTGCCTCAATGTCGTCATTGCGAGCGAAGCGAAGCAATCCAGAATATGTCCGCGGAGGTAGTCTGGATTGCTTCGTCGCTTCGCTCCTCGCAATGACGAGTTCGCAATGACGAGCGCTAACCAAACCGCTTTCTACGCCATTCGATCAGCTTGGCGCTGACCTCTTCCGGCTTCTCCTGCTGCGTCCAATGGCCGCTGTCCTTCACGAGGTACTTCTCAAGGTCGCTCACGAGCTTCTCCATGCCGTCGGCTGCCGAGGGCGGCAGCACGGCATCGTTCTCGGCCATGATCATCAGCGACGGCACGTGGATATGGTGGTCCAATCCCTTCGCGCGCTCCCAATTGCGGGTGAAGTTGCGATACCAGTTGATGCCGCCGGTGAAGCCGGTATTCGTGAAGGTGTCGACGAACACCTTCTTCTCGTCGGCCGACAGGATCGGCGTGCGCGGATCGACCTTGGCGTCATAGGCTGCGATCATCTGCGGGAACGCCAGATTGGTCTTTGACGAGGCGCCGACGCCCGCGATCGGCGGCTTCTCCGGCTTCGCCGCCGGTCTGGCCAGTGGCTTGCGCATAAAGGCGTCGAACGTCTGCTCGACACGGCTGCCAAAAATCCTGTCCGGCTCGCGCGCCGGATCCTGGAACTGGACGATGTACATCTGGTCGCCGAAGCGCTGGCGGAACAACGCAATCGGATCGATCGGCGCGCGATCCCAATGCGGCGTGTTGACGCCGACCACGCCTGCCACGCGTGAAGGGTGCCGTAGCGGCATCTGCCAGACGACGAAGCCGCCCCAGTCGTGGCCAACGAAAATCGCCTTCTCGATCCCGAGGTGGTCGAGCAGACCGACGAGATCGCCGGTCAAATGCTCCATGTCATAGGCCTCGACCGGCTCGGGCCGGTCGGATGCGCCATAGCCGCGCTGGTCCGGCGCGATCACCCGGATGCCGGCCTCGCTCAGTGCCTTGATCTGATGGCGCCATGAAAAGGCGAGCTCGGGCCAGCCGTGGCAAAGCACGATCGGCGGCTTGTCGTCGACCGGGCCCGCCTCGTAATAGCCCATGCGGATTCCGTTCGTCTGCGCGAACTTGAGCGGCGGCATTTCAATCATTGCGGCATTCCTACTCGGCGGCGCCCTTGATGTCGGCCGCCGGCGGCGCATAGGCCGCCTCCAGTGCGTCGAACTCCTCCGGCAGCATATCGCACATCACCTGCACATGCGGAATGATGTTGGCGCCCACGATGAAGCCGAAATCGAGCTGGTCGCGATAGCTCTGCACCGTGATGTTGAGCGCCTGCCCATGGGTCGAGATCGATACCGGAAAGATATGCAATAACTCGGCGCCGGCGGCGTAGAGCGTCTGTCGCGGCCCCGGCACGTTGGAGACCGTGATGTTGGCGGCCGGCGGCAGCACGTCCGACAGGTTGGAGCGGCTGTAGAGCAGCGCCAGGATCTGCACCATGATCGGCGCGCCCAGCATCGAGATGTTGGAGACCTGCGGCATCAGCGCGCGCAAGGGATGCGACATCTCCTTGGACTTGGTCGACTGCGCGATGATCGCCTCCAGCCGCGCCTTGGGATCGTCGATATTGGTCGCGATCGAGCAGATCATGCCGAACACCTGGTTGTTGGCCTCGGTGTTGCCCTCCTCGCGCAGCGAGATCGGCACGGCCGCTGTCAGGGATTTCGCCGGCAGCGTGCCATATTGCAGGAGATAGCGGCGAACCACGCCGGAGGCGAGCGCCAGCACGACGTCGTTGAGCTTGCCGCCGGCCTGCTTGGCCAGCGTCTTCGCCCGCGACAGCGAAATCGACACGCCGGCAAAGCTGCGCTCGGACGAGATCGTCTTGTTGAGCATGGTCGGCGGCGACACCATGCTGGCGAGGCTCTCGCGCGATTTGGGATCGGCGACCTTGCCGAGCACGTCGGAGACGCTCTTGAGCACGGTCGGAATGTTGCCGGCGAAACGAACGGCGCTCTCGATCTGGTACATCGCGTTGTCGAACAGGATCGAACCGATATCGCTCTTGCCGGTGCGCGGCAGTTGCAGGTTCTTCGCCGCCTGCGAAGCGTCGAGCGGCTGAGAGAAGAGCTGCTGATAGGAATCGAGCAGGTTGGCGGCGATGTCGCGCGGCTCCTGTCCGGGCTTGCTTCCAGCGGTCGGCGGATCGACCTTACGCGGGATCGGCGAGATGTCGTAGATCATGTTGGTGAGGGCTGCACCCGCGCCGCCGTCGATTGCGGCATGATGCATCTTGGAATAAAGCCCGACCTCGTTGTCCTTCATGCCCTCGAACACGTAGAACTCCCAGAGCGGACGCGCGCGGTTCAGGAGCTTGGCGTGCATCCAGCCGACGATGCGCTCGAGCGTGGCGCGGTCGCGCGGCTGCGGCAGGCTGGCGCGAAAGATGTGACGGTCGATGTCGAACTGATCGTCCTCGACCCAGGAGGGATGGTCGATGTCGAGCGGTGCCTTCTCCAGCCGCGCCTTCAGGATCGGCGCGATGTGCAGGCGCGAGACGATCATCGCCTTGAAGTCTTCGAAGAAGTCGCCCTCGTAGTCTTCGGGCAGTCGAAAGATCGCCATGCTGCCGACATGCATCGGCATCTCAGGCGTTTCCAGATAGAGAAACGACGCGTCCAGCGACGACAGCTTCTTCCCGTCAGCCATGGTTCCCTCCCGCAGGATTCTTGACGGGCGCCTTGGTGGTGCTTCTCGTCAGGCCGATACTGCCTGTTCCGGCGGGGCATATGCAATGGCAAACGGTCCGGCCCGGTCAAATGGCGAAAATTCCCCCTCCGGTTGGGCCAGGCGGTCCGCCACGGCCCACAGCGCCGCGGGATTCACCCCGAGCCCGATATGGCTCGCCAAATGCACCTCGATATTCTCGGCGCGATTGGAGGGACGGAGCAGACAGGTCCGCCAGTTCACGACACCGTCGGCGCGCGAATAGATCGACGTCGCCGGCACCGGCAGATCGCCGGCAATCGCCTCGCGCGCTTCGGCAAAATCCTCCACCCGCTCGCCGGACAGCGCCTCGTAAAGCCGCGTGGCATTGGTCGCCCGCACGTCGTTGGCAAAAGGGCTGCCGAGCGTGACGACGTAACGAACCATGTCGGGTGCCCAGAGCGCGAGATCGCGGGCATAGACGCCACCAAGGCTCCATCCGACCAAGCTGACCTTGCGTCCGCTCGCGGCATGGATTTCGCTCAAACGGGTGCGCAACGAATCCCGCATCCGCCCGAGCCCGCCGAGATTGCGGCCCATCCGCCAGGCATGTGCCTCATAGCCGAGCTCGCTGAGATAGCGCCGCATCGGCGCCATCGAGAGATCGCTGGCGAGAAAGCCCGGCAGCGCCAGCACCGGATGGCCGTCGCCCCTCGGCGCGCGCATCAGGAGCGGCGACAACAGCAGGCTCGCATTCAATTCGAACAGCCCACGGGCCTCGGCAAGCAGCAGTCCGAGGCCCGGCGGACGAAGCCGGACTGACTCCCGCGCCCCATCCGGCCCGGACGACACTATTTTTTCTTGTCGCCGCTGCGCGTGCCGCCGAGGCCGGCCATCGCGACGAACATGTCCTGAAACCGCTCGGCGATCTTGGGATCGAAGGTGAACCAGCTCTGGATCAGCGATTCCGGCGAGACCTTCTCGATGTTGCTGAGAACCTGCTGCTGCAGCTTGTCCATCACCGCTGTCTGCATCGGCGCCACGTCGGGCAGACCGAAGAACTGGCGGGCCTCGAGAGGAGTGCAGTCGATTTCGATATTTACTTTCATGTCCCCTCCAGATGAGATTCGAGCGGCCTGTCGGAGTATCGCCGCGAGTTGTGGTGCAACGCAAGCGACCTGAAGCGGACGGGGGGCCCGCCGGCTTGCGCAATCGAGGGGTATGGTCGATCAAACCCCTTCGCGATCACCGCACCAGAGGCGCTGCCACCCTGATCCGGGGAATTCACAGGTCAAAAGTCGAATATCTCCCACCACGCTTTCACCCCCAAATTGCCGGCCAGCATTGCTGCACAGCGGCGCAACTTGGCGCGTTCCTTGCTGGAATGGCGCTTGCACCGGTCGATAACTCTGGGCAACATGGATCAATCGGCCGGCCGAACAATCAAAAACCACCGGCATGGCCGTGTGGAGAGGGTGAAGAATGTCAATATGTCGAAGTCTGTTTGCGGCGACGCTCGCCGGTGTGCTGGCGTTGGCAGCTTCGCCCGCGTCGAGCCAGACCTTGCGCTATGCCAATCAGGGCGAGCTGAAGTCGCTCGATCCCTATACGCTGAACGAGACCACGACGCACGCGCATCTCGGTCACGTCTATGAAGGGTTGGTCGAACGGGGCAAGGACCTGAAGATCATCCCGGCGCTCGCCGAAAGCTGGGAAACGCCTGAGCCGACGCGCTGGCGCTTCCATCTGCGCAAGAACGTCAAGTTTCACAATGGCGACCCCTTTACCGCAGACGATGTAATCTTCTCCGCCCAACGTGTACTAGCTAAGGGCTCCGACCTGCTGACCCGCATCCCCGCCGATGCCAAGGTCGTGAAGATTGACGACTACACCGTCGACTTCATCCTCAGTTCGCCCAATCCCATTCTGATTTCCCAATGGGATACTTGGTACATCATGGACAAGAAATGGGCCGAGGCAAACAATGCAGTGGCACCGACGCCAGTCGCTGCCACCACCCCGAGCTACGCCTCGCTGCACGCCAATGGCACCGGCCCTTTCATGATCGAAAGCCACCAGCCGGGCGTAAAGACCGTATTCAAGGCGAACCCGAATTGGTGGAATAAGCCTGAACACAACCTCAAAGAGATCGTGTTCACGCCGATCGCCTCCGATGCAACGCGCGTCGCGGCGCTTTTGTCGGGTGAAGTTGACGTGATCGAGCCAGTCCCGCTCCAGGACATCCAGCGCGTCAATAGCAGCCCCAACGCGGCCGTCCTGACCGGGCCCGAACTCCGGACGATCTTCCTCGGCATGGACCAGTCGCGCGACGAACTGCTCTACTCGAGCGTCAAAGGCAAGAATCCTTTCAAGGACGTCCGCGTACGCGAAGCCTTCTACAAGGCGATCGACATCGACTTGATCAAGAACCGCGTCATGCGCGGCCTCTCGACCCCTTCCGCGCTGATGGTTGCGCCCGAGCTGTACCCGCTGTCGAAAGACTTCACGCGCCCGAAGTTCGATCCTAATGCCGCCAAGAAGCTGCTCGCAGACGCAGGCTATCCTGACGGCTTCGAGGTGACGATGGACTGCCCAAACGATCGCTACGTCAACGACGCGGCGATCTGCCAGGCGGTAGTCGGCATGCTCGCCCGCGTCGGCGTCAAGGTGAATTTGCTGGCGCAGCCGAAGGCACAGTATTTCGCAAAAGTTCTGAAGGCCGGCGGCTTCAAGACCTCCTTCTACCTGCTTGGCTGGACCCCCGGCACGATGGATTCCCACAACGTGCTGCACGACATTCTGGGCTGCCGGGAAGACCCCAAGGATCCCAACCGTGGTCAGGCCAATCTTGGCGGCTACTGCAACAAGGATTTGGACGCGCTCACGGACAAGATCCTGGTTGAGGCCGACACGGCCAAGCGCGATCTCCTGATCAAGCAGGCCTTTGACATATCGATCAAGGACTACGCCTACATCCCCCTGCATCAGCAGTCGCTCGCTTGGGGCGTGTCGAAAAAGGTGAAGCTGACCCAGCGTGCCGACAATCAGGTGCTGCTCTACTGGGCCACCAAGCAGGGCGAGTAAGCGCTAAGAGTTGCGGAAGTCCCGGAAGTCTCGAGCTTCCGGGACTTCCTGTTTCGCGCTACGCCTTCGAACGGCGCCTCTGAAGAGACGTGAAGGGAAAATATGCTCGCTTTCACTCTTCGCCGGATCGTCCAGGCGATCGCCGTTATGTTTGCGGTCGGTATCATCGCCTTTTCGATGTTCCGCTTCGCCGGCGATCCCGTGAACCAGATGGTTGGGCAGGACACCACCATCGCTGAACGCGAAGCGATCCGCAAATCGCTCGGGCTTGACGATCCCGTGATCCTGCAGTTCAGCCATTACGCTGCAAATGCGGCGCAGTTCAAGTTCGGCATATCGTACCAGTTCCGCCTACCGGTCACCGATCTATTGATAGAACGCATGCCTGCCACACTGGAGCTCGCGATCTGCGCCACCGTGTTCGCAATGGTGTTCGGCATCCTGATGGGCGTCTATTCGGCCCTCAAGCGCGACACCGTGCTCGCCAAACTATTCCAGGCGGTTTCGCTTGTAGGCATCTCACTGCCGACTTTCCTGATCGGCATTCTCCTGATCTATCTGTTCGCGGTGACATTGGGTTGGCTGCCCTCGTTCGGCCGCGGTGAGGTGGTCAAGCTCGGTTGGTGGACGACGGGCCTGCTGACGCTGTCCGGGCTGAAGGCGCTGATCATGCCCTCGATCACGCTCGGCCTGTTCCAGATGACCCTGATCATGCGGCTGGTACGCGCGGAGATGCTGGAAGTGCTGCGGACCGACTATATCCGCTTCGCCCGCGCGAGGGGGCTGACCACCCGTGCCATCCATTTCGGCCACGCGCTGAAGAACACGCTGATTCCGGTGATCACGGTGGCCGGACTTCAGTTTGGCTCGGTTATTGCATTTTCGATCATCACCGAAACCGTGTTCCAGTGGCCGGGCATGGGACTTCTGTTCGTGCAGGCCGTGCAAAACGTCGATATCCCGATCATGGCCGCCTACCTGCTGATGGTCTCGCTGATCTTCGTCACCATCAACCTGGTGGTCGACATCCTCTACACCGTGGTCGATCCGCGCCTGCGCGCGACGGTCGGCCGCGCCGCATAAGGCCGCCTGCATGTCCGACGCAGTCGTCTCCAATTCCGACAAGCAGGGCGCGCAGCCGACGCATGCCGCCCAGAGCTGGTTCAGCCGCGCGCTCGACAGCGACCTGTTCTATTCGTTCCGGCGTTCCAAGCTCACCATGGTGGCGGCGGCCATCACGGTCCTGTTCTTCCTGCTCGCGATCTTTGCATCCTGGCTCTCGGTGCAGAACCCCTTCGATCCCGCACAGCTGCAATTGATGAATTCGCGGATTTCGCCGCTGTGGACCGCGGACGGCCAGAGCCCGTTCCTGCTCGGCACCGACGAGCAGGGCCGCGATGTGTTCTCCGCCATTCTCTACGGCATGCGCATCTCGCTCGCCGTCGGTGTGGCCGGCGTGATCTTCGCCGGCGCGCTCGGTATCGGGCTCGGCCTGATCGCCGGGTATTTCGGCGGCGCCGTCGACGGTGTGATCATGCGGATCGCCGACGTGCAGCTCACCTTCCCCGCCATCCTGATCGCGCTGCTGGTCAACGGCATCGCGAAATCGATCCTCGGCAACCGGCTCGACGCCACCAGCATGCTCGTCGTGCTGGTGATCTCGATCGGCCTGAGCTTCTGGGTGGGGTATGCGCGGACCGTGCGCGGCTCCGTGATGGTCGAGAAGAACAAGGACTACGTCGCCGCCGCGCAGCTGATCGGCCTGCCGGCGCCGAAGATCATGCTGCGGCATGTGCTGCCGAACACGATGGGGCCGATCCTGGTCATCGCCACGATCAACCTCGCCCTCGCCATCATCACCGAGGCGACGCTCTCCTTCCTCGGCGTCGGCCTGCCCGACACCATGCCGTCGCTCGGCACGCTGATCCGCATCGGCAACAATTATCTGTTCGCCGGCGAATGGTGGATCGTCGCCTTCCCCGGGCTTGCGCTCGCCGCCCTGATCCTCTCGATCAACCTGCTCGGCGACTGGCTGCGCGACGCGCTCAACCCGAAGCTTCGATGAGCAAAACTTCGATAAGAGCGCCTCGCCCATGACCGAACCCGTGCTCTCCGTACGCAATCTCCAGGTGGAGTTCGCCTCCCGCCGCGGAACGCTGCGCGCCATCGACGACGTCTCCTTCGACATCGCCAAGGGCGAGGTGCTCGGCGTCGTCGGCGAATCCGGGGCCGGCAAGTCCGTCACCGGCCTCTCGGTGATCGGCCTGATCGATCCGCCCGGCCGCATTGCCGGCGGCGAGATTCGTCTCGCGGGCCTGCGCATCGACAATCTGCCGCCGGAGCAGATGCGCCGTATCAGGGGCAAGCGCATCGGGATGATCTTCCAGGATCCGCTCACCTCGCTCAATCCGCTGTACAAGGTCGGCGACCAGATCGTGGAGACGATCCGGACGCACCTCAATCTGTCGGAGCAGGCGGCGCGCCGTCGCGCCATCGACCTGCTCGCCGAGGTCGGCATTCCCGCGCCCGAAAAGCGCATCGACGGCTATCCCCACGAGTTCTCCGGCGGCATGCGCCAGCGCGTGGTGATTGCGCTTGCAATCTGCGCCGAGCCGGAGCTGATCATCGCGGACGAGCCGACCACCGCGCTCGACGTTTCCGTGCAGGCGCAGATCATCTCGCTGATCAAGCGGCTCGGCCGCGACCATGGCACGGCCGTGATGCTGGTGACGCACGACATGGGCGTGATCGCGGAGACCTCGGACCGCGTCGCGGTGATGTATGCCGGCCGCATCGCGGAGATCGGCCCGGTGCAGGATGTCGTGAGGAACCCGCTGCATCCCTACGCCAAGGGCCTGATGGGCGCGATCCCGACGCTTGCGGGCGAGGACAAGCGCCTCGTGCAGATCCCCGGATCTATGCCCCGGCTGTCGGCGATCCCGCGCGGCTGCTCTTTCAACCCGCGTTGCGCCTTCGCCTTCGACCGATGCCGCGTGGAGCGGCCGGAGCCGCAGCCGCGCGGCGCGCAATCGGTCGCGTGCCATCTCTATGACACCGTACCGGCGGAGAGCGCCGCATGAGCGCGCCTTTCGTCCAGGCCACAAACCTGCGCCGCGTCTTCGACGTCTCAAAACCCTGGCTCAACCGCGTCCTCGAAGGCGGGCAGCTCGAATATCTCAAGGCGGTCGATCACGTCACCTTCGATATCCGCAAGGGCGAGACGTTTGCTCTGGTCGGCGAGTCCGGCTCCGGCAAGACCACGGTGGCGCGGATGGTCGTCGGCCTCCTGCCGCCCAGTTCCGGCGATGTCCTGATCGACGG
Organism: Bradyrhizobium sp. CCBAU 53415; assembly: GCF_028128735.1. Taxonomy (NCBI): domain Bacteria; kingdom Pseudomonadati; phylum Pseudomonadota; class Alphaproteobacteria; order Hyphomicrobiales; family Nitrobacteraceae; genus Bradyrhizobium; species Bradyrhizobium sp. CCBAU 53415. Next base: position 425,061 of record NZ_LBJF01000027.1, on the reverse strand, counting down.
CGTCTCGATGGCCGATCCGCGGCAGGCGCCGGCGCGGCGCAAGCTGCGTCGCCGCATCCAGATGATCTTCCAGGATCCCTATGCGAGCCTGAACCCGCGGTTCCGCGTCGACGCCATCATCTCCGAGCCGATCCGCGCCTTCGACCTGATCCAGGGCGAGCGCGATATCCAGGCCCGCGTCGGCGAGCTGCTCGGCCTCGTCGGCCTGCATCCGGACGACCGGCTGAAATTCCCGCACGAATTCTCCGGCGGCCAGCGCCAGCGGATCGCGATTGCACGGGCGCTCGCCTCCGATGCCGAGTTCATCGTCTGCGACGAGCCGACCTCGGCGCTCGACGTCTCCGTGCAGGCGCAGATCCTGAACCTGATGCGCGACCTCCAGGACAAGTTCGGCCTGACCTACATGTTCATCAGCCACAACCTCGCCGTGGTCCGTCACATGGCGAGCCGCGTCGGCGTGATGTATCTCGGCCGCATCGTCGAGATCGCGGACGGACGCGAGCTGTTCGCCCGTCCGCGCATGCCCTACACCAAGATGCTGCTCGGCGCCGTGCCGGATCTCGCGATGAGCGGCCGCCAGCGCATTCCGGTCAAGGGCGAGATCCCGAACCCGATCAATCCGCCCTCCGGCTGCGCCTTCAATCCGCGCTGTCCGCTGGCGTTCGATCTCTGCCGCAAGGAGACCCCGGAACTGATCGACGGCGTCGCCTGCCACGCCGTCAACACCGCGCCGGTCCCGGCGTGACGCGCGCGTGCCATGCGGCCTGCGCATTTGGCGGCGGCGTGGCCCTGTGATCAATTGCGCGCACCGCAAATGGGGTAGCCGATGACCAGCAAGATCAATCCCGATCCATTCACGACGAGGCCCGAGATCGAAGGCACCTTCGGGGTCGTCGCCACCACGCACTGGATTGCGACCGCCGTCGGCATGGCTATCCTGGAAAAGGGCGGCAATGCCTTCGATGCCGGCGTTGCCACCGCCTTCACGCTCCAGGTGGTCGAGCCGCATCTGAACGGTCCCGGCGGCGACGTGCCCATCATCGTCCATGACGTGAAGCGCGGCCGCACCGAGGTGATCTGCGGTCAGGGCCCCGCGCCCGCGCGCGCCACCATCGCGCATTACAGAAGCGAAGGCCTCGACATGGTGCCGGGCACCGGCCTGCTCGCCGCCTGCGTCCCCGGCACCTTCGAATCCTGGATGATGCTCTTGCGCGACTACGGCACGATGCGCGTGCGCGACGTGCTGGAGCCGGCGATCTCCTACGCCCGCGACGGCTATCCGCTGGTCGAGCGCGCCTGCGCCACGATCCAGACCGTCGAGCAGTTGTTCCGTCAGCACTGGCCGACCTCGGCCGCGGTGTATCTTCCGAACGGTGAGGTACCGAAGCCGGGCATACTCTTCACCAACAAGACGCTGGCCGCGACCTACACCCGCATTCTCAGCGAAGCCGAGAGCGGCGGCGGTGGCCGCGACGCCGAGATCGAGCGCGCGCGAAAGGCCTGGTCGCGGGGTTTTGTCGCTGAGGCGATCGACAAATTTTGTCGCACTCAGGACGTAATGGATGTCAGCGGCTCCCCGCACCGCGGCGTCCTCTCTGCCGACGACATGGCGCGCTGGCAGCCGACGGTCGAGGCGCCGCTCACCTACGATTACGGCCGCTACACCGTCTGCAAGGCCGGTGTCTGGAGCCAGGGCCCGGTGACGCTGCAGCAGCTTGCGCTGCTCAAGGGCTTTGCGCTCGACGGGCTCGATCCGACCGGACCGGAGTTCATCCATCTCCAGATCGAATCCGCCAAGCTTGCCTTCGCCGACCGCGAGAAATTCTACGGCGACCCCAAGTTCACCGAGATCCCGATCGCAACGCTGCTGTCGGATGCCTACAACGACGAGCGCCGCAAGCTCGTCACCGACAAGGCCTCGCTCGACTTCGTGCCCGGCTCGGTCGAGGGTTTTGGCGGCGAGGTCAAGCTGCGCCGCGCCGAGGGCCAGCGCGAGGCTGTCGGCGCACTCGGTGCCGGCGAACCGACGGTCGGGCGCTTCGGCGAGGTGCGCGGCGACACCGTGCATTTCGACATCATCGACAAAGCCGGCAACATGGTGTCCTCGACGCCGTCGGGCGGCTGGCTGCAATCCTCACCGATCATTCCGGAGCTCGGCTTTTGTCTGGGCAGTCGCGCCCAGATGTTCTGGCTGGAGGAAGGCCATCCCGCCGCGCTCGCGCCGGGAAAGCGGCCGCGTACGACGCTGTCGCCGACCATGGCATTGCGCGATGGCGAGCCGTATCTCGCCTGGGGCTCGCCCGGCGGCGACCAGCAGGACCAGTGGATCACGCAGTTCTTCCTGCGCCACGTTCACTGCAATCTCAACCTCCAGGAGGCAATCGACGCGCCGGCCTGGCACTCCGAGCATTTCCCGATCTCGTTCTGGCCGCGCACCGCGCGCCCGGGCGTGCTCGTGGTCGAGAACCGCGTGCCGAAGGCGACGATCGAGAACCTTCGCGAGCGTGGCCATATCGTCGAGGTCGGCCCCGACTGGTCGGAGGGTCGCCTCACCGCAGCCTCGCGCATCGGCGTGCGCCGCCGCGCCGCCGCCAATCCGCGCGGGATGCAGGGCTACGCCGCAGGACGCTGAAAGGCAGCCAATGACCTGGTCGATCATCGCACGCGATCCTGCCACCGGCCATTTCGGCATTGCTGTCGCCACTCGCTTCTTCGCCGTCGGCGCACGGGTCCCGTACATTGCCGCCGGCCTCGGCGCCATCGCCACGCAGGCCTTCGTCAACCCCTATTACGGCATCGACGGCGTCAAGCTGCTGCGCGAAGGCCTCAATGCACACGATGTGCTCGCCACCCTGCTTGCGACCGATGACGGCCGCGAAAGCCGCCAGATCCACATCATGGATGCCAGCGGCGAGATCGCCGCGCATACAGGGGGCGATTGTGTCGGCTGGTGCGGCCACGTCGCGGGCAGCGGCTTCTCGATCGCCGGCAACATGCTCGCCTGCGCCGACGTGCTCGACGAGACCGCAAGGACCTACATCGCCAATGACAGCCTGCCCTTCCCGCGCCGTCTGCTCGCGGCGATGCGTGCGGCCGAGGCCGCCGGCGGCGACAAGCGGGGCAAGCAGTCCGCCGCGCTGCTGATCCACGGCGAGGAGGAGTGGCCGGCGCTGGACATTCGCGCGGACGATCATCCCGATCCACTGGGCGAGCTCGAACGGCTCGAGCGGGTCAGCCACGAGCTCTGGGTGCACTTCCGCGCCTCCATGCCGACGCGGCAGAATCCGGCCGGCAACACCGATCGCAGCGTCATCGACGCCAGCATCGAAGCAGCGCGCGCAAGGCGGTCATGAGCGCGAGCCCCCTCATCGAGATCAGCGATCTGCGCATCCGCTTCCACGGCGACGACGGCCGGATCACCCACGCCGTCGACGGCGTCGATCTCAGCGTGGCCAATGGCGCCACGCTCGGCCTCGTCGGCGAATCCGGGTGTGGCAAGAGCGTGACGTCGCTGGCGATCATGGGTCTCTTGCCGAAGCAGAGCGCGGAGATATCCGGCGCGATCCGCTTCGACGGTTTCGACCTGTTGAAGACCCCGGACCAGACGCTGCGCGACCTCCGCGGCAACCGGCTGGCGATGATCTTCCAGGAGCCGATGACTTCGCTCAACCCGAGTTTCACGATCGGCGACCAGATCATCGAAACGATCTTGCGCCACCGCGGCGGCTCGCGGAAGAGTGCGCGGAACCGCGCAATCGAACTGCTGCGCCGCGTCCACATTCCATCACCCGAGCGGCGCATCGACGAATATCCGCACAAGCTCTCCGGCGGCATGCGCCAGCGCGTGATGATCGCGATGGCGCTCGCCTGCGACCCGCGCCTCCTCATCGCCGACGAGCCGACCACCGCGCTCGACGTCACCCTGCAGGCCCAGATCCTGGAGCTGATGCGCGAGCTGAAAGCCGCGAGCGGCGCCGCAATCATCCTGATCACCCACGATCTCGGCGTCGTCGCCGAGGTCTGCGACGAGGTGGCGGTGATGTATGCCGGCGAGATCGTCGAGCGCGCGCCGGTGGACGAATTGTTCTCCGCGCCGCAGCATCCGTACACGGTGGGCCTGCTCGGCTCGATCCCGCGGCTCGACCATCGCGCCGAGCAGCTTGCAACGATCGAAGGCTTGGTTCCGAACATGGCGCAGCCGCCGGCAGGCTGCCGCTTCGCCGCGCGCTGCCCGTTCGTGCTCGAGGCCTGCACCACCGTGCCGCCGCCGCTCGTGGAAGTCGGCCCCGGCCACCTCTCGCGCTGCATACGCGCGCCGCTCGAACGCCTGGTGTCGTGATGGCGCTGCTATCTCCTCTCGTGCCCCGGTGCAGCACAAGCGAAGCGCAGTGGTGCACCGCTGAACCGGGGCCCATGTGGCGAAGAGCTGGGTCCCGGTTCAGCGTCGCAATACCCCGTATTGCGCCGCGCCCGGGACACGAGACCGGATTTCGTGGGGTGTACAAACAATGACCGCCCTGCTCGAGGTGACAGGCCTGGTCAAGCATTTCGTCGCCGAGCGCTCGCTGCTGGGCCGGCCGCTGGCGCACGTCAAGGCGGTCGATGGCGTCAGCTTCTCGCTCGAAGCGGGCAAGACGCTGGCCCTGGTCGGAGAATCCGGCTGCGGCAAGTCCACCGTCAGCCGCCTGGTGCTGCGGCTGATCGAGCCGGATGCAGGCTCGGTCCGTTTCGACGGCCGCGATCTGCTCTCACTCGATGCCCGCGGCTTGCGCGCCTTCCGCCGCGAGGCGCAGATCATCTTCCAGGATCCCTACGCCTCGCTCAATCCGCGCATGACGGTCGGCCAGATCCTGACCGAGCCGCTGGCACTGCATGATCTCGCTCCGGCGCCGCGGCGATCCGAGCGCGTCGCCGAGCTGCTGCGGCTGGTCGGGCTCGAGCCACGGCTGGCGCGACGTTATCCGCATGAATTCTCCGGCGGCCAGCGCCAGCGCATCGCCATCGCTCGCGCGCTCGCGGTCGAGCCGAAGCTGATCATCTGCGACGAGCCGGTCTCGGCACTCGACGTCTCGATTCGCTCGCAGATCCTCAACCTCCTGCGCGAGTTGCAAGACCGGCTCGGCCTCGCCTACATTTTCGTCTCGCATGACCTCGCCGTGGTCAAGCACATCGCCGACCACGTCGCGGTGATGAATCTCGGCCAGATCGTCGAGACCGCGGAGGCGGACGCGCTGTTCGCCGCGCCGCGCCATCCCTACAGCCGGGCGCTTCTGTCCGCGATCCCCGTGCCTAAACCGCGGGCAAAGAGCAGCCGGATTGTGCTGCAGGGAGAGATCCCCAGCGCGCTCAATCCGCCGCCGGGATGTCGCTTTCACACCCGCTGCCCCTATGTGGTCGATCGCTGCCGCAGCGAAATGCCTCGGCTCGTCGCGGATGGCATCGGACATGCAACGGCCTGCCACCGAACGTCGGAACTGCCCTCCTCGGAGGCGATCGTCCCCATGGACGGCAGCTTCTCGCCGGTCCTGGAAAAACTGGTCGCAGCCTTCAGCGGCGGGCCGGAAGCAGCACGCGACGGCGGGGTTCGTTCATTGGGGGCGGCCCCCACATCGCCGTGAAACAGAGGTTGAGAACGATGAGCTTTATGCGTTTGACAATCCTGGCGTCGGCATTGCTGACGTCGCTCGCGGGCACGGCCCAGGCGCAGACCACGCTTCGCATCGGCATCGCCGAAGACCCCGACATCCTCGATCCGAGTATGGGCCGCACTTATGTCGGCCGCATCGTCTTCTCCGCGTTCTGTGATAAGTTGTTCGACATCGACGAGAAGCTCAACATCGTGCCGCAGCTGGCGTTGTCCTATGAGACATCGGCCGACGGCAAGGCCATGACGATCAAGCTTCGGCCAAACGTCAAGTTCCACGATGGCGAGCCGCTCGACGCGGAAGCCGCAAAATTCTCGATCGAGCGTCACATGGCGCTGCCGACCTCGTTCCGCAAGTCGGAGCTCGCCAGCGTCGACCATGTCGAGGTGGTCGATCCCCTCACGATCAAGCTGGTGCTGAAGACGCCGTACTCGCCCCTGATCGCCCAGCTCACCGACCGCTCCGGCATGATGGTCTCGCCCAAGGCTGCGAAGGAGTCCGGTGACAAGTTCGGCCTGCATCCGGTCTGCGCCGGTCCCTACAAATTCGTCGAGCGCGTCCAGCAGGACCGCATGGTGTTCGAGAAATTCGCCGACTACTGGAACAAGGACAACATCCACATCGACCGCATCGTGTTCCAGCCGATCGTCGACGCCACCGTGCGCCTCGCCAATCTGAAATCCGGCGCGCTCGACCTGATCGAACGCGTGCTCGCCACCGACATCAAGGACGTTCGCGCCGATCCCCGGCTCGTGCTGTCGACCGCGCCCGAACTCGGCTATCAAGGCCTCACGATCAACATCGCCAACGACAAAGCCAAAGGACCGCTCAGCCAGTCGGCGAAGGTGCGCCAGGCGCTCAGCCTGTCGATTGATCGCGAAGCCATCAACCAGGTCGTGTTCAACGGCGAGTTTACCCCAGGCAATCAGTGGGTCAGCCCGACGCATCCGTATTATCAGAAGTCTTTCCCCGTTCCGGGCCGCGACATCGCCAAGGCCAAGGCACTGCTGAAGGAGGCCGGCGTCAACCTCCCCGTGACCGTCGACTACATGGTCCCCAAGGGCACCGAGTACGAGGCCGTCGCCCAGGTCGTGCAGTCCATGGCCGCCGAAGCCGGCTTCGACATCAAGATCCGCGCCGTCGAATTTGCGACCACCTTCAAGCAGGCCCAGGCCGGCGAATTCCAGGTGTTTCAGATCCCCTGGAGCGGCCGGATCGATCCCGACGGCAATTCCTACATCTTCATGCGCAGCAAGGCGCCGCAGAATGACGGAGGTTATTCCAACCCAGACGCCGACAAGCTGATGGAAGAGGGGCGAGCGACATCCAACGTCGACGAGCGCAAGGCGATCTACGCCAAGCTGACCAAGATCCTGCTCGACGACCTTCCGATCATCTACCTCTATCACCGCACGCTCCTGATCGCGCACACCAAGAAGCTCGACGGTTACCGGCAGATGCCGGACGGATTGGTGCGCGTGGTTGGGCTGAAGTTCAAGTGATAGATCTGATGACGACGATGGCGTGTCCCGGACGCGGCGCAGCGCATAAGCGCTGCTCCGAAGAGCCGGGACCCACAGCAGCAGCGAACCGCGACCATTGGGTCCCGGTTCAGCAGCGCAACATTGCATGTTGCGCTGCGCCCGGGACACAAGCCGCATCATGCTGAACTTCCTCGCCCGCCGCATCGCGCAGATTGTGCCGACGCTGTTCTTCGTGTCGGTGCTGATCTTCTCGTTGCAGCAATTGCTGCCGGGCGATCCCGTGCTGGTGATGGCCGGCGAGGAGCGCGATCCCGCGGTGATCGAGCAGATCCGCCAGCAGTACAAGCTCGATCAGCCGATCCCCGTGCAATACTTCTATTGGCTCAAGGGCGTGCTGACGGGCAATTTCGGCGAGTCGCTGCGCAACAAGATGCCGGTGCGCGAGCTGATCGCGCAGAAGCTGCCGGTGACGCTGCAGCTCGGCTCGATGGCGATCCTAATCGCGTTCTTCATCGGCATTCCCGCCGGCATCGTCTCCGCGGTGAAGAAGGACACGGCCTGGGACTATGGCGCCAATCTGTTTGCGCTGTGGGGCATCTCGACGCCGAATTTCTGGCTCGGAATCCTCCTGATCTTCCTGTTCTCGATCAAGCTCGGCTGGCTGCCCGCCTCCGGCTACGTGCCGCTGACCGAGGACTGGCGCGCGAGCTTGGCCGCCACCATCATGCCGGCGTTCGTGCTCGGCAATGCGATTTCCGCGATCCTGATGCGGCATACGCGCAGCGCCATGCTCCAGGTGCTGGAAAGCGACTATGTCCGCACCGCGCGGGCGAAGGGCCTCTCCGAGCGCTCGGTCATCCTCAAGCACGCGATGCGCAATGCGCTGACGCCCGTGATCACACTCGGCGCGCTCGAACTCGGCACGCTGCTGTCAGGTGCGGTGCTGACCGAACAGATCTTCTCCATTCCCGGATTCGGCAAGCTGATCGTGGACGCCGTATTCAACCGCGACTATGCGGTGGTGCAGGGCGTCGTGCTGGTGACCGCCACCGTCTACATCACGCTGAACCTTGTCGCCGACGTCGCCTATATCCTGGTCAATCCGCGGCTGCGAGGCTAGCCCATGACCGACGCCGCGCTGCCCGGTCCCGTCACGCAAGCCTATGAGCTGGATAGCCCTGCTCGCCGCGCGCGGCGGCGGCTGTTCAAGCGCAAGGCAGCGGTGTTCGGGCTCGTCGTGATCACGGCATTCATTCTCCTTGCGGCCCTCGCGCCGCTCGTCGTGCCCTATGATCCCGTCGCGACGAGCTGGAGCCTGGTGCGCAAGCCGCCGACCACAACCCACTGGTTCGGCACCGACGAGCTCGGCCGCGACATCCTCAGCCGCGTCGTCTACGGCGCGCGCGCCTCTCTGCTCGCGGGCCTCATCTCGGTGGCGATCGCGCTCGGCGTCGGCGTGCCGCTCGGTCTCCTCGCCGGATATCGCGGCGGCTTCGTCGATGCGCTGATCAGCCGGATCACGGACGCGATGCTGGCCTGCCCGTTCCTCATCCTGGCGATTGCGCTCGCCGCGTTCCTCGGGCCGAGCCTCGGCAATGCCATGATCGCGATCGGCATCTCGGCGACCCCGATCTTCATCCGCCTGACCCGCGGCCAGGTGCTGGTCGTCAAGGCCGAGGACTATGTCGAGGCGGCGCGCGCCCTCGGCAATCCGCCTTGGCGGATCGCGTTCTCCCATATCCTGCCGAATATCCTGCCGGCGCTGCTGGTGCAGGCGACACTCTCGATCGCCGCAGCCATCATCGCGGAAGCTGCTCTGTCCTTCCTGGGCCTCGGCCAGCAGCCGCCCGCGCCGTCCTGGGGCAGCATGCTCAATGCCGCGCAACGCTTCCTGACGCAGGCGCCGTGGATGGCGATCTGGCCGGGGCTCGCGATCTTCCTCGTGGTGCTGTCGTTGAACCTGCTCGGCGACGGCCTGCGGGACGCGCTCGATCCGAGGCAGCGCTGACGTTGGATCAGAACCGCGATCTTCACCTCTGCCCCACAGAAGTGAAGAGCGACCGTCGACGGATCAGATCACCACTTCCCGCATCACCCGCCGGCAATCCATCTCGTATTCCAGGTCGACCACCGGCGGCCGGGCAAAATGCCAGGTCAAGCCGGAGCGCAATGCGCCGCGGCGGACCAGCTCGTCGACCAGCGCGTGGTGAAAGTCGTGCACGGAATAGGCCTGAACGCCGGTCGTATCCTTCCAGCCGAAGCCGAAGGCGGCCATCCGGGCCTCCATTTGCGAGGTCGTGGTGAAGCGAACCTTCTCCCGCAGGCCTTCCGGACTGAGGTCGCGGTAGCGCACGGTGCGCTCGACATAGGTCCCACTGCCTTCACGGGCCTCGGCGCCGCCGGCAATCACAAACGATGGTGCTTTCGAGTGGGTCGGGCGCGTGAAGGAGAATGCGTAGAAGGACGGCTCTGAGGGCGGCTCGATCTCCGGACACACATTGCTGCGCGCCACCGGATTGGTGGTCCCGTCGAAGATGCCCCACTCCGACAGCGTCTTCACGTAGTGCAGATTGAACGCGCGGAAGCCTTCCTCGCTGAACGCCGCCGGTGACCGCAGCTCGCAGGCACAGAATGCGGTCAGCGGACGCCCCGCCTCCTGGATGAATTTTGCGGCCCGCGCAAATCCTTCCGCGAGCGGTACCAGGCGGTCGAACCGGACGCGCTCGATCTCATAGCCCTCATCCGCGGCGGCGCCGGCGGAATACTGGAACACGGATGGGATGAAACGATAGTTGCCGGCGGAGAATTCACGCGTCATGACGGACTCCTATTCCAATTGCATGCGAATGCCTTTGGCGCCGTTGAGCAGACGCCTCAGGTGAAAACCGGCCAGCGGATCGTCGGCATGCATCCCGACCAGCGCGGCAAAGGCCGGCATGGCCCCGGCATCGCCGGCCTCCATCTTGGCAAAAGCTTCGGAATATTGCGCCGTCTCCGGGGCTTCGAATTTCGCCTCGGGCAACGGTTCGAACGCGCGCAGCGGCTCGCTGCGTCCACGCAGCATCAGGTCGCCCACGGGCCGACCATGGAAGTTCGCAGCCGCCTTTGCCACACTGGCGCTGACGCAGATGCGCGTTCCCAGATGCTTGTTGGCGGCTTCCAGCCGCGCCGCCGTATTGACGGTGTCGCCATAGGCCGTGTAGTCGAAGAAGCGGTTGCCGCCGAAATTGCCGACCAGCGCGGGACCAGCATGGGCACCGATGCGGGTGGCCCCGAAATTCACGCCTCTCGCCTTCCAGCGCGCCGAAAAGTCCTCCGCCCAGGCGTCGAGGTCATGAGCGCAGGCAACTGCACGCGTCGCATAGTCCGGCTGGTCGCCTGGTGCATTGAACAGCACCTGGATCGCATCGCCGATGATCTTGGCGACCGTCCCCTCATGAGCGAAGACGATCTCGGTCATGCCGCCGACATACTCGTTGAGAAGCTCGCCCAGCGTCTGCGGGGCCGCGGACTCGACCAGCGAGGTGAACCCGGTGATGTCGGTGAAGAGGGTGGCGACATCGCGCCACTGCACCTCCATGCCGTCGCCGTCGACATCCGCCGCCAAGCGCCTTGCGATCTCCGGCGAGAAGAAACGCGACAGCGAGGCATGGGCGCGCTCGGCTTCCATCTGGCGCCGCCGCACGTCGCGCAGCATCTCGACATGACGAATGGTCTTCTCGATCGTGGTCTCCAGATCGGCGAAGTCGATCGGCTTGGTCAGGAAGTCGAACGCGCCGCGGTTCATGGCGACACGGATGTTGCTCATGTCGCCATAGGCCGAGACGATGATGGTCGATTTCTTGTCCTCGGCTTCCTGGAGCTTCGCCAGCAGCGACAGCCCGTCCATCCGCGGCATGTTGATGTCGGAAACCACCATGTCGACATGCGGGTTCTGCTCGAGCGACTCCAGCGCCTCCAAGCCGTCGCGCGCGAATATGAGAGCGAACTGCCCATCGCGAATCTGCCTGCGGAATTTCTGCAGGATCAGTGCCTCGAGGTCCGGCTCGTCATCGACGAAGAGGATGGTCGCAGTCATGCGGCTTGCTCGAGCCTCGTGTCGATCTCCTGCCGCAACAGCACGAAATCGATCGGCTTGGTGAGGAGCCCGACCGCGCCGCGCTCGATCGCCTTTCGGCGCGTCTCGGCGTCGCCATAGGCTGTGATCATGATGACCGGAACGTCCGGATGTGCGGCACGCACCTTCGGCAGCATGTCGAGCCCGCTCATGCCGGGCATGTTGATATCGGACAGGATCAGGATCAGCGAGGGATCGCGAACCTCGGCGGCGCGCTCGAGCGCCTCGGGAGCCGAGAGAGCGAACTCCATCTGGAAGCGGCCGGCGCGCAGGTCGCGCCGGAACTGCTGCCGGAACAGCGCCTCGACGTCGGGCTCGTCATCGACGACCAGGATGTAAACGTTCAAGACTTGCCTCCAAGTGTACTGCCAGCTGTACTACCGGTCGTGCTGCCCGGTGTCATCGTCCGCGGCAAGGTGATGACGAATTCGGTGAATACACCGGGTGTGGTGTTCACGTCGATCGTTCCGCCGTGTTGTTTCACCACGATGTCATGACTCATCGAAAGACCGAGCCCGGTCCCCTCGCCGGCCGGCTTTGTCGTGAAAAAGGGATTGAACATCTTCTCCTTCACCTCGGACGGAATCCCGGTGCCGTTGTCACGGATCCGGATCTCGACCTTGTCGCCGAGGTTCTTCGTTGCGGCGCGCAAGGTCGGCTCGAAGGCGTCGCCCGCGCTCTCCTTGCGCTTGGCAGTGGCATAGAAGCCGTTGGAGATCAGGTTGAGGAAGACACGCGTGATCTCCTGCGGATAGATATCGACCATACCGGCGGCCGGGTCGAGCTCGCGCTGGAGCGTGACGTTGAAGGCCGGCCTCTCGGCGCGCGCGCCGTGATAGGCCAGATTGAGGCTTTCCTCCACGACGGCATTGATGTCGGCGGCGCGATGTTCGCCGGAGCCCTCGCGCGAATGCAGCAGCATGTTCCGGACGATGGAATCGGCGCGCTTGCCGTGCTGCACCACCTTTTCGAGGTTGCCCTTGAGCACGCCGGTCAGCTCCTCGATCTCCTCCTTCGTCTTGCCGTCGAGCGCGGCGGATCGCAGGGCCTCGTTGAGCTCGTCGATCAGCTCGGTCGAGAGAGCCGAGAAATTGTTGACGAAGTTGAGCGGGTTCTTGATCTCATGAGCGATCCCCGCGGTAAGCTGGCCGAGCGAGGCAAGCTTCTCCGTCTGGACCAGGCGGTCCTGCGCGGTGCGCAGATCGTCGAGGGATCGCGACAGTTCTGTCGTGCGTTCCTGAACCTCCTCGAACAATCGGACATTCTCGATCGCGATAAGGGCCTGATCCGCAAAGGTCGTAGCGAGTTCTATTTGCTTGTCGCTGAAGGGCCGCACCATATGCCGCGTCAGGACGAACACGCCGATCGGTGTCCCCTCCCGAAGGAGGGGGACACCGAGCATCGTACGCACGTTGGAACGCCGTCGCGCGGCCGAGGGGGCATAGTTTGGGTCGGCCTGCACGTCGGGAACATGGACCGTCCTGCCCTCAAGCAACGTGCGTCCGACCACACTCCCGCGCTCCGGTACGGACGCGAAGGTCCGAAGCTTGCTTTCCTGCTCCGCGTCGAGCCCGCAGCTTGCCGCCAAATAGAAGACGCCGTCGCGAGGCCGAAAGATCGTCCCCTCGTCGGCGTCGCACAACCGGGCGGCCGATCCGACCAGCGTGTTCAGGACGGTCTGCAGATCAAACGCCGAACGGCTGATGACCTTCAGCACATCGGCGGTCGCCGTCTGCTGCTGCAAGGACTCGCTCAATTCCGCAGTTCGCCGTTCGACCTTGTTTTCGAGGTCGGCATAGGATTCCTGCAAGCGCGCACCCATGTCGTTGAACTGATCGGCAAGGCCTTCGAGCTCGTCGCCGGTCCGGATCGAGATGCGCTGGGAGAAGTCGCCGCCGCCGATCCTTTCGGCGCCGCTGCGCAGCGCCTGGATGGGCCCGACCATGCGACGCGCCAGGAATATCCCGGCGAGCACGGCAAAGATCGATGCCGCGAGCAGCACGATCGCGAGCCGTTGCAACGCGGCGTAGAGCGCGGCATAGGCCTCCTCGACCGGCAGTTCGACGAACATGGTCCAGTGCAGCGGAGCGATCGGTGCCGACGCGGTCAGCACCTTCTGCCCTTCGATGTTGCGCGCCTCGGAGAGCCCGTCGCCCATAAGGCCGCCTGAGGCAAGCGCGGCCCGCACCTGCGGCAGGTTCGACATATCGGTGTTGCGCAGCACCAGGCTGATGTCGGGATGCGCGATCAGGCGTCCCTCGGGGCCGACCACGTAGGCGTGCCCGTGCTTGCCGACCTTGATCTGGGACACGAGGTCCCAGATCAGCTTGAGATTGACCTCGGCGATGCTGACGCCGGCATCCTTGCGCACACCGGCCAGCGCCAGCGTCATGTAGGGCTCGGACTCCCGGCGGAAATAGACCGGGCCATAATAGATCTTGTGCGCGACCGCCTCGGTGAACTTGGCATCCCTGGACAGGTCGACCCCGCTCTCGATGGCGTCCATCGCCAGCCGCGAAACGCGCAGCCGCTCCTTACCGGTCGAATCCGCCTGGGCAAGCTCTGTAATGGCGGGGACTTGGCGCAGGAGACGCAGTGCATCGAATCGGCGCTGCTCGATTGAGCCCGCCGACCACGGCAGTTGCGTGGTCCAGCCGAGCTGGCTCTCGATCTCCTTCACAAAATGGCCGATCTTGGCCGCGGCGGCCTCGGCCTGCTCATGCTGGACGCGGATCAGCGCCGCCTTGTGCTCGCGGTAATAGAAGACGACCTCGAACAGGCCGTTCGCAAGCAGGGCGACAGCAACGACCGCCACGAACAGCGCCACATATTTGATGAACAGCCGGCTTCTGATCCCCCGTGCCGCCTGGGCGCCGGAGGCAACGCCATTCGAAGCTCCGCTCGGCAAAGACCTCGCTTGCCGGCTATCGGGATGGACGGAAAGGCTCATACCGCGGAACCTAGCAAGAAGACCGGACCTTGTCTCTCGCAGGCGCGGAAAAGCGGCTATCCCGGGACACAACAAAAAGGGCGGCAGCGGATGACCGCTACCGCCCTTGGACCAGCTTGCCTTGCGGCCTCAGGTCGGCCGCAGCGCCTTTGAGCCGAGGTCGAGCTCGTTGACCTGCTTGTTCCGCTCCGAATCGGCTGCGGCGCGATGGTCGGTCGCCAGCACCACATAGACCGCCGGCAGCACGAACAGCGTGAACAGCGTGCCGATCGACATGCCGGCCACGACGACCAGGCCGATCGAGAAGCGGCTGGCCGCGCCCGCACCGGTCGCGGTCAGGAGCGGGATCAGGCCGGTCACCATCGCGGCCGTCGTCATCAGGATCGGCCGCAGGCGGATGCGGGCCGACATTTCGATGGCCGAGCGACGGTCGAGCCGTTCGTTGACCTGGAGCTCGTTGGCGAACTCCACCATCAGGATGCCGTGCTTGGTGATCAGGCCGACCAGGGTGAGCAGACCGACCTGGGTGTAGATGTTCATGGTCGCCGCGCCGAAGAACAGCGGGATCAAGGCGCCGACGATCGCCATCGGCACCGAGATCATGATGACCAGCGGGTCGCGCAGGCTCTCGAACTGCGCGGCGAGCACCAGGAAGATGATGATCAGCGCGAAGCCGAAGGTGATCGCGAGCTGATTGCCTTCCTGCACGTATTGCCGGGAGTCGGCCAGGTAGTCGTGGCTGAAGCCCTGCGGCAGCTTCTTCGCCTCGCCCTCCAGGAAGTCCACCGCCGCACCGACGGTCACGCCCGGCATCGGCACCGCCGAGAACGTCGCCGAATTGAGCTGGTTGAAGTGAGTCAGCGAATTCGGGTCGGTCTTGGTTTCGATGGACACCAGGGTCGACAGCGGAAGCTGCTGGCCGGTATTGGTCGTCACGTAGTAGCCGCCGAGCGATTCCGGCGACAGCCGCTTGGCACGCGGCACCTGCGGAATCACCTGGTAGGACCGGCCTTCGAGATTGAAGCGGTTGATGTAGTTGCCGCCGAGCAGCACCGCGAGCGTAGCGCCGAGGTTCTGCATGTTGACACCAAGATCCTGCGCCTTGGTGCGGTCGATCGTCACCTTCACGTTCGGCTGGTTGTAGGCGAGGTCGCTGTCGGAGACGATGAACATGCCGCTCTTGCGCGCGGCGTCCTTCAGCTTCTCCATCTGCTCATAGACCGTCTGGAACCCGGCGGTGGAATTGATCACCATCTGGATCGGGAGGCCGCCCGGCCCGCCCGGCAGCGGCGGCAGGTTGAACGCGAAGGCCTGGACGCCCTCGATCTTGGAGAGCTCGGCCTGCACCAGCGGCTTCAGCTGGATCGACGAGCGCTTGCGCTCATCCCACGGCTTGAGCAGCATGCCGGCGATGCCGCCCTGCGGGCCGTTGATGCCGTTCAGCACGAAGCGCAGATCGGTCTCGGGGAATTTCGCGAATTCCTTGTCGAGCTTGTCGCCGTAGAAATCGAGATAATCGATGTTGGCGTATTTCGGGGCCTTGGTCACGGCGAACACGATGCCCTGGTCTTCCTCGGGCGCCAGCTCCTTGGAGGTGTGCATATAGAGGAAGCCGACGAGGCCGAGGATCGTCACCGCGAACAGGCCGGTGACGGCCTTGTAGTCGAGCGAGCGATCGAGCCTGCGCCCGTACCAGCGCGTCATCGCACCGAACACCCGGTTCACGAGCTTGGCGAAGCGGCCCTCTTCGGCGTTCTTCAGCAGCACCGAGCACATCATCGGCGACAGCGTCAGCGCGATAATGCCCGACACGACCACCGAGCCCGCGAGGGTGAAAGCGAATTCGCGGAACAAAGAGCCGGTGAGACCACCAAGGAAGCCGATCGGCGCGTACACTGCCGCTAGCGTGATGGTCATCGAAATGACGGGGCCCACGATTTCGCGCGCGCCTTGTAGTGAGGCCTGAACCGGTGTCTTGCCCTCCTCGAGGTGGCGATGGATATTCTCCACCACGACGATGGCGTCGTCGACGACGAGGCCGATCGCCAACACCATCGCGAGCAGCGTCAGCAGGTTGAAGCTGAAGCCCAGCGCCAGCATCAGGGTGCAGACGCCGATCATCGACAGCGGAATGGTGACCACGGGAATGATGACCGACCGCAGCGAGGCCAGGAACAGGAAGATGACCACGATCACGATGATCACGGCTTCGCCGAGCGTCTTCTCGACCTCGTCGATCGAGGACTGGATGAACTTGGTCGAGTCGTAGGCCACCTTCATCTTCATCGATGGCGGCAGATTGCGCTCGAGCTCGGGGAACAGCGCGCGTACGCCCTTCACCAGCGTCAGCGGGTTGCCCTGCGGCGTTGCCTGCACGCCGATGAAGATCGCGTGCTCACCGTTGAAGGCAACACTGGCGTCCGTGCTCTGGGCGGCAAGCTCGACGGTGGCGATGTCCTCCATCCGCACGAAGCCGCCGTCCTTGGCCTTGACGATCATCTTCTTGAACTGGTTGACGTCGGTGAGGCCGGTATTCGTCGAGACGTTCGAGACGATGAGATAGCCCTTGGTCTGGCCCGCCGCGGACTGGAAGTTGTTGGCCGTGATCGCCGCGGCGACGTCGGCCGGCGACACGTTGCGGCCGGCCATCTTCACGGGATCGAGCCACAGACGCATCGCGAAAGTCTGGCCGCCGAGAATGTCGGCCGAGGCGACGCCGTCGACGGTCGATAGCACCGGCTGCACCACGCGCGTCAGATAGTCGGAGATCGCCGAACCGGACAGCTCCTCGGACGAGAAGCCGAGATACATCACCGCGGTGGTCTGGCCCGTGGTCTTGGTGACGATCGGATCGTTGGATTCCTTCGGGATCAGGTATTTGACCGAATTGGTCTTCGCCAGCACCTCGGTGAGCGCCTGGTTCGGATCGAAATTCAGCTTGATGTAGACCTGGATCGTCGAGGTGCCGAGCACCGAGGACGAGGTGATGTAGTCGACACCCTCGGCTGAGGCGACGGCCTGCTCGATCGGCGTAGTGATGAAGCCCTGGATCAGGTCTGCGGACGCGCCGGGATAGACGGTCGTGATGTTGATGACCGTGTTCGACAGCTTCGGATATTGCCGGATCGGCAGCACCATCGCCGCGCGCAGGCCGATCAGAAGGATCAACAGGCTGACGACGACCGACAGAACCGGGCGCTTGATGAAAATATCGGTAAAGGCCATCGCGGCGATCTCGATTTCTTTGTCTCAAGATGCGTGATCCGGCCGGGCCGGATCACGCGAGGATGTTGTCAGTAGCGCGGCGGCTGCGCCGGGATCTGCGGGGCCGGGTCAGTCGAAATCGCGACCGGCGCGCCCGATTGCAGCTTGAGCTGGCCGACGGCGACGACCTTGTCGCCCGCCTTGAGGCCCTTGACGATCTCGACACGGCCTTCGACCCGGTTGCCGGTCTGCACGAAGGTGCGTACCGCCGAGAGGCTGGTCTTGCCGTCCGCCTCCTTCTTCTCGGCGATCACGAACACCGAGTCGCCGTACAGCGTATAGTCGACCGCCGTCTCAGGCACGGTGATCACGGCCGGTTTGTCCGGCAGCACCACCGTGGTGGTCACGAACATGCCGGGCTTGAGGATCTTCTCCGGATTGGCGATCGTCGCCTGCACGCGGATGTTGCGGGTGTCGGCCGCGATCTGCGGCTCGATCGTGGTGATCTTGCCCTCGAAGGTGCGGCCCGGATAGGCGTCGACCTTGAGCCGGACGGTCTGGCCGACCTTGAGGCTGCCGGAATCCTTTTCCGTCACCGTGAAGTTGGCCCACAGCTCCGACAGATCGGTCAGCGACACGATCGCCGTACCTGCCGTCAGATATTGGCCGACCTCGACCTTGCGCATGCCGAGATCGCCGGAGAACGGCGCGCGCACCAGCTTTTGCGAGATCAACGCTTCGGTCTTGGCGATGCCGGCCATTGCCTGGTCGTAGGCGGCCTGCGCGGTATCGACGGTCGCCTGCGGACCGAACTGGCGCGCGGCGAGTTGCTTGGCGCGATCGAGCGACAGCTGCGCGACGGTCGCCTGCGCCTTGTAGTTGGCGAGGTCGCCCTGCTCCGGCGCGTCGAACAACTGCACCAGCGGCGTGCCGGCCTCGACACGCATACCCGGCTCGAACTTGATCTCGGTGACGCGGCCGTTGACGTCGGCACTGACGTCGACCTGATGCACGGCGACAAGGCTGCCGACCGCGGTGAGCAGGTTCGGCACCACCTCGGATTTGGCCTCGGCCGC
Source organism: Bradyrhizobium sp. CCBAU 53415 (assembly GCF_028128735.1). NCBI lineage: Bacteria > Pseudomonadati > Pseudomonadota > Alphaproteobacteria > Hyphomicrobiales > Nitrobacteraceae > Bradyrhizobium > Bradyrhizobium sp. CCBAU 53415. The sequence goes on along the minus strand of NZ_LBJF01000027.1, from coordinate 406,585 downwards.
GCTGACGGCGGTCGGCGGCGGCTTGTTGTTGGCGAAGAACTGCTTGATCATCTGGCCGCGGAAATAATTGAACCAGACGAGGCCACCGACGAGCGCGGCCAGAAGCGTGCCGATGATGATGAACCAAAGCACCGGCCGGACCGGACGCTTGGGAGCCTTGTCGATCGGTTCGCCCGAAATCTTGTGTTCGGTTACGATGTTCATGTCATGCACTTTCTGCAATCGCCGCCTCGCCGGCATCCGCGGCCTGATTGCGGCCCAGATGCGAAGCAATTGCGGCGTCGTTAAGTCCGATACCCCTCAGGAGAAACTCACACAGCTGCCGCTCCAGATCGTTCGCCTTGCCGTAAGCGAGACAAGGCGTGGCCGGCAGCCTGGTCAGCGCCGCGGTCATCACCGAGTGATGCGCGAACCAGAACAGATTGAGCGGCTCGCCAACGCACGGCCGCGCGTCACCGCTCGCAATCGCGCGCTCGAGCGAGGTGACGAAGACAGCCCCGATCAGCGTCTCGATCTTGGCATATAGCAACCGGGCGAATTCGCCATCATCCAGGTGGCTCGTGACCATCAGCCGCAGGCGCTGCGCCTCTTCCTGGTCGGGCCCGTCCGCGACCGCGAGGAAATGCTGAACCATGCCGCGGATCACTTCGACCAGCGTGGCGGTCGACGGCTCGCGTTCGAGCAGTTCCATCAGGGCCGGGTCCGCCTCGCATTCGTCGCTGAGGATCTCGGCATACAGCGCCGCCTTGGAGGGGAAATGCTTGAACAGCAGCGCCTCGGAAATGGCAGCGGCGGCCGCCACGCTCTTCGTCGTGGTGCCGGTATAGCCGTGTCGGGCAAAGCAGCGTTTCGCGGCACCGAGGATCAATTGACGCCTCAGGTCGCTCGTCATACGCAATGAGCTCATGCGGGGTGAGTAAGCACTCACCCACGCAGAAGTCAAGCACTATGTTGCATCGCAACCTGAATGCGTTGCAAATTCAGGGGAAATTCGCCCCGCCACCCCGCCTGCGTGCAGGGTGAACCCGTCTTGCGAGCCGCGGCGGGCTAGATCGGCTGGAAGCCGAGCTCACCGCGGATCCGGTTGAGGATGTAAGTCCCATCCCGGCTTGGCAGGATCCGCTCCAGGCTGGCGCCGTCGATCTTCACATTGGCAAAGCGCGGCCCGGCCGAGACGTCGTGGACGGCTTTGGCGAAGGCCTCGACCTCGGCCATGGTCGTGACAGCCCGGCTGTCCGCGATGCCACATGCCCTGGCGACGCCGACGAGATCGGCGGCGGCCGAGGTGTGGCTGGTCTGGCCGCCGGTCTCGCCATAGGCCTCGTTGTCGAGCACTGCGATCGAGAGGTTGGCCGGTTTCTGCAGGCCGATGGTGGCGAGGCTGCCCATGCCCATCAGCATCTCGCCGTCGCCGGTGATGACCAGCACCGGCAGCTTCGGCTGCGCCAGCGCGAGGCCCAGCCCGATCATCGCGGCACCGCCCATGCCACCCCAAAGGTAGAAGTTGCGCGCATGGTCGCCGGCCGCGCACATGTCGTTGGTGGAGGCACCCAGGCCACCGATCGCAACCACGTCCTTGCGGTCCGCGAGCAGCGTGGACACCACCTGGCGTCGGTCGAGGAGATTGGCCTTGCTCATTTGGTGAAGACCTTGGCGCCGATCAGGCGCTGCGACAGAAGGACGGCGGTGGGGGTGAGCGCGTTGTAGGCCTGCGCCGCGGCCGCCTCGAGCACCGCCGGCACCTCGGCTGCGTTCGAGGCGCGCAGCACCTTGACGCCGGAGAGCTCGAACACGCCCTGTGTGGTCGATCCCATCGGCACCTGCCACGGATTGAACTCGCCCCATTCGCCGCGCATGGTCACCAGCGTGAGGAACGGAAAGCGCAGGATCGGGATCAGCGACAGCATGTTGATGCAGTTGCCGACGCCGCTCGATTGCATCAGCAGCACGCCGCGCTGCCCGCCCGTCCAGGCGCCGGCGAGAAGCGCAACGCCCTCCTCCTCCGTCGTCAGCGGAATGCCGCGCATGGTGGAGGAGTCCAGCACGCGCTGGATCAGCCTGGAATGCCCGGCGTCAGGCACATACGGCACCTGCCGGACGTCGAAGCGCTGCAATGTCGCAAAAATATCGTCGGGCCAGTTCGGGGCCGTGTCGGGAGCGTCAGCGCGCGCGTGCATTTTCCTGTCCGGTCGGCTAGCAAGGTGCAACGACTGTAGACGCATGCACGCGCCGACCAGAACAACAAAAACGGCATAACGGCTTTAACCGGCGAGTATAACGGGATGAACGCAGATGCGAAAGCGCTGGCGGCAAGCTTCGACCTCGAGAAGCTGACGCCGGAGTTCTATGACAACCCCTACCCGACTTATCGTGCACTGCGGGAGAACGAGCCGGTCAAGCGCCTGCCGAACGGCACCGTGTTCCTGACCCGCTATGACGACCTCGTCGCCACCTACAAGAACACCAAATCGTTCAGCTCGGACAAGAAGCGCGAGTTCGCGCCGAAATACGGCGACACCCCGCTCTACGAGCATCACACCACGAGCCTCGTCTTCAACGATCCACCCTCACACACCCGCGTGCGCCGCCTGATCATGGGCGCGCTGTCGCCGCGCGCGATCGCCGGGATGGAAGGCGATCTCGTCAAGCTTGTCGACGGCCTGCTCGATGCCATCGCGGCCAAGGGGGCTTGCGAACTGATCGAGGACTTTGCCGCTTCCATTCCCATCGAAGTCATCGGCAATCTGCTCGACGTCCCCCACGACGAACGTGGACCGCTGCGCGACTGGTCGCTGGCGATCCTCGGCGCCCTCGAACCCGTGGTATCGTCCGAAGCGGCGGCGCGCGGCAACAGGGCGGTGACGAACTTCCTCGCTTATCTCGAAACGCTGGTCGCGCGCCGGCGCGCGAAGCCCGGCAATCCCGAGCGCGACGTGCTGACGCGCCTCATCCAGGGAGAAGGTAGCGGCGGGGAGAACGGCGAGCGGCTGACCGAGAAGGAGCTGCTGCACAATTGCATCTTCCTGCTCAATGCGGGCCACGAGACCACGACCAACCTGATCGGCAACGGCCTCGTCGCGTTGGACCGTCATCCCGACCAGAAGCAGCGCCTGATCGACAACCGCGAGCTCATCAAGACCGCGGTCGAGGAGATGCTGCGCTACGAGAGTTCCAACCAGCTCGGCAACCGCATGACCACTGAACGGGTCGAGCTCGGCGACGTCATGCTCGATGCCGGCACGTCGGTGACGCTGTGCATTGGTGCGGCCAACCGCGACCCCGCGCAGTTTCCGGACCCGGAACGCTTCGACATCGCGCGCACGCCGAACCGGCACCTCGCCTTCGCCACCGGCGCACATCAATGCGCCGGCATGGCGCTGGCGCGGCTGGAAGGGGCGATTGCGATCTCACGCTTCCTGGCGCGCTTCCCAAACTACAGCGTGAGCGGCCAGCCGGTGCGGGGCGGACGGGTCCGGTTTCGCGGCTTCTTGAGCGTACCCTGCGCGATCGGGTGAGGGCCAACAAAAAAGTGCGAAAACAACCCCATGCACAGTAGCGGGTGAGCCGGCGAACGGTGCCGCGTGGCCCCGTAGAACTATCTGACATTCCAGGTAAATCAGGCCGCGTGACGCGATCGGGCGCATGAAGGCTTCCGAGTGCCCAAACTGATACCCACATCAATTGGAGCGCGGCCCATGCCGTCGTCGACGCCCCGGCGCGCGCAGCAATGGAGTGGCGACAGATGAGCTCGTCGGTCATTGATTTCATCGCAACAGAAGCACGCTTTGGCGCCCAGAATTACGAGCCGATCGGGGTCGTCCTGTCGCGCGGCGAAGGTGTCTGGGTCTGGGATACCGAAGGCAACCGTTATCTCGATTGCCTCTCGGCCTATTCGGCGGTCAGCCAGGGCCACTGCCACCCCAAGATCCTGGCGGCGATGGTCGAACAGGCGCACAGGCTGACGCTCACCTCGCGAGCCTTCCACAACGACCAACTCGCCCCGTTCTACGAAGAGATCGCGGCGCTCACCGGCTCCCACAAGGTGCTGCCGATGAACAGCGGCGCCGAGGCGGTCGAAAGCGCGATCAAGTCGGTGCGCAAATGGGGCTATGAGGTCAAGGGCGTGCCGGACGGCCAGGCCGAGATCATCGTCTGCGCCAACAACTTCCACGGACGCACGCTGGGCATCGTCGGCTTTTCAACCGATCCCGAGACGCGCACACATTTCGGGCCGTTCGCGCCAGGCTTCAAGATCATCCCGTTCGGCGACGCCGCGGCGCTGGAAGACGCAATCACGCCAAACACCGTCGCCTTCCTGGTCGAGCCGATCCAGGGCGAAGCCGGTGTCATCATTCCTCCGGCCGGCTATTTCACTGAGGTGCGCAAGCTCTGCACCGCCAACAACGTGATGCTGGTGCTCGACGAGATCCAGACCGGACTGGGCCGCACCGGCAAGCTGCTCGCCGAACAGCACGAGGGCATAGAGGCGGACGTGACGCTGCTCGGCAAGGCCCTGTCCGGCGGCTTCTATCCGGTGTCGGCCGTGCTCTCGAACAACGACGTGCTCGGGACGTTGAGACCCGGCCAGCATGGTTCGACCTTCGGCGGCAACCCGCTTGCCTGTGCGGTGGCGCGCGCGGCGATGCGCGTGCTGGTCGAGGAAGGCATGATCGAGAACGCGGCGAGGCAAGGCGCGCGCTTTCTGGAAGGCCTGAAAGACATCCGCGCCAACACGATCCGCGAGGTGCGCGGCCGCGGCCTGATGCTGGCGGTCGAGTTGCATCCGGAGGCCGGTCGCGCCCGCAGGTACTGCGAGGCGCTCCAGGCCAAGGGCATCCTCGCCAAGGATACCCATGAGCAAACGATCCGGATCGCTCCGCCGCTGGTGATCACAGGCGACCAGGTCGACTGGGCGCTGGAGCGGCTCGCCGCCACCCTGACGCAGGACTTCTCCTGAGACTGCCCTGCGTCCGAAGATCGCATACCCGCCGCCGCCAGCAACGAACGATTCCGCAACCGGCGCGTTGAAATGTTGCGGGCGATTATGAGCTGGGAGCTAAGATCATGCTTCCGCGTGGCGTTTGCCTTACCTCTGCTCTAGTTGGTGTCTCGATGCTGGCGGCGAGCGTCGGCGCGTTCGGCCAGGGACATGGAAGGGGCGGGCCACCGGGTCAAGCCGCAGCGCCGGCAGCACGGCCAGCGGCACCACCGGCCATGGCCCGTCCAACAGCGCCGCCCGCCATGGCGCGTCCCGCCGCGCCGGCATTCCATCCGCCGGCCATGCCGCAGCGGCCGGCCATGGCGCCACATCCGGCGCCGCATATGGCCTCGCCGCCACCGCGTCCGACCCAGCATTTCGCTGCGCCGCCGCGGGCCGCCCCGCACGTGGCGGCGCCACGGCCGGAATTCCATCGGGCGCCGGCAGCGCCGCAAAGACCGGCCATGGCACCGCGGCCGACGCCGCACATCGCCACTCCCTCGGCCGCCCCCTCGCGGCCCAGCGCACCGCCGGCCGCGAGCGAGCGGATGTCGCGGCGGGATCAGATCGAGCAGCGCGCGCAACAGCGACAGCAGCAGATCCAGCAGCGCCAGCAGATCGTGCAGCAGCGGCAGCGTGAGATGCTGTCGCGCCAGACGACAGAGCGTAAGACCCGCATCGAACGCCTCCAGCAGCGCGTGCAGCAATTGCAGTCGCAAAAGCCGCAAGGTGCGCGGGCACAACGCCTGCAGCAACGGATGCTCCAGACCCAGAACCGCTTGCTTGGCCGTGAGCAGCGAGCGCAGCAGAGTGACCTCGCGCGCCAGCAGCGGCTTGGCCTCCAGGCTCCGGCCGCGCGCGCCCCGACTGCCACGGCCGTCGCACAGGGTGCCGAGCGCGGGCGGTTTGCAGCGCGCTTCCGCGAGCAAACCACTCCGCAGACCCAGGCGGCCCTCGTCGCCCGCCAAAGCGGCTGGGCACCCCGGCAGGCCTGGCGGCACCGTCATCCCGCGGTGTTCGTGGCGTGGCTTGGGCCGGTGTTCTGGCCATACGCTTACTCCGACATTTTTGACTACACGTTCTGGTCCTATGCCTACGAGCCCGGCTATTGGGCGTACGCGTATGACGACTTCGTCGACACCGTGTTCTGGGGCGGTGACAGCCCGTATTCCGCCTTTGCCAGCACCAACCCATATGATGATCCACAAGCCGGCGGCGGCCGCACACGTCCGCGCACCAGCGTGAGCCCGCAGACGCTACGGCAATTGTGCGGCACACCGGACAAGGGCGTCACCGCCTGGCCACTGGCCGATATCGCGCGAGCCGTGCAGCCGACGGCGGAGCAACGCGCGCTGCTCGACGAATTGAAGACCGCGGCGGCCAAGGCTGCCGATGTCTTCAAGGATTCCTGTGCGGAGACCTATGCACTGACGCCGCCTGGCCGCCTGCGCGCGATGATGAATCGCGTCAGTGCGACGCTGGAGGCCGTCAGGATCGTGCGACCGGCACTGGAGACTTTCTACAGCTCGCTCAGCGACGAACAGCAGGCTCGCTTCAACGCGCTCGGCCCCAATGTCGGCGACCGCTCGTCCCAGCAGCAGGAAGCGAGTAGCGAGAGCTGCGGTGATCCCAAGTCCGGCCTGACCCAGTTGCCGATCCAGAGGATCGAGGCGGTGCTCCACCCCGCGGGCAAGCAGAAGGAGGCGCTCGACCGTCTCAGCGAAGCGACGGCGAAGGGCGTTCAGGACCTGCAAGCGGCCTGCCCGAATGATGTGCCGCTGACGCCGGTCGGACGGCTGGAGGCGATGCAGCACCGGCTCGAGGCCATGCTGACGGCCGCCAAGCTGGTCGAACCTGCGCTGGACGAGTTCTACGCCACGCTGAGCAGCGAGCAGAAGGCCCGCTTCAACACATTGCAAAAGGTCGCGAGCCCGTGAGGGCAGCGCACGCGTGACCTAAACCACCGCCTTGTGCCGCGCAATGCAGGTGCGCAGCACCTCGTCCATCGGCCTACCCCACCAATCGTTAGAGAAGATCTCGATCTCGGAATAGCCGGCAAAGCCCTGCGCTTCCACCGCTTGACGCACCGATTTGATGTCGATGACGCCGTCGCCCATCATGCCGCGATCGTTGAGGATGTCTTTCGTCGGCACCAGCCAGTCGCAGACGTGGAAGGCGAGCAGCCGGTCCGTGCCGGCGCGCGCGATCTGGCCCATCAGCTCCGGGTCCCACCAGACGTGATAGACGTCGAGCGCAACGCCGAGCATGCCGCTGCGGCCGGAGTCGAGCCGGTCGCAGATATCGAGCGCCTGTTTCGTGGTGTTCACGCAGGCGCGGTCGGCGGCGTAGGCCGGATGCAACGGCTCGATCGCCAGCGGCAGCTTTGCCTGCCTCGCATAGTCGAGCATCTCGGCGAGAGCTTCCTCGACCTGGCCGCGCGCTGCCACGAGATCCTTCGAGGCCTCGCTGCCCGGCCGCGAATATTGCGGCAGGCCGCCGACGACGAGGACGATGCAGGGCGCGCCCAGCGCCTTGGCTTCGTCGACGCAGCGCCTGTTGTCGTCACGCACCTCGCCCCGGCGCGAGGCGTCCGAGGTGAACATGCCGCCGCGGCAATAGCCCGAAAGTTCGAGGCCGGCATCGCGCACAACACGCACGGCGCGATCGAGGCCGACGGCGGCGACCTGGTCACGCCACGGATCGATGGCGCGGATGCCGTGCTTCGCACAGGCGTCGATGATCTCGATGAGGTCACCCTGCTTGCGGACTGTCGCGGTGTTGAGCGACAGCCAGCGATGGTCGGACGAGAAATCGCGCATCAGGACTCCAGCCCATGCGAGGCCAGCACGGTCTTCATGCGACGTGTCGCCAGTTCCGGATTGGCGAGCAGGCCGGCCTGATCGGCGAGACGGAACAGCTCGGCCAGATGCAGCATCGAACGCGCGCTCTCCTGCCCACCCACCATGGTGAAATGATCCTGGTGGCCGTTGAGGTAGGCCATGAAGACGACGCCGGTCTTGTAGAACCGCGTCGGCGCCCTGAAGATGTGGCGCGACAACGGCACCGTCGGCCCCAGCACGTCGTGGAAGCAGGCTTCGTCACCGGCCGCAAGCCGCGACAGCGCGTAGGACGCCGCCGGTGCGATCGCGTCGAAAATGCCGAGCAGCGCATGCGAAAAGCCCTGTTCGTCGCCGGCAATCAGCTCCGCGTAATTGAAGTCGTCGCCTGTATACATCTTGATGCGCTTGTCGAGACGGCGGCGCATATCGATCTCGCGCTGCTTATCGAGCAGCGAGACCTTGACGCCGTCGACCTTGGCGGCGTTGTCGTTGATGATGGCGACGGCCGTATCCATGGCCTTGTCGAGATCCTTCGTGCCCCAATAGCCCGTCAGCGCCGGATCGAACATGTCGCCGAGCCAGTGGATGATCACGGGTTCGCGGACCTGCGACAGCACGCGGCCATAGACTTTCGCGTAATCGTCGGCGCTGCGGCCGAGCTTGGCCAGCGCGCGCGATGCCATCAGGATGATGCGGCCGCCGACCTTCTCGACGGCCGAGATCTGCTCCTCGTAAGCACGGATCACGTCATCGAGGCTCTTGGCATCCTCGACTGCAAGATGGTCCGTGCCCGCGCCGGAGAACACCAGCGCGTTGCGGCGCTTCGCGGCGGCGACCGAACGCGTGATCAGCTCCAGCGAGGTCGGCCAGTCCAGGCCCATGCCGCGCTGCGCGGTGTCCATCGCTTCGGCAACGCCGAGGCCGAGGTCCCACACGTGCTCGCGGAAGGCGATGGTCTTGTCCCAGTCGACGGCGACAGACAGCCAGGGATCATTGTCCGCGAAGGGATCGGCGACGGTGTGCACGGCCGAGAAGGCAATTCGGTTCAGCGGTCTCTCGAGCTTTGCGGGGAACGTGCGCGAGGCAGCTAACCGATAGGTCTCGATCGAGCGATCGGCCTTGGGCAGCTTGAGCGACAGGGATGACATCGGGAGTACGGGCTTGTTCATGGTCTCAGACCTCTCCCCGTCATTGCGAGCGAAGCGAAGCAATCCAGACTGCATCCGCGGCGGGACTCTGGATTGCTTCGTCGCTTCGCTCCTCGCAATGACGGCTTGGTGGGCATCGGGACTTATCTAATAGACATCACGCCTTGATCGGAGCGACGTCGATCCAGCGGCGTTCCTTCCAGCTCTTCAGCGCGCATTCGGCAAGCTGCACGCCCTTGGCACCCTCGAGCAGCGTGAACTTGTAGGGCGCATCCTCGTAGACGTGGCGGATGAACATCTCCCACTGCTCTTTGAAGCCGTTGTCGTAGGTGACGTTGTCGGGCAGCTTCTGCCAGTCGCCGTAGAAATCGTGCAGCCGCTTCTCGTCCGGATTCCAGACCGGCCGAGGCGTGGCCTGCCGCGCCTGGATCATGCAGTCGGTGAGCCCGGCGACCGCCGAGCCGAGCGTGCCGTCGACCTGGAAGGTGACGAGGTCGTCGCGATAGACACGCGTGACCCAGGACATGTTGATGTGGGCGATGATGCCGCCCTCGAGCTGGAACGTCGCGTAGGCGGAATCATCGGCGGTCGCCTTGTACTTTTTGCCCTGCTCGTCGTAACGCTCTGGAATGTCGGTGTTGCCGATGCAGCTCACGCTCTGGACGTTGCCGAAGAGGTTGTCGAGCACGTAGCGCCAGTGGCAGACCATGTCCAAAATGATGCCACCGCCGTCCTCGTCGCGGTAGTTCCAGGACGGCCGCTGCGCTTCCTGCCAGCCGCCTTCGAACACCCAGTAGCCGAACTCGCCGCGCACCGAGAGGATGCGGCCGAAGAAACCGGAGTCGCGCAGGAAGGCGATCTTCTTCAGGCCGGGCAGGAACAGCTTGTCCTGCACCGTGCCGTGCTTGACGCCCTTGGCGTTGGCGAGCTTCACGACCTCGAGGGCCTCCTCGAAATTCGTCGCGATCGGCTTTTCGCAATAGACATGCTTGCCGGCGTTGATGGCCTGGGTCAGCAGACCGGGGCGCGCTTGCGTGGTTGCGGCGTCGAAGAACATGGTGTCGTTCTTGTCGTCGAGCGCGGCGTCGAGGTCGGTGGTCCAGCGCGTGATGTTGTAGCGTTTGGCAAGCGCCTCGACCTTTTCGGCGCTGCGGCCAACCAGGATCGGGTCGGGCATCACGCGGTCGCCGTTCTTCAGGCGGACGCCGCCCTGGTCGCGGATCGCGACGATCGAGCGGATCAGATGCTGGTTGAGCCCCATGCGGCCGGTGACGCCGTTCATGATGAGGCCGAGGCGTTGGGTGGTCATGCCGGATACTCCTGAAGTGATCTTGGCTGTTCGAGCGGGCGGAGTGCCGACCAGTCCGGATGGACCGACGAGGCGAAGCCCGCGCAATGAAGCGATCCCGTCAGGAGATCGCCGTCGTGAATGGAGAGCCGGATGCCCTGCCCGGCATCGGCATAGAGATCGGAATGCGCGGCCGCGAAGGCCTGCGCTTCGGCGGCCGGCGCTGCGCCGAAACCGTCGACATAATGGTGGCCGTTGCGTTCGGCATGGGTGATGCCGAGGAAGGCACCGAGCGCGAGGTCCTGCTGCACGGCGAGGCCAGCCTGACAAGTGAGGTCCTCGCCGGTCACGAAGAACGTCTCTCCGCCCGCGCTCCATTGCGTCGCGCGCGTCGCGTTGACGATGGATTTGTAGAGACCCTTGCAGGATTTTGACGAGATGCCGGAATAGCCGAGCGCACGCGCCGCAGGGAAAGCGTCGTAGGAATCGTCGGCCTCGTCGATGATGAATCTGCGCGCGGCGAGCGAACCCAGCGGCGATTGCCGTGTAATGTCGCGCGGCATCGGCTGCTCGACATACAGCAGGCGCGATGCGATCGGGTGCAAGGCGGCATCGCGATCGAGCCGGTCCATCAGCGCCTGCAGCGCGCTCAGGTCAGCGTACTGCTCGTTGGCGTCCAGCGTCGCTCTAGTGTCACGCCCAAGCGTGTCGAGCTCCTTACCGATCCTCGCCAGCCGCGCCGCATCGGCTACGGGATCGCCCGACAGCTTCAGCTTGAAATAGCTTGCACCAGCGTTCTCACGGGCATCGGCTACACCGCCCTCGCCTTCAACAGTGTCGTCGAGGCCGACCGTATGCCTGATCGCAACACGCTGCCGCGGCACCCGGCCGGAGAGAAACGTTCCGATGTCGCTGTCGCCGAGGTCAGGAGAAAGCCGCGCATCGATGCCGGCGACGTTTGCGGCCATGCCCTCGAAGAAACTGGTTTCGACGGCGCGCAAAAGCGCATCGAGGATCGCCTTGTCGATCTCCGCGGGACCATAGGCGGCGGCCAGCGCCGGAATGTTCTTTGTCGCACACGTCGCCACCTGCGCGCCGATGCACGAGGCGTGGAGATCGAACGCGGTCAAAAATCCGGTCCGTGCCAGATAAAACCCGCGCGCGATCTCCAGCGATTGTCTCAACCCATCCACCGTCTGCGCCGGCGACAGCTCCGGCCGCTTGTCGAACCATTTCGGCACCAGCAGCTCGGCGCTGGCGCCGACCGCAACACCCCTGCCTTCCACCTCGATCTCGACCCGCACGAACAGCTGCGGCGTTGCATTGATGGTGATTGCGCCAAAGCGGAACGGCCGCGCGAACTGCACGGGACGTTCGAAGAAGGCGATGTCTCGCAGCTTCAGGCGGGGGGACATGGTTTTAGTCCAGCGAACCTTGCGAGAAGAAGTGCTTGCGGATGCGCTGCACGAGCTCGGTGAAGACGGGGTCGGCCATCACGTCGAGCGAGCGCGGGCGCGGCAGCGGCACGTCGTAGATCGCGGCGACCGCGCCGGGCCGCTCGGTCATGACCAGGACGCGATCGGCGAGCAACACGGCCTCAGGAATCGAGTGCGTGATCAGCAGCACCGTCTTCCTGGTCTCGCGCTGGATCCGCATCAATTCGACATTCATGCGCTCGCGCGTCAGCGCGTCGAGCGCGCCGAACGGCTCGTCCATCAGCATGATCCTGGGATCGTGCACCAGCGCGCGGCAGATCGAGGCGCGCTGCTGCATTCCGCCGGAGAGCTGCCATGGCAGCTTCTTCTCGAATCCTTCGAGGCCGACCAGCTTCAACAGCGACTTGGCGCGGTCGAGATATTCCTGCCGCGGCAGCCGCTTCATGTCGATCGGCAGCATCACGTTGTTGAGGATGTTGCGCCAGGGCAGGAGCAGCGCGTTCTGGAACACGATGCCGACATTGCCGTGCGGCGTCGTCACCTTCTCGCCCTCGACCAGAATCTCGCCCGTGGTCGGCGGCAGCAGACCCGAGATCAGCTTGAGCAGCGTGGACTTGCCGCAGCCGCTTGGGCCGACCACGACGAAGAACTCGCCGTCATTGATGTGGAAGTCGAGCGGCCGCAGCGACGGCACATCGCCGTCGCGCGTCCGATATGTTTTCGACACGCCTGACAGCTTGATGCCCGACGCATCGCCCGCCCGGTCGTTCACCAGTCTCAGATGGGCGGCCGGCTGCACGGTGTCATTTGGCCTTGTTGCTGGATTCATTCAATTAAGCCCGTTCGACGATAAGAACCGTCATTCCGGGATGGTCCGAAGGACCAGACCCGGAATCTCGAGATTCCGGGTTCGCCCTTCGGGCGCCCCGGAATGACGGTGTTTGGCTCACGAGCCGCTCTTCGGCAGATAGTCGTTGGTGTAAAAGGCCTTCGGGTTCTCCTTGGCCTTGGCATCAAGACCGCCATATTCGACCAGCAGGTTGACGGTCTCGGTCATGTTCTGGTCGGTGACCTGGAATGGCCGCTTGGACTTGGTCTCCGCGGTGCGGTACAGCGGAATGGTCAGCTCGAAGCCCTGCGTCAGCGTGTCGATCTTGCCGCCCTTGGGGTTGGCATCGAGAATCGATTGCGCAGCAGCCTTCGGCTCCTTCTCGGCAGCTTCGACAGCCTTGGTCGTTGCCGACATGAAGCGGCGGACGAGATCGGCATTGGCCTTCACGTAGTCGGTGTTGGCGATGATGCCGGAGGAGACCATGTTGATGCCGTAGTCGGCGAACTTGATCGGATAGACGTCCTTGCCGGTGGCATCCTTGATCTTCATCGACTGGTCCATGACGTAACCGAGCAGGAGATCGGCCTGGCCATTGATGACGGCGTTGAGCTTGGTCTGGCCGTCGCCGGCAACGGTCTTGAAGTCGCTCTCCTTCAGGCCGGTCTTCTTCAGGAACAGCGGCCAGATCTGGGTCATGGAGTCGGCCGGCGTGATCGCGACGGTCTTGCCCTTGATGTCCTCGGGCTTCCTGATGTTCTTGTCGGCGAAGCCCATGGCGGACATCGGCGAGGTCTGCAGCAGCACGCCGGTCGCAACCACAGGCGCGCCCTTGATGGCGGCGCGCATCATGGTCGGGACGTCGACATAGCCGAAATCGGCGGTCTTGGCGGCGACGGCCTGCGTCGTTGCAGCCGAGCCGCGACCTTCCTGGATTTCGAGATCGATGCCTTCGGCGGCATAGATGCCCTTGGCCTTGCCGTAATAGAACGGCGCGTGCTCGCCATAGACGTACCAGTTCAGCATCAGCACGACCTTGTCGGCCGCCTGCGCGGGCATGGCTGCGAAGGTCATCAGCACCACCGAAACAGCCCCTATCCACCGCTTCATCGTCACTCTCCCTTAGTCGTTGTTGCGTCGGCCGCTGGTGGCCGTTCGTTGCCGTAGTTCTTGCTAAGAGGCGAAAATCACGTCTTCGCGCTGGCTGACATGCCAGGGAATGACCAGCTTCTCGATCCGGTCCACGACCCAGAACAGAATCACGCCGAGCAGCGCCAGGATCACGAGCGCCGCGAACATCGTCGGCAGGTCGAACGTGCCGATCGAGCGCTGCATCACGTAGCCGATGCCGGAGTTGGAGCCGACGAACTCGCCGACGACGGCGCCGACCACGGCCAGCGTCACCGACACCTTGAGGCCCGAGAAGATCGCCGGCAGCGCATGCGGCAGGTTCACGGCGCGGAACACCTGCAAGCGGCTGCCCTGCATGGCGCGGGCGAGGTCGACCATGTCGGGATCGACCGACTTGAAGCCCTGCACCGCGGAGACCACCACGGGGAAGAAGCCGAGCAGGAACGCCGAAATGACCTTCGGAATGATGCCGAAGCCGAACCAGACCACGAACAGCGGCGCGATCGCGATCTTCGGCACCGATTGCGAGAACACCAGCAGCGGATAGACGTAGCTCTCCACCGTCCTCGAGCCCGCGATCAGCATCGCGACGGGAATGCCGAACAGCGCCGACAGCAGGAAGCCGCAGACGGTCGCATAGGTGGTCGGCCAGGACTGGCGCAGCAGCTCCGGCCATTCGGTGCGGAGCACGGCGACGACGTCCAGCGGCGACGGGATCTGGTAGGCGGGGATCTTGAACAGCCGGATCGCCAGATCCCAGGCGACGACGATGAAGACCAGGAACAAGAACGGCCGAACCCAGGCCGCATTCAGCATCTTGGACACCGCACTCTGCGGCTTTGGCTCGGCCAATTTCCACTCCCGGCATTTTTTTCGTTGCCGGGAGAAATTAACCCGTTGGATAAATACTGTCCAGAGCTTTCGCTGTGACGTTTTGCGGCGGTTCCTTGGAGCTTTGGGAAGGGGACTATCGCCGCGGTGTCCCGGACGCGCTGCGACGCGAAGCGTTGCTGCGCCGAGCCGGGACCCAGCGGCCGCGTGCTCGGTAGTGATATGGGCCCCGGCTCTGCAGCGCATCGCAAGAGCCCTGCGCTGCGTCCGGGGCACGAGATCGCCCCACCCTCGATGTCATTCGCCACGAAGGCGGGGAATCCAGTACGCCGCGGCCTCGCCATATCCCACCAGCGTCTCTGGAATGCCGGATTGCCCGCCTTCGCGGGCAATGACAGTGGAGATTGAGGAAAGCCACGTCTGCCCTGCGTGCGGACTCCGCCGGCTAGGCCGTCTGCACCACCGCGGCGCGCGACTTCGGCGCCTTGGCGATCTCGAACAGCGCGACCGATTGCCCGGTCAGCGCAGCCAGCACGAGGCCCACCATGTGCGCGAGACGCTCGTCCTTGGCCTTCTTGTCCAGGAGATCGCGGCCGAAGATCACGCTGAGCGTCGCCGAGTTCGAGAGATAGAAGAAGCTGAGCGCCGCGATCGAGATGTAGAGCTGTACCGGATCGACGGCGACCCGGAAATCGCCCGTCTCGACGCCGCGCCGCACCACGGTGCGGATCATCTCGACGAAAGGCGAGTGCATCGACTTGACCTTGGTCGAGCGCTTCAGGTGCTTTGCGCGCGCGAGGTTCTCGGTCTGGAGCAAAGACAGGAATTCGGGATTGCGCAGGAAATAATTCCAGGTGAATTCAATCAGGCGCCGGATGGCCTCGGGCGGATCGAGATGCTCGAGATCGAGCCCCCGCTCCTCGCTGCGGATCTTGTCATAGGCGCCTTCGAGCACCGCGAGGTAGAGGTCGTCCTTGTTGCCGACGTGGTAATAGAGCATGCGCTTGTTGGCGCCGGCCTTGGCCGCGATGCGGTCGACGCGCGCGCCGGCGAGACCATGGGCGGAAAACTCCTGCTTGGCGGCTTCGAGAATGCGCAGCCGCATCCCCTCGGGATCGCGCTGCCATTTCAGAGTTCGCTTTGCCTTCGCCAAACCGGGTGCTCGCTGGATGGTCTCAAGTCAGCGTGTAGCACGCGCACGGGTGTTTGAGAACGATCTCGTGCCCCGGACGCGGCGCAGCGCTCCCGGCGATGCGAAGCATCGTCTGGTGCGGTGCGCCGCAGAGCCGGGGGCCCATGTTGCCGATCGTCGTGCGGCCGCATGGGTCCCGGCTCTGCGCAGCAACGCCAAGGTCGTTGCAGCGCGTCCGGGACACGAGAGTGCATTACGCGGCCCTACCCCGCCGGCTTCGGCGAGCGCTCCAGCAGCACCGTCTGGATGCCACAGGTACCATCGCGCACCGTCATGATTCGCGTGCCCGGCTTGCGGCCGTTGCGGACTTCGCTGACGTCGAGGCCGGCAGCGATCAGGCGGGCGCGCGTGGCGTCGATGTCGGCGACGCGCCAGCTCAGACCCCAGAGCCGGTCATGCGCGGCATCGCCACCCGCCACCGGGCGGCGGACCACCTCGACAATGAGGTCGCCGCAGCGGAAGAACATCAGCTGGCCCCAGTCCTGGTGCGAGCGGTCCAGCGCCAGATCAAGCCCGAGCCGCGCACCATAGAGTGCGGCGGCGCGCTCGGAATCCTCGGTGGTGATCACGACGTGGTCGAGCGCGTCGATCGGCGCGATGTCGGTCGCGACCGACTTCGGACGCTCGTCGGCCAGTTCGAGGAAGAACATGCGCACGCCGCGCGTGAGCTCCGTGGCGGCACGCGTGCGCTTCCAGTGCAGCACGGCCTCGGTCACGGCATCGCTGCTTTCGACCTCCGCAACAGGGTCCGGCCTCAAGGCCACCCGCTCCAGCCGCCGGTGCATCTTGCCGATGTCTGCGACACGAAAGCACAGGCTGGCGAGCACGCCTTCCTGATCATCGAGCAGCGCGCGCATGCGGTCGGCGGTGACGCTGAAGCCGCTCGGCGCCATCAATTCGATCGTCATGTTGTCAAGCGTGAACAGCACCCGGTCAGCGCCCTCGCCGGAGTTCTGCCAGGCCGGCGCGCGGGCGAGCAGCGTCTGATATGCCGCCTTGGCCGCACCGATATCGCTCACCAGAGCGACGATGTGATCGAGGCCGATGATCATCCTGCATCCTTTTGATCGACTTGGAACCCATGGACCGGCAGACGGCGTTCGTCCGGGCTTGGCATTGGCCCGACATGGTCGTATTCCGGCACCATGCTGACCTCAAGCGCTTCGGGCGGCAGTTTTGCGAATAATTTCAGCGTCCCTCCGGAGCGGAACCGGTGCTAGAGTAATCCCGTCGGCCGGGACCACAAGCGCATCACGGACAAGCAATGCAGGCTCTCTTCATCGGACAGACCTATATCGACGTCGTCTTCATCACCGACCACATGCCCACCGGCGACGAGAAGCACGTGGCCTCGGACTACGCGGTCTCCTTCGGCGGCAATGCGGTGACGGCGGCCTTCTGCTGCGCCAAGCTCGGCATCGTGCCGGATCTCATCGCCACCGCGGCCAATGACTGGCTGGGGCGCATGTTCCAGGACATGTGCGCGAAGTACGGCATCTCGCTGCATGGGCGCAAGGTCAACCAGTCCTCGCTCTCCTTCATCATGCCCAAGGACGGCAAACGCGCCATCGTCCGCTGCCGCGACGACGAACACATCCACCCCTTTCCGATGCTCAACCTCGGCGGCTGCCGCGCGCTGCATGTCGACGGCCATCAGCCGGACGCCGCGATCCACTACGCCAAGGTCTGCCGCGAGGCCGGCATCCTGACCTCGCTCGACGGCGGCGGGCTGCGCACCAATACGCATGAGCTGCTCGAATTCATCGACGTCGCGATCGTCGCCGAACGGCTGTGCGAGCAGATGGACCTGACGCCGGAGAAGATGCTCGACTACCTCAAGGGCCGCGGCTGCAAGATCGGCGGCGTCACCATGGGCGAGAAGGGCCTGCTCTGGTACGACGAAACCGGAACGGTGCAGGTGATGCCGGCGATGCCGATCCCGCGCGAGCGCGTGATCGACACCAACGGCGCCGGCGACGTCTTCCACGGTGCTTATGTCTACTCCTATCTCGCCCATCCCGGCAAAAGCTGGCGCGAGCATTTTGATTTTGCCCGCGCCGCCTCGACCTTCAAGATCCAGCGCCTCGGCAACGAGGCCGGCTTGCCGACGCTCGTCGACATCGCCAAGGTCAGGCACGAGTTCGAGGTCAGGGTCTAGCAGTCGCAGAGGTCTCATATGGGACGCGTCTTCGTCGCCGGCAGCATCAACATGGATGTGGTGGCGACCGCCGATCGCCATCCCAAGGTCGGCGAGACCGTCGCCGGCCGCCAGGTGCTGTATTTTCCCGGCGGCAAAGGCGCGAACCAGGCGGTGGCCGCGGCCCGGCTCGGCGCGCGGACCACGCTGATCGGGCGGCTGGGGAAGGATTCATTCGGAGGCGAGCTGAAGGCCTTTCTCGGCGAACAGGGCATCGATCTCGGCTATGTCCAGGAGACGGCGGAGGCCCACACCGGCACGGCCATCATCACGGTGGCGGAGGCCGACAACACCATCGTCGTCATTCCCGGGGCGAACGGGCTGGTCGGCGCCGACGACGTCGACGTCGTGCCGCTGCTGGAGGGCGACGTCGCCGTCAGCCAGTTCGAGATTCCTCTGCCGGCCATCGCCGGGTTCTTTCGGCGCGGCCGCGCCGCCGGGGCCACGACGGTGCTCAACCCGGCACCGGCGCAGGCCATGTCCCGCGAGCTGCTCGCGCTCGTCGACATCCTCGTGCTGAACGAGACCGAGCTCGGCTTCCTCGCCGGCAGCGAGCTCTCCGAGAGCGACGAGGCGGCAAGGATCATCGACGTCGCGCGAAAGCTTCAGGCGCGCGAAGACCAGACCATCTGCGTCACGCTCGGCAAGCGCGGCGTGCTCGCGCTGGCGGGGCGCGACGAGATTGCCGTGCCCGGCCGCGTGGTGAAGGCGCTCGACACCACAGGCGCCGGCGACTGCTTTGTCGGCGCGCTGGCCGCACAACTGGCCGACGATGTGCCCTTGCGCACCGCCCTCGCCTTCGCCAACGCCGCCGCCTCGATCAGCGTGCAGCGCATGGGCGCCGGGCCGTCGATGCCGACGGCGAAGGAAGTGGCGGCAGTGATGTAGACCACGGCGCTTTCTTCGCCTCTCCCCGCAAGCGGGGCGAGGGAGACGATCACGCCAGTGCGCTCTTGAGGTCAAAACTCTCGTCCGCGGCCTGCTCCGGCGTGATCGAGCGATCCATGGCCTGCAAGCGGCGGCCGAACATGTGGTCGCCGGCGCGGTTGATCGATTCGATGCCGAGGAGCTTGTCGCCCTTGTAGCAGAAGGCCGAGAATGCCTTCCTGGCGGGGTCTCCGCGCAGCACGACGCGGTCGTAGCCGGTGGTGAGCCCCGCGATCTGGAGCTTGTCGTCGCCCTGGTCGCTCCAGAACCAGGGATGACCGTCGTAAGGTTTGCGGTCGCCGGTCAGCCGCGCCGCGAGGCAGCGGGCGTGATCGGTGGCGTTCTGCACCGATTCCAGCCGCAGCGAGCCACCGAAGCGCGGGCTTGCGAACAGCGCACAATCGCCGATCGCGGAAATGTTCGGGTCAGCCGTCGCAAGATATTCGTCGACGATGATGCCGGCCGCGACCGGCAGCCTGGCCTCGGCCGCGAGCTCGATGTTCGGCAGCACGCCAACGCCGACCACGACGAGGTCCGCAGGCAGATGTCGGCCGTCGCTCAAGGAGACGCCGGTCACCTTGCCGTTCTCGGCTTCGATCGAAGTCGCCTGCACGCCCAGATGGATGCGGATGCCGGCCTCGCGATGGCGCTCTTGAAAATACTCCGAGACCTCGGCCGTCACAGCGCGCGCCATCACGCGCGGGGCAAGCTCGAGCACGTCGACATCGAGGCCCTTGATCCGGGCGGTGGAGGCGAATTCGAGGCCGATGAAGCCGGCGCCGATGATCACCGTACGCTGCTTCGTGGACATGATCTTGCGCAGCGCCTCGCTGTCGTCGAGGATGCGCAAGTATCTCACGTCGGGCAGATTGGCATTGGGCAGGTCGAGCAGGCGGTTGCGCGCGCCTGTCGCCAGCACGAGGTGGCCGTAGGCCAGCGTCTCGCCGGATGCGAGATGCACCTTGCGCCCCGCGCGGTCAATCGAGGCCGCGCGGCCCGCGATCAGCTCGATCTTCTGGTCCTGGTAGAATTTTTCGGGGCGGAACATCAGGCTCTCAGGACCGGCGGAGCCCTTGATATAGGCCTTTGACAGCGGCGGCCGCTGATAGGGCAGATGCTCCTCGTCGTTGATCAGGCAGACGCGCTGCGAAAAGCCCGCCTGTCGTAGGGACGCCGCGACCTGATAGCCGCCGTGGCCGGCACCGACGATGATCACCGGACCTTCGCTCATTGGACGGCCCATTTGCGGAAGACACGAGCGTGACCCATGCCGCCTCCTATCTCGCTGATTTTGATTGCTGACCTTACGAGGAGCCGGCGCTCGTGTCCGTCCCTTGGAAAAGGCGGGTCCATTTGAGCCTATCGTTCCGTCCAGTGCAAGGGCGCACCGCGGGGATTGTCTCCCCCGCGCTTCTGCGATTTAGTTGCGCGAACGACCTCATTGCCGGGGACATTCCAGATGCCAGCTCCAATCTCCCAGCCCGACGATCCCGCCTTGCTGCGAATCGACGGCCCGATCGCTACCATCACGCTCAACCGCCCTGCCGCGTTCAACTCGATCAACCTCGCCATCGCGCAGAAGCTCGAGCAGCTCGCCGCTCATATCGAAGGCGACGACGCAATCCGAGTCGTGGTTCTCGAAGGCGAAGGCCGCGCCTTCTCTGCCGGCGGCGATCTGCAGACGATCGGGGCGGCCGCCGAAGCCGGCACGGTGACGCCGGTCGTCGGGGAGCTCTTGAAGCACTATCATGCCTTCATCGAGATCGTCAGGCGCATGCCGAAAATCTCGCTGTCCAGCGTGCACGGCTCGGCCGCCGGTGCCGGCATGGGCCTCGCCTTCGTCACCGATCTGTGCATCGCCGCGGAAGACGCCAAGTTCACGCCGGCCTATGCCAAGATCGGAGTGTCGCCGGACGGCGGCTCGACGGTGGGCATCGTCGGCACGGTCGGATCGCGCCGGGCGCTGCAGATTTTCCTCGCCGAGGACAATTTTACCGCGCAGCAGGCCTATGAATGGGGCCTCGTCGCCAAGACCGTCCCCGCAACCGAGCTGAAGGCGGCGACGCGGCAGCTTGCCGAACGGCTGGCGCAGAATCCGCCGGCGGCGATCGCCGGCACCAAGCAGCTGGTCTACCAGGCCGCAACCACGCCGGTGAAGCAGCAGCTGGATGCCGAGGAGCACAAGATCATCATGGCGATGAACACGGACGCGTTCCGCATCGCCGTGAAGAAGTTCACCAGCAAAGTGAAGTAGAGGCCACGCGGTCGGTGTCTCAGCCCCTTACCGGCCCCGTCCTCTGCATGAAATCGAAATCGCAGCCCTCGTCGGCCTGCATGATGGTCTCGTTGAACAGCCAGGCATAGCCGCGCCGCGCTTCCTCGGGCGCAGCAGCCGGCTTCAAGGCGGCGCGGCGCCGTTCCAGCTCGGCGGCATCGACCAGCAGCTCGATGCTGCGCTTGGCGACGTCGAGGCGGATCATGTCACCGTTCTGCACCAGGGCCAGCGGTCCGCCGACGGCGGATTCCGGCGTGATGTGAAGCACGATGGTGCCGAACGCGGTGCCGCTCATGCGCGCGTCCGAAATGCGCACCATGTCCTTGATGCCGCCACGCGCGAGCTTCTTCGGGATCGGCAGATAGCCCGCCTCGGGCATGCCGGGCGCGCCCTTGGGGCCGGCATTGCGCAGCACCAGCACATCGTCGGCGGTCACGTCGAGATCGGGATCGTCGACCCGCAAGGTCATGTCCTCGACGGATTCGAACACCACCGCCCGCCCAGTGTGCTGCAACAGTTTCGGGCTCGCGGCCGACTGCTTGATCACGGCGCCGCGCGGGGCGAGATTGCCGCGCAGGATGGCGAGGCCGCCTTCCTTCTTGATCGGGTTGTTGCGCGGACGGATCGCGTCCTGACCGGGCACGTCTTCCGCATTCGCCGCGACCTCGCGCAGCGTCTGGCCGGTGATGGTCCTGGCATCGAGATCGACGAGATCGCCGAGCTGCGCCAGCAGTTTCGGCACGCCGCCGGCGTGATGGAAGTGCTCCATATAGTGCTCACCGGACGGCTTGAGATCGACCAACACCGGCACCTCGCGGCCGATCTGATCGAAAGCTTCGAGATCGAGCCGGTGCGGCGAGCGATGTGCCATCGCGGTCAGGTGGATCAGGCCATTGGTCGAGCCGCCGATCGCCTGGAGCACGACCTGCGCATTCCTGAAAGACGCCGGCGTCAGCACTTCGCTCGGCTTCGGACCCTTGGACTTGGCCATCTCGGCCGCCACCTTGCCGCTCGCCTCGGCGAGGCGGAAACGCTCGGCATGCGGCGCCGGGATCGTCGCGCTCATCGGCAGCGAGAGGCCCATGGCTTCGATCATGCAGGCCATGGTGGAGGCTGTGCCCATCACCATGCAGGTTCCGACCGACGGCGCGAGACGGCCGTTCACCGCCTCGATCTCGGCATCGTCCATGTCGCCGGCGCGGTATTTCGCCCAGAGACGACGGCAGTCGGTGCAGGCGCCCAGCACCTCGCCCTTGTGATGGCCGACCACCATGGGGCCGACGGGAATGACCACGGTCGGCAGATCGGCGCTGATCGCGGCCATCACCTGCGCCGGCAAGGTCTTGTCGCAGCCACCGATCACGATCACCGAGTCCATCGGCTGCGCGCGGATCATCTCCTCGGTGTCCATCGCCATCAGATTGCGCAGATACATCGAGGTCGGATGCGCAAAGCTCTCGGCGATCGAGATGGTCGGGAACACGAACGGCATCGCGCCCGACAGCATCACGCCACGCTTGGCGGCTTCGATGATCTGCGGGACGTTGCCGTGGCAGGGATTGTAGTCGCTATAGGTGTTGGTGATGCCGACGATCGGTCGCTCCAGCGCGTCGTCGGAATAGCCCATCGCCTTGATGAACGCCTTGCGCAGGAACAGCGAGAAGCCGGCGTCGCCGTAGCTCGTCAAACCCTTGCGCAAGCCGCTCGTCATCAGGTCGCTCCGTCCCGTTTGCCATGGTGGTACCGCCTCGCCCCGTATTGTCAACAAGACGCGCAGGTGGATGGCGGAGCTCATCCCTCCCGAGGACAATCGTCTGGTAGATGCTCCTCGATCGCACAACCGATTAACGACTTGTTAGAAGACTCTAGCGCAAATGGTTCTCGAAACAAATAACAACCATGCCGGGTTCCTTGACCCGGAGAAATCCCATGAATGTACCCGGTGTCCTGATCGCAGCGGCTTTCGGCGCAGCTTTTTTCGCCGTGGAGTATGTGTGGTACTATCAGCCCGAATTGATCAATCCTGACGTCCTGATCAGCGCGCTCTCCACTGAACACATGAAAGCTCGCGCAGCCGTTCGGCATGCGCTGATCGATCCAGCGACGGCCACATTCGGCGCGTTGCGTTCGGTAGAGGCCGGAGCAGCGCGGTATGTTTGCGGCGGCGTCAAGGCAAGGGACAAGTCCGGCCAGGTCATCGACGCCCCTTTCGTCTACACCGTGGCGATTGATTTTGCCCGCATCGATGATGACGGACGCATCACGCGTCAGCGTTCGGGATACAGGCCCTGCCCCACTGAGGACGACAAGGTCGCGCAACAGCGGCCTGCTCTGCCACCCGGGGCGGCGGCGGTCGTCAACACCGTTCAGAAGGTTGCTCCCGACGTACAGACCTCGATTGCGCCCGGTCTGACGGCGCCTGCGCGCTCGGCGGGCGGACCGTCGGCTGGCGGGACAATGGAGCAGCAGATCCGCGAGTTGGCCGGCCGGACCGTTCCGCCTGATGCCGCACATGGACGGGCAAATCCGCCCGCGAAGCGCGAGGCCGCCAAGGAAGGCGACTGGCGAGCCGATCGGCCTCCCACCGCCTGGCCCACATTCCCTCCGGACCACGCATTGGCGAAGCCAACCCGGAAGCGAACCCCGTCGGAAGCACTGGCCCTGGCGAAAGAGGTCGAGGACCGCTGGAAGCGGGCGGAGTCATCGGGCGACATCTCCATGCGTCCTTCAGCGGACGACATCAACGAGGCCTGCCGCGCGCTGCTCACGATCGATTCGAGAGACGCCCAATATCCAAACGCGTGGGCCGCCTTTGCACGATTGCAGAAGATAAGCCGGGCAATCGCCGGAGGTTGATTTCGATTGGCCTGACTGGCCCGGCAGACGTCCTTTCGCAGCCTCTTGCCGGCAGCACGGTCAATGCCTCCGGCCCGGCACGCCGTGGCCCACAAGCGCGCAAGGACCGCACAATCTTCCCAGCCGCTCGCGATCCGCACTGGTCTCGCATAGTCGGTGCGGCCATCTGGTCTTGCATCAATTGAGCCTGACCTGCGCGCGCCCCCCCCCCCCGGCCTCCCCAAGGCGATTTGCGCTGGGGCTCAGTCCAGCCGCGACACTTGAACGCAACTAAGAACGAGTCGCAACAATTGTATCGAGGGCAATTTCATGGAATGTCTTGCGAATGACTTGCATTTGCATACGGTCGGCGCATGCCTGAGACCTTCCGTCCATCAGCGAGTCCCGGGTTAGAGGTGAATTGTTCGTGTCTGGAATATTGAGTTTCCCGCGCGCCGTAGCGGCGGCAACGATCGTGGCCACTCAGCTGGCGAGCTGTGCCTTGGCCTTCGCCGACGACAAGCCGGGGCGCACATATGGCACGCCTCGCGGCCCGCTCAGCCACGCCGCCTCGAAGCCTGCGCAGAACCTGCCGTCAGTTCACGCGGAGATCGACACCGAGCACATTTTCGGTTTCAGCATGGGCTCCGACATCGGCAAGCCCGGCGAGATCGAGGTCGAGTTCGAGAATGTCGGCGCGTTCGGCAAGCGCTCCGGCAGCTACGCAGCCTTGGCCAATCTCAATCAGATCAAGTACACGGTCTCGGACAATTTCCGGATCGCCCCCGGATTTGCGCTGAGCGGACAGCGCATCCAAGGCGTTCCGGGACTTACCGATCATTCGGATGTCTCTTTCGGCGGCGCCGCGCTCGAACTGCGCTACAAGCTGGTCGATCGCGCCGTCGCACCCTTTGGGCTGACCCTCCACGCACAGCCCGGCTGGAGCCGGATCGACGACGCCAGCGGCATGCACATCCAGCAATATGGCGCGGAGTTTGCCGCGCTGTTCGATCGCGAGCTGGTCAAGGGCAGGCTGTTTGCGGCCTTCAACGTCTGGTACGGGACCGGCGGGACGCGCGAGATCGCGACCGATCTGTGGCGACACGATTCCGAGATGCAGTTCCAGGCGGCGCTCTCGTACGCCCTCCAGCCCGAACTCGTGCTCGGCCTCGGCGTTCGCTACGCGCGGGCCTATGACGGCGGCGCGCTCAACCGCTTCGTAGGCGATGCGGTCTTCGCCGGCCCGACCTTCTCCTACACCATCTCGAAGGAAGTCGGCATCTCCGGTACCTGGCAGATGCAGGTTGCCGGCAGCGCGATCGGCGACAGCCGCAGCCTCAACCTGGAGCAGTTCGAGCGGCACCAGGCGCTACTGCGTCTCAACCTGCATTTCTGATGTGATGGGTATCGCTACGTTCCCATCCCACGCGTTGTAGCAGCGCTTCGTCACGAGGTCATTTGCGAGTGCAGCAAAGCAGCGCCTCACCCCAACGTAAGAACGGGGCGAGGGAGCGCAGCTCCGCCGTGGCAGCTTGGGCTACGCCATCGATGACTACCGCTTGTTCCAATCAATGATGCGGCTCGGGTCGGCGTCGAACTCCATGCCGCAGAACGTGCCGCCCTGGAAATAATCGCCGACGGGATCCGGCCTGAGCTTGGCCTGCTCCGCCATCGCGTGCTCACGGAAGTCTTCGGCGCGGCCGGTCGGGCGATAGCCTAGTTCGTAGGCGCGGTGATTGTCCCACCAGGCGCGCTCGTTGAATGAGGCACCGTAGAAGATTTCGAAATGGATGTCGGGATGTTCGAGCCCGATGCGGCAGAGCTGCACCAGGTCATCGGGCTTGAGCCAGATCGCGAGCCGGCGCTGGTCGAGCGGCATGTCGCCGAAATTGCCGATGCGCAGGCAAGTCACCTTCAGGCCATGCTTGTCGGCATAGAGCGCGCCGACGGCCTCGCCGAACACCTTGCTGACGCCGTAACGGCTGTCGGGCCGCGCAGTGACGTCAGTGCCGATCTTGTGGTGGCGTGGATAGAAGCCGACCGCGTGATTGGACGAGGCGAACACCACGCGCTTGACGCCCTTGCGGTACGCGGCCTCGAACAGATTGTAGCAGCCGATAATGTTGGCCTGGAGGATATCGTTCCAGGGACCTTCGACCGAATAGCCGCCGAAATGGATGATGCCATCGACGCCCTCACAGATCGCCTCGCACTGCGCGAGATCGGCGAGGTCCGCCGCCTCGAACTTTTCGTTTGCGTCGAGATCGGCTGGCGGCTTGATATCGGAGAGCAGCAGGTCCGGATAGATCGGCGGCAGCAGTTTGCGCAGGCGCGTTCCGATTCCGCCCGAAGCTCCCGTCATCAAGATGCGCGGCATGTCTTTCCCCGTCGATTGCGCCGATTTGCGGCCATGGATATCTGATGCTAGCAGACTTGGACAGAGGGAACGCAACGACGAGAACCGCACATGAACGATGCATCGTCCCATGATCAAGGCTGGCGGCCGGCGACCTATTACCCCGATCCAGCGATAAAGGTGCTCGATCCCCGCTTCGAAAAATACTGGCTGAAACTTTCCGCGGTGGAGCGGCTGACGACCGGCCTGCGCTGGGCCGAGGGTCCGGTGTGGTTCGGCGACGGACGCTATCTGCTCTGCAGCGATATTCCGAACCAGCGCATCCTCAAATGGGAGGAAGAGACCGGCACCGTCAGCGTGTTCCGCAAGCCCTCGAATTTCGCCAACGGCAATACGCGCGACCGGCAGGGACGGCTGATCACCTGCGAGCACGGCGGGCGGCGCGTCGTTCGCACCGAGTATGACGGCAGCATCACCGTGCTGATGGACTCGTTCGACGACAAGCGGCTGAACTCGCCGAACGACGTCGTGGTGAAGTCCGACGGCTCGATCTGGTTCACCGATCCGACCTTTGGGCTGCTCGGCAACTACGAGGGCTACACGGCAGAACCCGAGATCGAGCCGAACGTCTACCGGCTCGATCCCGCGACCGGCAAGGCAACCATCGTCGCCGAAGGCGTGCTGGGTCCGAACGGGCTGTGCTTCTCGCCGGACGAGAGAATCCTCTACGTGGTGGAGTCGCGCGGCGTGCCGAACCGCAAGATCCTCGCCTATGATGTTTCGGCCGACGGCGCCACGATTTCCAACAAGCGCATCCACATCGATGCAGGTCCGGGCACGCCTGACGGCATGCGCTGCGACATCGACGGCAATCTCTGGTGCGGCTGGGGCATGGGCGATCCCGAGCTCGACGGCGTCGTGGTGTTCGCGCCCGACGGCGTCATGATCGGCCGCATCGCCCTGCCCGAACGCTGCGCCAATCTCTGCTTCGGCGGCCCCAAGCGCAACCGCCTGTTCATGGCGGCGAGCCAGTCGATCTACGCGCTGTATGTGAACACGCAGGGCGCGGTGGGGGGATAGCAGGTCTCTCTCCGGCGTCATTCCGGGGCGCGCCTCTTCGGCGCGAGCCCGGAATCCATCTGGCCGCGGAGTTGGTGGGTGAATGGATTCCGGGCTCGTCGCTGCGCGACGCCCCGGAATGACGAGAGAGATAGACAACGAAAAACGCCGGAGCGGTTGCCCGCTCCGGCGTTTCGTTTGTTCAGGCGTGAAGACTTACGCTGCGTTGAAGCCCGCGACGGCCTTCACTTCGAGGAAGTCCTCGAGGCCGAATTTGCCCCACTCGCGGCCGTTGCCGGACTGCTTGTAGCCGCCGAACGGCGCGGTGCGGTCGTTGGGCACGCCCTGCAGGTTGACGTTGCCGGCGCGGATCTGGCGGCCGACGCGCTTGGCATCCTCGACCGTCGCACCGGTGACATACCCCGCCAGGCCATAGGGCGTGTCGTTGGCGATCTGCACCGCGTCGGCTTCGTCCTTGGCACCGATGATGGTCAGCACCGGTCCGAAGATCTCTTCGCGGGCGATCGTCATGTCGGGCGTGACATCGGCGAAGATGGTCGGACGGACATAGAAGCCCTTGTTGACGCCTTCGGGCAGGCCCGGGCCGCCAGCGACGAGGGTAGCGCCCTCGTCGATGCCCTTCTTGATCAGCCCCTGGATCTTGTCCCACTGGCCGCGGTTGACCACCGGGCCGATGGTGGTGCCTTCGGCGCGGGGATCGCCCGCCTTGGTCTTGTCGGCGACGGCCTTCGCGATCGCGGCGACTTCCTTCATCTTGGACAGCGGCACGATCATGCGCGAGGGCGCGTTGCAAGACTGGCCGGAGTTGTTGAACATGTGCATCACGCCGCCGGTCACCGCCTTCTGGAGGTCGGCACCCTCGAGGATGACATTCGGCGACTTGCCGCCGAGCTCCTGGCTGACGCGCTTCACGGTGGGAGCTGCGCGCTTCGCCACATCGATGCCGGCGCGGGTCGAGCCGGTGAAGGAGATCATGTCGATATCGGGGTGCTCGCTCATGGCGGCGCCGACCTCGGGGCCGAGACCGTTGACGAGGTTGAACACGCCCTTGGGCACGCCGGCTTCATGGAGGATTTCAGCGAAGATCAGCGCCGAGGTCGGGGTGAACTCGCTGGGCTTCAGGATCATGGTGCAGCCGGCGGCGAGCGCGGGCGCGACCTTGCAGGCGATCTGGTTGAGCGGCCAGTTCCAGGGCGTGATCATGCCGACCACGCCGATCGGCTCGCGCAGCACCATGGCGGTGCCGACCGGTTCCTCGAAATGATAGTTCTTGAGCACGTCGAGCGTGGTCATGAGATGGCCGAGGCCGGCGCCGGCCTGCAGCTTCTCCGCCATCGGCAGCGGTGCGCCCATCTCGTCGGAGACGGCAGCGCCGATCTCCTTGAGACGGCCCTTGTAGACCTCGATGATCTTGGTGAGCAGCGCGACGCGCTCCTCGCGGCTGGTCTGGGAGAAGGTCGCGAAGGCGCGCTTGGCGGCGGCAACCGCCTTGTCCACGTCGGCCTTGGAGCCCAGCGCAACCTCGTACATCGCCTCTTCCGTCGCAGGATTGACCACGGCGGTGGACTTCTTGACGGCGGGATCGACCCAGGCGCCGTCGATGTAGAATTGCATGCGATTGACCATCGTTAACCTCTTCTTGGGGGCATGGTGGGGGCGTTTCGGCAGGCATCCTTGCACGAAAGCGCCGGCAGTTGAACCCGCCATATGCGGGGCCAGCGTTGCGGCGGACGCGCGGAATATGGGACGCGATTTGAAGCGAGGCAAGCGGACTGGGTCCCGGCTCTGCGTGGCGACATTTCATGTCGCGCCGCGTCCGGGACACGAGATTAGAACGATTGCAAACACTCTCGTGCCCCGGACGCAGCGCAGCGCTTCCCCGGCGATGCGAAGCATCGTCCGCCGCAGCGGTGCGCTGCTGAGCCGGGGCCCATGCGCCAGGTTACTTCCACTACACCGCCATCTTCCGATGCAGCACCGGCGCGCCGGTAGTGAGGCTCTCCGCCGCATCGATGATCGCGTTGGCATCGATGCCGTAGTGCCGATAAAGGTCGGCGATGCTGCCGGTCTGACCGAACTGCTCGACGCCGAGCGCCTCGACGCAATGGCCGCGGACGCTGCCGAGCCAGCCGAGCGCGGACGGATGGCCGTCGATCACGGTCACGATGCCGCAGTCGCGCGGCAGCGGCGCCAGCAGCTTTTCGATGTGGCTGAGATGCTGCACGCCGCGGCGGTCGCGCCGCAGTTTTCGCGCGGCGGTCCAGCCTGCGTGGAGGCGATCCGCGGAGGTGATCGCGAGCAGGCCGATATCGCGGCGGCTCTCGCCGATGAAGCCTGTGGCCTCGATCGCCTCGGGCGCGACCGCGCCGGTATAGGCGATCACGACCTCGGCATTCGGCCCCGGCCTGCGCAGCCAATAAGCGCCGTCGGTGATGCCCTGCCTCAGCTCCGGCGTCATGATCCGCTGCGCCTGCTCGATGCTGCGCGTGGAGAGGCGCAAGTAAACGGAACCTCCCTCGCCCGGATCGCGCTGCATGTGCTCAAAGCCGAAACCCATGATCACGGCGAGCTCGTCGACGAAGGCCGGCTCGAACGAGGCGAGCCCGTCTTGCGCCATGCCGATCAAGGGCGTTGCAATCGACTGGTGCGCGCCGCCCTCGGGCGCGAGCGTGATGCCGGACGGCGTCGCCGCCACCATGAAGCGGGCATCCTGGTAGCAGGCATAGTTCAGCGCATCGAGCCCGCGCTCGATGAAGGGATCATAGAGCGTGCCGATCGGCAGCAGCCGCTCGCCGTTGATCTGGTGCGACAGGCCGAGCGCGGAGAGCATGATGAACAGGTTCATCTCGGCAATGCCGAGCTCGAGATGCTGGCCTTTCGGCGAAGCGTCCCAATTGTAGGTCGACGGAATTTTCTCGCTGCGGAATAAATCCGCCTTCTCGGCGCGGGCGAACAGGCCACGGCGGTTGACCCAGGGGCCGAGATTGGTCGAGACGGTGACATCGGGCGAGGTCGTCACGATGCGTTTTGCGAGCTCGCTGTCGCTGCGCGCGATCTCGTTGAGCACGAGGCCAAAGCCCTGCTGGGTCGATATCTGCGGCGACGGCTTGAAGGCGAGCTGCTGGGACACCTCGATGACGGGAGCCGTCAGCCGGCGGCCGTCCTGGTTGAAGGGCACCCGCGCGAGGAACGCTTCGAGTTCGGCCGCATCCTGCGTCAGGCCTTCGAACTTGTCCCATTCGTGTCCGGGCCGGATGTTCTGGCTGTCGCGGTACTTCTCCATCTGCGCGACCGTCATCAGGCCGGCGTGGTTGTCCTTGTGACCCTGGAACGGCAGGCCTACGCCCTTGATGGTGTAGGCGATGAAGCAGACCGGGCGATCGTGATCGATGGAGTCGAACGCCTCCAGCATGCTCGCCATGTCGTGGCCGCCGAGATTCGACATCAGCGCGAGCAGATCCTCGTCGCTGCGCTTGTCGATCAGCTTCGTGATCGGGCCCTGGTCGCCGATCTCGTCGTGCAGATGCTTGCGGAAGGCCGCGCCGCCCTGGAAGCACAGCGCCGCATAGAGCGCATTCGGGCAGTTGTCGATCCAGCGCTTCAAGGCTTCGCCGCCGGGTTCGGCAAAGGCTTCGCGCATCAGGCGGCCGTATTTCACGATCACCACGTCCCAGCCGAAATTGCGGAACATGGTCTCGAACTTTTCCCAGAGCCCCTCGCGAACGACGGCATCGAGCGACTGCCGGTTGTAGTCGACCACCCACCAGGTGTTGCGCAGGCCGTGCTTCCAGCCCTCTGCCAGAGCCTCGAAAATGTTGCCCTCGTCCATCTCGGCGTCGCCGACGAGCGCAATCATCCGCCCTTCGCGGCGGTCCTTCATCCAGCCATGCGCCTTGACGTAGTCCTGCACCAGCGAAGAGAACAGCGTCTGCGCGACGCCGAGACCGACCGAGCCGGTGGAGAAATCGACGTCGTCGACGTCCTTGGTGCGTGATGGATAGGACTGCGCGCCCTTGAAGCCGCGAAAGTTCTCCAGCTTCTCGCGGCTCTGGCGGCCGAACAGATACTGGATGGCGTGGAACACCGGGCTCGCATGCGGCTTCACCGCGACGCGGTCCTCGGGGCGCAGCACGTGGAAATACAGCGCCGACATGATGGTCGCGAGCGAGGCGGACGAGGCCTGATGGCCGCCGACCTTGAGCCCGTCCACATTGGCGCGGATATGGTTGGCGTGGTGGATGGTCCAGGACGACAGCCACAGCGCCTTGCGGCTGAGGGCGGTCAATGTGTCGAGGCGGGCGGAATCAACGGGCATGGCAATGCTCCCGGAAACAGGTCGGCCGATGATACGCCCGGGAGGAGCGCCAGACTTCTCAATTTTTCGCGCCATACCCACTCGTCTTGGGATATTTTACCAATGGATCGCGACAAATCCCAGGTTTTATCCCAATGCCCGAACTCGATGCCATTGACCGAAAAATCCTCGCGCTGCTCCAGACCGACAGCCGCATGACCATGCAGGAGCTCGCCGACAAGGTCGGGCTCTCGGTCTCGCCCTGCCACCGGCGCGTCAAGCTCCTGGAGGAGCGCGGCGTCATCTCGCGCTATATCGCGACCGTGGACCAGAAGGCGCTGGGGCTGCATGTCAGCGTCTTCATCTCGATCAAGCTGGCGCGGCAGAAGGAGGAGGACCTCAACCGCTTCGCCCGCGCGATCTCGAAATGGGACGAGGTGCTGGAATGCTATCTGATGACCGGCAATCGCGACTATCTGCTCCGCGTCGTCGCCGCCGACCTCGCCTCCTACGAGACGTTCCTCAAGACCAAGCTGACCCGCCTCGACGGCATCGCCTCGATCGAGTCGAGCTTTGCGCTGAGCCAGGTGAAGTATTCGATCGCGCTGCCGGTGTAGGGGTCACCGCCACGGCTGCACGATGATCTTGGTATGGGCCTCGGGATTGGCGAGATCGGCGAACGCCCTGGCGACGCCGTCGAGGCCGACGTCGGCCGTCACCATCGCGGCGGCATCCACCTGCCCGTCCGCGATCAGGCGCAGCGAGGTTGCGAATTCGTCCGGCGTGTAGCCGAGCACGTACTGGACGTTGAGCTCCTTCATGATGCCGAGCATCGGCTCGCTCCGATCGGTCTCCATGCAGACGCCGACCACGACGATCCTGGCATCGCGCGGCGCGCCTTCGAACACCTGCTGCAACAGGCCGGGCACGCCGACGCATTCGAGGATCAGCGCAGGTTTAAGCGCCGGCAGCATCGCCTGGAACGGCGGCCGCGCGGCCTTCTCGGCGTCCGACATCTGCGCGTGCTCGGCCCAGGTCGCATAGGGTTGCGACAGCCTGGGATCGACCACGACGTCCGCGCCGAGCTTTACGGCGAGCGCGCGGCGGGCCGGCGAATAGTCCGCGGCGACGATCGGATGCACGCCCCTGAGCTTCAGCGCGGCGATCACCGCGAGACCGACCGGGCCGCAGCCGATCACCAGCGGCACCTCGCCGCCGCTTATGTGGGCCTTGGCGACGGCGTGGACGCCGACCGCCAGCGGCTCGGTGAGCGCGGCATGCTCCGGCGCAAGACCGTTGGGCACCTCGAGCAGCAGAGGCTCGCTGAGCAGCATCGCCTCGGCGTAGCCGCCGATATTGTCGTTGGAATAGCCGATGCCCTCGATACCTTGCGGCGTCAACAGCGCCGGCAGCGAGCAGACGCGGGTGCCGGGCTTGAGCTTGCGCGCGGTGCCGGGGCCGTAGTCCACGACCTCGCAGCAGAACTCGTGGCCGAACACGACGTCGCGGCTGAGGTCCATCGGCTTGCGCCCGACCTTCCGCGCCATCTCCACCATGCGATGGGCGTGCTGGCGCGCGTGCAGGTCGGAGCCGCAGATGCCACAGGCGAGCGTCCTGACCAGCACCTGGCCGGGGCCCGGCTTCGGCTCGACGATCCGGTCGACGACGATCTCTCCGTTCCTGAAAATCGCGGCCCGCATCCGGCTCCTCCCGCATTGTCTGGAGCGCTGATACCACGACGCCCAAGGGGCGAACTTGCGTCAGGCGTTCGGGGAACGCTCCTCCAGCACCAGGAGCTGGGCGCGGCGGACACGTTCGCGATGGGCGATATAGAGGCCGCTGGCGACGATGAAGGCCGCGCCGGTGATGGTCCAGACGTCGGGCACTTCGCCGAAGATGAAGAAGCCCAAAATGCTGACCCAGAGCAGCTGCGTGTAGGAGAACGGCGCCAGCACCGAAGCATCGCCGTAGCGATAGGCGAGTACGACGATCCACTGACCCGCGGTCGAGGCGACGCCGATGAAGATGCCGAGCGCGACCGCGGTCCAGGATGGCGTGACCCAGACGAACGGCACCAGCGCGGTCAGGATCGCAAGCCCCGTCACCGAGGAATATGCCATGGTGGTGACGACGGCTTCCCGCCCGCTCATCATGCGCGTCAGGATCAAGGTGCCGGCCCAGCATGCCGCCGAGACCAACGGAAAGAATGCGGCGGGGTGAAACGCGCTGGTGCCCGGGCGCAGGATGATCAGCACACCGATAAGGCCGAGCGCGATCGCGAGCCAGCGGCGCATGCCGACCTTCTCGCCCAGGAAGACGATCGAGAGCGCGGTGACGAACAGCGGCGCGACGAAGCCGGTGGCGGATGCCTCCGCGATCGGCAGGAAGCCGAGGCCCGTGATGAAGAACAGCGAGGAGCCGAGCAGCGCCGCACCGCGCATCACGTGCAGGCCGGGACGCTTGGTGCGCATCGCATAAATCGGCGAGGCGGGCAGCATCACCGGCGTAAACAGCAGCGTGAAGGTGAGGAAGCGGATCCAGGTGATTTCGATCGAGGGCAGGCTGGTCGACAGATATTTCGCGGTGACGTCGGAGCAGCCGAGGAACACCGTCGAGAGCAGGATCAGTGCGATGCCTTTGAACGGATGATCGACGCGCGCCGGTGCGCGGCGGCCGACATGCTTCCTCTCGGGCATGGACATGGAAATACTGTCGAGCCTTGCGGCTGCGGCTGGCGGCGGGGTCACGGCTTGAACTCGGGAAAAATGCGAATCGAGCGCCATAAAAAACGACAAACGCGCCCCGTTCACAACTTCCGAAAACAGGATGCCGATATGCGCGAGCCGCCGCGCGCGTCAATGCTCCGTTAATATTGCCCGTTGTGCACTACAGCATGGGCAGGCTGTGCGGCTTCGGTCCGCGCGGAAACGCCGTATCAAGCGCGGCAATCTCGTCTTTCGTCAGCACGAGATCGCCTGCAGCGGCATTTTCGCCGGCATGTTCCGCCGACGAGGCCTTCGGAATCGCAAACACCGTAGTCGCACGGGTAAGGAAGCTCAGCGCGACCTGGCGCGGTGTCGCGCGCCGCGCCTCCGCAATGCGCGCCAGCACGGCGCCGCCCTTGCTGTTGCTCGCCGGGAAATCATCGTGACCGAACGGGGAATAGGCAACGACGGCGACACCGTGCCGCTCGCACCACGGGATCACCGCATGCTCGATCGCGCGCTCCTTCAGATGATAGAGCACCTGGTTGCAGGCGATGCGGCCTTCCCCGGCGACCTCGAGAATCTCGTCGAGATCGTCAGCATCGAAATTGGAGACGCCCCAGGACTTGATCTTGCCTGATTTCACCAGCTCCTCGAACGCAGCGACGGTGTCCTCCAGTGCATAGGAGCCACGCCAGTGCAGGAGATAACAGTCGAGCCGGTCGGTCTTGAGTCGCTTCAGCGAGCGCTCGCACGCCGCGACGGTGCCTCGGCGCGAGGCGTTGCTCGGCAGCACTTTTGAAACGAGGAACACCTCATCGCGCCGGCCTGCAATCGCATCCGCGATGACGGGCTCGGCATCGCCATACATTTCGGCAGTGTCGATGTGGGTCATGCCGAGATCGATCCCGCGCCGGAGCGCCGCGATCGCGCGCTTGCGGTCGCCGTGATCGAGATACCAGGTACCCTGCCCGATCACGGAGACGTTGGCGCCGGTCTGGCCGAAGGGGTTCGTGTTCATGTTCGCTCCGCTATCGCTCTTCCGCTCAGGCAACCGCGACCAGGCTCAAGAGTTCAATCCGCCGATGTCGGCGACCAGCACGCTGCCGGTCGCCGACTCCGTGATATAGAGCCTGTCTTTCCTCGCGCCACCGATCGCGACGTTGGTGCAGTTCGGTCCCGCGCAGGATTTGATCCGCGCGATCAGTTCGCCGTTCGGCGCGAACACGAAGACGTGGCCGAGCGAGGCATGACCGACGAACAGGCGGCCCTTGGCATCCATGGTCATGCCGTCAGGACCGCTCGTGCCGAACAGCGAGCAGAAGCGGCCGACCTTGGACACGCTGCCGTCCTTCATGAACGGCAACCGCCACACCGCATTGTCGCGCGTCATCGCGACGAACAGCACGGTCTCGGTCGGGTCGAGCACGAGGCCGTTCGGGCTGATGCCGGTGTCGATCAGGCAATCGAGCCGGCCATTCGATGCGAGGCGATAGACCCGGCCGCTGGGATCATGCAGGCCGGTCTGGCCCTGATCGGTGAAATAGATGTCACCGTTGGAGGCGAGATGCAGGTCGTTGCAGCCGCGAAACGATTCCGAATTGCGCGCGGTCAGCACCGGCTTGACGCGGCCGGCTTTGGCATCGAGCTCCATGATGCCGTGCATGTAGTCGGCCACCAAGATGCCGCCGTCGGATGCGATCTTCAGCCCGTTCGGCCAGCCCTCATATTCGGCGACCTGCGACCACTCGCCGTCAGGCGCAATGCGGAAAATGCGGCCGAACGGGATGTCGACGATGTAGAGATTGCCATCCTTGTCGAATGACGGGCCTTCGATGAAGCTGTCGGTGGCGATGCCCGGCCGGTTGGCGTCGGCCCAATCCGTCCGCACGCCCTTGCGGCGGAACTTGTCGGGCATGGCGGAGAAGACTTTTGTCTCGATCAGGCGGGGCGGCGTTTCCAGATACATCATTGCTTTTTACGGGTGCTAATAGGGAGGCCGCGACACCATAAGGCGCAATCGGCGACGCGTCGATTGGGGCGCGGGGCATGGCTGCGTACCAGCCCATACCACTCTCGTGTCCCGGACGCGCTGCAACGCGCAAGCGCTGCGGCGCAGAGCCGGGACCCAGGAAGCCCCGCAACCCGGTGCACCATGGGCCCCGGCTCTGCAGCGCACCGTCGAAGAGACGACGCGCTGCGTCCGGGGCACGAGACCGCAGCGTTAGCCCACGCTTGCATCCAAGCCGTCATTGCGAGCGTAGCGAAGCAATCCAGATTCCCTCAGCGGAAAGACTGCTTCGCTGCGCTCGCAATGACGATGGAGAGAGCCAGCCCTACCCCGCCGCGCCAGCGACCTTCGCCTGCTTCGCCGGCGCCACCTCGGTCGTCGCGATCAACCGCTTCAGCTCGGGGATGCAGGAGCCGCAATTGGTGCCGGCCTTCAGCTTGGCGCCGATCTCGGCGGCGGTGCGCGCGCCAGTGGCAATGGTGTCGCAGATGGTGCCGCGGCCGACGCCGAAGCAGGCGCAGACGATCGGGCCGGTCGAATCGGCGCCCTCTATCGACTTGCCGGACAGCAGCATCCGACGCTGCTCGTCGCCAACGTGATCGGCAGCGAATGCGCTTTTCACCACCTCCCAATCGCCGGCGTCGTGCGCGGGTCCGACGAACAGGCAGGTCTCGATGCGGTCGCCTGCGAACGAGGCGGCGCGATAGACCCCGCCGCCGAAGTCGCGGTACTCGGCAACGTCCTCGCCCGCGACGCTCTCGAGCCACGCGGGCCAGCGCGACAGATCGGCGTTGTCCGCGAAGAGATAACCGAAGCCGCCGGCGACCGTGACGCGGGTCCACAACAGGTTCTGCGGCAGGTCGATCTGCTTTCGCGACAACGCGAAGCCGCGGAACACGAATTCATACGGCGCGATCGCGGCCGGCGTCGCCTTCGCCTCTGGCTGGCCCGAGAACGGATCGGTGAAGGACTGCACCAGCGCGCCGACGCGGCCGTGCGAGGTGTTCATCGCGCTCCAGTGGATCGGCACGAACAGGGTGCCGCGCTGCTGCCGTTCGCTGACGACGGCCTTCAGGATGCACTTGCCGTAATCGGTGGTGATGCGGGCATAGCTGTCATGGGCGACGCCGTATTTGCTGGCGTCGGCGGGATGAATCTCGACGAAGGGCTCGGGCAGATGCGCGCCCAGCCGCTGGCTCAGACCCGTGCGTGTCATGGTGTGCCACTGGTCACGGATACGCCCGGTGTTGAGCCGCAAGGGGCGCGACGGACCGGTCTCGCCGCGCAGCGCCGGCACCTCCGGCGCAACGAAGCG
This sequence comes from Bradyrhizobium sp. CCBAU 53415, assembly GCF_028128735.1. Taxonomy (NCBI): domain Bacteria; kingdom Pseudomonadati; phylum Pseudomonadota; class Alphaproteobacteria; order Hyphomicrobiales; family Nitrobacteraceae; genus Bradyrhizobium; species Bradyrhizobium sp. CCBAU 53415. Next base: position 368,917 of record NZ_LBJF01000027.1, on the reverse strand, counting down.
GCCCTTGCCGTCATTGGTGAAGAAGCCGCCTTGCGCAAAGAAGCGCTCGCCAGGCATCCCGCCTTCCGGCATCGGCCACTGCACCGGCTTCAACGCGTCGAACGCCTCGTCGGACAGCGAGGTCAGCGCGCCGATGTCGAAATCACGGCTGCCGTCGTTCTCGAAGGCGGAGAGCGCGGCGTGCTCGCGGAAGATATCGGCGGCGGATCTGTAATTGAAGCTGTCACCGAAGCCGAGGCGCTTTGCGGTCTCGCTCAGGATCCACCAATCGGGGCGCGCCTCGCCCGGCGCCGGCAGGAACGAGCGCTGGCGCGAGATGCGCCGCTCGGAATTGGTCACCGTGCCCGACTTCTCGCCCCAGGCGAGAGCCGGCAGCAGCACATGCGGGCCCGCCTCGACCGTGTCGTTGGAGAGCACGTTCTCGGAGACCACGAACAGTTCGAGCTTCTTCAGGGCATCGCGAACCAAGTCCGCGTCGGGCAGCGACACTGCGGGATTGGTGCCCATCACCCACAGCGCCTTGACCTCGCCGCGGTTGATGGCCTCGAACAGCTGCACCGCCTTCAGCCCCTCATGGGTGGCGATGCGCGGCGCCTTCCAGAACCGCCTGACACGGTCGATGTCGGGCGGCGTGAAACCCATATGGGCGGCGAGCATATTGGCGAGGCCGCCGACCTCGCGGCCGCCCATCGCGTTGGGCTGGCCGGTGAGCGAGAACGGCGAGGCACCGGGCTTGCCGATGCGCCCGGTGGCGAGATGGCAGTTCAGGATCGCGTTGACCTTGTCGGTGCCCTGCGCCGACTGGTTGACCCCTTGCGAATAGAGCGTGACCACGCGCGTCGTGTCGCGGAACATCTTGAAGAAGCTGGCGACGTCCTGCTCGGACAGGCCCGTGGCAAGCGCGGTTGCACCGACGCTACCAGCGATGCTGCGCGCGCGCGCCAGCGCGTCGTCGAAGCCCGACGTGTTCCGCGCGATATAATCCTGATCCAGCGCGCCGTTGTCGGCGAGGTGGACGAACAGGCCGGAGAACAGCGCGGTGTCGGTGCCGGGCCTGAGCCCCAGGAAAAGATCGACGTCATCAGCGGTGTCGGTGCGGCGCGGGTCGATCACGATCATCCGCGCGCCCCGCTCCTGCCGGTTCTTCAGCATGCGCTGGAACAGCACCGGGTGACACCAGGCCGCGTTCGAGCCGACGAAGACGAGCAAATCGGCCTGGTCGAGATCCTCGTAGCAGCCGGGCACGGTGTCGGCGCCGAAGGCGCGGCGATGGCCGACAACCGACGACGACATGCAGAGCCGCGAATTGGTATCGACGTTCGCCGTGCCGACAAAACCCTTCATCAGCTTGTTGGCGACGTAATAGTCCTCGGTGAGGAGCTGGCCGGAGAGATAGAACGCGACCGCATCGGCGCCGTCGCGCGCCACGATGTGCTGCATGCGATGGGCGACATGGTCCAGCGCATCGCTCCAAGCGACGCGCTCCAGCACGCCCTTGCAGCGGATCATCGGGTAGAGCAGACGGCCTTCCAGGCCCACGGTCTCGCCGAGCGCGGAGCCTTTCGAGCACAGCCGGCCGAAATTGGCGGGATGATCTGGGTCGCCGGCGATCGCAGCCCCGCCCCCGCCGTCGGGCGTCGCCAGCACGCCGCAGCCGACGCCGCAATAGGGACAGGTCGTCTTGGTGGTACGGAGGTTTGGATCGATCGCCGTCATTATCAAGCTGCTTTCGAAGGAAGCGCGAGCGCGCGTCCGAACATCATGTCGGCGCGGATCGCCGCCACCTTGTCGCGATTGCGGATCAGCTCGAGATACCAGAGCGCATCGACGGTATCGCCGATCAGCACCGCGCCGGTGAGCCGGCCGTCGGCGATCACGAGCTTCTTGTAGGTGCCGCGCCTGCGGTCCGACAGCACGAGGCTCTCGCTGCCTTCCCCGCCCATGAAGTCGCCGGCCGAGAACACGCTGACGCCGGAGACCTTCAGATTGGTCGAGACCACGCTGCCCTGATAGGCGGCGGGGCGGCCGGCAAGATGCCGCGCCAGCACGCGCGCCTGCTCATAGGCGGGCTCGACCAGGCCATAGCAGGTGCCGCGATGCTCGGCGCATTCGCCGAGCGCGAAGATGTCGGGCGAGGCGGTCTGCATGACGTCGTTGACGACGACGCCGCGATTCACCGCAATCCCTGCCTCCTTCGCCAGCGCGACGTTCGGCTTGATGCCGGCGGCGAAGATCACCGCGTCGGCCTCGATGCGGCTGCCGTCGGCGAGTTCGACGGCCTCGACATGGCCGTCGCCATGGATGCACTTCGTGCTGGCGTTGAGCAGGATGCGGATGCCCTTGCGCTCGACCAGCGTCTTGAGCAGATCGGCGGCCGGCGCATCGAGCTGACGCTCCATCAGCCGGTCCATCAGATGCAGCAGCGTCACGGGAGCGCCGGCCTTGGCGAGGCCGTAGGCTGCCTCGAGTCCGAGCAGACCGCCGCCGACAACGACGACGCGCTTCTTCGTCGCGGCCAGCGTCAACAGAAGGTCGACGTCGCGCGTATCGCGAAAAGTGTGCACGCCCGCGAGATCGGCGCCCGGCACATTCAGCCGCAGCGGCGTCGAGCCGGTGGCAAGCACGAGCTTGGAATATTCCATGCTCTCCTCGCCCGCGATCTTGAGCTCGCGGCGGCCGGTGTCGATTTCGGTGACGCGATAGCCGTAGCGGACGGTGACGCCGCGATGGCGCCACCAGTCCGCCGGCCGGAGCTCGATCTCGTGCGAGCCGGTCTCGCCGGCCAGCACGGAGGAGAGCAGCACACGGTTGTAAGCGAGCCGCGGCTCCTCGCCGATGACGGCGACCGCGTAGCGGCCGAGCGCGGTCTTGGCGAGTTCGTCGACCAGACGCGCGGCCGCCATACCGTTACCGACGATGACGAGCGGTTCACTCACGAGGCATCTCCTATTCGGCGGCCTGCGGCTGTGCGCCATAGGCTTCGGACATCATGTAGCCCGACAGCACGCCGTAAGCGTCGGTCCAGGCCTTTGCCAGTTCGGGCGTCCAGGCTTCGCCGAGACCCTTCTCCAGGGTCCACAGCAGGGTCGCACCGACCACGGGATAGTGCTCGGCCACTGCGCCGTAAGCGACATGACGTTTGGCGAGCGCGGAGGCCGCGGGAAGAATCGACTCCAGGTTCGACAGGCCGCCGACGACGGCGGCGAGCATGCCCATCAGCTTCTTGCGCTGCTCGGTCATGTCCTCGGGAAACATCGTGCGCACCGACGGCGCCATCTCGAACAGGCGATCGTAGAACAGCACCGCGGCCTGCTCCGATATCGGCGCGACCTTGGAAAAGCTCTGCTGGATGAGGGTGATCTGTTCGGGCGTCATGATGTTCTCCTGTCTGTTTCAGTCTGTCTTCGTCCGCGCCGTTGCGGAAGAAGTTCATGGGTCAAACGTCATCAGAGAGACTCCTCCCCGCGTACGGGGAGAAGCGACATTCGTGCCAAATGGTCACGCTCACACACGCGCTCCAGCAAGGCTTGGCGCGCCTTCACCCTGCGGGCTGCGACGCAGGTAGAACCACCAGGTCAGAGCGAGGCAGGAGGCGTAGAAGGCGAGATAGATCGCGAGCGCGAGCTGCGGCCCGCCGGTCATGGCGATCGACTTGCCGAAGCCGCTCGGGATCAGATAGCCGCCGACCGCACCGATCGCGCCGATGAACCCGACCGCCGCGCCGCTCTCGATGCTCGCGGTCTTCAGCGCAGCCGCACGCGCGACATCGCCCTTGCCGCGCACCCTGAACAGGTTCTCCTCGCGGAAGATCGAGGGGATCATGCGGTAGGTCGAGCCGTTGCCGATGCCCGTCGTCACGAACAGGATCAGGAACATCGACAGGAAGCCGATGAAATCCTTCTGTCCGACGAAGTAGAGCACGCCGACCGTGGCGCCCGTCATCAGGATGAAATTCCAGAAGGTGATGATGGAGCCGCCGATCCGGTCCGCAAGCCAGCCGCCGAGCGGACGCGACAGCGAGCCGACAAGCGGGCCCAGGAAGGCGATCGAGATCGTCACCGCCGGAAACTGCGTCTTGATCAGAAGCGGAAACGCCGCGGAATAGCCGATGAACGACCCGAACGTGCCGACGTAGAGATACGCCATGATCCAGGTGTGCTTGCGCTTGACGATGGCGAGCTGGTCCTTCACCGACGATTTCGCCGAGGAGAGGTTGTTCATGAAGAACACCGCGCCGAACACCGCGATCGCGATCGGCAACACCCACATCAGGCCGGCATTCTGGAGATAGATGCCGTCGACGGGCGTCGCCTGGAACAGGTTCAAGACGGCCAGCGTCATCAGGATCGGGGTCAAGAGCTGCACGCTGGAAACACCGATATTGCCGCCGGCAGCGTTCAGGCCGAGCGCCCATCCCTTCATCCGGTCGGGGAAGAAGAAGGAGATGTTGGTCATGCTGGAGGCGAAATTGCCGCCGCCGAGACCCGCGGTCGAGGCGATCAGCAGCATCAGCCAGAACGGCGTGTCGGGCTGGCTCACGAAATAGGCAAGCGCCAACGTCGGAATGAACAGGATCGCCGCGCTGAAGATGGTCCAGTTGCGGCCGCCGAAGGTGGTCACTGCGAATGTATAGGGAAAGCGCATCAAGGCGCCGATCAGGCCGGGCACGGCGACGAGCTGGAACAGCTGGTCGGTGGTGTAGTGGAAGCCGGCCTGCGGCAGCTTGGTGGTGACGATGCTCCAGATCAGCCACACCGAGAATCCAATATGTTCGGCTACGATCGACCAGATCAGGTTGCGCCGCGCGATCGTCTTGCCGCCTGCATTCCAGAACGCCTCGTCTTCAGGGCGCCAATCGGAAATCCAGGTCGAGTTCAGAGTCGGATTCTTCGTCATTGATATCCCTTCCAGGCTCACCGCTGCGTCGTTGCAGGCTCAGCCTCCGGCCACGGAGGCGCGCTCCGAGGCTTCACCCCGGTGGCGAGATCACGATGCTGATTGATGATGTTGAGGGACGTCGTCGTTGGCGTCGCACAAAGACGCTTCAATTTCCGTGCCAGTTGCGCGCACGCTGGAAATCAAGGGATTTCAGGACCTTATTCGTTTTGACCGAATTTATTGCAGGGGGTTTCCGCACGCTAAATTTGCGATTCGCTCAATCCTTGTGCGACGCACAAGGATTGAGCGGGGTGTCGATTATTTGAGCGTGTCGTGGATGAATGATCACGCCGCTTCAGGATTCGCTGTGGAGACGGCCGCCGGCGCCTTCGGCGCAGCCCCGTGCTCATAAGCCTCGAGGAAATCGAGCAGCTCGCGGCGGTAGCGGTAGTAGTCGGGATGCTCGAGCAGGGTCTTGCGTGTGCGGGGCCGGGGAATGTCGACCTCCATGATGTGGCCGATCCGCGCGTTGGGCCCGTTCGTCATCATCACGACGCGATCGGCGAGCAGGATCGCTTCGTCGACATCGTGGGTCACACACATCGCCGTCACCTGCGTGCGCTTCCAGACCTCCATCAGCACTTCCTGAAGATCCCAGCGGGTGAGGCTGTCGAGCATGCCGAACGGCTCGTCCAGCAGCAGCAGCTTCGGTGACAACGCGAAGGCGCGCGCAATTCCGACGCGCTGGCGCATGCCGTTCGACATTGCAGCCGCCGGCTTGTCGAAGGAGTCGGCGAGACCGACGCGCTCGAGATAATAGTCGACGATCTCGTCGCGCTGCCGCCGTGTGGCGTGCGGATAGACGCGATCGACACCCAGCGCAACGTTCTCGCGTGCCGTGAGCCAGGGAAACAGCGAGGGCGCCTGGAACACCACGGCCCGGTCGGGGCCGGCCGTCGTCACCTCGCGGCCATCGAGAATGATGCCGCCGAGGGAGACGTCGTTGAGGCCCGCGGTCATCGACAGGACCGTCGACTTGCCGCAGCCGGAATGCCCAATCACCGAGATGAACTCGCCCTTGCGCACCTTGAGATCGAAGTTTTCGACGATCGTGAGCGGGCCTTTCGGGGTGGGATAGACCTTCGAGAGCTGGGAGAATTCGAGATAGCGATCGGTATTGAAGATCACCGACGTTGCAGCCTGCTGATAGGCTGCCGGCGGTTTGTCCATCTGCGTGATCGGAATGACGTTCGGCAGCGTCCGCACCGCCGCTTCCGACGCCGCCGCACGCTCGTTGACCACATCCATCAGATAGCCGGTGACGGCCTGGCGCAAACGCTTGAACGCCGGATCCTCGTTGATCGACGCACGGTCGCGCGGTCGTGGAATATCCACCCTGAACTCCCGGCCCAGGGTCGCGTCCGGACCGGGCAGCAGCGGGATGATGCGGTCGGCAAGCAGGATCGCCTCGTCGACGTCGTTGGTGATCAGCACCACGGTGCGCTTGTCGCGCGACCAGATGTCGATGATCTCGTCCTGCAACTTGGCGCGGGTCAGTGCATCGAGCGCCGACAGCGGTTCATCGAGCAGAAGGATCTCCGGGCTGGTTGCGAGCGCACGGGCAACGGCAACCCGCTGCCGCATGCCGCCGGACAATTCTGCAGGCAGGCGCGTTGCGGCGTGTGACAGCCCCACCATGGCGATGTAGCGATCGACCCGAGCCGCGCGCTCGGCCTTGCTCTCGCGGGCGAAAACCTGGTCGACCGCGAGCGCCACGTTGCCGCGCACCGTGAGCCACGGCATCAGGGAATAGGACTGGAACACGACGCCGCGGTCGGGACCGGGCCCGTCCACGGGCTGCCCCTTGAGCACGATCTCGCCGGAATCGGGCTGCACCAGCCCTGCGATGGTCGAGATCAGCGTCGTCTTGCCGCTTCCCGAGAAGCCCACGATGGCGATGAACTCGCCTTCGGCGACCTCGAGGTTGACGTCGGAGAGCACGCTGGCCCGCTTGGCGCCGGTGCCGTAGGCCTTGCACAGCCCCTTGAGAGACAGGAACGACATGCGGACCTCATCAGCGCTGGCTGGAGAAAGTGAAGGCGGACTGCAACGCGTACATCACGCGATCCAGCAGGAAGCCGATGATGCCGATCGTCAGCACCGCGACGATGATCCGCGCGAGCGACTGCGACGAGCCGTTCTGGAATTCATCCCAGACGAACTTTCCGAGGCCGGGATTCTGCGCGAGCATCTCGGCCGCGATCAGCACCATCCAGCCGACGCCGAGCGAGAGCCGCAGACCGGTGAAGATCAGCGGGAGCGAGCTCGGCAGCACCAGCTTGGTGATGGTCCGCCACGTCGGCAGCTGCAGCACGCGCCCGACGTTGAGCAGATCCTTGTCGATCGAGGCGACGCCAAGCGCGGTGTTGATCAGTGTAGGCCACAACGAGCATAGCGTCACGGTGATCGCAGAGATGACCAGCGATTTCGGCAGAAACTCCGAGGGATTCACGTAAAGCGCTGAAACCACCATCGTCACGATGGGGAGCCAGGCCAGCGGCGACACCGGCTTGAAGATCTGGATCAGCGGGTTGAGCGCGCCGTTCATGGTCTTGGACAGGCCGCAGAGGATGCCGAGCGGAACAGCGACGAGTGTCGCCACCACGAAGCCGAGTGCGACCGTCACGAGGCTGGTCACGATCTGATCGAAATACGTTGGCTTCCCCGCATAATTTCGATGGCGAACCTCCTCGGGATGCCCGTCGGCGACGGCCTTGGCGTTGCGCGCATCCTGGCGCTCGTAGAAGGCCGCCTGCTTGGCGCGCTCGGCGCGATGGTCGGCATAGAGGTTCTGCGCCTGAACCCACACCTCGGCCGGACCGGGAATGGCACCGAGCGAGGTCTTGACCTGCGGCGCGGCCAAGGCCCATGCCAAGAGAAAGGCACCGATGCCGACAAGCGGCACCAGCAATCCCTGCCGCAACTCCTTCAACTGGGGCTTGACGATGTCGCCGGCGGCGATGCGCGCAAGCGGCGCAAGCCAGCCGAGGCCCAGGATGTTCAGATAGACGGCTACGCCATTGATGCGCGCGAGCATTCGCTCGCGGCGCGCGCGCTTTGCGTCTTCCGCGCTGACGTCAACATATTCGCTAACCAATGCCATTTGCATATTCCCTTGGCGTCCACCGCCGGATTGCGAGCAGGGCGCCGGGCCGCAAGAGCGGCCCGGCTGCGTTCTCTCAGCCGTCGATGACCTTGGCACCGTCGATCTTCTGCTTGCCCTTCAGGCCGATCTTCAGGCTGTCGATGTAGGCGTTGGGCTTGCGGCCGTCATAGGTGATGCCGTCGATGAACTCGGATGTCGGCGCGCGGTAGCCGTCGGTGTCCCAGGGAAAATCTTCCTTCCTGGCCTTGCCGTCGGCGACCAGAAGCTTGGCCGCGGCTAGATAGAGATCGGAGCGGTACACGCTCTTCGCCGTGTCGTGATACCACGCGTCGGTCTTGGCTTCGCCGATCTGTCCCCAGCGGCGCATCTGGGTCAGGTACCAGACGGCGTCGGACTGGTACGGATAGGTGGCGAAGTAGCGGAAGAAGACGTTGAAGTCGGGTATCGGCCGCTTGTCGCCCTTCTCATATTCGAAGGTGCCGGTCATCGAATTGGCGATGACCGCCTTGTCGGCACCGACATATTCCGGCTTCGAGAGCAGCTCGACCGCCTTGGCGCGGTTGGCATTGGCGTTCTCGTCCAGCCACATCGCGGCGCGGATCAGCGCCTTGGTGAGAGCAAGCACCGTATTCGGGTTCTTCTCGGCGAATGCCGCGGTGATGCCGAATACCTTCTCCGGGTTGTTCTTCCAGATCTCGTAGTCGGTGATCACGGGCACGCCGATGCCCTTGAAGACGGCAGCCTGGTTCCAGGGCTCGCCGACGCAGTAGCCGTTGATCGTGCCGGCCTCGAGGGTCGCCGGCATCTGCGGCGGCGGCGTCACCGACAGCAGCGCTTCGGCCGCGACCGTTCCGGTCACGTCCTCGCCCGAATAGAAGCCGGGATTGATGCCGCCCGAAGCGAGCCAGTAGCGAAGCTCGTAATTGTGAGTCGAGACCGGAAACACCATGCCCATCTTGAAGGCCTTGCCGTCGGCCTTCAGCTTCTCGATGGCCGGGCGCAACGTGTCGGCCTTGATCGGATGCACGAGCTTGCCGCTCGCATCCTTCGGGATGCTCGGCTTCATCAATGCGAAGATCTCGTTCGAGACCGTGATGGCGTTCCCATTGAGGTCCATCGAGAACGGGGTGATGATATGCGCCTTGGTGCCGAAGCCGATCGTGGCGGCCAGTGGCTGGCCGGCAAGCATATGCGCGCCATCGAGCTCGCCGCTGATGACGCGGTCGAGCAGAACTTTCCAGTTGGCTTGCGCTTCCAGCGTGACGAACAGGCCCTCGTCCTCGAAGTAGCCGTTCTCCTTGGCGACGGCCAGCGGCGCCATGTCGGTAAGCTTGATGAAGCCGAGCTTCAGCTCTTCCTTCTCCGGCTTGAGAGCGGCCGCGCTCACCCGGCCGCCGGAGATGGCGTAAGCCGCGGCGGCAGCGCCCCCGGCAAGGAAGGTGCGGCGGTCGAGACCCGTGAACGGGTTCACGCCAGCGTCGCCGAGGAGATTGCTCTTATGGCGGCCGCGCAAGGACTTATCAGTTCGCTTCGTCATTGAATGTGATGCTCCTTTGTGACCGAAGGACCATCCGCGCACGCCAACTACCCCCACGCGCACAGGAGCGCGTCCCCAGGAAGGCCCCGGATGGCGAAGGTCACGATTCGGATGGGAATCTTCGAGGGACGGCGTCGATGGCGTCGACCTGCTCTCAAACAAGAAGCGTGCCAGATCGAACTATTCGGTAACATATAACAATATCAGTCAGTTATTGCGAAATCGCCGGTGCCGCGGACCTCGGATGCGCCCGCAAATCCAGCGGATCGCCCAGACCTTGTGCGACGCACAAGAAATGGGCAGAGGTCGCTGCGGAGGGTCAGGACGATCACGTGCGCGCCTATGGCGAGGACAGCGACAACGACGGTTTCAGGATCCCGGCAGGGGTTTTGTGTTCTGAATAGCCGTCTCATCCGCATCAAATCGGCATCTGACGACGCCGGCGGCGAACCGCATGGTTTGGCACGTGGATTGCTTTCTCCTTGATCACTCAGTCAACGACGACTGCGGTTCGCCGAAATGTTGAGGCCTCCAGGGGCTGAAACGCGCGGAGAGCTTGACCGTGCTTCGCCGGGCCCCCGGCGCAGTCGTCGTGCCGCGATCCACGCGAAAACTTGCGCTCCTGGAGTCCGATCCGTTGCCGGCTCGCCAATACGCGCGGAAGGGACACGCCGATAACTGCGCGCCCCGGAACGAACGTACCTTCATTCATACGAGCAAAGGAACCATTGATGTCGTATCTCGCGCCTTCGGAATTCGTCACCAAGATGGTGGATGCGGGCGAGTCCAAGATCTTCATGTCCACCCGGGATACCATCATCCGCGCCTATATGGCGGGCGCCATCCTGGCGCTGGCGGCCTGGTTCGCCGTCACGATCAACGTCAACACCGGCCAGCCGCTGATCGGCGCGCTGCTGTTTCCGGTCGGCTTTTCCATGCTCTATCTGCTGGGATTCGACCTCCTCACCGGCGTCTTCGTGCTTGCGCCGCTCGCCCTGATCGACAAGCGCCCGGGCGTCAGCCTCGGCGGCGTACTGCGCAACTGGGGTCTCGTCTTCATCGGCAACTTCGCCGGCGCTCTGACGGTGGCCTTCATGATGGCCTTCGTCACGACGTTCGGCTTCACGCAGGCGCCCGACAAGGTCGGCACGGTCATCGGCAATATCGGTGAGGGCCGGACCCTGGGCTATGCCGCGCACGGCGCGGCGGGGATGGCGACGCTGTTCATGCGCGGCATGCTCTGCAACTGGATGGTCTCGACCGGCGTCGTCGGCGCCATGATCTCGACCTCGGTCCCCGGCAAGGTCATCGCGATGTGGATGCCGATCCTGGTGTTCTTCTACATGGTGTTCGAGCATTCGGTGGTGAACATGTTCCTGTTCCCGTCGGGCCTGATGCTGCACGCGAAGTTCTCGATCATGGATTATCTGATCTGGAACGAGATCCCGACCGTGCTCGGCAACCTCGTCGGCGGCCTCGCCTTCACCGGCATGACCCTCTACGCCACGCATGTCATGACCCTGCCGAAGCGCCAGGTCGACAAGGCCGCGAAGCCCCGCGTCGCGGCCTGATCGAATACATCTCGACAGGGGAGCCTCGCCCGATCAGGGTGAGGCTCCCCTCTCCTGGTGATGACGATGACCCGCGGACTCCTGATTTCGGTCGGCCAGCATTCCGACAAGGGTCGCAAGCCCGTCAATCAGGATTTCCACGGCGTCCTGGTTCCGGAGGAGCCGCTGCTCAGCCTGAAGGGCATCGCGGCGGTCCTTGCCGACGGCATTTCCAGCAGCAGCGTGAGCCAGATCGCCAGCGAGTCGGCGGTCAAGAGCTTCCTGACGGACTATTACTGCACGTCGGAATCCTGGACGGTGAAGACCTCCGCCCGCCGCGTGCTGGACGCGACCAATTCCTGGCTGCACGCACAGACGCGCAAGAGCCAATATGCCCATGACCGCGACAAGGGTTATGTCTGCACCCTCACCGCGATGGTCATCAAGGCGACCACCGCGCACATCTTTCATGTCGGCGACTGCCGCGTCTACCGCCTCGCCGGCAAGGCGCTCGAGCAGCTGACCGACGATCACCGCATCATCGTGTCGTCGGAGCAGACCTATCTCGGCCGCGCGCTCGGCATCAATCCGCAGCTCGAGATCGACTATCAGGCCTTCGAGGTCGAGACCGGCGACATCTTTCTGCTGGCAACCGACGGCGCTTACGAATTTGTCGACGCACGCTTCGTCACGAGCGCGCTGAATGAGCATGCGGGCGATCTCGACGCGGCGGCGAAGGCCATCGTCGGGGAGGCCTACCAGCGCGGCAGCGACGACAACATCACCGTCCAGATCCTGCGCATCGATGCGGTCCCGCAGCGCGAGCCGGCCGGCATCTTCAATCAGACCGCGCAATTGCCGCTGCCTCCGCTGCCGGAACCGCGCGCGATCTTCGACGGCTACCGGATCGTCCGCGAGATTCACGGTAGCAGCCGCAGCCACATCTACCTCGCCGTCGACATGGAGACCGAGCAGCCGGTTGCGCTCAAGCTGCCGTCAGTCGATCTGCGCGACAACGCCGCCTATCTCAAGCGCTTCCTGATGGAGGAGTGGATCGCGCGCCGGATCGACAGCCCGCATGTGCTGAAGCCGCTGTCGCAGTCGCGGCGCCGCAGCTATCTCTACGTCGCGACGGAATTCGTCGAGGGGCAGACCCTGAAGCAGTGGATGATCGACAATCCGCGCCCCGATCTCGAAACCGTACGCGGCATCATTGAGCAGATCGCCGCGGGCCTGCGCGCCTTCCATCGCATGGAGATGCTGCATCAGGATCTCAGGCCCGACAACATCCTGATCGACAAGACCGGCACCGCCAAGATCATCGACTTCGGATCGGTCAGGGTGGCCGGCGTCGCGGAGGCCGCACCTCGCGACGAGGCTGACGAAATCCTGGGAACGGTCCAGTACACGGCGCCGGAGTATTTTCTCGGTCAGGGCGGCTCGCCGCGCTCCGACATGTTTTCGCTGGCCGTGATCGGCTACCAGATGTTGACGGGAAAGCTGCCCTACGGCACCCAGATCGCCCGGATCCGGCGCAAGGCGGACGTGCGGAGACTCAAGTACCGCTCGGCCGACGACGACCGCAACGTGCCCGCATGGGTCGACGGCGCGCTCCGGCGCGCGCTGCATCCCGATCCCTACAAGCGACACGAGGATCTGTCGGAGTTCGTCTTCGAGCTGCGCACGCCCAATCCGGCCTATCTTGACACGCGGATCACGCCGCTCCTGGAGCGCAGCCCGCTGATGTTCTGGAAGCTGACCTCGGCGACCCTCGCCTGCGCGGTCGCCGTGCTGTTGGCGTTACTGCACGCGCGCTGATCGAGACTGCTCGCTCACCATATGATCAATGGCGAGCGATGCAGCCAGGCCTCAGCGCGCAGCTCAAGCAAGCCCTCAGACGGAAGTTGCGATCTCGGCAACGAAGTCGCGATAGGAGCGCAAGGGACGGTCCAGAATATCGGTCAGACGCTTGACGTCGCCGGCTTCGGGGACCATTCCCTCCGTGAGGAAGCGCTCGCTCATCACCCGCATGTCGAAGGCCATCCAGCCCGGCATGGACTGCCTGAGGTTCTTCTCGAAGCCCGCAGTGTCGTCGCCGCCATAGGCGATCGAGCGCCCGAGCACCTCCGACCAGATTGCAGCAGCCTTGGCACCGGTGATCGTTTCGGGACCAACGAGATTGATGCGCTCGAGCGGAAGCGGCGCGGCGGATGTCTCGCGGCGGATCAATTCGATGGCCGCAACCTCGCCGATATCGCGCGCGTCGATCATCGCAACTCCCTTACTGCCGATCGGCATGGGGTAGACGCCGTATCCGGTCACGGCGTCCTTGATCATGAGCTCGTTGTTCATGAAATAGGCGGGGCGCAGGATGGTCGCCTTGAAGCCCATCTGCTCGATCATGCGCTCGACGCCGAACTTGCCGGCGAAGTGCGGCACGTTCACGTAGCGGTCGCTGTGAATGACCGACAGATAGACGAACCGCTCGATGCCGGCCTCGCGGGCGAGGTTGAGCGCCGTCAGCGCCTGGGTAAATTCATCCGGCACCACGGCGTTGAGCAGGAACAGCGTCGAGACGCCCGAGAACGCACCGCGCAAGGAATCGACATCCAGCAAGTCGGCCTGGGCGACGGCGACACCTGTCGGGAAATTGGTCCTTGCGGGATCTCGAACGAGCGCGCGCACATCGGCGCCGCGCTTGACGAGTTGCTCGACGACCTGGCGGCCGATCGTGCCGGTTGCGCCGGTAACGAGGATAGTCATGGGATCACTCCGGTTTGGGTCTGAAGACGCCCGAAAGTTAGCGATCCACATGCGAGCCGAAAGACGTTATATTTAGACATATCGTTTCATAAGTGGAACAAATGGATTTGCTTGCCCTTGCCGACTTCAATCTCGTCGCCCGCCACGGAGGGGTCGGAAAGGCCGCCCGCGCCACGGGACGTCCAAAAGCGACCTTGTCCCGGCGCGTGTCCGAGCTTGAAAGCAGCCTCGATTTGCGTCTCTTCGAGCGTGGTGGGCGCACCCTCAAACTGACCCAGGAAGGACGAGCGCTTTACGAGCGTACGGGCGCACTCCTCACCGAACTCGACGAGACCGCGGCTGCGATCGCGTCGGGCGGGGACAAGCCGAAGGGCAAGTTGCGGATCAGCGCTCCCCTGCTTTTCTCCCAGACTGCCATGGGCCGGCTCGCCGCCGGTTTCGCGCTTAGGCATCCGCAAGTCCGGCTCGAGGTCACGACGGATGATCGTTACGTCGACATGGTCGAGGAAGGCTTCGACCTCGTGATCCGGGTCAATCCCGATCCGGATGAAAGTTTGGTCGGCCGCATCTTCTTGCGCGACCGGCTTGTGGTCGTGGCAAGCCCCACGCTGAAGCGACCGAAGGGCCATATCGCGGTTCCGGTCGTCGTGCGCGGAACGGACGACGCGGCTGCAACCTGGGACATCAGGCGACCGAGCGGCACGTCGCGTATCGCGGTCGATCCGGTGCTTCACCTGTCATCGCTGATGATGGTTCGCGATGCCATTCGAGCCGGCGTCGGCGCTGCGCGGCTGCCTCTGTCGCTCGTCAGTCACGATCTGGCCGACGGCACGCTGGTCCGCTGGGGCGATGTCGACGGGTTCGACATCAACCTGTGGACGCTCTATCCCTCGCGGCGATTGCTCAGCGCGCGCGTCTCCGCCTTCCTCGACTATCTGAAGGAGGCCTTTCCGAACGGAACGCCCGACGAGTTGGCAGCCTACATCGGGGGGTGACCGAAATGCCGAGGCCTCACGCCGGCTCCGCCGCCTTCACCCCCAGCGGCTTCGGCGCCATGCCGCCGCCGGGCTTGAGGTGGAATTCGTAAGTCATCAGATGCCATCGCCCGTTCGCCTTGGTGCCGTCGGGCATCGCGGCATCGCTCCGCGGCTCGACCTTGGCGATCAGGTCGTCCTTGACCCCGAACACCACGTCGGAATCCAGATATTTGTCGCCGCCGATGAAGACGTGGGTGATCAGCGGCTCATGGCCCTTGGCATTGACCAGGAAGTGCACATGCGCGGGGCGCATCGGGTGGCGACCCGTCTGCACGATCATCTCGCCGACCGGGCCGTCGGTCGGGATCGGGTAGCTGCACGGCAGGATGGTGCGGAAGAAGAAGCGGCCGTCGCTGTCCGTGATGAAGCGCGCCCGCGCAGAGGCGCCGACCTCGTCATAGTTCGGCTTCTGGGAGTCGTAAAATCCGTCATCATCGGCATGCCAGACATCGACGGGAACGTTCGCGAGCGGCTTGCCCTCGAGATCGGTGACGCGGCTCTGCACGAACATCTTCTCGCCGGTGAGATTGTGCGGCGAGATGTCCGTGCCATGCGCGGTCACCTTGTGCTCGCCGACATAGAACGGACCGAGCACCGTGGTCTCGGTGGCGCCCTCGCGGTCGCGGTGGTTGACGGCGTCGACCAGCATGGAGACGCCGAGCACGTCTGACAGCAGGATGAACTCCTGGCGCGTGTCGGTGCATTTCTGCCCCGTTCGGGTCAGGAAATCGATGGCGTATTCCCATTCCTCGAAGGTCAGGCCGGTCTTGCTCACATAATCGTGCAGCGACTTCACCAATTCCTGGAGCAGGAATTTTGCCCGCGTATCAGGCGTCTGGTCGAAGCTCCGAACGACGGCTTCGGTGAGTTCGGTCTCGTTGAACTGGGTCATGGTGGGTTTACCCTGCGTTTTTCTGGTTGGCCCCCTGGGGCTCCTTCGAGGCGTTCCAGGGTGCAGCCTACACCAGCCGGCGGCCTCGCGCTAAGCGCGACCGGCTTGGAATGGGGCCGCCGTTTGGCTATCACCGTCCTCGAGAAACTGCCCGGAGGAACTGATGCTCGCCCCCACCCCCGCCTCGCCAGAATCCGTCGGCCTGTCCAAGGCCGCGCTCGACCGCGTCGATGCGCATCTCAGGCGCCGGTACATCGATGCCGGCCGTTTCCCGGGCACGCAGCTCCTGGTCTATCGCCGAGGCAAGATCGCCCACAACTCGGTGCAGGGCTTCGCCGACGTCGAGCGCAAGGTCCCGGTCAAGGACGACACCATCTACCGCATCTATTCCATGACCAAGCCGCTCACCAGCGTCGCCTTCATGATGCTGGTCGAGGAAGGTCTCGTCGCGATTGACGAACCGGTCGCCAAATACATTCCGGAATGGAAGGATCTCGGCGTATTCGTCGCCGGCACCTACCCGGCCTTCCTGACCCGGCCGCCATCGCGGCCGATGCTGATCGTCGACCTGCTGCGCCACACCTCCGGCCTCACCTACGGTTTCCAGCAGCGCTCCAATGTCGATGCCGCCTATCGCAGTGAGAAGATCGGCGAGGTCGAGAAGTCAGGCACGCTCCAGACCATGATCGACGGCCTGGCAAGGATTCCACTGGAATTCTCGCCGGGCGAGTCCTGGAACTATTCCGTCGCGACCGACGTGATCGGCTACCTCGTCGGCAGGATCTCGGGGATGCCGTTCGAGCAGTTCCTGAAGCAACGCATTCTCGATCCGCTCGGCATGACCGATACCGATTTCCACGTGCCGGCCTCCAAGGCGCATCGCTTCGCGGCCTGCTACTCGGCGGACCCCGGCGGCGGAATGACCTTCCATGCCGGCCAGCGCCGCGAGGGCATCACGCTGCAGGACGATCCGACGACGAGCTCGTTCCTGTCACGGCCTTCCTTCATCTCCGGCGGCGGCGGCCTGTGCTCGACCGTCGCCGACTACCTCACCTTCTGCCGCGCGCTGCTCAATGGCGGTGAGCTCGGCGGCGTCAGGCTGATCGGGCCGAAGACACTGGCGTTGATGACGACGAACCACATCCCAGGCGATCGCGCGTTGCCGGAGGTGTCGCGGTCGCTGTTTTCGGAAGCGACCTATAACGGCATCGGCTTCGGTCTCGGCTTCGCCGTCACCATGCGCCCGGCCGAGACGCTGATCGCCGGCAGCCCCGGCGAATACAATTGGGGCGGCGCGGCCACGACCTCGTTCTGGATCGACCCGGCCGAAGAGCTGATCACGATCTTCATGACGCAGGTGTTGCCGTCGAGCGCCTACCCGATCCGGCGCGAGCTGCGCAGCATGGTCTACGCCGCGATCACCGAGAGCAATCTGTAACACATCGAAGCGATCCCGTGGCCGCCGGCCGCGGGATCGCGCGATCCGATCCTCATTTGAGCATCTGCGGCACGATCAGGCGCGGCAGGAAGAGCGACACGCTGGGCCAAACGATGACTGCCGCCAGCACGAGAAGCATCGGTATCAGCATGATCACGGTGTCCTTCAGGGCATAGCGCAGCCGCACGCCGGCGATCGAACAGGCGATCATCAGACAGAGGCCATAGGGTGGCGTCACCAGTCCGAAGGCCAGCGATACGATGGAAATGATCGCGAACTGGACCGGGTGGAGATCGACGGACTTGGCGAGCGGCTCCAGCACGGTGCCGACGATGATGATCGCCGGGATCGCGTCGAGGAAGCAGCCCACCACCAGAAAGCAGAAGGAGATGAAGAAGCCGGCCGCCACGGTGCCCATGCCCCATGTCGAGACGTTCGCCAGCAGCTCTTGCGGGATCCTGTAATAGGCGAGCAGCCAGCCGAACGCGCTTGCAGTGCCGACACAAAACAGCGCCACGCCGGCAAGGCGCCCGGTATCGAGCAAGGCCTTGTACAATTCGCGCGGACCGGTCTCGCGGTAGAAGAATGTCGAGAGCGCAACGGAATAGAGCACCGCGACGCAGGCGGACTCGGTCGCGGTGAACCAGCCGAGCAGAATGCCGCCGACGATGATGAACGGCGTCATCAGCGCCGGTATCGACCGCCAGATGGCGCATCGCATCTCGACCCAGGTCGCTTTCGGATAGGTGGGATAGCCCCGGCGCACGGCATAGATGTGCACCGTCGTCATCTGCGCGCCCGCGATCAGCAGGCCCGGCACGATGCCGGCCAGATACATCGCCGCAATCGAGGTCGAGATCAGCCCACCCCACACGATCATCAGGATCGAGGGCGGGATGACGACTGCGAGCACCGCCGACACCGCCGTGATGGCGATGGAGAACGACAGGTCGTAACCCTCCTTGTTCTGCGCATCGATGAAGATCTTGGACTGACTCGCCGCATCGGCGGTGGAGGAACCGGAGATGCCGGCGAAGAACACCGACAGCACGACGTTGATCTGCGCCAGCGAACCCGGCCAGTGCCCGACCATCGAGCGCGACAGCGCCACCAGGCGGTCGGTGATGCCGCCGATGCTCATCAGGTTCGCCGTCAGCAGGAAGAATGGCACCGCCAGCAGGATGAACGAATTGTACGCATTGAAAGTCTCCTGCGCGAGCATCATCAGCGACAGGCGCGGCTCGATCAGCAGGATCGGCACGCAGGCAAGACCAAGCGCGAAAGCGACTGGCACGCGCAGGATAAGCAGGCCGATGAACACCCCGAACAGCACCATCGCAGCCTGTCCGGCAGAGAGTACAGTCCCGTTCATCGCCTCGCCCCAAACAGAACGCGCATTTCATCGATGATCTGCTCACCCGCAAACACGATCCACGTCGCGCCGGTCACGGGCCAGGCGACGTGAATCAGCCAGAGCGGCAGATCGGCCAGTTCCGACGTTCTGTTCCAGGCAAAGCGGGTGAACTCGATGCCGGCGGATACGAACACCAGCGCCAGCGCCAGCACGCCGAGCCGGGCGAAGATCCGCACCGCGGCCTCCGACCGCCGCGACAGGTCGGGCCACACGTCGACCTCGAAATGCTGCGCCTCCCGGATGCCCACCATGGCGCCGATCATGATCGTCCAGACGAACAGGAACCGCGCCATCTCCTCGGTCCAGATGTAGGACGGAATGAACGGCGTGTAGCGGGAGATGATTTGCAGCGTGACCGGAACAACGATGATGCCGACGCAGGCGGCCAGCAGGAATTCCAGCAGTTTCGCATAGGCCGCGGTGACGCGACGCCACAGCGACGGTGTGGACGGAACGTGCATTTCGGACATGGGAGCTCCGTACGGCGCTCATCCGGCGCGTCCGGGCAGGAAGCGGGGCCTGCCCGGACTATCGTCGGCGGACAGAGCGACCTCAGACGACGTTGATCTTCTCGAAAATGCCTTCCGCGCCAATCTCCTTGGCGTAGGCGGCCATCACGGGGTCGGCGAGCTTCTTCATGGCGTCCCGCTCCTCGAAGGGAACGCGCTTGAGCTTGCCGGCCTTCTCGAGCGTGTCGAGCTTGACGACCTCTTCGCTCGACTCGAGCTGACGGCCGTAATCGCCGGCTTCCTTGCCCGCCTTCATGATCGCGTCCTGCAAGTCCTTCGGCAAGGTCTTCAGCGTCTTCACCGAGAAGCAGATCGGCCGGATCGACACGGCGTGCTGGGTCAGGCTGAGATGCGGGGCCACTTCGTAGAACTTCATCGCCTCGACGCCGGCCGCCTCGTTTTCGCCGGCCGATATCACCCCATTCTGGATCGCGTTGTAGATTTCGTTATAGGCGATCACGGTCGGGCTCATGCCGACGGCCGCAAAGGTCTTCGACCAGATCGGCGCGCCCTGCACGCGAACCTTGAGCCCCTTGAGATCGGCGAGAGTCTTGAGCGGCTTGTTGGCGAAGATGTTGCGGATGCCGCCGCCGGCATAACCGATCAGAACGACCTCGGCCTTGGTCGCGACCTCGTCGGCGATCGGCGCCAGGATGTTGGCCTCGACGACTTTGTTCATGTGCTCGATGCCCTTGAAGACGAAGGGCGCATCGATGAACGGGGCCGCCTTGGCGAAAGTCGACATGTGGGCCGGCGAGACGATGCCGTAATCGACCGCCTTGCCCTGCGACATGTACTCGAAATACTGCTTCTCGAGGCCGAGCGAGGAGTTCTTGTGCAGGGTGAAGTTGACGGGCTTGCCGTAATACTTCTTCACTAGTTCCTCGAACCGGATCAGCGCCCGGTTGAAGGCATGGTCGTCATTGAACTGGACCGCGCCGTTCAGCGTGATCGGGGCTTGCGCCCTGAGGATCGACGGCATGCCTAGCGTAGCAGCCGCAGTGGTTGCACCGATACCGGCGAGAAATGACCTTCGCTTCATCGTCTCCCCTCCCTTTGATGCTCCGCCCCTGTCGCCGGGCCGTGAGCGCAGCCGCTATGCGGCTTGCGTCCAGGGAGGGTATGAAAAACCATGGCGGCACGGAAGCCAAATTCGCAGGCTTCGTCCGGGCAATGACGAGCCCTCCGCTGATTCAGTTCGACGCAGGCTCGGCGGTCACGCCTTCTGTTGCACTGCACCCTTCATCTCTCGCCCTGTCTCACGAGAACCGAAGCACGCGTGGCCCATGACCAATTGTGCAGTGGCGCAACGCCGTTCCTGCACTATGCTTCGGTCGTCCGGCGCCGTCGCGCCGGAACCGGGACGCCTGCGTTTGTCAAAGCTCACCCTTCCGGTCCGGCTCGCTCTCCTCGTCGCGGGAACGATGTTGCCGCTGATGGTCTTTGCCGTCGGGCTTGCCTATTCCAACTATCGCCAGGATCGCACCGAGGCGACACGCCGGGTGCTCGAGACGGTGCGAAGCATGCGCGTGGTGCTCGATTCTGAAGTGCAGCGGGTGACGGGCGGCTTGCAGGTGCTCGCGCTCAGCGATTCCCTGCAAAGCGGTGATTTCGACGGCTTCCGTCGGCTGGCAATCGGTTTCATCAGCCAATATGGCGGGGACAGCATTCTTCTGCTGGCCGACAGATCCGGCCACCAGCTCTTTTCGACCGTCACGACGGACACGGCGAATCTGCCACCGCGCAACAATCTAGAGATCGTCGAGCGGGTGTTTGCAAGCAAGGCACCGCAATATTCCGACCTGTTCGTCGGTTCGACCAAGAAACGGCCGATCGTGACTGTGGAAGTTCCTGTGCTGCGCAATGGCGAGGTCGCCTACGCGCTCTCCTTCAGTCCGCCGATCGCGATATTCCAGAAATTGGTCGAGCAGCAGCGGCCGAACGATCAATGGACGGTGTCGCTGCTGGACACCAAGGCTCGCGTGTTCGCGCGTACACCCAACCCTGCCGAGACGTTCGGCAAGCAGGCTTCCGGCGCACTCCACGATGCGATGTCCCGCACGTCGGAGGCCGCGCTTTCGACCGTTTCGCTCGATGGCGTCGCGCTGTCTTCCGCCTTTACCAGATCGCAACTGACCGGCTGGACGGTCGTGGCGGGCGTCGCCGAGAGCTCGCTGATCGCGCCGCTCTGGCGCGACATCGCAATCACGAGCCTGATCGGCGGCATCCTGCTGCTGGTTGGCCTCACCTTCGCCGTGCGGATGGCCACCACGATCGCGCGCGGCGAGATGCTGCACAATCTCCTGATCGAGGAGCTCAATCATCGCGTCAAGAACACGCTGGCGCTGATGCAGGCGATCGCGGTGCAGACCTTCCGCAGCGCCAGCCGTGACGAGCGGACCAAGTTCGAGGGCCGGCTCGGCGCGCTGGCCGAAGCACATAACCTCTTGAGCCAGGAGAAATGGGCAGGCTCGGAGCTGAGGGACGTCATCGCCCGCGCGCTCCGGCCGTTCCTGCTCAGCAATCCCGACCGCATCCGCATGGCCGGCCCGGCCGTGCCGCTGTCGCCGCGGCTCGCCGTGGTGCTGTCGATGATCGTCCACGAGATCGCCACCAACGCCGCGAAATACGGCGCGCTGTCCAACGAGACCGGCCGGGTGACGCTGGACTGGGAGATCATCGCCGATGCGCCGAAGCCGCGGCTGCGACTGATCTGGACCGAGATCGGCGGACCGCCGGTGACGGCACCGGTACAACGCGGCTTCGGCTCGCGCCTGATCGAGCGCAGCGCGCGCGATCAGCTCGGCGGCGAGGCAACCGTCGACTTCCTGCCGCGCGGCGTGGTCTGCACGGTAGTCTGCGCGCTGGACGAGGCGCCCTGAACGGAAGACGCCGTCACACCGGTGCTCCGCTATGCGCCAAGACGCGAACCATCAAGCGATGTCATGAACCCTCACTGCGTGATCGCGTTCCGCGTCGCGAGTTGTCTTTCGCAGGCCATTTCAACGGCGTTTGACAGCCTTTCGCGCGATCTCCGCTCGAAATCCGTCAATCTGAGCGGCGTGCGTTCATGAAAGTGCGCGCCTGCCCGAGCTGACGGGCGAAACGCGGAGCGATTGGCGCGGACGCGTGCGTTAGCAGCCGCCTCGGCACCGGGTCTATCCGATCGTCTGCAGCGCCGGAAACGTCTCGAGCAGCCAGATGCTCACGTTCGAGACCGCGCCGGTGAGAAAGCCGATGCCGGTGATCACCATCAGGACGCCCATGGCGCGCTCGACATTGACGAGGTGGCCCTTCATGCGCGCGAACAGCGCGGAGAACTGTTCGATCATCAGCGCGGCGATCAGGAAGGGAATGCCGAGGCCCGCGGAATAGACCGCGAGCAGTCCGGCGCCCTTCATCACCGTGGCTTCCGCCGCGGCGATCGAGAGGATCGCCGCGAGGATCGGGCCGATACAGGGCGTCCAGCCGAAGGCGAAAGCGAGGCCCATGATATAGGCGCCCCAGAGGCCGACCGGTTTGGGGATCGGCAGCCGCCCCTCGCGCATCAACAGGCCGATGCGTGTCAGGCCGAGGAAGTGCAGGCCCATGATGATGATGACGATGCCGGCGAGGATCGACAACTCCGCCGACCAGGCACGGATCAGCCCGCCGATCAGCGAGGCGCTGGCGCCGAGCGCCACGAACACCGTGGAAAAGCCGAGCACGAACAGAAGCGCCGACATCATGATCGCGCGCTTGGAGGCAGCGGCCGGCTCGTCGCTCTCGACATGCTCGATCGTGGCGCCCGTGAGGTAAATCAGATAGGGCGGAACCAGAGGCAGGACGCAAGGCGAGAGGAAGCTGACGAGGCCGGCAATCATCGCCGCCGGGATCGAAACATTTTGCATGATGCAGTCAGAGCCATCTCAGGTGCCGGTACGGCGCGCAAGGGGTGCGCCCGGCCCGGAGCCGAACGGCTCTGGTGTAGCCGATGCCAGAGAATGCGCAACAGAGGCGCACGAAACCAAGGCTCCTCCCGATGCCCTCCGTGATCACAGATGCGGCATCGGGACGCGCACAAACCTCGCCAAAAAGCGAGATCCGGCGGCGCGGCTACTTCACCACGCGGAGCAGCGGACGCCGGGGCTGGTCCTGCGTCTGCTTGGAAGGGGTTAGCGGCTCGCTCGCAGCGCTCCGCAGCATTTCGTCGCACAGCGCCTTGAGATCGGCACTGTCAATTCCTTTCAGTTTCATCCGCATGTCGAGGATGACAATGGACAGCATCTCGGCCGACTCACGGCTGTTGCACTCATTGAGAACCCTGCGGCACTCCTCGAGCGTTTCCAGCACCGACTGCAACTTTTCGTCTGAATGCGACACTGGTGTTCTTTCCGTTAATTCGACCTGCGAGACGCGTTTGTGACGTTCTCTTCGGCCCCCATGGAAGACCGAAGATAGCACGAGGCTACTGCGCCCCCGAACCCGATGTCAGTGTGTTTCTGCCGCGGAACCGCGGTTCCGTCCGCTATCGCCGTGCAGCGCCATTGGCGATCGCCAAACTGCTCCGGGAGCAAACGCCTGACGCGGTGTGATCGATCCATCAAGGGAGACCGCACCCGCGCTCGCGCGAGAATTTCAATTTCGGACAGCGCCGACAATCCCGCAGCCATCTCACGGCTCGCAACGGAACTCACGCCACACCCCCACTCGTGCGTTAGTCTGCCCGATCCCCAACCCATGACAGCACTCCAATACCGCCCGCAAGGTAGTAAGGATGACGTTCAAAACTCGTCATTCCCCAACCCGCAGTGGTTGTGGTTTGCGCCAGATTCTGCCAGTTTAGCGTCCCGAAAGGACTTGTATGCACTCCTTGGCGGAAAGGGGCGTTCCGCCGGCGGAACGCCCAAAGACAAATCTCAGCGGCCTCTCGGATTGGGATGCGGCCCGCATATTTCTGGAAGTTGTCCGGTGCGGAAGTTTCCGCTCGGCGGCCGAGCGCCTGTCGCTGTCGATCAATGCGGTGCGCCGGCGGATCGACGATTTCGAACGCCAGACCGGCACGACCCTGTTCACCCGCGACGTTCACGGCACCCATCTGACCGATGAAGGCGCATTGGTGGTCTCCGCCGTCGAGCGCATGGAGGCGGCCACCTTCGACGTGCTGCGCGCCAGCGATTCGATGGCCAATGCCTTGTCCGGCGAGGTCCGGGTTGCCGTCACCGAGGGGCTCGGTACATTCTGGCTGGCCCCGCGCCTGGTCGAATTCCAGCAGGCCTATCCGAAGATCCTGGTGGACCTGCATTGCGCGATGCGCTCGGCCGATGTCTCGCGCCATGAGGCCGACGTCGCCATCCATCTGTCGCGTCCCTCCGCGCTCGACATCAAGCTGGTGCGGCTGGGCCGCATGCATCTGATGTTCTGGGCCTCCGAGAAATACATCGAAAAGCATGGCGCGCCGCGAACGGCGGCGGAATTGATCAAGCATCGCCTGGTGCTGCAATTCGCCGACCAGCTCGCCGCCAAGGAATCCTTCGAGAGCTTCTTCCCGGGCGTTTCGGAACGTGACCTTCTGGTCATGAAGACGAACGTCTCGAGCGCCAACTACTGGGCGGTCGCGAATGGCGCCGGCATCGGCGTATTCCCGAGCTATGCCATTGCGCTTGGAGGGAGGTTGATTCCACTGGAGGTCGAGCTGAACCGACCGCTGGATATCTGGTTGTCCTACCATCCCGGTAGCGGCCGTATTCCGCGGGTGCGGCACATGATTGACTGGCTGATCGACGCTTTCAATCCGGCTCGCTTCCCGTGGTTTAAGGAAGAGTTCGTGCATCCGCATGAATTCAAGGACTCGTATATGGGCGAACCCCTGACCCAGCTCTTCGGGGGATTTTCAACCGAAGAACAAAGGTGAGAACAGAGATGAAAGCAGCGGCGAAAAGAATGAAGCAGCGCAGCGCCGGCAAGCCGGACATTGAGCTTGGCAAGCGGATCCGTCTGCGGCGCGTCGAGATGAAGATCTCGCAGGCCGAGCTCGGCGAAAAGCTGGGCGTCAGCTTCCAGCAGGTCCAGAAATACGAGAAGGGCGTCAATCGCGTCGGCGCGGCTCGGCTTCAGCAGATCGCCTCCGCCCTCGATGTGCCCGTGACCTTCTTCTACGACGGCGACAACAAGGCCCGAGAAGTCGAGAGCCTGCTCTTCCTCGACTCGGCCTTCAGCCTCCGCCTGCTGCGCGCCTACAGCAAGATCAAGGACCAGACGGTGCAGCGTCAGCTCGTCTCGCTGATGGAATCGATCGCGGCGAACGAGAGCTGAGGTCGGTCGGCGCTCTGGCCTTTACGGCCGATGTTCAATCCGCCGCGTCACGGGGGCGCGGCCGGATTGGACGAGATCCGACGAGATATGCCTGCCCGCGCGCTTGCGCGCGGTCTGTCGCGGAGCGGCTCGGCCGCTCTTTCTTCTTTGCGGTTTCGCCATTCGTCGAACTTCGCGCGCCATGCAATCGCAGCACAGGCGGATGCAAGCTCTCATCCCCTGCGCCGGTTGACCGCGGCGCCGGCGGCGCCGAACATTGCGCTCGGCCTATGACAAGCGAGCGCGCGATGCCCGACATTTCCAGCACGACCGGAACTCCTTACGCCGACGGCAAGATCCTCAAGCACTCGGCGAGTGGTGTCGGCGTGATCACCTTCAACAATCCCGACAGGCGCAACGCGATGTCGCTGGAGATGTGGGAGGGATTTGGCGAGGCGCTGACCGCCTTGCGCGACGACGACACCGTGCGCGTCGTGATTCTGCGCGGCGCCGGGAGCAAGGCGTTCGTCTCGGGCGCCGACATCAGCCAGTTCGAGAAGGTCAGGCACAATGCAGCAGCGTCCGAGGAGTACGCCAAGCGCAGCGCCGCCCAGCGTGCGCTGCTCGCCGACTATCCCAAGCCGACCATCGCCTGCATCGACGGCTATTGCCTCGGC
This sequence comes from Bradyrhizobium sp. CCBAU 53415, assembly GCF_028128735.1. NCBI lineage: Bacteria > Pseudomonadati > Pseudomonadota > Alphaproteobacteria > Hyphomicrobiales > Nitrobacteraceae > Bradyrhizobium > Bradyrhizobium sp. CCBAU 53415. The sequence continues at coordinate 342,783 of NZ_LBJF01000027.1, read as the reverse complement.
GGCGGCATGCAGGTCGCGATGCTCGCCGACATCCGCCTCGCCTCGCATGGCAGCCAGTTCGGCATCCCCGCAGCCAAACTCGGCATTGCCTACGGCTTTGACGGCTTGCGGCATCTGGTGTCGCTGGTCGGACCGTCCTGGGCGCGGCTTCTGATGTACACGGGCATGCGCATCGATTCCGCCGAGGCGCTACGCATTGGCCTCGTCGAGCGCCTGTTCCCGGTCGACGAACTCTGGGGCGAGACCATGACGATTGCCGAGACGATCTCGCAGAACGCCCCGCTCGCGATCACGGCCGCCAAGATCACGATCGCGCAGGTGCTGAAGGACGAGAGCCGGCGCGACATGGATGCGATCAAGGCGATCGGCAACGCCTGCATGGATTCGGAGGATTTCCGCGAAGGCCGGCAGGCCTTCATGGAGAAGCGCAAGCCGCAGTTCCGCGGCCGCTGAAGCTGAACCGGCGTTCAGGTAGATTAAATTCGTCGCGCAACCTTACGCAGCCGCAACCACTTGATGTCGCGAAAGTTCTCCCGCCACCAACGAGGGAGATTGCGATGACACTGAAATTTGCTGTTCTTGGTCTTGCTGCCGTCGGCGGTGTGGCCCTCGCGTCGGGACCGGCCCTCGCGGCAATGCCAAACGGCATCCCGCAGGCGGACAAGATTGCAAGCGGTCCGGCGGCCGACGTCGAGCAGGTGCGTTGGGTGTGTAACCCCTGGGGCCGCTGCTGGTGGCGCCCGAACTATTATCGCGCCTATGGCTATTACGGCGGCCCGCGCTTCTACGGCCCGCGTCCGTGGGGCTGGCGTCATCACCATCACTGGCGCCGCTGGTGAACGACAAAGGGGCCCTCGGGCCCCTTTCCTTCGATTACAGCGCTGCCAGCACCGCCTTCGTAAGATCCGCCGTGCCGTTGCTGCCGCCGAATTCCATCGGCTTGATGCCGCCGGCATAGACCCGGTCTACCGCGCGCTCGATGGTCTCGCCCGCCTCGGCCGCACTCTCCACGCCATGCTTGTCGGCGAGCCAGTCCAGCATCATCGCCGCCGACAGGATCATGCCGGTCGGATTGGCCTTGCCCTGCCCCATGATATCGGGTGCGGTGCCGTGGCAAGGCTGGAACACCGCATGCTTGTCACCGATGTCGGCCGACGGCGCCATGCCGAGGCCGCCGATCAGGCTCGCGGTGATGTCGGAGACGATGTCGCCGAACATGTTCTCCATTACCATCACGTCGAAATCCCAGGGGCGCTTCACCAGCATCGCCGAGCAGGCATCGACATAGAGCCGGTCGGTCTTCACCTCGGGATGCTTCTTGGCGATCTCGTCGAAGATGCCGCGGAAGAACGCAAATGCCTTGAATACGTTCGCCTTGTCGACGCAGGTGAGCATTCCCGGCTTGCCGCGCGCGCGGCGCCGCTCGGCCAGGCGAAACGAGAACTCGAACAGGCGCTCGGATGTCTTGCGGGTGATCACCATGGTCTCGCGCGCATCCTCGTGGGTGACGACGCCCTTGCCCATGGAGGCGAACAGGCCTTCGGTCGATTCCCGGATCACGACGAGATCGATGCCGCGTCGGTCGGCGCCGACGATCGGGCTCGGCACGCCCGGAATGAGCCGCGCCGGACGCACGCCGGCATAGAGATCGAAAATGAAGCGCAGCTCGATCTGCGGCGCGATCTCGGTATTGTCAGGATAGCGCACCGACGGCAGTCCGCACGCCCCGAGCAGGATCGCATCCGCCTCCTCGCACAGCCGAACCGTGGACTCCGGCATCGACTTGCCGGTCGCGAGATAATTGTTGGCGCCGGCCGGCGCCTCGGTGAAGCGAAAGCTCAAGCCGGATTTCTGCCCGACCTTGCGCAGGACCTCGAGGGCCGGCGCCATGACTTCGGGACCGATGCCGTCACCGGCGAGCACGGCAATGTGGAAGGCGTTGTTGGCGGACATGGACGTTCCTGTAAAGAAGGTGTCATTCCGGGGCGATGCAAAGCATCGAACCCGGAATCTCGAGATTCCGGGTTCGATCCTGCGGACCGCCCCGGAATGACAGATGAGGCTACGGCGTCAGCACGGTGCGGCCGACCACCGCGCCCTGCTGCAACTGCACCAGCGCGTCATTGGCCTTGGCGAGCGGTTGCCGCGTCACCGGGATCGGCGGCACCTTCTTCGCTCGCACGAGTTCGAGCAATTCCTGCGTCTCGCGCAGATTGCCGACATAGCTGCCCTGAATCGTGACGGCCTTGATCGGAATCAGCGGCAACGCCCAGGTCGCGCCGCCGCCGAACAGGCCGACGATGACGAGCTTGCCGCCCTTGGTCAGGCAGTCGAAGCCGAGCTGCGTCGTGGCGGCGTTGCCGACGAGGTCGATCACGGCGCGAATGGGGCCTCCCGCTTTCCTGGCAAGCTGCTCCAGCGCATCCGGCGCCTTGGGATCGACGGTCGCCAGTGCGCCGGCCTTCTCGGCCGCTTCGCGCTTCTTCGCATCGATATCGACCATGATGGCGCCCTTGCCGCCCATGGCCTTGAGCAGCGACAGCGCCATCAGCCCGAGGCCGCCGGCGCCGAACATCACGATCGGCGTGTCGAAATGCTGCTCGACCTTCTTCAATGCGCTGTAGGTGGTGACGCCCGAGCAGGCATAGGGCGCGGTCGTCGCTGGATCGAGCCCCCGGAGGTTGAGCAGGTAGCGCGGATGCGGCACCAGCATGTGATCGGCATAGCCGCCGTCGCAATAGACGCCGAGCGAGCGCGGCGTCAGGCACATGTTCTCGTCGCCGCCGAGGCAGGTCGCACATTTGCCGCAGCCGATCCAGGGATAGACCAGACCGACATCGCCGACCTTCAGATCGCCCTGGTCGGTCGGCTTCACATCGGGACCGAAGGCCAGGACTTCGCCGACGGTCTCGTGGCCCATCGTGAGCGGCAGGTTGATGCCGCGGTCCTTCAGTGACAGCGGCTTGCGGCCATGGCCGAGATCGTAGCCGCCTTCCCAGATGTGGAGATCGCTGTGGCAGACGCCGGCCGCCTTCACCTTGATCAGCACCTGCGTGCCCGATGGCTGCGGCGTCGCCTCGTCGACCTCCTGCAGCGGCGCCTTGAAATCGGCAACCTTGAAACTCTTCATTGGCGTCCTCCCGGCATGCTTCTCATTCTCTGCACAGCATGCCATGGCCGGCGAGACGAGACAAACCCGGGAGCGGTCTTAGTTCGGGCCAGCGGATGCTGGCAAGCGGCGAATCCCGATGTCTCGGATCGTTGAATGACTTGGGGCGAGATTGGCGACAAAGGCTCGCCACGGCAAGAGAATGGCACGAGAGTCCAAACGCCGCATGCGGCGGCGATGCTGCTCAATATGTCGCGGCCGTCTTGCCCGACGGAATTGGCGTATCGCCTGTGAGGCCGATCTCGTCGCGCAGCGCATCCGTGTGTTCGCCAAGCACGGCCATCGTCTGGCCCGGTGTCGTATCGGCGCCGGACATCCGGAACGGCAAATTGAGCACCCGGAAGGAGCCACCCTGGTCCCGCACCTCGGAGAGCGCTTGCCGATGCGCAAGCTGCGGATCGGCCAGCGCCTCGGACACCGTGCGATAGGCCGAGGCCGGCACGCCGGCAGCACCAAGCGCGACGAGGCATGCATCGGTCGTGAGCTCACGTGACCAGACTTCGACGCCGTCCATCAAGTCCGCCCAGTTCTCGCGGCGCGCGGCGTAGGTGGCGAAGCGTGGATCGGAGATCCATTCGGGGCGGCCGATCACGCTCATCAGTCCCTGAAACGTCTTCTCACTGGCGACCGTGATCATGACATAGCCGTTTTCCGTCTCCGTCGGGCCGAACATCGGGCGCGGCGGCGGCTTCACCGCGAATTGTGCGCTCTGCAGTTCGACCACCGTCAAGGTCAGCATCGATTCCAGCATGGAGACGTCGATGTGCTGGCCAAGCCCGGTCACGGTGCGCTGGTAGAGTGCGGACGCAATTGCGCCAAAACCGTAGGTGCCGGTGACGACGTCGGCGTGGTAGATGCCGCAATAATCGGGACGATTGCGGCCCGGCTGGTAGGCCAGATGCGCCATATCGTAGCCGGAGGCCGCATGGATCACGGGAGCGTAGGCCGGAAGTTCGGCCGAGGGGCCGGTCTGGCCGTAGCCGGAGATGGAGCAGTAGATCAGCCTCGGGTTGACCTGACACAGCCTGTCGTAGTCGAGCCGCAGCCGGCGCATCACGCCGGGGCGGAAATTCTCCACCAGGATGTCGGCCGTCGCGGCCAGCCGGCGCACCGCCTCCCTACCGTCCTCGGACTTGAGGTCGAGAACCACGCTCTTCTTGCCGACGTTGAGTTGGCCGAACACGGTGCTGCACCCCTTGCGCAGGGGAGGCCGGGTCCGCATCGTCTCTCCGCCGTCGGTCTCGATCTTGATGACTTCGGCACCCATGTCGGCGAGCATCCGCGTGCAATGGGGACCGGCGATGGTGGTCGAAAAATCCAGGACCCGCAAACCCGCCATGACCTTTGTCAACGTCCCCTCATCCTTATCTGCTAGCTGCATCGCCGGAGCCCTTTGGAACCTTCAATGTTCTCTCTTGTTGATGCGGCGACCCTAGAGGGCGGCGGCCGAGTAGGAAAGTGTTTACCGCGCGGACGCGTCGCGTGGGCGGGCTTTGAGAATTCCAGGACAACTGGACCCGTTCTTGCATAGCAGCAAACGGGATCGGAAGAGGGCGGCTGTTCTTGAGGGTCTTGTTCGTCACCACAGAGATGGACGACTTCGTCCGCGTTGGCGGACTGGGCGCGGTTTCCGCCGCCCTCCCCCGTGCGCTTCGCTCCTTCGCCGACATCCGGATCATGCTGCCCGGCTATCGCGACATCATCGAGCAGCTCACGCACATTGAGATCGTTGGCCGCTGTCCCGCATTCGCGGAGATGCCGGCCTGCTCGCTCGGCCGGGCCGCGACCAAGGACGGCTTGCCGGTCTATGTGCTGTTGTGCTCGCAACTCTACGATCGTCCAGGCAACCCCTATGGCGACGAGTCCGGGCGCGATTGGCCCGACAACGACATCCGCTTCGCGCGCTTTGCCTCGGCGGCGGCTGAGCTCGCGATGGGCAAGCTGGACAAGAATTGGGCAGCAGATCTGATCCATGCCAATGACTGGCAGGCCTCGCTCGTGCCGGCGTACCTTGCCTGGCGCGGCGCCAAGCTGCCGTCGATCCTGACCATTCATAACCTCGCCTATCAGGGCCTCTTCCCGAAGGACTCGCTGCGGCGGATCGGCGCACCGGAGAGCGCCTTCCACATCGACGGCGTCGAGTTCTACGACCAGGTCTCCTTCCTCAAGGCGGGCCTGGTCTACGCCTCGCACCTCACCACCGTCAGCGGTACCTATGCCCGGGAGATCACCACGGCCGAGTTCGGCTGCGGCCTGGAGGGCCTGCTTCGCCTGCGCTCGGACGCCGCCGAGCTCACCGGCATCCTCAACGGCATCGACGAGAGCTGGGACCCGCGCTCCTGCGCCCAGCTCGCCCAGCAGTTCGGCGCCGGCGACTGGGTCGGCAAGAGAGCCAATGCGGATTACGTGCGCAAGCAGTTCGGGCTCGCGGTCTCCCGCGGCCCGATGTTCGGCATCGTCGCGCGGCTCGTGCACCAGAAGGGGATCGACCTCGTGCTGTCGGCGGCAGACGAGATCGTCGATGCCGGCGGGCAGATCGTGGTCACCGGCTCCGGCGAGCCGGCGCTCGAGCAGGCCCTGGTCGACGCGCATCGCCGCCGCCCCGACGCCATTGGCGTCGCGATCGGCTTCAACGACGCCCAGGCGCGCCGCATCTTCGCCGGCAGCGACTTCACGCTGATGCCGTCGCGCTTCGAGCCATGCGGCCTCAGCCAGATGTATGCCCAGCGCTTCGGCTCGCTGCCGATCGGGCACCAGACCGGCGGCCTCGCCGAGACCATCACCGACGGCGAGACCGGATTCCTGTTCTCGAAGCCCTCGCGCGAGTCCTTCCTCGGCGGCGTCCGCCGGGCCTTCTCGGCCTTCATGACGCAAGACCAGCTCGATACGATGCGCCGCAGCGCCATGGGACGTTCGTTCTCCTGGAGCATCTCGGCCGGCAGCTACAGCGCACTGTACCGGAAGCTGGCGTCGGTGTGAGGCCGAGGCACTTCCGCATACTCCGTCATTGCGAGCGCAGCGAAGCAATCCAGAATCTGTCCGCGGCGGCAATCTGGACTGCTTCGTCGCAAGGGCTCCTCGCAATGACAGTCTTTGTGGCGGCCACCGAGCACCTCACCCCTTCCCGCGTACGTCCATCTGCGGCCGTCCGATCCAGGCGCGATTGAGACAGCGGGTCATCCAGTCGGGCTGCGTCTCGCCCCGCAGCCGCGCCTGCGCCTCCTGGTAGGGGCCGACATAGCGCAGCCTGTCGGGCAATCTCGGATAGATGCGCCTGATCCATCTCAGTGCGTTGTCGGCGGCCTTGATATCCCGCTCGTCAAGCTCAAACCCGAATCCGTCGCGCAGGCGCTCGGGCAGCATCCTCGCCGAGAGCGCGCGATACCATCGCGGTGGCCGCAACCACGGACGCGCGCCCGTGAAGATCTGCGTTGCGATCTCGCGTGCCGCCGCGCTGACGGTCAACGCCTCCGACTGCGCCATTGCCGCGGTGTAGGCAACGAAGCCGGACCAGTCCGCCGGCAAATCATCCCCCGTCAATCCGAACAGGGCGCCGTACAGCCTGGCCTCGCTCCAATAGCGATCGCGCTCCTCCGCCGAGAGTGGTGGCAGCACCAGATCATGTGCCATGAGCGCGGTCTCGACCAGCGTCGCATGGACCCAGCGCAGCGCGGGGATGTCGTTGGCGCAGTAGCGCGAGCCGGCCGCGAACGGACCCACGGTCTCGGGTATCTCGCCGACGATCATGCTGTGACGCCGATGCAGCTGCCGGGACGACAGCAGCGCCCGGTCCAGCGAGCCGAACACCATCGTGAAGACGATGTCGAAGGTGCGATGGAAGCGGCCGATCGGATCGGCAAGGGTGCGCGAATGCTCGGCGATCGCCGCCGCCACCCATGGATGGGCCAGCTGCAGCAGCAGCGCACGGCCGGCACCGAGAAAGATCACGGCCTCCCGGTCGATCTGCCAGGTCAGCGAGGTCGGACCGAACACGCCCGCGACCTGTCCCGCCGCGTTCGTACGCAGCGTATCGAGCGACTCCTCCAGATCTCTCTCAGCAACCAATTGCAGGCCTCGCGACGAAGACACGGCGACCATACTCCGGACCGTGCGCCTGCGAAATCGTCGTCGTGCAAAGCAATGACGAACAAGGCCCCTACTCCGCTGCCATCGGCATCTCGTCCATATGCTCGTGCAGCACCACGCCGGCGAGCGGATCGAATTCGCCGATCCACGGCTTGCGCGCCAGCACCGCCTTCGTGTGGGCATAGCCGGCATGCCACCGCCGCGTGATCCCGGACGGACTGAAATCGATGTCCTTGGTATGCGTCTCGCGCTCGAGCTGCGGCGCCAGCAGCCGCACCACATGCATGCGTGTCGGACAACCGTAGCTCATCAGCTCACGCACGGCGGGGTCGTTGCGCTCACTCTCGGGTAGTCGCGCCGCAAGCTGGTTGATCACATGGCGCAGGCGATGGGCCTGCTGCTGTCGCACGATCTGGCTCGCGATGCGGCTGGAATATTGCACGTCCTTGTGCCGGTTCAGCACCTCCGCCATCGTGGTGGGCTCGGCACCGACGGGATTCCACAGATGCACGGAGAAGATCAGCGAATCCTTGCGGGGATTGTCGTCGAACACCGCTTCCGTCGGCGTGTTCGACAGGATGCCGCCGTCCCAATAGAGCTCACCGTCGATGCGCACGGCCGGGAAAGCTGGCGGCAGCGCGCCCGAAGCCATCACATGCTTCACCGTCAACTCGCCGTCGCGGCTGTCGAAATAGTGCATTTCGCTGGTGCCGACATGAGCCGCACCGACCGTCAGGCGCGGCGCGCAGCGATTGGCCAGGTCGAAATCGACGAGCTCGCTCAGCGTCTTCTGCAGCGGAGCGGTCGAATAATAGCCCGCGTGATCGGGACCCAGCGGATAGGAATCTCCGGCATGCGCCAGCGGATTGGGACGGAAGAAACCTGGAATGCCGTGGGTGACGGTCGACCAATAGGCCAACTTTTCGTTGAAGCCGGGAAATCCGGTGCGCCAGTCCCAGACCGGCTTCTGCTCCATCCGCTTCCAGAACTCCCTCAAGCGCGCGAGCCGTTGCTCCGGCGCGTTGCCCGCGATCAGGCTCGCATTGATGGCGCCGATCGAGGTGCCGATCACCCAGTCCGGCTCTATGCCGGCATCGTGCAGCGCCTGGTAGACGCCCGCCTGGTACGAGCCGAGCGCGCCGCCGCCCTGGAGCACGAGCACGACCTGCCCCGGCAGGTCCTTGCGCTGTATGTTGGTCTGCGTGCCATTCATGGGTCGCTCCTGATCAGCCTGCACTGCCCGGGTATTCGCTGCCGACTGCGGCTTGTTACGCCGGCTCATGTTAGTGCGCGGTCCAGCCGCCGTCGACAGGCAGCGCGACGCCCGTGATGGACGCGGCCGCGTCCGTCGACAGGAACACCGAGAGCGCACCGAGTTCCTCGACGGTGGCGAAGCGCTTGTTCGGCTGCTGCGCCAGCAGCACGTCGCGGATCACCTGATCGCGGGAAATGCCGTGCGCCTTGGCCTGCCCGTCGATCTGCGCCTCGACCAGCGGCGTATAGACGTAGCCGGGACAGACCGCGTTGCAGGTGATGCCCTCCTCGGCGGTCTCCAGCGCCGTGACTTTCGTCAGACCGACGATGCCGTGCTTGGCGGCGACATAGGCCGCCTTGAACGGCGACCCGACCAGGCCGTGCGCAGAGGCGACATTGATGATCCGGCCAAAGCCGTTCCGCCGCATCGCCGGCAGTGCGAGCCGCGTCGTATGGAACGCCGAGGTCAGGTTGATCGCGAGGATCTGATCCCATTTCTCGACCGGAAACTGGTCGAGCGGCGCGACGTGCTGGACGCCGGCATTGTTGACGAGAATATCGAGCCGGCCCGATTGTGCGATGGTCGCCGCGATCATCTCGGCGATCGATTTGGGCTTCGTCATATCGGCCGGCGAGTAGCCCGCCTTGATGCCGAACTCGGCGGCGATCTGCTCGCGCGTCCGGCCGATCTCGCTGGCGACGCCCAGCCCGTTCAGCACGATGTCGGCGCCGGCCGCGGCGAGCGCGCGTGCGATACCGAGCCCGATGCCGCTCGTCGAGCCCGTGACCAGCGCCACCTTGCCCGCCAGCGCGCGGGCAGGTTGAGATGTCTGCGGCTTCAGCGGTATGTTCATGACGCGGTCTCCATTGGCAATGGCTGAGCTTCCAGCCTGCACAGAAGCTGGAGCATCGCCCGCTCAAGCGGAAATACCGGCTGGCTTCCGAATCCATAGGCGCGCGCTATTGCGGGCGTGATGTCATTCGCCGGCCGATCCGATAAGATCGAGTTCATTCTCGCTCGGAGCCGATCCATGGAAATGCACCAGGTCCGCTATTTCCTCGCGGTGGCGCAGCTCTTGAACTTTACGCGCGCCGCGGAGGAATGCAACGTGACGCAGCCCTCGCTGACGCGCGCGATCAAGCAGCTCGAGGCCGAGCTCGGCGGCGATCTGTTCCGCCGCGAACGCCCGGCGGCGCAATTGACCGAGCTCGGTCAGCGCATGCATCCGCTTCTGAAGCAGTGCTATGACGCCGCCGCCGGCGCGCGCTCGCTCGCGTCTTCGTTCAAGAGCGGAGAGATCGGTGCGCTCCGCATTGCGCTGACGCATTCGATCGACCTCGCCTTGCTCATTCCGCATCTCAACGAGATCAAGCGGCAGTTCAACCGGCTCGAATTCCGCTTCCTGCGCGGTTCGAACCGGGAGGTCGGCGACTTTCTGAAGAAGGGTGAGGCCGAGCTTGGCATCGCTGCGGAGATCGACGAGGCATGGGACCGCCTCGACGTCTGGCCGCTGTTCACCGAAAACTTCGAGCTCGTCGTCGGCGACGGACACCGGCTGGCCGGCCGCGCCAGCATCGATCTGGACGATTTGCGATCGGAGCAGCTGCTGAGCCGGACCTTCTGCGAGCACGCGCGCCGCATCTCCGCGAGCCTGCGCGAACACGGCATCGACATCGAACATGGCCACGAAGTCTCGAACGAGCGCGATTTGATCGAGTTGGTCGAGGCCGACATGGGCGTCGCCATGGTGCCGCACACCTCACCCGTGCCGGAGCGGCTGACCCGCGCCGCAGTCACGGGGCTGGACGCCCGCCGTACCGTCAACCTCTATGGAGTCGCCGGTCGGCAACGCACGGCCGTGGGCAATGCCGTGATGCGCATGCTGCGCGGCGCCGACTGGCGGGAGATTGCGGGGTAGCGCGGACGCTGCTGTCCCTTCTCCTCTTGTAGGCGAGAAGGAGGAAAGTGCGTGCCTCAGCCCTCCCGGCTCGCGCTCTCCAGCGCTTCGATCAGATCGTCGATCTCCATGCGTTTGCGGAAATCCGGATCGACGAAGCGGGCTTTCACGACGCCGTCGCGGCCGACGACGAACACGGCCGGGATCGGCAGTATCCAGCCGTCATTGCCGTGGAATTTCGCCATGTCCTGATAGGACAACAATTGCTGGATCTCGGTGCCGAGCCAGATCGCGAGATTGAGCGACAGCGCGTAGCCGTTGTCGAGATCTGTCAGGATCGGAAACGGCGCGCCGGATTCGGCCTTGAGTTGCCCAGTGTATTCCTGCGTCTCCGGCATGATCGCGACGATTTGCGCACCCATGGCCTTGATACGATCGAGCGCCTGGACCACCGCGCGGACATTGAGCCGGCAATACGGACACCAATGGCCGCGGAAGAACATCACGGCGAGCGGACCACGAGCCAGCAACGAGGGCAGGGTCACGAGGCGCCCGCCCTCGTCGGGCAGCATGAACGGCGGCATTGCATCGCCCGGGCGCGGAGCGGTCTCGCCACCGCCGTTTCCGCCCAATCGCGCCACCAGGCGATCAACCGCCTCGCCGTAGGCCGGAAAAACCACGCGGCTGGCATCGGCGTAGGCGCGGAGCTGTTCGTTCAGCGTGCCGTCCATGTCGCGGCAGCGCTGGAAGGCAAGCCTGAGCCGCTCGGCGTCGGCTGGCGAGAGAGATGTCATCTTTCTGCTCCGGCACTTCCGTGGGCGAATACTAGTTTCCCGGTTCGGCCGCCCGCAAGGGGCGGCCGCAATGCCAGGATCGGCTCAGTTCACGTAGAAGTTGCCGGTCGGGTCAAGTCGCCCCGACGTGGAGTACAGCGTGCCCCTGTCCATGAAGAAGACGGTATTGTCGGGCACCTTCTTCGCGTTCTTCATCATGGCCTCGTGGTTCTTCTCGGCCGGGGCCATGGCCATCGCCGACATCTTGCCGGGTCCGCCATAGACATAGGCCATGCCGGCCTTGAAATCCCAGGCCGCTTCCGAGAAGGCCGATGTGGCGATCACCGCGAAGGCCGCGGCAAAAATCAGGGTCTTGGACACTTTCGTCATGGGGACTCCTCCGGATTGACGTGAACGCCCGCCAATCGGGCGCGCTGCAATCGGACGCCGGATATGCCTGAAGCGGAAATGCCGATGCCCAATTGGTTCGATAGCCGCCGCGCATCAACATAGCGCCGGGCTATCGCATCGAAAGCAAGCCGGCATTTCAGGATGGAGACGATCTCGACGAGACTCCTGCCATAGCCGGCGACCAGCGAGGTTGCGGCCAACAGAGGAGACCTCCCCATGTCTAGGCATCACACAATGTCGCGCGTGGTTTGGACAGGCGTTGCCGTTCTCGGGGCGCTGACATTTGCGACGCCGGTTTTCGCGGGCGAATGCCCGGCCGGCAAGATCAAGCCGAACGCACAGCAGATGGTCGACCACAAGCCCGTAGGCGTTACCGATGTCACGCTCGGCGCGATCGACCTCGGCAAGCAGCCGGCGCACATCGAGGGCCGCGAGCTGCGCTTCCGCAAGCTGACCATCGAGCCCGGCGGGATCGTGCCCTGGCACAGCCATGACGATCGTCCCGCCCTGATCTTCGTCCAACAGGGCGAGATCGTCGAATACGCCTCCAACTGCGTCGATCCGATCGTGCACAAGGCCGGCGACATCCGCCCCGAGGTGTTCGGCACCTCGCACTGGTGGAAGAATCTCGGCAAGGAGACGGTCGTTCTCTATGTCGGCGACGTCCGTAAAGATCCCAACGACCATCATATGTAACGAGCGCCGCCCAGCCCCAGCGCACTCGTTACCGGGTGTGGCGCCCGGATCCCCATGCCGTCCGCGTGCCGGGCGCCACATTCCTCACAGGACAATCAGGCATGACCGATCTTTCCGCGCCGATCAAACCGGCCGCAATGACGATGGAGGCTCATTCCCCGGGTCTCGCGCTTCGCTCGCTCGTGATCGGCCTCACCGCATTCCTGACCGTCGTCGACCTCTTCGCGACACAGGCGATCCTGCCTTCGTTGACTCGTCACTACGGCGTCACGCCGGCGGCGATGGGTTTCGCCGTCAATGCCAGCACGTTCGGCATGGCCACGGCCAGCCTCGTCGTCGGCTTCTTCAGCCCGCACATCAACCGGCGCGCCGGCATCCTGCTCAGCCTGGCACTTCTTGCAATCCCCACCAGCCTGCTGGCGTTTGCACCCAATCTTGCGGTCTTCACCGCCCTGCGGGTCGCGCAGGGCCTGTGCATGGCGTCGGCCTTTGCGCTCACCCTTGCCTATCTCGGCGAGCAATGCAGCGCGATGGACGCCGGCGGCGCCTTTGCCGCCTACATCACCGGCAATGTCGCGAGCAACCTCATCGGCCGGCTGATCTCGGCGGCTGTTGCCGATGGCCTCGGACTCGCCTGGAATTTCTATCTGTTCGCGGCGCTCAATCTGGCCGGCGCGGTGCTGGTCTATTTCACGATTCGACGCGTGCAGCCGATGCATGCGATGGTGCCGGCGGATTCGCCGCTAGCCGCCACCATCGCGCATTGGCGCAATCCGCATCTGCGCGCCGCTTTCGGCATCGGCTTCTGCATCCTGTTCGCCTTCATCGGCACCTTCACATTCGTGAATTTCGTGCTGGTCCGGCCGCCTCTGTCCCTGGGCATGATGGATTTGGGTCTCGCCTATTTCGTCTTCCTGCCCTCGGTCTTCACGACCCTGCTGGCCGGCAAGGTGGCTACCCGGCTCGGCACGCGGCCCACGATCTGGGGTTCGCTTGCCGTCGCCGGACTTGGCCTGCCGCTGATGCTGACGCCACATCTGGGCGAGGTCCTAACCGGCATGGTGCTGGTCGGCATCGGCACCTTCTTTGCGCAGGCCGCCGCGACGGGCTTCGTCGGACAGGCGGCAACCGGCAACCGCGGCGTTGCCAGCGGCACCTATCTTGCGTGCTATTTCTGTGGAGGGCTCGTCGGCACGGCAGTGCTCGGCCGGCTGTTCGATGCTTTCGGCTGGCAGGCCTGCGTCGCTGGTGTGGGCGTGGCGCTCGGGGCCGCAGCCTTGCTCACCTTCGCCCTGAGGCGCTAAAGCATGATCCGGAAAAGTGCGCAGCGGTTTTCCCTCGCGACAAACGCGGAACGCGTTTGCGCGGAGATCATGCTCAAACAAAGATCTAAAGCGCGATGACGATTCATCCTAATCGCATCGCGCTTTAGCGTTTGGCCGGCGCTTCCTGCGGCGGCTCGTCGTCGGCAATCGCGCGCCAGGCGGCACCGTCGAGATCGTCGTACTGGCCGCTCCTGAGCGACCAGAGGAAAGCGACGAGACCGGCCCCCCCGAGCATCAGGGCCAGCGGGACCAGGATGACCAGGATCTCCATCACACAATCTCCCGCGAGGCGCTGCGGGCACGCAGCGAGTTCAGCATGACCAGGATCGAGGATCCGCTCATGGCCGCAGCCGCGATCAGGGGGGTCACGACGCCGCTGATCGCGATGGGAACGGCAAGCAAGTTATAGCCGATCGCAAGCCAGAGATTCTGCCGCATCAGTTGCAGCGCCTTGCGCGAAGCATCGATCGCGGCAACGACCGGAGCCAGCGGCCGGCCGAGGAAGACGAGATCGGCTGTCGCCTGGCTGAGATGCGCGGCCGAGATCGGCGACATCGAGACATGGGCGGCCGCCAATGACGGCGCATCGTTCATGCCGTCGCCGACCATCAGCACCTTGGCACCACGCCGCTTCAACTCCTCGATCCTGGCGATCTTGTCGGCCGGCGTGACGCCGGCGCGCCATTCGGGAATGCCGAGCGCATCGGCCGCGGCCTTCACCACCGGCTCGCGGTCGCCGGAAAGGATCTCGATGCCGATGTTGCGCGCCTTCAGCGCCGCGATCACGGCCTGCGCATCCGGACGCAGGCCCTGGCGGATCGAGAGCACGAATCTGTCGCTGCCCTTGCTGAAGGCGACGACGGAGGCTTCGGGATCGAGCGTGGAGTCTCCGGCCAGCGTCTCGGCACCGCAGTAAGACGGACGGCCGAGGCGAAGCTCGACGCCGTCCACGGTCGCGCGCACGCCCTGCCCGGCCTCCTCGACCGCGCCGACGATCGGAGACTTCGCACCGGCAGCCTGAGCGACGGCGGCGGCGACCGGATGATGGCTCGACAGCGCGAGCCGGCCGGCGAGCTCGAAGATCTGGGCGGGAATCTCGGCCGAATTCATGACTTCGAGATCGGGCAGCGTCAGCGTACCGGTCTTGTCGAAGATGACATGGTCGGCTTCGGCCAGCCGCTCGATCGCGTCGCCGGAATTCAGCAGCACCCCGGACTTGAACATCGCGCCGGAGGCGATCGTCTGCACGGTCGGAATGGCAAGGCCCAGCGCACAGGGACAGGTAATGATCAGGACGGCAACGCCGGTGACGATCGCATCGTGCCAGCTCGCGCCGGCGATGACCCATCCGAGAATGGTCAGAAGCGCAGTCGCATGCACCACCGGCGCGTAGAGCCGGGAGGCGCGGTCGGCGAGCCGCATGTAGCGCGAGCGCGCCTGGAGCGCGTTGTCCAATAGCCGCGTGATCTCGGCGAGCAGCGTCGCTTCAGACGCGGCTGAGACCCGCACCCGCAGCGTGCCGGAGATGTTCATCGATCCCGCATAGACGGGCGTGCCCTGCTCCGCCGTGACGTAGAGCGTCTCGCCGGTGATCAGGCTCTGGTCGATCTCGGAACGCCCTTCGATCACGGTGCCGTCGACCGCGCAGCGCTCGCCGGGCCGCAACAGCACGATGTCGCCGGGGTGGATGGCTGCCACGGGCACCTGCGAGATTTCGCCGGGGCCGACGAACTTCGCAGCCGTCTCCGCTTTCAGCGCCGCCAGATTGCCGGCCACCGCGCGGGTCCGCCGCCGCATGTTCTGGTCGAGGAAGCGGCCGACCAGCAGGAAGGTCAGCAGCATGATCGCGGCGTCGAAATAGGCGTGCTCGGCGTGATTGATGGTCTCGACCACGGACATGCCGAGCGCCAGGATCACGCCGATCGAGATCGGCACGTCCATGTTGGTGGTCTTCGCCGACAGCGCGCGCCAGGCCGAGCGGAAGAACGGCTGGCCGGCATAGGCCGCCGCCGGCAATGCGATCAGCGCCGACAGCCAGTGGAAGAAATCGCGCTGCTCGGGGAGCATGTCCGAGACGTTGCCCGACCACACCGGAATCGACAGCATCATCACGTTCATGGTGGCGAATGCCGCGACGCCGAGGCACCGCAGCAGGAAACGCGATTCGGCGACCTCGGCCTCCTCCGCGCTTTCGGTCTCGAACGGATAGGCCTTGTAGCCGAGCTCCTCGAGGCGATCGATGAATCGGCCAGGGTCGAGCGTGCCCGCCTTCCATTCCAGCGCGACGCGGCGGTCGGTGAGATTCACGCGTGCCAGCGTGACGTCGGGGATGGCAGACAGGCCGCGCTCGATCTTGGCCATGCATCCGGCGCAGTGAACGCCTTCCACCGCGAGATCGATGTGCTGGAGGCCCTCGCCCGCGCTTCGGACATAGTGCGAGAAATCCCGCGTGACGTGCATGACGAAGTCCTTCAGTTCAGGATCACGCGGTTGCGAGACAGGAACACGCGTTCCCCCCGCGCCTCGCCCTCGATCACCAGATCCCATTGGCCCGGCGCGACGGACTCGGCGCTGCCGCGATAGAGACCGATGCCGGATTCGGTGAGCTCGACGACGAGATCGGCGCGCTTGTCGGTCGGCCGCTCCAGCCGGCCGCCGAACTTGAGCCCGGAGATCGGCTGGCCGCCGGCATCGCGGACTTCGACCTGGACCGAGGCACCGCCGTCGTTGCGGCGCTCGATATGGGCGTTGACCTTCCATTTGCGCGCGGCCTGGTCCTGCGCCGCCGAAATCTCGCGGTCATAGACGAGGCCCGCGGCGTAGGGGCTGTCGACGTCGGTGCCCGGCAGGGTCGCGATCGCGAGCTTCATCATGGTCACGTTGACGCCGATCACGACGCCGAAGAAGGCGACCAGCATCAGCAAGACCTTGGTTCCGGTCAACGGCTTGGAAGCCATGGCAGTCTCCTGATCCTTAAGGCGAGACGAAATTGTCGGTGGCGGACGCGGCGACGCCGAGGCCGATGTCCGTGACGTGGAAGTGGACCGGAATCGACTTCTCCGGGTTGTTATCGGCCGGCGCGGTGACGAGAAGGCGGAGCTCGCTCGTCGAGTCGCGCGGGATCACGATCATCGGCCGATCCGGGGTCACCGAATCGACGCCGACGACGTGAACGGTCGAATTGACCGGCCCGTCGGCGTCGATCGCGATGACGCGGTCATAGCCGCTCTTGTTGAGCAGCCGAACCGTGTAGGCGTTGCGGATCGAGCCGTCGCTGAGCTTGACCGCGACCGGATTGCGGTCGTGCAGCACGTTGACGTCGAGCAGGCTGCGGGTCGCGAGCGTGTAGATCATGATGCCGCCGACCACCGCGATGATCGCGCTGTAGACGACGGTGCGGGCGCGGACGATGCGGTAGATCGGCGCCTTGCCCTGCTGGCGGCGGTGGATGTTGATGTCGTTGTCGTAGCCGATCAGGCGCTTCGGCCGGCCGATCTTCGCCATCACGTTGTCGCAGGCGTCGATGCAGAGCCCGCACTGGATGCATTCGAGCTGCGGTCCGTTGCGGATGTCGATGCCGGTCGGGCAGACCGCGACGCATTGGTAGCAGTCGACGCAATCGCCGACCTGCTCGCCGAGCGCGCGCAGCTCGGCCGCCTTCTTCACCGAGGTGCGCTTCTCGCCGCGGTCGTAGCGATAGGTGACGTTGAGCGCCCATTCGTCCGTCAGTGCCGCCTGGATTCGCGGCCACGGGCACATATAGGTGCAGACTTGCTCGCGCATGAAGCCGGCCAGCACATAGGTCGTCGCGGTGAGGATGCCGATCCAGATATAGGCGATCATCGGCGCCTGGAAGGTGACGAGCTCCCTCACCAGGGTCGGCGCGTCGCTGAAATAGAGCACCCAGGCGCCGCCGGTCCACCACGCGATCATGATCCAGATCGAATGCTTGAGCACGATCTCGGATATCCGCTCGAGCTTCAACGGATCGGACGATCTGTCCTTCTTCATCCGCTCGCGCCGATCACCCTCGACCAGACGCTCGACGGCATAGAACAGATCGGTCCACACCGTCTGCGGACAGAGATAGCCGCACCAGATGCGGCCGCCGACCGAGTTCATCAGGAACAGCGCCACCGCGGCCACGATCAACAGGCCGGTGAAGTAGTAGACCTCCTGCGGCCACAACTCGATGAAGAAGAAATAGAAGCGGCTGTTGGGAAGATCGATCAGCACCGCCTGGCTGGGGGCGCCGAGGCCGCGGTTCCAGCGTATGAACGGCAGGAAATAATAGACGCCGAGGCAGATCGCCATCAGGCTCCATTTGATCCGCCGAAACGTGCCCGAGACGCTCTGCGGATAGACCTTCTTGCGGGCCGCATAGAGTGGCCCGCTGTCGTCCGCGGGCTTGAGTTCGTTCGGATTGACGGCCTTGTTCATCGCTGAATCTTTCAAGAGGTGCGATTAAACCTAGAGCCGGCGCCGGCAAGTCCCGTTGATCCAACGCAAACGGGGGCGTTTTTCTTCGCCCCCGCCGGAAGTCGTCGGTCGTGGATCGGCTATTTGCCGCCGCCGAGCGAGTGGACATAGACCGCCATCGCCTTGATGGTGGCGGGATCGAGCCGGCCTTCCCAGGCGGGCATCACACCGGAGCGGCCCTGGCTGATGGTCTCGATCAGGCTCGCCTCGTCGGAGCCGTAGAGCCAGATCTTGTCGGTCAGGTTCGGCGCGCCGAGCTCCTGGTTGCCCTTGCCGGCATCGCCGTGACAGGCGGCGCAATTGTCCGCAAAGATCTTCTGGCCCTTGGCGGCGTCGAAGCCGTTGCGGGTGGAAAGGCCCGACAGCGACCGCACGTAATTGGCGACCGTGACGATCTCGTCGCCCTTCAGCACGCCGTCCTTGCCGAAAGCGAGCATCTGGCCCTCATGCGTCTTGGCATGGCCGGACCGCGCGCCGAACTGGATGGTCTGCATGATCTGGTCGAGCGTGCCACCCCACAGCCAGTCGTCGTCGTTCAGGTTCGGATAGCCCTTGGCGCCGGCGGCGCCGGAGCCGTGGCACGGCGCGCAATTGTCGCCGAACACGGTTTTGCCCTTGGCGCGGGCGAGCGCCAGCAGAGCCGGATCCTTCTCGATGTCGGCGAGCGAGGCCGCGCCCAGCGCCGCCATCTTGTCACCGCGGATCTTCTCGAGATTGGCGAGCTCGACCGCGACGTCAGCGCGCGAGGAGTAGCCGAACATGCCGGTGGTGTTGCTGGAGATCAGCGGCCAGGCCGGATAGACGATCCAGTAACCGATCGACCAGACGATGGTGAGATAAAAGGTGATCACCCACCAGCGCGGCAGCGGCGTGTTGAGCTCCTTGATGCCGTCCCACTCGTGTCCGGTCGTGGACTTGCCGGAGACGGAATCGATGTCGCTAGAATGATCGGTCATGGTTCTCTACTCCTCCCGCAACGGCAGGTGCGCTGCTTTGTCGAACACAGCCTTGTTACGGGGCCAGAATGCGTAGGCGATGATCGCGAGAAAGATCGCGACGAACACCGGTGTCCAGATCGTCGTCACGAGATCTGACGCAAGATTATGGACTGTGAGGATGGCTTTCATCGTTCATGCCTTCTCAGCGAAGATTGGCTTTCTCGTTGTAGATCTTGAAGTCGACCAGCGTGCCGAGCATCTGCAGATACGCGATCAGCGCGTCCATTTCCGTCGGCGTGCCGGTCTTGCCGTCGAAATTGCGCACGACGGCCTTGGCGTAGCGCTTGCCGAAGGCGTCGGTGCCGGCATTGTCCGGATCGGCCTGGGCCTTCAAATCGGCGCCCGCGCTGGCGATCTGCTCATCGGTGTAGGGCACACCGACGGTCCTCAGCGTGCGCATGTGGTCGGCGATGGCGTCCGGGTCGACCTCGTTCGCGCTGAGGAACGGATAGCCCGGCATCACCGACTGCGGCACGATCGCGCGCGGGTTGGTCAGATGGGTGACGTGCCAGTCGTCGGAATACTTTGCGCCGACGCGTGCGAGATCCGGACCGGTGCGCTTGGAGCCCCACTGGAACGGATGGTCGAACATGCTCTCGGCGGCGAGCGAGAAGTGGCCGTAGCGCTCGACCTCGTCGCGCAAGGGCCGGACCATCTGCGAATGGCAGAGATAGCAGCCCTCGCGGACGTAGACGTTGCGTCCGGCGAGCTCCAGCGGCGTGTAGGGCCTGACCCCGTCGACCTTCTCGATCGTGCTCTTGAGGTAGAACAGCGGCGTGATCTCGACGAGGCCGCCGATCGCGATCACCAGCAGGATACCGACGACCAGGATGATCGAGTTCTTTTCGAAGATTTGGTGGCGTGTCCAGAACGACATTTCTTTAGCTCCTCATTCCGCCGGCTGAAGAGCGACGGGCATCTGGACTTCGGCCTCGCCGACGCGAACCGTCATCCAGAGATTGTAGGCCATGATCAGCGCGCCGATCAGGAACAGCCCGCCGCCGGCGGCGCGGATGATGTAGAAGGGATGCATCGCCTCGACGGTCTCGATGAAGGAATATTCGAGGAAGCCGAGCGAGGTGTAGGCGCGCCACATCAGGCCCTGCAGGATGCCGGACACCCACATCGCCGAGATGTAGAGAACGATGCCGAGCGTGGCGACCCAGAAATGCCAGTTGACGAGCTTGAGGCTGTAGAGGCCCTTGCGATTCCAGGCCCACGGCACCAGGCAGTAGAGCGCGCCGAAGGAGACGAAGCCGACCCAGCCGAGCGCGCCGGAATGCACGTGGCCGATGGTCCAGTCGGTGTAGTGGCTGAGCGAGTTGACCACCTTGATCGACATCATCGGGCCCTCGAAGGTCGACATGCCGTAGAAGGCGACGGAGACCACGAGCATGCGCAGCACGGGATCGGTGCGCAGCTTGTCCCAGGCGCCCGACAACGTCATCAGGCCGTTGATCATGCCGCCCCAGGAGGGCATCCACAGCATGATCGAGAAGGTCATGCCCAGCGTCTGCGTCCAGTCCGGCAGCGCCGTGTAGTGCAGATGGTGCGGGCCGGCCCAGATGTAGAGGAAGATCAGCGCCCAGAAATGGATGATCGAGAGCCGGTAGGAATAGATCGGCCGCTCGGCGCGCTTCGGGATGAAGTAGTACATGATGGCCAGGAAGCCGGCAGTCAGGAAGAAGCCGACCGCGTTGTGGCCGTACCACCACTGGAACATGGCGTCCTGGATGCCGCCCCAGGCGACGTAGGACTTCGAGCCGAACACCGAGACGGGGAGCGCCGGATTGTTGCCCAGATGCAGGACCGCAATCGTCACGATGAAGGCGAGATAGAACCAGTTCGCTACGAAGATGTGCGGCTCCTTGCGCTTGAAGATGGTGGCAAGGAAGACGAGCAGATAGGCGACCCAGACGATGGTCAGCCACAAATCGGCGTACCATTCCGGCTCGGCATATTCCTTCGACTGGGTGACGCCGAGCAGATAGCCCGTGCCGGCGATCAGAATGAAGAAGTTGTAGCCCACCACGACGAACCACGGCGCGAGGTCGCCGGCAAGGCGCGCGCGGCAGGACTTCTGCACCACGTAGAAGGAGGTCGCGATCAGCACGTTGCCGCCGAAGGCGAAGATCACGGCGGAGGTGTGCAGCGGCCGCAGGCGACCGAAGCTGGTCCAGGGCAGATCGAAATTCAGCGCGGGCCAGGCCAGCTGTGAGGCGATGATGAGACCGACGAGGAATCCGGCAATGCCCCAGAACATCGCCATGAAGGCGGAGAACTTGATCGGCCCCATGTTGTAGTTCGGGCGGCCGTTGATTTCCTGGGGCGGCAGCGCCGCCGGCCGTTCGAAGTAGCGGTTGACGATGAAGAACACCGCAGCCAGGCTCGCCGCCGCGCTGAGCGCGGCGTGGAAGGCGAAGGGCGCATCGAGCGCCTTGGCCGAGGCGATCACGCAGAGGAAGGCGGTGACTGCGAACACGACAGCCAAGCCGCTTTCACCGATGGTCATGGATTTGGAGATGGAGGGCTGGCTCATGCGGATTCTCTCTGAAAGAACACAGCGCCAGAAACCACATCCAGCCTCGCGGGGAATTGATTGAAATCAAGATGGATGGATTTCTGTTAATGTGAGGCTGATGCAACGCCAGTTGAAATCCTCTCCGCATGCGGGAGAGCGGCACGGAAGTCAGACCGGCGCGCGAAAAGGAACAACCTCCGTGAAATCACGGAGGTTGAAACCGCAATATTGGAGGGGCGCTCCGTCAGTCTCTTGCCGTCGCCTTGAGCGCTGCGATGACGTCCTCGCGGGCAATGATTCCGACCAGCTTCTGTGCACCGTCGAGCACGATGATGCTCCTGATGCGATGCTCGACCATGATCTGGAGCACACGTGTCAGCCGCGTGTCGGGACTGACATAGATGAACTCGGGCGTCATGACGTCGCCGATCTTGCGGCTCATCAGGTCATCGTAGCGCGGCAACATCTGGCTCGGCGTGAAGGCGAAGCACTTCAGGATGTCGAATTTGGTGACGATGCCGACCACTTGCCCGTCGTCTTCAACCGGATAGCTGTTGAAATCGTCGGTCTCGAACATCTCGCTGAGCTGGAACAAGTCGAGACTGCGCTGCACCGTCTTGACGTTGCGCGTCATGTAGCCATCGACAGTCTGTTCAAGAAATCTATACACGACGCGTCCTCCTCTGACCCGGGCCGGCGGTCAGTGCGACAGCAGCACGCTGCGGGCGGTTTGCGTGACCAGATGCTGGGTGACGCCCCCCAGGATCAGTTCACGAAATCTCGAATGGCCATAGGCGCCCGCGACGATCAGGCCGGCGCCGATGTCCCCGGCGACTTTCTCCAATTGCGCCGCCGGGGTTTCGTCTGCTGTGGCCTCCGAGACGCGTGCAGTCGCGGTGACGCCGTGACGGCCGAGCCAGGCGACAACGTCGATGACGCCGGCCATCACGGCCGAACGGTCGTCGTCCTGCTCTGGAATTTCAACGATGGTGACGTCCCTCGCCTTGCGCAGCATCGGCAGCGCGTCGGCCACCGCCCGCCGCGCCTCCGGCGTGTCCTTCCACGCCACCAGCACGTTGCGCAAGTCGAGCCAGCCGGCCCGGTCGGGGACGACGAGAAGCGGGCGGCCGGCCTGCAGCACCAGATCCTTGGGGCTCGCGAGCGAGAAAGCGTCGGAGAAGGCCGGACTCTGCCCCCCGCTGACGACGATGTCGGCGCAACGCGCCTGCGCCAGGACGAATCGCGACGGAAAATCCATGGCGCTGCGCCACTCCACATGTCCGCCGCGATTCTTCGTGGCCGCGCGGAATTGTGCTTCCAGGCCGGCCAGCCGCCGCTTGACCGAAGCTTCGCCCTCGTCGATCAGCGTTTGCGCCTCGGCGCCGTCGGTGAAATAGAGCGGCGGCGCGAACTGCGCCGCGGCGACCCCGACGATGGCGGCCTCGAATCGTTCGGCGAGCTCCCCCGCGACCTGAAGACGCGCCTCGTTGGGCTGATCGAGTGCCAAGCTGACCATGACGGTCGCGTATGTCATCGGGATATCTCCAGCATCGCCAAATTTTTTCAAATCCTAAACCTGCTGCCGCACAGCAGGCTGAGATAGATCAAAGCAGGCGCTTTTGGCTCCCTCGCCGTTCAGTGGGAAATCCGCCAGTGAATTCAACGTCCGCGCTTGCCTCCGAGCGGGCCTTGGGCGAAATTGCGGGTACGGTAAAGGCATCCTGCCTGGCCGCCGAGGATAGGAGCAGAGCTTGGCGCCGACCCGCGTGACCCATTCGGCAGACGATGGTCGGGGCGAGCACTTTCGTGGCCGCATCGAAGGATTTGGGGTGGGCACCTGGGACCTTGATCTGCGGACGCGCGAACTTGAATGGTCGGAGATGGCCAAGCGGCTGTTTGGCCTCGGGCGGGATCAGACCGTCAGCTACGATCTCTTTCTTTCGCTGCTGGAACCGAACGATCGGGACCACCTCCTGAAGGCAATCGGGCGCACCTCGGAAGGCGGCGGGGGACTTGACCTGTCGTTCAAGCTCGGCGGCATGTCCGGAAACGGCCAGTGGATCCGAGCCAGGGCTGGCGTGATCCGGGACGAATCGGGCACGCCACGTCACCTCAGCGGGATATTTCTCGACATCAACGAGGAAAAGCAGCTCGAAGAGGCCCTGCGCTCCCAGGAGAATCATCTTCGTTCGATTCTCGAAACGGTGCCCGACGCCATGATCGTCATCGATTCACGCGGCATCATGCAGCTCTTCAGCAGCGCCGCGGAGCGGCTGTTCGGCTACAGCAGGCAGGAAGCCATTGGCCGGAACGTGAGCATTCTAATGCCGGAGCCCGATCAGTCGCGTCACGACGGCTATCTCGCGCGCTATCTCAGGACCAATGATCCGCACATTATCGGGATCGGCCGGATTGTGACCGGCAAGCGCCGCGACGGCACGACTTTCCCGATGCACCTGTCCGTCGGACAGACGCAACGCGCGAGCGAGCCCTATTTCACCGGCTTCGTGCGCGACCTCACCGAGCACCAGCAGACCCAGGCGCGGCTCCAGGAACTGCAATCCGAGCTGGTGCACGTGTCGCGGTTGACCGCGATGGGCGAAATGGCCTCCGCGCTCGCCCACGAGCTCAACCAGCCGCTGGCGGCGATCAGCAATTACATGAAGGGATCGCGGCGCCTCCTCGCGGGCAGCAGCGATCCCAACACGCCGAGGGTCGAAAGCGCGCTGGATCGGGCGGCGGAGCAGGCCTTGCGTGCCGGCCAGATCATCCGGCGCCTGCGCGACTTCGTCTCCCGCGGCGAATCGGAGAAGCGGGTCGAGAGCCTGTCCAAGCTGATCGAGGAAGCCGGCGCGCTCGGGCTCGCCGGCGCGCGCGAGCAGAACGTGCAACTCCGCTTCAGCCTCGATCCCGATGCCGATCTCGTCCTCGCCGACCGCGTGCAGATCCAGCAGGTGCTTGTCAACCTGTTCCGCAACGCACTCGAAGCAATGGCGCAGTCGCCGCGGCGCGAACTCGTCGTCGCCAACACCCGCGTCGGCGACGACATGATCGAGGTGGAGGTCTCCGACACCGGCATCGGCTTCCGGGACGACGTCATTCCGAACCTGTTCCAGACCTTCTTCACCACCAAGGACACCGGCATGGGCGTGGGACTTTCCATCAGCCGCTCGATCATCGAGGCTCACGGCGGCCGCATGTGGGCCGAGAGCAACGCAGCGGGCGGGGCGACATTCCGCTTCACCTTGCCGGCAACCGACGAGAGCTGAATCATGACGACCAAGGGAAAAGTCTACGTCATCGACGACGACGCAGCGATGCGGGACTCGCTGAACTTCCTGCTGGATTCCGCCGGCTTCGGCGTCACCCTGTTCGACGACGCCCTCGCCTTTCTCGAAGCCCTGCCCGGCCTCGGCTTCGGGTGCGTCGTCTCCGATGTGCGCATGCCCGGCCTCGACGGGATCGAACTGCTGAAGCGGATGAAGGCACAGCAGAGTCCGTTCCCGATCGTGATCATGACCGGTCATGGCGACGTGCCGCTCGCGGTCGAGGCGATGAAGCTCGGGGCGGTCGATTTCCTGGAAAAGCCGTTCGACGACGACCGTCTCACCGCCATGATCGATTCGGCGATCCGCCAGGCCGAGCCCGCCGCCAAGAGCGAGGCCGTCGCGCAGGACATCGCCGCCCGCGTCGCGTCCTTGAGTCCCAGGGAGCGCCAGGTCATGGAAGGGCTGATCGCAGGCCTCTCCAACAAGCTCATCGCCCGCGAATACGATATCAGCCCGCGGACCATCGAGGTCTACCGGGCCAACGTCATGACCAAGATGCAGGCGAGCAGCCTCTCGGAACTGGTCCGGCTGGCGATGCGCGCTGGCATGCTCAACGATTGAGGCAGGTCAAGGCGCCTTCCCGGCGCCGTGCTAACCAGCCAGCATGATCGAGGTCAGCTCACATCATGCGCGGCTGCCGTCCTCCCCACAACTCACCGTCTTTGTGGTCGACGATGATGCCGCCGTCCTGGGATCTCTGCGGTTCCTGCTGGAGACCGACGGCTTCGCCGTGCGGACTTTCAGGAGCGGTACAGCGCTGCTCAACGTCAGCGGCGCGCCTGGACCGGACTGTTACGTCATCGACTACAAGATGCCGGACATCAATGGCATCGAGCTGACCGGTCGGCTGCGCAAATCCGACCAGGTCGCGCCAGTGATCCTCATCACCGGTTATCCCGACGAGAACATCTCGGCCCGAGCGGCGACGGCGGGCATCAAAGACGTGATTTTGAAGCCGCTTCTCGACGAAAACCTGGTCAAGTGCATCCGCCACGCCATCCAGGATCGCCCCGCGCCTGACCTACGGGATTCTACGTAAGGCAACCCCCTTAAGATATCGCTCGAAATTTTCGAAGCCCCCGATACCGCGTACGAAAGCGTCATCACAACGGAGATGGCGCAGATGCTGACCCAGACGCTCAACACCCAGGCGATCAACACCCAGATTGTTGGCAAGATTGCTCCTGCCCATCCGGTCACCGACCAGTTCGGTGCAATCGCCGGCCATGTCGGCCTTGTCGCCACGGAATTCTCCTATCGCAAGGACGAGGAGATCTATGGCGAGGACGAGCCGTCCGAATATGTCTACCAGGTCGTGTCGGGCGCAGTGAGCAGCTACAAGCTGCTTTCCGACGGCCGTCGCCAGATCGGCGCCTTCCATCTTCCCGGCGACGTGTTCGGCCTCGAATCCGGTCCCACTCACCGCCTCGCCGCAGAAGCCATCATCGACACCACCGTGCGCCTCGTGAAGCGCGCGAGCCTCGAGAAGGCTGCCGGCACCGACGTCCAGGTTGCCCGCAAGCTCTGGGCGATGACCGCCGGTGAGCTGCGTCATGCCGAGGACCACATGCTGCTGCTCGGCCGCAAGACCGCGATGGAGCGCGTCGCGACCTTCCTGCTGGAAATGGACCGCCGTCTCGCTGTAGCCGGCATGATGGCGCTGCCGATGTGCCGCCGCGACATTGGCGACTATCTCGGCCTCACCCTCGAAACCGTGTCGCGCGCACTGTCGCAGCTTCACGCTCAGGGCATTCTCGGTTTCTCCGGCGCCCGCCAGATCGTGCTGCGTAACCGCCAGCGCCTGCACAATCTCGACGCCTGATGGGTTTCTCCCCCGTGACTTGGCCGGCAGAACCCGTTTCGGCCGGCTTTTTCTTTCGCTGCGATCATGCCGTGCGCCGGGTTTCCGGCATCACCAGCAGGATCAGAAGGAGCCCCGTCGCGGCGACGCCGGACAGCCCGATGAACGCGGTGGCGTTGCCGAACTTGTCGCTGACATAGCCGCCCAGCGCCGTGCTCAGTGACGCGCCGATGCCGGTCGCGGTGCCGACGATGCCCTGCGCCAGGTTGAAGTGACCGCTGCCAAAGGCGACGTCGGCGACGATCAGCGGAATCATCACCGCGAACACCGCCGCGGTGAGGCCGTCGAACACCTGCACCAGCACCAGGAGATAGGGATCGCGCACGGTCGCGAACAGCAGGCCGCGAATCGTCAGCGCGCCGAATCCGATCAAGAGCAAGGGCCGCCGGCCCCACACTTGCGCCTGGCGCCCGACCATCGGCGACAGCAGCGCCACGATCGCCTGCGGCACGATGATGCAGGCGGCGACGAGCACAGTCGCCCATTGGCTCGACCGCGCCGTTACTGCGCTCGCCATCAGCGGCATCATCGCGGCGTTCGCAAGCTGCAACAGCAGGACGCTCAGCGCGAAAACGATGAGGGGACGCTGCCGGATCAGATGCCAGATATTGGTGTCGCCGCGGTCGGCGGCTTCAGGAGGCATCTCGCCGTGACAGCGCCTGATGTCGACCTCATTCTCGCGGATGCGCGACAGCGCGATCAGGGTCGGGATCGCGAGCAGGAAGGTGACCAGAAACACGGAGCGGCTCGACAGGAGATAGCCCGCGGTGCCCATCACGGCCGCCGCGACGCCGTTGCCCAGCGAGGCAAAGCGTGCGTTGCGTCCGAGCCGTTCGCCGATCGCGAGCGGCCCGACGAGGCCAAGGCTGATCGCGGCGATCGCCGGCCCGAGCACGCAGCTCGCCGCCGCGTGCAAGGTGGTCGCGGTGACCACAACGGGGAAGATCGGCATCGCGGCATAGGCCAGCGCGCAAGCGCCGATGGTCGCAATCGCGAGAGCGGCGACGAGACGCTCCGATTTCGCGGCATCGATGATCGCGCCGCCCGGCATTTGCCCGATCAGCGCGACGATGCCGCCGATCGACAGCACGAGGCCGATCTCGACCTGGGTCCATTTCTGCGTCGTCAGATAGACCGCGATGAAGGGACCGAATCCGGTCTGCACGTCGGCGAGGAAGAAGATGAACCAGTCGAGACCGCGCAGGCTCTGGCGCGAGGGCGCCGGAATACCCGCGGCCGACGGCGCAGCGACTTTGTCCTGCTCGACGCGGCCGCCGCGATCTGCATGGTTCGGCTTCCTCGACAACAGCACGGGCAGTCAGCCCTCCCTGCACCTCACTGGATCGCCTGCAGCGGCTGGAGGCTGCCGGACGCGCCGAGCACGACGATCGGCGTGTCTTCCTTGTATTCCGGCGCGGCCGCGACCTGCGCCTTGGTCAATTCCAGCGTGATGCTGTCCTTCTTGTTGGCGATCTTGCCGAACCGTAGCGCGTTCCAGTCCACGACGATTTTGCGGCTGCCGACGCCGAGGAAGCCGCCGAAATCGATCGCCGCGGCGCGCACATGGCCGGTGCGATCGACGATGACGTCGACGATACGGCCCATGTCCTCGCCGGCGGCGCTGCGAACGTCGCGGCCGAGCACGCCGTGGGCCTCGCTCGCGCCGATGATGGTCACCGAGGGCGGCGGCGCGGCGTCCTTGGGCGTCACCGGTACGGTTGAGACCAGCGGCTGTGCCGTCGCCGGCGCATTCGCTTCATTCTGGCCTGCGGGGTGATCCTCCGCGGCGCGCGACGGCGCGACCGTCAGGGCAACCACGATCGCCACGCCCAGGATCAACGCTCCGATCGCACGCAT
Organism: Bradyrhizobium sp. CCBAU 53415; assembly: GCF_028128735.1. Lineage (NCBI taxonomy): Bacteria > Pseudomonadati > Pseudomonadota > Alphaproteobacteria > Hyphomicrobiales > Nitrobacteraceae > Bradyrhizobium > Bradyrhizobium sp. CCBAU 53415. The sequence goes on along the minus strand of NZ_LBJF01000027.1, from coordinate 314,126 downwards.
GACACCCTCCTTACGACGCGCCGCTAGCGCGCCAGCACGATCGAGACCTGGATCTGGCCGCGCGTGCGCATCACCTCCAGCGCCACGTCGTCGCCGTGGCGGCTGACGCAAAGATCGACGCTGGACTGGCCGAGGCGCAGATCGCGCAGGATCACCTCGTTGAGGAACGCCGGCAGATGCGGATTGCGCAGGCGAATCTCGCCGCGCGCCACGTCGAACTCGAGGCCGAGCGCCGCCTCCAGCAGCGTGAAGGGCGTCGCGCTGGCCCAGGCCTGAGGCGCGCAGGCGACCGGATAGAGCGTCGGCCCGCGCCGCTTCTCGCGGCGGAAGCCGCAGAACAATTCGGGCAACCGGCGCAGATCCATGTAGGTCGCGGCATCGAACAGCCCCTTGAAGACATGCGCTACCGAATTCTTCAGGCCGTAGCGCGCGAGACCGAGCGCGATCAGCGCGTTGTCGTGCGGCCAGATCGACCCGTCATGATAGGACATCGGATTGTAGCGCACCTCGCCCTGCGCGACGGTGCGGATGCCCCAACCCGAGAAGAAATGCGGGCGCATCAGATCGGCAGCGACGAGGCGCGCGCGGTCCTCCCGGATCATGCCGCTGAACAGCACCTGACCGGCGTTCGAGGTCCGCACCTTGCACGGGCGCTTGTTGCCGTCGAGGGCGAGCGCATAGGTGCCGAGCTCCTCGCACCAGAACGCCTTCTCGAAGCGCTCGGCGAGTGCCCTGGCTTCGGTCTCGAGCTTGCGCACGCGGTCCGGCCTGCCGAGCCGCAGCGCGCAACGCGCAGCGAGCTGCTTGGCGGCAAAGACGTAGCCCTGGACTTCCGCGAGGGCGATATTGCCCTCTGCAAGCTGGCCGTCGGCATGGAAGATCGCGTCGTAGGAATCCTTCCAGCCCTGGTTGGCCAGCCCCTTCTCGGTCGCGCGCTGGTATTCGACGAAGCCGTCCTGGTCGGGATCACCAGGGCCGTCGATCCAGGCCAGCCCCGCCTCGATCGCCGGCCACAGCTCGATCAACGTGGCCTCGTCGCCGGTGCGCTCGAAATAGCTTCCTGCGAGCAGCACGAACAGCGCAGTCGAATCGACGCTGCCGTAGTAGTGCGCGAACGGAACCTCCCCGAGTGCCGCCATCTCGCCGCCGCGCATCTCGTGCAGGATCTTTCCGGGCGCAGCGTCGGCGAGCGGGTCGATCGCCGTGGCCTGGAAATGCGCGAGCCGGCGCAGGACGCCTTTCGCGACACGGGGATCGATCCAGAGCATCTGGAGCGCGGTGATGAGGCCGTCGCGACCGAACGTCGTCGAGTACCAGGGGATGCCGGCATAGGGGTAGCGCCCCTGCGGCGTCTCGGTCATCAGCATGTTGAGGTCGGCCATGGCCTGGCACAGCACCTCGTTGAAGATGTTGTTGGAGGTCTCGATGCTGGCCGCGCCCATGGTCGACTGCCGCATCTCGCGGCGGTGCGCCAGCAGACCCGGGAAGAACCGCACCGGCTTTTCCGTCACCGGTCGGTTGCAGGACACGGCCACGAAAAGCGATTTGGCCTGGTGCGGCTCCAGGTCGAGCTCCCAGGTCGCGGCATTGACCGAGAGCCGCGTCGGACGCGGGTCGAAATGCAGCCCGGTGGTCCGTTCGGCCTCGTCGAGGCCGCGATATTCGAACAGGACGTCGGTCGGCCCGAGCAGCCGGCTCGTTCCTATCCCGCGGCGCGGTCGCCGCTCGCCGCGGACCTCGAACAGATCGGCGAAGTCATTGCCGAACAGCAGCGTCAGGTCGACGCTGGTGCGCCGGTCGCCATGGTTCTGCACGCCGATGCGCTGATAGGCCGTGCCGCGCCACAGGAAGATCGTGCGCACGATGTGCAGCAGGTCCTTCTGCAGAACGAGGTTGCCCTGCCGGTAGATGTCCGGATTGGTGAGGTCGACCGTCAGCGCCGAATTGTCGTCGCGCAGGTTCGAGCCGAGCAGCAGCGGCTGGAGATCGTCGAGCACGAGCTCGAGCCGCGCGAGGTAGCGCGTATCGTGATGGAACAGGCCGTCCGGCCCGCCGGCGGATGCACCGATGTCGCCATGGCTGTCGAGCACGATGAAAGTGTCGTCGTGCTTGAGTGAACGCCGCGGCCGTGCCGACGGCCCCGTCATCGGAATATAGAAGGGTTGTTCCGCGACCTGTTCCGAGGTCCTCGTCACGGAGACGAATTGGGTTACGGCTTCGGCCGACATGAGCTGCTCCCCTGCGCCTGTTTCAAACGCAACCACTCGAGAACGCGACTGCTGGTCTACGCGGCGGCTTGCGCGAGCCGGCTCATTTCCTGCGTGACCAGCTCGCGATACGGCCCGTGGCCCTGCATCAGACGCTCGGGCGAGCCGTCCTCGATGATCTTACCATTCCTCAACACCACCACGCGGTCGAAATTGCGCAGCGTCGCCAGCCGATGAGCGATCGCGATCACGGTCCGGCCGCGCATCAGGCGCGACAGCGCCTCGCGGATCGCCTCCTCGGATTCGCTGTCGAGCGCGGCAGTCGCCTCGTCCAGCAGCAGGATCGGCGCATCCTTGAGGAAGGCGCGCGCGATCGCGATGCGCTGGCGCTGACCGCCGGACATCTTGACACCGCGGTCGCCGACCATGGTGTCGAGGCCATCGGGCAGGCTCTCGACGAAGTCGCAGCGCGCCGCGATCGCTGCACGCAGCACCTCGTCGTCGGTCGCGTTCGGACGGCCGTAGCGGATGTTCTCGCGAATGGAGCGATGAAACAATGAAATGTCCTGCGGCACGACGGAAATCGCCTCGCGCAGGCTCAGCTGCGTGACCTTGGAGATGTCCTGGCCGTCGATGGTGATGCTGCCCTCGTCGACGTCGTAGAAGCGCTGGAGCAATGTGAACAGCGTCGACTTGCCGCCGCCGGACTGCCCGACCAGGCCGACGCGCTGGCCCGGTTGGAGCCGCAGGCTGAACCGCTCGAAGATCTTCTCGCCGCCGGGATAGCCGAAGGCAACATTGTTGAACGCGATCGCAGCGCCGCTCTTCATCAGCGGCTCGGCTTCGGGGTGGTCGCGCAATTCGTGCGGCACCAGCAGCGTGGCGATCGCCTCGGTCAGCCGCGCGACGTGCTGGGTGACGTCGACCAGCGCCACCGCGAGATCGCGCGTGGCGCTCAGGATCGAGATGCCAAGCGTACAGACCAGAACGACGTCACCGGTGGTCGCTTCACCCTTATGCCAGAGCGTGATTGCCCAGGCCATCAGCGCAATCGTCAAAAGCACGGTTACGGCAGCATGCAACAGCCGCAGCTTTTCCAGATAACGCAGGCTGCGGCTTCGCGCGATGAGTTCCCGGTTCACGGTCGCGTCGAACCGCTCATGCTCGTGGCCGATGCCACAGAAGGCACGGACCAGGGGCATATTGCTGATGACGTCGATCATCTCGCCGTCGACCGCGGCCGCCTTGTCGGCGAAATCGTCGTGAAGCGGCTTGCCGGCGGCTGCCAGACGGAACATGGCGATCACCATACCGCCTGCGATCACGGTCAGGCCGAGTGCCATATAAGGACTGACGGTTCCAATCAGCGCGATTGCCGCAATTGTGGCAATGCACGGCGGCAGCACGTTCCAGACGAACATGTTCTCGACCGTGAACACCGCATTCGACGTCGCCGTGATCCGGCTCGTCAGCATTCCTGGCATCCGGTCGGAAAAGTAACTCGGCGCGTGTCCGGTCAGATGACGAAATATGTCTCGCCGCAAATCACCCGTGACCCGCACAAAGGTGAAGCTCGCTGTCCAACTCGCGATCCGCCACAGGAAGTTGTCGGCGGCGATCAAAGACATGAGCAGAATGAATGCCAGCCATACGCCGCCGCCACCATGCGAAGGTCCCGCAGACAAGGCGTCGACAAGGGATTTAACCCCGTACTGAGTGCCTACGGAGCAGGCAACCGCCGCAACGACTGCGGTCAAGATCACCATGTGCGACGCCATTCGCATCCGAAGATAGCGCAAGACAAAGGCAAATGGCCTGCGCGCGTATCCAGAAAGCTGATCCATATGGCTATCGCCCCGTTATGCTGATTTTCGTTTCATTACCGGTCGAGTGAACATCGGCCGCTTCGCCTCTGTTCCCGGGCAACGCCATCACGACATGCGGATGCGGGCGATGTGCGAAGATCTGGTGGCAGCATCGCGACGATCCCCCGACGTGTCGAATATGTAACGTTTGGGAGAAGGAACTTCGCAAATGCGAGAACGTTCCCGCTCTGGCATGCCGGTACCGAGACACGGCGGGGGCTTTAACTCCATGATCGTAGAGGAGATGGTGAGATGCGCATCGCGCAGGTAGCTCCGTTGACGGAAGCTGTTCCGCCCAAGCTGTATGGCGGCACCGAACGGGTGGTGCATTGGTTGACGGAGGAGCTGGTAGCCCTTGGACACGACGTGACATTGTTCGCGAGCGGCGACTCGCGGACGTCGGCAAAGCTGGATGCGTTGTGGCCGAAGGCGCTCCGTCTCGACGGTTCCGTGCGCGATCCCAACGCGCTGCACATGGTGCTGCTGGAGCGGGTGCGGCAGAAATGTGACGACGAGGAGTTCGACTTCCTCCACTTCCATCTCGACTATTATCCGTGGTCGCTGTTCCACCGACAGCCCACGCCATTCGTGACCACGCTGCACGGCCGGCTCGATCTGCCGGAGCATCAGCCGGTCTTCAACACCTTCGCCAGGATGCCCGTCATTTCGATCTCCAATGCGCAGCGACGGCCGGTGCCGCAGGCGAACTGGGTGACGACGATCCACCACGGCCTGCCGGAGAACTTGCTGACGCCGAAGCCGGCGAAGCAGGAATATCTCGCCGTGCTCGGCCGCATCGCGCCGGAAAAAGGCGTCGACCGCGCCATCAAGATCGCGACCCATTGCGGCATCCCGCTGAAGATCGCGGCCAAGGTCGATCGCGCCGACCAGGATTACTACGACGAGCTGATCCGGCCGATGATCGAAGACAATCCGCTGGTCGACTTCATCGGCGAGATCAGCGATCGCGAGAAGTCGGACTTTCTGAGCGGCGCGCTCGGCCTCCTGCTGCCGATCGACTGGCCGGAGCCGTTCGGCCTCGTGATGATCGAGGCTATGGCGTGCGGAACGCCGGTCGTCGCCTTCAACCGCGGCTCAGCGCCGGAGATCATCGACGAGGGTCTCACCGGCTTCGTCGTCGAGGACATCATCAGCGCCGCGGGGGTGGTGAATCGCCTTCCGCAACTCGACCGCACCGCGATCCGCAAGCAGTTCGAGACGCGCTTCACGGCACGGCGCATGGCGCTGGACTATCTCGCGGCCTATCGCAGCCTGACCGAGGCACAGGCGCCGCGGATCAAGCTGGTGAGCAGCGCGGAGTAAGCAGCCACCCGCCACTCTCGTGTCCCGGACGCGCTGCAACGCCCTTCGCGTTGCGGCGCAGAGCCGGGACCCATGCGGCAGGGCATGCTCTTGGAAACATGGGCCCCGGCTCTGCAGCGCACCGCTGAAGAAGTGCTGCGCTGCGTCCGGGGCACGGGTCGCCCTACCTCACCACCGTCCGCTTCGGCTCGACGATCTCGAACATGCGCGGGAATTCGTCCATCAGGCCCATCAGCTCGGCAAGCCGCATCGGGTTGCCCGATAGCTCGATCTTGCCGGCGGCGACCGCTTCCGGAAAGCTCGTCAGCTTCGCGATCACCTCGTCGAGCGTTGCGCGTGCGAGCGTGAAGCTGGCGTCCGCGTTCTCCGCCTGCACGCCCTCGGCGTAAGTGAGCGCGCAGTTCTCCAGATTGAGCACGAAGGTCTCGCCGGTGTCGGAAAAGCGCCAGTTCAAGACGATGTGCTTGCCTTCCGCCTTGGGGCCGTTGAGGCGAATTCCCATCACATCCCAGAGCTGGGAGGTGCGCAGCGCGGCCAGCGTTTCGCGCGGCATCGGCGGGCGCGCCGGTACCTTCGGCATGCCCTGCCGCAATTCCTGCGCGCCGAACAGATAGGCGTTGCGCCAAGTCGCGCTCTCAGCGGCGTAGCCGAGCTGCTCCAGCGTGTCGGCGAGCAGGCTGCGTGCCGCCGAATTGTCCGGTTCGGCGAAGACGAGATGGCCGAGCACCTGAGCGACGAAGCGAAACTCGCCCTTGTCGAAATCATCGCGCGCCCGCGCCAGGATCGCCTCCGCCCCGCCCATATACTCGACATATTTCCTGCCCGACTCCACCGGCGGCAGCGGATCGAGATTGACCGGATTGGCGTCGTACCAGCCGAGATATTTCTGGTAGATCGCCTTCACGTTGTGCCGGATGTGGCCGTAATAGCCACGGCCATGCCAGGCGCCTTCCAGGCTCTTCGGCAGCTGGATCGTCTCGGCGATCTCGGCGGCGGTGAAGCCATGATTCATCAGGCGGATGGTCTGGTCGTGCGCGAATTTGTAGAGGTCACGCTGCTGGCGGATCATCGTGCCGATGCGCTCAGCCCCCCACACCGGCCAATGGTGCTGGCCGCACATCGCCTCCGCCTTGCCGTCCCAGAGCCGCAAGGCCTCGCCCAGATATTTCGACCAGGCCAGCGCGTCGCGCACGTCGGCGCCGCGGAACGGCAGCAGATTGTGGAAATTGTGCGTGCAGTTCTCGGCGAGGTTCAACAGCTTGTAGCGCGGGATGAAGAAGTGCATCTCCGCGGGCGCTTCGCTGTTCGGCGCCATCTGGAATTCGAACTCGACGCCGTCGATCACGCGCGTATCGCCGGTCGCCATGATCAGGTCGGTCGGCCGCAGCAGCGCGACTGATCCTGCCGCCATCGACTTGCCGAGCCCGCAATCGACCTGTCCCCGCACGCCCTTGGCGAGCAGCGGCCCGAACTGGTATTGCGCCCGGCGCAGCATCGCCGGTCCCGCGATGATGTTCTCGGAGACGGCGTGCTCCATGAACAGGTTCGGCGCGACGATCGGCACGCGGCCGGTGGCGAGCGCATCCTCCTCCAGCACGCCGCGCGCGCCGCCCCAATGGTCGGTGTGGGTGTGCGTGAAGATGACGGCCGCAACGGGCTTCAGGCCGCGATGCCTGAAATAGAGATCGAGCGCGGCGCGGGCGCCTTCGATCGAGGTCAGGGCATCGACGACGATGACGCCGCTGTCGCCCTCGATCAGGGTCATGTTGGCGATGTCGAGCCCGCGCACCTGGTAGACGCCGGGCACGACCTCGAACAGGCCGTGCTGCATGTTGAGACGCGATTGCCGCCACAGGCTCGGATTGACCGTGGCCGGCGCCACTTCAGTGGACAGGAAGCCGTAAGGCTCGAGGCTCCAGACCGTCCGTCCCTGCGGATTCAGGATCGTCGCATTCTCGATCGTGCCGAGAAAGCCGCGCGCCGCATCGTCGAAATCCCGCCTGTCGGAAAACGGCAGCGCCTTCAGCATGGCATCATGCTGCGCGATGACCGACGGAGAGGCGTCCTTCGGCTCACTGTTCGAAATGTCTGTCATCGAGCTGGCTCCCCTGATCTGGTGAGCGCCATCTAACCGTATCTCGCAACCGATTGCCATTGATGGAGCGAAGGCGGACGCGGTCACCATCCCCGGAGGGAGTAAGAACCGCGCCGCAGCTCGTGCTCTACATCCCCAACAATCGCGGCAGCCACAGCGACAGGCCGGGCCAATACGTCACCAGCACGAGGAAGCTCAGCATCGTCAACAGCCACGGCCACACCGCGACCGTGAGCTCGGTGATACCCATCTTGGCGATGCCCGAGGCGACGTAGAGATTGAGGCCGACGGGCGGATGGCACAGGCCGACCTCCATGTTGACCGTCATCAGGATGCCGAAATGAATCGGATCGATCCCGAGCTTGACCGCGACCGGAAACAGGATCGGGGCCATGATCAGGATGATCGAGGACGGCTCCATCACGTTGCCCGCCACCAGCAGCAGCAGGTTGACGAGCAGCAGGAATCCGATCCACCCCAGGCCCTGGTCGATCATCCATTGCGCCAGCGCCTGCGGCACGTTCTCGTAGGTCATCAGGAACGAGAACAGCACCGCGTTGGTGATGATGTAGAGCAGCATGGCGGAGAGATTCGCCGACGACAGCAGCACGCGCGGCACGTCGCGCAGCTTCAGATCCTTGTAGATGAACACGGCGACGATGAAGGCGTAGACCGCGCTGACGGCGGCAGCCTCGGTCGGCGTGAACAGGCCGCTATAGATGCCGCCGATCACGATCACGATCAGCAGGATGCCCCAGATCGACTTGCGGAACGCGTCGAGGCGCTCGACGAAGGTGGCCTTGCGCATCCGCGGATAGTCGTTGCGCCAGGCCCGATAGAACGTCGTCGCGCCGAGCAGCGAGGCGAGGACGAATCCCGGCACGATGCCGGCGATGAACAGCTTGCCGACCGAGCTGTTGGTGGACACGGCGTAGAGCACCATCGGGATCGACGGCGGAATGAGAATGCCGAGCGAGCCCGACGTCGTGATCACGCCCGCGCCGAACCGCTTCGGAAAGCCTTGCGCGACCATGGCGGGCAGGATCACCGAGCCGATCGCCACCACGGTTGCCGGCGAGGAGCCGGAGATCGCGGCAAACAACGCGCAGGCGACCACGCCCGACAGAGCGAGACCGCCGTACCAATGGCCGACCAGCGACGTTGCGAAGGTGATCATCCGCCGCGCGACGCCGCCATGGGTCAGGAAGTTGCCGGCGAGGATGAAGAACGGGATCGCCATGATCTCGAAATTCTCGATGCCGGTGAACAGCTTGAGCGCCACCGATTCTGTTCGCACGTCGGTCAGCGTGAACATGAAGCTGAGCACGGTGAGACCGAGCGCAATCGAGATCGGCATGCCCGTCAGCATCAAGGAGAGCAGCAGCGCGAACACGATGAGGACGCGCATACCTTGCGGCAGGGTGATGACGTGGCCGGCATGCGCGAAGCAGAGGGCGACGATCAGGACCGGCAGCAGCATCAGGATCCAGCCGAGCGGGCTGCGCTCGTCGCGAACGACCTGGCTGTGGGTGACCGGGGCCGGATGCACCGGGTCCACCTCGACGCCTTCGACGCCCGCCATGTCATGGTGCGGCAGCTCGCCGGTGCGATAGAACGACCAGGCGACCTGGAGGAAGCGGAAGCACATCAGGCCGGAGCCGAGCGGGATGGTGAGATACACCATCCACATCGGCGCTTCGAGATCGTTGGATTGCTGGCCGGTCTGCCACATCTGGCCGACGAAAGCGGCGCCGAAATAGGCGACGATGGCGGTGAAAAGCGCGCCGCACAGGAGGCCGAAGGTGATCACGCGCCGGCGCGACCCGCCAGGGAGGATATTGACCAGCACGTCGACGCCGACATGGATGCCGGTCCGCACGCCATAAGCGGCGCCGAACTTCGCCATCCAGATGAACATGTAGATGCAGAGCTCCTGCGCCCAGGACAGGTCGAGACTGGCAAGCCAAGTGAATGTCGCGCGCGCCGGGACGGCCAGGAAGGCGAGGTTACGGGCTTCCGCCCATTTGGCGATGTCGATCGACAGCCCGGCGCCGTAACGGTGCAGCACGGCGACGAAGATGAGCGACGTCGCAGCCGCGATCATCGTCGCGATCAGCCATTCCTCGAGATGATCGAGAAAACGATTCAGCACGCGCAGCAACTTGGTCCCCCCGGATTGGATCATTCAAGCGCAACGGCCGGGAGCGCGATCACCCCCGACCGTTGGTAATGTTCTTGTTGGGCCGCAGCCGTCAGTTCATCTTGACGTCGAGTTCCTTGGAAATGAGGTCGAGCACCTCCTGCCCGACCCGGCCCTTGGCCCATTTGTAAGTCGGATGCATCGCTTCCTGCCAGGCCTTGCGATCGGCGTCGGTCAGTGAATGGAGCGTGGTCTTGCCCGACTTCTTGATCTCGGCGAGCGCATCCTCGTTCTCTTTTCGAGCGATCGAGTTCGTGTAATCGGTCGCCTCGGACATTGCCTTTTCGAGCTGACCGCGGATATCGGCCGGCAGACCGTCCCAGAATTTGGAGTTCACGATCACGGCGTATTGCAGATGCGCGTGATTCGAAACGGTGATGTCCTTCTGCACCTCGTAGAATTTCTGCGTGAGGTAGTTAGACGGGGTGTTCTCGCAGCCATCGACCACGCCGGTCTGCAGCGCCTGATAGACTTCCGAGAACGCCATGATCTGCGGGATCGAGCCGACATTGCGGAAGTACTGGTCGGCGATCTTCGACCCGGAAATGCGGAACTTGAGCCCCTGGAAATCGGCCGGCTTGATCAGCGGCTTGTTGGCCGAGACCATGTGGAAGCCGTTATCCCAATAAGCGAGGCCTCTGATGCCCTTGGCCTGGAGCTTGTCGAACAGATACTTGCCGAGCGGGCCCTTCATGGTGGCGGCATAGGTATCGTCGTCCTTGAACAGCCAGGGCAGGTCGAGCGCCTCGAACTCCTTGACGCCGAGCGGCGCGAATTTCGCGGTCGAGGGCGCGAGCATCTGCACCGAGCCGAGCTGCAGCGCCTCGATCTCCTCCTTGTCCTTGTAGAGCGTGGAGTTCGGGTAGACTTCGACCTTCACCTTGCCGTCCGTGTATTTCTCGGCGAGTTCCTTGAACTTCAGCGAGCCCTTGCCCTTCGGGGTGTCGTTGGCGACGACGTGGCTGAACTTGATGACAATAGGACTCTGGGCTTGGGCGATGGCTGGAGCCAAGAGAACAGCCGCGGTGGCGACCGCAGCAAGCAGCGTGCGCATGAAGGTACCTCCCAATAACTCTGAAATCAGCTTCTTTTTGTTTTTCAGGTCAGTAGTGGCAGCAATCCGCCAGCCGAACAACTAGACCTAAGCCCAATTTGCCGCGGCCAAGCTAGCTTGGCGACCGCCGTATGCGCAACCCGGCGTCCGTGCGTGTCCAACGGAACGAGCGCTTATGCCGCAATGCGGCAGTGCAATCAGCCTTTGCGCTGGGCAACCATGAAGAGGCGTCGGAACGGGAACAGGGTCTGCCCGGCCGCATTCTTCGGATAGGCCTTTGCGACCCGCACCCCATAGGCGGCTTCGAACGCGGCCTTCTCATCACCCTGCAGCACATCGAGATAGCGCGTCAGCCACGTCCCCTTGGTCCATTCCTTCACCGGGTTCTCGCCTTCGAGCACCTGCAGATATTCGGTCTCCCAGATGTCGATATTGGCCGACATCGGCGCCAGCAGATCGTGATAGAAGGCCGGCCCCTCGACCGGCGGCGGGGTGACGAGATGCTCCAGCTTGGACCGCCACGGACCATCCAGCGCGGTCTCGCCGATCAGCACATGCGAAGGCGCGAGAAAATTGCGCGGCATCTGCACCGCAAGCATGCCCCCACGCGTCACTTTCTCCATCAACGACGGAAACAGTGCCGCATGATTGGGCAGCCAGTGCAGTGCGGCATTGGAATAGATCACGTCGTACTGCCTGGCGGGACTCCAATGGCCAAGATCCTCATGCGACCATTCCACGTCCGGCGCCGCCTTGCGTCCCGCAGCCACCATCTCGGCCGAGCCCTCGACACCGGTCACGGTTGCGGTCGGCCAGCGCTCCCTGATCAATTTGGTCACATTGCCCGCGCCGGCGCCGAGATCGGCGATCGCTCGCGGGGCGAAATCCGGAATCCGCATCAGGAGATCGACGGCGGGCCGTAGCCGATGGCCGGAGAACTTCAGATATTGCTGCGGATCCCAGACCATCGTTTCAGCCATTTCTTTTTCGTGTTTCCTTCGCCAGAGCTCTTGGTTACCACTGCTCGTCTCGGTTCGGCAAATCGCCGCACTCGGGCCAGGGCAGGAAACGAACAGCAAAAGCGCAAAGCAACCAGGAGAGCGTGTCACCATGGACCTCGGGCTCGAATCGAAAACCGCCGTCGTCACGGGCGCCAGCATCGGCATCGGCCGCGCCATCGCGAAGGGCCTGGCTGCCGAAGGCGTGCGCGTCGTCGCCGTGGCGCGCCGCACCGACCTGCTTGCCGAACTGGCGCAAGAAGTCGGCGGCGGGATGGTCACGCCCCTCGAGCAGGACGTGATGGCCAAGGACGCCGCGGAGAAGATCGCCGCCTTTGCACTGAAGGAACTCGGCCATGTCGACATCCTCGTCAATAATGCCGGCGGCAGCCGTCCCCTCCCCGTCGATGCGCCCGACAGCAAATGGGACGAGGCGATCGCGCTCAACTTCACCAGCTACCGCCGCATCGCGCATGCACTGCTGCCGCAGATGATCGAACGCAAATGGGGGCGTATCATCAACATCACCGGCAAGTCCGAGCCGGAAGGCCTGAACGCCGCTTTCGCCGCCAAGGCCGCGGTGCACGCCTGGGCCAAGGGCCTGTCGCGCGAGATCGGCGAGCACGGCATCACCATCAACTGCATCCCGCCGGGCCGCATCATGAGCGAACAGATCCGCCGCAACTACGCGCCGGATTATCGCGAGCGCTTTGCCGAGGAGGAGATCCCGGTCGGCTATTGGGGCGAGCCGGAGGATCTGGCGGCACTCGCCGTGTTTCTGGCGTCACCGGTGGCGCGATACATCACGGGGACGGTGATCCCGGTCGATGGGGGCCTGAGGAGGTATCAGTTCTAGAGCGTTTTCGAGCGAAGTGGACACCGGTTCGCGTGGAGAAAACGCGTCGAAACACAAGAGTCTAGAGCCCCGTTCCGATTCCATCGGAACGGAAAAGGCTCCAGGAGTAAGCTCCTGAATCCGATCGGCCGCCAAACGCATGCAGTACCCGGTTTGCGGCCGGACTTCACGGTTTGACGTAGCTCCAGCCCTGTTCCTGCAGTTCCATGACGCGGACGACACCGGATTTGACGACCGTGGCCTGCGGAACCAGGCTTATGTCCTTGTTCTCGGCCTTACGCATGTTTTCCTGCGTGTTGCCGCAAGCCTTGAAGGAGATTTCGGGATGGCTCATCGCCAGGACCTCGATGCGCGGCTTTACCGGCGAGGTGTCTTCACGCAGCATGTGAAGCCCGGGACCAAAGGTGACGACCTCGATCGACACCGGCTCGCCGAGATCGCGGTAGTATTGCGCGACGTTGGTCGCATTGTTGAGTGCGAGGTTCATCATCGCAGGTTCGTTGGAATTGACCTGCAATATCAGCCGATGCGGCTTCCTGGCGACCTCAGGTCTGGTCATCTGAGCCAGCGCTCTCTCGTTCGCAGGGTTCCGCTTGCCGGTGTGATTCTGCCCCGGTTTGCTCGCCTGCTTGGGCCTGCTTGAATATTTCGGATTGCTCGCCTGGCCCTTCGCACTCGCCTGCGGGATCGACTGGTTGTCCTGCTGCGCCTGCGCGTTTGGTCCGGCCAGAAGCAGCATCGCCAAGCCGATGATGACTGCCATCGCCAACTTTGAATTGATCATCTCGTTTCTCCCGTTCCCTGACCGTTACCGTCCTGGTCTGGCGACGGCATGCGGCCATTTGCATGCAGCCCCCACTTTTTCGCGCACGTTCTTGAATCCGCCGAGCGGGAATTGTCCCTCTTGCACCACGCCGGTGCGGATGGAGAGACGCACGACGATGTGACCGTCGTCGGGTAGCGACCTCAGCAACTGCACGACGTCGCCGCCGAAAGCAACGCCGGAGCCGGATGACGGCGAGACTGCCGTGAGTTGCATTGGCTGCTCCGCATTGAGCTGAAAGGAGACGGCGTATTCGCTGGCGCTGCGCGACACCGCAGGTCCTGCGACTACGACTTCCGTGCGGCCCTTGCGGCAGTGGATCGCGAGTTGCATCGAGGCACCATCCGAGCCGCCGACGGAAGAGGTGGTGGCGGTGACGATCGGTGAATAGTCGACTGGCGAGGTAGTCTCGCTGATCAGCCAGCCATCGTCTGAGACCCGCCGCCCGGGCGGTGGAATCTTGCGTGACAGATCCTGCAGACATTCCAGCCGGGCTTGCCCCTCCATCGCCGAACAGGCCCGAAGTGTTTCCATGGGATCGCTCGTGTTTTGCGCGTAAGCGATTCCGCAGGCCACAAAGAATGCGACGGCGAGCGGAGGACCCGCACGCTTCATGGCCGCGCCTGCGCACTGCGCGCCTTGCGATCCAGCCAATCCTGCGCGGCCTGGAAGCGGGTGAGCCCTGGCACGGTTGCCGCGAGATTGATCGACTGCCATTTCGGATCGAAGCCCGGCGCCTGCAGCCGGTCGATTCGCGAGAACAGATACTCGACAAGGCGGGCCACGCGTTGATAGCGATTCGAATGTTGCGGCCAGTTGAACGCAACGAGCGCTGTCGGCACCGCGATGGTCGAGATCCGCTCGCCTTGCCTGATCAGATTGGGATACTCGTTGGCATCCAGGGTCGCGGGCAGATAGTAGTCCTCGAACTTCCTGTCGTAGTTGACCGGGAGGAACTTGAATCCGGCCTCCCAGCGGCCCTTTACGAAGGCGTCGACGGGTTTCGAGGTAATGAATACGACGGCCGACATCTCGCCTTTGCGCATCCGTTCCAGGGCCACCTGATGCGGAATGAATGTCTTGTCGACATCGATGCCGAGACGGCTGAAGATCAGTGGTCCCGAATAGGCGGCTGCGGTGCCCAGGGTATTGAAGTTCACCTTCTTGCCGGCAAGATCCTGCAGGCCTGTGATTTCAGGCCGCACAAAGATGTGCAGCTCGGATGGGAAGAGATTGAGCAGATACGTGATGCGGCTTCGGATCTGCGGTGCCTGGACCTTGTACTCTTCGAGCGCATCGGAATTGATGATGGCGGTGTCGACGCCACGCAAATACAGCAGCGCATTCAGATTGTCGGTGGCCCCCCGCGTGACGATCGGCAGAAGATGCAGGTCCGCTCCGTCGTCGACGACGCGAGCCATTTCTGCGGCGAGGCGGATCGGTGCGCCCTCGAGCAGACCGCCGGCGAGCCCGACCGTCCAGGCGTTCATCCGGTCCTTTTCATTCTCTTGCGGGAGCGACCTTCGGACGAGCTGAGCATCGGTCCTGGTATTTCTCGCCGTTTGCGCTTCCAAGGAGGTCGCCTGAAGCATCATCGCGGCCAAACAGGTGAGCAGGAGCAACGAGAGTGACTTTGGCGATCTGTTCATGTCGTTTCCCTTCCGAATCTGCCACCGCAACCTCTGGTTCCGCAGGACTGCAACAAGTCCACTCTCAGCGCTGCAGCGCATCCAGCCGTTCCTTTGCTTCGCGAATACCGCCCCGGTGTGCCTTCGCGTAGAGCTCTCGCGCCTTGGCCGCTTCACCGCGCGTTCCGTAGGTCCCCCAGGCGGACAGAACCGCCGGATCGTAGGTCTCCGCGAGCATGAAACTTGCCTGCGCAATGTCCTTCTCAGCCGCGAGCTCGAGCACGATCCGCGCCGCACCGATATTTCCCTGATCGAGCAACGCCCTGGCGCGCGGGATCAATCGTGCCTCCGCCTCGTTTCGGTTCGCGGCTGTCAGCGGCTCCGCGACAGCCGCTTCCACGCTCGGCGTCGCCGGCAAGATCGAGCCTACATTTGTTTGCTCCACCTGGAGGCGCGCATCGGTTGGGGCCGATGCCGATGCACGGTCCTTTTGCCTGGCTTCGGTCCCGCTCCGCTCCTGTTGCAGCGACTGCCGCAGTTCGGCAATCTCCCGGTTCGCTGCCTGTCTCTGCTGCGAGATCGCATCGTTCGCCTCGCGCAATTGCACGTTCCGGGTTTCGATCTCACGGCGCGTTTCCGCAAGTTCCCTCGCCTGCACGGCCGCATGCGCCCGGGCCTCTTCGAGAGCGCGACGTTGTTGTTCGGCATCGGCCGCTGCCGCTTGCGCTGCTTTGGCCTGGGCGACGAGGTCGGCGTTCTTCTGCCGCTCGTCTTGCAAGGACTGCCGCAGCTCCGCAACCTCCCGCCCTACTGCCTCCTTCTGTTCCGAGGCCGCAGCTTCCGCCATGAGCGATCCACGAGGTATTCCGGCGAGTTCGCTCGCGAGCGCGGCGGCGCGTGACTGCGCCTCGTGGCGGTCTTGCTCAGCGCTCGCCGCTGCCGCCTGCGCGGCGTTCGCCTGCTTCTCGAGGAGGCCGGCTCTTTGCCGCTCCTGCTGCAGGGACTGCCGCAGTTCCGCGATCTCCCGCGCCGCCGCATCTCTCTGCTGCGCGGCCACATCGTCCGCGCTGCGGGATTGGGCGTTGCCGGCGTCGATCTCGCGGCGGGCTCCGGCAAGTTCGTTCGCGAGCTCGGCGCTGTGGGCTTGCTCCTGTTGGAGTGATTTCCGCAGCTCCTCCGCGGCGATTTCCGCCGTGTGCGTGCGCTGGACTGCCTCGTCGAGCTCCCTGTGCGCCTCGGCCAGCTCGTTGGCGGGCGCTACAATGCGCGGCGCGTCTTCGTCCAGCCGCTGGCTTGGTTGCACCACGCTTGCTGGCTCCGCCTGCATCAGGGCTTGGCTCGCTTCGCGCTGAAGGAGCGCTAGCGAACCGGTCGCGATTTCCGGCCGCTGATCCAGGCTGAGGGCGCTCCCGCCGCCGATGCGCGTCATGTCCGGTTGCGCCGTGAACGGTGTGAACACCCCGAGCAGGGAAGCCCCGACGAAGATGACGGGGATCAGAATTGCAGCCGCCACGAGCGAGCCGCCCGATCGTTCGTCTTCCGGATCGACATCCTCCATCGCGGGATGCCAATGGGTGGGCGCCGGATTGATTGGAGAGCCGTCCTGCCAGACCCATTTGCCCGCCTCGGGAGACCAGTGGCCGACCTCGGCAGCCCCGGCCGCATCTTCTACCCAGATGCCTTCTCCGCTCCTCGGTGCTGTATCAATTGGTCGGCGCATGCATCACGCCTCTCTCGACGGCAACCCAATGGAGTGGATGGCTCGGCCTGTTCGCATGGTTCAATGCTCGATCGGAAATCGGCAGATCGAAATGACGTCAGGCGGCACGCCGCCGCGATTAAATTTATTAAATATATAATAACTATATAGTTTTAACTATATGCTAAGTCAAATTAAATAATGGGTGCCAGAGATTCGCCGCTGCCGACGCCAGGTTCGACCACAGGTCATGGAGCAATGTCATCATCCCGCCTGCGGCTTCCCCGCCCCGCGGCTTGTCGGCGGGCAGCCATCCTCCGCCGGGTGAAATCAGAAGCCTCATGCCGACGAGCGACAACCCTTCATCCCGGGCCCGCCGGCGGGACGACATACAGCGTCAGCGCAAAGACCGCATAGATGAACAGCATCAGGGCTCCGACGAACCAGGCCGAGCGCCCGCTGGCGGTGATGAAGGCCGACGTGACGGTCGCGATCATCACCATGGTGACGGCGCCCGGCCAGAACTGCAGGTTCATCGGCGTGGGTCCCACGACATAGCTGAGCAGCACTAGCGCCGGGGCAACGAACAGCGCGATCTGGGAGGCGCTGCCGAGCGCGATGCTGATGGCCATGTCGAGCCGGTCCTTGCTCGCGGCGGCAAAGGCCACCGCAAATTCGGCGGCAGCGCCGACCAGCGAGACGACGATGAAGCCGACAAAGGCCGGGCTCATCCCGAAGGTCTCCGCCGCCTTCTGCACCGACTCCACGAAGATTTCGCTGACCAGCGCGACCAGCACCGTGACGACAAGCAGCGTGCCGACGGCTATTCTGATCGGCCAGTGCGCCTCCTTGGCGTCGCCATGATCAGAGCTTGCGAACAACTCCTTGTGCGTAACAAGCGAGAACAACAGGCCCAGCGCATAGGCGATGATGAGCAGGATTGAAATTCCGACGCTGAGCTTGTTCAAGATGCCCCCGCCTTGCGGCAGGTGCTCGAGATCGGCGACGGCCGAAGGCGCAAGCAGGGCAACGGTTGCCATCAGCAACAGGCCGGACGAGAGCCGCGCGCCGGCACGGTTGTACTCCTGCACGTGGTAGCGCAGGCCGCCGAGCAGCAGGCAGGCGCCGAGCATGAACACCGCGTTGGTGACGATCGCGCCCGCAATCGAGGCCTTCACGAGCATGTACTGCCCTGCACGCAGCGCGGTGATGGCGATGATCAGCTCCGTCAGGTTGCCGAGCGTGGCATTGAGCAATCCGCCCACGGCATCGCCGGTCTTCGCGGCGACCGCCTCGGTGGCATGGCTGAGCAGGGCCGCCAGTGGCACGATCGCGAGCACCGCCAGCACGAAGAGCAGCGTGTGGGAATGCGGGGCCACGGCCTCGGCCACCAGCACGATGGGCACGAAGGCCAGCATCCAGAGCAAAGGGGTATTCCGGATTTCCGTGAGCAGAGTCTGCATGTCGGCCGCCCCTTCCATGGATACGCTGATGGAAAGGTCCGGCGGACGCGCGCGGCGAGTATTGATCTGGCTCAACGTGGGCAGGGAGAGGCGCGACGTCGTGCGGGCTGAAGCGGACAGCGCGTGTGATGAGAACGCGCCGTGGCCTTGGACCCCATCGCTGCCACGATAGCATCCTGCCAGTGTTTTGCCCGACGGGTCAACTTGATCGCGGCCGGCGAATGTCGTTCCGACACGGCTCGAAAATCCCTTATCGATCAAGGGGCCTTCTACTGTGCATGGGGTTGTTTTCCGACTTTTTGTTTTGAGCCCAAGAAAAACGCGCCACCGCAGCTCACTCCGCCTGCAGGATCTCCGCAATCGCCGCCCCCGCCGCGATCGTGCCCAGCGTGCCGCCGACGTCGCGCGTTGCCCTGCCCTCGCGAAGCGCCTTCGCCACCGCGACCTCAATCGCACGCGCGGCTTCCTCGTAACGCACGGCACCGCTCCTTTCGCCGTGCCAGGCCAGCAGCAGGGCCGTCGACAGGATCAGCGACACCGGATTGGCGACATCCTGCCCCGCAATGTCGGGCGCCGAGCCGTGCGCGGCCTGCGCCATGGCGTAGCCGTCGCCGACATTGAGCGAGCCGCCAAGGCCGAGACTTCCGGAGAGCTCTGCGGTGAGATCGGACAGGATGTCGCCGAACATGTTGGTCGTGACGATCACGTCGAAGCGATCGGGGTTGCGCACCACATGCGCCATCATGGCGTCGACGAGGATGTCGTCGACCGCAAGGCCGGGATAGGTCTTTGCCGCCGCGCGGCAGATGTCGAGGAACATGCCGTCGCCGATCTTCAGCACATTGGCCTTGTGCACGATGGTCAGATGCTTGCGCCGCTTCAGCGCCAGACGGCAGGCGGCGTGCGCGATGCGCTCGCAGCACGCCCGCGTGATCCTTCGCAGCGAGATGACGACGTCAGGCGTGACCAGCATCTCGCCATTGCCCTGCTCCATGTTGCGGTCGGCGTAGAATCCTTCGGTGTTCTCGCGCACCACGACGAGGTCGAACTCGCCGAGGCGGTTGGGCCGCCCCTCATAGGTGCGCGCGGGCCTGACATTGGCGTAGAGGTCAAGACTGTTGCGGAAGTGCCGCGAAGGATTGATCTCGCCATGCGCCTCGTCCTTGAAGTCGAAGGTCGCGGTCGGCCCCAGGATCAGGCCATCGGCGGCGCGGACGATACCGAGCAGCTCTGGCCGCACGGTGGTGCCTGACAGCTTCAGGCTCGCGTGCCCGACCGCATGCTCCTCCAGCCGCAGATTGAGCTGGAAGCGCTCGGACGCCGCCCGCAGCACGCCCGTTGTCGCAGTCGTGATCTCCGGTCCGATGCCGTCACCGGGCAAAACGACGATTTGCATGACGATACCCTGACATTGCAGCAGCTCGCGTGAGCATACGCCAGCCCGAGGCCGCATCGCCTGACCTTCGTGCATGCACAGCATGCAAGCATATGCCTGTGGAAGACGGCCTGGCCGTAGTACATGCCGAAGGTCCCTATCGCGACGACGCCGGAGCAACGCGCCAACGCAATGACAATCACGTTACCTGCCGCCGCGCGCGAGCCTGACCACACCATTTCCGATGGCCTGCCGGCCGCGCAGCGGCGCTGGGCGATCGCCGCGATCTTCACCGCGCTGGCGATGGCCTCGCTCGACACTGCGATCGCCAACATTGCCCTGCCCGCCATCGCCGCCGATCTGCATGTCAGCCCGGAGCAGTCGGTCTGGGTGGTCAACGTCTACCAGATCGCGCTGGTCGCGACGCTGCTGCCGCTCGGGGCCCTCGGCGAGATCGTCGGGCACCAGCGCATCTATCTCGGCGGCCTGATCCTGTTCACCATCGCCTCGCTGTTCTGCGCGGTGGCGTGGTCGCTGGACAACCTGCTCGTCGCGCGCACGTTGCAGGGCCTGGGCGCGAGCGGCATCATGAGCGTCAACACCGCGCTGGTGCGCTTCGTCTATCCCGGAAGGATGCAGGGCCGCGGTTTCGGCCACAATGCGCTGGTGGTCGCGACCGCCTTCACCTTCGGACCCTCGATCGCCTCGGCCATCCTGGCGATCGGTCCGTGGCCCTGGCTGTTCGCCGTCAACATCCCGTTCGGCCTCGTCGCGATCGGCATCGGCTTTGCGATGCTGCCGAAGACGCCGCGCGCCGATCACGGTTTCGACTTTCTCGGCGCGATCCTCGCCGCCGCCTGCCTCGGCCTGTTCATCACCGGCATCGGCAGCGCCGCGCACAATCTGTCGCCGCTCGTCGTGGGCATCGAGCTGGTTTCGGCGCTCGCGCTCGGCTTCATCCTGACCCGCCGTCATGCCGACCATCCGGCGCCGATGCTGCCGATCGACCTGTTCAGCCGGCCGATGTTCGCACTGTCGGCGGCGACTGCGGTGTGCTCCTTCGCCGTCCAGGGCCTCGCCTTCGTTTCGCTGCCGTTCTATTTCGAGGACGTGCTCGGCCGCTCTCAGGTCGAGACCGGTTTCTTCATGACGCCCTGGCCGCTGGTGGTCGGCATCATGGCGCCGATCGCGGGGCGCCTCTCCGACCGCCACCCGGTCGGCCTGCTCGGCGGCATCGGCCTCGTGCTGCTCGGCCTCGGCATGGCGCTGCTCGCGACGCTGCCGGCCAATCCCGCCATCGCCGACATCATCTGGCGGATGGTGATCTGCGGCATGGGGTTCGGCTTCTTCCAGGCGCCGAACATGAAGGCGGTGATGTCGAGCGCGCCGCCGCACCGCAGCGGCAGTGCCTCGGGCATCGTCGCGACCGCGCGCCTGACCGGACAGACGACAGGCGCGGCGCTGGCCGCCGCCTGCTTCGCGCTCGCGGGACATGACGGCGCAACCCTGGCGCTCGCGCTCGGCGCGGGCTTTGCCGCGCTCGGCAGCGTGATGAGCTTCTTGCGGCTCGCGGTGAAGTAAGCCGTCAAGCCGCCGTCACGCCGACATTCGCCGGAACGACGGTCTCGCCGTCAAGCGCAGCCAGGCGCTCGTCGATGGCGGCGATGACCTTGCGCGAGAACGGTCCGAGATGCGCATAGGCCGCGATCATCTGCACCGCGATACGCGCGGACGAGGTGTCACGCTTGGCGCAATTCATGAAGGTCTGCCACAGCGGTCCCCGTGCCTCGGGAAGGGCGGTGACCACCTTGTGCACCGTCTCCATCGCCCCGAGCCTGGCGCGGATATCTCCTTCGGCGAGTTCGGGACGCTGCCTGGATCGGTCGAGCAGCGTCATCAGGCGGTCGACGCGTCCTGCATAGGCCGCCGGGCTGTAGGTGTGCTCCAGCACGCGCCTGTAATCCAGCAGGATGTCGCGCAACGGACGGACCGGATCGAAGTTGATGCCGGCCGTGCACTGATCGGCGCCGATGGTCGGCGCCACATCGTGGCCCGGATGCAGCCGGCCTTCGCGCTCGAGTCGGCGCGTGAGCTGCGTGTTCGGCAAGGCATAGAGCAGGCCGACCATGGCGACGGGAATCGCCGCCTCCTCGATGAATTCGATCATGGCCTCCGCCATCGAGACCTTCTCGTTGTCGAAGCCGACGATGAAGCCCGCGGTGACGAGCATGCCGGCGGCGTAGATCTTGTGGATGCTCTCGGCGATGTTGCGCCGCGTGTTCTGCTTCTTCCGCATCGCGACCAGCGTCGCCGGGTCGGGACTTTCGATGCCGACGAAGATGCCGAAGAAATTGGCCGCCCCCATCAGCTCCAGCAGTTCCGGATCGTCGGCGAGGTTGACCGAGGCTTCCGTGGAGAATTCGAAGGGATAGCCGTGCGTGCGCTGCCATTCGGCGAGCTTTGGCAGGAATTGACGCAGCGACTTCTTGTTGCCGATGAAATTGTCGTCGACGAAGTCGAGATGGCCGCGATAGCCCATCCGGTAGAGCGTCTCGAGCTCGACGAACATCTGCTCGACCGTCTTGGTTCGCGGCACGCGCCCGTAGAGCTCGATGATGTCGCAGAATTCACAGGTGAAGGGACAGCCGCGCGAATACTGCACACCGAGATAGAGATAGTCCTCGAACTTGAGCAGGTCGAAACGCGGCACCGGCGTCTTGGTGACGTCGGCCTGGAATTTCGGCGCGGTGAAGACGCCGGACCGCGCGCCGCTTTCCCAGGCCGCGATGAACTCGTCGATCACGCTCTCGGCCTCGCCCAGCACCCGGAAGTCGGCCCGCTCATAGATGTGGGGGCTCGAGGTGGGATCGGGACCGCCGACGACCACCGGCTTGCCAGCGGCGCGGCAGAGCTCGATCAGGCGAAGCGTATCGGCCTGCTGCGGCATCATTCCGCCGGTGAAGACGACGTCGGCCCAGGCGAGATCCTCGTCGCCGAGGGCTGCCGTGTTGCAATCGATCAGCCGGACCGTCCAGCTCTCGGGCAACATTGCGGCAACGGTGATCAGGCCCAAGGGGGCGGCAGGGCGTTTGACGCCCATCACTTTGCAGGATTCGCCAAAGCTCCAGAAGGACTCTGCCGAGAACAGCGGGTAGAGCATCAGCACGTTGCAGGGACTCGGCACGTTCATGGAACTCCTTTTGTGTCGACGCAGTGTACCAAAGTGCCGGCGTCTTGCATCCCGGCAAAAAGGACAAACTGTCGCCGCTCCACGGGACGCGACCCGGGCCTGGAACCGACCTTCACGGCCGGACGTCGCCTGAAGCCGCGGATTGGCGCCCAGAGGAGACGTCAACTCGAATCGATTAACGAAGGGATGAGGCAAAACAGCGCCGCGGTCCATACTCTCGCGCGGCCGGGCAATGCATCCCGGCTAGCCCGCGGAGTGTTGATTTGAACAGTTCCAGTTTGCCGGACAGATTGCGCCCCTGAGTTCAATCGGTGGATTGGGCCAATCAGGGGACTTGCGATGGCAAACCTAACAATCAACGGAAAACCCTTCACCCTCGACGTCGAGCCGGATACGCCGCTGCTCTGGGCGATCCGGGAGAATGCCGGCCTGACCGGCACCAAATACGGCTGCGGCATCGCACAATGCGGCGCCTGCACAGTTCACATCGACGGCGCGGCGATGCGCTCCTGCGGGATCTCGGTCAGCGAGGCCGAGGGCAAGAAGATCACCACGATCGAGGGGCTCGCCTCGGGCGATACGCTGCACAAGGTGCAGGACGCCTGGATCGCCCAGGACGTGCCGCAATGCGGCTATTGCCAGAGCGGCATGATCATGGCGGTGGCGGCGCTGCTGAACGAGAAGCCGAAGCCGACCGACGCCGACATCGACGAGGCCATCACGAACATCTGCCGCTGCGGCACCTTCCAGCAGGTGCGCGAGGCGATCCACATGATCGCAAGCGCGTAAGGAGCCGCCCCGTGAACAAGCACGTCTCGCCCAAGATGAACCGTCGTGCCTTCGTCATCGGCAGCGCTGCTGTCGGCGCGGGCCTTGCAATCGGCCTCGACATCCCCTTCGGCGGCCCCGCCGTGGTGCGTGCTGCCGACGGCTCGCCCGAGATCGGCGCCTGGGTCGTGGTCAGGCCCGACGACACCGTGGTGATCCGCATCGCCCGCTCCGAGATGGGCCAGGGCTCGCTCACCGGTCTCGCCCAGCTCGTGGCCGAGGAGCTCGAATGCGACTGGAGCAAGGTCACGACCGAATATCCGACTCCGGGCCAGAGCGTCGCGCGCAAGCGCGTCTGGGGCGATTTCTCGACCGGCGGCAGCCGCGGCATCCGCTCGTCGCAGGACTATGTCCGCAAGGGCGGCGCCACCGCGCGCGTGATGCTGATTCAGGCTGCCGCCGATGCGTGGAAAGTGCCGGCCTCCGCATGCACGGCCGCGAACAGCGTCATCACCCATACGCCCTCGGGCCGAACCACGACCTACGGCAAGGTCGCCGAGGCCGCGGCGAAGCTGACGCCGCCGGCGGATGTCAGGCTGAAGGATCCGAAGGACTGGAAGCTGATCGGCAAGGGCGTGAAGCGGCTCGACACCGTCGACAAGACCACCGGCGCCATGATCTACGGCATCGACGTCAAGCTGCCGGGCATGCTGAATGCCGCGATCAAGGACTGCCCCGTATTCGGCGGCAAGCTGAAGAGCTTCGACGAAGCCAAGATCGCCGGCATGAAGGGCGTCAAGAAGGTGGTCAGGGTCGGCGATACCGCGGTCGCTGTCGTCGCCGACACCTGGTGGCACGCCAAGACCGCGCTGGAAGCGTTGCCGATCGTCTGGGACGAAGGCGACAACGCCAAGGTCTCCAGCGCGTCAATTGCGAAATGGCTGGCCGAGGGGCTCGACGATTCGCAGCCGGCCTATGTCGGCAACAAGAACGGCGACGCCAAGGCGGCGATCGCCGGCGCCGCGAAAAAGGTCGAGGCCGTCTACTCCTATCCCTATCAGAACCACGCCACGATGGAGCCGATGAACGCCACCGCGATCTACACGGCGGACAAATGCGAGGTCTGGTGCGGCACGCAGAATGGCGAGGCGGCCTTCGCAGCCGTGCTGGAGGCTTCCGGCCTGCCGGCCGAGAAATGCGATGTGCACAAGGTGATGCCAGGCGGCGGCTTTGGCCGGCGCGGCCAGACCGACTATGTCCGCCAGGCGGTCATGATCGCCAGGCAGATGCCGGGCACGCCGATCAAGCTGTTGTGGTCGCGCGAAGAGGACATGGCGCACGGCAGGTATCACCCGATCA
Source organism: Bradyrhizobium sp. CCBAU 53415 (assembly GCF_028128735.1). Taxonomy (NCBI): domain Bacteria; kingdom Pseudomonadati; phylum Pseudomonadota; class Alphaproteobacteria; order Hyphomicrobiales; family Nitrobacteraceae; genus Bradyrhizobium; species Bradyrhizobium sp. CCBAU 53415. Next base: position 289,223 of record NZ_LBJF01000027.1, on the reverse strand, counting down.
CCCAGTGCAAGATGACCGGCGCGTTCGACGCCGACAACAATCTGGTCGCGCTGCACTACCGCCTGTCCGGGCAGTCGATCCTGTTCTCGCTTCGCCCTGAAGCGCTGCAGAACGGCATGGATCCCGTCGCATTCCAGGGCGTCGCCCAATCCGGCGACGCCGCGTTCGGCTATTCGGTGCCGAACCTTCTGATCGAGCATGCGATGCGCAATCCGCACGTTCCGCCCGGCTTCTGGCGCGGCGTCAACGTCAATCACAACGCGATCTACATGGAATGCTTCATGGACGAGCTGGCCCAGGCCGCAGGCCAGGACCCGCTCGAATTCCGCCGCAGGCTGATGGGCAATCACCCCAAGCACCTCGCGGTGCTCAACGCCGTCGCCGAGAAGATCGGCTGGGACACGCCGGCGCCGCAGGGCGTCTATCGCGGCATCGCGCAGGTCATGGGCTACGGCAGCTATGTCGCCGGCGCCGCCGAGATCTCGGTGACCGACGGCAGCAAGATCAAGGTGCATCGCATCGTCGCCTCCACCGATCCCGGCTACATCGTCAATCCGGCGCAGGTGGAGCGGCAGATCGCCGGCTCCTTCGTCTACGGCCTCTCCGCGCTGTTCTATGGCGGCTGCACCGTCAAGGACGGCAAGATCGAGCAGACCAACTTCGACACCTACAACTCGATGCGCATCAACGAGATGCCGAAGGTGGAAGCGGTGATGGTGCCGAGCGGCGGGTTCTGGGGCGGTGTCGGCGAGCCGACCATCGGCGTCGCTGCGCCGGCCGTGCTCAATGCGTACTTCGCCGCGACCGGCAAGCGCATCCGCTCGGTGCCGCTGCGGGACCAGAACATCACCTTCGCGTAAAGCATGATCCGGACCCGAAGGGCCGCGTTAGCGCAAAGTGCGAAGCGGTTTTCCGAAGAAGATCATGCTCGAACAACGACTCGCGGCGGCCATGCCGGCCGCCGCAGCATTGTCCGGACAGGCCTCATGAATGCGCCGGTGACACGGCGGAACGCCGTCCTCGGCATCGCCGTCGCGGCCACAACGCTCGCCGCACCTTCGATCCTGCGCGCGCAATCGGCGGGCCGCGTCGTCGTGGTCGGCGGCGGCTTTGGCGGCGCGGCTTGCGCCCGCGCGCTCAAGCGCGCCGACGCCAGATTGCAGGTCACCCTGATCGAGCCGAACAAGACCTACATCTCCTGCCCGTTCAGCAACGAGGTGATCGCGGGCCTGCGCGAGATCGAGGCGCAGCAGTTCGACTACGACAGGCTCGCCGCTACTGGCATCACCGTCGTCGCCCAGGCTGCAACGACCATCGACGCGCAAAAGCGTCGCGTGACCACGGGCGATGGCACCGCGTTTGGCTATGACCGGCTCGTGCTCTCGCCCGGCATCGACTTCCATCCCGAAGCCCTGCCCGGCTACGACGAGGCCGCATCGGAGACGATGCCGCACGGCTGGAAGGCCGGCGCGCAAACGCTTTTGCTGCGCAGGCAGTTGGAGGCGATGGCGGACGGCGGCACGGTCGCCATTGCAATCCCGGCCAATCCCTCACGTTGCCCGCCGGCGCCTTACGAGCGCGCCGGCCTCATCGCGCATTACCTGAAGACGAAGAAGCCGCGTTCGAAAGTTCTGATCCTCGACGCCAAGGACACTTTCTCCCAGCAGCGACTGTTCGAAAAGGCGTGGAAGGAGCTCTACGGCGACATGATCGAGCGCATCGCACTGTCGCAGGGCGGCCGCGTCACCTCGGTCGATCACGCGACGAGGACCATCGTCACGGAGTTCGGCAACTACACCCCTGATGTCGCCAATGTCATTCCGCCGCAGCGCGCGGGGCGCATTGCCGGGATCGCGGGCGCTGCGGATGCGACCGGCTGGTGTCCGATCGATCCCGTGACCTTCGAATCGAAGCTCGTCAAGAACATCCACGTCATCGGCGATGCCTGCCTCGGCGGCGGGATTCCAAAATCGGCCGCCGCTGCAAGCGCGCAGGGCAAGGCCTGCGCTGGCGCGATCGTCAACCTGCTCGCGGGCCGCGCGCCGGAGACGCCACGGCTCACAGGGGTCTGCTACAACATCGTCGCGCCCGGTTACGGCTTCTCGCTCGCCGCCAACTACCAGCCTAGGGGCGACATCTTCGCCGAGGTCGAGGGCGGCGCGACCAGCCCGGTCGACGCGCCGCGCGAATTGCGGGCCCGTGAGGCGACTGAGGCCGAGCGCTGGTTTCAGGCCATCACGGCGGAGACGTTTGGCTAGGACATGGTGAGACGAGCATGTCGCCATGACCGCGGTGCGCCCCCTTCCCCGCCTGCGGGCGAGGGATGGGGAGAGGGTGTCTCCGCTCGCGAGACCCCCCAAGAGGAAAGAACCCTCGCCCTCACCCTCGCCTTCGGCCCGACCTCTCCCGCAAGCGGGAGAGGTAAGAGGAGTGCGCGGCGACCTCAGCCAGTCAATCCAATATTCGCGATTGCGGGATTCGTCGCGAGCCTTGCCGTCGCCTTGCCCGCCCGAGCGGACGAGCTCTTGCCCTACGGAATAGTCGGCGACGGCATTCCTGCATCGCTCACAGGCTCCCCCGGCGATGCCGCGCGCGGACGCGCGCTGGTGCTTGCGCGCACAACGACTTGCATCCTCTGCCATTCCGGCCCATTTCCGGAAACCCGGTTCCAGGGCGACCTTGCGCCTGATCTCACCGGCACCGGGAACAGATGGTCGGTGAGCCAGTTGCGGCTTCGGCTGGTCGACGCCTCGCGCTTCAACCCGGACACCATCATGCCGTCCTATTACCGCACCGACGGCCTCGTTCGCGTCGGACGCAATTTCGCCGGCAAGCCGATCCTGTCGGCTGCGGAGATCGAGGACATCGTGGCCTTTCTTGCAACGCTTCGGGACTAGGTTCATGCCAACCACGCGACGACAATTCCTGAGCCTCGCCGGAGGCGTGACAGTCGCCGGCACGATGCCGATCGTCACGTTGCGGCCACTCGAGGCAACACCGGCGATGCTCAGCACCGCGATCCGCAACGTCGTCGGTGAAGCCCAGATTCACACCGGCAGGGTCAAGCTCGACATTCCGCCGCTGGTCGAGAACGGCAACACGGTGCCGATGACGGTGAGCGTCGCCAGCCCGATGACGGTGGACGACCACGTCAAGAGCATCCACGTTTTCAACGAGAAGAACCCACAGCCGAACATCGGCAATTTCCTTCTCGGCCCTGCCTCTGGCCGGGCCCAGGTCTCGACCCGGATTCGGCTCGCCGACACCCAGAAGGTGGTCGCGATCGCGCGCCTCTCCGACGACACGTTCTGGCAGGTTGCCGCCGACGTCGTCGTGACGCTGGCCGCCTGCACCGAGGAGATGAACTGATGACCGCCCTCATCAACGTTCCGGCAAAGGCCAAACGCGGCGAGATCATCGAGATCCGCACGCTGACCTCGCACATCATGGAGACCGGCTTCCGCCACACCGCCGACGGCAAGCTGGTGCCGCGCAACATCATCACGAGCTTCACCTGTCGTTACAACGGCACTGAGATTTTTCGCGCCGATCTGTTTCCGGCGATCGCGGCGAACCCATATTTGTCGTTCTTCGCGGTCGCCAAGGAAAGCGGCAAGTTCGAGTTCGAATGGATCGGCGACAGCGGCTATTCGTCCACCGCGTCGGCGTCGATCACGGTCGAATGATGTCTTGGCGCGCGATGGCGGCGGCGACATTGTTGGCCGCGGCGCCCCCCGCCCTGCTCGCCGGCGAAATCCGACCCGATGCACGACGCTCCGGCTATGCCTTCATGGGTCCGGACACGCGCGCCATGCAGGACGACGACACCATCAATCCGGGAATGCTGTTCGTGCTCGATGGCGAGGCGCTGTGGGCGAAGAAGACCGGCAGCGCCGACAAAGCCTGCGCGGATTGTCATGGCGATGCGCGCAGCAGCATGAAGGGCGTTGCCGCACGCTACCCGGCCTTCGACAATGCGCTCGGCCGTCCCGTCACGCTCGACCAGCGCATCAATCTCTGCCGGGCCAATCATCAGCAGGCGACACAGTTGCCCTACGAGAGCCGCGATCTGCTGGCATTGTCCGCCTTCACCGCCCACCAGTCGCGCGGCACCCCGATCACGGCCGGTGACGATCCGCAAGCCAAGCCCTTTGTCGAGCAGGGCCGCGCGCTGTACATGCAGCGCGAGGGGCAGCTCAACCTCGCCTGCACCAACTGCCACGACGACAATTTCGACAAGCGCCTTGCGGGCGCGCCGATCACGCAGGGACAGCCGACCGGTTATCCGCTCTACCGCTTGGAATGGCAGACGCTGGGATCCCTCGAGCGCCGGCTGCGGAGCTGCATGACCGGAGTCCGCGCCCAGGCCTATGACTACGGTTCGCCCGAGCTGGTCGCGCTCGAGCTCTATCTGATGTCGCGGGCGCACGGCCTGCCGATGGAGACGCCGGCCGTACGTCCCTGAAACAGGAGCGGCCGGGCCATCGCCCGGCCGCTCCGCCGAATTGAAACCCGCGCCTATTCCGCCGGAGCGGCCGACATCTCCGGATGCGCGGCATAGTGTTCGCTGGCGCCGAGCTTGCTGGCCGCGAACAGGCCGGCTGCCATCACGGCGTAGGCCAACGCCACTGCGGGCGTGACGCCGAAGCCGCCGCCGATGCCGACGGCTTCGCCGTGCATGAAGCCGAAATAGGTGAGCACGGCACCGACCAGAGCAAAGCTCGATGCCTTCTCGAAGTCGCGCTCGATGATGAAGACGCCGATCGCGCCGAGGATCAGACCACCGAGGATGGAGCCGCCGCCCATCACCTCCAATCCGTGATAGAACACGCCCTGCTGCGGCAGCGCGGCGATGGCGGCAGCCTTGACCGCGTCGGCCTTGTCGGCGGCGAGCCCGCCGACGCTGGTCGCCGCCATCATTGTCGAGCCCAGCATGGTGTCGATCTGGAGCTTGGCCCAGGCGGCAAGATGTGGGGTCAGCGCCAGCACGATCGCGGGCGCATGCTTCACCGGCGTGGTCTGGAACGCCTGCGCGCCGATCAGCATGCCGATGTAGAGCAGGATCGGCGAGATCGCGACGACGGGCACGAGTGCCAGCAGGACCGAGATGATGCCGAACCAGGCCAGCACGACCACCATGATGCCAGTCGCCGCCGAGTAACCGATCCGGCCGCCCATCGCCTTCCAGCCGGGATGGCCGATGTAGACGGCGTTGATGAAGGGATTGCCCATCAGGCAGCCGATCAGGCTGACGACGCCGTCGGCGGTCAGCACGCGCGTGGTCGGATATTCGTCGCCGGCAGCCTCGGCGCTCTCGACATTGTCCATGGCCTCGACGAGGTCATAGATGCCGAACGGGATGGCGGTGACCAGTATGATGCCGAGGAATTCGAAGCCGGAGAAGACGTAGCCCACCGCCGGGATCGGCACCGAGAAGCCGAAATTGGCAAACGCAGCGCCGACGCCCTTGAGGCTCAAGCCGCCAAGGCCGAGCCCGAACAGGTTCGAGCCCCAGGCGATGATCATGCCGGCGGCAATGGCGACGAGACCTGCGGGAATCCCGCGCCAGTATTTCACGCCGCCGAACCAGCTCACCAGGATGATGGCGAAGCAGACCAGCCCGATCTGCGGCGTCATGTACATTTCAAGCGCGGGCCGCATCGAGATGAAGGTGACGGAGACGCCGGCAAGCGTGCCGAGCAGCGCCGCGCGCGGCGTGATCTTGCGGATGAAGGGCGCAATGAAGCCGCCGATCATGAGGATGAAGCTCTGGAAGAACACCCAGACGAGGCCCGCGGACCAGCCCTTGAGCGGATCACCGGTCTTCAGCGTGATCGGCAGCATGATCACGAAGGTGACGATGAACATGTGCGGCACGCTGACGCCCGAGGGCAGCGCGCAGACATCGTTGCGGCCGGTCTTCTGCGCAAGCCGGTAGGCGAGGTACGCATAATAGAAGGTGGACAGGCACATCATCAGCCCGAGGGCGGGCAGGATGCGGCCGAACACCAGACTGTCCGGCATCTTCAGCACGAAGCGCAAGAGGCCCGTGAGCACCAGCATGTTGACGAGGATGTTGGTGCCGAAGCCGAAGAAAGCGTTCCAGTCGCCCGATGTCCATAGCGCCGGCTTGAACCCGGACGTATTGATCTCAGATTTGCCGGCCGCCGTGCCCGTCAATGTGCTCATGATGTTACCCCTATGTGGTCGAAACCTTCATCGCCTCCAGGACTGCGGCTGAGTTCGCAACCCAGCCGAAGATGCCGCCCTGGGCCTTGATCATCTTCAGGCCCATCTCGTGAAATTCGGGGAAGTAGGATGCGCAGCCGTCGGAGATGACGACGCAGCGATAGCCGCGGTCATTGGCCTCGCGCACGGTGGTGTTGACGCACACTTCCGTCGTGACGCCGCACACCAGCAGGTTCTCGATGCCGTACTTCTCGAGGACGTCGCCGAGCTCGGTGGCGTAGAAGGCGCCCTTGCCCGGCTTGTCGATCACGATTTCGCTGTCGAGCGGATAGAGCTCGGGAATGATGTCGTGACCGGCCTCACCCCGAATGAGAATGCGCCCCATCGGACCGGGGTCGCCGATGCGAAGGCTCGGCGCGCCGCGTTCGACCTTCGCCGGTGGCGCGTCGGAGAGATCGGGCAGATGTCCCTCGCGCGTGTGGATGACCAGCATGCCGGTGTCGCGCGCCGCTGTCAGCACCGCGCCGATCGGCTTCACCGCGCGTGCAAGCTGGCTGACGTCGTTGCCGAGCGTCTCACCAAAGCCGCCGGGCTCCATGAAGTCGCGCTGCATGTCGATGATGAGAAGCGCGGTGGCGGGCCAGTCGAGCTTGATCGGCTCGGGCTCTGCGCCGATGACGCCCTTTGTCGGCTTGGCTGAGTTCAACATGACGCAGGCCCCGCAAGAACTCTCTTGGCCAGGAGTTCTGCAAGCGCCGTGCCATTGTGTACAATTGCAGTGGGGTGCGGGTGGCGAGGAAATCCGTTGTATAGTCAGAATGTTACGCCGGCGATCGATTTCTGCTTATTCCCTGAGCGACGGCTTTGCGACGTGCATTTGCCTAGAGGTTGAGCGCTCTCCACTGGTCATTCCGGGTGGCGCGAAGCCTCGAGCCCGGAATCCATCGGGCGCCAAAGTCCGCGGTAAAATGGATTCCGGGCTCGCGCTGAGCGCGCCCCGGAATGACGAGGAGACTACCGCCCTGCCCCATACAGCCGCCGATACTCTTCCTCGTACGGCGCGTAAGAGTCCTTCAGCGTCGCCATGTTCAGCAACATGGTCGCGACCATCGTGCCCGCCTTGTCGAACACACGTGTCTTCACCCAGGCGCTTTCGGTGCGGCGGCTGCCGGAGAGCGCGACGACCTCGCGCTCGACTTCGTACTCCTCGTCGACGAAGAGCGGGCCCTTCACCAGCCTGATCTCCTGATCGGCAAACAGGCCGACGGCCGGACCCTTGGCCGGCAGCGGATCGTCCTTGGAGCGGTACTGGAACAGCACGCTCAGCATCTCCATCGGGATGAAGGGCTTGCCCCACGGATTGTCCGCGCCCGAATAATAGGGCGAGTTCTCGGTGATGACGGCGAGCTTCTGTCGAAGGGAAAACGGATAAAGGTCGCCCATGTTCTGGTCGAACGCCATGCGCACCGCCTGACGCTTGCCGGTCTGCGCCACCTTCACATCGCGCAAGATCACGGGATCCGTGAGCGGCTTGAGCTCGCCGAGGCGCGCCTCGAGCGCGGTCGCAACCGACGCATCGCCGACCGAGGCCGTACCGCGCAGCACCTCGGTGCCGTCGCGCTTGACCATCTGAATTCGGCACTGGTTCGTGCCGGGCAATGGCTTCGACAGGATCGCCTGCACCTCCTCACCTTCGTAGCAGACACTGCGATAATGCGCGGACAGGCAGCCCGTCTCGAACCAGGCACGTCCCCAGAGCCGTTCGCCGAGCGGCGCGAACTGGCTGAAATGCGTCGGTCCCTCGATCGTACCCCCCTTGAAGCCGAGCTTTTGCGCGGTGGTGTCATCGTGGATGGAGGCGTGCGCATCGTAAGTCTGCGCTTGCAGCATCTGACGCGGCTGGCGCCACGGGCCGATCAGCGCCTCGGCGGTCTCGGTGATCTCAGTGTCGAATGCGTTCGCGGCCATGATGTTCTCCACAATCAGCCATGACTAGCAGGACCGCCACGGATGCGGCCAGCGATATTGACTTCGCCGGCCCATGCTTTTGACTGTCACAATTCGCGTCGCGCAGCCGCAATCCCTCCCGCAGCGCAAACCCCAAGCCGTATTCAAGCCGAACGAAAGACAAGGACTCCCGAAATGACGCTGATGCAGGTCGAGCTGGACGATAAATACCGGCTCGAATCGAAGCGGATCTTCCTGTCCGGCACCCAGGCTCTGGTCCGCCTGCCCATGTTGCAGCGCGAACGCGACCGGCTACAGGGGCTCAACACCGGCGGCTTCATTTCCGGCTATCGCGGTTCTCCGCTCGGCATGTACGACCACGCGCTGTGGCGGGCGAAGCCGCACCTCCAGCAGCACGACATCGCCTTCGTGCCCGGCCTGAACGAGGACTTAGCTGCAACCGCCGTGTGGGGCAGCCAGCAGGTTGGCCTGTTTCCCGGCGCCAAGGTCGATGGCGTGTTCGGCATCTGGTATGGCAAGGGCCCCGGTGTCGATCGCTCGGTCGATGCGCTCAAGCATGCCAACGCGGCCGGCACTTCGCTCAATGGCGGCGTGCTGGCGCTCGCCGGCGACGACCATGGCTGCCAGTCCTCGACCTTGGCGCATCAGAGCGAGCAGGTGTTCGCGGCGGCGCTGATCCCCGTGATCAATCCGGCAACGCTGCAGGACTATCTCGACCTCGGCCTCTACGGCTTCGCGTTGTCCCGCTTCTCGGGCTGCTGGGTCGGCTTCAAGGCGATCAGCGAGACCGTCGAGAGCTCGGCGTCGATCTATAGCGACCCCGAACGTATCCAGATCAGGCTGCCCGACGATTTCGAGATGCCGCCCGGCGGCCTCAACATCCGCTGGCCCGATCCGCCGCTCGATGCCGAGAAGCGCCTGTTCGGTCCGAAGATGGAAGCGGTGCAGGCCTTCGCCCGCGCCAACCAGCTCGACCGCATCGTGCTCGATTCCAAGCCGGCACGGCTCGGCATCGTCGCGACCGGCAAGGCCTATCTCGACCTGCGCCAGGCGCTCGCCGACTTGGGCATAACCGACAAGGACGCCCAGGATCTCGGCCTTCGCATCTACAAGGTCGCGATGACCTGGCCGCTGGAGGAAAGCGGCGCCAGGCGTTTCGCCGAAGGTCTTCAAGATGTACTGGTGGTCGAGGAGAAGCGCGGCTTCATCGAAGACCAGCTGATGCGCATTCTCTACAATATCGATGCGTCCAGACGCCCGACCGTCACGGGCAAGCGCGACGAGCGCGGCGCGCCGCTGCTGCCGAGCGAGGGCGAACTGACGCCGACCATCGTCGCGTCCGCGCTCGTGGCGCGCTTGCGCAAGCTCGGCCATCACAGCCCGGTGCTGGAGCAGCGCCTTGCCCGGCTCGAGGCGTTCGACCACCCCCTCACCGCCAGCGCGCCGATCAAGCTCGCGCGCACGCCGTTCTTCTGCTCGGGCTGCCCGCACAACACCTCGACGCGCGTGCCCGAAGGAAGCCGCGCCATGGCCGGCATCGGCTGTCACGGCATGGCCCTGAGCATGCCGACCCGCCGCACCGACCTGATCTCGCATATGGGCGCCGAGGGCGTGAACTGGATCGGCCAGTCGCCCTTCACCACCGAGAAGCACATCTTCCAGAACCTCGGCGACGGCACCTATACCCATTCCGGATTGCTGGCGCTGCGCGCGGCTTCGGCCGCCGGCATCAGCATCACCTACAAGATCCTCTACAACGATGCCGTTGCGATGACCGGCGGCCAGCCGGCTGAGGGTGCCTTCAACGTCGCCCAGATCGCGCATCAGGTCTGGGCCGAGGGCGTCAAGCGGCTCGCAATCGTCTCGGACGATCCCACGAAATATCCGGCCGGGAATTACTTCCCGCAGGGCGCGACCATCCATCACCGCCGCGAGCTCGATGCCGTGCAGCGCGAGCTGCGCGACATCAAGGGCCTCACCGTCATCATCTACGACCAGACCTGCGCCGCCGAGAAGCGCCGCCGCCGCAAGCGCGGGCTGTATCCTGATCCCGCCAAGCGCGCCTTCATCAACGAGCTGGTCTGCGAAGGCTGCGGCGACTGCTCGCAGGCCTCCAACTGCGTCTCGGTGCAGCCGCTGGAGACCGAGTTCGGTCGCAAGCGCCAGATCGACCAGTCGAACTGCAACAAGGACTTCTCCTGCGTCGAGGGCTTCTGCCCGAGCTTCGTCACCGTGCATGGCGGCACGCTGAAGCGGATGAAGACCTCGGCGGTGGATTCCGGCCAGCTGTTCGCCGATCTGCCGCTGCCGCCCGCGCGCGAGCTCGACGGCCCCTACAACATCCTCGTCACCGGCATCGGCGGCACCGGTGTCATCACCATCGGCGCGCTGCTCGGCATGGCCGCCCATGTCGACGGCCGCGGCTGCTCGGCGCTCGACTTCACCGGCCTGTCGCAGAAGAACGGCGCCGTGATGAGCCATGTCCGCATCGCACGGAGGCCGGAGGACATCTCCGCGGTCCGCATCACCACCGGCGGCGCCGACGTCATCCTCGGCTGCGACATGATCGTCTCGGCAGGTCCCTCCGCGCTTAGCCGCGCCGAGCGCGGCGTGACCAAGGCCTACATCAACGCCGACCTGCAGCCGACCGCAAGCTTCGTGCAAAACCCCGATCTCGACTTCGAGATGGGCACGATGCAGACCGTGCTGCGCGACGCCATCGGCGACAAGAACCTCGACATCATCGACGCCACGGGCATTGCCGCGGCGCTGATGGGCGACAGCATCGCGACCAACCCCTTCATGCTCGGCTTCGCTTTCCAGAAGGGCGCGATCCCGCTGTCGCTGGAGGCCCTGCTCCGCGCCATCGAGATCAACGGCGCCGCGATCGAGATGAACAAGCTCGCCTTCACCTGGGGGCGGCTCGCCGCCCACGACATGTCGCGGGTGCGCAGCGTGCTGCAGTTCAAGAACCGGGCGTCCGCGCCGACGAAGTCGCTCGACGACATCATCGCGACCCGCGTGGAGTTTTTGACCGCCTATCAGGACAGGGCGTATGCCGATCGTTACCTTGCGGCCGTTACCAAGGTGCGTGAGGCGGAGAGCGCAGCCTCGCCCGCATCCACGGAGCTGACCGAGGCCATCGCGAAAAACCTGTTCAAGCTGATGTCCTACAAGGACGAATACGAGGTCGCACGACTCTACACCGACGGCAGCTTTGCCAGGAAGGTGTCGGAAAAGTTCGACGGGGACTTCACGCTGAAGTACCACCTCGCCCCGCCGATCTTCGCGCAGCGCGACAAGGTGACGGGTCGGCTCCAGAAACAGGAATTCGGCGGCTGGATGATCCATGCCTTCCGCGTTCTCGCAAAGCTCAAGTTCCTGCGCGGCGGCCTGTTCGATCCGTTCGGCCGCACCGAGGAGCGCCGGACCGAGCGGAAGCTGATCGCGGATTATCTTGGCATGATCGATCAGCGGATCGCCGGGCTGAGGGCGGAGCAGATTCCGCTGCTCGCACGGCTTGCGCGTGTGCCGGAAACGATCCGCGGCTTCGGCCATGTCAAGGAAGCCAGCATCAAGCTGGCGGCGGCCGAGACGGCGCGGCTGGAAGCGGAGCTGGAAAACAGCCGCTTTGCAGCAGCAGCGGAGTAACCGTTAGAAGGGCGAAGGCTTCTCGTCGTCGTTGCGAGGAGCCCTTGCGATGAAGCAATCCAGAATCCCGCCGAAGAAACAGCCCGGATTGCTTCGCTTCGCTCGCAATGACGGAAATTGTGGAGACAGAGGAGACGACAGTCAGGCAGATGCTTTCGTGGCACCCGACGCCGCCACGCTCCCCTCAGCCAGATGCCGCCCCGCGATATACCCGAACGTCAGCGCCGGCCCGAGGGTGATGCCCGGACCCGGACAATTGCCGTTCATGATCGAGGCCATGTCGTTGCCGCAGGCATAGAGGCCCGCGATCGGCGTGCCATCCTTGCGCAGCACCCGCGCCTGCGCATCCACCGTCATGCCGATGGCTGTGCCGAGATCCGCCGGATAGATGCGCAGCGCGAAGAACGGCGCGCGGACGATCGGCGCGACGCAAGGATTGGGCCTGAGTGTGGCATCGCCGAGATGGCGCTGATAGGTGGTGCTGCCGCGACCGAATTCGGGATCGCGCCCCTCCTTCGCATCGGCGTTGTAGGCCGCAATCGTGGCCGAGAGCGTAGACGGCTTGATGCCCATCTTCGCCGCCAGCTGTGCAACGTCAGGGGCCCGGATCAACTCGCCGCTTGCGACATAGCGCCGGACACGGCGTGTGAACGGCTTGATACGGCCGAGGCCATAGCTCCACAGGAAATCGCGGTCGCAGATCAAGTAAAATGGAAGATCCGGCTCACCATTGCCATCGCGGAACATTGCGAGCACGAACTCGTGGTAGGACAGCGCCTCGTTGACGAAACGCCTGCCGGCCGCGTTGACGGCGATCACGCCGGGCTTGGCGCGGTCTGTCACCATGTGCGGGAACACGCCGCGGCTGCCATCGGTGCGGCGGAACAGCGAGACCGGGACCCAATAGGCTGCGCTCGTCGCGTCCGTATTGAGCGCTGCACCGGCCGCAATCGCGAGCCGAATCCCGTCGCCCGTACCCGACGCACAGGCTGCTGAGATGAAGCCTGCCCCGGCCGGGAAGAAGCGTTTGCGCAAGCTGACATCGTACGAGAAGCCACCAGTCGCGAGCACCACGCCGCGGCGCGCCGCGATCAGGCGGTCGCGGGCGCCGTGGCGGATCACCACACCGGCGACACGCTCGTCCCGCATCGACAAGTCCTCGACATCGGCGCTGAAGAGGATCTCGACCCGCCGCGCCAGCAGCGTGGCATACAGCTGCGCGGCGAGCGCATTGCCGGGATGCAGTATCGTGCCGTGCGGCGATCGCAAGCGTTGGCACGCATACGAAGAAAACAACTGCACCGCACGCAAGGTCGAGCGCAGCGACGTTCCGATCCGGCCTAGATGCGAAATGTCGAGGCGGTTGACCATCATCCCGCCGAACCGCGGGCACTCCGGCAGCGGTGGCCGCAATCGCGCCAAACTCTTTCCCAGCCAGACGCCGTCGAAAGCAACCGGCTCCAGCACGCGGCCGCCGCGCGTCGCGCCCAGCCGTTCCGGATAATAGTCCGGATAGTCCTTCACCGGCTGGAGCCGCACCGCGGTGTTGGCTTCGAGATAGCCGATCGCCTCCGGTCCGCGCGCGAGGAAGGCGGCGCGCAGGCCGGCATTGGCGGGCTCAGGCACCGTGCTCGACAGATACCGAACTGCGTCCGTGATACTGTCCGACAACCCCGCCTCCATCTTGGCATTGGCGGGAATCCAGATCATGCCGCCGGACCAGGCAGTGGTGCCGCCGACGAAGGCGGTCTTCTCGATCACCAGCACGCGCAGGCCTTCAGCGGCGGCGACGGCCGCGGCCGTCATGCCACCGGCACCGGCCCCGATGACAATGACGTCGTAGGTCTCGTGCGCCGGCATCATGCGGCAAGGTTCCGTGAGCGAGGCATGACGCCGTCATACCGCGCCCCCGGGCTCGCAGCTAGCGCGCCTTCTTGCGCTCGATCGGATCGATATCGATCGCCCGCAGCCGGCCGAGCCGCAACACGTCCATGGCAAGCCGCCGGCCGATCCGGTCGCGGTCGAGCACGCGGATCAGATCATCGACGCCGTTGATCTCGACGCCGTCGAGCCTGATCACGACGTCGCCAGGCAACAGGCCCGCCTTGGCCGCAGGTCCATCCGGCTCGATCTGCATCAAGAGCGCGCCCATCTTGTTGTCGACGCCGGCCAGCACCGCGTGCCGGCGCGGGACCGGCGCGGTCTGGCCGGCAACGCCGATATAGGCGCGGCGGACATAGCCGTGGCGGATGATCTCCGACAGCACGAATTGCGCGGTGTTGCTGGCAACCGCAAAGCAGATGCCTTGCGCGCCGTTGATGATGGCGGTGTTGATGCCGATCACCTCGGCATTCGACGACACCAGCGGCCCGCCCGAATTGCCGGGATTGAGCGCGGCATCGGTCTGGATCACGTCCTCGATGGTGCGCCCGCTGACGGAACGGATCGAACGCCCCAGCGCGGAGACCACGCCGGCCGTCACGGTCGATTCGAACCCGAGCGGATTGCCGATCGCGATCACCAGCTGGCCACGCCGAAGGCTCTTGGAGTTGCCGAGCGCGGCATAGGGCAAGTGGCGCACGCCGTTGGCGCGCAGGAGCGCAAGATCCGTGTCGGGATCGACGCCGAGCACCTGCGCGTCGCCGACATGACCCTCGACGTCGCGCAGCCGAATCTCCTTCGAAGTGCCGACCACGTGGCTATTGGTGAGCACGAGTCCATCCGGCGAGATCACGATGCCCGAGCCGAGCCCGCCGCGCTCGCGGCCGTTCGGCACCTTCGGCCCGGTCTCGACGCGCACGACCGCGGGACCGACACGGTCGGTCACGTCGATCACCGCATTGGAATAGGCGTCCAGCAGGGCCCCGTCGTCGACAGGGGCAGATGGTGTCGTTCGCGATGACGATGCGTCATCGACGATATCTGAGGTGAAGTCCAACATGGCAAGAGTCCTTGAGGCTCACACAGATGGTGGCCTGCTCCCTGCCGCGCAAGGTGCCCGCCTGGAGCGCTGGGCTGGACTGCCCAGATGGCTAGGTCGCCCGCCGCAGCGTGCCCGCCCGCGCCTTGACCGGGTCGAGCAACGACCAGTGGCCGTCCGGCAGCACATGCCCCTTGGGGAACGGTGCGCGCGGCTCCAGCCCAAGCGAGCGCAGCACGCGGTCGTCGCGGTAGTAGCATTGCAGGACCACGCGGACGAGCGTTGCCGCGGCGACACCGCCGTGCTTGCGGAACTCTTGCGCCACGGCATCGCGCCGCCCGGCATCGAGCTCGGCCAGCGGCCCTCCCGCCAGCCGCGCCAAATGCTCCAGCGCCGCTACCACCAGCTTGGAGTCGCGGCCGAGCGTCGCCTGGAGATCGGCCTGGATCGCAGCATCGTCGGCGCCGGGCACCTTGTACTCGTCGCTGGCGGGAATAATCATTCCGGCGACGACGCGAAGGTCGTCTCGTTGCCTGCGTGTCAGTTGATTGTCTGCGGTCATGACGATCTCAATCGAACAAATTGGCGAGGCGCTGCTTCATCTGGTCGGCGATGTAGAGCGCGAGGGCCTGGATGGTTGACGTCGGGTTCACGCCGCCCGAGGTGACGAAGATGCTGCCGTCGACGATGAAGAGGTTCTTCACGTCATGCGAGCGGCCCCATTCGTTGACCACGGAACGTTCGGGGTCGGTGCCCATGCGCGCGGTGCCGAGCAGGTGCCAGCCGCCCCAGGGGATCGGATTGTTGATGCAGATGTCGGTCGCGCCGGCGGTCTCGAGAATCTCCCGGCCGCGCGCCAACCCGTGCTCCATCATTTTCCGGCTGTTCTCGCTGATCGTATAGTCGATCTTGGGCGCAGGGATTCCGTGACCGTCCTTCAGCACGGGATCGAGCGTGACGCGGTTGTGCTCCTCGGGTAGATCCTCGCAGATTGCCGACACCGCGAGCCGATGACCGTTGAGCTTGCGGAATACGCGATGATGGTCGGCGCCCCATGGCAGAATGCCTTTCTGCTCGCTCGCGACCGCCTCGAACACCGGCCCCGCGCCGCGGCCGAACTGGATGCCGTAGCCGCGCACGAAGCCGCGCGACAGGTCGGTGTCGTAAAATTCCTTGCTCCACAGGCAGGTCGGCGGCGCGCGGTTGCTGTCGGTCGGCTCCTTCACAAATCCATAAATTTGCGCATAGGGATGGAACATCAGGTTCTTGCCCACGAGGCCGGACGAATTGGCAAGGCCATTGGGGAAGCGGCCGGATGCGGAGTTCAAAAGCAGCCGCGGCGTGCCGACCCCGTTGCAGGCGATGATGACGACGTGCGCGGGCTGAAACTGCTCGACGCCGTCCTTGTCGTAATAGACCACGCCCGAAGCCATGCCGTTCTCGTCGGTGGTGATCTCCCGCACCCGGCAATGGGTGCGCAGCTCGACGCCGGCGCGGATGGCATGCGGCCAATAGGTGATGTCGGTGGATGACTTCGCGCCCTGCGCGCAGGCGGGCGTACAATGGCCGAGGTTGATGCAGCGCGCCCGGCCCTCATAGTCCATGGTCGCGACCGTCGTGTCCGACGGCCACCAGTGCCAGCCGAGCTTGTTCATGGCCTTGCCGATGATGGCGCCGGACAATCCGAGCGGCTGCTGCGGCATCGGCGGATGCGTCAGCGGCGAGAGTGGATCGCCCGACAGGCCGGACGTGCCCATCATGCGGTCATTCTCTTCGAAGAACGGGGTCAGCGCATCGTAGTCGATCGGCCAGTCGTCGGCGACGCCGTCGAGCGTCTTCACCTTGAAATCGGAGGGATGCAGCCGCGGCCAGTGCGCGGTGTACATCACGGTCGAGCCGCCGACGGCGTTGTAGTTCACCACCTTGATCGGGGAATTGTCGTCGTTGATCGGGTAGTCTTCAGGCCGGCCGCGGACGTTCGGACTCGACGACCATTCCCCGTAGAACTTGGCCTCCCAATCCCGCCCCGTGCTGGGATATTCCGCCGGGTTCATCCAGCCGCCCTGCTCCAGGCAGAGGATGTGCATCTTGGTCTCGGCCAGCGACCACGCCACCGCTGCGCCTGAAGCGCCGGCGCCGATGATCAGGACGTCCACGGGGTCTTTCATCGTAACCTTGTCCTCCCCTCGCCGCTTTCCGGGCGATTCGGCCTTTCGCGGTCAGCGAGGCCGGCGAACGATAGGGTCAGAGCGACGGCCGAGTAAAGCCGCGAGGCCGGAATGTCGCACTTCGCAGGGTGCAGACCATTGGTATCGCCACATCCGGATGCTAGGAACGAGGCGCACGAGCCATCGATAGCGAGACCGTATGTCCTCCCGAAATTTCTTTGCCACCGCCCGCGCCTTTGCGCTCGTTTCGTTTCTCGCCTTGCCCGGATTTCTGGCCTCGTCCGGGCCAGTCTCCGCGCTTACCGGCGCCGCGACGGTCCGTGACGGCAACTCGATCCAGTTCGGCGACGTGACCTATCGGCTGGACGGCGTCGATGCACCCGAGCTGGATCAGATCTGCATCGACGATCACGCCGATGCCTGGACCTGCGGCATCGAGGCCCGCGACCAGCTGGCGAAGCTGATCAACAAGCGCACCGTACGTTGCGACGATGTCGGCCCGGAAAAGAGCTTTGGCAAGCGGCACCGCGCGATCTGCACTGCCGAGGGCGACAAGGCTAGCCTGAACGAGCAACTGATCAAGCTCGGCTTTGCCCTCGCTCGCGAGCCGATCAAGGCCAACTTCAAGCCGGCGGCCACCGAAGCCAAGACGGCGGCGGCCGGGATCTGGAAAGGTTGCTTTGTTGCACCGCAAGATTTCCGGAGCGGCAAGAAGGACGGCGCGCTCCTGGGGGCCGCCTGCCGCCCGGACCGTGACAAGGAAATCCGCGCCGTGCTGTTTCCGGAGGAACTGCCGATGCCGCCCAGCTGCAGCATCAAAGGCAAGCTTGCGGCGCGCGCCCGCGTCACCGGCAATATCGGCATCTATCATCTGCGCGGCTGCCCGAGCTATCCCGCGATAACCAAGCCCGACCGCTGGTTCTGCTCGGAGGACGACGCCCAGGCGGCCGGGTTCCGCAAGGCCTATAATTGCCGCCGGCCAAAGTGAATGGGCGGATTCACACACCCGTGAGTAGTATTTCGGGTACCGTATTGATCCGGAATTGAACTCCGTCGGCAGTTGCTGCATTTGTAAGGATACGCGAGCGCCTTGCGCGAGCGTTTCCTTGGCAACAATCCGGCTCCGGCCCGATTGTCTTTGCTCGGGCGTTTCCTCCCTTGACTTGGCCGCTTGTCACGAACAAGCGGCCTTCTTTTCTATGCACCGCTGTGCAAGCCGAGGCGTCGTGCCCGGGACAAGCCGTGACGCCGTGGGAACGTCAGCCCTCCGAATGCACCGCGACGCCTTGATACGATCGTTGCGCGTCATCACTGCATCCGCATGATCTGGTCCATCGGCGGCATGTTCGCGTTGAGATGCGCCATGATCCAGACCGTCCCGCCCACCACCAGGAAGACGACCAGCAGCCCGAAGGCGAGCGCCAGCACGTTGTTGGTGTTGTCGGGGCCCGTGGTGATGTGCAGGAAGAATACGAGATGCACACCCATCTGTGCGATCGCAAGCACGATCAGCGCGACGGGAATCGAGGGCTGCCAGACCAGATCGGTGCCGGCGATGAAGAACGACGTCGCCGTCAGCAGCAGCGCAAGCGCGAGCCCGACGACGTAACCGAGGATCCTCGTGCCGACACTATGTTGCTCTTCCTCGCCCGGTGCGAGGTCATGCCCGGCCGGCACGTGCGTCTGATCGCTCATGGGGCACCTCCAAGCAGGTAGACGACGGAGAACACCCCGACCCAGATGATGTCGAGTGCATGCCAGAACAGCGCAAAGCACATCATCCTCCGCAACACGTCGGCACGAAATCCCTTGGCGAAGACCTGGGCCATCATGGTCAGGAGCCAGAGCACGCCGGCCGAAACGTGCAGGCCGTGGCAGCCGACCAGCGAGAAGAACGCGGTCAGGAAGGCGCTGCGCGACGGGCCATAGCCGCGCGCGACGAGATCGGCGAACTCACGGAACTCAATGGCAAGGAAGATCAGCCCGAGCACGCATGTCACGGTCATGCCGAGATAGAACCAGAACCGGTTGCGCACGTCGGCAGCGATGCTCGCCATTCCGCAGGTGAAGCTCGATAGAAGCAGGCAGACCGTCTCGATCGCGACATTCCTCTGCTCGAAGATCTCCGCCCCCTTGGGGCCGCCGGCAGTCTGGCCGGACAGCACCGCATAGGCCGCGAAGAAGCAGGAGAACATCACGATGTCGGAGAGCAGGAAGACCCAAAAGCCGTAGGCGGTCACGATCCGCTTCGGCGCCGGCCCGGGATGCTCAATGACAACGCCGACGTGATGGGGATCGGCACGGGCGTGGTCGGCAGTCGCGGTCATCGCCATCAGATTGCTCCCGCCATGCTGACGAGGCTGCGCCGTTCCTCGATATTGATGCGGTCGATGCGGGCGACCTCCTCGGCCGGGATGACGTATTCGTCATGGTCGCGCCAGGCGAACACGACGAAGGTCGCGAACGCGCCGATACCCCCCAGGATCACCATCCACCAGATGTGCCAGATCAGCGCAAAGCCCATGATGGCGGCGAAGAACGCGCAGACGAAGCCGGTCGGCGAATTGCGGGGCATCTCGATGTCCCGATATTCCGGCTGTTCGTGCGCGAGCGACTGCTGCCGGGCGTGGACTTTCATCTCCCAATAGGCGTCCTCGCCGCGCACATCGGGATTGAAGGCGAAGTTGAATACCGGCGGCGGCGACGAGGTCGCCCATTCCAGCGAGCGCCCGTCCCAGGGATCGCCGGTGCGATCGCGCAGCGCCTCGCGGTTGCGGATGCTGATGACGAGCTGCATGATCTGGCAGATCACCCCGATCGTCAGCACGGCCATGCCGACTGCCGCAACGATCATCCAGGGCCGCCAGGCCGCGACGTCATAGTGCTGCATGCGCCTGGTCATGCCGAGCATGCCGGCGATGTAGAGCGGCATGAAGGTGACGTAGAAGCCGAGAAAGGTGAACCAGAACGCGGCCTTGCCCCAGCGCTCGTCGAGGCGGAAGCCGAACGCCTTCGGAAACCAGTATTCGAAGCCGGCGAAGGCGCCGAACAGCACGCCGCCGATGATGACGTTGTGGAAGTGCGCGACCAGGAACATGCTGTTGTGGAGCATGAAGTCGGCCGGCGGCACCGCGACGAGGACGCCCGTCAATCCGCCGATGATGAAGGTGACCATGAAGCCGACCGACCACAACATCGGCGTCGCAAAACGGATGCGGCCGCCATACATCGTGAACAGCCAGTTGTAGATCTTCACGCCGGTCGGTATCGCAATGATCATGCTGGCGATGCCGAAGATGGCATTGACGTCGGGCCCCGCCCCCATCGTGAAAAAATGGTGCAGCCAGACCATGAACGAGACGACGCAGATTGCCATGGTCGCGAGCACCATGGAGCGATAGCCGAACAGCGCCTTGCCGGAAAAGGTCGAGACCACCTCCGAGAAGATGCCGAAGGCCGGCAGCACCAGGATGTAGACCTCCGGATGTCCCCAGGCCCAGATCAAGTTCATGAACATCATGACGTTGCCGCCGGCCTCGTTGGTGAAGAAATGGAAGCCGAGATAGCGGTCGAGCAGCAGCATCGCGAGCGTGGCGGTGAGGATCGGGAAAGCCGCGACGATGAGCAGGTTCGAGGCCAGCGTGGTCCAGCAGAACATCGGCATGCGCAGATAGTTCATGCCCTTCGTGCGCAGCTTCAGCACCGTGGTGACGAGATTGATGCCGGCCACCAGCGTACCGACGCCTGATATCTGGAGCGACCAGGCGTAATAGTCGACGCCGACACCGGGCGAGTAGACAAGCCCCGACAGCGGCGGAAAGGCGAGCCAGCCGGTGCGCGCGAACTCGCCGACCACGAGCGAGACGTTGACCAGCAGTGCGCCGGTCGCAGTCAGCCAGAAGCCGACCGAATTGAGCGTCGGGAACGCAACGTCGCGCACGCCGAGCTGGAGCGGCACGACCAGGTTCATCAGGCCGATCACGAACGGCATCGCCACGAAGAAGATCATGATGGTGCCGTGCGCCGAAAAGATCTGGTTGTAGTGTTCCGGCGGCAGGTAGCCCTGAGACTGATACGCCACCGCCTGCTGGATCCGCATCATGATGGCATCGCTGCCGCCGCGCAGCAGCATCACCGAGGCGAGCAGGATGTACATGACGCCGATGCGCTTGTGATCGACGCTGGTGATCCATTCGCTCCAGAGATAGGGCAGATGTCCCTTCACCACGACCCACGTCAAGACGCCGAGGATTGCGACTAGGACCATCGCGCCGGCAACGAGCGGAATCGGCTGATCGAACGGAATGGCGGACCAATCGAGCTTACCGAGCATCATGGCCTCCACTGTGCGACCGGCCCGCCTCGGATGCGAGCTCCGGCCCTGGCCCCGGCGGAATGTACTGGGTCGCGATCAGGTCGAACAGCCGGGGATCGTCCAGACGGTAGACAGGTCGGCCCTTCTCGATGCCTTGCTGCATCAGCTCCTTGTAGCTGTCCGCGTTCAGCACGGCATCCGTCTTCGCGGTGTTCGCCACCCACTCCGGAAACGCGAGCGGCGAGATGACGTTGACGTCGAACATCATGTCGGGGAAACCGTCGCCGGAGAAATGCGCGGACAGACCCTGGAGCTTGCCTTCATTGTCGGCGCGCAGGTTCAGCTTCGTCACCATGCCGTTCATGGTGTAGATCATGCTGCCGAGCTGCGGGATGAAAAACGTGTTCATCACGCTCGACGATGTCAGCTGGAAATTAAGCTCGGCGCCGGCGGGCACCGTCAACGTGTTGACGGTGGCGATGCGCTGGTCCGGATAGATGAAGAGCCATTTCCAGTCGAGCGAAACGGCCTGGATCCGCACCGGGCTTCCGGTGCCCGGCACCGGCGCGGCCGGATCGAGCTGGTGCGAACCGATCCAGGCGACGCCGCCGAGCAGGATGACCGTGAGTGCAGGGATTGCCCACACCACCATTTCGACGCGGCCGGAATAGACGAACTGGGGCTGAAACCGCGCGCGCGGATTGGAGGCGCGAAACCAGAACGCGAAACCGAGAATCGCGATGATGGTCGGCACCACGATCACGAGCATGATGAAGACGGAATCGACCAAAATGGTGCTGTTGGCCGCAGCCACGGGCCCTTGCGGATCGAGCAGATTCATCGGCAAGCCACTAGCGGTTGGGAAGCCCCGGAAGTGAGCCTAGCGCGGGAAAGGCTCCGGCGGCAAACGCTGCAATCTCGGAACGGTTCCTGGACTGCAAGGGCCAGCCGTGCGCGATGGACCGGCCGCAACATGCAATTCCATGCGATGTCAATGACATGAACGCGGGAGCCACGCCCTTCTCTCCGGTCGGGACGATTGCTAATCTGCACGAAAATGTTGCCCGGGAGTGAACTGAGATGCGCTTGAAGGACAAGGTCGCGATCGTCGTCGGGGCCGGGCAAAGCCCCGGCGAAGGCATGGGCAACGGCCGCGCCACCGCGCTGACCTTTGCGCGCGAGGGCGCGAAGGTCTTGTGCGTCGACCATCATCTGGAATCGGCGCAGGAAACGGTGGCAATGATCACTGCGAAACATGGCACCGCCGCGGCCTTCAAGGCCGACGTGACCAAAGCTGCCGACATCAAGGCGATGGTTGCCGACGCGCAGTCGCGCTGGGGCCGGATCGACGTGCTGCACAACAATGTCGGCGTCAGCCTCGCCGGCGGCGATGCCGAACTGCTGCAATTGACCGAGGAGGCATTCGACCGCGTCGTCGCCATCAATCTGAAGAGCTGCATTCTCGCCGCGAAGGAAGTGATCCCGATCATGCGCGCGCAAGGCGGCGGCGCCATCATCAACATCTCCTCGATGGCGGCGATCACGACCTACCCTTACGTCGCCTACAAGGCGACGAAGTCGGCGATGATCGCCTTCACCGAACAGCTCGCCTACCAGAACGCCGAATACGGCATTCGCGCCAACGTCATCCTGCCCGGCCTGATGAACACGCCGATGGCAGTCGATACCCGGGCCCGCGAATGGCACAAGACCCGCGCCGAGGTCGAAGCCGAGCGCGACAGCAAGGTGCCGCTACGCAGGAAGATGGGCACCGGATGGGATGTGGCGAACGCGGCACTGTTTTTGGCGTCCGATGAGGCGAATTTCATTACGGGCGTGACACTGCCGGTCGATGGCGGAGCCAGTGTGAGAAGGGGGTAGAGCGAGCACGCCACTCTTACCCCGCCCTCCAGAGCCCCGCCAGGGGCGGGCAGGTGGCACCGTTCGCGCGGCTTCATCGTCCATTGCAATTCTGTCTTGCGCCGACCTGCCCCCCGTTGAGCTGCTCCAAAACTATCTCTAGTCTGGCGCCAACCAAGAACCAGGAGACGCGTCCATGTCCGCTCCGCGCGACGATGAATTCGGCTTTGCGCCCGACTACGATTCCCCCGTCCCCTACATGCAGCGCACGCGGGAGTATTACGCGGCGATCGGCTACACCACGCCGTATCGCTGGGCGCATCACACCTCGGCGCCGTTCCAGCCGCTGAAGAAGAAGCTGGCAGAGTCGCGCGTGACCATCGTCACGACCGCTGCGCCCTACGATCCCGCCAAGGGCGACCAGGGGCCGGGCGCGGCGTATAACGGCAGCGCGAAGTTCTACCAGGTCTATGACGGTGACACGTCCAGGCAGCACGACCTTCGCATCTCGCACATCGGCTACGACCGCAAGCACACGAGCGCCACCGACAACGGCACCTGGTTTCCACTGCCGCAGCTGTTGCAGGCGTCCGCCGCCGGGCGGATCGGCGAGGTCGCCCCGCGCTTCTTCGGCGCGCCGACCAACCGCAGCCATCGCGTCACGCTCGACACCGACGCGCCGGAGATCCTGGCACGCTGCCTCGCGGACAAGGTCGACGCCGCGGTGCTGGTGCCGAACTGCCCGGTCTGCCACCAGACCACGGCGCTGGTGGCGCGGCATCTTGAAGCCAACGGCATTCCCACCGTGATCATGGGCTGCGCCAAGGACATCATCGAGCACGCGGCGGTGCCGCGCTTCTTGTTCAGCGACTTCCCACTCGGCAATTCCGCCGGCAAGCCGCATGACGTCGCCTCGCAGGCGCGGACGCTGGAGCTCGCCTTGCGGCTGCTGGAGACCGCGAGCGGCCCGCAAACGACGATGCAGTCGCCGCTGCGCTGGAGCGAGGACGCCTCCTGGAAGCTCGACTACAACAATATCGCGCAGCTTTCGCCGGAAGAGCTCGCCCGCCGCCGCGCCGAATTCGACAAGCAGAAGGAGATCGCGCGCGGCAACCGCGCCGCCTGACGTCCTCCGATAACGACAATCAAAAGGGGAGAGCGACGTGACGCGACCGTTCGAGGGCGTGAAGATCCTGGATTTCACGCAAGTGCTGGCCGGTCCTTATGCCAGCTACCAGCTTGCGCTGTTGGGCGCGGACGTCATCAAGGTCGAGCGGCGCGAGGGCGAGGACATGCGCCGCACGCCGCTTTCACGCGAATGGGCCGAACGCGGGCTGGCACCGGCGTTCCAGGCCATCAACGGCAACAAGCGCAGCCTGACGCTCGATCTGCAGAAACCGGAGGCAATCGCGATCGTGAAGAAGCTCGCCGCGAGCGTCGATGTCGTCATGGAAAACTTTCGACCGGGCGTGATGGACAAGCTCGGTATCGGCTATGAGGCGCTGTCGGCGATCAATCCAAAGCTGATCTATTGCGCGGTCTCCGGCTTCGGCCAGACCGGCCCGGACCGCCTGCGGCCCGGCTATGACGGCAAGATGCAGGCGTTGTCGGGCATCATGGCGATCACCGGACACCCCGAAACGGGGCCGACGCGCGCCGGCTTTGCCGTATGCGACGTGCTGTCGGGCGCGACGGCGGCATTTGGCGTATCGAGCGCACTGTATCAGCGCGACCGCACCGGCAAGGGACAGCTCATCGATGTCTCCATGCTGGAGGCGACGCTGGCGTTCCTCTCCGGACAGATCGCGGACTGGTCGGTCGCCGGTCATCAGCAGCAGCTCTCGGGCAACCAGGCGGTCAGCCGCCGGACGACCGCGAACCTGTTCAAATGCGGCGACGGTCACATCCTGCTCGCCGTCAACAACGAGAAGCAGTACCGCGCGCTGATAAGCGCGCTCGGCCGCGAGGACACGCTCACCGACCCGCGCTTCGCCGACTGGTTCGCGCGCAACGAGAACGAGCCGGCGCTGCGCGCCATCATTGAGGAGGCGCTGGCGGCAAGGCCGGCGCGCGAATGGGAGACGATCCTGGAAGACGCTGGAGCACCCTGCGCCAGTATCTGGAAGGTCGAGGAGGTCATCGATCATCCGCAGATCAAGGCGCGCGGCGCGATGCAGGAGCTCGACACGCCCTATGGCCGCCTGCGCTTCGCGGGCAGCGGCTTCAAGCTCGCCCATGGCGGCGGCCGGCTGGATCACATGGCACCGGAGCTGGGCGCAGATACGGATGCGGTCCTCGACGAGCTGGGGTTCGATGCGGCGGAAATTGCGGCGCTGAGGGCGAGGGAGATTGTTTGAGGCGGCGCCAAACACTCCGCTGCCGGGTGGGCAAAGCGAAGCGTGCCCACCATTGCTTATCGCGTAACGGGAGAGATGATGGGCACGGCGCGTTGCGCCTTTACCCACCCGGCACTTGCGGCACCGCAGCTAGAACAACGACCCCTGCCCGTCATCGGCAGACGCAGCGGAGGCCTTCCGCACCTTCTTCGGCTTCACCGCCTCTGCCTCCGCCTCCATCTCCTCCGCGCTGATCGGCAGCACGAGCTGCTCGTCGTCATTGGCGACGCGGTTGACGCGGGTGGAGACGGGGTGCCAGGCGAATTCGCCGATGCGCGGCGCGGTCATCAGCGGCAGGATCGCGTCGACCTCGTCGCCTTTGATGTCGAGCCAGCGCTCGAAATCGCGCGGGCTGATGGTGACGGGCACGCGGTCATGCAGCGCGGCGAGGTCCTCGCCTGCTGCCGCCGTGACGATCGCGACCGTGTCGAGTTCCTCGCCATTCGGCCCGACCCAGGTCTCGAACACTGCGGCAAAACCGAGCGGTTCGCCGTCGGCGCGACGGATGAAGAACGGCTGCTTGCGGCCGCCTTCCGTCTTCCACTCGTAATAGCCATCGGCCGGAATCACGCCGCGCCGGCGGCGAATCGCCTTCTTGAAGGCAGGCTTCTCCAGCACGGTCTCCGAGCGGGCGTTGATCAGGAGCGTAAATCCGCGCGGATCCTTGACCCAGGAAGGCAACAGCCCCCATCGCATCAGGCGGAAATGGCGAGCGCCGTTCTCGACCAAGACCACCGGAATTGGTTGTGTCGGGGCGACATTG
The DNA here is from genome assembly GCF_028128735.1 of Bradyrhizobium sp. CCBAU 53415. Taxonomy (NCBI): domain Bacteria; kingdom Pseudomonadati; phylum Pseudomonadota; class Alphaproteobacteria; order Hyphomicrobiales; family Nitrobacteraceae; genus Bradyrhizobium; species Bradyrhizobium sp. CCBAU 53415. The sequence goes on along the minus strand of NZ_LBJF01000027.1, from coordinate 262,993 downwards.
TACCGGGGCGGGAAATTCGGCTGTTCGACATAGCCGAACAATTGCCGCAAGGCCGCGGGGGCCGAAGTTATGACGAAGCGTCCACACATGCCTGGCCGTCTATATAGGGTCCGTTCAGGTCCTTTTAACCCCGAACGTTAACACTGCGGCAGATGAGCTCAACGGCCTCCCAACCCGCGCGGACGCATGTACAGACGGGCCCCGAGGCTGAGGCCTGGGCCGAGCGGCTGCGTGTCGCCAACATCAACCCGCGGACCGGGCTTGCCACCGACTATCTCAACCATTTCAATGAAGCCGTGATGCTGCTCGAAATGGTCCCGGACATGCCGGAATGCGCGGAAGATTTTTTGACCTGGTCGCCGCTGTCCTATGCCGAGCATTTCACGGCGTCGAATTTCAAGGCGCGGGATTTGGCGATCGAGGCCTATGAGAAGGCCGATCCCAACGTGCGCGCCCAGTTCGACCACATCACGGACACCATGACCTCGATCCTGACCGCGGTCGGCTCGGCCATGCGCGAGGTCGAGAAGGACACGACCCGCGTCCGCCTAGCCGAGCAGGCCACGCTCTGGGTCAAGCCGTTGATCGCAGCCTGCGGCGGCATCATCAATGGCGGCGCGGAAGCCGACGTCGATACCATCATGGCGAACTCGGCCGGATAGGTGAAAAGATTGGCAGCGATCGTCCAGCCCAGCCACCCCCAGCTTGCGGTCAGCGCGGCCATCTTCCGCGACGGCAAGGTGCTGCTGGTCCGCCGCGCCCGCTCGCCCGCCAAGGGGTTCTATTCGCTTCCAGGCGGCCGGGTCGAATTCGGCGAATCGCTGCATCAGGCCCTGAGCCGCGAGGTCGACGAGGAAACCGGCCTTCGTATCGAGATCATTGGCCTCGCCGGCTGGCGCGAGGTGCTGCCGGCCGCGGCCGGCGCCGGCCATTATTTGATCATGTCCTTTGCCGCCCGCTGGACGGCCAGGGAACCGGCCTTGAACGATGAGCTCGACGAATACCGCTGGATCGCGCCGGACGCCCTGGCGAGCCTCGGCGACCTGAAGCTGACCGGGGGGCTGGAGGAGGTCATCCAGTCGGCCGCGCGGCTGATTGGCGCCTGACCGCGCCGCGAATAGCCGATACCTCTCCGCACAGCGCCGGCGCGGCTCCGCCTTGCGTCCACCGCCCCAAGGGGGCATACAGCCGCCGATGTCCACGCGATTTCTGGCCATTTTTGCCCTGATTCTCGCCTGCGCCGCCGGGTCCGTCCGGGCCCAGGACGTGGCGGCGCCGTTTGACGGCGACTTGCAGCGGCTGGCCGAGATCCTGGGCGGACTGCACTATCTGCGCGGCATCTGCGGAGCCAACGAGGGCAACAAATGGCGCAACGAGATGCAGGCGCTGATCGATGCCGAAACCCCCTCCGGGGAGCGCCGCACCCGCATGATCGCCGGATTCAACCGCGGCTATAACGGTTTTCAGCAGACCTACCGGAGCTGCACGCCGGCCGCGACGGTGGCGATCCGCCGCTACATCGAGGAAGGCTCGAAGATCTCGCGAGATCTCACCGCGCGCTACGCGAACTAGGCTCTTTCCGTCCGTCATTCCGGGGCGCGCCGATCGGTGCGTCCCGCAATGACGCATGGTGGAACCCTGTCATCGACTTTGTTCACAGCCGTTAACCGTTCTTAAAGATGTGGCCTAGCGGTCGTTAACGTCCGTGCTACACCTCTCGCACAGCGCATCGCCGTGGATCGCGCCCCAGCCCTGACCGAGTTTCATGAGCCAGCCGATCTCCTACGCCCCCGCCCGCGCGCCGCTGCCCGATCACGAGCAGAAACAGGCTGCCCTGAGCTATCTCAACGAGGCCTGGGCCGAGGCGCGCCATGACGGCGTCGACGGCGATTGCCTGGCTCAGGCGAGCCTGTTCGCGGCACTGGCCGAACTCGTCGGCACTTATGGCGAGGACGCGGTGGCGAAGTTCGTCGAGGGTTTCCCTGGCCGCATTCGCAACGGCGAGTTCTCGGTCGGCATCTCCAGGCAGTAGGCCCTGCCGAAAATGACCCCGCCACGCGGGCGGGGCCAGTCGACGGATGAATGACCTTGCAAAGCGGATTTGACGAAAGGCTTCGCGAAGTCTGCCGCCTTTATCGCACGGAAGCCGCTGTCGGCGGACAAGCATTAGTCTCCCGGCCATCGGGAGATGTTCCCGCAGCGCACGGGAATGCGCTGCCCTCTCCTTCACGGCTCGACCTTGAGTGTCGCTTTCATATTGGGATGATAGCGGCAGTAATAATCGATCGTTCCCGCCTTCTTCAGAATTGACGACGCCGACTTCTTCGGCGCCAGCGTCACGTCGAAATCACCGTTTTTCGCAGTGGCCGTATGCGCGAAGACGTCCTTGTTGATCCAGGTGATGGTATCGCCGACCTTGGCCGATATCTCGGCCGGTGAGATCACGAGGTTCTCCATCGTGATCTCGATCGTCGTGGCGTGCGCCCGGACGGCCATCGCCGCGAAGACAAGCGCGATAGGAAGCGAAAACAGCCGCCCCGACCTCATCGTACACTCCCTATTTCAGCTCGGCCGCGACGTGCTCGGCGTGCTGCTGATGACCCTGGAATATCTTCAGGCCGGTCTGCAGCAGGCTCCTCAGCTCGGCATTGTTTGCGGACGGAATCAGCTGCGTCTCCAGCGCGCCATTGACCGCCTTGTGGTAGGCGACCTCGTTCGCGACATAGGCCTTGTCGAACGCCGCACCACTCAGCTTGTCGAGCTCAGCCAGCTTGTCGCTCGCCTGCTTCGACAGCGCCTTGCTGGTGTCGTTGTCCTCCGGCGTGACGTTCAGCTTCTTGACCAGCGCGAGGGCCTGCTTGTTGACCGCCTCGTGGTCGCGCAGCATATCTTCGGCGAACGCCTTGACATCCTTGCTCTTCGCCTTCTTCTGCGCCTGCTTGGCCGCGTTGATGTCTATCACGCCCGCGGTGTAGGCGATATGCGCGATCTGCGGATCGGTGGGCTTGTCGGCTGCGCTGGCGCTTTGCAGCAATACGGGACTCGACAACATCATCGCTGCGGCGACCGCCGCGCTCCATCGGATCAACATGGCTTTACACTCCTGTGAGGCCGGAAACTTCCCGGCGTGTTGCTTGCACAGGTTGGATGCCAATTCCGAACGAACGTTCCCGGAAAATTACGCGCCGATGCCAAGACGCCTGAGCACGGCCTCGGTCAGGCGCTCGCAGCGCCGGCCGGCGAATGGAAACGCATCCATCACGACCGGACCGATCTTCTTCTCGACGTGCTCGCGCAGCAGCGTGCGCGCACGGTGCAACCGCGTCTTGACAGTCTCCGGTTTGATGCCGAGCAACTCGGCCGTTTCCTCCATGCTCATCCCCTCCATCACCCGCGCGATGAACACCATGCGGTAGGCGTCGGGCAATTCGTCGACCGCGTGTTCGACGACGCGCTGGATCTCGCGTTGAGCCATGGACTTTTCCGGATCGGTTGCGGCGGACGAAAGGGGAAACCGGATGATCTGCGCCTCGAGTGTTGCCTCCGGCAGCGATCCCAGCTCGACTTGCGGCTTCCGCCTGCGTGCGCGTCCGAGCGCCTCATTGATCGCAATGCGCGACAACCACGTCGACAACGCCGACTCGCCAAGAAAGCCCTCGAGATGGGTGAAGGCGCGGACATAGGTTTCCTGCACCACGTCCTCGGCTTCGCTGTCGCTGCGCAGGATGCCGCGCGCGAGCCTGTAGAGCCTGCGGTTGTTGGCCTGCATGATCTCGCGCAAAGCGGCCTCGTCCCGGCGCCGCGCGCGGTCGATCAGCGCGGCTTCCGATGTCCTGGGGCCGGCGGACAGGCCAGTTGCGGTCCCTGGCATCGCGGTTACCTTGTCTCCATTGGTTCCGGACATTGGATGCAGGCCCAGGGGAAAGGTTCCCGGATTTCTTACCCGATTTTACCTTCCCCTGGAGGGGGAGGGTCGCTTCACGTCGAGCGAAGCGAGAGGTGAAGCGGGGTGGGGTGATCTCTCCACACGGGCACTGTTCGATGCCGAGAGACCGTCACCCCACCCCGTCTCACATTCCGCTTCGCTCATGTGAGCCGACCCTCCCCCTCCAGGGGAGGGTAAGAGCTAATCCGTCTCGATCGGCAGCGCCGGATCCCTCGCCCATTCGCCCATCGAGGCATCGTAGAGCGCCAGCTTGTCGTAGCCGAGCTGCGTCAGCAGCAACAGGTCGATCGTCGCCGAGATGCCGCCGCCGCAATAGAGAATCACATTCTTGTCGCGCGTGACGCCCAGGGCCGCGAATTTGGCTTCGGCATCGGCAAGCGTCGCCAGCGTCTTGTCGGCATTGGCAAGCGTGGCTGCGGGAACGTTGACGCTGCCGGGAACGCGGCCTGGCCGGCCATAGCGGCTCGGCTCGAGGCCGCGATGAAACTGCGGCCCGAGCGCATTGACGATGACGGTGGCGGGATCGCCGATCCGCGACAGCATCGTAGTCTTGTCGACGAAGAAGCCCGTGCGCGGCGTCGCCTTGAATGTCGTCGCCGGATAGCCTTTCGGTGCGCCTGTCTCAATCGGCCGCCCCTGCTCCTTCCATTTGTCGAAACCGCCATCGAGAACGAGCGCATCGACGCCGAGCGAGCGCAGCATCCACCAGAACCGCGTCGACCACATCATGGTGCCGATGCTGTAGAGCACGATGGTCTTGCCGGCATCGAGGCCGTGCCGGCCGAAGGCTGCCTCCAACTGGGCCACGCCAGGCATCATGAAAAACTGTTGCGACGAGGTGTCGGAGAACTCGCCTTGCAGATCGAGGAAATCGGCACCGGGAATGTGGCCGGACGCAAACGTCTTGTCGCCGGGCACCGCGCGATACGGCACATCGCTGCCGGGCGGGACGGGCTCGTTGTAGGTCGTGCAGTCGTAGAGGCGCAGGTTGGGATCGCCAAGGATGGTGGCGAGTTGCTCGGTGGTGATAAGGGCCGTTGGCTGGGACATAGTTGCTTCCCCCACGTTCATACTTGTCCGTCCACGACACTGTCATTGCCCGCGAAGGCGGGCAATCCAGTATTCCAGAGGTGGCAGCGCTTGTATCGAGAGGCCGCAGCGTACTGGATGCCCCGCCTACGCGGAGCATGACAGCGGGGAAAACGGCGCAATCCTTGCCCCCTACTGCTTCAGCGTCTCCAAAAATCGCACCGGCTCGCCCTGCCCCGGCGTCACGAGCTCGCCCTGCCACATCACGCGGCGGCCGCGGATGAAGGTGCCGACGGGCCAGCCCGTCACGCGCACGCCGTCATAGGGAGTCCAGCCGGCTTTGGACGTGACCCATTCGTTGGTGATGGTCTCGCTGCGCTTCAAATCGACGATGGTGAAATCGGCGTCGTAGCCGGCGGCGATTCGCCCCTTGCAGGCGATGTTGTAAAGGCGTGCGGGACCGGCGCTGGTGAGGTCGACGAACCTCGCCAGCGACAGCCGGCCGGCGTTGACGTGATCGAGCATGATCGGTACCAGCGTCTGCACGCCGGTCATGCCCGAGGGCGAGGCCGGATAGGTCTTCTGCTTCTCCTCCAGCGTATGCGGGGCGTGATCGGAGCCGAGCACGTCGATGATGCCCTGCTCGATGCCGTGCCAGATGCCGGCACGGTGATCGGCGCCGCGCACCGGCGGGTTCATCTGCGCGAGCGTACCGAGCCGCTCGTAGCATTCGGGCGCCACCAGCGTGAGATGATGCGGCGTCGCCTCGCAGGAGGCGACATCCTTGTGGTCGCGCAGGAACTCGATCTCTTCCTTGGTCGAGATGTGCAGCACGTGAATGCGCTTGCCCGTCTCGTGCGCGAGCTTGACGAGACGCTGGGTCGCCATCAGCGCCGCGGTCTCGTCGCGCCAGACCGGATGCGAGCGCGCATCGCCCTCGATGCGCTGCGATTTGCGCTCGTTGAGGCGATACTCGTCCTCGGCGTGGAAAGCCGCACGACGGCGGATCACCTGGAAGATGCGGCGCAGACTTTCGTCGTCCTCCACCAGAAGCGCGCCGGTCGATGAGCCGATGAATACCTTGACCCCGGCGCAGCCGGGCGCGCGCTCGAGCACCGGCAGGTCCTGCACGTTCTCGCGGGTGCCGCCGATGAAGAAGGCGAAATCGCAATGCATGCGGTGATGGGCGCGCTTCACCTTGTCGGTGAATTCGGCCTCCGTCACCGTCAGCGGCGCGGTGTTCGGCATTTCGAATACGGCGGTAACGCCGCCCATCACGGCGCTGCGAGATCCGGTCTCGAGGTCTTCCTTGTGCGTCAGGCCAGGTTCGCGGAAATGCACCTGCGTATCCATCACGCCGGGCAGAATGTGAAGGCCCTTGCAGTCGATCACCTCGGCGGCGGCAGCCTGCGACAGCGGACCCAGCTCGGCGATGCGCCCGCGGGTGATGCCGATATCGCGAACACCCTCGCCGTCCTGGTTGACCACGGTGCCGCCCTTGAGGATCACATCGAAACGCTGGGTCATGGCTGAAGGCCTCTGTCATCCCCAAGCGCAGGGCTCGAGGTCTTGTCGTTTATGCGTTGCGGGCTTACGTTCCGGAGCAACATGTCGCAAGAGATTTTCGCATGAAATCGGCGTTTCTTCCCGACCGGGGCGTGGTCAAGGTCGCGGGCGAGGATGCGCGCAACTTCCTCAACGGCCTCATCACGACGGACGTCGACAGGCTGAAACCGGGCCTGGGCCGATTCGGCGCGCTGCTGACGCCGCAGGGCAAGATCATCGCGGATTTCCTGATCACGGAAGCGCCCGCGGGTCACGGCGGCGGGTTCCTGATCGACTGCCCGAAAGCGCTGGCGGATAGCCTCGCCACCAAGCTCAAATTCTACAAGCTTCGCGCCAAGGTCACGGTGGACAACCTTTCCGACGATCTCGGCGTGCTCGCGGCCTGGGACGGCCAGCCCGCGGCCCAGCCGGACCTCGCCTTCGCCGATCCGCGGAATGACGGGCTCGGCTACCGCATCCTGGTCCCGGAAAATCTCAAGCAAAAGCTGTCAGACCTGATCGGTGCCGAACTGGTCGATGCGGCCGAATACGAGGCGCACCGCATCGCGCTCGGCGTGCCCCGCGGCGGGCTCGACTTCATGTACAGCGATGCGTTCCCGCACGAGACCAACATGGACCGCCTTGCCGGCGTCGATTTCGACAAGGGCTGCTATGTCGGTCAGGAGGTCGTCTCGCGCATGCAGCATCGCGGCACTGCACGCACCCGCAGCGTGAAGGTGCTGCTCGACGGTGCTTCACCCGAACCGGGCGCGACCATTCTTGCCGGCGACAAGCCGGTCGGTACGATCGGCTCGACCGCCGGCGGCAAGGGCATTGCGCTGGTGCGCATCGACCGCGTTGCCGAAGCGCTCGACGCGGGCCAGCCGCTCACCGCTGGTGGGCTGCCTCTGACGCTCGCTGAACCAGACGTCGTTCGAATTCCAGCCAAGCACCCCACCGCATGAGCCGCGCCCCTCGCCTGCATCCCGACGGAAAGACACGGTGCCCCTGGCCCGGCGAAGATCCGCTCTATGTCGCCTATCACGACACCGAATGGGGCGTGCCGGAGTACGACGACCGCGCGCTGTACGAGAAGTTGATGCTCGACGGTTTCCAGGCCGGGCTGTCCTGGATTACGATCCTGCGCAAGCGCGACAATTTTCGCAAAGCCTTCGACGATTTCCAGCCGGAGAAGATCGCGCGCTATACGCCCAGGAAGGTGCACGCGCTGATGAACGATGCCGGCATCGTGCGCAACAAGGCCAAGATCGACGGCGCGATCCTGAGCGCAAGATCCTATCTCGACATCATGGAGAAGGGCCCGGGCTTCTCGAAGCTGCTGTGGGACTTCATGGGCGGCAAGCCCAAGGTCAACAATTTCAAGACCACCGCGAGCGTGCCCGCCTCGACGCCGTTGTCGGTGCAGATCTCCAAGGAGCTGTCCTCGCGCGGCTTCAAATTCGTCGGCCCGACCATCGTCTATGCCTTCATGCAGGCGACCGGCATGGTCAACGACCACCTCGTCGACTGCCACTGTCACGCCACCTGCGGCAAGGCGCAGCGCAAGCCGCGTCTCAAGGCCAAATGACCGGGAAGACCGCGCGCGACGCGCAGTCCCGCGCCTGGCAGCGCATGCTGTCGGGCCGGCGGCTCGATCTGCTCGATCCCTCCCCGCTCGACATCGAGATCACCGACATCGCGCACGGCCTTGCCCGCGTCGCGCGCTGGAACGGGCAGACCATCGGCGCGCATATCTTCTCGGTTGCGCAACACACGTTGCTGGTGGAGACCGTGCTGCGGCACGAGATGCCGCGCGTCGACCAGCGCGTGCGCCTCGCCGCGCTGCTGCATGACGCACCCGAATATGTGATCGGCGACATGATCTCGCCGTTCAAGGCCGTGCTCGACGGCCATTACAAGGCGGTCGAGAAACGCCTGCTCGGCGCCATCCATCTCCGCTTCGGCCTGCCGCCGGTGCTGCCTGACGAGATCACGCAAGCCATCAAGGCCGCCGACCGCGGCGCGGCCTACCTCGAGGCAACCGAGCTCGCCGGCTTCAGCGAGAGCGAAGCCAAGCGCCTGTTCGGCAAGGATCCCGGCCTGTCCGACAGCGTCCGGCGCGACCACCTGACGCCCTGGACGGCGGCACGGGCCGAGAAGCAGTTTCTCGAGCGGTTTGGCGCCGTCTTTGCGTAGCGTTGTTCGGATTGATCGTGGTTATCGCTCCGCCGTCGTTCCCGCGAAGGGGGGGCCCAGGAAGTGATTGTAGCGCAAAAACTGGCAGCATGTGTCTTCGCAGAACCCGATTCTGTCGCTATAGGCCCGGATCTGCGCTTCGCTTGTCCGGGACGACGAAGTGGTAGCTTTGCCCACCTTGTGGCCGCCGCTATAATCAACAAAAAGGTCCGCCATGATCCACGTCTGTTCCCTCGCCGCGCTTCCCGAGACTGTCCGCACCACAGGCGCCAGCCATGTGTTGACCGTGATGGCCAATGTCGAGCAGGTGGCACGTCCGGTGTCGGTGCTCCCCGCCAACCACCTCAAGGTGTCGATGGATGACATCACCGAGGAGATGGACGGTTTCGTCGCACCATCGGAGAGGCATATCGAGCAGGTGCTGAACTTCGTGCGCGGCTGGGACCGTAGCGCGCCGCTGGTGGTGCATTGTTATGCCGGCATCAGCCGCTCCACTGCCAGCGCGTTCGCGGCCGTCTGCGCGCTCAATCCGAATCGCGACGAGATCGAGATTGCGCGCAAGATCCGCGCGGCCTCGCCGATCGCCTCGCCGAACCGGCGCATCGTCAGCCTCGCCGATCGTGCACTCGGGCGCAACGGCCGCATGCTGCGCGCGCTCGACGAGATCGGCCCCGGCGCGATGATGGTGGAAGGCCGGCCCTTCGTGATCGAGCTCGAATGAGAGCTGTGCGCCACAATAGAGGTGCTGCCGTCATGGCCGGGCTTGTCCCGGCCATCCACGAACTTTCCAAGGGTACGCAGAGCGTGGATCCCCGGGACAAGCCCGGGCAGGACGAGTTTGTGGCAACACCTGCGATCATCATCGCATGAGCGAGACGCAGCTGACACCGATCGAGATTGGCCTCACCGCCGCAATCGTCGCGATCGAGAACCACGAGCCGCTGATCCTGACCGCACGCGGTGCTGACGGGCTTGCCGGCCTGCCGTTCGGCCCCTTCGATGCGGTGAGCCATCGTACCTTCGAGATCGGCCTGCGCGCCTGGGTCGAGCAACAGGCGGGCCTGCGGCTCGGCTATGTCGAGCAGCTCTACACCTTCGGCGATCGCGGGCGCCATGCCGAGGCCGGCGACACCGGCGCGCATATGGTCTCGATCGGCTATCTCGCACTGACGCGCCCTGTGGACGGCGAACTCGCAGCAAACGCGGCGAGCTTCGCGCCATGGTACCGCTTCTTTCCCTGGGAAGACTGGCGCGAGGAACCGCCGGGGATCATCGCCCGCGACATCATCCCCGCGCTGACGAAGTGGGCCGAGGAGGAGACGCCGGAGACGACGCGCGCGCTGCCGCGGAGGGATCGCGTGCGGTTCTATTTCGGTCTCGACGGCGCGCCCTGGGACGAGGAGCGCGTGCTCGACCGCTACGAGCTGCTGTACGAGGCCGGGCTGATCGAGGAGGCGCGCCGCGATGGCCGCCCTGCGGCATTAGCGCGCAAGATGCTTCCCCCGCTCGGGACCTCGATGCGGTTCGACCATCGTCGGATTCTCGCCACGGCCATCGCGCGGCTGCGTGCAAAGCTGAAGTATCGCCCTGTCGTCTTTGAACTTTTGCCAGCTGAATTCACACTTACCGAACTGCAGCATGCGGTGGAGGCGATCTCCGGCCGACATCTGCACAAGCAGAATTTCCGCCGCCTGGTCGAAATGGAAGCGCTGGTCGAACCGACCGGGGTCATGTCGACACAGACGGGCGGGCGGCCGGCGGCGCTCTATCGCTTCCGCCGCGACGTGCTCCAGGAGCGGCCCGCGCCGGGCTTGCGCGTACGCTCCCGGCGCTAGACCATTTGCGTGATCGGCTCCTGCCTGCCGATCGCCTGGAGGCTTCATGTTCGACGGCCCGTTTGACGTCTTTGCGTTGATCATTGCGATCACCGCCTTCCTGATCGCCATCAAGGCCTCCAGCCAGGCAGCCGAGCTGCGCCGGCGACTGAACGCGCTCGAAGAGATGCTCTACGCGCAACGGCCGATCCAGCCGCCGCCGCTGCCCGCACAAGTGCAGGCTGAGGCCCCCGCAACGGCTGCCAGCGAGCTGCCGCCGCTGGCGCCCGAGGCCGAAACGGCGCCGCCTCCGCTCGTCACCGAAGAGCTTTCGCCGTCCCCGCTTGCAACGAGCCCGCAGGCCGATGCCCCGCCGCCGCTGCCGGCGCCCGCACCCGATATTCGCGAACCTGGCTTCGAGGAACGGCTCGGTACGCGCTGGGTGGTGTGGATCGGCGGCCTTGCGCTGGCGCTCGGCGGCTTCTTCATGGTGCGCTATTCGATCGAGGCCGGCCTGCTCGGCCCGGGCGTGCGCGTATTCCTGGGCGGCCTATTCGCCGCTGCGCTGCTTGGCGCCGGCGAATGGACCCGGCGCAAGGAAAGCATCTCCAACATCGCGGCGCTGCCGATCGCCAACATCCCCGCGATCCTCACCGCGGCCGGAACGGCGGTGGCGTTCGCCACCATCTATGCCGCCTATGCGCTCTACGGCTTCCTGGTGCCCGCCACGGCCTTCGTGCTGCTCGGCATCGTGGCCATGTGCACGCTCGCGGCCGCGCTGCTGCACGGACCCGCGCTCGCCGGCCTCGGCGTGGTCGGCGCCTTCGTGACGCCGGTTCTCGTCTCCAGCGGCAAGCCGGACTTTTGGGCGCTCTACGTCTATCTCGCCGTCGTCTCCGCCGCGAGCTTCGGCCTCGCCCGCATCCGGCTGTGGCGCTGGCTTGCGGTGACGACGATCGTCTTCGCCGTGCTCTGGCTCTTCCCGGGTCTGGACGCAAGCGATTTGCAGGTCGCGCCGCACGCCTTCCATGTCATCGCAGGCTTCGTGCTGGCCGCGCTGCTCGTCGTCTGCGGCTTCATGTTCGGACCCGGCATCGAGGACGGCGAGATCGAGCCGGTCTCGTCGGGCGCGCTCGGCGCCTATCTGTTCGGCGCGATGCTGATCGTGCTGTCGAGCGGACATGCCGATCTGGCGTTGATCGCCTTCACGCTGCTGGTCGCAGGAACGCTGTTCGTCGCCTGGCGTGCACCGGCGGCCACGGGCGCCCTCGGCGCGGCTGCAGCGACCGTGTTCATCGTGTTCGCCGAATGGGCGGTGCGCGCCAATCCCGACATGCTGGTGCTGCCGGGCGGCCCCATCGCCGGAATCGGTCCTGTCGCGACCGACAGCTCCGTGACGCTGCATCTGGTGACGGCCGCGATCTTCGCCGCCGGCTTCGGTATCGCGGGCTTCCTCGCGCAGGGCCGCTCGAATTCGGCGATCATTCCGGTGGTGTGGTCGGCGGCGGGCGTCGCCACGCCGATTGCGATCCTGGTCGCGCTCTATGCGCGTATCGCCCATCTCGACCGCTCGATCCCGTTCGCAATCCTCGCGGTGCTGCTCGCCGCCGCCTTTGGCGCTGCGACCGAGGCTCTCACGCGCCGCGAGAGCCGGCCGGGCGCCATGGTCTCCACCGCCCTGTTCGCGACCGGCACGCTCGGCGCGCTGGCGCTGGCGCTGACCTTCGCGCTGGAGAAGGGCTGGCTGACGATCGCGCTGGCGCTGATGTCGCTCGGCACCGCCTGGATCTCGATGCAGCGGCCGATTCCGTTCCTGCGCTGGCTCGCGGCAATCTTCGCAGGCCTCGTCACCGCGCGCATCGCCTATGACCCTCGCATCGTCGGCGATGCCGTCGGCACCACGCCCATCTTCAATTGGCTGCTCTGGGGCTACGGCCTGCCGGCGGCCTCATTCTGGGCCGCGAGCATCTTTCTGCGCCGCCGCACCGACGATGCGCCGCTGCGCATGGTCGAGACCGCCGCGATCCTGTTCACTGCCCTGCTCGCCTTCATGGAGATCCGGCACTTTGCGACCGGCGGCAGCATGACGGCGCCCCCCTCGCTGCTCGAATTCGCGCTGCAAGCATGTGTCGCGCTGGCGATGGCCATCGGGCTCGAGCGCTTGCGGCTGCGGAGCCGCAGCATCGTGCACAATGTCGGCGCGGTCGTGCTGACGACGATTGCCGGGCTCGTCAGCGTGTTCGGTCTGCTGATCCTGGAGAATCCGCTGCTGTGGCGCATCGACGTCGGCGGCGCCGTCTTCAATCTGCTGCTGCTGGGCTACGCGCTGCCGGCCGTGCTCATGCTGCTGCTGTCCTATGCGGTGGTCGGCGAGCGTGGCAAGGTCTACGCCAACACGATTGCGGGCGGCGCACTCGTGTTCGCGCTCGCTTATGTCACGCTGGAGGTCCGCCGGTTCTATCACGGGCCGATCCTGTCCACCGGACCGACCACGGGCGCCGAGCAATATACCTATTCGATCGGCTGGCTCGGCTTTGGCGTGGCGCTGCTCGGCATCGGCATCCTCGTCAACTCTGAACGGGCGCGGCTGGCGTCTGCCGCCGTCATCGCGCTGACGATCCTCAAGGCCTTCGTCATCGACATGTCGACGCTGACGGGCGTCTACCGCGCGCTCTCGTTCATGTGCCTCGGCGTCGTGCTGGTCGCGATCGGCTGGCTGTACCAGCGCATCCTGTTCCGGCGGCAGGTTACGCCGCCGCCGGCCGCGCCGCAGCCGGGCACGTGAAGGTCAGGCCGCGCGGACCGATGCCAGGAACTGCGCGACTTCGAGCTTCAGGCGGGTGCTGTCGGTCGCCAGCGATTTCGCCGCGGACAGCACTTCGCCCGAGGCCGAGCCGGTCTCGATCGCGCCGCGCTGCACGTCGGTGATGTTGGACGAGACCTGCTGGGTGCCGAGCGCGGCCTGATGAACGTTCCGCGAAATCTCCTGCGTGGCCGCGCCTTGTTCCTCGACGGCGGCGGCGATGGCCGAGGACACCTCCGACAGCCGCTCGATGGTGCCGCCGATCTCCTGGATGGCGCTGACGGATTCTTGCGTCGCGGCCTGGATGCCCGAAACCTGCGCGCCGATTTCACCGGTCGCTTTCGCCGTCTGCTCGGCGAGTGCCTTGACTTCGGCGGCGACGACGGCAAAGCCGCGGCCGGCCTCACCGGCGCGCGCCGCTTCGATGGTCGCATTCAGCGCGAGGAGGTTGGTCTGGCCCGCGATGGTGTTGATGAGCTCGACCACGTCGCCGATGCGGGAGGCCGCCTGCGACAGCGCGTTGACGCGCTCGTTGGTTCGCGTCGCCTGCTCGACGGCTTCAACAGCCATCCGCGCCGAATCCTGCACGCGTCGGCTGATCTCGGTGATCGAGGACGACAGTTCCTCGGAAGCGGACGCCACCGCCTGGACGTTGGTGGAAGCTTCCTCCGACGCAGCCGCGACGACCGTTGCAAGTTCCTGGCCGCGCTGCGCTGTGCCGCTCAGCGTGGCCGCCGAGGCCTCGAGTTCGGTCGAGGTCGATGACACGGTCTCGACGACCTCGCCGATCATCGCCTCGAAATTGCGGGTGATGGCATCGACGCGGCGACCGCGCTCGATCTTGGCCTCGGCGTCGCGCGCCGCCGCCTCGTCGGCGGCCTTCTTGGCGATCAGCGCCTCCTTGAAAATCTGGAGCGCATCCGCCATCGAGCCGATCTCGGTCCTCTCGCCACGATGCGGCACCTCGGCCGAGAGGTCGCCCTCGCCGAGCGACTGCATCGGACGGACGATCGAAGCAATGCCGCGCGAGACGTCGCGCACGAGATAATAGGCGGCGCCGATCGCAACCACGACGGAGGCCAGGATGATCCCAACCAGCGCGCGGAAGATGGTGGCGTAGCTGTCTGCCGCCTGCTTCGTCTCCAGCTCGGCGCCCTGGTTGTTCATCTCGATGCCCTTCAGGAGCAACGGATCGGCGGCCTGCGCCATCTTCGCGACCTTGGTCTGCAACATCTCGTTGGCATCGGTCGGGAAGCGGCCGACGCTCTTGCGCGACAGCGCCATCACCTCCTGCACGCCATTCAGATACTCGGCCCAAGCCCTGGTCCATTGCTCGTACAGCGAGCGCTCCTCGGCGGCCGTGATCAGCGGCTCGTAGACCTTGCGGGTCTTCTCGATACGCTCGCGCAATGAAGCCAGGCGTTTCTCGGCGGCGTCCTTGCCCTCGGCAGTATCCTGCATCAGGTGCAGACGCAGCGCGACGCGCAGCTCATTGATGTCGGCGCGCATCGAGCCGAGCGCACGCACGCTCGGCAGCCAGCTCTCCGCAATCTCGACGGTATGGGCGTTGATGTTCTGCATCGTGCCGATCGCCATCACGCCGACACCGGCGAGCGAAAGCACGAGGACCGACAGCACCGTCAGCAGCTTGAACACGATCGACAACTTCGACATCACACAAATCCCGATGATACCAGCAACGCGCAAATCGCCTGCGCCGCAGTCGTCGCAGCGGACGAAAGGGCGGAAGTCAGTTCAACGATGCTGGCTGATTCTTATCCCGTAAGATTGCGCCCATAATTCCAAACAGGCGTTAACAGGAACCTACGTAGAACTACGCGAAGGGTTCGGCGTCCGTTATCTTCTCTGCAACCATCTGTTGCAGTCGCATGAACATCCACTGCTGCGATGCGAACGCAGCTTTGCGAACGGCGAGCGTCAGGCCGCGCACACGGTTGCCATGAACTTGCCGACCTCCAGCTTCAGCCGGTTGCCGTCGCCGGACAGCGATTGCGCCGCCGCCGGCACCTTCAAGGACGCCGGGCCGGTCTCGCCCGCGCCGTGCTGCACATCGGTGATGTTGGACGACGAGAGCTCTTCAGTCGCCGACGCCGCCGGCAAGCTTGTCCATGGCCATGGTGAGGGCGCGGATCGGCCGCGCGGTGGTCAGGAACGACATCAGCCAGGAGCCGACGAGGACGAGCACCGCGAACACGCCGACGGATCATTCCGACGTGCTCGCTCGAGGCCATCTCCCGCACCGAGGCGCCGATACGACATCGTTGCCCCTTGCGTGGGACCGCCCCCGGGCCGCACGCAAACTGAGGCGCGAACAGTTACCAAGGCATGAAGGCCGCCGTCCGTATGATTGCGGCGCGGCGGCTTCGTGTTCGATGGATGTCTTCGACGACAAGGCGCGCGGACCATCCCGCGCAGGCCAGCTCACTGGGTCGACCGGCGCAGCTCCAGCGGGCCTTCGTTCTTCGCCGGCTCGGACTTGGCTTCGGCCTTCACCGGCTCGAGCCGGCTGCTCTCGACACGCGGCGTCTCGACGCGCGCGGCGACTTCGGTGTTCGATGCACCGACCGAACCGGTGCGCTCCGAGGTCCGCAGCGAGCGCGGCCGCGCCGCAGCCCGCGCCATCAGCATCTGGTTGCCGCCTTGGTGATGAAAGTCGCAATAGGCGAAGCCCATGCCCGACACCGAACCGCGGAAGCTGCGATCGTCGGTCTTTTCCAGGTTGAAACAGGGCTCGAACGGGATGCCCTTGATCGAGGCGCAGACGTTCTGGCCGCGGATCTGGAGCGTATTGCCGGGCAGGCGGAGGTGACGGACCGGGCCTGCGCCCGAGAACTGCACTGCACCGGCGGCGCCGAGATCGTCGAGAATGCGGCCCGCACCGCGGGTGCCGTCGAAGCAGGTGAAGGCGAACACTTTGCCGGCCACGAAGCGGCGCGCCTCATCGGCGTTCATGCTTCCAGCAATGGCCGGCGCAAATGTTGCTGCCGCCGTGACAGCCCCCAACACAATACGCGCAAGCATGCTCAACTCCGAACTCAACCCCCGCAGCGGGCGACGCCCTGTCTCTTTACCTGCTGCTTACCATACGAACCAAGGCAACATTGGAGCAGCTTGGTTGGTAAAGTCTAAACGCCGCTAGACAATTTTAACCGCGATGCGGCCCCGGACTTGGCCAGCAAGGATTTTCGTGCCCCACTCCGAAACCTCATCGAGCGAAATTTCCTTAGTGATTTCAGATAGTTTTTCCCGATCCAGATCGGACGCGAGGCGTTGCCAGGCCGCCCTCCTCGGCTCGATCGGGCACATCACGGAATCGATGCCGAGAAGGCACACTCCGCGCAAAATAAACGGCGCGACCGAGGACGGCAGGTCCATACCGGCGGCCAGGCCGCAAGCCGCAATCGCCCCGCCATATCTGGTCATCGAGAGCAGGTTGGCGAGGGTGGTCGAGCCGACGCTGTCGACGCCGCCCGCCCAGCGCTCCTTGGCGAGAGGTTTTGCCGGTGCCGACAATTCGTTGCGGTCGATGACTTCGGTCGCGCCCAGGTGCTTCAGATAGTCGGCCTCCGAGGCCCGGCCGGTCGAAGCGATGACGTGATAGCCGAGCTTCGAGAGCACGGCGATCGCGACCGAGCCGACGCCGCCGGCGGCTCCTGTCACCACCACCGGCCCGCTCTTCGGCAAGATGCCGTGCTTCTCGAGCGCCAGAACCGCGAGCATCGCAGTGAAGCCGGCGGTACCGATCGCCATGGCATCGCGCGCCGACAGGCCTTGCGGCAAGGCGACCAGCCAGTCGCCCTTCACCCGCGCCTTCTCGGCATAGGCGCCGAGATGGGTCTCGCCCATGCCCCAACCGGTGCAGACGACCTTGTCGCCAGCCTTCCACTGTGGATGCGAGGACTGCTCGACGGTGCCGGCGAAGTCGATGCCGGCGATCATCGGGAAGCGGCGCACCACCGGCGCCTTGCCGGTGAGCGCGAGGCCGTCCTTGTAGTTCAGCGTCGACCATTCCACGCGGACGGTGACATCGCCCTCCATCAGTTCGGCTTCGTCGAACTGCGCGAGCTGCGCGGTGGTGCCCTTGTCCGCCTTGTCGATCCTGATCGCCTTGAATGTGGCCACGACTGCACTCCCTGACTCGTTTCACGGATTGTTTAGCCGATCAGGCAGGTTGCGCAACCGCCCGCTGAACCGGTTTCTCCACAATCGGAAGATTGATCAGTGCGGAAAGCACGCCGAACAGGATCGAGAGCCACCAGATCGGCGTATAGGAACCGAAGCGCTCGAATACGACGCCCCCTAACCAGACGCCGAGGAAGCCGCCGACCTGATGGCTGACGAAGGCAAAGCCGTAGAGCGTCGCAAGCCAGCGCGTGCCGAACATGAGCGCCACCAGCGCCGAGGTCGGAGGCACCGTCGACAGCCAGGTCAGGCCGGAGATCGCGCCGAACGCGATCGCCGAGAACGGCGTGATCGGGAACGAGATGAAGGCGAGCGTCGCGAGCGCGCGGGTGAAATAGATGGTCGAGAGGATGTAGCGCTTGGGCAGATAGTTCTGGAGATAACCGACGCTCAGCGATCCCATGATGTTGAACAGGCCGATCGCCGCGATCACCCAGCCGCCAGTCTGGGTCGAGATGCCGCGATCAACGAGGAATGCCGGCAGATGCACGGTGATGAAGGCGAGCTGGAAGCCGCAGGTGAAGAAGCCAAGCACCAAGAGCACGTAGGAGCGATGACCGAAGGCTTCCGCCAGCGCCCGGGTGAAGGTCTGCTCATCCGCAGGCGCCATGTTGGCCGTGCTTGCGACCGGCGGCGTCGAGAGCGCCAGCGACAGCGGAATGATCAGCAGCATGAGGAAGCCGAACACGGTGAGCGCCTGCTGCCAGCCGAAATTATCGATCAACGCGACGCCAATCGGTGCGAACAGGAACTGCCCGAACGACCCCGCCGCCGTGCCGGCACCGAGCGCAAGGCCGCGCTTCTCGGCCGGCAGGAGCTTGCTGAACGCCGACAGCACCAGGTTGAACGAGCAGCCCGCGAGACCAAAGCCGACCATCACGCCAGCACCGATATTCAGTGAGAGCGGCGTCGAGGAGTAGCGCATCAGGAGCAGGCCGCCGGCATAGAGCAGCGCCCCCACGCACATCACCCGGAACAGGCCGAAGCGATCGGCGACGGCGCCGGCGAACGGCTGGCCCAGCCCCCACAACAGATTCTGGACGGCAATCGCGAGGCCAAACACGTCGCGGCCCCAACTGAATTCGTGACTCATCGGCTGCACGAAAAACCCGAGCGCCGAACGCGGACCGAAGCCGAGCATGCCGATCGCACAACCGCAGAGAATGATGATGGCCGGAGTGCGCCAGTTGGAGGAACGGGAGGCCGGAGCGAGCTCGCCGATCTGTGTCGACATGGTCTTCCTTGTCTGTCGTTGGCGGATCCGCAAATGAGCAGCCGCGAGGTTAGCCCGTTTAATGCATCTGCATGCAAATCCCAAGTCAAAAAGGATACCTAGTCAGAGACGGTTGCATTCCACGAGGAGCTGCCGCGGGAGCATTGCGTTTCAATGCGGCCTCGCTCGACGCATCAGCCGCAAATTGACGGGAATGTGTGCGGCAGGACCTAGCCACACGCAGCGGAGCGTGTTATCCTTGATTTACTCAGATTGAGTATATCTGGTAGCGGAGACATGCGACCGGCCTCTCGGCCGGACTTCTAGGATCCTTGATATTCTCAAATTGAGCATAAATAACGTGCACGGGAGGTTTCGATGCCGATCGCTGGAATTTACGGCCCCGACGACTTTACCAACCGGCCGCAGGGCCAACTCATCACCTCCCCGCGCGCCGCGCCGGTCCCCACGGGACCGAGATTGCCAGTGCCCGCACTGGAATGGACGCCGGAGATCGAACGTGCCACCGCGCCACTCTACGACCGCGTCAAACACGTGATCCCGCCGATCGAATGGCCGCTGATGGCGCCGGCCATCCACGCGATCAACCAGCTGAAGCGCGCGCGGGGCGCGGTGATCCTTGCCCACAACTACCAGGCCCCGGAGATCTTCCACTGTGTGGCCGATATCGGCGGCGACTCGCTCCAGCTCGCGGTCGAAGCCACCAAGGTGAAGGCAGACATCATCGTTCAGTGCGGCGTGCACTTCATGGCGGAAACCTCGAAGCTGCTCAATCCGGACAAGACCGTCTTGATCCCGGACTCGCGCGCGGGCTGCTCGCTTGCCGCCAGCATCACCGGCGCGGACGTACGGCTGCTCCGCGCAAAATTTCCCGGTGTGCCCGTCGTTGCCTATGTCAACACCTCGGCAGAGGTGAAGGCGGAGGTCGATATCTGCTGCACGTCTTCGAACGCGGTGCAGGTGGTCGAGAGTCTGGGCGCTCGAAGCGTGATCTTCCTGCCCGACCGATACCTCGCCACTTACGTGGCTTCGAAGACCGACGTTGAGATCATCGCCTGGAAAGGCGCCTGCGAGGTGCATGAGCGCTTCACGGGCGAGGAGCTGCGGAGCTTTCGCGAAGCCGATCCGTCCGTCCAGATCATCGCGCATCCGGAGTGCCCGCCGGACGTGCTGGCGGAAGCCGACTTCACCGGTTCGACCGCACACATGATCAACTGGGTGCGCGCGAAGCGGCCGCGGCGACTCGTCATGATCACGGAATGCTCGATGGCCGACAACGTGCGGGCCGAGCTTCCCGATGTCGAGATGCTGCGGCCCTGCAATCTCTGCCCGCACATGAAGCGCATTACGCTCGCCAACATTCTTGAGAGCCTCCTGACGCTTCGCGAGGAGGTGACGATCGATCCCGCGCTTGCGGCCCGTGCCCGGCGTTCAGTCGAGCGCATGATCAATCTGAAGAATTGAAGGCAACCCGCAGCAGCAAACTCCGCTGTCGTCCCGGACAAGCGAAGCGCAGATCCGGGACCCATAGCCACAGGCAGACGTTTGGCGAAGAACAGCGTGGCGGAGCTTCGTAAGACAATTTCCGCCGCAGCGTATGGGTCCCTGCTTTCACAGGGACGACGGCGGAGTGAATGGAGAGGACAATGACGAACACCATCCACGACCTCACCCGCTCGACCGACAACGTCGTCATCGTCGGCGGCGGCCTTGCCGGACTGTTCTGCGCGCTGAAGCTCGCGCCGCGGCCGGTGACCTTGATCTCGGCCGCGCCGCTCGGACAAGGCGCATCGTCCGCATGGGCGCAAGGCGGCATCGCCGCGGCGGTGGCCGAAGGCGACACACCGGAGGCACACGCCGCCGATACCATCGCGGTTGGCGGCGGCCTTGTCGATGAAGCCGTCGCACTCGGGATTGCGCGCGAGGCGGCGCCGCGCATCCATGACCTTCTCGCCTATGGCGTGCCGTTCGATCGCGATCTCGAAGGCGGGCTTGCCGTCGGGCAGGAAGCTGCACATTCCGCCCGCCGCATCGTGCATGTGCGCGGCGATGGCGCTGGCGCCGCGATCATCGCCGCCTTGAGCGATGCCGTACGTCGCACGCCCTCGATCCGCCTGATGGAAGGCTTCGTCGCCGAGGCACTGTTGACCGAGGACGGCGCCGTCACCGGCCTTCAACTGCGCGAGGCCGGCAATCGCGCTGCACGACCGGTCGTGCTCGCCTCACGCGCGATCGTGCTTGCGACCGGCGGGCTCGGCCATCTCTATGACGTCACCACCAATCCGGTTGAGGCCAGCGGCTCCGGCCTTGCGATCGCGGCCCGCGCCGGCGCCGTGATCGCCGACCCTGAATTCGTGCAGTTCCACCCCACCGCCATCATGGTCGGCCGCGATCCGGCGCCGCTCGCCACCGAAGCCTTGCGTGGCGAAGGCGCGACGCTGATCAACGGCCATGGCGAGCGCTTCATGAGGGCGCGCCACCCGCTCGCCGAGCTTGCACCGCGCGACATCGTGGCCCGCGGCGTGTTTGCCGAGGTCGCAGCCGGGCGCGGCGCCTTCCTCGATGCGAGGCAGGCGCTGGGCGCCCGCTTTGCCGAAAGATTTCCGACCGTGCATGCGAGCTGTATCGCCGCCGGCGTCGATCCCGCGACGCAAGCCATCCCGATCGCGCCCGCTGCGCACTACCACATGGGCGGCATCGCGGTGGACGCGCGCGGGCGCAGCTCGATCGAGGGGCTCTGGGCCGGCGGCGAAGTCTCCTCGACCGGCGCGCATGGCGCCAACCGGCTCGCCTCGAATTCGCTGCTGGAAGCCGTGGTCTATGCCGCGCGCATCGCTGACGACATCGCCGGCCGGACGATCCCCGCGCCCGCGCACCTGCCCGATGCGCTGGTAACGCCGCGGGGCGGCGCGCCGGATGCCGCGGCCATGAAAGGGTTGCGGACGATGATGAGCGCGCATGTCGGCGTCATCCGCGAGGGCGACGGGCTCGCGGAAGCCGTGCGCCACTTTGCCATGCTCGAACGCGAGGCCGGAAACATCGTCCTCCGCAACTTGGCGACGTCAGCCCTGTTCGTCGCCGCTGCGGCCTGGACGCGGCGCGAAAGCCGCGGCGCGCATTTCCGTTCCGATCATCCGGCTGACGTTCCCGGGCCGGCTCGGAGAACGATGACGACGCTCGTCGCGATGCGCGAGGTCGCGGAGAGCCTGAACGAGCGTCCGCTGCCGCGCATTGCGCAATCCATGATCGCCTGAAGGAAACCCCATGATCACTCCAACCTCACTGCTCCATCCCGACGCCTTTCTGTCCCCGCTCGCGATCAACACAGTCGTCCAGCGCGCGCTCGACGAGGACCTCGGCCGCGCCGGCGACATCACCTCGCTTGCGACGATCCCGGAAGCGACCAGAGCGCAAGCGATCCTCGTCGCGCGCCAGCCCGGCGTGATTGCCGGATTGCCGCTGGCGCTCGCAACCTTGCAGAAGCTGTCGCCCGACATCGAGGTGCGCGCGCATGTCCGCGATGCCACGCGGGTTGCTCGCGGCCAGCATGTGCTGGCGATCTCTGGCCCCGCGCGCGCCATTCTCACGGCCGAGCGAACCGCGCTGAATTTCGTCGGCCGCCTGTCGGGCGTTGCGACGCTCACGGCGGACTACGTCGCGCGCACGGAGGGCACCAGGATGCGCATCTGCTGCACGAGAAAAACCACGCCGGGATTGCGCGCGCTGGAGAAATACGCGGTACGTTGCGGCGGCGGCTTCAACCATCGCTTCGGCCTCGACGATGCCATCCTGATCAAGGACAACCACATCGCGGTCGCCGGCGGCGTCCGCCCGGCGCTGGAGCGCGCGCGTGTCCACGCGGGCCATCTCATCAAGATCGAGATCGAGGTGGATACGCTGGCGCAGCTGCGCGAAGTGCTCCACGCCGGACTTGCCGATGCCGTGCTGCTCGACAACATGGACGTCGCAATGCTGCGCGAGGCTGTCAGGATCAACGAGGGCCGTCTCAAGCTGGAGGCGTCAGGCGGCGTCACGCTGGACTCGATCGCCGCGATCGCGGCGACCGGCGTCGACTACGCCTCGGCAGGCGCACTGACGCATTCGGCGCCGAACTTCGACTGCGCGCTGGATATCGAGGCGTGATTTCTTCACCTCTTCCCGCTTGCGGGGAGAGGCGAAGGAACATTACCTGCGCTCGCTCACACCCATTTCGGCGGAGCTCTTGGCTTCCTGTGCGAGTTCGGCCGACAGCGCGGCAGTCTGGGCCGGAGTGCCCCAACTCGGTTCCTCGCTGCCGTCGCCCCAGTTGCGCGGCCGATAGAAGGTGTGCACGCCGGTCCTGTACATCTTCTTCATCTCGGCGACCCAGGACGGGCGGACCCAATAGGCATGGTAGTGCGTGGACTTGCCGACCTCGGGCAGCCAGATCTGGCCGTCGAGCATCGCCTTGGAAATCTTCTTGGCGCGCTCCCACATGTCGGGCTCGCGGATGACGTCCGGATTGTTGTCGCAGGCGAAGGTGAACTGGCAGGCGAAATGGCGGTACTTGTTCTGGTAGACCACGCCGCACACGGTCTCGGGGTATTTGCCGGAAAACACGCGGTTCATCACCACCTGCGCCACTGCGATCTGGCCGCGCACGGCCTCGCCGCGGGATTCGAAGTAGACGGCTTCGGCGAGGCACTTCTCGGATTTCGCGCGCGCCTTGTCGTCGAGCGCGAGCCGCTCCGCCGGCGATCTGGCGCGCTGGTTGTCGGCGTTGACCTCGCCCTTCGGCGCAACGCTCTCGCCGCTCTCGATGTCCTTGGCGGTGTCCGCCGTCGGCGGGGTCAGCGAGGCCGTCACCTTCATGTCCGGGTCGGGCATTACGATCAGAGGCTCGGCGCCGGGCTGCCAGCTCTCGATAGTCTCGAGATTGCCTCCGAGTGAGGAGCTGCCGAAGAACAGGCTCGAGGTCTTGACGCTGAAGGGATCGCGCGCCGGTGTGGGCGCGGCGGGGGCCTGCTTCAACGCCTCCAGCGGTGCGGTCGCGAGCGCGCGCGCAGCGTCGCTGGCCTGCGGCGGATTGGAATATTGCGGCAGCGGCGGCGCGCGCAGCGCTTCCTGGAGCTCGGGATCGAGCGCGGCCGCGGATTCCGGCGACATCGCCTGAGGCAACGCGGCGCTCTTGGCGCCGAAAACCGAGCTGTTCGACGTCGCAGGATCGTCCTTGGCCGGCTCCGCAGCTGGTGCGACCGTCTCGGGAGCTTGCGTCGGCGTGAAGGTTGCGAGGCGATCACCCTTCAGGGAGCGATCGACCTTGGGAAAGTCGGAAGCCTGGTAGCGCGGCGGCGCCTGAAGCGCAGGATTGCGGCTGATCGCGCCGGTGACGTCGCGGCCGTCGAGGCTCGCGAGCCGAACCATCGCGCTCTGCGGAACGGAGGTGCCAATGGGCCGCGAAAAGCTGTAGGTCGCAAGCTGGATCGATGACGCCGCGGAGAACACCTGCTTCTGCCAACGCTCGGCGACGCCGGGTTGGCGCGCCAGCAACGAGGCAATGTCCTGATAGCCGGTCTCTCTCGGCACCAATGCGAAGATGCAGAGACCGATGCCGAAGGACGCGAACCGCGCGCCCTTCGGATGGTTACGCAACACTGACATCGATACGCTCACGCTACGCTTACGCTCGTCCGATCGAACTCAGTACATCCGTGCAATTCGATCTTTATCGTAAGTATCCAATTTAGGTTGCCGGGGCGTTAATCGGCGTTGCGCGTGCAACACACTCAAGCGAACACAGGTGTTTTCACGGGGTGATCGCGCGCGTTGGTAAATGCGGCCTGACGCGAAGCGGTAAACAACCGGTCAATGCGAATGGTGAAGGAACTCTTGCCGGCGCGTATCGCGACGGGATGCGGGGAGTTCCTGGTGTCGCGCGAAGTCCATCCACATCAACGGTGTCATGCCACGCGAAGGCGAGGCATCCAGTATGCCGCGGCTTCTCGATTCAATCATTGCCGTCTCGGCGTACTGGATCGCCCGCCTTCGCGGGCGATGACAGCGCGTGTAGTGAACGCTTCCCGCAAGCTCGTCATTGCGCTCGCAATGACGGCGTGTGGAGCGAGAGTCGTGCAAAATGAAAGAGGCGGGGTTTGGCCCCGCCTCTCTCGACTCAATCCTGCGCTCCGCCTACGCCTGGCTCGCGATCGCCTTGCCGAGCGCGGCTTGCGCCGCTGCAAGCCGGGCGATCGGCACGCGGTACGGCGAGCAGGAGACGTAGTTGAGGCCGATGTGGTGGCAGAAGGCGACGGAGGCGGGATCGCCGCCGTGCTCGCCGCAGATGCCGACCTTGAGCGAGGCGCGCGTCTTGCGGCCGCGCGCGACGCCGATCTTGACGAGCTCGCCGACGCCTTCCTGATCCAGAGAGATGAAGGGATCGACCGAAAGAATGCCCTTCGCGACGTAGGGACCGAGGAAGCTCGCCGCGTCGTCGCGGCTGATGCCGTAGGTCGTCTGGGTGAGGTCGTTGGTGCCGAACGAGAAGAACTCGGCCGACTGTGCGATCTCGGCCGCGAGCAGACAGGCGCGCGGCAGCTCGATCATGGTACCGACCTGATAGGCCAGCTTGGTGTTGGTGTCGCGCATCACCGCCTGTGCCGTGGCATCGATCCGCGCCTTGACGAGATCGAGTTCGGCCTTGGTCGCGATCAGCGGCACCATCACCTCGAGGCCGACGGCCTTGCCGGTGCGCTTCTGCGCCTCGACTGCCGCCTCGAAGATCGCACGGGCCTGCATCTCTGCAATCTCCGGATAGGCGATCGCGATGCGGCAGCCGCGGAAGCCGAGCATCGGGTTGAACTCCGAGAGTTCGCGCGCGCGGTCGGCCAGACGCCGCGGATCGGTATTCATGGCGCGCGCCACTTCCTCGACCTCGGCATGGGTGTGCGGCAGGAACTCGTGGAGTGGAGGATCCAAGAGCCGGATCGTGACGGGCAGGCCCTTCATGATCTCGAACAGCTCGACGAAGTCGGCGCGCTGCATCGGAAGGAGTTTTGCGAGCGCGGCGCGGCGCGACTGCTCGTCCTCGGAGAGGATCATCTCGCGTACCGTGCGGATGCGCGTCTCCTCGAAGAACATGTGCTCGGTGCGGCACAGGCCGATGCCTTCCGCGCCGAACTTGATCGCGGTGCGCGCGTCGTCGGGCGTGTCGGCATTGACGCGCACACCGATCTTGCGGACTTGGTCGGCCCAGTTCATCAGCGTGCCGAACTCGCCGGAGAGCTCCGGCTCGATCATCGGCATGCGGCCGGCGAGCACCTGGCCGAGCGAGCCGTCAATGGTGATGACGTCGCCGGTCTTGAAGGTGCGCGAGCCGATGCTCATGGTGCCGCGGCCGTAATCGACGCGGATGGTGCCGCAGCCGGAGACGCAGGGCTTGCCCATGCCGCGCGCGACCACCGCCGCGTGCGAGGTCATGCCGCCGCGGGTGGTCAGGATGCCTTCGGCAGCGTGCATGCCGTGGATGTCTTCCGGGCTGGTCTCGATGCGGACCAGGATGACCTTGTGCCCGTCGGCCTGGAGCTTGGCCGCTTCATCCGAGGAGAACACGATCTCGCCGGAGGCCGCACCCGGGGATGCCGGCAGTCCGGTCGCGATCACGTCGCGCTTGGCATTGGGATCGATGGTCGGATGCAAGAGCTGATCGAGCGAAGCCGGATCGATGCGCGTCACCGCTTCCTTCTTCGAGATCAGGCCTTCATTGGCGAGCTCGACAGCGATGCGCAGCGCCGCTTTCGCGGTGCGCTTGCCGCCGCGGGTCTGGAGCATCCAGAGCTTGCCCTGCTCGACCGTGAACTCCATGTCCTGCATGTCGCGGTAGTGCTTCTCGAGCAGCGTGTAGATCCGCGTCAGCTCCTTGAAGGCCTCCGGCATCGCCGATTCCATCGAGGCCTTGTCGGAGCCCGACTCTTTCCGCGCCTCCTCCGTGATGTCCTGCGGCGTGCGGATGCCCGCCACCACGTCTTCGCCCTGCGCGTTGATCAGGAACTCGCCGTAGAGCTTGCTCTCGCCGGTCGACGGGTTGCGGGTGAAGGCAACGCCGGTGGCCGAGGTCTCGCCCATGTTGCCGAACACCATGGCCTGGACGTTGACCGCAGTGCCCCAGGATTCCGGAATGTCGTGCAGCTTGCGGTAGGTCACCGCGCGCGCATTCATCCAGGAGGAAAACACCGCGCCGATCGCGCCCCAGAGCTGGTCATGCGGATCCTGCGGGAAGTCCTTGCCGGTCTCGCGCGCGACCGCGTCCTTGTACTTGCCGACCAGTTCGACCCAGTCGTCCGCGGACAGATCGGTGTCGAGCGTGTAGCCCTGGCTATCCTTGAAGGTGTCGAGGATTTCCTCGAAGTGATGATGCTCGAAGCCGAGCACCACGTCCGAATACATGGTGATGAAGCGGCGATAACTGTCATAGGCGAAGCGGCGGTCGCCCGACAATTCCGCCAGCGCTTCGACGGTCTGGTCGTTGAGACCGAGATTGAGCACGGTGTCCATCATGCCCGGCATCGAGGCGCGCGCGCCGGAGCGCACGGAGACGAGCAGCGGGTTCTTGGCATCGCCGAAGACCTTGCCGGTCAACTTGCCGACATAGTCCAGCGCCTTCTCAACCTGCGACTGCAATTCCTTCGGGTAGGCCTTGTCATGCGCGTAGAAATAGGTGCAGACCGAAGTCGGGATAGTGAAGCCGGGAGGCACCGGCAGACCGAGATTGGCCATCTCGGCGAGGTTTGCGCCCTTGCCGCCGAGCAGGTCGCGCATCTCCGAGCGGCCCTCGGCCTTGCCGTCGCCGAATGTGAACACCCACTTGCCGGCCTTGACCGCTGCCGGCGCCGCCTTGGCGGGCGCGGCCTTCTTCGGTGCCGGCTTCGCGGCGACCTTCACGGCCTTTGCCGCCGGCTTGGCAGCGGATTTGGCGACCGGCTTCGGCGCGCTCTTGGCCAGCGCCTTACGGGCCGGCGGCGCGGCTTTCGTGACGGCGGAGGACTTTGATTTCGCTGGGATTTTCTTGGGCTTCGAGGCGGCTTTGGCCATAGCTTGCACACAACCTGCGAGAGGAATGGGAAATCGCGGGCCTTACACCATTTTGGGCGGGCCCGCGCAAGTCGGACAGTTCCGAAAAGTGACGCCTAGAAGCGGAGCCACTTCAGGAGCCCGAGCCCGATCGCGCCGTTCACGATGAGGAAGATTGCGACAATGAGGTTGAGAAGCCGCGGCATGATCAGGATAAGCACGCCCGCAATCAACGACAGGATCGGCGAAATGTGGGCGACGGTGATGTGCATGAACAATCTTTCCGTGGAGGTGAGGCGAATCGCGGGCGGATCATAGCCGTCCCTGTTCCGGGAGTAGAGATGCGCGAGACGCGCTGCAAGTTCCCCGCTTCGCGAAAACTGCCCGAAATTGCCGCGAATGCGGCGGGCCTTTTCGCGGAACATTGCGAAGGGTGCATGCATTGGCAACCGGTCGCGCCATTGGCGCGCCCGAAAAATCACGTCGAAGGAGTTGTCCATGCGGAACAGGATTCTTGCTCTTGCAGCGCTCGCGGCCGCGATCGGCTCCCCCCTTGCGGCCCAAGCGCAAAGCAGTGTCACCATCGGACGCGCGCCGGCCGCGGTCGACAGCACCCCGACCATCGCGGTCGAGCAGCGGCCGGCCTTCCGCGAATATGTCATCGAACAACGTGTACCGGCCTTCAGCATTCCGGATCGCGTGGTGGTCGGTTCTACGTTACCGGAGACCGGCATCACCTATTATGACGTGCCGCAACGTTTCGGCGCCACCACCTATCGCTACACCGTGGTGAACGGCGAAACCGTCCTGGTGGAGCCGCGCTCGCGCCGCATCGTCGAGGTGCTGGACTGACATCGCGACCGATTGACATCGACTGGATGTCCGGCGCGTCACATCAGGCTGGCGCGAGCAGTTAAGCGGACATCAGGCCCCGCCCGGTCTTCCCCCCGCCGGGCGGGGCTTTTTTATGTGGCTGTCATTCCGGGACGCGCGAAGCGCGAACCCGGAATCTCGAGATTCTGGGTTCGGTGCTACGCACCGCCCCGGAATGACGGAATGATCAATCCTGGATCTTCGAGAAGTCCGCCACCGCACGCGTGGCGCTGCGGATCTCGTTCAGCAGCTTCAGGCGGTTCTCGCGCACCTTCGCATCGTCGTCGTTGACGCGAACCTTGTCGAAGAACGCATCGACCGGCGGCCGCAGCCTTGCCATGGCGCTCATCGCCGCGGCAAAATCCTCCCTGGCGACGGCGGCGCTGGCCTCCGCCTTGACCTCGCCGATCGCTTTCGCCAGCGCCTTCTCCTCAGCGAGGCTGTAGAGCGCGGCATCGGGCGCGCCGTCGAAGGTCCGCTTGTCCTTCTTCTCCTCGATCGAGAGGATGTTGCTGGCACGCTTGGTACCGGCGAGCAGGTTCTTGCCGTCGTCGCTATCGAGGAATTTGCCAAGCGCCTCGACGCGGCGGACGATCATCAGGAGGTCATCCTGGCCGCCGAGCGCGAACACGGCGTCGACGAGATCGTGCCGCGCGCCCTGCTCGCGAAGCTGGACCTTCAGGCGGTCGGCGAAGAAGGCGAGGAGATCGCTTGGAAGCTTCTGCGCATCGGCCGTCTTCACCGACAAGCCGGCGAGCGCGGATACCGCCACCTTCATCAGCGACAGACGCAGCGTATTCTCCGCGATCAGCCGGATCACACCCAGAGCGGCCCGACGCAGCGCATACGGGTCCTTGCTGCCCGTCGGCTTCTCGTCGATGGCCCAGAAGCCGACCAGCGTATCGAGCTTGTCCGCGAGCGCCACCGCGACGCTGACCGGATCGGTCGGCACGCGATCGGCGGGGCCTTGCGGCTTGTAGTGCTCCTCGCAGGCAGCGGCGACGGAGGCGTCCTCGCCCTGGGCCAGCGCGTAGTACTTGCCCATCAGGCCCTGCACCTCCGGGAATTCGCCGACGACTTCGGTCAGCAGATCCGCTTTCGCCAGACGCGCGGCGCGCGTCGCCTTGGCGACGTCGGCGCCGACCAGCGGCGCGATCTCCGCGGCAAGGCGCTCGATGCGCTTGATGCGTTCGGCCTGGGTGCCGAGCTTCTCGTGGAACACGATCTGATCGAACTTCGGCAGCCGGTCCTCGAGCTTGGTCTTCAGATCCGTCTCGTAGAAGAACTTCGCATCGCTCAACCGCGCGCGGATCACGCGCTCGTTGCCGGCGACGATGGTCGCGCCGCCGTCGGTCGCCTCGATATTGGCGACCAGGATGAACTTGTTGGCGAGCTTGCCCGCTTTCGGGTCGCTCACGACAAAGCACTTCTGGTTATTGCGGATGGTGGCGCGGATCACTTCGCCGGGCGTCGCCAGGAATTCCTGTTCGAACGAGCCCATCAGCACGACCGGCCATTCGACGAGGCCGGCGACCTCGTCGAGCAGATTCTGGTCCTCGACCAGCTCGAACCCTTGCGCGAAGGCAAGCTGCTTGGCGTCGGTGAGGATCGCGTCCTTGCGGCGCTCGGGGTCGAGCACGACCTTGGCGCCGAGCAGTTTTGCCTCGTAGTCCTCGAAGCGGCGCACGGAGATCGCAGCCGGCGCCATGAAGCGGTGGCCATAGGTGGTCTGGCCGGTCGCGATGCCGTCGACCTCGAACTTCACGACATCGGGCTCTTCGGTCTCGAGCCCGAAGGTCGCGGTGATCGCGTGCAGCGGACGTACCCAGTTGAGCGAGCCGGGCTTGCCCGAACGCGCGCCCCAGCGCATCGATTTCGGCCAGGGGAAGGTGCGGATGATGACGGGCAGGATTTCCGCGAGCACGTCGATCGCGTCGCGGCCGGGCTTCTCGATCAAGCCGATGTAGAAATCGCCCTTGGGGTCGCGCTGGATTTTTGCTTCGTCCAGCGACTTCAATCCCGTCGCCTTCAGAAAACCCTGCACGGCCGCATCGGGCGCGCCGACTTTGGGTCCGCGGCGTTCGGTCTTGAGATCCGGCTGGCGCGCAGGGATGCCGTGCACGGTGAGCGCAAGGCGGCGCGGCGTGGCGAACGCTTTCGCACCCTCGTAGACGAGGCCTTCGGCGACGAGCTTGTCGGTGACCATGCGGCGCAGATCGTCCGCCGCCTTTCCTTGCATGCGCGCGGGGATTTCTTCGGAGAACAGTTCAAGCAAAAGATCGGGCATCAGGCCGCTCCGCCCGCTTCAGTGTGGATCCAGGCCTCGCCGCAGGCCTTGGCCAGCTCGCGCACGCGAAGAATGTAGCTCTGCCGCTCGGTCACGGAGATCACGCCGCGCGCGTCGAGCAGATTGAAGACATGGCTTGCCTTGATGCACTGGTCATAGGCCGGCAGCGCCATCAGGTGTTCTCTGCGATTGCTTTCGCGCCAGCCGGCATCGAGATATTTCCGGCAGGCCGCTTCCGCCATCTTGAACTGCTCGAACAGCATCGCGGTGTCGGCGTGTTCGAAATTGTGCCGCGAATATTCCTGCTCGGCTTGCAGGAAAACGTCGCCATAGGTGACCTTGGCGTCCCCCTCGCGGCCGTTGAAGTTGAGGTCGTAGACGCGGTCGACGCCCTGCACATACATCGCGAGGCGCTCGAGTCCATAAGTGAGCTCACCCGCGACCGGGGCGCATTCGAAGCCCGCGACCTGCTGGAAATAGGTGAACTGGCTGACCTCCATACCGTCGCACCAGCACTCCCAACCCAGGCCCCAGGCGCCCAGCGTCGGGCTCTCCCAATCGTCCTCGACGAAGCGGATGTCGTGCACGGCGGAATCGATGCCGATCGCGGCGAGCGACTTCAGGTACAGCTCCTGAAGATTCGGCGGCGACGGCTTCATGATCACCTGGAACTGGTAGTAGTGCTGCATCCGGTTCGGATTCTCGCCGTAGCGGCCGTCCTTGGGCCGCCGCGAGGGCTGCACATAGGCCGCGTTCCAGGGCTTTGGCCCGAGCGCGCGCAGGGTGGTCGCCGGATGGAACGTGCCCGCGCCCATTTCCATGTCGTAGGGCTGCAGGATCACGCAGCCCTGCTCGGCCCAGAACCGCTGCAGCGCGAGAATGAAGCCTTGGAACGAACGTTCCGGGCGCATATGGGCGGGCAATGAGGCGTCCATCGTCAGATCAGGCTCTCGCGGGGGGCTTTGAATCGCGCGGGACCGTATCGACGGCGGGGATGGGAATCAAGGCAAAGGGGGCCGAAATGGGCCCCAACGTCAGTCATTCCGGGGCGCCCGATGGGCGAACCCGGAATCTCGAGATTCCGGGTTCGATGCTTTGCATCGCCCCGGAATGACGTCATTTGGGAAGGCGCCGACTACCCCGGCCTATACGCTCCGGTCACGGGGTCACGCTTCAGCGTCTGGATATCCCCCATACGGGCGGCTTCGGCGACGCGCGACAGGCGCATCTCCTCCAGCTCCTGGTTGATCCGGACAGCGGTCTTGTAGGCCCAGCGGACCACGGCAAGCCCGCCCAGGACGCCCGCGAAAGCGACGAACGGCGGCATCGGTCGATCCTTGTCTAGTGCTCAGCCCCCACACGTATTGTTGCGCAGATGAGCCTGCATCGCAATTGGCTCACCTCGGGCCAAATGGCGCGGGAGGGCCCGGCCTAGAACCCGAATTTCGCCCAAATCGCCCGCGTCTCGACCGCCGAGATCAGCTCGTCCGGCAAGCCGGCCATTGATTCCAGCGCTGAAAGCTGCCCCGCGCCGGGCGATTTCCGTCCCAAAAGGCCGGAGAGCAGCCCGGTCGGCTGCGCTATCATGGGGGTGAGAACCTTCTCGCCGTAGCGGGCACGAAGAATTGAGCGGAGATCGCCGATGCCGTCGGCGAGCCCCAGCGCGATGGCGCTCTCGCCGGCCCAGTATTCGCCCGTGAACAGGCTGTCGTCCGCGCCTTTCAGCCTTGCGCCGCGGCTCTCCTTGACCAGCGAGATGAAGATCTGGTGGATCTCGCGCTGGATCGCCTTCAGCTTGGCGACGTCACCGGGGTTTTCCGGGAGGAACGGGTCGAGCATCGCCTTGTGCTCGCCGGCCGTGTAGAGGCGCCGCTCGATGCCGAGCCGCCTGATCGCCTCCTGAAAACCAAAACTGCCGCCGACCACGCCGATCGAGCCGAGGATCGAGGACGGATCGCAGATGATCTCGTCGCCGGCACAGGCGATCATGTAGCCACCGGATGCCGCGACGTCCTCGACGAACACGAGCACCGGCAGCTTCTTCTCCGCCGCGAGCTGCTTGATGCGCAAGTAGATCTGACGCGACTGCACCGGCGACCCGCCGGGAGAATTGATCACCAGCGCCACGGCCTTGGCGTGCCGATATGAAAACGCGCGCTCGAGCACCCGCGCGACGCCGGCAAGCGTCAAGCCGGGGCGCAGCGGCGTCACCGCACCGATCACCCCTGACAGCCGCACCACCGGCACCACGGCCGTGCCCGGCCGGAAGCGCGCCGGCAGATATTGCATGAGCTTGTCGGCCAGGCCGGAACTCTCACGATCGTTCAATTGTTCGGCCATGCCGTTACCTCTGATTAACCATTTCTTATCACGCGACTGTCATTGGAAGTGCCCGGAACGTGTTTTGCAGATTCCCCGTTGGGAGGCTGCAATGAGGCAGCGGAGAACACCATGAAAATCTATCTGCTGATGCTGCTGATCGGTGCGCTATTCATGGCGATCCGCCTCACGTCCCCGCAAGAGCAGCAGTCGGAATCGCTTCCCCGGTAAGCCCTCACGGTTCCACCAGCGGCAAGGCCGCTCGCCCTTCCAGAATCTCAGTCACCTCGCTCTTGGACAAGCCTGACTCGTCGTTGAGCACGAGGCCCGGCAGCAGTCGCGTCGGGGCCCGGCCACCCTTCACCGCACGCACCAGCACGCGGATCGCGGCCCGCCCCGCCTCGCCGTGAACCGGCAGGATCGAGAGGCTGCCGAAGCCGCGTGACAGCGCTGCCAGGACCTCAGCGATTCCATCTGCACGCCAGATCAAGGTCAGCACGCCATTGGATCGAAGGATACGGCGCGCTGCATGCACCCACGCATGCAGGGTCTCTTCCGTCGCCACATGCGCGGTGTGACGCGCCCGATCCGGCGAGCCGCGATGTCGGGCCGGATCGTTGAACGGCGGATTCATCAACACCACATCCACGCTGTCGGGCGACAGCCCGTTTGACGCAAAGGCCTGCGCCTCGGCGGTGACGTCGAGCACGATCGTCTCGGCGGCCATCCCGTTCGCCGCCGCGTTGCCGCGCGCGAGTTCGGCCAGCTCCGGATCGATCTCGACCAGGCTGAGCCGGATCCCGGCGACGCGCCGCGCCAGCGCCAGTCCGGCCGTGCCGACGCCGGCGCCGAAATCGACCACGCGGTCTCCCGCCCGGGCGTCGGTCGCCGCCGCAAGCAGAATGGCGTCATGCCCGGCGCGATGGCCGGATCGCTTCTGCATCAAGCGCAACTGCCCGCCGAGAAAGGCGTCCTCGGTAATATCTGCGGCCTCAATCATCGCCGCGCAATTCGTGGCTGAGGCCGGCTTCGGTGAGGAGCGCCCTAGCCTCCTGGGCATCGTCCTCGTGAACCAGGATCCGCCGCGGCAATATGCCGAGCGAGCCCTCGATGATGCTCATGTTCTGGTCCAGCACCAGGTGATGGATGTTGGCGCCGTCGAGCAGCGCGCCAATCGCCGACACCAGCACCATGTCATTGGTCCGAACCAGTTCACGCAAAATGCAGATCTCCTGCCTGAAAGGGGGGCAACGGCAAATGTCAATGGTTCCGCGGGCCTTGCCGCATTCGCCGCCAGTTTCTATTGTCTTTCCATCAGAATAGCCCTTCCGGGGCAAATATTGGAGACCGGCGTGGCCGTCATCGTACCTTTCGAAACTCCCGGCGCGTCGATCGAAGAGCTGGTTGCCCTTGTCGCCCCCGATATGGAGCGCGTCAACGCCACGATCCTGTCGCGGACCGGTTCGGACGTGACCATGATCCCCGAGGTCGCCAACCATCTGATCTCCTCCGGGGGCAAACGCCTGCGCCCGATGCTGACCCTCGCCATGGCCAACCTCGCCGGCTATGCCGGCGACGGCCATATCAAGCTCGCCGCCTCCGTCGAGTTCATGCATACCGCCACCCTGCTCCACGACGACGTCGTCGACGAGAGCGAGATGCGCCGAGGCAAGCTCTCGGCGCGCATGCTCTGGGGCAACGAGGCGAGCGTGCTGGTCGGTGACTTCCTGCTCGGCCAGGCCTTCCGCATGATGGTCGAGGTCGGCTCGCTCCGCGCGCTCGACATCCTCTCCGCGGCCGCCGCCACCATCGCCGAGGGCGAGGTGATGCAGCTGGCCGCCGCCAAGAACACCGCGACCACCGAGGACGAATATCTCGCCGTGATCCGCGGCAAGACCGCCGAATTGTTCGCAGCCGCCTGCGAGGTCGGCCCTGTCATCGCCAACCGCCCGAAGGCCGAGCAGACCGCCTGCCGCTCGGTCGGCATGAATCTCGGCATCGCCTTCCAGCTCGTCGACGACGTGCTCGACTATGGCGGCAAGAGCGCCAAGCTCGGCAAGAACACCGGCGACGATTTCCGCGAAGGCAAGATCACCTTGCCGGTCGTGCTCGCCTTCCGCAGGGGCAACGACACCGAGCGCGCATTCTGGATCCGCGCGCTGGAGCGCGGCGAGATCGGCGACAGCGATCTCGATCACGCCATCGGCCTGATGAACAAGCACCGCGCGCTCGAGGACACGCTCAGCCGCGCCCAGCACTATGGCGCCATGGCCGTCGACGCACTCGCGCTGTTCCCGCCCTCGCCGATGAAGAGCGCGCTGGAGCAGGTCGTGGCGTTCTGCCTCGCACGGTCGCATTAGGCGACTGGCTGACGTACTTCCCGATTTTCGCACTGTTGCCTACTCCGTCATCCTGAGGCTCGCCGAAGAGGCGAGCGCCTCAGGGTGCCGGTGACGGACAAGTGCGCGCTGTCTCCACCCGTCATTGCGAGCGCAGCGAAGCAATCCAGAATCCCGCCGCGGATACGACCTGGATTGCTTATGACGGAGTATGGCGCGACGGTATCGCTCGCTCTCGTGTCCCGGACGCGCTGCAGCGTGAAACGCTGCTGCGCAGAGCCGGGACCCATGCGACATCCAACGATCAGCAGTATGGGCCCCGGCTCTGCAGCGCACCGCAAAGAGGCGCTGCGCTGCGTCCGGGGCACGAGAGCGTCTGTCCAGCAACTGCGCTTCGCGTCACCAGCAGAAGCCAGCTTCATTCGCTCCGCATGCTTGGGCCCATCCATTAACTTGCATTTTGCAAGTGATTGCCCTAACCTCCCACTATGCAGCCCAAATCCTCCTCCATCCAGGAATGCCCCGTCGGCCGCGCCGTGGAGACGGTCGGCGAATGGTGGAGCATCCTGATCCTGCGCGACGCGTTTCAGGGCGCGACGAAGTTCGACGAGTTCTCGGAAAGCCTCGGCATCGCGCCGAACATCCTGTCGCGGCGCCTCGCCCATCTCACCGAGAGCGGCATGTTCATCCGCCGCCGCTACAACGAGCGCCCGCCACGCTACGAATATGTGCTGACGGACAAGGCGCGGGATTTCTTTCCCGTCGTCGTGGCGCTGCTCGCCTGGGGCAACAAGCATCTCGCGCCGAAAGGCCCATCCATCGTGCTGGCGAACCGGAGCGACGCTCGCCCGTTCGATCCGATCGTGGTCGACGTGACCGACATGCGGCCAATCACGCTCGCCAACACGATCGCCATTCCCGGTCCCCGCGCCAGCCGCGGGATGCGCGCGCGGCTCGCTTCGCTGAGGGCCATGAACCCGGCCGTCGCGCCGGCTGGAGACTGACATGCGTCGTATCGTCGTGACCGGCATGGGTGCGGTGTCGCCGCTCGGCTGCGGTGTCGAACTGTCGTGGCGGCGTCTGCTCGCCGGCCAAAGCGGGCTGCGCCCGCTACCCGAATGGGCACAGGCGCTGCCGGCACGCATTGCCGGCCTCGTGCCCGACAAGGTCGATGACGCTGAGGGCGGATTCGATCCGGCGCAGGCCGCGGCGCCGAAAGACCAGCGCAAGATGGACCGCTTCATCCTGTTTGCGCTGCTCGCCACTGCAGAAGCGGTCGCGCAGGCCAAATGGACGCCGCAGGATGCGGCGGCGCTGGAGCGGACCGCGACGATCATCGCTTCCGGCGTCGGCGGCTTCCCGGCGATGGCGGAAGCGGTGCGCATCACCGAGCACCGCGGCGCGCGCCGGCTTTCCCCGTTCACGATCCCTTCGTTCCTCGCCAACCTCGCCGCGGGGCACGTCTCGATCAAATACGGCTACAAGGGCGCGCTCGGCACACCGGTCACCGCCTGTGCCGCCGGCGTGCAGGCGATCGGCGATGCAGCGCGGATGATCCGCGCCGGCGAGGCCGATGTCGCGATCTGCGGCGGCGCGGAAGCCTGCATCGACATCGTCAGCCTCGGCGGCTTCGCCGCGGCCCGCGCGCTGTCGGGCGGCTTCAACGACGAGCCCACCCGCGCCTCGCGCCCGTTCGATCGCGATCGCGACGGATTTGTGATGGGCGAAGGCGCGGGCATTCTCGTGATCGAGGCGCTGGAGCATGCGCTGGCGCGCGGTGCCTTGCCGACCGCCGAGATCGTCGGCTACGGCACGACGGCTGACGCCTATCACATGACGTCGGGTCCACCGGATGGCGAGGGCGCCCGACGCGCCATGGCGATCGCGCTTCGGCAGGCGAACCTTGCGCCCGCCGATGTGCAGCACCTGAACGCACATGCGACCTCGACGCCAGCCGGCGACGAGAGCGAGCTTGGCGCGATCGGCGCGCTGTTCGGCCGTAACCGCGGCATCGCTGTCAGCGCAACCAAATCGGCCACCGGTCATTTGCTTGGCGCCGCCGGCGGCCTGGAGGCGATCTTCACCGTACTCGCCCTACGCGACCAGATCGCGCCGCCGACACTCAATCTCGAAAATCCGGATCCCGGAGCTGAAGGCATCGACATCGTTGCCGGCGCAGCGAGAGCAATGCCGATGCAGAGCGCCATCTCCAACGGGTTCGGCTTCGGCGGAGTGAATGCCAGCGTGATCTTCCGCCGGATGGGTTGAGCGAGAGGCCTTGCAATCGCCGCTCGCTCCGTTACGAAAACAGGATGATCGAAACGAACTTCTGGCCGTTCCTGGCCGCAGCCTGTCTCATTGCCGCCGTTCCGGGCCCCGGCATTTTCTACGTCGCTGCACGGACCCTGTCGGAGGGACGCGCCTGCGGCTTCGCATCGACTGCAGGGACGGCGCTCGGCGGGCTCGTTCATGTCGTCGCGGGCAGCCTCGGCATCTCCGCGATCATCCTGGCCAGCTCGGAACTGTTTGCCGCCGTGAAATTCGTCGGCGCGCTTTACTTGGTCTGGCTTGGGATCGAGACGTTTCGCAGCGCCGGTCGCGCGCGGGCGCTCGAGAGCGGAGCCGTCGGCGACAAGCGTGCCTTCCGCGACGGCGTGCTGGTCGAAGCGTTGAACCCGAAGACCGCGGCATTCTTCCTCGCCTTCATTCCGCAATTCCTCGATCCCTCGGGATCGAACCCGACGCTGCAATTCCTCATGCTCGGTGCGATATCGGTCACGCTGAACACGCTCGCCGACGTCGCGGTGGTGCTGATGGCCTCCGCGACACGTACGCAGCTGACCGGAAGGCCGCATCTGATGCGGCACCTCACCCATGGCTCCGGCGTCTTCATCGCCAGCCTCGGCCTCTCGCTCGCATTGGCGCGGCGTCCGGCAAATGGCTAGCCCCCCGCAAGACCGTTTCTACGAGTCTCACGGCCTGCGGCTGCATTTCGCCGATTGGGGCAATGAGAGCGCGCCGCCTCTCATCCTGGTCCATGGCGGGCGCGACCATTGCCGGAGCTGGGACGTCATCGCCCGATCGTTGCAGCCGCATTTTCACGTGGTTGCGCCCGATCTGCGCGGCCACGGCGATTCCGACTGGACCCGAGGCGGCAGCTACGCGCTGACGGAATATGTCTACGATCTCGCCCAGCTCGTCCGCAATATCGCAGCACCTCAAGTCACTCTCATCGGCCATTCGATGGGCGGCATGGTGAGCCTGATCTTTTCGGGCTCATTCCCCGAGCAGGTCACGAAACTCGTCGTCCTCGACGGCGTGACCATGTTGCCGGATACAGCAAAGCCGCCGGTGCATGAGCGCATCGGCAAATGGGTCGGCCAGCTCGACAGACTGCACGACCGTACGCCGCGCCGCTATGCCACGCTCGAGGACGCCGCCGCGCAGATGATGCTTCACAACAAGCGCCTGTCCCGCGAGCTCGCCCTGCATCTTGCAACGCATGGTGCGCGGCAGAACGAGGATGGCACCTATAGCTGGAAGTTCGATCCCTATCAGCGCGCCGCTGCGCCGCACCGGCTCTGGCCTGACGATCACATCGAGCTCTGGTCGCGCATCACGTGTCCGACGCTGCTGCTCAATGCCGGTGAAAGCTTTCTCGCCGGCGCCAGGGCGGTAGGCCTGGAGCGGTACTTCCCGCAGGCGCGCATCGAGACCATCGCGGGCGCAGGACACTGGCTGCAGCACGACAAGCCGCAGCAGGTGCTGGGCGAGATCCGGCAGTTTCTGGGATTGGCCGCGGAAGGCGTAGCCTAGCTCATCTTGTAGCCCGCATGAGCGCAGCGACATGCGGGAAGCCGCCATGAAGAATCCCGGACATCGCTTCGCTCATCCGGGCTACGCAGCTCCATCGCAATGACGAACAGACCTAGCTCAAGGTCCCCGCATGCACCCACCAGCCGTGGTGATCGCGCCGGATCTTCTCGGCAGCGGCATGCGCCTCGTTTGCCGCGCCATAGATCGCAAAGCAGGTCGCGCCGGAGCCGGACATGCGGGCGAGCTTGACGCCGGAGGAGTCGCGCAAGGCTTTCAGCACCTCGCCGATGACGGGTTCGATCCGCAGTGCGGGGGCTTCGAGATCGTTGGCGACGGTTTCGAGAACATCGACCCAATCGGCGATTGATCCGCCCTCCTCCGGCCAGGCCGGAGCCCCGAGGACCGAGGTGGCGCCGACCAGGAGCTCGCCATTGCGCAGGCCGAGCTCCTGGAACACGTCCTTGGTGGCGACAGGCACGCGCGGATTGACCATCACGCAGGGCATGCTCGGCAACGCGAGCGGCAGCAACTGCTCGCCGACACCGGTCATGTCGCAGGCACGAGAAACCAGGCACACCGGCACGTCGGCGCCGGTCGCGAGCGCGACCTTCTGCAGCCTGGAATCGTCGAGCGACAGATTGTTGAGACGCGCCAGGAGCCGCAGCGCCGCCGCGGCGTCGGCCGAGCCGCCGCCAATGCCGGCCGCCACCGGCAGCACCTTGTCGAGCGCGAAGGCGCCCAGCTTCAGGCCCGGCACGGCCTCGGCCAGAAGCCTGGCGGCCTTGAACACGAGATTGTCGGTTGTGTCGCCGCAGGCCGCGGCCAGCGGCCCGGTGGTGGTGAGCTTCAGCTCGGCTCCCGGCTCCAGCGTCAGCCGGTCGGCGCAGTCGGCAAACGCAACTACGCTTTCGAGATCATGATAGCCGTCGGCACGACGACCGACGACGCGAAGGCTCAAGTTGACCTTCGCCCGCCCCTCTTCAATCAACGCCGGCATCGGCGACACGCCCCCAACTTCACCCGGACTAGCCGCCCTTGCCGTCGTCCTTCTTCTTCTCGGCCTGCGCCGCCGAGGAGTTCGAATTGTCCTCCGAGAGGCCATTGGCGATCTTGGCCTCGATCTTCGGCAGTTCTTCCGGCTCGGGCTTGAGATCACGCGCATGCGACCACTGGAACTTTGCTTCCAGCGTGCGGCCGACGCGCCAATAAGCGTCGCCGAGATGGTCGTTGATGGTGGGATCCTCGGGCTTGAGATCGATCGCGCGCTCGAGGTTCTTCACCGCCTCTTCGTAATTGCCGATGCGGTAATAGGCCCAGCCGAGGGAATCGACGATGTAGCCGTCGTCGGGACGCTGCTCGACGGCGCGCTTGATCATCTTCATGCCTTCGTCGAGATTCACGCCTTGGTCGATCCAGGAATAGCCGAGATAGTTGAGGACGTGCGGCTGGTCGGGCTGGAGCTCCAGCGCCTTCTTCATGTCGGCCTCGGCCTTGGCCCACTGCTTGGAGCGCTCCTCGCAGATACCGCGATAATAGTACCAGACGCTGTTGGCCTTGTCGTTGCCCGCAGGCAGCACGTCGATGCCCTGCGAATAGGTCGCACCGCAGTCGCCGAACCTCTTGCGACCGCGCTCGATGTTGCCGAGCGCCATGATAGCTTCGAGGTCCTTGGCATCCTCCGTGGTGACCCCCTTGAGAATCTTGATCGCCTCGTCGGTGCGGTCGGCGGAATCGAGATCAATGGCGAGCTGGATCTGCGCGTTGCGCTTGAGCGGCGAGGTCGACGGCACGCGCTCATAGACCTTGATCGCCATCTGCGGCCGCTTCACCGATTCATAGAGATCGGCGAGCGAGAGCAACGCCAGCGGATGCGTCGGCTGGAGATAGAGCGAGAGCTGGAGATAGACCAGCGCCAGGTCCTCGCCGCCGCGGCGGGTCAGCGTGGCGCCGATGCCATAGAGCGCTTCGGCGGCGCCGGCTTGTGCGGAATCGACGAGCGGCGGCATCTTCTTGCCGGCCTTGGTCTCGCGCAGACCTTGCTGGATCAGCGGATGGCGCGCGAGCTTCTTGTCGAAGGCCTGATAGACGGTGGTCGCGGCGGCGGAATCCTTGTTGCGCGAGAGCCAGCGCGCATAGGCCTCGGTCACGCGGAGCATGGAATCGTCGAGCTTGTAGGCGCGCTCGAAGCGGGTGCCGGCGTCCTTCTCCCTGCCGGAGAGTTCCAGGATCATGCCGGCGTGAAGATCCTTGAACAGCGGATACCATTCGGGGCCTGCCAGCTTGTCGATGGTGGCGACACCACCCTT
Organism: Bradyrhizobium sp. CCBAU 53415; assembly: GCF_028128735.1. NCBI lineage: Bacteria > Pseudomonadati > Pseudomonadota > Alphaproteobacteria > Hyphomicrobiales > Nitrobacteraceae > Bradyrhizobium > Bradyrhizobium sp. CCBAU 53415. The sequence goes on along the minus strand of NZ_LBJF01000027.1, from coordinate 221,238 downwards.
GGCATCGCCGGCACCATAGGCGGCCCAGCCCGACAGCAGCGTGGCGACGAGATCGGTGATCGGGCCGCGGATCGACTGGTTGATATTGGTCTGCGCGGCCGCATATTTCTTCAGCTTGAGATCATGCACGCCGACGACGAGACGCGCGACGCGGTTGGTCTTGTCGATGGTGAGGATGCGCTCGGCGAGCTTGACGGCTTCGTCGATGTCGCCGTCGGCGACCGACGAGATGAAGGCGCGGTCGAGCAGTTCGTTGTTCTTCGGATCGGTGCGGAGCGCCGAACGGTAGAATGCGGCGGCGGAGGCCGCGTCACGCTCGACGCTGGCGTGGCGGGCGGCGAGATAGCTGCCGGCGCCGGTAAGCGACTTCAGATCGTTTCGGGTCGGAAACTGCGCCGCCGTGTTCTCCGGGTGATCCGGCGTCTGCGCCAGGACCGCACCGGGGACGGCCACGAGCGCAGTGCCCATGAGGGCGATGGCAGCGGCAGTCCAGCGGTTGAAACGATTTGAAAACATCAGGGCTCGCCTTGAGTTGGTAGTGCCTGGGTTGCAGCAGAAGGCCGTGTCGCATGCGAACGCGGCCGGTGGCATCGGGACCCGGAACCGTCAGGCCGACAATGCCGCTTTTGGCGCTTCGCCGCAAGGATTCGGACCGGGCGATCCCCCTCCGCACGCCCAAATCGGCCAAATGAATCCGCCACGGGCGCCCCAAGACGCCGCTACTATGGCCTTATCGTGGCCGCGGCGGGTGGCCGCAGCCGGGTCCTCACGCGAACGTGCGTCAGGTCACCTTTTGTGGCCCGTCTTACATCGCTTCGTAGTTCGGGCCACCGCCGCCCTCCGGGGGAACCCAGGTAATGTTGCCGTTGGGGTCCTTCACGTCGCAGGTTTTGCAATGAACGCAGTTCTGGGCATTGATCTGGAAGCGCGGGCCAGAGCCTTCCTCGATCCATTCATAGACGCCGGCCGGGCAGTAGCGATTCGAGGGGCCGGCGAAGACGTCATGCTCGGAGGTCTTCTGCAGGTTCATGTCCGCCACCTTCAGATGGACCGGCTGGTCCTCCTCGTGATTGGTGTTGGACAGGAACACCGAGGACAGCTTGTCGAAAGTGATCTTGCCGTCGGGCTTCGGGTAGTTTTTCGGAGCATGCTGCTTGGCCGGATCGAGCGTGGCGCGATCGGGCTTGGCGTGCGACTGGGTCCCAAATAGCGAGGTGCCGAACAGCGAGTTGCACCACATGTCGAAGCCTCCGAGCGCGACGCCGAGCACGGTGCCGAACTTCGACCACAGCGGCTTGACGTTGCGCACCAGGAACAGGTCCTTGCCAACGGAGGACGAGCGCCAGGCGTTCTCGTACTCGACGAGTTCGTCATTGGCGCGATCGGCGGCGAGCGCTGCAGCGACGTGCTCCGCCGCAAGGATGCCGGTGCCCATCGCATTGTGCACGCCCTTGATGCGCGGCACGTTGACAAAGCCGGCCGCGCAACCGATCAGCGCGCCGCCGGGGAAGCTGAGTTTCGGCACCGACTGATAACCACCCTCGGTGATGGCACGCGCACCGTAGGCGAGGCGCTTGGCGCCTTCGAAGGTACCGCGGATCGAGGGGTGGGTCTTGAAGCGCTGGAACTCGTCGAACGGCGAAAGATAGGGATCGTCGTAGTTCAGATGCACGACGAAGCCGACGGCGACGAGATTCTCGTCGTAGTGATAGAGGAAAGAGCCGCCGCCGGTCTTCATGTCGAGCGGCCAGCCAAAGGAATGCTGTATCATCCCCTTTTGATGCTTCGCCGGGTCGATCTGCCAGACCTCCTTGAGGCCGATGCCGAACTTCGCCGGCTCGCTCTTGGCATCCAGCGCGAACTTCGCGATCAGCTGCTTGGTCAGGCTGCCGCGGGCGCCTTCGGCGAACAGCGTGTACTTGCCGAGCAATTCCATGCCACGGGTATAGGAGTCCTTCGGCTTGCCGTCGCGGCCAATGCCCATGTCGCCGGTGGCAATGCCCTTGACCTTGCCCTCCTCGTCATAGAGCACCTCGGCGGCGGCAAAGCCTGGATAGATCTCGACGCCCAGCGCCTCCGCCTTGCGCGCGAGCCAGCGGCAAACATTGCCGAGCGAGCCGATATAGCAGTGATGATTGTTCATCAGCGGCGGCATCATGAAATTCGGCAGCTTGATCGCACCGCCAGCCGTCATCCAGTAGAAGCGGTCATCCTTCACCTGGGTCTTGAGCGGGCAGTCGGCATCCTCGCGCCAGTCCGGGATCAGCTTGTCGAGGCCCGCGGGATCGATCACGGCGCCCGAGAGAATGTGCGCGCCGACCTCGGAGCCCTTCTCCACCACGACGACGTTGAGATCGGCGTTGAGCTGCTTCAGCCGGATCGCGGCCGACAGGCCGGAAGGGCCGGCGCCGACGATGACGACGTCGAATTCCATGGATTCGCGCGGGGGAAGTTCTTCGGTGCTCATCTGATCTCAGCCCTTGAGACGGTCCTCGGTCGTTTGCGCCCCCTTGTTTCCGATTTTTCCGGACAGGACAACCTCGGAAATGCGTTTCGCCGGGGTGCAAGACCGTCCAAGGTGATATAAAAGTCAGACTTTCCCATGATCCCCGAACCCGCACCCACCGTCCGCGAGCTTCTCGCCTTCTATCTGGAGGCCGGTGTCGACTGCGCGCTCGTGGAGGAGCCGATCGACCGCCTGGCGGAATTGGATGCCCCCCCGCCGGCACCGCGCGCGGCACCTCCGGTCGAGGCGCCGCGGCCGGGCGCCGCGCCCGCGGTCATGCGCGGCGAAGCGGCGCCTGCGCCTGATGTCGCGATCGCTTCCGCACGCGAGGCCGCGCGCACCGCGCCGACACTCGAGGCGTTGCGCGAACTGATGCAGGGTTTCGAGGGCTGCGCGCTGAAGCACACCGCAACGCGGCTGGTGTTCGCCGACGGCAATCCGCAGGCGCGCATCATGTTCGTCGGCGAGGCGCCGGGCCGCGACGAGGACATCGAGGGACTGCCTTTCGTCGGACGCAGCGGCAAGCTGCTCGACCTCATGATCGGCGCGATCGGGCTCAACCGTACCACCGCCTACATCGCGAACGTCATTCCCTGGCGACCGCCCGGCAACCGCACGCCAACGCCGCAGGAGACGCAAATCTGCCTGCCCTTCATCCAGCGCCAGATCGAACTCGTGAACCCGGACGTGCTGGTGACGCTCGGCAATCCCTCGACGCAGACGCTGCTCGGAACGCGCGAGGGCATCATGCGGACCCGCGGACGCTGGTTCGACTACGACGCCGGCGGGCGGACCATCCGCGCGCTGCCGACGTTCCATCCGGCCTATCTGCTCCGCTCGCCATCCTACAAGCGATTGGCCTGGCAGGATCTGCGGTCGATCGCGAAAGCGCTGGCGGGTTGATGCTCTCGTGTCCCGGACGCGGTGCGGCACGTAGTGACGCTCCGCAGAGCCGGGATCCAAAGCGCACCACGTACCGTGCGGCAAGATAGGCCCCGGCTCTGCAGCGCACCACTTCCTGCTGCGCAGCGTCCGGGGCACGTGAGCGTCACGTCCCCTTCGGCCGAACGATGGCCCAGCCGATACGCAGCAGCTGCTGGCGGCCCGTCACCAGCCATTCGAAGGCGCGCGGGACTTCCGGCACGATGCCGGGAAAGCGCTTGAGGATGTCCGGCGGCGGGGTGCCGGCGGTATCGGAGGCGCGCCAGACCACGACGCCGCCGGTCTCGCTGAATTTGGTCTGATTCATCCACGGCGTGCGCGCAGGATCGGCATCGATGAACAGATGCGGCCGGCCGGAGTGCAGCGCGATCAGGCTGGCGAGCTGGGTCTCGCCGGCGACGGCACGCAGGCGATGGTTGGTGCGACGGGCAAAGCTCTCGTCGAAGAAATCCGAGATCGCGCGCGCCGGCATCGAGGTCGCAATCTCGTTGGCGCCGGTCCAGGGCAGGAACAGGACGGCGAGCACCACGCCGGCGGCGGGCGCGATGATGGCAGCAGCCCATACCGTACGCAGCATCCGCGTGCGGCGCATCGCGATGAGATCGCCGGCCGCAACGACCACGGCAAGCCCGGGCATGACCAGCACGACACCGGCGCCGCCGATGACGGAGTCGAGCCCGAGCAGGCCGGAGATCAGCACCGCGCCGAGCGGCGGAGCCAGCGCGAAGAAATAGACGAAGTTGCGCGCGAGCGGCTCGACCGGCGGGCGGCAGATGATCGGCGGTTCCTCGCTCTTGCCGTCGAACAGCCCGGTGTTGAGGAAGGTCAGCGCCGGGATCGCAGCAGCCCCGAGCATGAGTCCGCCGAACAGCCAAGCCGCATGCAGCGCGCGGGCGTCGAGCTCGGCGACTTGCGGCAAGGTCGGTATCGTCAACGTCTCGGCCCGCATCAGCCAGACCGCATAGGGCAGCGCCAGCACGGCGACGACGATCAGTGCAAATAGCGGATCGAGCCCGCGCAGCGTCCGCCGGCCGCCGGCGGTCGAGACCGCGAAGACGACGATCAGCAGGAGGAGAAAGATCGCCGCCGGTGTCGTCAGAAGCAAAAGGCCTGCTTCGATCGACCAGGCGAACCAGGCATTGCCGCGGCGCTGGCCGATGATCTGCCAGGAATGCAGCAGGAGTAGCGCCCAGAGCGGCCGCGCCAGCACCAGGGGGCCGAAGTCGAGCGCAGGCGAGGAGAAGGCCAGCACTGTCATCGTCAGCAGCACGGCGAGCACCGCCTGCTGCGAGCCGATTACGGCACGGGAGAGATGATAGAGCGCGATGAAGGTCGTGATCTCGCAGAGCTGGGCGAGGACATAGACGCCCAGCATGTGGCCGCCGGCGGCGCGATAGGCGATGTCGGCGAGCCAGACCGGTAGCGGCGGGCCGAGATCGGTGCCGACCTGGTATTCCCTGCCGAAGGCCAGGAGGGTCGCGAGGTTGCCGGGCGGGCTGCGGTAGAACACCAGCGCCACGAACAGCCACATCAAAGCCTGGAGCAGCACGGCAATCCACACGATCAGCCGCGGCCGGGCGCGAATGAGCTCGATGACCAGGGAGGTAAACCGCATGCAACGTCCGAATGATGCAGCCAGTCCAGCCGGCCCTTTTCGCTCACATCCGTTTTGATAATCGGCGTCACGCGCCGTGGCAACCGCGTCTCTTGTCCCTCTCCCCACTTGCGGAAGAGGCGAAGAGCTCCGCGGCGGCCATGGAAGCTAGAGGCCCGTGGGAGCGTCGATCTCGATTTGCGCTTCTACCCGCACCTCGACCTCCGTGACCGAGAACAAGTCCTGCACCGGCTCGACGGTCCACGGCATGTGCTTGGCACGGGCGGCGGCGACGGGGGCGAAGAAGCTGCGGTGGTGGACGGAGGGGCCGAGGCGGTCGAGCGCCTCGAGATGTTCGGGGACGGCGTAGCCCTTGTGCTGCTCGAAGCCGTAGCCGGGGCAATCCTGCGCCAGCGCGCACATCAGCCGGTCGCGCGTGACCTTGGCGACGATGGAGGCCGCGGCGATCGACAGCACGATGCCGTCGCCGCCGATCACGGCCTCGCAATCGCATTCGGTGTCGAGCCGGTCGCGGCCGTCGACGAAGACGTGCCTGGGCGCATCGGGCAGCGCCACCACGGCGCGCTTCAGCGCCCACAGCGAGGCACGCAGGATGTTGTCGCGGTCGATCCGCGAGGGCGAGGCGACGGCGACCGAGACCTGCGCGGTGGCGCAGATCTTGTCGAACAGCCTTTCGCGCTCCTCGGCAGTCAGCCGCTTGGAATCATCGATGCCGCGCGGAATGCGGTCGGGATCGAGAATGACCGCGGCCGCAACGACGGGGCCCGCCAGCGGGCCGCGGCCGGCCTCGTCGCACCCGGCAACCGGCCAGACGCCGCGCTTGATGAGCGCGCGCTCGCGGCGGAAGCTGGGGGGAGCAATGGCAATGATGGCTTTCTTGCCGGCAGGAACCCTGGGAGCCTTGACTGCAGATGTTTTGGCCGCAGGTGTCTCAGCCGGCTTGGCAGACGCAGCCTTCTTCGCAGACGCCTTTTCTGGCGCATCCTTGGCTGTGTTCTTGGCGGACGTGTCCCGAATCATGGCCGGGATCGTGCGCAAGGGGCTTCGCCGGCGCAACCGGGAACCCAGGATATTCCCACTATTCAGGCTGTCCTAGTCCGCCAGATGCACCCGGCGATCCTCGCCCACCTCGATACCGGGCGCGACCACGACCTCCCAAGCATGGCCGTCGGGGTCGGTGAAATAGCCGGAATAGCCGCCGTAGTCGGTCTCGTGTGCCGCCTTCAGCAAGCTGGCCCCCTTCCCGATGGCGAAGGCCAGCACCGCATCGACCTCCTCACGCGTCCGGCAGTTCCAGGCGAGCGTCATGCCGCGAAAAGTCGACGGCCTCGGCGCGTCCTGCAAGACCGCATCTGCCGCGAGCTGATCCCACGGATACAGGGCGAGCACCGGACCGCCGGTATCGTAGAAGGCGACGGCCTCGCCGGTTGCCTTCAGCCGGCGCGAGAAGCCGAGTGCATCGTAAAAGGCGATGCTGGCGCGGATGTCGCTCACGCCAAGCGTGACGACGGTGAGCCTCGGCACTGGGGCCGCCAATTCCTGACTCATGCCATGCCTCTTCCACCTTCTCCTCAGAACAGGCTGAGCTGGTCGCCGTTCTGCTTCGGCCGCGCAAAGTGGTCCGTTGTCAGCTTGGAGCGCCGCTTGTTGAGGCCGAGCCTGTCGCATGCGATCTCGAAGCGGCGGCCGATGGTCCAGGCCATGGGGCCGGTGCCCTTCATCCGCTCGCCCCATTTCGCATCGTAGTCGCGCCCGCCGCGCATGTCGCGAATCAGGGTGAAGACGTGGCGGTAGCGGTCCGGGTAGTTCGCCATCAGCCATTCACGGAAGAGATCGCGGACCTCCAGCGGCAGCCGCAGAAGCACATAGGAGGCTTCCTTGACGCCGGCATGGGCGGCGGCATCGAGGATGCGCTCGATCTCGGAATCGTTCAGCGCGGGGATCACGGGCGCGACCATCACCGTGGTCGGAATGCCGGCATCGGAGAGCCGCTTCAGCGCCTCCAGCCGTTTCGGCGGCGTCGAGGCGCGCGGTTCCATGGTGCGCGCCAGCTTCGGGTCGAGCGAGGTGACCGAAATCGCGACCTTGGCGAGGTTGCGCTTGGCCATGCGCGCGAGAACGTCGATGTCGCGCAGCACCAACGCCGATTTGGTGACGATGCCGACGGGATGGCTGGCGCGTTCCAGCACTTCGAGGATGCCGCGCATGATTTTGTGCTCGCGCTCGATCGGCTGGTAGGGGTCGGTGTTGGTGCCGATCGCGATCATCCGCGGCTCGTAGCCGGGTGCGGCGAGCTCCTTCTCCAGCAGCGACGGCGCCTCGGGCTTGGCGAACAGTTTCGACTCGAAGTCGAGCCCCGGCGACAGGCCGAGATAGGCGTGGGTCGGCCGCGCGAAACAATAGACACAGCCGTGCTCGCAGCCGCGATAAGGATTGATCGAACGGTCGAAGCCGATATCGGGGGAATCGTTGCGGGTGATCACCTTGCGCGACGTGTCGACCGCGACCGTGGTCTTGAATGGCGGCAGCTCTTCCAGGCTCTGCCAGCCGTCGTCGAAGGCGACGCGCGCCTCGGCCTCGTAGCGGCCGCTGGCGTTGGACTGCGCCCCCCGCCCTCGCCTTCGCGCGCGCTCGATGGCGACGCCGAGTTCCGGAAAATCAGAGTCCGCACCCGCCGGCTCGGAGGGCGCCTTGACCGGCGGGTGCTTGAGAGCATGAGAGGATGCTGCTGGACTCATGACGCCAAGATAGCATGCAAAAGGAACAAATCAAGAACACAAACGAAAATTGGGAAAACAACCCACGCAAAGGTGCCGCTCAAATTTCGGGCGCGATCTTTTGACCTCACGCAACATGCCTGTCGCAACGATCCCGTTTGATGCCGGACACGGATCGATCGCGCCGGAACACAGTTGGTGACGATCTCGGGCATAGCTCGGCAACAATCGGCAAGAACATGAAAAATCAACAACAATCAGCTGCCGCGAGCAGCGATCTCGATCTCCTTGATCGCTATTGGCGCGCCGCCAACTACCTCTCCGTCGGGCAAATCTACCTGCTCGATAATCCGTTGCTGCGCGAGCCGTTGCGGCCCGAGCACATCAAGCCGCGTTTGCTCGGCCATTGGGGTACCACGCCCGGCCTGAACTTCATCTATGCTCATCTCAATCGCGTGATCCGCGCCCTGGACCTCAACGTGATCTATGTCTGCGGCCCCGGCCATGGCGGCCCCGGCATGATCGCCAACACCTATCTCGAAGGCAGCTACAGCGAGATTTATCCCGACATCGCGCGCGATGCGGACGGATTGCGCAAGCTGTTCAGGCAGTTCTCCTTTCCCGGGGGCATTCCGAGCCATGCGGCGCCGGAAACGCCGGGCTCGATCCACGAAGGCGGCGAACTCGGCTACGCGCTGGTGCACGCCTACGGCGCGGCATTCGACAATCCTGATCTGATCGTCGCCTGTGTCGTCGGCGACGGCGAGGCCGAAACCGGCCCCCTCGCCGCGTCCTGGCACTCGAACAAGTTCCTGAACCCGGCGCATGACGGCGCGGTGCTGCCGATCCTGCATCTCAACGGCTACAAGATCGCCAACCCCACTGTGCTCGGACGGATGGGAGACGCGGAGATCCGCGATCTCTTCCGCGGGTTCGGCCATGAGCCGCTGTTCGTCGCGGGCGACGATCCAAAATTGATGCACCGTGTCATGGCGGATGCACTCGATGTCGCGCTCGCCAGCATCCGCTCGATCCAGCAGCATGCCCGCGACGGGCGCACGGGCGTCGAGCGGCCGCGTTGGCCGATGATCGTGCTGCGCAGCCCGAAAGGCTGGACCGGCCCGAAGGAAGTCGACGGCAAGAAGGTGGAGGGCTTTTGGCGCGCGCATCAAGTGCCGGTCGCCGGCTGCCGCGAAAATCCGGCGCATCTGAAGGTACTCGAAGACTGGATGCGCAGCTACGAGCCGGAAAAACTGTTCGACGCGAACGGCGCGCTCGTTCCCGAGCTTCGGGCGCTCGCCCCCGAAGGTATCAGCCGCATGGGCGCCAATCCTCACGCCAATGGCGGCCTGTTGAAGAAGGAGCTGAAGCTGCCCGACTTCCGCAGCTTCGCAATCGAGGTGCCGCGGCCCGGCGGCGTCATCGCCGAGGCGACGCGCGAGCTCGGCAAATTCCTGCGCGACGTCATCCGCCTCAACGCACAACAGCGCAATTTCCGCATCATGGGGCCGGACGAGACCGCGTCGAACCGGCTGGATGCCGTGTTCGAAGCCACCGAACGCGTCTGGATGGAGCCGATCGAACCTTACGACGTCCATCTCGCCCAGGACGGCCGGGTGATGGAGGTCTTGAGCGAGCATCTCTGCCAGGGCTGGCTCGAGGGTTATCTGCTCACGGGACGGCACGGCTTCTTCTCCTGCTATGAGGCCTTCATCCACATCGTGGATTCCATGTTCAACCAGCATGCCAAATGGCTGAAGGTCACGCGCGACCTGCCGTGGCGGCGCCCGATCGCCTCGCTCAATTATCTCTTGACCTCGCATGTCTGGCGCCAGGACCATAACGGCTTCAGCCATCAGGACCCCGGATTCGTCGATCTCGTCGCCAACAAGAAAGCGGACATCGTCCGCATCTACTTCCCGCCGGATGCCAACACGCTGTTGTGGATCGCCGATCACTGCCTGCGCACCTACAACCGCATCAACGTCATCGTCGCCGGCAAACAGCCGGCGCCGCAATGGCTCTCGATGCGGAACGCGGCGACGCATTGCGATGCCGGGATCGGCATCTGGACCTGGGCCGGAACGGAGGACGGAAAGGGCGAGCCCGACGTGGTGATGGCCTGCGCCGGCGACGTGCCGACGCTGGAGACGCTCGCCGCCGTCGACCTCCTGCGCAAGGCGCTGCCTGACTTGAAGATCCGCGTCGTCAACGTCGTCGATCTCATGACGCTGCAACCCAGGGAGCGGCACCCGCACGGCCTCTCCGACCGCGACTTCGACGGGCTGTTCACGTCGGACAAGCCCGTGATCTTCGCCTATCACGGCTATCCCTATCTCATTCACCGGCTGACCTATAACCGCACCAACCATGCCGGCATGCATGTGCGCGGCTTTGCCGAGGAAGGCACCACGACGACGCCGTTCGACATGGTCGTGCTCAATGGGCTCGACCGTTATCATCTCGCGATCGAGGCGATCGAACGCGTTCCGGGTCTGGCGACCAGGGCCGCGCAGGTGAAGCAGCAGTTCCGCGACAAACTGATCGAACATTCCCGCTATGTCCGCGAGCATGGCGAGGACATGCCGGAGATCCGCGACTGGGTCTGGCCGAACAGCGCCGGCGGCAACACGCCGGCCGAAGCCGGCGACTAGCCATGCCGGACACGATCCTCGTCCTCAACTCGGGATCGTCGAGCATCAAGTTCGGCCTGTTCGATGTCTCGGCAGCCGAGCCCTCCCTGCTCTGCAAGGGCCTGCTCGACGAGCACGAGGCAAGACCCCGGCTCGTGGTGAAGGGCCCCGCCGGCGAAGACCTGTTCGAGACGCGGAGGGAGACGCCGGACGCGGCCGGCGGTGGCCATCTGTTCGCCGACGTGCTCGCCTTCATCGAAGACCGGTTCGGCGAACGCAGCCTGCGGGCCGTCGGCCACCGCATCGTTCACGGCGGGCCGGATTATTCGGGCCCGGTCGTCCTGACGGACGACATCACCGCGAAGCTGGAGGCATTGACGCCGCTGGCACCGCTGCACCAGCCGCGCTGCCTTACCCCGGTCCGTTCGCTCGCGGCGATCCGGCCCGAATTGACGCAGATCGCGTGTTTCGACACCGCCTTCCACCACGGCCTCACACCGCCCGCGAGCCGCTTCGCCATTCCTGGGCGATTCGAGGCACGTGGCGTCAGGCGCTATGGCTTTCACGGCCTCTCATTCGAATATGTCGCGGGACGCCTCGCCGAGATCGCACCCGAGCTCGCGGCCAGGCGCACCGTCATCGCGCATCTCGGCAACGGCGCCAGCCTTTGCGCATTGCGCGATGGCCGCAGCATCGACACCACGATGGGGCTGACGCCGCTCGACGGCCTCGTGATGGGCACGCGCTGCGGCACGATCGATCCCGGCGTGCTGCTCTATCTGCAACAGCACGAGAAAATGTCGGCCGAGGACGTCCAGCATCTGCTCTATCACGAGTCAGGCCTCTTCGGCGTCTCCGGCACCTCAGCGGACATGCGCACGCTGCTGGCGAGCAGCGAGGTTGCGGCGCGAGAAGCGGTCGATCTCTTCACCTTCCGTGCGGCGCAGCAGGTCGCGATGATGGTGACCACGCTCGGCGGCCTGGACTGCCTCGTCTTCACCGGCGGCATCGGCGAGCATGCCAAGGAGATCCGCGGCGCGATCGGCGAGCGTCTCGCATGGATGGGCGTGCGGATCGATGCCGCTGCAAATGACGAGGCGCGCGGACGCATCAATCGCGCCGACAGCGTCGTCGAAATCTTCGTCATTCCAACCAATGAAGAGGTGACGATCGCGCGCCATTGCGCTGCTCTGGTCCGTGGCCGCCACGTCACGTGACACTTTTATGAATGATCTGCCGCAATGCTGCCGCCGCGGTTTCGCGGCACAGAGAACGCATCAACCCTGGTTGCGGACCGATCATGAAAACCCAGATCATCGAAGAGCTCGGACAAGGCAGCATCCTGCTGCCCGCGCTGGTGTCGGAAGGGCTCGCCGCCAACGACCGCATCAAGGTGCGGATGAGCGCATTGCAGGCGGCGGCCCAGCATGCGCAGGAACCTAACCGGCCCGCGAACGACCTTGTCGTCGAAAGTCAGACTGCAGGCATCGCTCCCGCGGGAATCGCGGCGCTGATCGGCGGCGCCCATCTGATCGGACAGGGCCGGCTCGCGGCCCCCGATCTTGCGAAGCTGATACAGGAGATTGGGGACGATGCAGCGACCATGATCCGCGCCGTCGGCGCCGGCGCCGTAAGCGAAGGCGAGAGGGCGCAGGCGCGGCTCGACGCGATCCGCACAGCCGGCCTGCTCGATCCCACCAGCGAAATCGAGATGTCCCGCATCTCGCGCCTGACCGGCGTGGCCGACGCAGGCGGCGACAGCCTGCATCGCCTCGTCATGGATCTGCACAAGCAGCTCAACAGGCTTGCGTCGAGTTGCTCCGAGGAAGCGCTGGACGGCGCCCATGTCTTCGGTCTGCACGGCGAAGACCGCGCTGCGGTCGCGGCCTTCATGAAGGGCCTGAACGCGACGCGAGGCCTCAAGTTCAATCACCCGGGCCTCGACACCATGGCCACACGCGCCGGCGGCCGGCTGCTGATCCAGAACGACATCGGCACCACGGACGCCCATGTCGTCGTGATCGCGGTGAAGAAGAACGCGGTCACCGTCACCTACACCGACGTGCATCTGGCACGGGCGAAGTTCTTCATCTCGCTGTTCGACAAATTCGAGGCGACGTGGAGCGGGCTCGATCGTCACACCGCCGCGGGCCTCGGCGAGGACAACTCTTTCTATCTCGTCACCGGCCAATATCAGGCCGAACACGCCGCCGATCGCAACGAATTCCTCGCGGCGGTCGGTGCCGCACTGGTTTTTCTGATCGACTGGAACAAGGCGCGCAAGCTGCTCAGGACCTGGGTTGCCAAGGAGGACGCGGCGCGCATCCTCGAATGGGCCGCGCGTCAGCGGATCGGCCATCGCGGCTTCCTCGAGCTCGGAGGCAACGATCTGCTGGGCTCTGCAGTCCGCAACGCCGCCCCCACCCGGATCGGCTTTGGCGAGCGGCTCGACCAGGCGCTCGGCCGCAACGCAGCAATCGATTTTCTGAAGGCATCTCTGCGCGCCTCCACCGAGGCACTGCTTGCAGGCCGCTCGGTCAGGACGGTGCGCGACCAGATCGAAGCCGATCTGATGCGGCACCTGGATCGCGTCGACGGGGCTCTGCTGGCAGCCGTGCTGCGTCAGATCGGCCTCGCCCACGATCTCGTCGCGGCGATCTCGCGCCATATCGCCGCGTTCCGCGCGGACCAGCCCGCCGACGGCAAGCTGCTGACGCAACGCTGCGGCGCGATCGAGCAGAAGGCCGACAGAATCGCGATCGAGAGCCGCAACGAGGTCGACCGCCTCAATGCCCGTCCGCTGATCGGACAATTGATCGATCGTGCCGAGGAAGCGGTCGACGAACTGGAGCAGGCTGCATTCATCGCCGCGTTGATGCCGGAGAGGACCGATCCATCCTTGCTGGCATCGCTGGCCGAGCTCTGCACAGTGGCAGAGACCGCGACCGAAGTGGCCGCGAGCGGCGTCGCCGCAGCGATCGACGTACCGGAAGGACGGCGCGCCGATTCCGAGGACGCGCTCTCCGCCGTGACCCGCCTGATCGACGCCGAACACGCCGCCGACAGCCGCGAACGCGCGATCACCGCACTGGTCTTCAGCGGCGGCTTCGGCGTCGCTACCTCGCTGTCGGTGATCGAGCTCGCCCGCGCCGTCGAGCGCGCCACCGACCGCTTCGCCGCGTTCGGTCATCTGCTCCGCCGTCACATCATGATCGACCTCGCAGCTTGAGGAGCCACCATGCATATCGTCCGTATCGGCGCTGAAGCCGCCGAATTGCGGCCCGCCGAAGAGATCGGCGCCAAGGCCGCCAACCTCGCCCGCATGGCGGCGCTGGGCCTGCCCGTGCCGCCTGCCTTCGTGCTCCCGGTCAAGCTCTGCGCCGAGCTCATTGCCGGTCATGCGCACGCCACGCGACACCTGCGCGACGGCTTGAAGGAGGGAATCTCGTTCCTGGAGAGCGCTACCGGAAAACGCTTCGGGGACCGCCGGCAGCCGCTGCTGGTCTCGGTGCGCTCGGGGGCGGCGCGATCGATGCCGGGCATGCTCGACACCGTTCTCAATGTCGGCTGCACGCCCGATGCCGTCCACGGCCTGATCCGTGCGACCGGCCGGCCGCGGCTCGCCTGGGATTGCCGGCGCCGTTTCCTGGAGAGCTTTGGCGAGACCGTGCTCGAGCTCGACCAGGCCGCCTTTGCCGCATGCATCTCGGAGCTCGTCGCAACCGAAGACGTCGGCAGCGACCGCGAGCTCGACAGCGAAGCGCTCGAGCAGCTCGCCAGCCGCGAGCAGGCGCTGATCGAGGATCGCGCCGATGGCTCGCTGGAGGACGCGTTCGCGCAGTTGGAGGCGGCAGCCCGAGCGGTCTATCGCTCCTGGATGAGCGAGCGCGCGATGACTTATCGAAGCCTCCAGCATCTCGAGGCGCTCGAGGGTACCGCCGTGACCGTGCAGGCGATGGTCTTCGGCAATGGCGGTCTTGCCTCCGGCGCGGGCGTGGCCTTCTCGCGCGATCCTTCGACGGGCGCGCCGCGGCCGATGATCGACCTCGTCCTCGATGCGCAGGGCGAAGACGTCGTTTCCGGAAGACGCGCGCCAGATACGGCCGAGGCGATCGCCCGCGAGCTGCCGCAGCTCGAATCGGAGCTTGGCGACGTCCTGAGGCGACTCGAGCACGCCTTCGCCGATGTCCAGGACGTCGAGTTCACGGTCGAGAACGGCAGGCTCTGGATCCTCCAGACCCGCACCGCCAAACGCACGCCGCGGGCCGCCGCCAGGATCGCGATCGACCTCGTGCATGAAGGCCTGATCTCGAAAGACGAGGCATTGGGGCGGATTACGGAGATCGACCTCGCCTCGCTCACCGAAACCAGATTGGTTGCTCCGGGCAGGCCCGCAGCGACCGGCATCGGGGCGTCCGGCGGCATCGGAATCGGACGCGCGGCGTTCTCGTCCGAAAGCGCCCGGAGCCTCTCGGCGGGAGGCGAGCCGGTCATCCTGCTGCGTTCCGATACCAGCACCGCCGACGTCGCAGGCTTCGCGCTTGCTGCCGGCATCGTAACGTCAGTCGGCGCGCGCACCTCGCACGCGGCCCTGGTGGCGCGGCAGATGGGCAAGCCCTGCGTGGTCGGCTGCCGTGAGCTGAAGATCGATCCTGTCGCGAAGCGGGCCCAGCTCGGCAATGTCGCATTTGCCGAAGGCGAGTGGATGACGATCGAGGGCGACGCCGGAGAGCTCTATCTCGGACGCTGCGAGACGATCCGGACACGGCCAGAAGCCGAGCTTGCCGAGATCGCGGCGTGGCAGGCGCACTGCAGCCAAAATGGCAGCCACGCCGCGGCGCCTCAGTGAGTGCCGGTCAGGATCTGAAAGCACCCGATCGCGACCTCGATCACGATCAGAACCACAACCGCAATCTCCAGGCGGAGCGAGCGCTGGGTGTCGATGATGTCGGTCAGTGCGTTGGCGGTCTCCGACACCGCGGTGAGCTTGCGCTTGAGCGTGTCGAGGCGCTCCTTCAGCTCGTACTCGTCCTCGAGACGGGAATAGAGCCGATCGAGCTCGGGCTTCTCCCAGAGCACGTCGGGCTTCTCGGCGATGGCGACGCGGCCGGCGACGCGTTGCTGCACCAGCAATGCGTTGCCGATCAGTTGCAGGATGCCCTTGCGCCGGCGCGGCGTGCGGCCGTGCTCGGCGAGCTCCCGTGCGAACGGCTCGATCACATCGAAGACCGCGGCGACACGGCGCTCGTCGCGCGCCAGCGACGTGCTCTTGGCGAGCGCATCCGCAACCAGCAGCAGCCGGTCGTCGGAGAATTTGGCGAGACAGATCGGCCCGCCCGGCTGGATCGCCTCGGCGGCTTCGTCGTTGCAGAGCTGCGCCTGCGCGATCTCCTCCTCGTACGGGCTGAGCTCTCCGGTCACGCGTGACCTCAGGTTGTCGATGAGGACCTTCTCCTCGGACGGAAGCAGCCCGATCAGCACGACGACACCGTAGCGAAAGATCACGGCAAGGCCGCCATGGACGCGGAAGGCGGCGGGCGTCGAGGACACCAGCGTGCCGATCTCCAGGCCAGAAGCATTGATGCGGTCGCCCAGCATCAACGCCCGGATCCGCAAGGTCGGCGCGGCCCCCTGCTTCGGCGCCGCCGGCGCCGTGCCAGCGGCGAGTTGATCGGCGTTCATGTGAGGCCTCCCCCGGCACCAGGATCACGCATTTTCCGTTCGACCTTTCTTGCAAGCCGCCCCCTCGTCCGAGAGAGGCCAACTGCCCGCGCGCAGCGAAGTGTCGCCATGACACTTCGGGTTAACCGTCGGGATGAGCTTGTGCCGAAACATTTGGCAATATTACCAGCCCGCGCGACATACTTGGCTGCGATGACCGGCTGCGGTTTACCATCGCACGCCGAAGCACCGCCAGAAAGTTGCACTCGGCAACGCGACGGGTTTATGACAACATCATACAACGCTACGCTTCTCCCGAAGTGCAGATACTGAAGCCTCAATCATGCTGAGCGTCATCATTCCGACCGAAGGTGTCGAGCAGACGGCGGTCGCAACCTTGGCCGCACTCGTCCCCGGCGCTGCCGCCGGCGTCATCCGGGAGGTCCTTCTGGTCGACCGCACCCGCAATGGCGTCATCGAGCGCGTTGCCGACGTCGCAGGCTGCCGTTTCATCGGGTTCGACGGGCCCTCGCAAGGCGCGGCGCTCGCCGCCGGCGCGCTCCAGGCCCGATCGCCATGGCTGATGTTCCTGCCCGCAGGTGCCGTGCTGGAAACCGGCTGGATCGAGGAAACCACCCAGTTCATCCAGGCCGTCGCCAGCAGCGGCCGGGATCGTGCGGCGGTGTTCCGCTATGCGCGCTCGCCTTACGCAAATACCGCATTGCGCGACATCGTCTGGGCCGTGGCGCGCACGCTCGCCGGTCCCCTCGGCGATCAGGGGCTATTGATCGCGCGTGATCACTACGACCGGATCGGCGGCTACCCGCCCCAGGCCCGCCATTCCGAGGCGCGGCTGCTGCGGCGGCTCGGCCGGTCCTCCCGCACCATGCTGCGCAGCCGGATCGTGATGGTCGGTTGAAGCACCGAGATACTTGCCAACGTCAACTAATTAATTGACAATGGCAAGTATCAAGGTGATCCCATGCTATCGCAATCTTCGCCATCAAACCCAGCGGCCGAACAGGTCGCCGACGACCAGATCGCAGCAGTCCGCGCCTTCAACCGCTTTTACACCCGCAAGCTTGGTGTGCTCGACCAGCACCTTGGAAAGAGTCCCTTTTCGCTCAGCGAGGCCCGGGTGCTCTATGAACTCGCGCATCGCGACGAGCTTGCGGCAAAGGAGATCGGAAACGAGCTTGGTCTCGATCCCGGCTATCTCAGCCGCATCGTCCAGAGCTTCGACGAAAAGGGGCTGATCACGCGAAGGCCCCTGCCCGCGGATCGCAGGCAATACCAGCTCAGCCTCACCGCCAAGGGCCGCCAGACCTTCGCCAAGCTGAACCTGAGCTCGCAAAACGAGGTTGCCGCAATGCTGGCCCGGCTTTCGGCCAGCGATGCGACACGGCTCACGCAGGCCATGACGACCATCGAGGCCGTGCTGGAGCAACGTCGAAGCCAGCCCGCGGCTTTCATGCTGCGCAGTCATCGCGTCGGCGACATGGGCTGGGTCATCTCCCGACAGGCTGCCGCCTACGCCGCGGACTACAACTGGGACATCAGCTACGAGGCGCTGGTTGCCGAGATCTGCGCGCAGTTCATCAAGAACTACGACGCCGCGCGCGAGCACTGCTGGATCGCGGAAGTGGGTGGCGAGCCGGTCGGCTCGATCTTTCTGGTCAAGGCCACGGACGAGATCGCCAAGCTCCGCCTGTTGCAGGTGGAGAAGAAAGCACGGGGACTCGGTGTCGGCCGCGCACTGGTCGAGCAATGCATCCAAGGCGCACGCGAGCGGGGCTACAGCAAGATGACGCTGTGGACCCAGAGCATTCTGGTTGCCGCACGAGGCATCTATCAAAGTACGGGCTTCAAGCTCGTGAAGGAAGAGAAGCACCACAGCTTCGGTGCCGATCTGGTTGGAGAAACGTGGGAGCGCGATCTGTAGCTGCGCAATGCGCATTGCTGCGCGCTCTCCCCTCCGCGAAAGTCGGTGCGCGCGGATGGGTACCCCTCATCCGGAGCCATAGCCGATGCGAAGCATCGGCGTTCTTCAGAACGGCGGCCGAAGGCCGCCTATGCCACCTTCTCCCGCGAGGGGAGAAGGGAAGAAAGGCAAGAACTCAGACAGTCGCGCCTTGCGCCTTCGGCCTTCGCAGATGCTCGTCCAGCCGCGGCATGATCTCGACGAAATTGCACGGCCGCGTGCGGTAGTCGAGCTGGGCTGCGAGGATGCCGTCCCAGCCATCGCGGCAGGCGCCGGGGGAACCCGGCAGACAGAAGATGTAGGTGGCACCCGCGACACCTGCAGTCGCGCGGCTCTGGATCGTCGACGTGCCGATCTTGGCGTGGCTCAGCATGTGGAACGCGATCGAGAAACCGTCCATGCGCTTCTCGAACAGCGGCTCGATCGCCTCCGGCGTGACGTCGCGCCCAGTGAAGCCGGTCCCGCCGGTGGTGATGACGACGTCGACGCCGCCATCTGCAATCCAGCGGCGGATGATGGCGCGGATCGCCTCGACATCGTCGGTGACGATCTCGCGGGCGGCGAGATGATGGCCCGCCGCGGTGAGACGGTCGACCAGCGTCTGGCCGGACTTGTCGTCCGCGAGCGCGCGCGTGTCGGACATGGTGAGCACCGCGATATTGAGCGGGATGAACTGCTTCGTTTCGTCGATCGAGGCCATGGTGCGTCTCTCGTGTCCCGGACAAGATGCGACGCATCAGCGCCGCGCCGCAGAGCCGGGACCCATTTCAGAGGTTGGGAGACCGGCGTTGTGGGCCCGGCTCAGCAGCGCATCACCATAGCGTGTCGCAGACGCGCGTAAACGCGCTTATGGTGCTGCGCTGCGTCCGGGGCACGTCATAATCGCTACAACGCTCCGGCACCGAACGTGTTGCAGGCCTGGACCGTGCCCTGCTGGTAGCCAGTCATGAACCATTGCTTGCGTTGCGCCGCCGAGCCATGGGTGAAGGAATCGGGCACGACACGGCCCGTGGCCTGGCGCTGCAGCGTATCATCGCCGATCGCGCTCGCCGTGGTCAGCGCAGCGTCGATGTCGCCGGGCTCCAGGAAGTTCGGACGCTTCTTCGCCTCGCGATTGACCCAGACGCCGGACAGGCAGTCCGCCTGCAACTCGACCTTCACCTGGAGCGCATTCGCCTCGGCCTTCGAGCCGACCTGCTGCTGCAGCCGCGTCACGCGCGGAATGATGCCGAGCAGGTTCTGAATGTGATGGCCGGCTTCATGCGCGATGATGTAGGCCGTGGTGAAATTGCACGCCGACTTGCCGGAGCAGCCGCGAAAGCGCGTCTCGACCTCGCGGAAGAACGCGGTGTCGAGGAAGATGGTGCGATCCGGCGGACAATAGAACGGTCCCATCGCCGACTGCGCCATGCCGCAGCGGCCGCCATTGGTGGCATTGCGGAACAGCACGATCTTCGGACCGGTGTAGGACTGGCCACTGGCCTGGAAGATCTCGCTCCAGCGATCGTCGATCTCGCCGAGGATGCCGGAGATCATGCTGCCCATCTCGTCGGTCGGCGCGCCGCGCTTGCCCGAGGAGGCCTGGCGATCGGTCTGGTAGGTCGGCGCATGGCCGCCGCCGGTCAGAATTTCGGCACCGCCGATCAGGATGCGTGGATCGATGCCGAAGGCGTAGCCGAGCAGGCCGAGCACGATGATGGTGCCGATGCCGAGCCCGCCGCCGCCCATCGGCAGGCCGAACCCGCCTCCTCCGCCGCCGCCAAAGCCACCACCTTCGTCGCGACGATCCTCGATGTCGTCGCTGCGGCGGAAGTCATCGTAACGCATGGCGGCCTTCCCTCTGGGATCCCTGAATCAGTTTCGACGGCGCACAATGATGTGGAAGCTCAACGCGCCACACACGTAAAATTTCCGTTGCTTTTATCAATATCGTGGCCGGCAAAAATTGCCTAGTGCGACAGCATGTCGATGCCAGCAATTTTTTCCGAGGGTCGAGCAATTTTTTCCGAGAGAAATTTGGAGCCTTTTTGCAGCCATGATTGCTGCAGCAAGCCGGGCAAACGCGAAATACACTGCAAAATACGGCGAATGCGCATGACAACGTTCGCACAACCGGCGACGCGAGGGCTGCTCACGAAAGCGGCGGATTAAGCCGATTTTTACTTTGCCCCTTCAATGTAACGGCCAGTCGGTTGTTTGGTCCCGCGTCGCCGACAGCGTCGCCTGAGTCAGAGTTCTTGAGTCATGGTAGAGTCGCGTCGCGGGGCGTCTGCAAGGGCGCCCCGCACAAATTTTGAGTCCCCTTCGCATCGCATCATCCTCGGCGATTGCGTCGCCGAGATGTCGAAGCTTCAGGCTGGTTCGGTCGACCTGGTGTTCGCCGACCCGCCCTACAATCTCCAGCTCAAGGGCGATCTCAAGCGCCCCGACGAATCCCATGTCGATGCCGTCAACGACGACTGGGACAAGTTCGACTCGTTCTCCGCCTATGACGATTTCACCCGCGCCTGGCTGCTTGCCGCCCGCCGCGCGATGAAGCCATCGGCGACGATCTGGGTGATCGGCTCCTATCACAACATCTTCCGTGTCGGCGCGATCATGCAGGACCTCGGCTTCTGGCTCCTGAACGACATCGTCTGGCGCAAGACCAACCCGATGCCGAATTTCCGCGGCCGCCGCTTCACCAACGCGCACGAGACCATGATCTGGGCCGCGCGCGACGAGAAGGCCAAGGGCTATACGTTCAACTACGAGGCACTGAAGGCCGCCAACGAGGACGTGCAAGCGCGGTCCGACTGGCTGATCCCGCTCTGCACCGGCGAGGAGCGCCTCAAGGGCGCCGACGGCAAGAAGGTGCATCCGACGCAGAAGCCGGAAGGTCTGCTCGCGCGCGTGCTGCTGTCGTCGTCCAAGCCCGGCGATCTCGTGATCGATCCCTTCAACGGCACCGGCACGACTGGCGCCGTCGCAAAGCGCCTCGGCCGCTCCTATATCGGCTTCGAGCGCGACAAGACCTACGCCAAGGCGGCTGAGGCCCGCATCGCCGCGGTCGAGCCGCTGCCGGAAGAAAGCCTCGCCCCGTTCATGACCGCGCGCGAAGCGCCGCGGGTGGCGTTCTCCGAGCTGATCGAGCGCGGCATGATCATGCCCGGCACGAAACTGTTCGACGCCAAGAAGAAGCTCGGCGCGCTGGTGCGTGCCGACGGCGCCATCATGTTCGGCGACAAGGTCGGCTCGATCCACCGGATCGGCGCGGTCGCGCAAGGCGCGCAAGCCTGCAACGGCTGGACCTTCTGGCACGTTGAGACCAAGAAGGGCCTCAAACTGATCGACGAGCTGCGTGCCGAGATCCGCGCCGGCATGGCGGCGGAGTAGTTTTCCCTCTTACCGTCATTCCGGGGCGCGCGAAGCGCGAACCCGGAATCCATCCAGCAACAGCACATGCGGCCCAATGGATCCCGGGCTCGCGCCAAGAGGCGCGCCCCGGAATGACGGCGGCGGATGGTTGAAAGCCGCCGCTGCCGGGACTGGCTTTCCCCGATCAGCCTCCGTCCTGACGGCCGGCTCCCATGCGACGACAGTGCGAGACATTGCTGCTGGTGCCGCTGCTGCCGATCTTCCTGGTCGGGATGTTTCCGATGTTCCTGATCGCGCTGTTGGGATTTTTCGGCCTCGCGCTGTTCGGCGTGCTCGTGATCTGCGTCGGGCTCGCCAGCAGCAACGAGGCGCACGACAATTTCAACCACGACGTCATCGTGCATGGCTACGCGCGCGGATCGGAGCGGGCGGCGCGGGCGTCCGACATGCATCTCGCCGCCCGGCTCGGCCTGCGGCTGGAGGCCGTGGGCGCGGCCATGGTCCTTACGGCGGCAATCGGCCTTTGTTACGCTGCTTGATCTGCGTATCGCGCAGACGCCGCCCGGCAAACTCGCCGGTTGCTCTCCCGCAACGGCTTCAGGCAAGACAAGGCCCGCCCAACGATGCCACGCCTGCGCGCGGCAACAGACACCGGGAGTGCTCGATGCTCAAATTCTACTTCAACGGATCGCCGAATCCGACCAAGGTTGCGCTTTATCTGGAAGAATCCGGTCTGCCCTTTGAACCGGTCGCCGTCGACACCCGCAAGGGCGAGCAGTTCGCGCCGGACTATCTGAAGATCAATCCGAACGGCAAGGTACCGGCCATCGACGACAACGGCACCATCGTGTTCGACTCCAACGCGATCCTGCTCTACCTCGCCGAGAAGACCGGCAAGTTCCTGCCCGCCGCCAGCGTGCGCGGCGAGACGCTGTCCTGGCTGATGTTCGTGGCGAGCGGCGTCGGGCCGTATTCGGGTCAGGCCGTGCACTTCAAGCATTTCGCGCCGAAGGACCAGAACCACGACTACGCCCATAACCGCTACCAGTACGAGACCGATCGCCACTACAAGATTCTCGACGCTCGCCTCGAAGGCCGTCGCTACATGGTCGGCGACAGCTATTCGATCGTCGACATGGCGCTGTGGGGCTGGGCGCGGATGGTGCCGTTCAAGCTCGGCGACGGCGCCTTTGCCCGATACCCGAACGTGAAGCGGCTCGTGGACGAGATCTCGGCACGTCCCGCGGCGGCGCGGGCCATCGCCCTGAAGGACAAGTTCACCTTCAAGGCCGAGATGGACGACGAAGCACGCAGCAACATGTTCAAGCACATGACGGCCAAAGTGGCCTGATCGCCTCGCGCCGCCCTTCGAGGCCACGCGCATGCGCGTGGCCTCTTGCGTTTGAGAGTTCAGGCGGCGTGGACCGAGTTCAGGAACCTGGTCACCTCGAGCTTGAGGCGGTTGCTGTCGGCCGAGAGCGAGCGCGCCGCCGACAGCACCTGCGAGGAAGCCGAGCCGGTCTCGGAGGCGCCGCGCTGCACGTCGCCGATGTTGGACGACACGAGCTGTGTGCCCTGGGCCGCCTGCTGGACGTTGCGGGAGATCTCCTGCGTTGCCGCGCCCTGCTGCTCCACGGCGGCGGCGACCGTCGACGAAATCTCCGACAGCCGCTCGATGGTGCCGCTGATCTCCCTGATCGAGCCGACCGACTCCTCCGTCGCGGCCTGGATGCTGGAGACCTGCTGGGCGATCTCGCCGGTGGCCTTCGCCGTCTGCTCGGCGAGCGCCTTGACCTCGGAGGCGACCACCGCAAAGCCGCGGCCGGCTTCGCCGGCGCGCGCAGCCTCGATGGTGGCGTTCAGCGCCAGCAGGTTGGTCTGGCCGGCGATGGTGCTGATCAGCTCGACCACGTCACCGATCCGGGCGGCGGCCTTGGAGAGCGCGCCGACGCGCTCGTTGGTCCTGCTCGCCTGACCGACGGCCTCGCCCGCGATGCGGGCGGATTCCTGCACCTGGCGGGCAATCTCGGATACCGAGGAGGAGAGCTCCTCGGTCGCCGAGGCGACCGCCTGCACGTTGGCCGAGGCTTCCTGTGAGGCGCTGGCGACCTCCGTCGACAGGTCCTGGGCCCGCGCAGCGGTCGTGGTCAGAGTGCCTGCGGAGGCTTCGAGCTCGCTCGACGCCGACGACACCGTGTTGACGATCTCCCCGACCGCCTGCTCGAACTGATCGGCAAGCCTGGCCATGTCGGCCTTGCGGCTCTCGGCCTGCCGCGCCTCGAGCTCGGCCTGCTCGGAGCGCATACGCTCGGTCTCGACCATATTGTCCTTGAATACCTGGATCGCCTTGGCCATGTCGCCGATCTCGTCGGCCCTGCCGCGGCCGGGAATCTCGACCTGGAGATTGCCGCCTGCAAGCCGCCCCATCGCGCCCGTCATCGAGGTCAGGGGACCGACGATGCTGCGGGCGATCAAGAGGGCGACGATGCCGCCGAACAAGATGGCGAGGCCACCAGCGATCTCCTGAACGGTCGTCGTTCCCGCGATCACGACTTCGGCGGTGGTCCGCGATCGCTGGTAGTCCTGCTTCAGGGTCGTTTCCGCGGCCTTGAGCTTGCCGATGCTGTCGACGATGAGGGGCGCGAGGTTCTTGTGGTAGATCTCGTCGGCCTGAAGCATCGCGGCGGAGGTCGTCTCGAACGCGGATTTGTAGATGCCGAGCGAGGTTTTCACCGGCGGGAGCACGGTTCGCAATTCCGTCGCCTGCGGGCTCTTTTCCAGCGCCGAAAGGCGCTGCATCGCCCTGTCCACATTGGTCCTGAAATTGGCGGGTCCCTTGGTGTCGCGCAGGGCCAGGAAGCGCCAGTTGGCGATTTGAACCTGGAGAAGCCGGGATTCGAGGTCCGCGACGAGCGCCGCGGTGTCCTCATCGACGGCTGCGCGGGCGACATCAACGAGCTTGTTCATCTTGGCAGTCAGCTCATCTCCGCTCGGCAGCAGCGTCGCCTTGCCGGTTCGCGCCTCGTTGACGGCGTCCCCAAGATTGTCACGCAGGCTTCGCATTTTGGCGATTTCGGTGATGAGATCTTCGTAAAGCTTGCGCCGTTCCTCGGAGGCCGTCCCCTGGGCTCCGACCTTCAACAGCTCGGTCGCCGCGGTTTCCCGTTCCGAAGCCTCCTTCATCGCAGGCTCGCTGGCGTCGTAGATGTAGCGCAGATTGGCCCGCTGGATCGCCTGGAGATGGGTCGATATCTCCAGCACCCGCGCCGTGCTGTCAGAGAGGGCGGATTGTCTTGCGACCTGATCCTGCACGTCCCGCAAATTCCAGACGGCAACCACTGCCATCACGAGACCGACCGCCACCAGGGCCATGAAGCCTGCGTACAGGCGTCCCCTGATCCGCAAACGAAATTTCGGCATTCCCACTGTCCACCCGGATGCATGTGAATTCGAGGGGCCGAACAACTCCGGCGATCATTGCGGCCACTCCGGCAGCCGCACGTCCCGCCCTGGCGACTCGCGCTGCACCGCGACACAATGGGGGACACTCGTTAATTGAACCTTCAAATCTTTCGCGCGATTGAGATCGGCCGGCACGAAATTTGCTGTTTTTGTCGGCAGCTATGCAAAGTTCGCGCGTGAATGCGCAGCGTCATACAGGGCGCTGCATGCGAACGCTCACGAGGCGCCGGCCTTCTGCAATTTGTCGAGTGCATGCTCGATCACTTCCAGCGTGTAGG
This sequence comes from Bradyrhizobium sp. CCBAU 53415, assembly GCF_028128735.1. Lineage (NCBI taxonomy): Bacteria > Pseudomonadati > Pseudomonadota > Alphaproteobacteria > Hyphomicrobiales > Nitrobacteraceae > Bradyrhizobium > Bradyrhizobium sp. CCBAU 53415. Next base: position 196,086 of record NZ_LBJF01000027.1, on the reverse strand, counting down.
GCTTCTGGACCACCGGCGCCGACGCCAGTTGCTCCGGGAGCGGCGCGCGCTCGCCATAGCCGGTTGCGAAGATGAAGGGCACCCCGATCTCCTTCAGCTTCTCAGCCACCTTGATGCTGCTCTCGCTACCGAGGTTGAGATCGAGCAGGGCAAAGCTCGGCCGGGTGCGCTCGATCGATCGCAGTGCCTGATCGACGGTGGCGGCGGTGTCGACGTGGCGAGCGCCTAGATCGAGCAGGATGACCTCCGCCGCCATGGCGATGATCAGATTGTCCTCGACGATCAATGCCGTGTCGGAAATCCTGGGTCGGGTGGACTGCTGCTCCTCGACGCGCATGGCGGCTCCTGCGATGGACGGGACCAATTCGACGAAATTGGGGGGAATCACGAACTTTGCCTGCACGCCCAGGAGGTCGAAGCGGATCTCGGCATCGCCCTTGAGGTCGAACGGCACCGATCGCTCGATGATCGTGGTGCCGAAGCCGCGCCGCGACGGTGGCTGTACCGGCGGGCCGCCGCTCTCCTTCCATTCGATGACGAGGCTGGAGGATGGATCAAGGCGCCAGACCACTTCGACACTGCCGGTGGAATCGGCAAGTGCGCCGTACTTGGCGGAATTGGTCATCATCTCGTGCACGACCAGAGCCAGCGTGGCGAACGCCTTGGGATCCAGCGCGACGTCCGGACCGCCCATCTTCACCCGCCCCGCGCGCGCGCCGAGATAGGCGCCGGCCTCGGACTCGACCAAGGTGCGGAGCGCGACCGGGGCCCAGTTCAGGTTTGTGATCTGATCGTGGGCGCGCGCCAGAGCCTGGATGCGGCCGCCGAGCACGCCGGCGAACTCCTCGACGCTGGTCGCGGCGTCCTTGCTTTGCGCCACCAGGGCGCGCACGAGGCTCAGGATGTTGCGGACGCGGTGATTGAGTTCGGCGATCATCAATTCCTGCCGCTCCTGCGCCCCGCGGCGCTCGCGCGCGGCGAGGTCGGACATTTGCAGGATCACCTCCAGCAGCGTCACGCGCAGGCTCTCGGCGATGCGGATGTCGGCCGCCGACCACGGCTTGGACTGGCCCGCCACCGTCTCCTGCCAGAGCTCGAAACTCTTGCGCGGGGTCAGCCGAGGCCCGTTCGGACCCTCGTCGTAGACCTTGTCGGGAGCACCGGCCCAGTTCACCGAGCGCGTCAGCTCGCGGCGGAAGAAGATCAGGCAGTCGCGCGGGGTGCGCGAAATCGGGATGGCGAGAAAGCCCGCCGCACGGGCGCGGAACGCCTGGCCGGCGGCATAGACCTTGGCGATCTCTGCGCTGGCGAAGATTCTTCCCGGCGAGGTCCGGTTGATGAAGGCGACGAGGTCCTTGACCTCGTCCTCGGTCGGCGTCTCGCCTTGAAACGCGATCCTGTCGTCGGACCACACCGCGACGCCGTCGCATTCGATCATCTTGCGATAGTCGCCGAGGAAGTCGACGATGGCGCGGCGGCTGTGCTCGTGCGAGGCGGCGATCTCGATCAGCCGCTCCTGCACCTGGTGGGCGCGGGCCTCATAGGCGACGTCGCCCTCGCGTTCACGCGCCTCGACGATCCAGGAGAACATCTGCCCGAACAGCTCGGAGGCCGTGCGCTTGTCGAATGAGATATAGCGGGGCGAATAATGATGACAGGCAAACAGTCCCCAAAGCTTGCCGTCGCGCAGGATCGACACCGACATGGAGGCGGCGACGCCCATGTTGCGCAGATATTCGATGTGGATCGGCGAGACCGAGCGCAGCACGCTCATTGAAAGGTCGAGCAGGCCGGCATTGTGCGTGGCCGTCGATACCAGCGCTGCAGGCCTCGCATTGACGTCGGCGATGATGCGCAGCCAGTTGCGCTGATAGAGGGTGCGGGCCTGCCTCGGAATGTCCGAGGCGGGATAATGCAGGCCAAGGAAGGATTCCAGTTCCGCCTCCGCGGTCTCGGCGATCACCTCGCCCGAGCCGTCCGGGTGAAACTGATAGACCATGACCCGGTCGAAGCCGGTCAGCACCTTGAGCTGGCGCGCCGCCTCGCGCGCGAGGTCGCTCATGCCGCGCGTCTTGCGGATCCGGTCGAGCATCAGGCGGACGAGCTCGCCGGAATTGACGCCCTGCTCCTGCACGCTCGGCTCGGCCTCGACGACGAGGTAGACGCCGGAGAAATGGATTGAGAGATCATAGGGCGGCTTGCCGGCCTGCAGCTCGACCCCGAACAGGCGCTCGGTCGCGTCCGGCCCGCTCAAATAATCGACGCGGCTGCGGATGGTCTCGACGGCGGCTTCGGAGATGACGGACGACAAAGGCTGGTGCAGCACATCGGCGGCGTCGCTCCCGAGAAAGCTGCCGACATTGTCCGAGGCCATGCAGACGGTGAAATCCGAAAGCACGGCCAGCATGAAGCCGAACGGCTGCACGCTGCCGGGAATGTGGATCGGCTCGCGATCGCAATTGGTGAGATCGACCATCTCGTTCATGCGCGGTCCGCCGCCCGCTCGAACGCGGCGAAGGCGATGCGCGCCGATGCGATCGCCTCGACCTCGTCACACTCTTCCTCGCTTTCGAGCTTTGACAGGAAGCTTTGCCAGAGCCGCTTGCCCGCCCCGTGGCGGAGATAGCTGGTTGCCTCGCCGATGCGGGGATCGTTCGCATCGGCGACCGCCTTCAGCAGAAATTTCGCGCCGAGCCGGGAGCCCTCCAGCACGTACATGGTGCCGAGCATGCCGGCGCGCGTGAGCGGCGGCACGGACACCATCACCGCCACGCTTGCGCCGAGGCGTGCCAGATCGCTCGCGATGGCAGCGCTCCGCGACCGCTCCGGCCAGTCTGGAAAGACATGGTCCACACCAGCCTCCGCCAGCGCGGCCTCGAGCGGAAGAAGCGCACCGGCACTGGCATGAAGAAAGCGGCGATAACCGGAAATGCCGGCCAGGTCGAACGCACACAGTTGCGCATCGAGCTTGCGATGGGCATCCGATGTCGCATCTCTCAGGCGTTCACGGAGCCCGGAAGAGCTGCGGCCCGCATGTATCGTAACGTCCGAAGCCCCGACCAGCATACAACTCCCAAAAAGCCCGCGGTTTCGGGCGCGATTGCCCCAGCGCCCACGCAAACGTCAGGAAGCGGTAAAAGTTCCCGGGGTCCGGAATTGAAGGCGGAAGCGGCGCTCGTGGCGCCGCTTCCGGTCGATTTATGTCCGCCGGACAGGTTTCTTGAACTCGTAGTCGATGTCGGCTCGGGTCATCCCGCAGTCCTGAAGCTCCCGCTCGGTCATCGCAGCGAGCTGGCACCGGGCTCGGGACCGAAGTCGCCAAGTCCGCTTGTGGTCCCCGAGCATCCGCCACATCCGCACAAGCATCGGAAAGCATGATCGACGGGACCGGCCGGTGGAGACGACGTCGTCCAAGCCGGTCAGCTCGCCGCCCTCACGGGCGCGTGGGGGAACGGGCCCAGCGCCCTCTCGGTCAGGATCGAGTCGCAGTACTCGCGGATTTGCTTGATCTTGCCGTTCTCGAGACGGAACACCAGGCAATAGTCGTTGTCGTAGCGCACGCCCTCGGGCGTAACGTTGTCGCCCTTGGCCTCGACGACGACCACGTCGCCTTCGGCGATGAAGCGGTGCGCGACCGTGCGCGTGCGGTCGCGCAGGCGGGTACGGACATAGCCGTGCAGGTCGCTCAGGATCGACTGCTTGCCCGAGAACGTGCGTGACCAGGAATACTGGCCGGTCACGACCCATTCGGCATCCTCGGCAAGGCTCGCGGTGAACAGGGCGCGATCGCGCGCGGCCGGATCCGGATTGGCGGCGGCGGCGAAAATGTCCTGCATCAGCTTCTTGTTGGCGGCAGCGCTCATGGCGGCATCTCCTTGGTGAGAAGACGGAGATCATCGCTGCGCGCCGATAATTCTTCAAATCGATAGCTGGTATGATATCTATTCACTTCATGAATTTGAATTCGCTTGACCTCAACCTGCTGACCGCACTCGACGCGCTGCTGCGCGAGGCCAATGTCAGCCGCGCGGCGATGAGGATCGGCCTGTCGCAGCCGGCGGCAAGCCACGCGCTCCAGCGCCTGCGCGACATTTTTGGCGATCCGCTGCTGGTACGCACCGGCGCGCGGATGGAGCTGACGCCACGGGCCCTGGCGCTGCGCGCCCCGCTGGCCCAGGCGCTGGACCAGGTGCGCGGGCTGTTCGTGCCCGACGATTTCGACGCCGCGCGCAGCGAGCGGCAATTCCGCCTGATGATGCCGGATCTCGCGGTCGAGCTATTGATGCCGCGCTTCATGGAGAAGGTGACGCAGGCTGCGCCCAACGTCCGCATCGACGTCGTGCCGTGGCGGGGATCGGCGATCTTCCATGCCGAGTTCGCCCGCACCATCGATCTCGTGATCTCGATCGGAAACGCCTTCAAGGGTTTTCACCGCCAGCTGCTCTATACCGACAGCGACGCGCTGGCGGTGCGGCGCGGCCATCCGATAGGCGTGAAGCTGAAGCGGCGCGAGACGTTCCTGGCTGCGCGCCATGTCGGCGTGATCATCCGCGGCGGTGCCGAGGATCTGATCGACCCCTGGCTGCGAGCCAAGGGCATCGAGCGGCATATCTCGCTGGTGGTGTCAGGCTATCTCGAGGCGCTGCATGTCGCCGCCCGCACCGACCTGGTCGCCTTCGTGCCGCGCCGGCTGATCGCGGCGCTGTCGAAGCAGCTCGGCCTCGTCACGGTGACGCCGCCGCTCGACCCCGGGATCGACGAGCAGTTCATGTTTCATCCGACCCGCGCACAGATGGACCCCGGCTCGATCTGGCTGCGGCGGCTGATGCTGCAGACGGGACGGGAGTTGGAGAAAGGGAAGGCTGGATAAGTTTGCAGCTTCCACAAACCCGATGTCGTCCCGGACAAGCGCGCCCTAAGCCCGCGCCGATCCGGGACCTCTGCGCGAGCGCTTGCGCTCGTCGCGATAGCCAGAGGATGCAGTTTGGCGAAGACTGCTCGTTCGGAACTTTCTATCGAACACGATCGATAGATTCCGCGGTGTGGGTCCCGGGTCTGCGCTTACGCTTGCCCGGGACGACACCGAGATTTGCTACGCCTTCTGCGCCGCCATCACCTTTGCCACCGCGGGGCGGTCGGACATGCGCTTGAAATGGTCGGCGATCTTCGGCGTCGCCTTGATGTCGACGCTGTCGCCTTCGAGCCAGGTCGACAGCGTGTAGAGATAGGGATCGCAGATCGTGAACTGATCGCCCATCACCCACGGTCCCCTGAACATCTTCTGCTCCATCAGCGCAAAGCAGGCGGCCATGGTCTTCGGCACCATCGCCTTCATGTCGGCGAACGAGCTCTCCTGCGTCGCCCAGCGCGCGCCGCGCATCTTGTGGGCGTGGTTGATGTGCACGGTCGAGCAGAGATAGGAGTTGAACGACTGCACCTGGGCGAAATCGAAGGGATCGTCGAGCGGCGCGAGCTTCGCCTTGGGGAAGGTCTGTGCGACGTAAGCCAGCATCGCCGGCGTCTCGGTGAGCACGCCGCGATCGGTCACCAGCGCCGGCACGCGGCCCTTCGGGTTGATCGCGAGATAGTCCGGGCTGTTCTGCTGGTTGTCCTTGAAGCTCAGCCGTTCGGCCGTGTAGTCGGCGCCGGCCTCCTCCAAGGTGATGTAGGTGGCGAGCGCGCAGGTGCCGGTGGCGTAGTAGAGCTTGAGCATGTCGGACCTCATGGGGAAAACCCGAGGTTAACGGTCATCCGCCGCGCCGTCCATAGGCGACCTGTTCGCAGTTGCCCACGGCCGCCCAGCTGTGCGAAGACGCCGTCAATCGGAGGGGGATTTGTCATGACCGTACTCATCGCCGGCGGCGGCATCGGCGGGCTGACGCTTGCGCTCAGCCTGCACGGAATCGGCGTTCCCGCAAAAGTGTTCGAGAGCGTCGCGGAATTGAAGCCGCTGGGCGTCGGCATCAACGTGCTGCCGCATGCGGTGCGCGAGCTGATCGAGCTCGGGCTGATGGACCGACTGGACTCCAGCGGCGTGCGGACGCGCGAGCTCGCCTATTTCTCCAAGCACGGCAAGCCGATCTGGAGCGAGCCGCGCGGACTGGAGGCCGGCTACAAATGGCCGCAATTCTCGATCCATCGCGGCACCCTGCAGCAGCTCCTGCTCGACGCCGCGATCGAGCGCCTCGGCCGCGAGAACATCCTCACCAGCCACCATCTGACCGGCTGGACCGAGACGGCGGGTGGCATCCGCGCCGATTTCGTCGACAAGGCGACCGGCAAGGCCACAGGCAGCTACGACGGCGCGATCCTGATCGCCGCCGATGGCATCCATTCCGCCGTGCGCGAAAAGCTCTACCCCAATGAAGGCCCGCCGATCTGGAACGGCCGCATCCTCTGGCGCGGCGTCACGCCGGCGAAGGCCTTCCTGACCGGCCGCACCATGATCATGGCCGGCCACGAGATCCTGAAATTCGTCTGCTACCCGATCTCGAAGGAGCCGGATGCGGCGGGCAACCATCTGATCAACTGGGTCGCCGAGCGCCACATGCCGCCGACCTATCAGTGGCGCCGCGAGGACTATAATCGCACTGCACGCATCGAGGAGTTCCTGCCCTGGTTCGAGAGCTGGCAGTTCGACTGGCTCGATGTGCCCGGCCTGATCCGGAACTGCCCGCACGCCTATGAATATCCGCTGGTCGACCGCGATCCCGTGTCGCAATGGACTTTCGGCAAGGTCACGCTGATGGGCGATGCCGCGCATCCGATGTACCCGATCGGCTCGAACGGCGCCTCGCAGGCGATCCTCGATGCGCGCGTCATGACCCGCGAGATCCTGGCGCACGGTCCGACGCAAGCCGCGCTGCTCGCCTATGAAGCCGAGCGCCGGCCCGCGACCACCGACCTCGTCCTGCTCAACCGCAAGAACGGCCCCGAGCAGGTGATGCAGCTCGTCGAGGAGCGCGCGCCGGATGGGTACAAAGTGGTCACCGATGTGCTCTCGCAAAAGGAGCTGGAGGACATCGCCGCCAACTACAAGCGCGTCGCGGGGTTTCAGGTCGAGGCGTTGAACGCGAAGCCGCCGATCGTGAGCAAGGATGCGAAGCGGGTCGAGGCCTGAACTCTCGCATGAAGCGAGATGAGCATTGATGCGCCCTCGCCCCTTGTGGGAGAGGGCAGCGACGCCGGTAGATGCGGGCTCAGTTGGGTGAGGGGTCTGTCTCCGCAGACCAACTCGCAGCTTGATTTCGCTGAAGCGACCCCTCATCCGGCGCTTCGCGCCACCTTCTCCCGCAAGGGGGGAAGGGGTACCGCGCGCGCTGCCAGCTTATTTACTCACCACCCTCGCCGCCTCCAGCAAACGCTCGCTCGCGCTGGCTGTCGCCAGCACCGTGCCGTCCTCCGCCATGAGCTTCGCCTCGACGAACGCGACGGTCTTGCCGAGCTGCGTCACTCTCGCCTCGCCGATGATCGGGCCGGGCTTTGCAGGGCTGAGAAAATTCACGGTCATGCTGATGGTGGTGGTGTAGAGCCGGCCCTCGCTCATCACGAGCACGGCGGGGCCCATGGTGTCGTCGAGCATGGCCGAAAGCATGCCGCCCTGGATGAAGCCGGCCGGGTTGCAGAACTCCGGCTTGCCGTCGAAGCCGAGCCTGATCCAGCCCTCGTCGGGGCGGGCATCGAGCAGACGCCATCCGAGAAGCTCGGCGCAGGGCGGCCTTGGAAAATTGTCGAGCGCAGTCTTGACCATGGGGCAGCCTCCGTATCGCACGCCGATAACGTAACGCTGCTGCCAGCGTGCTGTCAGGAGGATGGCCCCGATGAAAGATCCAGCGCATGCGCGATGACCTTGCGCATGACATTGGGCAGCGCTTCCCCGGCAAGGGTTGCGATCGGCACCCAGCGCATGCCTTCAGGCGCGCGGGTGCGGGCTTCCACCTTCGCGGTGTAGACCACCAGCTCCAGCGGAAAATGCGTGAAGACGTGAGTGACGACGCCCACCTTGCGCTGCCAGCGCGTCAGCCCCTTCAGCTCCGGCGCCTGCTGCTTCGCCGCCGCATCGTCCTGGCCGGCGAGCCAGTCCGAGCCCGGCACTTCGGTCATGCCGCCAAGCAGGCCCTTTTCAGGCCGTGAGCGGACCAGCAGCTCGTTGCCACGCGTGACCACGAAGGCGGCGCCGCGCCTGAGCGTCCCGCTCTTCTTCGGCGCCTTGCGCGGAAACGTCTCCTGCGTGCCTAGCGCGCACGCCGTGCAATCCTCGTTCAGCGGACACAGCGAGCAAGCCGGCTTCTTCGGCGTGCAGATCGAGGCGCCGATATCCATCAGCGCCTGCGCGCTGTCGCCGGCGCGGGACTCCGCCAGCAACGTCGCTGCAAATTGCTGGATCAGAGGCTTTGCCTGCGGCAGCTCTTCCTCGACCGCGAACAGGCGCGTCACCACCCGCTCGATATTGCCGTCGACCGGCATGGTGCGGCGATCGAAGGCGATCGCCGCGATCGCCGCCGCCGTGTAGGGCCCGATCCCCGGCAGCGCGCGCAAACCTTCCTCCGTATCGGGGAAGACGCCGCCATGCTCGCGCATCACCGCGACCGCGCAGGCATGGAGGTTTCGGGCGCGCGAGTAATAGCCGAGCCCGGCCCACATACGCAGCACGTCGTCCAGCGAGGCGCGCCCGAGCCCCATGACATCCGGCCAGCGCGCGACGAACTTTTCGAAGTAGGGGCCGACCGCCTTCACCGTGGTCTGCTGGAGCATGATCTCGGACAGCCAGACGCGATAAGGATCCGATGCCTCGCCGGGCGCCGCGCGCCAGGGCAGCCGGCGGCGGTGGCGGTCGTACCAGGCGAGCAGGAGTTTCGGACGCGATGAGGCTTTCGACCGAACCGGTTTCGATGTCGGCTTCAGGGCAGATCTGGGACTCATGCTCTCAGTGTAACGACGTCACCCCAATCTCTCCACGTCATGCCCGCTCTCGTCGCGGGCATCCACGTCTTTCTTCGCCGGAGAACGTGGTTGGCCGGGACAAGCCAGGACAAGCCCGGCAATGACGACGAGGAGCCTGCGGCTCAGACCCCGAAGTGCTATAAGGTCCCCCATGTCCAAATTCCCTCCCAAGCCCGGTCCCATCAGCGCCAAGCCGCTCGGCATCCTGCTCAACGACGTCTTTGCCGAGGCCTATGCCAAGCAGGGTTTTGCGGCGCGCGAGCTGGTGACGCGGTGGGCGCAGATTGCCGGGCCGGAGATCGCGGCCCATGCCGAGCCGCTGAAGATGCAATGGCCGCGGCCGGTGGAGGGCCAGCCGCCGGAGCCGGCGACGCTGGTGCTGCGGGTCGAGGGGCCGATGGCGCTGGAGATCCAGCACTCCGCCGACGTGATCCTGGAGCGGGTCAACCGCTTCTTCGGCTGGAGCGCGGTGGGCAAGCTGGCCTTTCGCCAGGCCCCTCTGTCCCGGCCCCGGACCCGGAAGCGACCCGGCCCTCCAGACGCCAAGAGCGTCGCCAAAATGGCCGAGAGCCTGGGGGAGATCGAAGATGAAGAACTGAAGACGGCGCTGGCCCGGCTTGGGGCCGCCATCAAGCGAAATTGAGCCTTATTCCGCCGCTAATCTGGACCTGTCCTCGCCGCCCGCCATTGCCTCAATCGACGTTTCGAGCTAGCGACAGGCCGCCCGGGAACCCGGGCGGACCTTGCCAATCCCGGGAGCCGACCTTGATCATCACCCGCCGCGCCTTCACCACGATGTTGTCGCTGACCGGTCTTGCCGCACTCGCCGGGTTCTCGCCGCTGCGGCTCATCTCCGAAGCCATGGCGCAATCCGCCGCCGATGTCGCCAAGCCGGTGTCCCTGCCCGACATGGCGCTCGGGCCGAACGATGCCGCCGTCACCATCACCGAATACGCCTCGATGACCTGCCCGCACTGCGCGGCTTTCAATGAGCAGGTGTTCCCGAAGATCAAGAAGGAATATATCGACACCGGCAAGGTGCGTTACGTCTTCCGCGAGTTCCCGCTCGACATCAAAGCCGCCGCCGGCTCGATGCTGTCGCGCTGCATCGCCAATGGCGATGCGCCGAAATACTTCGCGGTCACCGACATGCTGTTCCGCCAGCAGAACGACTGGGTGCTGAAGAACACCACCGAGACCCTGACGCGGATCGGCAAGCAGGCCGGCCTCACCCAGCAGCAGGTCGAGGCCTGCCTGAAGGACCAGGCGCTGCTCGACAAGATCGCCGCCGACCAGAAATATGCCAGCGACGTGTTGAAAGTCGATTCGACGCCGACCTTCTTCATCAACGGCGAGAAGATCAAGGGCGAGGCCTCGTTCGAGGAATTCGCCAAGAAGATCAACCCGCTGCTGAAGAGCTGATTCGCACGCCACAATCCTGATTCGCGCATCTCAAGCCGCATTCTTCCCGGCATAAATCCCTTGGGAAAAGCGGCTTTCGCTGGTTGCCCTTGCGGCGCACCGCGGCCATTGTCCATCCGCATGAGCCGCCTCGCGCGACTCACCCAGACAGCGACATTGCCTTCCATGGTATTGTCCCGGCAGGGAGATTCGCGCCTGCCAACAGAGATGCGTGTTTATGAAAATCACCCGCCTGCGCCTTCACGGCTTCAAGTCCTTCGTTGAGCCCACGGACTTCGTCATCGAGCCCGGCCTGACCGGCGTGGTCGGTCCCAACGGTTGCGGTAAGTCGAATCTCGTCGAGGCGCTGCGCTGGGCAATGGGCGAGACCTCGTACAAGTCGCTGCGCGCCGCCGACATGGACGCGGTGATCTTCGCCGGCTCCGGCAACCGTCCGGCGCGCAACCACGCCGAAGTGACGATGACGATCGACAATGCCGATCGCACCGCGCCGGCTGCGATGAACGACAGCCAGCTGCTGGAAGTCTCCCGCCGCATCGAGCGCGAGGCCGGCTCGGTCTATCGCATCAACGGCCGTGACGTGCGCGCCCGCGACGTGCAGATCCTGTTCGCCGACGCCGCCACCGGCGCGCGCTCCCCGGCGCTCGTCCACCAGGGCAAGATCGGCGAGATCATCCAGGCCAAGCCGGAACAGCGCCGCCGCGTGCTGGAAGACGCCGCCGGCGTCGCCGGCCTGCACGCCCGCCGTCACGAGGCCGAGCTGCGGCTGAAGGCGGCCGAAACCAACCTCACCCGCGTCGAGGACGTGATCGGCCAGCTCTCCGGCCAGGTGGAGGGCCTGAAGAAGCAGGCCCGCCAGGCCGTGCGCTATCGCGAGGTCGCGGCCAAGGTCCGCAAGGCCGAAGCCACGCTGTACCATCTGCGCTGGATCGGCGCCCATGCCGACGTCAACGAGTCCGGGCAGACCCATGATCTCGCCGTGCGCGAGATGGCCGAGCGCACCCAGCACCAGGCCGAAGCCGCCCGCATCCAGGCCATCCGCGCCGCCGAGATGCCGGCGCTGCGCGATGCGGAAGCGCGCGCCGCGGCCGGGCTCCAGCGCCTGACCAATGCCCGCGAGCAGCTCGACCGCGAGGAAGAGCGCGCCAAGGAGCGCGTCGCCGAGCTCGAGCGCCGCCTCGCGCAGTTCGAAGGCGACATCTCCCGCGCCCAGCAGCAGACCATGGACGCCGATGTCGCCCTGCAGCGGCTCGACGCAGAAGACGCCGAGTTGAAGGAAGAGATCAAGTCGCGCGTCGAGAAGCGCTCCGGCGTCGACGAACGCGTCGCCGAAGCCGAGGCGGTGCTGACCGAAACCGAGCAGAAGTTCGCCGAGCTCACCACCGCGCTCGCCGACCTCACGGCGAAGCGCAACCAGCTCGAGGCCAATGTCCGCACCCACCGCGACAAGCTCGCCCGGCTCGACCAGGAAATCGCGAACGTCACCGCGGAAGAGCAGAAGCTTGCCGCCGAGACCGGCGGTTTCGGCGACCTCGACGAGCTGACCGCTCTGGCCGAGACCGCGGAGCAGACGCTGGCCGCTTCGGAAGCCGCGGCGCAGGCGAGCGAAGCGGCCCATCTCGCGGCGCGTCAGACGCTGGAATCCTCCCGCTCCCCGCTGGTCGAGGCCGACAAGCGCGTGCAGCGGCTCGAGACCGAGGCCCGAACGATCTCCAAGATCGTCAACGGCGAGACCAAGAATCTGTGGCCGCCGATCATCGACGGCATCACCGTCGACAAGGGGTTTGAAAAGGCGATCGGTGCCGCGCTGGGCGACGACCTCGATGCGCCGATCGACCCGTCGGCGCCGATGCGCTGGACCAATGTCGGCCACACCGAGGGCGATCCGGAGCTGCCCGAGGGCGCTGTTCCGCTCGCGAGCCACGTGCAGGCACCGGCCGAGCTGGCGCGACGCCTGGCCCAGATCGGCGTGGTGCCGCGCGAGCGCGGTGCCGGGCTGGTCTCGCAGCTCAAGACCGGCCAGCGGCTGGTCTCGCCCGAGGGCGACGTCTGGCGTTGGGACGGCTTCGTCGCGGCGGCGCATGCACCGACCGGCGCCGCGCGGCGCCTCGCCGAGCGCGCCCGCCTCGTCGACATCGAGAACGAGCTGGAGCAGGCCCGCATCGACGCGCAGATCAAGCGCCAGGCGCTGGAGAACGCCGAGTCCGAGCTACAGATGGCCGCGAGCACCGAAGGCGCCAGCCGCGAAGCCTGGCGCGCAGCGCAGCGCGAGCTGAACGTCGCGCGTGAGCGCCATGCCAACGCCGAGCGCGAGATCAGCCGCCATGCCGCGCGCAAGGCGACGCTGTCCGAAGCGCACAGCCGCCTCGCCGCCGACCGTGCCGAAGCCGAGGCCGCCTACGAATATGCCGAAGCCGGCATCAGCGAGCTGCCGTCGAGCGAGGACACCGAGACGCGTCTCGCCGCCGTCCGCAGCGACATCGAAGGCCACCGCCGCATGGCCGCCCAGGTCCGTGCCGAAGCGCAGGCGCTGGCGCGCGAAGCCGAGCTCGCCGACCGCCGCGTGCAGGCGATCCTCGCCGAGCGCACCGAGTGGCAGAACCGCAAGGAGAGCGCAGCCTCCCATATCGACACCATCCAGGCCCGCATCGCCGAGCTCACGATCGAGCGCAGCGAGCTCGAAAATGCGCCTGCCGTGTTTGCCGAGAAGCGCAGCGCGCTGATCACCGAGATCGAATACGCCGAGAACGACCGCCGCATGGCCGCCGACGCGCTCGCTACCGCCGAAAGCGCGATGGCCGAGACCGACCGCGTCGCCAAGCTGACGCTGGAAGCACTCTCCAGCGCCCGCGAGGCCACCGCCCGCGCCGAGGAGCGCATGGAAGGCGCCCGCCGGCGGCTGGAGGACATTGAGCGCGAGATCCGCGACATGCTCGAGGTCGAGCCGCAGGCCGTTGCCGGCCTTGCCGAGATCGAGCCCGGCGCCGAGCTGCCGCCGCTGCACGACATCGAGGAAGATCTCGAGAAGATGCGCCGCGACCGCGAGCGCCTCGGCGCGGTAAACCTGCGCGCCGAGGAAGAGCTGCGCGAGGTCGAGACCCAGCACACCGGCCTCGTCACCGAGCGCGACGACCTGGTCGAAGCCATCAAGCGGCTCCGCCAGGGCATCCAGAGCCTCAACAAGGAGGCGCGCGAACGGCTGCTGACCTCGTTCGAGGTCGTCAACAACCACTTCAAGCGCCTGTTCGTCGAGCTGTTCGGCGGCGGCGAGGCCGCGCTGCACCTGATCGAGAGCGACGACCCGCTGGAAGCCGGTCTCGAAATCATCGCCAAGCCGCCGGGCAAGAAGCCGCAGACGCTGTCGTTGCTCTCGGGCGGCGAGCAGGCGCTGACCGCGATGGCGCTGATCTTCGCGGTGTTCCTCACCAACCCCTCGCCGATCTGCGTGCTGGACGAAGTCGACGCGCCGCTCGACGACCACAACGTCGAACGGTACTGCAACCTGCTGCACGAGATGACCGGCTCGACCGACACGCGCTTCATCATCATCACCCATAACCCGATCACGATGGCGCGGATGAACCGCCTGTTCGGCGTCACCATGGCCGAGCGCGGCGTCTCGCAGCTGGTGTCGGTCAGCCTGCAAGAGGCGGTGGAGATCCTCGACCAGAACGTGGCGTGATATCTCCGGCGTCATTCCGGGGCTCGCGCAGCGAGAACCCGGAATCTCGCGCTGCAATCTCGAACTCCCGGGTTCGCGACTTCGTCGCGCCCCGGCATGACGGTGGGCCAACATGATCTCACCCACCCTTCCGGCCGAACTGAAAGCCGTCCTCGACGGCAAGCTCCAGGGCTTCTCGCGTACCGACGCGGCACAGCGCTCCGAGAAGATCTCGACCACCTATCGCGCCGGCGGCGGCTCCGGCACGATCAAGTCCGAAGCTGATGCCCTCGCCTACGCACTTGCGCGCATGCCGGCGACCTACGCGGCCGTCGCCGCGAGCCTGAACGCACTCACCGAGATCGCACCAAGCCTCGCCCCGGAGACGCTGCTCGACGTCGGCGCCGGTCCGGGGACCGCGAGCTGGGCCGCCGCGGAGGCGTTTCCGTCGCTGCAGGACTTTACCCTGCTCGACGCCAACGCCACCCTGAGCCGGCTCGCGCTCGATCTGGCACGCGGCAGCTCGCGCCTCGCGGAGTGCCGCTATCTGCCGGGGGACGCCGGCGGAAATCTCGCCGAGGTGTCACAGGCCGATCTCGTCGTTGCGAGCTACATCATCGGCGAGCTCAGCGAGGCCGATCAGCGCAAGCTCACGGATGCCATGTGGGCGAAGGCCCGCCACGCGCTGGTCGTGATCGAGCCCGGCACGCCCGCCGGCTACGCCCGCATCATCGCACTGCGCCAGCAGCTGATCGCGGCCGGCGCCTACGTCGCCGCGCCCTGCCCGTACGAGAAGCCCTGCCCGCTCGTCGCGCCCGACTGGTGCCATTTCAGCCAGCGCCTGCCGCGCTCGCAGGCGCACCGCCAGATCAAGGGCGCCGAGGTACCATTCGAGGACGAGCGCTTCATCTACGTCGCCCTGACCCGTACCCCGCCTGCCACGCGCGCGGCGCGCGTGCTGGCGCCGCCGGTTGTCGGCAAGGCCGAGATCACGGCAAAGCTCTGCACCGAGGAAGGTGTCGCGCTGACGAAGATCCCGCGACGCGACAAGGCCGCCTATGCAAGCGCGCGGCGCTGGCGCTGGGGCGACGCCGTCATTGCCGAAAGTTAACCTCGTCACCCGCTTTTGCCTTGAACTCGGGCAGCTTCCCGTTCGACCAAGTCCTACCTCCCCTCTGCGCCGGGCTCTCGCTTCGCGCCAATTTGGTCTACCCTAGCGCCCGCCTTCTTCCCTCTTCAGGAGTCCTCCATGTCGACCGGCTGGATCGTTCTCGGCGTCATCGTCGTCCTCGTGCTGTTCGCCTTCAGCGCCTACAACCGCCTTGTGGCGCTGAGCCAGCGCGTCGGCCAGGCCTTTGCCGATATCGACGTGCAGCTCAAGCAGCGCCACGATCTGGTCCCGAACCTGGTCGAGACCGTGAAGGGCTATGCTTCGCATGAGCGCGGCACGCTCGACGACGTCATCAAGGCACGCAATTCGGCGATGTCGGCACAGGGACCGGCGCAGGTGTCCGCGGCCGAGAACCAGTTGTCCGGCGCACTCGGCCGGCTGATCGCGTTGTCGGAGGCCTATCCGGATCTCAAGGCCAACGCCAATTTCCAGCAGCTCGCATCCGAGCTCTCCGACCTCGAGAACAAGATCGCGGCGAGCCGCCGTTTCTTCAACAACGCGGTCCAGGAATACAACACCGGCATCCAGCAGATGCCCGCCGCCCTGTTCGCCGGCATGTTCGGCTTCACCAGGAAGGACTTCTTCGATCTCGGCGCCAGCCGTACCGAGATCGAGGCGGCGCCGCAGGTGAAGTTCTGATTGCCTGACATGCCCATTGCTTTTCTCCGTCATTCCGGGGCGTCGCAAAGCGACGAAACCGGAATCTCGAGGTTCCGGGTTCACGCCTTCGGCGTGCCCCGGAACGACGGACTTTGACGAAGACGCGTCATGGCCGCGTATGGTCTCTACACGCACATCGCCTCGAACAAGTTTCGTTCGATGCTGCTGCTCGCCGGCCTGTTCATGCTCGTTTACGTGCTGGTCTATGCCGGCGCGCTGGTCGCCGAGGTCGTCATCGACGGCAATGGCACGGTCGCCTTCTATCTGAGCCGCGCCTTCGCCGACCTGCTCAAGGCCGCGCCGTTTGCGACAATTGCGGCGGCGCTCTGGATCGTGATCGCCTATTTCTTCCACCAGTCGATGATCGATGCCGTGACCGGCGGCCACGACGTGACCCGGCAGGAGCAGCCGCGGCTCTACAATCTGCTGGAAAACCTCTGCATCTCGCGCGGCATCACCATGCCGAAGCTGAAGATCATGGAGAGCCCGGCGCTGAACGCGTTCGCGACCGGGCTCAATCCGCGGCAATATTCCATCACAGTCACCACCGGTCTCCTCGCCGCGCTGAACGACAAGGAGATCGAGGCGGTGCTGGGCCACGAGCTGACCCACATCAAGAACGGCGACGTGCAGCTCATGGTCGTTGCCGTCATCATCGCCGGCGTGGTCGGATTCTTCGGCGAATTGTTCTTCCGCCTGTTCACGAACTTCAACTGGAGCTCCGGCTCCGGCGGCTCGTGGTCCTCGGGCTCCTCCTCGTCCCGGTCGTCCTCGTCATCGAGCGACAGCAAGAACTCCGGCGGCGGCGCAGTGATCGTGATCATCATCGCGATCGTGCTGATCGTGGTGGCCTGGCTGCTGTCCCAGGTGGTCAAGCTCGCTTTGTCGCGGTCGCGCGAATTTCTCGCCGACGCCGGCTCCGTCGAGCTGACGAAGGACCCCGACGCCATGATCTCAGCGTTGCGCAAGATCGAGGGCCGCGGCGAGCTGCCGGGCGCGACCTCGGCGGTGATGGAGCTCTGCGTCGACAATCCGCGCGAGGGCTTTGCCGATTTGTTCGCAACCCATCCCTCGGTGCAGGCCCGGGTCGACGCGCTGGTCAAGTTCGCCGGCGGCCACGACCCCGGTCGGCTGCCAGACCCCGTTGAAGAGACGGATCGGCCCGAGACGGAACAACCTGAGGCACAGGCCAACCCGCAGGATGCGCAGCCGCCGCTGCCGCATGGGCCGTGGAACGACGCGGGCAACCCGGCTGGACCGCCGCCCGTGCCGGCCCCAGGCCCCTCAGGAGCCCCGGCGGGCAATGCGATGGGACCCTGGGGCCGCCATTGAGCGCGTGATTTGCCGCTCCTCGCGGCGGGTTTCCGAGCGATCAGGAAAAACCTCGGGAATTGCCCTAACTGGGGCCCGCGGAATTGAATTCTCCCTTGTTTCTGCCATGTTCGCGCCCAACAGCAGACTTGGGACCATCTTTGGGACATCGATTTGGGGCCCGGCCGATTGCGACCTCGCGATCGGGGGCGCGCGTTAGGGGACAGCAATGGCAAAGCCGGCAGTGGTTGTGGTGGGGGCGGACAAGGGCGGGGTCGGCAAGACCACGGTATCGCGGACCTTGCTCGATTATTTCTCGGCCAACAACGTGCCGACGCGCGCGTTCGACACGGAATCCCCGCGCGGAACCCTGAAGCGCTTCCACCCCGACATCACCGAGATCGTCGACATGACGACGACGGCGGACCAGATGAAGATCTTTGACACGCTCAACGCCGTCAGCCCGTCGGTGACCGTGATCGACGTCCGCGCCGGCCTGCTCTCGCCGGCCCTCGCCTCGCTGCGCGACATCGGTTTCCTCGACGCCGCCAAGGCCGGCCAGATCACCTTTGCGGTGTTCCATATCCTCGGCCCCTCGATCGCCTCGCTGGAGGAGATCGCCGAGACCGCGGGCTTCATGAGCGGCGCAAAATATTTCCTGGTGAAGAACTTCATCAACGACACCCAGTTCTTCCAGTGGGACCAGGCCACCTACAACTCCTACTTCCACCGCATCAAGGACGCGACCGAGCTGACCATCCCCAAGCTCAACGAAATGGCATATGAGCAGGTCGAGGTGTCCTCCGTCCCGTTCCTGAAATTCGTCGCCAACAAGGGCATCAACGACGAAGCCGCGAACTATTCCTTCGTGCTGCGCGGCTATGTCCGGCACTGGCTGGCGAACGTCTGGAGCGAGTTCGACCGCATCCGCCTCACCGACATCGTCGGCTCGAAACCGGTGACCCGCAACAGCGAAAAATAGTTGCGAAGCCGGGGCTGATACGGCTGGATTGGGCGCTGACTTGGCCTGATATAGCTGTCGATGCCCGCAACGCCCGTCTACATCATCTGTTCGCCCCGCCCGCAGGTCGGCAAGACCCTGCTGGCGCGGCTGCTCAGCGAATTCCTGCTGCTCAAGAACGGCAACGTCGCAGCCTTCGACGTCAACCTGAAGGAGCCGTCGCTGCTCGACTATCTGCCGAAGATCACGGAAACCGCGGACGTGATCGACACCTACGGCAAGATGCAGCTGATGGACCGCGTCATCGTCGACGATGGCCTCGCCAAGGTGATCGACCTCGGCTTCCACGCCTTCGACGAGTTCTTCAAGATGACCGACGAGATCGGCCTATTGAAGGAAGCGGCGCGCCGGCACGTCGCACCGCAGATCCTGTTCGTCGCCGACACCGACCGCGTCTCGGCCCGCGCGCATGAGATGCTGAGGGGGCAGATCCCGCGGATGAACCTGATCACGGTGGACAACGAATATGTCGTGCGCGGCGAGCTGCCGCCCGCCATGGCCAGCGGCCGGCTGTTCCGCTTGCCCGCGCTGCCCGGTTTCCTCAAGACCTATATCGACCGGCTGAGCTTCTCCTTCACCGGTTATCTGCGCCAGGAAAAGGATTCCTCGACCGAGCTGCACCAGTGGACCCGGCGGAACTATATCGCCTTCCGGGAACTCGAGCTCAGCCTGATCCTGCAACGGTCTTGAGGTGGATGAGGTTCGGGCCGAGCGCCACGCCCGTCACCGCTCAGTGCCCCTCGAACGTCATCAGCGTGCGCACCGGCACGTCCATGGCGCGCAGCTTGGCGGCGCCGCCGAGCTCGGGCAGGTCGATGATGAAGCAGGCGGCGACGACGTTGGCGCCGATCTGGCGCAGCAGCTTCACAGCGCCTTCCGCGGTGCCGCCGGTGGCGATGAGATCATCGACCAGGATCACGCGCTCGCCGGGCTGGATCGCGTCGACATGCATCTCCATCTCGTCGATGCCATATTCCAGCGAATAGGCGATGCGCACGGTGGTGTGCGGCAACTTGCCCTTCTTCCGGATCGGCACGAAGCCGGCCGAGAGCTGGTGCGCCACAGCGCCGCCGATGATGAAGCCGCGCGCCTCCATGCCGGCAACCTTGTCGATCTTGTTGCCGGCCCAGGGGTTCACGAGCTCGTCCACCGCGCGGCGGAACGCGCGCGCGTCCGCGAGCAGGGTGGTGATGTCGCGGAACATGATGCCCGGCTTGGGATAGTCGGGGATGGTGCGGACGCTCGCCTTGATGTCGTGGTCGAAGGTCATTCGTTTCTCATCTCAGTTGTCATTCCGGGGCGATGCGTCAGCATCGAACTCCGGTGCGCAATGGCGCACCCGAGAATCTCGAGATTCCGGGTCTGGTGCTTGCGCACCATCCCGGAATGACGAGGTGAAATATCCTGCACTCAATTCGTCCCCGCATCCAGCCGGAACGCATTCTCAACAATACGCAAGCCCACCTCATTACCGAGCGACATCAGCGATTCCGGGTGGAATTGCACGCCGGCAACCGGCAGGGTCTTGTGCTCCAGCGCCATGGCGACGCCGTCCTCGGTGCTGGCGGTGACGGACAGCACCTCCGGCATGCTGTCGCGCTCGACGAACAGCGAGTGATAGCGGCCGATGACGATCTCGTTCGGCAGATTGCGCATCAAGCGCCCGCCGCGCACCTGCACCCGCGAGGGCCTTCCGTGCGCCGGATGGGTGAGCTGGCCGAGCTCGCCGCCAAAATATTCGCCGATCGCCTGCACGCCGAGGCAGACGCCGAACACCGGCAGCTTCTTCTCCAGCGCCGCATCGATCGTCTTCTTGATCCCGAAATCCTCGGGACGTCCGGGACCGGGCGACAGCACCAGCAAATCCCACCTCTTCTGCTTGAGCATGTCGAGCGCATGCACATAGCGGACCACGGTGACGCTGGCGCCTACCTGGCGGAAATAATCGGCGAGCATGTGCACGAAGCTGTCGTCATGGTCGATCAGCAGCACCTGCTTGCCTGAACCCGTCGCGTCGGGCGCGAAAGTCGACAGTGGCTTCGGCGGATCGCCGCGCAGCGCCTGGAACAGGGCTGCGGCCTTGACCTGGCACTCACGGTCTTCCGCGGCGGGATCGGAATCGAACAGGCAGGTGGCGCCGACGCGGACCTCGGCGAGGCCATCCTTCATGCGGATGGTGCGGATGGTGAGGCCGGTGTTGATGCTGCCGTCGAAATTGACCGCGCCGATCGCGCCGGCATACCAGCGGCGCGGCGAGCGCTCGTGATCCTCGACGAACTGCATCGCCCAGAGCTTGGGCGCGCCTGTGACGGTCACCGCCCAGGCATGGGTCAGGAAGGCGTCGAGGGCGTCGAAGCCAGGCCGCAGCATGCCCTCGACGTGATCGACCGTATGGAAAAGCTTTGAATAGGTCTCGATCTGCCGCCGCGCCAGCACCTTGATCGTGCCGGGGACGCAGACGCGCGCCTTGTCATTGCGATCGACGTCGGTGCACATGTTCAGCTCGAACTCGTCCTTCTCCGAGTTCAGGAGCTGGCGGATCTGCTCGGCATCGCCGATCGCATCGGTGCCGCGCGCGATCGTGCCCGAGATCGGGCAGGTCTCGACCCGGCGGCCGTCCGAGCGCACGAACATTTCCGGCGAAGCGGAGACGAGGAATTCGCCCTCGCCGAGATTCATCAGCGCGCCGTAGGGCGACGGATTGATGACGCAGAGCCGCTGGAAGACCTCCGCAGGCGAGCGGTCACAGGGCTCGGCAAACAGCTGGCCCGGCACGGCTTCGAACAGATCGCCCCGCGCAAAGGCGGCGCGCGCAGTCTCGACAGTCGCTTGATATTCGCCAGGCGCGTGATCGGCAAAGCCCTGGCGCGGTGTCTTCATATACGGGCTGTCGGCGGTCTCGCGCGGCAGGCCATCGGTAGATTTGCCCTTCCAGGCGAAGTCGTAGGCAAGCACGACGCCGCGGCCGGTGGCACGGTCATAGGCCAGCAGGCGATCCGGCACGTACAACACGATATCGCGCTGGTCGGCCTCGCGCGGGCGCTTCTGCACGAGGTCCTCGATCTGGAAGACGAGGTCGTAGGCGAAGGCGCCGAACAGGCCGAGCAGCCCGTCGTCATTGGCGGAGAAAGCGGCGATGATGTCGCGCACCAGCGACATCACGCTGGCGCGCCGCGTGCGCTGATCCTCCTCGACCGGCGCATCGCCACGGACGATGTGGCCGGCAAGGCGCGTCGCCGTCTTCTCGGAGATCACGACGCAGGGCTCGCGCAGGACGTCGCCGAGGAAGACGATCAGCACCTCTCCTCGCGCGTTGAGCGCTTCGAGCTTGAAATCGACTCCCGTGGTCTCGAGCTTGAGCGGCGGGTCGGAAAAGCCGAGATCGAAACTCTCGTAGCGGCCCGGCACCGTCGTGCCCGAGGACAGCACTACGCCCCGGCGGCGGTCGAGCAGATTGATCAGGTCGTCGAGCCGGTTCGCGCCACCGGTAAACTGCTCCGCCACGCGCGTGATCGCAAGACCCGCACGGGTCGCGTAGTCGCTTCTGGCCGGAAGGGCAAAGACTGTCCTGTTCATGTCGTCCTCTTACGAAACTTGCCGAGGGAACGCCACACAGGACAAACGATCGGGCCGCCGCACTGCGTTGGCGACCTCAGACGATTTTGGGAAAAGAAATCGCACCGGCCACCTCTTCAGGAGGCGCGCCACCAAAGACGGGCTGGGCGGAGGGCGGTGCTCATGGGGGGCGATACTCACCATGGCCCGGGGGCGGCGTCAAGGGCGGCCGGGCTGCGGGTCAGAGGCCACACTTCTTCCAGAAGTGCCACCATCTCGGCATCGCTGGCAAAACTCGCCGCGCTCAGCTTGATCGAGATCCTCGCGAACGGCCGCCCTGTGCTCCTCCGGGATCGCGAAGACACCTCGCGCTCCCGACGCCTGTTGTTCTCGCATCGGTCGGGCACGCCCCTACCCCAGATGCTTCCGGAAAAACTCCGTCGCCCGGCCCCAGGCGAGCTCGGCGGCTTCGCGATCGTGCACGGCCTGGCGCTGCTCGTTGACGAAGGCGTGCTCGGCGTCATAGCGGAACAGCTCCAGCGACTTGCCGGCGGCCTTCATGGCCTTCTCGAAGCCGTTGACCAGCTCCGGCGTGCACCAATCGTCCTTGTTGGCGAAATGGGCCTGGAGCGGGATCTTGACGTCGGCGGGCTTGGCGGCCTGCTCCGGCGGGATGCCGTAGAACACGACGCCGGCCGCAAGCTCCGGGATCTTGGTCGCGCCGATGATGGTCACGGCGCCGCCGAGGCAGAAGCCTGTCAGCCCGACCTTGGCGCCGTTGCGCGACAGATATTGCGCGGCGCCGCGCACGGTCTGCGTGGTGGCGTCCATGAAGTCGAGCGAGTTCATCTCCTTGTTGGCGCTCTCCGTGTCGTGATAGGGCACCACCTTGCCCTTGTAGAGATCGGGCGCCAGCGCGTCGAAGCCGGCCAGCGCAAAGCGGTCGCACAGGCCCTTGATCTGGTCCGACAAGCCCCACCATTCCTGGATCACGACCACGCCCGGCGCGTTGCCGCGCGCGGCGTTGGCGAGATAGCCCGAGGCGTCCTTGCCGTCCGGGCGCTTGAAGGTGATGGCGGTTCCCATGGTGTCCTCCGATGAGTTTCTGAGGGAGCGATTGGCGGTATTTTGGCGGGTGAGCGGCAGATAGGCAATCGCGCCAAACAACACACTCTCGTGCCCCGGATGCAATGCAGCGCGCCGCCCTTCGCGGCGCGGTGCGTTGCTGATCCGGGGCCCAGCCCATGAGTACGCTGGGTCCCGGCTCTGCGCAGCAGCGTTGCACGCTGCAGCGCGTCCGGGACACCGGCGACGCCAACAAAAAAGCCCCCTCGCGGGGGCTCTTTCATTTCTCGTCTCGGCGCGCGCCGCTCAGTGCGAGTCGGCCCAGACCTTCTTCTTGGTGAAGTACATCAGGCCCGCGAAGATGATCAGGAACACGAAGACCTGGAAGCCGAGCCTCTTGCGCGCTTCCATGTGCGGCTCGGCGGTCCACATCAGGAACGTGGTGACGTCCTTGGCGTACTGCGCGACCGTGGTCGGCGAGCCGTCGTCATAGGTCACCTGGCCGTCGCTCAGCGGCTTCGGCATCTTGATGGCGTGGCCCGGGAAGTACCTGTTGTAGTAGGAGCCCTCTGGGATTGTGACGCCCTCCGGCACCTTGTCCTCGAACCCCTGCAGCACGGCCGCCACGTAGTCCGGACCCTGCTCCTGGTACTGGGTAAAGAAGTCGAAGATGAACCAGGGGAAGCCGCGCTTGTAGGAGCGCGCCTTGGTGATCAGCGACAGGTCGGGCGGCGCCGCGCCGCCGTTCGCGGCACGCGCGGCCTGTTCGTTCGGGAATGGCGAAGGGAAATAATCCGCCGGCCGGCCCGGACGCTCGAACATGTCGCCCGCATCGTTCGGACCGTCCTTGATCTTGTAGTCGGAGGCGAACGCCGCCGCCTGCGCCACCGAATAGCCGGGGCCGCCGGCTTCCGCGAGGTTGCGGAAGGCGATGTAGGACAGGCCGTGGCAGCTGGAGCAGACCTCCTTGTAGACCTTCAGCCCGCGCTGCAGCGCGCCGCGATCATACTTGCCGAAAGGGCCCGAGAACGACCATTTGTTGCCCGGCGGCGTATCGCTGCCTTCAGACGCTTTCGCGCTGTCGATCGAGCCCACGAACAGCGAACCGGCGAGCGCCAGCACGATCGCGGTCGAGACCATCGGTGTCGACCTGCTGCCGGTCTTGGCCAGGACCGCATCCGAAATCGAGTTCGGGACTGGCCGCGGCTTCTCGATACGCGCGAGCAACGGCAGCACGATCAGGAAGTAGGCGAAGTAGCACACCGTCAGGACCCGGCCGGCAACGACGTAGATGCCCTCCGGCGGCTGCGCGCCGAGATAGCCGAGCAGGATGCAGACCACGACGAAGATCCAGAAGAACTGCTTGGCGAGCGGACGGTACTTCGACGACCTCGTCCTGGCGCTGTCGAGCCAGGGCAGGAAGGCAAGGATGATGATCGCCCCGAACATCGCGATGACGCCGGCGAGCTTGTTCGGGATCGAGCGCAGGATCGCGTAGAACGGCAGGTAATACCATTCCGGCACGATGTGCGGCGGCGTCACGCCCGGGTTCGCCGGAATGTAGTTGTCGGCGTCGCCGAGATAGTTCGGCATGTAGAAGATGAACCAGGCGTACAGCAGCATGAAGCAGGTGACGCCGAACATGTCCTTGATGGTGGCATGCGGCGTGAACGGCACCGTGTCCTTTTCCGTCTTCGGCTCGACGCCGTCAGGATTGTTCTGACCCGCGACGTGCAGCGCCCAGACGTGCAGCACGACGACGCCCGCGATCACGAAGGGCAACAGATAATGCAGCGAGAAGAAGCGGTTCAGCGTGGGGTTGCCGACCGAATAGCCGCCCCACAGCAGCGTCACGATGCTCTCGCCGACATAGGGAACGGCGGAGAACAGGTTGGTGATGACGGTAGCACCCCAGAAGCTCATCTGGCCCCACGGCAGCACGTAGCCCATGAAACCGGTCGCCATCATCAGGAGGTAGATGATGACGCCGAGGATCCACAGCACCTCGCGCGGCTCCTTGTACGACCCGTAGTAGAGGCCGCGGAACATATGGACATAGACCGCGACGAAGAACATCGAGGCGCCGACCGCATGCATGTTGCGCAGCAGCCAGCCGTAGTTCACGTCGCGGACGATCAGCTCGACCGACTTGAAGGCGAGATCGGCATTCGGCGTGTAGTGCATCGCCAGGATCACGCCGGTCAGGATCTGCATCCCCAGCATGAAGGAAAGGATGGCGCCGAAGGTCCACCAATAGTTCAGGTTGCGCGGAGTGGGATAGGCGACGAAGGAGGAGTGCATGAGACCAAAGATCGGCAGACGCCGCTCGATCCATTGCAGGGCCGGGTTGCTCGGCTGGTAGTCGGATGGTCCGCTCATGATGCGATCCTGAGGAAATAGTACGACGAGACGGCGCGAAGCTTCGGACGAAAGTCCGAAGCTCAGCCGATCTGGATTTTGGTGTCGGAAACGAACTGGTACGGCGGAACCAGCAGGTTCAAGGGCGCGGGCCCCTGGCGGATGCGGCCGGACGAATCGTACTGCGAACCATGGCAGGGGCAGAAGAACCCGTCGTAATTGCCTTCATGGGCGATCGGGATGCAGCCGAGATGGGTGCAGATGCCGATCACGACGAGCCACTGCTCGTGGCCGGATTTGACGCGGGCTTCGTCGGTCTGCGGATCGGGCAGGCTCGCCACGTTGACGGCGCGCGCCTCGTCGATCTGCTTCTTGGTGCGGTGGCTGATGTAGATCGGCTTGCCGCGCCAGAACACCTTGATGTCCTGGCCCTCTGCGATCGGGCTGAGATCGACCTCGATCGGCGCACCGGCGGCGATGGTCGAGGCATCAGGATTCATCTGGGAGATGAAGGGCCAGAGCGCAGCCGCGCCCCCTACTGCTGCAGCTGCCCCCGTTGCAACGAATAAGAAATCACGGCGTGTCGGATGGTCCGCCGAAGACGCTGTCGTCACGATTCCAACCCTTTCTTCTTGTGCTACCGGTGGAACCGCTCCGAGGGGCGCCCAAGAGGTCCCCGGAAAGGCTGCCGGCGCCCGCGGCCCCCCGCGGCGGCAGAACTTGGCTTGTTCACCTCTAAACGGGTGAAACAGCAGTCCAGAATCGTTCTATTGGCACCCTTGCCGGGCGAGCGCAAGCCCGCTAACGGCGTGGGAGCGTGCCATGCACGAATTCCCGGGCGGGCGATGTTTTATTGAGACATTTCCGGCCCGCCCTGCCCCCCGATACAGCCCTTGCACCGCCCATGCAGATAGCGCTTTTCCAGCCTGACATCGCTCAGAACACTGGCACGATTCTCAGGCTTTGCGCTTGTCTGGACATGGCCGCCCATATCATCGAACCTGCGGGCTTCCCCGTCTCCGACCGCTTGTTCCGCCGGGCGGGAATGGATTACCTCGACCATGTCAGGCTCACCCGCCATGACTCCTGGGCGAGATTCGAGGACTGGCGCGCGGCACAGGGCTGCCGGCTGTTGCTGTTCACCACCAAGGCTGCGACCGACTACCGCGATTTTCGTTACCAGAGGTCGGACATCCTGCTATTCGGGCGCGAGAGCGCCGGCGTCACCGACGCGGTGGTCCAGGCCGCAGATGCGCATCTGGTGATCCCGATCAAGACGGGGCTGCGGTCACTCAACGTGGCGATGAGCGCGGCCATGGCCGCAGGCGAGGCGCTGCGGCAGATCCGGAACCCGCAGGCCTGACAGGTGAAGCCTGACGGGTGAAGTCTGACAGGTTGAGGAGAGACGATTGAGTTACGCGGTCAAGGAAATCTTCCTGACCCTGCAAGGCGAAGGCGCACATGCCGGGCGCGCGTCCGTGTTCTGCCGTTTTGCCGGCTGCAACCTCTGGAGCGGGCGCGAGGCCGACCGTCAGCACGCGACCTGCAGGTTCTGCGATACGGATTTCGTCGGCACCGACGGCACGCTCGGCGGCCGCTACGCCTCGGCCGCGGAACTCGCGGACACCATTGCCGCGCAATGGACCGCCTCAACCGGCAACCGCTACGTGGTGCTGACCGGCGGCGAGCCGCTGCTCCAGGTCGACGCCGAACTGATCGAAGCGCTGCACGCCCGCGGCTTCGAGATCGGCGTCGAGACCAACGGCACGATCGCCGCGCCGGAGGGTCTCGACTGGATCTGCGTCAGCCCCAAGGGCGGCAGCGAACTGGTCCTCCGCCAGGGCCACGAGCTGAAGCTGGTCTATCCCCAGGCGCTGGCCGAGCCCGAAGCCTTCGAAGGCCTCGCCTTCGAGCGCTTCTCGCTGCAGCCGATGGACGGGCCGGAGGTCGCCCAGAACACTGCACGGGCGATCGACTACTGCCTGCGCCATCCGCAATGGCGGCTCAGCGTGCAGACGCACAAATCGCTCGGCATCAGATAGGACGCGACCGGGAATGCAGATGGACGTTACGAAAATCGAAGACCGCAAGACCCGCGCCCGCGCCTGGTTCGAAACCTTGCGCGACGACATCTGCGCAAGCTTCGAGCGGCTCGAGGATGAGGCGCCGCAAGCGCTCCATCCCGGCGAGGCCGGTCGCTTCAAGCGTACGCCCTGGCAGCGCACCGATCATACCGGCGCGGCCGGCGGTGGCGGGATGATGTCGATGATGCATGGCCGTCTGTTCGAGAAGGTCGGCGTGCACTGCTCGACCGTTCACGGCGAGTTCGCGCCCGAGTTTCGCGCACAGATCCCGGGCGCCGCGGAAGACCCGAATTTCTGGGCCTCCGGCATCTCGCTGATCGCGCATATGCGCAATCCGAACGTGCCCGCCGTGCACATGAACACCCGCTTCGTCGTCACCACCAAGGCCTGGTTCGGCGGCGGCGCCGACCTCACGCCGGTGCTCGACCACAGGCGGACGCAGGAGGACCCCGACACGATCGCCTTCCACGCGGCGATGAAACAGGCCTGCGCGCAGCCGAGCGGCGTTGCCGATTACGACAAGTACAAGAAATGGTGCGACGAGTATTTCTACCTGCCGCACCGGAGAGAGGCGCGCGGCATCGGCGGCATCTTCTACGACTGGCACGACAGCGGCGACTGGGACGCCGACCTCGCCTTCACCCAGGACGTCGGCCGCGCTTTCCTGAGGATCTATCCCGAGATCGTGCGGCGCAATTTCGCGAGCGCCTGGACCGCTGCGGATCGCGAGGAGCAATTGATCCGGCGCGGCCGCTACGTCGAATTCAACCTGCTCTACGACCGTGGCACCATCTTCGGCCTCAAGACCGGCGGCAATGTGGACTCGATCCTGTCGTCGCTGCCGCCGGAGGTGAAGTGGCCATGACAATGAAGCCCGCTGTGAGGCCGCTGCCGCGCGCCATGCTGATCGACATGGACGACACCATCCTGTCGGCCTATGGCCGGCCCGAGATCGCCTGGAACACCATCGCGAACGAGTTTGCCGAGGAGCTGGCGCCGCTGCCGCCGCCGCAGGTCGCCGCCGCGGTGCTGGCTTTCGCGCGAAACTTCTGGGCGAACGCGGAAGCCGCATGGCGAATGAAGCTCGCCGAGGCGCGGCACCTCACGGTCAAGGGCGGCTTTGCGGCGCTCGCGGCGGCCGGCCATCGTGCCCTGCCCGACGACCTCGCCATTCGCCTCGCCGACCGCTTCACCGCCTATCGCGAGGAGGAGATGTTCGTGTTTCCCGGCGCGCATGAGGCGATCGACCGGTTCAAGGCGCTCGGCATCAAGCTCGCGCTGGTCACCAACGGCGCAGCGGACATGCAGCGCGCCAAGGTCGAGCGCTTCGAGCTGGCGCACCGCTTCCACCACATCCAGATCGAGGGCGAGCACGGCTTCGGCAAGCCCGAGGAGCGTGCCTATCTGCATGCGATGGAGGCGCTCGGCGTCACCGCCGAGGACACCTGGATGATCGGCGACAACCTCGAATGGGAAGTCGTGACGCCCCAGCGTCTCGGCATCTACTCGATCTGGATGGACGTGCATGGCGACGGCCTGCCCGAAGGCTCGACGATCAGGCCCGACCGCATCATCCGCTCGCTCGGCGAGCTGCTGCCGGACCAGGCGTAACCAGGCACAAAGCAAAAACTGCGAAAACAACCCCATGCACAGTAGGGCGCAGCTGCAAAATCAAGGGCTTACGGATTATACGAAACGGCTTTGACTCGTCGGGCAAAACAGGGGCATGATGTCATCGTCGCGGGGCTTGCGAGGGACATGCTTCTGCGTGAGCCGCATGCGCAACCAGTGCGGCCGAACCAGCCGATCGCGAGCGAGCGCAGCCAAGACCGTATCGCAACGTGCCGGCGGAATCTCCCGGCACGGCAGCGGGCGTGATCGGCATGTCATGACGGCCTGTTAGCTTCACGGCCGAGTCGATCAACCCGAAAGGACAATCCATGGATCTGAAAGCCGGCGATGTCGTGATGCTGAAATCCGGCGGCCAGCCGCTGACCGTCGCGGAGGTGAAGGAGAACGAGGTGCTCTGCCTGTGGATGGGCATGGAAGGCGACCTATTCCGCGAGACGCTGCCGCTCGCCGTGCTCGTGCAGGTGGAAGAAGATGAGGAAGAGGACGATGAAGACGAGGATGAGGACGAGGAGTAGGCACGCCTAAGGCCGAATCCTGGTCAGGTCGGAGCGTTCCGCTCCGGCCCGACCGATGTCCGCTTCTCTGCCGATAACGGCGCAATGGCGGACATCGATCCTACTCGATCATGTCGTCGCTGGAGTTCACAGCGGGATCAAGATTTGGCGGGTCTTCGGACCTCGACCTTCTCGCCGACTTCGATGACCATCAGATCTTCACCGAGCTCCACCGGACCGGCGTAAGTCTTCCGTGTTGGCGGAATCAGATCCTGCTCTGTCGCATTCGGCAACACGATGTGCGAATACACCGCCAGCCTGGGCTTCGTTCGAGCAAATGCGTCGCCCGCTTGCTCTGGCGTGGTGTGATGGGGGGTTGGCTTCGGGCCCGGAGGGCAAAAACGTTGCTGCATCTCTGATCGACGCAGCAATCGGGGTCGTGCAGCGCTCAAGACAGTCCGTGCCCTGACCATCACCGACAGGCCCAACCAGCCTCGCCGGAGAACCGCATGAAGTCGGTGAGGGTCAAACGGGAAAGTGACAGCCGCACAGACCCTTTTCCGTCTACCCGCCATGACGGGCATGAAGGCGCTGGCCCGGTTCGGAGCCAGGAGCCACGCTCCGGCAAGTGCAGTTTGCCCTTCCCGGCTCCGAGGCGTCCCCGAAACGGTATCGGCGTCGAGATCCTGATGCTAGATTTCCCGGATCACGCCGGACAGGAGGACGACATGCCTGATAGCGTCTACAAGGTCATAGAACTGGTCGGTACCAGCAGCGACTCATGGGAAAAGGCGGCCGCCAACGCAGTCGAGCAAGCTGCAAAATCTCTCCGGGATCTTCGCATTGCAGAGGTCGTCAAGCTCGATATGCAACTGGATGACAAGGGAAAAGTCGAGGCCTACCGCGCCAAACTCAATGTATCCTTCAAGTTCGAGGGCTCCTGAGTCTCCCCTTGCGGGGCGAGGATGGTCCATTGGAGAATGACGCGTTGCGCGGTCCTCGCAGCCGGGCGGCGTGATCCAGCTCGGAAGCAGGCCCCGACTTCGACTGGGACCGAATATCCTGATCCGTGAGGGGGCGTGGCGTGTGGTGGCCTCATGTACATGGTCATTCGCAAATACATCAAGCTTCGTTCGGTAGCGGACGCCGCACGCCGCGCCAAGAGCGGCGTCGGTGAGATCCTAAGGCAGTCGCCGGGATTCAGATCTTACTATGTGCTGGATGCGGGCGATGGCGTTGGTATCGCCGTGATGATATTCAACGACCGCGAAAGCGCCAATGCAGCCAACGCCAAGATACTGGCGTTCGTTCAGGCGAGTCTGCATGACCTCGATCTTGGAGTTCCCGAAATCACCACCGGCGAGGTTTTGGTCAACATAGAGCCCGATGGGTCCTCGGGCACAAGGTAGCCGCAAACTCAGCAGCTGCCGCCCGCTGCCATGCAGTCAACCTATCCCGGTCGCGTTTGCGGCAATGGCGCGCCCTGGGCATCAGATGTCGTAAGCAAGGAATACGTGACTGCGCATTCTTGTCGAGGAGTGGCAACAACATGAAGCAACACACATCCGAAACATTTTTCATCACAGCGATCGGCTGGACGCCGCTCGTGCTCGTGGGCACCGCGATGCCGCCAAGAGATCCCGATGAAGACGACGAGGACGAAGACGACGAAGAGGAAGAGGACGCTGACGAACCGCCGGTCGTGCGCGAGCCGGACGAAGACTAGACTGGTGCGAGTTGGCAGTCGGCGCTATAATATTTCTCATGGGCTGGGATGCGAAGGACATAGCGCTCCTCAATCGGCTCTGGGCCGCGGGACAGAGCGCAGCGCAGATCGCGCGCCGTCTCGGGTGCAGTCGTAACGCGGTCTGCGGCATGCTGACCCGTCTGGGCCTGAAGCGCGGCCGCAAGCCGCCCACAGCAAGGCCCAAGATAAGACCGCCCCCAAAGCCGAGGCCGACGTCGTCGGCAGCCTGTGCCCGTCCAGTCGCACGGAAAGTGTCGCGGAACACTGCGGAGAGGCAGCAGCCCAAGGAATTCAGCAAGCAGCAGCTCTATGCCATTCTGGCTGAGGCGGTCAGAAACACCGGCTGAGAGTTCGCCACGAATGTCGCTGCGCTCCCGTCCTTGCCCGGCCCGGTTCGACGGGGTCCGCCGTCGTGCAACCTCCCGAGGCTTCGTCTGCTCAGCCCGGCCGACCCGATCCCAGAGTTTGATCCAGCGCAAGATTCCAATTCGCCTTCAGGATATTTTTCGATCATTCAATGGTTCATTGGAGGTTACAATGATCATTGAGCGTCTATCCCGGGAACACCGCAATATCGAGACGCTGCTTGCCGTGCTCGAGCACGAGCTCGATATTTTCGATCGCGGGGACCACCCCGACTATGAAGTCATTCGCGCAATCATCAGCTATTTCGAACTCTATCCCGAGATCTACCATCATCCCCTGGAGGAGTTGGTCTTTGCCAAACTGGAGCTTCGCGATCCGGATGCGGCGGCAAGCGTCGGCGACCTGAGACTTGAGCACAAAAAGGGAGCCGAGCGTTTGCACCGCGTTGCGCAGGCGATCGAGAGTGTTCTTTCGGATCGGGAACTCCTTCGGCAAGACGTGGACGATATCATTCGCGACTTCATAGAGAGCGAGCGGCGTCACATCGTGATTGAAGACCGCGATTTCTTTCCTGCCGCTCTCAAGGCTCTAGAGCCTGCAGATTGGAGCGAGATCGCTTCGACCTCGACCAATCATGAGGATCCGCTGTTCAGCGAGGCTGCGGAAGAGACCTTCGGCGCGCTACGAGAGCGCATCCTGCAGATGGAGCACGAATCTGAAGTCGGACGACGCTAGAAGCGCTCCATTGGTGCACGATAGAAGATGGAGACCGCGGCGCCGTCGGCTGGAGATCCGCGCCGTCAATGCCTCGACCGTGTATCAGATCAGCTGCCTCGCCGCCGCCGAGATCATCACCAGCCCGCCAGTGATCACCGCGACGTCCAGGATCGCCGCATGGATGTGCATCGGCATCCGCTCGACGAACGCTTTTGCGAGGAACGCGCCGGGCACCGCCATGCCGCCGATCAGCAGCGCGAAGGCAAGCACCTGCGCGGTGACGGCGCCGGCCAGCCCAAACACCGAGATCTTGATGAGGCCGGTGCCGAGCGAGATCATCGCATCGGTCGCGATCACGGCGGCGCCTTCGAGCCCTGCGGCCATCAAGAGCGAGAGCAGGATCACGCCGGACCCCGACGTGCCGCCGACCAGCACGCCGTAACCCACCGAGCCGGCGGCAAGGCCGGTCTCGCCGATCCGCACCTTGCGGCGGCGGAGCACGCGGCGGAGCGGCACGCTCAGGATCAGCATGGCGCCGATCACGAGTGCGGCGCCGGCATTGGTGAGGCGCGTGTAGCCATAGGCTCCGAGCGCGGTGGTCAAGCCTGCGCAGGCGAGCACGATCAGCGCGCGGCGGCGGTCGGCATGGCGGACATAGGCGAGAGCGCGGCTCGCATTGGTCAGCATCGCGGAGATCGCGATGATCGGCACCACGGGCTCGGCGCCGACCAGCGGCACCAGCACCAGCGGCATCAGGGCGCCGGTGCCGTAGCCGGCGAGGCCACCGATGATCGAAGCAAACAACGCCATCGTTGCTACCAGCAACAGCTGCAGAAGCGAGATGTCGGCGAAGCCTGAAACGATGGTCAATTTTTCTGATCGCGGCTGATGCGCGCCGCAGCTTGATCGGCGATGGCAGCGAGCGTGGCTTCCTCTAGTGGAAAATCCGCCGCGAGCCAAGCGTCCTCGGCGAGCGTCAACGTATGTCCGGCTTCAATTTCTTTCAAGCAGGCGGCCGCCGGACGGAGCACAGCTATCGGTCGCTCCGAGCGGATCAAAACCGGAAGTTCATCCCCATGCGAACGATGTCGTAAGCGTTGCTGAACTTGACGTTGACGAAGCCATTGCCGGTCGCCGGACTCTGCACCGTCAGCTTCACGTTCTGGTCGCCGAGGTCGATGTGCAGGTATTCGGACCTGATAGTGACGTTCGGCAGCACTGCATATTCAAGACCGCCACCGGCTGTCCAGCCGACTGAGACCTGTGACGAGGAGCCCGCGAGGCAGGTCGTGAAGCCAGGACAGATAATCCTTGTGACGAATCCGCCGTCGACGCTCCAGCCCAGCGGACCAATGATCGAGATGGCAGCCTGTGACTTCGTTCCACCATAGGCGAGGCCGCCTGTGCCGAAAGCGAGGAGGCGATCGCTCAACAAGTAGCCGATCCGGCCTCGCAGGGTGCCGTACCAGTCGAGTTGATGGGAAGAGGCGGCCGAGAGGGTGACGCCGCCCTCATCGGGCGCCTTAAACAACGTATCGTCCTTGATGTTGGCGTATTGCAGGTCGGCTTCGAAACCCGCGATCCATTTGCGCTCGATCTGCCAATTGTAGCCAATCTGTCCGCCACCGGTGAAGCCGGATGCGCGAGGAGATTGCCGGTAGGTCGGATTGGTCGCGTCTGGGTCCGCTTGCAGCGAACCTATCGCCAGATTATCGGTGAACACAGTGCCCGCACCACGGCCGACACCCGTCACCGGATCGGCAAGGTGATCGCCGGTGAAAGCGGCGCTCTCGTCCTGCCAACCGTAGCCGGCATTCACGCCACCGTACCATCCGGTCCAGCCATAGACGGCGGTCACCCTCCCCGGCAGGTCGTCAGCCAATGCTGGCGGCGACAGCATCATGCTTGAAACGACAACGCCGGCAGCGATCAATCTTCTCATGTTCAATACACCCAATAAGTCCGTCGTTCGGAATGACTACCGAGTCGCGCTCAGGTCGTCTTGTCCGCGAAGGTGCTGGGGTTGATCGAAACGGTGCGGCAACGGGATCGCCGGCGAATGTGGTTTGGGCGCAACGGTCGGCAGCCGCAGACTTGACCTGTCCGGCGCTGAACTTGACCTGAGATGCACGGCTGTCCGCTCTTGCATCACTTCGGTGGAAAGGTGGGTGGATGCATTTCGCGCGGCGACCATGTTACGAATAGAACCGGCGCGCGAGGATATTGGACGGATATGCCGAAGATTGAGTTTTCATCGGACCAGCTTCCTTCCCACCTGAATGACAGGGCCCGATTCCGCCTGTGGCACGACATTTGGATGGATCAGCTCGGCAACGCGGACATGAAGCACGCCGAGGATAAGCCATTCTACACTGCGTCGAAGAATGTTCTGCTCGGCGAGCTGAGCGTCAGCCGGTTTGCCACGACGACGGGGCACTACGTGCGCACGCGCAAGCACGTGACCAATGATCGCGACGATATTCTTGTCGGCTTTTATCGCAGCCCTCAGCCGCAATTATGGACGGTGGGAAACCAGGGGGTTGAGCTGAAACAGGGAAGTGTGGTCGCCTTCAACATCGCCCAACCGGTCTCGAGCTTTACGCACGGCCTCACGGCCTGGAATCTGGCGTCCCTACCTCGAGCGCAAATTCTGAAGCTCGTTCCGCATGCCGACAACCGCTCGGCAATGCTGCTCGACCCGGCCAACCCCGCGGTACGACATCTCGATCGCACCATCGATTTTCTCCTTGATGCCGACGAGGTCTGCGAAGACCAGGAGTTGACACGTCACGCGCAGGCCATGCTCGGGGATTTGATCGTGCTGGCGCTCGGCGCGCGCGGTGAGGTCGCGGAGGTTGCGGCGAAACGCGGCTTGCGCGCCGCGCGGCAGCGCGAGCTGATCGCGATCATCGAAAAGCGCTTCGCCGAGCCGTCTCTGTCGGTCACGACCATCGCGGATGCTCTTGATCTGTCGCGTCGCTATGTCAGCGATTTGCTGCTCGAAAGCGGCGCGACATTCTCGGAGCGCGTACTTGAACTGCGCCTGCAGAAGGCACGGGCGATGCTGTCGGACGTTCGCTACGACGACACGAAGGTGAGTGACATCGCCTTCGCCTGCGGTTTCAATGAAGTGACTTACTTCAATCGCCGCTTCCGCGCTCACTTCGGCTGCTCACCGACGCAATACCGCATGGGAACGAACCACAGCGATACATGACCACCGCGCCGGTTTCGCCAAGTTGGTAAGCAACGCCATCGTTGCGACCAGCAGCAGCTGCAGAAGCGAGATGTCGGCGAAGCCCGAAACGACGGTCAATTTTTCTGATCGCGACTGACGCGTGCCGCAGCTTGATCGGCGATGGCAGCGAGCGCGGCTTCCTCTAGGGGAAAATCCGCCGCAAGCCAAGCGTCCTCGGCGAGCGCCAGCACATGTCCGAGCGCGGGTCCTTCGGCGAGACCGCGTGCAATGAAGTCGGCGGCCTTCAGCGGAAATTTCGGCGCGGTCCAGCGCTGCGGCAGCTCGGCGAGCGCACGCCAGCGCATTGAGGTGACATCGCCGCCGTTTCTCGCCCAGCCCAGCAACACGCGATCGTGATAGCGCTCGGCACCGAGCCGGTAGAGCAGCCGCCGCGCATTGGCTTCGTCCTTGGTGGCGAAGCGCCACCAGCGATGCCCCATCGAATCCAGCGCCTTGGCCTCGGCATTGGAAAGCCGCAAGCGCGCGGCGACGCGCTTGGCGTCTTCGGTGACGGCGACCGACAGTGCCGCCAGGCGTCGCGTGCTGCTCGCGGGCAGACCGAGCTCGCGCTCGATCGCGATCATCGCCGCCAAGGGGCCCGCATAGACCACGCCGCCGATCAGGGCTTGAAGCAATCCACCCTCGGCCATGGCCAGCACGGCCGCGGCTGTACCGCGGGCCACCAGCAGCTTCAGCATCTCCATGCGCACCCGCTCGGCCGAGAGGCCAGCCAGGCCCGCACGTCCCCGGATGCAGGCGAGATAGCCGTCGCGGTCGGGCTCGCCGGCACCGAAGGCGGCGTGGATGCGGAAGAAGCGCAGGATGCGCAAATAATCCTCGGCGATGCGCTGGTCGGGATCGCCGATGAAGCGCACGCGGCCGGCTCTCGCATCCGCGATGCCGCCGACATAGTCGTGGACGACACCGCTCGCATCGACCGACAAGCCGTTCATGGTGAAGTCGCGCCGCTCGGCATCCTTCACCCAGTCGCGGCCGAATGCGACCCTGGCCTTGCGGCCGAAGGTCTCGGTGTCCTCGCGCAGCGTCGTGACTTCGTAGGGGTGCCCGTCGATGACCAGCGTGACGGTGCCGTGGTCGATGCCGGTTGGTACGCCCTTGATGCCGGCGGCCTTGGCGCGCCGCATCACCTCCTCCGGCAGCGCCGTGGTCGCGATGTCGATGTCGCCGGGCTTGAGACCGAGCAGCGCATTGCGGACGGCGCCGCCGACCACCCGCGCCTCCTCGCCATCAGTGCTGAGCAGTTCCAGGACACGCGCGGTCCCACCTGCGGTCAGCCAGGGCGCATGGGCAAGCAACGGCTCCGCACTCATCGATCAGCCCCTATTTTTCCACGCCCGGCACCAGCTTGCCGTTCTCGACATGGGCGGGAACGTAGGTCGAATCCGGCGGCGCGCCGGAGAAATGCGCGAGGCCGATCAGGCCCGCGATGACCAGCACGATCGCCGCCAGCGCAAGGCGCGCGACGACCGCCACCGGCCAGGAGGATCGCGCGAACAGTCCGGACCGCGTGGCGGCCAGGAACAGCGCATAAACGGCAAAGGGGATGAGGAAGATTCCGATCTCGGTCAGAACCGTCCGGATCATGATGAATAGATCCGCTCATACAGCACACGCAGCATCCCGGCCGTCGCACCCCAGATGTAGCGTTCCGCGAACGGCATCGCGTAGTAGGACCGCGCCAGCCCACGGAATTCCTTGCTGTGCACCTGGTGGTTCACCGGGTTCATCAGGAAGGATAGCGGCACCTCGAACGCGTCATCAACCTCGGAATGGTTGATGGTGAGCGAAAAGCCCGGCCTGACCCTCGCCACCGTCGGCAGGATGCGGAAGCCGAAGCCGGTGCCGTAGAGATCGAGATAGCCGAGCGGCTCGACGAAATCTCTGGACAGCCCGACCTCCTCCTCGGCCTCGCGCAGCGCCGCATCGAGCGGCGAGGTATCAGTCGCGTCGATCTTGCCGCCGGGAAACGCGATCTGGCCGGCATGGTCGTTGAGATGCGCCGAGCGCTGCGTCAGCAGGATGGTCGGCTCGGGATGGTCGACCACCGCGATCAGGACCGCCGCGGGGCGCACCGGCTGCTCGCGCGCGATGATCTCGAGCATCTTGTCGGTGCCGGGATCCCCCGAGGCCGGGATGATGTTGGGATCGTAGAGGCCGGGCGGGACGTCGAAGCCGAGCTTCGCCCTGGAGCGGGCGAAGAAATCCGCAGCTCCCATCGCGACGGGCTCGTTCGTCAGGATAGGCTTGTTCAAATTCAAAGCGCGGCCCTCACCTGCTCCGCATCGGCCATGGCGAAGAATTGGCCGGCCGACTCGACACCGAACATCGGCTGACCATCGACCATCCGCTCCTCACCCATGTCAACCAGATCGTAATAGAGCGCCCTCGTGACCTTGGCCCAGAGATCGGCGCGGACGTGCAAGTAAGGCGTCAGCCCGCCATCCTGCGCCTGCTCGAAACGCAGCCGGTGCGCGGCATCGCAGGTGATCCAATCGTCGACATTGGTGCGGAAGCGCAGCACGCGATGATTGCACTCACCGTCCTTCTGCATCTCGACCGCCATGAACGGCGCATCATCGACGCGGATGCCGACCTTCTCCACCGGCGTGACCAGGAAGTGCTTGTCGCCCTCGCGCTTGAGGATGGTCGAAAACAGGCGGACCAGGGCAGGACGCCCGATTGGCGTCCCCAGATAGAACCAAGTACCATCGGACGCGATTCGGATGTCGAGATCGCCGCAAAACGGTGGATTCCACAGATGCACCGGAGGCAGGCCCTTTTTGGCGCCTTCGGCATTGGCAGCGCTTTTGGCGGCGGCAGTCAGTCCCTCAAGACCGCGATCCGCACTCTGCCCTTGGTTCGCCATGGTTTGCCCTGACTCTGTGATTGGCACGATTGGTGCAGGTCTACGTTGTACTCGGGTGCGTGGTTCCATCCGGAATAGTCCGGTGTGGAGGTCGCCACTTCGTGATGCCGTACATAACCCGAAGCCGATAAGGTGGGGATAGGTTAATTCAACGAATACATGGCCTTCCTGCAAGTCTAGCATAGGGCCCATGACTCGACGTGATGACGTGACGTGCTGACGTGACGATGCAAGCAAGCCGCGTGGCAGGCTGAAGGAGCGAGCGAATGGCGGAGAGTGTCGAGAAACTCGAGGACGGGATCGTCCGTTCGGCCGAGCAGGTGTCGAGCCAGATTCGCGCCGCCAAGGATGCGATCGCGTCGGTCATCTTCGGCCAGGATCGCGTGATCGAGAACACGCTGGTCACCATCCTCTCCGGCGGCCATGCGCTCCTGATCGGCGTGCCGGGCCTCGCCAAGACCAAGCTGGTCGAAACGCTCGGCGTCACGCTCGGTCTCGATGCCAAGCGCATCCAGTTCACGCCCGATTTGATGCCCTCGGACATCCTCGGCGCCGAGGTGCTGGATGAGAGCACCGCGGGCAGGCGCGCCTTCCGCTTTATCGCGGGTCCGGTGTTCGCGCAGCTCCTGATGGCGGACGAGATCAACCGCGCCAGCCCGCGCACGCAGTCGGCGCTGCTGCAGGCGATGCAGGAGCAGCACATCACGGTTGCCGGCGCGCGCCACGATCTGCCGAAGCCATTCCACGTGCTCGCGACGCAGAACCCGCTGGAGCAGGAAGGCACCTATCCGCTGCCCGAAGCCCAGCTCGACCGCTTCCTGATGGAGATCGACGTCGACTATCCCGACCGCGACGCCGAGCGCCGCATCCTGTTCGAGACCACCGGCGCCGAGGAGACGCTGGCCAGGGGCTCGATGACCGCGGATGCGCTGATCACCGCGCAGCGGCTGATCCGGCGCCTGCCGGTTGGCGATTCCGTCGTGGAGGCGATCCTGTCGCTGGTGCGCTCGGCCCGCCCGGGTCCGGACGCCGGCGAAGCCGGCAAGTTCATTGCCTGGGGTCCTGGCCCGCGCGCGAGCCAATCGCTGATGCTGGCGGTGCGCGCGCGTGCGCTGATCGACGGGCGCCTGGCACCCTCGATCGACGACGTGCTCGACCTCGCCGAGCCGGTGCTGAAGCACCGCATGGCGCTGACGTTCCAGGCGCGCGCCGAAGGCCGCACGATTCCGGACGTGATCCGGCAGTTGAAGACACGGATCGGTTGATGGCAGCAGAGAACGGGCACGCAGCGAAGGAGACACTGGCGATCCGACGTGCCGATGGCGAAAGCCGCACGCTCGCCGCTTCGCTGCCGCGCCTGGTGCTCGAGGCCCGCCGCATTGCCGCCAACGTCATCCACGGCCTGCATGGAAGGCGCCGCGCCGGCTCCGGCGAAAATTTCTGGCAATACCGCCGCTTCGTCTCGGGCGAACCGTCGCAGAATGTCGACTGGCGCCGCTCGGCGCGTGACGACCATCTCTATGTCCG
The DNA here is from genome assembly GCF_028128735.1 of Bradyrhizobium sp. CCBAU 53415. Taxonomy (NCBI): domain Bacteria; kingdom Pseudomonadati; phylum Pseudomonadota; class Alphaproteobacteria; order Hyphomicrobiales; family Nitrobacteraceae; genus Bradyrhizobium; species Bradyrhizobium sp. CCBAU 53415. Next base: position 156,227 of record NZ_LBJF01000027.1, on the reverse strand, counting down.
CGAGCTCGAATGGGAAGCCGCGCACACGGTCTGGATCTGGCCGGACCGCTCGCCCTCGATGGCGTTCGCCTCGAAGACCGCGCGCGAGTCCAAGCTCGAGCGGACGCTGATCGTCGCCTTCGCGCTCGCCGAGCTGCTCGTCTCCGGCGGCGAGCGCGTCGGCATTCCCGGGCTGATGGCGCCGACCGCAAGCCGCAGCGTGATCGACAAGATGGCGCAGGCGATGCTGCATGACGATGCCGACCGGCCGAGCCTGCCGCCATCCTTCGTGCCCGCGGCACTGGCCGAGATCATCGTGCTGTCGGATTTCTGGTCGCCGATCTCCGAGATCAGGACGACGCTCGCGGGGCTCTCCGGCTCCGGCGCGCACGGCACGATGGTGCAGGTCGTCGATCCCGCCGAGGAGTCGTTTCCCTATTCCGGCCGCGTCGAATTCGTCGAGCCGGAAGGCTTTGGCGTGATCACCGCCGGCCGCGCCGAGAGCTGGGCGCACGACTATACCGCGCGGCTCGCGCTGCATCGCGACCAGATCCGCGCCGAGACCAACAAGCTGGACTGGCTCTTCACGACGCACGCGACCGACCGCTCCGCCGCGGAACTGCTGCTGTTCCTGCATGCCGGCATGCAGGTGAGCAAGTCGGGCGCCCGCACCACGACGATCAAGGCGGGGCCGGCCGCATGATGGGATTGCCTCTCGCCTTCACGCAACCGCTGCTCCTGATCGGCCTCGTCAGCCTGCCGGTGCTGTGGTGGCTGCTCCGCGTGATGCCGCCGCGGCCGCGCCGCATCGAGTTTCCGCCGACCCGCCTGCTGTTCGACATCGCGCCCAGGGAAGAGACGCCGTCGCGGACGCCGTGGTGGCTGACCGCGTTGCGGCTGCTGGCTGCGGCGCTCGTCATTTTCGCCGCCGCCGGCCCGATCTGGAATCCGCAAACGGGCCTCGCCGGCAGCAAGGCGCCGCTGATGATCATGTTCGACGACGGCTGGAGCGCCGCATCGCACTGGGACGTCAGGATCAGGACCGCGGACGAGCTGATCGCGAACGCCGACAATGACCGCCGTGCCATCGCGCTGGTGCCGCTGTCGGAGCCGAACCGCGACATCACCCTGATGCCGGCGGGCGCGGCGCGCGTCGCGCTGCGGCAACTCACGCCGAAGCCCTATTCGATCGATCGCGTCGAGACGCTGGCTGCGGTCGACCGTTTCCTCAAGGCCACCGGCGACTGCGAGATCGCCTGGCTCTCCGACGGCATCGATACCGGCCGCGGCGAGGACTTCGTGCAAGGCCTCGGCAAGACCATCGGCGATCGCAGCCTGACCGTGTTCGAAGGCGGCACTTCCTCGCCGCTGGCGCTGGTCGCGGCCGAGAACGCTGCGGCGAAGATGACGGTGAAGGTGCTGCGCACCGACAGCGGCATCGCGGTCGGCACCGTACGCGCGCTCGACCAGAAGGCTTCGCCGATCGGCGAGGCCCGCTATTCGTTCGGCCCGCAGGACAAGGAAACCGAAGCCGCGTTCGACCTGCCGGTCGAGCTGCGCAACGACATCACCCGGCTCGAAATATCCGGCGAGCGCTCTGCCGGCGCGGTGCAGCTGCTCGACAAGCGCTGGCGCCGCCGCGCGATCGGCATCGTCTCGGGCTCGACCAGCGAGACCGCACAGCCACTGCTGGCGCCGACCTTCTATCTCACCCGCGCACTGGCGCCGTTCGCCGACGTCCGGCTCGCCGACAAGGGCTCGCCGCAGCAGGGCATCACACAATTTCTGGACCAGAAGCTGCCGATGATCATCCTCGCCGATGTCGGCACCATCGCCCCTGAGCTCCGCGAGCGCCTCAATGCCTGGATCGACCAGGGCGGCGTGCTGGTGCGGTTCGCAGGGCCAAGGCTGGCGCAGGCCGAGGACGATCTCGTCCCGGTCAAGCTGCGCAAGGGCGGCCGCACGCTCGGCGGCAGCCTGACCTGGGAGAAGCCGCAGCATCTGGCTTCCTTCGCGGCCGACGGCCCGTTTGCGGGCGTCGCGGTGCCCAAGGACGTCACCGTGAGCCGCCAGGTGCTGGCCGAGCCCGACGCCGTGCTCGCCACCAAGAGCTGGGCCTCGCTGGAAGACGGCACGCCGCTCGTGACCGGCGAGCATCGCGGCAAGGGCCTCGTCAGCCTGTTCCACGTCAGCGCCGACATGCGCTGGTCGGACCTGCCGATGTCGGGCACCTTCGTCGAAATGCTGCGGCGGGTGGTCGACATGTCCGGCTACACGTCCAAGCCCGGTGCGGGTGTTGCCAGCGAAGCGCCTGCCGAGACGGTGGCGCCGCTGCACATCCTCGACGGCTTCGGCGCCTTCGGCCCGCCGCCTGCAACCGCAAAACCGCTGCCTGCGGATTACCGCGACCGCGCCACCCCCGATCATCCGCCCGGCTTCTATGGTCCGGCCGAAGGACCGCTCGCCGTGAACACGCTTGCTAGCGCCGACCGCATCGCTGCCCTGAACACCGCGGGCCTGCGTGCCCGGCACGCCACCTACACCAATGCCGAGCCGCGCGACCTGCGCGGCTGGCTGCTGTCCACCGCGCTTGCGCTGTTCCTGATCGACGCCATCATCGTCGCGGTGCTCGGCGGCGGCCTTGCCGCGCTGCTGCGCCGCCGCGCCGCGCCCGCAATGATCGTGCTCGCCTTGCTCGCAGGATTCGCGTCGCTCTCGCCCGCGCCGTCGCGCGCCGATAGCGCATCCGACGAGTTCGCGATGAAGGCGGTGTCGCAGACCCGGCTCGCCTATGTCGTGACCGGCAATGCCGACGTCGACTCCATCGTCAAGGCGGGGATGAACGGGCTGACGCTGTTCCTGGCCCAGCGCACTGCGCTCGAGGCCGGCGATCCCGTCGGCGTCGATCCGGCGCGCGACGAGCTCGCCTTCTTCCCGTTGATCTACTGGCCGATCGTGCCGGGCACGCCGAAGCCGCCGCAGGATGCCATCAACAAGATCGACGCCTACATGAAGCAGGGCGGCACCGTGCTGTTCGACACCCGCGACGCGATCGAGGCACCGCCCGGCGCGAACGGCGCGTCGCAGACGCCGGGCATGCAGACGTTGCGCGACATCCTGTCGTCGCTCGACGTGCCCGAACTCGAGCCGGTGCCGCGCGAGCACGTGCTGACCAAGACCTTCTATCTGCTGCGCGACTTCCCCGGCCGCTTCACCGCCGGCCAGACCTGGGTCGAGACCCTGCCGCGCGACGACGACGAGGACAGCGCGCAGCGGCCGGCACGCGGCGGCGACGGCGTCTCGCCGATCATCATCACCTCGAACGATCTTGCCGGCGCCTGGGCCGTGCGGCCCGACGGACAGGCCATGCTGCCGGTGACCGGCGGCGACCCCCGCCAGCGCGAATTCGCCTACCGCGCCGGCGCCAACATCGTGATGTACACGCTGACCGGCAACTACAAGGCCGACCAGGTGCACGCACCGGCCCTCATCGAACGGCTGGGGCAATAGGATCGTCATGAACTACGGCATCGCATTCACGCCGCTTGTCCCCGCGATCGTGCTGTGGCTCGCGCTCGCCGCGATCGTCATCGTCGCGCTCGTGCTGCTGCTTGCTCGCGCACGCGGCGCCGCGGTGCGCGTGGCCGCGCTGGCGCTGTTCCTGCTGGCGCTCGCCAATCCCTCCTTCACCCGCGAGGATCGCGATCCCCTCACCTCGGTCGCCGCAGTCGTCGTCGACAAGAGTCCGAGCCAGAATTTCGGCAACCGCAACCGTGAGGCCGCAGCTGCGCAGGAAGCGCTGGTCGACAGCCTGAAGAAGATCAAGGGACTGGAGGTCCGCGTCGTCGAGGCCGGACAGGCCGATGGCGAGACCGACGGCACCAAGCTGTTCGGCGCCCTCGCCTCGGCATTGTCGGACGTCCCGGTCGACCGCGTCGCCGGCGCGTTCCTGATCACCGACGGCCGCGTCCACGACATCCCGGCGAACGCCGCCGCGCTCGGTTTCCAGGCGCCGGTGCACGCGCTGATCACCGGGCAGAAGGACGAGCGCGACCGTCGCATCGCGGTCACGGCGGCGCCGCGCTTCGGCATCGTCGGCCAGACCCAGACCATCAGCTACCGCCTCGACGACCAGGGCGTCTCGGGTGAGCGCGCAAAGGTTACGATCCGCAGGGACGGCGAGGTCATCAACGAGCGCACGCTGGGAAGCGGCCAGAGCGCGAGCGTCGACGTCGACATCAAGCACGCCGGCCCGAACATCGTGGAGATCGAGGCCTCGCCGCTCGAACGAGAATTGACGCCGGTGAATAACCGAGCGGTCGTCGCCATCGACGGCGTGCGCGACAAGCTGCGCGTGCTCCTGGTCTCGGGCGAGCCGCATTCCGGCGAGCGCACCTGGCGCAATCTGCTCAAATCCGACGCCAGCGTCGACCTCGTGCATTTCACCATCCTGCGTCCGCCGGAAAAACAGGACGGCACGCCGATCAACGAATTGTCGCTGATCGCGTTTCCGACGCGCGAGCTGTTCCAGCAGAAGATCAACGAATTCCAGCTGATCATCTTCGACCGCTACGCCCGTCAGGGCGTGCTGCCGATCGCCTATTTCGACAACATCACGCGCTATGTCCGCTCGGGCGGCGCGGTGCTGGTCTCGGCCGGGCCCGACTACGCCTCCAACACCAGCATCTGGCGCACGCCGCTGGATTCGGTGCTGCCGGCCGAGCCGGTCGGCGTGACCGAAAAGCCGTTCTATGCGCATCTGTCGGACATCGGCAAACGCCATCCCGTCACACGCGGGCTGGAAGGCTCGGCGAGCGAGCCGCCGCACTGGAGCCGGTTCTTCCGCACCGTCGACACCCGCAATGCCGTGAACCCGCCTGTCATGACCGGCGCCGACGGCAAGCCGCTGTTGTTCCTGTCTCGCTTCGGCGAGGGCCGCGTCGCGCTGCTGCTATCCGACCACATCTGGCTGTGGGCGCGCGGCTATGAAGGCGGCGGGCCGCATCTCGACCTGCTCAGGCGGATGTCGCACTGGCTGATGAAGCAGCCGGACCTCGACGAGGAAGCGCTGCGGCTCCAGGTGCAGGGCAAGGACCTCGTCGTGGTGCGCCAGACCATGGCGGACAGCGTCCAGCCGGTGCGCGTCATCTCGCCGTCTGGCGTGTCGCACGATTTGACGCTGAGCGCCGGCGAGCCCGGCGAATGGCGCGCCAGCCTGCCGGCGAGCGAGCTCGGCCTGTGGCAGGCCACCGACGGCACGCTGAAGGCGCTGATCAATGTCGGCCCGACCAATCCGAAGGAGTTTTCGGAAGTCACCTCCATCGTCGACACCCTGAAGCCGCTGACGCAGGCGACCGGTGGCGACGCCGTGCGCGTGGCCAGTGGCAACAGCGTCGAGCTGCCGCGCATCCTGCCGGTGCGCTCCACCAGCGTCTTCCACGGCGACGGCTGGATGGGCGTGCGGATGCGCGATGCCAGCGTGGTGAAGGGCGTCGGCGTGCTGCCGATCTTCGCCGGCTTGATCGGCCTTCTGCTGCTGCTCGGCGCGTTCGCGGCGACCTGGGTCCGCGAGGGGCGGTGATCTCCCGAGGCGTGATGACGGCCCCCAGGGGCTCGTTCGAACCTCTCCCGCTTGCTTGCGGGAGAAAGAGCGCACCTGCTTCGTGCTACATCAGACCTGGTCTCATCATGCTGGAGTTGCCCGAACGACACATCGGCTGAGCGGCCTGCGCGGGCCGATCCGCCCGCCGTTGACATCAGCTGATCGATCGGGCGATGTTACACTATAACATCGCGGCGTCCAGGGATTGACGCCCCGATGTGAGGGTGGCTTTCCAGATGAAGTGGTTCCGGTCGAATATCAGGCACGGCGCCCGGCTCGCGTTGTTCGCGATGCTGGTGCAGTTCGGGCTGACGTTCGGCCATAGCCATTGGTTCGCCCAAGCCGCTCCACTTGCCCAAGCCACGCTCCAGCAGACCGATGGCGCCAAAGAGGGCGCCAAGGATCAGGCCAGGATCGACCGCGCAGCGGTTCACAAGCAATCGCCGGCGAGTCCCGACCGCGAGCATCCGGGCGAGGACAATTGCGCGATCTGCGCCGTCGTCGCGATGGCGGGCACGATCCTGTTCGCCACGCCGCCCCTGCTGCAACTGCCGCAGGCGATCGAACTGCTCTATCGCACCACCGATGCCGAATTTCTCCATCTGAAATCGGCCGGCGCGGCGTTCCAGCCGCGCGCCCCTCCCGCGTCCTGACTTCCAACGTCGCTTGATCACGCCTGGGCTCGCCGCAAATCGGCGAACGCCCCGGGAAAAGTTGAAGTCGAATTCCGTCGCGCCGCGACGGCAGGCCGCCTCCGATCAGCAGACAATCATGCGGACGGCGCCTGACTGGAATCAGGACCATGTCATTTCAATCGCGACGCGCGCAGCGTCTTGGCGGAGCCAGCCTGCTCCTGCTAGGTGCCGCCGCCACGCCCGCTTTCGCTCAAGAGCCGGCGCAAGACAAATCGTCGACCGAGATCCCCGCCGTCACCGTGACGGCGCCGAGCCCCATCGTGCGCAGAGCAGTGGTGCCGTCGCGCAACGCGGGCCGCGGCACGCGGACCGCACGGGTGCGCAGCCGCCAACAGACGGCGGAAGCGGCGCCGGCAGCCCCAGTGCCTGCCGCACCTCAGCAGGGCGTGCTGCCAATCGTGACCAACCAGTTCGCCACCGTCACCGTGGTCCCGAACGAGGAGATCCGCCGCGAGGGCGGCGGCCAGCTCGGCGACCTCCTGTTCTCCAAGCCCGGCATCACCGGGTCGAGCTTCGCGCCGGGAGCATCCAGCCGACCGATCATCAGGGGTCTCGACGTCAATCGTGTCGGCATCCTCGAGAACGGCACCAATGCCGGCGGCGCCTCCGACCTCGGCGAGGATCATTTCGTCCCGATCGATACGCTCGCGACCAACCAGGTCGAAGTGATCCGCGGACCCGCCGCGCTTCGCTACGGCTCGACCTCGATCGGCGGCGTCGTCGCCGCCACCAACAACCGGATTCCGGATGCGTTGCCTGCTTGCGCGCCGTCGTTCCAGAGCTACGGGCTGCCGACGAAGGCGCCGCTCGCGACTGCCGGCACCTCGCCTTGCGTCACCGCCGAGACGCGTACCGCGTTCGACTCGGTCAACCGCGGCGTCGAAAGCGGCGTGCTGCTCGATACCGGCGGCGGCAATTTTGCGTTCCATGCCGATGCCTATGGTCGCACCACCTCGGACTATTACATCCCGAGCTATCCCTATCTGACCGACCAGTCGCGTCCCGTGAACGGCCGCCAGCCGAACTCGGCGACGCGGTCCGACGGTGCCTCGATCGGCGGCTCCTACTTCTTCCAGGGCGGCTATATCGGCGCATCGATCACGCAGAACGATTCGCTCTACCACATCCCCGGCATCGACGGCGCCGACCACAACACGCGGATCGACGGCCACCAGACCAAGATCAACGTCAAGGGCGAGTACCACCCCGACGCGGCCGCGATCGACGCGGTCCGCTTCTGGGCCGGCGCGACCGACTACCGGCACAACGAGCTCGGCCTTGCCGATCCCGCCGACCTCAACAGCGACGGCATCCGGCAGACTTTCACCAACAAGGAGCAGGAGATCCGCACCGAGGTGCAGCTGATGCCGTTCAACGCGCGGTTCGCCGAGGTGACGACGGCGCTGGGCTTCCAGGTCGGCCATCAGGAATTGACCGCGCCGAGTCCCGACAATCCCGGCACGCTGTTCAACGGCCTGTGGGACCCGAACAACAGCACGCGCGTTGCCGGTTACGCCTTCAACGAGTTCAAGTTCACGGAGGCCACGCGAGCGCAGATCGCCGGGCGCATCGAGCATGTCGAGCTGCACGGCACGACGCCTGATTTCCCGGCGGATTACCTGCCCGACGGCACGCCGCAGGCGCCGATCGCGCGCAATCCGTCCTTCACGCCGAAGAGCGGCAGCATCGGCCTGTTGCAGGACCTGCCGGGCGGCATGGTCGGCAGCATCACCGCGCAATATGTCGAGCGCGCGCCGAAGGCGGCCGAGCTGTTTTCCCGCGGCGGTCATGACGCGACGGCGACGTTCGACATCGGCAATCCCAATCTCACCATCGAGACCGCGAAGTCGGTCGAGCTCGGGGTACGCAGGGCGACGGGACCGTTCCGCTTCGAGGCCACCGTCTACTACACGCATTTCGACAATTTCATCTATCGCCGCCTCACCGGCGTGATGTGTGATGACGATTTCGCCTCGTGCGGCACGCCGGGCGCCGAGCTGAATCAGGCGGTCTATTCGCAACGCAATGCCAATTTCCGCGGCGGCGAATTCCAGTCGCAGCTCGATATCGGCGCATTCCAGGGCGGCATCTGGGGCATCGAGAACCAGCTCGATTTCGTCCGCGCCACCTTCTCCGACGGCACCAACGTGCCGCGGATTCCGCCGGTGCGACTGGGCGGCGGCGTGTTCTGGCGTGACGACAACTGGCTGATGCGGATCAACCTGTTGCACGCCTTCGCCCAGAACAACGTGGCCGTGATCGCGGAAACGCCGACGGCGGGTTACAATCTGCTGAAGGCCGAGGTCAGCTACAAGACCAAGCTCAAGCCGAATCCGTTCGGCGCGCGCGAGATGCTGGTCGGCCTCCTCGGCAACAACCTGCTCAACGAGAACATCCGCAACTCGGTGTCCTACACAAAGGACGAGGTCTTGATGCCCGGCATCGGCGTCCGGGCGTTCGCGAACTTCAAGTTCTAGTTTCGAGTTCTTGTTTCGAACCGGTCGGGGCCTGCGCGCCCCGACACGCACGGCCTCCACATCGTCATTGCGCGCGCAGCGAAGCAACCCACGCTGCCCCTGCGGAAAGATTCTGGATTGCTTCGCTGCGCTCGCAATGACGGAGTATGAGGTACAGCCACCGCTCTGCCAATTCAGGACGGGTAGCCCAGATAGAGGCGTCCTACCCTGCCCGCGCCTTGCTCCAGTCGGGACCGACGGCCCCCGACACGCCCTCGAAGGCGCCGTCGACGAGTTCGAACACCAGGATGCGGGCGGCATCGACAGGGCCCGGCATAGTGATGCGGCCCTTGGGGACCGGCTTGAAGCCGACGCGGCTGTAATATGGTTCGTCGCCGACCAGCAGCACGAGGCGGTGACCTTTCGCCTTCGCGTCCTTCAGCGCGCGCTCCATCAACAGACGGCCGACGCCGCGACCGCGGAACGGCGGCTCGACGGTGAGCGGCCCGAGCAGCAGCGCGGGCGTCTCACCGATCAGGATCGGCAACTGCCTGACCGAGCCGACCAGCAGCGTGCCGATGCGGGCGGTGAAGGACAGTTCGAGCACATGGTCGACGTGCTCGCGAATCCGGTAGGCACTCAGCACGAAGCGGCCGGGACCAAAGGTACGTTCGTGCAGCCGCTCGATCGCCTGAGCGTCGCCGGCGGCCTCGGGAAGGATGGTCAGTGAGAGGTCGGTCATGTCAATTCGCGGAGTAGCACTTGCGCATGCGAAGGTCCATGGGCGGTGGCCGTGGGCGGGCTTCGTCTCTCCCCAGCGGGAAGGGTGAACTGCATTGCCTCCGTGATCGAGATATTCCCTGCGTCGAGAAAGCCTCCACACCCGGCGCTTCGCGCCGACCTCGCAAGCGGGAGAGGTCGAGCGAGCCCGCGGCCCGATCGATTCAACCAAGATCCATCTCGCTTCAGCACAGGCCGCCCTCAGCGCCACGTCGCAATCAAGGGCCGGTCATCGAGCACCTCCGCGATCCGCAGCCGCGTGCCGGGCGTGGTGCCCTCCGGCAGCGCGGTGGCGTCGAAGAACCCGCATTCGACTATCTCGTGATTGGGCGCGGGCAGGCGGACCTGGCTGAACTGCCTGACCACATAGACCGCGACATGGTCGCGGCGGGAGACGTGGCTGTTGAGAAAGATGCCGTGCAGGACCGCCTCGCCGGTAAGATCGATATCGCCCTCCTCCTTGAGCTCACGCCGCAGCGCCTCTTCCATGGTCTCGCCGAAATCGACGCCGCCGCCCGGCAAGTACCAGCCGCTGACGTAGCTGTGCTTGACCAGGAACACCCTCCCGTCCGTATCCAGCACCACGGCGCGGACGCCGAGCGTCATGCCGCGGACAACGAGGAAATAGGCGTGCAAGAATCGCCGCAGCAGCGGCTCCGCTTTCCGTCGGACACGATTCAGTCGTTCTCCCATCAGGCTTCCTCGATGCCCCGTTTCACGCCCTGCTTGCGCGCTGTCTGCGACCTTGCCATTACAGGGGAGCAATAGCGAGGCAATCGCGCGCCATGGTCCCCTTCAAGCTCGCCCATCTGTCCGATCCGCATCTGCCGCCTCTGCCGAAGCCGCGGCTGATCGAGCTCGCGGGCAAGCGAGCGCTAGGCTACGTCAACTGGACGCGCAACCGCCACAAGTACCAGCGCCGCGAGATTCTCGACGCACTCGTCGCCGATATGAGGGCGCAGGCGCCCGACCACATCGCTGTGACGGGCGATCTCGTCAACCTGGCTCTGGAGGCGGAATTCGCGCCGGCCCTGCACTGGCTCGAGAGCGTCGGCCCGCCCGAACGCGTGACCGCGATTCCCGGCAACCACGACGCCTATGTCCGTGCCACCTCTCATCGTTTCGGCGAGACGTTTGCGCCCTATCTCGCCGGCGACGACGGCCGCATCGGCTTTCCGTCGGTGCGCCGGCGCGGGCCGCTCGCGCTGATCAGCCTGTCCACGGCGGTACCGACCCTGCCGCTGATGGCGACGGGCACGCTCGGACCCGATCAGCTCGCGTCGCTCGAAGGGGTCCTCGAACGGCTCGCGGCCGAGGACGTCTTCCGCGTGCTGCTGGTGCATCATCCGCTGAAATCCGACGCCCGCCACAAGCGGATGACCGATGCGCCCGCTCTGCTGGCCGTGCTCAAGCGCCACGGCGTCGAGCTGATCCTGCACGGACACGACCATATTCATTCGACGGTGTGGTTCGAGGGCCCCAACGGCAACATTCCCGCGCTCGGCGTGCCCTCGGCCTCAGCGCTCGCGCACGGACGCTACCCGGCGGCGGCGTATAATCTGTTCACCATCGAGAAGGACAATTCCGGCTGGCGCTGCGAGCAGACGGTGCGGAGCCTGGGAGCTGGATTTCAAATCGGGCAGATCAAGCATGCGAGGCTGATTTGAGAGCGGCGTCATTCCGGAGCGCGCGAAGCGCGAGCCCGGAATCCATCGGTCGGCAATGTGCGGCGATGAAGGGATTCCGGGTTCATGCTTCGCATGGCCCGGAACGACGAAGCAACTGATCACCAGCTCCGCAAGGCCGCCAGCACGGCGACGCCGAACAAGGCGGCCGCACCGAGGATGAAGCCGAACACGAACGGCCAGACGCGCGAGCGGCGCGGCGGCTCGGTTGTGGCTGGCTGCGGCACGGGCGGGACCACCATCGCGCGCTCGCGCTCGATCATGCGGCGCGCGACATAGTCGGTGACGGCCTCGACGATCACGGCGGTGTCGTGCGATTCGGCGAGCACGATGCGGCCGAAGCGGGTGTCCTGGACGAAGCGGTACATCCGCTTGTCGCGCCCCATCACGATGTGAGCGACGACGTCGATCCAGAGTCTCGGCGTATCGCCCTGGCTGATGCCGCGGTCGAACAGGTCGATCTGATCAGGCACCTGCGCGAACAGCGGATCGAGCGCGTCGTTGAGGATCTCGAGCCGCGCGACCTCGGCGTCCCTGAGATCGACGACGACGCCGGTCCGGTCGGCGGCCTCGATCCGCGCGCGCAGCAGTGCATCGCGCAGCCGCACCGGGCGCGGCTGGCCGGGATGGGTCCCGCTGGTCTCGGGCTCTGACATTGTCGGCCTCGTCCTCGACTTTCCGTCATTAACCTATCAGCAACCACATCCTCCGCAAAGCCCCACAATTCCAGATACTTACAGCGCCCCACAGCCTTTCCACCTGTGCCAAAAACAGACGATCCCACCCAGGCTAGGGCCTGGATGGGACCATCCGTCCTTGGACGTCTTCTTAGGTGAGCTCGGCTGCCGCCCGATCAGGCTGCCGGGGCGCGCTGCGGCTCTTCCACGATCGAGAAGCGGACGCCGGCCTTGTGGCGGCTCTCTTCCGACACCTCGCGCCAGCAGTCCTCGGCTTCCTTGCGGGACTTGAACGGACCTTTGACCTGGGCCGAGCCTTCCACGAGCTTGTGGAAGTTCATCGAACCGAACTCGCCGCCGATCACCCAGAAATTGCTGCCTTTGGTCATTGTCAGTCTCCTTTCGAGAGTAGCGTGGTTCGTTAGCCGAACTGGTTCATCGTGTTGTGGGCGCCGCCAGCCTTCAGGGCCGCCTCGCCGGCGAAGTACTCCTTGTGGTCGTCACCGATGTCGGAGCCGGCCATGTTCTGGTGCTTCACGCAGGCGATGCCCTGACGAATCTCGGCGCGCTGGACATTCTTCACGTAGCCGAGCATGCCCTGCTCGCCGAAATACTCCCGCGCCAGATTGTCGGTCGAGAGCGCCGCCGTGTGGTAGGTCGGCAACGTGATCAGGTGGTGGAAGATGCCGGCGCGCTTGGCCGAATCCGCCTGGAAAGTGCGGATGCGTTCGTCGGCCTCCTTCGCCAGCGGCGTGTCGTCGTATTCCGCCTTCATCAGCTCGGCACGGTTGTACTTGCTGACGTCCTGGCCGGCCTCCTTCATCGCGTCGTAGACCTGCCAACGGAAGTTGAGGGTCCAGTTGAACGACGGCGAGTTGTTGTAGGCGAGCTTGGCGTTCGGCACCACCTTGCGGATGCGGTCGACCATCTTCGCGATCTGCTCGATATGCGGCTTCTCGGTCTCGATCCAGAGCAGGTCGGCGCCGTTCTGCAGCGAGGTGATGCAGTCCAGCACGCAGCGGTCTTCGCCGGTGCCCGGGCGGAACTGGTAGAGGTTCGAGGGCAGCCGCTTCGGGCGCATCATCTTGCCGTTGCGGTTGATGATGACGTCGCCGTTCCTGGCGTTCTCCGGCGTCACCTCCTCGCAATCGAGGAAGCTGTTGTACTGGTCGCCGATGTCGCCGGGCTTGTGGCTGACGGCGATCTGCTGCGTCAAGCCGGCGCCGAGCGAGTCGGTGCGGGTCACGACGATGCCGTCTTCGACGCCGAGCTCGAGGAAGGCGTGGCGGCAGGCGCGGATCTTGGCGAGGAAGACGTCGTGCGGCACGGTGACCTTGCCGTCCTGGTGACCGCACTGCTTCTCGTCCGAGACCTGGTTCTCGATCTGCAGCGCGCAGGCGCCCGCCTCGATCATCTTCTTGGCGAGCAGATAGGTCGCCTCCGCGTTGCCGAAACCGGCGTCGATGTCGGCGATGACGGGCACGACATGGGTCTGGAAGTTGTCGATCTTCTCGATCAGCTCCTTCTCGCGGGTCTTATCGCCTTCCTTGCGGGCCTTGTCGAGCAGGCGGAAGATGTCGTTGAGCTCACGGGAGTCCGCCTGACGCAGGAAGGTGTAGAGCTCCTCGATCAGCGCCGGCACCGAGGTCTTCTCGTGCATCGACTGGTCGGGCAGCGGACCGAACTCGGAGCGCAGCGCCGCGATCATCCAGCCCGAGAGGTACAGATAGGTGCGATCGGTCTTGCCGCCGAAGTGCTTCTTGACCGAGATCAGCTTCTGCTGGGCGATGAAGCCGTGCCAGCAGCCGAGCGACTGGGTGTACTTGGTCGGGTCCTTGTCATAGGCCGCCATGTCGGCCCGCATCAGGGCCGCCGTGTAACGGGCAACGTCGAGGCCGGTCTTGAAGCGGTTCTGCAGGCGCATGCGGGCGACGGCCTCGGCCGACACGCCGTTCCAGGTCGGCTGAGTCTCGAGGAGCGCCTGGGCCGCCTTGACCTCGTCCTGATACGAGGACGGGCCCTGGAGGGTGCTGATGCCGCGGGGCTGGTAATTCATGTGCCTGATCCTTTCGCTGACGATGGCGATGGCTAGCCATCGACATTCTTGACACTGCATTGCGAGATGCGTGTCAGGAGCTAAACGCCAAAACAGAAACTTCGTATAGGTGGCTTGTATTTTATTGGTGATGTCATGTAACATCAGAACATGTATTAGATGTTATTTTGTAAAGTTTGTAAAAATATAGGTCAGCAAGACTGTCCTTGATGCAGGTGGAGATCTCAAGCCATGGCCGCCGAGTCCGGCAAGAAACTGTTCGTCGGCCCGCGCTTCCGCCGGATCCGGCAGCAATTGGGGCTGTCTCAGACCCAGATCGCCGAGGGGCTCGGTATCTCGCCGAGCTATGTCAACCTGATCGAGCGCAACCAGCGCCCGGTGACGGCGCAGATCCTGCTGCGCCTGGCCGAGACCTATGACCTCGATCTGCGCGACCTCGCCACCGCCGACGAGGACCGCTTCTTCGCCGAGCTCAACGAGATCTTCTCCGATCCCCTGTTCCGTCAGATAGACGTTCCCAAGCAGGAGCTGCGCGACCTCGCCGAGCTCTGCCCCGGCGTCACCCACGCGCTGCAGCGGCTCTACGCCGCCTATACCGAGGCGCGCCAAGGCGAGACGCTGGCCGCCGCACAAATGGCCGACCGCGACGTCGGCACGCGTTATGAGGCCAATCCGGTCGAGCGCGTGCGAGAGCTGATCGAGGCTAATCGCAACTATTTCCCGGAGCTTGAGCAGGCTGCGGAAAATCTGCGCGACGAACTGAACGTGCCGGCCGAGGGGCTTTACGCGGCGCTCGCGGCGCGCTTGCGCGAAAAGCATTCGATCCAGACCCGCATCATGCCTGTCGATGTGATGCGCGAGACGCTGCGGCGCTTCGACCGCCATCGCCGCCAGCTCTTGATCTCCGAGCTGGTCGACCCGCCCGGCCGCGCCTTCCAGCTTGCCTTCCAGCTCGGCCTCGGCGAATGCGCGCAAGCCCTGGAGACCATCATCGGCCGCGCCGGCCCGCTCGACGACGCGCCGCGCCGGCTGTTCCGCATCACGCTCGGCAATTACTTCGCAGCCGCTGTCATGATGCCCTATCCTGCGTTCCTGGCGGCAGCGGAAGCGCTCAATTACGACATCCACGTGCTGGCGCAGCGCTTCAATTCCGGCTTCGAGCAGGTTTGCCACCGCCTCACCACTCTGCAGCGGCCGAACGCGCGCGGCATCCCGTTCTTCCTCCTGCGTGTCGACAACGCCGGCAACGTCTCCAAGCGCTTCTCCTCCGGCACCTTCCCGTTCTCGAAATTCGGCGGCACGTGCCCGTTGTGGAACGTGCACTCGACCTTCGACACGCCGGATCGTCTGTTGAAGCAGGTGATCGAGCTGCCTGACGGCACGCGCTACTTCTCGATCGCGCAGATGGTGCGCCGCCCGGTCGCGCCGCACCCGCTGCCGCAGCCGCGCTTCGCCATCGGCCTCGGCTGCGAGATCCGTCACGCCGCGCGCCTGACTTATGCCGCCGGCATGGACCTGGAGAAGACCGAGGGCACGCCGATCGGCGTCAACTGCCGCCTCTGCGAGCGCGAAAACTGCGCCCAGCGCGCCGAGCCCCCGATCACGCGCACGCTGATCCTGGATGAGACGACGAGAAGGGTGAGTTCGTTCGCGTTCTCGAATGCACGGGAGTTGTGAGGGTATTCAGCTCTCGTGTCCCGGACGCGCTGCGGCGCTCTTGCGCTGCTGCGCAGAGCCGGGACCCAGCGAGCCACGCACGCCGCACCATGGGCCCCGGCTCTGCAGCGCACCGCCGAAGAGGCGCTGCGCTGCGTCCGGGGCACGAGATCGCCGCACCTACGCCAGCGTATGCACGATCACCGGCCCCGCGGCGGCACTCGCATGCCCTGCCAGCAGCGGGCCCAAATCCTTCTCGATCCAGGCGATGGCGCGCTTGTTCGCCTCCTCGGCCTGCTCGAACTTGTCGAAGATCGAGATCGCCGTGACCGTGTCGTCGCCGGCATAGACGACGTAGTAGGCGCGAAAACCGTCGACGTTGCTGATGATCGGAACGGCGCCGTCCTTGATACGGCGCGCCAGCTCCTCCGCGCTCCCGCTTTTCGCCTTGGCCTGACGGATGGCGGCATACATGGCATCCTCCCTTCCGGCTGTCTGGACTTTGGGCCTGTTACCCGGAGCGAATGATACGCCGAAGCGCACCGCCAATCCACGCTTGGTTAACCCGATCCTAATCCGCCTCCGCGATCTGCAACCAGGGATTAAGCACGCCTCAACATCGCTGCCCTAGTCTTGCCCCACTCACTTTTCGCAAACAACGGCGGCCTATTCTGCCGGGCGAAGTGACATCAGGGGGTTTATCATGCGCATTGCGTTGCTGCTGACCGCAACCATCGTCGGCGCGCTCTTCGCCAATCCATCTCATGCCGGGTCGCTCGACGCCGAGGCAGCGCAGTCGCTGCCGCCGGGCTTCCAGAGCTACCGCGGCTACATGTTCGACCTGTCGGAGAACTCCGACCGCAAGGACGTCGACAAGCTCACCGACAACGTAAAGCAGCAGATCGACGCCGTCGAAGCGGCCGGCCTGTCGCCGCGTGTGCTGCGCTTCTTCCGCACCGTGCCGATCATCGCGAGCGAGCTCGCCTGCCTCGACGAAGGCGCCGCAACCGCCTGCTACGGCCGCGTCGCTCCCAACGTCGAGCGCCGCGTGCCGCGGACGCTGACGGTGTGGGACCACGACAAGCAGCGCTGGACCAATCCGAACGCCGTCGACCTCGCGGTCGATTCGGGGCTCGGCGTGATCATGCTGCGGCCGGACATGATGCGCTACGAAAAGGAGGCGGTGCTGCTGCACGAGCTGCTCCACGCCTATCACGCGCGGCTGCTGCCGGACGGCTACGCCAACAAGGGCGTGATCGCCTACTACGCCCTGGCCAAGTCCAAGGACATGCTGCCCAAGGAATCCTACGCGATGAAGAATCCCATGGAATTCTTTGCCGTGACCGCGAGCATCTTCCTGGCCGGAAAAAGCGAATTCCACGATCCGAAGTCGCGCGAGGCGCTCAAGGAGAAGATGCCGGACTATTACAAATACCTGGTCGGCGTGTTCGGCTTCGATCCCGAGCCGACGGCCTCGAACGGCCCGGTGGCCTCGCTGAAGTGAGGCAGACATAGCATCTTCTCAATCCAGCCAGCCGGAGAGCCGCGCAAATTGCGCGGCTTTTTTGTATCGCGAGCCGGAAGCTGCGGATGACGCGCCGGCGGGAATTGCCAAGGCGGGGCCCGATCTGCATAGTCCCGCCGCATCGACACCGTTTTTCGAAGAGGATGAGAGAACATGGCGGACGCCGACCTGGATGTCGTGATCCGGCAACTGGCCAGACAGCTGCATACGGGCCTGATGACCCGCGCCAAGGAGCGGCGGGATCGCTTCAACGGCCTTGCGACCAAGGCCAAGGGCAGGGAGACCGGCGAACGCTTCAAGATGATGGCCAAGGCCACCATGGAGCAGGCCACCGCCGCCGCCAAGCGTCTCCAGATGTCGGCCGACAACGTCGCCGACAGCTACGCGCGATCGATGCGTCTGGCCGCCAGCACGCCGGTAGCCGTGGAAAAGAAGGCCAAGGAAAAGCCGGAGAAGAAGGCCAAGGCGAAGAAGGCGAAGGCCAAGAAGGCAAAATAACCCACTTACCGCCGCGGCGCGGCGACCCGGGTCAGCTCGGCGCCGGCGAGCTCGTCGAGCCTGGCGCGCGCTGCCTCTCGCGCGGCGCCGTTCTTGCCGGCGGGCAGCGCCAGCGCCGCCTCGAAATCGGCGCGGGCATCGTCGGCCTGGCCGTGGGCGAGGAATGCGAGGCCACGATCGAGGCGGGCCTGCGCATCGGAGGGTTCGAGGCGGACCGCCGTATTGTAGCTCAGGATGGCGCGATCGAGATCGCCCATGGCGGCGAGCGCAAGGCCGCGCTGGTGATAGGGTGCGGCAAGCTTGGGATCATGCGCGATCGCCTCGTCATAGTCCGCAATGGCACGCTCCAGATCGCCGTTCTTTCGGTGCGCCAGCGCCCGGTCGCGATAGAACGAGGCGCGGTTGGGATTGAGATGGATGGCCTCGTCGAAATCGGCGATCGCCCGTCTGAAGTCGCCGTGACGCAGCGCGATCCGTCCGCGCCCCTCATAGGCGAAGGCGATCAGCGAGCCGCGGAGCGGCGAGAAGCCGATCACGGCCGAGCAGATGTCGGGATCGTCCCCGTCGCCGCAATAGACGACCATGTGCGTGGACAGGCCGAAGAGCACGCAAAGAACGATCAGCAAGGGTACGGCAGCTCTGGTCATCTTCGACGGTGACCGGCAGCGGGCCGGCCACGCATCCCCTTTCGAAGGATTGCTCACGTCGAGGTGTTACCACCGGTCGGGACGACCCTGTGTGCGCCAGGTCACAAGGACGGACGCAAATCCTCACCGGTTCCTCTAGCCCCAAGGACCACGCGAAGGACCACGCGAAGGACCACGTGACGAGGAGCGGCCCCAAGGGCCGCGCGGCGGGTAGTTCTCGTTGGCGCCAACCGAGGGCGCCGCCTGCCTGCCGAACTCGGAGGCGAGCTGCTGAAGGGCGGCGACGCGGTTCTGCGTCGAGGGATGGGTGGCGAACAGATTGTCCACGCCATGGCCCGAGAGCGGATTGATGATGAACATGTGCGCGGTCGCGGGGTTTCGCTCGGCCTCGTAGTTCGGCACCTGGTGCGCGGCACCCTCGATCTTCACCAGCGCGGAGGCCAGCCACATCGGCTGTCCCGCAATGCGCGCACCGAGATTGTCCGCAGCATATTCACGGGTGCGGCTGATCGCCATCTGCACCAGCATGGCGCCGAGCGGGGCGAGGATCATCATCAGGATCGAGCCGACGATGCCGAGACCATTGTTGTTGTCGCGATTGCCGCCGAAGAACATGCCGAACTGAGCCAGCATCGAGATCGCGCCGGCGATGGTCGCGGTGATCGTCATCAGAAGCGTGTCGTGATTCTTGATATGGGCGAGCTCATGCGCGATCACGCCGGCGAGCTCCTCGCGGCTGAGCTGGCGCATCAGGCCGGTGGTGACGGCGACTGCGGCATTCTCCGGGTTTCGTCCGGTCGCGAACGCGTTGGGCTGCGGCTCATCCATCAGGAACACCCGCGGCATCGGCAGGCCCGCACGGCCCGCGAGTTCGGCGACGAGCCCGACCAGTTCCGGCGCGCTGGCGCGGTCGACCTCATGGGCGCCGTACATCGAGAGCACCATGCGGTCGGAGTTCCAGTAGGTAAAAAGATTCGTCGCGGCGGCAATGACGAGCGCGATCATGGCGCCGGAAGCACCACCGATCAGATAGCCCACGCCCATGAACAGGGCGGTGAGGCCTGCGAGCAGAATTGCGGTACGAAGATAGTTCATGGCCGTCTCCTGAGGCGGCCGCGGGCAAACCTCCGGCCGCCGTTCCCGAAGTATGAATGCTGTTGGATCCCGCAAGGTTCATGCGGCGCCCGGCCGCAGATCGATGGCGCGCCAGCCTTGCTCGCGCCGCTAAATCTTGACCGGGATTTGCTCAAAAACACGCGCCGATGCTTAGCAATCTGGAAAGCGCAATCTCCCTTAAGTCGTGGTAACCCGGCACACCCGGGGGTTGTTGCGCATTGACCAGTTCCGTCGACACCCGTCAGCAAGGTGACCGTCATGATGGACCGCTCGCACGCCGCTTCCGTCGATCCCGCATCCGCTCCCTCCCCTCAGGATACCAGGGCTGACGCGAAGGGATTGCAGGAGGCGCTGTACGAGCAGATGTTCGCCAATGACGAGCCTGGCCACGCCGTCGATGCGCAGACCGCGCCGGACACGCAGCGGCGCTGGCCACGGCTGCGGCGCGGCGCGAAGATCGCGATCGGGCTTGCCATCATCGCGATTTTCGGCTGGCTGCCTCTGCGCGCGATGTGGGAGAATTCGAGTGTCGAGGCGGTGCTCAATTCGCGGCTCGTCACCTTACGAAGCCCGATTGGCGGCCGTGTGGCAGCCGCGCAGCGGCTGACCGATCAGGCGAGGTTGGACGCAGGCACCGTGGTCTTGCGCGTGGTCAATTCGCGCAGCGATCGCACCCGGCTCGACGATCTCCGCCGGCAGAAATCGCGCCTGGAGAACGAGCGGCCGAGCTTGGCGACGAAGCTCGCCGCGGCCCAGGCGGCGCAGAAGGACCTGGCGCGGCAGGCCGCGCAATTCCGTGACGGGCGCGTGCTCCAGCTGGAGGCCCGTATTGCGGAAATCCAAACCTCGATCGAAGCGGCGGTGGCGCGACGGGAGGAGGCCGGCGCCGCCGTCGAGCGCGCTTCCTCGCTGGCAAAATCCGGCAACGTCTCGAGCGTCGAACTCACGCGGCTCACACGCGAGCTCTCGGTGTCGCAGCAAACCGAACTCGGCGCGCGCAAGCGGCTGGACGCGGCGAAGGTCGAGCTCGCCGCGGCACGGAACGGCTCGTTCCTCGGCGACAGCTACAACGATCGGCCCAGCTCGGTGCAGCGCGAGGAGGAGATGCGCCAGCGCGCCGGCGACCTCGAGGCCGACCTCGCACGCACCGATACCGAGATCGCCTGGCTCGCCAACGAGATCAAAGTCGAAGAGATCCGATTTGCGGATCTGTCGGAAGCCAACATCACGACACCCGTTGCAGGGCGGGTCTGGGAGATGATGACGTCGCCCGGCGAGGACGTGCAGGCCGGCCAGCCTCTGCTCAAGGTGCTCGATTGCAGCGGCGCCGTCATCACGGCCAACGTCACCGAGAGCGTCTACAACCGCCTGCAACTCGGCGATCTCGCGACGTTCGAGCCGAACGACGGCGGCGAGCTGATCTCCGGCACTGTGGTCAATCTGACCGGCGCCGCCGGCGCGCCCGCCAATCTCGCCATCAATCCGGATGCGCTGAGCAAGGAGCCTTACCGCGTGACCGTGGCATTGCGCGATGCCGCGGCCCGCGCCTGCACGGTAGGGCGCACCGGTCGCGTCGTGTTTGCACGGCACGAGACCGCACCGTGACGACGGCGCTGACGCCCGGCCTGATTGCGCTCGGCGCCTTCATGGCGATCGTGCCGCTGCTCCGGCGCGACAGCACGATGGCGCGCTCGTTCCTGGCCATCGTGTCGGTGGCCTTGCTGCTACGCTATCTGCATTGGCGCGTTACCTCGACGCTCCCCCCGCCGCATCTGACCGCCGATGCCGCAATCGGCTATCCCTTCATGCTGCTGGAAGCAGCCTCGCTCGTCGCGATCGCGTTGTCGCTGCTGTTCCTGAGCCGGACGCGCGACCGGACCAAGGCAGCGAGGCTCGACGGCCGCGCCACCGACCCGCGCGCGCCGCTGATCGACGTCTTCATCTGCACCTACAACGAGGAGCGATCGATCCTCGAGCGCACGATCATCGGCGCTACCGGCTTGGACTACGGCAACTATCGCGTCTGGGTGCTCGACGACGGAAGGCGGCCCTGGCTGCGGCGACTCGCCGGCGAGCTCGGTTGCCATTATCTGATGCGGCCCGACAACCGGCACGCCAAGGCCGGCAACATCAATCACGCACTCCGCCATGTCGGCGCGTCGACCGAGCGGCCGGACTTCGTCGCCATCCTCGATGCGGACTTCGTGCCCCGGCCCGACTTCCTTGCGCGAACAGTCTCGCTAATGGACGACGCCTCGGTCGGCGTGGTGCAGACGCCGCAGCACTTCATCAATCCCGAGCCGATCCAGACGAACCTTGCAGCAACGGACGTCTGGCCGGACGAGCAGCGCTTCTTCTTCGACATCCTGCTGCCGGCCAAGGACGCCTGGGGCGTCGCGTTCTGCTGCGGCACCTCATCCCTCATTCGCTATTCCGGGCTGATGCAGATCGACGGGTTTCCGACCGATTCGGTCACGGAAGACTATCTCCTTACGCTGCGCCTGAAGGAACACGGCCTCACCACCATCTATCTCAACGAGCGGTTGACGATCGGGCTCGCCCCGGAGGGGCTGAAGGAATACATCACCCAGCGGGCCCGCTGGTGCCTCGGCTTCATGCAGATCATCCGCGGCCGCAGCGGACCCCTCTCGCGAGAGTCGAAGCTTTCCTTCATTGACCGGCTCTCGCTGGTCGATGCCTTCATGAGCTGGTCCGCGGTCTACGCGTCGAAGACGGCGGGCCTGATAGTGCCGTGGCTGTTCCTGCTGTTCGGCATCAAGGCAGTGCAGGCGGACCTGACCGAGCTGTTGCGGTTCTTCCTGCCGTTCTACGTCTGGCATGGTCTCATCATGGCCTGGCTATCCCACGGCCGCTCGCTCGCGATGATGACGGACGTCTCGCAGCTCATCGCCGCGCCCGCGGTGCTGAAGGCGGCGGCTGCCGGCCTGCTGAAGCCGAAAGGACACAAATTCAAGGTCACCGCGAAAGGCGGCGACCGCGACAACAGGTTCGTCGAATGGCCGCTGCTGCGGATCTACGGAAGCGCGCTCCTCATCACGCTCGTTTCCATCGCCTATGCCTTCATCCTGCATTTGCGCGGCGAGAACATCGCCTATGGCGGGCTGGCGCTGGCCTGGAGCCTGTACAACGCGTTCATCCTCACCGTGGTCTGCTTCGTCTGCATCGAGCAGCCGCGTCGGCGCAAGGCGGAGCGCTTCGAGCGCAACGTGCCCGTGCTGCTGTGCCAGGACGGTAAGTCGCATCTGGCGCGGCTCGCCGACATCTCGATCACCGGTGCGCGCCTGATCGATCCCGATCCCCCGCTCCCCGGAAGCACCATCGAGTGCCGGATCTATGGCCGCGCGATCGCGGCCATCGTGGTGCGGCGAACCGCGGATGGATTTGCGGTGCGATTCGCGGAAGGCATGGACACGCGCGTGCATGCGATCAGGGCGTTCTATGCCGGCGAATATGTCCGTGCCTACCGCGGCGTCAGGGCGCTGCCGGTTGGGAAAGCCCTGCTGATGCGGCTGTTCGGCTAACCTGGGGCCACGCCCAGCGACTCGCATTCCGTGAACCGCCATGGCATGGAAAGGATGGCCTGAGACCGTCACTTCACTTAAGATTTGGGCGAATCCACGCCTGCCCTGCCCGCCGGAACCCCTATGCTCCAGATCCGATTTGCGATCGCGGCCGCCGCGCTCCTCGCATGCTCCAGCGCCTCCGCCCAGCTTCAGCCGCCGCCTGCCAAGCCCGCGGCCCCCAAGGCGACGGCGCCCTCGCCGCGCGCCGCGTCGTGCCACAACGGCGCGAGCTTCGATCGCTTCCTGGCCGGCGTGAAGAGCCAAGCGGTCGCGGCCGGCGTATCGCAGCGGACGATCGCGGAGGCGTCGCCGTATCTCGTCTACGACCAGGGCATCGTCAACCGCGACCGCGGCCAGCGCGTGTTCGGCCAGCTCTTCACCGAATTCGCCGGCCGCATGGCCGCGCCCTATCGCATGCAGAACGGCCAGCAGCACATCAAGCGATACGCCGCCGCATTCGCGCGCGCGGAGAAGGAATATGGCGTGCCGCCGGCGGTGATCGCCGCATTCTGGGGCCTGGAGAGCGATTTCGGCGCCAACATGGGCAATCTGCCGACACTGAAATCGCTGGTGTCGCTGGCCTATGACTGCCGCCGCTCCGAGATGTTCGTGAACGAGACCATCGCCGCGCTGAAGATCATCGACCGCGGCGATCTGCATCCCGACGAGATGATCGGCTCCTGGGCCGGCGAACTCGGGCAGACCCAGTTCCTGCCCGTGCATTACGTCAACTACGCCGTCGACTATGACGGCGACGGACGGCGCGACCTGTTGCGCTCGCCAGCCGACGTGATCGGCTCGACCGCGAACTACATCGCCAACGGATTGAAGTGGCGGCGCGGCGAGCCGTGGCTGGAGGAGATCAAGGTTCCGCCGAACCTGCCGTGGGAGAAGACCGATCTCGCCGTGCGCGAGCCGCGCTCGACATGGGCGCAGCTGGGGGTCACCTATCCCGACGGCCGTTCCCTCCCGAACGACAATCTCGCGGCGTCCGTGCTGCTGCCGATGGGACGCTTTGGTCCCGCCTTCCTGGCCTATCCGAATTTCGCCGCCTACACCGAGTGGAACAACTCGCTGATCTATTCGACCACCGCAGGCTATCTCGCCACCCGCATCGCGGGCGCGGCGCCGATGCGCAAGCCGGCTGCACCCGTCGCGCAATTGCCGTTCCACGAGCTCAAGGAATTGCAGCAGCTCCTGGTGCGTGCCGGCTTCAATGTCGGCAAGGTCGACGGTGTGCTCGGCCAGCAGAGCCGCACTGCGGTGAAGGCGATGCAGATCAAATACGGCCTGCCGGCCGATTCCTGGCCAACGCCCGAACTGCTCGCTCGCATGCGCGGCGGCACGGCGCAGGCGCAGCCGGCGGGGACGATCCAGTAGAATTTTCGCATCGCACAAGCCGCTTCCCGCGATTGTATTTTTCCATGAGGCTCCCATGTGAGTGGCTCAGGTTTTCTCCTGAAATTTTCCATTCACAAGCGAGCATCACATGTCCTTCCACGACGCCGTCGTCCCCGCCTATCTGCAAATGCTGAACAGCCTCACCGGCCTGCTCGCCAAGGCCGAGGCGCATTGCGCGGCGAAGAAGATCGATCCGAGCGTCCTGCTCGGCTCGCGCCTGTTCCCGGACATGCTGCCGCTGTCCAGGCAGATCCAGCTGGTCAGCGATTTCGCCGCCAAGGGCTGTGCCCGGCTGACCCATAGCGACGTGCCGTCGACGCCCGACACGGAGACCAGCTTCGCGGAATTGAAGCAGCGGCTGGCGAAGACGATCGACTACGTGAAGTCGTTCAAGCCCGAGCAGTTCGAAGGCGCCGATGCCAGGGACGTCACCTTCCCGGCCGGCCCCGACAAATCCATCACCATGAAGGGCCAGCAATTCCTGAGCTCGTTCTCGCTGCCGAACTTCTACTTCCACGCCGCCATCGCCCACGGCATTTTGCGTCACAACGGCGTCGAGATCGGCAAACGCGATTTCATGGGCGCAAACTGATTGCGAAATCGCACGACCGCGACGGTCGTAATCCACTGCCGCGGCTAAAATTGCGCAAGAATTATGCTACGCGGCCCTTGCCGCGTAGCTCGCCTGCACTTTCCGTATGGCTCATCCCTTGCGCCCGATGTCGCGATGCACAAGTGTTCGGGACCTCTCACCGCCTGGAAGCATTTCCCATGAGCCGTTCGACGAAATTGTTCGAGACCTACAAGCTCGGCCCCATCACGCTGGCCAACCGCCTGGTGATGGCGCCGCTGACGCGTAACCGTGCCGTGCCCGGCACTTTTGTGCCGAGCCCGCTTGCGGCCGATTATTACGGTCAGCGGGCCTCCGCAGGGCTCCTGGTCACCGAAGCGAGCCAGATCTCGCAGCAGGGTCAAGGCTATCAGGACACCCCCGGCATCTACAGCAAGGATCAGGTCGCCGGCTGGCGCAAGGTCACCGACCGCGTCCACGAGCGCGGCGGCAAGATCTTCATCCAGCTCTGGCATGTCGGCCGCATCTCGCATGTCGATCTCCAGGCAAATGGCGCGGCCCCGGTGGCGCCGAGCGCGATCCGCGCCAAGGGCAAGACTTTTGTGAATGGCACCTTCGCCGACGTGTCCGAGCCGCGCGCGCTCGAACTCTCCGAAATCCCTGGCATCATCGACGACTTCAAGCGTGCGACGAAGAACGCGCTCGAGGCCGGCTTCGACGGCGTCGAGATTCACGGCGCCAACGGCTATCTGCTCGACCAGTTCGCCAGGGACGGCGCCAACAAGCGCACCGATGCCTATGGCGGCTCCATCGAGAACCGCGCCAGGCTGATGCTGGAAGTCGCCAAGGCCGTCGCCACTGAGGCCGGCAGCGATCGCACCGGCATCCGCATTTCGCCGGTGACGCCGGCCAATGACCTCTCCGACAGCAACCCGCAACCGTTGTTCGATCACATCGTCGATGGTCTCAGTGCACTCAAGCTGGTCTATCTCCACGTCGTCGAGGGCGCTACCGGCGGCCCACGCGATATTGCGCCGTTCGACTACGCGTCCTTGCGCAAGCGTTTCGCCGGCGCCTACGTCGCCAACAACGGGTACGATTTCGATCTCGCCACCAAGGTGCTGGACGCGAACGCGGCCGACCTCATCGCCTTCGGCAAGCCGTTCATCTCAAACCCCGATCTGGTCGAACGGCTGAAGCAGGGCGCGGCGCTGAACGACTGGGACAAGAACACCTTCTACGGGGGTAGCGCGAAGGGGTATACGGATTACCCGACGCTGGCGGCCGAGCCGGCGGAGTGATGTCTTCTCCCTCTCCCCGCTTGCGGGGGAGGCGAAGAAAGAAAAAGGCCGGGATCGCTCCCGGCCTTTCGTTTTATGACGCTACGTGTCGTTCACTTCGCTTCCGCGCGCTTCGGGGGAGTCGCCGGCCACGACTTGATCAGCGTGTCATAGTCGACGGTCTCGCCCTTCGGCTTCTCGTTCGCGAGCTTGCGCTGGGGCGCGATGGTGCCGTCCTTCTCGGCCTTCGCGAACCAGTACTCCGGCTTCTCCTTCTTGTGGAGCTTTGGACCGCAGGCGCCCTGCACGCCGGACTTCTCCAGGCGCTCCATCACCGAGTCCTGGGCGGCCGCAAGGGCATCCATCGCGGCCTGCGGCGTCTTCGCACCGGACGACGCATCGCCGATGTTCTGCCACCACAGCTGCGCGAGCTTCGGATAGTCGGGCACGTTGTTGCCGGTCGGGGTCCACTGCACGCGGGCGGGCGAGCGGTAGAACTCGATCAGGCCGCCGAGCTTCGGCGCACGCTCGGTGAACGACTTGTCCCAGATGTCGGATTCACGGATGAAGGTGAGGCCGACATGGCTCTTCTTCAAGCTCACCGACTTGGAGACGATGAACTGGAGATAGAGCCAGGCTGCCTTGCGGCGATCCGGCGGCGTCGACTTCAGCAAGGTCGCTGAGCCGGCGTCCTGATAGCCGAGCTTCATGCCTTCCTTCCAGTAGGCGCCGTGCGGCGACGGAGCCATACGCCATTTCGGCGTACCGTCCGCGTTCATCACGGCGATGCCCGGCTTCACCATGTCGGCGGTGAAGGCGGTGTACCAGAAGATCTGCTGGGCGATGTTGCCCTGCGCCGGCACCGGGCCTGCTTCGGAGAAGGTCATGCCCTGCGCTTGAGGCGGCGCGTACTTCTTCAGCCAGTCGAGGTACTTGGTGATCGAGTAGACCGCGGCCGGACCGTTGGTGTCGCCGCCGCGCTCGATCGAGGAGCCGACCGGACGGCAGCCTTCCATGCGGATGCCCCATTCGTCGACCGGCAGACCGTTGGGAATACCCTTGTCACCGTTGCCGGCCATCGACAGCCAGGCGTCGGTGAAGCGCCAACCGAGCGACGGGTCCTTCTTGCCATAGTCCATATGGCCGTAGACTTTGACGCCGTTGATCTCCTTGATGTCGTTGGTGAAGAACTCGGCGATGTCCTCGTAGGCGGACCAGTTCACGGGCACGCCGAGCTCGTAGCCATACTTCGCCTTGAACTTGGCCTTGTAGTCGGGGTTGGTGAACCAGTCGTAGCGGAACCAATAGAGGTTGGCGAACTGCTGGTCAGGCAGCTGATAAAGCTTGCCGTCCGGCGCGGTCGTGAACGACTTGCCAATGAAGTCGTTGACGTCGAGCATGGGGTCGGTGACGTCCTTGCCCTCGCCGGTCATATAGTCCGAGAGAACGACGGTCTGACCGTAACGGAAGTGCGTGCCGATCAGGTCGCTATCGTTGATCCAGCCGTCATAGACGTTCTTGCCGGACTGCATCTGGGTCTGCAGCTTCTCGACGACGTCACCTTCCTGGATGAGGTCGTGCTTGAGCTTGATGCCGGTAATCTCGGAGAACGCCTTGGCCAGCGTCTGCGATTCATATTCGTGAGTGGTGATGGTTTCGGAGACGACGTTGATCTCCATACCCTTGAAGGGCTCGGCCGCCTTGGCGAACCACTCCAGCTCCTTCTTCTGATCTTCCTTCGACAGCGTCGAGGGCTGGAATTCCGCGATCCACTTCTGGATCACGGCGTCGTCGGCGGCGCGCACCGGCGCCGAGACGGCGATCGATACTGCGACGATCGCAGCGGCGCTGGACATGGTCAGAAAACTGCTCTTGGTCAATGGACCTTTCCTTCTCCTAAACTGTCGCATGTTGTTCCTCCGTTGCAGCGACAAACTTTTATACAGGCCCGGGTTGGCCCCGGATCTGGCCGTCCCTTCGCGGGCTTCAGACCGTGCGGAAAATGAGCGCGGCCGTGACCAGCGAAATTCCACTTGCGAGCCACAGGCTCGGAATCTCAAAACCCTCCTCGCCGATCGGCAGCGTGGCGATGGGGTCGGTGCCGACGAGACCGATCCACGCGAGGTGGATGACGGCGGCCGCGATCAGCGAGATGAACAGGCGATCACCGCGCGTGGTCGGGATGCGCAGCACGCCCACCCGCTCGGCTTCGGGATAGACCGCCGCGAGCCATGTCATCACCGCAAGCGTGCAGGCGAGCGCGGCGAAGAAGATCGCGGTCGGCAGCGTCCAGGCCATCCACGCGATAGATCCCATAATTGCCTCCTTACACGCGGCCGAGCGCGAAACCGCGCGCGATGTAGTTGCGGACGAACCAGATCACCAGCGCGCCCGGAATGATGGTGAGCACCCCGGCCGCCGCCAGCAGGCCCCAGTCCATGCCGGCGGCCGATACCGTGCGCGTCATGATCGCGGCGATCGGCTTGGCCGACACCGAGGTCAGCGTGCGCGCGAGCAGGAGCTCGACCCAGGAGAACATGAAGCAGAAGAAGGCGGCTACGCCTATGCCGCTCGCGATCAGCGGCACCAGGATCTTGATGAAGAAGCGCGGGAAGGAATAGCCGTCGAGGAAGGCGGTCTCGTCGATCTCGCGCGGCACGCCGGAGACGAAGCCTTCGAGGATCCAGACCGCCAGCGGCACGTTGAAGATGCAGTGCGCGAGCGCGACGGCCCATGGCGTGTCGAACAGCCCGATTGCCGAATAGAGGTTGAAGAACGGCAGAGCGTAGACCGCTGCCGGCGCCATCCGGTTCGACAAGAGCCAGAAGAACAGGTGCTTGTCGCCGAGGAAGCGGTAGCGCGAGAACGCGTAGGCCGCCGGCAGCGCCACCGAGATCGAGATGATGGTGTTGAGGACGACGTATTCCAGGGAATTGATGTAGCCGGAATACCAGCTCTCGTCGGTGAAGATGCGTTTGTAGTGCTGTAGCGTCGGGGTGTGCGGCCACAGCGTCATCGTCGAGACGATCTCGCTGTTGGTCTTGAAGCTCATGTTGACGAGCCAGTAGATCGGCAGCAGCAGGAAGACCAGGAACAGCCCCATGATGAGGCGGCGGCCGGGGATCGAATGCATCAGGCCACTCCTTCCTTCGGCTTGAGCGCGGGCACGGGCTTGAGCCCGGGCGAAGGCTTCGGCTCCACCGCCGGCCCGCTCTCCGCCTGGACTTTGCGTTCGACGCCGGCATTGGTCATGACGGTGTAGAAGACCCAGCAAACGATCAGGATGATGAGGTTGTAGACCAGCGACAGCGCGGCGGCCTTGCCGAGATCGAACTGGCCGAGCGCGATCTTGACGAGCTCGATCGACACAAAGGTCGTGGAGTTGCCGGGTCCGCCGCCGGTGACGACGAACGGCTCGGTGTAGATCATGAAACTGTCCATGAAGCGCAGCAGCACGGCGATGAGCAGCACACGGTTCATCTTCGGCAGCTGGATCGCCTTGAACACGGCCCAGCGCGAGGCGCCATCGATCTGGGCGGCCTGATAATAAGCCTCGGGAATCGACTTCAGGCCGGCGTAGCAGAGCAGTGCAACGAGGCTGGTCCAGTGCCAGACGTCCATCACGATGACCGTGACCCAGGCGTCGAAGTCATTGGAGACGTAATTGTAGTCGAAGCCCATTGCGTTGAGGACATAGCCGAGCAGGCCGATGTCCGGGCGGCCGAAGATCTGCCAGATCGTGCCGACCACGTTCCACGGAATCAGCAGCGGCAGCGCGAGAATCACGAGGCAGGCCGCGACCGTCCAGCCCTCGCGCGGCATCGACAGCGCGACGACGATGCCGAGCGGCACCTCGATGGCGAGGATCACCAGCGAGAAGAACAGATTGCGGCCGAGCGAGGCGAGGAAGCGGCCGCCGAGATCGGTCGAGGGATCGAGCAACTCCTTGAACCAGCCGACGCCGTTCCAGAAGAACTGGTTGTTGCCGAACGTGTCCTGCATCGAATAGTTCACCACCGTCATCAGCGGCAGCACCGCCGAGAAGGCGACGACCAGGAACACCGGCAGCACCAGGAACCAGGCTTTCTGGTTGACGGTCTTGTCCATCAGGCGGCTCCCTCCACCAGAAGGCTGTCAGCATAGACGTGAACGTGCGACGGATCGAATTTCAGCCCGGCGGTGCCGTCCGGACTGGTGAAGCCGCCAGGGGCGCGCGCCGCGAGCTTGGCGTCGCCGACTCGCACGCGCGCGAAGCGGATGCGGCCGAGATCGTCGATGCGTTCAATCTTCGCGGTGAGCAGGCCGGGCGCGGGTGCGACGACCTCGACGAATTCGGGACGGACGCCGATCTCGATCCTGGCGCCTGCGGGCAGACTGTCGTACGCGCGGTTGAGCGCGAAGACGTGGCCACCGACCTTGGCCTCGCGTCCCCGCACCTCCGCCGGCAGGATGTTCATGCCCGGTGAGCCGATGAAATAGCCGACGAAGGTGTGCGCCGGCTTGTCGAATAACTCGGCCGGCGTGCCGCTCTGCACGACGCGGCCGTCATGCATGACGACCACGGTATCGGCGAAAGTCAGCGCCTCGGTCTGGTCGTGCGTGACATAGATCATCGTGAGATCGAGCTCGCGATGCAGCGCCTTCAGCTTGGAGCGGAGCTGCCATTTCAGCTCGGGGTCGATGACCGTGAGCGGCTCGTCGAACAGCACGGCGGCGACGTCGGAGCGGACCAGGCCGCGGCCGAGCGAGATCTTCTGCTTGGCATCCGCCGTGAGACGGGTCGCCTTACGATTGAGATAGGGCTCGAGATCGAGCAGGCGGCCGATCTCGGCGACACGCCGGTCGATTTCGGCCTTCGGGACGCCGCGGTTCTTCAACGGAAACGCCAGGTTCTGCCCGACCGTCATCGTGTCGTAGATCACCGGAAACTGGAACACCTGGGCGATGTTGCGCTTCTGGGTTGACAGCGGTGTGATGTCCTTGCCGTCGAACAGGATCTTCCCGCGCGACGGCGTGATGATGCCGGAGATGACGTTGAGCAGCGTGGTCTTGCCGCAGCCGGACGGTCCGAGCAGCGCATAGGCGCCGCCCTGCCGCCAGGTCATGGTGACGGGCTTGAGCGCAAAGCTCTCCTGTGGCGCATCATTGCCGCCGTAGGAGTGCGCGAGATCGACGAGGTCAATGCGGGCCATGGCGCATCTCCCTCAGGATTGACCGGGAGCCGCGACCAATCGGTCGGCAGCATCGAAAACGAAGACGTCATTGGGATCGAGCACGGCATCGAGCGTTTGGCCGGGCTCGAACTCGTGCACGCCGTGCAGCACCGCCACCCAGTTCGATCCCCCGCGGGTCAAGTGCACGAAGCTCTCCGAACCGGTGATCTCGGTCACCGTAACCGTGGCGTGGAAGGCGTGGCGGTCGGCCTCGCCATTGGCAAGCGCAAGCTGGTGGGCGCGGAAGCCGACGCGATAGGCACCGTCCGCGAGCGAGGAATAAAGGCCAGCGGCCGGCGAGGCCGTGCCGCCGGCATAGGCGACCTGCCCGTTCTTCTTCTCGATGCCGACGAGGTTGAGCGGCGGATCGGAAAACACCTGCGCGACGCGCAAGGTCTGCGGCCGACGGTAGACGTTGGCGGTCTCGCCCATCTGGAGCGCCCGGCCTTCCCACATGCACACCGTGTTGCCGCCGAGCAAGAGCGCCTCGGTCGGCTCGGTGGTGGCATAGACGAAGATCGCGCCCGAGGCCTCGAAGATGCGCGGCAGCTCGGCGCGCAGCTCCTCGCGCAGCTTGTAGTCGAGATTGGCGAGCGGCTCGTCGAGCAGCACGAGATCGGCGCCCTTGACCAGCGCACGTGCGATCGCGGTGCGCTGCTGCTGGCCGCCGGAGAGCTGGAGCGGCGTTCGCTTCAGGAACGGCTCGAGCCGCAGGAGCCTTGCAGCCTCCGCCACGCGCGCCTCGATCTCATCGCGCGGCTTGCCCTGCACACGCAGGGGTGACGCGATGTTCTCATAGACCGTGAGCGAGGGGTAATTGATGAACTGCTGATAGACCATTGCGACCGAGCGCTGGCGCACGTCGGCGCCGGTGACGTCCTTGCCGTTGACCAGCACCCTGCCCGTGGTCGGCTTGTCGAGACCGGCGAGCAATCGCATGATCGAGGTCTTGCCCGACAGCGTCGGCCCGAGCAGGACGTTGAGCGTGCCGCTCTCGAAAGTCAGGGAGACATCGCGGATGTGCGCGACGCCGTCGACGGTCCGGGTCACGTGATCGAGTGTCACGGTCATGAGCGTCCTCCCGCTTCCAGCAGGGGACTTTGCGGCACGGCATGGGTCCTGATCCAGTCGTCGAGCGCCGCAATCTCGTCGGCAGATAGTCGCAGGCCGAGCTTGGAACGGCGCCAGACCACGTCCTCCGCGGTGAAGGCCCACTCATTGGCCATGAGATAGCGGACCTCGCGTTCGGTCAGGGTCGCGCCGAAGGCCTGGCCGAGATCGGCCAATGATTGCGCCTCGCCGAGCAGCTTGATCGCCCTTGTGCCATAGGCGCGCGCAAGCCGCCGCGCATGCTCATGGCCGAGGAAGGGATAGCCGCGCTGGAGCTCGGCGATCAGGCCGTCGATGTCGGACACATTCATGTCGCCGCCCGGCAGCGGCCATTTTCCGGTCCAGCCCTCGCGCGCCTTCGCGCTGCGCAGATAGGGCGCAAGGCGTTCCAGGGCCTCTTCGGCGAGCCTCCGATAGGTCGTGATCTTGCCGCCATAGATCGACAGCAGCGGCAGGCCACCGGGCGTGTCGAGCTCGAACACGTAGTCGCGCGTTGCGGCCTTGGCCTCGCTGGCGCCATCGTCATACAGAGGCCGCACCCCGGAATAGGTCCAGACCACGTCCTCCGGCATCACGGGCTTGGCCAGATATTCGCTCGCCGCCTTGCAGAGATATTCGATCTCCTCAGCCGTCGCCTTCACTTTGGCGGGATCGCCGTCATAGTCGCGGTCGGTGGTGCCGATCAGCGTGAAATCGTCCTGGTACGGGATGACGAAGATGATGCGGCCATCGGCATTCTGGAACATGTAGGCGCGATCGTGGTCATAGAGCTTCCTGACCACGATGTGTGAGCCCTGCACCAGGCGGACTTTTGCCTTCGCATTGACGCCGGCGCCGCGACCGAGCACGTCCTCGACCCAGGGACCGCCGGCATTGATCAGCGCGCGCGCCTGAACCTGCGAGCGCGCGCCGGTGAGCGTGTCGACCATGCCGACGGTCCAGAGGCCCTCGGACTGGCGAATCTCGGTGGCGCGGGTGCGGGTGCGGATCTCGGCGCCCTTGTCGGCGGCATCGCGCGCGTTGAGCACGACGAGACGAGCGTCGTCGACGAAGCAGTCGGAATATTCGAACGCGTGGGCATAGCGATTCGGGATCAGCGGCTTGCCAACCTCGTCGCGCCTGAGGTCAACCGAGCGGGTCGCCGGCAACAGGTGGCGGCCGCCGATGTGGTCATAGAGGAAGAGGCCCAGGCGCAGCAGCCAGGCAGGACGCAGGCCGGCATGGTGCGGCAGGACGAAACGCAGGGGACGGATGATGTGGGGCGCGATGCCCCAGAGAATCTCGCGCTCGATCAGCGCCTCGCGAACCAGGCGAAACTCATAATATTCGAGATAGCGCAGGCCGCCATGCACCAGCTTGGTCGACCAGGACGACGTCCCGCTCGCCAGATCGTTCATTTCGCACAGGAAAACCGTGTTGCCGCGGCCCACCGCGTCACGCGCGATGCCGCAGCCGTTAACACCGCCTCCGATGATGGCGAGGTCGAAAATACGCTCCAACAGACGCATCCCCCGACGGCCGCCCGTTCGTCGAGCGGCTACTTTCGTTTTTGATTAGATCACACCGGAAAGCGAAAGCAAGATGAAAGAGAGGCCAAAGGAAATGAAAGAGGAACTTTTTCGTGGGCAAAATAGCCGCGGAAATGGGCAGCTTGGACAGCAATTCGAGAAGCAGCCACGCCCTTGAACAGTCAACTAGGCAGAATTATAGTTATAATGGTCATATTGGTTATACTTCATGGTCAATCGCAGCACTGCACCCGACTCGCTTCCGACTGATGACACCTGGACGCTCGCCAACGCCAAGGCACGGCTGTCCGAGGTGATCGACCGCGCCCAAATCGGCCCGCAGGTCATTACCCGCCACGGCAAGCCCAATGCGGTGGTCGTTTCCGCCGAGGAATGGGCGCGCAAGGTCGCACGCATAGGCACGCTCGCCGAATTCCTGCTGGCCTCGCCGCTGCGCGGCGCCGACCTCGAGCTTGAACGCGTACACGACGCGCCGCGCGACGAAATGCCGTGAACCTGCTGCTCGATACCAATGTGCTGTCGGAGGTTCAGCGGCCGGCGCCTTCGCCGAAAGTTCTGGCTTGGCTTGATACGATCGACGAGGACCGCGCGTTCATCAGTGTTGCCTCGATCGCCGAGCTTCGCCGCGGCATCGCATTGCTGGAGGACGGCCGCCGGCGCACGGCGCTGGCAGCTTGGCTTGCCCACGATCTGCCGGCGCGGTTTGCTGAACGCGTCCTGCCGATCGACCAGCCGGTGGCCGAGCGCTGGGGCGATCTGATCGCTCAGAGCCGCAGGAGCGGCGCTGCGTTGTCCGTGATGGACGGCTTCTTTGCAGCAACCGCACTCGCGCACGGCCTC
This sequence comes from Bradyrhizobium sp. CCBAU 53415, assembly GCF_028128735.1. Taxonomy (NCBI): domain Bacteria; kingdom Pseudomonadati; phylum Pseudomonadota; class Alphaproteobacteria; order Hyphomicrobiales; family Nitrobacteraceae; genus Bradyrhizobium; species Bradyrhizobium sp. CCBAU 53415. Next base: position 121,327 of record NZ_LBJF01000027.1, on the reverse strand, counting down.
ACGCTCGTCACGCGGAACGTGAAGGACTTTGCTGCATTTGGCGTCCCGCTGCTCAATCCGTGGGACGACGCATAAGCCCTATCGCAACCGCACCACCGGCGCGGCCTCCGGTGCCGCATCCTGGGCATCGGCCGGCGCATCGTCGATGTCCGCGCCCTTGGGAAGCGCCTCCACCACCTCGATGCCCTTGCTGTGGCAGATGGTGGCGAGGCGCTCGGGCAGTTCCTGGTCGGTGACGAAGGTCTGGATCTGGGTGATGTGGGCAATGCGGACCGGCGCGCTACGCCGGAGCTTGGTGGAGTCCGCAACCAGCATGACGCTGCGGGCATTGGCGATGATGGCCTGCGCTACCTGCACCTCGCGATAGTCGAAGTCGAGCAGCGCGCCTTCCTCATCGATCGCGGACGCACCTATGATGGCATAGTCGACCTTGAACTGGCCGATCAGCTGCGTCGCGGTCGAGCCGACCACCGCGCCATCGGCGCGCCGCACCGTGCCGCCGGCGACCACCACCTCGATACGGGGATGGCGGTAGAGCAGCATGGCGACGTTGAGATTGTTGGTGATGACGAGGAGGTCCTCGTGCGAGGTCAGCGCGCTCGCGACCTCCTCCGTCGTGGTGCCGATGTTGATGAAGAGCGAGCAGCCGTTCGGGATCAGCGAGGCGGCGGCCGCACCAATGGCCTTTTTCTCGTCGGCGGCGACGAAGCGGCGCGCCTCATAGGCGAGGTTTTCGACACCGGAAGCGATGATGGCGCCGCCATGGATGCGGGTCAGCGATCTCCGCTCGCAGAGATCGTTGAGGTCCTTGCGGATGGTCTGCGCCGAGACCTCGAACCGGCGCGCGAGCTCCTCGACCATGACGCGGCCGGAGGCACGCGCGATGTTGAGGATTTCGGCCTGGCGATGAGTCAATCCGGTCACGGCAACGGCCTCAAATCAGGATGATGATGCATGGTGCGGCGGTTCGCGCCTTCGGTCAATGCGCGCGCCGATCACGGTTAACGGATGAAGGCCCCCACCACGCCGTTTCTTACCAAGCCATGGCGCTCGCGAGATGCCTGAGCAGCGCCGGATCGTCGAAGGCGCTGGCGGAGGCGATTGCGCCGGCTGCAACCAGGTCGTCATGGCTGAGGCTGGTTCGGACACCGATGGTCGAAATACCGGCCGCTGTGGCCGATTGCACGCCGGTGCGGGAATCCTCGAATGCGATCGAGGCCCGTGCGCTGGCGCCGACGAAACGCAGCCCCTCCTGATAGGGCAGCGGATGCGGCTTGCCGTGCGGCAGCTCGGCTCCGATCACGAGCGCCTTGAAGCGATGCGTGATGCCGAGACCGGACAGCAGCAGCTCGGCGTTAAGACGCGGAGCATTGGTCACCGCGACCATGGGAATGCCGGCGCTATCGGCCCGGTCGAGCAGCGCCATCAGCCCCGGAAGCGGCCGGATCTGCCCGGCCACCAACGTGCGGAAGACCTCCTCCTTCTCGTCGAGGATCAGGGCGCGTCGCTCCGGCGCCTCGTTCGGCAGAAAGCGCTCACCGATAGCCACATTGGCGAAACCTTGCAGTTCCCTGGAGAAGCGCGCGTGATCGAAGACATGGCCGTGCGGACCCAGCACCTGGTTGAACGCCTTCAAGTGCAACGGATCGGTGTCGGCGAGCGTGCCGTCGATGTCGAACAACAACGCCCTGCCCATCGCATCGTAGCTGGCCTCGATCATTTCCGTACTTTCCCAAATGCGCGACCCATCGATGCGGGAGACGTATCAATACGGCCTCGATCGCGCAATGACGCATCCACATGTCGACAATGCGACACTCGACAACGTCGCGCGCGGCTGCAACACTCGCCGCAAGATCAAAAAGGAGGAAACGATGACGATCAACCGACGCGATCTGGCTCTCTCGACGCTGGCCGTCTCTGCGCTCGCATTCACGACACCCGCGCTGGCGGCCTCAGCAGACGAGGAAGCCGTGGCGAAGAAGGTCGAGGCCTTCCGCCAAGCCCAGATCGCGGCCGATCCGAAAGCGCTCGGCGCGCTATGCTGGGACGATCTCAGCTACAGCCATTCCAGCGGCAAGGTCGAGGACAAGGCGACGTTCATCGCCAACGCCACCAACGGCAAATCGAAATTCCTGTCGATCGAATACAAGGACCCCACCATCAAGGTCGTCGGCCCCGCAGCGATCGTGCGTTTCCACTGGGTCGCGGAACAGGAGATGGCGGCTGATGGGAAAAAAGTGCCGACCAACCTTCACATCCTGATGAACTGGCAGAAGCAGGGCGACGAGTGGAAGTTGCTGTCGCGGGCCGCGACGAAGCTGTGATCAACAGTGTCATTCCGGGACGCGCCGAAAGGCGCGGCCCCGGAATGACAAGGCTCACGCCGCCTCCTTCACATCGCCGTTAACCAGCTTGCGCGCGGCGCGCTCGGCTTCGCGGGCGTTGCGGAAGAGCTGGCCTTCGAGACGGTTGAACCGGTCAGACGAGGCGAAGAAGCAGTAGCCCCCTTGAGAGCGAACGACGATACCTGCGGTCTGCGAATTGACTTCGATGATGTAGCTGTCCGGCATGGTCCGTGGATTCCTCAGTGCGGGCAAATAACGGTGCTCCTGCCCAAAGGTTCCCCAGGCATTTGAGGCCGTTTCCACCCCGAATCGACACGCAATTGAGTACGCCGGGACCTCATCCGTTTTATGACTGGTTCTTGGCGATGCCGCGACGACGATGACTCACTCGCGCCGCGTTTTGCTGCGCTGCAAGTCTTCGTGAGGCAGAGCGTCGCGCGCGATTACGTCGCGATCGGCGGATCGTTTCGCTGGATCGCCTGCGGACGGCCGTGGTCGTCGATCGAGACGTAGGTGAAATTGCCGTCGGTGACGAGGAACGGATGAAGCTCCTTGCGCCGCAATGCCCAGGCCTCGAGATGCACGGTCAGCGAAGTGCGCCCCACGCGCACGAGATTGGCGTAGACCGAGACGAGATCGCCGACATAGACTGCCTTGCGAAAATTCATCGCCTCGATCGCGACTGTCACGGTGCGCGACCTCGCGGCCTTCGAGGCGAACACACCGCCGCCGACGTCCATCTGGCTCAGCAGCCAGCCCCCGAAAATGTCGCCGTTGGCGTTTGTGTCGGCCGGCATCGCCAGCGTGCGGATGCAGAGATCCCCGCTCGGTCCGGTGTTGGCTTGCTCGTTCATGCCTGTCTCACTTGAAATTGTCCCAGCCCGGATCTGGCGCGAAGCGCGCGCCGAATCGTTCCGCCAGCCCATGCAGGGTGGATACAATGTTCTCCGCGCCGCGCGTGCGCGCATAGTTCAGCGGACCACCGCGGAACGGTGCATAACCGGTGCCGAAGATCATGGCGCCGTCGACCGCATCGCCATCGTCGACGATGCCTTCGCGAAGCGCCGCGACGCAGACGTTGGACATCGGCAGCACCAGGCGGTCGATCATCTGGTCGGTGACGCGCGGGCCGGTCTCGGGAAGTGGCGCCTTCTCCGCCTTGCCGTCCTTCCAGGTGTAGAAGCCCTTCCCGGTCTTGCGGCCGAGCTCGCCCTTGGCGACCTTGTCGCGCAACCAGGCCGGCGTCGGCGGCAGGAGGTCGCCGAACCTGGTGCGCAGCATGTCGCCGACGTCGATGCAGATGTCGAGCCCGACCTGATCGGCGAGTTCGATCGGCCCCATCGGCATGCCGAACTGCTCGGCTGCGGCGTCGATCAGGCGCTGGTCGATCTTCTCGTCCAGCATCACCATCGCTTCCAGCATGTACGGCGTCAGCGCGCGGTTGACGAGGAAGCCCGGCGAGCTCTTCACGGCGAGCGGCAGGCGATCGATCGCGCCGACGAAGGCGAGCGCGTCTTTCAGTACCTGCTGATCGTTGCCGTCATGGCTGACGACTTCGACAAGCTGCAGCCGCGACACTGGGTTGAAGAAATGCAGGCCGACCAGCCGCTCCGGGCGCGCCAGCACGGTGCGCAGATCCTGAAGCGGAATGCTCGAGGTATTGGTGGCGAGGATCGCACCGGGCTTCATCCGTGGCTCGAGCCCGGCATAGACCTTCTGCTTCAGCTCCGGCTTCTCCGGCACCGCCTCGATGATGAGATCGGCATTGCGGACGCCCTCCCCGTCCATGTCGGGGATGAGGCGATCGAGCGCATCACGCACCTCCGTGGGCTTGCGGATGATCTTGCCGTAGAGGTCGGCGGCGCGCTTCACTGCGCCTGCGATCGGCTCGGCCTTCATATCGGCGAGCGAGACGCGCAGTCCCTGCCCCGCACACCAGGCGGCGATGTCGCCGCCCATGGCGCCGGCACCGATAACATGGACGTGCTTGATCCCATTGCCGCCGCCTGCGGCCTTCTTCATTTGCTCGCGCAGGAAGAAGACGCGGATCAAATTCTGCGCGGTCGGCGTCACCATCAGCCTGGCGAAGGAAGCCTGCTCCGCCTTCAGCATCGCGGCCTTGCTGCCGCCATGGGTCTCCCAGAGATCGATCAGTGCGTAAGGCGCGGGATAGTGCTCGCGGGATGCTGCCTTCGCGGCCTCCGCGCGCATGCGCCTGGCGAGCAGGCCACGCACCGGCCCGAGATTGGCGGCGCGCGTGAGCAGACCGGGCTTGGCCCGCTTCAGGCGGCCGAACAGCGCGTCCTTTATTGCGCCCTGGACGTGGCGCTCCTGCGTCACGACATCGACGAGGCCGAGCGCCCTGGCACGGCGCGCATCGATGGTGCGGCCGGTCAGCATCAGCGCCATCGACCGGGTCGGATTGACCAGCGCGGTGAAACGCGCGGTGCCGCCGAGACCGGGATGCAGGCCCAGCATCACCTCCGGGAAGCCGAAGCGCGCACCGTCGATGGCGATGCGCGACTGGCAGGCCAGCGCCACCTCGAGCCCGCCGCCGAGGCAGAAGCCGTGGATGACCGCAACCGTCGGCAGTTTTAGCGCTTCCAGATGATCGACCACCGCATGCGCGGCGCGGATGCGCGCCTCCACCATGTCGGGATCAGACGCGCCGCGGAATTCGTTGACGTCGGCGCCGGCAATGAAGCCGGATGGTTTGGCTGAGCGGATCACGAGGCCGGCCGGACGCTCGGTCTCGATCGCCGCGAGCACGGCGTCGAACTCCTCCATCACATCGGAGGACAACGTGTTGGCGCTTGCGTCAGTGCGGTCGAACAGCAGCCAGGCGACGCCATCGGCATCGCGCGTCAACTTGAAGTGCCTGTAGGGACCGTCTGTCGCAGGCTTGGGCCCCAGCTCCAGCACGCGGTCGCCCAGCGCCGTCATGATCTTGGAATCCATGGTCACACCGCCTCGATCAGCATTGCGCCGCCAAGCCCGCCGCCGATGCATTCGGTGGCAATGCCACGCCGCGTGCCAAGCCGCCTCATGGCGTTGACGAGATGCAGCACGATGCGATTGCCGGAGGTGCCGACCGGATGGCCGAGAGAGATGGCGCCGCCGTCGACATTGAGCCTATCGCGATCGATCTCGCCGGCGGCGCCGTCGAGCCCGAGAATCTCGCGGCAGAACTTGTCGTCGTTCCAGGCGGCGAGGCAGCCGAGCACCTGCGTCGCGAAGGCCTCGTTCAGCTCCCAGGTCTCGACGTCCTTGATGGTGAGACTGTTGCGCGTGAGCAGCGGCGTCGCCGATATCACCGGACCGAGCCCCATGATGCTGGGATCGAGCGCCGCCCAATGGCTGTCGACGATAGCCGCTTTCGGCGTCAGTCCGTGCTTTGCGACGGCCGCATCGGAGGCAAGGATCACCCAGGAGGCGCCGTCGGTGATCTGCGAGGAATTGCCGGCCGTGACCTGGCCCCAGGGACGCTCGAACACCGGCCGAAGCCTTGCCAGCGTCTCGGCCGTCGAGTCCGGCCGCACGCCGTCGTCATGGTCGAAGAATTTTCCGTCACGCGAGAACGCCGTCTCAACCTCACCCTTCAGATAGCCTTCGGCTTGTGCATGCGCGAGCCGGCGATGGCTCTCGGCGGCGTAGGCGTCGGACTGTGCGCGCGTGATGCCGAAGAGATGGCCGACGACCTCGGCGGTCTGGCCCATGTTCAGCTCGGTGATGGGATCGGTCAGTCCGCGCTCGAGGCCGATAATCGGCTTGAGATAGCGCGGCCGCAGCTTGAACGCTGCAGCGAGCTTCGCCGCCACACCCTTGGCGGTGGCGAGCCCGGCGAACCAGCGCACTCCGGAATTGGGCCAGACCAGCGGCGCATGGCTCAGCGCCTCGGTGCCGCCGGCGAGGATCATGTCGGCATGGCCTTCACGGATGTAGCGGTAGGCGGTGTCGATCGACTGCATGCCGGAGCCGCAATTGATCTGCATAGTGAAGGCGACCATGTCCTCGCCCATGCCGAGCCGGAGCGCGGCTACGCGGGCCGGGTTCATCTCGTCGGCGATCACGTTGACGCAGCCGAGGATGACCTGGTCGAAGCTGTCAGGCGCAAATGGCTGGCGCGCCAGCAGCGGCCGTCCGCACTGCACGGCGAGATCGACCGGCGTGAACGGACCGGGCCCCGAACGCGCCTTCAGAAACGGCGTCCGGCTGCCGTCGACGATGAATACCGGTCGTGCCATCAGCTCGCCGCCCTCTGTTCACCGAGTTCCTGGAAGAACTGATGCACATTGACGGTTTTCTTGTAAATCGGCGACAGCGCCTCCGGCGCAAAATCGTCGACCTCTATCACTTTTGTGACGGCTTCGCGGGCCGCGGCGAGCTGCTCGCCCTCAGCCTGCGTGATCACACCCTTGGCAACCGCTTCCTTCCAGTCGCGGATATGCGCGGCGCGCATGCGCTTGGCGATGGTGTCCGTGCCAGCGACCAGCTTGAACGCGCGCTCCAGACGGGTAAAGCCGCCGTCGTCATCGACATGGGCCAGATCCGGCGTGAGGCGCTCGCGTGCCGCCGACGGCTCCAGCACCAGGCTCGCGCATCGGTGCACGACGCGGTCGGAGGGGCCGAGCACGCGCGCGCCGAACGGCTGAACCACGAGCCTGAGGAAGCCTGCGACGAGGCGGTTGGGCAGATTGGCGAGGATTTCGGCAAGCCGGTTCTCGATGGTCCGGACGCCGGTCGCCATGCACCATTCCAGTGCGGCAAAATCCTCCTTCTGCCGGCCTTCATCCTGCCAGCGCTTCAGCGCAGCCGAGAGCAGATAGAGCTCGGACAGGATGTCGCCGAAGCGTGCCGACAGCATCTCCCTGCGTTTGAGCGCGCCGCCGAGCGTCAGCAGCGCCATGTCGGCGCAAAGCGCGAAGGCCGCGGAGTAGCGCGAGAGCTGGCGATAGAACGGCGTGGCCTCGCCCGCATCGGGCGCCGGCGCGAACGCGCCAAAGGTCCAGCTGCGGCCAAAGGCGCGGAGCAGTGTCCGGAAACTATGGCCGACATGCTTCCAGAACGCCTTGTCGAACGCGCTGAGCCCGCGCTCACGATCGGGGTCGGCGAGCGCATTCATCTCATCAAGCAGATAGGGATGGGCGCGGATGGCGCCCTGCCCGAACACGATGAGGTTGCGGGTCAGGATGTTGGCGCCCTCGACGGTGATGCCGACCGGCACGGCGCGATGCAGATTGCCAAGATAGTTTTGCGGACCGTCGATCACGGCCTTGCCGCCATGAATGTCCATGGCGTCGTCGATCGCGGTGCGCATCCGCTCGGTTGCATGCAGCTTCATGATGCCGGAAATGACGGCGGGATGAATGCCGGCATTCAGCGCGGCACAGGTCAACCGCCGTGCCGCGTCGAGTTGATAGGCGGTCGCAACGATGCGCGCGAGCGGCTCCTCGACGCCTTCGAACTTGGAGATGGAGATGCCGAACTGCTCGCGGATGCGGGCATAGGCGCCGGTGGCGCGCGCCGCATAGGCGGCACCGGCCGCTGACAGCGACGGCAGCGAGATGCCACGACCGGCGGCAAGCGCGGTCATCAGCATCTTCCAGCCCTGCCCCAGCCGCTCCTTGCCGCCGACGACATAGTCGAGCGGAATGAAGACGTCGCGTCCCCAGTTCGGGCCGTTCTGGAACACCTGCATCGACGGCAAATGGCGCTGGCCGATCTCGACGCCGGGCAGATTGGTCGGGATCAGCGCCACGGTGATGCCGAGCTCTTCCTGATCGCCGACCAGACGATCCGGATCGTAAGCCTTGAAGGCAAGGCCAAGCAGCGTCGCGACGGGTCCGAGCGTGATGTAGCGCTTGTGCCAGTTGAGCCTGAGGCCGACGACTTCGCGTTCTTCGAAAGTGCCCTTGCAGACGATGCCGGTGTCGACCATCGAGGCGGCGTCGGAGCCGGCTTCCGGGCTGGTGAGCCCGAAGCAGGGAATGTCGCGGCCGTCGGCGAGGCGCGGCAGCCAGCGCTCCTGCTGCTCCCTCGTTCCGAAGCGCATGAGGAGCTCACCGGGCCCGAGCGAGTTCGGCACCATCACGGTGACGGCGGCGGCGATCGAGCGGGTCGAAATCTTGCGCACCACTTCCGAATGGGCGTAAGGCGAGAAGCCGAGTCCGCCGAACTCCTTCGGAATGATCATGCCGAAGAACTTTTCGCGCTTGACGAAGTGCCAGACATCCGGCGGCAGGTCGCGCAATTCCCAGAAGATCTTCCACTCGTCGAGCATGGCGCAGAGTTCGTCGACGGGCCCGTTGAGGAAGGCCTGCTCCTCCTCCGTCAGCGTGGCCTGTGGCACCTTCAGCAGCTTCGACCAATCCGGATTGCCGGTGAAGAGATCGGCGTCCCACCAGACGTCTCCGGCTTCGAGGGCTTCACGTTCGGTGTCGGACATCGTCGGCAGCACGCCGCGCGCCCAGGAGAAGATCGGCTTGGTAAGTATGTCGCGGCGGAAGCTCATGGCTGACCTCATGCATCGGCGCGGTTATCGGGTATTTTAGCGGAAAGTGACCAGGGTGCGTGAACACTTCGCGGGCAAAACGAAGCGAATTGACGCGGCCGGGCAGCCGCCCGGGGACCTAACGGCCGGGGCGTGGGCGCAGTTCCGGGAGGGATTGGAGTGCAATGTCTCCGACCGTCATTCCGGGGCACGCGAAGCGGGAGCTATGGTGCGCAATTGCGCACCTGAGAATCCATAACCACGATCGGGAGTATGGATTCCGGGCTCGCGCCTGACGGCGCGCCCCGGAATGACGATGCGGAGAGAGTGGCGTGACCCGGGGCCAGATCAATCCGGCCGCACCATCTCGAACATGTTTTCCGGCTTGATCTCGAAATAATCGCCGCGCCGGCCGGCGCGGACGATCGGGCGGGCGGCGGCGGTCTGGTAGACGCCGTCCTTGATCATGGCCTTGTCGATGTGGACGGCGACGACCTCGCCGAGCGTCAGCCAGCCGTCGGCCTCCTTGCCGTCCGCACCTTTGAGGCGGACGATGTCGGACACCTTGCACTCGAAGGCGACGGGGCTCTCGCCGACCCGCGGCACGTTGACGAGCTTGCCCGGCACGGCGGTGAGCCCCGCGAGCTTGAACTCATCAACCTCGGGCGCGACGTGCGCAGCGGTCGCGTTCATGTGCTTGGCAAGGTCCATCGTGGCGAGATTCCAGACGAACTCGCCGGTCTGCTGGATGTTCTCGACCGTGTCCTTCCAGTTGGTGGAGGAGAAGCCGATGATCGGCGGGACGTAGCAGAAGGCGTTGAAGAAGCTGTAGGGCGCGAGGTTGACGTGGCCCCTGGTGTCGCGGGAGGAGATCCAGCCGATCGGCCGCGGTGCGATGATGGCGTTGAAGGGATCGTGCTTGAGGCCATGGCCCTTGGACGGCTCGTAGTAGTACAGGTCTTTGTCGGTCACCGCGAGGTCTCCACTCTCCGTCATTCCGGGGCGATGCAAAGCATCGAACCCGGAATCTCGAGATTCCGGGTTCGCGCTGCGCGCCCCGGAATGACGGCAGGAGCACTTATAAAAGGAAACCCGCCGCCCCGTCAGTGCCGCGGCGACAATCCCGCGATGACGAAATCGATCATCTGGTCGATGGTCGGCCCCGGCTTGGTGGCGCACTGGGCGATCATCTGGGGGTGGAAGAAGCGCATCATCGCGGTGCAGGCGCACAGCGAGGCCAGCTGGAGGTCCTTCGCCTCGAACTCGCCGGAGGCCACGCCCTGCGCGATCATCTGGCCGACGACGCCGGCGATGCACTCCATATGGTTGACGCAGACCTGCCAATCCTCCTGCATCGCGATCTCGACCATCTCGTGCAACTTGTTGTCGCCGACATAGCGCTCGGTGTTCATGCGATGGATGGTGGTGAGCAGTTCCCGAAAACGCTCCGGCACCGGACCGGGCTTCGCCACGATCCGCTGCGCCTCGAGCTCGACCTCGCCCATGAGCGAGCGGGCCACCGCCTGATGGATCGCCTTCTTCGATTCGAAGAAGCGATAGACATTGGCGGGGCTCATCCGGAGCTCCTTGGCGATGTCTCCGACCGTGGTCTTCTGGTACCCGATCTGGCGGAACAGCCGCTCGGCCACCTCGAGGATACGATCCCGGGTGTCACCTTCGATATGTTCCGCAACCAGTGTCATCTGTCAGGACTCGTCAATCAGCACTTCATCTCACTTATTCAGCCGCCTCAGCAAGCGGAATTGCAGGATGTTCATCGCTGCCATGCTGCGGCGCGGCAGGTTGCTCGGGGTTGCCGGCCTCGTCCAGGCTCTTCCTGAACCAGAGCGCATAGAGGCCCGGCAGATACAGCAGCGTCAGGAAGGTCGCGACGAACAGACCGCCCATGATGGTAATCGCCATCGGCCCCCAGAAGGCCGAGCGCGACAGCGGGATCATGGCGAGGATGGCGGCGAGCGCCGTCAGCACCACCGGACGGGCGCGGCGGACGGTGGCTTCCACGATCGCCTCGCGCCGGGTCAGGCCGTGGGAGACGTCGGTCTCGATCTGGTCGACCAGGATGACCGTATTGCGCATGATCATGCCGGCGAGCGCGATCAGGCCGAGCAGCGCCACGAAACCGAACGGGGCATTGGCGACGTTGAGGCCGAAGGAGGCGCCGACGATGCCGAGCGGCGCGGTCAGGAACACCAGGATCAGGCGCGAGAAGCTCTGGAGCTGGATCATCAGCAGCGTCAGCATCACCATGACCATCACCGGGAAGAGGATGAAGATCGAGGCGTTGCCCTTGGCGGATTCCTCGAAGGCGCCGCCCGGCTCGATCCGGTAGGCCGGATCGAGGTGATCCTTGATTGCCTTCAGCTTCGGCGTGATCTGATTGGTGACATCAGGGGCCTGCACGCCGTCGACGACGTCGGAGCGCACGGTGATCGCCATGTCGCGGTTGCGCCGCCACATGATCGGCTCCTCGTGGGCATATTCGATCTTGGCGATCTGCTGCAGCGGCACGGCCACCCCATTGCGCGAGGTGACGGTGAGATCGCCGACGCCGCCGAGGTCGAGGCGCTCGGATGGGATCGCGCGGGCGACCACGCCGACCTTCTCGATGCCGTCGCGCACGGTCGTGACCTGCGAACCCGAGATCAGCATCGACAGCGCCTGCGAGACGTCCTGCGGGGTCAGGCCCATGGCACGGGCGCGATCCTGGTCGACGACGAGCTTGAGGTAAGGCGACTGCTCGTTCCAGTCGAGCTGGACGTCCTTGACGCTCTTGTTCTGCCGCATGACGTCGCGGACCTGGTAGGCGATCTCGCGCACCTTGTTGGCGTCTGGGCCGATCACGCGGAACTGTACGGGGAATCCGACCGGCGGGCCGAAGTTGAAGCGGTCGACGCGCACGCGCGCCTCGGTCAGGAAGCCTTCGGCGGCTGCGTTCTCGATCTTGGCCTTGATGCGCTCGCGCGCCTCGACACCCTTGGCGACGATGACGATCTCGGCGAAGGCCTCGTTCGGAAGCTGCGGATTGAGGCCGAGCCAGAAGCGCGGCGAGCCCTGGCCGACATAGGACGTATAGGTCTCGATGTCCTTGTCGTCCTTCAGCAGGGTTTCGGCCTTCTTCACTGCCTTCTCGGTGACGTTGAAGGCGGTGCCCTCGGGCAGGCGGAGCTGGAGGAACAGCTCGGGCCGCTCCGACAGCGGGAAGAACTGCTGCTGCACATGGCCGAAGCCCACGATCGAGGCGATGAAGACGCCGACGGTCGCAGCCACCACCGTGATGCGGTGGTTGACGCACCATTGCACGATGGCGCGGAGGCCGCGGTACATGCGGGTCTCGTAGACCGCATGCGGGTCGTGGTGATGGTGGGCCTTCATGTCGGGCAGCAGCTTGACGCCGATATAGGGCGTGAAGATCACCGCCACGAACCAGGACGCGACCAGCGCGATCGCCACGATCCAGAAGATGCTGCCGGCATATTCGCCGACCGCGGAATTGGCAAAGCCGATGGGGAGGAAGCCAGCGGCCGTGACCAGCGTTCCCGTGAGCATCGGAAACGCAGTAGATTCCCAGGCAAACGACGCCGCACGCATGCGATCCCAGCCCTGCTCCATCTTCACCACCATCATCTCGACCGCGATGATGGCGTCGTCGACGAGCAGGCCGAGCGCGATGATCAGCGCGCCGAGCGTGATGCGATGCAGGTCGAGCGACATCGTGTTCATCACGATGAAGACGATGCCGAGCACCAGGGGCACCGACAAAGCGACCACAATGCCGGTGCGCCAGCCCAGCGCCAGGAACGAGACGAACAGCACGATGACGAGCGCTTCCATGAAGGAATGCACGAACTCGCCGACGGCGTGCTCGACCACCTTGGGCTGGTCGGCGATGAGCTTGACGTCGATGCCCTGTGGCACCGCCTTCATGAACTCGTTGGTCGCCTTCTCGACCTCCTTGCCGAGCTCGAGGATGTTGGCGCCCTTGGCGGTGACGACGCCGATGCCGATCGCCGGCTTGCCCTCCTGGCGCACGACGAAGCTCGGCGGATCGACATAGCCATGGGTGACGGTGGCGATGTCACCGAGACGGAAGACGCGGCCGTTGCTCTCGACCGGCGTTTCGGCGACGGCCTTGGCGCCGTCGAGCGCGCCGGTGACGCGCAGCGGCACCCGCTGCGAGGAGGTCTCGACCGTACCGGCCGGCGTCACGTTGTTCTGCTTGGCGAGCGAATCGAACAGTGCCTGCGGCGTGATGCCGAGCGTGGCGAGCTTGGCGTGGCTGAACTCGACGAAGATGCGCTCGTCCTGGTTGCCGTAAACGTCGACCTTGGTCACGCCCGGCACCTTCAGGAGGCGCTGGCGGAAGCCTTCCGAGACCTTCTTCAGCTGGGCATAGTCGGCGCCGTCGCCGGTCATCATGTAGAGGATGGAATCGACGTCGGAGAACTCGTCGTTGACGACGGGCCCGAGGATGCCGGATGGCAACTGGCCCTGCACGTCGACCAGCTTCTTGCGCAGGAGGTAGAAGAGATAGGGCACGTCTTTCGGCGGCGTCGAGTCGCGGAACGTGACCTGGAGCGCGGTGAAGGCGGGCTTGGAATAGGTCTGCACCTTCTCGAAATAGGGCAGCTCCTGGATCTTCTTCTCGATGGGATCGGCGACCTGCGTCTGCATCTCCTGCGCGGTCGCGCCGGGCCACATCACGGAGACGTTGACCACCTTCACCGTGAAGAACGGATCCTCGGCGCGGCCGAGCTTCTCATAGGAGAAGAAGCCGGCGACGCCGAGCACGAGCATCAGGAAGAGAACCAGCGTCGGATGGCTGACGGCCCAGGCCGAAAGGTTGAAGCGCTTCATCGCTCTCTCCGAAAGGACGATCCAATTGCCAAAAACACGACAGCCACTCAATTCAAGTCGTCGTCGCGAGGCAGCGAAGCAACCCAGGGGGCTGGGCAGGTTCTGGATCGCTTCGCCGCTTCAGCCTTTGCTTAGGGACAAAGGCCGAAACTCACCTCACACGACGTAACTTGACTTCTCTTGTCATTCGGGGGCGCCCGCAGGGCGAACCCGGAATGACAACAACTAGAAACTCAGTGACGATACGATCCGCACCCGCTGGCCCGGATCGAGCTTCTGCACACCGAGGGCGACGATCTTGGCTCCCTCTTCCACGCCGCCGGTGATGACGACGTCGTTGCTCTCGTAGGATTTCACCGCCACCGGCCTCAAGGTGAGCGCGCCGTTGTCGTCAACGACGTAGAAGGACGGCTTGCCGCCTTCGTTGAACAGCGCCGACAGCGGCAGCCGCGCGACGCGCTCGGTCGCGGCATCCGACAGCGTCAGCGTCGCGGTCATGCCGAGCGCGACCTTGTCGTCGGCCTCGGGCAGCGAGAACTTTGCCAAATAGGTGCGCGTGGCGGGATCGGCCGTCGGCGCGATCTCGCGCAGCCTGGCCGCATACTTCTTGTCCGGCTCGGACCAAAGAGTGACGCTGGCGACGCCCGACTTGGCGCGTCCGACCAGCGTCTCAGGGATTGCGACGACCGCTTCCTTCTCGGCAAAGCGAGCGACGCGGATCGAGGCCTGGCCCGCGGCAACCACCTGGCCGGGCTCGATCAGCGTTGCGGTGACGACGCCGCGGGCGTCGGCAACGAGCGTCGCGTAGGAAAGGGAATTCCGGGTCAGTTCGACCGAGCGCTGAGCCCGATCCAGCCGGGCGCGTGCCTCGTCGGCGGCGGCGCGGCTCGAATCCATCTGCGCGTCGGTGGTCCAGCCTTTGGCCTTGAGGTCCTTCGCGCGCTGCTCGGCGGCGGCGGCCTGGGCCAGCACGCCGGTCGCCGCGGTCTGCTCGGCCTCCGCCTGTTCGGCCTGGAGCTTCAAATCGACCTCGTCAAGGGTGGCGAGCGGCTGGCCCGCCTCGACGGTCTGACCGACTTCGACGAGACGCTTGGCGACCTTGCCGGCGACGCGGAAGCCGAGGTCACTCTCGATCCGGGGCCGGATGGTGCCGACGAAGCTGCGCTCGGGGGTCTCGGCATCATAATGCGCGGTCGCCACCAGAACCGGCCGCGGCGGCTCGGCCTTTTCAGCGACGGTGTCATTGCACCCGGCCAGGGCGGCGGCCATCAGGGCCAGCGACACACCCGCCAAGAGCCTGGAATAGCTGGACAAAACCGACCGGACGAACATCGAAGGACACTCCTGCATCTCGAATGAGAGGAATGTCGACTAATCACTGATAAAAGTCAATAATCGTCAGTCATCAGGAAAGCGTGATCATTAAGGGGTGGTAACCCTCCCCCTCGTCCCGGAAGCCAGGGCCACGACCCCTGAGTCGGCTGAGAGGAACGTCTCCTCGCTTGACCCAAGAGATCAGCGGCGAGGCATCGAAGCGCGAGGAGAAGGAATCGTCGGCGTTAAGCCGCCAACGCCTTCCTTGCTGCCTGAGCGAGAAATCCCGATCGCGTGAAGCCTTGCTGCTCCGCGCGCCGGTCGATTTCGCCTAAAACATCTGCGGGAAGAGTGATGTTCACTCGAACGCTTTTCACCTCTTCGATAGGCGCGGGAATCAGAACTGCCACGCCTTTTCTGTTCTCTGCATTCGCCATGATCTCTTCGAGAGATGAGGGTTCTGGGACAGCTTCGCCGTCTTCGGCCAACCCTTCAAGATGAAGGGCCAGGGCCTCGGTTGCCATTTGGCGAGCTTCGTCCAAGGTGCTTCCGGCACTGATCACGCCAGGAAGATCAGGAAACGAGACACCGTAATCGCTGTCCGCGTCCTTATGGATTAAGGCGATGTAGTATCGCATTGTTGCTCTCCAGCAATTCAGGGCGAACCTTAATGACTCTTCCCTGGCCCCATCCGGGGTTGGTTACTTCAGCGTTAGGCCGGACTGCTTTTCGATGCTCTTCAATGTTCCGATCGGAACATCCTTCTTCGGATGAGGGATCGTTACGCGCCCCGGCTTCATCGGGTGCTTAAATTGAACGTGGCTGCCCTTTTGGGCGACTTGCGTCCAACCATCGGCTCTCAGAGCAGCGATGACATCCGTTGATGTCATGAGTGTATAAATACACACTGAACAACCACAATCAAGTGTATAAATACGCATCGCCCAGTCTTGTTCTCCAGGCGGCGCGTCATTCCATCCCCCGATCGGTATGGCGCTCGGTGGTAGATGCGGGTAACGGGCCGGCCGCTCGCGGACGCTTCGAAATCGCGCCGTAGCGAGCGGACCCGTTACTCACATCTACGCAATCGTGAGTGCTCCTCTACCGCCCCTGCCCGGCGAACTCGTGCTTGCTGTCGTGGCCGCCGATGAAGACCAGGATGCCGGCCAGCAGCGGCAGCACCGCGAGCACCAGGAGACCGGTCGAGGTCTGGCCCGTGGCTTCCTTGACCCAGCCGATCAGATAGGGCCCGCCGAAACCGGCGAGATTGCCGATCGAGTTGATCAGCGCGATCGCGCCGGCCGCCGCGGTGCCTGATAGCCACGAGGTCGGCAAGGTCCAGAACACGCCGAAGACGCAGAACACGCCGATCGCAGCGAAGGTCAGCGCCACCATGGTCATGGTGGGGTCGGTGAGGTAGCTGGAGATCGCGAGTGCGACCGCGATCAGGATCATCGGTGCCCCGACATGGAACACGCGCTCGCGCGTCGCATCGGAGTGCCGCGCCCACAGGATCATGGCGATGGTGCCGAACAGATACGGGATCGCAGTGACGAAGCCGGTCTGGGCATTGGTGAGGCCGAACGCCTTGACGATCTGCGGCAACCAGAACTGCATGCCATAGAGCGCACCCACGAAGCCGAAATAGACCAGGCTGAGCGCGATCACCTTGGGTGAGGAAAGCGCTTCGCCGAGCGACAGATGCTTCACCGCCTGCTTGGCCGCGATCTCCGAATCGAGCTTCGCCTTGAGCCACGCCTTCTGCTCGACCGAGAGCCAGTCAGCCTTCTCCGGCCTGTCGGCGAGATAGAACCAGGTGACGATGCCGAGCAGCACGGAAGGGATGCCCTCGATGATGAACAGCCACTGCCAGCCCTTCAGCCCCATCATGCCGTCGAGCCCGAGCAAGAGGCCGGAGATCGGCGCGCCGATCACGGTCGAGACCGGCACCGCGATGGCGAAGGCCGCAAGAAAACGGGCGCGATATTCGGCCGGATACCAGTAGGTGAGATAGAGGATGATGCCGGGGAAGAAGCCGGCCTCGGCGACGCCGAGCAGGAAGCGCAGGACATAGAAGCTCGTCACGCCGCTGACCATTGCCATCAGCGCGGAAATGATGCCCCAGGTCACCATGATGCGCGCGATCCAGCGGCTGGCGCCGAACTTCTCCAACGCAAGATTGCTCGGCACCTCGAAGATGAAATAGCCGATGAAGAAGATGCCGGCGCCCCAGGAGAAGATCAGCGGGGTGAACTTCAGCTCCGCATTCATGGTCAGCGCGGCGAAGCCGAGATTGACTCGGTCGAGATAGGAGAAGAAGTAGGCCAGCACCAGGAACGGAATCAGACGCCAGGAGATGGCGCGAATGGTCGACGTTTCGATGTCGCTCTTGCTGGTGCTCTTGGCACCGCCGGCGGGACCGGCATAGGTGGTCTGGCTCATGGCTTCCCCCGGTTGTTGCTTTTCTAGGGCTGAGTGGCGGTTTTGAGCATCGCGGGCGAAGAGTCAATGGAGCGAGCAATGCGTGGCGCGCAGCCGGATAGACCTGTTGCGCCGCTCAGGATATCGCTGATCCGCGCCGCCCTCGCCGCGATGGTGATCATCTGCGGTTTGTCGCTCCGCTGGTACGGCTTTCCGCTCGGGCTCTCGGCCTTCGTGGTGAAATATGGCGGCTCGCTCCTGTGGGCGACGATGGTGTTCTTGCTGGTCGGGGTTGCGCAGCCACGGCTGACGCGGACGCAGATTGCGGCCATCGCGGTGGTGATTGCGGGCGTCGTGGAATTCTCCCGGCTGGTGCACACGCCATGGCTCGATGCGTTCCGGCTGACCGCGGCCGGCGCGCTGCTGCTCGGGAGAATCTTTTCGCTGTGGAATTTGGCCGCTTACGCGGTCGGGGTTGCCTTCGGCGCTTGGATCGATCGGCTCGTCCAACTGCGGAGGGCGGGGTAGCGCACGGCTGCGCAGAGCGCCGACCGCTCGGCGCAACCCACCCCTGTTTGCCTTCGCGATGCTGAAGCGGTGGATTGCGCTTCGCTGATCCACCCTGCGAAGACTTCATTCCGCCAATTGAAACCGTTCGAAACGATCGAGTTCGTCCTCGATCTTCCGCTTGAGCTCCTTGCGTCCCGGCGTGTTCTTGCCTTGCCCGACCCAGGTCCATTTCTGCATCAACAGCGCCTTCGCTTGCCGGTCGGTCTTGAGGTCGAGCGCGGCGACGATCTCGTCGCCGACCAGCACGGGCAGCGCGAAGTAGCCGAGCTTGCGCTTGGCCTTCGGCACATAGGCTTCGAAGAGGTGGTTGTAGCCGAAGATGAGACTGGTGCGCTTGCGCTGGATGATGAGGGGATCGAACGGCGAAAGAATGTGGACGAGATCGGGCGACGGCCCCTCGCCGCCCGCCTCCAGCGCTGCGGGCGAGACCCAATGCTCCTGCTTGCCGGCACCCTCGATCGTAACAGGCACGAGCTCGCCGTGGCGGACGCGCGAGGCGATCAGGCGTGCGACCGGCCTCTTGCTCGGCGCGTCGAGATGGCAGATCGAATCGAGACTGACCACGCCCTGCGAGCGCAGCGCGCGGTCGAGCAGATAGGCCGTGATCTCCTTTGCCGATGCCGGCTTCGGCAGCTTGTCCCAGCCGAAATGACGGTTCATCAGCTCATAGGTCTTGAGCATGCCCTGGCGCTCGCTGATGGTGACGGCGCCGGTATAGAAGGCGAGTTGCAGCGCTCGCTTCGACGGCTTGCGGCTCTGCCAGAGGTGCTCCTTCTCGACGAGCACGTCGTCCTCGATGTCGCGGATCGTCAGCGGGCCGGCACGCAGCAGTCGCATCACCTTGCGCGTGTCGGCCGGCTTCACCGAAGCGAACCATTTGTGTCCCTCGCGCCGATGCTCTCGCATCGCCGGCAGGAAGAACCGGAAGTCGCGGCTCGGCACGTAGGACAGCGCATGGGTCCAGTATTCGAACACGCTCTTGTCGGCGCTCTGGGCCTGACGCAGATCGGCGCGGCGGTAGGACGGAATCCTGCTGAACAGGATATGGTGATGGCAGCGCTCGATCACATTGATCGTGTCGATCTGCACATAGCCGAGATGAGCAGTCGCGTCGGCGACGGCCTGCGCGCCCTCCCCGAACGGCGCCCGCACGTCGAGCCGCTGGGCATGCAGCCAGATCTGCCGGGCCTGTGTCGTCGAGAGCGGAAGGGGTTTCGGTGCGCGGGACATTGCGGAATGCAATGTAGCCGGATTCGCGCCGGGAGAAAGAAGAGACCGGCCATGAAAAAGCCGCGCTGCCATCTGCTGACAGCGCGGCCGGAGGATGCGACCGAATCCTACTTTGCCGTCATCGCCTTCTGCGACTTCATGTAGTGCATGCAGGCACTCTTCATCTTGCCATTGCTCATGTCGGTGTTGGCCATGGCCATTTCCTTGTTCGCCGCCATCTTGGCCGGCGTGTCGGGGGTGCCGCCCATCATGGCTGCGGTCTTCATCATGTTGTCCTTGGTGCACGCCATCATTGCGGCGGATGCGGGGGACAGTGAAATCGTGAGCGCGACAAAGGCTGCGGCCGCGAGCAAGATCTTCATCGAAAAGTCTCCTCAAGCAAAAACGAAACTGGCGTCATGCCGGCCTCCGCAATCCCGCATTCTCTCGCGCAGACGTTTCGCGGAGAAGACAATTTTCTTGCTGCACCGCGATGACAGGGAGATCAACGACCGTCTTTCGGCGCCTTCGACCCGAACCAGACCAGAGTGACCTCGGCTCCGCGGTCTCGAATGTGACCAAGATCACATCAGCGCCTCTGAACCTGCGCTAGGCTCGCAGCATCAAATCGCCATCAGGCGTAACAGCGAGGATACGACAATGACCCGTTTTGATAGGTTTTTTGGACTGAAGGCGATCACTCTCTCCGCAGCCCTGTCGATGACGGCGGGCCTGGCTCTGGCCGGCGACAACAAGGTCTCCACCGACAAAATCCTGGAAGCACTGAAGCCCAAGCCGGCAACCCGCGGCCTGTCCGTCGGTCCGCAGATCGACACGACCGCGCAGGCCAAGGAAGCGACCTTCCTGAACACCGTGCGCAACCGCTCGACCCGGTCGCTCTCGATGGGCGAGCGCGAGCAAATCGCCGAGCTTGCGGCGACCAAGCCGAAGATCGATCTGGAGATCCAGTTCGATTACAACTCGGCCGACATCGCCAAGACGTCGGTGGCATCGGTGCAGGCGCTCGGCAAGGCCCTGTCCGATCCGGCGCTCAAGGGCTCGACCTTCGTGGTCGCCGGCCACACCGACGCAATCGGCGGCGAAGAGTACAATCAAGGGCTCTCCGAACGGCGCGCCGACACCATCAAGAAGTACCTGGTGCAGAACTACGGCCTCAACGGCACCGATCTCGTCACCGTCGGGTACGGCGAGACCAAGCTGAAGGATGCCGCCAACGGCGCCGACCCGATCAATCGCCGCGTCCAGGTCGTAAACATGGACACCAAGACCGCGGCGAAATAGCTCGCAGTCGTCGCGCAAGACACGCCGCTTGCCGCTGCCCCGGCAGGCGGCGATGTCATATCCAGCTTTGGAACAGCATCAGGCGGCCGAAGGTTCGCATGGACGTGCCGACGAAGGCCGCGGAGATCGGCAGCATCACCGCAAAACCGGCCGCGGCGACGCCGACATAGGACCACAGCAGCCAGCGCGGCAGCCCCTGCCGGCGCAGCACATAGACCAGAGCCAGCGACGCCGCGGTCGCGGCTGGCAGATAGTAATAGATGAAACCCAGCGTACGCGGCAGCAACGCCCAGGCGAGCCAGGGACCGAAATAGAATGCCGCGATCAGGAAAGCATCCCACCGCCGCGCGATGATGAAATCGCGCAGCACCACGACGAGGGCGAACAGCGCCGGCCACAGCACCAGCGGATTGCCGAGGAAGACGATCGCAGCAACGTTGTCCTCTCCCGTCTTGTCGAACAGGAACCACACCGGGCGCGCGAGCAACGGCCAGGACGGCCATGCGCTCATATAGGTGTGGCCGGCGATTGCCGTCGTGGTGTTGTCAGCGAAGATTCGCCGCTGCGCCTCGATCAAATCCGGCAGCGATACTCCATAGAGCGGGACGAAGGCGGCAAGATAGGCCACCGTCGGCAAGACGGCGAAGCAGAGCGCGACGTGATGCAGCTTCAGGCCGGGCCAAAGCTCCGGCCGGTACCAGTCGTCCGGCCTCGCGTCGGCGAACAGCGTACGCCAGCCCTGCATCAGGCGGATCACCGCAACAATGACGATGCAGACGCCAAGCGGAAACAAGCCGCTCCATTTGCACGCCGCAGCACAGCCGAACAGGCTGCCCGCGAGCGCGAACAGCGCCTGCGGCCGCTCTCGTCGAAACCCATACATGAAGGCAGCGGTCGCGAGCAGGCCGAAGCCGAGCGCAAAGATGTCGAGCATCGCGATGCGCGCCTGCACGTACAGCATCTGGTTGAGGCCTGCGATCAGCGCCGCGGCGATCGCGGGCCCTTGCGCGGAGAACAGCGCGAGGCCGCATAGATAGATCGCGACGATCGCCAGCGCGCCGAACAATGTCGCGGGATAACGCCAGCCAAGCGCGTTGTCGCCGAAGGTTGCGATCGATGCCGCGATCAGCTCCTTGGCCAGTGGCGGATGCATCGGATTCAGCATCGGCTGCGACATCGCCGGCTCGAGCATCTGCCGCGCCGCCGGCACATAATGCACCTCGTCGAAGACGAATTTTTCCGGCGTGGCGAGGCCGATCAGCAATGCCAGATGGGCAACCAGGAATATCGCGACAGCAATCACTGCGCTCCGCGACAGTTTTGAAACTGCGAACGATTCAAGCGGCTGCTGTTGAGATGTTTTGCGTGGCAAATCTGCGTCACCGCGGACAAAAATAAAGATCGCGGTCTCATTGAACTCATTCTGCCGCAAGTGTCACTAAGCATAACGCACGTCCCGCGCCGCTTGTGATAATTCCGCCACATCGCAGGCGAGCGCGATCCGGTACGATCAGGGACACATCGATCGGTTGCGAAATGAATTTGCGTTTTTGGCTTTTTCCCATCCTGTCGACGGCCGCATTGTGCGCAGGCTCTTGCGCGCAGGCGCAGACGCGCATCGGCGAAGCCGTCGTGATCCAGAACGAAGTGATGCGCGTCGCCGCGACCACGACGCCGATCAATGTCGGCGACAGCATGCTGCGCGACGAGACCGTGCGGACCGGCGCCGACAGCGCGGCGCGCTTCGTGATGGCCGACAGCACCAATCTGTCGCTGGGGCCGAGCGCCACGCTGAAGCTCGACCGCACCGTCTTCAACGACGAGCACAGCTATCGCGACGTCGCGATCCGCATGACCAGCGGCGCCTTCCGCTTCGTCACCGGACATTCCGAGAAGACGGCTTACAAGATCACGACGCCGCTTGCGACCATCGGCGTGCGCGGCACCACGCTCGACATCCTCTCGCAGCGCGGCCGCTCCGTCGTCGTGCTTCAGGACGGCGCGGCCAGCGTCTGCACGAGAAGCTCCCAGTGCGTGCAGCTCACCCAGCCCGGCGACACCGCAATCATCACCTCGACCGGCGGCAAGGTGAACATCACCAAGGCCAACACGCCGCCCTGGACCTTCGCCGCCAATTGCGCCGCGAGTGCCGGTTTGTGCGCGGTCAACCAATACGCCGGCCTCTCGCCGAGCATCACGCCCGCCGTCCAGGACGACGGCGTGCTGTGCGGGCGTTGACGATGACGAAATTCAACGTCCGGCTCCTTCCCATCACCGGTCTGCTGACGCTTGCCGCTGTGCTTGTGCTGGCTGCATTTGCTCCTGGTCCGGCAGCGGCGCAGGAGACTTGCGAAGAGTGTTACGAGCCGACGCCTACACCATCGCCGAGCCCTTATCCCTCACCATCGCCGAGCCCGAATCCCTCGCCATCGCCGAGTCCGTATCCGCTGCCAAGTCCGACGCCGACCGGCGCCGACTCCAGCGGCAATTCGATCGGCGGCCTCGCGGGCCAGCGGTTCAACCAGATGATCACCAACCGGGTGCTCGGCACGGTGCTGCTCGGCGTCAACGAGCAGGTCAATTGCGGCGACTGCATCAGCGCATTCGGCTCGGCCGGCTCGTTCTCGGCGGGCATTCACGGCCGCAAGGAGCTGACCAACAATCTGTCGCTGCTCGCCGGCATCGCCTACACGCATTACGACGAGGGCGGCTACAAGATCACCAGCGCACCGATCGGCGCCTTCGCGCTGCGCTATGACTTCACCGATTGGGGATCGTCGCGCCCGTTCTTCGACGTCGGCACGATCCTGACGCCGTGGGAGAAGGCGCGCTACACGCGCAGCTACGACACCAGCCTCGGACCGGTGAGCGTGACGAGTTCGACCAACGCCTCGAACTACGCGGTCTACGGCCGCGCCGGCTGGATCAGCCGCGTTTCGCCGCGCGACGAGGTCGCGGCCTCTATCGAGATTTGGCAGCTCTGGCAGCGCGTGTCCGGCTACAGCGACAATGCGGTGACGTTCAATCCATTCGACGCCAGCATCGCGACCGGTACCGACCGCACCAGCCTCGTCAAGATCGGCGGCCAGTGGACGCATCTCTTCGGCAGCAGCATCGAGACAAACATCAATGGCGGCTGGGTGCAGTCGTTTGCGAGCCATAGCGGCATCGTCGCCACCGTGACCGGCAACGGCACGGTGGTGCCGACCATGGGCAACCAGGGCTGGTTCGAATATGGCGGCCGGCTTGGTTTCCGGGTGCAGAAAGGCTGGATCGTGGATCTGTTCGCCAACGGCACGCTCGGCCCGCAGCCGGTCGGCGACACCATCCACGGCGGTGTGGGGCTGCGGATCAATTATTAGAATTGGATCTCGCCCCAGATTCCGTCAGGTACTCCGCAGCGGTCGTTGTGAGAGCGAACTATCCGACGAAGGCCTCTGGAATACTGGATCGCCCGCCTTTCGCGGGCG
Source organism: Bradyrhizobium sp. CCBAU 53415 (assembly GCF_028128735.1). Classification (NCBI taxonomy): domain Bacteria; kingdom Pseudomonadati; phylum Pseudomonadota; class Alphaproteobacteria; order Hyphomicrobiales; family Nitrobacteraceae; genus Bradyrhizobium; species Bradyrhizobium sp. CCBAU 53415. The sequence continues at coordinate 97,328 of NZ_LBJF01000027.1, read as the reverse complement.
ATGACACCGAGTATGTGGAGAGACCACAGCCTCTTCACGCCGCCGACTTGCCTTCGAACGCACGACGCAACGCGTCGACGTCCAGCTTCACCATCTTCATCATCGCCTGCATCGCGCGCGCGGCCGCGGCCTTGTCCGGGCTCGACAGGAACTCGAACATCACTTTCGGCACCACCTGCCAGGCCACGCCCCAGCGATCCCTGAGCCAGCCGCACTGCTCCTCCTTGCCGCCATGGGCGAGGAACGCGTTCCAGACGCTGTCGACCTGGGCCTGGTCGTCGCAATGGATCATCAACGAGATCGCGTGAGTGTACTCCATCTTCATGCCGCCGTTGAGCGCGACCAGCGGCTGCCCGGCTACCGTGAATTCGACGACGAGCACGGAGCCTTCCTTGCCGGACGGGCCGTCCGAAACGTTGCGCTGAACGTGCGTGATCGCCGAATTCGGAACGAGCGAGACGTAGAATTTTGCAGCGTCCTCGGCATCGCCGTCGAACCACATGCAGGGCACGAGCTTGGACATCGTGAAGCCTCCTGTTCAGATCTGCTGGGCTTGGATCAGGCGATCGACATGTCGGGCTGCAGAGGGGCTGCCGCGAGGTCCATCCAGTTCACACCCCACATATGGCCGTCGGGATCCTCGAAGCTGCGGCCGTACATGAAGCTGTATTCGTCCTTCGGGCCGGGATCGGCCACCCCACCCGCCGCCTCGGCCTTGCCGACAATATCGTCGACGTCGCTGCGGGTGTCCGCGGACAGGCAGAACAGCACCTGGTTCGAGGTCTTGGCATCCGCGATCGGCTTCGGCGTGAACTGGCGGAATTTGTCGTGGGTCAGCAGCATGGCGAAAATGGTCTCGGAAAAGACCATGCAGCTCGCGGTCTCGTCGCTGAATTGCGGGTTCTTGACCGCGCCAATGGCCTCATAGAAGGCGGTCGCACGCTTGAGGTCGGTCACCGGCAGGTTGACGAAGATCATCTTGGGCATCGGAGGCTCCTTGGGCGGGGTTCTGCCCAAGGACGGGCGGTCAGGCCGCCATCCGACACCGCTTCCAACTATTTTTTGAGCCCAGATCCGGGAGGCCGCCGCACCGACCCCGCGCCCCCTCGAACAGCCTTACTTCTTCTCGTTCGGGTCCCGGTGCACCGGGTCGATCCACAGCACGGTCTCGGGCTTCTCGACCGGCTCGATGTCGAGATTGATCGCCACCGCTTCGCCGTCGCTGCGCACCAGCACGCATTCCAGCACCTCGTCCGGGCTGGCGTTGATCTCCTGGTGCGGCACGTAGGGCGGGACGAAAATGAAGTCGCCGGGGCCGGCCTCCGCGGTGAATTGCAGGCTCTCGCCCCAACGCATCCGCGCCTTTCCCTTGACCACATAGATGACGCTTTCGAGATGGCCGTGATGATGCGCGCCGGTCTTGGCATCCGGCTTGATACTGACCGTGCCCGCCCACAATTTCTGCGCGCCGACGCGCGCGAAATTGATCGCGGCCGCGCGGTCCATGCCTGCCGTTGAGGGCACGTTGGTATCGAGCTGGTTGCCAGGAATGACGCGCACGCCGTCATGTTTCCAGCGATCATGATCGTGGTCATGGTGGGAATGCGAGTGATCGTGGCCGGTCATGGGAGCTGCCTTCTGTTGGTTCCGTGCGCGGCAAACTAACCAAAGCGGCAGGCGCTAGCCATACCAAAATCGGAACACTGGTAGCTGCCGGACGTTGTCCCAACGAGAGAAATGGAAGGAGCGTTTCATGGGTAGCACGACCGACAAGATCAAGGGTATCGCCAACGAAGCGATGGGCAAGGCCAAGCAGGGCATCGGAGAAGCCACTGGTTCCGATCGCATGAAGGGCGAAGGCGCAGTCCAGGAAGTCAAGGGCAAGGGCCAGCAGGCCGTGGGCGACGCCAAGGACGCTGCAAAGGATGCGATGGATCGCGCCGCTGCCGCGGCAAGGCGCGCGGCGGAGTAGCGCGCGTGGAGCTGAAAGCAAAAGACCGGCCGCAGGGCCGGTCTTTTTGTTTGCCTTGCTCCCTCCGTCATGGCCGGGGTTGTCCCGGCCATCCGCGTCCTTGCAGGTGGATCGAAGAACGTGGATGCCCGGGACAGGCCCGGGCATGACGACGTCGAGCTACGCCGTCACTTCACCGCGAGCAATTCGACGTCGAACATCAGCGTCGCGTTCGGCGGGATCACGCCGCCGGCACCGCGGGCGCCGTAGCCGAGCTGCGGCGGAATGATCAGCGTGCGCTTGCCGCCGACCTTCATCGAGGCAACGCCCTCGTCCCAGCCGGCGATGACGCGGCCCTTGCCGATCGGAAATTCGAACGGCTCCTTGCGGTCGACAGAGGAGTCGAATTTCTTGCCCTTCTGGCCGTTCTCGTAGAGCCAGCCCGTATAGTGCATCACGCAGATCTGACCGGGCTGCGGCGAGGCACCGGTGCCGACGGTGGTGTCGATGATCTGCAAGCCTGAAGCTGTGGTCATGGTCTTTCCTGCGGTCTGGGCCGAGGCCGTGGTGGAAACGAAATGCGACACACTGGCGATCACGGTGATCGCGAGTGCCGACATCAGGGCGAGGAGCATGCGCTGAAAACGCTGCATAGGGCACCTTCCGTTTGAGGCGGGAGGTGTCTAACTCAACGCCGTCGCCGTTTCCACCCCTCAGACCTCGATATTTTCGAGCCGTACCGGCAGCTTACGGATGCGCTGGCCGGTGGCGTGATAGATCGCGCTGAAGGACCAGAAAGGGCGGCACGGCAAATGCCGCGCCGCCCTTCGTCAACTCTTCCTGATCTCGCGCGCGGACCCCCGGACGAGTTCAATAGCCGAGCGCGCAGCCATCCTTGCGCGGATCGGAGCCGCCGGTGAGCGTGCCCTTGTCCCAGTCGATCCAGATCGCCTGAGCGCCGCCAAGCGGGCCGACGACGCTGGCGGTCTTGTGGCCAAGCTTCTTCAAGCCTTCGACGATCGCAGCGGGCACGCTGTCCTCGAGTTGATACTGGCCCTCGTAATGCAGGCCGCGCGGCATGTCGATCGCCTCCTGCACGTCGCAGCCGTAATCGAGGATGTTGGTCAAGACATGGGTCTGGCCGGTCGGCTGATACTGTCCGCCCATCACGGCAAACGACATCGTGGAACGACCACCCTTGGTCAGCAGGCCCGGCATGATCGTGTGCAGCGGGCGCTTGCCGCCTTCAATGCAGTTGGGATGGCCGGGCTGGATCCGGAAGCCGCCGGCGCGGTTCTGGAACAGCACGCCGCTCTTGTTGGAGACGATGGCCGAACCGAAGGAATGCGCGACCGAGTTGATGAACGAGCAGACGTTGCGGTCCTTGTCCACCACCGTGATGTAGATGGTCGAAGGGTTCATCGGCGGCGCGACATTCGGCAGGTCGAGCATGCCGTCCATTCGGATCTTGCCGATGTACTCGTCGGCAAAGCCCTTCTCGAGCATCTCTGCGACGTTGATCTTCATGTGCTCGGGAGATGCGACATGCATCTCCCGGTTCATGTAGGCGATGCGCGCGGCCTCCGCCTCGAGATGGAAACGCTCGACGCTGACGGGCGCGTACTTGGTCAGATCGAAGCGCGACAGGATGTTGAGCATCAAGAGCGCGGTGACGCCGGGGCCGTTCGGCGGGCACTGCCAGAAGTCATAGCCCTTGTACATGGTGCCGATGGGCGTGGTCACTTCCGTCGTGTGCGCGGCGAAATCGTCGAGCGTGTGCAGGCCACCGATCGAACGCAGGGTCTCGACCATGTCCTCCGCGATCGGGCCCTTGTAGAAGGCGTCGCGGCCATCCTTGGCGATCGCGCGCAGCGTCTTGCCGAGCTCGGCCTGGCGAATGACGTCACCGGCCACCGGCGGTTTGCCGCCCGGCAACAGGTAGCGCACGGTGTTGGTGCCACCCTTCAGCTTCTCGAACTGGTTCTTCCAGTCGAAGGCGATGCGCGGCGCGACGACATAGCCCTCCTCCGCCGCCTTGATCGCGGGCTGGAGCAGCCGGTCGAAACCGAGCTTGCCGTGATCGCGCAGCACGGTGGCGAAGGCGTCGATCACGCCGGGGATCGAGACCGCATGCGCGGAGGTCAGCGGCACGGAGTTGATCTTGCGCTCGAGATACCAGTCGGCGTTCGCCGCCTTCGGCGCGCGGCCGGAGCCGTTATAGGCGACGATCTTGCCCTCGCCGCGCGGCTGGATCAGCGCGAAACAGTCGCCGCCGATACCGGTCGATTGCGGCTCGATCACGCCGAGCAGGGCAGAGCCGGCAACGGCCGCATCCACCGCGGTGCCCCCCTCGCGCAGCACCTCGATCGCCGCGAGCGAGGCCTGCGGGTGCGAGGTCGCGACCATCGCGTTGGTGGCGTGGACCGTGGACCTGCCGGGGAAATGGAAGTTTCTCATCGAATGTCTTGCTCTCTTGGCCGTCGACGCGGGTGGCGCGCCTATCTCGAAAACCGGGTCTACATGACACATTCCCGCCCAGCGGGGCAATGCTGGCATACCAGGAAAATGGCTGCCATCCGCTGGGCGTATGGACCTTTCGGCGCCGGCGGCCATGCGGGTTTTCCGGATGACTGCCGCCTGCTAAACGAGCCGCCATGTCTGATCCGAATTCGGCCACCAAGGTCGCGGCCTTCTATCAATTCGTCGCCCTCCCGGACTACCGCGAGCTGCGCGAGCCGCTGCGCGCGTTCTGCGCCGGCCTTGGGCTGAAGGGTAGCGTGTTGCTGGCGCAGGAGGGCATCAACGGCACGGTCGCCGGTGCGCCGGAGGCGATCGACGCCCTCGCTTATGAGATGGCGCACGGCGACATGTTCGGCGGCAGGCTCGACAATCTCGAATTGAAATTCTCGACTGCGGAAGCGATGCCGTTCGGGCGGCTCAAGGTGCGGCTCAAGAACGAGATCGTCACGCTCGGTGACGAGACAGCCGATCCGACCCGCCGGGTCGGCACCTACGTCGATGCCGCCGAGTGGAATGCGCTGATTGTGACGCCCGACACGCTGCTGCTCGACACCCGCAACGCCTTCGAAGTCGCCATGGGGACGTTCGAGGGCGCGATCGACCCCGGCATCAAGAGCTTTGGCCAGTTCAAGGATTTCGCCGCAGCCCGCCTCGATCCGGCAAGGCACCGCAGGATCGCGATGTTCTGCACCGGCGGCATCCGCTGCGAGAAGGCGAGCGCGCATCTGCTCGCGCGCGGCTTTGCCGAGGTCTATCACCTCAAGGGCGGCATCCTCAAATATCTCGAGGAGATACCGGAGGCCGAGAGCCGCTGGCGCGGCGACTGCTTCGTGTTCGACGAACGCGTCGCGCTCGGCCACGGTCTGCGCGAACGGAACAAGGACGTAACGCGTGACGAATGAGATCAAGACTCTGGGCGAGCGCATCGACACGCTGGAGACGCGCCTTGCCTATCAGGACGACACGATCGAGACGCTGAACCAGACCATTACGGCGCAGTGGAAGCAGATCGATCTGCTGACGCGGAAGATCGCAGAACTCGGCGAGCGGCTGCGGGAGGCGGAAGCCAATGCGCCTGGACCCGCCAACGAGCCTCCGCCGCATTATTGAGCCGTCTTACTGGCCGGACGCCTTGGGCAGCAGGTTCACGACCTCGCCGGACATCATCAGGCGGTCGCGGCCTGCGTCCTTGGCGGCGTAGAGCGCACGGTCGGCAGCTTCGACCAGCGAGGCCACCCCCGCCGTGCGTTCCAGCGCCGGCCGGCAGGTCGCGCCGCCGACCGAGGCGGTGACGCATCCAGCCGCCAGATTGGTGGAATGAACCAGCCCGGCCGCGTGAATGGCGCTGCGGATCCGCTCGCCGATCAGGGCGCAACCGGCGGCGTCGATATTTGGCAGCAGTATGGCGAATTCCTCCCCGCCGTAGCGCGCCGCCAGATCGCCGGCGCGCTGCGCTTCGGCCGCGATGATCCCAGCGATCAAGCGCAGGCAGGCATCGCCCGCGGGATGGCCGTATTCGTCGTTGTAGGCCTTGAAGTGGTCCACGTCGATCATCAGCAAGGCGAGGCTGGAGCGATCGCGATAGGCACGAGCCCATTCCTCCTTCAGCCGCTCGTCGAAGCCACGGCGATTGGCAAGGCCGGTGAGGCTGTCCTCGATCGCAAGCGTCTCCAGCCTGGTTTCCAGCTTCTTGTGCTCGGTGATGTCGCGGGAGATCGCGACCACGCCGTCGACGCGGCCATTGTCCTTGCGCGTCACCTGCATGGTCGATTCGAGCCAGATTTCGCCGTTCTGCCGGTGCGAGTTGCGGTAGATGAGACGCGCCTCCTCCTTCTCGCCACGCTTCATGGCGTCGACGATCGCCTGGACGTCCGGCAGATCCTCCGGATTGATACCCGCAAGAGCCGGCGTGCCGATCAGCTGATTGGGGCGCCAGCCGACGATACGGACCGACGAGGGCGAGACATAGCGCAGCCGCTCGTCGAGCCCGATGCGCGTCACCATGTCGCTGGAGCCTTCGGCGAGCAGGCGGAAATGCGCTTCCTTCTCGACCAGGGCGGCCGCCATGCGCTGTCCGCGCTGCAACTGCCGCACCAGCACCGCGCCGATGATCGCGATCAGCATGACCAGCGCAACCGCGTAGAGCATGCGAGAGATTGCCGCAGCGCGCCAGGGCGCGAGCAACTCGTCCTTGTCGACGGTGACGAGCAGGAGGAGCGGAAAACGGCTGCTGCGATTGAAGACGCTGACGCGTTCGGCACCGTCCAGCGGCGACTTGAAATGATAGGCGCCGCTCGGCCGTTGCAGGCTCGGCTCGCGGAACAGCGGCTTGTCGGCAACATTGTGTCCGACGAACTCTTCGTCGTTCGGGGCACGCGCGACGATCAGGCCGTCGCCATGCGCAAGCGTTACCGAGCTGTTGCGGCCGATCTCGAATTGCTCGTAGAAATGCGAAAGATATTTTGAGCTGATGGTCGCAAGCACCACGCCGCCGAAGCTGCCGTCCGGCTTGTTGAAGCGGCGTGACAGCGTGACGACCCATTCGCCGTCCAGGAGGCTCTTCACGGGACGGCCGACATGGGGCTCTCGTTTCGGAGACAGCTGGTGATGACGGAAGAACGCGTCGTCGCTGAAGGTCGAGCTGACCGTGCCGGACGAGGTCAGCCAGTTGCCCTGATCATCGATGATGGCAAGGCTGTGGATCCGCGGGATCGCCTTCTCGCGCACATCCAGCAGCGTGCGCAGCTTGGCGATCGTGGCGGACCCGGCACCGTCCATCTCCAACCGGCTGACCACGCCGACGACGCCGGAATCCAGGAGATCGAGGCTGTCCTCGGCATGCTGAATCTGCGAACGGGCGACGTTCGCCATCTCCGTCTCGGCGCCCTTGAGCACCGCCTCACGTGCCGCCCACTCGCGCCATCCGCTGACGCCGAGGATGGTCGCGCAGGTCAGCGCGACGAAGGCCGCCGCGCGTAGCGGCAGGCGGCTCCATCCAGCTCGTTGGGTAGCGCTCATGCGGCAGGGTCCTCCGATCGTTCGGAAACTCTGCCGCTTCTGTTATTGAATCCTGAAATCCCTACCGGGATACGTGGCGATCTCCCCGTTTCCAGTAGTCTTACGGACGCAACGATCGGCGCATCGCTAACAAGACATTAGCAAGCCTGTCGGAATCCGGCGCGCCCGACGCCGCTAGCTGAAGATGGCCTTAACCTTGTCCCAGAGCGAGGGATGCTCGGCATCCGCATCGGCCTTCGAGGGCGTCGGCTGCGCGGCGCTCACGGGATCGGAAGCCGGGAACGTATCCTTCAGCCCGGCGTCGAGCCTGGCGTTGCGGTCCGCGGCGAGCGCCTCGCGCAGGTCTTCGGCGTGCTTGTCGTGCGGGGCGGGATTGAATGTCTCAGCCATGAATTCCTCCTCCATTGGCTGATCAACGCGGCCCGATTGCGCAGGTTCCCCTGTTCCGCTGAGGGCCGCGGCGGTGTATCAGGTGCCATAACCTTCTTCAGGACCATTCGTGCCCCAGTCTGAAAAAAAGCCTTTCATCGACGTCCTCTCCGGCCAGCGGCAGACCATCCCACCTCTGTGGATGATGCGCCAGGCCGGGCGCTACCTTCCGGAATATCGCGAGGTGCGCGCCAAGGCCGGCGGCTTTCTCGATCTCTGCTTCGACCCGGAGCTTGCCGCGGAGGTGACGCTGCAACCGATCCGCAGGTTCGGCTTCAATGCTGCGATCATCTTCTCGGACATTCTGGTGATCCCCCATGCGCTCGGACGTTCGGTGCGGTTCGAGGTCGGCGAGGGCCCGCGGCTCGAGCCGCTGGACGATCCGGCCAAGGTCGCGACGCTGGCGCCGCACGCCGATTTCGGCAAGCTCAAGCCGGTGTTCGAGGCGCTGAAGATCGTGCGCGGCGCGCTCGATCCCAGGACCGCGCTGATCGGCTTTTGCGGCGCGCCCTGGACGGTTGCGACCTACATGGTCGCGGGCCACGGCACGCCGGACCAGGCGCCGGCCCGGATGATGGCGTACCGCCATCCGGAGGCGTTTGCGAAGATCATCGACGTGCTGGTCGACAGCTCGATCGAATATCTGCTGGCACAGCTCGCAGCCGGCGCCGACGCGTTGCAGATCTTCGACACCTGGGCCGGCGTGCTGCCGCCCGCCGAGTTCGCGCGCTGGTCGACCGAGCCGACGCGGCGCATCGTCGAGGGCGTGAGGGCCAAGGTGCCGGATGCGAAGATCATCGGCTTCCCCCGCGGCGCCGGCGCGCTGCTGCCGGGCTATGTCGAGGCAACCGGCGTCAATGCGGTCAGCATCGACTGGACCGCGGAGCCGGCCTTCATCCGCGAGCGCGTGCAAAGCAGGGTCGCCGTGCAGGGCAATCTCGATCCGCTGGTGCTGATCACAGGCGGTGCCGCGCTCGACCGCGCGGTCGACGATGTGCTGGCCAATTTCGCGCAAGGGCGACTGATCTTCAATCTCGGCCACGGTATCCAGCCGGAGACGCCGATCGCCCATGTCGAACAGATGCTGAAGCGCGTGCGGGGCTGATTTATTTCGCCCCTTCGGGCGCGGCAAAACAAAAACCGCGAAAACAACCCCATGCACAGTAGACAAGTCATTGAAAAGCTTGGGCTGGGATGAGTCACCGCGCGCATTTGACTCGTCGGGCAAAACAAGCGCAGAACGGCACCATCGCCGGTTGTGATCTCGCAGACGGACTTACCGCGGCCGGCTGCGCTCGATGATCTCGGCGGCGCCCTTCGCCAACAGGTCCAATCCCACCGCACGCCCGAGCTCGCGGGGGCGATTGGCGGGGCCCGCGCGCGAGGCTTCGATAATGGTGTTGCCGGAGAGGTCGAGCACGGAGGCGGTGAGCGACATCTGATCGCCCGAGATGGTCGAGAAGCCCGCAACCGGCGAGTTGCAGTGGCCGTTGAGCACCCACAGCACCTCGCGCTCGGCATCCGCGCATAAATGCGCGGCGGGATCGTCGATCGATGACAGGATCTGCCGCGTCTGCCAGTCCTGCGCCGCGCATTCGACCGCGACGATGCCCTGCCCCGCCGCCGGCAGCATCTCCGACGCGGTGAACTCATAGGCGATGCGATGAGAAAGGCCGACGCGATCGAGGCCGGAACGCGCCATGATCAGCGCATCGGCAGGCCCCGCCGCGCCGCCATCCGGCAGGCGCTGCTTCTCGCCATTGTCGAGCTTGCGCACGCGCGTGTCGGCGGCGCCGCGGAAGTGGATGACCTCGACATCGGGAAACAACCGTCGCGCATAGGCCGCTCGGCGCACCGCGTTCGTACCGATCTTGAAGCCCTTGCCGCGGGACTGGCGCAGCGCCTCAAGGGTCACGCCGTCGCGCAGCACGAGCGCATCGCTCGGCGGATCGCGCGACAGCGTGGCGCCGATGACGAGACCCGGCGTATCCTCGTTGCCCGGCATGTCCTTCAGCGAATGCATCGCTGCCTGGAGCTCGCCCGACAGCACGGCAGCGCGGATCTGCGCCACGAAGGCGCCGCCCTTGCCGCCATGCGGCAGGAGCTTGCTGGTCTGGTCGAGATCGCCCGTGGTGTCGAACTTGACGATCTCGACATCGAGACCGGTCACGGCGGCGGTCAGGCGGCGCGCGATTTCTTCCGTCTGTGCCAGTGCCATGGCGCTCTTGCGTGTGCCGATCCTGAGTCGTGTAGCCAAGTCGTTCTCCATCCGCGACGCGTGCTCAGCGCGCATCCTCCAATATCATGTCGGAGGCCTTTTCGGCGATCATGATGATCGGCGCATTGGTGTTCCCCGAGACGAGGTCCGGCATGATCGAGCCGTCGACGACGCGAAGGCCGTCGAGCCCCCTCACCCTCAGCCTCTGGTCGACCACCGCGAGCGCGTCGTTGCCCATACGACAGGTCGAGGTCGGATGGTAGATGGTGCTGCCGCGCTCGCGGCAATAATCCAGTATCTCCGCGTCCGTCGATACCTTCGCCCCGGGATCGTACTCGCTGACCACGAACGGCTTCAGCGCCGGCGCGTTCAGGATCTTGCGCAGGATCTTCAGGCCCTCGACGTTGGTGGTGCGGTCGGTCTCGGTCGACATGTAGTTGATGCGGATCTCCGGCGGCACGGTCGGGTCCGCGCTCTTGATGCGCAAGGTCCCGCGGCTCTCGGGCCGGAGCTGGCACACTGACGCCGTGAAGCCGGAGAAATCGTGCAGCTTCTCGCCCATCTTGTCGGTCGAGAACGGCAGGAAGTGAACCTGGATGTCGGGCGACGCCAGCCGCGGGCTGGTCTTGAAGAACGCGCCTGCCGTGCCGGCTGCAATCGTCAGCCAGCCCTTGCGGAACAGCGCATAGCGCGCGCCGGCCATGGTGCGGCGAAGCGGATGGTTGACGGTGTCGTTCAGCGTGATCTTCTGCGAGCAGCGCATCACGATGCGGACCTGCATGTGGTCCTGGAGATCGCGCCCGACGCCGGCTGCGTCCAGCACCACATCGATGCCGTGCTTGCGCAGGAGATCGGCGGGGCCGACGCCGGAGAGCTGGAGCAGTTGCGGCGAGTTGTAGGCGCCGCTCGACAATACGACTTCCTTCCGCGCCCGAGCGCGGCGCACGTTGGCGCCTTGCCGGTATTCGACGCCGATCGCGCGGCGGCCCTCGAACAGCACACGCTGGCCGAGCGCCGAGGTCTCGATCTTGAGATTGCCGCGCGTCTTGGCCGGGCCGAGATAGGCCACCGATGTCGAGGCGCGGCGGCCGTTGTGCGTCGTGGTCTGGAACAGGCCGACGCCCTCCTGTGTGGCCCCGTTGAAATCGGGATTGTAGGGCAGACCGGTCTCGACCGCGGCATCGATGAAGGCCTTCGACAGCGGATCGGTCACGATCATGTTGGAGACCGGCAGCGGACCGCCCGTGCCGTGATAATGATCCGCGCCGCGCGACTGGTTCTCGGCCTTCTTGAAATAGGGCAGCACGTCGTCGTAACCCCAGCCGGTGTTGCCGAGCTGACGCCAGCGGTCATAGTCCTCGTGCTGGCCGCGGACATAGAGCAGGCCGTTGATCGAGCTCGATCCGCCCAGCGTCTTGCCGCGCGGCTGGAACACCTGGCGGCCCTTCAGCTCGGGCTCCGGCTCGGTCTGGTACATCCAGTTGACCGTCTTCTCCTTGAACAGCTTGCCGTAGCCGAGCGGCACGTGGATCCAGATGTTGGAATCCTTCGGGCCGGCCTCGAGCAGCAGCACGCTATGCTTGCCGTTTGCGGAGAGCCGATTGGCGAGCACGCAGCCGGCAGAGCCGGCGCCGACGATGATGTAATCGAATTCGGGATCGGAGGGTGCGAGAGGGGAAGTTGCGTTCATGCGCTACAAGTCTTCTTGTTGTGTGGGCGTTTCCGCTTCGTGGCTTAGCACAATCATTCGCGCACGCGCAGCGCCTCGACCAGCGACTTGAACGCACGGGCGTATTCCGCGCCTGCCCTTGCGATGTCGGCCCGTCCGGCGCAGGCGACCGCGGCCTCCGTGACTGCGCCGAGCAGCAGCCGTGCCAGCGGCTCGACCGGCTGGCGGGCGATCAGGCCGGCCTCCATGGCCGCCGCAATCGCGCGCGGCAGCTTTCCGCCGAAATGCCTGGCGTCGATCTCGCGCCAGCGTTCCCAGCCGAGCACGGCGGGACCGTCGCGTAAAATGATCTGGCCGGTCGGGCCCTTCGCGGTCGCGGCAAAGTAATGCTGGGTGCCGGCGACCATCGCAGCGAGCACATCCTTCTCGGCCCGCGCCGTGCGGTCGATCTCGGCAACGAGGTCGCGCGAGACCTCGTCGAACACGGCTTCGAACACCGCCTCCTTGGTCTTGAAGTGATGATAGACCGCGCCCTTGGCGACGGCGGCTGCCTCGGCGATCTCGTCCATGGTGGTGGCTGCGAATCCTTGCGTCCCGAACAGGCGACGAGCCGACGTCAGGATCGCTTCCGATGTTGCCGCCCGCCGCTCCGCCTGTTTCGCCATGGGCTCTCGTCTAGAGCGTAATGAATTTAGGTCGACGCGGATTCGCGATCAGCGGCGATCTTTCCGTTCCCTCCCCCCCTTGCGGGGGAGGGTCAGGGAGGGGGTACCACACGGGGATTCTATCCGTCGCGTACCCACCCTTGGTGCATCATCAACAACCGATACCTTTTGCTGAGCTACCCCTCTCCCTAGCCCTCCCCCGCAAGGGGGGAGGGAACGCACCTACGTGGAGGCTATAGCTATGTCTCATCCATCAGCCTGTAATCGAATTCTCTGCAGGCAACCAGTTGACTTTTCGACCATTGGTCGGTATTTACCGACCATCAGTCGGTTTTTCCCGGGAGCACGCTATGCCGAGCCGCGATGTCGTCGAAGCCTTCGCGCAACGGCTGGAAGCCGGGGACTTCATCGGTGCCATCGGACAGTTCTGCACCCCCGATGCCGTGACTTACGAGAACAACGCCGCCCCGACGGTCGGGCGCGACAAGCTCGTCGCCAAGGAGCGCGGCGTGCTGGCGGCGTCCAGGGAGGTCAAGGCCGTCCGCGTCGGACCGAGCCTGATCGAAGGCGACCATGTCGCAACCCGCTGGCGCTTCAGCTTCACCAATGGCGAAGGCGTCACGCGGACGCTGGACGAGATCGCCTGGCAGATCTGGCGGGGCGACAAACTGGTCGAGGAGCGCTTCTATTACGACCCGAAGCAGTTGGGGCGCTGACGCGAGGCACACATCAGCGCGTACGGCCGTATTGACGCCCGGACCGGAGGCTGGAGATCACCCGAAGCTCGGTGCCCGGCGATTCCTGCGCGGGGCTTGTCATTTAAAGACCGATCGGTCTATATATATCAGCATGAGGCAAAACACCCCAGCGCCGTTGCCCCGTGGCCGGCCGCGAAGTTTCGACATGGACGCCGCTGTCGAACGCGCGATGGATGTGTTCTGGTCGCGCGGCTATCACGCCACGGCGCTGCCCGATCTCCTTCGTGCGACCAGGCTGTCGCGGGGCAGCCTCTACGCCGCTTTCGGCGGCAAGCATTCGCTCTTCTTGCGCGCGCTTGATCGTTACATCGCGGATGCCTTGGCGCGGATGGATGTCGAATTCGATCCCCGAAACGACCCGGTCGACGGCCTGCGGGCCTACCTGGCCGGCTACGTCGATCGCACCAGCGGGAGCAACGGCCGGCGCGGATGCCTCCTGGTGGCCACGGCCATGGAATTGGCTGGCGGGGATGCCGAAGTCGGTCGACGCATTGCGGGCTTCTTCAAGGCGATGGAGGCCAAAGTGACCAATGCACTGTCCCGCGCGAAAGCGGCGGGCAGGTTGGCCGATGGTGTCGAGCCCGCAACGGCCGCCCGGGTTCTCATCTGTTTCGTTGAAGGGCTGCGCGTGGTCGGCAAGACGGCACCGGCACGGACGACATCGCAGGCCGCCGTCGACGCTCTCATCGGCCGTTTCGTCAGGTAAGGACACCGCAACGCTTCCGCCGATGCCGGGCTTATATTTGGACTGATCGGTCTTGAAAGGGACGTGCGCTATGTCTGCCATCCAGATCGTCTGCGCGGTCGCCGTTCCCCTGATCTGGGGTTATCAGTTCGTGGCCATCAAAGTGGGCGTTGCGGAGTTTCCGCCGCTCTTCTTCCTCGCACTGCGCTTTCTGGCCATTACGCTGCTGCTTGTTCCGTTCGTCGACAGGCCCACGCGTCGGCAGCTCGGCCCTGTCGCGGCCATTTCGCTTTTCCTTGGTGGGCTGAATTTCGGGCTCTTCTATGTGGGCCTTGGGCTCGGCTCGGGAAGCATGTCGGCGGTCGCGTACCAACTCGCCACGCCCTTCACCGTCCTGCTGGCCTGGCCGCTGCTCGCGGAGAGGCCATCACTCGCCACCTGTGCCGGAGTAGTGCTTGCATTCGTCGGCGTGACCGTGCTGGCAGCGGAACCGGGCCAGTCCGCCAATCCGCTTCCGCTGTTGCTTGTGGTTGGAGCAGCTTTCGCCTTCGCGGTATCCAACGTGTTGACGAAACGCTATGGCCCCTTTGATCCCTTGATGCTGATGGGATGGTCGTCGCTGCTCACGGTGCCGCAGGTCATGTTGATGTCGTTGCTGCTGGAATATGGACAGGCGGCGAGCCTCGTGACGGCAGGCGAACGGGGTTGGCTGGCGCTCGCCTACACGGTCTTCATCGGCGGAATCATTGGGTTTGGCCTCTGGTTTTGGCTGATCGCCCGTTGCTCGATGGTTCGCGTCGCGCCCTTCGGTCTGCTGCTTCCGGTATTTGCGTTGCTTTCGAGCGTTGTCTTCCTTGGCGAACGCTTGACGCCAAAGCTGATCATCGGCGGGCTGCTCGCGATTTCCGGGGTCGGCATCACACAAGTAAGGCCGCGCGCTCGCTCAATTTGATCCCGGAAGCTCTTCGCAGTGACCTGCGGGGCTTCGCGGCCAGGGTCAAGCGAACGTCGCCGGGCTGCCGCCGCACGAGTTCAAGAGGATGCGAGCACGGCGCCCTCGCCGCGCGTTGTATCGATTTTGTTATCGATACCGTGAATTGAACACGCAGATGTGGTCACACCGGTCGTGGCAAACGGGGATAATTCATAGTTCGTCAAAGGTTTGCAACGAATTCTCCTGATCGAGCCGGACAACGGCCGGTGTTGCTAGGCCATCGCATGCGGACTCAAACGACCAACTATGTCGCACGGCTGTTCGCCGGCGATCTGTCGGCCTTTGGCGGTCCCGCAACCGACGAGGCCGTGGCCGGGCATATCCGGGCCGAACAGATGTCGCTCGTGCTCGGCTATTCGGTCGGCATCATGCTCGCCAATGCCTGCAACGCCATCGTTCTCGCCATCGCGCTGTGGCAGTCGCCGGCCAAGATCCCGGCCCTGATCTGGGCGGTCACAGTCGCCGGCGCCGCGATCGCTTTCGGGCTGAGATCGCGGGCGGTGCGCCGCATCACCAAGCCGCAATTCGTCTCGCGTCGCGCCATGCACCGGCTGGTGCGCAACGCCTTCATCCTCGGCACCGCCTGGGGCATCGTCCCGGTCGCCTTCTTCGCCGACGCCTCGACCGGCGGCCAGCTCGTCATCACCTGCCTGTGCTCGGGCATGCTGGCCGGCGGCGCGCTGGCCTTCGCCACGATCCCGATCGCGGCCATCGCCTTCACGGCCCCGATCTTCGTCGGGATCGCCATCTGCCTCGGCAGGAACGGCGATCTGGCCTTTCTCCTGATCGCCTTTCTCGTCGTGGTCTACGGCAGCGTCCTGCTGCGCGGCGTGTTCGTCAATTCGTTCTCGTTCGCGCGGCGCGTGATGCGGCAGATCGAGGCCGAACGCACGGTGCGGCTGGATCCCCTGACCCATCTGCCCAACCGCGTCGCCTTCAACGAAACGCTCGACGCCGCCTTGAGGCGTCTCGCCTTGTCCGGCGAGGAGTTCGCGGTGCTCTTGCTCGATCTCGACCGCTTCAAGGAGGTCAACGACAAGTTCGGCCATCCCGCGGGGGACGAATTCCTGGTCCAGGTCGCGAACCGTCTGCAACGCTGCACGCGTGCGGCCGAGCACGTCGCGCGCATCGGCGGCGACGAGTTCGCGCTGGTCATGGCCAACCTGGCGCGGCCGGAGGATGCGCTCGAAATCGCCGAACGCTTCGTCGCGGCGTTCACCGAACCGTTCCCGCTCGAGGGCCGCCAGATCGTCGGCGCGACCAGCGTCGGCATCGTGCTCGCCCCTCGCGACGGCAACACCGCCCTCGACATCATGAAGAACGCCGACGCGGCGCTCTACCGTGCCAAGAAGGCGGGGCCGGGCTCGGTGTGCTTCTTCGAGGCCAGCGACGACAAGGTGTCGCGCGACCGCAAGGCGCTGCAATCGGACCTCGCGGGTGCGATCGCCAGAGACGAGCTATTCCTGGTGTTCCAGCCGTTCCTCGATCTCGGCGACAACCGCATCACCGGCTTCGAAGCGCTATTGCGCTGGCAGCATCCTTCGCGCGGACTGGTGCCGCCGAGTGAATTCATACCAATCGCGGAGGAGACCGGGCTGATCCACGAGATCGGCGAATGGGTCATCCGCCGCGCCTGTGCGACCGTGGCGCAATGGCCGGAGGAGATCCGGGTCGCCGTGAATTTCTCCGCGGCGCAGTTTCACAACACAGGCATCCTCCAGACCATCGTGCAGGCGCTCGCCGACGCCAGGATCGCCCCGCACCGGCTCGAGATCGAGATCACGGAATCGATGCTGCTGTCGAAATACGGCTCGGCCGCGACCGTCCTGAACGCGCTGCTGGAGCTCGGCGTCACCGTGGCGCTCGACGATTTCGGCACCGGCTTCTCGTCGCTGACTTACCTGCGCAAGCTGCCGTTCAGCCGCATCAAGATCGACCAGTCCTTCATCCGCGACATGCTGGTGCAGCCGGACTGCGCCGCGATCGTGAAGTCGGTGGTTTCGCTCGCGCGCGACCTCAACATCGGCGTTGTCGCCGAAGGCGTCGAGACCGCCGACCAGATCGAATATCTGCGCCAGATCAGTTGCGACGAGGTGCAGGGCTATCTGATCAGCCGGCCGGTGTCGATCGATGGCGTGCTGGCGCTGCTGGATACGAAGAAATTTCGGGCAGTCTACGCGGCATAGCTGAAATTCAGCCTGAGTGCCGACCAAGCGGGAGGTAACCTCCCACCCCCGCCTGCGCGGGAAGGTTGGGGAGAGGGTGTCTCCGCGGAGGGACTCCCCAAGAGGAGAGAACCCTCACCCGCGCCTTCGGCGCGACCTCTCCCGCAAGCGGGAGAGGTCGAGTCTGCGGGCCGTCCATTTCTTCTTTCCAACACGGCCCGGCTTCGGGCTGGGTCAAACCGCGTCCGCCCGCAGCAACGTATCCACCGTGATGGTGCCCCGCGCGCGGGAGACGCAGGCGCAGATCTTCTGGTTGCTTTGCTTCTGGTGGTCGCTGAAGAAGACGTCGCGATGGTCGATTTCGCCGTCGACCGCGACCACGTCGATGGCGCAGAGGCCGCATTCGCCGCGCTTGCAGTCGAACATCACGTCATGACCGCCGGCGTTGAGCACGTCCAGCATCGAGCGCTCACGCGGGATTTCGAGCTCGACGTTCGAGTCCTTCAATCGCACGCGAAACGTTTCGGTCGGTAACCGGCCGCTGGAGCCGAAGGTCTCGTAGCGGAGATCGGGGAGCGGATGGCCGGCGCCGATCCAGGCATGGCGCGCGGCATCGAGCATGCGCATCGGACCGCAGAACAGCGCCAGCGTTCCTTGCGGCAACGAGGCGAACAGCGCGTCGAGATCGAGCCGCTTGCCTTCGTCGCTCGCGTGGACGATGAGGCGGTCTCCAAGCATCGCGGCGAGATCGTCGAGATAGGCGGCCTCGCGGCACGAGCGCACCGCATAGTGCAGCATGACATCCGGCGCCCGGCGCGCCAGCGCCTGCGCCGCGCCGAGGATCGGGGTGATGCCGATGCCGCCGGCGATCAGGCAATAGTTCTTCCGCGTCCAGTCCACGGCGAGCAGCGAGGCGGGCCGGGTGATGTCGAGCCGCGCGCCCGGCCGCAAGGACCACATGTAGCGGGAGCCGCCGCGGGAATCCTCGGCGCGACGCACCGCAATTTTAAAGCCGTGCGAAGAGGCCTCGCCGACCAGCGAATAGGACCGCGTCTCCGGCTGACCGTCGATGGTCACGCTGACATTGATGTGGCTCCCGACCGGATAGGCCGTGACGTCGAACCGATCCGGCTCGATCAGGAATTCGCGGATGCCGGGCGTAAGGTCGCGGGTCGAGACGAGCGTTGCAGGAATCCAGGTTTCGATGAAGCGCATGGCGACAGCCCTCAATCTGTTGCGGTCTTGATCAGCGCGAGCGCCGGCAGGAGATCGAGATGGGTCCGGTTGCGCAGCGCGAGCCGCAGGTTTCGCACCGCGAGCCGTGCATGCTCGCGCATGACGGCCTCGGCGCGCGCGCCTTCGCGGTTCTCGATGGCGTCGATCACGACGCGATGGTGCTCCTGCGCGATGATCAGGATCTGCTGCGCCTCCGGCAGCGCCGATTGTGCCATCACGAAACCGCTCGGGGACGCAAATGGCAGCGCCGAGGCGCGGTCGATCTGGCGGATCAGCGGCGGGCTGCGCGACAGCTCCGTGAGCAGCGCATGGAAGCGCGCGTTCAGCGAGACATAGGACGAGAAGGCATCGATCGAGATCGGTACCTGGGCAAGCAATTCATCGATCGCAGCCAGGCATTCCTTCAGCGGCTCCAGCTCGCGGGCGGAGACACCGCGCTCGGCGGCAAAGCGCGCAGCCAAACCTTCCAGCGTGCCGCGCAGCTCGATGGAGTCGGAAATGTCGCGCTCCGAAAACGCCTTCACCATGAAGCCGCCGGAGGGGATCGCCTCCAGCAGGCCCTCTTCCTCCAGCCGCACCAGCGCCATGCGCACCGGCGTGCGCGAGGCGCCGGTGGTCTCCACCGCCTGGAGCTCGGAGATGCGCTCGCCGGGGCGCAAGGTGCCGGACAGGATCTGGTCGCGCAGCGCGAGCTGCGCCTTCACGGTCTGCGAGACGGAGCGGTCGGCCTCACGTTCGGCCATATTCTACTCCGCCGCCTGAAGGTGCTGTGGCCCGTTTTCCCTGGCCACCATCCTGTCGATCAGCTTGCGCGACCACATCGCGCCGGCGTCGATGTTGAGGTTGTAGAAGATGCGATCGGGGTTCTCGTCCATGGCGCGCTGCTGCGCCTCGAGGATCAGCTCGTCCTCACGGAAGATGCCGGAGACACCCTCACGGATCTCGGTGGTGATGCGCTGCTCGCCCAGGCGATAGTTGCGCACGAAGGCCCAAAAATAATGGCAGGTCTTCTCGGTCTCGGGCGTGATGGTGTTGAGCACGAAGCCGTTGACGCCCTGCGAGCGATCGCCTTCCGGCGCGCCGGTGCCTGTCGGCGCGACGCCGACGTCGATCGCGATGGTGCACGGTGCCTCGAACCGGATGATCTGCCAGCGGTCGACGGGGCCCGGTTTGCCGAGCTGCCTGGCCCAGAACGGCGGCGGCTCGATGTTCCGCATCCAGCGCGTCACCGTCACCGTCTTCTCGCCATGGGTGACGTCGAACGGCGCTTCGGCGACCGCGTCATTGCCGATCGAAGAGCCGTGCACGAAGGTCTCGTGGGTGAGATCCATGAGATTGTCGAGCACGAGGCGGTAGTCGCAATTGACGCGGATGGTCTTGCCGTCGCCGGCCCAGGCCGGATCGTGATTCCAGTGCAGGTCCGGAACCAGCGCGGGATCGGCCAGCGCGGGATCGCCCATCCAGAGCCAGATGTAGCGGTGGCGCTCGACCACGGGATAGGCGCGCACGCAGGCCGACGGGTTGATGGTCTCCTGCGAGGGCATGAAGGTGCAGCGGCCCTGCGCGTTGTATTTCAGGCCGTGATAGCCGCAGACGACGGTGTCGCCTTCGAGCCGGCCCTTGGACAGCGGCACCAGGCGGTGCCAGCAGGCATCCTCCAACGCGGCCACCGAGCCGTCGGCCTTGCGATACATCACGACATGCTTGCCGCAGATCGTCCGCGGCAGCAGCGCCGGCCTAACCTCGGCATCCCACGCCGCGGCGTACCAGGCGTTCATGGGGAAGGGCTTTGTCATTGGTCTCACTCCCACGGCTTCTGAATACGTTATGTATACAGTAACCAAGGGATAGAATCGTTCAAGGCCGAATTTTGAATATTATATTACCTCTATCATTTTTCATGTATACAAATCTCAGATTTTTGTCTTTCGGTCCCTGCAGGAAAACGCGGATGTGTGCGCTCTTTCCCTCCCCTGGAGGGGGGGTCGCTGCGCATGAAGCGGAGCGAAATGCGTAGCGGGGTGGGGTGATCTCTCCACATAGGCACTGCCCGAGAGGAGAGATCACCCCACCCCGTTCGCGCTGTGCGCGATCGACCCTCCCCTCCAGGGGGAGGGTAAGAGAGGCCGCGTCTGGCTTACGCCCCGAACACCTTCGCCAGGCCAGCCTTGGCTTCTTCCTGAATCCGCGTCAGGTGCTCGGTGCTGCGGAAACTCTCGGCGTAGATCTTGTAGACGTCCTCCGTCCCCGACGGCCTGGCGGCAAACCAGCCGAAATCGGTCTCGACCTTGATGCCGCCGAAGGGCTGGCCGTTGCCGGGCGCCTTGCTCAGCGTCGCGCGAACCGGATCGCCGGCGAGCTCCTTCAGGCCGAGTTGCTCCGGCGTGACGGACTTCAGGATGTTCTTCTGCGGCCCTGTCGCGGCAACGTCGATCCGCGCGTAATGGGGCATGCCGAACTCGGCGGTGAGATCGCCGAAGAGCTGGCTGGGATCCCGGCCGGTCTTCGCCGTAATCTCGGCAGCGAGCAGGCCGAGGATGATGCCGTCCTTGTCGGTGGTCCACACCGTGCCGTCGCGGCGCAGGAACGAGGCACCTGCACTCTCCTCGCCGCCGAAGCCGAAGCCGCCGGTGAGGAGCCCGTCGACGAACCATTTGAAGCCGACCGGCGTCTCCACAAGCTTGCGGCCGAGCTTTTTCGCGACGCGATCGATGATCGAGCTCGACACCACGGTCTTGCCGATCGCGGCATCCTTGCCCCAGTGCGGGCGGTGCGCGAACAGATAGGAGATCGCGGTCGCCAGATAATGGTTCGGATTCATCAGGCCGCCGGTGCGCGTGACGATGCCGTGGCGATCGGCATCGGTGTCGTTGGCAAACGCGATGTCGAAGCGGTCGCGCATCCCGATCAGGCTCGCCATCGCGTAGGGCGAGGAGCAGTCCATGCGGATCTTGCCGTCCCAGTCCACCGTCATGAAGCGGAAGGTCGGGTCGATCGCCTCGTTGACCACGGTGGCCTTGAGGCCGTAGCGCTCGATGATCGGATGCCAGTAATGCACGGCGGCACCGCCGAGCGGATCGATGCCGATGGTGACGCCGGCGGATTTGACGAGGTCGAGATCGACGACATTGCCGAGATCGGCAACGTAAGGAGTGATGAAGTCGTAGGCATGGACGTTCGACGACTTGCGCGCCCTGGCATAGTCGATGCGCTTCACGCCCTCGAGGCCGTCGGCGAGGTACGCGTTGGCGCGCTTCTCGACGACACCGGTCACATCAGTGTCAGCGGGGCCGCCATGCGGCGGATTGTATTTGTAGCCGCCGTCCTCCGGCGGATTGTGCGAGGGCGTGATGACGACGCCGTCGGCGAGGCCGCCAGTGCGGCCCTTGTTGTAGGTCAGGATGGCATGCGAGATGACGGGCGTCGGCGTGTAGCCGCCGTCCTTGTCGATCATGACATCGACGCCGTTGGCGGCGAACACCTCGACGGCGCTGACGAGCGCCGGCTCGGCCAGCGCGTGGGTGTCGATGCCGATGAAGAGCGGGCCCGTCAGCCCCTTCTCTGCTCTGTAATCGCAAATGGCCTGCGTGGTCGCGAGGATGTGGCCTTCGTTGAACGTGTTCCTGAACGAAGAGCCGCGATGGCCCGACGTGCCGAACGCCACGC
The DNA here is from genome assembly GCF_028128735.1 of Bradyrhizobium sp. CCBAU 53415. NCBI lineage: Bacteria > Pseudomonadati > Pseudomonadota > Alphaproteobacteria > Hyphomicrobiales > Nitrobacteraceae > Bradyrhizobium > Bradyrhizobium sp. CCBAU 53415. The sequence continues at coordinate 75,354 of NZ_LBJF01000027.1, read as the reverse complement.
GCTGCGCCGGATCCGATGCATCCGGCTTGCCAGCGAAATATTCCGTCACCAGCCGCGGAAGATTGGTGAGCGCGTCCGGCGAGGCCTGCTTGCCCGCCGCGGGATGAACATCAGCCACTGAAATATCCTCGTCCTGCCGTCACAATAGCGGGACACCATAGCATCGGCCGCGCCACCGCCAAGGGCACAACACGCGCGAAGGGGAAGGCGTTCCTTTGGCGTGACGGTGGCGGATATCCCGCCACCGATCAGAGCGCCCGCGCGCGACAATAACCTCGCGCCGGAGGCCGGTTTGTTAACCCCGGAGCTCTATGACAAACTCATGCTGTGGGATCGGACACGCTTCAATCCGGGCGCGACGTGGAGACACGTGGCGGTCGCGCTGCTGTTGTCGGCCCCGATCGGCGCACATGCGAGCGACGGCGATATCGACGGGCCGCACACCACGTCGACGATCTCCAACGCCGGGACCGAGCTCGGCGCCGGCGAAACGCCGTCATCCCGGGCCATGATCCGCAAGATCATCGAGAGAGAGGCCGCAAACACCAATCTGCCGGCTGATATCGCCGAAGCGGTCGTCTTCGTCGAAAGCGGCTATAACCCGGCGGCCATCGGCAGCGTTGGCGAGATCGGCCTGATGCAGGTGCGGCCCGAGACGGCGGCGATGCTGGGTTTCCGCGGAAACAACGCGGAACTCGCAGAACCTGATATCAATATCCATTACGGGGTGCTTTACCTCAGCCGGGCCTGGCGTCTGGCGGGCGGGGACCTCTGCCGCGCCCTGATGAAGTATCGGGCAGGTCATGGCGAAGAAGAGATGACCGCGCGGTCGCAGGTCTATTGCAACCGAGCCCGCAACCGTCTCCTCGCCATGAACGCGATGCCGGCAGGGACCGAAGCTGCGGCCGCTCCGGATCCGGCGCCCCCGGTCGCTGCAGTGGCCGCGGTAAAACCGGCGAGCCGGCCGAAGATGCCGGTACAGCCCAAAGCGGTCTATGCCCGCTATCGTCAAGGCACTGCAGCCGCCAGCCGCGCCTATTGGGCCGCACACGAGGCCCGGATCAGCCAAATCAAGGCGCGCATCGAAGCCAGATGGAAGCGCGTCGCATCGCGTTGACGGCGAGCCGGCTTGCCCCGCCGCGAGCTCCGCATCTACTGTGTGTCGCAAAAATCTGCACCCTGGAGGTGGCGTTATGGAGGTCATACTGCTCGGCACCGGCGGTCCGCGCCCGGACCCGCGCCGCATGGCGACGACCACGCTGATCAGGCTCGGCGACGAGAACATCCTGTTCGACGCAGGCCGCGGCGTCGTGCTGCAGCTCAGCAAGGCGGGCGTGCCGCTCGGCGCCATCAACACGGTCTTTCTCACGCACCATCACTTCGACCACATCGGCGACCTCTACGACGTGATGCTGAATTCATGGATGCACGGGCGCAAGGACGAGCTGCGCATCTATGGACCGCCGGATACCGAGCGGCTCGTCAGCACGCTGATCACGCAGGTCTACGACAAGGACATCACGTGGCGGGACAAGGGCGAGCCCAGCTTCGGCGGCTGGAAGCCTGTGGTCGCAACGGACATCGTGGCGGGTCCTGTTCTCGACACCGGGCGCTGGAAGATCAGCGCCGAGCTGGTCTCGCATGGCGATGGCCTCGACGTGCCGCCGGCCTTTCTCGCGCGCTGGATGTGTCTCGGCTACCGCTTCGAAGCGGAGGGCAAGGTCATTGCAATTTCCGGCGACACCGTCCCCTGCCACGGGCTCGAGCGGCTGGCATTGGGAGCCGATCTGCTGGTCCAGTGCTGCTTCCTCGCCACGCCGGAGATCAACAACGAGCACCTCCGCCGCCTTGCGAAATACACGATCGCCTGCGGCGACACCGTCGGCAAGGTCGCGGCCAAGGCCGGCGTCAAGATGCTCGCGCTGACCCACCACCGGCCGCGCACCGACGATGCCATGTTGAACGCGCTGCTTGAGGATGTCCGAGGCGACTACTCAGGGCCGGTCGTGCTCGGCGAGGATCTCACGCGCATCGAGGTCTGAGGCCCGTCGATCAGCTCGCCCTCCGGCCTCAGGACGACCCGACCTCGATCCGGAACGACAAGCGCTCTTCCTCACCGGGCGCGATATGCATCAGGCCCGGCTTCTCGGCGAACTCGCCGTTGAAGCCGGCCGGGCTGGCATAGCCGCGCCAGGGCTCGATGCAGAGGAACGGCGCGCCCGACGGTTTCGACCAGACGCCGAGCTCGCGAAAGCCGCGCCAGGACATTCTCAGCCATGACCCGCTCGATGCACCCTGCCCCCCGGCATAGCGGACCGACGTGCTCTCGATCCGGTCGAAGATGATGGCGTCGTCGGTGAACAGGGATTCGGACAGAGCAAGCGAGTTGCCTTTGACCGGGCTCGGCTCCGCTGCCGGCCGCAGCAGTCCACCATCGAGACGGCGGACGGGAGACGGCTCCGCGCTCGCGAAAGTCAGCGCATAGCTCTCCTTTGCCATACCGGGCCGGAGCGGCCAATTGAAAGCGGGATGACCACCGAGCGAAGCCGGCAACGTCTCCTTACCGGTGTTGGCGATCGTGAGCGTCAGATCGAGGCCGGTGTCATCGATCTCATAGGCAGCCGCCAGCCGGAACGCGAACGGATAGAGCGCGCGCGTCGCCTCGCTGTCATGGAGCACCAGCGTGCAGCGGCTCGCGTCGCGTTCTGCCCATACGAAGCGGCTGTCGCGGGCAAAGCCGTGCTGGGTCATCCGATACGTCTTGCCCCGATGCCGCAATTCGTCGTCGGCGAGGCGCCCGACGATCGGAAACAGCAGCGGCGCGTGGCGCGGCCATTCCGGCCGCGCCTGCCAGACGAATTCGAGGCCGCTGCCGTCCTTGAGCGAGCACAGCTCGGCACCGTGCGCCTTGATGGTTGCCGTGAGCCCACCGCTGCCGAGAGAGTAAGTGTCGTCGCTCATGCCCGACGTCTACACCGCCACCCCACCGGCAGCAAGGCAGCTCCGATCATGCAGCCGGAACGTTTTGGCTCCGACCGAGCGCGACGTCATATTTCCGTACCCAACGATTGCTCTGTTGGCTCGATCACCGTCTGCCTCACCGAGGCCGACCCCGGCCTGAAGGCCGGTGAACTCCTATGGTAGCCAATTGAAGTTCTTCATCAACGGCCGCTTTCTGTCGCAAAAGCTCACTGGCGTGCAGCGCTATGCCGCTGAAATGGTCAAGGCGATCGACGTGCTGCTGGCGTCGGAACAAACTCCGGCCTCGCTGCGCAACGCAGATTGGCAATTGCTGACCCCTGCGGATGCAAGCGAGGACCTTCATCTCGATCGAATCAAGATTCGCGCTGTCGGCCGGTTGCACGGGCACGCTTGGGATCAGATCGATCTCGCGCGCGCCGCTGCCGGCGGCCGCTTGATCAGTCTGGCCAATTCCGGTCCCGTCTTCCATCGCGACCACGTCGTCGTGATTCACGACGCCCAGGTCTTTCGCAGACCCGACTTCTTCAACTGGCGCTATTTGACCGTTCATCGCACAATGGGGCGGCTGCTCGCCCGCCACGCAGCCATCGCAACAGTGTCGGCATTTTCCCGCCGAGAGCTTGCTGAGGTGCTGAATCTATCGGCATCGCGCATTCCGGTCTTCCCCAACAGCGCCGAACACTTCGCTGCCACGAAGCCCGACCCAAGCATCCTTGTCCGACTCGGCATTCAGCCGCAAAAATTCTTCCTCTTCGTGGGTTCGAAGACCAAGAACAAGAATCTCTCCGTCGCGATCCGCGCGGTCCAGTTGCTCGACCGGGCCGACGTTCCACTGGTCATCGTCGGAGGCGATAACAGCAAGGTCTTTCAGGACAATTCGGGCGAAGGGGTTTCCGGCCTGCTGCTTGCCGGGCGTCTGACGGACAGCGAGATTGCAGCTCTCTATGCACATGCATCGGCGTTCGTGTTTCCCTCGCTCTACGAGGGGTTCGGCGTGCCGCCGCTCGAAGCCATGATCTTCGGTTGTCCGGTCATCGCCTCGACGGCTGACGCCGTCGTGGAGACGTGCGGTGACGCGGCTGCGTATTTTCGCGCCAGCGATGCCGAAGCGCTGAAGCAGCTCCTGCTTGAAAGATTGGCAGCAGGCGCCATCTCCGATCAGGAACGCATGCGTCAGCAGGATCGCGTTGCATTCTATTCGTGGAAGAAATCGGCGAAGGCTTTGCTCGATCATCTCGCGGGGCAGGCGAACGTCGCCAGCGCTGCTTGAAATTTGACGCAACTCGCCTGTGACGCGCAATGGTTTTTGCACAAACGTTTTGCAACTCGCGGCTCCTTGCCTGGTTCCATGAGAACTTTTTCGTTCTGCAACGATCGCGGCGCAACATCACCACATCGCTGCCCCAATATCGCTACGTATTCGAGGAACTGTGCCGCGGTCAGTGAAGTTCAGAACGAGGATCCACGATGTCCGGCCCTCCGACGCAGCCTTATGCAAGACAGACGATGAAAGTGCTGCACGTCGCCGAGACGATCCGTGGCGGGATTGCGAGCTACCTGAACGAGCTGCATCCACAACAACAGGCGAGCTTCGGCGCCGAGAACGTGCACTATGTCGTGCCCTCGGATCATCGTCGCGATCTCGCCGCGGTCGATGACAACCAGATTACGACGTTCGAGCGATCGGGCCGCAGCATAGGCGGGCTATTCCAGATGCTGCGCGCAAGCATGCAAGCGCTGGATGCCTTCAGACCGGACGTGGTGCACCTGCATTCCTCGTTTGCAGGCCTCATGCTTCGGCCCGCGCTGGCGGCCCGCTCGGGCGGACCGCGCGTCGTCTATTGTCCGCACGGCTGGGCGTTTTCGCGCGAGACCGGTCGTCTCAGCCATCTCATGACGAAGGCAGCAGAAAATCTTCTCGCGCGAACATCGGACCGAATCATCTGCATCTCGGGTGACGAATATAACGAGGCGGTCCGCGCGGGAATTCCCGCCGACCGCCTCACCGTCGTCCACAATGGCATCTCGAAGAGCCGCACGCTGCCGCCCGTTGCGGCGGAATGGACTTCCAAGAAGGTCAAGGTCCTGTTCATCGGACGCCTGGACCGGCAGAAGGGCTTTGATCTCCTGATCGAAGCGGCGCGCTCGCTCGAGCATGTCCTCGACGTCCGCATGGTCGGCGCCTCCGTCGTCAACAAATACGAGGGCCCGACCGTCCCCTCCAACGTGTCCCTGCTGGGCTGGCTTGACCGCCCGACCATCGAGACCCAGCTCGAGGCCGCCGATCTCGTCGTAATCCCGTCACGATGGGAAGCCTTTGGCCTCGTTGCCATCGAGGCGATGCGCGCAGCGAAACCCATTCTGGCGTTCCGCAGCGGCGCATTGCCCGAGATCGTCGTCGATGGCGTCACCGGCGTGCTGTGCGAGCCCGTCGCCGTCCAGCCGCTGGTCGATGGTTTCCGGCGAGCACTGGATCTCGATCTCAAGGTGCTGGGGCAGCGCGGCTACGACCGGTTCAAGCAGTTGTATGACGTTCAGAAGACGCATGGACAATTGCAGCAGGTCTACGTCGAGCTCCTTCAGGACGAACGGACACCGATCGCAACGAAGGCGGGGCTGCAATCGGACCTTTCAAAGAATTTCTGATGATCAACATGCACGCTTGCCCTCGCAGATGCCGGAGATCGCGATGGCGATGCACCAGGCCGGGTTTGGTGTCACCGCCGATGTATCGCGCGTGAGCATGGTCTAGACCATGGCACGCCCGCGCACCTTGATTCGCGACAGTGTCCGCCTCGCGGGCTTCATCTCGTCCATTCTTCTGTCGGTCCCTGCCTGCGCTCAGCACGCTCAACCGCTCGATGCCCGATTTCTGCTGGGTGTCGGCACCCATCAGGGGCTGGGCGGGCCGGTGAGCGCGCGTGGCTACGTCCCTGCAGAGAACATCGCCCAGATCAAGCAGCTCGGCCTCAACTCCTTCCGCGACGACTTTCCCTGGTCCGATTTCGAAACGGCAGGACGCCGAATGGGCTTCACACCCAGACTTGGCAGGCTCGAAGCGCAAGTCCGGTCCGGCGTCGCCCGCCCGCTCCTGATCCTCGCGTTCGGCCATCATCTCGTTCCGAATTCCTCGCCGCCGACGACCGATGAGGCGCGGCAGCGGTTCGCCGACTATGCCGCTGCGGCGGCGCAATCGGTCGTGGCGCAGCATCCCCTCTTCGAGCTCTGGAACGAGTGGAACCTGGCGGCCAAGAAAGACGCCGCATTCTCACCGGAGAATTATCTGGCGCTTGCCGAGGCCACACGACCTGCGGTCAAGCGGGTTGCGCCGAATGCGCCTTTCCTGGTTGGAGCGCTCGGTGACGATCCGGGCTGGACATGGACGGAGAAGATGCTGCGGACCGGCGTTCTGCAATATGCCGACGGCGCTTCGATCCATCTCTACAATTTCTGCATGGGCCCGGCCAAACGCACGTCGGCCGAAATCATCGAGCGGCTCACGGCGTTTCACCGGCTCGTCGGCCAGGCGAGCGGGAATCCAGACTTCCCGATCTATGTCACCGAGACCGGCTGGACCACGGCGACCAACAAATGCCGCGTCAGCGAACAGGCCCAGGCCGACAATACGGCACAGCTCATCCTGTGGGCGTCGACCGCGGCACGCTGGCTCAAGGGCATCTGGCTCTATGAGCTCAAGGACAGCGGAAAGAATCCGTCGGAGCTCGAGCACAATTTCGGCCTCTTCCGTTTCGACAATTCGCCAAAACCCGTCGCCTGTGCGACCCAGGGCGCCTGGGCTTTCATTCGTTCCAGCCTGAGCGCCGAGCGACGAGAGCTCGCCAGCGGCGTCGTGTCGATCAATGCATCCACGGCGTCTGGAGCCAGAGTTGCAGTCTGGTCCGAGGCCCCGGACCGACGTTACGAAATCCGGCTCAAGGACGATCAGGAAGGAGCAACTTTTGCGATGCCGTGCGATTCGGCCGCAAGACCGGTGTCCAGGGCCTGGATTCCGGTTTCGAGCACACCGGTTCTTATTGCAGTCAACAACGGTACCATTCCCGCCCTGGAGATACGGCCGGCGCGGTAGGCGTAAATTTGCAAACGCGAGGTTATGCGATGAAAGTTCTTTTGACGTCCACGCTTTATCCGACACCTCAGGCACCAAAGATCGTTGGCGGTGCAGAGATCTTCGCGCGACGTTTCGCCGAAGGCCTGGCGCAGCGCGGAGACGAGGTCGAGGTGATACGGGCCGCATCTGCGCCCCAGCAGGCTCGCGAATCCTGCAACGGCATCGACATCTATTCCGCGCCGGTACAGAACATCTATCTGCCTTTCACCGAGCAGAAGAACGTCGCGCTGCGCAGCATCTGGCACGCGGTCGACGACTGGCAGATGCAGGCGCCCCTGATCGCGGAGCGAGTCCGGGCCTTCAAGCCGGACGTAATGCACTCGAACAATTTGTCCGGTCTCACCACCGCGATCTGGCGCGTTGCCGCCCAGCTCGGCGTCCCGGTGCTCCATACGCTTCACGACTATTATCTGACCTGTCCGCGCTGCTCGCGCTTCGACAAGGGACGCTCCTGCGAGCACACCTGCACGAGCTGCGGAATCCTGAGCTATCATCGCAAGCGCGCCACGCATTGGCTCAGTGCCGTGGTCGGCGTGAGCGAGCGCGTCCTGTCCATTCATACCGACATGGGCATGTTCACCGAGACGCCGATCCGTACCGTGATCCGCAACGCCTCGACCGAGCCGCCACGTGAGCCCTATCCTCGTCCAATCTGCACCAAGGAAGTGACGTTCGGGTTCATCGGTCGCCTCACGGAGGAAAAGGGCATCGACAACCTGATGCGAGCACTTGCCATGCTGCCCCATGATCGCATCCGGATGCTGATTGCCGGTCGCGTCAGCGACGAGGAGCAACGACGCCTCAGGGCGCTCGCTCCGGACGCGCGCATCGAGTTCATGGGCTTCGTGTCACCGGACGATTTCTACAGGCAAGTCGACGTGGTCGTAGCGCCATCCATCTGGCACGACCCCGGTCCACTCGTCGTCGCAGACGCCAAGGCAGCTGGCAGGCCGCTGCTCGGAACGCCCTTTGGCGGCATGCCCGAGGTCATCGAGCACGGCGTCACGGGCTGGCTGACCGAAGCCGATCCGCAATCCCTGGCCGACAGCATGCTCGCAATCGCGGCGGATCCGAACAAGATCGACGAGATCAGCCGGCGCCTCATCGCGGATACCAACAAATGGGTATTTGCCGACGTGTTGTCTTCATACAAGAACCTGTATGAGCAATTGCGCGAGCAACGGATGTCGCGCTTGCACGCAGCAACGGCCGAGGCGCCGCTGGGACGGGCTGTCGGCAAGGGGCGCCTCATTCCGAGATGACACGCCTCTTCGCGATGGCGGGCTACGTCTATCAGAGCGCCGCGGCGATCATCCTGATCTTCGCGATCAGTCATCTGTTGCCTGCCGCCGACTACACCAATTTCTCGCTGGCACTGGCCTCGAGCCAATTGCTCTGCGTCCTGATGTTCGAATGGCTGCAGCTCGCCGGACTGCGCTTTCTGGCGGCAGCGAGGGAGAACGAGGCGGCGCGGCTGAGATGGTCGCTCTTTGCCGCTGGCCTGTCGAGTGCCGGCGCGCTCATCGTGGTCGGCAGCTCCGCATCTCTGGCCAGCGTGCTCCCGACCGGGATCATCGCACTGGGCCTCGGCATTTCCGTGCTCCAGGGCCTGACGGATCTCTATTTCCTGTCGGTCCGTCTGTCCGATCGGCTGGGCATCGCGTCCTTTCTTCTGGCGTTTCGTGCCACCGCCCTTCTGACCGGGGCCGCCGCGGGAGCAGCTATTTCAGGAACGGCCGAGGCGGCGCTGCTCGGCGTTGCCGCCGGCCACGCGCTGGGCCTCCTCGCCGGGCTGGTCGCCTACCGTACCCCCCTGGAGCGCGCTTCGTTGCGGACGATGCTTGCCGACTGGAAGGCTTTCTCCCGCTACGGCATGCTTGCCGCGGGCGCGTCGGTCATCCATTTGTCGGTGCCGGTGCTGCTCCGTTTCATCGTCATCGGCCGGCTGGGTGCGACGGGAGCAGGCGCCGGATTTTCGATCGCGCTCGACCTGCTGCAACGTCCCTTCTGGGTCCTCAATGCGGCGATCCACACCGTGAGCTATCCCGAAGTGGTGAACGATTTCGAGCACGGGACCGGCACAAAATCAGTGCAATCTGCCCGTCGCATGTTCGAGTTCATGATCTGCACGACCCTCGTGCTGCTCGGCGGACTGGTCGGCTTCATTCCAGATGCTGCGCGGATACTGGTGCCGCAGGAGAGCCTGGGTGGATTCCTGGAGACGGCGCCGGCGATCGCCGCCTTCTATTTCCTGCATACCCATTTGCAGGCGACGATCGCGGTTGTCCCGCATCTCGAGAAGCTGGTCACCAGACTGGTCGTCGTCGCGGCCGGCCAGCTCGCCACCGTCGTGGCCCTCGCCCTGGTCGCGGTGTCGGCCGGCCTGTCGCCGCGGGGGGCGGTGAGCTGTGCCTCGCTCGCGACCCTCGCAACGATTCTGGTCGCGCTCGGTCCTACGCTGCGGTTTGAGGCATTCCCGCGCTGGTCATTGGTCATGCAGGCGCTGGTGGCCGCGATCCTGATCGGATCGCTCGGTTCGATGCCGACGGAGCCCACGGCATGGCTCGCCGGCAAGATCGTGTTCGCTGCGTTCGCAACGGCCATCATCGCATGGCGCGGGGACTTTCTCATGCTGGCCCGCCGCAGCTGATCCGCCGCCCTGCAGCCTGAGCCTCAGGTTCCAATACGAAACCAGCCTCCTGTCTCGGCTACCGCAGCGTGTGCGTGCACCATCGCCGGACCTCCACAACCCTCGCGCGCATATCCTACACATTAACCGCCCATAGAAGCGGCATCTGCAAACTTCCCGTGCAGGAAGCACGAACCGCACGATGAGGCCCCCGTTGAATTGCGGAGAGACGCGGAGCCCGACATCGAACTCTGCAAGCGTGCCGCATGTTCCTTCGCAACCCGTCGCATGATCCAACCCACACAGCCTGCGCATCAATTCAGCAGCGCAGATCGTGGAAAATCTTGAAAGCGCCTTCCTCACGCCATCGTGCACCGGCATCGCATCAATATTCTGACTGCAACGCGAGAGGGTCTGTTCCTGCGCAAGGAACTCCATTTCACTCGCGATTTGTAGCTTCGATTTTTATCTGAAATTCACACTCGACAGAGAAGCTTGAACGCAAATCCTGCGAGCAATTTTGCTCGCGCTGAAGAACCCGAGTGTGCAATGTCCGACCAAACCATCCTGTCCGCCAGCGGCTTCATCAACTCCATCGGCGTCAACACGCACGCCGGCTTCGGGTGGACCGGCTACAACAATCTCGCGCTGATGGCCGACGACCTGGAATATCTCGGCGTCACCCGTCTCCGCGACGCAATGGGAACCAGCCCGGCTGCGCAACCTGTGATTGAAGGCCTCGCCGCCGCCGGTTACAAGTTCGACTTCCTCGTTTCGTCCGCCCTGCCCCAGATGGGTACGACCGGACTTCAGAAGTACATCGTCTCGCTCGAGAAGTTCTTGGCGAGTCATCCGGGCAGCATCAGCGCCATCGAGGGTCTCAACGAGGCCAATCACCAGCCGTTCAGCTATAATGGCAGCTCCAGCCTCAGTGCCGCGGCCCAATTCCAGAGCGTGCTCTATCAGGCCGTCAAGGCGGACGCTGCGCGGTCCAGCATTCCCGTCTTCAATCTGTCGCTCGCCTACAACGATCCTCAGGGCTACAGCCAGCTCGGCAACATGTCGGGCTCGGTCGACTTCGCCAATGCGCATGCCTATGTCAGCACCAGTCTGACCACCAATAGCTCGCTTGCCGCCACGTTGAGCGCCGTCTCCACCGCGGCGCCGGGAAAGCCCGTCGTCATCACGGAGACCGGCTACACCACGCAGGCCAACACCCAGTATCTCGGCGTCAACGAGACGGTGCAGGCCAAATCGATCCTGAACACGCTGGTCGATGCCTACAAGGCCGGTGTCGGCGCGACTTATCTCTACGAGTTGTTCGACCGCGACTCCTCCGCCGCCAATACCAACCCGGAAGCGAACTACGGATTGTTCAACTCCGACGGCACGCCCAAGCTCGCCGCGACGGCGATTCACAACCTGACGACCATCCTGGCCGACGACGGCAAGGGCGGCCTGCAGCCGACTGATCCGTTGAACTATACCCTGAGCAACATGCCGGCCTCGGGCCACAGCATGGTGCTCGGCAAGAGCAATGGCGCCTACGAGCTCGTCGTCTGGGCCGAGCCGAAGCTCTGGAACGATGCCACCGATACCGAGGTGTCCAATGCGGCCCAGACGGTGACGGTGAACCTCGGCGCCGTCCATCATACGGTGAAGGTGTACGACACGCTGACGGGGACCACGGCGATCGCCAGCTACACCGACGTCAGCACGATCACCGTTCCGGTCAGCGATCACCCGCTGATCATCGAGGTCGACGCACCTGCGACCACCCCGACGCCCCCGGACACCCGGACCAGCGTCAGCGGCACGGCGGCCGAGATCGTTCCGCAACTGTCCGACCTCAGCACGTCGACGGCGCTGCAGAGCATCACGCTGACGGACTCCCACGTGCTGCCGGTCGCCTCGAAGGCGACGATGGATTACATCATCGCCCATTACGGCAGCGCCCTCTCCAAGATTCAGGGCGGCTATTCGTTCTCGGTGACGAACACGGCCGCGACCTGGATCAACACCAAAACTTACGACGCCAGCGGGGCACTTCTGTCGAAATCGGACACCGGCGTGAATTCGAGCGGGCAGCCGGCCTCGACCACCGTCGCCTACACCGACGGCTCCAAGGACCTGATCAGTTATACCGGCGGTGTGAAGACGAAGTTCGTACATGTCGGCACCGACGCAACCAGGACCACCGACACCTATAACACCGCCGGAACCCTTCTGAGCGAAGTCGTCCAGAAGTCCGACGGCTATTACTCCACCACGCTCTACACGAGCGGCGTAAAGACCGCCGCCTACGTCAAGAATGCGGACGGCTCGCAGGACAACTATACGTACGGCATCACGGGCAAGAGCTTCACCACTCAGGTTCAGCACCTCGATGCCTCCGGGAAGGTCACCTCGGTGACCCGCAGCCATGCCGACGGCTCGCTGGATTCGACGCAGGTCTACAACAGCGACGGCAGCAGCGTCATCACCACCTATAGCGCCACCGGCGTCAAGCTGGTCGAGACCACCTATCATGCCGATCACGGCAAGGACGTCTGGACCTACAACATCGCGGGCCAGACCTACGCGACCGAGCACGACGTCTACGACACCACCGGCTTCCTCACCAGCCTGACGCGCCTGCACAGCGACGGCAGCCCGGCCTTCAAGCTGGTTCAGACGCCTGACGGCACCAAGACGACGGATTGGTACAATGCCGCCGGCAGCCTCACCAGCGAGGTGGTGCAGAAGGCGGACGGCTACACCTCGACCACGCTCTACAGCAACGGCGTCAAAACCAACGCCTATGTGAAGAATGCCGACGGCAGCCAGGACAATTATGCCTATGGCATCACCGGCCAGAGCTACACCACGCTGATCCAGCACGTCGATCCGTCGGGCAAGGTCACGGCCGTCACCCGCAAGCATGCCGACGGCACGCTCGACTATACGCAGGTCATCAACGCCGACGGCAGCAGCGTCGTCACCAACTATGATGCTGCCGGAACGCGGACCAAGGAGACAGACTATCACGCCGACGGCAGCAAGGACCTCTTCCTGTTCAACATCACCGGCGAGAACTACACGACCGAGCACGACATCTACGATGCGACGGGCTTCCTCACCACGCTGATCCGCAAGCACGCCGACGGCAGCATGGCGTTCAAGCTGGTGCAGAGCAGCGATGGGACCAAGACGACGGATTGGTATGACGCGAGCGGCGTGCTCACCAGCGAGGTCGTCCAGAAGCCGAGCGGTTACAGCTCGACCACGGTGTACGCCAATGGCGTGAAGACCGCGGCTTACATCACCAACGCGGACATGAGTCACGACAACTACAGCTACAACATCACCGGCCAGAGCTATGCCACGCAGTACCAGCACCTCGATCCATCCGGCCAGACGACCGAGGTGATCCGCTGGCATGCCGACAACTCGCTCGACTACACCCAGGTCGTCAACAGCGACGGCGGCAACGTCGTCACCAACTACGATGCGTCGGGCGTCAAGAAGACGGAAACCGACTACCACGCCGACGGGTCGAAGGACGTGTTCCAGTTCAACATCGTGGGCCAGACCTACACCAACGAGCACGACACCTACGATACGACAGGCTTCCTCACCCACATCGTGCGCACCCACGCCGACGACAGCCTGGCATTCACGCTGGTGCAGAGCGCCGACGGCACCAAGACCTCCGATTGGTATGACGCAAAGGGTGTCATCACCAGCGAGGTGACGACCAAGAGCGATGGTTACAACTCGACGACCGTCTACACCGGCGGCGTGAAGACCGCCGCCTACATCAAGAACGCCGACGGCACGTCGGACAACTGGAATTACAACGTCACCGGGCAGTCCTACACGACCCAGCATCAGCACCTCGATGCCTCGGGCAAGCTTGTCGAGCTCACCCGGACCCATGCCGACGGCACGCTGGACTATACCCAGGTCGTCCACGACGACGGCAGCAAGCTGACCGACATCTACAACAGCGTCGGCAACAAGACCCAGGAGATTGCCAACAACGTCGACGGCACGAAGGACGTCTTCCTGTTCAACTTCAACGGACAGACCGGCACAACCCAGCACGAGAACTACAACACCGCCAATGCACTGCAGTTCATCGACCAGACCAAGACCGACGGCACCCACAACGTCACGGCCGTCGCTGCCGGCGTGACGATCCACGGGGGGGCCGGCAACGACGTGTTCTCGGCCGCGCCAAACTCGACCACCATCGCCTACGATCATGGCCAGGACCAGATTCTCAACTTCCAGGCCGGCGACGGCACGACTCACGACGTGGTCCAGATCTCGAAGCTGCTCGCCGCGGACTACAGTCACCTCCAGATCACACAGTCCGGCACCAACGCGCTCATCACGTTCTCGGCCAACGACACGATCCTGCTGAAGAACGTCTATGTCAGCAGCCTGACGAGCCACGACTTCCTGTTCGTCTGAACGCGGCGAACTGCTGCGCAGACGCGCGCCAACATTGTCGGGGACCGGGACCATGCAGGGTCCTGGCCCTCGTACGTTTGATGGGCGCCTGCCTCATCGATGAGCAGGCAGCTGACTGCCATCAGCAATTGAATGGGTGCCATGAATTCCGGCGGACAGGCGCGATTGCGCCGTATCGGCCGGCGCGCTTGCGAACTTGCGTCACAATTCGACTCTAGAACGGAGAAGAACCGCGCAAGGACGCCGAGGCCCGATGGAAGCCAGTGAAGCAAGACGTTTTGTCGTTCTCGACTTCTACCGCTTCGTCGCCGCGCTCGGGGTCTTCATCTTCCACCTGAAGCTGATCGGCCCCGGCATTTCGCCGGTCTGGAACGGATCCTTTGGCCTGTTCGTGGACATGTTCTTCATCCTGTCCGGCTTCGTGATCTCCTATTCCTATCCGGCCGACGCGCGCGGCGTTCGCGCCTATTCCCGGTTCATGATCCGCCGTATCGCGCGGATCTATCCGCTGCACCTGCTGAGCTTGCTCGTCTTCGTGGTGCTGATCGGCGTCGGCCTCGAGCGCACCGCGCGATCAACCTCGCTGGACTTCCTGTATAACCTCCTGCTGCTCCAGGCCTGGGGCGTCGCCGATCATCTCAGCTTCAACTCGCCGTCGTGGTCGATCAGCGCGGAATTCTTCTGCTATCTGATCTTTCCGCTGCTGATGCTGCTCGCACGCAAGGTCCAGCCAGTCGTGCTCGGCGCCATCGTGGCGGCGCTCTATCTGGTCCTTGCCCACGGCCATTTGCCGATCTGGCAGGAACGGTCGCAGATGTACGGCGCCAATTTCGACTACGGCATGCTCCGCGCGCTGCCGAGCTTCCTGAACGGCATCCTGCTCGCCATTCTGTTCCGGATGTCCCGTCCCTACCGGCACAAGAGCGTGGTGTTCGCCGGCATCGGCATGTTCGGCCTTTCCGTGCTCGTCCTCAACGTCTTCGCCAAGCCGGATCTGGCCATTCTGCTGTTCTCCTGCGCCATCCTGCTCACCGCGGTCGGCGAAAGCGCCTTCCAGGCGTTTCCGGGCGCGCGCCTGCTTGGACGACTCGGGAACACCTCATACGCGATCTACATGCTGCACGATGCCGTCCTCATTGCGGTGTTCAAGCCGTTGTGGACCTGGCTCGGACTGCGCCCGGATCAATTTGGCCTGTTCGCCCTGGCGTGCTGTGCGGTCCTCACCATCCTCGCGGACCGCACCTACGCCTATTTCGAAAATCCCGCGCGCCGGCTCATCAACCGCTGGGCTGACACATGCGTCACGTCCCCGCGCAGGGCTCAGACGGTCGCAGCCGAAACATCCATGCGCTTTGACAACACCGAGCGGGCGGTCAACTGACGCCCTGCCGATCACGAGGAAGGCGTTCAGGCGACCTTGCCGTCAACCTCCGGTGCCATCCGCATCGCGCCATCGTCCAGCAGCGGTGCGATGTTGGCACGCGACAGCTCCATGACGGCCGGTAGCGCTTGGCGTACCTGCTCGCCGGCGGATTCGTGCGCACCGAGGAAGTGCAGCACAAACTTCTCGAAGCTGTCCCCGACGAGGAACTGGGCCGGCGAAAGCAACAGCGACTCGCTGATGCCGAAGTGCGCGAACAGGCCCTGGAACTTGTCCTGGTAGGTAATCGCCGCGACCGGCGTTCCCTGCCCGAGCGCCGCAATCGCCAGATGCATGCGGCCGGTGATCACGCCGTCGACCAGACCAACAACGGCCTTGATCTCGCTCGCCGACAGCATCTGCTTGACATGGTGCACGTGCTCGCCGAGCGCGGGCTCGAGGCGGTCGGCCAGCGGCCGAAGGCAATTGTCGTCGGCGATCTCGGGCCGGTAGTCATGCGCGAGCAACAGCCAGCTTGCATTGTGCTCGCGGGACAGCCGCGCCATGGCGGCCGCCGCAAGCTCGATCATTTTCCGCAGCTTGGCCGGCTCCGGCTTCTTGAACAGCATCGGGTGCATGTTGAAGACGAAGACCTTGCGCCCCTGCTCGCGCTGTCGCGCGACCGCAGCCGCGATTTCCTTCACGGCGGCGGTATCCGCTCGCGGCGTCAGCATGAAGGCGGCATCGGCGACGAGACGTGCGCGTTTCCGGGCGAAATCGTCGAAGCGCTGAAGGGATATCGAATCGCGCAGGTTCAAGGCCACACCCGGACCCAGCAGCCGGAACACCTCGCGCAGTGCCTTCGCCGGGCGGGAGTTGAAACTGAAGCCCAGCACGCTGACCTTGGCGCCGAACGCCGCCATCAGGTCGGCAACGAGCAGCATGCGCGCGGCATCCACCGGAGAATAGTAGCCGTCGAGCACGTCGGCGCCCAGAACCAGCCCGAAATCCGGTCTGGTCAGAGACAGCTCCTGTGCCACCGTCTCATAGGAAAACGGCTGCTTCCAGAGTTCGAGCGGCTTGAAGCCCATGGCGCGCACGTCCGCGCTGGCCGTGGCGGTGGCGGTGACGATATGGATCTCGAGATTCGGATAGGCCCGCTTCATCTCTCCGGCAGCCGCTTCGATCATGGCCTCATCGCCACGCGACTGATGAATGCTCCAGGGATCGGAGGGAAGCACCACGAGCCGGCGCGGATCGTTGCGCGGTGCGGCGTTGACGCCGACATCCTTCCGCGCGATCTGCCACCTGCGCAACTCCAGCAGATCGAGCGCAAAGGGCGTATTCTTGGCGCTGTTGAGCCAACCCCGAAGCTGCCTGCGCACGGGTACGGGAATCAATTGCTTCACGTCGTCCTCCTCGTCTTCATCAGGCGGCCGCACCGCGCTTCACGACGAAATCAATCAGCGAGAAGAGCTGCTTCCGCCAGAACAGCAGGATGCTCGTCAGATAAGTCGCTCCAAAGCAGGACGACAGCAGCCCAATCCGCAAGTAGGGGTTCATGCCCGGCGTCGCCTCCCGGCACAGGACAACCGCGCCGTAGGCCAGGACGATGGCGCAAAGGCAACCCGCGATGGGACGCAGAAACTGCCCCCAGCTCAAGCCCAGCAGTCGGAGCGCCAGCGCAAACGTCACGGGCGTCACCACGAGCTGCGCGAACGCGAAGATCATCGCCAACTGGCCGATGTCGCGCGACGGAAGCAGGAACATTGCGGGCACGACCGCACAGAATTTGAGGATATTCAGTGAAAAGACGTAGTTCGGCTTGCCGAGCGCGCCGAAATAGGCGCTGTTGACGAATTGCACCGTCTGGACAGCGCCGATCAGCATCAGCGGCCTCATCACCGCATCGCTGCCGCTCCACTTCGCGCCGAACAGCAGCAGGGAGAATTCCGGCGCGATCGCCGCAAGAAGCACGAAGACCGGCGAGCCGATCAGCGCGCCGAGACTGACACTGCGCAGATAGGCGCCAGCGATCCGGTCTCGCTCGTGCGCGATTTTGGACAATGCGCTCAGCGCAACGTCCATGACCGCCTGTGTGAGCAGCTGCATCAGGATGATATAGACCCGCGCCCCCACCGTGTAGATGCCGAGAGCGGCGACGCCGTAGAGCGACAGGATGATCATGTCGATCGTGCGGACGATGGCGAAGTCCAGCAACCGGTTCAGCATGACGTGGATGCTGTAGCTTGAGAGCTCGCGAAAGCTCGTCAGATCGTACCCACGCATCGGCAGCCATCGCGGCTGGCTCCAGAGCCACAGGCCGCTGATCGCGCTCTGAACGACCACCTGGATCACGAGGCTGAGGGCGCCAAAGCCGGAATAGGCGCAGGCTATCCCCACGACGCCGGAGACGGCCGTTGCCACCATGGTCCTGACCGCGAGCACGCGAAAATCCATCTGGCGCTTGTAGAGTGCCTCCTGGAACAGGGTGGCAGTGCCGATCGGAAGAGAGAGAGAGGCGGCCGTCAACAGCGGCGCGAGCCCCTTGACGTCGAGCCAATGCTCGATATGCGTCGCGAGCAGAGCGATCAGGGCAGCAAGGAGCGCCGAAGCTGCAAACGAGCAGAAAAAGGGCAGCGTCACATCGGCGGGTTCGAGCGTCCGCCGCTGGATCAACGCATCGCCGAAGCCGAATTCCGCGATCGAGCTCAAGAGCAAGAGGATGAAGGCGACCAGCGCCGCAAGACCGAAATCCGCGGGATCGAGCAGCCGCGCCAGCACCAGGAACAGCACGAACGACAACGCACGGCCGCCCCAATTCTGTGCGAGCGACCAAAACAGCGCCACTACGACCTGATGTTGCTTGCCCCGAACGACGTTCATCAACAATTCGACCCAATTCCGACAGATCCAACCACAATCTCAAACGAGACCGCGCGGTGAGCGATGACGACACGCGATCACCTGTCTCCGCTCACAACGGCGACCGATTGCTCGCGACAATACGACGGAGTGATGGCAATCAGATGATCGCCATCACGATTCGATTTAGAGTGGAAGTGAGTTCAAATCGTGGACTACACTTCCTCAGTCTCTGCGATGTGATGCAAAATGGATGCCTTGATGAATTCGTCCGCCCCGCGTTCGTTCACTAACTCCAGACGCCTGCGTGTGGCGATCTACGCACCGCATTTTGCGGAATATTCCTACCGTCTCGCCTCGGGATTGGCTCGCCATTGCGACGTCCGGCTGGTGCTCAACCGCAAAGATGCCAACCAGCAATGGGAACTGGCCGATATTGCCGTGACGGCTCCATTCGAGACGAGAGTACGCGACCTGAGCCTGCGCCGCGGCGGCGCGATCGGCATCCCAGCCTCCTTCCTGGACATAATTTCGTTTCGCCCCGACGTGATTCATTGTCACGAAGTTCCGGAAATCTACACGTCCAGGCTGATCCAACTCCTTCGTCCACTCGGCATTCCCCTGGTGTTGACCGTTCATGATGCGATTCCGCATTCGGAAGGCGGCTCCGGTACTTCGCCACGCGAAGATGGTTGGCGCGGACGCATGCGCGCAGCCGCGTCGATCGTCACGACGCACGGAGAGAGCTGCATTGCCGATTTTCGCCGTGCCTCGCCCGACTTCAGGGGCGAGACGGTCTCCAGCATGCACGGCGTGCTCATGGTTCCACCGGCCGGTGGCGCGATGACTGCGCCCGAAGCCGCACGCATCCTTTTCTTTGGACGGATGTGGGCTTACAAGGGCCTGGACGTCTTCATCGACGCGATCGACATGTTGGCCCGGCGCGGTGTCGCGCACGAGGCGATCGTTGCCGGGCGCGGCCCCGAGATGACGCGGCTCGGAGCGCGCATGGAGGCGATGCCGACGGTCAAGACCATCAACGCATACATTTCGCCCGCGGATACCGGGCAGCTGTTTCAATCCGCCACCGTGGTCGCCTTGCCTTATAAGGATGCAACACAGAGCGGCGTGCTCGCATCCGCTTACGGCAATTCTCGTCCCGTCGTCGCCAGCGCCACCGGCGGCATTCCCGACGTGGTGACGGACGGCGTGAACGGCCTCCTGGTTCCTCCCGGCGATGTCACTGCATTGGCCGATGCACTCGAACGCGTGCTGACCTCGAAGCCGCTTGCCGCGACGCTGACCGACGGCGCGCGGCAAACCGCGACCGGCATCTTGAACTGGGATCGCATCGCCGAGGGATTGCTGGGCTCCTATCGCAAGCTCGCCGGCCGTACCGTGAGCTGATACGACGGGCAGATGGTCTCTCAGACCGATTGCCCGATCTTCAGCGGTCGAAAGACCATGCCGCGGATCGCGCCGTCCAACAGGCGCCGCAGCCTCACCTCGATCAGCTCATGGCTGATCGCGCTCGCAACCAATGACATCACCAGCCCGAGCCCGATGAAGGCGGCCCACAGCAGCCATCGATCGACACCGACGGCGACCAGCTTCAGGCCGATCACCTGCAAGGGGAAGAGCACGAAGGGATGCACGAGATAGAGGCTGTAGCTGATCTTGCCGACATATTGCAGGGCCGGCGCGCTCAGAGCCTTGCCGAGGCCGGACCCCGGAGCAAGCACCATGCCGAACAGCAGGAAGCCGGGAACGAGCCCCACGAACGGGTGAAACAACACCAGACTCGCATACATGGCTGCTCCGCAAGCAAGGCCTGCGATCAAGCCGAGACGCCCGGGAATCGAGATGCGAAAGCCGGTGGCGCTGAACAGCATGCCGATGCAGAAGAAGGCCGTGATCGGCCAATGCAGCAGGCAGGCGACGCCCAGAAGGATAAGCGGCGCGGCCAGCATCTTGCCACCAACGCGCAGCATCGAAAACGTCGCTGCGAACCAGATGTAGAACGCCCATTCGTAGGTCAACGTCCAGGCATTCTGCTGGGCAATGGGCAAACCAAGCGCATCCTGCACGAAGAACAGATTGGCTGCGAAGATTGTGAGATAGCTCGTCAGATCGATCCCACGGAAGAACTTGTAGGCCACGATCGGACCGATCGCGAACAGCGCGATATGCAGGACGACGAACACCGGCATGATGCGCAGGACGCGATCGAAGAAGAACCGCGGCAGCGATCCATGCCGCACCAGGCTGGCCGGGATCAGGAAGCCGCTGATCATGAAGAACAGCTCGACGCCATGCCCGCCGACATTGATCACCGATTGCAGCCAGGGCCAGAGCGGCGGCAGGAACCCCGGATTCGCAATGTCGTACATGCCGCCCTTCGGCATGTCGTAGAAATGATCCATCAGCACGCTGAGCGCCGCAATGCCGCGAAGCCCCTGCACCGACGGAACGAACGACCCGTCGTAGGCGCCCCCCTGGTGGTGCGGAACCCCGGTCACTCTGCGGCGCCTTGCGTACTGAGGGCAGGCTCGAGAACCACCTTCTTGCGCCGCGCCGAGCGGAAACGGTGCCCAAAGGCAATGCTGGGTTTCTCGACGAACGTAAACGTCATCCAGCTGACGAGAAGCGACAGAGCCAGGATCACAGCCAGGAAGATCGACCATCCGAGCGGCCCATCGCCGAACCAGACGAGGCGATGGACCAAGACGATCGCGAACGGCGACATCAGATAGACCGAGTAGCTGATGACGCCAACGAACGCCATCGGGCGCCAGGCCATTCTCTCGCCGAACACGGCGAAGCCGATGAAGACCAGCGCCGCGCAGACATAGGCAGATCCTATCGAATAGCTATGGAAGAAATTCTCGTGATACACGCCTCCGAACCGCCGGTCGGACAGGGTGATGGCGAAGATCGTATAGAGGAACGTGCAGCCGAGCACATGGGTCCATCGCAGCTTTCCGCCGATGACGGTGTCGCGGATGATCTTGCCCAGGAACATGGCCGACAGGTTCAGCCCGACCTCCATCACCGAGGAGACGGTCCTGTTCTCCACCAGCAGCGCAGCGGTGGTCCCGATCAGCGCGGCGGCAACGACGATCGTCACCGCCGTGAAGCGCTGGTTCAGCAATCCCAGCGCAAAGAGGATGGTGCACCCGACGTAGAACAGCAGCTCGATCGCCAGCGTCCAGTAGAACACCCACAGGTTCGGGACGTTCACGAAGGTCTGCAACATCGTCACGTTGGCGGCGACCTGCCCCAGCGGATAGACCTTCGACTCCAGCAGCTGCATCGTCACCAGCCCGACCACGAGCGAGGTCCAGTAGGCCGGGTAGAGCCGGAAGAAGCGACTGATCGCAAAGTCCCGCCCCGGTGTGGCGCTGTCCGGAAAGCTGAACGGAATGACGAAGCCGCTGACGAAGAAGAACAGCACGACGCCGAACCGGCCGAAGTTCATGTAGTAGCCGAACACATCGTGGATCGGCCAGTAGAAGGCGCCCGTCGGGTGCTTCTCCACGATGATCTCGAGCACATGCTGGACCAGGACGGACAACACGGCAATGCCGCGGAGCGTATCGATGAAAGCGAGCCGTTTATGCATCATTCGTTCTCACCTGCTTCCGCTCGCCGCCGGTAGATCCGGGCGGAATCCTTCCAATGACGGCATCGGCGGCCGCATGACAACTGGCACGGTCTCCCCCGCCCGTGCGGAGGTCGCACGGCGAGAGAACACTTCGCTGAAGCTCAACGCGATGATCAGCAGGCCTGACGCCGGGCCGTAGTTCAACACCGTGATGGTGAACAGGTTGACGACGAAGATCAGCGTCAGCTTGTAGACGTCGGTCGCTCCGAACGTCGCCCGGAACACCATCACCATGAAGGCCACGAACGGAAGACCGAACATCAGGTAGGTCCCGATGTAGAAATTGTCGACCGGCACCCAGAAATGTGCCAGCGGCGAGAACAGTTTCTGCGGATAGTTGAAGCAGCCCGCGCCGCAGCCGGTGATGAGACCTATCGGCATCAGCTGGTTCATGTAGACGAACGGCAGCTGCCAGCTGTTGTTGATGCGATCGACGATGCTGAACAGCGTCGAATGCGGCACGGCAGCGGTGCCGGACGCGACCACAATCATGAAGAAGGGCACAAAGATCGCGGCAAACGACCAAAGCGCGATGGTCCGAATGGCGGGAAAACGCGACTTCTCGGGCAGCATCCGAACGAGTACCAGCAGGAGCAAATACAGCACGAGGACGATCATGGTCGTCTTGCTCGTGGTCAGCTTGATGGCATAGATCGCGATGGAACCGAACAGGATGCACCACGTCGTGCTCATGCGAATGGACGTGATCGCGAACGAGATCAAGATGAAGAAGGCCGCCATCGTGCTCTCGGCGGCGAAACCTGTCAGACGTTGATCGTCGCCGCCATAGGCCCACCAGAGACGGCCAGCCTCGCGAACTGCGCCGAAGGACTCATATTTGTAGCCCACCCAAGGCATGAGGTAGAACTTCGTTAGAAAAACGCCGACCAGCGAGAGATAGAAGGTCGTGGAGATGACCGACAGTAGCTTCCGGTACCCGCCCAAACTCGAATCACAGAAGCAGAAACCGACGAAGACCGGCAGCATCATCTTGAACGACGACATCGCGGCGTTGACCGTTCCCAGCATGAAGTAGCCGAGCACCAGCGACAGCATGATCTGCACCAGGACGACGGCGGCCATGATGCTGCGATTGCGCAAGATGCAATGGATGACGAACTGCACCAGACACAGAAGTGCAATGCCATCGGGCACGAACCAGAGCGCATCAAGATGCAAGATGCTGGTGTAATAGCGCATCACACCACCGAAAGCGTCCCGAACCAAGTAAGCCGCGAGCGCGATCGCCTCGATGTTGAGGCTGACCACCGTCATCCGGGAGCGCTGCAACGTAAGAGACGTCACGTCTGCCTCAATTCGTCAGTTGCGCCGACGGCGCATGAGAGGAACCGAATCCCGACCGGCCTCCAAGCAGATTTCGCAGCAGCCTGCTTCCTGGAATTTCGACGTAGAGGTAAGTCAGGTTGGCGACTGCCAGCACCGCAGCCAATGAAACAATGAGGTTTAGCGTAGAGGGCAATCCCGCCCAGATCCGATCCAATGCCGCAATCGGCCCTGCTCCGAGCGCCCTCACGGCGTACTCGGCAAACAGAACTACCAGCGCATGAACCATATAGATGGAGTACGAACGGCGCCCGAGCCAAACGAGAGGCTTGGCGGCCAGAATACGGGGTAACGGCAGCGCATTGGGAAAGGCCAGCAGACTACCGAGGAAGATCGCAAAGGTCACGGGCGCAAGGATGGTTGACGCAGGATTGGCCTCTGCCAACGACACCAGGGCGATACTGGCGATCATGGCGACGAATTGCAGCACACCTTCGACCGCCCGACCCGGCTTGACCGGCAGCCGGTCGACGATCCTGACCGTGAGCACACCCAGAAAGAAGCTCACGAAACAGCGCAGAATGCCAAACTCGGTTTGCAGCTCGAGGCTCCTCTTGCCGAGCACGAAGATGATGACGACCAGACTTCCGACCGCGAGCGCGCCGCAGAGCACGTAGAACCACAGCAACGAGCGCATGCGCTGGGCAAGGAGCACGATCAGGCCGAACACCAGATAGGTGTAGAACTCGACGCTGATGCTCCAGCTCGGCCCATTCCAGCTGAGATAGTCGATGAACCCCATCGAATGCAGCAGCAGGACGTTGAGAAAGAAGGAATAGGCGTTGTTCACCTCGAACGCCGCCGGCGCGGCGACGACGACGCCCGCCATGACCAGGCTGATGCGCAGAAGGCGAAACAACAGATTTGCCATCAGCATGACGATGTGCAGCGGATAGACCCTCGCCAGCCGCCGAACCATGAACTCGCGCAGCGAGAAGCGCCCGAAGTCGCTCTCGACGTAGCTGAGCGACATGACCATCCCGCTGAGAACGAAGAACAAATCGACCAGCAGCCAAGCGCTTCTGAAGAACGAGCAGTTGATCCACGCATTGTGCGGGAACGCCGCAAGAAAAGTCGGCATCAGCAGGAGATGGTGAATCACCACCGAAGTCGCGGCAATCCCCCGGATGCTGTCGAGCGGCAGGACATGCGTCTTCTCACGATGAACCAACTCCGTCACATCAGCATTCCATAGCTATTGCACCGCAGCAGTGTGTATCAGGTCTCGGGCATGTTCAATCTCTGCGATCGCGGACTCGCACTCGATGCATGACAACCGACGATTCTTTCAATGCTCGCAGATCATTCGGACATGCGAGCGCCAACTTCATGCCATTTTTTGTTTGAGGCCCGCGTGCTTCGGGCGCAAATGTCATCAGCTGTGATGATTGCGAGTGTTTGCGTGGAAAGTGTGCGCGAAATTCGGCGCTGTTGCGATGGAGGCCAGTGCTGAGACATTGATCTCTCCGCATGCAAATGTCGCACATGTCGCGCGGAAACTTTTCTGCAGACAAGGAACAATAGTCGCGCCTGGCGCTTGTGTCGGTTTTGCGACGCGTGCTTGCGGCGCCTCGACATGCGAACGCCTCTTTTGTTTTCAAACTGCAACATTCCTGTGCGCGAACATGCCGATCTCGCAGGCATTGCACATCCTCATTTTGCAACCGGCCGGAAGCAGCTCACGCATTCGGTGTCGGCGATCGATGCATCCAGCTTTTGCGTCGCACAAAAATTGACACAGTTAGCTGCCAGGTTTCGGGTGTTCTCCTACTGCAACAGGGAGGAAGGGACACGGATGGGCTGCGGAGCAACACGTCGTCATATGAAGCCGCGATGGCTCCCGGTCGCCTTGGCAGGTTCTGCTCTGATCGCCATGAGTGTCGATGTTTGCCACGCCCAGTGCGTCGAATTCTCGGACCGAGCCTCGCAGCTCGAGCTCGACACCTTCGTAAAGTCGCCGTCGTCGCTTCTGGAGCGACTGCGCAATGACAAGGAGAAGTTGCGATATCGGCTCTCTACTTATATCGCGACGAATCCATCGGTGTTGCCGTCCGTGCAGACGCTCATCTCAGCATCGGCTTCAACCGATCGGTCAGCCATCGGCGCCGCGCTGCGGATTGCCGAAGGACGGTGCACATCGACGAAACCTGACGCGGCGCGCAAGATCAGGGATTTCGTGCAGCGGATCGGAGATCTCAACGTGCAAGCAGGCTATTCCGCGGCGGGAGAGGACAACTCCGGCGCCCAGCAGGCCCAATCGCAAGGCAAGGGCCTTGCACAGCCGCCCCGAGGCGGCGCCCTGCTCGACGGCGAATGGAAGACCAAGCTGGCCAACCCATTCAAGCCCGTCCCCCTACCGAATTGATCAGCGATCCCCAAAGGCAGCGAATTTACAGATGTACCAGCCCAGAGAACATTTCCAGTCGGGCCACCGCTTCGGCATCGAATTCGGCGGAGCGGTCCTCAGCTTCGAGCGCGTGGCCGACGTGCTGCGCCGCCAGTGGCCGATCATCGCGGCTTGCGTCGGAGCTTCGCTGGCCCTGGTGATCGTGTACCTGGCCACGGCGCAGCCCATGTATACGGCGAATGCCCGCATCATGATGGATACGCGTCAGGCGCAGGTGCTCGACAAGGACAGCAACACCAGCAGCGCTCTGATCGATACCGGCTATGTCGACAGCCAGGTCGAAATCATCAATTCGGACGACCTGATTCTGTCCGTTGTCCGTCGCCTGAAGCTGACGGAGGATCCGGAGTTCAATGGTTCGAATCCGGGCCTCCTCTCCCTCATCCTCGGCAAGGTCATGTCGCCGTTTCGCTCCGGCGAACCGGCGTCCCAGGAGCGAATCGAACATGCCGTGGTCGAGCAGGTTCAAAAGAATCTGCGGACGGAACGCGTCCTGACGACGTATGTCTTGTCGCTGAACTATCGCGCGCGGAGCCCTGACAAGGCCGCCAAGATCGCCAATGCCGTTGCCAATGCCTACCTCGTCGGCGCCCTGGAAGCCAAATATCAGTCCACCAAGCGGGCAACCGAGTGGCTTCAGCAGCGCAGCCTCGAGCTGAGCGAGCAGGCAACGGCAAGTGACCGCGCCGTGCAGACCTTCAAGGCCGAGCACAACATCGTCGGAACCAGCCGCGGCCTGATGTCCGAGCAGCAATTGTCCGACCTGAATACGCAGCTGGTTCAAGCGCGGGCTGCAACGGCCGAGGCCAAGGCCCGCCTCGACCGGATCACCGCGATCTCGGACCAGGACGTCGCACAATCGACGGTGACCGACGCTCTCAACAACTCGGTCATCACGCGACTGCGCGCGCAATATCTCGATCTCGCGGCCCAGTATGCCGACTGGTCCAAGCGTTACGGCAAGACCCATCTTGCCGCGGTCAATTTGGCCAACAAGATGGAGGAAATCCGCAAGAACATGGCGGACGAACTGCATCGGATCGGAGACGCCTATCGCAGCGACTACGAGATCGCGAAGAGCCGGGAGGCTTCTCTCGACAAAAGCGTGAAGGATCTCGTCGCCCAAGCCGGTCACACCAGCCAGGCCGAAGTCAAGCTGCGCGATCTCGAAAGCGCCGCCGACACCTACCGCAACCTCTACAACAATTTCCTCGAGAAGCTGCAAAGCGCGACGCAGAATCAGAGCTTCCCGCTCAGCGAGGCCCGTCTCATCAGCACCGCCACCAAGCCGGATCGCAAGAGCTCTCCGCGCACGGTCCTGGCGCTGGTGGGCGGCCTGGTAGGCGGCCTCTGTCTCGGCTTCGGCGTCGCATTCGCGCGTGAACTGCTGAGCGACGTGTTGCGTACGCCCGGCGAGGTCGAGGACGAGCTCGGCGTGAAGTGCCTCGGCGTCCTGCCCGATATCCGACCGTCCACGAAGGCCGGCCCCTCCGATCTGTCTCGCTACGTCGTCGATCATCCGTTCTCGCGGTTTGCGGAGACGCTGCGTAACATCAAGGTGTCGATCGACGTTGCCCGCCTGACCCGCGAGATCAAGGTGATCGGCATCGTTTCTTCCCTCCCCAAGGAAGGCAAGACGACCGTCGCCGCCAACTTCGCGCAGTTGATCGCTCTCACGGGACACCGCACGGTTCTGATCGACGGCGATCTGCACACGCGCTCGCTGACGCGAGAGCTCGCGCCCAATGCCAAGAGCGGACTGGTGGAGGCGCTGAACGATCCCGCGAGCCTCGGCTACCACGTGCAGCGGAGCAAGGAAACGGGACTGGATTTCCTCCCCTCCGTGGTAGCTTCCCGCATGGTGAATTCGGCGGACGTCATCGGATCGAAGGCGATGGCCGAACTGCTCAAGGTGCTGAGAGAGCACTACGAGTACATCGTGATCGATCTCGCCCCGGTGATGCCGGTGGCGGATTCGAAGGCCGTCAGCTTCCTGATCGATGCCATGGTCTACGTCATCGAATGGGGGCAGACGACACGAAGCGCCCTCCAGGAGTCGGTTTCCGGGTCGGAAGTCCTCCAGAAGAAACTGCTCGGCGCCGTGCTCAACCGCGCCAACCCGAAGATGCTCAAGCGCATCGAGGCCTATAAGGGCAAGCACCACAACAGCTACTACGTCGAGCATGCCTGAGCGGAGGCAGCGCGCCTCCCGTTCGCGCGGGTGGAGGAGGTCGGGCGCCGTGGTTCACCCTCTCCGACACCGATGCGGAGCCTCCCCGGCGGGGTGAGCGGCTCGGCAAATCAGCGCTGATCGTGCTTCAGCTGGACTGGCTCGGATCTTGCCGGCCACAGGGCCGCGCGCTTGTTCATGGGATCGTTGGTCGAGCCAAATTGCTGCGGGGGAGGATCTCTCTCGTTCGGGAGCTGCCAAGCGGACTTGGTCCCCTGCGCGTCCGGCTCGTCTCCGTATTCGTCCGGAATCCACAACTTGCAGTTATTGCTCTAAAGCGCGATGCGATTAGGATGAATCGTCATCGCGCTTTAGGTTGTTGTTTAAGCATGATCTTTTCGGAAAACCGCTGCGCACTTTTCCGGATCATGCTTTAGCCAAAAGCAAGGATTGACGACAAAGATGGTGGCCAGGACAGTGCGGCCATTGGCGACCATCCGTCGAAAAGACGAGACAATCCTGGCCTTGACGCCTCAAATTGCCGAAACTTTAGGCATCTTTCCTTCTCGGCGCCCTGAGGCTAATCTCGCCTCATATTCCTTTCCGGTGGCTCGGATGCTGATCGTGCTTACGATTCTGACTATTTGGGTTCTGCTCAACATTCTATTTGTGTTGATCGTAGTTCCCCCGCGCAAGCCGCTCCGGCAGCCGATGACGACGACGCTCTCACCGGCGCCCATCGACCCAAGCCGGCGAGAGATCGAGCAGGACGAACCCTTCTCGATCCGCCACGTCATCGTCTCCGTTGCAATGGGGGCCTTCTTCGTGCTCGTGCCGCCGCTGCTCGCCCTGCGCGATGCCATCATGCGGCTGTTCGGCAAGCCGCCGCGGAATGGAACCTGAGGCCCTCGGGTCGCAGGTTCCGGCAACTCAGAAATTGAGCGACTAATAGGCTTCCTGGAACATCACTGCGGATGCTGTGCGGGCCATGATCTTCAGGTCGAGCCAGATGCTCCAGTTGCTGACGTACCAGACGTCATACTCGACACGTTTCTCCATCAGGTCGATCGTCGGCGTTTCTCCCCTGAAACCGTTCACTTGGGCCCAGCCCGTCAGGCCCGGCTTCATGTGATGGCGGTAGACGTACTTGCTGATGAGCTCGTCGTAGTAATTGTCATGGGCGAGCGCGTGCGGGCGCGGTCCAACCAGTGACATGTCCCCACGCAGCACGTTCCAGAGCTGCGGCAGCTCGTCGATGCTGGTCATCCGCAGGAAGCGCCCGATCTTGGTGACCCGAGCATCCCTCTTGGTCGCCTGGGCAATCGTTTCGCCGTTCTCGCAAACGGTCATGGTTCGAAACTTCCAGATCTCAAACGGCCTGCCGTTAAAGCCGCGGCGCGACTGCCGGAATATGACGGTTCCCGGTGAATCCAGCTTGATCAGCACGGCAACGGTCAGCAGCAGCGGCGTCAGCATCACGAGCGCGAACAGGGCGACACCGATGTCGAGACAGCGCTTTTGCAGCCGCTCGAGAATAGTGAGCGGGGGACGCTGGATCTCAACCGCTACGGTTCCGCTGACCGGCAGAAAAGGTCGGGTCACCAGGTCAGCGACCGGATCGTCCGGCAGCAGGCGAATGGGCTGCGGGACGGCGCGCAGATATGGACCGAGCTTGCGCAGCATCGGCAATTCGTTCCAGTCGATCGCAAGCAGATATTCATCGACATCAGCCGAACGCGACTGACGGATGACGTCGCGGATCTGTCGCTCCCAGTGCCCATCATCCCGGTCGGTTCCGAGCACGAAATGGCGCATGACGTCGAAGCCGTTCCTCCGCAGATCCTTGAAGCGGTTCGAGGTGAAGTCGAGCGGCTTCAGGCTGAGCAGGATCACCTTGCGGTCGACCAGGCGGCTTCTCGCAAAGCTCGTGCCGAACACCGCCTGCCAGCCGAAGCGGAGGCTGATCAAGCCAAGCCCGCCGATCAAGGCGAACACGATGACGGTGCCTCGCGACAGATTGTCCGTCGATTTCAGCAGGAAGGCCGCAACGGCAAGGATCGTGAGCGACGTCAGCCAGATAAACACCGCCATTCGAAGCTGCCATACGAGATTGAGCAGGCGGTGCGTGGAATAGACGTCCCGGAAATAGGCAATCCCGACGAACACCACGCCGACAAACAATCCGGCTCCCACCGATGCGCCGTCGGGAGGCGAAGCGACGGCCATACCATACAACGAAGCACCCGCCGCATAGCTCAACAGGATCAACAGAAAGTCAGCAGCGATGACGACGATCTGAAAAGGCCTCTGAAGAGCGCTGCCGCGCGCGGATGACAGCGCATGAGCGTTCTCAGAACCATAAGTTGCAACAGCCATTCGAACCTCTGCTTATCGAGAGAGTGCCTGACGCTCGTCGTGATGCTGAAGACTCGTCAATTCCCCGCACGGAAAGTGTTGATTGATCGCAGCGACATTGTGGCGCTGCACGCAAAACTTTTGCGGCGCACGGACGATGCGTCGTGCTGAAGTACGCACGCGAATTCGACGCGCTGAAAATCTCGTCACAGTGCTGACATATGAGCGAACGGACTGCCCTATTTTGAATCAAGTTCCGCGTCCGATGCGATACCGATCGTTGCATCAACGCTACTTCGCTCAACTTTGAGGCGCTGCGTTGCTCCCGCCGAAGCAAAGCCGAGGCCGGCACGAGAACTTTCCCGGATTTCTATCTATGGATGCATGCGAAGATTTGCTCCGAGTCATGCAGACTTGCCGCAAGCTTCGAAGCAGCGATGCAATTCCTGCGGGCCACTCCTGTTCCTGGACCCCCGCCGTCCCTGCCGCCGAAACAGGGTCGGCAAAAGATGCCGCGCCCTTCTTTTGGCGCGATCAGGTCGGAGAACAAAGGCGCGGCCCCACCGAATTCGCGTTGTTCGTGTTGGATGGAAGCTCTCCGGTGCCTGCGACTTGGGGACATTTTTTCGACCACCCGATCGATTGAGCGCCATGAACCCTCTCGCGCGACCACGCCCGCCGATTCCCAAACCGCAATTGCCGGACGGCGTCCGCATCTATGCGATCTCGGATATTCACGGCTGCGCGCATTTGCTCCAGCCCATGCTGCGGGTGATCGACGCCGACGTCGAGCGCAGCCGGCCGCGCTATGCCGTCGAAGTGTTCATGGGCGATTACATCGATCGCGGCCCGGATACGCGCTCGACCCTCGACATCCTGGTCGAGCGGAGCCGCCGGGGAAATGCGGTTTTCCTCAAGGGCAACCACGAGGCCTTTCTGGTGAGGGTGTTCGAAGACCCTTCCCTGTTCGAGGACTGGATTGCCTTCGGCGGGGCCCAGACATTGATGTCGTACGGACTTGCCCCGCCGGATCTCAAGCGCGACGAACCGGCGTCGATCATGCGCGATTTGATTCGCGCGATGCCGACCGAGCATCTGGAATTCCTGGACAACCTGCGGCTGAGCTTCAGTTGCGGAGACTTCTTTTTCGTCCACGCCGGCGTTCGCCCGGGCGTTCCTTTGGCCGAGCAGACGGAGCGCGATCTGCTCTGGATTCGCGAGGAATTCCTCCGGAGCGAGGAGCAGTTCGGCAAGTATATTGTCCACGGTCATACGCCGGTCCGCAGCGCGGAATTCCTGACCAACCGCGTCAACATCGACACCGGCGCCTATGCGACCGGCAACCTCACCCTGATGAGCATCCAGGGAAGCCGCATGCTCGCGGTGTGACACGGACGCGGCATGCCCGCCATGGCGAAGGGCTTCGCCTAGTTCAGCAAGCGGGGCTTCTCCACCCGGGCACGGGTTTCGGCCATCCAGTCGTTCCAGGCCCGCTCATGTTTGACGTAGAGCTCGAGCCAACGCTCGTTCTCGCCCTCGCGAACACAACGCTGCTCGTCAGCCAAACCAGCGCTCAAGCGAGCATTCGGATTGTCCAGGGTTTCGAATTCGATTGTCTCGGAGATCGTCAACCCAACGAGCACACGCTGTCCGGCGCCATCGACGATGTAGCGCCGAGGCGCGTCCTTCTTGGGTTCACTCATACGTCATGCCCCATTCGTTTCAGTGAGACCCCGGATCCCTGCGCCCCAATCGGACCTTACCTAAAAGGCTCGCCGGGCATGGCCGAATGTCGAGGTGGGAGTCGACCGGGCCACTCGACGCGAGATGCCGCAGGATGAGTTCGCAGGTCCTCGCTGGACGCGCCAGGCGCGCAATGCGTATCCCAAGATGAGGCCTGTGCCGAAAATGGAAGCGGTGACAAGTGCAGAAGCCATAGGAGTCGTCCCGGATAGTGCGAGACTTATCAAGGCCAAGCAGTGTGTCGACATCATGGTTTTCATCGATTCCTGGCGCCGAAAGATTGTTCAGACGTGATCTCTCGTGCGCATGCAGCGCTTGTGCCGGCCCGGCGGGCCTCCCGTGCATCTCATCTCGGCAGCAACGCTCGAGTTCTTTCCACAAGGGCCACTCTCTATATAGAGAGGGAGTGCTCGATATAGAGAGAGTGCTCGCGGCCTTCGCATCCTGTTGCCGTCGAACGGACGCCTCTTTCTCGCGCACGAAATTTAGAACAATCGAGCCAGCCCACGCCCTTGCAACCATCTGGAACCCGTCGCATTATTTCGTATCTCATTCACGAGGGATACAATCCAATGAACTTCCGCGCCGTTATCTCATCCATTGCCCTGTCTGCCCTCGGCCTCACCTTGGCGGTATCCGTCGCTCCGGCCGCCGAGCTCTCCCTTGCTCCGGCACATCAGCGGTCGGCCCACGTCCAAGGCGGATTTGTGCTATGGGATGACGTCTACCCGCCCGCAATTTACGGCCCCCAGCTTCGCCCGGTCGAGGAAGTCGCAGCCATGAAGGCGCAGGCGCGCCCGGTGTCCCAGCGCTGGTGGGGATATTGGTACGTCCGGTAGGAAACCGGAGCGAATCGACCTCAGCTACTTGACGCTGAACACCAAAGGCCCCGGATTGACCGGGGTCGATCGCCTGATCTGAGCCGGCGCATTCTCCAAGGCTGCTTCTCGTCATTTTGGCTCGAGCAAGGTATCGCCCAGATGCCTCGCGAGTGACAGCAGGTAAACCTGCAAGCCGAAGGCATAGTCTGACGGATCGTACCCAAGCTGGGTGATGCGCAAGACGTCACGGCGCGCCATTTCACCGCTGCAACCCCGGGTCGGCTCTCGCTCACAGATCACCTGCATCCCGACTGAGGAGGGCTAGCAGTATCGGGCTGCCGTCATGGACCTTCTCGAGGTCCTGGGCGATACGCGACCACATGCGCTCGAACTCGTATCATCCGCGCTGACGATCGCGATCCGTCAGCCACGGTCCGCTGCCGGATTGATCAATCGTTCCGATGGCGGCGTGCCGTGTGCCCCCAAGGAACATCCCACGCGGCAAAGCAACCAGGAGGCGAATTCGGGTAAGATTGAAACGGGTCATTGTTGAAGCAGGATAAGGGAGAGCCGCCATTTCTCCCTTGCGGATTGCAGCGTCCCCAATCGTCGGTTTTACAGATCCAGCTGGCTGCGCAAAGCGTCACGCTCGTCGAGAAGTTCTCGTAGTTGTCGAGCATTGTCGGATTGAGTCTCCTGCCACTCGATGCGGTCCTCGGCAGTCCACAGGAAAGACTCGCGATTGAACCGAGCTTTCTCTGCCCTATCAAACTCCGTAAAGAGCTTGATGTCGCGCTCAACCTGGTCCAGTTGCTCCTGGAGAGTTCTTGGCATCAGCCGTTCCCTCGGCCCTGCCTCTAGCCCATTTCGATTTTCCGAGTATTCGGCGTAGCGATCAATAGGCATTCACTCCCCTCGGGCGCATGGATCGTCGCTCGGACATCACCGCAGAGGTTGCATTTTCTGGGTCTACATATCCCTACTTTTCGATTGAGGTCAAACGAGGACGGCTGCGGCGCGACGTTTGATCTGGAGCGGCCGAGAGCCGTGGGTTGTTCGATCCGGGATACCTCACCGGTCATGCCGAGGCCCGAGCATCGAAGGTCATGACCTTCCGACAATCCCGTGGACGCGCACTTGGGACTTGCCCGCTTCGCAGGAGCCGCAGTCAGCCGAGCCTAGGCTCTGGCCGCGAGTGCCGAATGAGAGTGCAACAGGATTGCTGCAAATCACTTGCCCTGAGAACAGCTCGCAAGAGCTGCATGTAATTTAACGTTGGTGTCGCGCGAAATCTCTCCGGTCGTCGATTAGCCACGGCCGAAGCTCCGAAAATCGCGATGAACCGGTGATGTTCATATCGGACTCCGCGATGATGTCGGCCCAAACGCCCGAGCTTATTGATCGCATCGCCCAACCAACCAATCGCTTCGTTTCATTCCATGGTTGGTGCATCAACGCCCTTTGGTTGACCGGATGGTGCTGGATCTGTTGCACGTCGTCCGCCGGAAGACGACGCAGGACCAGGAATCCCAGACCCGGAGGTCAAGCTAACTAGCTAGCGGCGCGGATCGGATTGCTCTGAGAGTGCATTGCGGGACTTGTCCCCACCGGACGCGCGGCGATCGCGCACGACCCGCGCGGGCTCGCCAATGGCCACGACCTCGGGAGGAACGTCCCTGAGCACGGTGCTCCGCGCGCCGACGACGGCGCCTCTGCCCACCTTCACGCCCGGCGCAACAAACACGTCGCTGGCGATCCAGACTTGATCGCCGACCTTGATCGGGGCGGTGATGTAGCTGAACGTGATGTCGTCCATGTCATGCGATCCCGTGCAGAGATAGGATCGTTGCGAAATTACCGAATGAGAGCCGATCGAAATGAAATCCAGACTATACAGTTCGACGTGATCACCGACCCAGGAAAAGTCCCCTATCTCGGTCTTCCAGGGGTAGGTCACGCGGACCGTCGGGCGCAGCAGCACCTTACGGCCGATCTTTGCTCCGAACAGACGCAACAGAAAACGCCGCCATGCAAAAAAGGGCTGAGGCGAAAGTGCAAAGAGCGTCGATTGAACGACCTGCCAAAGCACCACGACGACCGCTCCCCGTCCGCGAAACCCCGGCGGCACACGAAACTGATCCAACTTCTGGAACTCGCGCATTCTGGTAAATTCGGCCGAGAGGGAGGATTATGTTTCACCCGTTGTCTATGGCGGATGCCTGGGTCGTCAGGTAGGCCTCGTAGGCGCGCCGCATCCCGGCCTCCAACGGAGTCCTGGCCTGCCACCCGAGTGCTGAGAGACGACTGACATCAAGCAGCTTGCGCGGCGTTCCGTCGGGACGCGTCGGGTCGAAGACGACGTCTCCCTGATAGTCGACGATACCGGCGATCACATGGGCGAGCTCAGCGATGGTAATGTCGCTGCCAGTCCCGATGTTGATCGGCCTCTCGTCGGAATATTTCTTCATCAGGTGAATACAAGCATCCGCCATGTCGTCAACGAAGAGAAACTCGCGGCGCGGCGAGCCGCTCCCCCAGACGACGACGCTCTTGTTTCCGGCGACCTTGGCTTCGTGAAAGCGTCGGATCAGGGCCGCTGCGACATGGCTGTATTCCGGGTGATAGTTGTCCCCGGGGCCATAGAGATTGCTCGGCATCACGCTGATGAAGTCGGAGCCATATTGGCGCCGATAAGCCTCCGCCATCTTGATGCCGGCGATCTTGGCGATGGCATAGGGCTCGTTGGTCGGCTCAAGCAGACCAGTCAAGATCGATTCTTCGCGCAGCGGCTGAGGCGCGAATTTCGGATAGATACAGGATGAACCGAGAAACATCAGCTTCTCGGCACCGTTTGCATGTGCAGCGTGGATGACGTTAGCCGCGATTGCAATGTTCTCGTAGATGAACTCGGCGCGAAGCTTGTCGTTCGCGGCAATTCCTCCCACCTTGGCCGCTGCGACGAACACGACCTGCGGCCGCATCCTTGCGAACCAATCGAACACCTGAGCTTGGTTGGTCAGGTCGATTTCGCTTCGCTTCGCGGTGAGCAACCGTACGTCTTCTTGCGCGAGCCTGCGCACCAGCGCAGCACCGACCATCCCACGATGCCCGGCGACGTAGACGCTCTTGCCCTTCAGATCAAACTCCGTGGCTGGCACTCGATCGCTCCCGCCTTGCATCCTTCAGATCGCTTGCCACCATCTCGTGCACCAGCTGGCCGAACGTCCGCTTCGGCTTCCAACCCAGCACCCGGTTCGCCTTGCTGGCATCGCCAACCAGAATGTCCACCTCGGTTGGCCGGAAGTAGGTCGGGTCGATTCGAACCACCGTCTTGCCGCTGCTTCGGTCGACGCCAATCTCATCAACGCCCTTGCCGCGCCATTCGATCTCGCGTCCCACCTCCCTGAAGGAGAGTTCAACCATCTCGCGCACCGAGCGGGTCTCACCAGTGGCAAGCACGAAATCGCCCGGCTTATCCGCCTGCATGATCAAGTGCATCCCTTCGACATAGTCCTTGGCATGCCCCCAGTCTCGTTTCGCCTCGAGATTGCCGAGGTAAAGCGTATCCTCGATCCCGACCTCGATGCGGGCCACAGCGCGCGTGATCTTGCGGGTTACGAACGTTTCACCGCGGATGGGGCTCTCGTGGTTGAACAGGATGCCGTTGCTGGCAAACATCCCGTAGGCCTCGCGGTAGTTGACCGTGATCCAGTATCCGTAGAGCTTCGCGACACCGTAGGGCGAGCGCGGATAGAACGGCGTTGTCTCCCTCTGCGGGATCTCCTGCACCAACCCATACAGTTCGGACGTGGATGCCTGGTAGAACCGCGTATCCTTCTCCATGCCCAGGATGCGGATCGCCTCCAAAAGCCTCAGTACCCCGATTGCGTCGGCGTTCGCGGTGTATTCGGGACTCTCAAAACTGACGCCGACATGGCTCTGCGCCGCCAGATTGTAGATCTCCGTCGGCTTGATCTGCTGCACGAGCCTGATCAGATTGGTGGAATCCGTCATGTCGCCGTAGTGCATCAGGAATGGTACCTCACCAACGTGCGGGTCCCGATATAGATGATCGACACGAGCCGTATTGAAGGAAGACGAACGCCGTTTGATGCCATGAACGACATAACCGAGCGACACGAGGTGCTCGGCGAGATATGCACCGTCTTGTCCAGTAACGCCCGTAATTAGCGCAACACGTCCACTCATATGCGAAAACCTGCCGTTGACCGCCGGGATTGGAGACAAATACGATGATGATAGAATGGCTCAACCACCGGAGACATGTAGAAGCGACCTTCCATGCAGGTCAATCGTAGCCGGCACGGATCATTAACGCAGGAGACATCCTGACGTGTCGCGTCAGGACAGAGGAAGAGCGTCATCGATCGATGCCGCCGCCTTGCCGGAAACCACACCTGGCCCGTGTTCAGATCTGCCCGGCCGACCGCAGATCGAACCCATGCTCGCGATCCAGCGACGCACGATGGTACGGCGGTCCCAACGCTCGATGGAACGCTTTCGTCCCTCTGCACCGAGCCTCTCGCGAAGAGAGGGATCTTCGCTCAACTGAAGAATGGCATCTGCAAGCGATCGAACGTCTCCCGCCGGAACGAGCAGGCCGGCACCCTGCACTTCGGCAGCAAGCCCCGTGCCCCGTTCTGCCATCGCGACGACGGGACGCGCGGACGCAAACATCGCCCCCAACTTGGACGGCAATACGAGATCGGCCGCCTCCGCCCTCTGCGGGACTACGTGAAGGTCGGCCGTCGCCAGCAATTCGTTGAAACTTTCGTTCGGCTGCAGTCCCAGGAAATGGACTCTCGGATTCTCAGAGGCCATCTCCACCAGTCTTGCCTTGTGTGGCCCTTCACCTGCCAGAATGAAATGCAGTCGCGGATTGCGCCGAAGAAGGGCGGCGGCTTCGACGAGGAGGTCAAGTCCTTGCTTGGCCGACATGGTCCCGGAGTAGAGAGCAACGACGTCATCTTCGTCGATATTCAGGGATGTGCGATATCTGGTCTGCTTCGGACGGGGAAATATCGCATCCGTGTCGATCCAGTTCCGGATCTCGGTCGTTCTCTGCGGATCAACGTCTTTGTCCCACAAACGCTCCACCATTTGCGGACAGATGCTGGAAACGCGATCAAACGATCTGAGGACCGCCGCCTCCGCCTTGAGCATCACCTTTCGCAGTGAAGCATTCCGGAGCAGGCCCAGACCGTATGCGGCATCAATCTCGAAGTCTTGCACGTGAAGCCACGACTTGGCATCGATACGACGAGCAACAAAGGAAGCAAATCGGGCCGACATCAACGACGGCGCGACTGAAATGATGATGTCGGGCCGCCAGCAATATGCATCGATCAGCGCCGGCACCAGGCTTGTCAGTGCAAAGGACAGGTGATGAATCAGACGCTTTGCACCGGTCGGCTGCCTGGGAACGTAGATCGGCGCTCGCACGACGCTCACGCCCTCCATCATCGAGCGCCTGAAATAGGAGGTATTCAAACCGGCGGGGATGCTCCAGGCCGGATAGTAGGGAGGCGCCGTAACGACCCTCACCTCATGGCCCTCGGCAACAAGGCTTTCGCAAAGCTCCGTATTGTATTTGGCCACACCGATCAGATCGGGAGCGTAATTGATGCCGACCAAAAGAATGCGCATTCAATCCAATTCCTGAACGATAACTCGTATCCAAAACTCGAGACAGCCAAGGATCACCGCATTGGCTCAACAGCCTCCGCTGAACGATCGCTGCCGCGGCGGCTAATCGCCGCTTGAACTCCGGTGCGAAATCAAGGGAACTACGCCTGGTACAGGCCCGCCAATCATCGGAGACGAGCTTCGCTCCACGTCGACACGGCACGGCTTGTGCCAATCTTGGCAGCCTGATCTTGGCAGCCTGACCGAACTCAGCCCCGCAGTCCGTGAACCTTCGGGCCAGAACGTGCGCTTGCGCAACGCGCCAGTCTCTCGCTCCCCACACTTTCGCTGCGAGGTGGTGGCAGCTCTCATTAACGGAGTAAAGAAATGATCATTTTAATGATGAACGCGCACCGCCGAGAGCCGTCAAGCGCGACAAGCAACAACGGAAGCCTTCCGAGAAACGCCCCTCCTAGTAAGCCCGGCGAAGGATTGGGCTGGTCTCCGCTATACAGACCCGGTCCCAATACCAGCCGTAGGGAGTTTCCACGCGAACTTGAGGGCAACGCCGCCGCGGCACATAGCGGTAAGGATAAGATTGAGCCCAGAAGGTGACCGGCAACACGTGCTCGACCGGCGCCGGGACAACGGGTGCCGAGACTAGGGGTGCCGGCAACTGCATCGCAGCGATTGCCTGCGGCCCGGCCAACAGGACCATTGCCGATACCAACAACCCCAAACGCCGGATAGTCTTCTTCGCCATCGCCTTCCCCTGCGCTCGCCAGCCGGCGACGAAATTCGCCAAACTAGAATATTTCAAAATTCAGCCGGATATCGAGTTTATTGTTTATCAACGGGATCAGAAAAAGGCAACGGACCATGGCGCGCCCATCCACCACCACGGAATGTCTCATCGGGTCCGCTAGAAGGCGCCCGCCCCCTCCTTTTCCGGCGCTCGCCGGTATTCGCCCCTGACGAATTGTGTGCTGACAGCCTGAAACAGCGGCGCGTTCTCCCGGCCAAGACCCGCGAAGACCAGGATGTCGCGCAGCGTTCGCCACCGACTTTCGTCGTATTCGCCTATTCGAGCGCCAACAGGCAGCACAAGCGACCGCTGCTGCTCCAATTCGAACTTGACGCGCTCAGGAACGAGGCGCGACCGGTCAAAATCGACAATGATCGGAATCGCCCGGCTGTAGTCGGCATAGGCAAATTGCCACCCCCGAACCAAGCCGTGCAACAGGTCGGCCATTGCGGACGGCCGGTCTCGAATCAGATCGTTGCTGGCGAAATAAACCTGTCCAGGCACGTGGATTGCGTAGTCCTGAGGTTTCATGACGCTCAACGGGACGTAGTCCGCGCTTGTCTGGCTGGGCTGCTGATCGATCGGGACAACGATTGCGTCCACGTCCCCAGACCTCAACGCCTGGAAGTTAGCCCGGTCGGGGACTTTGACAATCCGACTACGTGGCAATCGAAGCTTGGCCATCATGGCGTCAAAGACGACCTCTGCCTCACTCCCCTCGCGGCAACCGATGCGCTTGCCGATGAGGTCGTCCGGGCGATGCAAGCCCGACCGCTCCAGCGCAAAAATCGCCACCGAGGTGTCAAGAAAGCTGGCTGCAAAGGCAGTGACAGGAGTCCCCCGCCAAACGGCAAGCAAGAACTTCTGACCCGTCGTCACCCCGATTGCATTCTCCCGCGCAACCGTTTCGACGAAACCAGGATCGTCTGGAAGGGCTCTCAATGCGACGCCTCGCCTGAAATAGCCCTCCCTGGCAGCAATCATCTCCCCAGCGAAGCGGGCGGAGTAGGGCCCATCCAGGAAGAAGCCGGCGTGAAACGAGGAATCGGCGGGGGTGTGGACGGGCGCGACATCAGGAACCAAGGCAAAGACAACAAGGCCGGTCGCGGACAGCGCCGCGAGACCAATCGCCACCCGGCGCGTCACCGTTGATCCCGATCGCCGCCCTCGGTGACGCATGCACGTATCCTCTTCCGACCTTCGAATTTTGTGTTCCAAATGGCAGATTTAGGATAATGAGATCACAAGAAGTAAGGTTATTTTTTCATTCGTCTTTCGGCTACTGCCTTTCCTGATAGCACCCAACCCGATCTTCCTTGTCCTGAGTTGATATTATGACAATTGCATCGGCTCGCCCGACCTCCGCCGCGGACAGTCCGGTAGAAATTCACGTGCTCGACGAGGCGAATCCGGCACGTGCAAGTTTAGTAGTCAGATGGTGGCGACCCAACATTGTTGAACTGCTGGCTCTTGTGGCCGACGCCATCATCATCGTGGCAAGCGGCGTTGGCTGTGCTGCCGGATACCAGATCTATGCGCGGCCGGAGCACGACCAGCTCGACGTCTACACCGCGCTCAGCTTCGTCGTCGCGCTCAACTTCGTGCTTCTGATCAAGGTTCAGCACGGCTACGCTCTCAAGAACTTTACCGACCTGCCGCGGCTATTCAAAAAGACACTGGCGACGTGGACCGCCCTGTTCGGCGCGCTGATCGTTATCACCTTCGCGATAAAGGCCAGCAATCAAATCTCGCGCGGCACGATAATCTCGTTCTACCTGGTCGCGCCGGTTCTGCTTCTGCCGGCGAAGGCAGCCATTGCGCGATTTGTCACAACTGCGTTGCGGAACGGCGGTGCCTTCGCCAGGCGCCGCGCCGTGGCGATCGCCGAGCGCGGGTTGGCATCATCGGAGGCCATGGCAGAACTCACGCAGCATGGCTACCGGATCACGCGGATCATGGAGCTCCGCCCGGAGTGCCTGACTTCGCCGTCGTTGATTCCGTCGATCGGTCCGCGCCTTGACGACTTTATCGCCTACGCGCGAGAGAACCAGATCGAACAGGTGTTCCTGCTGCTCAGGTGGGATCATTGGCACGCGATCGACATGATCGCGGACGCGATGAGAATCCTTCCGATACCGGTAAATCTCGTCTCCGATCCAGACGTCTCGAGGTTCTTGCGCTACCCGGTCGCGACGGCCGGAAGCAGCATGATTGCAGAGATACGGCGCGCACCGATTTCGCGGCAAGAACAGGCTCTCAAACGCGCGTTCGACCTGATCGGCGCCAGCCTCGGCCTGCTGGTGTTCGCACCGGTCATGCTGATGACCGCGATCCTGATCAAATGCACATCGAGCGGCCCGGCGCTCTTTCGGCAAACCCGGAACGGCTTCAACGGTCGCGCCTTCAAGATCTACAAGTTTCGGACGATGCGCGTGCTGGAAGACGGGCCGATCATTCTGCAGGCGCGCAGGAACGATCCTCGCGTAACTCCGGTCGGCAGATGGCTACGCAAGACCTCGATCGACGAACTGCCGCAGCTCTTCAATGTCCTGCTGGGCGACATGTCGCTGGTCGGCCCCCGCCCTCACGCGGCTGCGCACAACTCGGAGTATGAACAGGTCATCAGCAACTACGCGTTTCGCCAACACGTTAAACCAGGCATCACTGGCTGGGCTCAGGTCAACGGCTACCGCGGCGAAACGCTGACCGTCAGTATGATGAAGTCCAGGGTCGACCTGGACCTGTGGTACATCAACAACTGGAGCATCTGGCTCGACGCGAAGATCATCTTGCGCACCGTGGTACAAGTGACTCGCGATCCCGTGGCCTACTGATGTCTTGCCCCGCCTCCCTCCAGTAGAGGCAGCCCATTCATCCAGCGATGCTGCCAATCGTATGGGCGCGCGCCCGATCGCGGATTCGTTCACTCAGAATGAGAATTAGGCGATTAACTTTGTCCTCAAACAAGCTCGCATCAGGGCTCCGCATCATCCTATAACGTTGTGCGATCAGAGCACCACCGCCAAGCCCCAGCGCCCGCCAGCAGCAATCCAGTTTCAGGAAGATGAAAACCTACCTCATCAAATATTTGGTCCTGGGCAGCGAGCAGGTCATCTTCAGCTTCTCAAATTTCTTCTACCTGGCGGTGATTGCGCGCCGGCTGCCGCTGGCTGAATTCGCCGAGCTGAGCCTTGGATATACCTGCTATCTCATTCTCATTGGCGCTCATCACGCGGTCATCTGCGATCCCATCATCGCGACCGGAATCAGCGCACAGGCCAGTCAACAATCATTGTTGCGGCGCCTGTGGACGGTCAATGTATCCTTCGGCTGCCTT
The DNA here is from genome assembly GCF_028128735.1 of Bradyrhizobium sp. CCBAU 53415. Taxonomy (NCBI): domain Bacteria; kingdom Pseudomonadati; phylum Pseudomonadota; class Alphaproteobacteria; order Hyphomicrobiales; family Nitrobacteraceae; genus Bradyrhizobium; species Bradyrhizobium sp. CCBAU 53415. Next base: position 32,639 of record NZ_LBJF01000027.1, on the reverse strand, counting down.
GCACTGGCCGCAGGATGCGCACTCGTCTTGAACAGCAGCACTCACGAGGTGCAAACGCTCACAGTTGTTGCTCTAGCTTGCCTGTTCTTCAGCTTTGCCGGTCCGGTCCAGTTCGTTCGACGAATCATGCACATTCAGGGACACGTGCAAGCCTCCGCCATCGCAGCAGCGGCTTACGCAACAGTCCTGATCGGGTCAGCCTGGATGCTGCCCCACGTCAATCTGGAATCGCACTTTGCATATACCGTACCCTTCATCCTCGGCAATCTGGTCTTCCTTGTCTCAGCCTGGCGAAACATCCCTGACAGGCTCAACGACAGCCAGAACATCTCCCTGAAGTCCCATTTCCGGGCGGGGTACTCGTTCCTGATCAACAACCTCCTCGGCCTCGCGACGACAAATGTCTATCCGTTCGTGTTCGTGTTTCTGAACTCGCCCGAAGCCGTTGCAAGCTATCGACTGATGTTCGCCGTGATAGCTCCATTCGCTCAGTTGCTTGGCGGGCTCTCAGGATTCATCACGCCGCGCATTGCAGTCGCGAAGATCAGCCAGATTGAAACTCCTCACCTGCTCATCCTGACCCTGATCGTCTTCGCTCCGCTTCCGTTGGCCGTGATGGCAATCTGGTTCGGCAACGACGCGGCCTCTCTCATCTTCGGAGCCAAGTATGTCGCACTCGGAGGCTCCATCCCCGTTGCATTGATCTCGACGAGCTTCGCCCTCGCACTTGCCACCGTGAGCATGTGGTTAAGGGCCAATCAGCGGCTGGGACTGATGCAGGCCGGCAGCTTGATCGCCGCGGCAATAACCGCCGTCATCGCGATCCCCAGTTGCCTGGCCCTTGGAGTTACCGGCGCGTTCGTCTCCCTGGCGATTGCCAATGGCGCCGCGGCGCTTTGGGTAGCATTCAAGGGAGCCTCGGGCCGTATCCGAACGCAGCCCGGTTAACCTCTCACTTCTGCGAGGTCTCGGGCATCGCCCCGCGGCGAATTGAGGGGGGTGCAGGAACATAGACAGCGCGTTTGGTGAGGAGGAGCATGACCGCCGAAGCCATGACGGTAGAGCTATGGATTGCCCATTCCGACCACCCCACTTGAAACGGGCCGCGGAGCAAGATCATGCAAAGCATCGGCGAAAGACAGAGAATGAAGTACAGCGGCGACAGCCTTTGGGCAGTGAGGCCGCGACGTTCTACCCGATCGAGAACATAGACGATCGCGACAGACATCAGCATCGCCCCAACAATCCCGAAGCTGAAATAGCCCTCGATCGGCGGCGGAGCCGAAACGTTGTCGGTGCCGAAGCCTTTCAGGATGAAGATGTAGTCATGCATGATCTCACCGACCGTTCTTCCCTTCCCGGCCCAAAGATCGCGGGGAACGAAGAACAGCAGTGCGCCCATGATGTTCGATCCCCATTCCAGGCCCTTCATTTCGACCCACATGATGGCATAGCAGAACAGATCGAGGCCTGAGAAATCAGGATGAACAAAGAACTGGGAGAACGGCCGCTGATCGAGAGAGACGTTCGCGTACCGGAAAATGGATCCGAATATGGGCGACGCCAGCAATCCGGCGAAATAGGTGACAAGAAACAAACGGACGCTTCTTGGGCCAAATATCGCAAGCACGCAGAATACAATCAATGTCGAGGAGCGAAAACGCGCAGAAATGAGCGGGTTGTTGATGAAGAGACCCGCCAGAAGCAGAATTGCAAAACACGTCACCCAGCCGGTGTTCCGGCGAGCCAAGGCGACACTCGCACCGATGACGGGAGCAACCAGCGTGAATGGCCGGAAGAATGCCGTGACCAGAATGTTGATCATCTTGCTTTCGCCAACCACCGAACCGAAGGCCTCGCGATTCACCTGAAGCAATGACGAGCCAAGATAGCCAACCAATCCCAGCGATACGACGAGCGAGGCAGCTGCCAAAAGGGTGTAGTTCGGGTTTTGCTCGGCGGCGAGGCTTCTGTCCAGAAACCGGTTATGGCGGGGTTCGGGAGCGCGAAAGGGGCGATAGATGACGAAGCAGAGGCCCACGATCGTCATGAATGCGCAAAGGACGCTGGCCGGCACGACCAGGCTTACATCAGCCAGAATTGGATCGAAGTCGTTTCCGATCTGCTGAAGAGGCGCCACGGCCAGAAACAGAAGGTTGAAGACGAAAAAGACGACGAACAGCAAGTAGGATCTGGCCAGGGCGATCTTCAATCCGAACAGGGAAACAATCCCGTTCACCCCGAGTATCACTGCTGCGATCAACGATGCACGCGGGTTCGACCAGGCCTGGGTGAACGAAAGGAGCAAGTAGCCTCCGCCTGAGCCGATCACGACATAGTCGAAGACGCTCTTCGGCGTGACATACAACTGGGAAGCGGCTGCGTTACGCGAGAGCTGGTTCATAACCCAAAAACATCAGAGTTCGCCGAGCTCCGCGTTGCGGCGCCGGCTCTGGAAAGAGCACATCCCACCGCAGTTCAACCTCGGTGCAGATCGTACAATACATATCTCGGTCGCGTTAACGCTTCGAACTCGCTCACCTTGCGGCCAAAACTCAGGTGAGATATCCTTGTAATATATAGAAGATATCAACGGAATACTTACTTGAATGCCCTTTCCCCCGGCCCGGATTTACGAAGACCTTGAGCTGCATGCCCGTATGGACCGGCGTCAGCTTCTTTCCGCCGGCATCCTCCTCGCGGGAGCATCTTCAATGCCGGCCTCGGCAGTGGCCGCGGCGAGTTCGGGAGCGAAGACGAAGAAAGTTTACGCTCATTGGCATTGGTTTCCGACCTCGTTTGATAACTGGCCAGCGGACAAAGATCAGTATGCCGACTATCTGTCGCCAGACGGGTCCCAAGGCAAACTTCGGGCCGAAGGCGGCTTCGTTCGCGAACGGCCCCTGCCTCGACCTCCACGCCCGGAGGCAAACTGGGCTGTGCTTGACATGCTTGATGAGATCAAGGCCGCACATCGCATCGGGCTGGATGGCTTCCTGTTCAACATGGGAGGCATAGACGACGAATCCCCGTACATGATTCATCTACGCAACATGCTCGACGCCGCCCGACGGGGCCCGCCGGGATTTGAAGTCATACTATCGATCGATACCGTGATTCTGGTGAAGACACCGGTCGATGCGATCGCCGACGCAATCCTCAAGCTGGCGCGGAACTCCCACGTCGCGCGCCAATCGGACGGCCGACTGATCCTGGGGGCCTTTTCTCCCGAGCAGTGGGACGTTGGCCGATGGAATGAACTGTTGCAGCGACTGATGGCCGGCGGAGAGAAGGTCTTCTTCTACCCAACATTTCTCGATGTGCGCAAAACGATCGATTTCATGGAGTTGATCGATGGTGCATCGATGTGGGGAGTCGACAAATTGAGCGACATCCCTCTCCTCAAGAAAGTGGGAAAGTTGGCCAAACAGGCTGGGAAGGTCTGGGCATCCGTGGTGTGGCCGCAGGACTTCCGGCCGCACAATCGCTGGTTCTCGGAATGCCACAACAGTGAATTGTTCCGGGCTTCATGGATCGCGGCAATGGAAATCGGCTCCGACGCGGTCAACATCGCCACCTGGAACGACTATTCCGAAGGATCCGAAATTCGACCGTCCACCAGCATTCAGTATGCTTTTTATGATCTCGCTGCGTTCTATATCGCTTGGTTCAAGAACGGCACGATGCCGCCGATCACTGAAGACGTACTCTACTATTTTCACCGAATCGAGTCCACCGACGCGGCCGGGACCGGCTCTGCGCAACCGTTTAGGTTCGCAACAAATTTGGTCAGTCGCTTCGCCGATCCGCCTCAGAATGACATCGAGCTGCTTGCGTTCCTGAAGGAGCCGGGCGAGCTCACGATAGCGACCGCGAAGGGCTCAAAGAGCCTGAAGGCGAAAGCTGGAATCACGTCGTTTCGAACTCCGCTCGTGCCGGGCAAAGTGAGTTTTCGGCTCAGCCGCGGGGACGCCAGCATCATAGACCTGCCGAGCGCGTTCGAAATTCGTGAGACCTCGGCCTATCAGGATTTGCTGTATCACGGCGGGTCGTCGTCCCGACCGCCGGTCTAGAACATTCCGGTCGTGGTACAGACGAGGACTGCCTGGATATTTGGCCGTCATTTCTCTTGAGCGCACCAGCGTCAGTGAGTCCCATGCATTCAACTTTCTTCCCGGAATTGGCCGCTGGCGGATTTTCCAGAATCGACGGCACGATTGCGTTTTATCAGCGCGTGAATGCACTCGTGACGCCGAGCACCAGAATGATCGATTTCGGCGCAGGCCGTGGCGCGATCCATGAAGACGCCAGCTCGGAGTACCGGCGCAATCTCTGCAATTTCAAGGGACGCGTCGCCCAAGTCATCGGATTGGACGTCGACGAAGCCGTCTTCACCAATCCGTCGCTGGACGAGGCGATGCTCTTGGATCCGACGGGACGTGCGCCGCTGCCCGCCAATTGCGCCGACATCATCCTGTCGGATTGCACATTCGAGCATATTCCGGATCCGGCTCAGAGCTCCGCCGAGATGGACAGACTCTTGAAGCCCGGCGGCTGGATCTGCGCGCGAACCCCAAACAGGTACGGCTACATCGCATTGGCCAACCGCCTGATCCCGAGCGGAATTAGCCGCACCATACTCAGCTCGGCACAACCCGAGCGCAAGGATGAGGACATCTTTCCGGCGGTCTATCGTTTGAACACGCCGGCTACGCTGCGGAGGTATTTCCCACCCGCGCGGTTTGACCATTTTGTATATGCCTGGGATGCGGAGCCAGCCTACCACGCCAACAACCGCGGCATCTACCGTGCATTTCAACTCGTTCAGTTTCTTACGCCTCACGCCTTCAAGACGGTCCTGATGGTCTTCATCCGGAAGAAGCTCGACCGTCCGGCGGAAGCCGCCTAGCTTTTGCGTTGGTGAATTCGCGTCCTCGAGGCAATACACTATCGAAATAAACCTTAAAGCCGAGATCTTGACCAAACCGCAGCACTTTCGGCTATTTTGGCTGGCGCGAGGAACGACTATGCTGAAAATTGTTATTCAAGTTTTATTCCTTTTCTTCCCCTGGAAACTCCGTCGGCTGGTCCTCAACACGATCCCTGGTTTTTCCATCCATCGCGACGCGCGGATCGGCCTCTCCTTGATCCTCGCCGACGAATGCATCATGGAAGCGAAGACCTACATCGGTCATCTCAACTATATCGGCCGGCTTGATCGGTTGCAGATGGATGAAGATGCGGTCATTGGCAATCTGAACTGGATCGGTGGACTGTCGACTCGCCTGAATTCGCCGGCCTTCCGAACCAGAACGAAGCGACGTTCGGATCTTATAATGCGCAAAGCGAGTCTGGTGATGAGTCAGCATTACATAGATTGCACAGACCGGATCGAGTTTCGTCAGTTCTGCGGTCTCGCCGGATTCCGCAGCCAGTTGTTGACCCACGGGGTCAATCCAATGTCTGCCCGGCAGACATGCTCTCCTATCACGATAGGAGCCTATACGATGATCGGCACCGGCGTGATCATTCTGCAGGGCGTCACCATCCCGGACTATTGCGTTGTGGCTTCGGGTGCCGTTGTAACCCACGTCGCGCCCCAGGAATATTCGATGATCGGCGGCAATCCGGCGGTTCACCAGCGGGACATCCCCAAGACCGCAAAGATCTTTCACCGGACCGCCTTCACAGTCACGTAATACTCGGACACGGCTCGTAGCCGCGTCCGGGCAGGCCCCATGCGTCGCGCACGCTGACCTGGCCTCGACAGTCCGTTGGGCGACATTGGAGATCCGCGGCGCTGTCTCGCCAAAATGCTGCGCTCGCCATCGACCATGCGTTTGCTGACATGCTGAAGGATCGACGACCTCGTGCCCGGTAAAATGATCGTTGTAGCGGGTCCCCTTCCTCCGCCGGTCCATGGCGCAGCTCTCATCACCAGGCGAGCGGCCGATACTCTGCGCGCTGCAGGATTTCAACTCGCGTTCGGCGATACCTCGCCAGGCCATGCTCCCAATCGATGGCGGCATCATTTCAATCGCGCACTGGCATACGCCAGATGCGGACGAACCATCCTTCACCACCCGGAGGCCTCGATACTCTACCTTTCTCTGTCCGGCGGATATGGACTGCTTTATGATCTCCTGGTCGTCGTCCTTGCGCGGTGGCTAGGGAAGACGATCGCGTTCCATCATCACAGCTTTGCATACCTGACGAAGCGCAGCGCTATCCTGGCGTCCATTGTTCGCATGGCCGGCGCCAACCAGTTTCATGTTGCGCTCTGTCCCAGGATGGCGACGACACTTTCGGAGCTGTATGGCAAGCATCTAAGAACGGTCGTCGTTTCCAACCTGGCGTTCATCGATTTGCCCGCGGTCGGACCGCGGAGCTGTGACCGGACATTCGGCTCGATTGGCTATCTATCGAACATCTCGCTCGAAAAGGGTATCGACCGCTTTCTCGACCTGATGGCTCGACTGCGAGAGAGCGGATCCGGCCTGACGGCACGAATCGCTGGTCCCTGCTCCGATTTGGAAATCGAGGACTACATCAAGCGCCGCGCGAGCGAGATCGGTGGAATTGAATATGTGGGGCCCGTATACGATGACGCCAAGGTCCACTTTCTCTCCTCGATAGACGTTCTGGTATTTCCGACGAGATATGTCAACGAGGCGCAGCCTGTCGTGATCTATGAGGCGCAGATGGCAGGCATCATCGTCGCCGCCTCCAGCCGCGGATGCATCGCCAACATGGTGTCGGAAGAATTGCTGCTCGATCCGAGCGCGTCAGATCTGAACGGGATCGCGGAACAAATCCTCGCGTGGGAAAGGTCGGGCGCCGACTTTCGAGCCGTTCTGAACGAGACCAAGCGCAACCGCGCAGCGTTGCTCATTCAGCGCGAAGATGACGCCAGAAAGTTCCTGGGGCTTTTCGAGGACCCCGCGATTGGATGAGCAGACAGCGCGGCAGGGTCATCTCTGCGATAGTGAATATCGAAAGGTCGACATCTTCATCGTTCCCAGAATCGTGTCGACGCGCTGATAGCCGTAGACGGTCGCATCCTTGCAGTGATCACTATGGTAATAGCAGATCTTGACCCTGATCATTCGAGAGCAGTTGTTCTTGACGCTCACGATATGATCCATCAGCTCTCCGTTCGCGACATGCCCTTTGGCAGCCGCCTCGACATTGAGGCAAGGACGATTGGCGCCGTCACGGATGACAGGTGATTCCGATGTGTCGGCGTCGCCTTGCATCGTGAATTTTGACTTAGTGCTTTGTGCGTGAGCTGATGGAAGGTTCTGGATCAATGTCCAGGCCGCAGCCATGCAGATCAGCAGGACAAGCCGAAAGAGCGATCGAACCATTAACGCCACATCCTTTCAGGCAACTCGACTCCCGGCACGGCAGCCTTCACGCCTTCATACGCCAGCCGCTTCGCAAAGGCTTCACGGGCGACCAGGCCAACGCCCCCGAGGCTCGCCAGCAATCTATCCTTCTGAGGCCAACCGACCCCCGTCAGAATGCGCGCCGCGTCATCGGTGAACTCGCTTTCGACCATGCCGGCGAACTCGGCAACGACCTTTTGCTGCAGCTGTTCGCCAAGCAATGGAAATATCGCAAGCGCCAGCCTGTTGCGACGGAGCGCAATCCAGCCTTCGTATGGTCCAGCCGCGTACGACCGTTCGAGATAGCGGATATTTCCCGCGTCGAAACCGTCACGCTCGTTCTTCACCCAATACAGCAACAGCCAGAGAAAAGCGTCGGCCGGATCGAGCATCAAAGACGACTTCAGCTTGTTCTCCGCGGCCGACAATTTGCGTTCAGGGTCCTGGGAACCCTTTCCCAGCAGGTCCTCCTCGGCGGAGCGAAGTGCAATCAGCGCTCGGGCTCGCACCAGATCGGGGTAGGAAAGGCTCGATGGCGAGCCGGCGTCCATACGCGCCGCGATCGACTCCACGGTCCCCGGCTTGAGCTGTTCACCGACCAAAATGTGCGTGGCGACGGAGCTGACCTGCAGATCGGCCCAGAACGACGGCAGCACGATCAACGACCAGGCAACTCCGGCGATACCCGTCAGAAGCAATACGCCCCTGCAACATTTCCGCCAAACCTCGCCCATGCTAGTCGACGTAGCCGTAACGGGCATAGTTCTTCTTGTAATAGTAACGGCTGTGATAGGACTCGTAGCGAGCAAGGCGCTTCGTATCTGCCTTGTTGAGAACGACGCCGAGCAACTTGTCCTGGATTTCCTGAGAACCACGCAGATTGTGCCTGACGACATCCATCAGGGTCTTGCCCCACTCCACGACGAATATGTAGGAGTCAACGAAAGTCGACGTCACGCGCACGTCCACTACCGGCGCCATGGGCGGCATGTCGAGCACGATGTAGTCGAACTTGTCCCTCAGCTCACCGATCAGGCCGTGCATCATCTTGGATGCCAATATCTCGTTGGTATGAAGAAGCTTGGAGGTCGTACCTGCAGCCAGAATCGAGAGCCCCGTTTGCGCATCAACCGTCAACGCTTGCTCCAATTTGGCCTTATGCGCGAGGATCTCGACCAAACCAGACTCCGCGTCGGGCGTCAGCGCGCGTGAGAGCGAGGGATTGCGGAGGTCGCAATCGATCAGGAGAACGCGCGCACCGCCATGGGCCATCAATTGCGCAAGGTTGGCAGACAGCGTGCTCTTGCCTTCATTCGGAAGAGTCGACGTAAACGCCAGCACGCGGTTCTCTCGAACAATCGAGTTTAGATCGACTGCCACCTTCGTCGAGCGCACCGCTTCGGAGAAGCGCGAGAGAGGATGATCAACGACATAACGCAGCAATTTCGCCCCGGCGTCCTTGGTCGCAGCTGCGTTCACCGTCGGCAGCAGCGCTATGCAACTCGCACCGAGCACCTCTTCGACCTGTTGGGTCGTCCTGAACACCCGGTCCATCATTTCACGCACGATCGCCAGGACGAAGCTCAGCACCAGGCCGCCGAAAAGAGCCACGCCCAGCACGACAAGAGTCTTTGGATAGCTCTTGACCAGCGGTGTCGTTGCTGCACTGATCACACGCGCTTCACTGATCGGGAAGGATTGCTGCTGGACGGATTCCATGTAGCGCTGCAGGAAATTATCGTACATCGCCTGGTACGACTGCGCATTGCTATCGAGCTCGCGTAGCCGAACCTGCGCCTGATTCGTCAGCTGGGACTCCGAAACCACCGTGGCCAAACTGGCCTTGATGCTGTCCTCGCGCGTGACGGCGATATCATAGTCGCTCTTGTAAGATTCCTGAATGCGCTTGAGCTCGTCGACGATGTTACGCTTGATCTCGTCCATCTGGCGACGCAGGTTCACCGCGGCAAGATGATCCTGGCCATACTTGGCCGACCAGATCGCTTCCTTGGCGGCCATGTCGACATACTGCCCCCGCAGCTTGACGATGGTTTCGTTCCGAAGAGCATCCGCCACCGCCGCATCCGGGATTTCGCGCTTCAGGATATCGTTGATGCGGTCCAGCCGCGCCCTGGCCTCGGCCGTCGAAGCATGTGCCCCAACCAGCTGGCTGTTCACTTCGGCGAGCTGTTGCTCGTTCATCAAGCGACCGCCGGTATCGACAATGTTGTTGGCCGTCTTGAAATCGACGACCGCCTTCTGTGCCGCGGATGCCTGAGCGCGCAACTCCTTGATGCGATCCTGCAACCAGACGCTGGCACGACGCGTCGATTGGTACTTGGCTTCCAGCTGGTCAACGATGTAGGCGTCAGCGATCGCATTGGCGATCTGCGCCGCCTTCGCGGGATCACGCGACGTGAAGCCAATCTCCATGACGTATGTGAGACCGAGGCGCTTGATGGTACGATTGTTCTCAAAGCGCTGCAGAGCCTTGCGCTGCAATCTGAATTCGGAACCGGCACGGCCGCTGGAAAACAGATCGGAAAAGAAATTGCCGATCGACCCGATCAAGCTTCCGCCGCTGCCGAGGAACTCCGGATCTTCGGTCAGGTGCAAGTCACGAATGACCGCCAGGCTGATGTTCTCGGACTTGAGAATTTCGACCTGCGTTTCCACCGACGCGGAGTCGGGGGCCACATCACCGAGCATCGATTGCTGTTGAAACAATTGTACTTTGCGAGTGTCGATGACGATCGAAGCCGTGGAGGTGAATTGCGGAGCTTCTGTAAAAAGATAGAGAAGTGCCAAGATCACGGAGGCGGATAGGATCGCGACAATTGTCGGGAACTGATGCCGGATGACATCCAAATGCAAAGTCAGCGATTGAAATGGGGAGCCTTGAGTCTCGGCGAATTCGCGATTGATCTCCGAGGTGGACTTGTTCAGCTGCAACATCCGGTAATTCCTGAAATCAATCAATGCCCGTACTTGGGCCGACAAGCGCGCGGCGACGTGATTTCACGTATCCGCAAATCACGCACAGTCATCGACGCATGGACGCACCCAGGTGCTTCACGGGCAATATATCGTGCGAGTCATCGCAGAAGACCAAAGGCAGCGCGTGACACGCTGCCTTGGTTTATTTTCTCTAAGGGATGCCGGCGCAAGAGGCCCGGACGTTATTGCGTCGGACTGACCGCCGGATAAGCGGTCGAGGGAGTCACCGAACCCGAATAAGTCGTCGCACTGTTCGGGTAGTGCAGGCCACCAAAGCTCTGGGCACCGGAGCCGCTGCCACCAAAGGCAAACCCGGAGCCGGTCGTTGGGCCACCACCACCGGAACCGCCACCGCCGCCCGCCGCAGCGATTGCAACGTCGCCGGTCGCGGCCTGATAGGCTGCAATCACGTCCGGATTGTTCGTTCCGGCGACGGCGGCCTGAATTTCATTGGCAAACGCCTGATCGGTCTGTGCCGCCATGCGGGCCACCTGGGCAAGACCTGCGACGATCGCGCGCAACTGATCCTTCGTTGTCGCCGGGTTCTTCAACAATTCGATCAGACCCGGCACCGTCGTCGGATCCGACGCTCCGAGGTCTCGGACGCGCGAAATCAACTGCGGACCGCCATCAGGATATTGCTGCAAAAGCGTTGCAGGAGATCCCTTGAATTCGGAGATGATTTGAGCCTGCAGTTGCCGGCTGGGCGGATAAACAGCCGCGCTGGCAGCGGAGGATATCGAGCTTGCGACCGCAATCACCGCTACGGCTCGAACCGTAAACCTGACAAGGTTCATAATTTCCTCAACAACGAGTTTGCCTCAATGGCTGGAACGAAAACGATGGGAAAATAGTCCAAAGAGGCAGCCCTGTCCACCAATTCTAAAGGAATAGTTAAGGCTCAAGTGCCTGGAAAGAGGACTGTTTTGGCGATCCCGAGGTGCGAGCGCGGGTCGGCAGCGCATTTGCCGCAGTCCCTTGCGGCTCAACGCTCCCCTCGCCGGAGTGGAAGGATTGCGCCAGACCGACCCCGAAGAGCGCAAAGAAGGGGATGCTGTAGCCCGGTATCTGCAACGTGAAATCGAGGCTGGAATGGAGCAACGCCAGCAGTGCGATGCCGATGGCTGCCAGGGGAATCGAAGCGTCACGCTTTCGGCTGAACACCCCGCGCGCGAGCACTGTGAGCATCACCGCCCAACCGGCCGACAGGAGCAGCGTCATCGGAATTCCGGCCTCCAAAGCGACCTCCAGAGGGGTCGAATGGGCTGCATTCCAAGTGCCGCGCATGGAAATATTCGGGCTGCGGAAGGGCGGAAACGCCGACTGGAAAGTCCCCATCCCAGTGCCGAACCAGGGATTATCGGCGATGATGCGCAGCGAGGACTTCCACCCCTCCAGCCGGCCGCTATCGGTCAGCCCCTGGCTGTCGAAGCGGCTCACGACACGACCACCGAGCAATTCCAGGAGAACGAGAGCTACCAAAACGGCGGCCGCCAATGCCATCCAGACGCCGGTGCGCGGCGGAAGGTCCTTCCGCAGGAAAACGACAAAGACGAAGATCATGGAGAGGAGCGAAACAGCCACGCCCGCCCGCGAGCCGGTCATGAACATCGCCATGACGCAGATCAGGAGTGCGGCGAATTTCAGAGCGATCAAAGCCTGCGGAATTTTGGCCAGATCGCGGGAGAGATTGCTCCACCTGAAGCGTCGTCCGGGAAGGTGGCGGCGCACGTCCGTAAGAATCAGAAGCATCCAGATGACGGCACATGAGCCGAAATAGGCAGCCGCGGTATTGCGGTTGATGAACGTACCGGTGACGCTGCTGAGATAGGCGGTCTTGTCGCGCCACAGAATCATGGTCGGTTCGATGAGGAACGAGAGCACGCCATACGCAGCGTAGAAGCTGCCTGAGAGCGCAATCACCAGCATGATCTGGCGTGCACGCCTCGCATCGACGCCAATGACAAGCCCCACCAGAATGGCCAGAATGTTTGCAAGCGGCGCGCCCAGAGCAAAGAAAGCTTCATGCCTGACAATCGAGGCCGATGGCGCAACGGCTGAATCGAACAGCGAGCCGAGCTGCTTCCAGATCGGATGATATGGCGCAATCCACGGGCTGTCGGACAGTTGTTCGTGCAGCACGCCCCCGTAAGCCGCAACAACAATGAAGATGCCGGCGATGATCCAGAGATGGGGACGACGCAAGGCCCTCGTCGGCGCAAATATCAACGCGATTCCCAGACAAGCGCACCAGAAGGCAATGGCCACATTGTTGGTCGACCCGAACGGGAACGGCGCGCTTGCTACAACAAAGAACAGTACACAGCTGGCTACGAGATCAGCCGACCAGCGAATGTTCATCGAAACACGGCCCATCGCTTTCGTCTGACGCCCCCCAGTGGAGAATACATTAGAGCGGATGATCCCGCAGGCGTCCAGCAAGTGCCGCACTCGGAAGAGGCGGCGGTGGATGATCCATTCTGAACCGTACCCCGCCTACAGAGGTTAATTTCCGCCGTCAACTCGTCCGGGAGCACAGTCACGAGGTAGAACATTCTGCCGGCCCTGCTCCGCAATGCTTCCCGATCCACGCAGCCTCGAGTTTGTTAACAGGGCGGCTCACCCCAAGCGCGGATCTCATCCGATGAAGGGGCTGGACGGTCCCAATTTCAATCATCTACGCTGGATTTCGGCAACGTGGTCCGGTAGTGCTTCGCCCGCACCGCATCTCCAGGCTTGAGAAGCCCCGCGTCGCCAATTGCCGGCAGACTGTTTACGGGAGAATTCCTGCTTGTGATCGAACGTTTCCACGAAGTTCTTATGTCAGACGACCGGCGTTGCTGGCCGTCTCTTTGCGAGGGTAAATTGAATATTGACGTCATCTTAGCGACACGCGGCAGACCGACGGACGTTCAAGTTCTTCTAGACCAGCTTCGACTTCAGGAACGCGCGCCTGACAGCGTCATGCTTGTGGGCGCTGAACCCAAGGACTTGCCCGGTGGTGCGGCCGTCCCGAATGATCTCGGCGTGCACCGGCTGGTTTCTCCTCGGCCGGGACTGACGTCGCAGAGAAACCACGGCATACAAACGGCCAAGAGGACGAGCACTCCCGAGGCCTGGCTTGCGAAGATCATTGTCTTTTTCGACGATGACTTCAGGCCTGCAGCCGATTGGCTGCAGAAGTGCGAAGCGCTGTTTGCGGCCAGTCCACAGGTCCTCGCCATTACGGGAGCGGTGATCATGGACGGGGCAAGAGGCAGCATCGCAATCACCGAAGAGCAGGCTTTGGATGCGCTGGCGCAGCCTCGGGCGAGCGATCAGATCGGATACAGCAAGTGGAAGGAAGGACTGTACGGCTGCAATATGGCTTTCAGAGCGACAGTCTTCGACCAATGTGCATTCGACGAGAATCTGCCGCTCTATGGCTGGCTGGAGGATACGGATTTTTCCGGACAGATCAGGAAGTTCTCGGACATCTATCGAGATTCGAACTTGATCGGTGTGCATCTTGGGTCAAAGTCTGGACGGGTCAGTGGCTACAAATATGGCTACTCGCAACTCGCTAATCCGCTCTACCTTGCGCGCAAAGGAACAATTACCCTCGGAAAATGCGCATACTTTTGGACGCGAGCGCTCGCGTCCAATGCGCTGCGCTCGCTTCGCGAGCATCCGATGATCGACTATCGAGGCAGGCTCGCCGGAAACATGGCTGCAGTGGCGGACTTGATTGCCGGATCAATTCATCCAACCAACATATTGTCTTTCCGCCGCTAGAAACGCATTGCGACCGCTACGCTCATCACAACCTGGACACGAGCACGAAAATCATGATTGATGAAAACCTCATTTACGATCTCGGCGCCCATAAGGGTGAAGACACTGGGTTCTATCTCAAAAAGGGATTCAAGGTCGTTGCCATCGAAGCTGTGCCGGAATTCTGTACCGCACTTGGCCAGCAGTTTTCCCAGCAGGTGGCAGCAGGGCAACTGAAGATCCTCAACCTGGCCGTCGCCAAGACGCCGGGGAATATCGACTTCTACGTCAACACGGAGCACTCGGTCTGGGGAACGGCCAATCTCGAGTGGGTCAAGCGAAACCAGATGCTGGGCGCAGCGAGCGTGCAAAAGATAACAGTCAAGGCCGAGCGGCTGGCCGATATCATGCGCGACCACGGCATTCCCAGATATTGCAAGATCGACATCGAAGGGAACGATCTTGACGCGTTGTCGTCGCTCGAGAATATTTCCGAACCCCCGCGATTTGTGTCGATCGAGTCCGAGAAGAAGAACTGGAATGATCTCGTAAGGGAGTTCGAACTGCTCAGGAGCCTGGGCTATTCCAAGTACAAGATTGTGGATCAAAGCCTCGTCTCCCTGCAGGAGCCGCCTCAGCCGGCGACCGAAGGCTGTTTCCAGTCGCACAGATTCGAACACGGCAGCAGCGGACTGTTCGGCAACGAATTGCCCGGGCGGTGGATGGACATGTTCGAAGCGCTCGAGGTCTACAAGGGGATCTTCCGCGGCTATACGCTGGCGGGAGACGCAGGCATCTTCCAGGGGCGAAAGAGTGTGTTCCGCATGCTTGGCGGGATTCAGGCAGTGCTGGTACGCGCGGCCGGGCGAAAGGATTACCGCTTCCCGGACTTTCCCCCAGCTGGCTGGTACGACACGCACGCAGCGCGATAGCGCGTCGGGAGCGGATCAGCCGGGAAGCAATGAGCCCGTTTGCCGAGGCTGATTGCTCCTTGCCCGGTTCTGTTCGGATTTGCGGGCTCGGACTTTCGATGAACCGTCAGCCGCAACGGTCGTCGTTCGCATCAACTGCCTTGCCTGGACTCAAGAGGGCAATCGATTGAATAGATCTTGAGATCCACATTCAGGCGGCTGTTCCGGGTCTGCGCCCGGAAGGCATAGAATGCCCCAAGGCTATCGCTCCCGGGATCGAGTTTTATTCCGGGGGTTAATTCGTCGGGCGGGACCAGAAGACCGATGTGCCGGTTGAGGGCGGAGATCTCGATCCGCCCCTCGCCATCCGCAAAATGCCCGCCGAGCTGGGTCGCCGTGACCTTCGGCAGGCCGCGGCGCTGATGGCAGACATCCTCCTCCCAGAGCTTGGTCTGTCGCACCAGCGGTTTGCCCGCGCCATCGGGAACGACGATATCGGGAAAAGACGGGCGCAGCATGCCGAAGAACTTGCTCTCTTTGGAGTTCGCCGAGAGACGGACGGTCAAGGACAGCTCGCCCTTGGCGCCCTTGAGGCGCGACAGCACGGGAGCATCGGGCTCGGCGGACACCATCACATCGATGCGGTGGCGGACGCCCTTCTCTGCGGCAGCGCCGAGCCCCGGCCCGACCGGTGCAAGGACGAAGGCAACAGGACCCAGAGCCAGAAGACGGCGAAACGTTCGAAAGCGCATGAAGCCCCTTGCAACGCTGCGGGGTGAGCGATGACCGGCGCGCCGCGCTCAGTCGCGTCTTGATCCAAATCCTGAACGCATAGCCGCAGCAGAACCGCTTCGATTGCTAAACGAAAATGGCACCGGGACAAAGCCCCGGTGCCATCGTCTTTGGTCGATCAAGTCGGCGTCTTACGGCGCCGTCTTGATGTTGTTGCGGAAGATCAGGGCATCGTTGGCGAGGTTCACGGCATCGCTGCCGGTCGCCATGATCACACGCAGGTAGGTCAGGAACTTGGCGACTTCGACGTTGCGCGAGTTCGAGACGTAGATGATGTCCTGGTTCTTCATCATGACCTTGGTGGCGAGGAAGAAGCCGCCCGGGTCGCGGAAGTTCACGTTGAAGATGACCGGGATCGTCTCCGACGTGTACTTGCTCACGTCAATGCCGAGCTGGGCAGCGACTTCGCGCGGCTCGCGGCGATACAGATACACCGCGGCCGGATCGGCTTGGCCATCCAAGAGACCGCCGGCCTTGCCGACGGCTTCGCCGAGGTTGATGCGCCAGGCATCGAAGTTGAACTCGCCGCTCTGCCCGCTGGCACCGAACGCCAGGAACTTCTGCTGTTCGCGATAGACGTAGATGCTGTCATCCGGGCGAACATAGACGTTGTTCTCGGGCGCCATCACGAGATTTTCGAACGGCACGGTCGCCCGCTTGCCGCCGCGCTCCAGCATGACCCAGGTCTCGAAGCCTTGGCCCTTGATGCCGCCGGCGCGGGTGATCGCGTCGAGCACGCGATCCTTCGCACCCGCCGCGCTCGCCGGATAACGCGCCGGCGAATTGACTTCACCGAGCACGCTGATGAGCTGGGTGCGCTGCGAGGACATCGCCACGACCGCCTGCGGCTCGATGGCGCGGTTGCCGATCTTGTCGATGATCGAGCGCTGGATCTGGACTGCCGTCAGCCCCGCGGCCTTGACCTGGCCGGCATAGGGCACCGTGATGAAGCCGTCATTGTCCACCGCCTGATCCGGGATGGTCACGAAGTTGCCCGGACGGACGCCGGCTTCCGCCGGGATGAACAGACCGCCGGCCGCGGCTTCGAAGATGGTGACGCTGACCACGTCGCCGATGCCGAACACGATGCTGGCGGGCGGGCGGCGATCGGTGAACATGCCGGCGAGCCCCTTGGGCTCATGGGTGTGCAGGATTTTTACGGTCGCCGGATTGAGCGGCACAAGCTCATAGGCCGGCGCATTCTCAGTCTGGACCTTGTTGTTGACGTCGTCCGTCAGCGGGCCCGATCCCGGATTGGTCGAACAGGCTCCGAGCGCTAAAGCGATCGCCAGAAACGCCGGCTTCAAAACATAGGTCTTGGCAATAGATGACATGAATCGCGCCCGAGAGTCCCCAATTGGCGTAAATTGGTACGGCCTGGGGGATGGTGCGACAAGGGTTCCAGGTGGTTAACCGTGCGATCCGCCGGCTACTGTTGCCTGCAAGCCACTCTTTGGGGCCGGGTTTAAGCCTTTGTGACTATTTGTTGTATTTCGTGTGCGCGGCCCGCGAGCAAAATACGCAACTTGGGGCCCGGCATGTCGGGCGGAGGCGTCGCCCTTTGCTAAGGCCGGGTCCATTAAAGATAGGACTCCCGTGTCTGACCTCCTTTTGATCCCGCTGTTGGCAGGTTCCCTCCTCGGCGCCGCTGATCGTCCGTGGAGCGCTGCCGCCCCCTGCCCTGGCCGCGCAGAATTCTCGTGTCGCGAAGCGCCAATTGCCGCGATCGCCCACCCGGCCCCCTCCTCCGTCTGGAAATTCACCCGGGCCCAGGGGGCCAGGGACGGCGAGAGCTTCGCCGCCATCACGAAGACCGCGAATACGGCCCAGTCAGACCCGGACTTTGCCGGCCTGATCGTCCGCTGTGCGCCAAAGGGCAAGATCGACGTGCTGGTGGCCCTGATCCGTCCCTTCCCGCCGCGGAGCAGGCCCAAGGTCACGATCGCCGCGACCGGCGGCGGCACCTTGACCTTCGACGCCCGCATGGCGGCCGCAGGCGCTACCGTGCTGCTCCCCGACGAGGTCTCCGCCTTTGCCGCCGGCAAGTGGCAGACAGCGGCCTCGCTGTCCGTGGCGGTCAGCGAAGGCGACAGCGAGATCAAGGGCGTGGTCGCCCTGAACGGGCTGCGAGAGGCCTATCATTCGCTGCTGGCAAATTGCGGCCAATAGGCTAAATTTAGCCATACAACTTAAGGGTCTTTTTAGGGTGGGGAACCTAGGGTCCGGAGCACGGAGAGTGTTTCGGATGACCGCGTTTTTGATTTTCAGCTTTCTCGTCGGTGCCGTGCTGGGGCAGCGTTTCCGCGTCCTTGTGCTTCTGCCGTTGATCTTCGTCATGTTGCTCACCGCCGTCCCGGTCGGCTTGATGGTCGATCTGACGGTGGTCGAGAGCCTGAAAGGCATGGTGTTCGCAGCCATTGCCCTGCAGGGCGGCTATCTCTTCGGGTCAGGGGCCCGCTTTGGCCTTGCTGCCGCGCGTGCCGGGCGCGTATTCGCCCGCCCGGTCAAGTCCGTGCGCTGACGACGCCGGGCTGACGCTGCCACGAGCCGTTCGCAGGGCGTGCAAAAGCCATGCTCGTTTGGCCCGCGAAGACCTCTGCTTGAAAACCCACCGCTCGCTTGTATGGTGACCTGACCGTTTCAGGACTCCGAGCGCCGTTTGTCCCTCGCTTATTTTACCCTCATCGTTTGCATCGTTTCCGCTTCCGCTCTCGAAATCGCCGGCGCCAAGTTCGCTCCACAGCTCGCGACGATGGCCGCAGCACTGAGCTTGCTGGCGGCCGCATCGAGCACGCGCAAGGCCGGCCACGATCACTATGTTCGCGCGACCTCGTGGAGCCGGTGGATCCTGACCGCCATTCCGCTGTGTATCGCAGCCCAACTCGTCCCGCTTCCGCTGCGCTGGGCGCATCCGATCTGGGCCAGCGCTCACGACGTCCTCGGCGGCCTGCCGCTCGGGCCGATCACAGCCGATATCGGCTCGACCGTGAACGCGCTGCTGCTGGCGCTTGCGGCGATCTCATTGCTTGGCGTCACCGTCCTGGTGGTGCGCAACCGCAGCCGTGCCCAGCTGATCCTTTTTGTGCTGAGCGGAGTAACCGCGGTCTCAGCGTTGATGCTGGACTTGCATCGGCTGTTGCCGGCGCTTGCCGCAGACGTGCCCCATGACCTCACGACGACCTTGGCCGGCTTCGGCCTCATGCTCAATCTGGCGGTCATGCAGCTCGCCGCTGAACGTGCCGAAACGCATCACTCGGTGCTTCGATCGGTCGCGATCGGCCTTTGCGGCCTGGTCGGAGCTTTGGTCAGCGCCGCCGCGATCTCTGGGTTTTCCGGAACGAACAGCGCGATCGCAGCGGCTTTTGGCGTTGTGCTGATGCTGCTGATCCTCGTCATCCGCAGACTGGACCTGTCACCATTGGCCGCGAGCGCATTGTCGGTGGCAGCCCTGATCGGCGCGGCGATCGTCCTGACTTTCCTCTTCGAGAAGAGCTCCGGACCGGTCCTGATGCGGCTCGCCCCGGAGATGGGAGCCGAGACCAAGGCCGCCCTCGAGCACATGTTGGCCGACACACGCTGGTTCGGCGCTGGTGCCGGGACCTTTGCCGCGGTGGGCAGGATCTATCTGAGCGACGCCGGAGCTGTCTTGACCGCGCCCTCGGCGGCCATGGCCGTCTTTGCAGGGATGGGATGGATTGGCCTGGCGGCCATGATAGCGGCGAGCCTGATCGCTTTGGTCCGCCTGTTCGTCGGCGCTCTGCGGCGCGGGCGCGACTCGTTCTTTCCCGCGGCGGCCGCGGCCTGTGTTCTGTTTGCTCTCGTCCAGAGCTTCGCAGGCGCAGGATTGCTGCGCCCGGCAGCAATTCTGTGCCTTTCGGTGATCGTGGGGCTCGGGCTGTCGCAGAGCGTCAGCCAGTCCTCACGATGAAGCCCGGCCTGTCTCAGACGGCGCGATCGCCGAGTGCGGCCCAGTAGTTCGGGTTCTTGGGCGATTGGATGCGGACCCAGCGATAGGATTTCTTCGACCAGGGCATGATGTGGCCGGAGAGATTGTCCAGCACGAGATCGCCTGAGAAGGTCCGGACCACGACCACGAGATGATGCTCGCCCCAGGTGGTCACGACCTCGCTCAGCAGTACAGAGCGCGCCGAAAAACCCCTGGCGATCAACTCGTGGCGTTTTGTCACGGCGTAGTCGTTGCAGTCGCCGCTCGCCGGATGCAGCAGCCATTTCTCGCCGCGCAGTCCTTCCAGATTGGCCTCGGGACGGATGGCGGCATTGACCTGCCGGTTGACCTCTTGCATCTGGGCCAGCCGCTGGGGTGTGAGCTTCAAGCGACCGCCCCTGAACACGATCTGCTGTGGCCGCGGCTTGCACTCGTCCTTGTACTTCAGGCAAAACAGCGTGAACGCCATCGGCGCCAGCGTCGGCTGGTCGAACTTGATGTACTGGATGGCACCTCGCAGCCCCAAGGGCGCGCCGACAAAGGCGGCTTCCGCGCTCTGCTGCGCCCCGACAGCAACAACAACAGCGGCCACGGCCGCCAGAAACTTCACAACTTTGCGCATGTCGCGCTCCCCGTTCTTGTTGGGGGAGACGCTACGCGAGAGATCTTGAAATACGGCTCAAAGGCCGCGCGATCCTTTAATCAAAATGCGGGCCAATCGGTCGCAAACAATTAAGAATACCGATGTGTGACATGTTCTGCTAAGAGCGGTCACGACGTTCCGCTCGTGACGCTGGATGCGATTCGACCGACCCGATGGGCCTTTCCTCACGCTTTCGAAAGAAGATCAAGCCTCGGCTCCCCGACGGCGTTCGCGTCTATGCGATCGGCGACGTGCACGGCCGCGCCGATTTGCTTCAATCGCTGTTAACCGTCATCGACGCCGACCTTGCCCGCTCGGCCCCCGAACGCGCAATTCAGGTCTTTCTCGGAGACTATGTCGACCGCGGCCCGGACTCGCGCGCCGTCCTTGATCTCTTGATCGAACGCTCGAAATCGCACGAGACGGTTTGTCTGAAGGGCAACCACGAGGTCTTCCTGCTCGAGGTCCTCAAGGACCCCGCCCGCCTGCAGGAGTGGCGCCACTATGGCGGCCTCCTGACGCTGGTCTCCTACGGCATCACCCCGACCATGAATCCGTCCGCGGAGCAGCAGGTCGAACTGATCGCGGGATTGAAACGCGCGCTGCCGCCCGAGCACCTCGCTTTCCTGCAGCAATTGCCCTCGTCCTTCACCTGCGGCGACTTCTTCTTCGTCCATGCCGGCGTCAAGCCGGGCATCGCGCTCGATCGCCAAAAGGATGAGGATCTGCTCTGGATCCGCGAGGAATTCCTGGCCTCCGAGGAGCGCTTCGGCAAGTATGTCGTGCACGGCCACACGCCGGTCAGCGCGCCCGATATCCGCCCGAACCGCATCAACATCGACACCGGTGCCTACGCGACCGGAAACTTGACGCTGCTGACGATCCAGGGCGATAGTCTGCTGGCAATCTAAAGGGTTCTGGCTGGACCTCGGTCCCGCCGTCGGGCCCGCCCGCACAAGCCTCGCCAATTCCTCCATGAACCGCATGATCCTGCTTCGCGTCGTCGGCATCTGCATCGCAATCGTGCTGGCGCTTTACGCCGGCATGGCGTTCTACGGCGATCTGATACGGCCGAACTTTCGCGCCGGCGATTTGTTCTCGGGCGAGGTTCCGCCCGACAAGGCGAAGCTTGCAGCCGCCGCTCGTTTGGCCGCGTTTTCATGGGATGGCGACCTGCTCGCGAACTACGCGGCAGCGATGGCCGCTGACGTTATTCAACGTCCGTCGACCGAGGCGGGCGGCAGGGCCAGCGAAAACAAGGCAGCCCAGGCCGCTGTCCTGGCTGCCTTGAAAGTTTCACCGATCCGGCCCGCATTGTGGCTCGCGCTCGGCACGCTACGGGTCCAATCCGGCGAGATTGTCACGCCGGCGGTGAAGATGTCCTACTTGACCGGGGCGGTGCCGATCGACGTTGCCTTCTCTCGCGTCCGGACCGTGACGTCGAGCGCGGCGGCGACCGATGAAGAGGTCAAGCTCCTGGCGCAATCCGACATCCGGTCGGCGCTGGCCAGCCGCTCGCGCTACGAGCCGCTGCTGATCGCGGCCTACGTGCAGGCAACTGCGCAAGGCAAGTCACTGCTGCTCGAAACCACGAAAGTGACCGATCCCAAATTCAACGAGATCTTGCAGCGGTACTGAGCCCGCTCCAGCCTTGTTGCTATCGCTTCGGAGGCTGCAGCGAATTCGTTAAAGCGCGATGCGATTAGGAGAATCGTCATCGCGCTTCAGGTTGTTGTTTAAGCATGATCTCCGCGCAAACGCGTTCCGCGTTTGTCGCGAGGGAAAACCGCTGCGCACTTTCCCGGATCATGCTTTAGCGCACGGATTTCGGGTTGACGGGCACAAAGTCCTGATCGCGGCGCGGTTGGTCGGATCGGCCCTGGTAGACGAACATGCCTTTCTTGGTCGCGACGATGTCGCCTCGCTGCAGGCTTTCATCGTTGAGCAGGCGTTCGGTCGCGACAAGGTCCGGGTCCTCCGGAATCGGCTTGTAGAGTTCCGGATGCTCCCGCCGCTCGCGCGAGACCTCCCTGGCACGTCGCCGTGCGTCCTCGATGCGTTGCCGCCATTCGTCGCGCGATACTTCCGGCTCGCTTGGTGGCAGATAGTCGTTGAGAGACGGCTCCGGCTCGGCCTGAGCAAGGCATGAGAGCGGACAGGCAACATAGAGGGCCAATCCGACAGCGGCGCCCGCGGTCGCCCTGAGCGGCGCGCGTCCCAGGATCCAGCGATCCGATACGGAATTGCGGCGAGTGGATCGCACTCCGATGACTCCAAGGTGGGCCCGACAGCAGCCAGAGGCCGCAGCAACTTCAGCTTATGCGGTGGCCAATTGCAACAATTGTCAGAGCCCATAAAAATCGAAAAACAACCCCATGCACAGTAGCCGGCACCAGTCGAATCAATGGGTTACGCCTTTTCCGAAGCTAAATTGACTCGTCGGGCAAAACAGGGGCAAGATGGCATGATCCGGAGAGAGCCCGACCGGACAATCGATGTACCTGATATTCGGATGTGATCTGCCTAGGGGGCAGCTTTGTTCTAAGACCTCGTTATGTCACGCTGCCAAATTCGGCGTCCGCTCGTGGAGTTGCCGCGAATGCGCGCAAGACCGGTATTGCTGTTGGTTGTTGCCGTGGCGGCTTCCGCCATGTGTGGCCTCGTGGCTCACGCGAGCCCCGTCTGCATCAAGGAGCGGACGCCGTTTGCCTTTTCGGAGGATACGGTGAGATGGACGATGTCGATCGCCCCTGGGGCGGACTGCATCCAGGGGCTGCGCTGGTCGTACATGCAAATCTTCAACGTATCCGTCGTGAGCGGACCATCACGCGGACAATTGACCGTAGTCGGGTCCGGCTTCCGCTATTCGGCAGGAAACGAAACGCATGGCAGCGACAAGTTCACGCTGCTGATCTCGGGCAAGAACGTCCATCATCTCGGGACATCGACCCTCGAGGTTGAAGTCAACCCGCAATAGCCTGTCGCACGACGCGACCGAAGAGTGGTCGGCGCGACTAGACTAGCGTGGCTCAAAGCGAGCCGCAGTCGCGCATCGCGCCTTCGGCGTGTTCGATTCACTCAGCTAGGCGGATGCTCTAACGACGGCTTGATCCGCTGCCTCGGGTTCTGTTCCCGTGATAGGGCCGGGCGTATCCGCCCCTCGTCACGGGGGGCTCTATTCGACTCGGAATATTTGGTGTCGCCGTGGAGGGTGATGGCTGCGACGGATTGACGATGATCACGTTGCGATTGGGCGTCGAGGGGTCATTGACGCCCTGGGCCCAGGCGCCGGCTGGCGCGACAAATGCCAGTATGATCAAGACCAATCGTTTCATGCGACATCTCCCGAGCAAGAACGTCAGGGAGGCGAACACCGTTCCTTCACGGCCGCTTCACGGTTACTTGCACCCTTACCGAGGCACGGCAATCAGCTTTCCATCCCTCCAGACGCCTTGGGCTGCCCTTCCGGCAGGCAGGCTCCCCGTCACATTCCGGACAGCAGTTGGCCGAGACGCAGCCTGGGTGGTCTGCGTCTTTTTCACAGGTGTCGTCACAATGCTGGAACTGGTGGTGTTGGGCTGATCCTTGACCCCTTGCGCAGAAGCAGACTGAACCAGGAAGCCCAAAAGCATGATTGCTGTCAAAATGACGCGCATCGTCAAACACCGGAAAGAGGAGCTGGGCGAAATGTCACAGGTTTCTGTCCAAAAGCAAGCTCTTCGAGACGATCACACAGGACCTTTGCAGATTGGATCCAACAGAGCATCCACCGCGGCCGGGGGAACTCCGGGGTGAAAAAGCCTAGCGAAACAGCAGTATCCGGGCTAGTTGATCGACCTTGATGACCGAGCCCGGCGACACTGCAGCCAACGCCTCGAAGGCGCAAGAAATCAAGGCCGGACTTGTCCGCCTGCTGTCAGGACGGATCCGCGAAATCTCCGACGATCCCCGGCAGATGCGGGATGTCGTGTACGAGTTGGCCCGCATCAGGCTCCTGGAACAATTCACCCACGCCAACGCGCGCGAGGCGCACGAGCTCCAGCAAGTTCTCGAACACGCCATTCGGGAGGTCGAGCGGTCCTTTGAGCGAAGCGAGACGTCCTCACGGGCTAAGGCTGCCGCGGCCCTCGCGGCGAATTCCCCGCCAGTCGACGTCCCTGTTCCCCCGCCGATTCCAACGCCGGCTGCCTCGGCTTCACCAGCTGCCCCGAAGGCGGCGGAGCCGTCGCGCCGTTCTGTCGCACCGTCAGGATCGTTCGACCAACCCAAGCGGAGCGGCGCCTTCAATTCTCTCTTTCGACTGACCGCGATCCTCCTGCTCATCGCGGCCGCTGGCGCCGCGGTTGTGTTTTGGCCACGGCTGAGGCCACAACTGGCCGCATTGCCGCAGATGGCGCTTCCGTCCGAGCGCGCACTGAAAGGCCCGGAACCTCAACCGAGTGCTGTGTCGAATCCCCCGCCGGCCAAGACCGTGGAACGGACGCCGGATAGCCCAAGGGAGCCGGCGCAAGCTGCACAACCCGCGATGCCTCTGCCGACAACGTTCGGCGTCTACGCGTTGAGCGAGGGGCAGCTCCATGAACTCAAGCCGGTGCCGGGCAAGATTCCGGACCGGCGCGTTGCGATCTCGGCAGCCATCAACACGCCGAGCGTGACCACATTGACGGACGGCGACGTCAAATTCATCGTGTTCAGGCCCGACGGAGGTGTCGATGCAAGCGGGACCGAAGTTCGGGTGGTCGCGAAAGTCTCCCGGGCGATGGGCGTCGATGCCACCGGGAAAGCCGCCATGGTCAGCGCCGGCGATTCCTGGGTCATCCGCAGCATGTCCTACCCTTACAAGGTAGGTCCGGTCGACGACCAGCCGAGAATGCTTTTGCTGCAGCCGGAGCAAGACGGCTTTGCGCTCGCTCCCGGCCGCTACGTCGTCGTGGTCAAGGGCATGGGCTACGACTTCACGGTGGCCGGAACGATCACCGATCCCAATCAATGCGTCGAACGCATCGATGCGACCAACGGGGCGTTCTACTCGCCCTGTCCTCCGCCCCGACGCTAAAGCGCGATGCGATCGGGATGAATCGTCATCGCGCTTCAGGTTGTTGTTTGAGCATGATCTCCGCGCAAACGCGTTCCGCGTTTGTCGCGAGGGAAAACCGCTGCGCACTCTTCCGGATCATGCCTTAGCCGCAGCGCCCCTATTTTGCCGGCTTGTTGTCCTTCGCGTCCGCCGGCACGTCGTCGACCTTGCCGTTGTTGGCGATGCATTTCTGGAGGTATTCGCGGCGATCCTTGGCCGTTCCCTTGGCGCTCCCCGCCGCGGGGTTGCCGATTTGTCTGGGCGGAAAGGCCTTGGCCAGCGCCGCATCGCATGCGCGCGCCACTTCGGCGGTGATGGCCGAAGCCGTCGCCGGCGCGGCCAGCGTCAAAACACCTGCCAATCCAACCAACGTCCGCAGATTTTTGGCCGGCACCTCTTCTCTCCTTCAAATCCGTGAATGCTTGTTGGAACCATATCAAAAAGGATCGAAGCGCCAAACGGCAAAGCGGTGCCGAATCGTCTCGCGGTCGCGCCTCCGTGCCGCAGGGCCATCGCATATGACTCTCGGCGGCGGCCCGAGCGCTCGCCTCGTCCTTCGAGACGGCGCTTACGCACCTCCTCAGCAAGAGGCTAGCCGGGTTCAGTGCCCGTCGAGACTGCCGCCGCGCAGTCCGTCCTCATCCCGAGGAGCCCGCCCAAAGCGGGCGTCTCGAAGGATGGTCGCAGAGCGCGCAGCAAGATCCCCGATATTAGGGCGTGTACTCATAAATCAGCGCGGTCCGAAGGCGATATCAGCTTCGACGCCAACAGCGGACATCGGCGGCTAACCAAGGGATGTTCGCTTTAGGCCAGAAGGAGACATTGCCGGCGGTCAGCTAGTGGGCGTCCGGAGTGTTGGCTCGTTCCGGCGGTGTGACAAATCTTCCCGCACCGCTGCATCGTTCCTAACTTAGCAAGATCAAACTCTCGCCAACTGCAGCGCGGCCTCAACGCCGCCTTCCAGGATCTGCTCTGCCTGGATGGTGTCGGGGACGGCCCGCGCGAACTGGAGGGTGCCCACCATGAGACCGAAGATGGCGGTCGCGCGACGGCGGCTCGCTGCAGAGTCGGCACCCGGGAGTAGTGCAGCCAGCGAGGAAACGTAGCTTCGCAGCGCTTTCTCGTAGTCCTGCCGAGTGGACAGGGGCTGGCGGGCGACTTCCGGGAGCAACGCCGCCGAAGGGCAGCCGTTCGCCGGGTCTTCGAGGTGAGCGCGGTTGAGGTATCTCCGGATCGCCCCCTCAAGGGCTAGGCCCGTCCGCCGATCCTCATCGAGGCGATGTTGTTGGTCGCTGAGCGCGCTCGCCAGCGCCTCGCGAACGAGTGCGTCTTTAGACTCGAAGTGCGGAGAGAATGCGCCTTTGGTCAGTCCGGCCTCGCCCATGATCCCGGCGATCCCGGCGGCGGAGATACCGTCTTGGCGTATGCACTTCGAGGCTACATCGATGATGTGTCGTCGCGTCGCTGCCTTGTGTCCTTTCTCGAAACGCATCTTCTCTCCACTCCATCAATATCCGTTAAGCTGCGGCCGCTTCCAATAGGGCCTGGAGGTCGCGATCAAGTTGCTGGGCAACTGCATTCACATGTTCGCTGCCAAACTGACTGAACACGGATGCCGGCCGATCATATTCAAACGCGACACCGCCATCTTCATCCTCGCGCAGAAGGACGCGAATGGGTGCATAGAGCCCCGCCGACAATCGATGGCGGGTCATCTTGGATGCGGTGAGCGGATTTCCGATATCAAACTGGATGGATCGGCGTGTCAGCCCAGCAACAGCTAGGAGCGCGCCGTGGTCACGCTGCCCGAAAATAGTGAGCGGCGGATATGCCTCCAACTCTCGAAGCGCGCGCTCACTTTCACCGTATCGCAAGAGAGTGAATATCCCGTCATCGATGCGTGGCGCCAAGGTCGCGAGCTTGGCTCGAACGTCCTCGAAGGGCTTTGTTGAGCGGATGGTAACGTGCTCGACCGGAATGGCACGCGTTGAGTGCAGTGCATTGGACATCTGGTGATGCTCTAATCTTTTGTCGCTGTCTGCAGGACCCCTTCGCCCCGCGAAGCAACCACGACACTAGGTTGAACCGGACTTGGCACCCAAGATGCCTTCGATACCGCGGGCAAGGTTTAGAAGCCGCTGATCACTCCTTAGGGGGCCATCCAGTTCGAGCCCAATCGGCAGCCCGGCGCGAGACAGGCCGACAGGAAGGCTGATACCGGGTAGTCCCACGCTGCTTGCCGACACGGTGTGGTTCGCCAGAGCGAGGTAGCTAACGTCCTGCCCCGCGATGTGGACGGTCGCCTGTTCCCCGATCGAAGGCGCCGTGCAGGGCGTGGTCGGTTGCAAAATGGCCAACGCCCCATGAGCGACGAACGCCATGTCGAGGCGACGCTGAATTTCCGGCCGACTCACGTTGAGCGCCACCTGATAGGCCTCTGCGGAGGTGGCACCTGCACCACCTGGCAATACGATGTGCTCCCACGCCTGCCGAAGCTGAGGCTTAAGGCTTTCGTGAATGGCCTCAAACGTGGTCGGAAGCGCGTGGCGCCGAAGAAACTCCGAAATCGCGCCCATCGTCTCATGAGCGAAGATGCCCCATGTCGCCGTTTGGACGAGGGAATTGAAATCGTGGCCAAGGTCCATTTCCACGACCTCGGCGCCGGCGTCCTGCAGTTGCCGCACCACCGCACGGAATCGGGACTCGACTTCGGGGTCAACCAGATCCAGGAACTGTCGCGGGGCGAAGGCAAGCCGGGCTCCCTTCAAGCCGTAGTCGCCCTCTGGGGACTCCGCAGCCTGTTCGCCAGTCACGACGTCGTCAACCAGAATGCAGTCCTCAACGCTTCGGGCAAATACGCCCGTCGTGTCGAGTGTATGGGAGATCGGAGCAACACCGTTGCGCGGCCAACGCCCCGTGGTTGGCTTGAAGCCCACGACTCCACAGAACGATGCGGGCACCCGAATGGACCCCACGGTGTCACCGCCCAAGGACGCGGGAACGAGTCCAGCAGCCACGGATGCGGCGGAGCCGCTTGAGGAGCCCCCTGACATGTGATCCCGCGCGTGCGGATTCTTCACCTGACCATAGCGTGCGTTGTGACCGGTCAAGCCGTAAGACATCTCGACAAGATTGTTCTTGCCGAAGATCAACGCGCCCGCCTCCCTAATGGCCCGGACAGCGTCGGCATCTGCGCGCGGCACAAAATGAGCCAGACTTTCGATTCCCAGACTAGTGGGTAGCCCTTTCGTCAAATAACTGTCCTTCACCCCAAGCGGCATGCCAAGGAGCGGGGCCGCCGATCCGGCCGCACGCAACTTGTCTGCGGCCCTCGCGGCCGCCAGCACCTTCGCCTCGTCGATAGTGATGAAGGCGTTCAGTTCGGCAAGCGCTCGGGCGCGCTGCAAAAGGGCCGCGGTGTAGGCCTCGGAGGTGATGTCGCCGTTGCGAACCGCTGCTGCAGCGGCTGCGAGCCCAAGCGAGCTGACATCTGCGGTTTGTCGTGATGAGGCAGTGGTCGTGTCGTCCATGAAATCCTCGCCAGGAGCTGTTTGGCGGCACCCGGCCGCCGCCCAAGAGCGGTCCAGCTCAATGCCATTACGGTCATAATATAAAATTACGAGCGTAATTCAATGAAGATGGCGACTTGCTAGGGACACAAGCGCGTGAAGTGCCGATGGACGATTACGGGCAATGATTGGTTCAGCGACTTCTGCATTGAGTCACAAGCGCCGTTTTGAGCAGCGGTCGGGCGCGACCGGTTTACCCCCGGCTCCGGACCTCTCGGCACGACGCACTAACGGTAGCGATGGGCCACAAGCGGAGGTCTGATTTGCACCGGATGATCGACACCTCGATTGTCCGCGTGCATGAGCACGGAGCTTGCATCGCAAAGAACCAGCGCCAATCGATGGGAAGATCACGCGGCGGATTGACTAGCAAAATCCACGCGGTGGTCGATAGCAATGGTTTGCCGGTACGATTGGCGTTGAGTCCCGGCGAAGCCTACGACGTTCGACCTGCAGGAAAACTGCTCTCTCGTCTAGAATCTGGATCGATCCTGCTTGCCGATCGTGGCTATGACGCCCACTGGATCAGAGAGCTTGCTATGAAAAAGGGGGCGTGGGCCAACATCCCGCCGAAAGCAATCGCAGCCATCCGATCTGCTTCAGCCCCTATCTCTACCGCGCTCGCAACCAGGTCGAACGGTTCTTCAACAGGCTCAAACAATGTCGTCGTGTGGCGACGCGTTACGACAGGCTTGCGGGAAACTACCTTGCCTTAGTCCAACTCGCATCTATCCGCCTATGGCTGGCTGCGCGTTATGAGTCCACGCCCTAGCTGTTGAGTTGCGGCGACTTGAAATCCGGGAAACGCGTGAGCATTGCGGTCTTGACGAACTTCAAGTGGGCAATGGTGCTTGCCAATTCCTTGAGCCGTCGCTGGCCGTTCGAGATGTCCGCCGCAAAGAGATCCTGATGATAATTGTCGAGCGGCTCCCGCTCGAGATATTCATCGGTGCCGTTTCCGAAGGTGACGGAGGCACGCGCGAGGGCATCGTCGACACGGCGGTTGAGCCCGGCCTGCTCCCTCTCCGCCTCCTGCAATGCTGTTTCGATCGCGGCCAGGACGGCACCGATCCGCGCGCGGTCGGTCTCCGCATCGCGCTCGACGGCGCGGGCTTTGAAACCTTTGTCCTCGCGGCGGGAGCCGAGAAGATTGTGCGCGCGCGCTCTCAGGAACAGCTGAAACATTTGGGCCATCCCACATTCGAGATTTAGGCGGCTACCATCGGTCAGGCATAGTTAACAAAGCCTGAATTTCGGGTGCGCTCTGCCTGGCTTTGTGCAATCCACGCCTGCCGAGTTCCTTCGTGCCTGGAATGGAGCTCGCGCCAGCGGATTTCGTCCGCCGGGACGGCTCCTTCGCGGACGCATATCTCCGATACGAATTGCACCGTCTCGTTCAGTGCAAGATCCAGCGCTTCGAGCTCCGCCGTCTCTTCCAGCGACAGGCCGATCAGGACGCGATGCCCCTGGGCATCGATGAAAGACCCGCGAGGCGCGTTGTGTCTCCGTTCAATCGTTTGAATGGGCCCCGTTCATGATCCTGGGACCTGGAAGTTCTTTCAGTCGCCGATCAAAGGTGCGAACGAACGCGATCAGAACGAGGAGGCAAGTGGCACCCGGCAACGCAATCAAATACGCCATCCACGCCCACCCATGCGAGCCGCGAAAGATATCGAGGCGGCTAAACTCAGCCGGCGATGTTAACCCCTGTTCACATCGGCAAGCAGGCTCAACGAAACGCGCCGTGGCCGGGCAGAGCTGCGATCTGCACGACATGCCTCCGGCACGTGAATGCATCTCGCGGCCACCGCGGACGACGCTGGCTGGCGAAACTCATCCGTGGTTATACGGAGCGTCATGCGCCAACTTCATCCCGGTAAGGTTGAGAGGTTAGCTTAATCCGCGTTGTTTGTTGCGAATTCTCGCGCTTTGCTTATCCATCTCTCGCACCGGGCTTCCCCAAGGTCCGGCCCCACCCAAGCAAAGCCGTCGAGCGATCATGGGTCCGCTTGGCGGCTTTGTCGTTGTGTCGACGAGAGGATCATTTCGGTTATGGCGCGCAGGCCCTGGTCGTTCAAGGAAGATCGTCGGCTCATGGAGCTGGCCAAGTCTTCAGCCTCGCTGGAACAAGCGGCAAAAGCTCTCGGGCGCTCGCCTGATGCGATCAGGCGCATGGCGTTGCGGCTGGGTCTCTCGTTGAAGTCGAAGGCGGCCAAGAAGACCTGACTGCGGAAACGCGGTAGTGACGGGAAGAGATCTGCTTCCCCTGCAGGGTGCTAAGCCGCCCGAGTATCACCCTGAAGACAGGCTTGTGCCAGCAGGCCATTGAAGGCGGCCATGGCCTTTAACGATGTTCTCCGCTTTCGAGCCAGACGCGCGACCAGTGTTGTATGTTGGCGCATGCGCAGGAACCACCTCATTGCAGCCGCGAGCATCTGTCTTGCGCTGATCGCCTATGCCACGCTGGCGAGGCTGGCGGGAAGACCCGCGCTCATGGGGCATCACGAGGCCTATTGGGTTGTCGTGATCGAGCGCTTCAGCGCTTATGGGCTGCTCGGCTTCCTTCTTTCGTTCCTTCTGCCTGGACGGCTCGGTTTGGCTTGCTCTCTCGTGATAGCGGTCGCTCTCGGGCTGGAGCTCATGCAAGCGTTCATACCGGACCGGGATCCGGGCTTCCTCGACGTGCTGCAGAAGGCGGCGGGAGGCACGGTAGGCGTCATGCTCGCCCAGATGATCCTGGCGTTCCTGCCCAGACCACCTTCCTAAAGCATGATCCGGAAAAGTGCGCAGCGGTTTTCCCTCGCGACAAACGCGGAACGCGTTTGCGCGGAGATCATGCTTAAACAACAACCTAAAGCGCGATGACGATTCGTCCTAATCGCATCGCGCTTTAGCGCGGTCTCTGCTTCGTCATCCGACCGCGCAACTCGCCGCCCGGATTCGCGGCCGCATGGATGTTCGGCGCCATTTTCGGGCCAGCGGATCTGCCGCCTGCGCGTCGGTGAGCGCAGCACTGCGTTGATCGGGCTTTGCGCATGTCGAATGGCAGGACGATGCCAGCATTCCTGCCGGCCTCGCCGGGGCTGTGGATATGCGCCCCCATTTCGGGGCAACGGTCGCGGGACTTGGCCTTCGCAAACGGTCATGCGCCGGAACGCGCAGCGGGCTCAAGCCACCCCACGCCTGTTGTGGAGCCCGGAAGGAGCCAGGAGTTCGGCCATCTGCCGGTGGGTATCGCGCAGCGCTTCAATGGCGCAATCGAAATCGAAATCCGCCTCGCGAACGGATGCGAGGAATTTGACCGTCAGTGCCAGATCGAGTTTGACGCGCGTCGCCCCGTCGCGACTCCTGCGACGATCGAGCGACAAATGAATGGCGCGATCCCGGGCCTCCATTGCGCCGCAGCCGCAAAGCGCGCCGAGTTCGTCGTATGTCATCCAGATTTGAGGCATGTTCTTCCACCATGCTTGATCGGCCGCAAACTAGAGCGTTTCACGTTTTGACTGAAGCATAGCCGGCGTTGGCAAAGTAGTTTGCGCATTCACGAGGCTGGATGTCTTGGA
>NZ_LBJF01000026.1:455000-879149 GCF_028128735.1 Bradyrhizobium sp. CCBAU 53415 | reverse complement strand
TGGCGCGCTCGTCCGCGACGACGGCGGAGCAATGAGCGCGAGTCTCATTCCTTCCCGAACGCTCGCCTCAGCTCCACCTTCGCGCGTTCCAGTCGTGCGCGCTGCGTTTTCGGCAGCGTCTTGCCGGCGCGATTGATGTAGAACGTCAGCATCGACAGCGCGGAGCGATAGGCGCCGGTCTTGCGACGCGAGCTGTGCTCGGCCGAGCGTTTCAGGGAGGCCGCGATCTTCCTGGGGTCCTGGAGCTTGAACACGCCGCGCTCGAGATCGAGCGCGTTGCTCTCCCGCGTCACCCGTTGCGACCAGCGCTTCGGTGCTGTACGGCGACTTGGCCTCTTGCGCGTCGTGCTCGCCTTGCGACGTGCGGTGTTGCGCGTACCTGTCTTCCGCGCACCTGTCTTCCGCGAATGTGTCGTCTTCCTGACCCGAGCCATGCGTCAACTCCCTGGAGCTCAATCGAAAACGGGCGTTTTGGGCGGCTGTTCCCTGGGAACCGGGTCCCATCGCAAACGTTGTCGCAGGTGGCAGGCGGAATGCCGCACCCCCAATGATCGGATCGACCCCGTCCACGTCATGTGAACCGGGGTCGCTTCCATTGATCAGACGCAACAGCCCGATGGAATTGCAGCAAAGCCCAGCGCTGAACTATGCACCCGTAGTCCCGGCGGCGACCGCGACCGAACGTATCGTCGAGACCAGCATTCCCTCGCGGTTGGACGCCCTGCCGTGGAGCGGTTTCCACACCCGTGTCGTGCTCGCGCTGGGCATCACCTGGATTCTTGACGGACTCGAGGTAACCTTGGCCGGTGCGCTCTCCGGTGCACTGAAGCAGAGCCCGTCGCTGCACTTCTCCAATCTCGATCTCGGGATCGCCAACTCCGCCTATCTCGCGGGCGCCGTGATCGGTGCGCTCGGCTTCGGCTGGCTGACCGATCGCATCGGCCGCAAGAAACTGTTCTTCATCACGCTTGCGCTCTATCTCTCGGCAACGGCGGCGACCGCTCTGTCGTGGGATGTCGCGAGCTATGCGCTGTTTCGTTTCCTCACCGGCGCCGGCATCGGTGGCGAGTACACCGCGATCAATTCGACCATCCAGGAATTGGTGCCGGCGCGCTATCGCGGCTGGACCGATCTCGTCATCAACGGCAGTTTCTGGATCGGGGCCGCGATGGGCGCCGTGGCGGCCATTGTGCTGCTCGATCCAGCATTGATCGGACCCGATCTCGGCTGGCGCCTGGCCTATCTCATCGGCGCGGCCATCGGTCTCGTCGTGCTCTTGATGCGAATGTGGATTCCGGAAAGTCCGCGCTGGCTGATGATCCATGGCCGTCCCGACGAAGCCCATGCCATCGTCGACGGGATCGAGCGCTCGGTGATCGGGCATCACCGGGACAC
Source organism: Bradyrhizobium sp. CCBAU 53415 (assembly GCF_028128735.1). Classification (NCBI taxonomy): domain Bacteria; kingdom Pseudomonadati; phylum Pseudomonadota; class Alphaproteobacteria; order Hyphomicrobiales; family Nitrobacteraceae; genus Bradyrhizobium; species Bradyrhizobium sp. CCBAU 53415. Next base: position 877,754 of record NZ_LBJF01000026.1, on the reverse strand, counting down.
GAGCGACGGGCGCTTCACCAAGATCCGGTTGAAGATGCGCGATCACACGCCGATCGCCGAGGTCGTGCACACGTTGTTTTCGGCCTATCGTCAGCGCGCGCTGGTCGGCCTCGTGCTGATGAGCGCGCAGGCGTTCTTCTACAACGCCATCTTCTTCACCTTCGCGCTGGTGCTGACCGATTTCTATGGCATCAGCGCCGATCACGTCGGCTGGTACCTGCTGCCCTTCGCTGCCGGCAATTTCCTTGGGCCCTTGCTGCTCGGCCGTCTGTTCGATACGCTCGGCCGCCGCACCATGATCATGTTCACCTATGGCGCATCGGGCGTGCTACTGGCGATATCGGGCTATCTGTTCTCGATCGGCGTGCTGAGCGCGCAGGGGCAGACCATCGCCTGGATGGTGATCTTCTTCTTTGCCTCGCCGGCTGCGAGCGCGGCCTATCTCACCGTCAGCGAGACGTTTCCCCTGGAGGTCCGCGCGCTGGCGATCGCGGTATTCTATGCGGTCGGCACCGGTATCGGCGGCGTGGTCGGGCCGGCGCTGTTCGGCGCGCTGATCGACACGGGATCGCGCAACAGCGTGTTCGCCGGCTATCTGCTGGGGGCATTTCTGATGATCGCGGCTGCGATCGTGGCGTGGCGCTATGCCGTCTCCGCGGAGCGCAAACCGCTCGAACAAATCGCGCGGCCGCTCGCCTTTATGGAGTAGACTGATGAAATCGGAACTTGGGGACACGGCGATGGACCAGACGCGTACGATGCCGGATGACGATGCGCCCGAAGCGGTGCCGGTGCCGCATGCGCTGGTGCCGCATCTCGATGAAATCGCCATTCTGCTCGACATCGACGGCACGCTGCTCGACCTGATGCCGACGCCACGCGAGGTGTGGGTGCCGCCGGGCCTGTCGGAAACGCTGGGCCGGCTGACCGAGCGCACCTCCGGGGCACTGGCGCTGGTCAGTGGCCGCTCGCTGAACGACATCGACCTGATTTTCGCGCCCGATGTGTTTCGCGCGGTCGCCGGCCACGGCGCGGAGATGCGGCTGTCGGTGGACAATGAAGCTGATGACGTGCACGCGCCGCCGCTCGACAAGGAGCTGAAGCGGCGCCTGGCCGCCATCGCCAAGCTCAGCCCTGGCATTCTGCTCGAGGACAAGGGCTATTCGCTCGCGCTGCATTACCGCCTTGCGCCGCATGCGGAGAAGGCGATCTACGAATCCGTCTCGCTGATCCGCGCCGACCTGCCCAACGCGCCGATCGAGGTGCTGCCCGGAAAGTTCGTCTGCGAGATCAAGCATTCCGGCTTCACCAAGGCGAGCGGCGTGCACGAACTGATGAAGCACGAGCCGTTCAAGGGACGACGCCCGCTATTCATCGGCGACGACGTCACCGATGAGACGGTGTTTGCGATCATGCCCGACATGAACGGGCTCGCCTTCTCGGTCGGCCGCCGCGCGATCGGCGTGAATGGTCACTTCGATGCGCCGAGCGATGTGCGCGCATTCCTCGCGCGACTGCTCGATCCGAGGTGAAACCAAGGCAGCCCCGCCTCGCAGACACGAATACCGTCAGCGGAGCCCGACTGCGCGCCGCAATGCATGCGGCGCAGAACGATCGGAAAAGCTGTCTTTGCAGTGAAATTCCGGGGTTCCGCAAGGGAAACCAGTTCCAACGCGCACGCCCGATTTTGGTTTCAATTGGTTGAAACGATGATCAGGAACCATATTGATGAACGGCAGTTAAACGGGGTGGAATGAACAGGAGGGGACGACCTGTGAACTTGGTTGTCGTTTCAAATCGCGTCGCGCGCGGCAAACCCAACGAGCCCATGACGGGCGGCCTTGCGGCGGCATTGCTTCCGGTGGTGGAACATTCTGGTGCGATCTGGGTCGGTTCCTCCGGCCGTGTGCGTGACGGCCATCAGAAGGAACCCTTCGCCGAGATCGAGGCGCTCGGGACCGGCGCGATTGCGACGCTGGACCTGCCGGCGGCACATTATGGCGGTTATTACGAAGGCTTCGCCAATTCGGCGCTGTGGCCGGCGTTGCATTCGCGCAGCGATCTAATTCGCGTCTCGCGGGAGGACTATGTCAGCTATCGCGAGGTCAACGCCTTCATGGCGCGGGCCCTGCTGCGCTTCCGAAAGGCCAGGACGGCGTTCTGGGTGCAGGACTATCATTTCCTCGCGCTTGGCGCCGAGCTGCGCGACCTCGGCGTCGACGATCCGATCGGCTTCTTCCTGCATACGCCGTGGCCGGTCGCCGCGGTGGTGCAGGGCGTGCCCAACCATCGCGAGCTGATCACGGCGATGCTGGCCTACGATCTGCTCGGCTTCCAGACCGAGGAAGATCGCCAGAACTTTCTCGGCTATGTCGGCGGGGAGCTCGGCCTCGCCATCGAAGGCGGCGTTGCGACCTCGCAACACGGGCGCACGCGCTGTGAAGTCTTCCCGATCGGCATCGATGCGGAGAAGTTTGCGCAGTACGCTGCGAAATCGGCCTCGCACCCCGATGTGTCGCGCCTGCGGCGCAGCCTCAACGGCGAGCGTCTGGCGATCGGCGTCGATCGGCTCGACTATTCAAAGGGCCTCGTCAACCGCATCAGCGCGTTCGACCGGCTCTGGACCGAGCAGCCGCAGTTTGCGCGCAGCATCTCTCTGCTCCAGATCGCCAACCCGTCGCGCGGCGGCATCGAGGCCTATGGCAATCTCCAGAACGACGTCGCGCGCCTCGTGACCGACGTCAACGGCCGTCATGGCGAGGTCGACTGGACGCCGATCCGCTATCTGAACAAGGGTTTCAGTCAGGCCGTGCTCGCGGGCCTCTACCGCACCGCGCAGATCGGTGTCGTGACCCCGCTGCATGACGGCATGAACCTCGTCGCCAAGGAATATGTCGCCGCGCAAAACCCGGCCGATCCCGGTGTGCTGGTGCTGTCCAAATTCGCGGGCGCGGCCAACGAGCTCGATACGGCATTGCTGGTCAATCCGCACGACATCGACGGCATGGCGCGCGCGATCGCGGTCGCGGCCTCCATGCCGCTCACCGAGCGCAAGATGCGCTGGGACGCGATGATGAAGAAGTTGCGCGGCCACACCATCCAGCAATGGTCCGCCGATTTCGTCGCCGAGCTGGAAAAGTGCCGGACCGAGAAGGCGGCCGTTGCCCCGCTCGCAGCCCAGCCGCCCCAGGCGCTGCGCTGGCTGAAGTCGGCGATATCAGGCGTGCGGTTGATTTAGGATTTTCGCAGGCTCCATCCGCTCGTGATGGCCGGCCTTGCCCCGGCCATCACGTCTTGCCACGCGGCTCGAAGAGCGTGGATGTCCCGGACGAGCCGCGGGCATGACGGCCGATGTCGAATAGTGCGAGCCTCAATAACAATACGACACGCTCTCCAGAATCGCGCATTGCCGCTTGTTCGGCGCGTTGGGATCGTCCAGCGGCACCACGCCCTTGCCCTGGCCGACGAACACGCCGGGCCCGACATGGACCGAGCTCTTGTTGCCGATGACCACGCTCTGATGCGGCGTCGAGCTCGAGCGCGTGCCATCGGGCCAGAGGATGGCATCGCCCGAAAGCACCCCGCGCCGGCCGTCGTCACAGCTGACGTCGACGCCTTTCCGGGTGCAGACTTGCGCGGCGGCGGGCAAGGCGAAGGCGGAGCCAAGGGCCGAGATCAGGCCAAGGGCGATGATGGTCCTGCAGATAGTCATGGCGTTCCCGGTCGTGTTTGGCGGCTTCCCGTGAATCGTCGCGCCAAACCCGCCCGCGGTTCAGCCGGCGGGCGGGTCAAAGCGCGTGCAGCGCCAGATATTATCCTTTAAATACAACAAGTTGAGGAAAATCCCCCGATTCGCCCCGCGATCCCTTGCAAAATCATCGGCGCCCCTTCAAGAGAAGGCGCTCCGGAGAGATGGCCGAGTGGCTTAAGGCGCACGCTTGGAAAGCGTGTGTGCGGGAAGCCGTACCGTGGGTTCGAATCCCACTCTCTCCGCCATTTGCACGATCTTGTACGCCAGACTGCGATTTCGTGCGATTGTACTCCCGACGGTAGCGCCTCGGATCTTGGCGCGAGTTGTGCCGACTGCAGATGCGCGGTTTACCTTTGAGCGTCGGCTATATTGCATTGCGGACCACCTCAGATTCGGGCCGATGTAGTACGAACAGGAAGTCGGCCCCTCCTGGCGCTTGCAGCGTTGCGCGAGCGCCGACCTCACCGCAGCGAGCTCGTCGCTACCCCTGCCGTCTCGATGAAGCTGCGTCGCGTGGTCGTGTGCTTCACCCTGAGTTTTTCTGGATCGGGGTGGATGCCTATCGGCACCGCGTCATTACACTTTTCTGATCGGCGGAAACTTACACGCCGGGTCGAGCGCTTCCCTGGTTGGGTTGTAGATTCGAATGGTGAGGTTGAACATGCCGCTCGGCGGAAGCGGCAGCCAGTTCGCCTCTTTATCCCGGCCCGGCGATTTCGCCTGAACATAGAGGTCAAGCGATCCGTCTGCATTGTACTTCGGGTTACCAGGGGGCAGCCCGTAGCGCTGCAGTGAATTGTACACGTAGAAGTTCTCTCGGTATGCGGACAAGGACCAGACGCCGTTCCCCGGGAGGGCCATGAAGGCTTTGTCAAAGTGAACGACGTAGTTGTGGGCCGCATCGAGCGCGTTTCCGTCAGCGTCCACGAATGCCGTCGGGTAGATGATGTCTTCTGCCAGCCCCGCGCCGAGACCCATGTAGGCGACGTAGGCTCGCGTTTGGTAATCCGCGCCGAACCGACCGATGGTCAACATGTTGATCCACCCGTTCGGAGCATTCATCGTGAAAGGTCCGGTCGCGAACTTCATCCAGACTTCCGCCGGCGCAGCGTTGATGCCCTTCCGCACGGCCGGATCGAGTTTGCTGGGATCCAGCTCCTTGCCCGGTTCGATTCCGAGCTTCCTGAGCCATTCGAGGCGCGACGTGTCCGCGGGGTAAGGCGGATTGTCCTTCAACAACATGGCGAGGTACCTGAAGTACAACTCGCCGGGCATCAGCCGGACCTGATCGTAAGGCGTTGTCGTTGGGTCGGCGTTCGGGTCGACGGGGACCTCGGCTGGTGGGGTGTACGGCTTGCCCCAAGCGCTGAGTGGCGTGATCTTCAGCTGGTCCTGAAGGGGGTGAATCTTGGGAAACTCCTGCGGACCGGCGGCCGCCATTTCCACGATGAAAACTCCGTACCGTGTCGAGCACCGGATGACCTCCTTGATGTTCGGAGGCACGGCGCCATTCCAGCCGGGGCCGACGACGAGGTAATCGCCAGCATTTCGGTCGGGAGTGCGGCTGCCACCCGTACCCACGACATCGGTCCAGAAGTTCAAGAGCCGGAAAGCCGTGGGGATGCCCTTGCCATCGGGAAATGAGACCACCTTTGGCTCTTGCAGATCAAGGAATGCGAACGACCAGAGCGAATTAAAGCTGACCCGGACCACGTTCTTCCAGTCCCAGGGCACATATCCGCGCATCCGGGCAAACTGGTCGATGGGAGCAGCGTATTCGCCCGCAGTCGGCGTTGCCGTCTCGACCTGCCTGGTCAGGTCAGTAATCACCAGCGGAAAGCCGTAGACGTACACTTCCATTGCCAGGAGTTTCGCCACCTCGGCACGGACGTCGTCCTTCAGGTCTTTCAGTTCGCCCTTGAGGGATTCACCCAACCGTTCCACCACTCCTTGAGCGGCGCTGACGTCGGGCCCGAGCGTCGCGGCCGTTCCTAGCGCGAGAGCGGCCACGCCGAGATCACGGCGACGAAACAGGGGTAAGTCTAACCTGTGCGGAAACTTCATTGGGAACCTCCTAGAATGTGAATTCAAATACCGATTGTTGGCCCAGCCTTTACGCGGTCAGCTTCGTTGGCCGATAGAGTTTTGATCACTCTCCTGTGGCAAGCCAGGCGCGACCGAGAAGGACCGCAAGCATCCCGTGGAGCGCGACCGCCGGCCACAACAGGACGCCCGTCAACTGATTGCCGATCCCCACGTAGACCAGATAGACCGCTGCAAGCACGTTGTAGATCAGCAGCACGCGAACAGACGATGCCAACTGGTTCGTCGCGGCAGTCGTCGGCCAAGTGGCGAGCGCCAGTCCGAGCAACGCGATGGCCGTGAGCCGACTGAGAACGATCCCGGCGTTGGAGAATTCCGCGCCAAATACAAGCCACGCGAACCACGACGGCCGAACGGACAGGACAAGGCCGGTCGCTGCGGCCTCGACGACCGCAGCGAGAAGTGTCCATTTCGTGGTGCCCGAGCGCTTCGACATGAGTGCAGACCCTCGACGTCGCTAGCGGTTCGCTCCCACGGTCTGTTCCGGCTCGAGCTTGAAGGTCAGCTTGTTGATTTTGCCGGTGAACTTGAACGGAGGATCGTAGCGATACTCGATCATGGCTACGCCAGTGCGTGTGTCCTGGCCGACGTCGAAGGTTTCGTCTTCCGGGAACGTGATCGGGGTGGTGTGCTCCAATGTATTCCTGGCCACTTCCTTGCCGTCCACGGACAGCACGCCGGTGCCACCCTTGCCCAGGCCCGGACCATCGGATTTGAAGTCGAACACGATGGTGTGCTTGCCGGCACTCAGCTCGGGTCCCTCCCAAGTCGTGCGCTTGAGGTCGAGCAGGTTGTAGAGGAAGACCACCTTGCCTCGGCCGATCCCAAAATCGCCCTTGCTCAGGAACAGGCCGTAGCCGCCGAACCGTCCACCGTGGGTGACGATCATCCCCTCCGCCCCGCCTTCGGGGATGTCGACATCCGCTGTGATGGTGTAGGACTTGTCCAGGATATCCGGCGCCGCACTGGCCGGCGTGCCGATCAGTTCGCCCGAATAGGTGAAGACCGTTCGCCCTGCCGTGAGGCTCGGGCGCGGTGTGTTCCAGCGCGCAAGAGTCGAGTTGTCGAGTGGCAGCACGTTGTACTTCTTCGCCTCTGCATAGAAGAGGTCCTGCATCTGCTTGAGCTTGTCAGGCATCTTGGTAGCGACGTCGTTGGACTGCGTGGGATCCTCCTGGACGTTGTAGAGTTCCCAGTTGTAACCGGTAATCACGTCCGGCGGTGTCTTGGTGCTTGGCTCCCAAGGGAGCGTCGCCGGCGTCGTCGCCGCTACCCATCCGTCCTGATAGATGGCTCGATTGCCGAGCATCTCGAAATATTGCGTAGTATGTCGCGTGGGCGCGTTACCGTTTGCCTTGTCCCACGTGTACGTCATGCTGACACCTTCGATGGGATTCTGCTTGATCCCGTTGATCGTGTCGGGTTGCGGAATGCCCGCCGCTTCGAGGATAGTCGGCACGATGTCGATGACGTGATGGAATTGGCCGCGGAGACCGCCGACGTCGTTGATGTGGCCGGGCCAGGAGATGACCATCCCCTGGGCCGTCCCGCCAAAGTGTGACGGCACCTGCTTCACCCACTTGAAGGGCGTATCCATCGTCCACGCCCAGCCTGCGGCGTAATGCGGGAACGTCCGCTCCGATCCCCAGAACGGATACCAGAGAAACTGATCCTTGACCGGCACGGAGACGCCATTGAAGCTGGTGAACTCGTTCGGTGTGCCATTGAGCAAGCCTTCGGCGCTCGCGCCGTTGTCGCCACCGATATAGATGATCAAGGTATTGTCGAGTTCGCCAAGGTCTTCGACGGCCTGGATGACCCGGCCGATCTCATGGTCGGCATAAGCGAGATAGGCCCCATAGACGTCCGCCTGCTTGATGAAGAGCTTCTTCTCGTCCCAGCTCAGCGAATCCCACTCCGGGAGGTCTTTCGGCCAAGCTGTCAACCTGGCGTTTTCGGGCATGATGCCCAGCCGCTTCTGGTTGGCGAAGATCTTTTCACGCACCTTGTTCCAGCCCTCGTCGAACAGATGCATGTCGCCGATCTTCTTGACCCACTCGGGCGTGGGATGATGTGGCGCATGGGTAGCGCCGGGCACGTAATAGACGAAGAACGGCTTGTCGGGCGCGACCTCCTTGAGCTGCTTCATGTGCTGGATGGCCTCGTCGGCCATGGCCGTCTCCAGATTCCAGCCGGGATTGCCCTGGAAGGGATAGATCGCCGTCGTATTGCGGAACAGGTTCGGCTGCCATTGGCTCGCATCGCCGCCGACGAAGCCGTAGAAATAATCAAAGCCCATTCCATTCGGCCATTGGTCGAATGGCCCGGCCTGGCTCGACTGGTAGAACGGCGTGTTGTGGTCCTTGCCGAACCATGACGTCGCGTAGCCGTTCGCCTTCAGAATGGTGCCAATCGTGCCCTTCTCGATCGGGATGATGGAGTCGTAGCCCGGGAACCCCGTCGCCATTTCACCCACCACCCCAAAGCCAACCGAGTGATGGTTGCGTCCGGTGATCAGCGCCGCACGCGTCGGCGAGCAAAGTGCGGTGGAATGGAAGTTCGTGTAGCGCAAGCCGGCATTTGCGATCCGGTCCATGCTGGGAGTGGGTATAACGCCGCCGAAGGTAGCGGGCGCGCCGAAACCCTGGTCGTCGGTCATGATCAGCAGCACGTTCGGCGCCCCCTTCGGCGGCACGACGCGAGGGCGCCACCACGGCGTCGACTCGGAGGCCTTCTCCTTGATGACCCCACCGAATTTCGGATCGGGGGGAGGGAGCTGGTTACCGGGAATGGTGGTCGTCGCAGCGGGCGAGCCAATTGGGGCCGCGCTTTGCGCGAATGCCGGCGCGGAGACGAAGGAGGCGGAGATCAGCGCAATAAAGGTCTTGCGAATACTCATTGCAAAATCCTCGTTGGTGCCGCGAGGAGCAATCCTAAATCGCGTCCAGCGAGTTGAGTTTGACTCAAATCAAGGAATGACGGCCGGAAGACGTGAGGCTGCGCTAACAGGGGATTCCAGAGGGTTCTAACGAGAGGTCGACCGCAAGCTCGATCGCAAGCCGAGCGCACGCGGTGAGCGTGAATGAGACTCGTCGCGGGTGAAGCCATGCACGTTCATAGACTCAACGGTTCGGCGGGTGCAGTGATCGCCGTTAGCATCGCGATCGCGGCAGGATCCCTGTTTGTGAACCGGCATTCCGCCACCTATCCGTTAGGCGTCAAAGGCGACCGTCTTGAGGTCATCCTCCCGCAGGGCGGCTGTCCGCTGGTCGTCTGGCCCTATGGATGCGATTGGCAACAACGGAGCGCCTTATCGGACGCAAAGAAGCATTCAAGGTTTGGTCGGCGAGGACGCCAGCCCGGACTAAAGCAATTCTTGTCGTGATCAAGCGCTCTGCTCAAGCGCTTGCGCGCCTCTGCGCGATAGATTTTCTAAGTTAGTTCGAGGCGGCATCGACGCCCTTATCAATCCGGCAGCCCTTCCAATAGGCGGAATCTCTCTTCGGTCATAGGCGATCCAAAGTAAATCGTAGGCGCAAGATGATACAAGAAACATTCGATCGGCTACGGAAACGCCTGAGCGATCCACTGCTGACAGCGCTGACCGTCATGCTAGCAGTAGTGATGTTTGTGATAGGGCCGCTGCAGGCTGTCGGCTTTGTCGGAGCGCACCATTTCGGGCTCGCATTCGGGCTCGTTCTGGTTGTTGCCGTGTTCGTCGTATCGGGGAGCGTAGTGGCGCTGACGGCAACACTGTTTGCCGTCACACTGGTCTTGATCGCAACCATACTTCGAGTGCGGCAGCCGTCGACAGTCGATATTTATCTCGATGCCACAGCCTGGCTGATTGCCGGCCTGACGCTTGCTGTCGTTGTCGCCCGCGCCGTGTTCGCACCGGGGAAGGTCAATTTTCATCGCATCGTCGGTGCGGTTCTTTTCTACCTCAATATTGGACTGATTTTCGTAGCGCTGTTCTGTTTCGTAGCACTGCTTGAGCCCAATGCGTTTACCGGCCTTCAACCACTATCGGACAATCTTGCCATCGCTGGGAACCTAATCTACTTCAGTTTCGTCACCCTGACGTCGGTCGGCTATGGCGACATCGTCCCGCTGCATCCATTTGCACGCGGTCTCGCCAATATCGAAGCGATCATCGGCCAGCTCTATCCAGCAACTTTGCTAGCGCGTCTCGTCACGTTGGAGCTTGAGCATCGTCATCGCCCTTGAGCCGTGCTTGTCCCGCACCACCGGTCGGCGACAGTTCACAGCTCTGGAGCTTGCCACGATGGATTCCATAGAAGGATTGGGCGCGAAGCACCAGTTTTCGGCGGTAGCTCAAACGGTGGGTTTTGGCCTAAGAAGGTCAAAATGCCCTATCTTTCAATGGGGATTGACTGACACTCTCTCCGCCAGCCTCATCCCGCCAATCTCCACCTTCCGTCACCCGACCGCTTCAACGCCGGATCGCTCACCCGCACGTGCTCGGCCAGGAAATCGATGAACGCGCGCACGCGGGCGGGCAGCGGCGCGGTGTGGCCGACATAGACGGCGTGGATGTCTTCGCGGTCGCCGGGATTGTAGCCTTGCAGCACCGGGACGAGGCGGCCGGCCTCGATGTCGGGGCCGATATGGAACAGGGCGAGCCGGGCGAGGCCGACGCCGCCGAGCGCAAGACGGCGGGCGGCTTCGCCGTCGCTGGCGCGCGCGACCGGCGGGGGCACGGCCTCCTCGGTGTGGTCGCCGCGTCTGAACGGCCAGCCGCGGATGCTGCGCGGAAAGGTCCAGCCGATGCCGCGGTGATCGGCAAGGTCCGCCGGCGTTCTCGGCGTGCCGCAACGGGCGAGATAGTTCGGCGCGCCGACCACGACCATGCGGCTGCTGCCGAGCTTTCGCGCGACGAGACGCGAGGCGCGCAATGGGCCGACGCGGACGGCGACGTCGGCGCGCTCCTGCATCAGGTCGATCAGCGTGTCGGTCAGCACGAGATCGAGCGTGACGTCGGGATGCTGTTCCAGGAAGCGCGGGATCAACGGCACCACGTGCAGCATGCCGAAGGGAATGTTGCAATTGACCGTGAGGCGGCCGCGCGGCGCGGAGCCTGAGGCCGCTTCGCGCTCGGCCTCCTCCATCTCGGCGAGGATGCGCAACGAGCGCTCGTAGAAGGCCTGGCCTTCCTCCGTCAGCGTCAGCTTGCGCGTGGTGCGGTTGACCAGTCGCGCGCCGAGCCGCGCCTCCAGCCGCGACATCAGCTTGCTGACTCCCGACGGCGTCAGCCGCAGTTTTCGCGCGGCCTGGGTGAAGCCGCCGAGATCGACGATGCGGACGAAGACCTCCATCTCGGCAGAGCGGTTGGTGTCGAAACGGGCCATGTTGAATTCATGTCACAAATGATTGGATTGCGGACATTCTAATGGTTTTGCGGCAGTGCCGCTATCTGCGTGGCTCGTCTCATTCATCGGAGCCACGCATGCCTCCCGCCGTCCTTGCGCTCACCGCCGGTGCCTTCGGCATCGGCACCACCGAATTCATCATCATGGGCCTCCTGCTCCAGATCGCCGCCGACATGCATGTCTCCGTGCCGGTCGCGGGCCTGCTGATATCAGGCTATGCGCTCGGCGTGTTCGTCGGTGCGCCGGTGCTGACGCTGGCGACGCGGCAGATGCCGCGGAAAGCGGTGCTGCTCGCGCTGATGGCGATCTTCACGCTGGGCAATGCGGCTTGCGCGCTGGCCCCGAACTACGAACTGCTGATGGCCGCACGCGTGCTGACCTCGCTCGCCCACGGCACGTTCTTCGGTGTCGGCTCGGTCGTGGCCACCAGCCTCGTCGCCGAGGACAAGCGTGCCTCCGCGATCGCCACCATGTTCATCGGCCTGACGGTCGCCACGCTCCTGGGGGTGCCTTTCGGCGCCTGGTTCGGCCTGATGCTCGGCTGGCGCGCGGCGTTCTGGGCCGTGACGGTCATCGGTGTGATCGCGTTCGCGGTGGTAGCCGCGCTCGTTCCCGGCCATGTCGGCGATGGCGACAGGCCGGTCTCGCTCGCTGAAGAGGTCGCCGTGCTCGGCCGCCCGCAGGTGCTGCTCGGCCTTGCCATGACCGTGTTCGGCTTCGCCGGCCTGTTCGTCGTCTTCACCTATATCCAGCCGATCCTGACGCGCTTCACGGGCTTCTCGGAGGCTGCCGTCTCGCCGATCCTGCTGGTATTTGGCGTCGGGCTCGCGATCGGCAACGTGGCCGGCGGGAGGCTTGCGGACCGCGGCCTGGCACGGGCCCTGACCGGCACGCTTGCCGCACTTGCGATCGTGCTGCTCGGCCTGGCCGCCGTGCTCTCGATCAAGATCCTTTCCATCGCGCTGATCCTGCTGCTCGGCATCGCCGCCTTCGCAACCGTCGCCCCGCTCCAGCTGCGTGTGCTGGAGGCCGCAGGCCCCAGCGGTCGCACGCTCGCCTCCAGCCTCAACATCGCCGCGTTCAATCTCGGCAACGCGCTCGGCGCCTGGGCCGGCGGCGTCACCATCGACCGCGGGCTCGGTCTCTCCGCGCTGCCTCTGATCGCAGCCGGGATCACGGCCATTGGTCTCGTGCTGGCGCTGTGGAGCCTCCGGCTCGACCGTGCGCCGGCCGCCGTCGCGGCGTGTCCGGCGGAGTAGAGCGAAGGCGTGGGGTCCGCTGACAATTGGTCGCATCGGTCCTCTCGCCAGCGCGCCATGCAGAAACGCACCTGTACAGGGCCGCATGTCGTCCGTAACCTCCGCCGCGCAATTGAAGGAGATGCCGGCGTGGCGAAGAAGACGGCGACCAGGAAGAAAAGTGTGTTGAAGAAAGCTGCGAAGACTCCGAAGAAGGTGAGCTCCGGCCGCAAGAGCGTGGTCGCGAAGCCGGTCAGGAAGGCGGCACGAGCGAAGTCCGCCGCACCGCGGCGCCCGAAGGGGCCGGCCTGGCAATGGTCGGCGGTCGAGACCGCGGCTGCGATCCGCTCCGGCGCCATCTCCGCGGTCGAGGCGGTCGAAGCGCATCTCGAACGGATGCGCACCGTCAATCCGCGGCTGAACGCCGTCGTCGTCGACCTCTCGGAAGAAGCGCTTGCCGCGGCCCATGCGGCCGACAAGCTGCGCGCCAAGGGTGGCGAGCTCGGCCTCCTGCACGGCGTGCCGATCACGATCAAGGAAAACGTCGACTACGAGGGCCGGCCGAACTTCAACGGCGTGCCCGCCAACAAGGGCCTTGTCGCTCCCTCCGATGCGCCTGTTGTCCGCAATCTCAGGAAGGCCGGCGCGATCGTCATCGGGCTGACCAATACGCCGGAGTTCTCCTTCCGCGGCTTCACCGACAATCCCCTGCACGGGCTGACGCTGAACCCCTGGGATCCCGATATCACCTGCGGCGGCTCGTCGGGCGGGGCAGGTTCGGCGGTCGCCGCCGGCATCGGCACCATCGCGCATGGCAACGACATCGGCGGCTCGCTGCGCTGGCCGGCGCACTGCAACGGCGTTGCCACCATCAAGCCGACGCAGGGCCGCATCCCCGCGTTCAACGGGAGCGCAACGGCGGAGCGGCCGATGCTGGCACATCTGATGTCGGCGCAGGGGCCGCTCGCGCGCCATGTCGCCGACGTTCGCCTCGCGTTGGAGGCGATGAGCCAGCGCGATCCGCGCGACCCCTGGTGGGTGCCGGCACCGCTGGTCGGACCCAAGCCGAAGGGGCCGATCAAGGTCGCGCTGGCGAAGATTCCCGAGGACATGGACGTCGATCCGTCCGTCTCCGCGGCGCTGCGCCAGGCCGCCGATCATCTCGAGCGTTCCGGCTATCGTGTCAGCGAGGTCGAAGTGCCAGACATCGACGGGGTCTGGCAGACCTGGTGCGACATCATCACCAACGAGACCGTGGTGATGCAGGAGGCCGGCATGCTGAAGGTCACGTCCGAGGATTTCCACAAGGCCTGGGGCGGCATGAAGGCCAAGGCCAATGTGCTCGATCTCAAGGCCTGGATGCAGGCGACGGCCGCGCGCAACGGCCACATCCGCGCCTGGCAATTGTTCTTCGAGGACTATCCGGTCGTGCTGGCGCCGACCACGGTGAAGCCGACGCCCGGCCCGCGTGACGACACCGTCAGTCCCGAGCGGGTGCGCGAGATCTTCTGGGGCGAGATCCGCTTCATCTCCGCCATCAACGTGCTGGGGCTGCCCGGCGCTGTGGTGCCGGTGGCGCTCCACGACGGCAAGCCGATCGGCGTGCAACTGATTGCCGGGCGCTATCGCGAGGATCTCGCACTCGATGCCGCAGCCGCGATCGAGAAGCGCGTCGGCGTGCTCTCCCACCGCCTCTGGCAGAGCATGGCTTGAGCCCAGGCAAGCACCGCCGCGTTGACGACGCACCCCTTTCCCCGCGCGGGCGAGGGGGCTCGCCGCGCAGCGGCGAGATGGATGACGCCGAGCAAGACACGGTGCGATCGGTTAATCGAATTTAACCGGGATTTCAGCCAATTCGCCAGCAAGCGTTAGGGTTACTTCCTCGATCTCTAGGCGAATTATTGTCCGCTTTACCACCCGCCTCTAACAGAGGACGGCGGACAACGCACATGCCTCATACAGGCCAATAAGTGCGGCCCGCCCACGCGGAGGTGGCACGATGCGCAACGAGACGATCGCTATTCACGCCGGCTACGAGCCCGAACCGACCACGCATGCGGTGGCCGTGCCGATCTACCAGACCGCGGCCTACGCCTTCGACAGTGCCGATCATGGAGCCGCCCTGTTCAATCTCGAGGCCGAAGGCTTTCGCTACAGCCGCATCGCCAATCCGACCAGCGCGGTGCTGGAGAAGCGTATCGCCCAGCTCGAGGGCGGCGTCGGCGCGCTCGCTGTCGCGACCGGGCAGGCCGCGCTGCATTTCGCCTTCGTCAACGTCGCCGATCACGGCGGCAACATCGTTTCCGTGCCGCAGCTCTACGGCACGACGCATACGCTGCTCTCGCACATCCTGCCGCGGCAGGGCATCACCGGCCGCTTCGCCGAGAGCGACAAGCCGGAGGCGATCGAGAAGCTGATCGACGAGAACACCCGTGCCGTGTTCGCCGAGACCATCGGCAATCCCGCCGGCAATGTCTGCGACATCGAAGCCCTGGCCAGAATCGCGCATGCGCATGGCGTGCCGCTGATCGTCGACAACACCGTCGCAACTCCGATCCTGCTCAAGCCGTTCGACTACGGTGCCGACATCGCCGTGCACTCGCTGACCAAGTTCCTGGGCGGTCACGGCACCACGCTCGGCGGCGCCATCGTCGATTCCGGAAACTTCCCCTGGGACAAGCATGCCGAGCGCTTCCCGGCCTACAACAAGCCGGATGCGTCCTATCACGGCCTCGTCTATGCCGAGCGGTTCGGCCGCACCGCCTATATCGAGCGGGCGCGCAGTGTCTATCAGCGCACGATGGGCTCGGTGCTGTCGCCGTTCAACGCCTTCCTGCTGCTCCAGGGCATCGAGACCGTCGCGCTGCGCATGGAGCGCCATGTCGAGAACGCCCGCAAGGTCGCCGAATTCCTGCGCGGCGATCCACGCGTCGCCTGGGTCAATTACACCGGGTTTCCGGACAGTCCCTATTATCCGCTGGTGCAGAAGTACCTGAATGGCAACGCCTCCTCGCTGTTCACCTTCGGCATCAAGGGCGGCATGGAGGCCGGCAAGACCTTCTACGATACGCTGAAGCTGATCACGCGCCTGGTCAATATCGGCGATGCCAAGTCGCTGGCCTGCCATCCGGCTTCGACCACCCACCGGCAGATGTCGGCGGAGCAGCAGCGCGTTGCCGGCGTGCTGCCGGAGACCATCCGTTTGTCGATCGGCATCGAGCATGTCTCGGACATCGTCGAGGACATCGACCAGGCGCTGGAGAAGGCCTGCCCGTCGGCGCGCCTCGAGGCCGCGGAGTAGGCGGCGCCCCCCATGACGATCTTGATCGACAGGGATCAAGTCATCTCGGGCCCGGCGCTGGTGCCGGCCGCGCGCGATCTCGCGCGCGATGCCGACGCCGAACTCACCATCGGGCTCATCAACAACATGCCGGATCCGGCGCTGAAGGCGACCGAGCGGCAGTTCATGAAGCTGCTCCAGGCCGCCGCGGGCCCGCGCCGCATCCGCTTCCACTGCTTCTCGCTTCCCAGCGTGAAGCGGTCGCCCGAAGCGAAGTGGCATGTCGAGAGCGAGTATTCCGACCTTTCCGATCTCGCGCGCGGCAAGTTCGATGGGCTGATCGTAACAGGCGCAGAGCCGATCGCGCCCGAGCTCGACCAGGAGCCATACTGGCGGGACCTCACGAACCTCATCGACTGGGCCAAGACCGGCACGCGCTCGACGATCTGGTCGTGTCTCGCCGCGCATGCCGCGGTGCTGCACCTCGACGGCATTGAACGGCGGCGACTGCCGGCCAAATGTCACGGCGTTTTCGACTGCGAGGTCGTAACGAGCGATTCGCTGACCCACGCGGCGCCTGCGCCGCTCAAGGTTTCGCATTCGCGCCTGAACGAGATCGCCGAGAGCGACCTTGCGCAGGCCGGTTATCAGGTGCTGACACGCTCGGCCCAAGCCGGCGTCGACGTCTTCGTCCGCCAATATGCCAGCCGCTTCGTGTTCTTCCAGGGTCACCCGGAATATGACGCGCTGTCGCTCCAGCGAGAATATCTGCGCGACATCGGCCGCTATCTCACGCGGCAGCGCGAGAACTATCCGCGCCTGCCGGTGAGCTATTTTGACGCAGCGACGGAAGAGAAACTGGCTCGCTTCGAGAAGAAGGCGACACACCAGCGCCATCCCGCGCTCACCAACGAACTGCCTCGGTTGAATCTGCGCGCCGATATCGGCGCCGGCAACGCGGCGGCGGCGCTATTCCGCAATTGGTTGCGCCATCTCGGCGAGGGCGCCGACGCGTCGATGGCGGAGCTGGCGGAAGGGGTCTTGGTTCCGCGTTAGGATTACCCATGCGCCAGGCTTGCCTCAACCTGTGCGCGAATGCTTCAATAGAGGAATGGGAATCACGGGAAACGCAGCGTGTGGTCGGCATTCCAGGGACGCGTGAGCAATCGGCTGGCCCGGCATTTCCGCGCCGCGCGGCACCGGCTGCCCGCGCATGCGCCGATGGTGAGCTTCACCTTCGACGATGCCCCCGATAGCGCCGCAGGCGAGGGCGCCGAGCTTCTGGAGGAGCATGGCGGCCGGGGGACGTTCTATCTTGCCGGCAGCCTGATCGATCGTCCGTCGGATCATTGGCAGGCCTTGTCCAACGACGCGATCGTGCGGCTGCACCGGACCGGTCACGAGATTGCCTGCCACACCTTCTCGCACCAGAACTCGGTCAATCTCGACGAGGCCGCGATGGCTCGCGAGATCGAGCGAAACCGCACCTTTTTTCGCGATATCGATTCCTCGATCAGGCTGGAGAACTTCGCCTATCCCTATGGAATTGCCTCGTTCTGGCGCAAGCCGCAACTCGCAAAGGCCTTCCGGTCGGCGCGCGGCATCCTTCCCGGCGTCAATCGCGATGTCATCGATCTCCAGTTCCTGCGCGCCTCGCCCTTGATCGATTGCGAGATCGATCCGGCCGGCGTCGATCGCTATTTCGACGAGGCGATCGCAAGCGGCGGCTGGCTGATCTTCTACGGCCACGACGTCGCGAATGCGCCAAGCCCCTTTGGCTGCACGCCGCACCTGATGCGTCATGCGCTGGAAGCGGCCCGCAAGCGCAACATGCCGATCGTGACGGTCGCAGAGGCGCTGCGGCGAATCGGGGTGTAGCTTCTTCTTTCCCTCTCCCCCTGTGGGAGAGGGAACAACCGCGCCGCGCCCACCCAAATGGCCTTGCCACGCCCGCGCGGTCATGCGACTGGCCTTGTGACGAATCGCACGGCTTGATCTGTTCCGCCCATGTCCGTTCCTTCCATGTCCGTTCCCTCCACCGCTCCGCCGCCCGCGCCGGCCAATGGCCGCGATGCGCTGTCGGTGCTGCATTCGGTGTTCGGTCTGCCGGGCTTCCGCGGCGCGCAGGGCGAGATCATCCGCCATGTCACCGACGGCGGCAATTGCCTGGTGCTGATGCCGACCGGCGGCGGCAAGTCGCTCTGCTATCAACTCCCCTCGCTGCTGCGCGAAGGCTGCGGCATCGTGGTGTCGCCGCTGATCGCCTTGATGCGCGACCAGGTCGCCGGCCTGATCGAAGCGGGCGTCAATGCCGCCGCGCTGAACTCGTCGCTGACGCCGCAGGAGGCGTCCGACGTCGAGCGGCGCCTGCTCGCGAGCGATCTCGACCTGCTCTACGTGGCGCCGGAGCGCCTGGTCACGCCGCGCTGCCTGTCGCTGCTGGCGCAGGCGAAGGTGGCGCTGTTCGCGATCGACGAGGCGCATTGCGTCTCGCAATGGGGCCATGACTTCCGTCCGGAATATGTCGGCCTCTCCATCATCGCCGAGCGTTTTCCGGATGTGCCGCGCATCGCGCTGACCGCGACCGCAGACGAGTTGACGCGCAAGGAGATCGTCGAGCGGCTTCGGCTGACGGGCGCGCCGCAATTCGTCTCGAGCTTCGACCGGCCCAACATCCGCTACGAGATCGTCGACAAGCGCAGCGCGGTGTCGCAGCTGAAGGAGTTGATCCGCGAGCGTCACATGGGCGATGCCGGCGTGGTCTATTGCCTGTCGCGCAACCGCGTCGAGGAGGTCGCTGCGGCGCTTCAAGAGGCCGGTATTGCGGCGCTGCCCTACCACGCCGGGCTCGACGGGGCGTTGCGCTCGCGCAACCAGGACCGCTTTCTCAACGAGGACGGCATCGTCATCGTCGCGACCGTCGCGTTCGGCATGGGCATCGACAAGCCCGATGTGCGCTTCGTCGCCCATCTCGACCTGCCCAAGAGCATCGAGGCCTACTATCAGGAGACGGGGCGTGCCGGCCGTGACGGCAAGCCGTCGACGGCCTGGATGGCCTATGGGCTCTCGGACATCGTGCAGCAGCGCCGCATGATCGACGAGTCCAGCGCTTCCGACGAGTTCAAGCGGGTCTCGATCGGCAAGCTCGATGCGCTGGTCGGCCTTGCCGAAACGCCGCATTGCCGGCGCCGGCGGCTGCTCGCCTATTTCGGCGAGATCGTGATGAGCGAGAGCTGCGGCAATTGCGACAATTGCCTGACGCCGCCCAAGATGCGCGACGGCAAGGTGCTGGCGCAGAAGCTGCTATCCTGCGTCTACCGGACCGGCCAGCGCTTTGGTGCGATGCATTTGATCGACGTGCTGGTGGGGCGCCTGACCGAGAAAGTGACGCAGTTCGGCCACGACAAGCTGTCGGTGTTCGGGATCGGGCGCGAGCTCAACGAAAAGCAGTGGCGCACGGTGCTGCGGCAATTGGTGGCGATGGGACATTTGCGCAGCGACAGTGAAGCGTTCGGGGCACTCAAGCTGACGGAGTCCTCGCGCGGCGTGCTGCGCGGCGAAACGGACGTGTGGTTGCGCGAGGAGGCGCCGGGCACCCGCCTCCGTTCGAGCCGCACCAAATCCCGCCGCGGCGATCTCGCGCCAGCGGCCAGCGCGCCGCAAGGCGATGTCGATCCCGAGCTGCGCGCGCGCCTGCGCGCCTGGCGTTCGGACGTCGCGCGCGAACGTGGCGTCCCGGCCTACGTGGTGCTGCACGACGCAACGATCGACGGCATCGTCCGGGCCTGGCCGACGACGCTGGATGAGCTCCGCAACGTGCCGGGGATCGGCGACAAGAAGCTCGAGCATTACGGCGACGAGCTGCTGCAGATCGTCAGGACAAGGTAGCAGCGCCAAATACTCCGCTGTCGTCCCGGACAAGCGAAGCGCAGATCCGGGACCCATACCGCGTAATCCATCGATTGCGATCGGTCGAAGTATCGAACTCCGAGTCTTCGCCAAATGTCTTCCTGTGGTTATGGGTCCTCGCGTTCGCGGGGACGACAGCGGTTGATGAGGCGCGCGAGCTACCTGCTTGCTCACCCGTTCCTGAACGCATACGCATATCCGTTCAGTGCGGGCGCGCCGCCGAGATGGGCGTAGAGGATCTTCGCGCCCTTCTCGAAATAGCCCTTCTTCGCAAGGTCGATCAGGCCCTGCATCGACTTGCCCTCGTAGACCGGGTCGGTGATCATGCCTTCGAGACGCGCGGTGAGGCGGATCGCCTCCTTGGTCTCCTCCGACGGCACGCCATAGGCGGGATAGGCGTAGTCCTCGATCAGGACGACGTCATCGATGATGAGCTCCTTGCCGAGCTCGACGAGCTCAGCGGTGTTCTGGGCGATATCGAGCACCTGCGCCTTGGTCTGATCAGGCGTGAACGAGGCATCGATGCCGATCACTTTTCGCGCGCGGCCGTCCGCAGCGAAACCAACCAGCATGCCGGCATGGGTGGAGCCGGTGACGGTGCAGACCACGATGTAGTCGAACTTGAAGCCGAGCTCCTTCTCCTGCTTGCGCACTTCCTCGGCGAAGCCGACATAGCCGAGGCCGCCGAACTTGTGCACGGAGGCGCCGGCGGGAATCGCGTAGGGCTTGCCGCCCGCCGCCTTCACCTCCTCGATCGCCTGCTCCCAGCTCTTGCGGATGCCGATGTCGAAGCCGTCGTCGACCAGGCGCACGTCGGCGCCCATGATGCGCGAGAGCATGATGTTGCCGACGCGGTCATAGACCGCGTCCTCGTGCGGCACCCAGGCTTCCTGCACGAGGCGGCACTTCATGCCGATCTTGGCGGCGACCGCGGCGATCATGCGGGTGTGGTTCGACTGCACGCCGCCGATCGAGACCAGCGTGTCGGCGTTCGAGGCGATCGCGTCGGGGATGATGTATTCGAGCTTGCGCAGCTTGTTGCCGCCATAGGCGAGGCCGGAATTGCAGTCCTCGCGCTTGGCATAGACCTCGACCTGACCGCCGAGATGTTTTGACAGTCGCTCCAGCTTCTCGATCGGTGTGGGGCCGAAGGTCAGCGGGTAGCGTGCGAATTTTTCCAACATCATTGGTCATCCCGATTGGCGGTGGCGTCTGGGAACGGAGCTAGCATCGCCTCGGGAAAATGTGCTCTCGAATATTACTCTGCCGATGAAGGGAACTTGCACCAACGGCGTAAAGGCACCAGATTTACTCCAAGTTATCGGCTATTAGTGAAAGAATCTTCCGTGGCGTCCCGGCTCGATCGTATCGATCTCAAGATATTGAGATTGCTTCAGAATAACGGGCGGCTCAGCAATGCCGAGCTGGCCGTTTCAGTCGCGATCAGCCCCGCCACCTGCCATCGCCGGACCCAGCGTTTGTTCGAGGACGGCTTCATTGCCGCCGTGCGCGCCATGGTCGCGCCGAAGAAGGTGGCAAAAGGCACCCTGGTGATGGTCGGCGTCGTGCTCGACCGCTCGACGCCGGAGAGCTTTGCCACCTTCGAGCAGGCGATCACCAAGCTGAAATTCGTGCTCGACTGCCACCTCGTCGCCGGCGATTTCGACTACTTCCTGAAGATCCGCGTCGGGGACATGGAGGATTTCAACCGCATCCACGGCGAGCAGCTCATCGCGCTGCCCGGCGTACGCCAGACCCGCACCTTCTTCGTGATGAAGGAAGTGGTCGATAACGCGCCGCTGGAGTTTTGAGCGGGGCCTATTGATGCGCGATGCGGATCATGAAAGATTCATGCGTTGCAGACATTCCCGCATGGCTGGCAGCGCGCGGCCTCGATCCGGCGCCGTACGAGGCGGCCTTGTCGTCGTTCCTCGCCACAGGCAAGCCGCTGCGGCTCGATGTCGATGACGTCTCCAATCCACGGAGCGTGCGAAGCCCCGCCGCGTCATAGCCGGCGTCTTCCTGCGATTTGCAAAATGGCACGGTCGTCACGGCAACTTCACTTGCCCTTCGCGCGCATGCAGGTGACGGTTGGGTCTTCTCAACGAGGAGATCCCACCGTGCGCCTCCCCATTCTCGATCCGAAAGACCTGAGTGCTGAACAGAAGCCGCTCTACGACGACATGCGAGCCGGCATCAAGGACCACTTCAAGGGTTTTGTGAACATGCGCGACGACGGCGCGCTGCTCGGGCCCTGGAATCCCTGGATCCGCGAGCCGCGCTTCGGCAAGCCGGTGTGGGAGCTGGTCAAGGCGGTCGCGTCGAACCCGCTGCTGCCCGCGCCGGTGCGCGAGGTCGCGATCCTCGTCACCGGCTCGCACTTCCGCTCCGGCTACGAGCTCTACGCCCATGTGCTGGTGGCCGAGCAGCGCGGCCTCTCCGACGAGAAGCTCGCGACCATCGTGGCCGGTCAGCGGCCGGCCGATCTCACCAGGCAGGAGGCGGTCGCCTATGATATGGCCTCGGCACTGGTCAGCGGTGGCGTACTGCCCGAGCTGACCTATCGCGCGGCCGTGAAGGAATTCGGCGAGCACGGCGCGGCCGAACTGTCCTATCTCGTCGGCGTCTACTGCATGGTCTCGGTCACGCTCAACACGTTCGACGTGCCGGTGCCGGACTAGCCGCGGCTTTGCTTCGTCGGAGCATGATCCTTTTCCGCGATCATGCTCAATTGCGCACCGCGTAGAGCGGCGTGCGCAGCGTCACCTGATAGGACGGCTTCGGCGTCCACGCGATCAGCGCGGTGATGCCGAACAGGCGGTTGTCGTTGTCGTCCATGCGGTCGAGGTCGAGCCGCAGGATCGGCTGGGTGAAGGATTCCGCAATCGTCCGTCCCGCGAGCTGTGCGCCACCGAAGGACTGCATGCCGAGGCGTCCGGTGAACTTCCAGTTGCTCGGCCATTGGTAATAGCCGCCCGCATATAGAATCGTGTTCGGCCGGATGCTGGCGAACGGGCTCGCAATGGTGGTGTGAGTGTATTGCACGCCGGCCAGCCAGCCCCGGGTCTCGTCTTCGTCCAGCGCGTAGTCGAATTCCAGGATGTTGTTGAACGAATTCGTCATGCCCGTCTCGTTCGGCACCGACTGCGTCAGCGTCGATTGCAGCGTGATCGTCGGGATCCTGCCGCCATTCTGCTGGTAGAGGTCGGCCTGCACGCCGATGTTCCAGCTGGTGATGTCGAAGGACGACCAGCCGCCGCCGAAATCCGTCGTCGATCCGGACACGCCGCCATAGAGCGAGACGCGATCGGTGACGTCGACGGTCAACGGCAGGTCGACGGCGATCGACTTCGCCGTTGGCAAGCCGTTCGGCAGTGTCGTGCCGCGCCGTGCGGCCAGCGCTTCGAACGCGGCCGACAGCGAGGTGGTGCCGAAGCCGAGCCCGAGCGTGCCTGCGGGGATCGTCGCGTAGCTGGTGCGGAGGTCGAGGTAGACATTCGGAACAGTCGGCTTTGCCGGTGCGGCCTCCTCCGCCTCGGTGGCGAAGGCACTGCTCGCCGAGATCGTCAGGCAGGCCAGCCCCATCGCGACAGCGCGCAAGGCCGGACGATGCGATGGGCTGCGACTTGACAAGTGACAATCCGACGTGAGGGACGCCTGATGGCGGAATCGCTTGCTAGATGGAACGTGATCGTTCCCGTGGTCAAGCGTTATCCGCAAACGGTGGACTGCGTCGATGCGCGCGGCTACCCTGCCGTGAGTGCACCGACACTCTCGCCGGCCAGAGTGCAGGCCGGACAATGGAGGACGACAGCCATGAACACGTCACGCCGTATCCTCCTCGCCGGAATGGCGGGGCTCGCCGTCGCTCCGACCGCCGTGGCGGCCGCGCCGGCGCCCATGGTCGATGATGTGACGGTTGCCGAAGAGCGCTTCGCGCGCATGATCGCCGCCGCGCATGCGCCCGACATCACCTGCGCACGCGAGGCGGAGCGTTATGCGCATGCGCATTGGCCCGAATATCTCCTGGCAGCGAGGGCCGTTCTCGACGCGCGCGTGTGATGCTCACACTGACTTCTTCACCGCCCTCCGCACCTGTTCTCCGATCTGCGACAGCACGAGTTGGGCCTGCGGCAGGATTGCGCCCATGGCGTGGAAATTGTGGACCATGCCGTCGTGGCAGACATGCTCGACGGCGACGCCCGCGGCGAGCAGCTTGCGGGCATAGGCATTGCCTTCGTCGCGCATCGGGTCGTACTCGGCGGTGTGGATGATCGCGGTCGGCAGGCCCGCCAGCCGTGTCGCGCGCAAGGGAGAGACGCGGGGATCTGCGGTGTCGATGCCTTCGGGCAGATAGTCGGATAGATCGGCTTCGATCGTGACGCGATCGATCAGGTGGCCCTCGGCAAAGGCCTCGCGCGAGGGCGAGGTCTGCTCGAAATCCAGCACCGGGCAAATCAGGCATTGCGCGGCGATGGAGAGGCCTGCGGTCTGCGCCGCCTCCTGGCACACGATCGCAGCGAGCGTGGCGCCGGCGGAATCGCCGCCGATCACCAGACGGTCGGCGTCGATGCCGAGCGATGCCGCCTCGCGCGCCACCCATTCGGTGGCGGCGATCGCGTCGTTGACGGCGGCGGGGAACCTGTGCTCCGGCGCGAGCCGATAGTCGACCGAGACGAGGCGGCAGCCGGTGACATGCGCCAGCGCCGCCGCAATGCGATCGTGGGTGGCAATGCTGCCGGCGACGAGGCCGCCGCCATGAAAGAACACGAATCCCGGTGCGAGCTCCTCGGCGCTTGCCGGCGTGTAGAGGCGATAGGGCAGTTCGCCGGCGCGGCCGGGCAGCACGCCGTCGGATGTCGTCACGTCCGGCGCCTCGGCACGCGCGAACTGCATCAGCTTTGCCAGCGATTGCCGCCGCGCCTCCACGCTCGGCTGGCTCCGCGCCTGCGGCGCGGCCGCAGCCATCATGGTCAACAAACGCCTTGCGAGCGGATCGAGCGGCATGGATATCTCTCCCACAAGGGGGAGAGGGTAACTTACCCAATCCCCGCAGCAAATCCTTTAGAAATTGAGAGAATAGTGCCCGGACATTTCCAAGGGGAAGCCGGTCATGGCCGAGATCAAGAAACCCATCGCATATTCGCCGAGCTGGACCTTCTTCGAGGGCAAATGGCACGACGGCAATGTGCCGATCATGGGCCCGCGCACGCATGCGGCCTGGCTCGGCTCGGTGGTGTTCGACGGTGCACGCGCGTTCGAAGGCGTCGCGCCCGATCTCGACCGTCACGTCGCGCGAGCCAATCAATCCGCGATCAATTTTGGCCTGAAGCCGGTGGTCGATACCGGCACCTGGCTCGGGCTGGCAACCGAAGGCATTGCACGCTTCGCGGCCAATGCCGAGCTCTATGTCCGTCCGATGTATTGGGCTCAGAACGGCTCGGGCGGCGGCGTGCTGTTCGATCCGGAGACCACAAATTGGTGCCTCTGCATCTACGAGGCGCCGATGCCAAAGCCCGTCGGCAACGCCATCACCCTGTCGCCGTTCCGCAGGCCCACGGCCGAATGCGCGCCGGTCGATGCCAAGGCGGCCTGCCTCTATCCGAACAATTCGCGCGCGCTCGCGGAGGCCGCCGCGCGCGGCTTCCAGAACGCGCTGATGCTCGACATGCTGGGCAACGTCGCCGAGTTCGGCAATTCCAACGTGTTCATGGCCAAGGACGGCGTGGTCTACACGCCGGTGCCGAACGGCACTTTCCTGAACGGCATCACGCGCCAGCGCGTCATCGGCCTGCTTCGCGGCGACGGTGTCACCGTGGTCGAGAAGACGCTGCGCTATGCCGATTTCCTGGCCGCCGACGAGATCTTTTCATCCGGCAATTTCGCCAAGGTCGCGCCGGTGATCCGTATCGACGAGCGCGAGCTGAAGCCGGGCCCGCTCTATGCGAGAGCCCGCAAGCTCTATTGGGACTTCGCGCATGCGGTGAAGCTGGCGGCGTGATCGGGACTATCCATCGTCATGGCCGGGCTTGTCCCGGGCATCCACGTTCTTCCTCGCATGTCGTTGCACGTGGTTGGCCGGGACAAGCCCGGCCATGACGAGAGCTACTTCTGTCTCCGAAACCGGCTGAACTGAAACGCCTGCGTCGACCCCCACGGCGTGTGATGCGTCTCGCTCTGCGTCTCGACCAGCTCGAACTCTCGACCAAGCTCCGCCGAGAGACTCGCAGCGTCATGTCGCTGCACCGGCAGGCCGCTGCATTTCTCCGGACCATCGGGCGCGAACGTACCGATGATGACCTGTCCGCCAGATGCAACCGCCGACCGCAGCCGCTCGACGTAAGCCGCCCTGTCGCGCGGGTCGGTCAGGAAGTGAAACGCCGCGCGGTCGTGCCAGACATCATAGCTTTTCGCCGGCCGCCAGCTCGTGGCGTCGGCAACGATCCAGTCGACCATCGAAGCGCCTGCCCCGATTCGCTTCTTCGCCGCGTCAAGCGCATTCACCGAAAGATCCAGCACGCTGACGTCG
The DNA here is from genome assembly GCF_028128735.1 of Bradyrhizobium sp. CCBAU 53415. Taxonomy (NCBI): domain Bacteria; kingdom Pseudomonadati; phylum Pseudomonadota; class Alphaproteobacteria; order Hyphomicrobiales; family Nitrobacteraceae; genus Bradyrhizobium; species Bradyrhizobium sp. CCBAU 53415. Next base: position 851,554 of record NZ_LBJF01000026.1, on the reverse strand, counting down.
CGATATCCGTCCTGCAACAGCGCATCGACCAGCCGTGATGCTCCGCCGCCGATATCGATGATGGCTGCGTCATGATTGGGGCTGGCAGCGCGGATCATCTCGAGCGAGATCGCCGGGCTGTCCTGATACCAGCTGACCTCGGCCTCACCCTTGGTGGCGTAGACATGGTCCCAATGGGCGCTTCGGTCAGACATGGCTCGCCCTTCCGCACATGGGACGGCGCGAATGAAAGGCTATTCGTCCTTCTTCGACATCCGCTCGAGGCGTTCCTGCATTTCCTTCATCTGCTGGCGCAGATCGTCGATATTGCCGTCCTTCGGTGCCTCGGTATTCGCATCGGGCTCGGGCGTGGCGGCCGGACGAGGCGCCGCGAACGGCTTGAACATCGAGAAGGTCTGCTGGAACAGCTCCATGTTGCGGCGGACTTGCTCCTCCAGCGGAGCAAAAGGAGTGCCGGACAGCGTATTGGCGATCTGCTTGCGGAACTTCTCTTGCTCCTGGGTCAGGGTCGCGATCGACTGCTCCAGATATTTCGGCACCACCATCTGCATGCTGTCGCCATAGAAGCGGATCAACTGGCGGAGGAAGGTGGTCGGCAGCAGGTTCTGGCCGGCCTTGTTCTCCTGCTCGAAGATGATCTGGGCGAGCACGGAGCGGGTGATGTCGTCGCCGGTCTTGGCATCATAGACCAGGAAATCCTCGCCGTCCTTGACCATGGCGGCGAGGTCTTCCAGCGTCACGTAGGTGCTCGTTCCGGTGTTATAGAGCCGGCGGTTCGCGTATTTCTTGATGGTGGTGGGTTGGTCTGATTTCGCCATGGGCTCTCACTTGCTAACGCGGGAGAACGGGAACCTGCCGGGCAATGCCGCAGGGCGGGAAGAGTACGCAACGCAACAAAATAAGCATTTTCAAAGGGCTCACGCTACCGTTTTGTGCGGCACGGTTAATTGCAGAGCAAAATCTTGCTTGCGAAAGCGCCAAGAACGCTATTTTGAATGCGCTGCGGCATGAATTCGGAGAGCGTCCGATTGACATGCCTCAACGACGTTAACAGGATGCCATTCGAGACTGGCGAGCCGTTTCCCCAGCCCCGTCTGCCCCCTTTCAAACCCAGGAGATGCCCATGTCAGACGATGTCGTCATCGTCAGCGCCGCCCGCACCCCGGTCGGAAGCTTCAACGGAGCGTTCGCGACCCTTCCCGCCCACGATCTCGGCGCCATCGCCATCAAGGCCGCGCTGGAGCGCGGCGGCATCGAGCCCGGCCGGGTTTCCGAGGTCATCATGGGTCAGATCCTGACCGCGGCCCAGGGCCAGAACCCGGCCCGCCAGGCTTCGATTGCCGCCGGCATCCCGGTGGAGAGCCCGGCCTGGGGCGTGAACCAGCTCTGCGGCTCGGGCCTGCGCACGGTCGCGCTCGGCTACCAGGCGCTGCTCAACGGTGATTCCGAGATCGTGGTTGCCGGCGGACAGGAGTCCATGAGCATGGCCCCGCACGCCCAGCACCTGCGCGGCGGCGTCAAGATGGGCGGTCTCGAGCTGGTCGACACCATGATCAAGGACGGCCTGTGGGATGCCTTCAACGGCTACCACATGGGCAACACCGCCGAGAACGTCGCGCGGCAGTGGCAGATCACCCGCGCTCAGCAGGATGAGTTCGCCGTCGCCTCGCAGCAGAAGGCGGAGGCCGCACAGAAGGCCGGCAAGTTCAACGACGAGATCGTCCCCGTCACCATCAAGACCCGTAAGGGCGACGTCGTCGTCAGCGCCGACGAATATCCGCGTCATGGTGCAACGCTCGACGGGATGGCCAAGCTGAAGCCCGCCTTCGAGAAGGACGGCACGGTAACCGCGGGCTCGGCCTCCGGCATCAACGACGGCGCTGCCGCCGTGGTGCTGATGACCGCCAAGCAGGCGGCCAAGGAAGGCAAGAAGCCGCTCGCGCGGATCGTGTCGTGGGCTCAGGCCGGCGTCGATCCGAAGATCATGGGCTCGGGCCCGATCCCGGCCTCGCGCGCCGCGCTGAAGAAGGCCGGCTGGAGCGTCGGTGATCTCGACCTGATCGAGGCCAACGAAGCCTTCGCGGCGCAGGCCTGCGCCGTCAACAAGGATCTCGGCTGGGACACCTCCAAGGTCAACGTCAACGGCGGCGCCATCGCGATCGGTCATCCGATCGGCGCGTCCGGCGCGCGCGTACTGGTGACGCTGCTGCACGAAATGCAGAAGCGCGATGCGAAGAAGGGCCTGGCCACGCTGTGCATCGGCGGCGGCATGGGCATCGCCATGTGTTTGGCGCGCGACTGACGACGACCTTACACGCAGCTGACGCGTGCGCCGCACACGTCAGCGCTGCGTTGCACGCGGCTAAAAAGGCGGCGGTTGCAAATCAAATATTCTTCGCAACCACGCAAGCCTCGACTAAAGAGAAACGCCCGGCTCACGCCGGGCGTTTTGTTCTTGATGTCCGTCAAACGTCCCGCATAATCCGCAGCTAAAAACAGTCACTCTCAAGCGTCCGAAGAGTCCAAGGGAAGGAATACGATATGGCACGTGTTGCACTGGTGACGGGTGGTACGCGGGGCATCGGCGCGGCGATCAGCAAGGCGCTGAAGGCGGCCGGCTACAAGGTCGCGGCGAACTATGCCGGCAACGATGCGGCGGCGGAGAAGTTCAAGGCCGAGACCGGCATCGCCGTCTACAAATGGGACGTCAGCAGTTTCGACGCCTGCGCGGCCGGCGTGAAGCAAGTCGAAGCCGATCTCGGGCCGATCGAGGTGCTCGTCAACAATGCCGGCATCACCCGCGACACCGCCTTCCACAAGATGACGCTCGAGCAGTGGACCGCCGTCATCAATACCAATCTCGGCTCGCTGTTCAACATGACGCGCCAGGTCATCGAGGGCATGCGCGCGCGCAAGTTCGGCCGCATCATCTCGATCTCGTCGATCAACGGCCAGAAGGGGCAGTTCGGCCAGGTCAACTATTCCGCGGCGAAAGCCGGCGACATCGGCTTCACCAAGGCGCTCGCGCTCGAGAACGCCAAGGGCGGCATCACCGTCAATGCGATCTGCCCGGGCTACATCAACACCGAAATGGTGCAGGCGGTGCCGAAGGACGTTCTGGAGAAGAACGTGATCCCACAGATCCCGGCGAGCCGGCTCGGCGAGCCCGAGGAGATTGCGCGGGCTGTCCTGTTCCTCGCGGCCGAGGAGGCCGGCTTCATCACCGGCTCGACGTTGACCGTCAACGGCGGTCAGTACATGGTGTGATGCGATCGCATCACGCCGGCTGATACCGGCAATATCGTCCTGCCCGGGCTTGTCGCGGGCACTCGTCTATGCACTGTCATTCCGGGGCGTCGCGATCGCGGCGAACTATGGTGCGCAATTGCGCATCTGAGAATCTCGAGGTTCCGGGTTCGGCTCTTCGAGCCATCCCGGAATGACGAGGCCTTCTGCAATGACTCCCCGTACCGCGACGCTGATCGGATTGACCGCGATCCTGATGTGGTCGCTGCTGTCGGTGATGACGGTGGCGACCGGAAAGATACCGGCGTTTCAGCTCGCTGCGATGACCTTCGCGATCGGCGGTGTCGTCGGGCTGCTCACCTGGATCGGGCGGAGCGAGGCGGCGAAAACCCTGCGTCAACCGCCCGTCGTCTGGGTCGTCGGCGTCGGCGGTCTGTTCGGCTATCACGCGCTGTATTTTCTCGCGCTGCGCTTCGCGCCGCCGGCCGAAGCCGGCCTTCTGAATTACCTGTGGCCGCTGCTGATCGTGCTGTTCTCGTCATTCCTGCCCGGCGAGCGGCTGGCCCCGCATCACATCATCGGCGCGATGCTCGGCCTCGTCGGCACCGTGCTGCTGTTTGCCGGGAACACTTCCGGCTTCGCGCCTGGCGCCGTGCCGGGACTGATCGCGGCCTTCATCGCCGCTTTCGTCTGGGCAACCTATTCGGTGCTGTCACGTCGATTGAAGGCGGTGCCGACCGATGCCGTCGCCGGCTTCTGCCTTGCCACGGCCGCACTGGCCGCGCTGATGCATGGTCTGCTTGAAACCACGGTCTGGCCGGAGACCATGCTGCAATGGCTCTCGGTGATCGCGCTCGGCATCGGCCCCGTCGGCGCCGCCTTCTACGCCTGGGACATCGGCATGAAGCGCGGCGACATCCGCGTGCTCGGCGCCGCCTCCTACGCGACGCCGCTGCTCTCGACCGGCTTCCTGATCGCCGCCGGCTTTGCCAAGGCCAGCGCCAGCATCGCCATCGCCGCGATCCTGATCGCCGGCGGCGGCCTGATCGCGGCGAAGGATATGGTGCTGCGGAAGCGATGATTGTCATTCCGGGGCGCGCCGAGCGCGAACTCGGAATGACGATTGCCCTACGGCTCCCAGCCTTTTGGCGCGAGTTCGAACTTCGCGAATTCGAATGCAGGCGCGACGGTACAGCCGACCAACGTCCACTCGCCCGTCGTCTCCGCCATCTGCCAGGCATGCGCCGGCACGATGGCCTGCGGCCGCTCGCCGCCGACGAGGTCGGTGCCCAGGCGTACCTCGTGCTGCGAGCAGCCGTCATGGGCGATGCGCAGCATCAAGGGGCTGCCTGCGTAATAGTGCCAAGTCTCGACCGCATCGACGCGATGCCAGTGCGAACGCTCGCCGCGTGCGAGCAGGAAGTAGATCAGGGTCGAGCGCGAACGCCCGTTGGCGTCCGTGGCTTGATCGCGAAACGTTTCGCGATAATGCCCACCTTCGGGGTGCGGGCGGAGTTCGAGGCGCGCGATGATCTCGGCTGCAGTCGGCATCGATCCCGTCAGGATTTGTTCTTCAGGATTTGTTCTTGCGCTCGCGCAATTCGCCGAACACCGCGGCGGCGTCGGCGCCCTTCATGTGCAGCCTGGCCGCGACCGCCGGCTCATCGGCGCGCAGGAACACGTTTGCGCGCTTCTCGTCACCAAGCAGTGTGGGAATGGTCGGCTTGTTCTCGGCCCGCAGCTTCGTCACTTCGGCGGCGCGCGCCTGCAGCGCCGCATTGTCCGGCTCGATGGTGAGCGCGAACTTGACGTTGGAGGCCGTGTATTCGTGGCCGCAATAGAGCTTGAAGTCGTCGGGCAGGGCGCGCAGCTTCAATAGTGAATCCCACATCATCGGGTAGGTGCCCTCAAAGACGCGGCCGCAGCCGATCGAGAACAGTGTGTCGGCGGCGAACACCGCCTTCTCCGTGTCGAACACATAGGAGATGTGGTCGAGCGTGTGGCCGGGCGTCTCCACGACGCGCGCCAGCAACTTGCCGATCTTGACCACGTCGGCATTGGCGACGCGCAGATCGACGTTCGCGATCTTCGTCGTCTTGTCATGCGGCGCGACGACGCGGCAATTGTATTTCTGCTTGAGCTCGGCAACGCCGCCGACATGATCGCCATGATGGTGGGTGATCAGGATGTCGGTCAGTTGCCAGCCCTCGCGCTCCAGGGCGGCGAGGATAGGGCCGCCCTCCGGCGCGTCGATCGACGCCGTCGCCTTGGTTTCCACATCGTGGATCAGATAACCGAAATTGTCGTTTAAACAGGCGAAAGTACGAATTTCGGCGGCCATGTCATCTCCATCGCGCTCAGCCCCGCCAGACAAATATGGCGTTAACGTTGCGCAGGCAATGCAATATTCCGCGCGCGGCGGCGGCCTGACGCATGTTACATTGCCGTCATGACCATCGACGTCGTCGACCTCCGCGAGTTCTATTCCCGCCGCCTCGGGATCGTCGCGCGGCAAATGATCAATCGCGGGATCAGGGAGCGCTGGCCCGGCGCCGCGGGCCAGCGCGTGCTCGGCATCGGCTATCCGACGCCCTATCTGGGATTGTTCCGCGAGGACGCCGAGCGCTGCATCGCCTTCATGCCGGCGGCCCAGGGCGTCCTGAAATGGCCGACGGGACGGCCGGCGCTGGCCTCGCTGGTCGACGAATTCTCGCTGCCGCTTCCCGACGCCGCTGTCGATCGCATCCTCCTGGTCCACGCGCTGGAGATGTCGGACGATCCGGCCGCGCTGCTGCGCGAGGTGTGGCGCGTGCTGTCGCCGTCCGGGCGCGTGATCGCCGTGATCCCGAACCGGCGCGGGGTATGGACCCGCACCGACAGCACACCCTTCGGTCACGGCCGCCCCTATTCGCGCTCGCAGATCACCGAGCTGTTGCGCCAGACCTGGTTCACGCCGACCGCCTGGGGCGAGGCGCTGTTCATGCCGCCCTATGCCGGTGGCTGGGTGCTGAAATCGGCGCAGATGTGGGAGAGCGCCGGCGCGGCGCTGTCGCTGCCCTTTGCCGGTGTCCATATCGTGGAGGCGACCAAGCAGGTCTACCGCGCGATCCCTGCCAAGCGAGAGCGCGCGCGGCTCATCCCCTCGCTCGCGAAGCCGGTGCTGGTGCCGTCCTCGACGACGGTGACGCGCAGCTGAGGCACTGGCGTTGCCGCGAAGACGGTGCGCTCCTTCTCCCGCTTTGCTTGCGGGAGAGGTGCAACGTCGCCATCGATGGTCGTCAAAAACAAATCGTTCCGGCCAGGCCGGGACGATTCGGTCAGAAAATCAGAAGAGACTTACTCGCCCGGCGCGAGATCGTCGCTGGAGGCGGCTGGGGCGGCTTCGCGCTCGTGGCGCGGACCATGCGGCCGGCGCCGCCGCCGCGGATAGCGCTCTCCGCCGCCGCCAGCGCCCTCGAATCCGCCCTGGCCGCCATTCGCGCCGACATTCACTTGCGGCTGCGCGCCGGTGATGAAGGAGGGCAGGCGGTCGACCCCGCCGGCATCGGCGATGACGGGTTGCGGCTGGTTCGCGGGTTGCGGCTGCGGCTGATATTGCGGCTGCGGACGATGATCGCGTTCGCGGTGCTCGCGCGGCTGCTGGTTGTCGCGTTGCTGATGATCACGCTGGTGGTGATCGCGCTGGCCATCGCGGTCGCGCATGAAGGGCTGCTGCGGGGGCTGCGGAACGAAGCCCGGCTCCTGGCCGAAGGCCGAGAAATTCTCGCCGTCGTCGTCGCCGTCGTCGCTGCTGGTGCTGACGGGCTCATCGCCGCGGGGCTGCTGGCTCTGGCGGAACTGCTCCTGGGCCGCCGCGATCAGGCGGAAATAATGCTCGGCGTGCTGGTAATAGTTCTCGGCTGCAACGGGGTCGCCGGAGGAGCGCGCGTCACGCGCAAGCTGGAGATACTTTTCAGCGATGTGCGAAGCGGTGCCGCGAATCTTAATATCGGGTCCGTTGGACTCGTAGACCCGGGTCATCGGGTTCTGGCCGCGCCGGTTGTTGTTGTTATTGTTGTTGCGGTTGCGCATCCGCTGCTTGTTTTGACCGTTTCTCATGTCCTGCCTTCAATTCCAGCCCTAAAGGTTGCACGCATTACTGATTGCTCGGAGTGACCTGGGACAGCGGTTCACATCGCTCGCGCGCACCGCGCGCAAGGGCGGATCGAACCCTGCCGATGTTCGTCGACCGTCGCGTTCAACAAAGACGCGTTCCCCACCCGCCAGCATTCATTGCCAGCGAACCCATTCATTTCGCCTGCCGAAACAAGCCCAGCTTTCTTGCGTAAGTCTTCAAGCGCAATATCAGGCTTTCGTTCACGTTGCGGTCGGAGAGCAGCGCAGCTCCACTGGCCATCGCGCTCAACAGGACCTGCGGCTTGGAACCTTTAAATCAGTAAAGCTCTCGCCCGAGAGCCCGGCTTTCGCCCGTAGGTGTACGGGGCCGGCACCGATGTGTTGGACGGAACGTAGTCGTTCCCAGGCGATATTCCAAGAGGTTTTTGCAAGCCAATCCGGCTTTTATGGAGGCATTTTTCGGGCCGAAACGGCCCGTGGAATACCTGCCAGGTCGGCCTTGGGTGGTCTGTCCACCGATAACGCAGCACCCCTCATCAAGGTTTCAATATTTTGAGCCTGGCCCTGTCCGGCCTCGACGATCAGCGCTCCGCCGGGGGCGAGGCGCTCGCTCGCCTGCGGGATCAGGGCGCGATAGGCGTCATATCCGTCATTGCCGCCGTCGAGGGCCAGATGCGGGTCGTGCTCGCGCACCTCGATGCTCAATGTCGGAATTTCCGCCGAGGGGATATAAGGTGGGTTCGACACCACGAGGTCGAACGGGCCGCGGAGCGCGGACGCATAGGAACAGGCGACGAAAGCGGCGCGGTCGGCGAGGCCGAGCGCAGCGGCGTTGTCACGTGCCGTGTCGAGCGCCGCCAGGCTGACATCCGTGCCGATGCCGAACGCATCGGGAATTTCGTGCAACAGAGCGAGCAGGATCGCGCCGGATCCGGTGCCGATGTCGGCGATGCGCGGCGGACGCGCCGAGATCGCGAGTCCGCGGAAGACCTCGAGCGCCAGTTCGACCACGGTCTCGGTGTCCGGCCGCGGCACCAGCGTCGCCTCGGACAGCCGCAGCGGCATGCCCCAGAACTCCCGCACGCCGAGGATGCGGGCGACCGGCTCGTGCGCGAGCCGGCGCTGCGCATATCGCTCGAGGCGCGCCGTCTCCTCGGGCGTGAGTTGTCGTGACGCCTGCGTCACCATGCCGGTCAGATCAAGCTCGAGGGCCGCGCCCACGAGCAGGCGGGCGTCGAGGGCGGGCTCCTCGATGCCGGCCGATCGCAGCCGCGCGGTGAGGGCGCGACGCGCACGCTCTATGCTGTTTCCGGACTCGAAGCCTGTCGTCAATGGAACCATCCTGCCCGGCATCGTGGATAGATCGGCAGGCTTGCTTACGTCAACGGAAAGGAGCGCGTTTGATCGCGCGTCGGAGGGAATTGCATGGCGGCTTATGACGATCAGAATGTCTTCGCAAAGATCCTGCGCGGCGAGATTCCCTGCTTCGAGGTCTTCAAGGACGAGCGCAGCTTCGCCTTCCTCGACATCATGCCGCGCTCGCCGGGACACACGCTGGTCATTCCCCGCGGACCGGCGCGCGGTCTCCTCGACATTGCCGACGACGACCTCGCCGCAGTCGCGAGAACCGCCAAGCGGATCGCGATTGCGGCGATGCGGGCGTTCGACGCCGAGGGCATCATCCTGCAGCAGTTCAGCGAGCCGGCCAGCGGCCAGGTGGTTTTCCACCTGCACATGCACGTCATGCCGGTCAGGTCCGGTGTCGCGCTGTTGCCGGCCCAGACGCGCAAGGAGGACATGGCCGTGCTCGCCGATCACGCCAAACGCCTGGTTACGGCGCTCGCCGGCTGATTAGACGCCGAGATAGCGCTGCAGCAGTTCCGGCTTCGCTTTCAGCTCCTGCGCCGGACCTTCGTGCACGATGTGCCCGTTGTTGATGATGTAGATCCGGCTCGCCAGCGCCAGTGTCGCCGCGAGGTTCTGCTCGACCAGCACGATGGTCTGGCCGGCGGCCGCGAGCTCGCGGCACGCCTTGACGAGATCGTGGACGATCACGGGCGCAAGACCCTCGAACGGCTCGTCCAGCAGCACGATCTTGGGATCGCGAACCAGCGCCCGCGCGATCGCGAGCATCTGCTGCTCGCCGCCGGAAAGCTCGGTGCCGCGGTTGCTGCGGCGCTCCTTCAGCCGGGGAAACATTTCGTAGATGCGGCCGAGCGGCCAGCGTTTCGGCGCGGTGATTCCCGCCAGGGTGATGTTCTCCTCCACCGACAGGCTGCCGAAGATCCGGCGCTCCTCGTGCACGAGCTGCATGCCTGCCTGCGCGATCTTGTGGCTCCTGCGTCCGGCGATGTCGATACCGTCGAACTTCACGCTGCCGCTGCGCGGCGTCACGACGCCCATCAGGCTCTTCAGCGTGGTGCTCTTGCCGGCACCGTTGCGGCCGAGCAGCGCCACCACCTCGTGACGCTCGACGTGCATGGCGACGTCGAACAGGATGTGGGAGTCCCCGTAATAGCTGTTCAGGCCGTTGACCTCGATCAGGCTCATGCGGCGATCTCTCCGTGAACGCCGCCGAGATAGGCTTCCTGCACGGTGGCGTTGGTCTTGATTTCTTCGGGCGTGCCGGACACCAGCACGCGGCCTTCCTGCAGCACGGTGACGCGCTCGACCAGCTCGAACAGGGAATCCATGTCGTGGTCGATGATGATCATGGTGCGGCCGCGCGCGATCGTCTTCAGCAGACTGACGGTCTCGACGCGCTCGCGCGGGCTCATGCCGGCGAGCGGCTCGTCGAGCAGCAGCAGGCGCGGCGCGGTCGCGAGCGCGAGCCCGATCTCCAGCCTGCGTTTCTCGCCATAGGCGAGTTCGGACACGGGCACATCGGCGCGGCGGGTCAGATCGATCTGTGCCAGCGTGTGCTCGACCAGCTCCGTCAGGCCCTTGACGGCCGAGAGCTTGCGGAACAGATCAAGCCGGAATTTTCCGCGCAGCTCGGCAAGCGCGGCGATCGTCAGGTTCTGACGAACGGTGAGGCCGGTGAAGAGCTGGTTGACCTGATAGCTCTTGGTGAGCCCGAGCTGGCAAACCTCGGTGACCTTCAACCCCGTAATGTCGCGGCCTTCGAACACGATCTGGCCCGATGTCGGCGCGATCTCGCAGGTCAGCATCTTGAAGAAGGTCGACTTGCCCGCGCCGTTGGGGCCGATGATGCCGCGCAGCTCGCCCTGATTGACGCTGAAATCGATGTCGCTGTTGGCGACGAGGCCGCCATAGCGCTTGGTGAGCCCGGTGGCTCTCAGGATCGGTCCGGAATAGGCGGGATGCTCGACTTGCTTGGCCTGGATCGGCGCTGGCGCGGGCTGTCGTGTCGTCTCGGCGTCCATAGCGTCGTGGTCGGTCTCGGCCTCGACCCACCTGCGCCTGCCCGAGGCGAAGCGGTAGAGATCCGCAATCCCTCCGATGATGCCGCCGCGCAGGAAGCAGACCAGCAGCACGAAGACGAGACCCAGCACCAGCTTCCAGGCAGCTCCCAGCCCAAGCGCGGACTGCAGGAAATCCTGCAGGAACAGCCAGACGGTTGCGCCGACCAGCGGGCCGAACAGTGTACCCCTTCCGCCGATGGCCGTCTGCATCACCAGCTGGCCGGAGGTCTCGAAGGTGAAGGCATCAGGCGGCATGAAAGCCTGCAGCACGCCGAGCAGGCCGCCGGCGAAACCGGCATACGCGGCGGCGATCACGAAGGCGGTCAGCTTGTAGCCGTGGATGTTGTGGCCGACCGCGGTGGCGCGCAACGGATTGTCGCGGATCGCGCTGAAGATGACGCCCACCGGCGAGCGCACGATCCTGAGCGCGATGACGACCCCGACGAAGTAGCACAGTGCGATGAATTGATAGAGCGACCAGCCATTGGTGAAATGCAGCGTGGTGAAACCGAGATCGAAACTCGGCTCCGGCACGCCCGGCAGGCCGTTTTCGCCGCCGGTGAAAGCCGAGAGCGGATTGAACTCCACGAAGAAGAACACCTCCGCGATCGCCACGGTGATCATCGCAAAATAGATGCCGGTGCGGCGCAGCGCGATCAGGCCGATCAGGTAGCCGGTCGCGGCGGCGGCGATCATCCCGATGATCAGCGCGCCGAGCACATTGCCGAAACCGGCACGGGTCAGGAGATAGGCCGCGACGAAGCCGCCGGTGCCATAGAAGGCGGACTGGCCGAACGACAGCAGTCCAGTGAAGCCGAAAAGGATGTCGAAGCCGAGGCCGAACAGGCCCCAGACCAGGATCCGGTTCACGGTGTTGGGGGCGAAGCCGAGATGGGGCAGCACGAAGGGCGCTGCGATCAACCCGATCGCGGTCAGGGTCTCGATCAGGAAAGGACGTTGCTTGAGCATCGGGGAGATCGCCTATTCTCGGCCTTGCACGCCGAGCAGGCCGTGCGGTCGCACCACGAGCACGAGCGTCATCACGGCAAACAGCATTACATAGGCATAGCCGGGGTTGAACATGGAGGTGACGCTGATGATCTCGCCGGCGATCAGGCCGCCGAGGATCGCGCCGGGAAACGAGCCGACGCCGCCGATCACCACCACCACGAAGGTCTGGACCAGGATGTCGTCGCCGATGCCCGGCGTCAGCGACACCACCGGCGCGTTGACGATGCCGGCAAAGCCAGCGGCCATGGCGCCGATGCCGAACACGATCATGAAGACGCGGTAGACGTTGATGCCGAGCGAATCGACCATCACCGAATCCTCGATGCCGGCCCGCACGATCATGCCGAGCCGGGTCCGGTAGAGAACGATGAACAGCGCCCCGAGCGCGACGGCGACGATGCCGACGACGGCAAGGCGGTAGGTCGGATAGAACATGAAGCCGATATTGGTGATGCCCCGGAACAGCGCCGGCGGAGGGACCAGTTGCGACTGGCTCGAGAAGATCAGGCGCACGAGCTCCACGAAGCAGATGCCGAGCCCGAAGGTCACCAGCAGCTGATCCTCGTGCGGGCGGTGGTAGAAGTGGCGGATGATGACGCGTTCCATTGCGACGCCGAGCAGCATCACGAACAGCGACCCCGCGATGACGGCGAGGATGAACGATTCCGTATACTGGTAGGTGACGAATCCGGCATAACCTCCGACCATGAACATCGCGCCATGGGCGAGGTTGAGCACGCCGAGCGTGCCGTAGATGATGGTCAAACCGGAGCTGATGAGCGCGAGCAGCGCGCCGAGCGCCAGCCCGTTGAAGAGTTGCGAAACGAGATTGGGCCAACTGATCATGCGACAATCGTTGATGTGACGCGCGGCCGGGCCGCGAAAAAAAAGGTGACGCCGCAGGAGCAGAGGGCAGCCCGCGGCGCCACAGAGGTTCGCTGGGCAGCCCTAGGTGTAGTCGCCGAGATGGCAGCCGAACGCGTCGGGCTTCTGCATCAGGCCTTCACCGGGGACGACCTCGACGACTTCCCAATAGTCTTCCTTGTTCTTCATATCCTTGGTCATCTTGCCGCGCACGATGACGACCGGACGTACGCACTGATGGTCTTCGGCCCGATAGTGAACGTCGCCGACGAAGGAAGGCAGGGGCTCTCCCTTCTCGTAGGTCTTGATGACGTCGGGCGGGTTGAAGCTGCCGGCTTCCTCGCACATGCGGGCCCAATGTGCGAAGCTGATATAGGCGTTCTCCGCGCCCCACTCCGGCTTGTAGCCGTACTTCTTTTCGAACGTCTCGTTGAACATCTTGGCGAGCGGGAACTTGTCCTCGAGCGTCCACCAATAGTCGGTGGCGGCGTAGACGCCCTGCATCAGTCCACCGGTCTCGCGCGCGATGAACGGCACCTGATACGGCACCACCAGCTTCATCTTGTCGAGCACGCCGAACTGCTTGGCCTGCTGGGTCGACAGCACCGCGTCGTGACCCCAATTGACGTTGATCAGGATCTCGGCGCCGGAGTTCGCGACGTTCAGCAGGTAGGAAGAATAGTCGGGCGCGCCGAGCGGGGCGACCTGGTTGGTGGCGGTGGTCCAGCCGGCGGTCGCGAGGAAGTCCTGCATCGACTTGGTGACGGTGTGGCCGTAGGTGTAGTCCGGCGTGAGGTACGCAACCTTCTTGCCCTTGCCGAATTGCTTGACCAGCACGGGGCCGATCGCCGCGGCGGCGGTCTGGCCATAGAAACACTGGCGGAAACCGTAGCGGACGCAGTCCTTGCCGGTGGTGTCGTTCGAGCCGGAGATGCCGCACACGAAGATCACATTCTCGCGCTGGGCGAGCTTGTTGAGCGCGACCGCGACCGCGCTCGAGGTGCCGCCGGTGATCATGATCGCCTTGTTCTCGCTGATGAAACGCTGCTGCGCCTGCACCGCCTCGTTCGGCTTAGCCGCGGAATCCGCGACGCCGAACTTCAGCTCCTTGCCGAGCACGCCCTTGCTGGTCTTCGGCGAGATCTTCTTTATCAACTCGTGACCGCTGTTGATGTGCTCGATCGCGAGCTGATAGCCCTTGAGCTCGTCTTCACCCTGGACGGCATAGGTGCCGGTGCGCGGCACCGAAATTCCGATGAAGGCCGTGGAACCCGAGACGCCCGCGGGATAGGTGCCGATCGGCTTGTCCTCGGCGAAGGCCGGCATGGCCGGCAGCATCGAGCCGCCGATGAGCCCGGCGGTGGTCTGGAGCAGGCCACGGCGCGAGAGGCCGCGGCGGATGAGATCGTCAGTCATGATCGTTCCTCCGAATGTCGTTCTTGTTTGCAGGCAAAACGCGACTTGTCCGGCGACCGACCTTGCGGGTCTTCGTGCCGAGCACGTCACATCAGCGTGTGGCTCTTGAATGTAAACATTGCTTGTGAAGACCTTCTGTCAATTTGGCCATTGGTCGAACGGCCGAAATTGTCACGTGAAAACATATCGGATCACGATATATATTAGTCTTTGTGAGTACGGGGTTGTCGGGTTCGGCGGGAGAAATGGCGCGGCAGATGACAGCGATTGGTGCCCGGAAGCGGCGCCCTTGGCCGCAACAAGCGGAGCGGGGGGAGGCGGCATGGCCGGCGGGAGAAGACGACGACGCGCGCGCGGCCCCGCAGTCCGGCGACGCACCCCGCACGTCGAAGAAGCGCAAACGATCTGCGGGCCAGCGAAGGCCGGCGATCGGTTCCGTTCAGGCCGAGCGCGCTCCCGGACCGATGCAGAAGGTGAGCATGCGCGCCCAGAACGTCCTGAAAGAGCTCGCGGTCGAACTGACCGGCGAGCAGCCTCCGAAGGGAACATGGTCGCCCTCGCGTGAGCTGCTGCGGGCGCTGACCGCCGAGCGCCTCGCCACTGCACGCAATTGCGGCCCTCATACCATGAGGGAGATCGTCGACTGGGCGCAGGGCTGCGGCGTGACCATTCGGCCGGTGATTCCGCCCGGGGGCTCGCTGTCGCAGATGTGGGGCGAGTTGATTGCCAATGCGTCGACCGGCAGCCTGACCAGCGCCGAGATCGTCGGCGCGCTGCAGCGCTCGATCCGGCGCAAGAGCGTCCGCATTCCGATCGCCTTTCAGGTCATCCTGGTGAAGATCCTGCTGTCCAGCTTCGAATAGGCCGTCGGATGGCTGTGCATCCGTGACACCGGCCGGTTGGTTCGGCCGTGGCCGCTTGCTACTTTAGGACTATCTTTCCCACGCCGCCGGGCGGCATGGTCGAGGTTGGCATGGTTCAGGCGAAGAAGGCGCAGCGGTCCAGGGTGGCGAGGTCGGGCAGGCGCGGGGCCGGCGCCATGCGGGAGTCCGACTATGCGGCGCTCGCGCAGTTTCGCTACCAGATTCGGAGCTTCCTCGCCTTCAGCGAGGCGGCCGCCGCCGAACAGGGACTTACCCCGACGCAGCACCAGGCCCTGCTTGGGATCAAGGGCTTCGTCCGTCCCGGCCCCGCGACCGTCGGCGACGTGGCGCGGTTCCTGCTGATCCGGCATCATTCCGCGGTCGAGCTGATCGATCGATTGGCCAAGCTTGGGTTGGTCAGCCGCGTGACGGATCCGGACGATGCCAGGCGCGTCCATCTCAAGCTGACCAAGAGAGGCGAGCAGAAGCTTCAGGCGCTTTCGCGCAAGAATCTCGAGGAACTCCGCCGTGCTGCGAGCCCGGCGCTGAGCCGCCTATTGACATCGTTCGAAGAGTCCCGCGAGGCTTGAGCGGCGCGTCCGTCAGGCCGCCGCGCCTTGCGCAGCGAGCTGTGCGGCCTGGTGCTCGGTGGTCAGCGCGTCGATCAATTCGCCCAGCGCTTCACCCGCGATCACCTGCGGCAGCTTGTAGAGGGTCAGATTGATGCGATGGTCGGTGACGCGCCCCTGCGGAAAATTATAGGTGCGGATGCGCTCGGAGCGGTCGCCGGAGCCGACCTTCTCCTTGCGCTCGGCGGAGCGCGCGGCGTCGACCCGTTGCCGCTCGGCGTCATAGATGCGCGAGCGCAGGATGTTCATGGCGGAGGCGCGGTTCTTGTGCTGCGAGCGGCTGTCCTGCATCATCACCACGATGCCGGTCGGGATATGCGTGATGCGGATCGCCGATTCGGTCTTGTTGACGTGCTGGCCGCCCGCTCCTTGTGCGCGCATGGTCTCGATCCGCAAGTCCTCGTTCTTGATGTCGACGTCGACGTCCTCGACCTCCGGCAGCACCGCCACCGTCGCTGCCGAGGTGTGGATGCGTCCCTGCGTCTCGGTATCGGGCACGCGCTGCACGCGGTGCACGCCGGATTCGAATTTCAGCTTGGAAAACGCGCCGCGCCCCTGCACCTCCGCGATGATCTCCTTGTAGCCGCCGACCGTGCCTTCGCTGGCCGAGATCACCTCGACCTTCCAGCCCTGAAGGCTGGCGAAGCGCTCGTACATCCGGAACAAGTCGCCGGCGAACAGCGAAGCCTCGTCGCCGCCGGTGCCGGCGCGGATTTCCAGCACCACGTTGCGGTCGTCCATGGCGTCCTTGGGCAGGAGCGCGACGCGGATCTTCTGCACCAGCTCCTCGATTTTTGGCGTCAGCTCGTCGCGTTCGGCTTCCGCCATGCTCCGCATCTCGGCATCGGTGGCGGGATCGGCGATCAGCGCGTTGGTGTCGGCGAGCTCCTTGACGGCGGAGCGATAGGATTTCACCGCCTCGATCAGCGGGGCGATCTCGGCGAGCTCGCGCGTGATCTGCACATAACGCTCGGAAGTGAGCTGCCCGAGCGATTCGGCCTCGAGCGAGGCGTGATGCGCGAGCAGGACGTCCAGTTTGGCTTCAGGGAGTGACGACATCGGTTCAGTCTCAATAGCGGCAAGAGGCGAGGCGGCAGGGCGGGGGCGGCCGGCTCGCTACAAGGCCAAGCCTTCGGCCTCGGCAAATTCCGTCAGCTTCTGCCGGATCGAGACGCTGCCCGCTGGCGCGTCCAGCAGCGGACCGAGCGTCGCCTCGGCCTTCTTGGCGTCGAGGTCGAGCACCATCGCCTTGACCGGGCCGAGCGCAGTCGCCGAGAGCGACAGCGAGCGATAGCCCAGCGCGATCAGCGCCAGCGCGCCGATCGGCTTGGACGCCATCTCGCCGCACAGCGAGAGCGACTTCTTCGCCGCGTGGGACTTGCGCGCGATGTCGCGCAGCGCGCGCAGGATCGGCGCCGACATGGTATCGAAGCGTTCGGACACCTTGGCATTGCCGCGATCGACCGCGAACAGGAACTGGAACAGGTCGTTGGAGCCGACCGAGATGAAGTCGACCTTCTTCAGGAGCTCGTCGAGCTGGTAGAGCAGGGCCGGCACCTCGACCATGGTGCCGATGTCGATTCTTTCGGGCAGCGTGTGGCCGTGCTGGCGCAAATATGTGAGCTCGCGCTCGACCAGCGCCTTCGCCGAGTCGAATTCGGCGACCTCCGAGATCATCGGGAACATGATGCGCAGCGCGCGGCCGCCGCCGGCGCGCAGCAGCGCGCGGATCTGGCCGCGCAACAGGCCGGGACGATCGAGCCCGAGCCGGATCGCACGCCAGCCGAGCGCGGGATTTTCCTCGATCACCGCTTCCATATAGGGCAGCGCCTTGTCGCCGCCGATGTCGAGGGTGCGGAAAGTGACGGGCTTGCTGCCGGCGGCATCCAGCACGGTGCGATAGAGCGCGAGCTGGTCGCTGGTGCGCGGCAGGCTCTGGCCGACCATGAATTGCAGCTCGGTGCGGAACAGGCCGATGCCGGCGCTGCCGGTGTCCTCGATGTGGGGCAGATCGATGGCCAACCCTGCGTTGATCATCAGCTCGACCGTCTGGCCGTCCCTGGTGACGCAGGGCCGGTCGCGCAGCGCCAGATACTGTGCCTGGCGGCGGGCGCGGAAGCGCACGCGCTCGGCGAAGGCGGCCTCGATCTCCTGCGACGGGCGCACATAGATCGAGCCCGAGGTGCCGTCGACGATGATGGCGTCGCCGGGATCGGCGATGCCGGGCGCGTTCGGCACTTCGCCGACCGCGGGAATGCCGAGCGCGCGCGCCACGATCGAGACGTGCGAATTGGCGGTGCCTTCCTCCAGCACGATGCCGCGCAGGCGCTTGCGGTCGTAATCGAGCAGCGCCGCGGGACCCATCGCGCGGGCGATGACGATGGCGTTGTCGGGCAGTTGTTCGCGTGAAGGCGCGTGGTCCTGGCCGACCAGCTGCCGCATCAGGCGATAGCCGAGATCTTCGAGGTCGTGCAGCCGGTCGCGCAAATAGGGATCGGTCGAGCGCAGCATGCGCGCGCGGGTGTCGGATTGCACGCGCTCGACGGCGGCTTCCGCGGTGAGGCCGGTGGCGACCGCCTCGTGCAGCTTGTGCGACCAGCCCTGGTCGTTGGCGAACATGCGGTAGGCTTCCAGCACCTCGCGATGCTCGCCGCCGTCGGCGACGTCGCCGCGCTCCAGCATGCGGTCGAGGTCGGCGCGCAGCTTGGCTAGTGCGGTGTCCAGCCGCTTGATCTCCTTCGGCAGGTCCTCGGCGATGTAGTCCTTGATGACGACGCGCGGCTCGTGCAGCACGACATGGCCCAGTGCGATGCCCTCGGACAGGATCGCGCCGACCTTCTGCGCGGAATGGCGCGCCGCCGGCTCCTGGCCCGGCTGGGCCAGTGCGGACAGCTCGCCCGAGGCGATCAGCTCGGCCAGCACCATCGCGGTGGTCTGCAGCGCCTCGAGCTCCTCCTCGACATAGTTGCGCTTGGCGCGGTTCTGCACCACCAGCACGCCGAGCGTGTTGCCGGCGCGCAGGATCGGCACGCCGAGGAAGGAGTGGTAGATCTCTTCGCCGGTCTCGGGACGGAACGAGAAAGCCGGGTGGCTCTGCGCATCGCTGAGGTTGAGCGGCGTCGCCTCGCTGGCGACGAGGCCGACCAGGCCTTCATGGGCGCTGAGCACGGTGTGGTGCACCGCCTCGCGGTTGAGACCTTCGGTGGCGTAGAGCTCGAGCGTGTTGTCGATGCGCAGCACATAGACCGAGCACACTTCGGCCACCATGTTGGCGGCGATCAGCACCACGATCTTGTCCAGCCGCTCCTGGGCCGAGACCTGCTCCGCCATGGTTTCGCGGAGCCGTCTCAACAAGACGCGGGGACCTCCCGACGCGCTCCGCATGAACCGTCAATCTCCTCCGTCTGCCGGGCCCGGCGGTATCGGCCGGCGGCTGGCCCAAAAATCCAGAAAAACAACCAAATTGTTTGTCCGGCGCAGGCACAAGCCCAAAATCTACCCGAGATTTAGCGCTTGTACCGAATCAGCGCCGCCCGAACTGGGACACAGTCTGCGGCAGCCCACCCTGTTCGCCGTATAGCGAATTGAGGCTTGTTTTGCCAAGCAAAACGCCTGCCAAACGCGAAGGTGTGTACACCTTCGCGTTTGCTGCGACCGCTAAGAGAAAATTAGCCTAGGCATGGTCCGAAAAGTGCGAAGTGGTTTTCCGGAAAGACCATGCTTGAACGACAATCTGAAGCGCGACGACGGGGGCGCGCTTCAGGCCTGATCGAGCCCGTAGAGCGTATGCAGGGTGCGCACCGCCAGCTCGGTATAGGCGGCGTCGATCAGAACCGAGAATTTGATCTCGGAGGTTGTAATGGCCCGGATGTTGATGTTCCGCCCGGCGAGGGCCGAGAACGCCTGGGCGGCGACGCCGGCATGGCTGCGCATGCCGCTGCCGATGACCGAGATCTTGGCGACGTCCGTGGCGGTATCGAGCCGCGCATAGCCGATCCTGGTCTTGGCCGCGGTAATCGTATCCTTGGCGCGGGTGTAGTCGGCGGCCGGCACCGTGAAGGTGAGGTCGGTGGTCTTGCCGTCCTCGGAAACATTCTGCACGATCATGTCGACGTTGATGTTGGCATCCGCCAGCGGGCCGAAGATCGAGGCCGCAACGCCGGGCTTGTCCTCGATCTGGCGCACCGAGATCTGGGCCTCGTCCTTCGAAAAGGCGATGCCGGTGACGACGTGGCTTTCCATGATCTCCTCCTCGCTGCAGATCAGCGTGCCGGGCGGCTGGTTGGCATGCGGGTCGATATCCTCGGGCTTGTCGAAGCTCGAGCGGACGAAGATCGGCATGTTGTGGACCATGCCGAGTTCCACCGAGCGGACCTGGAGCACTTTTGCGCCCTGCGAGGCCAGTTCCAGCATGTCTTCGAACGCCATCTTGTCGAGGCGGCGGGCCTTCGGCACGATTCGCGGATCGGTGGTGTAGACACCGTCGACGTCGGTGTAGATGTCGCAGCGGTCCGCCTTGACGGCGGCGGCGATCGCCACCGCCGAGGTGTCGGAGCCGCCGCGGCCGAGCGTGGTGATGCGGCTGGTCTCGGAGTTGACGCCCTGGAAGCCGGCGATGACCGCGACCTCCTTGCGCTCCCGAAACCGCTTGATGATCTCGCCGCCGTCGATGTCCTCGATCCGGGCCGAGGCATGGGCGTCGCTGGTCTTGATCGGGATCTGCCAGCCCTGCCAGGAGCGGGCCTGGATGCCCATGCCCTGGAGCACGATGGCAAGGAGGCCTGAGGTCACCTGTTCGCCCGAGGCGACCACGGCGTCGTATTCGCGCGCATCGTGCATCGGCGAGGCCTCGGTGCACCAGGCGACCAGCTCGTTGGTCTTGCCGGCCATCGCCGAGACGACCACGGCCACTTCATGGCCGGCATCGACCTCACGCTTCACATGGCGTGCGACGTTGCGGATACGTTCGATGTTGGCGACGGACGTGCCGCCGAATTTCATCACGAGGCGGCTCATGACGACGCGTGCATTCCTTCATAAGGATCAGTATGGTGACCCGCACTGGACGGGCGCCTCGCGGACACCGACCGCGCGTATACAGAGCGGCGGGGCCGGGGGCAAGCGGGTTCCTGCGGGGGCAGGGCGCGGGGGAAGTGGGTTAACCGAGGTCATGGCGCGCTATATCGACGAGATCCTGCAACCGGGCGAGCGGGTGCTGTATTCGACCAATGCGCACTGGATCTTCTACTTTCCGGCCATCGTGGCCTGGATCGTGGCGCTGGCCCTGCTCATCCTGTCGCGGCAGGCGACCGTCGACTGGCTCGTTCTGCTTTGCCTCGGAGCCTCCGCTCTCGTGGCGCTGGCGGCCCTGTATTGGACCATCAAGGGCTGGTTCCATCGCTTCACCACCGAGACCGACGTCACCAACCTCAGGGTCGTGCACAAGACCGGTTTCATCAAGCGCCGGACCTTCGAGATGGCGCTGGACAAGGTCGAGAGCGTCGATGTCGACCAGACCATTCTTGGACGTATTCTCAACTACGGCGACGTGACGATTCGCGGCGTCGGCGAGGGAATCGAGACGATCAAGACCATCGCCTCGCCGCTCGCCTTCCGTAGTTCGATCACCACGCGGTAGGACCGCGCGTAACCATGAGCATGCAGCAAAATACTTCAGCCGCCGCCCAGCCGGGCTCGACCGTCGACGCCGCCGAGATCGCAAAATTTTCCAAGCTCTCGGCCGAGTGGTGGGACCCCAACGGCAAGATGGCGCCGTTGCACCGGATCAACCCGCTGCGGCTCGGCTACATCCGCGACGCCGCCTGTCGCAAGTTCGAGCGCAACGTGCGCAGCCTGAACTGTCTCGGCGGCTTGCGCGTGCTCGACATCGGCTGCGGTGCCGGCTTGCTGTGCGAGCCGCTGTCGCGGCTGGGCGCACAGGTCATCGGCATCGATCCCTCGGCCAGCAACATCGCCGCGGCGAAGCTCCATGCCGACAGGAGCCATCTCGCGATCGACTATCGCTGCACCACGGTGGAGGAGATCGACCCGCGCGAGCGCTTCGACATCGTGCTGGCGATGGAGGTGGTCGAGCACGTCGTCGATGTCGGCGTTTTCCTCAAGCGTTGCGCCTCGATGCTGAAGCCGAACGGGCTGATGGTGGTCTCGACGCTGAACCGCAACTGGAAGAGCTTCGCGCTCGCCATCGTCGGCGCCGAATACGTGCTGCGCTGGCTGCCGCGCGGCACTCACGAATGGAACAAGTTCGTCACCCCCGACGAACTGACAAAATACCTGCTCGACAACCGTCTCGTCATCACCGAGCAGACCGGCGTGGTCTACTCACCCTTCGCCGACAAATGGACCCTCTCGTCCGACATGGACGTGAACTACATGGTGGTCGCGGAAGCCATGGTGTGAACTACCGTGGGTGAGGTACGAGCTGTTACTCCGAGCACGGTGTCGTCCCTGCGAACGCACTAGTGCGAAAGCAGGGACCCATACCGCGGAATCTGTCGATGGGGTTCGGTGCGAGATGCACGGGTCGGCAGTCTTCGCCAAACTTCTCCCTGGGGTTATGGGTCCCTGCGTTCGCAGGGATGACACCGAACTTGTTGCGAGAGCATCGCACCCATGACGCCCATGTGGTTGACCAGTGAGTCGCTTCCCGTCACGCTAGTCAACCTACCTTTCTAGCCACTTAGCTCCCTCGCCCCCACTCCCATGCTCACCGTCGCCAGCCTCTGGATTCCCTTCACCGTCATCGCCGCGCTCGGGCAGGTCGCGCGCAATGCGATGCAGCGGTCGTTGACGAAGCCGCTGGGGACCTGGGGCGCGACCAATATCCGCTTCCTGTTCGGCTTCCCGTTCTCGCTGCTGTTCCTGGGGTTGGTGCTGTTCGCGACCGGCGATCATCTGAGCATGCCGCCGACCGTGTTCTG
This sequence comes from Bradyrhizobium sp. CCBAU 53415, assembly GCF_028128735.1. Taxonomy (NCBI): domain Bacteria; kingdom Pseudomonadati; phylum Pseudomonadota; class Alphaproteobacteria; order Hyphomicrobiales; family Nitrobacteraceae; genus Bradyrhizobium; species Bradyrhizobium sp. CCBAU 53415. Next base: position 829,043 of record NZ_LBJF01000026.1, on the reverse strand, counting down.
GCCGTGGCTGCTATTGGGCGCACTCAGCCAGATCGTTGCCACTGGCCTGATGCTGCTCGCCATGAACGACCGCTCCTTTGTCGTGACGACGGCTTACCTGAAGACCGAAGCGATCCAGACCGCGATCTTCGGCTTCGTCTTCCTCGGCGATCACCTCACCTGGCTGAAGGTCCTCGCGATCGTGATCGCCACCGTCGGCGTCGTCATCACCGCGCTCCGACCGGGCGGCGAGAAGAGCTTTGCCGAGCTGAAACCGACCATCACCGGCCTTGTTGCGGCCGCGGCCTTCGCGCTGTCCGCGGTCGGTTTTCGCGGTGCCATCATCAACGTGCCGGGCGTATCTTTCGTGACCTCAGCATCGTTCACTCTGGTGCTCGGCCTGTTCGTGCAGACGCTGGTCTTGACGATCTATCTGCTCTGGCGCGCGCCGGACGTGTTGCGGGGAATCCTCGGACTATGGCGGCCGTCGATGCTCGCGGGCTTCACGGGCGCCTTCGCCTCGCAATTCTGGTTCCTGGCCTTCGCACTGACGGCCGCCGCCAATGTCCGCACGCTCGCCTTGATCGAGGTGCTGTTCGCGCAAGCCGTAGCCTACTACTCGTTCAAGCAGCCAATCGCGCCGCGCGAGCTTGCAGGCATCGCGTTGATCGTCGTCGGCGTGGCTGTTCTGGTAGGAGCTTAATTCCGGTCTTCCGGCAGGGTCGGCAGCGGCGACACCTCGATGCCTTCGTCGATCAGCGACTTCGCTTCCTCCGGAGAGGCCTCGCCATAGATCGGACGGTGCTCCTTGTCGCCGTAATGCATTGCGCGGGCTTCGTTGGCAAACCGCTCGCCGACATTGTCGGCGTTCTTGACGATGTGATCGCGCAGCTCCTTGAGCTTGGCGCGAAGCTCGCGCTCCTGCGCCATCAGCAGCGAGGTCGGTCCTGACGGTGCGGCGTCGGGCGTCGTGGCCGGGCTGACCGGCTCCGGCGGAGCCGCGCGGCCGCGGCCCTTCTTGCCGACGATGCGCGGCGCCATGATGGCCTTCTCGACCTTGGCCGAGCCGCAGATCGGGCAGGTCACGAGCTTCCGCTTCACCTGCGAATCATAGGCCGACGAGCTCTGAAACCAGCTCTCGAAGTCGTGGTCCCGGTCGCAGCGAAGGGCGTAGCGGATCATGCCGATCCCCGCACGAGGTGCAAATGGTCCGGTCCCGCCTTGGGATCGGAGACGCCGAAGCGGCGGCCATGCTGGAGCGAGGGAATCGCCCGGCGGGCGGTCTCGACCTTGGCCGGATCGATCCTGGCCATGATGATGCCCGGCTCGACATCGCCCTCGGCGAGGATCTCGCCCCAGGGATCGATGATCAGCGAATGGCCGTAAGTCTCGCGCTTGTTCTCGTGGGTGCCTGCCTGCGCCGCGGCGAAGACGAAGCAGCCGGTCTCGATCGCGCGTGCGCGCAGCAGCACGTGCCAATGCGCTTCGCCGGTCTTGCGGGTGAAGGCCGACGGCACCGTGATGAAATAGGCGCCGCTCTCGGCAAGGGCACGGTAAAGCGCGGGGAAGCGCACGTCGTAGCAGATCGTCAAGCCCACGCGGCCCCAGGGCAGATCCGAGATCACGGCGGTCTCGCCGGGCTGGTAATTGGCGGATTCGCGATAGCTCTCGCCGTCCGGCAGCTCGATGTCGAACATGTGGATCTTGTCGTAGCTCGCGAGCACATTGCCCTCGGGCCCGATCAGGAAGGAGCGGTTGACCGCCTTCTCGGGCGAGAAGCGCAGCGCCAGCGAGCCGACATGGAGATGAATCTTCAATTCCGCCGCGAGCGCCCGGTAGGCCTTCAGCGAGCTGTCGTCCTCTTCGCTCTGCAGATGCTCGAACAACACCTTGCGGTTCAGCTGCATCATGTTGCTGACTTCGGGCGTCTGCACGTAGTCGGCGCCGTTGGCCGCAGCCTGCCGGATCAGCCTCGTTGCCTGTTCGAGGCTTGGCCCCGGCATCAGGCCGGTGCGCATCTGCACCATGGCGGCGGTGAAGGTGCGATTCTCGCTCATGTCGCGGCCTTCACGCTCTCGAGCATGCCGTCGAGCTTGCCTTCGCGGTCGAGCGCATAGAGGTCGTCGCAGCCGCCGACATGGGTGCCGCCGATCCAGATCTGCGGGAACGTCGAACCCTGGCCGGCGCGGCCGTACATTTCCTGGCGCCAGGACGGGTTCTTGGCGACATCGAATTCGGTGAAGGTCGCCTTCTTGCGGGTCAGCAGCGACTTGGCGGCGGAACAATAGCCGCAGCCCGGCCTGGTGTAGATCTCGACAGCAGCAGTCATCTCGTCTGGCGCTCTCATGTCATGAATTCATTGAATTATATGGGACTTCATCTGATCTCCACAACCCGGGCGAAGACCAGCACGTCGACCTGGGCCGCCCTGGCGCGGAGCAGGACCCGCGCGCAGGCGTCCAGCGTCGCCCCTGACGTCAGGACATCGTCGACCAGGACAATGCGGCGACCCTGGACCTCGGCCTGACGGTCGGGGGATACCTGAAATGCGCCCTGCACGTTGGTGGCGCGCTGGGCGCGCGACAGGCCGATCTGCTGCTCTGTGGCACGCACCCGGCGCAGCACCTCGCTCTGCACCTTGACGCCGCTCTGCCGTTCGATGATGCGCGCCAGCGCTCCGGACTGGTTGTAGCGGCGTCGCCAGGCCCGCCGCCAATGCAGGGGAACGGGCACCAGCATGTCGGCGCCGGCGAGCAACTCGCCGCCCGCCCGCGCCATCCAGCGGCCCATGGCGGGCGCGAGATCGGTGCGGTCCTGGTATTTCAGCGCGTGAACCAATGTGCGTGCCACATCGTCGTAACGTACCGCCGCGCGGGCGCGCTGGTAGGCCGGCGGGCTGGCGATCGCCTCCATCGACAGCATGTCGGGGCCGGGGTCATAGACGAAGGGAATGCCGAGCCGCGGGCAATAGGGCCGCTCGATGAACGACAGCCGCGCCCAGCACGAAGCGCAAACGCCCTCGCCGTCGACCGGCTCGTGACAGGATACGCACTGCGTCGGCAGCGCGATGTCGAGCGCGAGCCGTGCTGCGCGCGACAGCACGTGGCGGCCAGCCGTCCACGCGGCCCGCAGCGGTGCGGCGATGGAACGGGGAGGGGCAGTGTCGGCTTCCATGAGGGGAGGCTAGCGCTCCGTTTGCGTGGGCTCAAGCGGCTGTACCGGTCTCGTGCCCCGGACGCAGCGCAGCGCCACTTCGGCGGTGCGCTGCAGAGCCGGGGCCCATGTCGCGGCATTATACCGTGTTGCGTTCTGGGTCCTGGCTCTGCGCAGCAGCGCAAGAGGGCTGCAGCGCGTCCGGGACACGAGAGCGTTGCCAGAACCGTGGAGATCGGCGTAACCAGCGGCATGGCTCGAAACTCCCAGATTCCGCCCGTCCTGTTCGATCGTGCCTTGCTGCACGCACGGCAGCGGCGTGCTCGGGCGCAGGGCGAGGTGACATTCCTGCTCGATCGTGTTGCCGAGGACATGTCCGACCGGCTGGCGGCGGTGATGCGCGAGTTTCACGCACCGGCTGATCTCTGGACGCCCGGCGACGGGCTCACGGCGTTGCGCTCACGGCTTCCGACAATCGCGCGGATTGAGCCCGACGCGACGGGTGCGGAGACACTGCCCTTCGCGCCGGAAAGCCTCGACCTCGTCGTCTCGGCGCTGGCGCTGCAATTCGTCAACGACCTGCCGGGTGTGCTTGCGCAGGTTCGCCGGGCGCTGAGGCCGGACGGCCTGCTGCTCGCCGCGATGATCGGCGGCGACAGCCTGACCGAGCTGCGCCAGGCCTTTGCCGCGGCGGAAGCGGAATGCGAGGGCGGCATGTCGCCGCGCGTGGCGCCGTTCGCCGATCTGCGCGACATCGGCGCGCTGTTGCAGCGGGCGGGCTTCGCGCTGCCGGTCACCGATGTCGACCGCGTGGTGGTGCGCTATGGCAATGCGTTCGCGCTGATGCAGGATCTCCGCCGCATGGGTGCGGCCAATGTGCTGATCGAGCGCCGTCGCACGCCGAGCCGGCGCGCGACGCTGCTGCGCATGGCCGAGATCTATGCCGCGCGCTTTGCCGATGCCGACGGCCGCATTCGCGCAACGTTCGACATCATCTGGCTCTCAGGCTGGGCCCCGCATGCGAGCCAGCAGCAGCCGCTCAAGCCCGGCTCGGCCAGGGCGAGCCTGGCCGAGGCGGTGAAGAAGGTGGGGAAGGAGTGACGCGTGTCCCGGACGCGCTGCAGCGTTCTTACGCTGCTGCGCAGAGCCGGGACCCAGTCCGCCGCAAGTAGGGGCCCCGGCTCTGCAGCGCACCGCACCGGACGATGCTTCGCATCGCCGGGAGCGTTGCGCTGCGTCCGGGGCACGGTGCAACTCACATCAGCAGATCGATCAAATGCGGAATCAGCGGAATGTCCGCCGGCGGCATCGGATAGTCGCGCAGCTTGTTGGCGCGGACCCAGGCAAGAGCCTGGCCTTCGCGCGCCGTCACCTGCCCCTCCCAGCGCCGGCAGATGTAGAGCGGCATCAACAGGTGAAAGGTCTCGTAGCCGTAGCTGGCGAAGGTCAGCGGCGCCAGGCATGGTTCGGCGACCGTGATGCCGAGCTCCTCGTGGAGCTCGCGGATCAGGCTCTGCTCCGGCCGCTCGCCCACCTCGAGCTTGCCGCCCGGAAATTCCCAGAGGCCGGCCAGCGCCTTGCCCTCGGGGCGTTGCGCGATCAGGACGCGCTTGTCGGCATCGACCAGCGCGCAGGCCACCACCAGTGTGAGCTTGAGATCGGCCATGCTGCCTTACGACCTGTAATCCCCGTTGATCGCGACGTATTCCTTGGTGAGGTCGCAGGTCAGCACGCGGTCGCGGCCCTTGCCGAGCCCGAGCGACACCTTGATCGCGATCTCCGGCGCCTTCATCGCCTCGGACACCTGCGCTTCGTCGTAGTCGGGATCGCGCGCGCCGCTCTTGGCGACGCGGATGCCGTTGAACGAGATCGAGAGCTTGTCGCGATCGGCCGGCTCGCCGGCCTTGCCGACCGCCATCACCACGCGGCCCCAATTGGCATCCTCGCCCGCGATTGCGGTCTTCACCAGCGGCGAGTTGGCGATCGACATCGCGATCTTGCGCGCCGAGGCCTTGGTCTTGGCGCCCTCGACCGTGATCTCGACCAGCTTGCGGGCGCCTTCGCCGTCGCGCGCCACCTGCTCGGCGAGGTTGGCGAGCACCTGGTTGAAGGCCTTGACGAAAGCCTTCAGGCGCGGATCGCTGGCGCGGCCGATCTTCGGTGCGCCGTGCTCGGCGGCGGCGCCGGTCGCAAAAGCCAGCAGCGTGTCCGAGGTCGAGGTGTCGCCGTCGATCGTCACCGCATTGAAAGTGTCCTCGACGCCGCTCCTGAGCAGCGCCTGCAGGGCCGCGGGCGCGATCGGCGCGTCGGTGAAGATGAAGGACAGCATGGTCGCCATGTCGGGCGCGATCATGCCGGCGCCCTTGGCCATGCCGTTGATGGTGACCTTGGCCTTGCCGAGCTTGACGGTCGCGGTCGCGACCTTCGGGAATGTGTCGGTGGTCATGATCGCCTTGGCTGCGGCGAGATAGTCGCCGGGCTCGGCGGTCTCGGCGAGGCGGCCCAGCACGCCGTCAAACTTGGTCGCGTCCAGCGGCTCGCCGATCACGCCGGTCGAGGCGAGGAATATCTCACCCTCGCTGCACCCGACCGCCTTGGCGGCGATCTTCGCGGTCAGCGCGGTGGAGGCGCGGCCGGTCTTGCCGGTGAAGGCATTGGCATTGCCGGAATTGACCACGAGCGCGCGGGCCTTGCCGCCCTTCAGCTTGGCGCGGCACCATTCCACGGGGGCAGAGGGGCACTTCGACTTGGTGAAGACGCCGGCGACGGCGGTGCCCTTGTCCATCACCGCCAGCAGCACGTCGGTGCGGTTCTTGTAGCGGATGCCGGCTTCGGCCGTCGCAAGACGGATGCCCGCGATCACAGGCATATCAGGGACGGTTTTGGGGGCGAGCGGAGAGACGGCAGAGGACATCGTGGGGCGCCTTGGTAGGTCTGGACATGCAGATGGCCGGGGGATGCCCGGCCATTGCTATGCTTAGATACTCTCGGCGTCAGCGAAGTGACAGCGAATTCTTACTTCTTCGCCGGCGGCGCCATCTTGCTGTCGGACGGCTTGGCAGCGTCCGCCGGCTTCGCATCGGACTTGGCGTCCTTGGACGCATCCGCAGCCGGCTGATCGAGCCGCTCGACCTTGGCTTCGGTGCGCAGCTTGGCGACGTACTCGGCCTGGGCCTTGCGGGTCACGTACTGCTCGATCTGGGCCTTGACCTGCTCGAAGTCCGGCGCCTTGCGGTTGCGCTTTTCCTCGACCTTGATGATGTGCCAGCCGAACTGCGACTTCACCGGATCGGAGATCTTGCCCGGCTCCAGTGCGAAGGCCACGGCGGAGAACTCCGGCACCATCTGCTCCTTGGTGAAGAAGCCGAGGTCGCCGCCATCGGCGGAGCCCGGATCCTTGGACTTCTTCTTGGCGAGCTCGGCGAAATCGGCGCCCTTGTCGAGCTCGGCCTTCACCGCCTTGGCCTCGTCCTCGGTCTCGACCAGGATGTGGCGGGCGCGCACCTCCTGCTCGCCGGTGATCTGCTTGGAGGCCTCCTCATAGACCTTCTTCATCGCGTCCGGCGTGGTGGCGGCCTTGCCCTCATTGGCGAGCAGGCTGTCCATCAGAAGCCGGTTGCGGGCGAATGCCAGGCGCTTCTTGAACTCGTCGCTGTCGGCGATCTTCTTGTCTTCGGCAGCCTTGCTGACGATCTTCATGTCGATCAGGAAGGACAGGACGTTCTCGTCCTTGGTCGCCGGGTCCATCTGGGCAAGGCTCGGCCCGAGTTCCTCCTCGGCCATGGTGACGTCGCTCTTCTTGATTTCCGCGCCATTGACCTTCGCCAGCACCGGATCATCGGCGGCCCGGAGCGGGCCCGCGAACGCCAGGGACAGCGCCAAGCAGGCTGTCAAGCCGAGGCTGCCGGCCAGGGCCGACGCATGGCGGAAACGCTGGCCGGTGGTTACCGGGAACGAGGTGGTCATGGAAAATCCTTATGTTGAAGCAGGGGGCTGCTCGAGCGGGGCGGACACTCGCCCAATTCAGGGGGGCTTGGCAACGCGAAAAGTCTGTCAAAATGATGAATTAGCCGCAATGCGCCCGCCGTTGACAAGGCCCTGACCGGGCCATATCTCTGCGCGGTCGCGACCATGGCGATGGCGTTTATTTTGCTGCGTTTTTGGCCGTTGAACCCAGACTTGCCCAATTCCCACCCATATGGCGGATGACCTCCCGCAGTCCGGGCTCTGACGCCACCAGGCGTCACGGTGAGTTGATAGGCAGGGGGGTGACAACTTCTTGGCTGCAACGCGGTTAAATCGCGAACACAGGAACTCAGCATGATCGGCGCGCTCGCCCGCAAGTTTTTCGGCTCCGCCAACGACCGGCGGGTAAAGGGATATCAGTCCCGCGTCAACGCGATCAACGCGCTGGAGCCCGAAGTCTCGAAACTCTCCGACGAGGCGCTCAAGGCCCGCACCGCCGAATTCAAGAAGCAGCTCGCCGAGGGCAAGACGCTCGACGACCTCCTGGTGCCGGCCTTCGCCACCGTGCGCGAGGCCGCCAAGCGCACGCTCGGCCAGCGCCATTTCGACGTCCAGCTGATCGGCGGCATGGTGCTGCACGAGGGCGACATCGCCGAGATGAAGACCGGCGAAGGCAAGACGCTGGTCGCAACGCTTGCGGTCTATCTCAATGCGCTCGCCGGCAAGGGCGTCCACGTCGTCACCGTCAACGACTATCTCGCCCGCCGCGACTCCGGCTGGATGGGCCAGATCTACGGCTTCCTCGGCATGACCACGGGCGTGATCGTCCACGGCCTCGACGACGCCGAGCGCAAGGCCGCCTACGCCTGCGACATCACCTACGGCACCAACAACGAATACGGCTTCGACTATCTTCGCGACAACATGAAGTACCGGCTCGAGGACATGGTCCAGCGGCCGCACTTCTTCGCCATCGTCGACGAGGTCGACTCCATCCTGATCGACGAAGCGCGCACGCCGTTGATCATCTCCGGCCCGCTTGACGACCGCTCCGACTTCTACAACACCATCGACGGCTTCCTGCCCAAGCTCGACAAGACCGATTACGAGGTCGACGAGAAGCAGCGCACGGTGACGCTGACCGAAGCCGGCATGGAGAAGATCGAGACGCTGCTGCGCGATGCCGGCCAGCTCAAGGGCGAGTCGCTCTACGACGTCGAGAACGTCTCCGTCGTGCACCACATCAACCAGGCCCTGCGCGCCCACACCCTGTTCACCCGCGACAAGGACTACATCGTCCGCGACAACGAGGTCGTCATCATCGACGAGTTCACCGGACGCATGATGCCGGGCCGCCGCTATTCGGAAGGCCTGCACCAGGCGCTGGAGGCCAAGGAGCACGTCCAGGTCCAGCCCGAGAACCAGACGCTGGCCTCGATCACCTTCCAGAACTACTTCCGCATGTACGAGAAGCTGGCGGGCATGACCGGCACGGCCGCGACCGAAGCGGACGAACTGTTCGACATCTACAAGCTCGAGGTCGTGGAGATCCCGACCAATCTGTCGATCGCCCGCCTCGACGAGGACGACGAGGTCTATCGCACCCAGAAGGAAAAATACGGCGCCATCCTCGCCGAGATCGAGCGCGCCAATTCGCGGCTGCAGCCGGTGCTGGTCGGCACGGCCTCGATCGAGAAATCGGAAGTGCTCGCCGAATTCCTGAAGTCGCACGGCTACAAGCAGATCGATTTCGGCAAGGAAGGCGCGCTCGACAAGCTCTATGCCGCCGCCCGCGCCGGCAAGCAGGCGAAACTGTTCGCGGTGCTGAACGCGCGCTTTCACGAGCAGGAAGCCTATATCGTCGCGGAAGCCGGCGTGCCCGGCGCGATCACGATCGCCACCAACATGGCCGGCCGCGGCACCGACATCAAGCTCGGTGGCTCGCTGGAGATGCGCATCCAGCAGGAGACCGCCGGCATCGCCGACGAGGCCGAGAAGGCCAGGAAGATCGAGCAGATCAAGGCCGACATCGAGCACTTCCGCGATATCGTGCTGAAGGCCGAGGAGACTGTCGAGATCGAGCCGGCGAAGGGGTCCAAGCCCGCCAAGACCGTGAAGAAGCCCGGCGGCCTCTACATCATCGGCTCCGAGCGCCACGAATCCCGGCGCATCGACAACCAGCTGCGCGGCCGTTCCGGTCGTCAGGGCGATCCCGGCCGGTCGAAATTCTTCCTGTCGCTGGAAGACGATCTGATGCGTATCTTCGGCTCGGACCGCCTCGACAGCATGCTCCAGCGGCTCGGCCTGCAAGAGGGCGAGGCCATCATCCATCCCTGGATCAACAAGGCGCTGGAGAAGGCGCAGCAGAAGGTCGAGGCGCGCAACTTCGACATCCGCAAGAACCTCCTCAAGTTCGACAACGTCCAGAACGACCAGCGCAAGGTGATCTTCGATCAGCGCGTCGAACTGATGAGGGACGAGAGCGTCGCCGAGACCGTCGCCGACATGCGCCACGCCTTCATCGACGACCTCGTCGCCAAGCACGTGCCCGAGCATGCCTATGCCGAGCAGTGGGACGTCGCGGGGCTCAAGGACGAATTGAAGCGCGTGCTCGATCTCGACCTGCCGGTCGACGAATGGGCCAAGGAAGAGGGCATCGCCGACGAGGAACTGCTGAGCCGCATCGAGACCAAGGCCGACGAGCACATGGCGGCCAAGGTCGCGCAATGGGGTCCCGACGTGATGCGCTACGTCGAGAAGACCATCCTGCTCCAGACGCTCGACCATCTCTGGCGCGAGCACCTGATCATGCTCGACCATCTGCGCCAGGTCATCGGCCTGCGCGGCTACGGCCAGCGCGATCCCTTGCAGGAGTACAAGACGGAGGCTTTCAACCTCTTCCAGGAGATGAGCGCTCACTTGCGCGAGGCCGTCACCGCGCAGCTGATGCGGGTCGAGATCGTCCCGCCGGAGCAGGAAGCTCCCATCCTGCCGGCGATGGAAGCGCACAAGTTCGATCCGAACACCGGCGAGGACGAGATGGCCCTCGCCAGCGTCACGCTCGGCGCCCAGGCCACCGACGCGGCGCTGCGCGATCCGAAGAACCCGACAAGCTGGGGCAAGGTCGGCCGCAACGAGGATTGCCCCTGCGGCTCCGGCAAGAAGTACAAGCACTGCCACGGGCGGTATGCGTAAGGCTTGAGCCCGAGTGAGGCGCGAAGTCGTGCCTCACGCTCCGCCGTCGTCGTCCGGCTCGACCGGGCGACCCAGTACGCCGCGGCCTCTCGATTCAATCACAACCGTCTCTGGAATACTGGATCGCCCGCCTTCGCGGACGATGACAGTTGTGAATCTTTGAAACAATCACGGCCTGTGGCCATGGATCCCGGATCTGCGCTCCGCTTCGCTGCACTTGTCCGGGACGACGAGCGTTGAGAGCTCGCCAAGCTGACGTTTCAATTCACGCCCCGGCTCAATTCGAGCTGTCGATCAAGCTCTCCAAGAGCCGCTTGAGCTCGCTGGTCGACTTGTCGCCGTAGCTCTCCAGGATGTGCTCCTCCTGGTCCACCGCGAGCGAGTTGAGCTTCTTGCACAGCACCTTGCCGCGGTCGGAGATGAACATCAGCACCTTGCGGCGGTCGTTCGGATCCTGCACGCGATAGACCAGCGTGTCGGAGACCATGCGGTCGATCATCTTGGTCAATGTCGGGTGGTTGAGCAGCACGGCATCCGCAAGCTCGCCCATCGAATGGCCGTTGCCATCCGACAGCACCTTCAGGATGCGCCATTGCTCGACCGGCACGCCCTCCTTGCTCAACCGCAGCTCGAGCTGCCGGTTGATCTCCCGGTTGGCTTGCGCGAGCAGGTAGGCGAGATGTTCGGTGATCGGGGAGTTTTCTTTCGACGGTTTTGCCACGGCTAAGACTTCGTCTTGACCCGAATGAGTGAATGTCTTGCAATCAATGCTGCATCTATATGCACTTCAATTGTTGAACATTCAATATTTTCAAAATAGGATCATTGCCCAACAAAAGGGCGGAAGCCGCGGTCGCCCGAAGAATGTGCTTTCAGGTCTGGTGTCAGACAGGAGTTGGCGTGCGCGCGACGGTAAACTTCCCGGCTCCCGGCGGCCCGGCGTTGCCGCCGTCCATGCTGTTCAGGAATCTGTCGTCATCGGCGGCCGACTTCGACCTGTCCCCGCTCGACGCGCATTTCATGAAGCGCCGCGGCGCGCGCAACAAGCTGCGCATCGGCAATTTCCTCACCTTCACCGGCTCGCCCGGGATCTGGGGGCCGACCTCCACCAACAGCGCGATGCTGGCGGTCGCCGAGATCAACAAGCGCGGCGGCATTCTGGGCCGCGAGCTCGAGCTGTCGATCTACGATTCCGGCGGCCCGATCGACGAAGTGGTGCGCCGCGCCGAGCAGGCGATCGCCTTCGACGAGGTCGATCTCATCATGGGCTCGCATATCAGCGCGGTCCGCGTCGCGCTGCGCAAGGTCACCGGCAACCGCATCCCCTACATCTACACCCCGGTCTATGAAGGCGGCGAGCGCACGCCGGGCGTGATGGCGATCGGCGAGACGCCGCGCTGGCAGAGCCGCCCGGCGATCCACTGGCTCGCCGACGTCAAGAAGGCGGCGCGCTGGTACCTGATCGGCAGCGATTACGTCTGGCCCTGGCAGTCGCATCGCTCGGTCAAGCGCTATATCAAGGAGGCCGGCGGCCAGGTCGTCGGCGAGGAGTTCGTGCCTGTCGGCGAGGACAATCACGAGCCGCATCTGGCGCGCATCCGCGCCGCCAGGCCCGATGTGGTGCTGATCTCGCTGATCGGCACCGACAGCATCACCTTCAACCGCGCCTTTGCGGAGGCGGGCCTTGCGACCTCGACGCTGCGGCTTGGGGGCGCGATGGACGAGACCGTGGTGCTCGGCATCGGCGCCGACAACACCGAGAACCTGTTCTGCGCCTCCGGCTACTTCAACTGCATGGTCTCGCGCGCGAATGACGAGTTCCTCGGTGGCTATCAGGCGATGTTCGGTCCGCACGCGCCGCCGGTCGGCTCGGTCGGCCAGTCGAACTATGAGGGGCTGCGCTTCCTGGAATCCGTGGCCAACCGCGCCGGTTCGCTCGCCTTTCGTCCGCTGCTCGAGGCCGCGCGCAACACGGTCTATACGGCCGGCCGCGGTCCCGTGACTCTTCGCGATGGTCGCGCCGAGATGCCGATGTATCTCGCCGAAGCCGACGGTCTCGACTTCAGGATCATCAAGACGCTCTGAGAGGCACCTGCCGATGCGTCGCAGCCGGTTTGCGAAATAATACTTGAAAAGGAAAATATTTCCGTCTGTAATATCGACGCGAAGCCGGTTGGCCCGCGCCGTGCAGGCGCGAGCGCAAGGCTTCCGTTCAACGCCAGGGATCAAGAAACTTCAGGAGAGCGCCGTGACAGTTGTCCTTCCCACGCCAGCCCAACTTCGCAGCGTCGCCGAGCAGTGCGGTCTCTCGCTGACCGACGATGACGTCGCCTCGTTCCGCGGCCTGATGCAGGGCTCGATCGAGGCCTACAACCTCGTTGCGGCGATGCCGGACGAGGTGCCGGAGGTGAAATATCCGCGCACGCCGGGCCATCGGCCCTCGGCCGAGGAGAACCCGCGCAATGCCTGGTATCGCAAGTCGACCGTGAAGGGCGCCGCCAGCGGCAAGCTGAAGGGAAAGACCGTTGCGCTGAAGGACAACATCATGCTGGCCGGCGTGCCCATGACCAACGGCTCGTCGACGCTGGAAGGCTATGTGCCCGATTTCGACGCCACCATCGTCACGCGCATGCTGGATGCCGGCGCAGAGATCGCCGGCAAGACCCATTGCGAGCACTTCTGCCTGTCCGGCGGCAGCCACACCGGCTCCTACGGGCCGGTGCACAATCCGCACAAGATGGGCTACTCGGCCGGCGGCTCGTCGTCAGGCTCGGGCGTCGTGGTCGCGCTCGGCGAGGTCGACATGGCGATCGGCGGCGACCAGGGCGGCTCGATCCGTATGCCGTCATCGTTCTGCGGCATCTACGGCATGAAGCCGACCTGGGGCCTCGTGCCCTATACCGGGATCATGCCGATCGAGATCTATGTCGACCATACCGGTCCGATGACCGCAACGGTCGCCGACAACGCGCTGCTGCTCGAAGTGATCGCCGGCGACGACGGCTACGATCCGCGCATCAAGTCGCCCAAAGTCGAGGAATACACCAAGGCGCTCGGCCAGGGCGTCAAGGGCATGAAGATCGGCATCCTCAAGGAAGGCTTCGAGCAGCCGGTCGCAGAGGCTGCGGTGAATGAAAGCGTGCGCGAGGCCGCAAAGCGCTTCAAGGATCTCGGCGCCACCGTAGAGACCGTCTCGATTCCGATGCACCTCCTGGGCGGCGCGATCTGGACCCCGATCGGCACCGAAGGCCTGACCCAGACCATGATGTTCGGCGACGGCTACGGCCTCAGCCGCGGCGATCTCTATTCGACCTCGCTGATGGATTTTCATCGCGGCTGGCGCCGGCAGGCCGACTCGCTGTCCGAGACCACGAAATTGTTCATGATGCTCGGCACCTACATCAACAACAATTTCGGTCCACGCTTCTACGGCAAGGCGCTCAACATCTCCCGCCGGCTGACCGCCGCCTACGACAAGGCGTTTGGGGATTACGATCTGCTGCTGATGCCGACCACGCCGATGAAGGCGACGAAGCTGCCGGAGCCCACCGCCAGCCGCGAGGAATACGTCGCCCGCGCGCTCGAGATGATCTCGAACACTGCGCCGTTCGACATCACCCATCATCCCGCGATGTCGCTGCCTTGCGGCATGGTCGACGGCCTGCCGGTCGGACTGATGCTGGTCGGCCGCATGTTCGAGGAAACCACGATCTACCGTGCCGCCCATGCCTTCGAGCAGATCGGCGACTGGAAGAAGATGTGAGCGGAGCACTGATGCAGGTCGACGGAAGACAAGAGCGTTTTCGAGCGAAGTGGATACCGGTTCGCGTCAAGAAAACGCGTCCAAACAAGAATCCAACGCATGGCTAACGCGTTCGTCGCGGCGTTCGAGATCCTGAGCTTCGGCGCGATCATCGTCCTGATCGTGCTGGGGCTCGGGATCATTGCCAGCATGATGGGCATCTTCAACTTCGCGCAGGGCGAGTTCGTCCTGCTCGGTGCCTACATCACCTATCTCGCTCATGCCAAGGGCCTGCCGATCTGGGCCGGCATGGTCGCGGCGCCCTTCGTGGTCGGCGCGCTCGGCTTCGTGCTGGAGGCGCTGATCATCCGCCGCTTCTACGCCGCGCCGATCGTCGCCATGCTCGGCACCTATGCGCTCGGCCTGATCATCCGCGAATCCGTGCGTGGCCTGATCGGCGGCTTCTATCTCACCGTGCCGGAGCCGATCGGCGGCTCGATCGACATCGGCTCCATCCACATCTCGGCCTGGCGCTTCACCATCATCGTCGTCACGCTGCTGGTGATGGCCGGCTGCTACCTGCTGCTCTCGCGCACCAGCTTCGGCCTGCGCATGCGCGCCACGCTGGAGAACCCGTCGCTGGCGCGCGCCTCCGGCATCTCCACGCCCTTGATGTACGGCGCCACCTTCGCGTTCGGCTCCGCGCTCGCCGGCCTCGCCGGCGCGCTGATCGTGCCGGTGTTCAGCCTCTACGCCGATCTCGGGCTGCGCTTCCTGATCCAGGGCTTCGTCGCGGTCATGGTCGGCGGCGTCGGCTCATTCATCGGGCCGGTCGCCGGCGCCGGCGTTATCGGCACGCTCAGCGCCGCGCTGCCCTGGGTGATGGCGCCCGTCGTCGCCGACGTCCTCGTCTTCGTGCTCGCCATCGTCTTCATCAAATTCCGCCCGCAGGGCCTCATCGCTGGAAAAGGGGTTTAGTCATGTTCGATCGCACTCGGCTCTCACGCCGCCGCTTCCTCTCCAATTTCGCCTTTGCGTCCGGCGCGGTCGCAACCGGCGTCGGCAGCTGGGTGATCCCGGCGCCCTGGGCCAATGCGGCCGAAGGCCCGATCAAGGTCGGCATCGCCACCGACCTCACCGGCCCGATCGCCTATGCCGGCAACGCCGACGCCAACGTGGCGAAAATGGTGATCAAGGAAATCAACGCGGCCGGCGGCCTGCTGGGCCGTCCGCTCGAGCTCTACATCGAGGACACCGCCTCCAACGAATCCGTCGCCGTCGGCAACGTGCGAAAGCTGATCCAGCGCGACAAGGTCGACATGGTGCTGGGCGGCATCACCTCGTCGATGCGCAACGCGATCAAGGACCCGATCGTGGCGCGCGGCAAGACGCTCTACATCTATCCGCAGCTCTACGAGGGCAAGGAGTGCACGCCCTACCTGTTCTGCACCGGCCCGACGCCGGCGCAGCAGTGCGACGAGTTCATCCCCTGGCTGATCAAGAACGGCGGCAAGAAGTTCGCGCTGCCGAGCGCCAACTATGTCTGGCCGCACACGCTCAACGTCTATGCGCGCAAGGTGATCGAATCCAATGGCGGCGAGGTCGTGTTCGAGGAATACTATCCGCTCGACCAGGTCGACTTCTCCGCGACCGTCAACCGCATCATCTCGAACAAGGTCGACGTCGTCTTCAACACCGTCATCCCGCCGGGCGTCGGGCCGTTCTTCAAGCAGCTCTATGAAGCCGGCTTCCTCAAGAACGGCGGACGGCTCGCCTGCGTCTATTACGACGAGAACACGCTCAACATCAACCAGGCCGCCGAGATCGAGGGCCTCGCAAGCTGCCTCGACTATTTCAAGGTGCTGACCAAGGAAAACCCGTTCGACGCGAAGATCCAGGCCGCGTACGAGAAGGATTTCCCGGGCAACTTCCTGTTCGCCGCCGGCAGCGCCGCCACCGGCACCTATCGCGGCCTGAAGCTGTGGGAAGCCGCGGTGAAGGAAGCCGGCAAGATAGATCGCGAGTCGGTCGCGGCCGCGCTCGACCATGCCAAGATCGCGGAAGGTCCCGGCGGACCCGCCGAGATGGTGCCGGGCAAGCGGCACTGCAAGATGAAGATGTACACCGCCGTCGCCAAGGGCGGGAACTACGAGATCGTCGCCCGCAGCAACGGCCTCGTCGATCCCAAGGAATGCTGAGGCGGAATGCTGAAGCCGATGAGTGTGGTAAGAGAGGCCATCGTCACCGACATGGGCGACGAAGCGGACGGTGCGATGGCTGAAGGCGCAGCGGCGGAACAGGCCAAGGACCGCGTCAAGGCGGGACGAAAAATCCTGCCGATCGTCGAGGGCGTCGTGCTGGTCGCGGCGTTGCTCGCGCCGCTGGTGCTGCAGGATTACCTCACCGTGTTCGCGACGCGCGTGATCATCCTCGCGCTGTTCGCGCTGTCGTTCGACCTGGTCTGGGGCTATGCCGGCATCATGAGCTTCGGCCAGGCCCTGTTCTTCGGTTCGGCCGGCTATGGCGTGGCGCTGCTCGCGCGCGATCTCGATGTCACCAACATCTTCCTGGTGCTGCCCGCCGGCACGCTGATCGGCCTCGCCTTCGCGCTCCTGCTCGGCGGCTTCCTGCTGCTGGGACGGCACCCCTCCAGCGTGATCTTCGTGTCGCTGGGCACGCTCACGGGTTCCTACGCCGCCGATCGCCTCGCGCGCGGCTGGTACTATCTCGGCGGCCAGAACGGCATCCCTTCCATCGCGCCGATGTCGCTCGGCGGCTACGAGTTCACGGAAGGTCCGGCCTTCTATTATCTCGTGCTCGGCATCCTCGTCGTGGTCTACCTGCTCTGCCGCTTCCTGGTGCGTTCGCAATTCGGCCTCGCGCTCGCGGGCCTGCGCGAGAACGAGCAGCGTATCGCCTTCTTCGGCTACAAGGCACAGCATCTGAAGGCCATCATCTTCACGATCGGCGGCGCCGTCGCCGGGCTCGCCGGCAGCCTCTACGCCTTCCACGAAGGCTTCGTCTGGCCCAACATGGTCGGCGTCGTGGTCTCGACCCAGGTCGTGCTCTACGTGCTGTTCGGCGGCTCCGGCACGCTGATCGGCGCCGTCATCGGAGCGGTCATCGTCGAGGGCGTCAGCTTCTGGCTGTCGGACAATTACCGTGAGGTCTGGCCGATCATTCTGGGCCTGTTGCTGCTGCTCGTGATCCTGTTCCGGCCGCTCGGCCTGATCAGCTTCGTGCTCGGCGAGCGCGAGCGGGTCGGCAGCTTCGGTGCCAGCCCCGACAGGACCGGAAAGGAGAAGCGCAATGCTCCTTGAGGCCGCCGGCATCACGAAGGTCTTCGGCAAGCTCACCGCGCTCGACGGCGCCGCGCTCGCCGTCGGCGCGAACGAGTTTCACGGCCTGATCGGCCCGAACGGCTCCGGCAAGAGCACGCTGATGAAATGCATCGCCGGCGCCGAAGTGCCGACGCAAGGCAAGGTGTCGTTCGTCAACACCGACATCACCGCATTCACGCCGACCGAGCGGGCGCGCGCCGGAATGAGCCTGAAATTCCAGATCACCAGCGTGCTGCCGACGCTGACGCTCTACGACAACATCCTGCTCGCGCTGCAGGCGCAGTGCTCGCTGCTCGACCTCGTGTTCTCGCGCACGCGCGGTCTCCTGCACGACCAGGTCATGACCATGCTGACGCAGTTCCGCCTCGCCGACCGCGCCTTCGATGCCGCGGCGGCGCTGTCGCACGGCCAGCAGCAATGGCTGGAGATCGCGATGGCGCTCGCCGGCAAGCCGAAGCTTCTGCTGCTGGACGAGCCCACCGGCGGCATGAGCCTGGAGGAGCGCCGCGTCACCGGCGAACTGCTGCAGCCGATCAAGCAGCATTGCTCGCTCGTCATTGTCGAGCACGATCTCGATTTCATCCGCGACATCTGCGATCGCCTCACCGTGCTCGACCAGGGCAAGGTGCTGGCGTCGGGCACGGTGTCCGAGATCCAGGCCAACACATCCGTCCAGGAGATCTATCTGCGCCGTGCCTGAATTCCTGGACATCAAGCATCTCGACGCCGGCTATGGCCGCAGCCAGGTCCTGTTCGACGTCAGCCTCGGCATTCCCTGGCGCGGCGGCGTCGCCGTGCTCGGCCGCAATGGCGCCGGCAAGACCACGCTGATGAAGACCATCGTCGGCGAGTTGCCGGCGTGGAAGGGCGAGATCGCCTTCGACGGCCGCGACATCAGCCGCCGCGCCACCCAGGAGCGCGTGCGCGCCGGCATCGGTTACGTGCCGCAGGAGCATTCGGTGTTCGCCCGCCTGTCGGTGCGCGACAATCTCGCGGTCGGCTCGCTCGCAGCCAAGGATGCCTCCGCCGTCGACCGCGTGCTGACCATCTTCCCGAAGCTCGGCCAGCGCCTCGACCAGCCCGCCGGCACGCTCTCCGGCGGCGAGCGCAAGATGCTCGCCATCGGCCGCGCCATGCTGGGCGACCCGAAGCTGCTGCTGCTGGACGAGCCGACCGAGGGCGTCTGGATCGGCGTCATCGAGGAGATCACCGAGCGCCTGATCGTGCTTGCGAAGGAGATCGCCGTCATCATCGTCGAGCAGCACCTCGACCTCGCGCTCCGCGTCGCCGACTACGCCTACGTGCTCGACCGCGGCCGCGTCGCGCTGCAAGGCGAGGCAGGCGAGGTCAAGGGCAATCCGGAGCTGATGCGGTATCTGGCGCCTTAACAGGAGCTGCCGTAGCCCGCATGAGCGCAGCGACATGCGGGTCGCTGGCGACAGTCCCGGATGTCGCTGCGCTCATCCGGGCTACGCGCTGCATGCTCTCTTCCTCGATTCAACTGTCAAACAGCCCACAAGCCATCGCGATCCCGCGGCGCCAAGCGCCCGGGTTTTGCTTCGCTTCTGGCCCCCTTCAAATCGGAAGGGCGCAGGGAAGGCCGGGTACCGGCTGGCACCCACGAGCCCCTGTGCAATGATGCGTTAGTCAACGCTCACAGGGGAGACACAGGTGCAGCCCGATAACCGGCCTTCCCTGCGCGATGGTTTGACGGCTTATGTCGCGCTCTCCCCGGGGAGCGATGCACTCTTGCCCCCGTCGCCTTGCCGATCGCTGATGCGCGCACCCGGTCGGGCCGCCGCATCACCACAAGGCTTGGCGCCAGCCTGCGGGCGCCAGGACCACACGATTTTGCCGTACGCGGCCGGCCTGTCGTACCGCGCTCGCTGATCGCTCACGGGGAAGCCCCGCCCTGCGACCGCACTTGGCGCCATACCGCCCGCGTCCACCGCAACTCACCCCACGAACCGTGACGATCGCGACCCGCCCCTTCCGGCGGGATGAGATGGCACGGGAGTATAGGGTGTGTCGCGGTTCGGGTAAAGAGAAATTTCAAAAATCAGAATTGGGATGTTAAAGTGTCGCATTGTCCGGTGCTTTTGGGGACGCACCATCGCGTGTGTTTATAATTGGCTATGTCGGCTTGTGACCCATTTCGGAAAGTCCGTGAGTGTTGGGCAATTAGCCGTTGGTCGGGGGTCGCGTTGTCGGTATTGTAGCTGAACCTCAATGAGAGGAGCTGTCATGCAGCGGCGCAAATTTCTCGCACTCGCCGGTCTCGCGGCGACTTGGTCGCCACTTGTTTGGGCACAACAGCCAAGGGTTCCTCGAATCGGGTTCTTAACTACTGGTTCGGTCGAGCAGACCCGCACTTCTATGGCCGCCTTTTATAAAGGACTAGGCGAATACGGTTATGTCGATGGAAAGAACGTGATCGTTGAGTTTCGGGCCGCCGATTCAAAGGTCGAACGGCTCCCAACATTGGCAAGTGATCTCGTCGGTCTCAATCCTGCTCTTATAATCGCACAGAATTCGCTTGCCGCGCGCGCGGTGCAGCAATCGACTAAATCGATTCCCATTATTGTACCAGTCATGGGAGACCCAGTCGAAGACGGGCTGGTAGCCAGTCTCGCGCGACCGGGAGGTAACATTACGGGATTAACCTTCATCGGCCCGCAGCTCGTTCCCAAGCGGCTCGCGCAACTGAAGGAAGCTCTGCCTATGGCTTCTCAGGTAGCAGCGCTTTGGCACCCCGCTGCGTACAGCAAAGTTACAACGCAAAACATGATCAACGAGGCGGAGTCAGCAGCAAAACGCTTGAACCTGCGATTGCAACTTGTTGCTGTCCAAAGTCCCGACGAGCTGAACCAGGCGTTTTCCACGATTGCAGGAGAGCATGCAGTTTTCTTATTTCCTAGCCCGATGTTCTTTGTTGCACGCGGGCGCATCGTTGAGCTCGCCGCAGAGCTTCGGTTGCCACTATTTGCAATCGGAAAGGAATTTGTTCAACTTGGCGCGCTCGTGTCCTATGGCGCGGATATTATTGACTTGAACCGGCTATGTGCTGGTTACGTCGACAAAATCCTCAAAGGCGCTAAGCCGGCCGATCTGCCGGTCGAGCAACCAACGAACTATGAACTATTCATCAATCTCAAGACCGCAAAGACGCTTGGAATCGATATACCCCCTGCATTGCTGGCTCGCGCGGACGAGGTAATCGAATGATGTCGCCTTTTGGCCCATAGCGGGCCTCATCCGACTACGTCTTTACGGTAGCAGAAGCCCGTCGGACGCTCCTCCGGGCGGCCACGCTTGGTGCTCAAGTCAAGTCCAGGAGCAACCTCAATGAGAGCTTGTTATGCCGGAAGTCGCGACCGATAGGGCGCGGTCAGAAGCAGCAGGAAAAGCGCTCTTTCGGCCTGGTACCTGGCGGCAGATCGACTCGATTCCCGCCCCTGCGCCACGACCGCTCCATGGCTATTGCAGATGCTCCAGGCCCATCTTTTTCGCCTGCGCGGCACCAAATTCACTTCGAATGTTGGAAACTCCGGATCGACCATTGTCACCGCTTCTCGCCCTGCATCCAGCCGGACAAGCTGAACCCGGGGGTCCGACCCCTGTCTTCACCCATTCGGGTGAAAGAGTGTTTGCCAAAAAGTCGAATCCAGGCCGTCGGGCCGAGAGCGATGAGGGATGTGGCTGCAGATGGATAAACGGTCTAACCGCCGCGCAATGCCTTGCCAGCGAGCAAGCTGACGAGCTCCTGCTGACGGGAAAGGCCGGTCTTCGAAAGCACGGCTTTGAGCTGCGTGCGCACCGTCTCTCGCGTCACGCCGATTTTGGCTGCGAGCGCATCGATCGATCCGGCCTGTGCAACGCCACGTGCGACCTGGGCCTCTGCCGGCGTCAGGTCGAACAGCCCTTGCAGGACTTCCGCACTCGGGACCGCGCCGCGATCAACAGGCGTTACGATGAGCATGAAGGTGGCCAGCGTGAAGATATCGCGTGCCGATCCGCGCACCGGCACGACATGCAGGACCATCGGTACGCGATCCATCGCCGCTGCGATGGCGATGGACTTGACGGCCGGGCTGTTGCCGACGAACGAGGTCCCCAACGCCGCCAAGAACAATTGATCCGCTGTGCCATCGGCCAGGGTCAACCGCTCTGCGCGATCTTGGAATAGCATCGGCATCAGCGCTTCGAACAGGCCGTTCGCCGCGAGCAACCTGCCTCGTTCGCGCAAGATCGCTCCGGGCAGCCCAATGGCCTGCAATGCTTCGGCTTGCGCGCGCGCACGCTCGAAGCCAAGGCGGTTCGCAGTCAGCGACGCCCGAGCCAGATGAGGCCTCAGGCCATCGAGAAACGAGACGACCTCGCGCGGCACCGGTCCGTTGTCCTGGTGTCGCGGCATGACGATCGCAATCGAATCGCCGCTCGGAATTGGAATGATGGTCCCGGCCCTGTAGCCGATTCCGTGCCTGCGGTAGAAATTGCGGTACACGTCATTGGTCGCGATCTCCTCCTCCGAGACAAGGTCTCCATCATTGAGGAAGCCGGCGTGGTTGAGAGCGGCGGCACGCGGCAGCAGCGGATCGCGCTCACTCCATCCCTCTTGCAGGAAACGGGACATTGTCTGGTCGTGATTGACGGAATTGATCCCGCTGACATAGCCGTCGCGTACCGCGAAAAGCAGTCCGCCGTTGCCGCCGACAGCGTTACCGATTTCATCGAGCACCTCGGGCCACAACGACGGGATGAGCCCGGCCTCGTAGATGCGGTCAATCAGATGATCGAGATGCCCAAATCCACTCATGTGCAGCGCGAAAGAGCCAACAGCATAATTATAGTTGGGTAACCGGGCGCCGCAATCCGGCAGATCCCTGCCTTTCCCAAGTCGCGATGTGCTGCGTCCTGCTCTGCGAGATCAAGCCTCCCGGCAAGCTGGCGGATCGCACGCGGCCATTGCCGCGATGGGCCCATCCGCAGGGAAGGGCAATCAGCACGCTGAGTTTGGTTTACTCCGGACGGCGCGGCATCGCCGCGCTTACTTCATCGCCCCGAAGCGGCTGTCGAACGAGTTCGACGAGATCACCGGCGCGGCGCCCATGATCTGGGTCGCTTCACCTGCGCCATCGCTCACCGACGGCTTCAGCGCCGGGCGCGTCTGGGCGAGGCGGGTGTCGGGTTTGGCCGGCTCGGCGGGCCTGGCCGCAACAGCCGGCTTCGGCGCCTCCTTCGCGGCATCCTTTGTCGCATCTCTGGACTTGTCGTGCCCCGGCACGAACCGCGTCACGGCGGCCTTGAGCCGCGACGCTGCGGTCGGGGGCGTCGGGGTCGTGTGGGCCGGCGCCACGGACGCAGTCGCCTGCGGCGGCGGGGTGGTCGCCGTGGTGTCGGCGGTGCCGAGGCCCATCTTGCGGCCGAGATTGGAGAAGAAGCCGCCGGATTTTTCGCCAGATTTGTCCTGGGATCTCTCGGCCGGCTGGGCCGAGGCGACGCGGGTGCTGGTCGCGGGCACGGCGACCACCGGTTCTTCCTGCGGCGCCGGCGCGGCTGCCACCGCGTCGAGATTCGGCTTGGGCGGATTGACGTGGCCGGGGATCGTGCCGGGCGCCTTGGCCATCGCCAGCATCTGCAGCGTGGTGCCTTCGGCGCTTTCGGACAGGCCGGTCGAGCCTTCCGGAATCTTCGCGGCGAACACCTTGTTCATGCCGCCGTCGATGCCGGTGTTCATGCGCGCCACCGGCGTGCCCTTGGCGACGAGCCTGGCGTATTCGGCCTGGTCGCGCGTTTCCTTCTCGCGGACGGCGCTGGCGATCTCCTCGGGGATCACATAGGCCGGACACTTGGCGGAGGCGTCGAACACCGGGTCGCGCTTGGCATCGGCCGGCTTCGCCGCGTCGAAGACGTACTTCTTCTCGCAGAAATCGACCTTCGGCTCCTGACGCGTCACTTCGAAATGATCATTGCCTTCCTTGATCATCTTCCAGAACGGCATGTTCGGATTGTTGCGGTGCTTGGCCATGTTCACCGGCGTCATCCTGAACGGATAGGCCTGCAGTTGGAACGCCTTCTGGCCGCCGAAGAAGGATTCGCGCCCGAGCGAATAGATCTCCGCGATCTGCTCGTCCGTCATCGCGTAGCAGCCGCGCGAGGAGCAGTCGCCGTGCACCATCAGCTGCGAGCCGGTGCGGCCCAGCGCCTTGTCGAACGCGTTCGGATAGCCGGTGTTGAAGGAGAGGTAGTAGGCCGATTGCGGATTCATCTGGCCCGGGTTGATCGAGTAGAATCCCTCCGGCGCCTGACGGTCGCCTTCGCGCACCTTCGGGCCGAGATCGCCCGACCAGCGGCAGATCGGGTAGGTCTTGAGCAGCGCGAACTGGCCCGAGCGGGTCTGCTTCCAGACCTCGAGCTCGGCCTCCTGCTTGAACAGGCGGACCAGGATCGGGGATTGCAGGTCCATGTTCTTCTCGGCCATCGCGGCGATCAGCTTCGGCGGCACCGGCTGATTGGCCTTGGCATTGCTCGCGAGCGAGACCTGGTCGGTGTCGCAGCCGGCGAGCAGAACGCTGGCCGTCATCAGCGCAACCGAAGCCAAGAGCGCGCGAGCAAGCGAACGAGAAATCAAGATGGACCCCACACCGTGCCGGGCTATGAAGCGCGAACCCCAATTCTTCCGGAGCATGATCCGACCGGCGAACCGGACCCGATGGACGGGCTTTTTCAGCTCACGCCCCAGCGCTTGTGCCCTGAAGCCATTGATTAAAATTCTAACCTCTGGGTCATGCGGTCGCAACCCGAGCGGGGATCACGAGGGCGTTGGCCCAGAGGTGTGGTCAACAGAGACTTAAACAGGCCGTAACCCGGAACTGGGCCGTAACTTGGGCCTTGTGGCCGAACCGCCACTGAGATCGCCGATTTGGGCAAAAAAAGGGTTAACGCGGGGTTACCGGGGGTGGTCTCGTGCCCCGGAGGCGGCGCAGCGCGTCAGCGATGCGACGCAGAGCCGGGGCCCAGGCTGGGAGATCCCGGCTCTGCGCAGCAGCGTTTCACGCTGCAGCGCGTCCGGGACACGGAAACCGCCCGAATCAGCCCAGTTTCCGGCCGATATCGAGGAATTTCTGCCGCCGCTGCTTGCGGATGGCATCCCCATCGAGGCCCTGGAGCTCGTCGAAGGCCTTGGCGATGGCCTCGCCCGTGGTGGCGATCATGGCGGCGGGGTCGCGGTGGGCGCCGCCGACCGGCTCCTTCAGGATCTGATCGATCACCCCGAAGCGGAGCATGTCCTGGGCGGTGATCTTCATGTTGTTGGCGGCTTCCTGCGCCTTGGTGCCGTCGCGCCAGAGGATGGAGGAGGCCGCCTCCGGCGAGATCACGCTGTAGATCGCGTGCTCCAGCATCAACACCTTGTTGGCGGTGGTGATGGCGATGGCGCCGCCCGACATGCCCTCGCCGGTGACGATGGCGACGTTCGGCACGGTCAGCGCCAGGCACGCGTCGGTCGAGCGCGCGATCGCCTCGGCCTGTCCGCGCTCCTCGGCGCCGATGCCGGGATAGGCGCCCGCGGAATCGGCGAGCGACAGCACCGGCAGGCCGAACCGCTCCGCCATCTCCATCAGCCGCACGCATTTGCGATAGCCTTCGGGCCGCGCCATGCCGAAATTGTGCCGGATCCGGCTCTCGGTGGAATCGCCCTTCTCCTGGCCCATCACGCAGATTGGCTCGCCGCGGAAGCGGCCGAAGCCGGCGACCAGCGCCTCGTCCTCGCCGAACTTGCGGTCGCCGGCGAGCGGGGTGAACTCGGTGATCAGGCCCTTGATGAAGTCGTTGAAATGCGGCCGCTGCGGATGCCGCGCCACCAGCGTCTTCTGCCACGGCGTCAGGTTCTGATAGAGGTCGGCCAGCGCCTGCGCCGCCTTGTCCTCGATCCGCCCGATCTCATCGCTGATGTCGGTGCCGGAGGCAGCGAGCGCCCGCAATTCGTCGACCTTGGAGTCGAGCTCGGCGACGGGCTTTTCGAAGTCGAGATAGCTGCGCATCTGGTCTTGCATCAACTCAATATAGGAGGACGGGGCCTCGGAGCGAAGCGAGGTTAGGGCCGCGGAAAGAAGTGTAGCGTCTTCAATGATTTGGCTTGTGCGCTGGTGTGGCGCCAGCCAAATCAGTCGTGAGGCCCCGGCTCTTTCCGCGGAGATGCGGCCGAAGTCAAGGCGGTTTCATGGGTTGCTGTCGGCCCTGCTTTTGCAATGCGTTCGCAGGGACGACAGTCTTCTACTTCTCCGCCAGCGGGTGCAGGTCGCGCACCAGGCTCTTCAGCCGCTCCTCGACCACATGGGTGTAGATCTGCGTGGTCGAGATGTCGGTGTGGCCGAGCAGGGTCTGCACGATGCGCAGATCGGCACCATTGTGCAGCAGGTGGCTGGCAAAGGCGTGGCGCAGCACGTGCGGGGAGACCAGCCGGGCCTGGAGGCCGGAGGCAATTGCGAGCTCTTTCAAGTCGCGGGCGAAATGCTGCCGCGTCAGATGTCCGCTCTCGCCGAAGGACGGAAACAGCCATTTCGAGGCGGCGAGGCTGTCTTTCTTCTTCTCGGTCTTCGCGGCCTCCGTCGCGGCGAGGTAGTCCGCCATCGCCTGGCGCGAGGCATCGTTGAGCGGCACCAGCCGTTCCTTGTTGCCCTTGCCGCGCACCACGATCATGCGGGCGTCGCGCTTGGCCGCCGAGCGCGGCAGCGCCACCAGCTCGGAGACGCGCAGGCCGGTGGCGTAGAGCACCTCGAGCAGGCAATAGAGCCGCAAGCTCCGCAGCCGTTTCGACGGCAAGGCATCCGCCGCCTCGCTCAATTCCCTGGCGCGGCGGAGCATGCGGTCGACGTCGGCGATCGACAGCACCTTCGGCAGGCCGCGGCCGCGCTTGGGGCCGGACAGGATCGCGGCGGGATCGTCGGTCCGGATCCGCTCATTGAGGAGGAAGCGGTAGAGGTGTCGCATCGCCGACAACCGCCGCGCGACGCTGGTGGATTTGAAGCCGCGGCTGTCGAGATCGGCGAGATAGTCGCGCAGGACTTGCGTCGGCGCATCCGCAAGACTGTGGCCGGCGCGGCCCAGGAACTCCGAGACATCGGTGAGGTCGCGGCGATAGGCGTCGAGCGTATTGGGCCCGGCGCCCTGTTCCGCCGCGAGCATGTCGAGGAACAGGCCGGTGAGCCTGGCGTCTGAGGGCTGGGTAGGCATGCCCAGGAGGCTAGCTCCTATTTCTTGAGAAATTTATCCGGCGGGATCGTCACGGTCATTTCCCGCGGCTTTGGATCGACGAAATTCGCCAGCGCGAAAACCACGCCATAGACGATGCCGGCGATCACGGCGACGACCGTCAGGAAGCGGAACAGGCTGGGCATCGTTCTGGCGTCTCGTCTCGGGGCGGGTTCTGGGCCAAATTAGTCAATGAAATCATCCAACATGTTCGCCGTTTCGTGGCAAGAGTCCTCTGGCGAGGGCCCCCATGGGATCGTATAGGTGGCCAGGCAGCCGCCTCCGGCGGCAGATCGAGCGAGATCCAATCGAGCGAAACAATGTCCGACGCCGCATTGCCGCTTCCTGCTTCGCCTGAGGCCGACATCCTGTCGGCGCTCGGTGCGCGCTCGATCGTGCTCGTCGGCATGATGGGGGTGGGCAAATCCACCGTCGGGCGGCGCATGGCGGCCCGCCTCAAGCTGCCCTTCGTCGATGCCGATACCGAGATCGAGGCGGCGGCGGGCATGACCATACCGGAAATCTTCGAGCGCCATGGCGAGCCGCATTTCCGGGATGGCGAGGCCCGTGTGATCGCCCGCCTGCTCGATGGTGGTCCCGTGGTGCTGGCGACTGGCGGCGGCGCCTTCATGCGCGAGGAGACGCGCGCGCGCATCGCGGCGAAGGCAGTCTCGATCTGGCTGAGAGCGGACCACGACGTCATCATGCGCCGCGTGCGCCGCCGCGCCGACCGTCCGTTGCTCCAGACCGCCGATCCGGAAGGGACGGTGACGCGCCTCCTTACCGAGCGCGAGCCGGTCTATGCCAATGCCGACCTCACGATCGCCTCGCGCGACGTGCCGCACGACAGAATCGTCGAGGAATGCATCGAGGCGCTGCACGCCCATCTCTGCGGCGGACAGGCCGCCCAACCACCTGCCGACGTTGCGAGTGCCCTGCGATGACTGCGCCGTTGAAACATTCCGAACCCGTCAAGGTCGACGTCGAGCTGGAGAATCGCGCCTATGACATCGTCATCGGCCGCGGCGTGCTGTCCTCGCTCGGCGAACGGGTCGCCGCGTTGCGGCCGGGCGTGCGCGCGGCTGTCGTCACCGACCGGACCGTCGCGAAACATTGGCTCGAGCCCGCGGAGGCCTCGCTCGCAGCAAGCGGCATTCCGACCTCGCGCATCGTCGTCGAGGAAGGCGAGATCTCGAAAACCTATGCCGGCCTCGAAAAGGTCAGCGAAGCCCTGATCGCCGCCAGGATCGAGCGCAACGATCTCGTCATCGCGCTCGGCGGCGGCGTGGTCGGCGATCTCGCCGGCTTTGCCGCGGCGATCCTGCGCCGCGGCGTCGACTTCGTGCAGGTGCCGACCTCGCTTCTGGCGCAGGTCGATTCCTCCGTCGGCGGCAAGACCGGCATCAACTCGCCGCAGGGCAAGAATCTGCTCGGCGCCTTCCACCAGCCGGTGCTTGTCATCGCCGACACCGCCGTGCTCGACACGCTGTCGCCGCGCCAGTTCCGCGCCGGCTATGCCGAGGTCGCCAAATACGGCGTGCTCGGCGACGAGGCCTTCTTCAGCTGGCTGGAGAAGAACCATTCCGACATCTTCAAGGGCGGCTCGGCCCGCGAGCACGCGATCGCGACCTCCTGCCGCGCCAAGGCCGGAATCGTCTCGCGCGACGAGCGCGAGACCGGCGAGCGCGCGCTGCTCAATCTCGGCCATACCTTCGGCCATGCGCTGGAAGCGGCGACCGGCTTCTCCGATCGCCTGTTCCACGGCGAGGGCGTCGCCATCGGCATGACGCTGGCGGCGCAGTTCTCGGCCGAGCTCGGCATGATCGGCGCGGCCGATGCGCTGCGCGTCGAGCGTCACCTGATCGATGCGGGTCTGCCCACGCGCCTGCAGGACATCGCGGGCTTTGCCCAGGAAGGGCTTGCGGATGCCGATGCGCTGATGGCGCTGATGGCCCAGGACAAGAAGGTCAAGCGCGGCAAGCTCACCTTCATCCTGCTGGAGGCCGTGGGACGCGCCGTGATCGCGAAGGACGTCGAGCCGGCGCCGGTGCGCGACTTCCTGCAGTCGAAACTGTCGCAGTGATGGCGGGACCGTTCGGATCGGCTGCCCGCGAAATGGCGGGGAATGCCGGGGCGGCCGCGAGGCAAACATGAGTTCGATCTCGATCAATCTTCTGCTTGCGGTCCTCCTGCTCGCCGCCAACGCGTTTTACGTGGCTGCGGAATTCGCGCTGGTGAAAAGCCGCGGCTTTCGCGTCAAGGCCATGGTCGAGCAAAATCGCTTCGGCGCTCGCCTGCTGCAGACGATGATGGGGAATATCGAATCCTACCTCGCCTGCTGCCAGCTCGGCATCACCATGGCTTCCCTCGGTCTTGGCTGGATCGGCGAGCCGACCGTGTCTGCGCTGCTGAGTCCGGTCCTCCAACCGCTCGGTCTGTCGGAGGCCACGCTGCACTTCACCTCGTTCGTGGCGGGTTTCCTGGTCTTCTCCTCGTTGCACATCATCATCGGCGAGCAGGTGCCGAAGACGCTCGCGATCAGGGAGCCGATGCCGGTGTCGCAGTGGATCGCGTATCCGCTTCATGCCTCCTACCTCGTGTTCTATCCGCTGAGCTGGTGTCTCAACACTGCGTCGAGCGCGATCCTGCGTCTGATCGGGGTCCAGGAGTTTTCGCAGCACGACATCCTGACGGATACCGAGATCGAGGGCCTGGTCGAGGAATCGGCCGTGCACGGCAAGATCGAGAGCGGCGAGGCCGAGTACATTCACAATGTCTTCCGGCTCGGCGAGCTGACGGTGTCCGACGTGATGGTCCACCGCACCGCCATGGTGATGATCAATGCCGACCTGCCGCCGGAGGAGCTGGTGCGGGAGGTGCTGGCCACCGAATACACCCGCATTCCGCTGTGGCGCGACAAGTCGGAGAACATCATCGGCATTCTTCACGCCAAGGATCTGTTGCGGGCCATCCGGGCGTCGGAGGGAGATACCTCTCGCATCGACGTCACCACCATCATGCTGCCGCCCTGGTTCGTGCCGGAAATGCGGCCGATATCCCAGCAGCTCAAGGCGTTCCGCCGTCGCAAGACCCATTTCGCGCTGGTCGTCGACGAGTATGGCGAGGTCGAAGGCCTCGTGACGCTGGAGGACATTCTGGAGGAGATCGTCGGCGACATCTCCGACGAGCACGACGTGGTGGTCGCCGGCGTGCGCCGCCAGCCCGACGGCTCCGTCGTGGTCGACGGCTCGGTGCCGATCCGCGACCTCAATCGCGCCCTGGACTGGCGTCTGCCCGATGAAGAGGCGACCACGGTCGCCGGCCTCGTCATCCACGAGGCGCGCTCGATTCCCGACCGCGGCCAGAGCTTCACCTTCCACGGCTTCCGCTTTCGCGTCCTCCGCCGCGAGCGCAACCGCATCACCGCGCTCCGTATTTCACCGGTGCCGCGCGAGGCCGAGCTGGAAGAGGCCAAGCCGAGAAGGGCCGGGACGTCGTTTTGATTTTCTCTTACCCTCCCCTGGAGGGGGAGGGTCGATCGCGCGCAGCGCGAGCGGGGTGGGGTGATCTCTCCACATTGCATACCGCCCGTGGTGAGAGATCACCCCACCCCGTCACGCATCTCGCTTCGCTCGATTGCGTGCCGACCCTCCCCCTCCAGGGGAGGGTGAAGATCATCACCCTTCCCCCGGCGCCTGCGCCCGGATTGCCAGCGCGTGCACGCCGCCGGAGAGTTCCGCGGCCAGCGCCGAATTTATCATGCGGTGGCGCTCGACCCGGCTCTTCCCTTTGAAGGCGGCAGACACGATATACACACGGAAGTGCGTCTCGCCGCCCGGCCGATGGCCGGCGTGGCCCTCATGCAAATGTGACTCGTCGTCGACTTGCAGGCTTTCGGGCGTGAAAGCTTGCCGCAACTTGTTGCCGATAGTGTCCTTCATAGCCATGTGTGCCATTAAGGTGCGCGATCGCACCCCGTCAATACCCGGACGTGCAAGGTCGCCGCGACCGGGTGCTCAGCGAATTGCAATGTCAAGACTTGAAGGTTTTCGCATTGCGTAGTCAAAGTCAGCCATGCCGATCGATTCATCGAAGTTCTTCGACTCCATCCGCGTGAAGCCGCGGGGCAAGCAGCCGGACGTGAAGCCGCGCGACACCGTGGTCAATTGCGAGTGGGCGGGCTGCGCCAACAAGGGCGCGCACCGCGCTCCGAAGGGCCGCGAGAACCAGCGCGAATACTGGCACTTCTGCCTCGACCATGTGCGCGAGTACAACCAGAACTACAATTTCTTCTCCGGCATGAATGCCGACGCGGTCGCGCGCTACCAGAAGGATGCGCTGACCGGCCACCGCCCGACCTGGAAGATGGGCGCCAATGGCGGCAAGAAGGGATCGGAAGCCGAGATCGACATGGCGTCCGATCCGTTCAGCATGTTCAGCGAGATCAACGGCCGCGCCAGCTGGCGGAAGGGTCCGGAAGCTGCGCCCAAGGCCGAGACCCGCAAGGTGATGAACGCCGAGCGCAAGGCGCTCCAGGTCATGGGCCTCGGCCCCAGCGCCACGCTCGCCGACGTCAAGACCAAGTACAAGGCGCTGGTGAAGCAGCACCACCCCGACGCCAATGGCGGCGACCGCTCGACCGAGGATCGCCTGATCGAGATCATCAAGGCGTACAATTATCTGAAAACGGTGGTGCGGGAGGCGTAAGGTCTTCGCGCCCCACACCCGGTGTCGTCCTGGACAAGCGCAGCGAAGCGGCGCGCAGATCCGGGATCTATAGTGTCAGGGAGTAGTTTGGCGAAGACTGGCAGTGAAGAAGACTGGTAGTGAAGAAGTCTTGCCGCGGTACTCTCACCTCCCACTATCGATAGATCACGCGGCATAGGTCCCGGCCTTCGCCGGGACGACATTATGCCGCGCTGTCGTCGCGCCTCACGCCTTCGGCATCGCCCCGACATAGGACGAGCTCGGCCGGATCAGCCGTCCCGTGCGCTGCTGCTCGCGCGCATGCGCGGTCCAGCCGGCGGCCCGCGCGACGGCAAAGATCGGCGTGAAGGCCTGGCGCGGAATCGCCAGCGCATCGAGCAGGATCGCGGTGAAGAACTCGACATTGGTCTCCAGCGGCCGATCCGGATTCTTCTTGCGCAGCGCGCTGCGGATATAGGCCTCGACCTCGCCGGCAAAGGGCAGGTCGGCGCCGTCAGCCGAAAGCCGCTCGATTGCGGCCTTGAGCACGTCGGCGCGCGGATCGCGCACGCGGTAGACGCGATGGCCAAAGCCCATCAGCCGTTCGCCGCGCGCCAGCGCCGCATCCACCCATGGCCGGATGCGCTCGCTGCAGCCGATCGCATCGAGCATTTCCAGCACCGGCTCCGGCGCGCCGCCATGCAGGGGGCCGGTCAGTGCGCAATAACCGGCGGTGACAGCGGCGAACAGGTCGGCCTGGGTCGAGGCCACCACACGCGTGGTGAAGGTCGAGGCGTTCATGCCGTGATCGCAGACCGTGACGAAATAGGCATCCAGTGCCGTGACCTCGCGCGGCTCCGGCGAGGCGCCGCGCAGCATCCGCAGCGTGTCGGCGGCATGGCTCGCATTCGGGTCGGGTGCGATTGGGTCGAGCCCTCTGGCGCGCCGGACCAGCGCACCTGCGATCACCGGAAAGGCGCCGACGATCGTCGCCTCGTGTTCGAGCCCGTTCTCGGCGCGAAGCCCGGCGACCGCCGCTCGGAACCCGTCGACGATGCCCATGCCGCGCGTCGCGGGCAGGAGGTCGGGCAGCCGCGCAAAGGCGCGCTCGCGCGCCGCGCCGAGGCTCGCCCGCACATTGGCTTCGCTCAAGCCGGTCCTGCTCGCGCCGTTCCAGAGCCGCGCGGTGACGCCCTCGAAGCTCGACCGGCCAGCCAGCCGGCCGACATGTTCGCCGGCGATGATCAGCTCGCCGCGCTCGCCGTCGACATGGCTCAGCACGGTCTCAGCCGCGGGGACGCCGTCCAGCCCGATCTGGCTCTTGGTGAGGTGGATGTTCATGGCCTGTCTCCTTTTCACGGGAGCAAGGTTGACCCTCTCGACAGATTGATCAATCTTGATTACGTAAATCAATATGAAAAATTCCGATGGGCTGTACCTCTCCGCCCGGGAGGCGGCCGCCGAGCTCGCAATCTCCCCGGCCACCCTCTACGCCTATGTCAGCCGCGGCCTGATCCGCTCCGAGCCGACGCCGGATTCGCGCAAGAACCGCTACCGCGCCGAGGATGTCCGGGCGCTGAAGGAGCGCCGCGTGCCGTCGCCGGAGCCGCGCGGGCTGCGCAGCTTCGACGCCGACCTGCCGGTGATGGACACGGAGATCTCGACCGTCACCGAGGAGGGCGCGATCTATCGCGGCGTCAATTGCGTCGATCTTTCCGAGAGCGACACGCTGGAGCACACGGCGACGCTGCTCTGGGACGTCTCCGGCGTCGATCCGTTCGATCCGGACAATCAGCCTGAAATATCCCGGGAGATGCGCGCGATCGCAGCGGCAGCGCGCCGGGCGGCGCCGATCGACCGCGCCATCGCCGTGCTCGCGCTGGCCGCGAGTGCCGATCCCCGCGCCTTCACCCGTGCGCCCGATGGCCGCGCGCTGGTCGGCGCGCGCATCGTCCGCCTCCTGGTTGCGACCATGCTCAACGCCGAGCCGTCGGCCGAGCTGCTGCACCAGCAGATCGCCAAGGCCTGGGCGGCGGACGCCAAGCATGCGCCCGATCTGATCCGCCGCGCGCTGGTGCTGCTCGCCGATCACGAGCTGAACGCCTCGACCTTCACCGCGCGCTGCGCGGCCTCGACCGGTCTCAATCTCTACGATTCCGTCATCGCCGGCCTTGCCGCGCTGAAGGGACCCAAGCATGGCGGCGCCGGCGTGCTGGCCTCGCAGCTCGTGAAAACGCTGGTCGACCGCGACGTCGAGCCGATGGTGCGCGAGCGCGTCGCGCTCGGCGAGCGTTTTGCCGGCTTCGGCCACGGCGTCTACAAGCGCGGCGATCCCCGCGCGCAATCGCTGCTGAACGCGCTGTCGCGCGCCGGCGCGCCGCGAAAATTCACCCGCGAGGTGCCGGAGCGCATCGCGGAGGCGACCGGCGAATTCGTCAACATCGACTATGCGCTCGCCGTGCTCGTGCACGCGCTGCGCCTGCCCGCCGGCAGCGAGCTCGCGCTGTTCGCCATGGCCCGCAGCGTCGGCTGGATCGCCCATGCCAGCGAGCAATTGCAGTTCGGCAAGTTGATCAGGCCGCGGGCGAGGTATGTGGGGCCGGCGCCGGGGCGGCGGGCGGGAGCCGCGACCTAGCGTCGTCAAGCGATCTTCTGCCGTCGTCCGGGCGAAGGCCAGAACCTATACCATCCTCGCGGCAGTGGGAGTTCCGGCAAACTCTCAAGGACCGGGACGCATATCCCAAAACGTCAGCCTACTAACGCAAAGCGGAAGGCTCCGGCCTGAGCGTGACCGGCAGCATTTGACCCCAAGCGGACATCGTTGCGTCGCGAGAGCCGCACTGCGCGGCGACAGTAAGCCCTCACCGGTAATTGATGCCCTTCAAGCCGCGCCCCGCGCAGCTGCCATCTGTCGCGCGGCCTTCTCTTGTGCGAGAGCTGCTTCCAGCCGCGAGATGCTTTCCTGGAGTCGTTGGTTGTTTTCCAAAAGACGCTGGCTGGTCAGAAGGAGGATATGGTAGCCGAATTGCTGATCACTCTGAAAATAGATTTCAAGTAGCCTTTCATAAGTTATGGTCAGGACTTGGCCATCTTCTATGCACTCGACAGTCGCGGTTCGCCGGTTATCGGGTGTGAGAAAGCCAAGCTCTCCCATGAAGCGCCCTGGCGGAAGCTCGACGCCGATTTCTTTGACGAGAAACGTCCCGGTGACGATGAGGAACATCTCCGAAGCGGCATCACCCTTCCTGAAGAGTATGTCGCCTCGGCGATATCTACGTTCGGTCATGAATGGTTTGAGCCATTCCATCGACCTGTCACCCCGCGTCGCGTTACGTGCTTTCTTAACGAGCTTGAGCAGTTGGCGGAGGCGAACGGCATTGACTGGCAACAGCAGCAGATAAAGCAGAAAGGTGGCGACGCTTCCAGAAAGCGCGCAAGAAATTGCGAAGAATGTACAGCCGACCATATTCGCGACCCGCAGCGGCACCATTCTCTGCATCAGCAAGGTAGCGACAAAGAATATGGCGCCAACCAAGGCGAACATGTTGGCGAGCGTGATATTCACCAACACAATTTCAAACAGTCGATTGAACAGTGCGTCGTAGGTGATGTTGTCGGGATCAAGTCCCATTTGAACGAGGATCTTTGCGATCCTGAAATTGTCGGCCGCTGTATCAAGTATGCGGTCTAGAATTCTCGAAAAATCTGCATTGGAATTCATCGGATCACCCCTATGCAAACATTCGGTTATGTTGGAGTTCGCGGATACGTGACAGACGAGTCGGACAGCACAAGCGGTATCGATCCACGTTCAATATTACCCGGCACGGTTGTTTTTAGTGATCACAGGCGTGTGGCCGGTAGCGTGTCATCGCTCAGGCCGAGCGGGGCTCCGGGGGCTTCGTCCTGCGATGCACAAAGCCGTTTCTGGCCGTAGACGTATTCCTTCGCCGAAGGGCCGGACGCCGCTTGTGGCCCAGAGCAGTAGCCGGCCTCCACATAGATCAATTATCAAAACCAACACCTAATCGGCTCGTCTCCTACAATGAGCTCGGACAGAGCAGATGGAAAGGAGCGTTGAACTGCAAGGTCTCTTTGGCACTTCCGTTCAAGTAAGTACGCAAAGGAGATCGCTAAGATGATTGATGCAACGCCGGCAAGGTAAGGCCACCGTTCGCCGCTCATGGAGCACTCCGTAGCAGGAGGGTTGGCAATCATTCCCCGAGCCTTGGTTCTAGTAAGTTACCACTTTCATACTTCCTCCTCGTCAGATGTGAATTGGTTCACGTCCTACCATTTTGTTTTCGTCTTTTTGCTCAACTTGAGCGGTCGCGTCTGCCACGGCTGCAAGTGCCCTGAGCGTCGAACGTCCATATTCGCGTTGACCTGAGCTCTCTGTGGTACACCGGACACGACCACGGACATAGCCAATCGACCCGATTTGATGACCATATCGGAAGTCACCACTGCGCGACTACGCCTTCTGGTTGTGACTAATCATTCGTTCTTCCATCGCTATCAGATATCAGCATTCATTCGCCGGATAGGATGCCTCGCGGATCGCTACCCCGGTGCGAGGCGACGTAGTCGATTTCGCCTCGCGAAATACCGATATCCGTAAGCTCCCTGTCACTTAAGTCGCACAAGTTGGCCAGTAATCTCCGGCGTTTGCGCCACTCCTGAAATGCATTCCAGTATGCTTCGAGAGGACTGTAGACCTGCCGCCTTGCCGTTGCCGGTCTCAGCTCGGTGGTCCCGTGGATCGTGCTCATTGAGGGTGTCCTGCCTGGACTGTTCACTAGGCGGAGGTTGCTGCAAGAGGTGCCGGCGCGCATAACTGGTGGCTTACATTTCTCTTACCGGCGGCTTATTCTTCGTGCGCTAATACAGAGGCGGCCCCGAGAAGGAATGGCAGCTTGCGCTATCTTTTCGAGGAATACGCATTCGACACCGAACGGCGCGAGCTGCATCGGGGCACTGATGCGGTGTCGATCACACCGCAGGTTTTTGACCTGCTCGATTACCTGATCCGCAACAGGGAGCAGGTTGTCAGCAAAGACGACCTCATCAACGCCATCTGGAATGGACGCAGCGTGTCGGATGCGGCATTGACGACGCGTCTAAACGCTGCCCGGAGCGCTCTTGGTGACACCGGAGAACAACAGCGCCTCATTAAGACACTGCCGAGAAAGGGCTTTCGTTTCATCGGTACTGTTCGCGAAGCGAATGGGGATTTGGGCACTAGAGGGATCCTGGACGGCCCGGTGGAAGAGCCAGGAGCCGGACTTCCGCTTCCCGACCGGCCTTCAATCGCCGTTCTACCCTTTGTCAACCTTAGCTCAGAACCGGATCAAGAGTATTTTGCTGACGGGATGGTCGAGGAAATCATCACTGCACTCTCCCGTTTCAAGACATTGTTCGTCATCGCGCGTAATTCAAGTTTCACTTACCGAGAGGGTGCGACCAACCTGAAGCAGGTGGGACGCGAGTTGGGAGTGCGGTATATACTGGAGGGCAGCGTCCGCAAGTCAGTGAACCGGCTACGCATCGCCGGCCAGCTGATCGATACAGCCACGGGTGTGCATATTTGGGCGGATCGCTTCGATGCGACGTTGCAGGACGTCTTCGATCTCCAGGACAAGTTATCCACGATGATCGTCGGTGCTATCTCGCCAAAGGTTGAGCAGGCTGAGATCGAGCGCGCGCGGCGCAAACCGACCGAGAACCTTCGTGCGTACGACTACTATTTGCGCGGACTGGCGAGCTTCCATCGCGGGAGCAAAAAATCCCTTCGCGAAGCCCTAGCGTTGTTCAAAAGGGCAATCCAGCTCGACCCCAGTTTTGCCTTAGCCAGTGCAATGGCCGCATGGTGCTATGTCGTTCCTCACCCTGGGCTAGCGGATAGTGAGGACGCCCGGGAAGCCGAGCGGCTGGCGCGGCTTGCGGCACGATTGGGCGCCGATGATGCGACAGCGCTGTGCGTCGCGGGGTTTGTGCTTGCCGAAATAGCCGGCGAGGTTGAGATGGGAGCCGACTTGGCGAGTAGGGCTCTCGTGCTCAATCCCAACCTAGTGACCGCTTGGTTCCTCGGCGGTTGGGTGCAGGTAATAAATGGCCAATCCGATGCGGCGATCGAACGGTTCGCGCAAGCCGAGCGCCTCAGTCCATTCGACCCATTTCTTTTTGGTGTGCGCGCCGGGATTGCCCAAGCTCACTTTAATGCCGGCCGCGACGAACAGGCGCTGTTTGCTGCCGAACTTTGCTTGCGCGATAAGCCAAACTATCCCCCGGCACTTCTCGTTGTCGCGGCAAGTAGCGCGCTCATCGGAGCCGGGGATCGAGCGAGAGCGGCAACTGCACGCATTCGTGCGATCAGCCCGAAGATATGCATTACCGAAATGGAGAGATGGCTGTCTCGCCGTCCTTCGGAGTACATCGCAAGAATGATACACGGCCTTAGAGAAGCCGGACTACCGCAGTGAGATGTGGATGGTCGATATCGCCTTGTTGGCCCCGAGCTTGTCGCCCGATGCTCACCTGGCTCATCGTACAGCAAGCGTCGGCTTGTAGGACTGCTGATCTACCGTCGGTCGTCCGCCTCTGGCCCTTAGCCGACTGGCCATGGCCAACTTGCCATCTCTGGTTTTGAAGACTGATCGGACTCAGGCGGGCATCGGCACGGGCTGATGGCGTTTATGAGTACACGCCCGAATGGCCCTGGCTTTCGCCGCGACGACCATCACATGAGCGTCATGCCTGCGACTTCGCCGCCGTGACGCCATTTCGGCGGCGATAGATCCATCCCGCCAAACCCAGCAGGATCGCCACGCCAACCACCGTCAAGATCCAGATATGCTTGCCGACATGCCCGTGATGATGCAGCCCGGCATATTCGTGCAGGGCCGTGACCGCCAGCACGCCCGGCAGTACATGCGCCGGCGCCCAGGCCAGGATCGCCGGGATGTTCACCGCGTAGAATTTCGCCGGCGCCATGCCCAGCGCGCCGGCGGTCACGGGGACGAAGGCCCGGACCGGCGGCACGAAGCGGGCGAAGAACACCGCCCAGGTGCCGAAGCGGTGGAAGAAATTCTCGCTCTCGGCGACCACGCGCGGATAGTTGGTCAGCGGCCAGGTGTTGAGGATCTCGCGCTGCCGCCGGTGCCCGATCCAGTAGGCCGAGCCGTCGCCGAGCACGGCGCCGAGCGCGGCCGCCAGCAGCACCCATGGCAGCTGCAATTCGCCGCCCGGAACCAGAGCGCTCAGCGCCAGGATGATGGTCGAACCGGGAATCACCGATCCCACCACCGGAACGGCTTCGAGCAGCGCCGCCAGGAACAGGGTCAGATAGCCCAGCCACGGATGGGCCGAGACGAAGGAGATGAGGGGATCGAGAAAAGACGTCACGCGGTATCTATGGCGGGTTGGAGCATTGGAATTCAGACCCTACCTAAGTAAGCACATGCGGCCAAAGTGCCATTTGAGCAGGCAGCGACGTTACCCCGCCCGAAATTCGGGCGTGATTCGCAAGGCAGCCCTCCAAAAACTGCGTTCCTTGCCTATCTAAATGAAAAGACAATGGAACTTTGATTGGGGGGCGGGCTTCTGCCGGCCACTTGTCTCTGATAGGTTGCTTTCCAGCACCCAGCCGCAGCCAACGTGCGAATAACCGGTTTCGGGACCGCCCGGGACCTCGGAGGATTGATGACGACCGCCGCCCTGTCCAAAGTTGAGGAAGTTTCCGGTCTGCCCGACATGAAAGTGTCGGTTCGCCAGGTGTTCGGGATCGACAGCGATCTCGAAGTCCCGGCCTATTCCGAAGTCGATCCTCATGTGCCCGAAGTCGATTCCGATTACCGCTTCGACCGCGCAACCACGCTTGCCATTCTCGCCGGCTTCGCCAAGAACCGCCGCGTGATGGTGACCGGCTATCACGGCACCGGCAAATCCACCCATATCGAGCAGGTCGCCGCCCGCCTGAACTGGCCCTGCGTGCGCGTCAACCTCGACAGCCACATCAGCCGCATCGACCTCGTCGGCAAGGATTCGATCGTGGTTCGCGACGGCAAGCAGGTCACCGAATTCCGCGATGGCATCCTGCCCTGGGCGCTCCAGCACAACGTCGCACTGGTGTTCGACGAATACGACGCCGGCCGCCCGGACGTGATGTTCGTGATCCAGCGCGTGCTCGAAGTCTCCGGCCGCCTGACGCTGCTGGACCAGAACAAGGTGATCAAGCCGCACCCGGCGTTCCGGCTTTTCGCCACGGCGAATACGGTCGGCCTCGGCGACACCTCGGGCCTCTATCACGGCACCCAGCAGATCAACCAGGGCCAGATGGACCGCTGGTCGATCGTCACCACGCTGAACTATCTCAGCCACGACGAGGAAGTGGAGATCGTGCTGGCCAAGGCCAAGCACTATCGCACCAGCGAAGGCCGCGACATCGTCAACAAGATGGTGCGCCTCGCCGACCTGACCCGCAACGCCTTCGCCAATGGCGATCTGTCGACGGTGATGAGCCCGCGCACCGTGATCACCTGGGCGGAAAACTCCGACATTTTCGGCGATATCGGCTTCGCCTTCCGCGTCACCTTCCTCAACAAATGCGACGAGCTCGAGCGTCCCCTGGTCGCCGAATTCTACCAGCGCTGCTTCAACGCGGAGCTGCCGGAATCGGCGGTGAACGTGGCGCTGAGCTGAAGTTCTCTCGGTGTGTCGTCCCGGACAAGCGAAGCGCAGATCCGGGACCCATGCCCACAGGGAGTGGTTTTGCGAAGACTCGGAGTTACCAGCTTCGCCCACAACCTCTCCCCGTGGTTATGGGTCCCCGCGTTCGCGGGGACGACGGATCAGGTTGAGCTTGGGACGACGGTGAGATCGAGATGAGCACCACCTCCAACTCCAAATTCCGCAGCAACAAGGAAGCGCCGACCGAGCCGTTCAAGCGCTCGGTTGCCTCCTGCCTGAAGGCGATCGCGAAATCGCCCGAGCTCGACGTCTCTTTCGCCGCCGAGCGCCCGGGCCTTGCGCCGGGCAAGGCGCGCTTGCCGGAGCCGGCGCGGAAAATGACAAGGCGTGATGCGGCGATCGTGCGCGGCCACGCCGATTCCATCGCACTCAAGCTCGCCTGTCACGATCCCAAGGTTCATCGCAAGCTGATGCCCGGCAATCCGCAGGCCCGCGGCGTGTTCGAGGCGGTCGAGCAGGCTCGCGTCGAGGCGATCGGCGCGCGCCGCATGGCCGGCGTTGCCAAGAACCTCACCGCGATGCTCGACGACCATTTCCATCGCGGCAACTTCGACGAGATCACCGACCGCGCCGATGCGCCGCTCGCCGATGCGCTGGCGATGCTGGTGCGCGAACGCCTGACTGGCCTCGCGCCGCCGGCGGCGGCAAAGAAGATGGTCGATCTCTGGCGTCCGATTCTCGAAGACAAGATCGGCAAGCGGCTCGACCGGCTCGATGGCGTGGTCGAGGACCAGACCAGGTTCGGCGACGCCGTGCATGATCTGTTGTCGGCGCTCGAGCTCGGCGACGAGCGCAACGCCGACAGCGAAGACAATGACGAGAACGACGAGAACCGGGACGGCGACAACGACCAGTCCGGCGCCGAGGGCTCGCCCGATTCCGATGCCGCGCAGGAGATGAGCGCCGATCAGGCGCAGGCTTCGAGCGAGGAGATGAGCGAGAGCGCGATGGAAAGCGCGCAGGCCTCGACCTCCGATACGTTCGACGACGGCGAGCTCGGCGACGACGAGACGCCCGGCGAGGCGACGCGTCCGAACGCGCACGGCAAGAACGAGCCGCGCGGGCCGGAATATCACGCCTTCGCGCCGAAATTCGACGAGGTCATCGCCGCCGAGGATCTCTGCGACCATGACGAGCTGGAGCGCCTGCGCGCCTATCTCGACAAGCAGCTCGCGCATCTGCAAGGCATCGTCGCCCGCCTCGCCAACCGGCTGCAGCGCAAGCTGATGGCGCAGCAGAACCGCGCCTGGGAGTTCGATCTCGAAGAGGGCATCCTGGACCCTGCGCGGCTGTCGCGCGTCGTCACCGATCCCTATCACCCGCTGTCCTTCATGCACGAGAAGGAGGCGACGTTCCGCGACACCGTGGTGACGCTGCTGCTCGACAATTCCGGCTCGATGCGCGGCCGCCCGATCACGGTCGCCGCGACCTGCGCCGACATTCTCGCGCGCACGCTGGAGCGTTGCGGCGTCAAGGTCGAGATCCTCGGCTTCACCACGCGCGCCTGGAAGGGCGGGCAATCGCGCGAGGCGTGGCTTGCCGCCGGCAAGCCGGCCAATCCCGGCCGCCTCAACGATCTCCGCCACATCATCTACAAGTCCGCGGACGCCCCCTGGCGCCGTGCGCGCAAGAATCTCGGCCTGATGATGCGCGAGGGGCTGCTCAAGGAGAACATCGACGGCGAGGCGCTGGACTGGGCGCACAAGCGCCTGCTGGCGAGGGCCGAGCAGCGCAAGATCCTGATGATGATCTCGGACGGCGCGCCGGTCGACGATTCCACGCTGTCGGTCAATCCCGGCAACTATCTCGAGCGGCATCTGCGCCACATCATCGAGGAGATCGAGACCCGCTCGCCGGTCGAGCTGATCGCGATCGGCATCGGCCATGACGTGACGCGCTATTATCGCCGCGCGGTGACGATCGTGGACGCCGAGGAGCTCGGCGGCGCCATCACCGAGAAGCTCGCCGAACTCTTCAGCGAGACCAACACGGCGCCCACGCAAGCAGCCGGTCGCCCGCGACGCAAATTGCATTCGTGAGCACGCACTCGTCCCGCCGCAGCTTTCTCGGTCACGCGGCGGCGGGATTTTCCACCCTCGCAGTCTCCGGCCTTGCGCGGGCGCAAGCCGCGACCGAGCCGCCGCCAAGAACAGGTCAAGCTCCGCTCCAGGTCGAGCGCGCCGTCGCCGCGCCTGTCAGCGTCGAGGTCAACGCGCGCCCCATTCCGAATTTCGAACCGCGCGACCGCTCGCGCACGCGCTTCGGCTCGCTGGAATATCGCAGCGGCCTGGTGCTGACCTCGGCCTATCGCGGCTTCGGCGGCTTGTCCGGCATCCGTTTCCTCGACGGCAAGGGCGAGCGTTTCCTCGCGATCTCCGATCAGGGCGGCTGGTTCACCGGCACCATCCGCTATTCCGGCCGCGACATGGTCGGCCTCGCTGACGTCGAGGCCGCGCCGCTGCTCGACGCCGAAGGGCGGCCGATCACGGAAAAGCACCTCTGGTGGGATTCGGAATCGATCGCGCGCGACGGCACCCTCGTCTATGTCGGGCTCGAGCGCGTCAACCAGATCCTGCGCTACGATTTCGCCAGGGGCGGCACCCGCGCCCGCGGCGAGGTGATCAGCGTCCCGCCGGCCCTGCGCAAGCTGCCCCACAACAAGGGGCTGGAGGCGATGGTCGTCGTGCCCAAGGGCAAAGACCAGGACATGCCGCTCGCGGGCACCCTGATCGCCTTCTCCGAGCGCGGGCTGGACGCCGACGGCAACCTCGTCGCCTTCCTGATCGGCGGCCCGTCGCCCGGCCAATTCAGCGTGCGGCGCACCGAGAGATACGACATCAGCGATGCCGTGCTGCTGGCTTCCGGCGAGCTCCTGATCCTCGAACGCAAGTTCTCCTGGTTCACCGGCGTCGACATCCGCATCCGCTCGATCCCCCTGAAGTCGATCGTGCCGGGTGCGCTGGTCGACGGCCCCGCGCTGTTCGCCGCCGATCTCGGCCACGAGATCGACAACATGGAAGGCATCGACGCCCACGTCACGGCCGACGGCGAGACGGTGCTGACGCTGATCTCCGACGACAATTTCTCGATGCTGCAGCGGACCTTGCTGCTGCAGTTCACGCTGGCGGAGTAGCCCCTGCTGTCGTGCGGCAGACTCCGCTGTCGTCCTGCGAACGCAGGGACCCATACCGCGTGATCTATCGGGTCAGCAGATAGAAGTCCCGAACGACCAATCTTCGCCAAGCCGCTCCCTGGGGTGATGGGTCCCTTGCGTTCGCTGGGACGACAGCGGATTATGCCGCGCCGCGGTTCGACCAAATGATTGCGGAAATGCACGCCGAGGCTGGCCGCCATTCCCTGATGCGCCTAGCAATCCGCGCGTCCCCCATTACACTTCCTGCATTGCCCCTCCCACCTTCCGGAACTCCCCGCATGAGCGTCCTGTTTTCCCCGA
This sequence comes from Bradyrhizobium sp. CCBAU 53415, assembly GCF_028128735.1. NCBI lineage: Bacteria > Pseudomonadati > Pseudomonadota > Alphaproteobacteria > Hyphomicrobiales > Nitrobacteraceae > Bradyrhizobium > Bradyrhizobium sp. CCBAU 53415. The sequence continues at coordinate 785,527 of NZ_LBJF01000026.1, read as the reverse complement.
TCAAGCTGCGCGGCCTGACCTTGAAGAACCGCATCGTGGTGTCGCCGATGTGCCAGTATTCGGCCGACGACGGCGTCGCCACCGACTGGCACTTCACCCACATCAACAATCTCAGCCTGTCGGGCGCTTCGATGTTCTGCATCGAAGCGACGCATGTGGAGGCGATCGGCCGCATCACGCCGGGCTGCCTCGGGCTCTACAGCGATGCCTGCGAAGCCGCGCTGAAGCCGATCCTCAATTCGGTGCGCAAGCATTCCTCGACCGCGATCGCGATGCAGCTCGCCCATGCCGGCCGCAAGGCGTCCAGCGCGCGGCCCTGGGACGGCGGCCAGCTGATTCCGGAAGGGCAGGGCGGCTGGCAGACGGTGGCGCCGAGCGCCGTGCCGCACAAGGAGGGTGAGGCCGCCCCGCTGGCGCTGGATGCCTCGGGCCTCAAGCGCATCCGCGAGGCCTTTGTCGACAGCGCAAGGCGCGCCGCGCGCCTCGGCATCGACGCCATCGAGCTGCATGGCGCGCACGGCTATCTGCTGCACCAGTTCCTGTCGCCGATCTCGAACCGGCGCAGCGACGACTACGGCGGCAGCCTCGCGAACCGCATGCGCTATCCGCTCGAAGTGTTCGACGCGGTGCGCGCCGCCTTCCCGCACGACAAGCCGGTCGGCATGCGGGTGTCGTCGACCGACTGGGTCGAGGGCGGCTGGGACTTAGGCCAGACCATCGAATTTGCGCGAGCGCTGAAGGCGCGCGGCGTCGACTGGATCGACGCCTCCTCCGGCGGCGTCTCGCCGCTGCAGAAAATCCCGCTCGGCCCCGGCTATCAGGTGCAGTTCGCCGAGGCCATCAAGCGCGAGACGGGATTGCCCACCATCGCCGTCGGCCTGATCACGGACGCAAGGCAGGGCGAGGACATCGTCGCATCCGGCAAGGCCGACATGGTCGCGCTCGCCCGCGGCATGCTCTACGACCCGCGCTGGGCCTGGCACGCCGCCGCCGAGCTCGGCGGCGAGGTCGAAGCGCCGCCGCAATATTGGCGCTCGCAGCCCTCGACGCAGAAGGCGCTGTTCGGCAAGACCACCTTCGGGGCGCGGTGAGCGGACGCGTCGCGCCCACTGCACATGTGACGCGATAGCGGCGCCTCATCAACGTCGTCCTTGCGAAAGCAGGGACCCATGCCGCGTGATCTCACGATGATCCCCGGTGTGCGTTGACAACTTGACTGTGACTCTTCGCTCAACCACTGCCTGTGGTTATGGGTCCCTGCTTTCGCACTGCTTTCGCAGAGACGACAGTGCAATTTGTGGACCGCGCGTTCGCCCCTCGCTTCCCGCCCGCATCCGTAAATCCCCCGAGCTTCCACGCCCCCCGAAACTGGCCTAACCTCGTGTGCAGTCGAAGCAACGGAGGGCTGCCCATGCGTTATCCTGTCCGCAAAGCTGCTCACATCTTCGAGCGCGTGGGGCTTGCGATGGCTGGCGCGGCATGCGGGCTGTTCATCGGCGCCCATGTCGGATCGGCCATTCCCGCGCTCACCACGCAGGGCTTCCTGCTGCTGATGATGCTGCTCGGCGGCATCGGCTTCTATCTCGGCATCGACACGCCGCAGATGCCGTTCGACGATGCGCACAGCCAGATCGACGCCGCCGAATTCATGAGCGCCGCCGGCACGCTGTTCGCGACGCTCACCGCCTTCGTCTCCGTCGCCGTCATCGTGCTCCGGCTCGATCCGCACATGGCCTGGACCTGGCTGGTCTTCGCCGGCTGGCTCGCCGGCGTCGCCATGCAGATCGTCGCGGGGGCAAAGGCGAGGATGCGGAAGTAGGGGACGCTCTTTCTTACCCTCCCCTGGAGGGGGAGGGTCGCTGGGCATGCAGCGAAGCGGAATGCGCAGCGGGGTGGGGTGATCTCTCCACACATGCACTGCCCGAGTGGAGAGATCACCCCACCCCGATCGCGCTGCGCGCGCTCGACCCTCCCCCTCCAGGGGAGGGTAAGCCTAGAACACCACGCCCACCCGCGTGCCGCGCTTCCAGGCGATGCGGCAGCGCTTTTTGGTGTTGACGTGCAGCAGCTCGAACCGGTCGGGAATCTTCACCTGGCCGCCGAGATCGACGCAGGCGCCGCCGGGCGAATAGTCGATCAGCGTGCACGGGATCACCGGCGCGCGCGGGTCGGTGATGATCTTGGCCTGGCGCGACACCAGCCCTGCTGGCTTGACGCGGACATGGCGGCGCGGATGCATTGGCACTCTCCTCCAATTCCGCATCTAGCGGCGGGTTCGGGTGGCGATGATGCCGGGGAGTTGATGCGAACCAGCTAAGGCCGGCAGGAGAATTTTAACGAAAAGTGCCGGCGAAGGCGGAAAGCGGCGGTGGCGGGGTGGGAAGTGCCACCTCAACCTCCGCCGTCGTCCCCTGCGAAAGCAGGGACCCATACCGCGTGGTCTATCGATGTGGGTAGTAGCAGTACCGAACGACAAGTCTTCGCCACACCGCTCCCTGTGGCTATGGGTTCCTGCGCTCCGTGCGCACTAAAGCATGATCCGGAAAAGTGCGAAGCGGTTTTCCGGAAAGATCATGCGCAAACAACAACCTGAAGCACGATGATGATTCATCCGAATCTCATCGCGCTTTAGGCAGGGACAACAGCTGCTTTGTTGCGCTCGTGTGCCCCTCACACCCCCTCCATCTCCCCCGCAGCCTCCGCGTGACCCGGCCGCACCGGCATCGGCACCGTCACGTAGTCCTTCGGCATGTTCACCGGCCGGTAGTCCGGCTCCACCGCCATCCGCTTCAGCACGCTCTCATGCACATGGGCGCCTTCGGGGATGACGCGCGGCTCGCAGTTGGGGATGTAGAAGCCGAGCACCGCCTTCCGCTCCGGCCATTCCTTGTACTTCGCGCTCTTCGGCACATACTCCAGCACGCGCCAGGCTGGCGTCATCGAATCGTGCAATTCGCCCGTCTTCCCCGTGAATGCGGGCTCCACATATTTGAACGGCGAGTTCTTGCGCTGGACGCCCCAGGCGAGCTGGTTCACCGTGCGCGGGTTGAAGTTCAGTCCGGCCTTCGCGGCTTCCTCGATCATCCAGATCAGCGGATATTTCGACTCCCCGCTTTCGGCCTCCGGATAGCCGCCGCCGACGTCGCTGTGCACGCCGGCGAACCACACCTGCAGGATGTCCTGCGGCACCTTCTTCTCGTCGGGGACGTAGCGGTTGCTCCAGAAGTCCTGCGGCTGGCGGTACTGCTTCAGGCGGAACATGCAGCGCCGCTCGTCGATCGCGATCGCCTGCCGGAAGATCCTGACGCTCGGATTACGCAGCGTGAAGGCGAGCTCCTCCAGGCTGAACACGAAGAAGAAATTGTCACGCCGCGGCACGATCACGCTCGCCACCGTGTCCCACACGCCGATGAAGTGGATGGTCGGCCAGCGCGTCGAGGTGATGCGCGCGAACTGCGCGGCGAGGTCGAATTCGTCCTTCGGCAGCGGCCCGCTCTCGTCGAAAGCGACGTCCTTGAGGTCCTCGATGTCGTTGCCGCGCCCGGTGCCGGAATATTGCTTGTAGGCGACGAGGCCCGAGCCTGCGAGGTTCTCCTGCTCCGGCGAGATCAGGCCGATCTTGTGGATCAGCCCCGCCAGCACGCGAACCGTGTAGGCCCCGCGCGAGAAGCCGAACAGGTAGATCCTGTCGCCGGGCGCATAATGCTCGACCAGGAAGCAATAGGCCGAGAGCACGTTGTCATCGAGCCCGTAGCCGGTGGCGAGCCCCAGCACCAGGTTGACGTTGGCCTTGATCCGGTGCCACGTCGACGGCTCCGTCACCGTGCCGACCCCGGGATCGTAGAACACCATCTGCCGCGGCGAGGTCTTGTCCGTCTTGCGCAGGCAGCGATACAGCTTCAGGACGTTGGAGATGTTCTCCGAGATCTCGTTGCCGGTCCCGTCACAGCAGATGACGAGGTGTTTCGGATCTAGCTTGCGGTCGGTGTCGTGCGCGGGCTCCATGGGATGCGCTCCGGGTGATGCTACCGGGGCGAGTATAGCGAAATTGGATGGCAGCGAGGAGGCGGCGTCGCCGGCACCCGGTCCATGGCCGCATCGTCTGTTGACATTAACCCTTTGTTAACCATGCCGTCGCCTAATGTTGACGATGGGGGTCACCATGTCGGCCCATGTGACGCGACGGAAATTGATGCCTGTTTCGGCCGATCCGGCCATCCGGTCGGTGGCGAGGCTGGCGGTTCGCGCCAAGGCCGTCCTACAGGTCAAAACGCCTGTCCTACGGAGCAAAGCCATGTTCGCAAGGGACGACTTAGTGGACAATCTCAGCCGCGATCTCGATCGCGCGCGCGGAAGACGCGATGCGCTCGCATCCGAAGCCACGACCCTGACGGCCCAGATCGCCGAAATTGAAGCCCGCCTTTCGGAGGAGAAGAAAAGGCGGGAACGTGAGCGCGTCCTGAGCGAGATCGAAGCAATCAAGGCACGAATCAAGCAAGCCGCCGGCGCGTTTGCACCCGTCGTTGACGGTCTCTCCAGGGCGGTCGAGCAGGCTGCGGCGGTTGTGCCCGAGGCGCGTGAGCTCAATAGTTTCCTGGTGTCGGTGGCGACCGAGATCGACAGCGTGCTCGATCCCCTGTTGCGCGAACTGGATCAGCGCGCGGATGCGGTGCGAACCGGACACGCCGCGCTGGACCTGCCGAGTTCGGCCATTGAAGCGCCGCCCATCGAGCTGCCAAAGGACACCAACGAGCGCCTGCTTCGTTTTCCGGCGTGGCTGTCCCGCGACAAGGAGACGGACAAGAAGGAAGCAGCGGAGAGCCCGCGCAGCACGGCAGCTTGAAGCCTCGGCGCGCTGCGCGGCTCGAAAGCTTGTCTGCTGACGTTCGGAGCGAGTCCCCAACCCTCTCCCGCAAGCGCGGGAGCGCGCGCCTCGTCCTTCGAGACGACCGCTTTCAGCAGTCTCCTCAGGATGAGGCTAAGCAGCATCGGAGCCTGTTGAAACTGGCGCAGCGCCCTCGATCCTCATCCTGAGGGCCCGCCAACGGCGGGCGTCTCGAAGGATGGCCACAGGCGAGATCGCTCCATATACGATACCCCTGCCCGCAAGCGAGGGAGGGAGGGAGCGCACCTCCTTCACCGCTCAGTTGGCGGCGCGGCGCAGGAAGGCCGGGATATCGAGAACGGCCTCGTCGGGCGCATTGCGCGCAGGGGCGCGGCCGTAAGGATCGAGCGGCTGAAGCGCCGCCTGCCGCGCAGAATCCAGGCCCGGCCTTGCCGGCGGCCCCACGGGGTGGTGCGGCTGCGGGCGGAGCGGCGGGCTTACCGCCTGCGGAAGGGGGGCACTGCGCTCGATGCGATCGGCGATGCGACGGCCGTCGTTGCGCAGCCTGCCGGCGAGCTGGGTGAGCGCGGTTTCCACCGGCAGCGCCTGCGCCGCGTCGAGATTATCGATTCCGGTCGCCACCACCGAGACGCGGACGATGCCTTCGAGGCTTTCGTCGAACGACGCGCCGACGATGATGTTGGCGTCCGGGTCGGCCTCGTCGCGAATGCGGGTCGCGGCTTCGTCGACCTCGTACAGCATCAGATCCTTGCCGCCGGTGATGGAGATGATGAGGCCGCTGGCGCGCTTGATCGAGGGGTTCTCGATCAGCGGATTGGAGATCGCGGCCACGGCGGCGGCGAGCACGCGCTTCTCGCCGGAAGCCTCGCCCCGTCCCATCATGGCCTTGCCCTTCTCCTTCATGACGGAGAGCACGTCGGCAAAATCGAGATTGATCAGCCCTTCCTTGACGATGAGGTCGCTGATGCAGGCCACGCCCGAATAAAGCACCTGGTCGGCAAGGGCGAAGGCATCGGCGAACGTGGTCTTCTCGCTGGCCACCCGGAACAGGTTCTGGTTCGGGATGATCAGGAGGGTGTCGACCGTCTTCAGCAACTCCTCGATGCCGGCTTCGGCAAAGCGCATGCGGCGCTGGCCCTCGAAGTAGAACGGCTTGGTGACCACGCCGATGGTGAGAATGCCGAGCTCGCGCGCGATTCTGGCGACGACGGGTGCAGCCCCGGTGCCGGTACCCCCGCCCATGCCAGCCGTCACGAACACCATGTGCGCGCCGGTCAATTGCTCGCGGATCGTGTCGATCGCCTCTTCGGCTGCGGCGCGTCCCAGTTCCGGCTGCGAGCCGGCGCCGAGGCCTGCGGTCACCCTTGTGCCGAGCTGGATGAGGCGCGTGGCCTTCGACATCGCCAGCGCCTGCGCGTCGGTGTTGGCGACCACGAACTCGACCCCCTGCAGCCCGGCCGTGATCATGTTGTTGACGGCATTGCCGCCGGCGCCGCCGACGCCGAACACGACGATGCGGGCCTTCATTTCATGGATATCGATATTCCCAGCCATTTTTCCCTCACGATTAGTCCGGCGAGCCGGGGATCAAAGAAAGTCTCGCGTGCGGGCGGCGCGGTCCGCTTGCACGATGAAGGCGGCCAGATGCCCCAACCGACGCGCCGCCTGTCCCGCGATCGAGCCGCCAGGGCGGCGACCGCTCCGCAACGCCGCCATTTCGTCTTCCAGTTGTGCCGCCCACGCATTGACGGCCCTGGTCTCGGCGGTCGCCTGCAGCAGCGCGACGGCGAGGCGGTCGGCGCGCTCCCGTTCGCGCTCGAACACGGCCCTGTAGGCGGCTGCGACGTCTCCGAGCCGCGCGATCTCCGCCTTGAAGGCCCGGGTCTCAGAAGCGTTTTCGAGCGAAGTGGATACCGGTTCGCGTGAAGAAAACGCGTCAGAACAAGAATCTGGAGCCCCGTTCCGACTCCGTCGGAACGGAAATGGCTCCATCGCCTCGGTCTTCGCCATGGAGGCATCGACGGGGTCTGCCCGGCGGCCCTTTCGCGGGCGGGGCGTGTACCGGAGCGCGGAGAAATCAACCCTCACCAGGGCCTTGCCGCCCTCCGAGCGCGAGCGCGGCAGGCGGCGACGTCTCGCCAGCGACCGCGCGGCCTCGCGCGAGATATCGAGGCGGGCACTGAGATCGGCATACGTCAACAACGCAACGCACATCGGCGCTTCTCCTGGAGCGAACCGGGAAGGCATTTCGAGCTAGTGATGGCTGGACGATGACAGCAGGCTAGGGTGCGTTGGTTAATGGACGGTTAACCGCGCGCGGTGCTGTTTACGGGTGGCGCTGCGGTGCCGGCCGCCGGACGCGCAGGGCACAATGTGCCGCGGCTGCGTCCTGTCCGTCTTGCGCAGGCAGCGATAGAGCTTCAGGACGTTGGAGATGTTCTCGCTGATCTCGTTGCCGGTGCCGTCACAGCAGATGACGAGGTTTTTCGCGGCTGGGCTGGCTGCGTGCTCCATGGGATGCGCCTCCGGGGTGATGCTACCGGGGCGAATATAGCGGAAGCCAAGAAAAGGTGTGAGACACTTGCTCCTCGAGCCCAACCAGAAATCCGGAGCACGCGAAACTGTCGATGATGTCAAAATTCATCATCGGATCATCTTAAGCGTCGTTTAGCGCTGGGTTGATGAATTTCGCAAGGTAGTTGCGAGGCACTACTCAATAATCATCGCCAAGGGGTTCGCGGTGACAGTGGGGTCGCAGGAGGAGCATGATGCTGGACCTACCCCGATCATTGCTGAAGAATTCAGGCTGTTGCAGGCTGATCCAGATGAAGAGGGGAATCGGATCGCTCCTTATGTATACGTAGGAAAGTTATCCGACGTTGCTCACTTCCGAGTTGTAGCGACGAAATCAAACTGCTTCTTGAAAGCCCGCAAAACAAAAACGGCCGGATCTTCCGATCCGGCCGCAACGCAAACTCTTACCGGCTAAGCCTACGCCACGCGACGCAACCTAGCCCCCGCCCAAATTCCGAGAATCTCAGCTGGCCTGCTTCGCCGGCGCGGTGTCGCCGACCTTCTTCTGGATGGCGCGCTTCAGCTCGAGGGCGCGCGGCGACAGATTGTCGGCGTTGGCCTTGAGCAGGAAGGGGTCGAGGCCGCCATTGTGGTCGACGCTCTTGACCGCGTTGGTGGAGACGCGCAGGCGCACGTTGCGCCCGAGGGCTTCCGACTGGAACGTCACGTTGACGAGGTTCGGCAGGAAGCGGCGCTTGGTCTTGATGTTGGAGTGGCTGACCTTGTGGCCGACGAGGGGGCCCTTGGCCGTCAGTTCGCAGCGGCGAGACATGGCAAAAATCCTTATCCTGAACCCCCAACGATCTGCGGCCGCCATTCGGGGCGCCACGGGGGCAAATTCTTTCGTCCTTGCAGGGAGCGGGCGGACGTATAGGGGGGAAGGGGCCTTGCGTCAAGCGACGGGCCGTTTTTGGCCCGTCGTCCCGGGGCGGGCGGAGCCCGAACCCGGGATCTCGCGCTTCGCAACAGGTGTCATCGCCCGGCTTGCCGCCTTCGCCAAGGCTTCGGCGGGCCGAGCACCCCTGTGGGCCTCGGCGTAGCCCTTGGCGGAGCCGGGACCGGGCGATCCAGTACACCGAGACGGCTGTGGTCGGCCAGAGGGGCCGCGGCGTACTGGATGCCCCGGTCGAGCCGGGGCATGACGGTGGAATGTGGGGAGAGAGGATTACCTCCCGATCACCAAAACGGCAATGATTGTCGCGCCTTACCATCACATAAAGGGCGTATTCGCCGCCGAAATATCAGCTGGAGTTCCGACCCCGACAGGTCCGGACACATTGTTTGCCGCGGTTTTTGGTTTAAGTAACAGCGCATCGCGCCCCGATTGGATTGTTTCGTGCCTGCAACGTCGCATTTTGCGCAAGACCTGCGCCCGGCCAGTCCGCGCCCGGCGCGCTGGCTGGCTGCCATTTGCGCGCTGGCCCTGGCTTGGGGCCTGGCGTGGGGCGCGGTGCCGGCGGCGGCGCAGGGCAAGCTCGAGGCGCAGTATGAGGCTTCGCTCGCCGGCATTCCCGTCGGCAAGGGCGGCTGGAACATCGACATCCAGGACGACGTGTTTTCGGCGGCGGCCGCGGGCGGCACCACGGGGCTGCTGAAATCGTTCACGGGCGGGTCCGGCACCGGCGCCAGCCAGGGGCGCGTCGTCGGCGGCGCGCTGGTGGCGACCGGCTACCAGGCCTCCACCACCACCCAGAAGAAGACCGAAGAGATCCGCATCACGCTCGACAAGGGCAATGTGAAGGACTTTGCGATCCTGCCGGAGCCGCCGGTCGATCCGGACCGCATCGTCGTCACCGACGCCCATCGCCGCGGCGTCTGGGACCCGATGACGGCCTCGCTGCTGCGCGTGCCCGGCACCGGCGATCCTGTCTCGCCCGAGGCCTGCCACAGCTCGGCGCCCGTGTTCGACGGCCGCATGCGCTACGACCTCAAGCTCGATTTCAAGCGCATGGAGACCGTGAAGGCCGAAAAGGGCTATCGTGGCCCGGTCGTGGTCTGCGCGATCTATTTCGTGCCTGTCGCCGGCTACATCCCCGACCGTCCCGTGATCAAATACCTCGCCGCCCAGCGCAACATGGAGATCGCGTTCGCCCCCGTCGCCGGCACGCGCATCCTGGTCCCGTTCTGGCTGAAAGTGCCGACGCCGCTCGGGCCCGCCATGCTGGAAGCGACGAGCTTCATCACCACAGCCCAGCCGCCAAGGGTGGCGAAGACGCAGTAAAAGCCGTAGCGGCGGTCCGCGTTTACCCTCCCCTGGAGGGGTCCGGGACGAGCGTAGCTCGCCCGTGGGTCGATCGCGCGCAGCGCGAGCGGGGTGGGGTGATCTCTCCGCACGGAGACTGCCCGAATGGAGAGATCACCCCACCCCGACGCCCATGTCGCTGCGCTCCCTGTGCGCCGACCCTCCCCCTCCAGGGGAGGGTAAGGGAATCTTCGCAAAATCAATGACTTACCTACTGTGCATGGGGTTGTTTTCGCACTTTTTGTTCTGGCCTGTCTTGCCAGGTCTCGCCCGGCGGGAATCCATTTGACTCCTCTCCGATTCTGATTCGACTCCGCGCCGTCCCCAGCTTTAAGGAATTCGCCCTTCACACGCCGCTTGCGCGGCGGCCCGAACCTCCATCTAGTGCGCAGCCAACACGAGTCCCGCGACATGTTGCGTGAACGGAACGGGACTCAACGGGGAGTCAGCGATTCGGCCGCGATTCGTTCTAGAGTCGTTCCGAAGCTTAAAGCGAACGGGAAAAACGTCGCAAAGTGAGACAGTTGCGGAAGGTTCGGGGAGGGCCGCCACATGCTCCACTGTCATGCCCCGGCTTGACCGGGGCATCCAGTACGCCGCGGCTTCTCGGCTCAATCATTGCCGTCTCTGGAATACTGGATCGCCCGGTCGAGCCGGGCGATGACAGCGGTAGGCGTATTTGGCGCCAGCCCCCGGCCCGCCCCATTGCAGCACTGACATTCGCCCAAATCGCCACTACCTAATCGCCCAGACATGGCCTTTTCCTCCTCCCCCTTCGCTTCCGAGCGCGCCCTTCACGATCGAGTGCCTGGCGCGGGCGTCACCGCGGTGCTCGGGCCGACCAACACCGGCAAGACCCATCTCGCCATCGAGCGGATGCTCGCGCATCCCTCGGGCATGATCGGCCTGCCGCTGCGCCTGCTCGCGCGCGAGGTCTACAACAAGATCGCCGACAGGGCGGGCGCCGCCAGCGTCGCGCTCGTCACCGGCGAGGAGAAGATCAAGCCGAAGAATCCGCGCTATTGGGTCTCGACCGTCGAGGCGATGCCGCGCGACATCGACGTCTCTTTCCTCGCCGTCGACGAGGTCCAGATCGCGAGCGATCTCGAACGCGGCCACGTCTTCACCGATCGCATCCTCAACCGCCGCGGCCGCGACGAGACGCTGCTGCTGGGCGCCGCCACCATGCGTCCGATCATCGAGCGGCTACTGCCGGGCGTGTCCATGATCACGCGGCCGCGCCTGTCCAGCCTCGAATTCGCCGGCGACCGCAAGATCACGCGCCAGCCGCGCCGCACCGCCATCGTCGCGTTCTCGGCGGATGAAGTCTACGCCATCGCCGAGTTGATCCGCCGCCAGCATGGCGGCGCCGCCGTGGTGCTGGGATCGCTCTCGCCCCGCACCCGCAACGCGCAGGTCGCGATGTTCCAGAACGGCGACGTCGACTATCTCGTCGCCACCGACGCCGTCGGCATGGGCCTCAATCTCGACGTCGACCACGTCGCCTTCGCCTCCGACCGCAAGTTCGACGGCTACCAGTTCCGCCGCCTGACGCCGTCGGAATTCGCGCAGATCGCCGGCCGCGCCGGGCGCGCCACCCGCAACGGCACCTTCGGCACCACGGGCCGCTGCGCGCCGTTCGAGCCCGAGCTGGTCAACGCGCTGCAGAACCACACCTTCGATGCCGTGAAGGTGCTGCAATGGCGCAATTCGAAGCTGGATTTCTCCTCGCTCGGCGCGCTGCAGGTGTCGCTGAACCTCGCCCCCGGCCACGAGACGCTGACGCGCGCGCCTGTTGCCGAGGACATGCGCGTGCTCGACCACGCCACCCGCGACGGCGAGGTGCGCGATATCGCGCATGGCAAGGCCGCCGTGGAACGGCTCTGGGAAGCCTGCCAGGTCCCGGACTACAGAAAGCTGTCGCCGGCCGCCCATGCCGAGCTGGTGACGACGCTGTACGGCTTCCTGATGCGGAAGGGCTGCATCCCGGATGCCTGGTTCGAGTCCCAGGTCACCCAGGCCGACCGCATCGACGGCGACATCGACACGCTGTCGGCCCGAATCGCCCAGATCCGCACCTGGACCTTCGTCGCCAACCGCCCGGACTGGCTGAGGGACCCCGAGCGCTGGCAGGGGATCACGCGGGAGGTCGAAAATAAATTATCGGATGCGCTCCATGAACGCTTGACTGAGCGTTTCGTTGATCGCCGGACCAGTGTATTGATGCGCCGCCTGCGGGAGAACACGAGCTTGAATACTGAAATCGGCAAGACCGGCGAAGTCATCGTCGAAGGCCATGTCATCGGCCGCCTCGACGGCTTCACCTTTGCACCGGATGCGGCGGAAGCCGGCTCCGATGCGAAAGCCTTGCAGGCTGCAGCGCAAGCGGTGCTCGCCGGCGAGATCAACGCGCGCGCCGAGAAGCTCGGCAATGCGCCGGACGAGCAGTTCGTGCTGACCTCCGAAGGCATCATCCGCTGGACCGGCGATGCCGTGGCGCGGCTGTCCGCCGCAGACGAGGCGCTGCATCCGCGCATCCGCATCATCTCCGACGAGCGCCTGACCGGCGGTCCCCGCGACAAGGTGCAGGCGCGGCTCGAGCTCTGGCTCAAGACCCATATCGAAAAACTGCTCGGGCCGATGTTCGAGCTGTCGAAGGCCGAGGACGTCACCGGCATTGCCCGCGGCATCGCCTATCAGCTGGTCGAGGCGCTCGGCGTGCTCGAGCGTCCCAGGATCGCGAACGAGCTGAAGGATCTCGACCAGCCCTCGCGCGCCGTGTTGCGGAAATACGGCGTCCGCTTCGGCGCCTACCACATCTATTTCCCCGGTCTGCTCAAGCCCGCCGCGCGCGCGCTGGCCGCGCTGCTCTGGGCGCTGAAGCAGGACAATATCGATCTCTCCGCGCTGTCGGGCGCGCAGCATCTGGCGTCTTCGGGCCGCACCTCGTTCCCGGTCGACAAGCAGCTGCCGCGCGATGCCTATCGCGTGCTCGGCTACAAGCAGGCCGGCGAGCGCGCGGTGCGCGTCGACATCCTGGAGCGGCTGGCCGATCTGATCCGCCCGGCGCTGGCGTGGCGCGAGAACTCGCCCGGCGAAAAGCCCGCCGGCGCATTCGACGGCCGCAGCTTCGTCGTCACGCAGGCGATGACCTCGCTGACGGGTTCGGCCGGCGAGGACTTCGCCTCCGTGCTGCGCGCGCTCGGCTATCGCATGGAGAAGCGTCCGCCGCTGCCGCAGAAGCCCGTCGTCACCGAAACGGTTGCGGCCGAGACGCCGCCTGCCGAGGGCAGCGCGGAGACCGAGACCGCGGCGGAGGCCGTCGCCGGCCTGCCGCTGGAGGCGACTGCATCGACCGAAGCCGCTATCGAAGCCGTCACGGTCGAAGACGCGCCCGGCATGGAGCCGCAGGACGAGCCCGCCCATGAGGAGCCGGCGCTCGAAGTGTCTCCCGAGGCCCCTGTCACGCCCGAAGATGCCCCCGGCATCGCGCCGCCGGCGGAAGAGGCCGCGACGTCCGCCGAGGCTGCCGGGCTCGAAGCCGCCGCCGCCGAGACGGCCGCGACCGAAGCTGCGGCATCGCCGGACGCTGCCGCGCCTGAGGCGGCAGTCGCGCCGGCAGAGCCCGAGCTGGTCGAGGTCTGGCGCCCGGCCGGCCGTCACGAGGACCGCAAGCCGCGCCACGAGCGCCATCGCCACCAGCGTCACCATCAGCCGCGTCCGCAGGCGGGGGCCGAGGCTGGCGCGGCTGCGCCTGGCGAAGCCGCCGAAGGCGCCAAGCCGGGCGAGCGGCATCGTGGCGGTCATCATCGCAAGGATTTCCGCAAGGGCCGCGAAAACGGCGAGGGCGGCGAACGGAATCGCGGTTTCCAGGGCAGGGATCGTGACAAGGATCGCGACAAGGATCGCAATCGCGACAAGGGCAAGTTCGGCGGAGAACGCGACAAGGGCCGCGACAACCGCGGCCGTGACCGCGACAAGGGACGCGACCGCCAGGGCGGTCCGTCGCTCCGTCCCTATGCCTCGAGCGCAAGCCCGCGCGAGCGCGATCGTCCCGCCGATCCAAACTCGCCCTTCGCCAAGCTCGCCGCACTGAAAGAGCAGCTGTCCGGCCGGAAGGAATAGCAGGCGTTTTCAAGCGACGTGCGGAGCGGCGTGACGAGAACGCGTCGAAAGGAATAGAGCCACGACGACCGAGCGGCAGCGCCTCGACAAATGGCTGTGGCATGCGCGGGTGGTGAAGGCGCGCACCTCCGCCGCCGAGCTGGTCGTCACAGGGCACGTCCGCATCAACGGCGCGCGTGAGACCTCGCCGGGGCATGCGGTCAAGATCGGCGACGTGCTCACCATCGCGCTCGACCGCACGGTGCGCGTGTTGAGAGTGACAAGCTTTAGCGAACGCCGCGGCGATGCTGCCTCGGCACGGGTGCTCTACGAAGAGCTCGGGATGCGCAATTAATTGCGCATCCCATTCATTTCTTGGTCGATCAAACACACAAAGCCGTCATGATCGGGCCTTCCCGACCTTGCAGCGCAGGGCCATCCGCGCTAGGCAAGCCGCGACTTCTAAAAGAGCTTTTCGGAGCGTTGGATGACTTACGTCGTCACTGAAAACTGCATCAAGTGCAAGTACACCGACTGCGTCGAGGTCTGCCCGGTCGACTGCTTCTACGAGGGCGACAACATGCTCGTCATCCACCCCGACGAGTGCATCGATTGCGGCGTGTGCGAGCCGGAATGCCCCGCCGACGCCATCAAGCCGGACACGGAACCGGGCCTGGAAAAGTGGCTTCAGGTCAACGCCGAATACGCCAAGAGCTGGCCGAACATCACCCAGAAGAAAGAATCACCTGCTGACGCCAAGGAGTTCGACGGGATGGATGGCAAGTTCGAGAAATATTTTTCTCCGAACCCCGGCTCCGGCGACTAATTCGGGCCCAAACTTAACCCTAATAGCGCCGCTTCAGCCGAAAACCAGCCCTCAAGACCCCTAAATCATTGATTTTTGCGGGAAATGTGCTATATTGGGCACATTAAGCCGAACCCCGTCAGCCCCGTTGGCCCCTCTGGGTTCCCGTGAAACCAAATGTCGAACAGGGGCGTGGCAGTTTCCGCGCGCAGGCTGTGTCACAGAAAACGCGTAAAAAGAGTACTTCAGCGAGGGCTTCCCATAAGGAGGCCAAAAAAGTCGCCGCGGCCAGCCGTAGCGCATCCAAGGGTCGGACCGCGACGAAGGCGCCGGCTGCAAAGTCCTCGAAGAACAAAAGAAGCGCAATGCCTAACAAGACTGCCAAACCGGCCGCCAAAGCGACCGCTGTCAAGCCTGTTGCTGCCAAGCCCGCTGCTGCCACCAAGGCTCCCGCTGCCAAGCCGGTGACCGCCAAGGCTCCCGTTGCCAAGCCCGCGACGAAGGCCCCTGTTGCCGCTGCGCCTGCCAAGGCTCCCGTGGCCGCCAAGCCGGCGGTCAAGCCTGCTGCTGCGCCGAAGGTCGAGGAAAAGAAGGTCGTGACCCAGCGTCAGGGCTTCAAGGCCAACGAGTTCGTCGTCTATCCCGCCCACGGCGTCGGCCAGATCCTGGCCATCGAGGAGCAGGAGATCGCCGGTGCGAAGCTCGAGCTGTTCGTCATCAACTTCATCAAGGACAAGATGACGCTGCGCGTCCCGACCGCCAAGGTCGCGAACGTCGGCATGCGCAAGCTGTCCGACCCGGTGCTGGTCAAGAAGGCGCTGGAGACGCTCAAGGGCCGCGCCCGCGTCAAGCGCACCATGTGGTCGCGCCGCGCCCAGGAATACGAAGCGAAGATCAATTCGGGCGACATCGTCGCGATCGCGGAAGTCGTGCGCGATCTCTATCGCTCGGAGTCGCAACCGGAGCAGTCGTATTCGGAACGCCAGCTCTATGAAGCGGCGCTCGACCGTCTCTCCCGCGAGATCGCGGTGGTGCAGCACTCGACCGAGACCGAAGCGGTCAAGGAGATCGAGGCCCAGCTCGCCAAGAGCCCGCGCCGCGCCAGCGCCAAGGCGGAAGCCGCCGACGGCGAGGGCGACACGGATACCGAGGGCGATACCGATGATACCGATGGCGACGACACCACCGTCGCCGACGAGGCGGCGTAAGCAGCCTGGTTCTGCGCAAGCCATCAAGAGCCCGGCCGAACGGCCGGGCTTTTTTGTGCATGGTCTGCCTGACGATGCGGCGGACAGGACGAAGTCGGTTTTGTAGGAGCGGTCTGCGCCGATGCAGAGGCCCCGGATGTCGCTTCGCTCATCCGGGGCTACGGCGACGTGCCGCGCGCCGGCTATTTCACCGGCCGCTTCTCGAGCTTCCGCGCCAGCGTGCGCCGGTGCATGCCGAGGCGGCGCGCCGCTTCCGAGATGTTGAACTCGGTCTCGATCAGGGTCTGGTGGATGCGCTCCCATTCCAGCGTCTTGATCGAGGTCGGCCGCGCGTCGAGTGCGACCTCGGTATTCCCTTCGGCTTTGGTGAAGGCGGCTTCGATGTCGTCCGTGTTCGACGGCTTTGCGAGATAATGGCAGGCGCCGAGCTTGATCGCCTCCACGGCAGTCGAGATGCTGGCAAAGCCGGTCAGCACCACGATCAGCATGTCCGGATCGTGCGTGTGCAGGAGCTCGACGCAGGCGAGCCCCGAGGCGCCGCCGAGCTTGAGGTCGACCACGGCATGGCCGAAGGAGCGTTGCTCCAGCACCTGGTGCACCTCCTCGATCGAGGCGGCGAGCACGACCTCGTAGCCGCGGCGCTCGAAGGAGCGCTTCAGCGTGCGGGCGAAGCCGGCGTCGTCCTCGACGACGATGAGCGAACGATCAGGCGTCAAAATTTCCTCCGATCGCGAGCGTTGCGAGCGGCAGCGTCAGGCGCACCGTGGCGCCGCGCTTCCTGTGGTTCTCGGCGGTCACGCTGCCCCCCAACTTGCGTACGACGTTCACCACCAGGAACAGGCCGAGCCCGCCGCCGGCGCGGCCCTTGCTCGACTGGTAGGGCTTTCCCAGCTGCGCCAGCATCTCCGGCGCAAAGCCCGGGCCGCGGTCGGAGATCGACAGCACGAGGTTGTCACCTTCGCGCTCGGCCACGAGCTCGACCCAGTCGCGCGAGACCTCATAGGCATTGTCGAGCACGTTGAAGATCACCTGCTTGAGCGCGACGTCGGAGACGATCGCGACGTCCTCGCCGAAGGTGTTGACGAAGTAGAGCGTGCGGGCCGAGCGCGCATTGCGCCATTCGTCGACCAGCGCGGTGACGAAGGCCGTCACCGTCGTCGGCGAGGAGCCTTCGCCGCGCGCTTCGCCCGCCGACACCAGGATGCCAGTGACGATCGATTTGCAGCGCTGCAGCGAGGTCTCCATCTCCGCGAGATCCTCGGCAAGCTCCTGGTCGGCGGCGAGATCCGGCATGCGGCGCCAGTCGCTGAGGATCACCGAGAGCGAGGCGAGCGGGGTGCCGAGCTCATGTGCGGCGCCGGAGGCGAGCAGGCCCATGCGCACGATGTGGTCCTGCTCGGCGGCATGCTGGCGCAGCGCCGCCAGATGCGCATCGCGCTCGCGCAGGTTTCGATTGATGCGGGTGACGAACACCACCAGCAGCACGGCGTTGAGCACGAAGCCCAGGAGCATGCCGGCGACCGTGAGCGTGTAAGTCTCGCTCAACGGGTTGGGCGGCAGATCGAGCGGGCGGTATGCCAGCGTCAGCCACACGAAACTCGCGCAGGTCAGGGCGACCAGCGACCAAGTCGAGCGGGCATCGAGCAGCACCGCGCCCAGCGTCACCTGGAGCAGGAACAGCGAGGTGAAGGGATTGGTGGCGCCGCCGGAGAGATAGAGCTGCGCGGTCAGCGCGGCGACGTCCAGCATCAAGGCGACCAGCAGCTCGTTGTTGGTGATCGCGGCGCGATGGCCCACCCAGACGAGGCTGGAGACGTTGAGCAGCACAAGCGCGCCGATCACGGCGCCCATCCGCTCCAATGGCAGCGGGATGCCGAGACCAAAATGCACGGCGCCGATGGTCACGATCTGGCCGACCACCGCGGTCCAGCGCAGCTGGATCAGCAGCGCCATGTTCTTGCGGTTGGTCTCGTCGTCGGTCGGAGCGGTGCCGATCAGCTCGCTGCGCGCGTCTGCCTGCGACTGCAGCGTGACGGCCAGCCCGTCACGCGCAAGCGTCTGGGAAAGCGTTTTCCCGTCGTCAGGTCGGCTCGACGAACGTTCCAGCATCTGATCCCGTCCTGCGGGCGACGGCATCCGAGCCGCCGACCTTTTCGTGGACGAAGCGCTTGCGGCGGAACAGCCCGCCGCCGAATGTGACGAAAAGTCTACCCGCCAGCATGAAAGCGAGGGCAAACCACGTCAGCGCGTAGATCAGGTGGTTATTGGGAAAGCGGATCACGGTCAATCCGCCGATCGGACCGCCGGCAATTTGTGATCCGGCGTCCGCATCGACGAAGAACGGCGCGACGTCGTGAAGGCCGCGTGCCGCCGCAATCGCGGCGACGTCCCGCGAGTACCAGCGGTTGTGCCGGGGCACGTTGTCCCGGAGAAATCCGCCCTTCGGTTCCGTCATGCGGAGCAGGCCGGCGATCTCGACCTCACCGTCGGGGTTGCCGTCACGGCGCGTCGATGCATCGCGCCGCTCCGACGGCACGAAGCCGCGGTTGATCAGCACCAGCGTGCCGTCATCGCGCTTCAGCGGCGTCAGCACCCAATAACCCGGGCCTTCCTCGGTCACGGCCTGAACCAGCGTCTCGCGGTCGTGCAGGAAGCGGCCGCTGACGCTGACGTGCCTGTATTCGTCGCTTGCGGCGCTGATGGTGGGCCATGAAGCGGGCGAGGGGACCGGCCGGGCCGGGGCATGAACGCGCTGCTCGACGCGGTCGATCAGCGCCAGCTTCCAGGCGCGGCGTTCGATCTGCCAGACGCCGAGTGCGACGAGAATTGCAAAGGCGATGAGCGAGAGGACCGTGAGCCACAAGGAAGGGGCGCGCGCAGCCGCGCTGCGCGTCCCCCCCGGCTTGCTCGTCACGGCCTGCGTCCTGCTCACTTCGGAGCCTCGCTCAGTTCATTCCCGTCATCTGGTGCACCGGCATCATGTTGCTGTTGAGGTGGCTCATCACCCACAGCGAACCGGACAGCGCGATCACCACCATCACGATGGTGAAGATCAGCGCCATCATGCTCCAGCCGTTTTCGGACGTCGTGTTCATGTGCAGGAAGTAGATCATGTGGACGACGATCTGCACGACCGCGAAAGCCATGATGACCAGCGCGGTGATCTGCTTGCTCGGCAGCGCGCCGCTCATCACCAGCCAGAACGGGATCGCGGTCAGCACCACCGAGAGCACGAAGCCGAGCATGTAGCCCGAGAAGGTGCTGTGGGCGTGGCCGTCGCCGTGATGATGGTCCGCATGGGCGGCGTGGGTATCGGTGTTCATCGCAGAACTCCCAGGAGATAGACGAAGGTGAAAACGCCGATCCAGACCACGTCGAGGAAATGCCAGAACATCGACAGGCACATCAGGCGGCGGCGGTTGGCCTCGATCAGGCCGAACTTCTGGACCTGCACCATCAGCGTCACCAGCCAGATCAGGCCGCAGGAGACGTGCAGGCCGTGGGTGCCGACCAGCGTGAAGAACGCGGACAGGAAGGCGCTGCGCTGCGGGGTAGCGCCCTCGTGGATCATGTGGGCGAACTCGGTGAGCTCGATGCCGATGAACGCGGCGCCGAACAGGCCGGTGATCGCCAGCCACATCTGGGTCTGGCCGATCTTGTTCTGCTGCATCGTCAGCATGGCAAAGCCATAGGTGATCGACGACAGCAGCAGCATCGAGGTGTTCACCGCGACCAGGTTCAGGTCGAACAGGTCCTTCGGGGCGGGGCCGGCGGCGTAATTGCCGCCGAGCACGCCGAAGGTGGCGAACAGAATCGCGAAGATGAGGCAGTCGCTCATCAGGTAGATCCAGAAGCCGAGCGAGGTGCTCCAGCCTTCCGGATGCGGATGCTCGTCGGCGAGATAGAAGACCGGCTCGCCGGTTTGCGTGGGATTTACAGAGACAGTCATTTACTTGGCTCCGGCGAGCAGTTTGGTGCGCGCGTCCTCGGTCCGGATGATGTCTTCAGCCGGAATGTCGAAGTCGCGGTGATAGTTGAAGGTATGACCGATTCCGACGGCGAGCATCGCGATGAAGCTCGCAGCCGCCAGCCACCAGATGTACCAGATCAGGCCGAAACCCATCGCGGTGGCGAGGCCGGCGAGGATGATGCCGGTACCGGTGCTGCTGGGCATGTGGATCGGCTTGAACCCGGTCAGCGGACGCTGGTAGCCGCGCCTCTTCATGTCCCACCACGCGTCATTGTCGTGAACGACGGGGGTGAAGGCGAAGTTGTAGTCCGGCGGGGGCGAGGAGGTCGCCCATTCCAGCGTGCGCGCGTCCCAGGGATCGCCGGTGACGTCCTTGAGCTGCTCGCGCTTGAGCAGGCTGACCGCGAACTGCATCAGCATGGAGAGGATGCCGATGAAGATGAAGAGGGCGCCGATCGCGGCGATGACGAACCAGATCTGAAGCGAGGGATCGTCGAACACGCGCAGGCGGCGGGTCACGCCCATCAGGCCGAGGACGTAGAGCGGCATGAAGGCGAGGTAGAAGCCGGTGACCCAGAACCAGAACGACATCTTGCCCCAGAACGGATCGAGCTTGAAGCCGAACGCCTTCGGGAACCAGTAGTTGATGCCGGCGAACGCGCCGAACACCACGCCGCCGATGATCACGTTGTGGAAGTGCGCGATCAGGAACAGGCTGTTGTGCAGGACGAAGTCGGCCGGCGGCACCGCGAGCAGCACGCCGGTCATGCCGCCGATCACGAAGGTCAGCATGAAGGCGATCGTCCACATCATCGGCAGCTCGTAGCGGATACGGCCTCGATACATCGTGAACAGCCAGTTGAACATCTTCGCGCCCGTCGGGATCGAGATGATCATCGTGGTGATGCCGAAGAACGAGTTGACGCTGGCGCCCGAGCCCATCGTGAAGAAATGGTGCAGCCACACCAGATACGACAGGATGGTGATGACGACCGTGGCGTAGACCATCGAGGTGTAGCCGAACAGCCGCTTGCCGGAGAAGGTCGAGGTGACCTCGGAGAAGATGCCGAAGGCGGGGAGAACCAGGATGTAGACCTCGGGGTGGCCCCAGATCCAGATCAGGTTCACGTACATCATCGGGCTGCCGCCGAAATCGTTGGTGAAGAAGTTGGTGCCGACGTAGCGGTCGAGCGACAGCAGCGCGAGCACGACGGTCAGGACGGGGAAGGAGGCGACGATCAGGACGTTGGTGCAGAGCGAGGTCCAGGTGAACACCGGCATCTTCATCATCGTCATGCCGGGGCACCGCAGCTTGACGATGGTGCAGATCAGGTTGATGCCGGACAACGTCGTGCCGACGCCGGCGACCTGCAGCGCCCAGATGTAGTAGTCGACGCCGACGTCGGGACTGTAGCCGATGTTCGACAGCGGCGGATAAGCCAGCCAGCCGGTGCGGGCGAATTCGCCGATGAATAGCGAGGCCATCACCAGCACCGCGCCGCCGACCGTCATCCAGAAGCTGAAATTGTTGAGGAACGGGAACGACACGTCGCGTGCGCCAATCTGGAGCGGCACGACGTAGTTCATCAGGCCGGTGACCAGCGGCATCGCCACGAAGAAGATCATGATCACGCCGTGGGCGGTGAAGACCTGGTCGTAGTGATGGGCGTTGAGGTAGCCTTCGGAGCCGCCAAAGGCGAGCATCTGCTGGCCGCGCATCATCAGCGCGTCGGCGAAGCCGCGCAGCAGCATCACGATGCCGAGGATCATGTACATGATGCCGATGCGCTTGTGGTCCACCGTGGTGAACCACTCGCGCCAGAGATAGCCCCAGAGGCGGAAATAGGTGAGGCCGCCGAGCAGCGCGGCGCCGCCGAGCGCGACCACCACGAAAGTGCCGACGACGATCGGCTCGTGCAGCGGCAGCGATTCGAGGCCGAGCCGGCCGAAGATGAGCTTGAGGAGATCAGGAGACATGCGCGTTCTCTTTAGGAGTCTGACTTCGGACGCTGTCCGAGGAAGAAGGAAGAGGACTTCAGCGGCGTGAACGACGGCCGCTTCAGGCCGGCGCCGATGAGCGGCATGGTGTCGGTCGGGGCCGTGATCGAGGCGGTGGTCTTGCCCTGCGGCGCATCCGGCGTGCAGGTGCCGACGACGAAGCTGGGCTCGGGCCCGAGCGGCGAGCCGCGGCGGGCGTACTTGTCGTAAGTGAGCGGCAGCGTGTTGGTCAGGCCCTGATGGCCGGCGCCGCCCTTGGCGTCGATCGCCATCATCTCGCTCTGGCACATCTTGCCGGTCTCGACGCACATGTTGAGGATCAGGCGGTAGAGATCGGCATCGACGGCGCCCCAGCGCCGCACCGGCTCGTTCTGGCTGGGCTTTTCGAGCTGGAGATATTCCGCGCGGCCGAGCGAGCCGCCGGCCGACCTGGCGCCGGCGATCCAGGCGTCAAAGCCCTTGTCGTCGAGACCCTGGAAGTCGAAGTGCATGCCGGAGAAGCCGGCGCCGCTGTAGTTCGCCGAGAACCCCTTGTAGGTGCCGGCGTGATTGACGACGGCGTGGAGCTTGGTCTCCATGCCCGGCATCGCGTAGATCTGGCCGGCGAGCGCGGGGATGTAGAACGAATTCATCACCGAGGACGCGGTGATGCGGAAGTTGATCGGACGATCGACGGGCGCGGCCAGCTCGTTGACGGTGGCAATGCCGTAGTCCGGATAGATGAACAGCCACTTCCAGTCGAGTGCGACGACATCGACTTCGAGCGGGGCCTTGGACTGGTCCACGGCGCGGTCGGCATGGATGCGGCCGAGGGTGCGATAGGGGTCGAGCAGATGCGTGCCCATCCAGGTCAGCGCGCCCAGGCAGACGATGATCAGCAGCGGCGCCGACCAGATCACCAGTTCGAGCTTGGTCGAATGGTCCCATTCCGGCTCATAGCGAGCCGAAGCGTTGGACTGGCGGTAGCGCCAGGCGAACAGCACCGTTAGCGCCATCACGGGGAGGACGATCAGGAGCATCAGGACGGTGGAGATGATGACGAGGTCGCGCTGCTGGGCAGCGATGTCGCCGGCTGGCGCCAGCACGACGTAGTCGCAGCCGCTGAGTGCGGCAGCCAGAGGTAGTAGCGCCAGGATCTTGAGACGAGACACGGGCCGAGCCTTTGAGAATGAGTTTCCTTTGCGGAGCCAACGGGTAGCTGCGGCGCAACAATCCGGACATTGGACAATTTGTCCAATGTTGCGGTGCGGGATGTTGGGTCAGACAGGGCGGGATTGCCTGGGCCCCCGCCGGGCGGTCGGCTTTGGTTTTCAGGACGTTAAGGGCGCACGAATGGCGACGGCACAGACCCCCACAATGGCAGACCTCCACACGGGCGAGCACGGCCACGACCAGGCCAGTCCCGGCGAGATCGCCATCGGCGTCATCATCGGCCGCACCTCGGAATTCTTCGACTTCTTCGTCTTCGCGATCGCCTCGGTGATCGTGTTCCCGCGCCTGGTGTTCCCGTTCGCGAGCGAGCTGACCGGCACCCTCTATTCCTTCATGATCTTCGCGCTGGCCTTCATGGCCCGGCCGATCGGCACCGTCATTTTCATGACGATCGACCGGAGTTACGGCAAGACGGCCAAGCTGGTGTCGGCGCTGTTCCTGCTCGGCACCGCCACAGTGGCGCTCGCGTTCCTGCCCGGCTATCGCGAGATCGGCGTCGCCGCGATCTGGCTGCTGGCGCTGGCGCGTATCGCGCAGGGTCTGGCCTGGGGCGGCGCCTGGGACGGCATGGCCTCGCTGCTGGCGCTGAATGCGCCGGCCTCCAAGCGCGGCTGGTACGCGATGGTGCCGCAGCTCGGCGCTCCGCTCGGACTGATCGTGGCGAGCGCGCTGTTCGCCTATTTCGCCGGCAATCTGTCGGCCGACGATTTCTTCGACTGGGGCTGGCGCTATCCGTTCTTCGTCGCCTTCGCGATCAACGTCGTGGCGCTGTTCGCGCGCCTGCGCATGGTGACGACCGAGGAATATGCCTCGCTGTTCGAGACCCGCGAATTGCAGCCCTCGCGCATCTCCGAGACCGTCGCGCGCGAAGGCCAGAACATCATGCTGGGAGCGTTCGCGCCGCTGGCGAGCTTCGCGCTGTTCCACATGGTCACGGTGTTTCCGTTGTCCTGGGTGTTCCTGTTCACCCGCGAAAGCCCGGTGCGCTTCCTGATCATCGAGATCGTCGCCGCCGTGTTCGGCGTCGCCGCGATCGTGATCTCCGGCATCATCGCCGACCGCGTCGGCCGCAAGTCGCTCTTGATGGGATCGGCGATCGCGATCGCGATCTACAGCGGCTTCGCCCCGCAACTGCTCGATGCCGGCGCGTTCGGCGAGACCATCTACATGGTGATCGGATTCATCCTGCTCGGCCTGTCCTTCGGCCAGTCCTCCGGCGCGATCGCCTCGAACTTCCGGCAGGCCTACCGCTACACGGCTTCGGCATTGACCTCGGACATGGCCTGGCTGTTCGGCGCAGGCTTCGCCCCGCTCGTCGCGCTGCTGCTCGCGACCAATCTCGGCGTCATCGCCTCGGGTGCGTATCTCCTGTCCGGCGCGTTCTGGACCCTGCTCGCGCTCTGGCTCAGCGGCCAGCGCGAGGCGGGCGACATGGATGCCGGGCGCTGAGGCTCGAGCAGCAGCCACATCTGCAGCGCCAGCGCAGCGTCAATCCGCCACGATCTTCACCCGGTCGCGCACCTTCACCTGCGCGGTGCGGTCGAGGCCGTTCAGCACGCGGAAGCGCTCGGCGGGATGATCGACGCCGTCCATGCGGTGGGAGAGCGATTCCACGGTGTCGCCGGGCTGCACGGTGATGACCTTGATGCGCAGCGGGCGCGCGGCCTGGATCTCGTCGAGAGTCAGGCGACGGAACGAGTTGACGGTCTCGCGCGCGTTGCGCTCGCTCTCGGTCGATTTCTGCCGCGTCGCGAAGATGAAGCGGTAGACGTCGCTGCCGAAGCGCAGCGCATAGACCTTGAACTGCCACTGTTCGCCCTTGGCGGTGGCGGACGCCGCCGGAAACCCGTTGATCGTCAGATCCTCGGTCGACGCCTTCTCGACGCCTTCCATCCAGCCGGAATTGAGGTAGTCGCCGAGCGATTGTTCGGCCGGCACGCGCACGACGTCGAAGCGCATCGCCTGTGCACCGCCCTCGCGCACGCCGATCACGGCCTGCGCGGTATTGTCGAGCGTGAAATTGTCCGGCGCCTGGAAGGTGAAGCCGAGCTTCGGATGCAGGAAACGCCGGCCACGGACAAAACCTTCGCTGGGGTCTTCGCCATAGACGAGGTTGTCGATCGCAGCGAGGTAGCTTTCGCGATCGCGCTCGGCGCCCTCCGGCGCAGTGTATTGCCGCGCGATATTCTGCGCGTTCTGCACCCGTT
Organism: Bradyrhizobium sp. CCBAU 53415; assembly: GCF_028128735.1. Lineage (NCBI taxonomy): Bacteria > Pseudomonadati > Pseudomonadota > Alphaproteobacteria > Hyphomicrobiales > Nitrobacteraceae > Bradyrhizobium > Bradyrhizobium sp. CCBAU 53415. Next base: position 760,361 of record NZ_LBJF01000026.1, on the reverse strand, counting down.
CGGGCGTCGCCGGATGCGACGAGGTGAAATCCTGCGCGCGCGGATCGAGCGAGCTCTTGCCGGCCTTCAGTTCGGCATTGCGCTCCATCGCCGAGAGGAAGCGCGCTGCGCCGTAGGGGTCGAAATGGGCGCGGGCGGAAATGCCGACCCCGATGCCGTCGGCCTCGATCTCCTGCTTGCGCGAGAAGCTCGCCATGGTGAGCTTGGTCTTGGCCAGCGCGAGCGCGGTGAGATCGGGATCGTTGCTCATGTCGGTGACGACACGGGTGACGATCGCGGCCTGGCGGGCCTGGTCCTCGCGCATCGCGGCGTGCTTGGACAGCACATGCGCCATCTCGTGACTGAGCACGGAGGACAATTCGGACGTATCGCTCGCAAGCGCAAGAAGTCCGCGCGTGACGTAGAGCTGGCCGTTCGGCAACGCGAAGGCGTTCACCGCGCCGGAATTGAGGATGGTGACCTTGTAGCCCTGGTCGGGACGGTCGGAAGCCGCGACCAGCCGGTCGACGGTCTTGCTGACGAGCGCCTCGAGCTTGGGATCGTCATAGGTCCCGCCATAGCTCGCCAGGATGCGCTCGTGCTCCTTCTCGGTGGCGGGGGTTTGGGCGACGGCGGGCTTCGGCTTCGGCATCACGACGGTGGCCGGGGCCGCCCCGGTCTGGAACCGGCCCATATCGCCACAACCGGCGAGCGAGGTGCCCAGGACGAGGCAAAGCGCTACCGGCGCAGCCCGCAGGCGGCGGCGTTCACTCCGTACGTGCCGTTCTAGCACCCCATTCACGTCGCTTAACCCGTGCCTGGCCGTTTCAAGGCCTTACCCCAGTCGGCTCGTTTGCGCCCAGCAACTCGACCTGCCCCACGAGGCGCACATCGATCCGTGGCCCCGTATTCCCCTCCACCCAGCCCCGAACTCGAATACGCCGATTCTCCAAGGACTTAAGTGCGATGCCGGCGCTTTCGAACGCCGGTAGCGTGCGCTTTGAAATAGTCGCGGCAAAGCCGCGTGTCCAGTTCCGTCCGAAGTTGAGGTAGGTCGTTGCCCCAGCTTGCCGAACCGACAGGACTTTGCCCTCGACCACCGTAAAGCGCCCGATCTCCGCCAAGATATCGTCCGGACTTTCCGCGTTTTTTATGGCCGACGGGTCAGCCCAGCTGCCCATTTTTTTGTGCCGTGCCACGGCTTCGGACGCCATCAGGGAGGCCGCGCAGTCCTTGTCCGCGATCTCGGCGGAGAACATGGCATCGCCCTGGGCGAGCAGCATGGCCTGCACCGAGACCTCGCTTTCGCCGATGAAGATCAGCGCACCCTGGCGGCCGTAGCGGTCGGGCGTGTCGTCGGTGCTCCGCAGCGTCACGTCGCGGCCGGCCAGCAGCGATGCCAGCGCCTGCTTCGTGGTCGCCGTCGGCTCGATTCCCATGAGACGGATTTCGCGACCGTCGTCGAGACGCACGCTGCGTGCATCAACGATGGTGGCAACGCGGCCTTCACCTTGCGATTCGAATTGGCACGGCGCGGCGAACGCGGCGGTAGCCTCGGCAATCGAGAACGCGACGATGAGGTGAAGCAGGCGCGTCACGTGACCCGGGAAGGTTGCGTTGCGCTCCAGCTTTACCTCAAGTCTAGCGTTTCGCGAAGACGCTTCCTCACACTCCGTCATTGCGAGGAGCGGAGCGACGAAGCAATCCAGAGTCCCTCCGCGGAAAGACTCCGGCTTGCTTCCGCCTTCGCTAACGCTTCGGCGGACAGGTCGCTGCGCTCATGATGACGTGGAAAGATCTCGTCACGTTCCCACCATTCCGTTTTGCGGAAAACATGAGGCAATCGCAAGACGCGCATGGCGCCCCGCGCTTGCTGCGCTCTTGCGCATGCGGCATGATTGCGGCAACAGCACTATCCCAAGAGCAATAACCAAGCCGCCATCAGAGTACGGCGCGATAAGGGAGGTCTTTTCGATGAAGCTTATTCTGTCCGGCATTTTTGCCGCCGCGTTTGCCCTCAATGCGAGCGCCGCGCAGGCCCAGGACAAGCCGCCGCTGAAGATCGGCGGCATCCTCGACATGTCGAGCCTCTATGCCGACATCACCGGTCCCGGCAGCGAGACCGCGGCCAAGATGGCCGTCGAGGATTTTGGCGGCGAGGTGCTGGGGCGCAAGATCCAGGTGCTCGCGGCCGACCATCAGAACAAGGCCGATCTCGCCGCCAACATCGCCCGCGACATGCTCGACAACCAGGGCGTCGAGATGATCTACGACGTCGCGGCCTCCGCGACCGCGCTGGCCGCCGGCGAGATCGCCAAGGCGCGCAACAAGATCATCATGTTCAACGGTCCGGGCTCGATCCGTCTCACCAACGAGGCCTGCGGCCCCTACACCATCCACTACGTGTTCGACACCTTCGGCCAGGCCAACGTGACCGGCCTGGCGGCGGTGAAGTCGGGCCTCGACACCTGGTTCTTCCTCACGGCCGATTACGCCTTCGGCCAGGATCTGGAGAAGGACACCAGCAATGTCGTGACCAAGACCGGCGGCAAGGTGCTCGGCAGCGTGCGCCATCCGCTCAACACGTCGGACTTTTCGTCGTTCCTGCTTCAGGCCCAGGCCTCCAAGGCCAAAGTGATCGGGCTTGCGAATGCCGGCGGCGACACCGTCAACGCCATCAAGCAGGCGGCCGAGTTCGGCATCACCAAGGGCGGCCAGAAGGTCTCGCCGCTGCTCGCCTTCGTCTCCGACATCGACTCGATCGGGCTCGAGACCGCGCAGGGCCTGTTGCTCGCCGAGGCGTTCTACTGGGACCTCAACGACGACACGCGCGCATTCTCGAAGCGCTTCATGGAGCGCACCAAGCGGGTGCCGACCTCGGCGCAGGCCGGCGTCTATTCCTCCGTCACACACTACCTGAAGGCCGTGAAGGCCGCCGGCACGACCGACGCCGCGGCGGTGATGAAGGTGATGAAGGAGACGCCGATCAACGACTTCTTCGCGAAGAATGGCAAGATCCGCGAGGACGGCCGCATGATTCACGACATGTACCTGTTCGAGGTGAAGAAGCCGTCGGAGTCCAAGGGCCGCTGGGACGATTACAAGCTGCTCGCCACCGTGCCCGGCAACGAGGCGTTCCAGTCACTCGAGCAGTCGCGCTGCCCGCTGGTGAAGAAATGACGGCGTGACGCAGTCACGCCGTCATCCCGGGGCGCGAAGCGAACCCGGGATCTCGAGGTTCCGGGTTCTCGCTTTGCGAGCCCCGGAACGACGGAGGACATAACAACAAGGGAGACGTCCTGTGAGCAACGACATGGTCCTGCAGAAGCTCGAAGGCGGGCTGCTCACCATCACGATGAACCGCCCGGAGCGGAAGAACGCGCTCAATCCGGACATGGTCGCCGGGCTGGTCGAAGCGGCCCGGCGCGCGGCCGACGATCCCGAGGTGCGGGCGGTGCTGTTCAAGGGCGCGGGCGGCTCCTTCTGCGTCGGCGGCGACGTCAAGTCGATGGCGGCCGGCCGCGCGCCGCTGCCGTTCGAGCAGAAGCTTGCGAATCTGCGGCGCGGCATGGAGGTCTCGCGCATCCTGCATCAGATGCCGAAGCCCGTGGTGGCGCAGCTCGATGGTGCCGCCGCCGGCGCGGGCCTGTCGATGGCGCTGTCCTGCGACCTGCGCATCGCCGCCGAATCCTGCAAGATCACCACCGCTTTTGCAAAAGTCGGCTTCTCCGGCGATTACGGCGGCACCTATTTCCTGACCCAGCTGCTCGGCAGCGCGCGGGCGCGCGAGCTCTATCTGATGTCGCCGGTGCTGACTGCCAGGGAAGCGCATGCGATCGGCATGGTGACAAAGGTCGTCCCCGACGCCGAGATCGACGCCGCCGCCCACGAGCTCGCGCTATCGCTGGCGCAGGGGCCGTCGATCGCGCTCGGCTTCATCAAGCGCAACATCAACAACGCCGAGCATCTGGCGCTGGAGGATTGTTTCGACGGCGAGGCGATCCATCACACCCGCTGTGGCGACACCGAGGACCACAAGGAGGCCGCCAAGGCCTTCGTCGAGAAGCGCAAGCCGACATTCAAGGGCGCATGACGATGGCGTCCTATATGCGGCTGCGGCAGATCTGCCTGGTCGCGCCGCAGCTCGCGCCCGTCATTTCCGACATCGCGGAGATCATGGGCCTTTCCGTCTGCTACCGCGACGGCAATGTCGCGAAGTACGGCCTGGAGAACGCGCTGCTCCCGGTCGACACGATTTTGCTGGAGGTGGTGGCACCCTTCAAGGACGGCACCACCGCCGGCCGCTTCATCGAGAAGACCGGCGGCCGCGGCGGCTATATGGCGATCTTCTGCTGCGATGATCCGGACGAGCGCGGCCGCAACGCCAACGCGCTCGGCGTTCGCACCGCCAACGTCATCGACCATGTGCCCTATCACGGCGTGCAGCTCCACCCGCGCGACTGCCGCGCCGCCTTCATCGAGTTCAATCACACCGAAGGCAGTGATGACATTCTGGGCGCCTATCCGCCGGCGGGACCGGATTGGCAAAAATTCATTCGCAAGGACGTGACGCAGGCACTGACGGCGGTAGAGATGCAGAGCCCGGATCCGGCGGGGCTGGCGGAGCACTGGGGCAGGATCATCGGCGTTGCGCCGAGTGGCGATGCCGAACTGAAGCTGCCGAACGCAACCTTTCGCTTCGTCAAGGGCGCAAGCGAGATCATGGCTGCACTGGAGTTTCGGGTGGCTGATGTTGCACGCGTGCTGCATGCGGCACGGGCGAAGGGGCTCGCGGTCGCGGGCAACGAGTTTCTGCTCGGCGGCGTGACGTTCCGGCTTGCCGCCTGAGCTGCTGCCACACCAACCGCAGTGGTCCCGGACAAGCGAAGCGCCGATCCGAGACCCATCACCACAGGGAGTGATTTGGCGAAGACTCGCGGTGGACAGCTTTGCGCTGCAATCTCTCCCTGTGGTTATGGAGATCCCTGCTTTCGCAGGGACGACAGAGAAATTGTGGCGGCGCTGGTGTGGTACGGCGCGTCACCTTCCCTTGAAGTTCGCGGCCCGCCGTTCTTCCGTCGCCTTCACGCCTTCCCTAAAATCTTCCGTCGCCCGCAACCTGGTCTGCTCGGCGAGCTCGTGATTGGTCGCGGCCATCACGCGGTCGGCGAGGCCGGCGCGCATCGTGGCGCGGGTCGAGAGCAGGCCGAGCGGGGAGCATTCGGCGATCTCGCCGGCGAGCTTCATCGCGGCCGATTTCACCTGGTCCTGCGGCACCAGCTCGTTGGCGAGACCCCATTTGTAGGCCTCTTCGCCGGTGACGCGGCGGCTGGTGTAGAACATCAGCTCTGCGTTGTTCTTGCCGATCAGTTCGGGCAGCGTCACGGTGAGGCCGAAGCCGGGATGGAAGCCGAGCTTGGTGAAGTTCGCGGAGAAGCGCGCCTCGGGGCAGGTGACGCGGAAATCGGTCGACACCGCGAGCCCGAGCCCGCCGCCGATGGCGGCACCCTGCACGGCGGCGACGATCGGCTTCTTGGCGCGGAAGATGCGTACGGCCTGGATGTAGAGATGGTTGATCGGGCCGAGACTGTCGGCGGGGTCGCCTTTCTTCTCGGCCTCGCGCGCCTCCTGCGCCTGCCGCGCCGGATCTCCAAAATTGGCGCCGGCGCAGAACGCCTTGCCCTGCGCGGAGAGCACGGACGCACGGATCGCGATGTCGCGGTCGAACTCTTCGAGCGCATCCGCGATCTGGTTGATCAGCGAGATGTCGAAGAAGTTGAGCGGCGGGCGGCGGATCTCGATGGTGCCGACATGCCCGACCTTCTCGACGCCGATATCCTTGTAGGTGCTCATGGTGGTCCTCGTTTGAATTGGCGCAAGCCCCGTCCGCGGGGCTGGCGCAAGCCAGATCCGCGCGACTAGCGCAAGCCAAGTCCGCGGGCGATGATGCCGCGCAGCACCTCGGTGGTGCCGCCCTGGATGGTGAGTTTCGGCGCGGTCTTGATGGCGAAGTCGAGTTGCCGCTCCAGCGTCTCGCGGTTGCTCGCGGTCTCCTCGACGAAGGCGGCGAGATCGCGCACGCGATGCGGCAGCTGCTGCTCCCAGACGGTGCCGATGTCCTTGACGATGGAGGCCTCGACCACCGGCTCCTTGCCGGCCTCGAGCATGCCGGCGACCGAGACCGACATGCGCCGCATGGTGTGGAGCTGCGCCACCAGGCGTCCGATGCCCTCGGCGCTGCGCGTGTCCGGATTGGGGCCGACTGCGCGCACCAGCTCGGTCAGCACGTAATAGGTCTCGAGGAAGCGCTCGGGGCCCGAGCGCTCGTAGGCGAGCTCGCTCGTCGCCTGCTTCCAGGCGCCGTCGACCTCGCCGAGCACGTGATCGTCGGGAATGAAGTGGTCGGTGAAGACGACCTCGTTGAACTCGTATTGGCCGGTGATCTGGCCGATCGGGTTCACCTTGATGCCCGGCTGCTTCATCTTGACCAGGAACTGGGTCAGGCCGTGGCGGCGGTTTTCCTTGGTCGGCGGCGAGGTCCGGAAGATTGCGATCATGTAGTCGGCGATATGCGCCGACGAGGTCCAGATCTTGGTGCCGTTGATGAGATAGCCGCCGTCGGTCCTGGTCGCGCGCGTCTTCGCCGCGAACAGGTCGGAGCCGGAGTTCGGCTCGCTCATGCCGATGGCAAAGCAGATCTCGCCGCGGCATATGCGCGGCAGGATGTCCATCTTGATGTGCTCCGGCGCGTATTTCAAAAGCACCGGCCCGCTCTGGCGGTCGGCGACGAAGAAGCGCCGCGTCGGCGCGTTGGCGACGCGCATCTCCTCGGTCACGACGTAGCGTTCGAGGAAGGAGCGTTCCTGGCCGCCATATTTCTTCGGCCAGGTCATCCCCAGCCAACCCTTGGCGCCGACCCGGCGGGAAAATTCCGGCGCGTCGGTATCCTCGCGGTTGGGCTTGTGCGGATCGAAGGTGCCGGCGGCGATTTCCTCGGCGAGGAAGGCGCGTACTTCCTTGCGCAATTGCTCGCATTTCTCCGGCAGGCGGATCGGATCGAAACGGAGGGCAGCGGTCATTGTTGTCTCGTCTCCTGATCAGCGCGACGCCACGAGCGGCCACAATTCGTCGGCGCCGCGGTTTGCGACCAGCTTGCCGAGCTCGACGGCCCAATGGCTTTCCGAGCCGAAATCGTCGCGCCAGGCCAGTGCCCGCAGCGAATAGCGGTGCAGGATATGCTCCATGGTGAAGCCGATCGCGCCGTGGACCTGATGGGCGATGCCGCCGCCTTTCTCGGCTGCTTCCGCGCAGCGGATCTTGGCGGAGGCGGCTTCGAGGTAGACCTCGTCGTCGAATGCCTTTGCGTTCGCAATGGCATCGGCGGCAGACGTCGCCGCCGCAAGCGCCGCGGCGGACTCGCCGGCAAGGCGCGCGAGATTGTGCTGCACCGCCTGGAATTTCGAGATCTTCTTCTCGAAGGCGACGCGCTCGTTGGAATAGCGCACGGAGATGTCGAGCATGGATTCCAGCGCACCTGCGATCTGAAGGCTGCGCGCGACGCCGCCCATCAGCATCAGCGTGGTCTGGTCAAGACCTTTCGGCGCGGGCTTGAGAGTGACGGGCTGAACTTTGTCGAGCGTCACGTTGTCACTGTGGTCGTAGCCGACATTCAGCCCGGCCTCGATCCGCGCCTTGGTCGCATCGACCAGCGCGATGGAAACGCCATCCTTGCCGTGCGCAAGCACCGCGAAATGCTTCGCTGTCTTCGCGAACGGCACGCCGCGGGCGCGGCCGGAGAGAGCGCCGTCGGCATCGAGGGTGACGCGGTCCTTCGGCGATCCCGGCAGCACGGTCATCTCGCCTTCGGGCGAGGCGATCCTGGCCTGCGCTAGCAGCCAACCCGCCAGCATGGTCTCGGCCAGGGGTACCGCGACCGCGAAACGGCCGGCGGCGTTCAGCAGCGCAAAGCCATCGGCAAGGCTAGCGCCGGAGCCGCCGAGGTCGTCGGGCACCCATGACAATGGCAGGCCCGCCTCGCTCAGCGCCTGCCACAGCGGCGCTCGCCACGAACCCTTCCTGTCGTTGTTGATGGTTTGCGGGTCGGCGAGATCGGCGAAGATTTTCTCCGCGGTCTCGACGACGATATTGTCACTCTCCGCCACAGCGTTCCCCGTGTCTTGCCATTGGCGCGTCCCGCCTCCCTGGGCCGGCGCGCAGCTTCTTCTTGCGCCGGATGATCGGAAAAAGCCATGGCCCTGACAAGCGTTGATCGCAGATCAACCTGCGGCGCGGGCATGGGCGCAAGGACAATAGGAGGCTAATTCCGCTTAGCGGAGTTTGCTCGATTTGCAGGGCGCGGCAAACTCGCTAAAGAGAACATCAACGTCGGAACAGGGGAAGGAATTCGGGATGGCAAAGGACAGTTTGTACGCAATCGTGACGGGGTCCGCCTCCGGTCTTGGCGCAGCGACTGCGGAGATTCTCGCGCGGAGCGGGGCACGGCTCGTCATCAACTATTCGTCGAGCCAGAAGGAGGCCGAGGCCACGGCCGAGCTCTGCCGCAAGGCCGGTGCGGCCGAAGTCCTGGTCGCGCAGGGCGACGTTTCCAAAGATGAGGATTGCCGCAAGATCGTGGCTGCCGCCAGCGCCTGGGGCAGGCTCGATATTCTCGTCAACAATGCCGGCACCACCAAGCATGTGGCTCACGCCGATCTCGACGGATTGTCGGCGGAGGATTTCCAGCGGGTCTACGGCGTCAACACCATCGGCCCGTTCCAGATGGTGCGCGCGGCGCGCAGCCTGCTCGAGGCGGGCGCGAAGGCTTCCGGGCGGCCTTCCGCAGTGGTCAACGTGTCCTCGGTGGCCGGCATCAGCGGTGTCGGCTCGTCGATTGCGTACGCCGCGAGCAAGGGCGCACTCAACACCATGACGTTGTCGCTGTCCCGCGCGCTGGCGCCGCTGATCCGCGTCAACACGGTATGCCCCGGCTATATCGACACCCCCTGGTTCACCAAGGGCCGCGGCGAGGCCGGAGCCAAGCAGGTGCGCGACGGCGTGGTGGCGAAGGTGCCGCTGAAGGTCGCGTCGACCGCAGGAGACATCGCGCAGCTCGTCTGCTTCCTGGCGATGCCGGCCTCCAGCAACATGACCGGCGAGGTCGTGCGCATGGATGCGGGGATGCATCTGATTACGTGATTGGTGCTGTGCTCTCTCCACGTCATGGCCGGGCTTGACCTGGCTTGACCCGGCCATCCACGTGTTGCCGCGCGGATAGAAAGACATGGATGCCCGGGTCACGCCCGGGCATGACGGCGACGCGGTAGTGTGCCGACTTCAACGCGAGGAGGCACTACCCCTTGATCACGCCGCTCGCCACCAGCCGGTGCCAGATGAACAGCACCACCACCGCGCCGACCGTGGCCATGATGAAGCCGGCGCCCTGGTCGGGACTGTAGTGGCCGATGGCTTGGCCGATGAAGGTCGCCAGAAATGCGCCGGCGATGCCGAGGATGGTGGTGAGGATGAAGCCGCTCGGATTATTCGGTCCCGGCGCCAGCCAGCGCGCGATGAGGCCGGCGACGAAGCCGACGACGATGATCCACAACAGGCCGCCCATGCTCATGAGTGTGCTCCCCTTCCCGAGAACGCTTCGAGCATGATCCGGAGAAGTGTGCCGCGGTTCTCCGAAGAGACCATGCTCAGATCAAGAACTTCAGATTCGTCCCGACAGCTCGTTCTCGGTCGGCAGTCGTCCGTCCGGCGTCAGATGGTCGATCATCTGCGGCAGATACTGGCTGAGGCCGGAGAGCAGTTCCTCGCGTGACAGGCCGCTCTGGGCGGACAGGCTTTCGATCTGATCGGCGCCGAGTGCGCTGGCGAGATCGCCGGGCGCGATCGGCTTGTTCTGGCCCTTGCCGACCCAGGAATTCGCGGCGTCGCCCTGGCCGCCCTGCTGGAGCTGGTTGAGGAGATCGCCGAGCCCGCCGCTCAGCACGGTTCCGGCCGCGCCGCCGGCGAGCAGGCCGCCGAGGCCGCCCTTGAGAATGTCGCCGAGCCCGCCGCCCGCGCCGGCATTCACCGGCGGAGGCGCCGGCGCCGGTTGCGGTGCCGCGCCGGACTGATTTGCGGTCATATGCTTGAACGCCTTCCAGGCGAGCAGGCCGAGCAGCGCCATGGTCATCGGCGACATGCCGCCGGAGGATTTCTCGGAGCTCGGCGTAGAGGGGCCGCGCGGTCCGTTCTGCATGCCATTGAGGACGTCGAGTAGACCCATGGTGCTCTCCTTTGGCGTCTCGTTCGGCGAGTGCTCGCCGCTGACTGCCCCCGGGGCGAGAACATATGGGGCTCTCATGACGGTTACAAGGCGGATGCGCCGTAGCCGCGGGGCCTTGGCCTCTGCTATCGAAAGCTGGTCATTCGGGGAGCGAGGTCAGTGGATACGGATCGACCGATCGTAGTCGCCGGCGCGGGCGCCATCGGCTGTTTCGTCGGCGGCATGCTGGCGGCTGCCGGCCGCCGCGTTGCGCTCCTGGTCCGGCCGCGGGTGAAGACCGAGATCGAACGGTTCGGCCTGCGGCTCACCGATTTCGACGGCTCCGAGACGAGGCTTGGCGCGGGTCAGCTCGCGCTATCGGAGGACCCCGCGATCCTCCACAGCGCCGGCATCGTGCTGGTCACGGTGAAGAGCGCCGACACCGCCGATGTCGCGGACCAGATCGCGCAGCATGCGCCGCAGGATGCCGTCATCGTCTCGCTCCAGAACGGCATCGGCAATGTCGCGGCGCTGCGCCAGCGTCTCGTCGGCCGCCGCGTGCTCGCCGGCATGGTGCCGTTCAACGTGATCGCGATGGGCGAGGGCCGTTTCCACCGCTCGACCTCCGGCGACATCCATGTGGGAGAGGATCCGGGGAACACGGCCGCCGCGCTCTCGGTGGCCGGCCTGACGGTGCGCGCCAGCGGTGACATCACCGGCGTGCAATGGGGCAAGCTGATCATCAATCTGAACAATGCGCTCAGTGCGTTGTCGGACTTGCCGCTCGCCGCGCAATTGGCAAACCGCGACTGGCGAAGGCTGTTCGCCGACCAGATGGCGGAAGGGCTGGCTGCGCTGAAGGCCGCCGGCATCGCTCCGGTCTCGTCAACGCCGATCCCGATGAGCTGGTCTCCGACCTTGCTGCGGCTGCCGGATGCGATCTTCAAGGCCATCCTGGGACGCACGATGAAGATAGATCCCGAGGCGCGCTCCTCGATGTGGCAGGATTTGAAGCAGGGCCGCAAGACCGAGATCGACTATCTCCAGGGCGTGGTCGTCGCACTCGCCGAGCAGAACCAGGTCGACGTGCCGCTGATGCGCCGCATTGTTGCGCTGATCAAGGAAGCCGAGGCGGCCGGCAACGGTCCGCCGCGTCTGACGCCGCGGCAGATTCGCGGGTCGGCGTGAGTGTGAAGGAGGAATTCGATGAAGCGTTGGTTGATGGTCGGGCTCGCGCTGGCCGCGCTCTGCGGCGCCTCGACGCTGGCCTATGCGAGGCCGCCGACGGTCGTGAACTCGCCCGGCTATGACAGGCGATTGCAGGAGAGCCGGTCGCAGCTGGGGAGTTCGCCGACAGTAACGGAGCCTGCGAGTACGCCGTCGGTCAAACCGAAGCACCGCAAGAAGAAGCACGCGAACTGACGCTCCACACTCCGCTGTCGTCCCGGACAAGCGCGGCCTAAGCGCGCGCAGATCCGGGACGACAGCGGAGTTGGTGGCGACAGCGGAACGAAACAGCGCAGCTCAGCCCTTCTTCGCGGGCTTGCTCGGTGTCGGGTTGAACAGCTTCTTCAGATCGTTCAAGCTTTCCGACAGCCGCGGCCATTCGCAGGAGAACGAGCCCTTGGTGCAGGGCGGGCCCTTCGGCCTCGGGCCTGCGGCCTGCTGGACCTTCGGCCGTCCGACCGGGATAGGCACGCGCTCGACCTCGGTTCGCAGCGCGACCTGCTGAAACTGCCGCACCTGTTGCTCCTGCTGCTCGCGCTGCTGGCGGGCAGTGGCCTGGGCCGCTTCGTTGCTGCGGCGCTGCTGGGCGAGGTAGGCAGTGTAGGCTTCGTCGATCTTCTTCTGCTCCTCGGGCGTCGGATTGGGGCCGGCGATGTCGAAGGTGCGATCCTGGAGGAAGTCGTAATAGGAATAGCCGCCGCCCGGCTTGCGGCGGCCGGCAAACTTGGCGTTGCAATCGGCCAGCGCAGATGTCTTCTCGGCCTTGGTGGCGGCCTTCTCGGCGGCGTCGGCGCACTCCTCGAAATCAACCGGCGCGCGCTTCCACCATTGCGCCTCGGCATGCGCATGCGTCAGCAGGAAAAACCCTGCTGCGGTAACGAAAAGCTGCGCCGCACGACGCGATGTAGACACGGCCGACATTCTGCGAGAGCAATCCCTGCAAGACTCAACCCGGACTGAGTCGAAACGGATTTTTGCCCCTTTATTGCTGCCTTGTCACCCATGGAACCAGGGAATTTCATGTCTGTAATGCTGACATTTTATGCTTGACGTGGCGCGAGAGTCACAGCGCCGCGCCCGCAGGCTGTTACACTCTTGCTGCGAGCGCCTTACTCCCGAGGTGACGCCAAGAAGACGAAGTGGAAACGCCTGATGCTGCTGCCCCTGTCCGACGTGCCGCGCTGGTACGCTGAACGCAAACCGCATGGCACGATCGCTATCCGTCACGGGCAGGACGCGCTGACATGGGACGAGCTCGAGCGCGGCGCCAACCGGCGCGCGCGGGCCTTTGCAGCCAAGGGCGTCAAGCCCGGCGATTTTGTCGCGATCGGCTTGCCGAACGGCAACGCGTTCTTCGAGACCACCTTTGCGGTATGGAAGTGCGGGGCGACGCCGACCTCGCTGTCATGGCGGCTGCCGCGCGGCGAAGCCGCTGCCGTGCTCGACATCCTCAAGCCCGCGCTGGTGGTTGGCGGCGAGGCCGACTGGAATGCGCCGAACCGGCTGCCCGCGGACTTCGGGCCGGAAGGTTTCTCGGACGAGCCGCTCGATGCTCCGGTGGCGCGCTACTGGAAAGCGATGACCTCGGGCGGCTCGACCGGCCGTCCCAAGGTGATCCTCGATCACCAGCCGGCGGTGACCGACACGGTGGCCGCGCCGCCGCTCAACATCCCGTTCGGAGTCTCGCTGCTCAATCCCGGCCCGCTCTACCACAATGCGCCGTTCATCGTGTCGCACTATGCGCTGTTCACCGGCGGCAAGCTCACAGGCCTTGCCAAGTTCGATGCCGAGGAGACGCTGCGCCAGATCGAACGCGAGCGCGTGCAATGGGTCAATTTCGTGCCGACCATGATGCACCGGATCTGGGCGCTGCCGGAGAACGTGCGCAACGCCTACGATGTGTCGAGCCTGCAGACGGTCTTCCACATGGCTGCGCCGATGCCGTCCTGGCTGAAGGAGAACTGGATCGCCTGGCTCGGGCCCGAGCGGATCTGGGAACTCTATGGCGGCACCGAGCGGCAGGGCGCCTGCATCATCTCCGGCACCGAATGGCTGACGCACAAGGGCTCGGTCGGCAAGATCGGCGACATGGCGAAGCTTCGCATCATCGGCGAGGACGGCAACGACGTCGCGCCGGGCGAGACCGGCGAGATCTACTTTCTCAACAACGACGGCAAGGACGCCACCTATCACTATCTCGGCGCCGAGCCGAAACGCCGCGCTGATGGCTGGGAGTCGCTCGGCGATATCGGCAGGCTGGATGCGGAAGGCTATCTCTATCTCGGCGACCGCCTCGCCGACATGGTCTTGCGCGGCGGCGCCAACATCTATCCGGCCGAGGTGGAGGCTGCGGTCTCCGCCTGCCTCGGCGTGCGTTCGTGCGTCGTGGTGGGCTTGCCCGATCCGGAATTGGGCCAGCGCGTGCATGCCATCATCGAACCGGAGGGCGATGCCGACGGCCAGGTCATCGCCGACGGCATGGCGGAATTCTTGAAGGACCGGCTCAGCCGCTACAAGCATCCGGAAAGCTTCGAGATCGTCGATACCGCGCCGCGCGATGATTCCGGAAAAGTCCGCCGCACGCTGTTGCGCGATGAGCGCGCGGCGTGGATGAAGGAGGGGCGCGCCTTCCGGATTTGGCCGGCGAAGGCGCAGGCGCATGAGTAGGACTAGTACGGAAGGACTGACATGACGATCACGATCGCAGCGAACAGCGTGCCGAAGCCGCCGGCCGATATCATCGAGGGCTTCCGCGGTGCGCCGACCTCGGTGATCTCGGACAATCTCGCCCGGTTGCCGGGCGCGGTGGGGCTGAGGCCGTATCATCGCGGCGGCAAGCTGGTGGGGACGGCTTTCACCGTGCGCACCCGGCCCGGCGACAATCTCGCCATCCATCGCGCGCTCGAACTGGTCGGCCCCGGCGACGTCATCGTGGTCGACGGCGGCGGCGACGAGACGCGGGCGCTGGTCGGCGAGATCATGAAGAACATCGCGCAGTGGCGCAGAGCCGAAGGCTATGTCATCGACGGCGCGATCCGCGACGTCGCGGCGTTCGCGGCCGACGACTTTCCCTGCTATGCGCGTGCGGTGATCCATCGCGGCCCCTACAAGAACGGCCCCGGCGAGATCAACGTGCCCGTTGCCGTCGGCGGCAGCGTGATCTCCCCCGGCGACATCGTGGTCGGCGACGAGGACGGCGTGGTGTCGTTTCCCGCCGCCGGCGCCGCCGCGCTGCTGGACGCCGTCCGCGCCCAGGTCGCGCGCGAGGAGGAGACGCTGAAGGCGATCCGCGAGGGCCGCTATCAGGGCTCATACGGCAAGTCCTGATCGGAGAGGAACGAAGGGGAGGATCGCGTGAGCCAGAAGGACGAATTCCACAACATCGACGATGCCAGCGACGGCCTCTTCCGCGAGCTGGCGGCTGGGGTGACCACGCGCATCTTCTCCGGCGAGCAGGCGATGCTGTCGGCAAGGCACGCTGCACCATCATCCCGAGGAGCAATGGGGCGTGCTGCTCGACGGCTCGGCGATCCGCGTCCAGGGCGACGAGGAAATCCCGGTGAAGAAGGGCGACTTCTGGCGCACGCCCGGCAACGTGCCACACACCATGCGCGCCGGTCCCGACGGCGCCCGCGTGCTGGACATCTTCAGTCCGCCTCGGCCAGAATACAAAAAAGCGGGGTCGGGTTTCGGCACGACCTGAAGCGCTCAAGAACAAAAAACAAAGAGCAAAATCAAAAGGGAGGGGACCATGACGATCACACGACGGGTGCTGCTGGCCGCCTTCTTCGACAAGCAGGTCGCCTATTGGGGCAAGGTGGTGAAGGACAACAATATCAGGGCGTGAGACCCTCTTCCCGGGAGACCATCCCAAGTCCAGTGCCAAGTTCAGTGCGCTCGCGCAGCCTTGAGCGTCAGAGCATCTTGCTGACGATATTTTTCATATCCGCTGCCGAGAACGCGCGCAGCGTTTCGGTGCGGACGTTTCCGAGTGCGCCGAGACTAAGGCCGAGCGACATCGCGGCGGCCTCATCCGGAGCCTCGAGAACCGTCACAACGTCATATCGTCCCTGCGTCCAGACGATCTCCTTCACGGTCACGCCGAACGTTTTGGCCATCTCCTTGAAGGCCTCCGCCCGCTTCGGCGAGTCCTTGACGTTGCGGACTCCTTGATCAGTGAAATTTCCCAGCACGACATAGGTCACCATGGTCGTCCTCCCTGGTTTGAGCCCAGATGCAATTCTCGCTCGAGGAAACCACGCCGAGCTTGCCACAGCGGCTGAGACAGCGCCACTTGCACGTTGGGGAACGTCAGCGACTGCGACTTATTCGGTCAGGACAACGGCCGCGCGAAGCTGAGCTCGTGGCCGTCCGGGTCGGTGAGATGGAAGTAGCGCTCGCCCCATTCGGCATCGCGCGGCGTGGTCGACGGCTGCCATCCCGCAGCACGGGCCTGCTCATAGGTCGCGTCGACGTCGGCGACATGGAAGATGACGCGGCCCCACCAGGACCAGCGCCTGTCGTCCGGCTGCGCCGTCAGGTTGAGATAGCCGCTGCCGGCGCGAAAGCTCGTGAATGCCGCGGCATCGCCGCCATACAGCAGCTCGACCCCGAGCGAGCGGTAGAAGTGCACGGCGCGCGCCATGTCATGGGTGCCGAGCGTGATGGCGCTGATGCTGTCGATCATGTGGACTGCTCCGCCGGGAGGGATCGGGCCGCGATTGTACAGCCGCCTTGCTCAGCTTGAGGATGGTCCGGCCCGCCTTGCGGCTGGCGAACCGCATCCTGCTCTGCTATGAGGGGGCCGAGCCCGCCCCGCGGGTTCCGCGGTCCCGTAGCTCAGCCGGATAGAGCGGCGGTTTCCTAAACCGTAGGTCGCATGTTCGAGTCATGCCGGGATCGCCACTCTCTTCCTCTGGTATCGCGTATCAGGCCGCGATCCGCGCAAAGCGCTTGCGATATTCGGCGGGTGTCACGCCAACATGGCGGGCGAATGCGCGGCGCAACGTGTCCGCGTCGGCAAAGCCGCAATGCAGGGCCACCTGCTTGGGCGCTTCGTTTCCAAGCTCCAGCAGGCGTCGCGCTGCGTTGACGCGGGCCTCCTCGACCCAGGTCGCGGGGGTGGTTCCGACTTCGGCCCGGAATAGCCGCGCAAAGTGACGCGGGCTGATGTCCATGCGTGCCGCGAGGCTCGCGACGCTGTGGTCCAGTCCAGGATTGGCGGCGACCCAGCGCTGCAGTTCCTGCAGTGCGGCCCGGCCGGCGGGGACGGTCTCTCCCTTGCGGCTGAATTGCATTTGTCCGCCCGGGCGCTTGAAGAACATCACCAGCTGGCTCGCAACCTTCATCGCCGTCTCGCGCCCGAGATCCTCCTCGACGAGAGCGAGCGCGAGATCGAGCCCCGCAGTGACGCCAGCAGCCGTGCGAAGCTTGCCGTCGGTGACGTAGATCGCGTCCTTGTCGACGGTGACTGACGGGTATTTCTCGGCAAGCCGGTCGGCGACCGCCCAGTGTGTCGTGACTCGTCTGCCGTCGAGGAGTCCCGCCGCGGCAAGGAAGAAGGCGCCGCTGCAAACCGATCCGAAGCGCCGGGTCCTGGTCGCCCGCCGGCGGAGCCAATCGGTCACGATGCCGTCAGCCGGCGCGTCGCCGGCGTGCGGGCATCCCGCGATCAGCAATGTGTCGACGCTCTCCTGGAAGCCGCGATCGACGATCCGGTCGGGCATCAGTCGCACGCCTGAAGAGCTGCGAATCGGGCCGGGTTCCGCTCCAGCCACCAAAAGCACATAGGCCAGGTGGCCGGCCTGCATGTTGGCCTCGGCGAAGACGTCGAGCGGTCCCGCCACGTCGAGAAGCTGCACTCCGGGCAAAGCCACGATCACGACTGTCCTCGGTTTCGGCTTCCCGCTCATGTCCGCCTCGGTCGGTATTTGTCCGCTTTAGACGTATTACGTCAATTGAAGACAGAATAGCCCGGATCTAGCTTGCAGGCGACCAGAGATTTTCAGGAGACCCCCATGCCACAGATTGTCAAAGCCGCCGCCATTCCCGACAGCAAGCTGGCGCGCGCCGTCACCGACTACATCCGTGACACCGAGACCGACCTGCTCTTCAACCATTCCAGCCGCGTCTATCATTTCGGCGCGCTGGCCGGCATTCGCCGCCGGCTGAAATTCGACCGCGAGCTGCTTTATGCCGGCGCGATGTTCCACGACATCGGCCTGATGCCGGGCCATGGCAGCAAGCACGAGCGGTTCGAGGTGGACGGCGCGCACGCCGCTCGTGACTTCCTGCGCAGCCATGGCATCTCCGAAGCCGACGCCTACACGGTCTGGACCGCGATCGCGTTGCACACGACGCCGGGCGTGCCGCAGCACATGCATCCCGTTGTCGCTCTGGTGACCGCCGGCGTCGAGATGGACGTTCTCGGCCTCACCTACGAGGATTATCCCGACGAGGAACGCGAGGCGGTGGTGGAGGCGTTTCCGCGAACGCCGCACTTCAAGGAAGACATCATCCAGGCGTTCTACGACGGCATCAAGCACAGGCCGGACACCACCTTCGGCAACGTCAAGGCCGACGTCATCGCCGACAAGGAGCCGCATTTCCATCGCGGCAATTTCTGCAGCGTCATCCGCGGCTCGCATTGGCACGGCTGAGCCGGCGTTCGGCGCCGCCGCGCGGCCCTACCGCCTCTTTCTCCAAATCACCGATCGGGAATCATCACATGAGCGACAAGCCACCCCGTCTCACGCACGCGACCGGCGCTCCCGTCGGCGACAATCTGAACATCATGACCGCGGGGCGTCGCGGCCCCGCCCTTCTTCAGGACATCTGGCTGATCGAGAAGCTGGCTCATTTCGACCGCGAAGTGATTCCCGAGCGGCGGATGCATGCCAAGGGATCGGGTGCCTTCGGCACCTTCACCGTAACCCATGACATCACCCGCTACACCAAGGCGAAGATCTTCTCGAAAGTCGGCAACCAGACGCCGATGTTCGCGCGGTTCTCGACCGTCGCCGGCGAGCGCGGCGCGGCCGACGCCGAGCGCGACATCCGCGGCTTTGCGCTCAAGTTCTACACCGAGGAAGGCAACTGGGACATGGTGGGCAACAACACCCCGGTGTTCTTCTTCCGCGATCCCCTGCGTTTCCCCGACCTCAATCACGCGATCAAGCGCGACCCGCGGACGGGAATGCGCAGCGCCGACAGCAATTGGGACTTCTGGACGCTGCTGCCGGAAGCGCTGCATCAGGTCACCATCGTCATGAGCGAGCGCGGCATTCCCAAGAGCTATCGTCACATGCACGGGTTCGGCAGCCATACCTACAGTTTCCTCAACGCTGCCAGTGAGCGGACCTGGGTGAAGTTTCACTTCCGCACGCAGCGGGGCATCGAGAACCTGACGGACACTGATGCCGAGGCGCTCGTCGGCAAGGACCGCGAGTCTCATCAGCGCGATTTGTTCGGGAGCATAGGGCGTGACGATTTTCCGCGCTGGACCATGTTCGTGCAGGTCATGACCGATGAAGAAGCCAAGGCGTTTCCGTTCAACCCGTTCGATCTGACCAGGGTCTGGCCCAAGGCGGACTTTCCGCTGATCGAGGTCGGCTGTTTCGAGCTGAACCGGAATCCCGAAAACGTCTTCGCGGAGGTCGAGCAGGCGTCCTTCTCGCCGGCCCATGTCGTGCCCGGCATCGGCTTCTCGCCCGACAAGATGCTGCAGGCTCGTCTGTTGTCTTATGGAGACGCGGCGCGCTATCGCCTCGGCGTCAACCATCATTTGATTCCGGTCAATGCCCCGAAATGTCCGTATCACAGCTATCATCGCGACGGCGCAATGCGGACCGACGGCAATCTGGGTGGGACGACGAGCTACTTCCCGAACAGTCACGGCGAATGGACCGATCAGCCCGACCTCAACGAGCCGCCGCTGGAGATTGAGGGCGCAGCTGCCCACTGGGATCATCGGGTCGACGACGACCACTATCAGCAGCCCGGAGACCTGTTCCGCAAGATGAACGCGGCGCAGCGGCAGGTCATGTTCGACAATACGGCGCGCGCCGTCGGCAGTGCCGCCATCCACATCCAGGAGCGCCACATCGCGAACTGCACGAAAGCCGATCCGGCCTATGGCGCCGGTGTCCGCAAAGCGCTGATGCGCCTTGCCACGGCTCGCTCCGAATAGGTGCATCGACGGCATGCCCGGGACTGCTGATTTGTCATGGGTCTTCGTCTCGGTTTGCCAAGGACTCCGGCGCAAAAATTGCTAGAAGTGTGGGGAGTCCCTCCTCTCGGCTGACCAATAGGCCGCCTCACAGCTAGATCCGGAGACAACGATGCCTTTCGACTTGATCCTGCGCGGGGGGCGGGTGATCGACCCGTCCCAGAAGCTCGATGCCGTGACCGATGTCGCCTTTTCTGGCGGCAAGGTCGCTGCGATCGGCAGCGGGCTCAAGACGGATCCGGGCACCGAGGTGCGCGACGTCTCGCAGCTCATCGTGACGCCGGGGCTGATCGATCTCCACACCCATGTCTATTGGGGCGGCACCTCGCTCGGCATCGATGCCGAGGAATTCTGTCGTCTCTCCGGCGTGACCACGGCGGTCGATACCGGCAGCGCCGGGCCCGGCAATTTCGCCGGCTTCCGCAAGCATGTGATCGAGCCGAGCCAGGTTCGCATCCTCGCTTACCTGCACGTCTCGCATGCCGGCATCTTCGGCTTCTCGCACCGGATCATGGTCGGCGAAAGCGAGGAGCTGCGGCTGATGAATCCGGTCGACGCGGCCAAGGTCGCCGATGCCAATCGCGATCTCATCGTCGGCATCAAGGTGCGCGTGGGCTTGCATTCCTCGGGCACCTCCGGGGCCGTGCCGCTCGATATTGCGCTGGAGGTTGCGAACGAGGTCGGCATGCCACTGATGGCTCATATCGACCACCCGCCGCCGAGCTATGAGGAGGTGCTGGCACGTCTGCGGCCCGGCGACGTGCTGACCCACGCGTTCCGTCCCTTCCCCAACACGCCGGCCACCGCGCAGGGCACGGTGAAGAGGGCGGTGCTGGATGCGCGCGAGCGCGGCGTGCTGTTCGACATCGGCCACGGCAAGGGCTCGTTCGCGTTCAAGACCGCGCGGGCGATGCTCGCCAACGGCTTCTATCCCGACACCATCTCCTCCGACATCCATCAGCTCTGCATCGACGGCCCGGCCTACGACCAGGTCACGACCATGTCGAAATTCCTGTGCATGGGCATGGAGCTGCCGGACGTGATCGCGGCCTCGACCGTGAACGCGGCGATGGCGCTGCGCCGCCCCGAGCTCGGCAGCCTCAAGCCGGGCAGCGTGGGCGACGCCACGCTGATCTCGATCAGGCAGGGCCAGTTCGACTATGAAGACGTCGTCGGCGAGCACCTGATCGGCGACCGCAAGATCGTCTCCGAAGGCGTCGTCATCGGCGGCCGCTGGTGGTATCCGAATTGAGCTGCCACGGATCGAGAGGGGCATCAGGGCGCGCTGTTAGTCCCGTCCCGCCTCCATGATCGCATCGGCGAGCCGTGCCGGGTCGGTAAAGCAGAGCTCATGGCTTCCGGGTACCTGCACCAGACGGAACAGGCCGAGCTTCTCCGACAGACGCGGATGCCAGCCATGGCTGTGCGGCAGCGCGGTGTCTTCGGTGCAGTTGATGTAGGATTTGGCCAGCGGCATCTCCGCCGGACTGGCCTTGAGCGCGATCTTGTCGGTGAAGGTCGCCAGCGGATGCGAATTGAGAACGTCATAGGCGCGCTGCGCCGTCTCCAGATCGGCATCGTTGATGAAGGCGTCGCGCCAGATCTGGAAGGGCAGCACCACGGAGCCGTCGCCGCGCTCGGCCGCGATGGCGTCGAACAGCCCGACATAGTGCGGCGGCACCATGTCGTTGAGGCATTCGCCGTTGTTGGGCACGAAGGCGTTCCAGTAGACTAGGCGGCGGATGCGCTCCGGCGCGAGGTCGGCGACACCGGTGATGACCATGCCGCCATAGGAATGGCCGAGCAGGATGACGTCCTTCAGATTGTTCTCGGCGAGGTAGTCGGCGATCGATTGGATCGCTTCCTTCAGCCCTGTGGTCTTGGCGTCGCCCGGACGGTTGCCCTTGATGGTGGGGGTATGAACCTGATGGCCGGCGGCGCGGATCGGCGCGGCGACAGGCTCGAACTCGGCTCCGGTGTGCCAGGCGCCGTGGACGAGAACGTAGGTCGACATGTTGTGGCTCCTCCCGAGGACGTGGTTAGATTGAGGCCGCGCCGCTTTGGGCGGTGCGGTGCTGCCGCGCCCCAATTGTGGACTGGCGACTGATTTGCCGCTTGGCTGGAAGTGAACCGGATTGGTCTCGGAGTGAACCGATGCAGCAGATCGAGCGCGCCATTCCGTCTCGCCAATCGGCCTGGAACACCGTGGGCGTGCGGCTGGACGAGCAATTCGCCTATTATCGCGAGGCGATCTGCCAGGCCTTCATGAATCTGACGCCGGAGCCGGCGGCCGCAGCCGGCTTTCCGGCCAGCGTCGAGCACATCCGCCTCGGCGATGGCGCGATCAACCGCGTCAGCTTTCCCGAACACGTGGTGCGGCGCTCTGCGCACGACATCGCGGCATCGGACCGCAGTTGCTTCTACCTCAACCTGAAGGTGGAGGGCCGCTGTCGCATCCAGCAAGATGATCGCGAGATCAGCCTTTCGTCGGGACAGGTCGGCATCTTCGACAGTGATCGGCAGTTCGCGCTTCTGCACGACCGCGGACCACAATTGCGCGTTGCCTCGTTCTGGGTGCCGGCAGAAGCCTTGCGCGAGCGCCTGCCGACCTCCTTCGACGTCGGAGCAGCGCGCGTCTCCGACGATCCCTTCGTCGGCCATCTCATCGTGGAGACCACGCGCATGCTCAGCGACGGCGCGCTGCGCATGACCGAAGACGAGGGCGTGCGGCTGTTCCGGGTTCTGATCGAGCTGGTCGCCGTGAGCCTGTCGCGTCGCAGCCGGGCAGGCGCTGCGGAGTCCGAGAGTCTTGCCGACGCGACCACGCTGGCGCTGAAGCGTGCCATTCACCGGCGGCTCCGTGAGCCCGGCCTTGCGGTTGCCGATGTCGCCGAGGCCGTCGGCATCAGCGAGCGATACGTCCACAAGCTGCTGGCGCGATCAGGCTCCAGCTTCACCGATTACGTCATCGACCACCGGCTCGACGGCGCGGCCAGGGATCTCGGGGATCCCGCAATGGCTGATCGCGCGATCGGCGCCATCGCGTTCGACTGGGGCTTCTCGGACCTCTCCCACTTCACGCGGCGCTTCAAACAGCGCTTTGGCTGCCGACCGCGCGACTGGCGCGCGGCGAAGCCGAGCAGCTGACGCTTGGGTTACAGCGATCTCGCGATCAAGAGCTTCATGATCTCGTTGGTGCCGCCATAGATCTTCTGGATGCGGGAATCGATGAAGATGCGGGAGATCGGATATTCCTGCATGTAGCCGTAGCCGCCGAACAGCTGCAGGCATTCGTCGGCGGTCTCGACCTGCTTCTCCGAGCACCAGTATTTCGCCATCGACGCGGTGACGGTGTCGAGGTCCTTGGCGATCAGGCGCTCGATGCACCAGTCGACGAAGACGCGCGCGATCATCGCCTCGGTCTTGCGCTCGGCCAGCGTGAAGGCGGTGTTCTGGAAATCCATCAGCGGCTTGCCGAACGCCTTCCGCTCCTTGGTGTAATCGGTGGTGAGCTTGACCGCGCGCTCCATCGCGGCGACGGCCCCGACCGCAAGCGCAAGCCGCTCCTGCGGCAATTGCTGCATGAGCTGGACGAAACCCTGACCCTCTTCCTTGCCGAGCAGGTTTTCTGGCGGCACCGTGACGTTGTCGAAGAACAGCTCGGACGTGTCGGACGCATGCAGGCCGATCTTGTCGAGGTTGCGCCCGCGCTTGTAGCCGTCGGCACCCGCGGTCTCGACCACGATCAGCGAGATGCCTTTCGCGCCGGCATCGCCGGTGCGTGCGACCACGATGACGAGATCGGCAGCCTGGCCGTTGGTGATGAAGGTCTTCTGGCCGTTGATGACGTAGGAATTGCCCTGTTTCCTGGCCGTGGTCTTCACGGCTTGCAGGTCCGAGCCGGTGCCGGGCTCGGTCATGGCGATGGCGCCGACCATCTCGCCGGAGGCCATCTTGGGCAGCCAGCGCTTCTTCTGCTCCTCAGAGCCGTAATTGAGGATGTAATGCGCGACGATGGCGCTGTGCACGGAGACGCCGGTGGTCAGCTCCGGCACCGTGCTTTCGAGATCATCGAGCACCGCGGCGTCATAGGCGAAGGTGGCGCCCAGGCCGCCATATTCCTCCGGCACGCTTGCCAGCAGCGCGCCCATCTCGCCGAGGCCGCGCCAGGCGAAACGGTCGACCATCTTCTGCTCGCGCCATTTTTCGGCGTGCGGCGCCAGGTCCTTGGCGAGATATTTCCGGAACTGGTCGCGGAACGTGTCCAGCTCTTCGGTCATCCATGACGATCGATAATGCATCAGCGCCTCGCTCTCAGACAATCAGGCCGCCACCGGCGACGACCACCTGGCCGCTGATATAATTGGATTCCGGACTGCAGAACAGATAGACGGCGTCGGCTGCCTCTTCCGGCGTGCCACCGCGGCCGAGCGGAATCATCCGCGACATGGCCTCCAGCATGTGCGGCTGCACGCCCACCTTGATGTCGCGGCCGGCGACGTCGATGGTCTTCTGCTGCGCCTCGATCGGCTGGGTCAGGCGGGTATTGATGAGGCCGAAGGCGACGCAATTGACGTTGACCTTGTAGCGGCCCCATTCCTTGCACATGGTTCGGGTCAACCCGATCAGCGAGGCCTTGGCCGAGGAATAGCTTGCCTGTCCGGCATTGCCGTAAAGGCCTGCGATCGAGGAGATGTTCACGACCTTGCGGAACACCTCGCGCCCTTCCTCGGCTTCCTTCCTGGCAAAGACACGGATCGGCTCGGCGGCCGCGCGCAAGATCCGGAACGGCGCGACGAGATGGACGTCGAGCATGGCCTGAAACTGCTCGTCCGTCATCTTCTGGATGGTGGAGTCCCAGGTGTAGCCGGCATTGTTGACGATGATGTCGAGGCCGCCGAACTTGTCCAGCGCGGCGCCGACGAAGCGGTCGGCGAAGCCCGCTTCCGAGACGCTGCCATTCACGGCGGCGGCGTCGCCGCCGAGCGCCTTGATCTCCGCCACCACGGCGTTGCCGGGCTCGGCATCGAGGTCATTGACGACCACCCTGGCGCCCTCGTGCGCGAGCTTCAATGCGATCGCGCGCCCGATACCGCGGCCCGAGCCGGTGACGAGCGCGACCTTTCCCTGCAGTTTTACCATTCGAATGGGTCCCTTTGCTGTTACAGCGCGACGGTTGCGCTGCCTTCGAGCTTGACCTCGCCGCGATCGTCCCGGGTGGTGAGTGCGAGCCGTGCGCGGCGCTCACCACCCTCGGCGAAGAGCTCCGTCACTGTGCCTTCGCATGTCAGCTTGGCGCCGAGCTGGGTGATCGCGACGAACCGGGTCGAAAAGCCGCGGAGCTTCGAGGGCGGCACGACATCCGTGAGCGCCTGCCCGAGATAGGCCATGACCAGCATGCCGTGGGCGAACACGTCTGGAAATCCGGCCGCCTTGGCAAAGTCGATATCGACGTGGATCGGATTGTGATCGCCCGATGCGCCGCAATAGAGCGCGAGCGTATGGCGGGTGATCGGCGGAAAGACCTTGTGGACGATGCGGTCGCCGGCCTTGATGTCATCGCGTGCCGTCATGACGCCACCTCGTTGCGGATGACGATGGTGCGCGCGGTATCGGCGACATGCACGCCGTCCTGGTTGGTCACCTCGCACCGGATGCCGATCAGCGTCATCGCACCTCCCTTCTTGTCCGTCACGCTGGTCACACGCGGCCGAAACGTCAGGGTGTCTCCGACCAGAACCGGCGCGTGATAGGCGAAGCTCTGCTCCCCATGCAGCACGCGGGCGAGATCGATGCCGAGCGCGCTGAACATTTCGAAGGGGTCGTCGACGTCCATCATCTCCAGGCAGAACAAATAGGTCGGCGGCACCGGCATGCCGTTGAATCCGGCCGCCCGCGCCGCATCCGCGTTGCGGTAGACCGGGTTCTCTTCACCCAGCGTATTGTGGAAATAGCGGAGGCGGCCCGGCTCCACCCGCGCGGTGACGGGCGTGAAGCTGCGCCCTACGGCGGACTGATCGACCATGTTTGTCAGTGCCGCTTGTAGAGCGTAACGACGCAGGCGCCGCCGAGGCCAAGATTGTGCTGCAGCGCGACCTTGGCACCCTCGACCTGCGTGGCGCCGGCGGTGCCGCGCAGCTGGCGCGTCAACTCGTAGCACTGCGCAAGCCCGGTGGCGCCGAGCGGATGTCCCTTCGACAGCAATCCGCCGGACGGATTGGTCACGATCCGGCCGCCATAGGTGTTGTCGCCGTCATTGATGAACTTGCCGGCTTCGCCCTCGCCGCAGAGGCCGAGCGCCTCGTAGGTGATGAGCTCGTTGTGGGCGAAGCAATCGTGCAGCTCGACCACGTCGAGATTGTCGGGCCCGATGCCGGCGCTTTCATAAACGCGGCTTGCCGCCTCCTTTGCCATGTCGTAGCCGACCAGCTGCATCATGTCGCCGGCCTTGAAGGTCGACGGCGTGTCGGTGGTCATGGCCTGCGCCACGATGCGCACCTGCTTGCCGATGCCGTGCTTGTCGGCAAACCGCTCGGACACCAGCACGGCGGCGGCGCCACCGCAGGTCGGCGGGCACGCCATCAGGCGCGTCATCACGCCCGGCCAGATCACCTGGTCGTTCATAACATCGTCGGCCGTGACCTCCTTGCGGAAGAGTGCGAGCGGGTTGTTCCTGGCATGGCGGCTCGCCTTGGCGCGCACCTTGGCGAAGGCGTCGAGCGGGGTGCCGTATTTCTTCATGTGGCTGAGCCCGGCGCCGCCGAAATAGCGCAGCGCCAGCGGAATGCCGGGGGCGTCGATCAGCTGGTCCGCAGTCGCGTCGAATTCCTCGAACGCGCTCGGGCGATCGGTGTAGACGCTGCCGAGCGCGCCGGGCTTCATCTGCTCGAAGCCGACCGCCAGCACGCAGTCGAGTGCGCCGCTCGCGATCATCTGCCGCGCCATGAACAGCGCGGTCGAGCCGGTCGAGCAATTGTTGTTGACGTTGACGATGGGGATGCCGGTCATCCCGACAGGGTAGAGCGCGCGCTGCCCGCAGGTGGAATCGCCGTAGACGTAGCCGACATAGGCCTGCTCGACCTTCTCGTAGCCGAGGCCTGCGTCGGCGAGCGCGAGCTTGGCCGCTTCCGTCCCCATCTCGTGGTAGGGCGCGCTGGCACCCGGCTTGGCGAAGGGGATCATGCCGACCCCTGCAACGATGACGTCAGACATCGCTTCCTCCAAATAAATTACCCATTGGACTTTTTCTTACCCATGGGTAACATATCGGTCGATGCCCCCGAGAGTCAACCGATCCAGCATGGATTCAGCGCCGCCCGTTTCGCCCTCATCGTCGCCGTCCTCGCCCTGGCTGCCGTTCGAGAGCCGCCGCCGTGCCCGCGACGAGAAGCGCGAGGCGGTGCTGCGCGCCGCCGTGCAGCTGTTCCTGGAGCAGGGCTATCATCGCGTGACGCTGAACGAGGTCGCCGAGCGGCTGAACATCACCAAGCCGGCGCTGTATAATTATTTCCGGGGCAAGGACGAGATTCTGTTCGAGTGCTGGTCGATGGGCGCCGAGCTTGTCGACAGCGTCATCACGGAGATCGACGCTGGCGGCGGTTCGGGCCTCGCCAAGCTGCGCAAGCTGGTGCGCGCCTATGCCGCGCTGATGGCGACCGATTTCGGCGCGAGCCTGGTGCGTTTCGATCTGCGCGACCTGACCGAGCGGAACGCCGGTGTCGCGCGCGCCGCCAAGAAGCGGATCGACGCCACGTTCCGGAAGTATATTTCCGGCGGGATCGACGACGGCTCGATCAGGCCTTGCGATCCCAAGCTTGCAGCGTTCGCGATCGCGGGCGCGCTCAACTGGATCGGCCATTGGTATCGCCGTGACGGCGCGCTGTCGCCGAGCGAAATCGCCGACGAGTTCACGGTTCGGCTGACGGAAGGCCTGGCGACCGAGAGCCGGCAGCAGATGACAAAGAAGACGCCGAGGACGCCGCAACGGCGCAACTCAGGACGCAAAGCACCAGGGAAGAAGCGTACAGGAGGAGGAACGCGATGAACGTCACGCATGGGCTGCGGCGCGCGCTGCAGATCAACCCGAAGGGGCTGGCCACCGTCTATGGTCAGCGGCGCCGCAGCTGGGGCGAGCTCGGTGAACGCGTCGCGAGGCTCGCCGGCGGCCTGCGCACGCGCGGCGTGCGGGACGGCGATCGCGTCGCCGTGCTGTCCTTCAACTCGGACCGCTATCTCGAGCTTTATCTGGCGACCGGCTGGGCGGGCGGCGTGATCGTGCCGCTCAACATCCGCTGGAGTGCCCTGGAGAACGAGGACGCGCTGCGCGACTGCCGTGCCTCCGTTCTGCTGGTCGACAAGGCCTTTGCGCAGGTTGGCGCGCAGCTCGCCGGCGCCATTCCGGGGCTGAAGCTGATCTATGCCGACGACGGCGAGGTGGCGGCCGGCATGGAGAGCTATGAGGATCTGGTCGCGGGCAGCGCTCCGGTTGCCGATGCCATGCGCAAGGGCGACGACCTCGCCGGCATCTTCTACACCGGTGGCACGACCGGGCGTGCCAAGGGCGTGATGCTCAGCCACCAGAACCTGATGGCCAACGCGCTCAATGCTCTCGGCGAAGGACTGTTTCCGGCGAGCACGACCTATCTGCATGCGGCGCCGATGTTTCACCTCGCCAACGGCGCGGCGATGTATTCGCTGCTGCTCTCCGGCGGCTCAAACGTGATCGTTCAGGGCTTCACGCCCGAAGGCGTGATGGCTGCGATGCAGAACGAGCGCGTGACCGACGTGCTGCTGGTGCCCACGATGATCCAGATGTTCGTCGATCACCCCGCGATCGGAAACTACGACCTGTCGTCGCTCAAGCACATCATCTACGGGGCCTCGCCGATCAGCGAGGCGGTGCTCGACCGTGCCGCGCGCGCATTGCCGCATGTGCGCTTCACGCAGGCCTATGGCATGACCGAATTGTCGCCGATCGCGACGCTGCTGCATGCGAACGAGCATGTCGGGGAGGGGCGCAGGAAGGGACGTCATCGCGGTGCGGGCCGCGCCACGCTCGGCTGCGAGGTGCGGATCGTCGACGAGAATGACCAGCCGGTGCCGGCAGGAGCCGTCGGTGAGATCGTGGTACGCGGCGACACCGTGATGTTGGGCTATTGGGAACGGCCGGAGGAGACCGCGCGCGCCGTCGTCGACGGCTGGATGCACACGGGCGATGGCGGCTACATGGACGAGGACGGATTCATCTACGTAGTCGACCGCGTGAAGGACATGATCATCTCGGGCGGCGAGAACGTGTATTCGGTCGAGGTCGAGAACGCGCTGGCGCAGCATCCGTCGGTGCTGCAATGCGCCGTCATCGGAGTTCCCAACGAGCAATGGGGAGAGCAGGTCCACGCCGTCGTGGTCAAGCGCAGCGGCGCGGAGGTTTCGGCCGGCGAGCTGATCGAGTTCACGAAGACGTTGATTGCGGGCTACAAATGTCCCCGCAGCATCGAGATCACAGAGACACCGCTGCCGCTGTCGGGCGCCGGCAAGGTGCTGAAGCGCGAGCTGCGCAGGCCGTTCTGGGAAGGTCGGGAACGGCGGGTCAGCTGACGGCTGCCGCTCGCGTCGAGGTACGCACGTCCGCGACGAGCGCGCGAAGTTTCATGTTCCCAGATCGCGGTCGCGCAGGTAGCATCGGCGCGATCCATTCGGGAATATTCAGTCTTGGTCGGGACGCGAGAGCTCAAGCTCGACATCGAAGGCAACGGCGCGGTCTCCGCGATTCTGACGCTGCCGGCCCATGCGCGCGTCTGCTACGTCCTCGCGCACGGCGCCGGTGCGGATATGCGGCATTCCTTCATGGAAAAGGTCGCGGCGGGCCTCGCGGACCGCGGCATTGCGACGTTTCGCTTCAATTTTCCCTACATGGAAGAGAAGAAGGGGCGTCCCGACCAGCCCGCAGTCGCGCACGCCGCCATCCGAGCGGCGGTCGCGGAGGCGGCGCGGCTCTGCCCCGGTCTCAAGCTGGTGGCGGGCGGAAAGTCGTTCGGCGGGCGCATGACCTCGCAGGCGCAGTCCAAGGCTGCATTGCCCGAGGTCAAAGGGCTCGCCTTCCTCGGCTTTCCCCTGCATGCCGACAAGAAGCCTTCATCCGAGCGCGCCGAGCACCTCGCTGGTATCACCGTCCCCATGCTGTTCCTGCAAGGCACGCGCGATGGACTTGCCGATCTGAGCTACCTCGAGCCTGTCGTCGAGAAGCTCGGGTCGCAGGCGACGTTGCACCAGGTCGAAGGCGGGGATCACTCGTTTGCGGTGTTGAAGAAGTCGGGCCGGACGAATGACGAGGCGCTCACTGAGGTACTCGATACGCTCGCGGCCTGGATCGACCAACTCTCCTGAAGCTCACGCGGAATAGAGCCCCTTGTCGCGCGCCTTCTGGATCGCGAGCGCGGCGATCAGGTCGAGCGTCGGCGTCGACAGGCCGGCGGTGCGCGCGAAGGCCTGGGGCGCCTTCACCAGAACGTCGATCTCCATGGCGCGACCGAGCTCATAATCCTGGAGCAGTGACGGCTTGTGGTTGGGGGCGGGCCCGCTGCGGGTCACGCGCTTGACCTCGGGAATGAAGTGCTGGGCGATCTCGTTGGCCTCGTTCAGCATGCGCGGAATGACTTCGGTGAAGGCGGGATCGTCGCGCACGCCCCGCGCGGTCTGGCCGGTCAGCAGGCACAGCACCGACAGCGACATGTTGGTCAGCAGCTTTGACCAGATCGCCTCGCGGATCTCGGCCACCGGCGGGGATTCCAGCCGCGCGTCGTTGAAGATGCCCCGCAGCCTCGTGATGCGCTCGCAATTGCGGTCGTCGCATTCCCCGATCAGGAGGCGATTGCGGTCCGGCGTCAGGTTCTGCACCACGCCGGGCGCAGTGACCTCGTTGGAGGAGAAGACGACGCCGCCGATGATCCGCTCCTTCGGGATGCAGGCGCGCAGGCGTCCGCCGGGATCGAGGAAGGAAATGTCCGGCGGCGTCGGATGCCGCGGCGGCAGGCCGATGCCGTACCACCATGGAATGCCGTTCTGCGCGAACACGATCGCGGTGTCGTCCAGGAGCAGCGGCTTGATGCTGCCGACCAGCCCCTGAAGCGCCGTGGCCTTCAGCGTCGAGATCACGACGTCCTGGGGGCCGAGCTGGGCCGGATCGCCTGATGCGTTCACCTTGGCGCCGACCTCGGAATCGCCGACGCGCAGCTTGAGACCATTGGCGCGAGCCGCCTCCAGATGCGCCCCCCGCATCACGCAACTGACCTCGTGGCCGGCGCGCGCCAGCCGTACCGCAATGTGGCTGCCGACGGCGCCCGCGCCGAAAATGCAGATGCGCATGATGATCCCGTACCTATCCCATGGTGCCGCTCCGGCACCAGCATGACACAAGCCGCCATGCGATGGACGCGGCCGCCCCACGCCGGAAAGATATGGATCAGGACGCGCCGCCTCGGCATAGTGCGCGGCAAACAAGATGACCGGAGGATCGCCGATGACTGCCAGCCCTGTCCTGTGGACATCAGATGAACGCGGGGTTGCGACCGTCACGTTGAACCGGCCGGAAGTGAACAACGCCTATGACGGCGCGCTGATATCAGGCGTGCTCGCGGCCATGGACGATCTCGGCAGAAAGCCGAACCTGCGCGTCGTCGTGCTCAGGGGGAACGGCAAGCATTTCCAGGCCGGCGCCGACCTCAAATGGATTAACAGCGTGCGGCCGCAATCGACCGATGCCAACGAGGCGGCCTCGCGGGCGACGTTCGAGGCCGTGCAGCGGCTTAACACCTTGCCGATCCCGACGGTCGCGCTGGTGCAGGGCGGCTGTTTCGGCGGCGGCACGGGCGTGATCGCGGCCTGCGATGTCGTGATCGCCGCTGACAACGCGCTGTTCTCGATCACCGAGGTGCGCTGGGGCCTGACCGCCGCGATCATCATCCCGCAGCTCTGCGACGCCATCGGTATCCGGCAAGTCCGCCGCTATGCGCTCACCGGCGAGCGCTTCGGCGCCGAGGACGCCCGCCGCATCGGCCTCGTCCACGAGGTGGTGCCGCTCGCTGGACTCGAGGCCGCAGGTGCGAAGGTGGTCGAGCAGCTGCTAGCCAACGGGCTGGAGGCGATGGCTGAAACCAAGAAGCTCGCGCTGGAAAGCTCGTTCGGCGGGATGGCAGTGGACGATGCCGCCTACAATCGGCTCGTGCAGCTGCACTCGCTCAAGCGCCAGAGCGCGGAGGCGGCGGAGGGTCTGGCCTCGTTCGCGGAGAAGCGGGCGGCGAATTGGGGCGGCGCAAAAGGCTGAACGTCAGCAGCCGCGGCAGATGTTGCTGATGCTGCGATAGACCGCGTCGTCGTCCTGCCGCATCCGGCGCAGCGTTTCGAGTGTCTTGCCCTCGTCGGTCGCAGGTGCAGGCTTGCGCATTGCAGCCAGCTCTTCCTCCTGACGCTTGTAGCAGGCCTCGCGATCGGGCTTTTCCCGGATGAAGCGGCAGTTCTGCTCGAGGGCTGTGGCGGGCGTGGCCGAGAGCGCGAGGGCGAGGACGGCGGGCAGGGCATGTTTCAAGAGCATCGAATCCGTTCGTTGAGATGAGTGCGGCACATGTAAGCCCGGATGAGCGAAGCGGCGTCCGGGAATGCAGCGAGCGGTCCCGCATATCGCTTCGCTCATGCGGGCTACGGCCTCCGCGTACTTGGCGCACCTTCTCTCAGGTCCATTCTGCGGGAGCAACCGGCATCTTGTGACACCTTCGCGACGCAGCCTACAGCGACCGCGCCAGTGACGTTTTCAGCAGGGCGAGCAGCGCCTGCACCGCAGCGGCGTTGCGCCGCCGCTCGGGGATCGCGGCCTTCACCCACAATTCGGGAATCGGAAAGTCGCGCAGCACCGGCTTGAGCGTGCCGTCGCGTAAGGACTCCGCGACGAGGTAATGCGAGATCAGTGCGATGCCGTTGCCGGCGATCGCGCTGCGCGCCAGCACATGGCCCTCGTTGGAGGAGAGCAACGGACTGACCTGGATGCTGATGCGGCCGCGCGGGCCGTCAAAGATCCACTCGGGACCGGTCGGCAGGAAGCTGAGGCAGCGATGCTCGACGAGATCGCGCGGATGTTTTGGCGTGCCGTGCTTCTTCAAGTAAGCCGGCGAGGCGCAGAGCAGCCGCTTCAGCGGACACAGCGGCTCGTCGACGACGCCGCCGAACGAATGCGGGAAGGCGCCGATCGCGATGTCAAATCCCTCGGTGACCGGATCGACCGGGCGATCGATCAGCACGATCTCGAGCTTCAGCCGCGGGTTCTGGGTCTGGAACACGCTGAAGGCGTCCGCAAGCCGCGCCACTGTCAGCGAGGTCGGGGCCTTGATGCGGAGGTGGTCGACGAGATCGTGGTCCTTCTCGCCCATGCGCGAGAGCAGGTCGTTGGCATCAGTGACGACGCCGCGTGCGCGATGCACGTAGCGCCGCCCGGCTTCGGTGAGCCGCAACTGCCGTGTCGACCGATGAAACAGCGGCGTGCCGATCCGTGCCTCCAGTTGCGTGACCCGCTTGGCGACCACCGACGTCGAGACATTGAGCTTTCGCGCGGCGGCGGAGAATCCGGCCGCATCCGCGGTGGCGAGGAAAGCCTGCAGGTTCACCAGGATGTCCATGTCGACCTTTCTCGATTCGCGAAAGCTGATCGCGTATTTTGGTGGATTGTATGCTCCCTCGCGTTAATTCATAGTCGCCGCAAGCAAGAGATTTCGGGAGCGGATGCGCCATGCGGGCCACGATGATCGAAGAGCCGGCACGAAAGGTGCCGCTCTATGGCGAGTATGAAGTCGTCGTGCTCGGCGGCGGCCCGGCCGGCATTGTCGCGGCGGCCTCGGCGGCGCGCGCGGGGCGGAAGACGCTGCTGATCGAGCGCTACGGCTTCCTCGGCGGCATGGGTACGGCCGCGGGCGTCACGAATTTCTGCGGCCTGCACGGCAATGTCCATGGCGAGCACCGGCGGCTGGTGCAGGGCATGGCGTCGGATCTGCTGGCGCGGATCGATCGGCTGGGTGGCCTCAACGCGCCGCATCTGATCCTCGGCAAGGTGTTTGCCCAGGCCTACGACACCGCTGCCTACAAGATCGCGGCCGACGAGCTGCTCGCCAGCCACCAGGTGCACATCCTATTCCACGCCCTCGGCGCTGGCGTCGTCATGAGCGATGACCGCCGCATCGATGCGCTGCTGGTCGAGACCAAGGCCGGCCGGCAGGCGGTCCGATCGGAAATCTTCATCGACTGCTCGGGCGACGGCGATCTCGCCGCGTGGGCCGGTGCTCCGTTCGAAATCGGCGACGAGCACGGCCATCCGCTCTATCCCTCGATGATGCTCCGCCTCAACGGCATCGATCCCGAGAAAGCGGGCGAGGCCTGGCGGACCATTCCGCAACTGATGGAGAAGGCGCTCGCTGCCGGCACGCACATATTCCCGCGCAAGAGCGCCATCGTACGGCCGCAGAAATCGGGCATCGAATGGCGGGTGAACTTTACCCAGGTTGCGCGCGAGGACGGCCACGCCATCAACGGCATCGAGCCCGACGATCTCACCCGTGGCGAGATCGAGGGCCGCAAGCAGGCGCTCGCGGCGTACGAGTTTTTGCGCAGCACTGTGCCGGGCTTTGAAAAATCCTACATCGTCGATCTGCCGCCGCAACTCGGTATCCGCGAGACCCGCCGCATCAAGGGCGGCTATCAGCTCAGCGGCGAGGATGTGCTCGGCTGTGCGTCGTTCGAGGATTCCATCGGCGTCAATGGCTGGCCGATCGAGGCCCATGTTCCCGGCGACGTTGTCTTCACGTTTCCGCCAATTCCGGAATCGCGCGGCTATAACGAGCTGTCTTACCGGATGCTGGTGCCCGAAGGCGTCGACAATCTCCTGGTCGCCGGCCGCTGTGCCTCCATGACCCATGAGGGCCAGTCGGCCGCGCGAGTCTCCGGTGCCTGTTTCGTGATGGGCGAGGCCGCCGGTTCCGCCGCCGCGCTGGCGCTCTCCGGAAACCGGATCCCGCGTGACATCCCCATTGAAAAATTGCAGGAAACGTTGAAACAACTGGGCGCCTTCATCGGACGGGACCAGGCGGTGCCCCAAGGCCTGTAACGGACTGCAAGAGAACGACGGCGGAGGAGACGAGATGATCGGGATAATTCGGCTCGCGCTTGCGGGCCTTCTGGCGATCACGGCGATGGGCGGTGCTAGAGCCGAGGATGCGCTGAAGGCCAGGATCGGCGTGCTCCGCCTGTCCTCTTCCGCGCCGGTCTTCATCGCGCAGGACAAGGGTTATTTCCGCGAGGCCGGCCTGGAGGTCGAGCTGAAATTCTTCGACGCGGCGCAGCCGATCGCGGTCGCCACCACCTCGGGCGATGTCGATTTCGGCGTCACCGCCTTCACCGCCGGCCTCTACAATCTCGCCGGCAAGGGTGTGCTGAAGGTGATCGGCGGCATGAGCCGCGAGAAGCCCGGCTATCCCCTGATCGGCTATTTCGCCAGCAACAACGCCTATGCCGCCGGCCTGAAGACGCCGAAGGACCTCGCGGGCAAGCGCGTGGCGATGACGCAGGTCGGCTCGTCCTTTCACTATTCGCTGGGCCTGCTCGCCGATAAATACGGCTTCAAGCTCGCGGATGTGAAGATCGTGCCGCTGCAATCGCTGTCGAATGCGGCGGCTGCGCTCAAGGGCGAGACTGTCGATGCGGCGCTGCTGCCGGTCTCCACCGCGCGAAAACTGATGGACGAAGGCGGCGCGAAATTCCTCGGCTGGGTCGGCGACGAGACGCCGTGGCAGCTGGGAGCGGTGTTCGCCTCGCCGAAGACGTTGACCAACAAGGCGCTGGTGACGAAGCTGCTCGGTGCGCTCGCCAAGGCCGACCGCGAATATCACGATGTCATCCTCGCCGCGATGAAGGACGGCGTCGCGCCGATCAACGAGCAGACGAAACCGCTGCTGGAGATCATCGCGAAGTACACCAATCTGCCGGTCGAGCAGGTGGTCGGCAATTGCGCCTATATCGATCCCGACGGCAAGCTCGACGTGAAGAACGTCGACAACCAGATCAAATGGCTGCAGGAGCAGGGCTTTGCCGACAAGGGCTTCGATGCCAATGCGATCATCGCCAAGGACTATGTCAAGGCGGATTGATCTCTCTCATTCCGGGGCTCGCGAAGCGAGAACCATGGTGCGCGCTTGCGCACCTGAGAATCTCGAGATTCCCCGGTGCGCAATTGCGCACCTGCAGTCTGGTCCTTCGGACCATCCCGGAATGACGGAGTGGGGCACAGAGGAAATCGAATGGACCTGATCGCCAACCGCATCTCCCATTGCTTCGGCGATCTCGCCGTGCTCGACGACGTCTCCTTCACCGTCGGTGCCGGCGAGGTGGTGGCGATCGTCGGTCCCTCCGGTTGCGGCAAGAGCACGCTGCTGTCGATCCTGGGCGGCCTCTTGCTGCCGACCTCCGGCGCGCCCGAGCTGCGTGGCGCGCCGCCGGCGGACAGTCTCAATCCGCTCACCTTCGTGTTCCAGGATTTCGCGCTGCTTCCCTGGGCCACGGTGGAGGAGAACGTCGAATTCCCGCTGCTGCACACCCAGCTCTCGGCCGCACAGCGCCGCGCGCTGGTCGAGGACGCCCTGCGCCGCACCGGCCTGACCGATTTCCGCAAGACCTATCCGAAGCAGCTCTCGGGCGGCATGCGCCAGCGCGTCGGAATCTCCCGCGCGCTTGCGGTGAGGCCCGCGATCCTGCTGATGGACGAGCCGTTGTCGGCCCTGGATTCGCAGACCCGCGAGCTCCTAATGGAAGACTTCGTTCGCCTGCTCGCCGACGGCGGCATGGGTGCGGTTTACGTCACCCACAATCTCGAGGAAGCCGCACGACTTGCCGACCGCATCGTGGTGCTGTCGCGGCGGCCGGGACGTATCCGCGAGGTCGTGGCCGTGCCGATGACGCGCGCGGCGCGCGGCGAAGCGGCGGCGCGCGAAAGGCTGCTTGCGCTCCAGAACCAGATCTGGTCGCTGATCCGCAACGAGGCGATCGACGCTGAACGCGAGGTCCAGCATGCTTGACCGCGCGCCGGCCGAAATTGCGAAGGACACTGCGACCCGGCGCGTCCGCTTTCGCGGCGCCGGCTTCGTTCCGGCGAGCAGCCGCTTTGGCGGCTGGATCGCGCTCGCACTAGTAATCGCCATATGGCAGGCCGCCGGCAGCACCGGCCTGGTCAATCCGCTGTTCCTGCCGGCGCCTTCGGCGATCGCGCGCGCGATCTACCGGCTCGCGATGTCAGGCGCGCTCTGGCAGCATCTGTCCGCCTCGCTCTTGCGCATCGGCGTCGGCTGGCTGCTGGGGACAGTGGCCGGCGTCGCCGTCGGCTTCGCCATCGGCTTGTCGCGTCTCGCACGCAGCGTCGGCATCACCTTCATCTCGGCTCTGTTCCCGATCCCGAAGATCGCGCTGTTGCCGCTGTTGATCCTCTGGCTCGGCATCGGCGAAGAGCCGAAGATCGCGACCATTGCGTTAGGGGTGTTCTTCTCGACCGCGATCTCGGTCTACAGCGGCGTCGACGCCGTGCCGCGCAACCTCATTCGAATGGCACAGAGCTTCAACGTGCCGTTCGCAACCATCGTGCGCAGGGTGATCTGGCCGGGCGCGCTGCCCGCCATCCTCGCCGGCTTCCGCATCACCGCCTCCGTCGCGCTGCTGCTCGTCGTCAGCGCCGAGATGATCGGCGCGCAATACGGCATCGGCGCCTTCGTGCTCCAGGCCGGCAATCTGATGCAGACCGATCAACTGCTCGCGGGCGTGGTGATCCTGTCGGTGTTTGGACTTGCGGTGGGGAAGGTGATCGGCTGGCTGGAAACGCGGCTGCTGCACTGGCGGTGAATTCCGCTGTCGTCCCGGCGAACGCCGGGACCCATACCGCGTGATCTGTCTGGGACGAACGTCACAACGGCGAAGATCTTCGTCAAACTTCTCCCTGGGGCTATAGGTCCCGGATCTGCGCTTCACTTGTCCGGGACGACATCGAGGGTGAGGCCAATACCGCGACCCTCACGCGTTGCCGCGATCCTCGCGAAACAAATCGAGCTTCTGCTGCACCGGGCGATCCGAGAAGCTGAACAGCACGGCGTCATCGTCCGCTTCGTGCGTCACCCAGTGCCAGCTCGGCACCACGAACAGATCGCGCGGGCCCCATTCGAAGACAGTATCGCCGATCCGGCTGCGCCCCTTGCCTTCGATCGGGCAGAACACGGTCGCGTCCGTCGCCCGATAGCGCGCGGTCTTGAAACCCTTGGGCAGCAGTTGGATGAACGTGCCGATGGTCGGCATCGCGAAATCGCCGGTCTCGGGGTTGCTGAACTTCAGTTTGAGCCCGTGACATGCGTCCCACTCCTGGCTCGCGCGGGCCCTCTCCAGCGCTTCGCGCGTGTAGGTGTAGGGATAGCTGAAGATCGGCGAGGTCTTCGAGCTCCGCTTGACGTCGACGGGCAGCAGATTGTGACCGTAGCGCGCGAAGCTGTCGCCCGCGGGCTTCGTGATCTTCTGCTGGTCCTCTTTCGAGCCTTCCGCAAAGGAGCAGTCGAAGAACTGCACCAGCGGAATGTCGAGGCCGTCGAGCCAGAACATGGGCTGATCGGTCTCGTTGGAGTGATCGTGCCAGGTCATCGACGGCGTGATGATGAAGTCCCCTCGCTCCATCGCGGTACGCTCGCCGTCAACGGCGGTATGGGCGCCCTTGCCTTCGAGCACGAAGCGCAGCGCCGACTGGCTGTGCCGGTGGGCCGGCGCGACGTCGCCGGGCACCACCATCTGCACGCCGGCATAGAGCGAGGTCGTGATCTTGGACTGGCCGCGCAGGCCGGGGTTCTCCAGCACCAGCACGCGCCGCTCAGCTTCCTTGGCCGTGATCAGCTTGCCGGCCTCCGTCATGTAGTCGCGGATGACATCGAACTTCCAGAGGTGAGGACGACAGGCGCTTCTCGGCTCCGGCGTGATCAGGTCGCTCATCACCGTCCAGAGTGCGGTGAGATTTTCGCCGTCGATCTTCTTGTAGAACGCCTCGCGTTCCGGCGTCTTGGTCACGGCTTCCATGGCTGCTGCTCCCGATCGTCTTGTTGATTGACAGTATACTGACGATCTGGCTAGCGTCAACGTGAGGAAGGGCATACAAGGTCACCGTCATTCCGGGGCGGCTCGAAGAGCCGAACTATGGTGCGCACTTGCGCACCTGAGAATCTCGAGGTTCCGGGTTCTCGCTTCGCGAGCCCCGGAACGACAGATAAACGGGGAGGTCTCGATGAAGCTGCACGGCTATTTCCGCTCCAGCGCCGCCTATCGGGTGCGGATCGCGCTGAACCTGAAGGGGCTCGGAGCCGAGCATCTGCCGCATCATCTTCGCAAGGGGGAGCAATGCGCGCCCGCTTATCTCGCCATCAACCCGCAGGGTCTCGTGCCCGCGCTGGAGAGCGAGGGCGGCACGGTGCTGACCCAATCGGTGGCCATCATCGAATGGCTCGACGAGACACACCCCAATCCGCCGTTGTTGCCGAAGGATCCGCTTCGCCGCGCCAAGGTGAGGGCGTTCGCGCTCGCGATCGCCTGCGACACCCATCCGGTGCAGAACCTGAAAGTGCTGGCGCGGCTGCGCGAGCTCGGCCTGCCCGAGGAGAAGGTCCAGGACTGGGCGGCCTGGGTCAATCGCGAGGGCCTGTCGGCCTGCGAGACGCTGATCAGGGACGAGCCGGGCCCGTTCTGCTTCGGCGATGCGCCGACGCTTGCCGACCTCTGCCTCGTGCCGCAGCTCGCCAATGCGCGCCGCTTCGGCGTCGAAGTCTCCGCTTATCCGCGTCTGCTCAAGGCCGAGGCCGCCGCGAAGGCGCTGCCGGCGTTTGCCGATGCCGCACCGGAGAAGCAGCCCGATGCCGAGTAAGCCTGCCGCTCCGATCACGATGGACGCGGTCTATGCCGCGCCAGGCTATCTGTTCCGGCGCATGCAGCAGATCGCCGTCTCGATCTTCATGGAGGAGTGCAAGGCGTTCGATCTGACCCCGGTGCAATATGCCGCGCTGATCGCGATTCATACCCACCCCGGGATCGACGCGACGCGGCTTTCGGCGGTGATCGCCTTCGACCGCTCCACGCTCGGCAGCGTGATCGAACGGTTGCAGGCCAAGGACTATATCGAGCGCAAGCCGGCACCCGAGGACAAGCGGATCAAGCTGCTCTATCTCACCAAGTCAGGCGCGGCGATCCTGCGCGAGATCATCCCCGCCGTCGAACGCGCCCAGGCGCGCATGCTGGAACCGCTGCAGCCCGCTGAGCGCAAGGCGCTGATGGGGCTGGTGATGCAACTCGTCGACCTCAACAACGAGGCCTCGCGCGTGCCGCTGCGGGCCGAGGACGCGCTGGAGCATTTGGGCAAGACCGGGTGAGGAGAGTGTGGGGCGATACTGTCGCCTCATTCTCCGCCGTCGTCCCGGACAAGCGAAGTGCCGAGCCGGGACCCATACGCCGCAGCAGGAGTTTGGCGAAGACAGGCGATGACCATCTCGCGAAACAATTGCTGCTGCGGCGTATGGGTCGCTGCGTTCGCAGGCACGACACCGAGAGTGAGGCGGCGCCATTGGCTACATCCGCAGCAACGCCTGCCGGTCGATTTTCCCCGTGCCCGTCTTCGGCAGCTCGTCGATGAAGATCACCTCGCGCGGATATTTGTACGGCAACAGCTTGCCTTTCACATAGTCCTGCAGCCTGCGCGTCGCCTCGCCCCGGTCGACAGCGCGGTTGTTCATCACCACCACCGCCTTCAGCGTCATCCGCCGGTCCGGCAATTCGGCCGCGAACACCGCGCATTCGCGAATATCGGGGTGGTCGGCGAGACACAGCTCGACCTCGAGCGGATAGACCCATTGGCCGGAGATCTTGATGAGATCGTCGGCGCGGCCGCGGAAGAAATGGAAGCCGTCGGCATCGCGGACGAAGCGGTCGCCGGTGTAGATCCAGCCGCCCTCGCGAATGGTTTCCGCGGACTTGTCCGGCCGGTTCCAGTACAGCGGCGTGTTCGAATCGCCGCGGACCCACAAGATGCCCTCCTCGTTGTCGCCGACCTCGTTTCCGTCCTTGTCGCGCAGCGCGACCTCGTAGCCGGGCACGCACAGGCCGGCGGCGCCAAGCTTTTTCTGCCCCTCGCGATTGGACAGGTAGATGTGCAGCACCTCGGTCGAGCCGAGGCCTTCGACGATCTCGAGCCCCGTGAGTGTCTTCCAGCCGTTGAAGACCTCCGCCGAGAGCACTTCGGCTGCGGAGAGCGCCAGACGCAGTGACGAGAAATTCGTCCTGTCCGCGCCTTCGGCCCTGGTCAGCGAGGTGTAGAGCGTCGGCAGGCCGAAGAAGACCGTCGGCTTGTACTGCTCGATCGCCGCGAAGATCGACGCCGGCTTCGGCTGGCCCGGCAACAGCAGCGTCGCGGCGCCGCCCGAGAACGGGAAGGTGACGGAGTTGCCGAAGCCGTAGGCGAAGAAGATCTTCGGCACCGAGAAGCAGATGTCCTCCGGCGTCAGCTTCAGCACGTTCTGCGCAAAGGCGGCATCGGTGTAGGCCATGTCGTGCTGCAGATGCACGATGCCCTTGGGCCGTCCGGTCGAACCGGAGGAGTACATCCAGAACGCCATCTCGTTGCGGTGCGTCGGGGCTTCCGCCAGCTCGGTCGGGAACTGCGCGAGCCAGCTTGCCGCCGCGACCGCCCGTGGCGCCGCGTGATCGCCCGCCTCGCCATTGGCGACGATCAGCATCCGCAGCCCGGTGTCCCTGCAAGCTTCCGCATTGAAGCGCGCCGCGAACTCGGCATCCACGACCGCAACCGGCGCGCCGGAATCGGCGAGATAGAATTGCAGCAGATCCGGCGGCGTCAACGTGTTGATCAGAAGCGGCACGAAGCCGGCACGAACGGCGCCGAAGAACGCGGCCGGGTAGGCCGGCGTGTCGTCGAGGAACAAGAGCACGCGGTCGCCGCGCTCGAGGCCAAGCGAGGCGAAGCCGTTGCCCCAGCGGCAGGCTTCGCCGCAGAGCTCGGCATAGGTCCGCATGCCTGCCGGGCCCATGAGCGCAGGCTTGTCGCCGCGGCCCTTGCCCAGATTGTCGAACAGCACGCGGCTGGCATTGTAGATGTCGGGAACGGCAAAGCCGATCTCGCGCGCGCCCGCGCCATCCGCGGGCACCCG
This sequence comes from Bradyrhizobium sp. CCBAU 53415, assembly GCF_028128735.1. NCBI lineage: Bacteria > Pseudomonadati > Pseudomonadota > Alphaproteobacteria > Hyphomicrobiales > Nitrobacteraceae > Bradyrhizobium > Bradyrhizobium sp. CCBAU 53415. The sequence goes on along the minus strand of NZ_LBJF01000026.1, from coordinate 718,420 downwards.
GTCGAAAATCTCGTTGCTCATGCGGCATCTCCGCCGTTCTTGTCCGCCTCGTAGCGGGCCATGAAGGCCGGCGACATCGCGCGCAGCCGGGAATCGTCGATGCGGCCGGAGCGGGTGATGTAGCTGTAGGCGAAATCCAGCAGGGGAAGCTTCATGTGCTCGGCGAAGTGCTCGTACCAGAACGCACTCGTGCGCGCGGCGTCGACGAGCTTCTGTACGATGGGCTTGCGCGCGGCCTGATAGCGATGCAGCGCGGTCGCAAGGTGCACATCCGATTCCAGCGCCTTGACCAGCGCGATCGCGTCCTCGATCGCGAGCCGCGTGCCCGAGCCGATCGAGAAATGTGCGGAATGCAGCGCGTCGCCGATCAGCACCATGTTCTTGAACGACCAGTGCTCGTTCCAGACCCAGGGGAAGTTGCGCCAGACCGACTTGTTCGACACCAGGCAGTGGCCGCCAAGCGTGTCGGCGAACACCTCCTCGCAGACACCCTTGGACTGCTCGACGTCCTTGTAGGCGAAGCCATAGGCCTGCCATGTGGCGTGATCGCATTCGACCAGGAAGGTGCTCATGCCCGGCGAATAGCGGTAGTGATGGGCGTTGAAGGCGCCGCGGTCGGTCTTCACGAAGGTCTGCGACAGCGTGTCGAAGCGTTTCGAGGTGCCGTACCAGACGAACTTGTTAGAGGAGTAGGACAGCGAGGTGCCGAAATCGCCCTCAAAGGCGCGGCGCACCAGCGAATTCAGCCCGTCGGCGGCGACGATCAAATCGTGGCCGTCGAGCTGGTCGGTTGTCTGGATCTGCGTGTCGAAGCGCGGCGTGACGCCGACATCGAGCGCGCGCTGCTGCAGCAACTTGAGGAGCTCGAGGCGCCCGATCGAGGAGAAGCCGACTCCGTCGATGGCGACGCTGTCACCGTGCAGGTTCAGCGTGATGTTCTCCCAACTCTCCATATGGGGGGCGATCGCATCGACCGTCTCGGGGTCGTCGGCGCCGAGGAACTCCAGGGCCTGGTCGGAGAAAACGACGCCAAAGCCCCAGGTCGCGTCGGCCGGGTTCTGCTCGAACAGGTCGACTTGATCCTCGGGATGACGCTTCTTCCAGAGATAGGCGAAGTAGAGCCCACCGGGCCCCCCGCCGATCACGGCGATCCGCAACGTCTGCCTCCCTAATTGACAGTATACTTACTATCTAGGGGTAGACTAATGTGCTCCGGCGCCCGGCGCCAGCGGAATTATCGGCAAAGGCGGGCGCGCCGAAGCTCTCCCTCGGGGCGCGCATTTGGCGCGTGTCCGAAGCAGTCTCGTGCAAGCATAGCCAAGCCGAACCGGATTGGCCACCCGGGCGGCGTCAGACGCAGCGCTTCACATAGACCCCGTTCACCAGCACCCTGGTGCAACGGACCGCGGGCACGGGCTTGCGGACCACGACGGCCGCGTTCGGACCGGCGCAGCCGGCGCGATAAACGCCGCGGGCGCACACCACCGCATTGGCATCATTGGTCTCGAACGTCATGGTCGCGGCGAAGGCGAAGAGAGCAGAAGCGATGAGCAGCAATGAACGCATGTCGTCCTCCCAGTCTTGTCGTCATCGAAATTGCGCCTCGAGAAAGTACCTGCGAAGTCACGCCTCGGCGTGCGAACATTCGGTCGCGCATGCCGCAATTCATTTTCTTGCGGACGAAAATCGCCCGCTCCGTCTTATCTCGCGGCGAAAGGCGCGAGCACGTCCCTGCAGGCCGGCGAGAGCGATGCCGCCCGGTTGGAAATGCATTGGATGATCCGGCCGCCTCCCGGCGCCACACCGGCGCAGAGCGTGCGGATATCGGCGCCGCAGGCCGACCGGACGATGAACAGTTCCTCGCGCGGCAGCAATGGCCGCAGCACGATCGTGGTCGGCGCCGCGGCGGGCGCGGCACCTGCAGGCGCCGCGGTAGCCGCCGCACCGCCGGATGCCGCGCTCAGCGCGCTTTGGCAGGTCGGCGAGACCCTTGCCTTGTTCTTCTCCAGGCATTCGAGCGCGGGGGCGCCGCCCGGCGGCACGCTGGCGCAGACTTTCGGATAGTCGGACCGGCAGGCGCTCTTGATGGCGGAGACCTGCGCGCTGCTCGGTTGTTTGGCGGGAGCAGCCTTTGGCGCCGCCGCCGGCGCGGCGGGCTTGGCAGGCTCGGCGGGGGAAGGGACAGGCGCCGCCTGGACCTTCGGCGCAGCGGGCGTTGGTTCGACCTTGGGTGCAGCCTCGGTTTTCGGCGCGGCCGGAGCGACCTCGGTCTTCGAATCTGCGGCGGGCTCGACGGCGCGAACCGCGGTCTGGCATCCCGATGACAGGCTCGAAACGTTCTTCTTCAGACATTGATACGCCTCCACGCCGCCCGGCGTCACGCTCGAGCAGTGCGCCATGAAATCCGAGCGGCACGCGGACCGGATCGCGCTCTTCTGCGCGTCGGTCGGCGCCTGCGCAAAGATCGGTGTTGCGGTTGCGAACAGCACTGCCGCCAGCAACGTGCTGCGTGTGGAGCCATGCTTCAATATCGCGAACATCTGGATGACTTCCTGCCCTATGGATCGAGCGCTCGAACCGCCGTTCGACGCTCTTAAAAAGGTGATGCGATTGCAATCGTTGCGAGCCGGGCGATGCACGGCATCATTGGCCGCTTTGTCCGCCATCGCAAGCGGATTGTGGCCAAAGACGACGGAGTGCCGGCGCTAGAGTTTCACCATGCGCTTGCCGCGGTTCTCGCCCGCGAGCAATCCGATCAGTGCTTTCGGCGTATTCTCGAGGCCGTCGATGATGTCCTCCTGCACCTTCAGCTTGCCGGACTTGACCCAGGCCTGCAGGTCGGCGAGCGCGCGCTGGCTCTCCTTCATGTAGTCCATCACGATGAAGCCCTGCATGGTCAGCCGCTTCACCACGATCAGCCCTGGCACGCCGCGCGGGCCGTGCGCGGCAGGCGCGCCGTCATATTGCGAGATCGCGCCGCAGCAGGCGATGCGGCCGTAGTTGTTCATCTGCGGCAGGCAGGCTTCCAGAATGTCGCCGCCGACATTGTCGAAATAAACGTCGATCCCCTTCGGCGCGGCCGCGCGCAGCGCCTTGAACAACGCGCCATCCTTGTAGTCGACGGCCTCATCGAAGCCGAGCTCGGAGGTCAGCCAGTTGCATTTGTCGGCGCCGCCGGCAATGCCGACCACATGGCATCCCTTGATCTTGGCGATCTGCCCGACGATCGAGCCGACCGAGCCGGCCGCCGCGGAGACCACGACCGTCTCGCCCTCGCGGGGCTTGCCGATCTCGAGCAGGCCGAAATAGGCGGTGAGGCCGGCGATGCCGAACACGCTGAGCAGATGCGTCATCGGTTCGAGCTTCGGCATCTTGGTGAGATGCTTCGCCGGCACCGCGGCAAATTCCTGCCAGCCGGTGTCACCGAATACGATGTCGCCCTCCGCAAGCCCCATTGCCTTCGAGCTGACGACCTCCGCGATGGCGCCACCGGCCATCACGCTGTTGGCTTCGACGGCGGAACGATAGGTCGCGCCGTGCATCCAGGCACGGTTGGCGGCATCGAGCGAGATGTATCGCACGCGCAGCAGGGCCTCGCCGTCTCTTGGTTCCGGCATTGCGCTCTCGACCATCCTGAAATGTTCGGGACCGAGCTTGCCGCTGGGCTTTTCGACCAGAAGAATCTGGCGATTGACATGTCCGCTCATGGCGTTTCCCTCTTTGACGGTCTTGACGATTGTCGATGCAGCCCCCGTAAATAAAACGTGCAGGCCGCATGCCTTGTGCGCTGCATGAAGGCTAGATCGCTGCGTTCCATTTCACAACGGGAACATCCTGAAAACGCGACCACACGCAAAGCGTGTTGCGTCGCTGTGATATCTGCGACATCATGAAACGTCGGTGTAAGCGCGCCTTCCGCAAGCTCGGCTCCTTCCGAGGTCGGCACGGTCCTGCGATGTCGAGGCAGGTCATCGCTGTTTGCGCCGGGGCGACCGACAGGACCAGGATTTGCGACAGCGTCTTCGAGCCTAGCGGCTTCTCCCTGAAACCCCCACGCAGTTGCTATGGTGACGAGGCTCGGTATTCCGGGCCTCCTTTTTTCGGCGGAGGCGGTTCACGCACGATATGGCGGCCCGGCACCGGCAGCTCAGTGCGCTGTCTCGAAGATCCGATCCAGCGCCGCGTCATAGGTCGCCCGGACCAGTTCGGGATGGAGCCGTCCGAGAGCCTCCATCATCACGCCGGAATTGATCTCGAGCACGCGCCAGATGCCATCGACCCGGATCACGTCGATCGAGGCGAAGGTGATGCCGATGAAGCTTGCGGCGTCGATTGCGAGCCTTGCGCAGACCGCGCGAACCTCGCCCTCATCAAGGAGGATGGGCTTTGCGCCGGCGTCGAGATTGTGTCGCCAGGTCAGGAGGCGCCGTTCGCCTCTGGGGACGATGGCGTTCAGTTCGCGCGCCGCGAGTTCGCGCAGATGCCTGTCATGTCCCGCCGCGCTCGCCAGCTCACGCAACGTCCGGACGCCATCGCCGACGACCGACGGCCGTTCCTTGCGGTAGACGATCATCGGCTTGCCATCGAGCGCGATCACGCGGACCTCCTCCTCGATCTCGACATAGGGTGAGATCACCAGCCCAAGGCTGGACGAGAAGATCTCGGTGACGGCGCGGTCGAGCTCGTCGCTGTTCGTCGCCTTGAACACCGCGCGTCCGGACGTGCCCTCGTTCGGCTTCATCACCACGCCTTGCGGATTCTGGGCAAGCAGTGCCAGCATGCCCTGGCGCCAATCGGCACCGGCGACGTGCACGCCCATGCTCGGGTTGAGGAAGAGGTGATGGGGAACGCATGGCACGCCCGCCAGCGCCAGCGCCTCGGCGGTGGCCGATTTGTCGTTGGCAAGGCGGTGGGCGATGGCGCTGTTGAGGCCGATGTCGTAGCCGAAGGCGAAGCGGCGTATCTCGCCCCTGTTCATTGCGATCAGCCAGCCACTGGCGCGGACGTCGACTGCGATGCCGCGGTCGGCGCAATAGCGCCGGATTGCCTGAACGAAGATTCGCTCGCCGCTTGCCATGGTCCTTCGTCGTTCCTGTCGCAACAGCCGCAAAAATGCGGAATCGGCGCCAATCGGGATGAAAATCAGAACTATTCTTAATGAAATTCTCGCGAGTGCGACGGAAATTAAGTGCTCAAACCAGGCATCGGAGGGGAAGGAAATTGCCTTCCACACCTCCCCGGCAGCAGATTCATCGATGATGTGACCGGTTCTGCCGCAAATGCCGGTTTGACCGGCATCAATTGCATCCGGAACGAGGTTGATTATTGGTCTCAATGGCGTAGATCACACACGCGAAATCCTCCGCCATGGCAGATGGTGTCCGCCCCGTTTTCAGGGCCGGGCAGCGCTTTTGCCCTAAAACCGCAATTATTCGGAATATCGAAAATCATGAGCGCGTTTTACCGAGAGAAGGTTCTTTCCGTCCAGCACTGGACCGACACGCTGTTCAGCTTCCGTGCCACCCGCGACACCGGCTTCCGCTTCCAGAACGGCCAGTTCGCCATGATAGGCCTCGAGGTCGACGGTCGTCCGCTGCTGCGCGCCTACAGCATGGCGAGCGCCAACCACGAGGAAGAGCTCGAATTCTTCTCGATCAAGGTTCAGGACGGCCCGCTCACCTCGCGTCTCCAGAAGATCAAGGAAGGCGACACCATCCTGGTCGGCCGCAAGGCGACCGGCACGCTGATCACCGACAATCTGCTTCCGGGCAAGCGGCTGATGCTGCTCTCGACCGGCACCGGCCTTGCGCCCTTTGCGAGCCTGATCAAGGACCCCGAGGTCTACGACCAGTTCGAGAGCATCGTGCTGGTGCATGGCTGCCGCCAGGTCTCCGAGCTCGCCTATGGCGAGAAGCTCGTCGCGACCCTGCGCGAGGATGAGCTGTTCGGCGGGCTGCTCGCGGACAAGCTCGTCTATTATCCGACCGTGACCCGCGAGCCGTTCAGGAACCGCGGCCGCATTACCGATCTCATCAGCTCCGAGCAGATCTTCAACGACATCGGCCAAGGCCCGCTCGACATCGAAACCGACCGCATCATGATGTGCGGCAGCCCGGCGATGCTCGAAGAGCTGAAGGCGATGCTCGAGAGCCGCGACTTCGTCGAGGGCTCCGGCAATAAGCCCGGCCATTTCGTAATCGAGAAGGCGTTCGTCGAGCGCTGAGCTCGAGCCACGCTCTCGTGCCCCCGGACGCAGTGCATGCGCCTTTTCGGCGATGCGCTGCAGAGCCGGGGCCCATTTCGCCATAGCGTGTGCTGTTGCCTTCTGCGCGTCCCGGGTCTGCGCTGGCGCTTGCCCGGGACACAGCTAGTTTGCGGCCGCTGTCGGCAGGCTTTGTTGCGCTGCAAAATCTATCCTCTCGGCTGATTGATTTGTCTCGACCAAATTCGCTAGCCTGAAACAAGGGCCGCGTCATATCCGTATGACAGGCGAGGGCGTATCGTACCGCCTCATGCTGGCGAGAGGATGGGAATCGTGGCCGACGACAACAAGACGCAGCAATCCCCCAAACGCCTGCCGCTGGCGGAAGAGGGGATCATGGAAACCCTGCTGCTGCCCTTCTCGCCGCGCTTCATCGTGCTGACGATCTGCGCGGTGGTCACCGCGCTCCTGATCGGCATCGGCATCGCCGACCGCAAGATCTTCGACATCCTGCTGGTCCCGATCCTGATCTTCGGCGCGCTGACCCTGCTCGGCGTCCGCGATCTCCTGCAGAAGAGCCATGCGGTGCTGCGCAACTACCCGATCTCCGCGCATATCCGCTTCCTGCTCGAGGAAATCAGGCCGGAGATGCGGCAGTATTTCTTCGAGAGCGAGAAGGACGGCATGCCGTTCTCGCGCGACACTCGCGCGGTGGTCTATCAGCGCGCCAAGATGGAGCTCGACAAGCGCCCGTTCGGCACCCAGGAGGACGTCTACCGCGAGGGTTACGAGTGGATGCATCACTCGGTCTCGCCGACGGCGCATGCCAAGGAAAAATTCCGTGTCGTGATTGGTGGGCCGGATTGCGCAAAGCCCTATTCGGCCTCGGTGTTCAACATCTCGGCGATGAGCTTTGGCGCGCTCAGCCCGAATGCGGTGCGGGCGCTGAATGCCGGTGCCAGGAAGGGCGGCTTCGCGCACGACACCGGCGAGGGCGGCGTCAGCCCCTATCACCGCGAGATGGGCGGCGACATCATCTGGGAGATCGGCTCGGGCTATTTCGGTTGCCGTCATATCGACGGCACCTTCGATCCCGAGGCGTTCGCGCGCGTCGCCTGCGAAGACCAGATCAAGATGGTCGAGCTCAAGATCAGCCAGGGCGCCAAGCCGGGCCATGGCGGCGTGCTGCCGGCGGCCAAGGTCTCGGAGGAGATCTCCAAGATCCGCGGCGTGGCCATGGGCGAGGACTGCATCTCGCCGGCCTCGCACCGTGCCTTCTCCACGCCTGTGGGCATGATGCAGTTCATCGCCGAGATGCGCCGCCTGTCCGGCGGCAAGCCGGCCGGCTTCAAGCTTTGCATCGGCCATCCCTGGGAATTCCTGGCGATCTGCAAGGCGATGCTTCAGACCGGCATCTATCCGGATTTCGTCGTCGTCGACGGCAATGAGGGCGGCACCGGCGCCGCGCCGCTGGAATTCATGGATCATCTCGGCATGCCGATGCGCGAAGGCGTCAATTTCGTTCACAACGCGCTGGTCGGGATCAATGCGCGCGACCGCATCAAGATCGGCGCTTCCGGCAAGATCGCCACCGCCTTCGACATGGCGCGCGCGATGGCGATTGGCGCCGACTGGTGCAATTCGGCGCGCGGCTTCATGTTCTCGCTCGGCTGCATCCAGTCGCTGAGCTGCCACACCGACCGCTGCCCGACCGGTGTGGCGACGCAGGACCCGACCCGGGCGCGCGCGCTCTACGTGCCGCTAAAGATCGACCGTGTGCACAATTACCACCATGCGACGCTGCATTCGCTGACCGAGCTGATCGCCGCCGCCGGCCTGACCCATCCGCAGCAACTGCGCCCGATCCATTTCAGCCAACGGACGTCGACGACCCAGGTGAAGTCCTTCGCGCAGCTTTACCCGGCGCTGCGGCCCGGCGAGTTGCTCGAGGGGACGGAAGATTCGCGCTTCCGCGACGCCTGGAAGATGGCGCGGGCGGAGACGTTCCAGCCGGCGCCGTGAGATGCCGGCCGCGGCAGGCAGGTGCGGAGGCCGTAAATTAGTCGCGAGCGGAGCGTAGGCTTAACGCTTGATTCAACTTTGGTCGTAAATTGCGCCTATGGACGAGCGACGTAGCAAGGCGAGGCATCGCGTGCTGAAGGCCGGAACCATCGAGTTCGGTGGCGGCGCGATCGACTGCACTGTTCGCAATCTCTCGGATACCGGCGCTGCGCTCGACGTCACCAGCCCGGTGGGCATCCCTGAGCATTTCACCCTGTTCGTCCAGGTCGATGGAAGGCATCTGTCCTGCATCGTGGTCTGGCGCAAGGAAAAGCGGATCGGCGTGAAGTTCGGGTGAGGGCTTCGCGCCTGTCCGGTACGCCGGCGGAGAATTCAGCTCACGCCGCAGCCTGCTCGCCCCGCCGTGTTGCCAGGATCTTGTCGATCCTGCGCCCGTCGAGATCGACCACCTCGATGTGCCAGCCGCCGAAGTCGAACGCGTCGCCGGCGTTGGGCAGCGCGTTGAACTGCTGCAGCACCAGGCCCGCCACCGTGTTGTAGCGATGCGGCGGCAATTCGACGCCGAGCAGCTCGCCGAATTCGTCGACCGGCATCCAGCCGGAGATCAGGAGCGACGAGTCGGCGCGCCTGACATAGGCCGGCTCCGGCGGTCCCTCCTCGGAATGGAAGGCGCCGACGATCGACTCGAGGATGTCGGAGGCCGTCACCATGCCTTCGAAGGCGCCGTATTCGTCATAGACGAGGCCGACGTGAACCGGAGCAGCTTTCAGGATGGTCAGCACGTCGCGCGCATCGGCCGATACCGGGATGCCGGGCGTCTCGCGCACGAGCGCGCGCAGGTCGGGGTTGCGCTCGTTCATATAGGCAATCAGCAGGTCCTTGGCCTGGAGCACGCCGATCGGCGTGTCGCGATCGCCGTCGGAGACGGGGAAGCGCGAATGCGGGCTCTTGGCTATGATCGCCTGGATGGCGGCCGGATCGTCGTTCAGGTCGATTTCGTCGACCTCCGTGCGCGGCGTCATGACCGCGCCGACCGGCCGATCGCCGAGCCGCATCACGCCGGCGATCATCTCCTTCTCGCCGGGCTCGAGCACGCCCGCGCTCTCGGCCTCGCTGACGAGGTGATGGATCTCGTCCTCGGAGACCTTCTCCTCGGCCCTGCCGCCGCGGCCGAGCAGCGTGAGGATCAGCTTTCCGGAGACATCGAGCAGGAAGACGAGCGGCAGCGATATCTTCGCAAGCGCGTGCATCGCGGGCGCGACCAGAACGGCGATGCTTTCGGGATCGCGTAGCGCGACCTGCTTCGGCACCAGCTCGCCGACGATCAAGGTGGCATAGGTGATGAGCGTGACCACGATGCCGACACCGACGACGTCGGCAAGCCCTGAGGATAGGCCGAGTTCGAGCAGCCATTGCGTCAGCCGCTGCCCGAGCGTCGCGCCCGAGAACGCGCCGGAGAGCACGCCGACCAGCGTGATGCCGATCTGCACCGTCGAAAGGAACTTGCCGGGATCGGCCGCCAGCGTCAGCGCCGGCTCGGCGCCGCGCACACCCTTGGCCGCGAGCAGCGACAGCCGCGCCGGACGCGACGAGACCACGGCCAGCTCGGACATGGAGAGCAGGCCGTTGATGACGATCAGGACGACGACGATGACGAGTTCGAGCGAGAGCATTGACGTTCCAGAGGTAAGCAAGTGTGGCCGGATGGCGGCGCAAGCCATTGATATAGGTATTCGGTGAGGAAGTGCCGGCAATTCTGCGCGTTCGTCACCTCCGGGAACTCGTGCGGGACAGCGTTCTCGGCGCCCTCCGCGACGACCTGACACTCCGCGGAACTACGGATCGTTGCTTAACGAGCCCTTAGTGGCCGCCGGCTAGGTTTTCGACATTGCAGAAATAGGTTCGGGGACCCAAGATGCGGATCGGGAAGCTTTTCGCGCTGTCGATGCTGACGGTGACGGTATTTGCAGTCATCCTTGGCGCCGAGGTGCTGATACCCCAGACCCGCATCTTCACCAACCGCTCCGACGCGATCAAGACCGTCGACGCCTTTGGCGCGACCCTGATGGCCAGCCAGCACGTCGCCAGCCTTCGCGCTCCCTATATCGGACCGATTTTCCAGGAAGGCGCTGCGACGCAGGCGCAGCTCGAAGCTGCCACGAAGGCTGCGAAAGCTGCCGAAGCCGGCTTCGAGGCCGCAAGGCGCGCCGTCATGGTGCTGGACGACGGCGGCGCAATTGCCGAGAATCTCGACCGTGCCGCACGGCGGCTGAAGGAGATCACCACCGCGGCCGGTCGCGCGATGGGCGTTCCCCTGGCGGCGCGCGACAGCGTCGCGACAAAGGGCTTCCTGCCCGGTATCGCCGAGGTCATCGGCAACATCGAACCGGTCATGAACCGGCTCGAGGCGAAGGTCATCAATGCCGATTCCTCGCTTGCGGCGCTGTTGAATCTGGCGCGAACGGCGCAGGATCTGCGCGTATCGGCCGGCAACCGCGCGGCCACGCTGTCCCCGGCGCTCTCCGCGCGCCGTCCGCTCACCGCGGCCGAGCTGTCGCTGATGGAGCGCATGCAGGGACGCGTGGAGGCCGATCGCGAGCGCATCGAGGCCGGGATCGAACAGCTCGGAAATCCCGCCCGCATCGCTGCCGCGCACAAGGCGGCAACGGAATCCTATTTCGGACAGGCAGCGGTTGCCGTGGACAAGGAGATTCCTGCAGCCCGGAGTGACGGCAAGTACGGCGGCACTGCCGAGGAGCTGGCGAAGGTCATCGTGCCGGCGATCCAGATGTTCTACGGCGTGCGCGACGCCGCGCTGGCGGAAGCAGCCGAGCGCGCCTCGGCCGCGCGCGACGGCGCGCTGGCGATGCTGGCGCTCGCCGGTGTCGCCGTGTTGGCGCTGCTCGGGACGCTCGGTGGCGTGACCACGATGCTGCGCCGGCGTGTGGTGATGCCGCTTGCGAAGCTCGCCGACGTAATCGGGATGCTCGCCGCCGGACAGCACGAGGTGGAGATTCCGGCGACGGGCCGCAACGACGAGATCGGCCAGGTCGCGGGCTCGCTCCAGCACTTCAAGGATTCGCTCGGCGCCAAGAAAGCCGCCGACGAGGCCGCCGCGGTCGAAGCCGAAGCAAAGCTCCGGCGCAGCCAGCGCGTGGACCAGATCGCGCGCGAGTTCGAAGCCATGATCGGCGACGTCGTCAACACCGTCTCGTCGGCCTCTTCGGAGCTGGAAGCGTCTGCGGGAACGCTGACGAGCACGGCCGAGCAATCGGAGAAGGTCACCGCGACCGTGGCGGCCGCCTCCGAACAGGCCTCCACCAACGTGCAGACCGTCGCTGCGGCAGCCGAGGAGATGGCCTCGTCGGTCGACGAGATCAGCCGTCAGGTCCAGGATTCCGCGCGTATCGCCGGCGAGGCGGTGCAGCAGGCGGGGCGGACCAACGACCATGTCGGCGAGCTCGCCAGGGCCGCGGGCCGGATCGGCGACGTCGTCGAGCTCATCAGCCAGATCGCGGGCCAGACCAATCTTCTGGCCCTCAATGCCACCATCGAGGCGGCGCGCGCCGGCGAGGCCGGACGCGGCTTTGCCGTCGTCGCATCCGAGGTCAAGGCGCTGGCCGAGCAGACCGCCAAGGCCACCGGCGAGATCAGTCAGCAGATATCGGGAATCCAGACCGCGACCGAGGACTCCGTCGGCGCCATCAAGGCGATCGGCGACACCATCACGCGCATGTCCGAGATTGCGTCCGCAATCGCCTCGGCGGTCGAGGAGCAGGGCGCCGCGACGCGCGAGATCTCACGCAACGTGCAGCAGGCCGCGCGCGGCACCCAGCAGGTCTCCGCCAGCATCGTCGACGTGCAGCGCGGCGCGAGCCAGACCGGATCGGCCTCCTCCAATGTGCTCACGTCGGCCAAATCGCTGTCCGGTGAGAGCACTCGCCTCAAGGCCGAGGTCGGCAAGTTCCTGGACGCGATCCGCGCCGCGTAAGGAGCCGTATTAGACTGGATCGATGCGCGCCAAGGACAGGAACACCTCTCCCGGAGGGTGAGGCGAACCGGCGGCTACGACCTGATTTCATCGCGCTCGCGTCGCGCTCAGAACTCGCCGTGCAGCCGCCCCGAAAACACCGACACCGGACCGCGGTCGGCGTTGTAGGCGGGGTTGGTGATGAGCTGGTAGTCGGCGGTGAAGGTCAGCGCCTTGTTGAGCGCATAGGCGTAATAGGTTTCCAGCACGCGTTCGCGGCGGTAGTTGAGCCGGCCATCGCCGATCAGCGGGCCGAGACCACCGGCGGCGATGAAGTCGCGGTGATCCTGCGACAGGGCGTTGACGGCGCCGGCGATCGCGACCACGTCGTCGGGCCGGCCCCATGTCGTGCCTTTGACCGAGACGCCACCCGACAGGCTGCGATCGATGTCCGTGAAAGCCATGATCTCGTTGCGGCCGTCGTTCCAGCTCCAGCGGCCGAACAGGCCGACGTCGTCGGTGATGGCCTGTTCGAGGTTGAGCGCGTAGCCGTATTTGATACGGCCGCGGCGGGTCTGGCTGATGTCGACGCCGAATGCCGGATTGTCCAGCGTTTCGCGATAGCTGCCCGCAAAGGCGCTGTTGACGAAGCCGAGCGTGCGCAGCTTGCCGGGCTGGCCGAACAGCGAATAGCGCGTTTCGAGCTCCATCACATATTCGCCGCGGCGGCCGACGTTCATGTCGAAATTGCTGGAGTTCGATTCCGCGCCGATCAGGAAGTAGCCGGCGCGCAGCGCCCATTGCTTCTGGTTGAACTCGGCGGTGGCGCCATAACCGAGGCCGAGCTTATCGGCGGCATAGTCGAAGGCGCCGGACGCCCAGATCGACCAGTTCATGAAATCCTTGCGCGGATCGTGCGCATAGGCATTGCCGTCGAACACGTCGACCACGGAGAACTTGCCGACCTGCAAGGTCAGGCGCGAGACGTCGACCTTGCCGGCAAGCTGAAGCTGGCCGCTGGCCAACTCCTCCTGCTCGCCGCCGAAGCCGAAGGTCTGGCGCACGAACAGGCGCGAGGCGTTGAAGTGCGGATAGGGGAAGCCGGACTTTTGCGCTTCGCCGTTGGGAAAGCCCGCCGCGCCCGTCGTGTTGTTGAAGCCGAAGCCCTGGAGCAGCTCGGGATTGAAATAGACCTCGCCGCCGTCCCACAGCCGCGCATTCAGATAGAGCGAAGTGCTCCAGGTCTGCTGAAAATCCGGCGACGGGAGCAGGCTGTTCGGTCCGGTATAGGGCGCGCGGAACGCCGGGTAGCCCTGCCCCAGCGCGGTTGACTGGCCGTGAATCTCCCAGCGGCTGGACTCGGTGTCGATGATATCCGACTTCGGATTGTAGGTCGGCACGCCCGGCCAGTCGATCTTGCGATTGAGGCCGATGCGCAGGCTATGGAAGTCCATCGACGAGGAATATTGCCCACCGGAGGGGAAGGTGACGCTGGCGTTCTCGAACTTGCTGTAGAGATATTCGAGCCGCGCGCTCCAGTGCGGCGCGAAGGCATATTCGGCGCCCCCACCGGCGGTCCAGCCGAACCGCGTATGCAGCACCTTTTCTTCAACGCCGCCGTTCGGCGTCGAGAGAAAACGCTCGCCGGCGAAGGCCGCGCCGCCGGTGGCGTAGAACAGCCAATTGCCGCTGGCGTAGCCGAGCCGCGCGCGCAGGCTCGCGACATAGTCCCAGCGTTCCTCCGCGAACGACAGTGCGGTCCCCGCCGATGACACGACGTGGTTGGAGGGGAGGTAGTTCGGAAACGAGATGTCGCCTTCGACGCCGAGCAGCAGGCCCGAATTGAAACGCCAATTGTAGCCGGCCTGGACGCCGCCCGTCGCGCCCGTGAAGACGTTGTTGTCGGTTGCGAACGTGGGATCGGTCAGCGTCGCCGCGGAGGTGCCGCGGGTGACGCCGGCATGCGCACCGATATAGAGGCCGGTCCAGTCATAGACCGCTTTCAAGGCCGGCGCCTTCAATGGCAGATCGGCCGCGCGGCCGGCGGTGGGAAAAGCCAGCACGCCCGTGGCAATCGCCGCGGCCGTTCGCAAGCACCGGTGTCTGTGACCTTTCAACGCCAAAACGCACGCCCCCAAACCGCGAATCTATTCCACCCGCCGAGATATCCCTGCCGATTCGCGGCGCCCTGTCATCAGGTCTCAGTTGTCCACGCGATCGGGCGAGATGATCTCGATCCGCGTATCCCAGTCCCAAGTTCCCGTTGCTACATTATTGCGATTAATTCGCATTTGCAATTGAGGGGATTGGCGCGATGGATGGTTCGCACCACTATGTGACGGGAGTGCAACAACTGCCCAAGGGGAAATGAATGACCCGCCCGGGGGGACAGCCGGGCGGGGCCGGGGCACGACACGGGGTGGATGAGGCGCCCGTGTCGGACGCAGGATCCACGAGATCGGCCTCAGATACTCGAATCAGTAGCAGGTGCGAACGCGGCCGACGTACTGCCCGAAGGCGTTGTACTGGGCGACCCAGCCACAGCGGTGATAGCCGTGGTAATAGGGGTCGTTGCTGGCGGCGATCGCGGAGCCGACGACGGCGGCGGTGGCGATGCCGGCACCCACGCCCCAGACCCAGCCGGGCTGCTTGGCTTCGGCCGAGGAGGTGGTGGACACGATGCTGCCGGTCACGGCGAGGGTAGCGAGAGCGACGGCGGCGAGCTTGGTCTTGATCGACATGTGAAACTCCATCCCGGGGTTGAGGCGGTCCGTTGTGGTCCGCGTGCCCAGTTGGACGGAGGCTCTTCGCGTCCGGTTCGAAGACCGGAAATGTGGCTCCGGAGACTCGATCTTTCCTGAATGAATCCAGGAGGATGCCGGCTAGCCGAGGGGGCCCTTGGCGAGCCTGTTCACGTCGAAGTTATCGACTTCAGTCAGCAACTCGCAGAAGGCGCGCGCGCCATGATCGAGCAGTTGCTCGCCCTTCTCAGGGAGCGCCAGCGTCGCATTGCCGACTGCGCCGCTGACATTGAGGTCCTGCGCCTGCCAGGCGAACGGCGCGGGGCGCTGCGTCGACAGCCAGTGATATTGCTGCTCCATCCCGATGCTGCTCGCGGGAAAATCCGCGATCGCATTCATGCGGACCTGGTCCGGATAGCGCGCCAGCATGATCGAGGTCTCGACCGCGCCGCCGTGAATGCCGTGGCGCACCTCATCGGCCGGGAACAGTTTGTCCGCGCCCGACAGCCGCGACCATGACGTCGTCACCACGAACAGTTTCTGGTGCGCGCGTAGGTCCTGCGCGACCAGCATCATCGCCGCGCTGTTGCCGCCATGGCTGGTGATGATGACGAGCTTCCTCACCCCGCGGCGCGCAACGTCCTCGCCGATCCCGGTCCATTTCTTCAGCGCAACTTCGGTCGGCAGCGTCTGCGTGCCCGGATAGTCGATATGCTCGGTGGAAATCCCGACCGGTTCAATCGGGAGAAATCCGGCTGGAATGCTCTGGGGCAACAGCTCGCGCACGCGCGCCAGATACGCCTCCGCGATCAGCACGTCGGTCGTGAGCGGCAGATGCGGTCCGTGCTGCTCGGTCGCCGCCAGCGGCAGCACCGCGATCCAGCGCGATACGTCGGCAGTGCCCGCATCGGCCCAGTTGATATCGATCCAGTCGCGGGGCGGCGTCTTCAAGGTTTCTTTGCCCGAATTTGTCACGTAGTTTGGGGTATGAGGGGACGCGGGCTCGGCCGGCTCGCGTCCCCTGATATCTTGCGGTTCTATCGCGTTGGGCTGGCATGAGCCAGACGTGATTGGGCCAGAAGCGATCGACGGAGTGCCATCATGACCCCCTCTCATTTGCGGCGAGCGTTAACGGCGGGCTTCATGGCCGCTTTCGTCACTCTTGCGCCAGCGCGGGCCGAAACGCTCGACAAGGTCACCTTCGGCACCAATTGGGTCGCCGAGGCCGAGCATGGCGGCTTCTTCCAGGCGGTCGCCGACGGCACCTACAAGAAATACGGGCTCGACGTCACCATCGTCCCCGGCGGGCCCAACGAGAACAACCGGATGCTGCTGATCGCCGGCAAGATCGATTTCTTCATGGCCGCGAACACGCTGATGTCGTTCGACGCGGTCGCCAACAACGTTCCCGTCGTGACCATCGCCGCGATCTTCCAGAAGGATCCGCAGGTGATGCTGACCCAGCCGGACGCCAAGGTCGCCAAGATCGAGGACCTCAAGCCGCTGACGCTGTTCGTCTCCAAGGAGGGCATGGGCAGCTACTTCCAGTGGCTGAAATCCGAATACGGCTTCAGCGAGAAGAACGTCCGCCCCTATAATTTCAATCCGCAGCCCTTCATCGCCAACCCCAAGAGCGCCATGCAGGGCTACGTCACCTCCGAGCCGTTCGCGGTGGAGAAGGCCGCCGGCTTCAAGCCCAACGTGCTGCTGCTCGCTGACTACGGCTTCAACACCTATTCGACCCTGATCGAGACCCGCCGCGACATCGTCGAGAAGAAGCCCGATCTGGTTCAGCGCTTCGTCGATGCCTCCATGATCGGCTGGTACAATTACATCTATCGCGACAATTCCGCCGGCAACGCCATGATCAAGAAGCTCAATCCGGAGATGACCGACGATCTGCTCGCCTATTCCGTCGCCAAGATGAAGGAACACGGCATCGTCGATTCCGGCGACAGTCTCAAGAACGGCATCGGCGCGATGAGCGACGAGCGCTACACATCCTTCTTCAACAAGATGGTGAAGGCCGGCGTCGTGAAGGCGGATCTCGACTTCCGCAAGTCCTACACGCTGCGCTTCGTCAACAAGGGCGTCGGCATCGAGCTGCGCCCGAACAAGCCGTAACGCATGCGGATGTTCGACCACGATGTGTCGGCATCATTCACCTCTCCTCGGCGGGGAGAGGTGAAAGACGCGGCGCGACCAAGCCTCACAACTGCCGGCGATCGATGGTAGCGAGCTCATCGTCATCCGCCGTCGAGGCCAGCCTGACGGCCCTCGCCGTCAGCCTGCGTGGCGTGACGAAGGTCTATGACAACGGTGTCATGGCACTCGGCCCGTTCGACCTCGCTGTTCGCAAGGGCGAGTTCATCTCGCTGCTCGGCCCGTCCGGCTGCGGCAAGTCGACGGCGCTGCGCATCATCGCAGGGCTCGGCGCGCCGTCATCGGGTACCGTGCGGGTGGCGCGGCACGAGGGCGAGGTGCAGCCGCGCCAGGCTCGGCCAGGTCACAGCATCGGCTTCGTGTTTCAGGAGCCGACGCTGATGCCCTGGGCCAACGCGCGCGAGAACGTGCGGCTGCCCTTGAGGCTCGCGGGCATGCCGAAAGCGGATGCGCGCGCCCGCGCCGACGAGGCGCTGGCGAGTGTCGGGCTTGCCGATTTCGCAGATAGCTTTCCGCGCGAGCTCTCCGGCGGCATGAAGATGCGTGTGTCGCTGGCGCGTGCGCTCGTCACCGACCCCGATATTCTCCTGATGGACGAGCCGTTCGCTGCGCTCGACGAGATCACCCGCTTCCGCCTCAACAACGATCTGCTTGCACTCTGGCGGTCCTTGCGCAAGACCGTCATCTTCGTCACCCATTCGGTGTTCGAATCCGTCTATCTGTCGCAGCGCGTCGTCGTCATGACGGCGCGGCCCGGCCGCATCCAGGCCGACATCCGCATCGAGACGGTCGAGCCGCGCGGGGAGGAGTTTCGCACCTCGGCCGCCTATTCCGATTATTGCCGAAGCGTGTCGGCCGCGCTGGCGCCGTCCTATTCGGGACGATCGACGCTATGAGCGCGCAAGCTCCCGTGCCCGCAAAAATGTCCCGCGCGCAACGCGCGATGCGCTTCGTGCTTCCCGTCATTGTTTTCGCGGCCGGCCTCGTCGCCTGGGAACTGGTGGTCCGCATCAGGGCGATCCCGCCTTACGTGCTGCCGGCGCCGTCCGTCATCGTCCTGACGCTGATCAAGGACTGGGCGGTGCTGTCACAATCGCTCGCCGCCACGCTGCTGACCACGCTGGAAGGTTTTGTCGCCGCCAGCATCGGCGGCATCGCGCTTGCGCTCGTGTTCAACCAGTCGAAATGGGTGGAATATTCGCTGTTCCCCTACGCCGTGGTCCTGCAGGTGACGCCTGTCATCGCGATCGCACCGCTGCTGCTGATCTATCTGGAACAGCAGACCGCGGTCGTGGTCTGCGCCTTCATCGTCGCCTTCTTCCCGGTGCTGTCCAACACCACGCTCGGGCTGAATTCGGTCGACCGCAATCTCGCCGGCCTGTTCCAGCTCTATGGCGCATCAAAGCCGCAGACCCTGCGCTTGCTGAAGCTGCCTGCGGCGCTGCCCTACATTCTCGGAGGCCTGCGCATCGCCGGCGGCCTGTCGCTGATCGGCGCGGTCGTGGCCGAGATCGCGGCGGGAACAGCCGGCGCGGGCTCCGGGCTCGCCTACAGGATCGCCGAGTCCGGCTATCGCTTGAACATACCCCGCATGTTCGCGGCGCTGCTTCTGTTGTCGCTGGCCGGGATTGTCATCTATGGGGTGCTGGCGCTAGTTTCCCACCTCGTTTTACGGCGCTGGCATGAGAGCGCGCTTGGAAAGGAAAACTGATGGCTGCCGGTTCGATTTCGTCCGAAAAGATCGACCTTCTGATCTATGGGCCGGTGCGGCCGATCCTCGAGACCGGCTTTTCCGATCATTTCGTCGTACACAAGGCGGAGACGCGCGGCGATCTCGAGCGGCTGACGCCGGCGGTCCGCGACAAGATCCGCGGCGTCGCGGTGACCTATCACACCGTGCGCGCGGACAGGGATTCGCTGTCGCAGCTGCCGAAGCTGGAGATGGTGGCGAGCTTCGGCGTCGGCTATGACCATGTCGACGCCAAATACGCGGCCGAGAACAATATCGTCGTCACCAATACGCCCGACGTGCTGACCGAGGAGGTCGCCGACGTCGCGATGGGCCTTCTGATCGCCACCTTGCGCGAGTTCATCAAGGCTGATCGCTATGTGCGCTCCGGGCTCTGGCAGACCCAGAACTATCCGCTCAGCGTCGGCTCGCTGCGCGACCGCAAGGTCGGCATCGTCGGCATGGGCCGGATCGGCCAGGCCATCGCGCGCCGGCTCGATGCTTCGCTGGTGCCGGTGGTCTACCACTCGCGCAATCCGTCCAAGGACGTCTCCTACAAGCACTATCCCGATCTGATCGAGATGGCGAAGGCGGTGGACACGCTGATGGTGATCGTTCCGGGCGGCGCGGCTACGAACAAGATGATCAATGCCGAGGTGTTGAAGGCACTCGGTCCGCGCGGCGTGCTGGTCAACGTGGCGCGCGGCTCGGTGGTGGACGAGCCCGCGCTGGTCCAGGCGCTGAAGTCAGGCACCATCCTCGCCGCCGGCCTCGACGTGTTTGCGGCCGAGCCCAACGTGCCGGACGAGCTCAAGACCATGCAGAACGTCGTGCTGCTGCCGCATATCGGTTCGGCCTCGGTGGTGACGCGCAACGCGATGGACCAGCTCGTGGTCGACAATCTGAAGGCCTGGTTCGCCGGCAAGGCGCCGCTGACGCCGGTTGCGGAAACGCCGTTCAAGGGGCGCTGATGAGTGGTCTTCGGGTCGTTGCATTCGCCGTCGCGGCCTGCCTGGCCGCGATCGGCGCTGCGCAAGCGCAGGATGCGGCGACCCTGAAGAAATCGATGCCCGGCCAGTGGGAGCTCTCGACCACCGAGCGCAGCAAGACCTGCGTCGTCACGCTCAAGAGCGATGCGGCGGCGCAAGGCTTCAGGCTGGAGCTGGAGCCGGCCTGCAAGACCGCTCTGCCCTTCACCAGGGATATCGTTGCCTGGAGCGTGAAGGGCCTCGACATCGTGCGCTTGCAGGATGCGAGCGGCGAAGCCGTGATCGACTTCACCGAGGTCGAGGCCGGCATCTTCGAGGGGCTGCGCCAGGGCGAGGGCGTCTACATTCTGCAGGATCTCGCCGCCGCGCGTTCGATGGCCAAGTCGATGGACCAGATGATCGGCGACTGGTCGATGGTGCGCGGCAACGGCCAGCCGGTGTGCGGGCTGACGCTGACCAACACCGAGGCGGACTCGGACAATTTCCAGGTCTTCCTCAAGCCGAAATGCGACGCGACGATCGCGCAGTTCAACCCGACGCAATGGCGGCTCGAGCGCGGCCAGATCATCCTGATGTCGAAATCAGGCGAGGCTTGGCAGTTCGAGGCCGACGACAACGCGCAGTGGCGGCGCGTTCCCGACACAGCCGATCCCCTGATCATGCTGCGGCAGTAGGCGCCGCGCGCGTACTCGGCCTGCATGGTTTGAGACGCCCGCTTTGGCGGGCTCCTCACCATGAGGGGCTGATATCTCGCCGCGTAACGCGACCTCATCCTGAGGGCCCGCCGGAGGCGGGCGTCTCGAAGGACGGCCGCAGGTTACGTCGTCGGCTTCGGCGGCGGCGCGGTGCCTTGCGCCCATTTCTCCATCTTGCCGAGCACGCCCCAGACGGTAAGCGCGAGCGAGATCGGCATCGCGAACTGGCCGAGGCCGGGTACGGCAGACACGATCGTTCCGAGCAGTCCGGCAAGGCCGCCCGCATTGGGGCTTGCCGTCACCGACGAGAGCAGCGCGGTGAGCACTGAGCCGCCGATACCGAGCGCGGTCTTCTTGCCGTTGAGCAGTTTGCCGATGGTCTCGCCGAGCGCGCCGTTGACCTGGCCCAGCATGGGCGGGCCGTCCTTGTTGAGCAGGGTGCTGAGCAGGTCGACGACCTGCTTCAACTGATCGACGGGGGCGGGGCTCGTCGGGGTTACCGGGCCGGGCATGGGCGCCGTCCTGTTGACGAGGGAGAATAACCGTTCGAACAGGCTGATCGGGTCGTTCGTGGCGGGCAATGTGTTGTTCGGCACGGTCGCGGGTAGCGTCACGCCGCCGGTAGACGGTCGCAGCAATTGAGCAAGGTCCTCCATCCGCTTCAGGATCTGGGACAGGTCCCCGGTCTGCACCAGGCCTCCAGACTGCGTCGCGCGCGTGATGGCGGCGACCGTGGCCGCGTCGAGAAGCCCGGTATCCCTCAGGCCGTTCTGTTGCTGAAACTGCGAGACGGCGGCCCTGGTCTTGGGTCCGCTGATGCCGTCCTCGACGAGCGGTGGACTGGCGCCGAGCTTGTTGAGCGCCTGCTGCATGAGAATGACCGTCGAGGCCGCATCGTCCTCGGGCTCGGTGCGGCCGGCGAATTGCGGGCCGCCGTCGAGCGTGATCGAGGAATCCTGTGACATCATCGCTTGCAGGATCACGGCCGTGCCGAGCTGGGAATCGACGTGATTGGAGTCGAACACATGGTCGCGGACGAATTTTCCCGCCCTTGCCTCCGGCGGGCCGTACAGCGACGAGCCGCCATAGAGATAGGGCGAATTGACGCCCTTGGCGTGATAGCCGAAGCCGTTGAACGCTTCGAGCCGGAACAGCATCCGCGCGATACCCCAATCGTGCGCGCCATTGAAGTTCTCGATTCTGAACGCGTCCACGGCGCCGTCCACGAACGTGGCAAACGGTCCGCGCCCCTTCGGAACGATCGTCGTCACGCGATGAAGCGACTCGCCGTTGCCAAGATACGTGTCGAAATCGAAGTTGGACTCGCGGTAGTGGCAGAGCGCGGCGAAGTACCAGGGGACGCCCGTCAACCGCTCGATCTGCTGATAGGTCGCCTTGCCGTTGAGGGCCTTGCGGGCAACCGCATTCGCCTCCGCGAGGCGCCCGGGCCGGATCTCGAGACCGGCCCAATTCCGCTCATATTCGCTTTTCAAGCTCTCGAATGAGATCATTTTCCGCTCCCGCAAATTGACTGAATATTCGACTCTCCGTGCAAGCCAGAAAGAACCGGGTGCCGTGATCAGCGCGTGACTGCAGCGTGATCTCGCGAAATCTGGCAGGTCGCCGGACCGGCGCATGTGAAATGGCTTACAGCCTTGGCGGGAAATCATCGGTAACGTTCAGGGAACCCGCGCGGTCGCCCGTCCGTTAACGGCAGGACGGTCCGGCAAGGAGTCCTGCATGGCCAAGCGCGTCCTCGCGATCGGCATCGAACCCGGCAACGCGGATTACGGCGCATTCCCGCAGCTGACGCCGGAACTCGTGCGCGGCTATATCGAGGCGCAGCTGCTGCGCCTGCGCGATCTTGGCTTCGATGTCACGAGCTGCCTGATCGATTTCGACGCGACTGCCGAAGCCGGCGTCACGGCGGCGTTGCGCGACGAGAGCTTCGACTGCATCGTGATCGGTGCCGGCCTGCGCGAGCCCGGGGAGCGCCTGCTGCTGTTCGAGAAGGTGCTCAACCTCGTCCATCGCCTCGCGCCAGATGCCGCGATCTGCTTCAACACCACGCCCGCCGACACCGCCGAGGCGGTGCAACGCTGGGTCGAGCCCTGACGGGACGGGGAGCCCCGACGGGACGGGCTCGGACCGGCCAAGAATCGCTGATTTCGGGATTTTCTCGAATTCGAACTTTTCTGCCGCCTTGAGCGACCAAAAGGGAATTGTTCAAACTCGATCGGGCTCTGACATGAAATTCGTTGCCCTGGCCTTTTCGTGCCTTCTGCTTTTCTCGGTGCCAGCCAGCGCGAATGATACCCGCACCTTCAATGCGATGGTGACCTTGGCCCATAAAGGAGATGCCGAGGCGCAATATCATGTCGGCATGATGTACAATAACGGCATCGGCACGCAGCAGGATCGCGGCCAGGCCTTCGAGTGGTTTCAGAAATCGGCGGCGGCCAACGACCCGCTCGGGGCCTACAAGCTCGGCTGTTACTATGACGGGCAAGGCGCGGGCATCGTCGCAACGGATCCGGATCAGGCCTTGAAATACAAGCTTGTTTCCGCCAAGGCCGGTTACGCGCGTGCCCAGCACGATGTCGCTCTCATGTATGACCGGCAAGGCAATTCAGAAGAAGCGCTGAAATGGTGGAGGATGGCAGCCGACCAGGGCCTTCCTGCCGCCCTCTTTAGCCTGTCGCGTGCGTATTCTGCAGGAAAGGGCACGCCGAGGGATCTGTCCCTGTCGTATGCGTACTTCAAGCTCTCCCAACTGGCGCCGGCCAAGAATGTGAACGAGATGGCTTCCATGTTATCCAAGCCGGAGCTCGATAAGGCCGAGAAACTGGTTGCCGAATGGAAGCCGCAACCGACCGCCCTGACGTTGAAGGCATTGAGCGGATTCAGAGCCGCAGAAGAGCACCTGAAAGTCGCCAAGAACCAGGTATTCTGATCTCGTCTAGATCAGCCGCATCCCGCGCAGGCTCGCATGCCCGCCCTTGCCGACGATGATGTGGTCATGCACGGCGATGCCGAGCGGCTTGGCGATGTCGATGATGGCCTTCGTCATCTGGATGTCGGCTTGCGAGGGCGAGGGATCGCCGGAAGGGTGATTGTGCACGAGGATCAGCGCGGTCGCGGACAGCTCCAGCGCGCGCTTGATCACCTCGCGCGGGTAGACCGGGGTGTGGTCGACGGTGCCGGTCTGCTGCACCTCGTCGGCGATCAGCTGGTTGCGCTTGTCGAGAAAGAGCAGGCGGAACTGCTCCTTGTCTGAAAACGCCATGCTGGCGCGGCAATAGTCGATCACCTCGTTCCAGGACGACAGCGCGTTGCGGCTGTTGACCCCGCCCTTGGCGACGCGATGCGCCGCCGCGGCGATCAGCTTGAGCTGGTTGATCGCGGCTTCCCCAACGCCTTCGACCTCGCGCAGCCGCACCACCGGCGCATGGACGACCTCGGCGAATGAGCCGAACGTCTTGATCAGCGTCTTCGCCAGCGGCTTGGTGTCGCGCCGAGGCAGCGCCGGAAACAGCGCCATCTCGAGCAGTTCGTAGTCGCTGAGCGCATCCGCGCCGGCACTGTAGAAACGCTCGCGCAGCCGCTCGCGATGGCCGTGATAGTGCGGCGCGTCCTCGGGCTTGCTCTTGTCGTGGTCGGACTTGGCGGGCATCGGCCGCCAGCATTGCCGGGGACCTCCGCTTTTGCAACCGTCAATTGCGAGCGTCCCGCGCAGCCGCGCTTCCGGCACGAGCGGGATGATGATCAGCCGACCGGTTTCCCGGCCCTTCGCGTCAGCGGGCGATCATGGACCCTGGGGGCGCCAGAAACTATCGTTGGGTACGACGCCTGCGGGATCGGCAGCAAGGTCCGGCTTGATACGATCGAGGAAGTACATCGGGGTAGGCCCCTTGCCCTTGACCTCGATGCTGCCGCGCGGCTCACAGGCGAAGCGCGCTTTGACCAGGTTCCAGGTCGCCTCGGCAATGTTGATCCGTCCGGGATCGGCGGCCGCCTGCAGGCGCGCGGCGACATTGACGGCGTTGCCCCAGATGTCGTAGCTGAACTTGCGTGCTCCGACAACGCCAGCGATGACTGGGCCGGTGTTGATGCCGATCCGCGCCATCCAGAGCGGCAGCCTCAGCCGCTCGCGTTGACGGTTTGCCTTGACAAGCAGGTCCTGAATCTCGAGCGCCGCCAGCGCGGCATCGACAGCGTGCGTGCGGTTGATCTCGGGCAGGCCGCCAGCGCAGAGATAGGCATCGCCGATGGTCTTTATCTTCTCGAGCCGATGGCGCGCGATGATCTCGTCGAAACTGCTGTAGTACTGGTCGAGCTGGTGCACGACCTGCGCCGGCTCGATCGCTTCGACATGCCGGGTGAAATCGACGAAATCGACGAAGAGGATGCTGACTGATTGATAGAAGCGCGGCCGCACCTTCTCGTTGGCCCTGAGCTCCTCGGCGACCGCCGGGGGGAGGATGTTGAGCAGGAGCGCGTCTGATTTGCTCCGCTCAGCCTCCGCCATTGCGCGCGCCTTGTCGAGCTCGGCCAGCATCTCGTCGCGCTCGCGGAGTCTACGTCTGAGCTCGAGCTGAGCCACGGCCTGACGCGAGATCCGCCGCACTGCTTCTTGCTGCTCGAAGCTGAGCTCGCGCGGCTCGAAATCGATGACGCAGAGCGTTCCTAGCGCGTATCCCTCCTCGCTGATCAGCGGCATGCCGCAATAGAAGCGCAGCCCGAACTCGCCGGCGACCAGCGGCGAATCGCTGAACCTCGGATCCTTCGTGAGATCAGGCACATAGATGAGATCGTCATGGCAGATCGTCGCCTGGCAGATCGAGATCTCCTTGGGCACGTGCGTAAGGTCAGGCGGCAGGCCGCACTTGGCCTTGAGCCACTGTCGCTTGTCGTCGAGGAAGGTCAGCAGCCCGGCGCTGCAGCCGCAGATCTGCGCCGCGAGGTCCGCCAGTTCGTCATAGGCGATCTCCGGCGGCGTATCGAGAATGCGATAGGTTTCGAGAGCGTGCTGCCGCCCCAGCTCGTTGTCCGGCAGGTAGGTCTTCATGTCGTCCGCCACCGCTCGACAGAACCCGCCATGACCATATCTCCATGCCCAGTCAAGACGCCTGCATTAGAACATCGGCGGCGCATCATGGAAAGGTGCGACACGGCTGCGCAGTCAGCGAGACTGACGTGATTGCGGCGATGCTTTTCCCATCATATGCGTGCTTTCACCCGAACGTGCTTGCTGCCGGTTGCGTGCGTCTCAGCACTGTCGTGCGGGGCCCCTGGCGAAAGCAAGATCCGTGATCAACTGAAACGCGGCTCTAGGTCGGCCGGTGCGTCCTTGGCGCGCTGATTGGCAAAAGCAGACTCGCCACTCGCTATAAGGGGCCGCCGCTGGCAATTGCCGTTGCGGGCGGCAAATCACCCGATCTGCTTCTCGCCGTGCCGCTCCGACAGCGTGAAGATCTCCACACCCGTCGCGGTAACGCCGACGGAATGCTCGAATTGCGCCGACAGCGAGCGGTCGCGGGTCACGGCGGTCCAGCCGTCGGAGAGGATCTTCACATGCGGCTTGCCGAGATTGATCATCGGCTCGATGGTGAAGAACATGCCGGGCTTGAGTTGCACGCCCTCGCCGGGACGGCCGATATGGATGATGTTCGGCTCGTCGTGGAACATGCGCCCGAGGCCATGGCCGCAGAAATCGCGCACCACGCTCATGCCCTGCGGCTCGACGAAGCTCTGGATGGCGTGGCCGATGTCGCCGGTGGTGGCGCCGGGTTTCACGGCGGCGATGCCGCGCATCATCGCTTCATAGGTGACCTCGATCAGCCGCTCGGCCTTGCGGGCGATCGGGCCGATCGCATACATCCGGCTGGAATCGCCGTACCAGCCGTCGACGATGAAGGTGACGTCGATATTGACGATGTCCCCTTCCTTCAGCGGACGGTCGCCGGGCATGCCGTGGCAGACGACGTGATTGAGCGAGGTGCAGGTCGAATAGCGGTAGCCGCGATACATCAGCGTCGCCGGATAGGCGCCATGGCTGAAAGCGAAGTCGCGGACGAATTCGTCGATCTTCGAGGTCGGCACGCCCGGCCCGACGATATCGGTGAGCTCGTCGAGGCATTTCGCCACCAGAGCGCCCGCCTTGCGCATGCCGGCAAAGGCGCTCGGCCCATGCAGCTTGATCTGTCCGGTCTTGCGCAGGGAGGTATCGGAGGCTTCGACGTAGCTCATGCGTGTCAGGTCTTTCGGGGCCGATCTCAATACCGGCGGAAGGGCTTGATTTCAGGCCCTAATTTAATGATTGCCGGCCTTCATGCAAGCCGAGCGTGCGACCTTGGGTGGGAAAGCGGGCCTAATTCGGGACTTCTACGGTGGTTTCCACCGGCAGGGCGCCCCCGCGGATGCGGATTTCGCGGACGGGATAGGGAACCCGGATGCCCTCGCGCTTGAAGGCGTCCCACAGCGCCAGCATCACGTCGCTTTTGACCTTGTCCATGCCGTCGGGGTCGGCGATCCAGAAGGTCAGCGAGAACTTCATCCCGGCTTCCGCGAACTCGGTCAGGATGCAGGACGGCGGCTTGCCCTTCTGCGCGCGCGGATGGGCGGCGGCGGTCTCGGCGGCGAGCGTGCAGACCAGGCGCGGGTCTGCGTCGTAGTTGGTGCCGAAGGCGATCTTCACCAGCGTGTTCTTGTCGGTATAGGTCCAGTTGACGACCTTCTGCGTCACCAGGTCCTCGTTCGGCACCAGGAATTCGCGGCCGTCTCCGGCGGCGACGGAAATATACCGCGTCTTCATCGCGCTGATCCGCCCGGTGTTGTCGCCGATGGTGACGAGGTCGCCGGGCTTCACCGACTTGTCGGCGAGCAGGATGATGCCCGAGATGAAATTGGCGACGATCTTCTGCAGGCCGATACCGATGCCGACGCCGACCGCGCCGGAGAACACTGCGAGCGCCGACAGGTCGATCCCGACGGTGCCGAGCGCGATCACGATCGCGACGGTGAGCAGCCCGATCCGGATGATCTTGGCCAGCAGCACCTGCACCGACGGCGTCAGGTCCGTGGTTGCATTGATCCGGCTCTCGGCGAAATTGCTCGCGATGTTGGTGAGCCAGAGCGCGAGCAGCAGCAGTGCGCCGGTCTTGAGCGCCAGAAGCGGGGTCAGGCGCAGACCGCCGAGCACGATCGCGTAGGAATCGAGCAGCTCGATCGTCGTGTCGAGCTGGCCGAGGATCGAGAGGGCGGCAAGAAACCAGGCCGTGATCGACACCAGCCTGACGATGAAGGCGTTACGCAGCACCGAGGTCACGAGCCGGATCACGAGCCAGGCGAAGCCCAGCTTGGCTGCGACCATCAGCAGATAGCTGCGGCTCGGCCAGGTCGCGTGGTACATCACCACGCGCGAGATGATCACGAGCAGCGTGAACACCGCCGTCGAGGCGCTGGAGAGCATCACCCGGACGAAATGCCGGAGCGGCAGCGGCCAGCGCATCGCCAGCGAGGTCATGTCGACGCGGCTGCGAAGCGCGGCCTCCGCGGCATAGGCGATGCCGGCCGCAGCCAGGATGAGACCGAATTGCAGGTAGAACCAGGGTGAGGAGACCTCCGCCCCGACGCTGCGCGCGGTGGTCTGCACGAACTCCATGAAGTCCTTGAGGTCCATGTCCGTCGGTCTCGTCGGCAAGCGGG
Organism: Bradyrhizobium sp. CCBAU 53415; assembly: GCF_028128735.1. NCBI lineage: Bacteria > Pseudomonadati > Pseudomonadota > Alphaproteobacteria > Hyphomicrobiales > Nitrobacteraceae > Bradyrhizobium > Bradyrhizobium sp. CCBAU 53415. Next base: position 690,202 of record NZ_LBJF01000026.1, on the reverse strand, counting down.
GAGGAAATTGATTCGAGGGAGCCGCAGATTCCCACAAAGGGCGCGACCGGACCATCGATACACCGCGAAGTGAAGTACGTTAAGGCCGTAAAATACGGGCAGATTGCCGCGAGATGCGAAAATCGGTTGGCGCGCGAGTCTGCCGACGATAAGGATGCCATTCCAGCTGTTTTGACCCGGAAGGTGGATGGCTTCCCTCGACTCCGTCAGCCTCGCCATATTGCTCGGCGCCGTCCTTGTCATGGCCGGTATCCTGTCGAGCCTGCTCGCGCTGCGCTTCGGCGCGCCGTTGCTGCTCGTCTTCCTTGTGATCGGCATGCTCGCCGGCGATTCCGGCCCGGGGCAGCTCCAGTTCGACGACGTCCGCACCACCTATCTGGTCGGCTCGGTGGCGCTCGCCCTGATCCTGTTCGACGGCGGCCTGCGGACGCGCTTTGCCAGCATCCGCACCGTGCTCGCGCCCTCCGTGGTGCTCGCGACCGTCGGCGTGCTGCTGACCGCGCTGATCACGGCGCCGTTCGCCAAATACGCGCTCGACCTCAACTGGGCGGAGTCGCTGCTGGTCGGTGCCGTGGTGGCCTCGACCGATGCGGCCGCCGTGTTTCTGCTGGTGCACACCCAGGGCCTGCGCCTGCGCCCGCGCGTCGGCGCGACGCTGGAGGCGGAATCCGGCACCAACGACCCGTTCGCGATCTTCCTCACGCTCATGCTCGTCGAGTACATCTCGGTCGGCTCGAGCTCGCCCGGCCATGTGCTGATGGAGTTCGTCATGGAGGCGGCGCTGGGCGCCATCGTCGGTGTCATCGGCGGGCGCCTCGTCGTGATCGCCCTCAATCAGGTGGCGCTGCCGCAGGGCCTGCATGCCCCGTTCGTGACCACAGGTGCGCTCGTGATCTTCGGCGGCTCGCAGATCATGCACGCCTCCGGCTTCCTCGCGGTCTATCTCGCCGGCATCATCATCGGCAACCGGCCGACCCGCGCGCATAATTCGGTGGTGACGTTCCTCGATGCCGCGACCTGGCTGGCGCAGATCGTGATGTTCGTGCTGCTCGGCCTTTTGGTCTCGCCGAGCCGGCTCGGCGCCAGCGTGCTGCCGGCGGTCGCCGTCGCGCTCGTGCTGATGCTGGTGGCGCGGCCACTCGCGGTGTTCCTGTGCCTTTCGCCGTTCCGTTTCAACTGGCGCGAGAAGATCTTCATCGCCTGGACCGGCCTGCGCGGTGCGGTCGCGATCTTCCTGGCCTCGATCCCGATGCTGGTCGGGCTGTCGAAGGCCTACCTCTATTTCGACGTTGCCTTCGTCGTCGTCATCATCTCGCTGCTGCTGCAGGGCTGGACCCTGGCGCCGGCCGCGCGCAAGCTGCATGTGGCATTGCCGCGCGCCGAGCGCGGCCCGCGGCGCGTCGAGCTCGATCTGCCCGGTCAGCTCGAGCAGCAGCTCGTCGGCTACCCGGTGCGGCCCAAGAGCCTGTATTTCCGCCGCGGCCTGATCCCGTCCTGGTCCAAGCCGACGCTGGTGATCCGCAACGAGAACATCCTGACGCCGACGGAAGCCGACCCGATCGCGCCCGGCGACTACATCTACCTGCTGGCTCCGCCGGAAAAAGCCGAGTCGCTCGACCGCTTCTTCGTCGACATGCAGCCGAGCACGGCGCCCGATCCGCATCTGCTCGGCGATTTCATGGTCTCCGGCGAGCACACGCTCGCCGAGCTCGCCGAGATCTACGGCGTGAAGGTGAGCGACGACGAGGGCAAGCTCACGCTCGCCGACTATTTCGACGTCCATCTCGACCGCGCGCCGAAAGACGGCGCCGAGCTCGCGCTCGACGAGATCGTCCTGGTCGCGCGCTCGATCTCCGGCGGCCGCGTCAACGTCGTCGGCCTGCGTCTGCCGGAAGAAGACGAGACGCCAGCGCCGCTGACGCGCGCGCAGGCTCTGCGCAAGAAGCTCGCGGAGCTGTGGACCTCGGTGGCGGGGGTCTAAAGCGCGATGCGATGAATCGTCATCGCGCTGTAGGTTGCTGTTTGAACATGATCTTTTCGGAAAATCGCTACGCACTTTTCCGGATCATGCTTCAGGTTCTCTTCGCCATACCGGGGCGGGATAGCTCGAACCCGGAATGACGAGGATGGGGAACCGCCACCAAATCGCCGCAACCGCCGAAGATTTGCGCCGCTTCGTGAGCGCGAAACCCGGAACGCTCGGCGGCGCCGCTCGTTTTAAGCCGCGTAACAGCTTGGAATGACAGGAGTATGCCAATGCGAAAGTTCATCCTTCCGATCGCGATGGCCCTTACGCTCGGCGCAGCGGCGCCCGCGATGGCCTATGACACCGGCGATCAGATCTCGATGCAGGTCGCGCTCGATGTGGCGAGCGATCTCGGCGTTGTGACGGTCTCGCACACGAACTTCCTTGGCGATGAATGGGAGATCGAGGGTCGCGACCGCGTGGGCCGGTGGATGGAGGTGGACGTCGATGCCCGAACGGGCGAGGTCCGCAATGTCGACCGCGGCTGGTAGCTGAAAGGAACACGGTGGCCCGGATGGAGCGCAGCGGCGCAATCCGGGCTGCCGCCGCCTCACGTCAGCACCTTGACCCCGCCGAACGACGTCACGCGGCCCTGCTTCAGCATCACGATCTGCGTCGCGAGCTGGCGCAGTTCGGCGGCGTCGTGGCTGACATAGACCATCGGGACGTTGGCTTCGTCCCGCAGCCGCACCAGATAGGGCAGGATCTCGAGCTTGCGGCCCTCGTCGAGCGCGCCGAGCGGCTCGTCGAGCAGCAGCAGGCGCGGCTTCGACAACAGCGCGCGTCCGAGCGCGACGCGCTGTCGCTCGCCGCCCGAGAGCTTTCCGGGACGGCGATCGAGCAGCGCGCCGATGTCGAGCAGGTCGATGATGCGCTTGTGTTGCGAAGGGTCGGGCGGCAGGCGGTTCATCCGCCGTCCATAGTCGAGATTCTGCGCGACGTTGAGATGCGGAAACAGCCGTGCGTCCTGGAACACATAGCCGATGCGACGGCGCCAGGCCGGGACATGGATGCCGGCCGCGGTGTCGTCGACGGTTTCGCCGTCGATCGAGATGGTGCCGCGGTCTGGCCGCAACAGCCCCGCGATCATGTTGACCAGTGACGTCTTCCCGGCGCCCGAGGCGCCGAACAGGCCGATGGCACGGCCTTCGCTGCTGAACGATGCATGCAGCGAGAATTCGCCGAGCTGCTTTTCGATGTCGACGCGCAGCATGGTCAGTTTCCGTGCAGGCGCGCGGTGGCGCGGCGGGCGAACCACTCGGCGGCGATCAAGGCGCCCAGCGCCAGCACGATCGAGACGATCACCAGGCGTCCCGCAGCGGCATCACCGTCCGGTGTCTGGATCAGCGAATAGATCGCCGAGGAAATCGTCTGGGTCTCGCCGGGAATGTTGGAGACGAAGGTGATCGTCGCGCCGAACTCGCCGATCGCCTTGGCGAAGCCGAGCACCATGCCCGCGAGCACGCCGGGCAGCGCGAGCGGCAGCGTCACCGTGAAGAACACTTTCCAGGGGGCCGCGCCAAGCGTCTCGGCGGCTTGCTCGAGCCTGCGATCGATCGCCTCGATCGACAGCCGCATCGGGCGTACCAGCAGCGGAAACGACATCACGCCGCAGGCCAGCGCCGCGCCGGTCCAGCGGAATGAAAAGACGATGCCGAGATGGTCGGCAAGGAAGCCGCCGACGAGGCCGCGGCGGCCGAACGTCAGCAGGAGCAGATAGCCGGTGACGACAGGCGGCAGCACCAGAGGCAGGTGCACGACGGCGTCGAGCAGCGACTTGCCCCAGAAATCGCGCCGCGCGAGCAGCCACGCCAGAGCGATGCCGAATGGCGTCGCCACCAGCGTTGCGATGATGGCGACCCTGAGCGAGAGCAGGATCGCCGTCCATTCGGCGGGCGAGATCTCGAACATCAATTGCCGAATGTCAGATTGTCGGGCTGACCAGGAACTTGAAGCCGTATTTTTCCAAGATGGTCTTGGCGGCCGAGGAGCGCAGGAAGGCGAGATAGTCGTTGGTCCCGGCCTTCGCATGCGTGGTCGCGGCGACCGGATAGATGATCGCGGGATGCGACCCCGCCGGGAAAGTGCCGACGATCTTGACGCCGGGCTCGACCTTGGCGTCGGTGGAATAGACGATGCCGAGCGCGGCCTCGCCGCGCGCCACCAGCGTCAGCGCCGCGCGCACGCTCTCGGCCATGGCGAATTTCGGCTCGGCCGCTTGCCAGGCCCCGAGGCTCGTAAGCGCCGCCTTGGCATATTTGCCAACGGGCACCGACTTGACGTCGCCCGTCGCGATCCTGCCGTCGCCGGCGAGCTTGGCGAGGTCGAAGCCCTGCGTGATGGCGACGTTGTCGATCTTGGAATCCTTCGGCGCGATCAGCACGATGCTGTTGCCGAGCAGGTTGACTCTGGAGGGCTCATCGATGGTCTTCCTGGAGATCGCGTAGTCCATCCAGTCGGTGTCGGCCGAGACGAAAACATCGGCCGGCGCGCCCTGCTCGATCTGCCTGGCGAGCACCGAGCTTGCCGCATAGCTGACGCTGAACTTGACGCCGGTCCTGGCGGTGTAGGCGGCGTCGACCTCGTCGAGCGCGTTCTTCATCGACGCGGCGGCGAACACGGTGATGGTCTTGTCCTCGGCGGCTGCCGGCGAAAGGCTTGCGCCGGCGAGGATCACGAAGGCGGTGAAAAGTCCTGCAATGCGTAACATGGGAGCGCTCCGTGCGAGTTCGCGCGCGCAAGATGCACGCGCTGGACTGGCGTTGGTGGGTAGGTCGCGACGGGTGGAAGCGCTGCTCCACGGAGCCCCGGCTGCGGCTTACGGCCGGCAGGGATATCGCAATTGCGAAGATAGCAGGGGCCGCGGCCTCAGGTCAAAGGGTGGCCGCTTGTTTGGCAAACCGCATCATTGGACGGGGAGGATTGCGATCGCGACCGTATTCTCCCTGGCGCCGCTGATTTGGAGCACGAAGGGTTGCGCCGACAGCTCGTATTTCACGGTCTTGCGGATGCCGCTGCAATCGGTCGCACCACTGAAGGCCACGGGCTTGAGGACATGCCCATCCTGGACCAGGTCGACCCAGGCGCCGATGGACAGGCTGATCGTGTAGAGCCCGGCCTTGGCGGACTTGATGCTGATGAAGCCGGCAAAGGTGCCGTCCTTCGGCGCGCGCTCCGGCGGCGAGGGCAGCTTTGCCTCGCTTGGGACGACCAGCCCGAGGGTGATGGCCGAGGCCGGCAAGGCCGCCTGGTCGCTGCCCGATGCGAGCTTGGCAAGGTCGGGCGCGGTGAGCGCGGCGCGCTCGCGATCGATCGGCCATCTGAACTTGTCGCAGCCGCTGAGCTCTTCGGCCGCGAGGGCGGAGTTTGCGCTGAACGCGAGCGCAGCAAGGAAGGTGAGGGCGCGCATGCGAACTTCCATTATTGGCCACGCGAACGGCGCGAGGCTTGCCGTCAGGTTCGTTGGTGAACGGGATGCGCATCCCGGGATGCCGCAGGCTTACGGCGCGGCGGCGAAGGCGATCCTAGCGTATCATTACGACGCGAACCAACCAACTCGTCGTCATCCCGGACAAGCCGCAGCGAAGCTGCGCGCATATCCGGGATCCACAGGGCGATGTTTGGCGAAGACCCGGAGCGGGAGCTTTGTCCCTCGCTCCGGCCTGTGGTTATGGGTGCCCGCGTTCGCGGGGACGACACCGAGCGGGCGGTGACAGCGCGCCCTACGGCTTCGCATCACCCGCATGCAGCACCGCCTTGCAGGCCGCCGGCATCTGCGCCAGCGTCATCGGCGGCTTCGGCTTTGGCGGCTCCGGCGGCGGCTTGGGATGCAGCACCGCGTCGGAGAACCAGTAGGCGAGATCGGCGGGTTTGCAGCCTTCGTCCTCGGCCTGTGACGGCTGGCCCTGGCACTCGCGGGCGCCCGCCGGGCAACGCATGCGGATGTGGAAGTGGTAGTCGTGGCCCCACCAGGGGCGGATCTTCGACAGCCATGCGCGATCGCCCCTGGCCTCGCGGCACAGCGCCTTCTTGATCGCGGCGTTGACGAAGATGCGCTGCACCGCCGGCTCGCGCGCCGCATCGCGCAGCACCAGCACATGGCCGGGTGTGAACACCCGGGGGTCGACGTCGAGCCGGTCCTGGCGCACCATCATCACCGCCGACATCTCCTCGCGCTCCTCGCGCGAGAGCCGGCGGTCCGGCATCGGCGTCAGCCAGATGTCGGCGTCGAGACCGATCTGGTGGCTGGCATGGCCTGACAGCGCCGGCCCGCCGCGCGGCTGGGCGATGTCGCCGACCAGGATGCCGGGCCATCCCGCGTCCCTGTGCGCCCTCGCCGCGAGCCGCTTGATCAGTGCGATCATGTCGGGATGGCCGTAGCTGCGATTGCGCGACAGCCGCATCACCTGCCAATGGTCGCCGTTGACCGGAATCTGCTCAGCGCCGCCGATGCAGCCCTTGGTGTAGGAACCGATGACATGGGCCGGCCCCTTCGACGGCAGCAGCTTTCGCGCGAACAGTTCCTTGGCGGCGAGATTGGGGTCGTTCGGATTGGCGAGCGGCGGCAGCGGCTTCGGGTTGATGCTGCCTTTGTCCTGGGCCAGCGCGCCGCCGGCAGCCAGGAGAGCGAGCGAGAGCAGGAGGAGGGTGATGCGGCGGCGACTCATGCTGACGTCCTTATAGCCCAATGCTGCATCGGGGTTAACAAGGAGGCCGTGTGCCAGCCGCAAGCTCGCCGCGCACGAGTTCCCCCCAATGAAACGGCCGTTTCTTAACGGTGCAATAACCCTATCCTGCATTGACCAAAATTCGTGCGCGGAGGGAGAAAAGCCTGCGCCTCGCATGCAATCGCGTGCGATTTCGGAACCGATTCAAGCGCGCGCGCAATTTTGCGCCAGATCGCTCATTGATTGCGGCGCCGCGCTCAGCCTGACCGCGATTGTCGCCGTTGGCCGCGCCGCGCAAAGAGGCAGCAAGCCCCGCCTCGCGCGGACCGCGCCCGGGCAAGATTACTTTTTTTTCAGACACTTGCCTCAAGACTTGCGGCCGCCGGGCGCGCGACTGGGACGAGTGAAGTTGAGTTTGGGGTCTCGAAAAACGAAAAAGCGAAAGCAGAGCGTGCTTGCCCGCGCCGGCAGGATGGCGCGCAAGCCGCGTTTCGCGTGCGCGCCGCGAGACCCTGTCGAGCGCGACGAGGTCCTGCGCAGCCGCGCCGAGGCGGAAGCCGCGATTGCGGAAGCACGCAAATCCCATGAACGCCTGCGCCAGGCCATCGATATCCTGCCGCAGGGCATCGTGTTCCTCGATGCCGAAGGCCGTTACCTCCTCTGGAATAGGAAATACGCCGAGATCTACAGCAAGACCGCCGATCTGTTCGAGGAAGGCGCGCGCCTCGAAGACACGCTGCGCATCGGCGTCGCCCGCGGCGACTATCCCGAGGCCATCGGTCATGAGGACGAGTGGATCGCCGAACGTCTGCAAAAGCTCTATCAGCCCGGTGCGCGCCACGAGCAGAAGCTGTCGGACGGTCGCGTCATCCTGATCGACGAGCGCCTGACCGACGACGGCGGCGTCGTCGGCCTGCGCGTCGACATCACCGAATTGAAGCAGCGCGAGGCCTCGTTCCGCCTGCTGTTCGACGGCAATCCCGTGCCCATGATCGTCTGCGCGCTCGACGATGAGCGCATTCTCGGCGTCAACGATGCCGCGGTCGCCCATTACGGCTACAGCCGGGCGGAGTTCGAAAAGCTGAAGGTCCGCTCCCTGCAGGCCTTCGACAGCGAGCCGCCCTGGACCGCCGATGCGACCGGCGAGGAACAGGCCGGCCGCACCTGGAAGCATGTCAAGGCCGACGGGACGCTGATCGACCTTGCGATCTACTCCCGCGAGCTGACTTATGCCGAGCGACCGGCGGCGCTGCTCGCGCTGATGGACATCACCGAACGCAAGCGCGCCGAGGCGCGGCTCGCCTTCATGGCCCAGCATGACGGGCTGACCGGCCTGCCGAACCGCACGCTGCTGCGCCAGCAGATCGACGAGATGCTCGTGCACACGCGTCGCAGCGCCGAGAAGGTCGCGGTGCTGATGCTGGGGCTCGACAATTTCAAGGCGGTCAACGACACGCTGGGACATGCGGTCGGCGACAAGCTCCTGCGCGGCGTCGCCAAGCGGTTGCGTTCGACCCTGCGCGAAGAGGACGCGCTGGCGCGGCTGAATTCCGACGAGTTCGCGATCGTGCAGAGCGGCCTGACGCGTCCCGAGGACGCGGTGATGCTCGCCAAGCGCCTGCTGGAGGCCATCGCCGATCCCTATCTGCTCGACGGCCATTCCGTGGTGATCGGCGCCTCGATCGGCATTGCGATGGCGCCCGGCGACGGCGATGATTCCGAGAAGCTGCTCAAGAGCGCCGACATGGCGCTGTCGCGCGCCAAGCTGGACGCGCGCGGCACCTTCGCCTTCTTCGAGGCCGCGCTGGATGCGAAAGCGCAGAGTCGCCGCAAGATCGAGGTCGAGCTGCGCGACGCCATCCAGAACGACGTGCTCCGTCCCTATTACCAGCCGCTGATCGATCTCCAGAGCGGCCGCATCACCGGCTTCGAGGCGCTGGTGCGCTGGCCGCATGCCGAGCGCGGCATGGTCTCGCCGGCCGAATTCATTCCGGTCGCCGAGGACACTGGCCTGATCAATCCCCTCGGCGGGCAGATGCTGCGCCGGGCGTGCCAGGATGCCGCCGCCTGGCCCGACGACGTCCACGTCGCCGTCAACCTGTCGCCGCTGCAGTTCCGCAGCGGCAATCTGCTTTCGGTGGTGACGGACGCGCTGAAACATTCCGGCCTGCCGCCGCGCCGGCTCGAGCTCGAGATCACCGAGACGCTGCTGCTGGAGAAGAGCGCGCAGGTGCTGGCGACGCTGCACGCCCTGCGCGCGCTCGGGGTGCGCATCTCCATGGACGATTTCGGCACCGGCTATTCCAGCCTCAGCTATCTGCGCAGCTTCCCCTTCGACAAGATCAAGATCGACCAATCCTTCGTGCGCGATTTAGGGGCCAATCGCGAGGCGCAGGCGATCATCCGTTCCATCGTCAGCCTCGGCAAGGGCCTGGGCGTCACCATCACCGCCGAAGGCGTCGAAACCGAAGCCGAACTCAGCTGCCTCCGCGCCGAAGGCTGTCACGAAGGCCAGGGCTTTCTGTTCAGCAAGGCCCGGCCGAATGCGGAGATCGTCAGCCTCTTGCAGGCGCAGCGCGGCATCGATGGCGACGAGGACGCGGCGTTGGTGGCGTGAGCGGCTACTGACCTGAGGGACGCACCGCTCTCTCCATCAAGCTCTCCCGCTTGCTTGCGGGAGAGGGAGCGCACCATCGTTGCGGCGGCCATTCAGCGTCCCCCTGCCAAAATCGCCTTCCCCACATCCTCGTAATGCGCATCCCGCGCCTGGATCTGCTGGGCGATCGCATGCATGTCGCGGAGGCGTCGCTCGAACGGCTGGCTGCGGAACACGGCCGTGGCGCCTGCCATGTGATAGGCGGTATCCACCACCTTTGCCGATTGATGGATGGTCCAGGTTGCCGCTAGCCGGACCGCACTGCGATGCGCCGCGCTGAACTCGCCGGTCGCAGCAAGATCGCGCCACATCGCATCCGCCGTCGCGTAGAGATAGGCGCGGGCGGCGCGCAAATTGCCCTCGGTGCGGCCGATCAGCCCCTGGACGGCCTGGTTGTCCCGCATGGCGCCGGCCGCAAGCGACTGATGCTTTCCACGCGCCAGCGCGACAGCGGCATCCAGCGTGGCGCGCGCGACGCCCAGCGACACTGCGGCAAAGCCGAGGCTGAAGGTCGAGCCGGTGCCGATCCTGTAGAGCGCGCCTTTCTCGCGCAGCGCCGACGGCACGTCGCGAAACGCCGTGAATCGCTCGGGGACGAAGAGGTCGTTCACCTCATAGGAATCCGTGCCGGTGCCCGCGAGCCCGATCGCCTGCCAGACGTCGTGCAAGGTCGCGCTCGCAACCGGAAACAGGATCGTGCGCACCTCCGGCGATCCGTCGGCATACTTGCGCGGCACGCCGTCAGCCCCGACGATGCGGACATGCGCCCCGAGCCAGTTCGCCTGCCGCGAGCCCGAGGCAAGGTCCCAGCGCGCGGTGACGCGATAGCCGCCCTCGACCGCGCGCGCCTCATGCGCTACCGCGCCCCAGGCGAGGATGCCGGGCGGGGTGTTGAATATTTCCTGCGCGGCATCGTGGTCGAGCCAGGCCGCGATCATCGCGCAGACGCCGCACTGGCCGATGCACCAGGCGGCGGACGCATCCGCCTTGGCGATTTCCTCCAGCATCTGCATGAAGGCTTCGATGGGGGCCTCGGCGCCGCCGAGGCTTTGCGGCAGCAGCGCGCGGTAGAGCCCGTTCTGGATCAGCGCAGCCACGACGTCGGGCGTCAGCCGCCGCGTCCGCTCGATCTCGTCGGCCTCGCGCGCAATCAGTGGCGCGATCGCTCGCGCCCGCTCGACCAGACCAAATCCGGGAAGCTCGGACATCCGCGTTGTCTCGCTCCTTCTGCCGTGAGCGGTAGAGGCGCGATGTTGGTCCATTTGGCTGATGGGATCAAGGCGATGGGCGTCGGCCGGAATGAACGTGTCATGGCCTGCCGCGGCGGTTCGGTTGACATGTGTCAAGTCGAAGTCTCCGGGCGATCCCCACAATCGCGGCGAATGCGAAACCTCGGGAGAAACACGATGCGACATCGGATACTTGCGGCGACGCCGCCGCTCACGCTGCTGCGGCCAGGCCGGCCGATGCAGGGCGGAAATGAGGGCGTCGCCCGCATCCTCGGCATGTCTCGGCGATGATGGCAACTGCGGCGGCGTGCTTTCTGGACCGTAGCAGCGCGGCAATGTACCCTTAACGGTCGATTGACGTGAAGAGCCGGCGACTACGATACCACCGCACCGGCCAGGCAGGCGCCCGCCGCGGCGAGCGCTCCGATCAAGAGAGGCAGCGCGCGGGCGTGAAGTGGATTGCGACCATACCGCCACCCCTGGTGGAGCGGGATCTTCGGATCGACCTGTTTCGCGGACTCTCGCTATGGTGGATCTTTATCGACCACATCCCGGAAGTCTATCTGAACAGGTTCACGCCCAAGAACTTCGGCTTCAGTGATGCGGCAGAAATTCTCGTGTTCTTGTCGGGCCTCGCGTCCGGCATCGTATATGGTGACCTGTTTCGCCGGTTTGGCTTTGCGGTTGCGGGCCTGCGCATGTTGCGGCGTTCGTTCGAAATCTATATCGCGCAAATTCTGACCGTCGTCCTGTTGTTGGTGGTGGTGTCCTACATCGCGGTATGGCAGCCCGACATGCTCGATCACGCCAACCTGGCCATCCTGCTGCAAAAGCCCAGGGAAACACTGCTTCAGGCGGCACTGTTGCGCTATTCTCCGGTCAATCTGGACCCTCTGTTATTGATGGTCATACTCCACTTCGCGCTCATCCTGATCCTGCCTTTGACGATTCGGGCCTGGAAGTTGGCCCTGACCGGATCAGTGGCTCTTTACGTCCTTGCCCATCTGTTTGACTGGTACATTCCGGCCTATCCAAGGGGGCAACTCTATTTCAATCCGTTGAACTGGCAGTTGCTGTTCGTGATCGGTATCTGGTGGGGCGCAAACCGCGGCGCTTGGCAACTTGCCGTTCTCAAGTCCCGGGCTCTTGCTGCGCTGGCGGTGGGCTACGTGCTGTTCTCGTTCGTGATCACCCTGGGCTGGCAGATCCACGCGATCGAAGCCTATGTGCCGGGGTGGCTGTCGCGTCTGATCTATCCGGTCGACAAGACCAATCTCGATATCCTGCGATTGTTGCATTTTGCCGCGCTCGCACTGCTCTGTTGGCGCCTCCTTCCGAGCAATGCCGGCATCTTGAAGGCCGGAGCATTGCGGCCGCTGATACGATGCGGCGAGTATTCGCTCGCGATCTATTGCGCCAGTGTTCTGCTGTCCTTTGCAGCTCATGCGCTGCTCGGCCTGGGCTCGAACAGCCTGGCATCGCAAACGCTGGTCACGCTCCTGGGCCTGGGCCTGATGAGCGCCCTGGCGATATCGCTCGCCGCAATCGATCGCGGCATGTTTCCCAATCTCAGGCCGTTGTAACTTTGAACGCGAATGCTCGGGTGCAATATTCCACCGTCAGGCCGCGATGCGGCCGAGATCGAGCGATGGCCCGCACGTGTCATGGATCGCAGTCACGTGGACTCAGGATGTGTTTTGCGCCGCAGTTTCGTTGCCTCCGCGTGTCCGTTCCATTTGCGTCCACCCGAGGGCCGAGATCAGACTCATGTAGGCTTGAAAGTCCGCGCCGGTCATATTCAAGGAGCGGCTGCACTGTTGGAAGGCTTCCTCATATTGGCGGAGGTGCAGGTGTGCGACGCAGAGGAGCCGCGCTGTGATGGTCTCGCGCAGGACGGCCAGATTTGCGAGGTCGCCGTCGAACCGATCTGACCAGATGTCACGGGTGGTCTGAAGGTCGGTGAGAGATACGTTGACCCGCACCCGGTCTCCGTTGCGCCTCTCCGCGCCCTGCACGGCCCAGCGGATGCCGAGATTCGTCCCGAGCTGCTGCAAATCGAGCGGCTTCTTCCTGTAGGTGAAGGCAGTATCGCGTCCGACAACCATGGTGGCGGCCGTTCGCGCGAGATCGGTCGTCAAATCTGTCGAGATAACGTCGGCAAAGGAGTCCTGCGCCCGATCGTCGTTGAGGCTGGCGAAGGGCAACACGACGAGAGAGAGACGAGGCGCGATCTCGGGCCTGACTGTCGGTTGTCCTTGGATGTTTTGAGCTTCCCGTTTTGCATCAGTGCGGACCGCGTTCCAGACATTCCAGTATCCGGCAGCGCCGCCGGCGATTGCGCCGATGGCGGCGATCGACGCCAGCACTCTGCCGACGAGCTTCAGACGACCTCTGAGGTCCTCCAGCCGGCCAGCGGATCGCCGTCCGCCGACAGCGCTGGCAGACGTCACCAGAGCCGTAGCCGCTGCAGCGGTTGCTGGTCGTCGATCCTCATCGTGCACGACGCCCACGAAACGAAAGCCCTTTCGCGGAAATGTCTTGATAAGACGTTGTTGCTGGCCGGAGTCGCCGATCGCGCGTCGGACGGCGTTCAGCCGCGTCGTCAGCGCGGCATCGGATACGATTCGACCATTCCAGATCGCGTTGACGAGATCGTCTTTGCTGACGACGCGATCCCGGCTGCGGATCAGATGTTCGAGCAGATCGAGAACCTGGGGTGTCGTCGGCACGACATCGGGTCCGCGTCGCAATTCGCGCCGCTCGGTATCCAACGCACAGTCCTCGAAGAAATAGCGCATGGCACCATTTCCAGGCCTGCCCTCCATCCTCCGAGGGCGCGGGAGCAGTTGTCCGCGGACAATAGGCCTTCGGCGGGGAAAATGTAAGCCGCGAAGCAGTCCGCCCCGTCCGGGGGCGCAGCGTCGCGCCTGTCTGGAAGGCCCGCCTCGCGGAGAGCCTCCGCGAAGATCGCGAAGTCATCTGCGCGGCGAAACGGCGCCAGATTCCGCAGATTGGCACGAAGATCTGGATTGCATTCAAGCGCTTGCAGCACGGATCGTTGCGCTCGCGCACGCCGCCCCGTGAGTTGTCAAGTAGTCGAGAAAGTCGAAGACCTGTGGCGCAACGGGAACAGCATCAGCCCCGCGTTGCAGCTCGCGCCGGTCCGTGTCGAGCAGGTATTCATCGAAGAGATGGCGCAAGTTGCCACTCCTGTAGCCAACACTCCGTTGGATGAAGCCGCCCGTGCACCTGGTGGGGCGTAAAGTAAGCCGCTGGTCAGGAAAATGTAAGCCGCCCGTCAAGCGTGTCTGGCGACATCCTGGCATCCTGCCATCGGTAGAGGTATCGCCAAGGGATATCGCCGATGAGTGCCATCCACGGCGTTGCACCGGTGCGACGGACTGCCACACCTGCGCAACAGGCTGCCACCCTTTTCCTGCGGCTCTGGAGTGCATGGCAGGAACGCCGCAGACGGCGGAGGGTACGAACCGCTCTCTCTGCCCTCAGCGATCGGGAGCTGATGGATATCGGCGCGACGCGCGCAGAGATTGACTACATTGCCTTGCAGCAAGCCAGGGCAAGGCCCCATTGTTCGACACACCGGCGCATTGGCAATGCGCTTGCGATCTTGTTGCTCTTTCACCTGCTTGGCCTGATTTCCGCAAATCGCGCCGAGGCTCAATGCACTGCGCAAGATGTCCTGCGAAGACATCTGGCGGTCAAATCAGTTCCGCCAGCTCCTGGGTCGGCCATTCCGGTTGGCCACGCTGCAGATGTTTCAGTGTGGAAGACGATCCTGACCGGTACGTTCACGGATACTTTCGCTCTTCGCAACGCGATGAGTGAAATGGGGTGCGGCGTCGGAAACGCGGCGGCTGAGATACTGGCCGGACCGGCCTTTACTCTGAGCAGCAGGAAGGCGGCAGTCATGCTTGTTACCGTGTCGGTTGCCGAGCTCGGCTTTCGAGGCGAGACATCGTCGCTGCGGGAGATCTATGCGCGCGCGCAAGAGCTCGGCTTCGTTCTGGCGCCGCCCGAAATCGCGCCCCAGCTGAGACTTCAATATTTGGACCAGCCGATCGGTGAGTTTCTCATCATTGGGATGGAGCCTATCGAGACGTGGACGGGTGAAGCGGTCGTCCTGACGGTAGCCAATGGCGGAGCAGGCCTCATCCTGATCGGCCAGGATGGCCGTGAGGACGCGCAGATATCTGCGATGTCCCGTTTTGTGTTCGTGCGACCCGATACATCCGAGCCTGCGGATGCTGCCGCGATAGTCAGGTTCGAAAGGGAGAACCCGCGCGGAAGCGTCGGCCTTGGTCAGGGAGACAGGCGATGATCACGCGTCGTGACGTGCTGTCGACCGCCGCTGCCGCGCTCACCGCCACGCATCTTGTGCCGCGCGCGCTCGCACAGCCGCTCTCAAAGACCGTACACATCGTGACGGGCTTCTCGCCCGGGCTGCAGGACGCCATGGCGCGGCTCGTGGCCGGACAGATGAGCGGCTATGCGGAAGCCATCGTGGTTGAGACCCGGCCGGGCGCAGGCGGTCGCATCGCGGTGGAGGCTGTTAAGGGCGCCGACGCGGATGGATCGGCCATGCTGTTCGCGCCGCTCGGGTTCATGATATTCTTTCCGCACGTCTACAAGAATCTGAGATACCATCCGCGGGATTTCACGCCGGTGTCGACCGTCGCCTCGTCGCCGACATTGCTGACGGTCGGACCGAAGATGCCGGCCGACGTCGAGACGCTGGCGGATTTCGTGGCCTGGTGCCGCGCCAATCCGAAGCTCGCCACCTTTGGCACGCCGGGCGCCGGAACCACGCTGCATTTTCTCGGCACGATGCTGGGCCGCACCGCCGGCTTCGACTTTCTTCACGTGCCCTATCAGGGTGGTGGCGCGATTCAGGATCTGGTCAAGGGCGTGATTGCTGCGACCGTCATGCCGATCGGCAGCTCGCTCGGGCTCGTCCAGTCCGGTGATCTCCGCGCGCTGGCGACCACCGGGCCGCGCCGCTGCCCGTTTGTTCCAGCGGTGCCAACGGTGCGGGAGGCCGGATATCCCTCGCTCGAGGACCTCACATGGTTTGCGTTTTTCGTTCCGGCCAAGACACCGGCGCCGATCGTCAGCAAGCTCAATGCCGCAATCCAGGCGGCCTTGCGCACCGACGAGGTCAGGGCCGGCATGGCAAAGCTGGCTGTCGAACCCGACGCGATCGCCATGGGAGACTTCGCCCGGCTGATCGCATCCGAATCCGACCGGTGGAAGGCGATCGTCGAGGCAACGGGGTTCGTCCCGACCGACTGAAGCGGCATTTGACAGGAGGCAACACATGAGCCAGCGGGCGTCCGTGCATGATCTCGTGCAGTCGCATCGCATCACCGCGGTGATCTATGCGGCGGCGAAGCTCAATCTCGCCGAGGCGATCGGCGATGAGGTGAAATCGGTGTCCGAACTCGCCCGGCTGGTGTCCGTCGATGCAAGCGCGCTGCGCAGGTTGCTCGTGGGCCTGACGACACTTGGCCTGTGCAGGCAGGTGGACCGGGACCGGTTTGCCATGACCGATCTCGGGCGGCAGCTCGACGAGGCCGCCGATCCATCATTCAAGGACTGGGTTCTCTTTGAGGGCGAAATGCTGGCGCAGTCCTGGAGCGGACTGGTCGACTCGGTTCGCTCCGGGAAGAGCGCGGGCGAGTTGCGCGGCGACGGCGACGATCGCTATGCCGCGACAAGCAATGCGCCGGAATGGAACCGCCGGTTCAACGCCGCGATGGCCAACCTCACCCTGTCCATTGTTCCAAGGATCGTTGCAGCCCACGACTTCGCGGTCGCGCGCGTTGTCATGGACCTCGGTGCCGGCACCGGCGAATTGATCGGCAGTGTACTCATGCACAACCCACATCTCGAGGGCATCGCCTTCGACCTTGCGCGCTGCGAGGCTGGAGCGCATGCGCATTTTGACCGGCTTGGCATCGCCGATCGTTGCCGTTTCGTCGCCGGAAGTTTCTTTGAAAGGGTTCCGGGCGGCGCGGACACGATCCTGATGAAGAGCATCCTGCACAATTGGAAGGACGATCGTTGCGAGGTCATTCTGCGCAACTGCCGGGATGCGCTGCCGGCCAGTGGAACGTTGATTGTGATCGAGCGGATCATGCCGGAGCTTGCCACGACCGAGGCCCAGGACCGCTCCTGCGCCATGAGCGACCTCAACATGCTGAGGGGGCCCGGCGGTTGCGAGCGGACGGAAGCCGAGTATCTCAGGCTGGCCATCCCGGCCGGCTTTGCCTTCGTCGGCACGAGTGGTATCGGCTCGTTCAGCTTGCTCCAATTCATAAAGGTTGGACACTGACTGCGCCAACTACCGAGCCTCAATGTGCCGCGTCGCGTTCTCCGGCGCTGCCGGTCACATACGTTGCGATCCTGGCATCATCCCCCTGTCTTGCCCGACGGGTCAAACGGAATTCCGATAATCGAAAAAGTTCAATCCCAACAAGCCCCCGTCTACTGTGCATGGGGTTGTTTTCGACATTTTGGTTGTCCGGGTTAGTTGTCCGGGCCAGAACGGCTCGGATCAGACCTGTCCTGTCACGAAATTTGGTTTCGCCTTCGTCGCCATGGCCGAACTTGACCCGGCCATCCCCGCCTCAGCTATCCACCTTCAGCGCGGCGATGAACGCTTCCTGCGGGATGTCGACCTTGCCGAACTGCCGCATCTTCTTCTTGCCTTCCTTCTGCTTCTCCAGAAGTTTTCGTTTACGGGTGATGTCGCCGCCGTAGCATTTCGCGGTGACGTCCTTGCGCAGCGCGCGCACCGTCTCGCGGGCGATCACCTTGCCGCCGATCGCCGCCTGGATCGGGATCTGGAACATGTGCGGCGGGATCAGCTCCTTCATCTTCTCGACCATGGCGCGGCCGCGCCCCTCGGCACGGGTGCGGTGGACCAGCATCGAGAGCGCATCGACCGGCTCGGCATTGACCAGGATCTGCATCTTGACGAGATCGGCCGGCTTGTAGTCGGTCAGGTGATAGTCGAACGAGGCGTAGCCCTTGGAGACCGACTTCAGGCGGTCGTAGAAGTCGAACACGACCTCGTTGAGCGGCAAATCGTATTTCACCATGGCGCGGGAGCCGACATAGGTCAGCTCCTTCTGCGAGCCGCGGCGGTCCTGGCACAGCTTCAGCACGCTGCCGAGATATTCGTCCGGCGTCATGATCGTCGCCTCGATCCAGGGCTCCTGGATCTCCTCGATCTTGACCACGTCGGGCATGTCGACGGGATTGTGGATCTCGATCTCGGTGCCGTCGGTGAGCTTCATCTTGTAGATGACGCTCGGCGCCGTCGCGATCAGATTGAGGTCGAACTCGCGCGACAGCCGCTCCTGGATGATCTCGAGGTGCAACAGCCCGAGGAAGCCGCAGCGGAAGCCGAAGCCGAGCGCGGCCGAGGTTTCCATCTCAAAGGAGAAGCTGGCGTCGTTCAGCCGCAGCTTGCCCATGGCGGCGCGCAGCGTCTCGAAATCGTCGGCATCGACCGGGAACAGGCCGCAGAACACGACCGGAATTGCCGGCTTGAAACCCGGCAGCATTTCGGTGACCGGCTTCCTGTCGTCGGTGATGGTGTCGCCGACGCGGGTGTCGGCGACTTCCTTGATCGCGGCGGTGATGAAGCCGATCTCGCCGGGGCCGAGCTCGTCGACCTGCTGCATCTTCGGCGTGAAGAAGCCGACGCGCTCGACATCGTAGGCCGCGCCGGTGCCCATCATGCGCACGCGCTGGCCCTTCTTCATGGTGCCGTCGACGATGCGCACCAGCACGACGACGCCGAGATAGACGTCGTACCAGCTGTCGACCAAAAGCGCCTTCAAGGTCGCGTCGCGATCGCCCTTCGGCGGCGGCAAACGGGTGACGATGGCTTCCAGCACGTCGGGGACGCCGAGGCCGGTCTTGGCCGAGATCATCACCGCGTCGGAGGCGTCGATGCCGATGACGTCCTCGATCTGCTGCTTGACCTTCTCGGGCTCGGCCGCGGGCAGGTCGACCTTGTTCAGGACCGGGACGATCTCGTGATTGTTGTCGAGCGCCTGATAGACGTTGGCGAGCGTCTGCGCCTCGACGCCCTGGCTCGCGTCGACCACCAGCAGGGAACCTTCGCACGCCGCCAGCGACCGCGAGACTTCGTAGGCGAAGTCGACATGGCCGGGCGTGTCCATCAGGTTGAAGATGTAATCCTTGCCGTCCTTGGCGCGATACGAGAGGCGCACCGTCTGCGCCTTGATGGTGATGCCGCGCTCGCGCTCGATGTCCATGGAATCGAGCACCTGCTCCTTGCCCGCCATCTCGCGGTCGGAGAGGCCGCCGGTCATCTGGATCAGGCGGTCGGCCAGCGTCGATTTGCCATGGTCGATATGGGCGACGATGGAGAAATTGCGGATGTTGGAAATGGGGACGGTCGTCATGGGCGCGGGATACCACTCACATCCCCGTGCGGCAACCATATTGCTGTATTTTCAGGGCCTTTCTTCACGCCAAGCTGATTCCAAGACGGGCCAAAACGCGCTACGCAAACGCCCCATGTCGACCACTTCTCTTCCCACGGCCAGAGCGCGGGCGAAGACCCGCTTGAGTTACGACCGCTTCCGGGCCTGGCTGGTTGCCTGTGCGATCCGGCCCGAGACGCGCCTCTGGCTGGTGATCCAGCTCGCCATCCTGCATGCGGTGCTCTGGACCTTCATCCTGATCAATCTGAAGGCGGCGCAGGACGTTCACATGGACGTCGCAGAAGCCTATGGCTGGGGCCAGAAATTCCTCTGGGGCTACGGCAAGCATCCGCCGCTGTCGGGCTGGGTGGCCGGCCTCTGGTTCAAGGCGTTCCCGGCGGCGGACTGGGCGACCTATGCGCTCGCGATGGCGACGGTGAGCGTCGGCATGGTGATCTGCTGGCTCGTGAGCTTGCGCGTGGTGGATGCGCGGCGCGCGTTCCTCGTCGTGGTGATGATCGCGCTCTACCCGATCTTCAATTTCAAGGGTTTCAAGTACAACCCGGATCTGCTGCAGCTCGTCACCTTGCCGCTGCTCGTGCTTGCCTATCTCAACGCGTTCGAGAAGCGGAGCTGGCAGTCCGGCATCTGGCTCGGGCTTGCCGGCGCCTTGGCGCTGATGACCAAATATTGGGTGCTGACCATGATCGGCGCCATCGGCCTTGCCGCGCTGATCCATCCGGATCGCGCAAGATTCCTGCTGTCACCGGCGCCGTGGGTGGCCATCGTGACGATGGTGCTGGCGCTGATCCCGCACCTCGTCTGGCTGGCGGATGTGCATTTCGTGCCGCTGACCTATGCCGGCGACACCTACAGCCTCCAGGACAAAAGCGAGGTGCATCAGCTCGTCGCCGGCTACTTCGTGCATAATTTCGCGCTGCTGGCGCTGCCGGTGGCGCTCGCGGCGCTGGCCATGGCGCTGGTGCCGCCTTGGGCCAGGTTGCTGCTGCGCGCTCCCTTGCGCATCGTCACGCGTGCCTGGGCGCGCGGCGGAAATTCCGGCGTCAATCTCCCGCAGGCGCTCAACGTCTGGATCATCCAGATCATCGTCGCGTTCGGCCCGCCGCTCGGGGCGCTGGTCTTCAGCATCTACATGAAGACCGATTGGGGCATCTCGCTGTTCTTCCTGGTCCCGCTCGCGCTGGTCGCGATTCCCGCGTTGCGGGTGCAGGGCGCCGTGCTGTTCAACATCGCCGCGATCTGGCTCGTGCTCAGCGCCGCGACGCTGGCCGCCTCGCCCTGGATCGCCGCGCGCGAGATGGCGGCCAATGCCGGCAACACCGCGACCTATGGCGCGCGCTCGGAGCTGGCCCGCGAGCTGACCCAGGCCTGGCACGCGCGCTTCGCCTCGCGCTGGGCCGTCGTCGTGGGAACGATGGAAACGATACAGCCGATGGTGTTCTACAGCCCCGATCACCCCAGCCCGTTCACGCCGAACGAAGCCTGGGCTTCCGGGCTGACCTCGCTCGACGACGTCAAGAGATACGGCTTCATCGGCGTGTTCGATGCGACCGACGAACGCCTGCCGAAGCTCGAGAAATGGGTGTCCGAGACCGCGCCGAATGCCGAGCGCATCGTGATGACGACGCGCCGCTTCACCCACGGCAAGGCCGGTCCGTCGATGAGCTGGAACGTCTACATCGCGCCGCCGGCGAAATAGTGGTTCAACCTAGCTGGCGTTCCCCGGACAAAGCGCAGCGCGTAGCGGTGCGCTGCTGATCCGGGGTCCAGTTCGGTGATGCATGGATCCCGGCTCGGCGGCGCATCGCTACGCGCTGCACCGCGTCCGGGACACGAGAGAAGGACTAAGTCCCTTCCTCGTTGAACTTGCTCTCGACGAGCTCGGTGATCGCCGCGAGCGCGGCTTCGGCATCCGTGCCGGCGGCGGCCACAGTGATCGTCGTGCCGGGACCAGCGGCGAGCATCATCAGGCCCATGATCGAGGTGCCGCCGACGGTCTCGCCGCCGCGCGTCACCCACACCTGCGCATCGAAGCGCTCCACCGCCTGGACGAATTTCGCGGAGGCGCGGGCGTGCAGGCCGCGCTTGTTGACGATCAGGAGATCCTTGGAGATCGCGCCAGCGGGCACGCCGGTTCCCGATTGTGGCGCCTCGCCACTCATTTGCCGGCGAGCACGCGGCTGGCGATGGTGACGTATTTGCGGCCCGCTTCCTGGGCCATCGCGATCGCGTCCGGCAGCGGCCGCTCCTCGCGAACCTTGGCGAGCTTCACCAGCATGGGAAGATTGATGCCCGCGAGCACTTCGACCTTGGGGCGGCTCATGCAGGATATTGCAAGGTTCGAGGGCGTGCCGCCGAACATGTCGGTAAGGATCGCAACGCCGTCACCGGAATCGACGCGATTGACCGCCTCGATGATGTCGCTTCGACAGAGATCGGAATCATCTTCGGCGCCGATCGTGATCGCTTCGATTTGCTTTTGTGGACCCATGACATGTTCAAGCGCCGCCTTGAATTCGTCGGCAAGGCGCCCGTGGGTCACAAGTACTAGACCAATCATCGGAAAACTCCTCGCGGGCGCTTTTGGTGCACCGCACGAACGCGCCACTTTGACCATCCAGAGCCCCCGCGCAAGAGGGGATGTTGCGTATCTCCCTGAATATAGACGGATGGATAAGGGGAGCTGCGCCGGTCTATTCGGTCGCGATAGTGGGGTTCATATGGTTACCATTTCCCTTCAAACAATCGCCGGAAGGGTTAACGGAAGATGAACTCTTGGTAGTGGTCAAGGCCGCAACAACCAAGGGGAGGGGCGAATGGTCGCGCCCGACGGGAATTCGCGGTATTTCGACACCAGAAATGCTGGTTTTCAACGATTCCGCCGCAGGCAGGCGCTCCGCGTCGGCGGCGTCCAGATCGACCACGAGACCGACGGTCGCATGCTCCACGAAGTCGCAGCGGCGGATTCCCAGGCCCCGGATCTCGATCAGGCCGGCCAATACCGGCGCGGGGCGGACCTCAATTTCATGGCCGACTGTCGCCAGATGGACACGGTCATCACCGACCAGAACGGCCCTTTCGACCACGCCCGAGCGGCCCGCCATGATCAGATCAAAGGCAAGCCGCGACTTGCCGGAGCCCGAGGGCCCGCGGATCAGCACGGCAAAAGCCCCGACCTTGACTGCGGAGGCGTGAATGCTGGGCCCGCCATCGTTCAAACTACCTTGGCTCATAGCGCCGGCAGCCTGACCACGAAGCGCGCGCCGGCAATGGTCGGAGCGCCGTCGGCATCCAGCGGGCCGGGACGGTTCTCCGCCCAGATGCGTCCGCCATGGGCCTCGATGATCTGCTTGGAGATCGACAGACCGAGGCCTGAGTTCTGGCCAAAACCCTGATGCGGACGGTCGGTGTAGAAACGCTCGAAGATGCGCTCCAGCGCGTCGTCGCGAATGCCGGGGCCGTCGTCGTCGACCACGATCTCGATCTCGCCACGCGCGCGGCGGCAAGTGAGGCGCACCTTGCTGCCGGCTTCCGAGAACGATTGTGCGTTGGAGAGAAGGTTGGACACCACCTGCCCGAGCCGCGAATCGTGGCCGGTCACGGCGAAGGCGTCGGTGGGGCTGCGGCCCTCGAAGCGCGTCTCGACCGCGACGTCGTGGCCGAGCTTGGTTTCATTGGCGACTGACGCCAGCGTCGTCAGCAGGCGGCGCAGGTCGACCGGGATCGCATCCTGGCGCTGCAATTCGGCATCGAGGCGGCTGGCGTCGGAGATGTCGGAGATCAGCCGGTCGAGCCGCTTGACGTCGTGCTCGATCACCTCGAGCAGGCGCGCGCGGCTGGTCTCGTTGCGCGCAAGCGGCAGCGTCTCGACCGCCGAGCGCAGCGACGTCAGCGGATTCTTCAATTCATGGGCGACGTCGGCGGCAAACATCTCGATCGCCTCGATGCGGCTGTAGAGCGCGCTGGTCATGTCGCGCAGCGCGCCGGAGAGGTGGCCGATCTCGTCGCGGCGGCGCGTGAAATCGGGAATCTCGATGCGGGCCTTGATGCGGCGGCGGACGCGCTCGGCGCTGTCGGCGAGCCGGCGTACGGGCCCGGCGATCGTGCTCGCGAGCAACAGCGACAGCATGATCATGACGGCGGCGGCGACGCCGCCGACCTTCAGGATGGCGAGGCGCTCGGCGGTGACCATCTGGTCGATGTCGTCGCCTTGCGTCGACAGCATCAAGGCGCCATGGATCGCGCGCGAGCGCAGCACGGGGACCGCGACCGACACGATCACCTCGCCGCGCGCATTGACCCGCACCATCGAGCGCTTCTGGCCCTGAAGCGCGTCGCTCACCTCCGCATAGCCATTGCCGTTCTCGGGTCCGAGCTCGCGATAGAGCGGCAGGTCGCCGCGGTTCAGCCAGGTGCGCACCGCGACCATGCCGCGCTCGACGATACCGGGCTTCTCGGCCGGCGGCGGCAGGTCGTAGCGCAGCACGTTTTCGAGATTGCGGCTGTCGACCAGCAGGCTGCCGTTCGGGTCGTAGATGCGGGCGCGCGTCTTGGTCGGCGAGATCAGCGTGCGCAGCACCGGCGCCACGCGCTCCGGGTTGATCGGGAAGTCCAGGGGCGAATATTCGTCTGGGCCGCCATAGGTCTCGCCCGGCTTGAGGTCGAGCAGCCGGTCGGGGTCGATGGTGATCGCGTTGGTCTGCACGGTCGCGGAGGCCGCGATCGCGCCGGCGATGATCTCGGCCTGCACCAAAAGGCTCTGCGCGCGCGCATCGATCAGGCCGGCGCGGAATTGCGACAGATACAGGATGCTCGCCACCAGCGCGACGAGACCGGCGAGGTTGAGCGAGACGATGCGGCGGGTCAGGCTCGAGAAGGACAGCGCGAAGAAGAACTGCCCGGCGCGCTTTACCCAGTTCAGCGGCCGCCAGCCCTGCGGCTTGTCATCGGCGACGTGCTCCGGAACGCCGTCGGATGCGATATCCCCGGCGCTCTGGTTCGGATCAGGCTGCGTTCGGTCAAGCAATGCTTACGCCCGCGTTAGGACAGCTTGCGAGAAGGTCCCCGCATCCTAGAGCATGATCCGGAAAAGTGTGTAGCGGTTTTCCGAAAAGATCATGCTCAAACGATAACCTGAAGCGCGATGATCTCATCGCGCTTTGGAGCGATCCCGGTCCCGATGGAATCGGAACCGGCGATGCTCGCGTCTTTCGTGAAGCTGGGTGAGCCTCAGGCTTCCTTGAAACGGTAGCCGACGCCGTAAAGCGTCTCGATCATCTCGAACTCGTTGTCGACCACCTTGAACTTCTTGCGCAGCCGCTTGATGTGGCTGTCGATGGTGCGGTCGTCGACGTAGACCTGGTCGTCATAGGCGGCGTCCATCAGCGCGTTGCGGCTCTTCACCACGCCGGGCCGGGTCGCGAGCGCCTGCAGGATCAGGAATTCGGTGACGGTCAGCGTCACCGGCTCGTTCTTCCAGGTACAGGTATGGCGTTCCGGATCCATGCGCAGCAGGCCGCGGTCGAGCGCCTTGGCGTCGTTCTCCTTCGGCGCGACGGTCGGGTCCTTGGGCGCCGACCGGCGTAGCACCGCCTTGACGCGTTCGACGAGGAGGCGCTGCGAGAACGGTTTGCGGATGAAGTCGTCGGCGCCCATCTTGAGGCCGAACAATTCGTCGATCTCCTCGTCCTTCGAGGTGAGGAAGATCACCGGCAGGTCGGATTTCTGCCTGAGACGGCGCAGCGTCTCCATGCCGTCCATGCGCGGCATCTTGATGTCGAGGATGGCAAGATCGGGCTGGGTGGTGCGGAAGCCGTCGAGCGCGGAGGCGCCGTCGGTGTAGGTCATGATGCGGTAGCCTTCGGCTTCCAGCGCGATCGAGACGGATGTGAGAATGTTGCGGTCGTCGTCGACCAAAGCGATTGTGGGCATGAGCCTCTGCTTTCTGCTTTCCGTTTGGGTCGTGGCTTGAAACGGCGAGCAATCCAGTGATGCGCCGCATACATGGGTGCCAAAGTTGGCGTTCGAACCTTGTCACCGAGCAATGCAAGCTGGGCTGAAGTGTGACCAAGTTCCACGAAACACGGCAGATTCGCCGCGTCTCGACCCATAACCGGGCCCCGGTTTACCCGAAAAAAGGCCCCCCATGCAACCACCTGACCCGAGAAAGCCGATGCAACCGACTCGCAATTTCGACCCCGGAACGCTCGCCAAATCGCTCCTGCGGCGGTCCCGGCAAGGAGCCCTGGCGACGCTGATGGTCGGCAGCGGTGATCCCTATTGCTCCCTGGTCAACCTCGCCAGCCACCCCGATGGCTCGCCGATCCTCCTGATCTCGCGCCTGGCCGTGCATACCCGGAACATCCTCGCGGACCCCAGGGTCTCGCTGATGCTGGACGAGCGCGTGGCCGGCGATCCCCTCGAAGGCGCGCGGATCATGCTGTCAGGCCGGGCAGAGGAGGCCGATACCGACAAGGATCTGCTTCAGCGACGGTATCTAAGTGCCCATCCCTCGGCCGAGGGCTTTGTTTCGTTTAAGGATTTCTCCTTCTTCCGGATCCGACCCACGGGAACTCATCTGGTCGCGGGCTTTGGCCGGATCGTCGACCTCAAGCCTGATCAGTTCCTCACGGACCTTACCGGAGCAGATGATCTGCTCGCGGCCGAAGCGAGCGCCGTCGAGCACATGAACGCCGACCATCGCGACGCCATGAATCTCTATGCAACAAAGCTCCTCGAAGCCGTCGAGGGCGACTGGCGCTGCACCGGCTGTGACCCTGAAGGCCTCGACATGCAGGACGGCCAAATCACACTGCGGCTGGACTTTCCCGAGCGGGTGACGGATGGCACGGCGCTGCGCAAGATGCTGGTCCGCCTCGCTGGCGAAGCGCGCATGAAGATGGACCAGGGCACCACCACTTGAACGCCGTTACCCGTCGCTGCGACCCATGACCGTGATGGTTTTCGGGCTCGCAGCGAGAGGGGTCATGACGCGTCATCGTATGGCATCGGCCGCGGGTCTGGCGCTCGCGATCACCACCTTGCTCGCCACCCCGGTCCCTGCCCGGAAGGGCGATCTCGCCGCACAGGGGGCGCGGATCAATGCGCTCAGTCAGGTCGGCAAATACGCGGAAGCGTTACCCCTGGCGCAGGCCATGGTCGCGAGCCTGGAGAAGGCCAGCGACGGTCGCGACCTGTCCGCAGCGCTCAACAATCTCGGCCAGGTCCATGCCGGCCAGGGCCGCGACGATCTGGCGGAGCCGGTCTACAAGCGCGCCATCGCGCTGATGGAAAAGGCGCTCGGCCTCGACACGGGCTTGATCGCGCCCGAGTTGAACAATCTCGCCGCGCTGTATCAACGCCAGGGCCGCTTCACCGAGGCCGAGCCGCTGTTCAAGCGCGCGCTCGCCGTCAGCGAAAAGAGTCTGTCGCGCGAGCATCCTGATGTCGGCCGCGCCCTGAACAATCTCGCCACGCTCTATGTGAAGCAGGGGCGCCTCGCCGAGGCTGAACCGCTGTTCCGGCGCTCGCTCGCGATCTATCAGAAAGCAGCCGGGCCCGAGCATCCCGCGGTTGCGACCGTCCTGAACAATATCGGTCAGGTCGATCGCGACCTCAATCGCGACGCCGATGCCGAAGCGCCGATCAAGCGCTCGCTCGCGATCCGTGAAAAGGTGCTGGGGCCGGATCATCCCGATGTCGCGCGCTCGCTCAACAATCTCGCCGGGCTCCACGAGCACCAGCAGCGCTATGCCGAGGCCGAGCCGCTCTATCGCCGCGCTCTGGCGATCCGCGAGCGTGCATTCGGACCGGATCATCCCGATGTCGCGACGTCGACGAGCAATCTCGCCCATTTCCTGCAGGCGACGGGACGGACTGCGGATGCTGTGCCGTTCGCGCAGAAAACGCTCGCCGCCAATCGTGCGCAGCTGCGAGTCGTGCTGCCGATTCTGTTCGCTGCGCGGCAGCAATCGCTGCTGGCGAGCGACAAGGCGCTCGATGACGCGCTTGCGGCGATCCAGCGCGGCACCCAATCTTCCGCCGCCTCCGCCGTGAACAAGCTCGCGGTGCGGCTTGCCGCCGGCAGCGACCGGCTCGCCGAGCTCGTGCGCAAGGATCAGGATCTCGCGGCCGAGTCCGAAGCGCTCGACAAGGCGATCATCGCCGCGGTGTCGAAGCAATCCGCCCAACGCGACGCCGCGGCCGAGCAGCGCAGCCGCGCGCGGATCGCGGCGATCGCGAGCGCGCGCAATGGGTTGCAGAAGACGCTCGCCGTCGAGTTTCCCGACTATGCCTCGCTCTCCAACCCGCTGCCGCTGACGGTGAAGGACATCCAGTCGCTGCTCTCGGCCGACGAGGCGATGGTGATCTATTCCGTCGCCGACGATCAGAGCCATGTCGTCGCGATCACGCGCGAGGGCACCGACTGGAGGGAGATTTCTCTCGGCGCGGATGCGCTGGCGCAGAAGGTAGCTGCTTTCCGTAAGGGATTGGATGTCGGCAAGGCGCGCGACGCCTCCGGCAGATCGGGACTGTTCGATCTTGCGCTCGCGAGCGAGCTCTATGTCGCGCTGCTTGGCCCGGTCGAGGCGCTGACAAAGGACAAGCGCAACCTGCTGGTCGTGCCGTCGGCGGCGCTGACCGCATTGCCGTTTCATCTGCTGGTCACGGAGAAGCCGCAGGCTGCGATCCCGGACAGGCTCGAGGGCTATCGCGACGCCGCCTGGCTGCTGCGGCGTCAGGCCGTCTCGGTGCTGCCGTCGGTGATCTCCCTGAAATCGCTGCGCGCCTTCGCCCGCAGGGATCAAGGCGTCAAGCCGATGACCGGTTTCGGCGATCCCGTGTTCGACCCAGCAGCCGTAGGGCCCGCCGGCCGGCGCGCCACGAGCGGCAAGGTCGCCGCGCGCAGCATCGCGACGATGGCCTATGCCGAGTTCTGGCGCGGCGCAGGCGTCGATCGCGCGCGGCTGGCGCAGGCTTTGCCCCAACTGCCCGATACCGCCGATGAGCTGAATGCGGTGGCGAGGGACGTCGGCGCCACCGATGCCGACATCCATCTCGGACGCGATGCCAGCGAAACGACGCTGAAGCATGCAGCGCTTGCCCAATACGGCATCATCTACTTTGCCACCCACGGCCTCGTTGCCGGCGACGTCAAGGGATTGGGTGAGCCCTCGCTGGCACTCTCCATTCCGGATCAGCCGTCGGAGCTCGACGACGGTCTTCTCACGGCCAGCGAAGTGGCCCAGCTCAAGCTCAACGCCGATTGGGTGGTGCTGTCCGCCTGCAACACCATCGCGGGCGACAAGCCCGGCGCGGAAGCGCTGTCGGGATTGGCGCGCTCGTTCTTCTACGCAGGCGCCCGCGCGCTGCTGGTTTCGCATTGGGCCGTGGATTCGGAAGCTGCCACCCGCCTGACCACGTCGACGTTCGCGCAGCTCAAGAACGAACCAAAGATCGGTCGTGCCGAAGCCTTGCGCCGCGCCATGTTAATCTATCTCGACGACGCTTCGTCACCGCGCAACGCCTATCCGGCGATGTGGGGGCCGTTCGCCCTGATCGGCGAGGGTGAGGTCAGGTAAGAGGCGGCGCAAGGATTGTGCGTCGCAATAACCGGAAGTAACGCGCAAACGCGCGTTTGGTTGCGCGATCATTCGTGATTTCGTGACGTGCCTGCTCAGAGCTGACATGCGCGACGTTTGGCGCGGTCCTTGAATAAACCAAATCCTGCGGGATCAGCTTGGCAACGCCAGCGTTCATCAGTATTAGGTCGTTCAGCCGAGGCCGAACGGCCCAATAATCACGGTGACCGCGGTGGCGCCAAACTTGGTCGCGCTGAGTGTCGCGGGTTCTAGGAGGATTCTTTCGTGCAAGAGACGGGCGTGCGCAACGGTGCCTTTGGCGCCGACAAATTCGGCTTAAAGAATCTCGAGCAGGTTCACTGGAACCTCGGTGCGCCGCAACTCTATCAATACTCGCTCGCGGCGGGTGAGGCGGTGCTGTCCGCCGACGGCGCACTCTGCGCCGACACGGGCGAGTTCACCGGGCGCAGCCCGAAGGACAAGTTCACGGTACGCGACGCCACCACCGACAAGAAGATGTGGTGGGCCGGCAACCAGTCGATCACGGCAGAGCAGTTCGAGACGCTCTACCAGGACTTCCTCAAGCACGCCGAAGGCAGGAAGCTGTTCGCGCAGGACCTCTATGGCGGCGCCGACCCGGCCTACCGGATCAAGACGCGCGTGTTCACCGAGCTCGCCTGGCACTCGCTGTTCATCCGCACGCTCCTGATCCGTCCGGAGGCGATCGAGCTGTCGACCTTCGTGCCGGAGCTCACCATCATCGACATGCCGAGCTTCCGCGCCGATCCTAAACGCCACGGCGTGCGCTCGGAGAACGTGGTCGCGATCGATTTCGCCCGCAAGATCGTCCTGATCGGCGGGTCTTATTATGCCGGCGAGATGAAGAAGTCGGTGTTCACCACGCTGAACTATTATCTGCCCGAGCGCGGCGTGATGCCGATGCACTGCTCGGCCAATGTCGGCGCCAAGGGCGACACCGCGATCTTCTTCGGGCTGTCGGGCACCGGCAAGACCACGCTGTCGGCCGATCCCAACCGCACGCTGATCGGCGACGACGAGCACGGCTGGGGCCCGAACGGCGTCTTCAATTTCGAGGGCGGCTGCTATGCCAAGTGCATCAAGCTGTCGAAGGAGGCCGAGCCGCAGATCTATGCCGCAAGCACGCGCTTCGGCGCGGTGCTCGAGAACTGCGTGCTCGACGAAGACACCCGCGTGGTCGATTTCGACGACGGCTCCAAGACCGAGAACACGCGTTCCGCGTACCCGCTCGACTTCATCCCGAACGCCTCGCGCACCGGCCGCGCGCCGCAGCCGAAGAACGTGGTGATGCTCGCCGCCGACGCCTTCGGCGTGCTGCCGCCGATCGCAAAGCTCTCGCCGGCGCAGGCGATGTATCACTTCCTCTCCGGCTACACCGCCAAGGTCGCCGGCACCGAGCGCGGGCTCGGCAACGAGCCGCAGCCGGAATTCTCGACCTGCTTCGGCTCGCCCTTCCTGCCGCTCGACCCCTCGGTCTACGGCAACATGCTGCGCGACCTCATCGCCCAGCACAATGTCGATTGCTGGCTGGTCAACACCGGGTGGACCGGCGGCAAGTACGGCACCGGGAGCCGCATGCCGATCAAGGTGACGCGCGCGCTGCTCACCGCCGCGCTCGACGGCTCGCTTCGCAACGTCGAATTCCGCACCGACAAATATTTCGGCTTCGCGGTCCCGACTGCGCTGCCGGGCGTGCCGGCCGAGATCCTCAACCCGGTCAACACCTGGAAGGACAAGGACGAGTTCGACAAGACCGCCCGCGCCCTGGTCGGCATGTTCCAGAAGAACTTCGCCAAGTTCGAAGCCCAGGTCGATGCCGAGGTCCGCGCCGCGGCGCCGGACGTGAAGCTCGCGGCGGAGTAGATCTCTCTCTTGAATACGGAAGGGCGGCCGTGAGGCCGCCCTTTTTGTTTGTGGCACTGGCGCGAACCACACCCTCAGTGTCGTCCCTGCGAACGCGGGGACCCATGCCGCGTGATCTATCGAGGGAGTGCGGTGCAAGTGCCAGCGAAGAAGATCACTCCGAATCTTCGCCAAACTTCTCCCTGGGTCCTCGCCTTCGCGGGGACGACATTGGGGAGAGAGTCACGCCTTGAAATACGCGATCTGCGTCGTAGTCGCGAGCAGCCTTCCGTTCGGCGACCACAGCTCGGCGTTCTGGTCGGCGTAGCTCTTGTGCATGATCTTCGAGTCGGCCGTCGCCAGCACGCGCGTGATGTCTTCAGTGGCGAGCTCCTCGCCGTCGGTGTGGAAATACGTCGTCAGCGACACCGTGCCGAACGGCACCAGCTCGCGCCGCGCATGGAAGATGCGGCCGAAGAAGGCGTCCGACATCGACATCAGCGACAGCATGTCGAGCTTGCGCGGGGTGCGGTCGCTGATCCAGATCTTCGAATAGGTGCTGGCGGGCTCGGCCTGTTGCGGGCCGATCCGCATCTCGCCCTCGACGAAACGGAATTCGTACTGGTTGGCCCAGGACGCCGAGATTTTCGGAAACGGCAGCGTCTCTTCGAACGGCTTTGTTTCAGGATATTGCGCCACCCGGTGCTCCCAGGACGGCCGGCGCTCGGCGAACACGGCGGTGGCGAGCGTCGCGACCTCGCCGCCGCCCTGGCTGAGCTCGACGCTCCAGTGCTGGCTGGAGCGGTTGGCCTTGACCAGCCGCACGTCGAGATCGAACGGGCCCTTGGCGATCGGCGCGCAGTAATTGACGGTGAGTGCCAGCGGATCGCCGGCGCGTTGCGGATGCTCGATCAGCGCGCGCAGGATCGTCGCGGCGGTGGCGCCGCCGAACGGGCCGACAAAGGCCCAGTAATCCTCGCTGGTGTGCCCCTGCCAGCTGCTGTCACCGGCGGTGATGCGCGTGGCGTCGTCGAAGGGATGCAGGAGCTTGGCGTGCATTGGATCAAACCTTCACTACGCTTCCGTCCCAAAGACGAAATTCCATCGTCTCATCATCGGGACCATATTTCCGCGAACTCGACAGATCGTCTGCCGGATCGTCCGTGACCCAGACGTCCGCCACCGAGCTACCGATGCGTTTCATTGCGATGACGCTCTTGCCGCTCGTCAGATCGGCAACGAAGTGGTCGATGGCCGTTGCCTCGTCCTTGCCGGAAAGACTGGCGAGGATGCTGCCGTGCGTGTGCCAGGGGAAACCGTCGAAACCCAGCGTCCAGTCCCCGTCGGGACATAGGACCAGCAATCGAAGCTGCCCATCCGGGCTCGTATATTCGCCGACGGGCACGATCGACTCCGGCTTGAGAAAGTTCAAACCGTCATATGACGGCTATCCTGCCAAAGCAATTACCTCGGGGGTAGCGATTTCACGCCGCGGAAAATCAGCTCGCGGCGTCGCGCAGGTCCGGGAGCACGGGCGTGGTCGGGTTGACCGGCACGTTCCAGATCTCCTCGGCATATTCGCGGATGGTGCGGTCCGAGGAGAACCAGGCCATGCGCGCGACGTTGAGGATGGAGGCGCGCGTCCAGGCCGGCGAGACCAGCCAGCGCGCATCGACCGCGCGCTGCGCCTCGTAATAGGAATCGAAATCGGCGCTGACCATGTAGTGGTCGAGATAGCGCAGTGCATGCGCGATGGATTCGAAGCGGCCGGGATCGCCGGCCGAAAACTCGCCGGTGCCGATCGCGTTGATGGCGCGCTGGAGCTTCGGCGAGTTGCGGATGATGTCGGAGGCGTCCAGCCCCTGCTTGCGCCGGATCATCACGTCGCCGGCTTCCATGCCGAAGATCGCGATGTTCTCCGCGCCGACCTGGTCGCGGATCTCGATATTGGCGCCGTCGAGCGTGCCGATGGTGATGGCGCCGTTGAGCGCCAGCTTCATGTTGCCGGTGCCGGAGGCCTCCATGCCGGCGGTGGAGATCTGCTCGGAGAGATCGGCGGCGGGAATGATCACCTCGGCGAGGCTGACATTGTAGTCGGGCAGGAACACGACCTTGAGCTTGCCGCCGATCGCGGGATCGTTGTTGACGACCTCCGCGACGTCGTTGATCAGCTTGATGATCAGCTTGGCATAGCGGTAGCTGGCCGCCGCCTTGCCGGCGAAGATCTTCACCCGCGGCACCCAATTGCCGTTGGGGTCGTCCTTGATCGACTGGTACAGCGCGACCGTCTCGATGATGTTGAGCAACTGGCGCTTGTACTCGTGGATGCGCTTGATCTGCACGTCGAACAGCGCGCCCGGGTCGACCTTGATGCCGAGCCGCTCGCCGATCAGGCGGGCGAGTTGTGTCTTGTTGTGGTGCTTGACGCTGCGGAACTTCTTCTGGAACTCGACGTCGCTGGCGCGCGCCTCGATCAGCGAGAGCTGGGTGGGATCGTCGAGCACGGCCTCGCCGCAGGTCTCGCGCAACAGGTCGGTCAGCTTCGGGTTCGCCAGCATCAGCCAGCGGCGGAAGGTGATGCCGTTGGTCTTGTTGGTGATGCGGCCGGGATAGAGGTGGTTGAGATCGTGGAACACGGTCTCGCGCATCAGGTCCGAATGCATCGCCGAAACGCCATTGATGCGGTGCGAGCCGACGAAGGCGAGCTGGCCCATGCGCACGCGGCGCCCGCTCTTCTCGTCGATCAGCGAGACCGAGGCGCGGAAGTCGATGTCGCCGGGGCAGCGCGCCTCCGCCAGCGCCAGATGCTGCACGTTGATGCGGTAGATGATCTCGAGATGCCGCGGCAACAGCCGCTCGAACAGCTCGACCGGCCAGGTCTCCAGCGCCTCGGGCAGCAGCGTGTGGTTGGTGTAGGAGAGCGTGGCGACCGTGATCTTCCAGGCCTCGTCCCAGCGGAAATTGTGCAAATCGACGAGGATCCGCATCAGCTCGGTGACGGCAAGGCTCGGATGGGTGTCGTTGAGCTGCACCGCGACCTTGGACGACAGGCTGCGCAGCTGGCCGTCGGAGGCGAGGTGCCGCTTGACCAGATCCTGCAGCGAAGCGGAGACGAAGAAATATTCCTGGCGCAGCCGCAGCTCGCGGCCCGCCGGGCTCTCGTCGTTCGGATAGAGGAATTTGCAGATCGCCTCCGCGCGCGACTGCTCGGCGCTGGCGCTGACATAGTCGCCCTTGTTGAAGGCATCTAACTTGAGCGGATCGGGCGAGCGCGCCGACCACAGGCGGAGCGCGTTGACGTGATGGCCGCGCCAGCCGACGATCGGCGTATCATAGGCGATCGCCTGCACCGTCTCGCCGGCATGCCAGATTGCGCGATCGCGGCCCTTGTCGTCGACATGCTCGACGCCGCCGCCGAAATTGACATCGTAGATCACCTCCGGCCGCTGCAATTCCCAGGGGTTGCCGAAGCTCAGCCATTCGTCGGGATATTCCTGCTGCCAGCCCTGGTTGATGATCTGGCGGAACAGGCCGTAATCGTAACGGATGCCGTAGCCGATCGCGGGGATCGACAGCGTCGCCATGCTCTCCATGAAGCAGGCGGCGAGGCGGCCAAGGCCGCCATTGCCGAGCGCAGCGTCCGGCTCGCATTTGCGCAGCTCCGGCAGCGACACGCCGAGATCGCCGAGCGCGACCTCGAAGATCTTCAGCAGCCCCATGTTGTTGAGTGCGTCGGAGAACAGGCGACCTATCAGGAATTCGAGCGAGAGATAATAGACCCGCTTGCGCCCCGCATCGTAGCTGTGCTTCTCGGCCGTGAGCCAGCGATGCACGATGCGGTCGCGCAGCGCCAGCGCCGCGGCCTGATACCAGTCGTGCCTGGTCGCCATGCCCGCGTCCTTGCCGATGGCAAGGCGCAGCTTCGCCAGGATCGCGCCCTTGATCTCAGCCAGCGCGAGTTCGTCGATGGGTTGCCCCGGGGCGGGAGAACTGGGCTGGAACGATGAATCCTGCAAAGCCGTCACTTCCTGGTCGTAAGACACACTGCTCACTCTACGCGCCCTGCCTTCGCATCGGAACTGCCGCCCGTGCGGCCGAGCACTGCGATGGCGTAAATTTATGCAAGGAACGGGCCGAGTTGGGAACCCGGACAAGTGCGGAGAAACCGGGATTCGGTGCTAGATTACGAAAGATTCAGCCATCAGTGTGGAGGCGCCCCATGAGAATGCTGATGAGACCGCTGACGAGACTGCTGACACGACTGCCGATCGAAATCGCTACAACGGCCCTGCTCGTCATCTGCATCAGCGCCTCCAGCGCGGCGTTTGCCGCCGGCAAATCCGGTCGCAGCGCCGATGGCCTCAGTTGTGGCTTCACGGTCCCGCAGAATGCGTCGCCCGCCGCTCGCTGCGCTGCAATCAAGCGCCAATGCGGCGGCAAGTTTTACGCAAATGCCTGCGGCGACCGACTGCTGTCCGCGGCGAATTAGGAGCCGTCGCAGATCCGGCGCACTCAAGCCGCCTTCGTCTGCACCGCATCGCAAAACTCCGCGAGACGATCCGCAAGCCGCAGCGTAGCCGGGCTCGCATCCGGCGAAGCCATCAGTGCGAGCTCGGTCTTGCTGATCGGTGCAAAGCCCTCCTTTGCCGTCAGCACGCGGTGGTCGGACTGGATCGACATCTCCGACAAGATGCTGAGGCCCATGCCGGCGGCGACCGCGGCCTGGATGCCGGCGAGGCTCGACGAGGAATAGGCCATGTGCCAGGCGCGGCCGATGCTTTCCAGCGCGTGGATGGCGCCGGCACGGTAGAGGCAGCCGGTCGGGAAACCGATCAGCGGCACGGATGCGGCGTCGACATCCACCGGATGGCTCTTGCTGGTGACCCAGTGCACCCGCTCGGGCCACACCGCGATGGCGCCTTTCTCGCCGGCGGCGCGCTTGAACAGCGCAAGGTCGAGTTCGCCGCGTTCGAGATCGCGGGCGAGATGCTTGCTCTGGTCGGCGCGCACGTCGAGCCGCAGGCCCGGATGCGAGCGCGAGAACGCGCCCAACAATTTGGTCAGCCGGTACGCCGCGAAATCCTCGGGAATGCCGAGCCGGATCGCGCCTTCGCTACCAGGTTGGCGCAGCACGTCGCGAGCCTCCTCCGCGAGCGAGAGCAGCCGCCGCGCATAGGAGAGCAGCCGCTCGCCGGCCTCGGTCGGCCGCACGTCCTTGCCGTCCCGGTGCAGCAGCACCTGACCGACATCCTCCTCCAACCGCTTGATCTGCTGGCTTACGGTCGACTGCGTGCGGTGGACGCGCTCGCCGGCGCGCGTGAAGCCGCCGGCCTCCACGACCGAGACGAAGCTGCGCAGGAGCTCCAGATCGAGCATCGCCGCCTCCATTCGAAAATCCACTGATGCGAAGTTAATCATTTAATTTTCAAATGACAAGCCGCGTCCCTAGATCGAGGGCGAGAAGAAAAACATCCGAGAATGCCCTCATGTCCCTTGCGACCTCGCTTCCCGCACCCCGCAGCCGCTTCAACACGTTGCCGCTCGTCATCGGCCTGTTCTGCCTGCTCTGGAGTTACGCCTTCGTCGCCGGCAAGATCGGCGTCACCCATTGCCCGCCGCTGATTCTGCTCGCCGCGCGCTTCTCGCTCGCGGGCATTTTGATCCTGGGTGCGACGCTGATCCGCGGCGAGGGCTGGTCCTTGTCCTGGCGCGATGCCGCCATCTTCGCGGTGCTCGGCATCGCCAACAACGCGCTCTATCTCGGCCTCGGTTACACCGGCCTGCAATCGGTCTCGGCGGGCCTCGGCGGCCTGATTGTCTCGGCCAATCCGGTATTCACCGCCGCGTTGGCGGCCCTGCTGCTCGGCGAGGGCATGACCTGGCGCAAGGCAGGCGGACTTCTTCTCGGAATCATCGGCGTCACCCTGATCGTCTGGCATCGCCTCTCGGTCGGCACTGACAGCCTGCACGGCATCGTCTTCACGCTGGCCTCGCTCGCCTCCATCGTGGCCGGCACCATCCTGTTCAAGCTGCTGGCGCCGAAGGGGTCCTTGTGGATCGGCAACGGCGTGCAGAACCTGGCTGCCGGCATCGTGCTGACGCCGGTCGCGTTCGCCTTCGCCGATATCCACGCGATCGACCTCATGCCGAGCCTGATCGGCGCCTTCGCGTTCCTCGTGCTGGGCGGCTCGATCCTCGCCTATTGGCTCTGGTTTCATCTCCTGAAAGTGTGTGGCGCCACCGCCGCCAGCGCCTATCACTTCCTGATGCCGCCGCTCGGCATGCTGTTCGCGTTCCTCGTGCTCGGCGAGCACGTCGAGGCCCGCGATCTGCTCGGGATCATTCCGGTGGCGCTCGGCATTTATCTGGTGACGCGCCCCGCGAAGCCCGTCTCGTAACAGGAGTTCATCATGCCCGTTTCCATCACCCTGATCGGGGGCCCCACCGCGCTGATCGAGATCGACGGCTTCCGCCTGCTCACCGACCCGACGTTCGACGCGCCCGGCGCCTATCAACTGCCGCATGTGAAGCTGGAGAAGACGATCGGACCTGCCATGAGGCCCGACGCGATCGGACCGGTCGACGCGGTGCTGCTCAGCCACGACCAGCACTCCGACAATCTCGACAATTCCGGCCGCGACTATCTCTTCAAGGTCAAGCGCGTGCTGACGACGGAGGCGGGCGCAAAGCGCCTCGGCGGTCATGTCGAGGGCCTCGCGCCCTGGAGCGTCGCGCATCTCAGGGACGACGACGGCAACACGCTGACCATCACCGCGACCCCCGCGCGCCACGGCCCGGCCGGCATCGAGCCGCTGTCGGGTGATGTCATCGGCTTCGTGGTGTCGTCGAGCCGGGAGGATACCAGCGCGGTCTATATCAGCGGCGACACCACCTGGTTCGACGGCGTCGCCGAGGTCGCGCGCCGCTTCAAGTGCGGCGTGGTGCTGCCCTTCGCGGGCGCGGCGCAGACGCGCGGGCCGTTCCATCTCACCATGGACACCAACGACACCATCGAGACCGCGCGTGCCTTTCCCGACGCGATGATCGTGCCGCTGCATACCGAAGGCTGGGCGCATTTCCGCCAGAACGGCGAGGATCTGCGCAAGACCTTCGACGCGCTCGGCTTCGGGACGCGGTTGCGCCTGCTGGAGCCGGGCGTGCCGACGGTGGTCGAGGCGCCGTAGCGTGGTGTAACTCGCTCTCTCCTCCTCGTCATGGCCTGGCTTGACGGTGGGGAGGCAGGACGCGCCCCCTCAATCCTTCCGGAACACGATCGACGCCATCCATCCCGTCATCAGCGCCATCGCCGCCGTGGCGAGGCCGTAGATCAGCCCGTTCTGCCGCGCCGTGGTCGCAACGAACTGCTCGAAGCCGACCTTGACGATCTCGAATGCGGTTTCGGTCTTGCCGATGAACGCGCCGTTCGCGAACAGCTTGATCTCGACCTCATAGGTCCCGATCGGCACCTCCGCCGGCAGTGGAATGCCGGTGCGGAACAGCGTCGGCGTCAGGAACGTCACCGCGCTCGGATCCTCGCGATAGAGGCCGCGTTGCGTGCGCAGGCGAATGAAGGCCGAGCGGAACGCGTCGTTCGGCACCACGTCGGCGTAATCGCCGCCGACCCGCTGCGTCAGCAGCACGTTGTTGAGCCCGATCTGCTGCCGCCGTGCGATCTCGGGCGAGGTGATCGCATCGAAGGGGCGATTGGCGAACAGCGCGAGATAGCTCGGCACCTGCAGGAACTGCCGGTAGTCGGCGTTGATCCAGATGCCGAAGGTGCGCTCCTTGCGCCGTGTCACCATGTCGGCGCGCGGGCCCTTCACGGTGACGACGAGATCGTAAGCCATGCGGTCGGCGGGCGTCGTGGCGTCCTTCTCCACCGAGCCGAACAGCACCAGCTCCTCGCCGGAATAGTCCGGTGTCACCGTGACGCGGTGGTTGGAGACCGACACGATCAGCCGCTCGCCCCGCGCAGCGCCGCCGAGCAGCAGGACGAGAACGATTGCGAGGAGCGTGCGCGTCATCCGCTCACTCCGAGCTCGCGGATGGTGAAGAGATCCGAGGGCTGGATCACCAGCTCGATTGCGAAGCGGACGCCGACCGAGAGGATCAGGAGGCCGAGCAGCAACCGCAGCTGCTCGCCGCGGATCTTCTGGCCGGCGCGGGCGCCGAACTGGGCGCCGGTGACGCCGCCGACCATCAGGATCAGCGCCAGCACGGCGTCGACGAGGTGGTTGGTCACGGCGTGCAGCATGGTCGCGAACAGCATCGTGACGAGCGTCAGCACCATCGAGGTCCCGATCACCGTCGAGGTCGGCACCCGCAGCAGATAGATCATGATCGGCACCAGGATGAAGCCGCCGCCGATGCCCATGATGGCGCCGATGAAGCCGATCACGATGCCGACGACCACGACCGGAATCACCGAGAGATAGATCTTCGAGCGCTTGAACCGCATCTTCAGCGGCAGGCCGTGGATCCAGTTGTGCGTGCGCCGTGGCGGCAGCGCGCCGCGCCGGGTCCGCATCAACGCGCGCAGGCCTTCCGAGAACATCAGGCTGCCGACGGTGGTGAGCAGCACGACGTAGGAGAGCGCGATCATCAGGTCGAGCTGGCCGAGCGCGCGCAGCTGCGTGAAGGTCCAGACGCCGAGCGTCGTGCCGGCCACGCCGCCGCAGAGCAGGACGCTCGCCAGCGCCGGATCGATCGCGCGCCGTCGCCAGTAGGAGAGGGCGCCGGAAAAGGACGAGGCCGCGATATGGCTCGCGACGGAGGCGACCGCGACCGCCGGCGTGATGCCGATGAAGATCAGAAGCGGCGTCATCAGGAAGCCGCCGCCGATCCCGAACATGCCGGACACGAAGCCCACCGCGGCGCCCATCGCCAGCACCAGGAAGACGTTGACCGGAAGATCGGCGATCGGAAGATAGAGCTGCATTGAACCACGCACCGGCGAGATGGATCGACGAACGCGGAATGCTCGCGGAAAGGACGGAACGATTGCCGCGCCCCTCAATAGCGGAATTCGCTGGCGGGCGGGACCGGGAACTTCGCGCGTGGTGAATGCGTCAAGTGAGATCAGTCGGCTGGTCACCGCGCGCCGCGGCTCCCGCCACCTTCTCCGCTGTCATGCCCCGGCTTGACCGGGGCATCCAGTACGCCGCGCCCGTTGTTGTGACAGCGAGCTCCTCAACGCCGGCCTCTGGAATACTGGGTCGCCCGGTCAAGCCGGGCGACGACAAGAAGCCGCTTAATGCGCCGCGGAAGCCGAGCGCTTGGTTGCGGCTTGCTTCGGCGCCGGCTTTGCGCTTGCCTGCGGCGCGCTGTCCCAGCCGCCGTTCGGGGTCGCAACGTTGACGGCGTCGTCGGGCTGTGGCTCGGCGCTGAAGGTCTGGATCGCGAGCTTGGCGGCGGCGAGCGATTGCGGGTCGAGGCGCTTGGCGACGTCGTCGCGCTTGCCGGCCGCGTCGGCGTCGCCCTGCGCGGCCGCCAGGCTGAACCATTTGTAGGATTCGGCGAGGTTCTGCTCGACGCCGATGCCGCGGGCATAGAGGATGCCGAGGTTGAACTGGCTGTCGGCGACGCCGCGATCGGCCGCCTTGCGGAACCACTGCGCCGCGCTCTTGTAGTTGGCGCCGCGGCCGCCGCCGTCGGCATCGAGCACCGCGAGGTTGTGCATCGCCTTGGCGTTGCCGCGCTCGGCGGCCTGCGTGTAGTAGCGGCGGGCGATGTCGGCGTCCTTCTTCACGCCAAGGCCCTTTTCGTAGAGCGTGCCGAGGCGGAAGGTCGCGGGCACCACGCCGGCCTGCGCCGCGCGGTCGTACCATTTCGCGGCTTCGTCGTAATTCGTGGCGACGCCCTTTCCTTCCGCAAAGCGCACGCCGATCTCATAGGCCGCGGTCGCATCGCCCTTCATCGCGGCGGTGCGCAAGGCCGGGCCGCCGATACCGTCAGGCAGTCGCTCGCTCGGCGGCACCTGGACGAGGCCGAGCCTGGCGCGGCTCGTGCCCGACAGCGCGCCGGTGACGTCGCTGGAGGCCGGCGGCGGCACCGCCGCCGCCGGAGCGGGGGGGATTTCAACCGAGGCCGAGCTGCCCGGATTGGCGGCAGGTGCTGGCGGGGCGTTGTTCTGGGATTGCCGTCCGATCGGCGTCGGCGAGGTCATCGACGGCGTGATCTGTTCCGGCGCGGCTGGCCTGGTCTCGACCGGCGATGGCGCGGCCTGCGGTGCCGGTTCGCTCGGATTGTCCTGCATCGCCTGCGGCGTCGGTGACGGGCCGCCGCCTTCGAGCAGGTTCATCGCCATCTTGAAGGTGCCGAGCACGATCACGACCACGCTCGCGCCGACCAGCAGCGAGCGGATCTTCGAGGTGATGGTCGAGGCACCTTCCTGGCCCTTGTCCTTGGCGCGGGCAATCGCGGCCTTGGCGCCACGGGCCGGCTTCTCGGGCGGCTGCGCGGCGGCAGCTTGCGCCGCGCGGCGCGCGGCCGCGATGAAGCTCGACGACGACACCGGCTCTTTCGGTGCGGAGGGGATTTCGCTGATCGCGCTTTCGGAGGCGGCGATGCGCTCGGACGGCGTGGCAACGCGCCCGCCCGGCCGCGTGCCCGGTTCGAGCGGATGATCCGGCGGCAATTCCGGCGCGAGCGCGGCCCGCCCGGGGGCGGTGTGCGGCTCCAGGATTTCGCTGATCGCACGCGGCGGCAAGGGTGGTGCGACTTGCGGTGCCGCCGGCACCGGCGGCGGGACGGCGGGCGCGGCGGCGTGGAATTCGCGCGGCGCGGCGACGAAGGCGGAGTGCGGCGGCTGCTGCATGGCAGCCGGGTTCGGCAGCTCCGGCTTCGTATCGTATTTCGGCGGCTGTGCTTGCGGTCGCGGCTCACGCGCCACCGGCGCGGGCTCCATCGGCGCGGCCATCGGCATCGGCTGCGGTGCAGGGGCCGGCGGCGCGGTGCGCACTGCGCGCAGATCGCCCTCGATCATGGAGAGGCGATCGACGACGTGGCCGAGCGCACTGTGCACGGCGTCGAGCGAGTCCTGGGTGCTGCGGTTGGTCTCGGCCTGGCTGAAGCGGATGTCGGAGAGCTCGCGCTTGACGAGATCGACCACGCCCGAATCGGCCGGCGGCGCCGAGCTGCGGCTTTCTGCGAGGGCCGCATAGGTCGCCTGCTGCCGCTCTAGGTGGCGGAGGATGTCGTGCAGCCCGTCCTCGACGCGGCTCAAATTGCCGTTGCGCGGATCGGAGGCGGCTTCGATCCGTTCCAGCAGATAGGAGACGCGCTGCTCGAGATGCGCGAAGGTGGATGTGGAATCGTTGCCGACCTGCATGCGGTCGAAACGGTCCGACAGCGCGCGGATCGCGGCTTCCAGATGCTCGGTGCTCTCGGATGGTTGGGGCCGCTCGCGGGTTTCGAGCGCGGCGGTGAGCGCGGCGATGCGCTGCTCCAGCACCGCAAAACCGTCGCCGTGGCCGGACGCGCGGGTGATCTGGTCGACCTTGGACGACAGCAGCTGCACGTCATCGGAAAGCCGCGCCAACGCCTCGTTGGACGCGACGTTCGAGACGATGCCGCGCAGCGCCGAGATCGCGCCTTCGAGCTGCTGCACTGTCGAGGGATCGTCATTGGCGCGCAGGATCAGATCGAGCTTGGCACCGAGATTGCGGATCGCCTCGTCGTAGCCGGTGAGCTGCTCGGCCGGCGTCAGCGTGCGCAGCACCTGCTTGATGTCGGACAGCGCATGCTCGATGCCGGACAGGACCTGGCCGTCGGTGCCGTTGGACCGGGTCTCGTCGATGCGACGGTGCAGCGAGCGGATCTCGTTCTCGATCGATTCGATCGCGCGCCGCGGCATCGCCTCGGTGATGGCCGCACGGATTTCCGCAAGCTCGCTGCGGAAGGCGGCGATCGCCTGCTCGGTATTGTCGGGACGCTGCAGCGACTCGATCTGGCTCGTGATCCTGAGCAGATGGCGTTCGAGCGACGAGAAGTCCGGCCCCGGCTGCGGTGGCGGCGGCGTGTAGGCAGGCGCGGGCGGCGCCATCGGGGGTGCCGAAGGAGCGGCCCAGGGAGCTGCATTGGGCGCGATCGACGGTGCGGCACGCGGCGGCATCGGACGGGGCGCAAAGCCGTCGAGTTCGCTCTGGCGCGCCGTGATCTCGGCGACCGCGACGTCGAACGAAGCCGGGCTCAGGGGTGGTGAACTGCGATAGACCTGCGCGGCCGCGCGCTCGACGGCATCGGCCTGGCGCTGGCGCGTGTCGGCCGCGGCGGGCCGGGGGGCCTGCGGCTGCTGCGGTTGCCGCTGCGGACGGGAGATTTGCGACAGACGCGCATCGAGCCGCGAGATCGCGTCGTTGAGCTGGCGTGCGACGCCCTGCTCACGCGAGACGTCTGGTCTTGAAGAGTCCTGACGCGGAGCGGGCTTGGAAATCCGTTCGATCTGCTGGGTGATCGCGTCGAGTCGCTGGTGGATATCGGCGACCTCGCGGCTCTCCTGACTTGGTCCCTGGCTCGGCACGTGTTGCGGCCGCTGGTCGTAGGGTCCGCGAAAGTTCGGCGGGGCAGTCTCGCCGAGCGTGGAGTTCAGCCAATCGTTGAGCGACATGCCGGCTCTGCGCGCAGCAGCTTCGGCCCGCTCCCGGACGGATGGATCGATGCCGTCGACACTCCACGATACGCGCGAATTCATGACTCTGTCCGGTTCCGACTCCGGCGCCCCACCCGGCGCCTCCAGCCTCCCCACGCGTT
The DNA here is from genome assembly GCF_028128735.1 of Bradyrhizobium sp. CCBAU 53415. Classification (NCBI taxonomy): domain Bacteria; kingdom Pseudomonadati; phylum Pseudomonadota; class Alphaproteobacteria; order Hyphomicrobiales; family Nitrobacteraceae; genus Bradyrhizobium; species Bradyrhizobium sp. CCBAU 53415. The sequence continues at coordinate 646,911 of NZ_LBJF01000026.1, read as the reverse complement.
CCGGTTGTAAGTACAATCGAATTTGGCGCGGGTCGTCTGCCTCGAAGACCGACTTTTTCCTGTTACGGTAAATAACGGGTTAAGGAACGCGTCGCCGCTGTCTTAAAGTTGGGCGGGGGGAACCGGGAGCATGCTGGGGCTGCATCCTTGGCGGAATGCTGCCGCCATACACTCTGCTGTCGTCGCCCGCGAAGGCGGGCGATCCAGTACGCCGCAGCCGATCGATTCCAGCCGCGCTGCCTCGGAGTACTGGATCCCGCCTTCGCGGGGCATGACGCCGGTGGTGTGGTGACGGTCTCCCGTAGCGTCGCGGCTCCCCTAGCCCTTCTCGCGCTTGCCATCCTCCAGCGGCCCTACCGTGGCCTTGCCGCTCATCGCCGACAGCGCCGCGCGCGGCTTAGCGACCGGGCGAGTGCAAGCGCGTGTCCAGTGCGAATGGCTCCTGGGATCTCAGCTTGTAGGCGCCCGCCGCAGTTGCAGCGATGAAGATCACGTTCCAACTCGCTGTCGAGACCACGCTTGGAATCACAATGAACCTGTGTTTCGCAAGCAGCTCATCCCCGAATGCCTGCTGGCCGGCACTTGGTATGCCTGGTCTCAGCCAATTGAGATTTGGAACAGTGCCGGGCTCGACCACGAAGACGCCGGTGGGATCGATGGTCGCGGACGTGATCACATGGGGCACCATGTCCAGCGCTCGAAATCCTTTATGGACGGCGACTTCGAGAATCGCTGTTGCGGGATCGATCGAGCAATACACCGCGCGAACGCCTCTGCTGTTCCAGCGACCGCCGGCGAGAAAGGCGCCCTCGCCACTGTCCCAGGTCGATGCATATTTCGATTGATCGAGACGCCAGGCCACCAGCTCGGAGCCACCGAGCGCGGTGGGAAGCGGCGTCACGCGTAAACGCCGTATTCGAGCCGCGTCAGAAAGTCTTCGACCAGTTCAATGCCTGCTGGCGTCGCCAGCAGGTCAATCGGCTTGCGCTGATCGAGACCGATCGCTGGACGCTCCAGCCAATGTTCGGCCTCTTCCTTCGATCCGAAGATCGAAGTCGCCTTGGCCAATATCTCCGCGAGCTTCCAGGCGCGGCCGCTCTGCTCGGGGCTGAGATGTCGAATATTTTCGGCCGTATGGCGCTGGTACGTTCGATGGCTCATTCCGATCGCCCGCTCGAGAGAATCGTCCCAGCGGAGCGACGCGAAGTTTGCGACCAGATACACCAGCGCCTTGGATGGAAGACCGCTGACGAGAGCTTCGTGAGCCTCCAGCGGGCTTTGGGGCATCTTCCGGAAGGTCGAGGTCCCTCCGAGAAGCCGGGCAACCGCTGTCAGCCGGGCTACGTCACGGGATTGAGCAAATTCGTCCATAGGGGCCTCGCCACTTGTCGTATCAAATATGACAAGTGGCGTCGTCAGTTTCAAGTGCGTGGCAAGACGGTCGGCGGGCCAGCCTCACCCCTTCCCCTCCCGCTTGCCGTCCTCCAGCGGTACCACCGTGGCCTTGCCGCTCATCGCCGAGAGCGCCTCGAGTGTCTCCTCGCAGAAATCGGCCACCATCTGCTCGTGCCGAGCCCCTAAGCGGAGCAGGAGCAAATTGCCGAGATCGAGCCGGCCTTCCGCCGTGCCGTCGGGGAATCGCTTCTTCAGGATGCGCTCGTAGTTGGCGTGGCGGTCGCGGTGGTGCTCGAGCCGGGCCATCAAATCGGCGCGCAGCGGCTCGATGTCGATGCTGTCGAGCGCATGGAGGCGGACCAGGAGATCGTCCTTGGTCGAGGCCGGCGTGCTTGGCCGCGCGGCCCAGTGCCGCAGCGCTGTTCTGCCTTCGGGGGTGAGCGTATACACTAGTTTGTTGGGCTTGCCCGATTGCACGACCTCGCGGCCCTGGATGTAGCCGCGGTCGCGCAGCTTGGAGAGCTCGCGGTAGATTTGCTGGTGGTCGGCCTTCCAGAAGAAGCCGATCGAGGAATCGAACGTCTTGGCGAGCTCGTAGCCCGTCATCGGACGTTCCGTCAGGCATGCGAGGATCGCGTCGCCCAGGGCCATCACCGGACTCCTTGTTTCTTCCACCTCGCCCATGCCGCTTGACTTTATGCGCATTGGCGCATATGCGTCAATGTGCATATCGGGACACATCGGGCCGGGCGCAAGATCCGATCCGAAAAACCCAGCGAAATCAATCGCCACGCTACTGTGCATGGGGTTGTTTTCGCGTTTTTTGTCCGGGCCTTTAGGGAGGCAGCTGCGAATGACCGGCCTCGATTCCTGGTACGCCTACATGAAGTCTCATGACCGCACCGCGCTCTGGGACCTCCTGCATCCCGACGCCGTGTTCGAAAGCCCCGTGGTGCACACGCCGCAGCGCGGCCGCGACATCACCTTCAAATACCTCGCCAGCGCCGAGAAGGTGCTCGGCGGTCCCGGCTTCACCTATGTCGGCGAGTGGCTCAGCGACAATGGCGCCGTGCTCGAATTCAAGAATGTCATCGACGGCATCGAGATCAACGGTGTCGACATCATCACTTTCGACGGCGAGGGACGCATCACCCACTTCAAGGTGATGGTGCGTCCGCTCAAGGCGATCAACATGCTGCACCGCCTGATGGCGGAGCAGCTTGCCGCCGCCCAATCATAAGCCCAACATCATCCCTTCAAGCCTCCTGCCGGGAGACCACCATGCCGATCTATAAAGCCCCCGTCGAAGACGTGAACTTCCTGCTCAACGACGTCTTCCAGATCGACCGCTACGACAATCTGCCGGGCTTCTCCGATGCGTCGAGCGACGTGCGCGAAGCGATTCTGGGCGAAGCCGCCAAGCTCGCCGAAGAGGTGCTGCAGCCGCTCAATCGCGTCGGCGATCTCGAAGGCTGCAAGCGCGGCGATGACGGCAGCGTCACCACGCCGAAGGGCTTCAAGGACGCCTTCAAGCAGGTCGCCGAGGGCGGATGGCTCGGCCTGTCGGCCCCGACTGAATATGGTGGGCAGGGCCTGCCGGTGACGCTGAGCCAGGCGGTCAACGAATTCCAGATCTCCGCCAACATGGCGTTCTCGATGTATGGCGGCCTCACCATGGGCGCGACCGCGGCCCTCCTGGTGCACGGCACGCCGGAGCAGAAGCAGACCTACGTTCCGAAGATGATCGCCGGCGAATGGACCGGCACCATGAACCTGACCGAGCCGCATTGCGGCACCGATCTCGGCATGCTCCGCACCAAGGCGGTGCGCCAGCCCGACGGCAGCTTCAAGATCACGGGCACCAAGATCTTCATTTCGGCCGGCGAGCACGATCTCGCCGACAACATCATCCACCTCGTGCTCGCCCGTATCGAGGGCGCGCCCGCCGGCATCAAGGGCGTGTCGCTGTTCGTGGTGCCCAAGTTCCTTGTGAAGCCGGATGGCTCGGTCGGTGCGCGCAACGGCGTCGTCTGCGGCTCGATCGAGCACAAGATGGGCATCCACGGCAATTCCACCTGCGTGATGAACTACGACAACGCCACCGGCTGGCTGATCGGCGAAGAGAACAAGGGCATGCAGGGCATGTTCGTGATGATGAACGAGGCCCGCCTCGGCGTCGCCGTGCAGGGCCTCGCGCAGTCCGAGGTCGCCTATCAGAACGCCGTCGCCTATGCGCGCGAGCGCATCCAGGGCCGCGCGCTCACCGGCGCCAAGGCGCCGGACAAGCAGGCTGACCCGATCATCGTGCACCCCGACGTGCGCCGCACGCTGCTTTCGATCCGCGCCTTCAACGAGGCCGCGCGCGCCTTCGTGATCTGGACCGCGCTGAAGAGCGACGTCGCCCACCGCTCCGAAGATCCCAGGGATCGCCAGGCCGCCGACGACCACATGGGCCTGATGACGCCGGTGCTGAAGGGCTTCCTCACCGACTACGGTTTCGCCAACGCGGTGCAGGCGCAGCAGATGTATGGCGGCCACGGCTACATCGCCGAGCAGGGCATGGAGCAGTTCGTGCGCGATGCGCGCATCGCCATGATCTATGAAGGCGCCAACGGCATCCAGGCGCTCGACCTCGTCGGCCGCAAGCTGCCGCGCGACGGCGGCCGAGCCATCATGGCCTTCTTCGGCGAGGTGATGGCCTTCGCCAAGGAGAACGGCGGCGACGAGGCGCTGAAGCCGTTCATCGCGCCGCTTTCGACCTCGCTCGGCCATCTCCAGCAGGCCACGACCTGGCTGATGCAGAATGCGATGGCGAAGCCGGACAATGCCGGCGCCGCCGCGACCGACTATCTGCATCTGTTCGGCTTCGTCACGCTCGGCTACATGTGGGCGAAGATGGCCAAGGTGACGCTAGGGAAGATTGCCGAGAGCGGGGCGAGCCCCTATCTCTCGACCAAGCTCGTCACCGGCCGCTTCTTCATGGAGCGGATGCTGCCGGAGACCGCGGCCAATCTCGCGCGTATCCAGGCCGGCTGCGCCACCATCATGGAATTGCCGGCGGAAGCGTTCTGAGCCTGCTTCCGCAGCCTGCTCCCAACCGCGTCTGAACATCACATCAGGAGGGCGTCATGCCTGAGGCATTCATCTACGACCACGTTCGCACCCCGCGCGGCCGCGGCAAGGCGGACGGCGCGCTGCACGAGGTCACGGCGCTCGCGCTCGCCACCGTGCCACTGAAGGCGCTGAAGGACCGCAACAGCCTGCCGGAAGATTCGGTCGACGACGTCGTGCTCGGCGTGGTCGATCCCGTCGGCGAGGCTGGTTCCGACATCGCGCGCTTCGCCGCGCTGAAGGCCGGCCTCGGCGATGCCGTGCCCGGCGTGCAGATCAGCCGCTTCTGCGCGTCCGGCCTCGATGCCGTGAACTTCGCTGCGGCGCAGATCATGAGCGGCCAGCATGAACTGGTGATCGGCGGCGGCGCCGAATCGATGAGCCGCGTCGGCATCGGCGCCTCCGGTGGCGCCTGGCCGATGGATCCCTCGATTGCGGTGCCTGCCTATTTCATGCCGCAGGGCGTCTCGGCCGATCTGATCGCGACCAAGTACGGCTTCTCGCGTGACGACGTCGACGCCTACGCCGTGCAGAGCCAGCAGCGCGCGGCCAAGGCCTGGGACGAGGGTCGATTCGACAAGTCGGTGGTGCCGGTCAAGGACATCAACGGCCTCACCATCCTCGCCAGGGACGAGCACATGCGTCCCTCGACCACGATGCAGTCGCTGGCGCAGCTGCAGCCGTCGTTCACGATGATGGCGCAGATGGGCGGCTTCGACGGCGTAGCGGTGCAGTCGCATCCGGAGGTCGAGCGCGTCAATTACGTGCACCACGCCGGCAATTCGTCGGGCATCGTCGACGGCGCCGGCGCCGTGCTGCTCGGCAGCAAGGAAGCGGGCGCGAAGTACGGCATGAAACCGCGGGCAAAAATCCGCGCGTTCGCGAACATCGGCTCTGAGCCTGCGATGATGCTGACCGGTCCGGTCGACGTCACCGAAAAGCTGTTCGCGCGTTCCGGCATGAAGAAGTCGGACATCGACCTGTTCGAGCTCAACGAGGCCTTCGCCTCCGTCGTGCTGCGCTACATCCAGGCCTTCGACATCGACAACGCCAGGATCAACGTCAATGGCGGCGCGATCGCGCTCGGCCATCCGTTAGGGGCGACCGGCGCGATGATCCTCGGCACCGTGCTCGACGAGCTCGAGCGCACCAACAAGTCCACCGCCCTGGTGACGCTGTGCATCGGCGGCGGCATGGGCACCGCGACCATCATCGAGCGCGTGTAAGGGTAGGGAGCAACCAGCATGTCGTACAGGAACTTCAAGGTTGAAACCGATTCCGACGGTATCGCGCTCGTCACCTGGGACATCCCGGGCCGTTCGATGAACGTGCTCGACGAGACCTCGACCAATGAGTTGGAGGCGATCGTCAAGGCGACCACGGCGGACGCCGCGGTGAAGGGCGTCGTCATCACCTCCGCGAAAGAGGCATTCTGTGCCGGCGCCGACCTCTCCATGCTCGAGGGCATGAACCAGGCCTACGCCAAGGTGTTCAAGGAGCAGGGCGAGACCGCGGCGAACCAGATGCTGTTCGACCAGAGCCGCCGCTTCTCGCTGGTGCTGCGCTCGATCGAGACGTCGGGCAAGCCGTGGGCGGCCGCGATCAACGGCCTCGCGCTCGGCGGCGGCTTCGAGATCACGCTGTGCTGCCATTATCGCGTCGCGGCCGAAAACCCCAAGACGCGTCTCGGCCTGCCGGAGGTCAAGGTCGGCCTGTTCCCCGGCGCTGGCGGCACCCAGCGCGTGCCGCGCCTGGTGCCCCCGCAGGACGCGATGACGATCCTGCTCAAGGGTGATCCCGTCACGGTCGAGAAGGCCAAGGCGCTGAACCTGATCCATGCCATCGTTCCCGCCGCCGACCTCGTCAAGGCCGCGAAGGATTGGATCAGGGGCGGCGGCAAGGCCGTCGCGCCCTGGGATGAGAAGGGCTTCAAGCTCCCCGGCGGCCCGGTGTTCTCCAAGGCCGGCATGATGATGTTCCCGGCCGGCAACGCGATCTACCGCCGCGAGACCTACGACAACTATCCGGCCGCGCGCGCCATCATGAGCTGCGTCTACGAGGGCCTGCAGCTGCCGATCGATGCCGCGCTGCGCGTGGAGTCGCGCTACTTCACCTCGGTGCTGCGCTCGAAGGAAGCGGCCGCGATGATCCGCAGCCTGTTCCTGTCGATGCAGGAGCTCAACAAGGGCGCGCGCCGCCCGAAGGACGTGGCCCCGACCAAGGTGAAGAAGATCGCCGTGATCGGCGCCGGCTTCATGGGCGCCAGCGTCGGCTACGTCTCGGCCCGCGCCGGTCTCGACGTCGTCCTGATCGACCGCGACCAGGAGAGCGCCGACAAGGGCAAGGCGCACGCGCAGAAGGTGATCGAGGAGCAGATCAAGAAGGGCCGTGCCAAGCCTGGTGACGCCGAAGCGCTGCTCGCGCGCATCACGCCGACGGCGGACTATGCCGCGCTGAAGGACGTCGACCTCGTCATCGAGGCGGTGTTCGAGGACCGCAAGGTCAAGGCCGAGACCTTCGCCAAGGCGCAGCAATATCTCAAGCCCGACGTGATCTTCGCGTCGAACACTTCGACGCTGCCGATCACTTCTCTTGCTGAATCCTTCAAGGATCAGGGCAAGTTCGTCGGCATCCACTTCTTCTCGCCGGTCGAGAAGATGATGCTGGTCGAGATCATCCTCGGCAAGAACACCGGCGATGTCGCGCTTGCGACCGCGCTCGACTACGTCCGCCAGATCGGCAAGACGCCGATCGTGGTCAACGATTCTCGCGGCTTCTTCGCCAACCGCTGCGTCGGCCGCTATGTCGCCGAAGGCAACGAGATGTTCCTGGAAGGCGTGCCGCCGGCGATGATCGAGAACTGCGCCAAGATGGCCGGCATGCCGGTCGGCCCGCTCTCGCTGTCGGATGAAGTCGCGCTCGACCTTGGGCTCAAGATCATGAAGGCGACGGAGGCCGATCTCGGTCCCAACGCCATCAATCCCGATCAGAAGAAGCTGATGGTGGAGATGGTCGAGAAGCAGGGCCGCTTGGGGCGCAAGAACAGCAAGGGCTTCTACGACTATCCCGAGAAGGGCAAGGGCCAGAAGAGCCTGTGGCCGGGCTTGTCGGCGCTGCAGCCGAAGCAGCTCGACCCTGATACGCTCGATATCGAGGAACTGAAGCAGCGCTTCCTGGTGGTGCAGGCGGTGGAAGCCGCGCGCACGGTGGAGGACCACGTGATCACCGATCCGCGCGAGGCGGATGTCGGCTCGATCCTCGGCTTCGGCTTTGCGCCGTTCACCGGCGGTACGCTGTCCTATATCGACTTCATGGGCACGAAGAAGTTCGTCGAGCTCTGCCGCAAGCTCGAGGCGAAATACGGTTCGCGCTTCACCCCGCCGAAGCTGCTCGAGGAGATGGCTGCGAAGGGCGAGACCTTCTACGGCCGCTTTGCGCCGAAGAAGGCAGCGGCCTGAGTGAGCTGTTGCCCGGAAGGCACGCAGAAACAAAGGGCCGGATCATCGATCCGGCCTTTCTTATTTTCCGACTGGCGCGCCGGCGGGGCGACGCTCGCTCGGCCCTGGCACCGCTCTTGCTGATGTTCCACCGGATGGCCCATTGGCGTTGAAGGTGTCCCGCAATGATCCCCACGGTGTTTCAAGACAGCGCAGCCGGCGTTGCGATGAGATACGCCCCCTTGTTGCTGCAGGGGCGGCCGTGGCCGCGCCGCAGGCTGCTCCGGCGGCGCAGAAAAATTCCTTCGTGGGGCGGCCTCGTCCTACTCGTCCTCCTTCTTGATATCGCGATGGCCGTGCTTGCCTGGCTCGCCGTCGATGTCGTCCTGCATTGAGAGCTCGCCCCTGTGCAGGTGGAACGTCGCCGCCAGATAGGCGAGCTGGCCGGCAATCAGGCAGCCGACGACGATTGGAATGCCCGTCCAAAATCCAAAGCCCGAGGTCTGAAGGACTGTCGCGGCAAGGATCGCGGTTGCCGGCGAGACCAGTAGCAGAGTCCAGACTCGGAAGGTCAGCCCCGTCGCAAGGCCAGTGATTGCGCTCGCGAGCAGGAGAAGGAGTACAGCCGTCACAATAGCTTCCCGGTCCAGTGGTCTGCGTCGTGTTCCCTCGCTGAAGCTGAGCCAAGCGGAGTGCTCTCACAAGGATGGCGACGGCCGCGGCGTATACAACGCAGAGTTATTGTTAACCCCGACAATGCTCGTAAAATTGATGTCAGCGCGTTTTGAATCTTCGGATTCCGCCAATGGTGAGAGCAAGGAGCCGGATCATCGATCCGAGTCTTCGTCGCCTCGCCTGTCGTGCTCTGCGAACAGCGGACCAAAGCTCCTGCGCAGTTCGGAAGGGGCGGAATTCAGCTTGCGGCGCTCGGAACCATCGCGGACCGGCGCCAGCGCCTCGGCCGGGGCCTGACGGCGATCTTCTGGACAATCACCGGGCCTTCGGTCACGATCTCACCGCTGTCGAGGCCCGGCGCAGGGACCTGCCCCTCAGGGTTCAGCTTCAGATATTCCTCGCCATTTTCGAGCTTCCTGGCGCCGATTCGACCTCGACCAGATCATAGGGCGGGCCGGCTTTCAGGAGGGCGATGTGGCGACAGCGAGCAGGCACCGGCCGAATCGTACGGGTTTCACGGAGTTTCTCCGCCGGATGCTTGGTTCGGCCGAAAGAGCAACTACATGCACGTGCTTGAAATAGTCAAGATTGATGCAGGTGCATCGAATGGGGTAAGAGACGGGCGACGAGCTTGAGCGGGACCATGAAACGCAAACCATCGACCGAGGCAACAGCCGCCTGGATCCGCCTGATGCGGGTGCAGAGCCGCGTGCTCGATTGCGTCGAGCAGGACTTGAAGAAGGCCGGCTTCCCACCGCTGGCCTGGTACGATGCGCTGCTCGAATTGTCGCGGGCGCCCTCGGGCGAATTGCGGCCGGTCGAACTCGAACGGCAGATGCTGATCCCGCAATATTCCACCTCGCGCCTAATCGACCGCCTCGTCGACGAGGGCCTCGCCTCGCGGCGCGAATGCAAGATCGACAAGCGCGGCCAGTTCGTCGAGATCACGGAGGCCGGCCGCGAGCTGCAGAAGCGGATGTGGGGCGCCTATTCGGCTGCGATCGAGAAATATGTCGGTTCGAAATTGTCTGATGCCGACGCTGTCAAGCTCAGCGGTCTGCTCGACCGCCTGGGCTGCTCGTGCGGCGAGATGAAACTGCCGCCCGCGGGCGTCAACGAAAGCATGCCGTCGCGATGATCGCGCGGCAAACCCGCTTGTCCGCGCAACCGGTGGGTTCGCGGACCATCCCTGTCACCCGCGCGCGTTCGGTCGAAGCGCTTTTGATTAGAGTTTGATATGGCGCGAGACCAGATCGATATGACGCCGATGCAATCACGCGACGAGCTCGTCGCGTGGTTCGAGGCCGGCTGCAAGGACCCGTCCGAATTCCGCCTGGGCACCGAGCACGAGAAGACGCCGTTCACGCTCGAAGGCCACCGTCCCGTGCCTTACGAGGGCGCACGCGGCATCGGCGCGCTGCTCGAGGGCATGAAGCTCCTGCTCGGCTGGGAGCCCATCATGGAGAAGGGCAACATCATCGGCCTCTACGACGTCACCGGCGGCGGCGCGATCTCGCTCGAGCCGGGCGGGCAGTTCGAGCTCTCCGGCGCGCCGGTCGAGAACGTGCACCAGACCCAGAGCGAGTTGATGGCGCACCTTGCCCAGGTGCGCGAGATCGCAACACCGCTCGGCATCGGCTTCCTCGGGCTCGGCATGACGCCGTCCTGGTCGCGCGCCGATATCCCGGTGATGCCCAAGGGCCGCTACAAGATCATGACCAATTACATGCCGAAGGTCGGTCAGTACGGCCTCGACATGATGTACCGGACCTGCACGGTGCAGACCAATCTCGACTTCTCCTCCGAAGCCGACATGGTCAAGAAGCTGCGCGTCTCGCTCGCGCTGCAGCCGGTCGCCACCGCGCTGTTCGCCAATTCGCCTTTCACCGAGGGCAAGCCGAACGGCTTCCTCTCTTTTCGGTCCGAAATCTGGCGCGATACCGACAACGCGCGTTCGGGCATGATGCCATGGGCGTTCGAGGACGGCATGGGGTTCGAGCGCTATGTCGACTACGCGCTCGACGTGCCCATGTATTTCGTCAAGCGCGACGAGGAGTACATCGACGTGTCGGGGTCCTCGTTCCGCGCGTTCTTCGACGGCCGCAACAACAACCTTCCGGGCCAGCGTCCGACGCTGTCGGACTGGGCCAACCATCTCTCGACCATCTTCCCGGAAGTGCGGCTCAAGCGCTATCTCGAGATGCGCGGTTCCGACGGCGGCCCGTGGGGCCGGTTACCGGCTTTGCCGGCGTTCTGGGTCGGGCTGCTCTACGACGACGCTTCGCTCGATGCCGCCTGGGACATGGTGAAGCACTGGACCGTGCATGAGCGTCAGGCGCTGCGCGACGACGTGCCGCGCTTCGGCTTCAAGGCGCGGATCAGGGACCGCTATCTGTTCGAGATCGCCAAGGAGTGCCTCGTTCTTGCGCATGCCGGCCTGCGCCGGCGCGGCCGGATCGACCAGCTTGGCCGCGACGAGACCCGGCACCTCGAGCCGCTCGATCGCATCATCGATTCCGGCCGGACGCCGGCGGAGGAGATGCTGGAGAAGTTCAACGGTCCCTGGAAGGGTTCGGTGGAACCGGCCTACGCGGAGTACGCGTTCTAGACCTTTAGGCCAACGACGGGAGTTGAGCCGTTCATCGCCCATACAGGTTTGCGGCGATCAAATGACCGGCTGAAAAAACCTGAGCGTCGTCAATAATTCGAAAGCTGTTCCGATGGGGAAGGGCCATCTGACCGGAGCCATCATGGCAAAGGTCCTGGCAAGCGTCGTGGCATGTGTCGCGCTGCTATCGCTCGCATTCGCGAGTGTGCCGGCGCGCGCCCAGACCGCGTTCGACCGGCCCGGCGGCGACTATTTCAGCACGCCGGTCGCGTCGGGCGATCCCGAGGATTGCGCGCTGCTGTGCGAGCGTGATCGCCGCTGCCGCTCCTGGAGCTTCAGCTATCCCGACGTCGAGGGCGGCTCGGCGGTGTGCTGGCTGAAGAACACCGTGCCGGCGCGCGTGCCGGGCAGTTGCTGTATCTCGGGGGTGCGTGGCGCCGGCGTGATCGAGCCGCGGGTCGAGGGCGTCGAGACGTCGATCGACCGCCCCGGCGGCGATCTGCGCAATTTCGAGCTGAAGGTGGGGGAGGGCGTGGAGGTCTGCAAGGCTGCGTGTACCGCCGACAACAAATGCCGCGCCTTCACCTATGCTCGCCCCGGCTACACCGGACGAGAGGCGCACTGTTTCCTGAAGAGGGAAATCAAGCCGCCGCGCCGCAAGGCGGGATTCACGTCGGGCGTGGTGCGGTAGTGTTCGTATTCGTGCGCCGCACTGCAGAGCGGGGGCCGATGCCACAGCACATTCGGTTGCGTCATGGGTTCCGGCTCTGCGCCGCATCGTTTCACGATGCGCCTTGTCCGGGACACGTCAGGCTTATGCATCCGCCCCGATCACCGTGAGCTCCGGCCACAGAGCCTTCCATCGCGCAGCCTTCGCCTCGTAATTGGCGATGGAAAAATTTGGCGCCCGGTTGGGCCGCACGATCAGCCTTGCGACGTCATCGAATCCGTGGGGCGCATAGACGTCGAAACTCTCGCCCGCGCGTCTCGCTCCGATTTGCGTATTCTGCGTCAGGAAGCGGTCGATGCCGTCGGTCGAGCGCGCCAGCGGCGGATAGGGCAGGCCATGCTTGTCGGGGTACCACAGATGCACCCGCGCCTGGTTGCGGACCTCGACCTTGGCGCCAAGATGCGCGAGCCGCGCATGCAGCCTGCGGAGCACCGCGTCCTCCGCTTCCCACGAGGTATCGGAATCGAAATAGAACACGTCGTAGTCGGCGATGCCGTGGTCGATCGCGCGGCCCGTGAGCACGTTCCACACTGTCTGCACCAGGCATCCTGCGACCAGCCACGCATCCGGCAGCCCGTGTCGCGCCAGTTCATCGATGATCGCGACGTTGGCTGGATTCTTCAGCGCGGTTGCGAGGAATTCGTCGCGGTTCATCGTGAGGGTGGCGCGTGCTGCCGCTCAATGCACCGCGGTGAAGAACCGTGCCAACCTGAACCCGGACAGCCAGGTCCATACCGGCTGGCCGCGCATGCCGAGATCCCAGGAGCCGAGCACCGCATCGGCACGGCCGATCAGATTGTCGATCGGCAACAGGCCGACGCCGCCCGAGCGCAGCGGCACGCGGCTGTCGGCGGAGTTGTCGCGGTTGTCGCCGAGCACGAAGAGATGCCCGGCCGGCACCGTCACCTCGGGCGTGTTGTCGAGCGGGCCGTTGTCGCGCATCTTGAAGATCAGATGCGAGACGCCGTTCGGCAGCGTCTCGACATAGCGGTAGGCGGGCTCGCTGCTGCCATTGTCGTTCTCGGCCGCACCGACGCCGTCCGGCTTGAGTTCGGCGGGGCGGTCGTTGATGAAGAGCTGACCCTGCCGCATCTGGATGCGGTCGCCGGGCAGACCCACGACGCGCTTGACCCAGGCCTGCGAGCGATCGCCGGGCCAGCGGAACACGACGACGTCGCCGAGTTTCGGCGTCTCCGCGAAGACGCGGCCGCTCTCGGGCAGGTTGATCTGAATCGGCAGCGACGAGGTGCCGTAGCCATAGGGGAATTTAGAGGCGAGCAGCGCATCGCCGATCAACAGCGTCGGCTCCATCGAGCCCGACGGCACGTAAAACGGCTCGGCGAGCGCGCCCTTGGCGATGAAGACCGCAGCGACGATGCCGGCGAGCTGCACGAGTTGCCCACCCCAGCCGCTGCTTTTCCGCTTCGGGGTGACAGTTGCTTTCTCAACGCTCATGCGCCCGTTCCACCCACCGTGATGCGTTCCATCAGAAGCGACGGCTGGCCGACGCCGACAGGCACGCCCTGGCCGTTCTTGCCGCAGGTGCCGATGCCGGTATCGAGCGCAAGGTCGTTGCCGATCATGCGGATGCGATGCAGGTCGGTCGGCCCGTTGCCGATCAGCATGGCGCCCTTGAGCGGGGCCCCTAACTTGCCGTTCTCGATCTTGTAGGCCTCGGTGCACTGGAACACGTATTTGCCCGAGGTGATGTCGACCTGGCCGCCGCCGAAATTCGCGGCGAAGACGCCATTCTTCACCGAGCTAAGGATCTCGGCCGGATCGCGGTCGCCCGCGAGCATGTAGGTGTTGGTCATGCGCGGCATCGGCACATGGGCATAGCCCTGGCGACGGCCGTTGCCGGTCGGCTTCATGTTCATCAGGCGCGCGTTCTGGCGGTCCTGCATGTAGCCGACGAGGATGCCGTCCTCGATCAGCACGGTGCGGTTGGTCGGCGTGCCCTCGTCGTCGATCGACAACGAGCCGCGCCGCGAGGCAATGGTGCCGTCATCCACCACGGTGACGCCCTTGGCCGCGACCTGCTGGCCCATCAGGCCGGCGAACGCAGAGGTCTTCTTGCGGTTGAAGTCACCCTCCAAGCCGTGGCCGACCGCTTCATGCAGCATCACGCCGGGCCAGCCGGCCCCGAGCACGACGTCCATCTCGCCGGCGGGAGCAGGAACAGATTCCAGATTGACGAGCGCTTCGCGCAGCGCCCCGTCGGCGGCCTCGCGCCAGTTCCTGCTCTCGATGAATTCGGCATAGCCGGCGCGGCCGCCATAGCCCTTGCTGCCGCTCTCCTGGCGGTCGCCCTGGCCGGCGACAACCGAGATGTTGACGCGCACCAGCGGACGGATGTCGCGATAGCTCTCGCCGTCGGGCCGCAGGATCTCGACGACCTGCCAGGTCGCCCCGAGGCTGACGCTGACCTGCCGAACCCGCGGATCCTTGTCGCGCAAATAGGCGTCGATCTCGGCCAGCAGCTTGACCTTGGTCTCGAAGCCGGGCGCATCGAGCGGATTGTCGTCACTATAGAGCCGCACGTTGGTATGCGCCGGCGGGGCCGCAAAGCTGCCCGAATAGCCGCCGCGCACGGCCGCGACCGCGTCGGCGGCGCGAATCAGCGCCGGCAGCGAGACATCGGAGGAATGTGCGTAACCCACCGCGTCGTCCTTGACGGCGCGAAGCCCAAAACCCTGCGAGGTGTCGTAGGTCGCCTGCTTCAGCCGCCCATTGTCGAACATCAGCGCTTCGGTCTGGCTGTATTCCAGGAACAGTTCGCCGTCGTCGGCGCCCGAAAGCCCGCGCGCGACCTCGTGGCGAACCTGGTCGCGATCGAGATTGGCGCGCTCGAGCAGGGAGGTTGTGGCGGGGTTGGTCATGCGTCCGTCCATTATCTGAAGATGTGGGGCAAGATAATGGTTTCGGACTGGTTCCGCGAGGGCGCCAAGCCTCACATTACGGAAACAATAGGATCGCCAATATGAGCCGCCGTTACGGCAGCTTGTCATAGCCCTCGGCGAGCCCGTTCAGGCTGAGCGGGAAGCCGATGCCTTCCTCCGGCGTCTCGAAGATGATGAAGGTCGCGGTCTTGGCGCTGCGGAGTTGGCCCAGCAGCTTGTCTTCGAGGACAACCTCGGCGACGCAGCCGTTGGGCAGGCAGCGGACGAAGCCGGCGCGGCCGACGTCCTGGTTGTCGAGCTTGAGTCCGAGACCGGAGGGCAAGAGGACCCCGAGCGGGGCGACCACGCGCATCAAGCGGCTCTTCTGGTCGGCGGTCTTGAGCACGATCACGGTCAGGCCGGCATTGGAGCGGTCTTCCGCCACGACGCTCTGGATCAGGGCGCATTGCTCGGTCTGGGCGCCGGGCGGGGTGTCGCAGCGGATTTGCCAGTCGCCGTGGACGGAGCGGACTGCGCCCTGCGCATGAGCGAGGCCGGGAAACGCCAGGAGAATGATCGCAGCCAGGAGGGCGGCCAGCGCCGGAAGGCCGTTAGCCGGCTTTGCCATCGATCTCGAAAGCCCCATCGGGTCGGTCCCTCTGCTCGCCTTCTTCGCTTGCACCTGGCGGACTGATACGGGAATGACGGCGCCTTGAAGGCAATTCCAAGCAAATTCCGCGCCGCCTCGTGCCGCCGCCGCCCGCACGAATCAGGCTCCTGCGCGGCCACGCGCCAGTGCCTACCGCGGGCAATTCCGCTGTCAAGCCGCAGCATCCCGGGAAACGGTATTTTTGTCTGATGTTACTGGGAAATATCTTGCCGGTGATGGCTGACAGACGGGGCTCAAGACTGCATTGCGATAGATCAAGAATTATGGTTTGAGAGGCTTGATTTCGCGTTCTAGCGATCTGGCCCCAATTCCTCTTAGAGGTATTCTTGCGTGGCGGTTTGTCGGACTGGCGGGTCGAATAAGCGTTTCCCGGAAACAGGGGAATGCACTTGGGGTGATTTCGTAAGGGGAGCGCGAACGGCATGAGGATGTCGATGGGTCGGGTGGGCCGGCAATTGCTGGGATTGGCCACCATCGCCTTGGTGGCGGCTGGCATCACGCTGGGGACGGGTGGTGCGGCATTCGCCGAGCTCGGGCAGCCGGCGCCGTGGGAGTGGACGCTTCAGCAGTCCGGTTCCCCGGTGATGGACAATATCGTCTGGTTCCACAACTTCCTGTTTGTGCTGATTGCCCTGATCACGCTGTTCGTCCTGGCGCTGCTCGTGATCGTGGTCATCAAGTTCAATGCGAGGGCCAATCCGGTGCCGTCGCGGACCACCCACAACACGCTGATCGAGGTCGCCTGGACGCTCGTTCCGGTGCTGATCCTGGTCGGCATCTCGGTGCCGTCGTTCCGGCTTCTGTTCCTGGAGCTCGACGTGCCGAAGGCGGACCTGACCATCAAGGCGACGGGCAAGCAGTGGTATTGGTCCTATGCCTATCCCGACAACGGCAAGTTCGAGTTCGACTCGCTGATGGCGCAGGACAAGCAGCCCCGCCTGCTCGGCGTCGACAACGAGATGGTGGTGCCGGTCAACAAGGTGATTCGCGTCCAGACCACGGGTGCCGACGTCATCCACGCCTTCGCGGTGCCGGCTTTCGGCATCAAGATCGACGCCATTCCAGGCCGCCTGAACGAGACCTGGTTCAAGGCCACCAAGACCGGCATGTACTATGGTCAGTGCTCGGAACTGTGCGGCAAGGATCACGCTTTCATGCCGATCGCCGTGCGTGTGGTGAGCGACCAGGAGTTCGCCTCCTGGGTCGAGACGGCGAAGAAGAAATTTGCGAGCGGCGGCACGAGCACCTACGCCTCCGCGGCCGGCCCGACGCAATAGGCGTCGCGTGACGGCTTTCAGGGACTGAAAGCGATAAAAGGGCGGGACCTCCAAAGGTCCGAATGGGACGCAAGGCAGGATTTGAAAATGGCAACGAGCGCAGCGGCACACGGCGATCACGCCCATCATGACGAGCACGCCCATCCGACCGGATGGCGGCGCTACGTCTACTCGACCAATCACAAGGACATCGGCACGATGTACCTGATCTTCGCGGTCATCGCCGGCGTCATCGGCGCCGCGATGTCGATCGCGATCCGTGCCGAGCTGATGTACCCGGGCGTGCAGATCTTCCACGAGACGCACACCTACAACGTGTTCGTGACCTCCCACGGCCTGATCATGATCTTCTTCATGGTCATGCCCGCGATGATCGGCGGCTTCGGCAACTGGTTCGTGCCGCTCATGATCGGTGCGCCCGACATGGCATTCCCGCGCATGAACAACATCTCGTTCTGGCTGCTGCCGGCCTCCTTCGCTCTGCTCCTGATGTCGACCTTCGTCGAGGGTGAGCCGGGCGCCAACGGCGTCGGCGCCGGCTGGACCATGTACGCGCCGCTGTCGAGCTCCGGCCATCCGGGCCCGGCCGTCGACTTCGCGATCCTGTCGCTGCATCTGGCGGGCGCCTCGTCGATTCTCGGCGCCATCAACTTCATCACCACCATCTTCAACATGCGCGCGCCGGGCATGACCCTGCACAAGATGCCGCTGTTCGTGTGGTCGATCCTGGTGACGGTGTTCCTGCTGCTGCTGTCGCTGCCGGTGCTCGCCGGTGCGATCACCATGCTGCTCACCGACCGCAATTTCGGCACGACGTTCTTCGCGGCCGACGGCGGCGGCGACCCCGTGCTGTTCCAGCATCTGTTCTGGTTCTTCGGCCACCCCGAGGTGTACATCCTGATTCTGCCCGGCTTCGGCATGATCAGCCAGATCGTCTCGACCTTCTCGCGCAAGCCCGTGTTCGGCTATCTCGGCATGGCCTACGCCATGGTCGCGATCGGCGGCATCGGCTTCGTGGTGTGGGCGCACCACATGTACACGGTCGGCATGTCCTCGGCGACGCAGGCCTATTTCGTCGCGGCCACGATGGTCATCGCGGTTCCGACCGGCGTGAAGATCTTCTCCTGGGTCGCCACCATGTGGGGCGGCTCGATCGAATTCCGCGCCCCGATGATCTGGGCGGTGGGCTTCATCTTCCTGTTCACGGTCGGCGGCGTCACCGGTGTCGTGCTGGCGAACGCGGGCGTCGATCGCGTGCTGCAGGACACCTACTACGTCGTCGCGCACTTCCACTACGTGCTGTCGCTCGGTGCGGTGTTCGCGATCTTCGCCGGCTGGTACTACTGGTTCCCGAAGATGTCGGGCTACATGTACAACGAGACCTTGGCCAAGGCGCACTTCTGGGTCACCTTCGTCGGCGTCAACATGGTGTTCTTCCCGCAGCACTTCCTCGGGCTGTCGGGCATGCCGCGCCGCTACGTCGATTATCCCGATGCCTTCGCCGGATGGAACCTGGTCTCGTCGGTCGGCTCCTACATCTCCGGCTTCGGCGTCCTGATCTTCCTCTACTGCGTGATCGACGCCTTCGCCCGCAAGGTGCCGGCCGGCAACAACCCCTGGGGCGCCGGCGCGACCACGCTGGAGTGGACGCTGTCCTCGCCGCCGCCCTTCCACCAGTTCGAAGTGCTGCCCCGCGTGCAGTAAGCAATCTTCCGCGGCGCCCGTGACGGGCGCCGCGGCGCTATAACGAAGCGAGTAGATCTAAGTGTCCGTCCTCGACCAGAACGCCATCGACATCAATCCCCGCATCTCCGAAGCGGAGGTCGGCGATTACATCGCGCTGCTCAAGCCGCGCGTGATGTCGCTGGTGATCTTCACCGCGCTGGTCGGAATGGCGATGGCGCCGGGGCATTTCCACCCGGTGCTCGCGTTCACCTCGCTGCTCTGCATCGCCGTCGGTGCCGGCGCCTCAGGCGCGCTCAACATGGCACTCGAAGGCGACATCGACTCCAAGATGTCGCGAACCGCGAACCGGCCGATCCCGCGCGGCCGCATCACCAAGCCCGAGGCGATGGCGTTCGGCATGACGCTCGCGTTCTTCTCGGTGATGACGCTCGGCATCCTCGTCAACTGGATCGCGGGCGCGCTGCTCGCCTTCACCATCTTCTTCTACGTCGTGATCTATACGATGGGCCTGAAGCGCTGGACCGCGCAGAACATCGTGATCGGCGGCGCCGCCGGCGCGCTGCCGCCGGTGGTGGCCTGGGCCTCGGTGACGGGTACGGTCGACGTCGAGCCGCTGCTGCTGTTCGCCATCATCTTTTTCTGGACCCCGCCGCATTTCTGGGCGCTGGCGCTGTTCCGCTCCGACGACTACGCGCGCGCCGGCATTCCGATGCTGCCCAACGTCGCCGGTCCCGACGCGACCCGCCTCCAGATCCTGCTCTACACCATCGTGCTGATCGCGGTCGCAGCGGCGCCCTGGGCGCTCGGCTATTTCGATGCGGTCTACGGCATCGTCTCGCTGATCCTCGGCGCCGGCATGCTGGTGCTCGCGATCAACGTCTATATGCGCCGCGAGCGCAGCCAGTCGCTGCGTGCCACCCGCAAGCTGTTTGCCTTCTCGATCCTGTATCTGTTCGCGCTGTTCGCGACCCTGCTGGCCGAGGTTGTGTATCGGGCGCTGGCTCCGATGGTTGGGGGCGCATGATCACAGCGATGGCCGACAAACCCGAGCCAGATGGAATCGTCCTCACCGAGGCGCAGAAGAAGAGCCGTCGCCAGCGCTCTATCGCCATTGCTTTGGCGCTCGGTGTCCTCGTGGTGCTGTTCTTCGCCGTGACCATGGTCAAGGGGCCGGCAGTCCTCGTGCGGCCGATGTAGGAAACATGGATCACGAGCCGACCATATCGCGGGATATCAGCGCGAAGCCGGCCAATCTCAAGCCGGCCAAGCGCCGCGGGCTGGGTCGCGATGTCGTGGTCGCCTCGATCTGCGGCGGCGTGGTCGCGCTGATGGTCGGTGCGTCCTACGCGGCGGTGCCGTTCTACAACTGGTTCTGCCGCGCCACCGGTTTCAACGGCACGACGCAAGTGGCGACCTCCGCGCCGGCCACCGGGCCGATCGCACGAAAAATCTCGGTCCGCTTCGATTCCAACGTCGCGCCTGGCCTGCCCTGGAAATTCGAGCCGGAGCAGAACGAGATCGAGGTCAATATCGGAGAGGTCGTGACGGTCTTCTACACCGTGACCAACCAGGCCGCGCGCACCACGTCGGCCCAGGCCGCCTACAATGTCGCGCCGCTGACGGTCGGCTCCTACTTCCAGAAGATCAACTGCTTCTGCTTCACCGAGCAGACCATGGCGCCTGGCGAGAAGCGCGAGATGCCGGTCGTGTTCTACGTCGATCCGTCGATCGCCGACGATCACGAGAACGACGGGCTCAACACGATCACGCTGTCCTACACCTTCTATCCGGTGAAGGAGCCCGTGGTGAAGCCGCTGGCATCGGGCGAAGGCGACAAGCGCAAGGGAAATCTCTGACCGCCGGGCTCGCGCTCGAAGGGTCGGAAACAAGGGGATAAGTGCCTGACAGGCACGGGATTGAGGAGAGAGACGGAAATGGCCACGGCGCACACCAAGCATCACGACTATCACCTGGTCGATCCCTCTCCGTGGCCGGCCGTCGGCTCGCTCTCGGCCTTCATCATGGCGGTCGGCGCGATCGCCTGGATGCACCACATGTTCTCCGCCGCGCCGATCGTGTTCGGCGTCGGCGCCGTGGGCGTGCTCTACACCATGGCGAGCTGGTGGGGCGACGTGATCAAGGAAGCCCAGTACAAGGGCGACCACACCCGCGTCGTGCAGCTGCATCACCGCTACGGCATGATCCTGTTCATCGCCTCCGAGGTGATGTTCTTCGTCGCCTGGTTCTGGGCTTATTTCAACGCGGCGCTGTTTCCGGCCGACGCCGTCCACGCCACCCGCGACGCGGTATTCGGCTGCGGCCTCGGCACCCAGCCCGGTGCCTGCGCGGTCCCCGGCACCTGGCCGCCGAAGGGCATCGAGACTTTCGATCCCTGGCATCTGCCGCTCCTGAACACGCTGATCCTGCTCACCTCAGGTACCACCGTGACCTGGGCGCACCATGCGCTGCTCGAGAACGACCGCCAGGGCCTGAAATACGGCCTGATCCTCACCGTCCTGCTCGGTGCGGCGTTCACCTGCGTGCAGGCCTATGAGTACAGCCACGCAGCGTTCTCCTTTGCCGGCAACGTCTACGGCGCGACGTTCTTCATGGCGACCGGCTTCCACGGCTTCCACGTGCTGGTCGGCACCATCTTCCTGCTGGTCTGCCTGTTCCGTGCCTATGCCGGCCATTTCACGCCGAAGCAGCATCTCGGTTTCGAGTTCGCCGCCTGGTACTGGCACTTCGTCGACGTGGTCTGGCTGTTCCTGTTCCTCTGCATCTACGTCTGGGGACGCGGCGCCGAGGCCATGGCCCACGCCGCGCACTGAGCCGAACCGATCAGAAAGGGCGGCCCCAGGGCCGCCCTTTCGCTTTCCGGCCGGAAGTTCCGGCGGAAACTGTGATAGGGTCCGCCATCATGAACGACACCGCCAGCGATCCCCAGTCCCAAACCACCGTCCTGCAAAGCGCGATGCGCGGGCTTGCCTGCAAATGCCCGCGCTGCGGCCAGGGCAAGCTTTATGCGGGCTTTCTGACGCTCGCGCCCGCCTGCGACCGTTGCGGCCTCGACTACGCCTTCATCGATACCGGCGATGGTCCGGCGATCTTCATCATCATGCTCGCCGGCGCCATCGTCGTCGGCTGCGCGCTCGTCGTCGAGGTCAAGTACCAGCCGCCGTTCTGGCTGCACGCGGCGCTCTGGCTGCCGCTGATCCTCGCCACCACGCTGTTGCCGCTGCGTGCGATGAAATCGCTGCTGATCGCGCTGCAATTCCACCACAAGGCGGCGCCGGGCCGGTTGGTCGATCGCGCGAAATGAACGAGCCTGCGCGCAAGGCCCGCGTGGGCGGCTTCGCGCTGTTCACGCTGTTCCTGACGGCTGTGTTCGTCGCACTCGGTGTCTGGCAGTTGCAGCGCCGGACCGCGAAGCACGAGCTGATTGCGGCACTCACCGATCGGCTTGCGGCAGCGCCCGTGGCACTGCCGCCGCCGGCGCTATGGGCTGGCCTCAATCCCGCGCGCGACGAATTCCGCCGCGTCAGCTTCACCGCAACCTACGCAGCCCAGCCCGATGCGATGGTCTATTCCTCCGGCTCGGCGGTACGCAAGGACGTTTCCGGGCCCGGCACCTGGGCGTTCCTGCCGGCGCGACTTCCCGGCGGCGGGACGGTCGTGATCGATGCGGGCTTCGTCGAAAACACGATGCAGGATCGCGGTGTCGAGGATCGCGCGGTGAAGAAGCTCGTCACGGGCGAGCCGGTGGCGCTCACCGGCTATCTGCGCTTTCCCGAGGCGCCAGGCTGGCTGACGCCGGCGGAGAACCGCGACAAGCGGCTCTGGTTCGTGCGCGATCATCCGGGTATCGCAAGCGCGCTTGGCTGGGGCGCGGTTGCGCCGTTCTATATCGACCTCGAGCATCCAGCGCCCGCGAATGGCATTCCGCGCCCGGGGCCGCTCGACGTGAATCTGAAGGACGATCACCTGCAATATGCTGTTACCTGGTTCACGCTTGCAGGCGCCGTGCTGATCGCCTTCGCCGTGTGGGCAAGAGGCCGGCGGCGGAGCTGAGCTCAGCCGGAGATGCGTCGAGCAGGCCCGGTATCGCCCGGGGTTTATTGTTCAGCGCATATTCACGAGTGTGGTCCTAAGCGGCAGGTATTTTCCGCGGCAGACAGGATGCGGCGTGAGCGATTTCGACCAGATGGGAATTATCGTCGATTGGGTGGACGCCTGCCGGGAGGGAGACCTCGCCGCGCTGCTCGATCTCTATGCCGACGACGCCAGGCTCGAATGCACCTGCAACGGCACGCAGCGATATCACGGCCGCAGCGAGCTCGAGGCCTATTGGCGGCCGCGGCTCAGCGCCTTCGCCTCGGCAGGTTTCGGGCTGGAGGAAATCCATCCGGCGCCCCACGGCGTCGATCTCGAATATTCCGTCGCGGGCGCGCTGCGCATTCAGGCCTCGTTCTGCTTCAGCCCGGAAGGCAAGATCCGCAGCACGCGGTGCGAGCCGGCGCGACAGAACGCGCATGATGGCTGCGTATGCTAGCCTGATGACGGCGCGTCCCGCGTCGTCTCGACGGGAAGACGGCAGCGCACGTAAGTTCGCTCATCGACGCGCAACAGGGACAGCGATCCGCTGAGCGCGCGCACGCGCTCATGCATGCCGGTCAAGCCCCGGCCGAAGACATTGTCCGCGGGAAAACCGCCGCCGTCGTCGGAAATCTCGATGACGAGCATCTCGCTGGCGACAGTCGCCCGTACATGGGCGTTGCCGGCGTTGGCATGGCGTCGCACGTTGGTCAGTGCCTCCTGGATCACCCGATACACGGTTTGGGCCAACGGCCCGTCGATCACGTTCAGATCGGCATCGATCGTGTCCGTCAGGATGATATGCGGCGCCTGCCTGCGAAAATTCCGGAGCAGCGTCTGCACGCTGGTCGAAAGGCCCAGCTCCTCGATATAGAGCGGCCGCAGCCGGTCGAGAATACGACGGTTGGTCTGCTGGAGCGCCTCGACCGATTGCAGCAGGTCCTGTCCCGAATTGCCGAAATGTCCTTCCGGCGGTGCGGCCGCGACCAGCGCGATCGTGCCGGCGCGGATGCTGAACAGCAGCGGTCCGAGCTCGTCGTGCAATTCGCGGGCGAGATCGCGCCGCTCGTCGTCCTGGAGCGACACCAGGCGGTGCATCAGACGGCGATTGTCCTGGCTCAATTGCGCCAGCGTTGCGGCCAGCGCATTCGCCTCTTCGCAGCCTTGCCGGATTTCCGGCGGGCCTCCGACCGGGATCGGCCTGGTGTAGTCACCCTGTCGTATTCGCGTGAGACCTCGGCTGAGATCTTGCAGAGGCCGCAGGATAGATCCCGCCAAGACATAGGCGATCGCGCCGGTCAGAACCATCAGCGCGGCGACCAGGCTGGTGAGCGCAACAAAGCCGATCCATTTCTCGAACAGATCGGCCGACATGTCCTGCAGGAGCACGATATCGCCGACGCGTCTGTCGTCGATCATCACCGGGGATGCCGCGTCCATGTCGGGGACGGCGAGATGGTCGATGAACCATTGCGGCACGCCATGCGGCTTGCGCAGGCCGCCCTTCGGTGAAGGCGCGGGACCTGCATCCACGGCGCGGAATTGGATATCTGAGGAGGTGTCCAGGGAATGGACAAAGGCGTCGAGCGTCTGCCGTGGATCGTCCGATGCGCGCAGGGTGTTGTTGAGCGCGGCGGCGATGGCCGCTGTCGAACGCCGCCTAGGCTCGCTCTCCTCCGCCAATTGGCCCGTTGCGAATATCTGGAGCAGCACGCCAGCCAGGATCGACGCCGCGAGAAAGCTGGCGCCGAGCGGAAGAAACAGTTGCGTCCTGAACGAAAGTCGTTGCCACATTAGGCCAATTCTAACGCGCATCGGCGGGATTTGCCCTTTCCATTTATTCCCGTCGGTCTATGAGTCGAAAAACAAGAGAGTGCGCGATGCAAGATACCGCCAAGCTGGCGACCAGGGTCCTGATCGTCGACGACCATCCCGTGGTGCTGTCCGGTTGCCGCACCCTGTTCGCATCCGACCATTCAATTCGCATTGACGAGGCGAGCGACGCCAAATCCGGTCATCGCGCCTATGTCAGCAAGCGGCCCGACGTCACCGTGATCGACATCGGCCTGCCCGATGTCTCCGGCTTCGAATTGATGCGGCGCATCCGCAAGGATGATCCCGACGCCAAGATCATCATGTTCAGCATGAACGACGATCCGGCCTTCGTGGTGCGGGCAGTCGAGCTTGGGGCGCAGGGCTATGTCTCCAAGGGCGACGATCCCCGGATCCTGCTGAAAGCGGTGCGCAAGGTGGTCGCGGGCGACAATTTCATCTCGCCGCAGCTTGCGGAGGCCGTGACGTTTTCCGGCGCGGCGATCAAGGCCAATCCTGCCTCGCAGATGACACCGCGGGAGCTGGAGATTCTCCGCCTGCTTGGACGCGGCGACAAGATCGTCGAGGTCGCCGAGGCGCTCGGCATCTCCTACAAGACGGTCGCCAACACCACGTCTCTGCTCAAGCAGAAGCTGGGCGCCAAGAATCACTCCGACCTGATCCGGATCGCCGTCGAAATCGGGATGAACTGAGCTTCCGAAGCGACCGAACCGGCTGCATCCAGGATGCAGCGGCTCGGTCGACGGATCGACGCCGCCGTTGGCCGGGCAATGCATGGGCAACGGGCTGACACCATCCACGGGGCACAATGGACCGAGGCTGCATTCGTTCCTGCAACGGGACAATGGATCGGGAAAAAGCGGCATCTGGAAATCAAGGCTCGGCTCTATCGCACGGGCGAACGCTCGCAGCCGGTCGGGAAGAATAGGAACATTTTTCGGCTGGCGCGGTTTTGGCTCTTGACGATTTCGTGACGGGCGACGAAAGCTTGCCGGAACAGTTTTGACGGCTCGGCGACCCCGACGAAGCAAACCGGTCTGCACACAACGACAGACCTTCCAAGAGAAGGGCTGCGGCAAAGCCGCAGCCCTTTTTCATGGGATAAGGGGCGGGCCGGAAGCGGTTTCCTGATGCCGCAAAACACTTTATGGTGGCCCAAAGCCTCTGGCTGTTGACAAGTAATTTCGTAAAATCAAAGGCTTAGATCGAGCTCCGACTCGGCCGGCCTTTGGAGGGCAGTTTGACTCGTTATATCTCGACCAGGGGCGAGGCCCCCGAACTCGGCTTCTGCGACGTGATGCTCACCGGGCTCGCCCGTGACGGTGGCCTGTATGTGCCGGCGACCTGGCCCCAGCTCCCGACCGAGACGATCGCCGGTTTCTTCGGTCGCCCCTATTGGGAGGTCGCGGTCGACGTGATCCGGCCCTTCGCCGGCGGCGAGATCACGGACGCCGAGCTTGGTCGTATGGCGAACGAGGCCTATGCCACCTTCCGCCACCCCGCGGTGGTGCCGCTACGCCAGATGTCGCCGCACCAGTTCGTGCTGGAGTTGTTCCACGGTCCGACGCTCGCCTTCAAGGACGTGGCGATGCAGCTGATCTCGCGGCTGATGGACCATGTGCTCGCCAAGCGCGGCCAGCGCACCACGATCGTGGTCGCCACCTCCGGCGATACCGGCGGCGCCGCGGTCGAAGCCTTTGCGGGGCTCGAGAATGTGGACCTCATCGTGCTGTTTCCGCACGGCCGCATCTCCGAGGTGCAGCGGCGGATGATGACTTCGACCGGCGCGGCAAACGTCCATGCGCTCGCCATCGAGGGCACCTTCGACGATTGCCAGGCGCTCGTGAAGGGGATGTTCAACAACCACCGCTTCCGCGATGCGACCTCGCTGTCCGGCGTCAATTCCATCAACTGGGCGCGCATCGTCGCCCAGGTGGTCTACTATTTCACCTCCGCCGTTGCCGTCGGTGCGCCGGCGCGTGCGGTCGATTTCGTCGTGCCGACCGGCAATTTCGGCGACATCTTTGCCGGCTATGCCGCCAAGCGCATGGGGCTGCCGGTGCGCACCCTGCGCATCGCCGCCAACGTCAACGACATCCTGGCGCGCACGCTGAAGACCGGAATTTACGAAGTGCGCGAGGTGCACGCGACGGCGTCGCCGTCGATGGATATCCAGATCTCATCGAACTTCGAGCGGCTGCTGTTCGAAGCCAGCCGCCGCGATGCGGCAGGCGTGCGCCGTCTGATGGAGTCGCTGAAGCAGTCCGGACGCTTCGTGCTGCCCGATGCGGCGCTCGCCGCGATCCGCGAGGAGTTCGATGCCGGGCGCGCCGACGAGACCGAGACTGCGGCCGCGATCCGCGCCGCCTGGCGCGAAGCGGGTGAACTGGTCGATCCCCATACGGCGGTGGCGCTCGCTGTCGCGGACCGCGACACCACCGACACGAGGGTGCCGAGCATCGTGCTCTCCACAGCCCATCCGGCCAAATTCCCCGACGCTGTGGAGGCGGCCTGCGGCCAGCGGCCGCAACTGCCGGCCTGGCTCGACGGCTTGATGACCAAATCCGAACACATGAGGGTGATGAAGAACGATCAGGCCGAGGTCGAGCGGTTCGTGCTGTCGGTCAGCCGCGCCGCAAAGCAGGGAGTTGCCGGATGAGCGTCGAGATGACCAAACTTGCCTCCGGCCTGACCGTCGTCACCGACGAGATGCCCCATCTCGAGACCGCGGCGCTCGGCGTCTGGGCCGGCGTCGGCGGGCGCGACGAGAAGCCGAACGAGCACGGCATCTCGCACCTGCTCGAACACATGGCGTTCAAGGGCACGACCACGCGCTCCTCGCGCGAGATCGTCGAGGAGATCGAGGCGGTCGGCGGTGACCTCAATGCCGGCACCTCGACCGAGACCACGTCCTATTACGCGCGCGTGCTGAAGGCCGACGTCCCGCTCGCACTCGACGTGCTCGCCGACATCCTCGCCAATCCCGCCTTCGAGCCCGACGAGCTGGAGCGCGAGAAGAACGTCATCGTGCAGGAGATCGGTGCCGCGCAGGATACACCCGACGACGTCGTGTTCGAGCATCTGAACGAGCTCTGCTATCCCGATCAGCCGATGGGCCGTTCGCTGCTCGGCACGGCCAAGACGCTGCGCGCCTTCAACCGCGACATGCTGCGCGGCTACCTCTCGACGCATTATCGCGGACCCGACATGGTGGTGGCGGCGGCCGGCGCGGTCAACCACAAGCAGGTCGTCGCAGAGGCCGAGAGACGCTTTGCCAGTTTCGAGGGGACGCCGGGTCCGAATCCGCAAACCGCTCAGTTCGGCAAGGGCGGCACCAAGGTGGTGCATCGCGAGCTCGAGCAGGCCCATTTGACGCTGGCGCTGGAAGGCGTGCCGCAGAGCGACCCGTCGCTGTTCTCGCTCCAGGTCTTCACCAACATCCTCGGCGGCGGAATGTCATCGCGCCTGTTCCAGGAGGTGCGCGAGAAGCGCGGTCTCTGCTACTCCATCTATTCGTTCCACGCGCCCTATACCGACACCGGCTTCTTCGGCCTCTACACCGGCACCGATCCGGCTGATGCGCCGGAGATGATGGAGGTCGTGGTCGACATCATGAATGATTCGGTGGAGACGCTGACCGAGGCCGAGATCGCCCGGGCCAAGGCGCAGATGAAGGCGGGTCTGCTGATGGCGCTGGAGAGCTGCTCCTCCCGTGCCGAGCAGCTTGCCCGGCATGTGCTCGCCTATGGGCGGCCGCAGACGGTGCAGGAATTGGTAGCCCGGATCGAAGCCGTCAGCATCGAATCGACCAGGGACGCGGCGCGTGCGCTGCTGTCGCGGAGCCGGCCTGCCGTTGTCGCACTGGGCAGTGGCAGGGGTCTGGACACGGCAGTATCTTTTGCGGAAGGATTGACCCGGGCGCGCGCCAGGGCGCGGCTGCATTAGGAGCTGTGCCAGGGGCCCCGCCCCGGAAAGCATCACCATGGCCCTCTTTCGCCTGCCATCCAGTGGACCCGCCGCCCTCGCGCCGCGCGGCAACGGGCTGTTGCTGCGCGCGCCGCAAATGTCGGACTTCCTGCAATGGGCTCATTTGCGCGAGACCAGCCGCGACTATCTCACGCCTTGGGAGCCGATCTGGCCGTCGGACGATCTCACGCGGTCCGGCTTCCGCCGCCGCCTGCGCCGCTATTCCGAGGACATTGCCGCGGACCGCTCCTATCCCTTTCTGATCTTCCGTGAGCTCGACGGCGCCCTGCTCGGCGGGATCACGCTGGCCAATGTCCGGCGCGGCATCGTGCAGGCCGGCACCATCGGCTATTGGGTCGGCCAGCCCCATGCCCATCGCGGCTACATGACGGCCGCGCTGCGGGTGCTGCTGCCGACGCTGTTCGGCGAGCTCAATCTGCACCGGGTCGAGGCCGCCTGCATCCCCACCAATGCGCCGTCGATCCGCGTGCTGGAGAAGTGTGGCTTCTCACGCGAGGGCCTGGCGCGCCGCTATCTCTGCATCAACGGGGTCTGGCAGGATCACCTGCTGTTCGGTCTGCTCCACGAGGATTTCCGCGGCTGAGCCGCCTGATTCGCGCCGCCAAAGTCCCCCTTTTTGCTGCCTTGGGTTCGCCGATTTTGGCGATATAACGCGCTGGGGCCGGCCGATCGGCCGGACATTCTCATGGAGTATGGGCGTCGATGGTGAAGGAGCTTCGGACATCGCGGAATGCGTTGCGGCGGGGGACAGCGGTCGCGTTGATGTTGTCGGTTGCGCTCGCGTCCGTCTCGCCGGTGGCGGCCCAGTCCCTGACCGACCGCTTCAAGAGCCTGTTCGGCGGCAAGTCGGACGAGCCGGCCGAGCCCAAGCCGGCGCCCGCGCCCGGCCAGCCCGCCGATGACGACGTCGATTGCCCGCAGGTCACCGTGCGCTCCGGCGCCTCCACCTATGCGGTCGGCGCTGCCGGCAAGCCGGCCGTCGGGAACGACATCCGCTTCCAGGCCACGATCTCCAAAATGGCGCGCGAATGCGTCCGGAACGGCGGCGACATCACCGCCCGGATCGGAATCCAGGGCCGCGTCATCGCCGGCCCGGCCGGTGCGCCTGCTACGGTCGACGTCCCGTTACGCGTCGCGGTGGTGCAGGGTGGCGTCGGCGAGAAAGTGATTGCCTCGAAGGCCTACCGGACCACGGTCGAGATGTCGGAGAGTGGCAGCGTGCCCTTCACCTTCGTCGCCGAGGATCTGTCCTACCCGGTGCCCTCGGCCGCGGCCGCCGATTCCTACATCTTCTATGTCGGCTTCGACCCGCAGGCGCTCACGCCCGAGCCAAAGGCACGGGGGAAGAGGAAGTAGCTGGCTACGATTTCAGCCACGACGACGAGGAAGCATCTCGCAGAAACAAAAAAGCCGGCGCTCGTCGCGCCGGCTTTTTTTATTTGAAGGCGACGCCCTCAGTTCAGCTTCTGCCTGACTTCGTTGATGCCCTTGGCGAGCAGGTCGTCGGCGACTGGGCCCTTGACCGACTGCGACAGGATCGTGGAAGCCGCCTGGACGGCGGCTTCCGCGGCTGCGGCGCGGACATCGGCTAGCGCCTGGGCCTCGGCGAGCGCGATCTTGCTCTCCGCGGTCTTGGTTCTGCGGGCGACGAAGTCTTCCATCTTCGCCTTGGCCTCGGTCGCGATGCGCTCGGCTTCGGCCCTGGCGTTGGCGATGATGTCGGCAGCCTCGCGCTCGGCCGTGGCGCTGCGCGCCTTGTAGTCGGCGAGCACCTTGGCCGCTTCCTGCTTGAGGCGCGCGGCGTCGTCGAGCTCGGCCTTGATGCGGGCGGCGCGATGATCGAGCGCGGTCATCGCCGTCTTGAAGATCCCGAGATAGCCGAACACGACCATCAGGATCACGAAGGCGACGGCGACCCAAAATTCAGGTTCGAAGAACATCTCGACTAACCCTTCAAGGACGCATCGACCGCGGCATTGACCGACGCGGTATCCGGAACGACGCCGGTGAGCTGCTGCACGATCTGGCCTGCCGCATCGGCCGCGATGCCGCGGACGTTGCTCATGGCGGTTGCGCGGGTCGAGGCGATGGTCTTCTCCGCCCCGGCGAGCTTGGCCGCCAACTGCTCTTCCAGCGCCTTGCGCTCGGCATCCGCCTGCGCATTCGCCGTGTCGCGGGATTCGTTGCCGATCGCCTGCGCCCGCGTGCGCGCCGCAGCGAGCTCGCTTTCATAGGCCTTCAGCGCCGCGTCGGACTGGTCCTTCAGCTTCTGCGCCTCGGCGAGGTCGCCCTCGATCTTGTTCTGACGCGCCTCGATCGCACCGCCGATGCGCGGCAAGGCGAGCTTGGACACGATCACGTAAAGCAGGACGAAGAAGATCGCGAGCGACACCAGCTGTGAAGCAAAGCTGCTGCTCTCGAACGGCGGAAAACCGCCACCGTGGTGACCACCGTCAGCCTCGGTGTGAGCGCCCGCCGCCGGACCTTTCGCGCCGCCATGACTCTCAGCCATGGAGTTCTCCTGTTGCTGTCACGCGCGCCGTCCCAAGGATTGGAACGGCGCGAAAAACGTCGTCCTCAGAGCGGAACGAACAGCAGCAGCAACGCGATCAGCAGCGAGAAGATGCCGAGCGCTTCGGTCACGGCGAAGCCGAAGATCAGGTTGCCGAACTGGCCCTGAGCGGCCGAAGGGTTACGCACGGCTGCGGCGAGGTAGTTGCCGAAGATCACGCCCACGCCGACGCCCGCACCGCCCATGCCGATGCACGCGATGCCCGCGCCGATAAGTTTTGCTGCTGCCGGATCCATTTTAGACTCCTTGGAAGAAAGATGGGGTTGTGGGTGGAAATTCCCCGGACCGCTCAGTGTCCCGGATGAATGGCGTCGTTGAGGTAGATGCAGGTCAGGATCGCGAACACATAGGCCTGGAGGAACGCGACCAGGATCTCGAGCGAGGTCAGCGCGACCGTGAGCGCCAGCGGCAGCACGCCGCCGACCCAGCCGATGGCGCCGAGCGAGAAGCCGAGCATGGCGACGAAGCCCGCGAACACCTTCAACGCGATGTGGCCGGCCAGCATGTTCGCGAAGAGACGAACACTGTGGGAGACCGGCCGCAGGAAGAACGACAGGATCTCGATGAACATGACCAGCGGCAGGATGTAGATGGGGACGCCGTGGGGAACGAAGATCTTGAAGAATTTCAGGCCGTTCTTGGCGACGCCGTAGATCAGGACGGTGAAGAAGACCATAAGCGCGAGCGCCGCGGTGACGATCAGATGGCTCGACACCGTGAAGGTGTAGGGGATGATGCCGACCAGGTTCGAGACGCAGATGAACATGAACAGCGAGAAGATCAGCGGGAAGAACTTCATGCCTTCCGCGCCGGCCGTCGAACGGATGGTCGAGGCGACGAATTCGTAAGAGATTTCAGCGACCGACTGCAGACGCCCCGGAACCAGCTGCGTGCCGCTGGCAAGCATCAGGATCGAGATGATCGCCACCGCCACCAGCATGTAGAGCGACGAATTGGTGAAGGCGATCGTGTGATTGCCGATATGGCCCAGGGTGAAGAGAGGCTCGATGTTGAACTGGTGGATCGGGTCGATTTTCATCAGCGCGGCATCTCTTGGTCTGCCGGGCAATGCCGGCGGGTCTCGGTCTGCCGGCCGGGCCGGCCCGTACCGGCGAGGCCGGCACGATCATTCCTCTCCTGGTGGGATCGGCTCACGAACCACCGCGCCTGTTTTGACCCGCGCCCGCCGTTCTCACCACGTTCACCACGCCGGCGACGAAGCCCAGCAGCAGGAACACGATAAATCCGAAAGGCGACGTCGACAGCAAGCGGTCGAAACCCCAGCCAATCCCCGCCCCGACAGCGACGCCGGCGATCAACTCCGAGGATAACCGGAAACCAAGCGCCATCGCCGAGGCTCTGGCCGCTCTGTCTCCATCGTCGCCTGCGGGTTGCTCGGTCCTGGTCCGGCGGTCGCGAAATTCGGACAACCGCTGATCAAGACTTCCGAGCCGTTCGGAAAGCGCGGCTTCCTCGGACGATTTATCGCGATCCCCATCATCGCCGTGTCCCGTGCCCTGTGTCATGCAACGAAGACCCGAAACGCCGCGGCTGAATGGAAATTACGCCCGTCACCCTCAAAAGCCGCGCGGACCATACTGATGGCCCATAATCAAGTCAAGCCAAGTCACGATTGCGTCGCTTTCGGTCATGTAACTGATTTTATTGACGATATTGGCGTGCGCGACAGCGCCGCACACAGCGTGACGCCGCACCGCAGCAGGTCTGCTCACGATCGGCGTATGCTGCTGTCCTTTCGCCACACTGCCGGGATCAAAGAGGCCATCGCGTTCGTTGATTTCAGAGGCGGGTTTTGGGCGGCGAATTGCCTGATGGGGTGTAGGATTGCGCCGCAGCAGCGCCGTGGCGGAGAGGGCAATGAGACCAGCGACGTCATCCACAACCTCATGGTTTGCGGCGGCTGCCGCGCTGATGGCCGTCAGCGGCGGCTCCGTGGCCGCGCAATCCGCGCCCGACGGCGAAAATGGTCGCTACAGCATGACGCCGATCCCCGAGGGCGTGCTGCGGCTCGACACGCGCACCGGCACGGTATCGACCTGCACCAAGAACGATGCCGGCTGGGCCTGCTACGCGGTGCCTGACGAGCGGACCGCGCTCGACGCCGAGATCGGCAGGCTCCAGGCCGAGGTCGAGAGGCTGAAGGGGCAGCTCGCGGCGGGTCCGACGGTGTCGGGCAAGATCGACGAGGCATTGCCGAAATCCGACCCGCTGAAGAAGGCGGAGCCCAAGGTCGCCGAGGGCGAGCGCAAGATCGAGATCCCGCTGCCGAGCGATCAGGACCTCGATCGCGTGATGTCATTTCTGGAGAAGGCCTGGCGGCGGCTGATCGACATGGCCAACCGCGTGCAGAAGGACGTGTCGGGGAAGATTTGAACGGCGCCTCCGCGTCACCGCAGTGTTCGATCGATCGAGACCTTTCATGACATCAGCCAGATCCGTCACCCGCTCGATACCTTCGTCGGCGCAAGCCGCGACCGTCATATCGTCACTGCTCACTGTGCAGACGCCGGGCCGCGGCTTCACTGATCTGACCAGCGAGGCGGCAAAATTCGTCGCCGAGGCGCTCGCGCGTGACGGCGCGTTGACGTTGTTCATCCGCCATACTTCGGCTTCGCTGACGATACAGGAGAACGCCGATCCTTCCGTGCTCGTCGACCTCACGACCGCGCTGTCCCGGCTCGCGCCGGAGAATGCCGGGTGGACCCACGACACCGAAGGACCGGACGACATGCCGGCGCATGTCAGGACGATGTTGACGGCGACCTCGCTCCAGATTCCCGTCCTCAACGGCAGGCTCGCGCTAGGCACCTGGCAGGCGATCTATCTGATCGAGCATCGCAAGCGCCCGCACCGGCGCGAGGTGGTGCTGCAATTCGTCGGCGCGACGTCATAACAAAACGGCCGCGGAATCCGCGGCCGTTCGTGTCCGATCGCCGGAGCCTTGGTTCCGGCTGATCTCGACTAGATCTGCTTGATGTCGACGTCCTTGGTTTCCGGCAGGAACAGGAATCCGACCACCAGACTCATCGCGGCGATGGCGACAGGGTACCACAGGCCCGAATAGATGTTTCCCGTCGCCGCGACGATTGCGAAGACCGTCGCCGGCAGGAAGCCGCCGAACCATCCGTTGCCGATATGGTAGGGCAGCGACATGCCGCTGTAGCGGATGCGGCTCGGAAACAGCTCAACCAGCCAGGCGGCGATCGGTGCATAGACCAGGGTCACGTAGATCACGAGAACCCAGAGCAGGACCGTCGTCATGACGTAGTTGATCTCGTTCGGATCGGCGGAAGCCGGATAGCCGTGAGCCTTGATCGCCGCGGGCAAAGCCTTGGCGAAATCCGGGGCCGTCGCACTCAGAGCCTGCTCGCCGATCTTGACCTGAGCCGGGGTGCCCTTCGGTGCGTCTTCGGTCTGGTAGTTCACCGACAGATTCACCAGCGCGGCCTTGGCGATGTCGCATCCCGTCGTGAACTTCTCGGTACCGGTCGCCTTGAACTGGAACGAGCACTCGCTGGGGTCGGCGATGACCTTCACCGGTGATGCGGCGAGCGCCGCTTCCAGCTTCGGGTTAGCGAAGTGGGTGATGCCCTTGAAGATCGGGAAGTAGGTCACCATCGCCAGCAGGAAACCCGTCAGGATGATCGGCTTGCGGCCGATCTTGTCGGACAGCATGCCGAAGATGACGAAGAAGGGCGTGCCCAGCGCGAGCGCGATCACGATCATGATCTGCGCGGTTACGGCCGGGACTTTCAGCGTCTGGGTGAGGAAGAACAGCGCATAGAATTGTCCGCCGTACCACACCACCGCTTCACCGGCGGTTGCGCCAAACAACGCCAGGATCGCGATCTTGGCATTATTCCATTCGCCGAAAGCCTCGGTGAGCGGGCGCTTCGAGGTCTTGCCCTCTTCCTTCATGCGCTGGAATACCGGCGATTCGTTCAGGCTCAAGCGAATCCAGATCGAAACGACCAGCAGAGCGCCAGACAGCAGGAAGGGAATGCGCCAGCCCCAATCGCCGAAAGCCTCTTCGCCCATCACGGTGCGGATGCCGAGGATGAGCAGCAGGGCCAGGAACAGGCCGAGGGTCGCGGTGGTCTGAATCCAGGAGGTGTAGTACCCGCGCCGGTTCTGCGGGGCATGTTCGGCAACGTAAGTCGCCGCACCGCCATATTCACCGCCGAGCGCAAGGCCCTGGACGAGACGCAGGCCGATCAACACGATCGGCGCGGCGAGGCCCCAGGTCGCATAGCCGGGCAAGAGACCGATGAAGAACGTGCCCACGCCCATCAGAGTCATGGTCACGAGGAAGGTGTATTTGCGGCCGATCATGTCGCCGAGGCGGCCGAAGATCAGTGCACCGAACGGGCGAACCGCAAAGCCGGCCGCGAAGGCGAGCAAGGCGAAGATGAAGCCGACGTTCGGCGGGACGTTAGAGAAGAAATATTTCGCCAGGAACGCACCCAACGTTCCGTAGATATAGAAGTCGTACCACTCGAAAACGGTGCCGAGCGAGGACGCGAAAATCACTTTTCGCTCCTCGGCAGTCATTCCCCCGGTGCGGACTCCCGAGCCCGCTGTGGCAGCCATTGTCATCGTTTCGCTCCCAGAGTTAGTGCAAGCCGCGCGTCCGGCCATGCCGGATCAATTTAGGCTTGCGCGGAAAGTAACATCGGCGTGAAACCAGCCCCAATACGACTTTCGGCCTTGCGCACGGATGCGCAGCTGACGAGCGGTATCGGGCGCCGGCGCGCAGTCACGGGGCTCCCGGATTAACCCCTTTGCAGCAAAGGGATATTGTGCACTTGCATGCCACGGCCGCTCGGGGAAGAATTGACCGGCTGCGGCGTTGACTCGCCGCCCGGCGTGAACGACAGCAAGAGAACGATGAACGCTCCCTCGACCCATCTCGTCATCGCCGATGACCATCCGCTTTTCCGCGACGCGCTGCGGCAGGCGGTGGCCGGCGTTTTGACCTCGGCCAGGATCGACGAGGCGGGATCGTTCGAGGATCTGACCACGCTCCTGGAACAGACCTCCGAGGTAGACCTGATCCTGCTCGACCTCTCGATGCCCGGGATCTCCGGCTTTTCCGGCCTGATCTATCTGCGCGCGCAATATCCGGCGATTCCGGTCGTGATCGTCTCGGCCTCCGACGACAGCGCCACGATTCGCCGCTCGCTCGATTTCGGCGCCTCCGGCTTCATTCCCAAGCGTTTCGGCGTCGAGACGTTGCGTGACGCCATCCTCAAGGTGATGGACGGCGACGTCTGGGTTCCCGCCGACACCGACCTGTCCGCCGCGGCCGACCCCGACATGACACGCCTGCGCGACCGCCTGGTGACGCTGACGCCGCAGCAGGTCCGGGTCCTCATGATGCTGTCGGAGGGCCTTCTCAACAAGCAGATCGCCTATGAGCTCGGCGTCTCCGAGGCCACCATCAAGGCGCATGTCTCGGCCATCCTGCAAAAGCTCGGCGTCGAAAGCCGCACCCAGGCCGTCATCGCCGCCGCAAAGATCGCCGGCGGCCAGTGGACGCAGGGCACGCCGACGGGGTGAGGTCAGGTCGCTGCAAAAGCACGTTGGCCGCTCTGATATCCGCCGTTTCGGAGCCCTCGGGTGCTCCATCTGCGCGGCCTCAGTGACGGTCTGTTGCGCCAGTTGCAGTGCGTCCGCGTGCCGGCCCTGCAACCAGAATTCACGCGCCAGCTGTGCCGCCGCGGCAGCTTGACCGGCGGCAATTCCATCCTCGGTGCGGAGCGCCGTGCTGCCGGAAGTCTCGCCTGCGAGATCGGCGCCACGAAGCAATAGCCGCGGCCTGAGAGCGTGGTGATGTATCGCGGCAAGTGCGCCGCTGCATCGACAGCAGACCACGCATGCAAGCCTTGTGAGGCGCGCGCGTGGTGACCTCACAATTTCTCACAAGTCCAAACGAGTATCCTGCGGTCACCGCTGCTAGTCAGTTGCGCGATGGCAAGGAGACATTCATGACGCAAGCGGCAAAAAGCACTCTATACGGCCAAGACCCACACCAGTGACGGCCGACACGACGGCATATCGCGCAGGTCCGACGACCGCCTCGACGTCAGGCTGTCGCCGCCAGGTGGCGCAGGCATCGGCACCAATCCCGAGCATTGTTCGCAGCCGGCTGGTCGGCCTGCTTCGAAGGCGCGATGGAAATGGCAGCCCGCAAGCGGAAAATCGTGCTTCCCAGAAAAAGTGCGATCGATACGGAAATCGATCTTCTTCTCGATGAAGGCACTTATGCGCTTCGGGCGCGCCTCAACGTCAGCCTGCCGGGTCTCGATCGCGAGACCGCACAGGGCATCGTCGCTGAAGCGCATCGACGCAGCATCATCAACCACCAGGAGGTCGCAACGCCATGAAGCAGATCATCGATGAGCACCGCCGCCAGTTTCTCGGCATCGCCACAGGAGCTGTCGCCGTTGGTCTCGGCGTGATCGATTTTGCACGTGCCGAGACGGAACCGCTGCGATCCTCCGCATCGAATGCGTCCTGGGCGATCAAGCAGATCGACGCCGGCGTCCTCAACGTCGGTTATGCGGAGGTGGGGCCCTCGAACGGTCCCGTCGCGATCCTGCTGCACGGCTGGCCCTACGACATTCACGCCTTTGTCGATGTCGCGCCGATCCTGGCGAAGACCGGCTATCGCGTGATCGTCCCTTATTTGCGCGGCTACGGCACGACGCACTTCCTCTCCAGTGAGACGCCGCGCAACGGCGAGCCTGCGGCGATGGCCGTCGACATCATCGCGCTGATGGACAAGCTCGATATCAAGAAAGCCGTCGTCGCCGGGTTCGACTGGGGCGCGCGCACCGCGGACGTCATCGCCGCGCTGTGGCCGGACCGCTGCCGCGCACTGGTGTCGGTCAGCGGCTATCTGGTTTCCAGCCAGGCTGCCGGCAGTGCGCCGTTGCCACCGCAGGCAGAACTGCAATGGTGGTACCAGTTCTACTTCGCGACCGAGCGCGGCCGCGCCGGATACGAGAAGTACACGCACGATTTCGCCAAGCTGATCTGGAAGCTCGCCTCGCCGCAGTGGAAGTTCGACGACGCCACCTTCAACCGAAGCGCGGCGGCGCTTGACAACAAGGATCACGTCGCAATCACGATCCACAATTACCGCTGGCGGCTCGGGCTCGCCCAGGGCGAGGCGAAGTACGAGCATCTCGAAAAGAAGCTCGCGGCGGCTCCGCAGATTGAGGTGCCGACCATCACGATGGAAGGCGACGCCAACGGCGCGCCGCATCCCGATCCGAGCGCCTATGCCGGGAAATTCTCGGGCCGATACGAGTTTCGCCTGATCACCGGCGGCATTGGCCACAATCTGCCGCAGGAAGCACCACAAGCCTTTGCCAAGGCCGTCATCGACGCCGATGGCGCCTGAGCATCTGCCAGCAGCCTCGGTCCAGCCCGGCTGGATCGACGATCGCCCCGTTGAACCCAGCTTGAAGAACATCATGTCGTCAACCGAACCTGAAAAAAAGAAGTCCTTCTATGCCACGATGATCGTGCTGACGGTGGTCCTGCTTGTCGTGCTCCTGACCTGCGTGCCGTATTTCGTCACGATCGCCTCCGCAGAGGGGCCCGCGGATCAGAGCGCGGTGGATGCCTCACCGATCTTCGGCGTCACGATTCCGCAAGGCTACAAGCAGTGGGAGCTGGTCGCGCCGGCCGAGGAGGCGGCGCCGCTCGACGAGCTTCGCGCTGTGGTCGGCAACCAGGCCGCAATCGACGCCTATCAGGCCGGGAAACTCCCGTTCCCGGACGGCACCATTCTGGTCAAGCGCGCCTGGAAGCGGAAGCAATCGCCGGAATTCGCGTCCGCAACGATTCCCGGCGCCGCCACCACGGTCCAGGTGATGGTCAAGGATTCCAGGAAATACGCTGCCACCGGCGGCTGGGGGTTCGGCCGCTTCATCAACGGCACGCCGGTGGACGAGGCCCAGCATCGCACCTGCTTCGCCTGCCACGAGGCCCGCGTCAGGAGCCGCGATTACGTCTTCACGCGCCTGGCGCCCTGAGCATCCGGAGACCGTCATGTCGAAAGCATGGTTCATCAGCGGCAGTTCACGCGGGCTTGGCCGGGCCATCGTGGAAGCCGCGCTCACAGCGGGAGATCGCGTGCTTGCGTCGGCCCGGGACCCAAAACCGCTTGAATCGCTGCTTGAGCGCTTCGGCGAAAGGCTTCGGCTTGCAACCCTCGACGTGACCGACGAGGCGGCAGCGCAAGCAGCGGTCGGCCTCGCCGTGCAGACATTTGGCGGCATTGATGTGGTCGTCAACAACGCCGGTTACGGCGATCTCGGATCGGTCGAGGATACGAGCCTGGAGACGTTCCGTCACCAGATCGAGGTCAACCTGATCGGCACCGTCATCGTCACCAAGGCCGCGATTCCCGTGCTGCGTCGTCAGCACCGCGGGCACATCGTGCAGGTTTCGTCCGTCGGTGGGCGCATTGGTGCTCCGGCCCGCGCGGCCTATTCGGCCGCGAAATGGGGGATCGAAGGCTTTTCGGAATCGCTGGCGCGCGAGATGGCGTTGATCGGCGTGAGCGTGACGATCGTCGAGCCCGGCGGCTTTCGCACCGGCTTTGCCCAGGCTGCGCATGCGGCCGGCGAGGGACGGCCGGAGTACGACGCTGTCGTTGGCGCCGCCGTCAGGATGCAGCGCGACTATGATGGCCGCCAGCCCGGCGACCCGGCCAAGGCTGCAGCCGTCGTGTTGAAGCTCGTCGACATGGATCGCCCGCCCTTGCGGATTGCCCTCGGCAGCGACGCCGTGAACGCCATTGCGGCGGCGGACAGGCTTCGTCTCGAGGAATTGGAGAGGTGGCGCGCGCTCAGCGTATCGACCGACTACTGACCCGCGCGTCTCACTCCGCCGCCACCATCTGCTGCGTGCGCCACTGACCCAGCAGGGCACGGAGCGAGGCCGGCTTGACGGGCTTGTTGAGCACCGCGATCTTCTCGTCCCGCGCGGCGATCTGCACGGCGGGGCTGCGATCGGCCGTGATCAGGATCGCGGGGATGGCGTCGCCGAAGCGGCGGCGGATCTCGCGGATGGCGGCGATGCCGTTGCCGCGATCGAGGTGATAGTCGACGAGCAGGCCAGTGACGCGCCGGCCGGCCGTTTCGATCGCGGCGATCGCGCCTTCGGGGTCGGCGACCGCGATCACCTCGGCGTCCCAGGCCTTCAAGAGCGTGCGCATGCCGTCGAGGATCGCCGCATCGTTCTCGATGCAGACGATCAGCGCTCCCGAGATCGGCGTGCGCGCCAGCGGCGTCGCGCTGGTCACGGCCGCGGTATGGGTGATCGCCTTGGCCGTCGGCACCGTCACGGAGAACACCGATCCGCCGCTGGCATTGGCGTCGATGGCGATGCCGTGCTTGAGCACGCGCGCCAGGCGTTCGACGATCGAAAGGCCGAGCCCCAGGCCGCGCGCGATCCGCGCCCCCTGCTCCAGGCGGTGGAATTCCTTGAAGATCTCGCCGCGCTTGACCGTGGGGATGCCGACGCCGGTGTCGTAAACGCAGATCTTCAGCGATTGACCGTGGCGGCGGCAGCCAACCAGCACGCGGCCACGCGGGGTGTACTTGATCGCGTTCGAGATCAGGTTTTGGAGCAGGCGCCGCAGCAGGAGGCGGTCCGACTTGACCGGGAGCGAGCAGGGCACGAAGGCGAGCTCCAGCCCCTTGGCGCGCGCGATCGGTGCGAACTCGATCTCCAGCGACCGCATCAGGTCGCCGATCTTGAAGCTCGAGATCGAGGTCGTCATCGCGCCGGCATCGAGCCTGGAGATGTCGAGCAGTGCGCCGAGGATCTCCTCGATCGCCTGCAGCGATTCGTCGATGTTCTCGACCAGCCGCGTCTCCTCGCCGTTGTGCTGGCGCTCGACCAGGCTCGTGACATAGAGCCGCGCCGCGTTCAGCGGCTGGAGGATGTCGTGGCTGGCAGCGGCGAGGAAACGCGTCTTGGAGATGCTGGCGTCCTCCGCCGCGCTCTTGGCCAGCGCCAGCTCGGAGTTCAGCCGCGTCAGCTCCTCGGTGCGGTCGCGCACGCGCTTTTCCAGCGTCGCATTGGCGCGCTCCAGCGCCTCCGCTGCTTCGAAGGTGGGCGTGACATCGGTGAAGGTGATGACGAAGCCGCCGCCGGGCATGCGGTTGGTGAGCACTTCGATCACCATGTGGCGTTCCGGCAGGCGTTCGAGATAAGGCTCGCTGTCGGTGGTGTAGGCGGCCAGGCGCCGCTTCAGCAGGGCCTCGCGCCCGAGCGGATCGTGCGGATCGCCGACACCGATGCATTCCAGGATTTCGCGCAAGGGCGTGCCGAACTGGATGAAATGCGGTGGCACATTGAGGAGATCACCGAACTGCCGGTTGGAGCAGATCAGTTGCAGATCGGCGTCGAACACGGCGATGCCCTGGCGCACATGGTTGAGCGCGGTCTGGAGGATCTCGCGGTTGAAATGCAGTGCCGCATGCGAGTCGTCGAGCAGCTTCAGCGCGGCCTTGGCGGAGACCGTCCGCTTGCGCAGCAGCAGCGACATCACGAGGCGGGAGGAGGCCGCGCCGATCGAGGAGGCAATCAGGTGCTCGGCGTGTTGCAGCAGCTCGAAATCGGCAGGTGCTCCGGGCTCCAGCAGCACGTTTCGCCGCGCGGAGAAGGCCTCGAAGGAATGCCGCGCGCGGTCGGGTCCGAGATATTGCGCCACCGTGGTCTGGATGTCCTGCACGGTGACGGTGGCGCGCCAGCGGCGGAAGCTGGGGGAGATCGGTGCGAGCGTGTTCGGCACGAACAGATCGGCCTGCAACAGCTCGATGGAAGACGGCTGGCGCGCCAGCGACAGCAGCACATAGGTCAGGATGTTGAGCGACAGCGACCAGATGACGCCGTGCATCAGAGGGGGCAGGTCGGCGCCGAACAGCGCCTGCGGCCGCAGCGCCTCGATGCCGAGCGGGCCGTGCTGGAGCAGCAGGATGCCTGATGTCGATGAATCCATGAAGCTCGGTATGAACAGCGTGTAGAGCCACACCACGAAGCCGACCAGCATGCCGCCGATGGCGCCGCGCGCGGTCGCGCGCCGCCAGAGCAGCCCTCCGAAGAAGCTCGGTGCCAGCTGGGCGATGGCGGCAAAGGAGAGCAGGCCGATGGCCGCGAGCTGGGTATTGCCGAGCGCGCGATAATAGAAATAGGCCATCACCATGATGGCGAAGATCGCGAGCCGCCGCGAGCGCAGCAGGAAGTCGCTGAAATCGGCACCGCCGGCGCGCCCCTCCGGCCGACGTTGCAGCACCAGCGGCACCACGAGGTCGTTCGAGACCATGATGGAGAGCGCGACGCATTCGACGATCACCATCGCGGTCGCCGCCGACAGGCCGCCGACGAAGATGGCGATGCTGAGCAGATCAGCGCCGCCTTCCATCGGCAGCGCCAGCACGTACATGTCGGGATCGGCGGCGCCGAACGGGAAGATCACGAGGCCGGCGAGCGCGATCGGGATCACGAACAGATTGATGGCGACGAGGTAGAGCGGGAACAGCCATCGCGCGCGGCCGACCTCGGCATCCGAGGAATTCTCCACCACGCTGACGTGAAACTGACGCGGCAGCAGCATGATCGCGCACAGCGACAGCAGCGTCATGGTCAGGAAGTTGCCGATCGACGGGGCGTAGTTGATGGCGCGCACCGCCTCCGGCGTCTTCATGGCGCGCTCGATCAATTCCTGCGGCGAGAACATCCAGAAGGTGACGAAGATGCCGGCGGCGAGGAAGGCGATCAGCTTGACGATGGATTCGGTCGCAACCGCCAGCATCAGGCCGTGCTGGTGCTCGGTGGCGTCGGTCTGCCGCGTGCCGAACAGCACGGCGAAGGCCGCCATCGCCAGCATCACCAGCAGCGCCACGTCGCCGAAGATCGGGATGTGGGAGAAGGCCTGGTCTTCGCCCAGGATCGTTTCGAGCGAGGAGGCGACCGCCTTGAGCTGGAGCGCGATATAAGGCACCGAGCCGATGATCGCGATCAGCGCGACGGTCGCCGCCACCGCCTGGTTCTTGCCGTAGCGCGCCCCGATGAAGTCGGCGATCGAGGTGATGTTCTGGGCTTTCGCGAGCTGGATCACGCGGCGCAACACGCCGGCACCGAGTCCGATCATCAGGATCGGGCCGACATAGATCGCGAGGAAGTCGGTCGAGGTGCGGGTGGCAAAGCCGACCGAGCCGAAGAAGGTCCAGGAGGTGCAGTAGATCGCCAGCGACAGCGGATAGATCAGCCCGGAGGCGCGACCGCGCCCGGCCGGCGAGCGGCGGTCGCCATGGCTCGCCACCAGGAACAGGAAGCCGATATAACCGAAAGCGGCGGCGATCACGCCCCAGTCGTGCAGCATGGTGAGCGCGCTTCTCCCTGGGCGCCAACGCGCCCGGTCTCATTTTCCCTGCAAATCTAGCGCGTTGGACGGGTGTAGGCGACAGCGAAATGTCGCGCCGGGGGAGGAACCGGGCTTGTCGTCAAGGTGCGAGCGTGCACCCACGGGCGCCGACCCTCCCCTGGAGGGGGAGGGTCGATCGCGCGCAGCGCGTGCGAGGTGGGGTGATCTCTCGGCACGGGCAGCGTTCGAGGTGGAGAGACCGTCACCCCCCGGCTCACATTTCGCTGCGCTCAATGTGAGCCGACCCTCCCCCTCCAGGGGAGGGTAAGAACCCTACTCCGCGGCCAGGGACTTCTCGCGCAGGGGCAGGCCGAGGCGGTCCCAGACTTGGAGCAGCGCTTCGGCGAGCTGATCGATCAGGCCGTCGTCGTGATAGGGCGAGGGCGTGATGCGCAGGCGCTCGGTGCCCTTGGCAACGGTCGGATAGTTGATCGGCTGGATGTAGATACCGTGCTGTTCGAGCAGGAGGTCGGAGGCCCGCTTGCACTTCTCGGGATCGCCGACGAACAGCGGTACGATGTGGGTGTCGCTCGACATCACCGGCAGGCCGGCGGCATTGAGGATTGCCTTGACGCGGGCGGCGCGGTCCTGGTGGCGCTCGCGCTCCCAGCTCGAGGTCTTCAGGTGCCTGATCGCAGCGGTCGCGGCCGAGCAGACCGCCGGAGGCAGCGCGGTGGTGAAGATGAAGCCCGGGGCGTAGGAGCGTACGGCGTCGATGATCTGGCCATTGGCGGCGATGTAGCCGCCGAGACAGCCGAACGCCTTTGCCAGCGTGCCCTCGAGAATGTCGATGCGATGCATCACGCCATCACGCTCGGCGATGCCGCCGCCGCGCGGGCCGTACATGCCGACGGCGTGGACTTCGTCGACATAGGTCATCGCGCCATACTGCTCGGCGAGATCGCAGATCCTGGCGAGCGGCGCGACATCGCCGTCCATGGAATAGAGGCTCTCGCAGACGATCAGCTTCGGCCGGTTCGGGCCGGCCGCTTTCAACAGCTCCTCGAGATGGGCGAGATCGTTGTGGCGGAACACGACCCGCTCGCAGCCGGACTGGCGGATGCCCTCGATCATCGAATTGTGGTTGAGCTCGTCCGACAGGATCAGGCAGTTCGGGATGAGCTTTGCGATGGTCGGGATGCCGGTCTGGTTCGAGACATAGCCCGAGGTGAACAGCAGCGCGGCTTCCTTGCCGTGGAGATCGGCGAGCTCGGCTTCGAGCTGGACCAGCGGATGGTGCGTGCCGGCGATGTTGCGGGTGCCGCCGGCACCGGTGCCGACGCGGGTCGCGGTCTCGACCATGGCGCCGACCACCTTCGGGTGCTGGCCCATGCCGAGATAATCGTTGGAGCACCAGATCACGACGTCGCGCTTGCCCTGGGG
This sequence comes from Bradyrhizobium sp. CCBAU 53415, assembly GCF_028128735.1. Lineage (NCBI taxonomy): Bacteria > Pseudomonadati > Pseudomonadota > Alphaproteobacteria > Hyphomicrobiales > Nitrobacteraceae > Bradyrhizobium > Bradyrhizobium sp. CCBAU 53415. The sequence goes on along the minus strand of NZ_LBJF01000026.1, from coordinate 602,104 downwards.
CGAGTGCCAGACCGCGTGCGGGAACCGGCCGGCCGTGCGTTCGAGGTCGGCGAACACGCGATAGCGCCGCTCGGCGTGGAGACGATCGAGGGCGGAGTCGAAGAACTGGTTGTAATCCATCGGCAAAACCTGCAACGGAACCCGGCCATGACGGCCGCCCATTTTTAGAGCTTTTCCAGCTCCGATGTCTATGCGCCAGCACACATTTGAGGCGCGGCGAGCGTGCCAATTGATAACCGCCAGTCCGGCCGCGATTGTTGATTTGGATCAACCGCCTAACGCGGGGCTGCCGGCCGGACCGGAGTTGCCGGGAGGCCGGGGCCGCCATGGACATTTTGTCCATGGCGCGCACTGCATCCATGATGGGGGAAGCGGTCGCACCGGCGCCATGGCCTGGCCCGGCCGGGACGGCGGGTCGGTCAATCGGACAGCCCATGCGAAAGGAAGCCCCGATGAAGCGTGTCATGATTCTCAATGGTCCCAATCTCAACATGCTCGGTATCCGCGAGCCGCACATCTACGGCACGACGACGCTCGCAGAGATCGACGCGAGCTGCGAGGAGGCCGCCGCAAGGCTCGGGCTCAAGCTCGCCTTCCACCAGTCCAACCACGAGGGCGCGCTCGTCGATCTGATCCAGTCGGCGCGGCAGGACGCCGATGCCATCGTCATCAACCCCGCCGGCTTTTCCTTCACCTCGGTGGCGATCATGGACGCGATCAAGACATTCGAAGGCCCGGTGCTGGAGGTCCACATCTCGAACATCCATGCCCGCGATGAATACCACCGGCACTCCAGGATCTCGTTCGTGGCGACCGGCGTGATCTGCGGGCTGGGACCGTTCGGCTACATCGCGGCGCTGCATGCGATCGCGAATATGAAGTGAGTGGTAGCCGCGGCAGTGGTCTGCTCCCTCGCCCCGCTTGCGGGGAGAGGCGAAGAAAGAGCTCACGTCGTCCGAAACTGCAGCACGCCGTCCTGCATCTCGGCCGCCAGGCGCCCCTCGACGATCATGTAGTTGACATGGGCGACCAGTTCGCCGGCGGCAAAGCCCATCTGGTGCTCGTCCAGCACATGCTTGTTGAACACGACAGGCACCAATGCGCGCGAGGTTTGCGGCACCTCGCGGCAGGCTTCCGCGATCAGGCGGCAGCGCTCCTCGTGGTGGTCGGCGAGCTGCTTGATACGGGTCTTCAATCCGTAGAACGGCACGCCGTGGCCGGGCAGCACCAGCACGTCGTAGGGAAGCGTCGTGGTGAGGCTGGCGAGCGAGGCCAGATATTCGCCGAGCGAGTTCTGGTCGGGCTCGACCGCCCAGACGCTGACATTCGGCGAGATCTTGCTCAGCACCTGGTCGGCGGAGAGGAACAGCTTGTCGTCGGCGCAATACAGCATCACCTGGTCGAGCGCGTGGCCGCCGCCGGTGATCACCTTGAAGCGGCGCGTGCCGATCACGACGTCGTCGCCATGCGAGATGCGGCGGTAGGACGGCGGCAGCACCGAGACGCGCTTGAGATAGTCCTGGCCGCGGCCGAGCAATTTTTCGGTCAGCGACTCGTCCATGCCGTGACGGCGGAAGAACAGCCGTTGCGCCTCGCGCCGCTCCTCGGTGCCGCGGTTCTGGTGATAGACCGATTGCAGATATTCGACCTGCGACATCACCAGCGGGCAGTTGAAGCGCTCGACGATCCAGCCGGCGAGGCCGACATGGTCGGGGTGGGAGTGGGTGACGATCAGGCGCGTGATGTTGACGCCCTTCAGCGGCCCCTCGAACAGTTTCGTCCAGGCCTCGATCGTCTCCTCGTTGCCGAATCCGGTATCGACCATGGCATAGCCGTCGCCGTCGGCGAGCAGATAGATGTTCACGTGGTTGAGGCGGAACGGCAGCTTCAGCCGCGCCCACAACACGCCGGGCCGTACCTCCACGATCTCCTCGTGGCCGGGGTGCTGTTCCCAGGGGTAGCGCAGGGCCTCGGCCGAGGACTGTGCGGTGTCGGTTTTTGAGCTCATGCTACCCGCTTAAACCCAGCGCGAGCGGGGCGCCAGCCGAAAAAGGACGGCCGTGGTCTCCGCATGGCCGGCATACCGGCGGTTTTCCGCAGCCCGGATGGAGCGCCGTCCAAAAGCGCCGTCATTCCGGGGCGCGCCTGAGCGCGAACTCTGGTGCGCGGTTGCGCACCCGAGAATCCGGGGATTGTCGCGCGAGATTCAGGGTTCGCCTCTTTGAGGCGGCCCCGGGAATGACAATCAGGCCGCCCGCATGTCGTTGAGGAACGCATCGATTTCCGCGCGCAGCATATCGGCCTCGCGCCGGAGCGCGTCCGAGGCGCTCAGCACTTCGCCTGCCGCCGTGCCGGCTTCCGCGGAAGCGGTGGAGACTCCGACGATGTTGCTGGAGACTTCGCTGGTGCCGCCGGCGGCATGCTGGATGTTGCGGGCGATTTCACGCGTGGCGGCGCCCTGCTCCTCCACCGCGGCTGCGATCGTCGTGGTGACGTCGTTGATCTCGCCGATGATCCGGCCGATGCCCTGGATGGCGCCGACCGCGGAGGTCGTGACTGACTGCATGCTGGCGATCTGGGTGCGGATCTCGTCCGTCGCCTTGGCGGTCTGGCTCGCCAGGCTCTTCACTTCCGAGGCGACCACGGCGAAGCCGCGTCCGGCCTCGCCCGCGCGCGCGGCCTCGATGGTCGCGTTGAGCGCGAGCAGATTGGTCTGCGAGGCGATGGTCTGGATCAGGTCGACGACGACGCTGATGCGGCTCGCGCTGTCGGCAAGGCTCTGCACGGTGGCGTCGGTCGCTCCCGCTTCGTCGACGGCCTTCCTGGCGATCTCGGCGGAGGTCACGACCTGGCGGCTGATCTCCTGGATCGAGGAGGACAGCTGCTCGGTGCCGGCCGACACGGTCTGCACGTTGACCGAGGTTTCCTCCGCGGCGGAGGCGACCGCGTTCACCAGCGCGTTGGACTGGTCGGCGGTGTTCGACATGCTCTGCGCGGTCGATTGCATCGAATTGGCCGACTGCGCCAGATTGTCGAGCGCGGAGCGCACCGTGCTTTCGAACTCGCCGATCTTCGCTTCGATGTGCGCGGCACGCTCGGCCTTGGCGATGCGGTCCTTGTCCTGCTCGTTCGTCAGCGCGCGGGCCTCGATCATGCTCTCCCGGAACACTTGCAGCGTGTTCGCCATCACCGAGATTTCGTCGTTGTGGTTCTTCGAGCGGTAGATCTCGGTTTCGATGTCGCCGTTCGCGAGCAGCTGCATCGACTGATGCAGAGCGCCGATCCGGCGCAGGATGCTGCGGCCGACATAGAGCCAGACGAACAGCGCCGAGCCGACCAGCATCAACGCGCCCAGCGCCAGCATGACTGACGTGGCGAGCGAAATCTCCTGCCGCGCCTGGAAGGTCGAGGTGTTGGTCTCCTTCTGCACGCCGTCGACGAGCTGCTGCACGCTGATGCCGAGGCCGACATTGAGCTTGCGGGTCTCGTCCAGGATGGTCTGGCCGTAGTCGATGGAGTCGAGCTCCTTCTCGCGCAGATTGAACACGCCGGTCTTGCCGGTGCCGAGCGCGAGCAGCTTTTCCGCCGCCTCGCGCAGCATCTTGTTGCCCTGGTTGTCCGGCAACAGATCGAGGTTGGAGCGCAGGCGTCCCTGAGCCGTCTTGAATTCCTTCTGGATGTCGTCGAGCTTGTCGCTCGTGCTCGCCGACAGCGCCGCGCTCATGTCGGCGGCGGCGAGATTGCCGCTGGCGACGACGTTGCCGAGCTGACCGACGGTCTGCGCGGCGTCGGTGGCATCTGCGGCGGACAGGTCGGCTGAGCCGAGAATGGCGTTGACCCGGGTCTGTGCGTCCAGCATCGCCGGGCTCGCCGCACCGACGAACGCACCCTGCGCGCTGCGAAGCGCATCATATTGCTTCTCATGGAGGGCCGCGATATCGAGCCGTTCGCGGGCGGCCTTCGCCAGGCTCTGAGCCGCCTCGTTGATGCTCTTCATCGTGTCGCTGAGTCCGGAGACGACGCTCTTGTCGCCGCCGAGCTCGATGATCTCGGTGAGCTTCTGCTGCGTCTGCTCCTGCAATTCCCTCAGCTTCTTGGTGCGTTCATTCAGGGCGTCCTCGCTTTGCGCCGCAAGCAGGGCCGGTCCCTGCGCCGCAAGGCTCGCACTCTGTGCCGACAATTGCAGGCTGGCGGCGAGGCGCGGAATGTCCCGCCCGCTCAGTTCGGTCATGCGTCCGCCGAGATTCTGCAGCGCCAGGCCGGCGCCGGTCGCGATCACGAGACCCATGCCCGCGATCACCGCGAAGGCCGCGAACAGGCTGCCGCGCACGCCCCATTTCGGCATTTTGAAACGAGGACGGAAACGGCCAAGGAATCGGCCAAGGCCCAGACGGATCGCCATCGAAAATTCCCCCAATGTTCTTGCTTCTGTTGTGGCGGCAGTATCGGCGGCACCCGTTAAAAAATCGCAATTGAGGCAACTGCTTGCGCATGTTCCGCAGAGCGAAAAAAGAAGGGCCGGCAACGAGGCCGGCCCTTCATCGTGATAAGATCTTGGTAACCGATCAGTAGCTCGCGACGGCCGGGCTTGCCCAGTTGAAGCGGTAGTTGACGCCCGCCTTGAAGGTGTGGTCGTCGGTGGTGAAGTTGCCGGTGCCCACCAGCGGGCCCGCCGTGAAGTGCGCGTCGCCGAAATTGTAGTACTGGTACTCGGCCTTGGCGGACCAGTTCGGGGCGAACATGTATTCCAGGCCGGCGCCGACGGTGTAGCCGTTGCGGTGATCGCCATCGATGATGAAGCCGGTCGGCACGCCGCCGACAGTCACCTTCTCGTTGTTGTCCGAATAGGCGTAGCCGCCCTTCACATAGAGCAGGCCGGGACCCCAGGTATAGCCGACGCGGCCGGTGATCGAGCCGAGGCCGCGCTGGTCGTTGGTATAGGCGATGCCGCCCGGGAAGACTGCGCCGACGCTGCCGGACAGCCAGGAATACTGGCCTTCGACGCCGACCACGAAGTACGGGTTGAGCTGCCAGTCCGCGCCGACCTGCACGCCGCCGAGGAAGCGGCCATTGCCGTTGCTGCCGGTGGAGAGACCATTGAAATTGTTGTCGCTGGAGAACGCGCCGCCGACATGGGCGCCGAGATAGAAGCCCGTCCAATTGTAGATCGGCGCGGCGTAGGCCGGCGCGGGCGACTTGTAGTAGTTGCGGTTGCCGAGGTCGGCGCCGACGGCCGGCGCAGCCGCGCCCACCACGAGCAGCGCCACGGTCGCAAACAGAATCTTCTTCATCGTCTCGAACTCCAACACGTAAGGTCCCCGGCAGGCGCGCTTTCCGCGCCGTCGTTGGTTTTGCAGATAGCTCGCTTTTGATGAAAATGCTGTCACATCCATGGCACAGCGACAGCCAGCTTAACTTATTGGGGTGTAAATGATTTTCGTGCTTAATGGCGGCTTAAGAAGTGGTAAAGGAAGGCTTAACGTCGCGCGTCATGGGTAATTTGCGCGCGCTCCTTGTTAACCAAGACGCCGCCGCACCTCATCGCGCATCTGCGCGCGAAAGGCCGCGCGCTTTGCCGGCCGGTCTTCCTCGCGCACGTCGTGACGATCGAAGATGTCGAACTTCTCGAGGATCGGATACCGCTCGCTCGCCATTGCGAGCACGCGCAGCACCCGGGTCGCCTCCGGCGTCGGGCCGCTGACCTCCCAGCGCCGGATGGTGTCGGCGCCCCCTCTCTCCGGCAATCCGCAAAGCATGGCCATGTCAGCCGCCGTGAGCTTGCGCTCGAGGGCATCGGAGAGGTCGTTGCGAAGCTGCTTCAGTTCGGCGCCGGTCATGCTGCCTTGCGTCCAGGGAGTCACCGAACGCAATGCATTAGCGCTGATTCGGGTCTATCCGAAGGCGGCGGGTGCGTGCCCCGCGCTGCGTCTCGAAACCGACCCCCGGTCGGCGTGTCCAACTTGGTCTCCCCCCGGAGCATCGTCACGAGACAGAGAGCGAGGCGGAAGCCGGTGGCCGCTCAACCTGCGCCACGCATCAGTCCGGAGAGCAGATAGAGTGCGACCAGCAATGTCGCGACCGACAGCATCGTCGTGATCGAGACCGTGGCCGCGACCAGCTTCTCCTCGACCTTGTGCTCATGCGCGAGGACATACACGGTTTTCGCCGTCGGTACGGCTGCGCAGACGACGGCCGCAACCGTGTACAGAGGGTTGAGGCCCATGACGACGCAGAGTCCGTAGACGATGAGCGGCATGACCACCAGTTTCACCGCCGCGAGTGCAAACGCCGCCTTCAGGTTGGATCGCAGGCCTTCCACGGACAAGCCAAGCCCGATAGCAAACAGCGCGCACGGCGTGAGCGCGCCAGCGATCATGTTGAGATAGGCCTCGACCGGCGCCGGAATCGGCCATCCCATCACCGCCCACGCGAGCCCAATGAAGGTCGACAGCACCATGGGATTGAGCGGGATCTTGCTTTGCCAGCCCCGTGGAGAGCGCGGACGGCCCGCGTGCACCGCGCCCTTCCAGCAGAATTACCGTGATCGGAAACATCACGGCGGCAACGAACACCGTCGCAACAGCTGCGGGCAGGACGGCGGGTTGGCCGTAGATCGCATGCAGGATCGGCAGCGCGACGAAACCGGTGTTGGTCATCGCCGCCGCCATCCCCTGGATGGTGCTGCTGGCAAGATCGTGTTTGCCACCCGTGCGGAGCGGCAGGAACACCAGCGCGAAGCAGATGAGTGAACCGCCGCCGAACGCGAGCAGAAAGCGCCATTCCAATAGATTGCGCGCCGGCTCCTGGGCGATCGTGACGATCAGCAGCGCCGGCATCGCCACATTGTAGGCAAAGTGGACCAGGGCATCGGCAAGCGAGCGGGAGAGATAGCCAACCTCGCCAGCGAGCCAGCCGGTGACGATGATCGCGAATACGGGAAGAACGAGGCTGGCGACCTCCATCCGGCTTCCCCCTTGCTGCCAATGGCCGCAACGAGAGGTTACCCCGGCAATGGAGTGACGTCACTGCCCAACGTTCAGCGAGGAGCAGGCTTGGTGGCGTGTCCCGGACGCGCGAAGCGCGAGCCGGGACCCAGGGGCTGCAAGGCTCGGCGCTGCGATGGGCCCCCGGCTCTGCAGCGCACCGCTGGACCGGACGATGCTTCGCATCGCCGGGGAAGCGCTGCGCTGCGTCCGGGGCACGAGAACGGCTTACTCCGCCGAATCGAGACGCCCGAGCTTAAATTCCACGGCCGGTCTGTTGACCGATCACGCACCGCCATGCGGCCAGTCGTTCGGCCGGATGCTGGTTCATCCATTCGGCGAGTTGCGGCGCGCCCATCAGGCAGGACTGCACCGAGACTTGCGCAAAGTCCGAAGTGGTGACGATCTGCTCGTGACAATTGGCGGGAGAGGCGAGGCTGCAAAGCACGGCGATGATTTTGATCACGATGCGTTGCCCCCGTCGCGGCCGATATATGTGCGACCGATCGCCGGTTTGTCCTGCCCTTCGCTCGCCGGATCTGCCGGCGGGAAGATGCTGTCGTAGATGGCGCGTGCCTCCTGGATGAGACGCGCTCGCTCGCGCTCGGATCTTGAGACAAATCGAATGACTTCGCCCATGCTGACTCCGAATTTCGGCTGGTGAAACGTCATGAGATGACGCTGACCATTCAATAAAGATCTATGGTGCCGCTTGCGACTTTGAAGCGGCGCGGTGGTCACGACCGAATAAAAAGCGCGTGACCGCGCCACGGAATCCCGGCGCCGGTGTTCTCACGCGCTGGGTTGTGAGGCCGTCCACCACCTCACGTCAGTTGAGCAGCTTCGGCAGCCGAGCGGGCGAATGCCGTGTCGGCCTGTCCTTGCGCCCGTCAGCGAGGAAAGTCTCACGAAGCAAATGCTGCTGGATCGAATATGTTTCGCCTCCTGCAGCGTGCAAATTCTTGGAACCATCTCGAAAGCCGGCAAATCCGCCCCGACCGCCCACTCAGGCCGCAGGCGCCCGCTCCTTGCGACCCGGCACCGCCGCGAGCAGCTCGCGCGTATAGGCATGCTCGGGCGCGGCGAACAGCTGCGCGGTGGGCTTCAGCTCGACGATGGCGCCGCGTTGCATCACCGCGATGCGGTCGCAGATCTGGGCGGCGACGCGCAGATCGTGGGTGATGAACAGCATCGACAGCCCGAGCCGCGCCTTGAGGTCTTCGAGCAGCTTCAACACCTGCGCCTGTACCGAGACGTCGAGCGCCGAGACGGCCTCGTCGGCGACGATGATCTCCGGCTCGAGCGCGAGCGCGCGTGCGATGCCGATGCGCTGGCGCTGGCCGCCGGAGAATTCGTGCGGATAACGTTCGAGCGCGCCGGCGTCCAAGCCGACCATCTTGAGGAGATCGCGGGCGCGGTCGAACGCCATCTTCGGATCGGTGCCGGCTGCGATCGGCCCGTCGGCGATGATGTGGCCGATCTTGCGCCGCGGATTGAGCGAGGCGAACGGGTCCTGGAAGATCATCTGGATGCGATGGCGTTCGGCGCGCAGCGCCTTGCCCGACAGCTGGGTGAGATCGGTCTCGCCGATCCGCACCGTGCCGCGATCAGCCTCGATCAGCCGCATCACGAGGCGCGCCACGGAGGACTTGCCGGAGCCGGATTCGCCCACGAGCCCGAGCGTCTCGCCCCTGAGGATGTTGAAATTGACCGCCCGTGCGGCATCGACGCGGCGGTCCTCGCGAAACCAGCCGCCTGATGTGACGTAGGTCTTGTCCAGCCCGATCACCTCGACCGCCCTGGCCTGGTCGTCGAGGGGCTTGCGTGCCGGCGGGTCCATCGAGGGCACGGCGGCCAGCAGCGCCTTGGTATAATCGTGCTGCGGCTCGCTGAAGACGGTTGCGGCGGGGCCTTCCTCCACGACCTTGCCGTGGCGGAGCACCACGACTTGGTCGGCGATATCGGCGACGACGCCGAAGTCGTGGGTGATGAACATCACCGCCATGTTGCGGTTGCGTTGGAGATTGCGGATCAGCTTGAGAATCTGCGCCTGCGTGGTGACGTCGAGCGCGGTGGTCGGCTCGTCCGCGACCAGCACGGCCGGTTCGAGCGCGAGCGCCATCGCGATCATGGCGCGCTGGCGCTGGCCGCCGGAGAGCTGGTGCGGATAGGCGCGCACGATGCGTTCGGGGTCGGGCAGGCCGACTTCCCGCGCCAAAGCCAGCGCTCTCGCGCGCCGCTCCTTCGGCGTCAGCAGGCCGTGCGCCTCGAACATCTCCGCCATCTGGTCGCCGATCCGCATCAGCGGATTGAGCGCGGTCATCGGCTCCTGGAAGACCATCGCCAGCCGGCGGCCGCGCAGGTCGCGCCAGCCGTCGTCGTCGAGCTCGAGCAGGTCGCGGCCTTCGAACTGGATCTCGCCGGAGGCGACCGAGACCGTATCCGGCAGCAGGCCCATCAGCGCATGCGCGCACATCGACTTGCCGGAGCCGGATTCGCCGACCACGCAGACGATTTTGCCGGGCCGCAGATCCAGCGAGACGCCGTCGACGGCGAACGGACGTTCGGCGCCCTTGGGCAGCGCGATCCTGAGGTTCCTGATGGTGACGGCGGGCGGGGCGGTCATCATCAGCGGCCCTCCCGCGACAGGCGCGGATTGAGGGCGTCGTTGAGGCCTTCTCCGATCAGATTGAGGCCGAGCACAGAGATCAGGATGGCGATGCCGGGGAACACCGTGATCCACCAGGCCTGGCGGATCACGGTGCGGCCGGCGCCGACCATGTAGCCCCAGGAAATCAGATTGGGATCGCCGAGGCCGAGGAAAGACAGCGAGGATTCCAGGAGGATCGCGGTCGCCACCATCAGCGAGGCCAGCACGATCACGGGCGACAACGCGTTGGGCAGGATCTCGCGCAGGATGATCCAGCTGTTGCTCTGGCCGGTGACCACGGCGGCCTGGACATATTCGCGCGTGCGCAGCGACAGCACCTCGCCGCGGACGAGGCGGGCCACCGGCGGCCAGCTCACCACCGCGATCGAGGCCACGATCGAATAGATCGAAGGCTGCAGGATCGCGACCAGCACGATCGCCAGCGCGAAGCTCGGAATGGTCTGGAAGAACTCGGTGAAGCGCATCAGCGCATCGTCGACCTTGCCGCCGAAATAGCCGGCCATGGCGCCGATCGGCACGCCGACGATCAGGGCGACCAGGGTTGAGACGAGGCCGACCAGCAGCGAGACCCGTGCGCCGAAGATCATGCCGGCGAACACGTCGCGACCGAGCGCGTCGGTCCCGAGCGGCACGGTCGAGAGCGTGAAGGGGGGCAGGAACGGCCGCTGCACCATGCGCCAGGGCGAGTTCGGGAACAGCATCGGTCCGAACACCGCGACCGAGATCGCAAGCAGCAGGATGATGAGCCCGACGACGCCGCTCGGGCTTTTCAGCATCGATTTCCAGAACTGTTTCATGAGGCGAATTCGATGCGTGGGTCGACCAGTCGGTAGACCAGGTCGGTGATGAGGTTGAAGATCAGGACCATGGCGGAGCAGATCACGAAGACGCCGAGCAGCAGATTGTAGTCGCGCTGCAGCAGGGCGTCGTACATCAGGCGCCCGATGCCGGGCCAGGCGAACACGGTCTCGGTGATGACGGCGCCGCCGATCAGCGTGCCCGAATGGACGCCGGCGAGCGTCACGACGGGAAGCAGCGCATTGCGCAGCACATGGCGGCGCTGGATCACGGCATCGGAGAGACCCTTCGCACGCGCCGTCTTGACGAAGTCGAGCCGCTTCACCTCCAGCATCGAGGCGCGCGTCATGCGGGTGTAGGTCGCCATGAAGAACAGGCCGAGCGTCATCGCCGGCATGATCAGGTGTTTGGCGACGTCGAGCGCATGGGCAAGGCCGGTGAGATTGGCACCGACCGTCTCGTAACCGAAGCTCGGCAGCCAGTCGAAGGCGACCGAGAACAGCAGAATGCCCATCAGCGCCACCCAGAAGATCGGCATGGCGTAGAAGACCAGCGCGAACACGGTGATGCCGGTGTCGAGAAAGGTGCCGGCAAAGCGCGCGGCGAAGGTGCCGAACAGGATGCCGAGCGCGAGCGAGATCGCAAATGCGGTCAGCGTCAGCAGCAGCGTCGCGGGCAGCCGTTCGCCGATCAGCTTTGCGACCGGCGCCTGCTGGCGGAAGGAGAAGCCGAGGTCGAGGCCGACGACGCCCTTGACGTAGATGAAGAGCTGCTCCGGGAGCGGCTTGTCGAGGCCGAACTTTTCCCGGAGCTGCTTGACGAAGACCTGATCGCTGGCCCCGGCCTCGCCAGCCATCACCATCGCGGGGTCGCCAGGCGCAAGCCGGATCAGGAAGAAATTGAGGACGACGATCGCGAGCAGGACGATCACGCCCTTCACGACACGCTGAGCGACGAAGGAGAGCATCTAGTGAGTCATATTGGTGATGTGACCTGGAGCCACGGAGGCGGAGTGACTCCCTCGCCCCGCTTGCGGGGAGAGGGTTGGGGTGAGGGGGCTCTCCGCGAGGGTATCAGCAGTCGGACTCGTCGAGACTCCCCCTCAACCGAATGTGCGCTATGCGCACATTCGACCTCTCCCCGCAGACGGGGAGAGGCGAAGGACGGGCTCACTTGTCGAGCCATGCGTCCTTGAAGCCGTCGTTGACCCCGATCGCCGTGGTGATCAGGTTCTTGACTTTGCAGCGCGTGATGGTCGGGAACTGCAGCTCGAGCATCCAGGCCACCGGCACGTCCTCGACCAGGATCTTCTGCGCCTTCTCGTAGATCTCCTTGCGCTTGGAATCCGGGGTTGCGACCGCGCCGTCGGCGAACAGCTTGTCGATCTCCGGATTGGTATAGCCCTCGACGTTGTTGAACATCTGGCCCTTGGCGATGTTGCTGGAGATGTAGTTGCGGCCGACCCCGAGCGCTGGATCGCCGTACTGGTAGAGATAGGTGAAGGCGATGTCGTAGTCCCAGTCGGCGATCTTCTGGTTGCCGCCGGCAACGTCGGTGGCGATGGTCTCGATGTTCATGCCGACGTCCTGAAGGTTCTGCTTCACGGCTTCACCCCAGCGCTGCCAGGTCTCGCCATAGGCGAGCGGCAGCAGGCGGATCTTCTCGCCCTTGTAGCCGGCTTCCTTCAGCAGCGCCTTGGCCTTGGCCGGATCGAACGGATATTTCTCCACGTCGTCGGTGTAGTACTTGATGGTCGAGGCGGACGGACCGGTCGCGACCTTGCCGAGCCCGTTCCAGATCACGTCCTTGGCGAAGTCGCGGTCGATCGCATACATGATCGCCTGCCGCACCCGCTTGTCGGCGAGAGGGCCCTGGCGGTTGTTGAGCCACAGCCAGGCCAGCGGCGAGAAGAATTCCCAGCCCGCGCCGGTGACGCAGGTGTCCTTCAGCTTGGAGAGCCGCGGCACGTCGAAATTCTCGACCGAGCCACCGGGCAGCACGTCGACCTTGCCGGTCTCATACGCCACCGAACGCGCCGCGGCGTCGGGAATGATCTGCCAGTAGATCTCGTCGATATAGGGCTTGCCCTTCTCGTAATAGTTCGGGTTCTTGACCAGGCGGATGAACGAGCCCTTCTGCCACTCCTTGAACATGAAGGGGCCGGTGCCCACGGGGGCGTTGTTGTAGGGATTGGTCTTCCAGTCGGTGCCTTCGTAGAGATGCTTCGGCACCATCGGCATCGAGCCGACCTCGAAGATGCCGAGGAAGGGGCCGAATGGCTGCTTCAGCGTGAATACGACGGTGTAGTCGTCAGGCGCCTCGATCTTGTCGACCTGCGCCAGGTTGGTGCGGGCACGCGCATGCGTCTTCTTCAGCATCTCGATCGAGAACAGGACGTCGGCGGCGGTGAAGGGCTTGCCGTCATGCCAGGTCACGCCCTTCCTCAGCTTGAAAGTGTAGGTTTTTGCGTCCTCGCTGATGCTCCAGCTCTCGGCAAGCTCCGGCTGCGGCTCGAGCTTCGGGCTGTAGCGCAGCAGGCCTTCGAAGATGTTGCCCGACACCATCTGGGTCGGGCCGTTCTGGACCAGCGCAAGCATCAGGCCGGGCGGTTCGGGCTGGATCACGGCATTGATCGTGCCACCCGTTTTCGGCTCTTGCGCCAGTGCCGGGGCCGCGAGGCCGCAAGCCAGGAGAAGACCAAGCAACACTCTTTTCGGCATGTCGTATCTTTCTCAAGCGAGACCAGCCGTAGACGCTTCGCAACGTCCTCGCGTGCAAAGCTACGGTCGGCCCATCCCAGTCCCCATCCGGTATCGAGGCTCACACAGTCTCGTTCGGCGCCGCAAGATGAAAGTCTCGACAGTGTTCGCACAAAAAATGTACAGCGCGTCCTGTTTTGACGTCGGCTCCTCTGCCACGTCAGGCTGGCTCGGGCGACCAGGGGCCTTGAGCAGATGCCGATGGTGATTGCACAAGTGTGCGCCTGCGACCAAAAGCATCAGGCCATCATGCTGTGCCGAGCGCCGGGCTGCCGCTCGGCAGGCGCCTCAGAGACGGATCCGCCGAATTTGATCCGGATCAAAGCCGGGCGACCGCTTTTGCGATCGAATGGCAACTGGACGCGCGCTGCGCGTCCTGTTCCCCTGGGCCGTGAGACGTGATCGATGGACATTCAGGCCACGACTATCCCTGCGGGCGACGATAGTGGGCCTGACGTCGTCGGCCTCGATCTATCGCCGGAGGCGGGCGTGCAGCACTGCCTGCAGCTGCTGAACAATGCCGGCCTGCGTCCGACGCGCCAGCGCCTGGCGCTCGGCCAATTGCTGTTCCTTGGCGGCCATCGTCACGTCACTGCAGAGAGTCTCCATGAAGAGGCGATGGCGGCGAACGCGTATCTGTCCCTCGCGACCGTCTACAACACGCTGAACCAGTTCACCGAAGCCGGCCTGCTGCGCAGGATCGCGGCCGACGGCATCAAGTCGTTCTTCGATACCGACACGTCCGTGCATCCGCACTTCTATCTCGAAGGCGAGGATATGCTGGTCGACGTAGCCGACGGCCTGGCTTTCACCCAGGTGCCCGAGGCGCTTCCCGGCCACGAGATCGCGCGGCTCGACGTCATCGTCCACCTGCGCCGGAAGCGAAAGTAGCGCCACTGTGCTCTTACCCTCCCCTGGAGGGGTCCGGGACGAGCGTAGCTCGCCCGTGGTCGATCGCGCGCAGCGCGAGCGGGGTGGGGTGATCTCTCCACTCGGGCACTGTTGGACGTGGGGAGACCGTCACCCCACCCCGTCTCACATTTCGCTTCGCTCAATGTGAGCCGATCCTCCCCCTCCAGGGGAGGGTAAGAGCAGCGTCGCGCCTTACCGCAATCCTGCGCGCCGGAATCCCTCGAGATAGTGCTCGCGATCCCGGTCATTGGCCCACGGCAGTTGCGTCGCGATCCAGTGCAGCGAGATGCCCGGCTGGGTGCGGCGGAGCTCGCCGAGCGCCATCGCCGCAAGCGTCCCGTCGCCCGTCATGCCGGCGCAGACCGCGAGGACGCGGTAGGCGCCGGTGAGGTCGCCGCGATGGCGGATCGCCTCGCGCGCCAGCGCGATGGCCTCGTCATAATGCCGTTCGGTGAAGCGCGCATAGGCGGCGATGCCGTGATAGATCGCCAGCGACGGATCGCGCGGCGACAGCCGGATCGCCCGTTGCGCGGCCTCGAACGAATCCTTAGGTCGTCCCGCATAGGACAGCGCCAGTGCGTAATAGCTCTGCGCCAGCGAGAAGTTCGGATTGAGCGCGAGCGCCTGCTCGAACTCGGACAGCGCGTCCGCAAGCCTGCGTGTCGAGAAGCAGACGCTGCCGAGCGCGGCATGCGCCCAGCCGTCCTCATGGTCGCAGCGCACCGCTGCGAGCGCAGCGGCTTCGGCGACCGGGGCGACGGTGGCCAGCTCGGCCCAGCCGAGATGCACGCCGAACATGTCGTTCACGGCCAGCACCGACAGCGCCTGGCCGTAATTCGGATCGATTCCGATTGCGCGTTCGAGCAGCGCCCGCGCGGCCTCGTGATCCCGCCGCGTCACGCGCCAGAAATGCGACAAGGCGCGCATCAGCAGGTCCCAGGCGTCCAGGCTCGCCGGCGGCTTGCGATGGGCGCGAAAATTCTCCGCCGCATGGATCTGCGGCTCGATCGCCGCGGCGATCGCGTTGGTGATCTCGTCCTGCACGGCGAAGACGTCGACGAGCTCGCGGTCGTAGCGCTCGGCCCAGAGATGGTTTCCCGACACGGCGTCGTTGAGCTGCGCGGTGATGCGCACCCGGTTGTCCGCCTTGCGCACGCTGCCTTCGACGATGTAGCGGACGCCGAGTTCCTCGGCGATCTGCCCGATGTGCACCGCGCGTCCCCTGTAGGTGAAGGACGAGTTGCGGGCGATGACCATGAACCAGCGCTGCTTCGACAGCGCCGTGAGGATGTCCTCGCTGATCCCGTCGCCGAAATAGTCCTGCGCGGGATCGCCGCTCATGTTTTCGAAGGCGAGCACCGCGATCGCCGGACGGTCGGCCGCGCGCGGGGGATCAGGCTTGGCTTCCGCCCGCGCCGGGGATGCCGCCGTTTCTTCCCGGACCTCGCCAACGAAGCGAAAGCCCTTGCGCGGAATGGTCTTGATCAGCCGCTGCGTCGCGCCGTCATCGCCCAGCGCCTTGCGCGCGGCGTTGATCCGGCTGTTCAGGGCGGAATCCGAGACGGCGCGGTCGCTCCAGATCTGGCTGATCAGGTCATCCTTGCTGACCACACGCTCGCGTTGCGCGACCAGATAAAGCAAGAGATCGAACACCTGCGGCTGCAACGGAACAGCTGCCCCGTCGCAAATGAGCTCCCGAAGGTCACCGTCGAGCACGTTGTTTTCAAAGCGAAATCGCACGTTTTCGTCGTCTCAAGCAAAAATCAAAGTCGTCTCAGGCGAAAATCAACCGTCCGCGAAAGTCTCAGGGCGTCCGATCCGGCATGGTGCGAATACCAAACCGTGTCGATGTCTCGGCACAACGGAGCGTTTCATGACCCAAATCGATCACCAGGTTCATTCCATCGGCCCGGAGGTTACGGGCTCACGCATCTTCAGGTTCATCGCCTTTCTTTACGGAATTGCGGCGTATCTCGTATTTTTCGTCACCGTTCTCTACGCCATCGGCTTCGTCATGGGAGTGATGGTTCCCAAGACCATCGACACCGGAAGCGATACGCCGACGGTCGAGGCCGTCATCATCAATCTCCTCCTGATGACGCTGTTCGCCCTTCAACACAGCGTGATGGCTCGCAAGCAGTTCAAGGCCTGGTGGACGCAGTTCGTCCCCAAGGCGGTCGAGCGAAGCACGTACGTGCTGTTCGCGAGCCTGTCACTGCTCCTGCTGTTCTGGCAGTGGCGCCCGCTGCCGTCGATCATATGGAACGTCGAGAATCCGGATCTCGCCGTGACACTGGTCACGCTGTCCTTCGCCGGCTGGGTGCTGGTGTTCACCTCGACCTTCATGATCAACCATTTCGAATTGTTCGGATTGAATCAGGTGACCGACCACCTCGTCGGCAAGGAAGCGGCGCCGCCGCGCTTCAAGACGCCGCTGCTCTACAAGTTCGTCCGTCATCCGATCTATCTCGGTTTCATCATCGCGTTCTGGGCGGCGCCGGTCATGACCGCGGGGCATCTGCTGTTCGCGGCCGTGACCACGCTCTACATCTTCGTCGGCATCGCGCTGGAGGAGAGCGATCTCGTCGCGCTCTTCGGCGACGAGTACCGGCAGTACAAACAACGGGTGTCGATGCTTATTCCCTGGCGCCGGTCAGTATAGTCTCGGCCCCGCCCCGCGCGCCCGCCGAAAGCCGGACGCGCGGGGCGCCGACGCGCGATAACGATCCTTCATAAAACGGTGACGTCCAAATGAAACATGTCGGAAACTGCTTCTGTGGCGCGGTGACGGTCGAGGTCACGGGCGCGCCGGAGGCGATGGGCTATTGCCATTGCCGCTCCTGCCGCTCCTGGTCGGGCGGCCCGGTCAACGCCTTCAGCCTGTGGAAGCCAGAGGCGGTGCGCATAACCGAGGGCGCCCAGAATGTCGAGACCTTCGCCAAGACGCCGCTCAGCCAGCGCAAATATTGCAGGAAATGCGGCGGCCATCTCATGACCAACCATCCGCCGCTCGGTCTGGTCGACGTCTTCACCGCCACCATCCCGACCCTCGCGTTCGCGCCCGGCGTCCACGTCAACTATGCCGAGACCGTGCTGCCGATGCGCGACGGCCTGCCCAAGCTGAAGGATTTTCCGGCCGAGTTCGGCGGCAGCGGCGAGATGATGCAGGAATAGCGGCGCTGGCTTCATGAGGGCGGCAGTGCGCCGCCCTCTCTGCTTTCTCCCAAGGGAGACGGATGACGGACTAGCCTCCGCGCGCTTCGACGACCTTGCGGCAGGAATCCGAGAGCTTCGACTTGTTCTCGCGCAGGCAGGCATTCATCTGCGGCGGCTTGCCGACATGTTCGGCGCAGAATTTGCTGGCGTCGCCGCGGCAGGCCATTTGCTCCTGGAGCGATGGGCCGGACTGTGCAGCAGCGGGCAGGGCGGCCGCGGCGAGCAGCAGCGCGGCAAGAACCGAAATCTTCATAAAGCACCTCTTTGGAATCCTCGTTGGTCCCGACCGGGATCACGCGGCCCGGACCATCCCGCGAAGCCGGGGCGCCGGTCCATGCCATGTTCATGGCGTCGGCTCGGCCTCCCGACCGCCGCACCCCCATTTTCATGGCATGTATCGGCGCGCCGACTTTTGCCATTCAGGCTGCACCTCGGCTGCGAAACCCGGTGATTGCATCGGGACGCCGAACGGGAAGCAGGAGAGCAAGATGGCGAAGAGAGCTGGAGCGCTGAGCGCCGGGCTGACGATCATGGCCCTGGCGGGCGCGGCGATGGTGTCGCTGGGCACCAGCCCGGCGCAGGCGGTGGTCTATTGCAAGACCGTCGGGGTGCCCAAGGGCTGCGTGGCGCGGCCGACTGCGGCGGTGGTGGTGGCGCCGGGAGCGCCGGTTGCGCGGGCTGCGGTCGCGACCCCCGGTCTCGGCGCGCCCGGCGTCGGCGTGCGCGCAGGTACGCCGATGAATCGCGGCGGCCCGGTCAATCGCGTCGGCGTGCGCTGATATTTTCGTTCGATTGAATTGATTGCATCGCTTCGGGCCAACGGGGCCTGCGGACGAACACCCCCCGTCCTCCGCAGGCAGATGTCCTGGCCCGTCCCCTCTCTCCGTGCGCCTCACACGTTCGGGGAGGGGGCCTTTCAGCCCGCAGCCGCGTCGCTGTCGGGGAAACGCTGCGGCAATTGCAGCCGCACGCGCGTGCCCGAGGCATCGGAATTCAGATCGAGCACAGCGCCGCAGCGCGCGGCGCGGCTTCTCATGTTGCGCAGGCCGCGCGCGGTCTGGCCCGCGCCCGCGGCTTCGCCATTGCCGGCCATCGCAAAGCCGCTTCCGTCATCCGTGACGCTGATCACGCCGCAAGGCCCCAGGCCGCCGTCATGCGTTTCGATGGTGACCGCGACGTGGCGGGCCTGCGCGTGCTTGACCGCGTTGGTCACGGCCTCGTCGAGGATGCGCACGATCTGGATGACGTGCCATGGCCTGAGCTCGGGATGCAGCGGCAGGCCCTGCGGCGTCGCCACGCGCCAGTCGAGCGCGATGTCGTGCGGCCGCAATTGCGCCGTGGCGCGCTCGCGCCAGGAGCCGAGCGCGAGCATCAGGTCGCCGCCGATGTCGTCCATGGAATCGATGACGAGGCGCAGATCCTTCAGCGCCGCGCGGGCGGCATCCGTGATGGTCGCGCCCTCGCTGCCGCGCTCGGACAGTGCGACGATGCTCACGAGCTGGCCGCCGAGGCCGTCATGCAGGTCCCGCATCAGGCGCGTGCGCTCGTTGGCGAGCGCAGCGGCGCGGGCGCGTTCCTCCTCGCGGGCAAAGCTTGCTTTCAGCCTTTCCTCGGCTTCGCGCACGCGCGTCACGAGCTGACCGGCGAAGCTGTCGACCTGGTTCAACGCGCGGGCAAAGCGCCAGGTCAGCCCGGCGCCGATCGCGACCAGCATCGCCGAATAGGACAGGCGCGAGACGAAGATGCGATCGTTGGCCGAGATCTCGAGCACGGTGAGCATGTCCTGGATCCAGCAGACCAGCACGATGGTCACCGCGCAGCCGATCGTGAAGCTCGCCGCGTCCTGCCGCCGCACCACCGCGGTTGCCGTGACGCAGGCCATCAGGAACAGGCAGAGCCCGACGGTGGGGATGCCGAGCACCAGGAAAAGGACGCGCGGCAGCGGCGGGCCCCCGATCAGCCCGACCACGAACACCACGACGCCGGGCACGAACAGCAGCGTGCCGTAGCGCGGCCAGCGCCAGCCGAAGAACAGCACGCCGAACACGACGATCAGCGCGCTCTCGATCGGTGCGGACGCCAGCAGCACCGCGGCAAGCCGGGATACCGTGGCCGGCGGCACCGGCGGCGGCGCGAACGCCTGCACCACGCCGAGCACCATCGCGGCGGCCAGCACGCCATAGACCGGCTCGTGGCGCCGCATCAGCCACATGATCGCGAGGATGACGGCCAGGATCGCCTGCCAGGCGGAGAACACCACCGGCAGCGTGACGAACAGCAGCGTGCGTGTCTCATAGGCCGGGCGCAGGGCGGCATCCGGCCCGACATAGACGGTGTCGAGAAAGCCCTTCAATGGTCCCCACACCAACAGCCGCACCGTGATCTCGTTGCTGCCCTCGCGCAGCAGCGAAGCGGGGATGGCTGCGATCTCAGGTGTGTTGCGGTCGGGCCGGTTGGCATTGGCATCGCGCCGGGAGTCGAGCACGACGACGCCGTTGACGGCGACCTCCACCGCGTTGCTGAAGCGCGGCAGGTACACCGACCAGCCCGAGGCCGCATCGGCGCTCCGGAACGCGAAGGCGCCGGTGTAGAACGGCGGGTCGGCCAGGGCGTAGCGCGACGACGTGAAATGCGGCAGCGTCACGGGGCGCGTCAGGCCGTCTTCCCGCGCCGAAAAATCGCTTAACGCGAAGTCTTCGGGGTCGCTCGGCTGCAGCAGCCGCAGGCCGAGAATGGTGGCGATCACGATCAGGGCCTGGAGCAGCAGATAGGGCACGAGGCGCGAGGCCAGCAGCCGGCGCCGTGCGGGTTTGGCCGGTGCCTTCGCAGGTGCCTTCCTGGGTGCCTTCGTAGGTGCTTTGGCCGCGATCTCGCTCACAGCTTGATCAGGCCCTGCTGCACCGCCTCGAACACCGCTTCGCTGCGCGTGTGCACTTCGAGCTTGCGATAGATGTTCTTGATGTGGCCGGGCACGGTCTGCCTAGACAGGCCGAGATGGTTCGCGATCTCGGCATAGCTGAAGCCTTTTGCGATGCCCCACAGGATGTCGATCTCGCGCGGGGTCAGCCTCGCCGTGTTGAGCGCAGGCCCGGGCGGCGGCTCCGCCGAATTCTGTGCGGCGCCTTGCGTTCTGCGGACGATGAAACGGGCGATCGAGGCCGAGATCGGCGAATGTCCCGCGACCAGGTCGCGCACGGTGGTGGCGATGTCGGTGGGAAAGGCGTCCTTGAGCAGATAGCCGGTGGCGCCGACCGTGATTGCGGAAATCACGCTCTCCTCGTCGCCGAGCGCGGAGATCACCATGATCTCGGTGTCTGGAGAGCGCTGCCTCATCTCGCGAATCAGCTCGACGCCGTGCCCGTCGGGCAGCCGCAGGTCGGTCAGCAGCACGCGCGGCGCGCCGCCGCTCAGGGCCTGCCGCGCCTCCGCGAGCGTCCCGGCGCTACGCACCTCGTAACCGGCCTTGACCAGCGCATTCTGCAGCCGCCAGCAGGTCGGCGCGTCGTCCTCGACGAGGAGGATGGTGATGGCTTCACCCGTCTCGCCCTGTTCGGTCATGATCATCGTCCCGCGACCCGCGTGTCCCCCGCGGTGCGAGGCAAGTCTAGCCGCAGCGCGGACGCGGTGACACCCATAATCATGGGGGCGGCAATGATACGGTCCCCAGGGGGACCAAGGCTCCATGCAGCCTCCGGAACATGTCCTATATTGCTTTGAGAGATATGAACGAATCCGGGTCGCGAGGTTGAGCCGCATGGCTAACCGTTGACCAAAGGTCAGATGCCAACTTAACGCGCGGCGGCCGATCTCATCGGCAGTCTAGTCTGAGCACGATCAACCCCCTTTAGAAACCTTGGATCACAACGCGATCGGAACCGTTGGGTCGCTACGTTAATGTCCGACGAATTGGCGAGTTTCGCGTGGCAGATGAGCAGTGATCGCTCCCTGCGTTTCGTGCCCGGAGCACCGTGAATACATTGCTGCAAGCGAGGCTCCGCTCAACAACGTTCCGCGCCGGGTCAGTCCCCCACGCTGATTGATCCAACGCTGAACTTCGATTGGGTATAGCGAATACAGAAGGTCGGTAGCTTCGCGTTTGGTTTGCCTGCGGACACGCGGGGCCGGGTTGTAGGCGGCATGGAACAGGAGTTCGGCGCGAGAAGTCACGCATATCTTGTCACGAGGAATAATACCGACAACGATCGTGCAGGCGGATGCGCAATACCCGTCGATTACGATCGCATCGCCTGTGGCCCGCAGACATTCGTCCCGGGCAACATAGTTTCCGATCCCGCCGCCGGGATCGTTCACGATCCGTATCTCGGCATTGCACCCGTCAGCTTTCATGAGCAGAAAAGCGGCGAGAAGCTGGATCATGGCGCTTTTTTCGATCATTCGAAGCCAATCACATCGGGGCTCTGGATCTGGAGAGGGGCGCCTAGGCACGTCTACGAGCTGGGTTGGTTGGAGTCAGTGCGACGCCGAAGGGCTTCCGCAGATCACGGTCACCGCTTTATGAGCGATCTCCCTCAAGTCCGCGCGTCGAGCTCCGGCTCGCGCCCGGATTGCAATGGTGTGCATCGTGGCTGACGCAAGCAGTGCAAGTGCCTCCGGATCAGCATCTTGCTTCAACTCGCCTCTGTCGCGCGCCGTGCGAAACCGGGCCTCGAAATCGCCGTCGAGCATGCGGAGCCCGGCGGCAACACTCTTCCGGATCTCTGCATCTTCGACCGCCTCGGCTACCGCTGTCCCGATCACAAAGCAGCCGCGCGCGGAGCCTTTGCGCGAAAAATAGAAGGACAGCGCCGCCTCATAGGCAAGCATCAACGCTTCGGCCAAGGGACGGTCCCCCGCGAGGGCCTCGCGCGTCGCAGCCAGGGTCATCTCCCAATAGCTTGCGAGAGCCTCGAGATAGAGTTCGTGCTTGTTGCCGAATGCCGCATAGAGGCTCGGCGGGCTCATTCCAGTTGCAGCCGCGATCTTGTCCAGCGGGGTGCCCGAATACCCGGTCCTCCAGAAGGTCTCGGTCGCCTGCTTCAGGGCTGCCTTCGCATCGTAGGCACGCGGCCGCCCGCGAGGTGCCGCTGCCGTTTCGCTCTTTCTTCGGGGCATGTCGAAAATCTCGGTCGTCGTGTGCTGAGGCATATTTATAACATCCGCTATAAAAAACAACTGGGAGCCCCTTGATTGTCGTGCCGCTGTGAATTAATTGTAACGAACGTTACGAAATGGAATAGAGGTGAGGGCTTTCCATGCGGCTAGATCTTTTGCCCGTCGCCGGCTCGAAGGGCGAGCGTGAAGAGTTTCGCGAGAGCTCTGCGGAGGCGCGAGTTGATCGAACTGTCGACGACTCGCCGCTCGACCGCGCGGTCGCGCTACCCCGAAGGAGCGTGATGGAGCGGTTGCGCCGACCGCTCATGCTCGCTCTGCCTCTCATGGCGGCGGCACTCGGAGCCGTCGTGTATCTCGTGCAAGAACCTTACGTCTCGACCGACAACGCGTTCGTTCGGGCCGCGAAAGTGACCGTCAACGCCCGAGTTTCCGGCCAAGCGATTGAGATCGCCGTGCACGATAACGAGAATGTCCGGCAGGGCCAGGTCCTGTTCCGAATCGACCCGGAGCCCTACCAGATCGCTGTCGATCAGGCGGAGGCGCGGCTCGGCAGCGCGCGCCTCCAGATCGAGGGGCTCAAGGCGACTTACCGCCAGCAGCAGGCCGAGCTGCAGTCGGCGAGGGATTCCGCCGACTTCGACGCGCGCGAGTACGACCGCAAAAAGATGCTGGTCGCCTCCGATTTTACCCCGCGTGCGGTCTTCGAGCGAGCCGAGACGAATCTCAAGGTCTCGCGCCAGCGCATTTCGTCGATTGAGCAGCAGATCGCCAGCACAATCGTGGCTCTGGACGGCGATCCGGACATTGACGTCAATCGCCATCCGACGGTTCGTGCGGCCAAGGCCCAGCTTGACCGTGCCCGGCTCGATCTTTCCTATGCGACGGTGACGGCGCCCGACGACGGTGTCGTCACCAGGGTCGACGATCTACAGATCGGCGGCTTCGTCAATGCCGGAGCGCCGGTGTTTTCGCTGCTGTCGAGCCGTCATGTCTGGATCGAAGCAAATTTTCGCGAGACAGGGCTGACCCATATGCGTCCGGGTCAGGAGGCAACGATAGAGGTCGACGCGTATCCCGATCGCAAATTCAGGGCGCACATCGTCAGCATGAGCCCCGGCACCGGATCGGATTTCTCGGTCCTGCCGCCCGAAAATGCGACCGGAAATTGGGTCAAGGTGGTCCAGCGTCTGCCGGTGCGTCTCGAGCTCGATGACTTTGACGCGAGCAGGCCATTGTTTTCGGGCATCAGTGTCACCGCGCGGGTCGATACCGGCTATCGTGGGAGCTTGCGCCACCTGCTGCAGCCAACCTATGCGGCGGGGCTCAGATGAGTGCCGTCGTTCCATCGACCGTTGCAGCGGATAGCCATCGGGCCATCTCGCTCGCGGCTCTCATGGCAACCTACATGCAGGCCGTCAACATCTCGCTGCCCAATGCGGCGCTACCGCATATCCAGGGAACCCTCTCGATGGCCAATGACGAGGTCGGGTGGGTGTTTTCCTCCTATATCGCGGCAAGCGCCGTAGCCATGTCGGTCACGAGCTGGCTTGCGGGACGCTGTGGACGGAAGTCGGTTTACCAATTCTCCCTCATCATCTTCGCGCTAGGTCTTGTGCTGGATACGCTGGCGACGACGTCCGTCCAGTTCGTGCTCGCCCGGATCGTCCAGGGAGTTGCAAGCGGCCCGCTTGCGCCGCTTTCGCTGGCGATCCTGCTTGAGGTGCAGCCACCCACGCGGCATGCCCGCCTGAGCCTGGCCTGGACGGTGTGCTCTCTTCTCGGCATCAGCAGCGGAGCGAGTATCGGCGGCTGGTTCAGTGAATATCTCGGCTGGCGTTCGATCTTCTATGTCAGCCTGCCGATGACGGCATTCATATTTCTCGCGATGGCGTTCTGGCTTCGCGACAAGAGGGCGGAGCGAACGCAACCCTTCGACTTTTTCGGTTTGGCGACCTTTTCGCTCGGCATGATCGGCCTGCAAGTGCTGCTCGACCGCGGCGAGCGCCTGGAATGGTTCGACTCCATGGAAATCCGGATTGAGGCGGTCGTCTCCATTCTGGGATTCTATCTGTTCGTCGTGCACGTCATGACGACGAAGGAGCATTTTCTCCGCACGGCGCTGTTCAGGGATCGCAATCTCGTCCTCTCGACGATGATCTCCTTCGCCGTCGGCCTCGTCCTGCTGCCGACCTTGGCTTTGACCTCGCCGATGCTGGAGGAGCTGCTCAACTACCCGGTCGACACCACGGGCTACATGACGATCCCGCGGGGCGTTGCGCTCGTGGGAGGGGTGCTGTTGACGAGCCTGGTCCCGGCGCAAGTCGACTACCGCCCGTTTCTGGTTGGCGGAATGGCACTGGTGGTCTACGCCAATTGGCTGATGCTCGGATATTCGCCGGCGATGGATTGGCGCCCGGTCGCCGAGGCCGGCTTCCTCCAAGGTGCGGGGCTCGGCGTGGTGATTCCGGCGCTCGCCAAAGCCGCGTTCAGTACGCTCGATCCGAAGCTCCGCCCGGAAGGCAGTGCACTCATCAACCTGTCGCGGCTCTATGGCAGCACGATAGGCATTGCCGTGGTGCAGATCTTCTTCTACGGCAACACCCAGGCCATGCATGTCGCGCTCGCCAAGGACCTCATGCCCTACCGGACCGCCGCGCATGTCGCCGGATCAATGGCCAAGCCCGGCCTTGCGGCGCTCAATGGCATGGTCACCCACCAGGCGGCTGTCGTCGCGGTCATCGGTCAGTTTAAGATTATGATGTTCGCCATGCTCGTCGTGAGCCCGCTGGTGCTTTTTCTTCGCAAACCGCGGCCGACAGGTTGAGGACCGTGGAATGGTGAGATGAGACCGCATCGAACAGTCTCAGTCTGTCGCACTCGACGGACGCCGCATCTGCGGCGGCCGAGCTCAAACAAGAAAGCAGGAACATGACAGCTTCCAGCGCGCTCCGCTACACGAGGATTTCCACCCACGAATCCGGGACAATTCCCGCTGTCGGATTTGGCACACTCATTCAGGATCAGAACGCAACGAAACAAGCCACGAGGGCTGCACTGGAAGCGGGATTTCGACATCTCGATTGCGCGGAACGCTACCGCAATGAGGCAGCGGTAGGCGAAGCTATCCAGGACGCCTTCAGGGCGGGAACGCTTCGGCGAGAGGATCTGTTCGTAACCACGAAGCTCTGGAACACAAATCACCGTCCCGAGCGCGTCAAGCCGGCCTTCGACGCCAGCCGCCGCCGACTGCAACTCGACACGATCGATTGCTATATCGTCCATACGCCGTTTGCTTTTCAACCCGGCGACGAGCAGGACCCGCGGGACGATCGCGGCCAGGTAATCTATGACCCAGGCGTGACGTTGCTGGAGACATGGCGTGCACTGGAGCGGCTCGTCGACGATGGTCACTGCAAGTCGATCGGTCTATCTGACATCACGCTGAAGAATTTGCGCGAGATCGTCGCGGCCGCGCGGATCAGGCCCGCGATGGTGCAGATCGAATCGCATCCATATCTGCCCGAATGGGATCTGCTCGATTTCTGCCAAGAGCACGGAATCGTACTGCAGGCGTTTGCAGCCTTGGGACACGCCATGGAGCCAAGCGTATTGGAAGATCCCGTGATTGCTGCGATCGCGCAGCGTGTGCACAAAACGCCGGCTCAGGTGGCCTTGGCCTGGGCTGTGCAGCGCGGCACCGCTTTCCTGACCACCTCGACCAAACCACAACGCATCCAGGAGAGCTTTGACATTTCCGCCCTGCCCGACGACGCCATGCGGGACATCCGGGAAGGTATCACCACGACCGTCAGGTTCAACGCCGTGGTCGAGACCGGCATACCGGGATTTATTCCTCGGGCGCGACGAGTTGAATGAACTGCGTCGGCATGATGAGTTTCCGGGCAGGAGATAGAGAATTGTCTTGAGGCACGGCGGGGGTACTCGGCGCCAAACTGGTGGTATAGGTTGCCGGCAGCAACTCCGAATGACCCGGTGCTTGCTCGCGTCGCCGTCGCGAGAGAGCGAAATCCCTCGGCTTCCGAAGTCCGCTACGGGTCACAAGCCGCCGATCACGTCAAGCGAGGTGACTTCCGCCTTCTCTTGCGGGGGGCCGGCGTTATGAGTACACACCCCGCTCACGAAGGTTCGACTCGCGGTGGCGGATACCGCCGCGCCAGGACTGACAGCGACAGGGGCCGCTCGTCTTCCGGGAGTTCCAGGTACGCCAGCACGAGCGGTCGCTTCCAATCGCCGACGCCGAAATCCATCGCCGTCCATTTCTGCGGCTCGGGCCCCTCGAGTCCCCGGACCCAGACGAAATAGCGGGGAAGGTCGTCGGCGTCCGTCGTGCGTCTCCTGGCCATCGAAGCTGTCCGCTGCATCACATCGGTTGCGACAGGATATAGGTACTGGCGCGTGGAAGTCGAACGGCCACTGGCGGTTCGGGCGCGACGCTTATCCGGTCGCGCGACGGTCGCGTGGCAGGTGCCGGCTCGCTTCCGCGCTCGGGGGCAACACCCGCACTTGAGAGCGATTTCCCTGTGGCCATCCTTCGAGACGCCCGCCGTTGGCGCTGCGTTGGGGGGCAGCCAAGACAATGTGCGCGTCTCCAAGATTCCGATTGACCGAAATTCGGAAATATCGTATATGTCGATCATCCCGGCCCAAGGATAAGGGGCGTTTCGCGATCGTCACGATACGCGGGCCGGGTGGCGGTGGGCGCGGAGCGCATCGGCGCGCATGCAATCGCAGGGCGGGTTTGGCCCGTGAGCGGTTGAGCGGCGCGCACACGACCGGTGCGATTCCAGCGTACGGCAAAAGCGTGTGGTCCTGACGCCCGGGGTCTGTGCGTCAAGGCTTGCGGTGGTGAGGCAGCCCGACCGGGTCCGCGCACCGATCATCCGCAAGACGACGGCGGCAATAGTGCATCGCTCCCCGGGGAGAGCACGTCATAAGCCGTCAAACCACTGCGCAGGGAAAGGCCGGGATGTCCGGGCTGCCCTGTATGCCGCTGTGCATCTATTTTCGCGCAATTTGCGCACAGCGGACCGCGGGTGCCAGCCGGCGCCCGGCCTTCCCTGCGCCCTTTCCAAGGAAGGGCGTCGAGAGCAGCACAAGACTCGGGCGTCATGCGTCGCGAGGTCGTGGAGGCGCGCCCTGCTGTTTGAAAATTGAAGTGTCTCCGCTCATCCTGCCAATCATCGCCACAAGTCGTAGGTCGCCACGCGGTTGATGTCGGCGAGAAGGTCCGTGAAGGAAGAAGCTTCGCGGATTGTTTCCATGATGCCGGATCGAGAATGCGATGAACCCGCCGACGTGCGGCTGCCAAGGCAGGCTACCTTGGCCAACCGCAGGAAGGTACGATCCGATGCGAAGCCTGCTTGCGTTCGCGCCCGATCGCAGGGTGGAAGACCTTCGCGAACGCGCAATCGCCGGCGAGGTGGACTCTCGCCGGCGACGCTTCGCGCTTCAGCAGGGTGCCACCCTATTGCCGCGTCAGGCGAACTAGGTCCTGCCGCAGCAGATAGAAGGAGACAGCGAGCAGGACGACATCCTTCATCAGGAAGGGCACGTTGCCCGTCATTGCGGGAAAGCCTCCCGCGGCGACGTCCCAACCCTCCGGCATGAAGGGAATGATGGTGACGGTCGCGATGAAGGTGCCGGTCGAGCCCAGCGCCCCGAGCACGCCGAGCCGGTGGCTCCAGAAGCCCGCGAGCAACAGTGCGCCGAAGGTCCATTCCGAGACGCCGAGGAAATAGCTGGCGCCGGCGTGGCCGAACGCGGGATAGAGCCACCAGATCAACGGCCCGTTGCTGATGAAGGGGACCAGCCGCTCGAACTCATATGGAAACCACTTCTGATAGCCGAAGAAGAAAAACATGATCACCATCGAGGCGCGGACGACGTGGTAGTCGAGGTCTTCCGCGAGCAGGCCAGAGCCGTTCAGCGCACGGACAATCGGGTTTTGGGCAGTTGCGGAAAGCGTAGTCATGGTCGTGATCCTTTCATGGTTGAGATCTGACACTTCGCTCAGTGGCTTCACGCGACGGCGGGGAAGTCGATCTCGGTGTCGTTGATGCGGTTGAAGACGTTGGTGAACACGGTCGTGGCGAAGGCGAGGCTGATGTCGACGAGCTGTGCGTCGCTGTAGCCGGCAGCCTTGATCGCAGCGAAATCCTTGTCGCTGACCGTGCCGCTGGTGCGCGCGAGCTTGTCGACGAAGGCGACCAGCGCATCACGCTGGGCATCGCCAGTCGGCCGACCGTCGCGGATCTGCTTCAGCACCTCCGGTGTCAGGCCGACGAGCTTTCCGAGATGGCTGTGGGCGGCGACACAATAGTCACAGCGGGCGGCCTCGCTGATCACGAGCTTGATGATCTCCCTGTCGGACTTGGTCAGGCTCCCGGAGGCGAGCACGGTGTCTGCAGCGAGGATGGCCTTGAGCGCGGCCGGGCCGTGGGCGGCGAGCGCCGCAAAGGTGTTCGGCACGCTGCCGATAGCCTTCTTGATCTGGGCGTAGACCTGGCCGGACGCGCCAGCGTCGGCTTCGAGGTTCGGGATGGGAAGACGGGACATGGTGGCACTCCTTGGTTGGGGTGGTGAACGATTGCGGAGTGACAATATGGTCCGGGTATGAGATATTTAATGCTATAAAAGCTCCTATATATGCTCATTCGTCTCGATTGAGAGGGTATGATGGATTGGCTGAGCCGGCTGTTCGAGATGATGCCAGTGCGCGGTCGCCTGGATCTGCGCTGCTCCTACGGTGAGCCCTGGCGGATCGAGCAGGGGCCGGGCGAGGCGAATGAGATGCCCTATCACGCGGTCGTTGGTGGCTCGGCCATCTTGGACGACCCGGCCGGCGGCAAGCCGCTGCGGCTGGAAGCCGGAGACATTCTCCTGCTGCCCGGCAATCCACGACATGTCATGCACGACGGCGGCGGCGCTGCGCCGCTGAAGGCTCACAACCGCGCGTCACTCAACTTCACGATCAGCGAAAATCCCGGCTCGGACGCGCGGCTCGATCTGTTGTGCGGACATTTTTCGATCGCCTCGCCGCATGACCGGCTGCTGCGCAGCTATCTGCCGCCGGTCCTCATCGTGCGTGCCAGCTCGCGGGCCGGCGAGCTGGATACTGCCGGGCAGCTCGCGGGCCTCGTTGCCCTGATGCGCGGCGAGGCGGCAAGCGATCATCTCGGTGGCCGCGCGATGCTGAACGCGCTGTCGACGGCGATGTTCGCGCTCGTGCTCCGCCTCGCCAGCGAGACCGGGGACGCACCGCGCGGGCTGCTTGCTCTGGCAGGTCACCCGCGCCTCGCGCCGGTGGTCGCGGCGATGTTCAACGAGCCTGCGCGCGCATGGACGCTGCCCGAGTTCGCGCAGCTCGCCAACATGTCGCGTGCGACGCTTGCGCGTCAATTCCAGGAGAAGGTCGGACGTTCGCCGAGCGATCTGTTGACCGACATCCGGATGACGCTGGCAACGAATGAATTGAGAAAAGGGTCGATCTCGACCGGAGCAGTGGCGGAAGCGGTCGGCTATCTGTCGGAGGCGGCGTTCCAGCGGGCGTTCAAGGCCCACATGGGCCTGACCCCTGCGCAATGGCGAAAGGCGGCGCAGGCTCCAGCGACGATTGAGGGGCTGGAGCTGGCGAGCGCAGAGGCGATATCGAGGGGCGAAAATGCATAGGCAAGCGCGCTCGAGGCGGCAACCTCAGCATCCACGGCAGATGATCAGCTTTCGATCCAGCATCTGATCGCGTCGTTGCTGCTCGCGCTCCCAGGCCGACAGAGAGCCCGATTGAGGCGCGTCGGCGCGGCTCGGCTGGTGGTGGCCGACTGGAGCGAGCCAGGGCAGGTGCGACGTCAGCTCGGCCGAAGCCAAATGCTCGGCCGCACGCACCGGCAGATCGGGAAGGGCATCGATGGAGGTGTTTCGATCGGCCGCAAGCGCGGGCGCCAGCAGCGCGACGAGGACAAGGCCTGCAAATGCGGAACGGATCGAGTTGGTTTGGTTCGAGCTATGGGACATGTTGGCGCTCCCTTGGTGGAGGCTCGGAATGAGCGGCTCCTCGCGGGGCACGATAGTCATGGAGGCGAAGGGCTGAATGCTGCGCGATCTCGAAGATATGCTCTTTCGTCTCGCAAGCATCGATGAACGGGACCGGTCGTGGGTCGAAGCGGCCTCTTGCGCCGGGCACGACCTGTCTGGACGTTGCCGCACGCGTCAAGCCTTGCGGTAGCCTCGTTCCTGGAGCACCCAGCTATTGCCATCCGGGTCCGAAAAGTCGGCGAAGCTGGCGTAGTCCCCGCGCGCGGGATCGAGGCCTGGGGCGAAGCGTCCGTCCCAGGCGGCGATCGGCGTCTTGTGCCTGATATCGCTGACCTGAACGCCGCGTTCCAGCAGGTGGCGGCGCGCGGCCTCGAGGTCCGTGACGACGAGATAGGCGTTACGAAGCGATCCAGGGGGCGCGTCGGTGATGGCCTTGCCGATCTGGATCGAGCAGCTCGAGCCGGAGGGCGTGAGCTGCACCACGCGGAATGTGCCATTCGGTGAATAGTCGACGTCGAGCACGAAGCCGACCTGATCGACATAGAAGCGCAGCGCCCGCTCGACGTCCGCCACGGGAACGGTAATCACCTCGACCGAAAACTTCATGATGGCCCCGCTGATTGCGCCTTGCGATCTACAAATCGATCACGACGTCCCGAACCGGCTGTGAGCAGCAGATCAGAAGATTGCCGTCGGCCGGCTGATCGAGCGGTAGCGGCTCATAGGCCACCGCGCCGGAAATCAAGCCGCTCTCACAATTGTGACAGACGCCCGTCCGGCACGACCAACGGACCGGAACGTCGCATGCCTCGGCCAACTCCAAAATGCTTGCGTAAGCCGATGGCTTCCAATGGACGGCGATACCGCTTCGCGCGAAGGATACCAGCGGGCCGCTGTCGGCGGCGTCCTTGGGCGGGTGCGGAGCTCGCATGGCTGCGCCGACGATGCCGGGCGTCAATGACTCGCCGCCATTGAAGATTTCCATATGAACCCGCCCGGGAGACATACCGAACGCTGCGAGCGCCTGTTTCATGTCCGCCATGAAACGAGCCGGCCCGCAGAGGTAGACATCCGCCTCATGCGGGATGCCGATGTCCTCGAAGGCCGGTTGCGACAGACGGCCAGGAGCATCGAAATCCTCGCCCAACTTGTCGCGGGGATCCGGTCTGCTGTAGCAGACGAAGCTGCGGCCCTGGGGGAGGGCAAGCATCAGGCGGCGTACCTCATGCGCGAACGGATGATGCCGCCCGTCGCGCGCCGCATGCAGCCAGAAAACCTGTCGTGTCGCGCGGGCCGCTGCCAGGGCGTACAACATGGCCAGAACGGGCGTTGCCCCGATCCCCGCGCTGAGCAACACCACCGGCCGCTCCCCGGATTCCAGGGTAAATCCTCCTCGCGGAGAACTCACCTCGACAATATCGCCTGCGTGGATGTGCTCGTTCAGGTAATTTCCGGCCGCTCCATTCGGCTCGATCTTGACGCTGATCCGATAGCCCTCTGTCGATCGAGGACCCGAGATTGAGTAGCTGCGAATGAGCGGCGGGCCCTCGGTTCGCGGAAGGCGCAGGACCACGTACTGGCCGGGCAGAGGCGGCGGCAGTGGCTCACGATCCGGATGCTGCAGTGAAAGAGAGATGACGTCCAAGGCCTCTCGATCGATCGACGCAACGACGAGCGGCCGAAATCCCGGAGTGACCGGATGTGACGCGGCTGCCGGAGCAAGGCCTGCGTTGCCGCTCCTCCTCGCATCAGTCGTCTGGCTCTGAAGCAATGCCTCAAATGACGCGCGCCATCCCTGCGAAAGCGCCTCGATCCGCAAGGCGCGCTCCAGTCGATCGCGCGGGTGATTGGGCGAATAGAGCAGCGCGTTGATCTCGGCGACGGTTATCCGCTCGTCTGCCTCTCCCACCTTCACGATTTCGTCGCCGGCGCCGACCTCGCCTTCGCGCAGGACGCGGAAGTAGAACCCCGGCCGTCCGCTGGACGTCAGCAGTGCCGGCATCCTCGGCTCGTTGGTCCGAATGCCGACGCGATAGCAGGTCACGCGCGGTTGAGTGACCTCGAACACGGCGCGGCCGATTTGATAGCGATCGCCTATGCAAACGGCATCGTCGGGCAGTCCTTCGATCGTGAAATTCTCGCCGAACTGTCCGTGGACGAAATCGGTGCGGCCCAACTGCTTCTGCCAGTAGCGATATGCTTCAATTTGGTAGACGAAGACCGCTCGTTGCTCGCCTCCGTGGCCGCCCAGATCGCCTTGACCATCTCCGTCCAGGTTCAATCGGCCGACCCGACAGCGGCCATGCACCGGATTTTTCCAGATCCCGGTGCGTATGGTGCGATTCTTCCAGGCGATGTTGCGAGGAAGTCCGACATTCACCGACAGGAGTCGCGCCATGTGCCGCTCCGTTTCGACCGATCCGGGGTATCTTTTTAGCCGGTTGCAGCCCGTTTGGGCTAGCCCCCAGGCGTCGGCGCAGGAGCCACCTCGGCGATGTCAAGATTGCGATCGGGACCGTGTGGAACGACCGACTGGCCGGCTTCGAGACGCATCTGCGTGCCGTCGAGATGGACTGTCACGATGTCCGGCTCGAATGACACAAAATTGGAGATACGGCGGACTTCGGGATAGGCGTCGAGGTAGGACCAGGCCGCCTGGCGGGCCTCTCCGATGGAATAATAGCTGCAGAGACCCTTGTACGGACAGAAAGTCTGAAGCTTCACCGGAGTGAGGGCAGATTCGTCGATATCTGTCAATCGGCTTGCAAATTTGACCCCTCATCGGCGTCCAATTTTGACCCCTTTGCGCGGCGGGGTTTGTTGGTAGCGCTCGTCTCGTCGGAGCTGGCCGGGATAGCGGAGGCGAGACGAGCGCGGGTGGCGTGATCGTCGTCTCGGCTTTTGAATCGCCAGCTATCGTTGCCGGTCTCGACGATGTCGCAGTGATGGGTCAGCCGGTCGAGCAGCGCGGTGGTCATCTTGGCGTCGCCGAACACGGTCGGCCATTCGCCGAATGCGAGATTGGTGGTCACGATGACGGAAGTGCGCTCATAGAGCCGGCTGACGAGGTGGAAGAGAAGCTGGCCACCGGACTGGGCGAAGGGCAAATAGCCGAGTTCATCCAGCACGATGAAGTCCATCCGGGTCAGATGCTCGGCGAGCCGACCTTGCCGTCCATTGCGGGTCTCGGTCTCGAGGCGATTGACGAGGTCGACTACGTTGAAGAAGCGGCCGCGGGCACCGGATCGGATGCAGCTTCTGGCGATGGCAATGGCCAGGTGGGTTTTGCCTGTGCCGGTGCCGCCAACCAGCACGACGTTACGTTGTTGGGCGATGAAGCCGCCGCCAGCGAGATCATTGACGAGCGTCTGATTGATCGGCGTGCCATCGAACTGGAAGTCGGCGATGTCCTTGGCAAGCGGCAGCTTGGCAATGGTGAGCTGGTATTTGATCGACCTGGCTTTGCTTCTCGTTGATCTCGGCGTTGAGCAGGTCGCCGACAATGCGCTGAGGTTCGTGCTGGCGCTTGACGGCAATTGCCATGATCTCGTCGAAGGCGGCCTTCATGCCGTAGAGCTTGAGCTCGCCCATGAGGTCGAAGATTTGGGTTCGTTCCATCAGATGGTCCTCCGGAGGTTGTCGTAGCGGGCACAATCGGCGATCGGTGCATGACGGAGCGTCAGTGCGGCCGGCGTCATGATGTTGGCCGGTGGGGCGGGTTCACGTTGACGGGCCAGGATATTGAGAACGACATCGGCGGAATGGACGCTGTGATTGAGCGCTTCGGCACAGGCCGCTTCCACCGCGGGTAGACCGTCAGTCAGCACCGCGTCGAGGATGTCGACCATCTGCCGATTGCCATCGTCGGTGCTGGCAAGCTTGCGTCGGATCCGCTCGATCGCGGCCGGCAGCACCCAGTCTTTGAAGGGAGCACCGTTGCGCAAGGCGCCGGGTTTGCGGGCGAGCACCGGCACATAATGCCAGGGGTCGTAGACGGTATCGCCGCGGCCAAAGGATCGCGGGTGCTCGGCAATGATGCGTCCATCCTGACGGATCACGATGCGATCGGCATAGGCTTGAACCTCGACCGGTCGTCCGACTGCGCTGGCTGCGACCGAGTACTTGTTGTTGTCGAAGCGCACCAGGCAGGTCTTCGAGACCGATGCCGTCACCGCATGGAAGCCGTCGAAGCGGCCGGCATAGGGAACGAGTTTGGGGCGTTCGGCTTCGAACACGTCCCAGATCGTCTGATCGGCCAGCTCCGGATGGCGACGAGCCTTGGCGTAGGCGATGCATTTGTCGAGCAGCCAGGCGTTTAACTCGTCGAGGTTTTTGAACCGCAGTCGCGGCGTGAAGAAGCGTTCCCGGACCAGCCCGACCTGGTTCTCGACCTGCCCCTTCTCCCAGCCCGACGCTGGCGTACAGGCGACCGGATCGACCAGATAGTGGCTGCACATCTGCAGGAAGCGGCGATTGTAGAGACGGCCTTTACCGACGAAGATCGTCTCTACGGCGGTCTTCATGTTGTCATAGATGCCGCGGGTGCAGGTGCCTTTGAACAGGGCGAACGCCCGGTCGTGGGCGTCGAACACCATCTCCTGCGTCTCCCGCGGATAGGCCCGCACGAACAGCATGCGGCTGTGACAGAGACGGACATGGGCAGCCTCCACCATCACCGTGGTGCCGCTCAGCAGGACGACCTCGTGGCTCCAGTCGAACTGATAGGCTTCGCCTGGGGCAAAACTCAGCGGGACATAAGCGGCTGCGGTCGATTGCCCGCGTTCCTTGCTCCAGCGCCTGGCATAACGCCGCACCGCATCGTAACCGCCGTCGTACCCCCGGCCGCGCAGCTCCTCGAAGATCCGGATCAACGTCAGCTGTTCACGAGCCGATTTAGCCGCGTTCGACGCCAGCAATCCGTCAAGCTCTACTGCCCATCGTCCCAGCTTTGGCCGCGGCTGCACCTGCCGCTCGTACTCGAAGGAGGTCTCTCCCGACCTCAGCACCTTCCGGACCGTGTTCCGCGACACCTTCAGGTCACGGGCGATCTCCTTGATCGTCTTGCCCTTGATGAAGTGCTCGCGCCGGATCCGGGCAATCGTCTCCACGATCAGCATCCCCCACCACCTGCTTCGTTCCAAAGCAGGCAGCGCAACAGATCAATCTGTAGGGGGTCAATGTTGGACGCCGATCCCCCGGCTCAGGGGGTCAATATTGCAGGCCGAATGACAAATCTCCTTCCGCAGCTTTTCGAGGCTGGGATGACTGCCCGTCTTGTGGAGCTTCGTGACGATATCGGCGATCGCATCGCCGATATCGGGGATTCCCGTGAGTCGATCCTCCTCGACGAGAACATCAAGAGGAACGGCAAGGGCCGTGGCGTTGCACAGGCATCATTCGCAAGAGGAGGAGCCAGTGGCAGCAGCGAAGAAGACGAAGACGGCACGGGGACGCAAACAGGACCGAGGGCGCGTGGCCAAGGGCCAGGACTACGAAGTCAGGTACGAAGCGAAGAAGACGGCCACTCGGCATCGGCCGTGAAGAAGGCGGTCAAGAAGGTCGGCAACTCCCGCAAGCGCGTCGAGAAAACGCGACATTGTCGTCAAAGCTCGCCGTATGGCAGTGTCAATCCACTCCTCCTCGTTCCAAAGGCACCCCCACCAAGATGTGTGAGCAAAACCACATTTGATATGCCCCGCTGTTTGTTAAGGACAGCAGCCAACAGGGTGGCCTCATAGGCCGCCTCCAGAACAAGCGACGCGAATGGCTTCCAGTGCGCCGACGGAACACGCGAATAATTTATCGGGAGCGCCGAGCAAAACAGCTGTGAAACCCGAGAGCTTCAGGCACTGGATCGTCATCACCCCCTCCTTTGGACAACCGGTGCGCCGAGCCAATCCGCCAGACTCGAGGTCAGCTCGTTGTGCCTTGCGCGCTGCAACAGCGTTTCGCGGGCCTTGCCGGGCGGCAAGCGGCGTGCGCGTTCGCGCGCGGCTTCAGCCGATGACAGCAGCCGCTCCTGGAGCGATTGGGTGTGTTTCCTTCGTATGCGTTTCGCGCTCATTTTCGATCTGCGCTTGAATTGGGATCCGCCGGGAGGCGGATTTCTGTTCCCAGCTTCGAGCGCTGAGCCGGTTCCGGCATTTCAGTAAGTTAAAGAGATCATGGAATCTGCATGACTACCGAATGGTGCATCGCAACTGCGCGGGTGCTCAACCCCGCCGGTAGAGCTGCAGATAGCTCGGCGAATAGAACGCTGCGCTCTTGAGCGCATCGAGGTCGTTGACGGTTAGCGTCCGTTCCCGCAGGGTGATCAGACCGGAGGCCCGGAGCTCCTGGATGGTGCGGTTGAGATGCACCACGGAGAGGCCGGTTGCGTCAGCCAGGTCCATCTGGGTCACCGGAAAGGCGCAGGAATTGCCGTCGACGAAACCGACCGGTCGCAGCCGCTCATAGATCTCGCAGAACAGGTGAGCCACCCGCTCCAACGCCACCCGCCGCCCTAGATTGATCGCCCATTCGCGCTGGATCGCTGAGTTCACCAGCGTCTCGCACATGAATGCTTCGGCCAGCGTGCGCTCGCTCGCCAGCAGCTTCTCGAAACGCGCTTTCTTGATCTCGGCATAGACCACAGGCGTCGCCGTCGTAATCGAATGATCCATGGTCGAGAGCAGATAAACATAGGCATCGCAGGCTTCGCCAGGCAGAATGAAATTGACGATCTGCCGCCGGCCATCCTCCAGCGTCTTGTGCCGGAACAGCCAGCCCGAGAGCACGAGCCGGACGCCGTCGACCTCATCTCCTTCGGAAGCGATATCCTCGCCCGGCCCGGCACGCAGCAAGCCTTCCAGAATGGCTTGCTCCAGCGCTGCGACAGCGTCCTCGGACAAGGGCCGCAGGGCGTTGAAGCGGCGGATGACCGCCTGCGCAAGACTTCCCTCGGTATGCTGAACACGCATCAGCCGTCCATCGAAGGCGTGTGAAAGGTGCGCTTGCTCAACGGAATTGCAATCAGGCAGTGGATCCCGGGCGCATTGAACGAGATCGTCGTCTGTCCCTTCAGCTCGAACGCGAGGGTCCGCTCCAGGAGCTCCGTGCCAAATCCCTTACGCGGCGGCGGCGTGACTTGCGGGCCACCCCGCTCGCGCCACTCGAACAGCAATTGCGGCGGTGCGGCGGCTTCGTCGATACGCCAGGAAATCTCGAGTCGGCCCGCCGGTTGGCCCAGCGCACCATATTTGAGCGCATTGGTCGCGAGCTCATGGATTGCGAGCGCAAAGGTCTCGGCGGCCTTGGGCTGGAAGCGCACCGCAGGTCCCGACACGCGCATCTGCTCGCCCTCGCGGGCGTTGTAGGCCAAGAGCTCCTCGACGACGAGATATTCGAGATCGACGCCGCCCTCGGGATCCCGTGTCACCAGTGCCTGCGTCCGGGCGAACGCGTTGAGCCGGCCATCGAGATGGGCGGCATATTCAGCAACCGTCGAACTCGACTCGGCCGAGCGGCGCGCGATCGAGCGCACCACGCCGA
The DNA here is from genome assembly GCF_028128735.1 of Bradyrhizobium sp. CCBAU 53415. NCBI lineage: Bacteria > Pseudomonadati > Pseudomonadota > Alphaproteobacteria > Hyphomicrobiales > Nitrobacteraceae > Bradyrhizobium > Bradyrhizobium sp. CCBAU 53415. Next base: position 564,071 of record NZ_LBJF01000026.1, on the reverse strand, counting down.
GCGTGTTGCGCACGCGATGCTGAAGCTCGGCGAGCAGGAGCCGCTGCCGCTCCTCCGCGCGCGTGATCGCGGTAACGTCGATGAAGGTGATGACGACGCCGGCGATGAAATTGTCGATGCTGCGGTAGGGCAGGATGCGGACGATGTAGCGCGTGCCGCTGTCCGGCGCGGTGAGTTCACGCTCGGCGCTGGCCAGCGTGCGCAGCACGCGGCGCACGTCGTCATAGAGCTCCTCGATTGCAATGCGCGCCTTGATATGCGCGATCGGACGGCCGACGTCGGTTTCGACCAGATGCAGGATCTGCGTGATCGCGGGCGTGAAATTCATCACCTTGAGATCGTTATCGAGGAACACGGTCGCGATCTGCGTGCTCTCGAGGAAGTTCTTGAGGTCGCTTGTCGCCCGCGTCAGCTCCTGGACACGATGCGCCAGCTCGCCATTGACCGTCGTCAGCTCCTCGTTGACCGACTGCAATTCCTCGCGCGAGGTTTCGAGTTCTTCATTGGCCGATTGCAGCTCCTCGTTCAGCGACTGGTACTCCTCGTTGGAGGATTTCAGCTCCTCATTGGTGCTTTCGAGCTCCTCGATCGTTGCCTGGAGGCGCTCGCGGGTCGCCCGCAATTCGCTTTCGAGCCGCTCGACATGCTCGGTCCGCACCAGGGCGCCGGCGCCGGGATTGCCGTCGGGCGCATTGGCGGCGCGCGCCGGCCCGTCCTTGAACAGCACGACGAAATTGCGATGGGCGCCCCCAGTCTCCTGGATCGGCTCCACGGTCATGTCGACCACGACGCGATGGCCGTTGACGCCGAGTTGGACGTGCTCGGCACGGGCGGGCTCGTTGGTTTCTGCCGCACGGCTGAGCGCGGTGCGCAGCTCCAGCCTGAGGTCGCGGTGCACGAGCTGAAGCAGATCGAGCGAGGCCGCCCCTGCCGTTGGCTCGATATAGCGTCCGGTGCGCCCGGAAAAATGCAGGATCTGGAAATTGTCGTCGGTGATGACATAGGCCGGCGCATAGCGCTCGGCGATCCGCTGGGCCCGGCGCTCCAGTCCGACGTCGGGACCGAAGGAGCGGACCGGCGGCAGCTCGACCGGCGCGCGGCCCGCCGCGGTCGAGATCGGAAACTCCGGCGGCAGCCGCGTGCCGGTCTCGAGTTTCTTGAAGATCCGGGCGCGGCGATCGACCGGCGCAAACAATTTAGGATGCCGCGTCACGTTCTCGGAATTGCCGAGGAACAGGAAGCGATCCGGCAACAGCGCGAAGTGAAACAGCGGAATCACGCGGTTCTGAAGCTCCGCGTTGAGATAGATCAGCAGGTTGCGGCAGGAGACGAGGTCGAGCTTGGAGAACGGAGCGTCCTTGATGACGTTGTGCTGGGAGAAGATGCACATCTCCCGCAATTCCTTCACCACGCAATAAGTATCCCCCTCGCGCACAAACCAGCGCGCCAGGCGTTCAGCCGACATGTCCTGCTCGATATTGGTGCGATAGCGGCCGACGCGCGCGGTCGCCAGCGCCCGTCCGTCGATGTCGGTGGCAAAGATCTGGACCTGCGGCGCGGAATCGAGCTTCGCTACGTGTTCGCGCAGGAGGATGCCGATCGAGTAGGCCTCCTCGCCAGTGGCGCAGCCGAGCACCCAGACGCGAACCTGCTGCCCGTTGCTCTTGCTCTCGAAGATTTTCGGAATGATCTGCGTCTCCAGCACCTCGAATTCACGCTTGTCGCGGAAGAATTCGGTGACGCCGATCAGAAGATCGTTGAAGAGGTGCTGGGCCTCGTCCTTGTCGTTGCGAAGGAAGTCGACGTAAGCGGCGATGTCCTCGATCTGCACCACCTGCATGCGACGCTGGACGCGACGCAGAAACGTGTTCTGCTTGTAGCCGTGGAAATCATTGCCGGTCTTGTTGCGCAGGATGTCCGCGATGCGTGACAGCGACGTCGCCGCGGCGGCCAGCACCTCGTCAAAGCCCTGCTTCTCCTTCAGCCGCCGCAAATGGCGCGCATAGACCTGGATGTGCTCGGGAATGTCTTCGGGTGGCAGCACGTAATCGGCAATGGCTGCCGGCCGGCTGCTGTCGATGGGATGCTCGGCCTCATGATTAGTGACGCTCTCCGCAATGGCGAGGCCGCCATGATCCTTCAGCGTGGCCGCGCCGAGCGTGCCGTCGCCACCGGTGCCGCTCAGGAGCACGCCGATCGATTGCTCGGCGCGTTCCTCGGCGAGCGAGACGAGGAAGCTATCGATGGTCGCCCGCTCGCCCGGCCCCTGCTCCGCCTTGCGCACCGCCAGACGGCCGCCATGGACGGTGGTGATCATCGCGACCGGACTGAGATAGATCGTCCCGCCTTCGACTGCCATTCCATCGCTGATCTCGGAGAGCCGGGTGCCGTCGGCGCGCTGAATGAGCGCATGCAACCGATCGTCGGCGAGCGCCTCGCGATTTTGCAGCACGAGGACGACGGCCTGGTCCTCCCCCAGCATCAATTTGGCAAAGAAGCGCTCGATGCTGTCGACCGCACCGGCCGAGGCACCCACGCCGATGACCAGTGGCACCCTTGCCTGGCGTTCTTCCGCGCCCGACGTCTTCTCGACTTCGTCCATGCTTGCCGCAACTCTCATTACCCGGGATCAAGCAGCCCGATTCCTGCAAATAGCAGAGATTGAGGCTACCCCAACAGCGAAAAGCCGGGAACCGCCATCCGCTGGCGGACGCCCATCGCAACAATTCCAAAACTCAAGAAGCCTTCGGCGGCCCTGAAGAAACCTCCCGCTCGAGGAAATTGATCCGCTGGATGATCAGCTTACGATGCCGTTCCCATTCGACCAGCGTCTGCTTCATGAGCTCGACCAAGCGCTGCGCCTGCCGCGCATCGTGGCCGCTGGCCTCGAGCTCCCGAACCAGATCCTCCTGATTGCGGACACGCTGCCAGCCCTGCTCGATATCCGTATCGGCCTTCACGAGCAGCCGCTGCTCGGCATGGAGCTGCTCGGCACGCTCGGCGGGAGACACGGCCATGAGGCACCCTCCCTAGCGTATCGCAGGGTCGAGCGATTGTAGCACGGCGCGCCGAATCATATCGGCATATTCGCGATATTCCGTCGCACGCAGCTCGTACATCTCGGCCACCGCCGGCCGGCCGGCGCGCCTTCCGTCTGCCGCCATGCGGCGCACGAGCTCGGCCCGTTCCTCGATGATGCGGAGCGCCACCCGCATGGCCTCATCGACCTGTCCCTCCTGCTCCCTGGCCAGCGCATCCGCGGTATAGGCATGGCCGACCTGGCAGCGAAACCGCATGGGATGGGTGTCCTTCAAGGCCGAGAGCACCCCTCCGCAGGCAGGACAGGTGAGCGCGGCCGGATCGGCGATCCCCGTCAGGTTCGGCGAACCGATCCGCTCGCCGGCGGCAATCTCAACCTCGAGGCGGATGTCGGGAGCAATCGGGAGCGCATCGCCCGGCACTTCTCGCGCCAGATCGGACAGCACGTCACCGAGGCCGGCGCCGGGAACGCAAAGGTCGGTCAGGGTCGCTTCCATGGCGCGCTGGGGCATCTCGGGGGAGATGGCATCCGCTGGATCCTGAACCACCGCCACGCCTCCACAGCGCTTGATGGCGTGAAGGCCTGCGGCGCCGTCCGACAGCAGGCCGCTGAGCACAAGGCCGATCACGCGCGGACCATGATGCACGGCGGCTGAGCGGAACAGGGCGTCAATCGCCGGGCGAACCATGTTTTCGCGCGGGCCGCGCCCAAGCTGGATGTGATGTCCAGACAGCAGAAGGTGGTGATCGGGAGCCGCGAGGTAGATGTGGCCGCGCTCGAAGGTCATGCCGTTCCGCGCCTGATGCACCGGGAGCTTGCCGGCTGCGGCCGCAACCGTCGCGAGGATGCCGACGCCCCGTGCTGGTATGTGCAAGACGATGAAGATGGCGGCCGGCACATCGGCCGGCAGGGCCCCCAAAATCTGCTTCAATGGGGCGGTCGCGCCAGCCGAGCCCCCGATCACGATGATGTCCCGGTTGCTCATTTTGAACCTGTCCTTTGGAACCCAAGATGGGGTAGGTTCGTTTGGACCAAGGCGACCCTTCGCCGTATGTTCCTAAGTTTCGGACACCGGAGACAAGATGGTGGCATCGCCAACTCTGTCGCGTGAAGCCAAGTCATTGTCGGGACGCCGCATCCTCGTCGTCGAGGACGAGTACTTTCTTGCCGATGACATCGGCCGGGCTCTGCGATCGCTCGGTGCCGACGTGGCAGGTCCAGTCGGACACATCGATGACGCGCTGCGCATCGTCGATGACGGCGGCGTCCTCGACGGCGCGGTGCTCGATGTGAATGTCGGCGACGAGATGATTTACCCGACTGCACAAAGGCTGATGGCCCGCGGCGTCCCGACGCTGTTTGCGAGCGGCTATGACAAGATGACGCTCGGCCCCGAGTTTCGTGATGCCTTGTTCTTTGCAAAGCCGCTCGACATCGCGGCGATGATCCGCGGCCTGGCCGGCCTGATCGGCGACAAGGCTTGACGACATGTGGTCGCGCGCCAACCGTCAATAGAGGATCGGCTTCCATGATCTACACTCCGGGAGCCTATGACGGTCACCTCCTGTCCTTTTCGCGCGAGCTGATCCAGGAGGCATTCAGGCTGTTGCGCGACAGCGATCACATCGTACTGGCGCAACGCGAGCGCGACGCGTTGGCAAAGACGGCAACAACCTCGCCCGCCAGCGAAGTGGACTAGAGCAGGCGGCTCCAGGTCAGCCACACGATTAGCGCAAGACAGAGGGAGATGGCGAGGCATGGCTAGGCGATGCGCAATGCCGAAGTCGCCCTGTCTGCTAAGTCACCATCATCCATATGATTGCACCTAGCATGACCAGAAATCCAGTCAGCGCAGTAGCCACGAAAAACTGTTCGACGCGATCCATCGCCATCGTAGCCCCCTTCCCAAAAGTGATTGTGACGCTTTGGGAAAGCGGCGCATTAGGCTATGTGAATCACGGAAGGGTTTAGCGATCGGCGATACAAATTTGACAAAACTTAACCCTTGTAAATGCGGGCATGCCACCAAAGTGCACCCTGCAGGCGGCGCCATTGTCCAAGGGATCCTCATGGACACGCCGAACGATCGTCAACCGTTATCAGACAAGCTTGCTCCCTCTCCCGGGCTTGAACACACCGAAGAGGCGCGCCGTGTCGTTGCGGATTACATCAGGGATCAAAAAGAGGTCCTCAAGGCACTCCGCCGCCTTTTCAGCTAGATCGGCACGCAGTCCCGCTCTCGCCGACCTTATGATCCATCCGAGTGAACCTGCCGGATGCGCACATGACGATGATGTTCAGCAATATTTCGGATGGCAGCCTGATGGCGCTCTACGAAGACGTTCGCACCCAGGTGACAGCGCCGCGGAATAGCCCGCATCCACCATGGCGGCAGCTTGCGCTTCCACCCACGTTGTTACTACCGAGCGGATGAGCATTCGCCGACCGAAACTTGGCCTGCAATGATCGCCTGCGTCACGGACCTCAAGGGACGAATCACCGGCCTGCACCGAACCTGGCTCGATCCTGTCCGCTTTGATCGCATTCGTCTCGGCAAAGCTCCGATCGACACGCCACGACGGGCCATGGGCGACCTGCTCGGCAACGCCGTTCGCTTCGGTGCGGTGGACGACGTGCTCGCGGCCGGCGAGGGCATCGAGACCATGCCTTCATTGCGTTGCGTTCTGCCGACTATGCCTATGGCCGCGGCGCTTTCGGCCAATCACCTCGCAACCATGTTGCTGCCATCTGGCCTGCGTCGGCTCTATATCGCCCGCGATGACGATGCCGCCGGAGATGCCGCGCAGGCTACTCTCATCCAGCGCGCGGAAGATGCCGGCATTGAAGCGATTGCAGTGTCGCCCCGGCTGGGCGATTTCAATGAAGACCTGCACATCTTCGGTCTCGAGACCCTCCGAGCAGCGCTGCGGCTTCAACTCGTACCAGAGGACGTCGTCCGTTTTCTTCATTCGGCGACGCTAGCCGCAGAATAGGCCAGTGCTTGGATCGATGTTGATCGGTCGGTCATAACGAGGCCATCGCCGAAAGAGGACGCGACCTCGGCCTTCTAGAGGGCGATCGGACGGCAAGCGGACCGGGCCGGCAATGGCTACGCCCGGCTATTTTCCGCCGCGCGCCGACGATGAGAAGACACGACAGCCATCAAACCAGCGCGCTTTGCATCGCGAAGCAAAATAGCCGGCCTCCGCCATCCTCCGCTGCCGCTTCGGCCCTTGCGGGTTCTGGCCCGTTCCGCCCGCCGTCTGAGTGATCGCCACGAAGGTCGCAATGGGCGCGGCCAATCCGGTAAAGGTTCCCTCCAATGACCGACGACGATGACATCGAACCGCGGCGCGCCTCTTCTCCAATCGACCACGTCCTCACCGAATTGCAGCTCTACGGCTACCGCCCCTTCGACGACCAGCCTGACCCGCGACCGCTTCCCGAGGGCAAGATGATCGCTGTCGCTGTCGCGGATATCTTTGACGCCCTGGTCGCCACGTTGAGCGACACGCGGCTCGAACCCGATCTCGATGATCTGCTCTGGTCGACGGTCAACCTGTTCCATCGCGCCGTCGACCGCATCGAACGCCAACTCGACGATAACGAGCAGGCGCAGCAGAAGAGCCAGCGCGAGCAGAACGGCTCGGAAGTCCGATCGGTCGAACTCGAGCGCATGACGGCCGAAGGCATCACGTTGATCGAGCGCCGCAACTGCCTGGAACTCTTCCGCGACCAGGCCATCGAGCGGTTTGAGACACACACCGGCTCATTCTGGCGTCCGCGATCGGGCTCGCTGGTGAACCACCGCACGCTGACCGCCGCGATGATCGACTCCCGCGACTTCATCGCTGCCAAGCGCCGCGGAGACCGAGGTCATGCTGCCCTCTCGGCCGAAGATCGCGCTTACCGGAGGGCTAGACTTCAACGACCATCACCTCGTCTGGGATCGCCTCGACAAGGTTCACGCCAAGCATCGCGACATGGTCCTGCTCCATGGCGGCTCGCCCAAAGGTGCCGAGCTTATCGCCTCCAAATGGGCAACCAATCGCAAGGTGCCGCAGATCGCATTCAAGCCGGACTGGACGAAGCACGCCAAGGCGGCACCTTTCAAGCGCAATGACGCCATGCTTGAACTCCTGCCGATCGGCGTCATGCATTTCCCCGGGCACGGGAATCCAGGAAAACCTGGCGGACAAGGCGAAACGGCTCGGCATCCCCGTCTGGAGGTTCGGCGGCGCGTGAGCGTCGTTCGGGGTGCCTTCGCTGGCTTGGCGTGAAATTTTCGCTTGCCTCGGCGCAGTTTGCATTGGCGTTACGTCATGGACGCGCTTGATTGTTTTGGCGAAGACCGGCCCCTTCGAGCCGGGTAGGGTGGTGGAGAACCCGTCCTAACCAGTTCTTACGGCCGCATGGCCAGAGGGGACGACCCTTTCGACCTTCATCGTCGATAGGTGCGCGTAGATCGGCGCGATGAACGGGGCATGATCAAAACTTGAGCGCGGGAGAGGCAGTCCCTCCTCGGAACTCTCGATCAAGCTGCGGGCATTCGGTCTGGCCCACGTAGCCGCGGCAGAGCGATGTTACCTGATCCGTTCTCTTGGGAGACGATGCCGCTTTTTGCAGGAGATTGTTTCTCCTTCCGCGCTGAATCGTTCCGACCTCTTGTTCATCAAAACCGAGCTAGCCACGCTTCTCCAGAGATTGTGGTTCAGCACGCGGACGCACGTGGCCTCGTTGATGGCTTGATCTGGCCGAAGACCGGCTTCGCCTCGATCGTCTGAGCCGCAACGCCGTTGATGCGACTTTCTTCCCCTGGGCTTCGCCCATTCCTCGCGAGACAAGAAAGTCGCCACAACGACGTCCTCCGCTGCGCTCCGGCCCGAGCGGGTGCGTCGCCGATCGTCCTCGGCCCTAGATCGCCATCGAGGCCGCGGTGGTTGCGGGGTCGAAACACAACAGGAGAAGTGACATGGCTAACATCGGTTCTTTCAAGAAGGTCGGCAACGAATTCCAGGGCGAGATCGTGACCCTGAGTCTGAAGGCCAAGGGCGTCCGCATCGTCGCCGAGACCAACCGATCCAACGACAACGCTCCCAGCCACCGCATCTATGTGGGTCGCGCGGAGATTGGCGCAGCTTGGTCGAAGCGTTCCGAGGAAGGCCGCGACTACCTCTCGCTCAAGCTCGACGACCCCTCGTTCAACGCGCCGATCACGCGAACCTGTTCGATGACGAGGGCGGTGAAGGCTACACCCTGCTCTGGTCGCGGCCGCGCAAGACCGGCGAGTAAGAGCGCCCCACCAAGCCCCGTCCGGTCCGCCGGGCGAGGCGCTTCGCGGTCGAACGAGGAACCCGACGCTCCAGGAACCTCCTCCGGTGCAGCCACGTTCAAACGCAGGTTGAGGAGGGGGAGGACTTTTTCTGCGCTCAAACGTGACTACGTCAGTTTGCTACCCGCGTGCATGGGAAGGCACGTCGCCGGCTTCCATCGCGGCAGCATTGGCTCTTCACGAGTTCTGAAACTCCTTCATATCCAAGCGCAAGCCGGCTTTGCTCGCTTGATCTGCCGTGACGTAAGGCAGGCCGTAATAGCTCAGCTTCGGGCTCCATCGTCCCGTTTGGCCCGGATACGGGAAGGCGTACGTCCCTCCGCCGGCAGACGCTTCGCGGGATATCACGACGGCCGCGAGCTTGCCGCCGCCGTCAAAAACCAGATCGGAGACATACCCGTAGCCTTGTCCGGCCTGCAACCGCGCATAGTCTCCGATGATCTTCGAGATCGTGAAGTCGTGCGGCTCCGGTTCGGCCTGACCGGGATCGAGAAAGAGGCCGAACTCTCGCGACCTCAGATCGGAAAAGTCGGCAACGATGGCGCCTTCGTGAAGGGGCCGCAGGACCCGCTTGAACGGAATGCGCGAGATGAACTCCGGCTGGTCCTTGGTTCTGAATCCCTCGACCAGCAACGACGTGATTTGTCCGTCGTCCGCCATGACCACGTTCCGAACGGCTCCCAAATATTCGCCCTTCAAAGAGAACACCGCGCTTCCGAGCAAGCGGGAGGCACGGTAGCCATCATACACCATCGCGGCGAATTGCTGGGATTGTGCTGATTGTTCCGTCGCAACCTTCGCGGCAGTCTCGGCCCACGCGGCACCCCACAGAACGGAGCTCGAGATTGCACCTACGAAAATTGCACGGGCGATCCTCTTGACCCTCATTCCATGCTCCTACCATTCGAGATCACTCTGGCCTTTGCTCCCTTAATCCCTTCCGATGCCAGGAGTTCTAGGTGGCCTCGACGAATGGTCCGGTGCCGTGCCAAGGAAAACGGCAAAGGTCATCACTCATGCGGCCTCGCATTGCCTCCGCCTTGTCCGGTTGCGTACCAAGATCAACCCTCCGCGCAGCGAACGCTGCGCATCCTGCTTCGTTGATCATCGCAAACTGCCCGGAACCAAATGCGAGGAGCCTCGCGCCCCGCCGCTCCGTCGGCTACGTTCCGTCGGGTGCCCCGCTGCAAATCCCGGTGACTACCTTTTGCGGGGCAGCCAGGAGCCAGTCGCCAATTTGCCAAAGTCCAACGTCTCCAGAGCAACGGACATCTTTTCGCGATACGGTGCCCTCGCGCGCATTGCGCCGTTGGCGTTCGTTCTGCTCACGCCGCTGGGCGAGTACCTATTTCACCTTTCGCCGATCTGGGTCTTCGGATCCGGTGTCCTTGCGATAGCCGTGCTCGCCGAGTGGATCCGCGTTGCAACGGACCAGCTCTCCACCCATACCGGTCCTGCCTTGGGCGGTCTCCTGACGGTCAGCCTGGGAAGCCTGGCCGAACTCATTCTAGCCTTGTTCGTTCTCTGGCGCGGCCAGGTGGACGTCGTCCATGCCCAGATCACCGGGTCCGTTGCTGCGACCTGCTTGCTGGGACTCGGACTGGCCATCGTCGCCGGCGGGCTCAATCGCGAGCGGCAACGCTTCACCCAAGCCCGCGCCGGGCTGTTGTCGAGCATGCTCGTTCTGTCGGTGATCGCTCTTCTGCTGCCCGCGGTGTTCGATTACACGGGCCGCAGCATTCGTCACATCCATGACGTCGGTGCCTCCGACGAACTGCTCAGCCTCGCCGTGTCTGTCGTGTTGCTGATTCTCTATGCGGGAAACCTCGTCTTCACACTGATCACCCACCGCAACGTCTTCGCGGCCAACGAGGACGCTTCGGCCGAACCGGCCTGGTCGGCGACGATATGCCTAGTCGTGCTCTTGGCGTGCACTGGGGCTGCGGCCCTGCAGAGCGAATTCGTCTCCGGCGCTCTGACGGAGGCAGCCAAATCGACGGGCGTGACACCACTCTTTCTCGGCGTCGTCGTGCTGGCGCTCGTCGGCACCAGTTCGGACATATTTGCCGCCGTCTGGTTTGCCCGGCGCGACCGGATGGGTCTCGTGATGACGCTCTGCATCGGATCGGCGATCCAGGTCGCGTTGGTCGTCGCGCCGCTCCTGGTCATTTTCTCCTGGCTGATCGGCAAGCCGATGACCCTCGTCTTCCAAAATCCCGTCGACCTGTTCACGATCGCCGGCACTGCGTTCATCGTCAACGCCATCACGAGGGACGCCGAGACCACCTGGTTCGAAGGCCTGCTGCTGATCGGCGTCTACGTCGTTCTGGCGCTGGCGTACTACTTTTCCTGAAGGTGCGACGGCGGAGAAGCGGGCACCAGGTTCCGCGCGGCTACAAAATTAACTCTCCTGCCAGAAAGGCAAGAAGCACGAACACCACAAAGATCGCGATAGCTGCAAAAAAAGCCATTTGGCAATCGTGGATGCACCAGCAGCGATTCCGTTGAAGCCGAAGAATCCGGCTACGATGATATTACGAAGAGAATCAACGCCCATTTCAGCATGCCACGCTCCCACGCTTCACCATGGATGAGGTATGTCAACCGGTCCCTGTCGACCACGCTCTCGGACCACCCCGCGACAATCGTCGCAAACTGCGAGCGTTCCGATCAAGACGCTTCCAAAGCGCACGATAGGTGCGGCTGCGTACGCCTGAGCACCACCGCGACCGAAACCTACCCTCCCAGCGCTGCTGACGTTCCCGTAGCGATCGAGAGGTTCAATAGTTGCCGGGTCGGACGCGCTCGACACTGGGTTTGACCGTGCGTTGCTCGCTCCCTCCAAATACGTCGGAACGTCCGCCCTCGAATGCAGGTTTGCACCCCATGTGGAGCTATGCCCTGATTCCAGTCGGCGCCTCGCTGCTTGGCGGCCTCTTCGTCGTGCTCTGGAAGCCGAGCAAGCAGGTCACAAGCGCCGCCCAGCATCTCGCAGCCGGCGTGATCTTCGCTGCTGCCGCTTCCGAGCTGTTGCCCGACGCGATCCGCCGCGGAACCATCTGGCCCGTTGCGATCGGCGCCGCGATCGGCGTGGCCGTCATGCTCATGCTTCGGGTGGCCGAGCAACGTGCCAAGGGCCCGGTCGGGCTGATCGGAGCCGCCGCCGTCGATGCCCTCCTCGATGGCATCGTACTCGGCCTCGGATTCGCTGCCGGGCAGAAGCAGGGGATGCTGCTCGCGATCGCGCTCTCGATCGAATTCCTGTCGCTGGCCGTCGGAATCGCCGCCGCGTTCCGGGGCGGCGTCCGCAAATGGGTCCTGCTCGCCGCCACCTTCGGCGTGTCATGCATGGTCCCGGCAGGATCGCTCCTGGCGCTGCCGATATCGCACAGCCCGAACGCGCTTCGAACGGCCGCATTCTCCTTCGGCCTCGTTGCACTGCTCTATCTTGCGGTCGAGGAACTGCTGGTCGAGGCCCACGAGGTCGAGGACCGCCTCTGGACGACGGCCATGTTCTTCGTCGGCTTCATCGGACTGATCATTCTCACGGAAAGGCTCAGCTGACCGGATCAGCCCGCGCGCCGGCCATCGCTGCGCCCTGCACGCCGACCGGCTCGGCACGTCGAAGGCTTGCATAGCCTCCGATTCTCGCTTCGATGCGACGAAGCCCGGCAATGATCCCCGGAGAGCTCAGGGCCGCAAGCTCATCGCAGTAGCGATACCCCTTCGCACAGCCGGGAAACTTGTCGCTCGTTGCAGGATGGAGGTAGATCTCCACGATTCCCGCGGGAAGGTGACTGAGGAGGCCCAACAGCCGGTCGCGCGTGAAGGCGCCCGACCAGGCAAGTCCGAACACCGCATCCGGCGCGATAAATCCGGCTCGCCGAACCACACCCCTCAGGACCTTTGCATGAGCCTGCAAAGCAAGATTCGACAGACCGGCGGAGATCTTCTCGACCTTGCGCAGCTGCCTTCGCGGCTCGACGGGAATCCGGATCGCCGGAACGGCAAATCGCCGTGCGATTTCGAGCAGGTCCGACAGGATCATGGGATGAAGGTGAAAGTGCTTGTGTGCGTTCACGTGATCGAGCGTTAGCCCGGTCCGGACGAAGGCTTCGAATTGCGCTTCCATCTCGGCGCGCAGTTGCCGCCGTATCGCCGGGTCGAGTCCGAGAGCGAGCGCGAGCCCCACTTGATCGGCCCTCAGCCGCCCGTCCGCAGCGAGCAGACCAGGAACTCGGTCCTTGGCCGAAACGGCTTCACCCTCGAGCAGAGTGAGATGCAGTCCGACATTCAGCCCTGGCAGGCGATGTGCGCGGGCAACGGCGTCCGCGGCCGCTGCCCCACCGACCATCAGGCTGGCGGCGCTCAGCGCACCGCTCCGGTGAGCGCTCTCGACCGCTTCGTTGATCTCGGGCGCGAGCCCGAAATCGTCGGCATTGATCACGAGGCGATGCAACATGGCTCGATCCGGGTGGGCCTGTCGGAGCAAGCACACCAGGTTGCATTTCGTTCCTTGGTCGACACACCGTCTGAAGGACCGGAACCGTACCAAACCCACCTTTTCTCGACGGTCTTCGAAACTGCAGGAACTTGCGCGTACGACGACGTTTGATCGACCACGGCCCCGCGGCCTTCACTCGGCCCCTCATGCGAAGCGTTCGCCGCCATGATCAACAGCCTCATCGTGCGGATCGTCGATGTCTGCGCGCAGCACAAATGGACGACGCTTGCGTTCGGAATCGTGCTCATGACCGGCTGCACTGTGTTCGCCGCCCTGCACTTCCGGATCAACACCGACGTCGACGTCCTGCTCGCACAGGACCTGCCGTGGCACCAGCGCCAACGCGAACTCGAGCGGGCGTTCCCGCAGCGTGGAATCACCGTGGTCGTCGAAGGAAGTACGGCAGAGGGCGCAACGCTGGCCGCCGACCGCCTGGCCGGCGCGCTTCGTGACGATCGCGCCTATGTCCGCCAGTTGAACAGGCCGGACGCCGGCTTGACCCTCGAGGGCAACGGGCTGCTGTACAGCTCGGAAGCCGATCTCAAGCAACTGGCTGGCGGCCTCACCAGGGCCAAACCTCTTCTGAGCGGCCTGGCTTCGGACCCCTCTTTGCGGGGCGTCCTCACCGTGCTGACCTCCGTCGTTAGGTCAGGCGAGGTCGATCTCGCTTCCCTGTCTTGGCCGCTGTCGCAGGCGAGCAGAACCCTGGAAGATGTGCTGGCCGGGCGACCCGCCGCCTTTTCGTGGCAAGCTCTGCTGAAAGGCCATGATCTGCCGCTCAGCCAAAAGCGACACTTCATCGAGGTCGCTCCCGTTCTCAACTTCGATCAATTGCAGCCCGGCCGCGGCGCGACAGAGGCCATCAGGAGTACCGCGCATGACTTTGCGCTGAGACGAGATTATGATGCGACCGTCGCGCTGACCGGACAGGTTCCTATGAACGACGAGCAGTTCTCGGTCATCCGCGAAAGCGCCGTTCGCGACACGCTGGCCGCGGCCCTCGGCGTGGTCGTCGTGCTCTGGCTCGCCCTCCGGTCGTGGAAGCTGATCGCTGCCGTTCTGTTCAGTCTTGCGGTCGGTCTTGCGGCAACCGCCGCTCTCGGCCTGCTCATGGTCGGCTCGTTCAATCTGATCTCGATCGCATTCTTCGTGCTGTTCGTCGGTCTCGGCGCCGATTTCGGCATTCAGCTCAGCGTACGCTACCGTGCCGAACGCCATGACATCGGCGACCTCCGAAAGGCGCTCAGGAGCGCAGCACACAAGGCCGGCGATCCTCTCGCATTGGCCGCCGCTGCAACGACGGTCGCCTTCTTCGCCTTTCTGCCGACCAACTACCGCGGTCTCTCCGAACTCGGACTGATCGCCGGATTCGGCATGATTCTCGCGTTTGCATTCAGCATCACGATGGTGCCGGCGGCGCTCATGCTGCTGGCTCCCCAGGGGGAGCCGGCGCCGATCGGCTTTCCCTGGCTCGCGCCGATCGAGTCCTTTCTGCAACGTCACCGGGCCGTCGTCCTTGCGCTGACGGCCATCGCCATCCTCGCGGGCATTCCGCTCCTGCTTCAGCTCCGGTTCGACTTCAATCCGGTCAACCTGCAAGATCCCTCTTCGCCTGCGGTCGTCACCTATCGACGGTTGCAGCAGGACCCGCTGGCGGCCAGTCTGGGAGCCGAACTGCTCGTCGGCAGCGTCGCTGAGGCCGATCAAGAAGCGAAGCGGCTTTCAGCGCTGCCGCAGGTCGAGCGAACATTGACCCTCTCCAGCTTCATCCCGGCGAACCAGGACGAGAAACTTGCCGTCCTGCACCGGGCAAACGCGGTTCTCGGACCCGCGCTGCGGCCTGCAGGCAAGCTGCAACCACCGACCGATGAGGAGAACGTCGCGGCCCTCAATGCAGCCGCCAAAGTGCTCAATGAAGCTGCCGACCATGCCGAAGACTCAGGGGCAGGCGCAACGCGCGAATTCGCCGGGCTCATCCAGCGCCTGGCCCGCGCCGATCCTGCGGCGCGGGACCGCGCCGAACTCGCATTCATCCGCCCATTGACTTACGACCTCGAGGCGCTCCGATCCGGCTTGTCGGCCGATCGCGTGACGCGCGAGACGCTGCCGCAAGACCTGAAGCGGGATTGGGTGCTTCCGGACGGCCGGGCGCGTGTGCAGATCGTGCCGAAAGGAAACGCCAACAACGTCGACGTCCTGCGCGCCTTCGCGCGGGCCGTGCTCGGTGTTGCTCCCGACGCAAGCGGGGCGGCGATCAGCTACTACGAGTCGAGCCGCACCGTAACCAGCGCGTTCGTCCAGGCCGGCATCCTGGCGCTACTGGCGATTACCGTTCTGCTCTACGTCGCGTTGCGGAGGATCGGCGACGTGCTCCTGACTCTCATTCCCCTGCTCGTCGCAGGTCTTCTTGCGCTCGAGATCATGGTGATATGGGGGCTGCCGCTGAACTTTGCGAACATCGTCGCGCTTCCTCTCCTCCTCGGCGTGGGGGTTGCATTCAAGATCTACTACATCATGGCTTGGCGAGCCGGAAAGACCGGCTTGTTGCAATCTGCCCTGACGCAAGCGGTCGTGTTCAGCGCCCTGACCAATGCGGTTGCGTTCGGAAGCATGTGGGCCTCCAGATATCCGGGTATGTCGAGCATGGGCAAACTGATGGCCCTGTCGCTTCTCTGCACCATGACGGCCGCCGTGTTGTTTCAGCCGGTGCTGATGGGCCCTCCGAGGGACGTCAAGCCGTTCGCACACGAAAGTCCCGAGGCGCCACCGGCCGAATGAAGACACGGTCCGCGACCGGTCCAAGTCCAGTCCTGGCCTAGGAACGACCGCTGGAACGGTCGATTGGAAACGGGCGCGATCGCTGCCGCGTCCTGCGTAAGCGCATCACCTGCGATGACAACACCTGCCCCCTGGCCGATCTTCATGCGTGTTACAACCGCCACACTCAAAGCTCATGGCCTCCGTGCCGCACCGCGCCGTCGGCCGACCACCGAACCGGCTGCGCCGATCGACTGGCCGTACAGCCCGCTCGAGATCCGCGCCGACCTCCTCATTCATGGCCTAGGTCTCTGTTTCGGGCTTTCGGCGGTCCTGCCGCTGCTCACGGCTCTGGTGCGTCTGCAGGACATGCAGCAGCGGGCTGCCGTCACGATCTATCTCATCGGGCTGCTGACGGCCCTTGGCACTTCGGCAGCCTTCAATCTCTGGCCGATCAGTCCCACCAAGTGGTTGCTGCGCCGCTTCGACCATGCCGCCATCTATCTTCTGATCGCCGGCACTTACATGCCGTTCATCGTGAAGGCGGAGCAGCCCGACGTCAGGCTGATATTTCTCGTCAGCGTCTGGAGCGCCACGGCAGCAGGTGTCGCGCTCAAGCTGTTCGTGCCTGGCCGCTACGATGGGCTGTCGATCGTCGCCTATCTGCTGATGGGGTGGTGTGGCCTCACCCTATGCAATGGACAAGCAGCTGCGCTTCCCGCCTCCGTCAGCCGGTTGATGATCGCTGGCGGCGTTTCGTTCAGCGTCGGTATCGTCTTTCATCTCTGGCGACGGCTGCGTTTCCAGAACGCGATCTGGCACTGCTTCGTCCTGGCCGGAATTGTCCTCCACTATCTGGCGATCCTCAGGATCGCCAACGACCACGCCTGACGAAACACGCGCATTTGGTCAATCCTAGAGCGGGGCCAGGCGAAACAGCGGAGCACCCATTTCGTTAGTCGGGATACGGAGCAGATGACGCAGATGTCGGCCGGCGAGTTTGCCAAACGCGCCGCGATCGTGGTGATGATCGCGGCGCTGCCGCCCTTGCTGTGGTACCTGCGAGACTTCCTCCTCGTTCTCGTCGGTGCAGTTCTGGTGGCGATGCTCCTCCAGCTCGTCAGCGAGCCGTTCACGAGGTGGCTCGGACTGCCGCACGGCCTTGCCCTCACGGTTTCCGGTCTGCTCATTCTCTGCATCACCGGCGGAACGGTCTACCTGTTCGGCACGCAACTGGTCTCCGAGATACAGGACGTGGTGAACCGCGCCGAAGCCGCGACATCCTCCATTCGCGAGAGTCTGGAGCACTCGGAGCTGGGCCGGCTGGTTCTCGCGCATGCCGGAACGGGGAGCATCTCGGTGACAAGCCTCGCCGGCAACCTCGCCAGCCAGAGCATGCAGGTTCTGGAGCAGATCGTCTTCACGGTCGCTGCCGGAGTTTATCTGGCGGTGCAGCCGAATCTCTACCGCAAGGGATTGGCGGCCCTTTTCAATCCGGGCAGCCGGCGGGATGCAGAGGAGACGCTCGACGACATCGGCCGAGCATTGCGCCTGTGGCTGCTCGGGCAGGGAATCCAGATGTTCCTCATCGGAGCTCTGTCCGCCGGGGCGGTCTGGCTGATCGGCCTGCCCTCACCCATCGCGCTCGGCGCCATCGCCGGCGTCTGCGAATTCGTCCCATATCTCGGTCCGCTGATCGCGTCCGTTCCTGCGATCCTGGTGGCCATGAATTCAGGCCTCTACACCGCAATCTGGACCATCGTGGCGTATCTGATCATCCATCAGATCGAGGGGAACGTCATCGTACCGATCATTCAGCGACAGTTGATCTTCCTGCCACCGGCCGTCCTCATCCTCAGCATCGTGGTCGTCAGCATGATCTTCGGGGATATCGGAATCATCTTCGCCGCGCCGATGACCGTGATCGCCTTTGTGGTGGTCAAGAAGCTCTATCTCCGCGAAGTGCTGGGACAACCCACGAGCTTGCCGGGCGAACCCGCGCCGTAAACAGGAACCTATCCCACGCCCGCCCATTAAGCGGTTCGGGTGTGACGGCCGAGGCCCGCGATGGATCTGGCGATATCGATTGCATGGCTCATCTGTGCTATTTGGCTGATCGTGCACGCCAGCCGCCAGCGCGGCTTGCTGCCTTCGCTCGGATATTTGCGCTCGCCTCAGGACGATTTTCCCGACATCTGCGTGATCATCCCGGCCCGCAACGAAGCATGCAACCTTGCCGCTTGTCTCCGGGCGCTGGTGGCGCAGAATTATCCTAGACATCGTCTCACGGTCGTGGTCGTCGACGACAACTCTCTCGATGAGACCCTAGCGATCGCCACATCGTTCGCAGCCCGGTCGCCGTTGATCCGGCCGGTGAGCAATCCACCGCTTCGCAACGGATGGGTCGGAAAGCCGCAGGCCTGCTGGACCGGCGTGCAGTTCGCTCCGGCCGACGCAGAATGGCTGTGTTTTATCGACGCTGACGTTCGGGCCGAGCCGTCCCTCCTGACCAGAGCGGTTCGCAACGCAGAGGATCAAGGGCTCGATCTGCTGTCGCTTGCGCCCCGTCAGGAACTGGTAAGCTTTCCGGAGCGCCTGCTGATCCCGTGCGGATTCTATCTGTTGGCCTTCAGCCAGGACCTCGCATCCTTGCAAGGTCCAGGCACCCCGGGCGTCACTGTCAGTGGCCAGTTCATGCTCGTTCGGAAATCGGCCTATGCGGCCGTGAACGGCCACGCCGCCGTTCGCGACGCGATCTGCGAGGATACCGCTTTGGCTCACCTGATCAAGCAGGGCGGGGGGCGGGTGCTGCTGGCCGACGGACGGACCGCATTGACCGCGCGCATGTACCGGGGCTGGGCGGACCTGTGGTCCGGCCTTTCGAAGAATCTGGTCGAGATGCTCGGGGGCTCCACCGCCGCCGTGATCACCGCTGGCGCCGTCGTGCTTGCATCCCTGACCAGCGTCCTGCTGCCTGTGCTCTTGGCAGCACGATGTGCCGACGGGATCACCTCGAGCTGCCTCGCTGCTGTGCCTGCTGCAGCAGGAACCGCAGCACTCGTCGGCCTTCACGTCGCCGGCGCGGTCTACCTGCGCATCCCGTTCTGGTATGGTCTGCTGTTTCCGCTCGGATATTCGATCGGCGCATGGCTCGCGATCGAGAGCGTCCGCCGTCATCGCCGGGGACGCATCGTCTGGAAGGGACGGACCTATCCGTGACCCGAACCCAGCCCCCGATCAGCACCGCAAGGGATCACGAGCATGTCGAAAAGCTGTCGACGAATGCGATCCTCTTCA
This sequence comes from Bradyrhizobium sp. CCBAU 53415, assembly GCF_028128735.1. Taxonomy (NCBI): domain Bacteria; kingdom Pseudomonadati; phylum Pseudomonadota; class Alphaproteobacteria; order Hyphomicrobiales; family Nitrobacteraceae; genus Bradyrhizobium; species Bradyrhizobium sp. CCBAU 53415. The sequence goes on along the minus strand of NZ_LBJF01000026.1, from coordinate 545,141 downwards.
TCGTGGCGCTGGCCATCCTTGCCCTGTATGAGCTTCAGCTGGTCCTGCTTCCGTTCGTCTGCGCCGCCGTCGTGAGTTACATATGCTGGCCCGTGATCGGGAGCGCCGCAGCGGCAACCCGCTTGCCGCGAGCGTTGGTCGCGACGGCGGCCTTCCTTGTCATCGTCGGGTTCGGGGCGCTGTTCGGCTGGGTCGGCGTTCCGCCCTTCGCCCGCGAAGTCGCCATCGTGCTCGGCAACCTGCAGGGCACGATCGAGCACGTCGTCCGAGGCGCGGTCGGAGCCGAAAGTGTGACTGTCCTGGGCCAACAGATGTCTGCCCAGGATCTTGCCCGCCAAGCAACTGCAGCTCTGCGGGATGTTCTTTCAACCCCGCGCCTGATCGCCGTGCTGGCCGGCACCACCCTCGGTGCCGGGTTCGGGCTGATGCTCACGTTGGTCCTCCTGTTCTTCTTCATGGTCAGCGGCGACGTGATAGTACACGGCCTGCTTCGGCTCGTTCCCCCCGGGCACCGCAAGCTCGTGACGGATCATCTCCTGATCACGCTCGATCCCGTGCTGCGCCGCTATTTCGTCGGTGTCATCGCTGTCGTGTGCCTGGCGGCGGTCCTCGCCTACGTCGGTCTCGGTCTGGCGCTCGGCGTTCCGCATGCGATCTTTCTCGCCTTGTTGACGGGGCTTCTGGAAGCCATTCCGGTCGTGGGCCCGATCGCCGCCGCCACAATCGCCGGCCTCGTCGCCCTGCAACATGATTCGAGCCTCGGCGCGATCCTCGCCTATGGCGTTTATCTCGCGGCGCTTCGGCTCGTGATCGACCAGTTGATGGGACCGATCCTGCTCGGCGCTGCTGGGCGTGTGCATCCCACCCTCATCATCTTCTGCTTCCTCGCAGGTGGAGCGCTTTTTGGCATCGTCGGCGTGATCACGGCCGTGCCGATTGCGCTCGTGATCCGCACCACTCTGGCCACGCTGTACGACGAAGCGCCCGAGCAGACGAGGCGGAAACGAAATTACGCGCAGGAAACACGATGAGCCTCGTCCACCATCTCCTCGAGCGCCTCGAAGGCAGGTTCGGCAACGAACTTCCTGCGATTCGGCTGATCTTTCCCGACGGCACGGTCTTCTCGTCGACGCGCCCGAACGTCACGATCACGTTCCACTCGGCCGTCGCGTTGAAAGCTCTCATCGTCGGCGACTTCTCGCGCGCGGCCGATTGCTACGTCGCCGGCGACATCTCGGTGGACGGACCGATCGGGAACGTCGTCGATGCCGGAATTGCCCTTGCAGAACGGCTCGGACGGTATTCGCCGGTCGTTCGCGCCGCCCGCCTACCGGCATTGACCCGTCTGCTTCGGAAGCGATCGCGCGATCGGGCCAACATTCGTCACCATTACGACGTCGGCAATGATTTCTATCGGCTCTGGCTGGATCGACAGATGATCTATTCCTGCGCCTATTTCCGCACCGGGCGAGAGGACATCGCGCTTGCACAGGAGCAAAAGCTCGATCACATCTGCCGCAAGCTGCTGCTGCGACCCGGAGATCGGCTGCTCGACCTCGGCTGCGGGTGGGGCGGCTTGGCCATATGGGCGGCGGGGCGCTATGAGGTACGGGTCGTCGGGGTCACCTTGAGCGAGCCGCAACATGCTGCTGCACAGGAAGCCGTCGCCTCCGCCGGACTGTCGGACCGGATCGACATTCAGCTCCGCCACTATCGCGATCTCGACGACGCCAAGCTCTTCGACCGGATCGTTTCGGTCGGCATGTATGAGCACGTCGGGCTCGACAATCTCCCGACCTATTTCCAGACGGTGCACAGGCTGCTGCGGCCCGGCGGAGTATTCTTGAACCACGGGATCGTTTCGACCGACGCCGCCGGCCGTCCGCGCGGACCGCCGGGCGGCGAGTTCATCGACCGGCACGTTTTTCTCGGCGGCGCCGTGCCGCACTTGTCGCGCGTCCTCGTCGAACTCTCCGCGGCCGGCCTCGAATTCGCCGATGCCGAGGATCTTCGTCCGCACTACGCACTGACGCTGCAGCACTGGAGCCGGCGGCTCGAAGCGCGGCTGCCTGACGCCTACGCCACGGCTCGACCGGAGGTCGTCCGTATCTGGCGGGTTTTCCTCGCCGGCATGGCCTGCGCATTCGAGCGCGGTTGGTTATCCATCGCACAGGTGCAAGCGTTCAAGCCCTTGGCCGACGGCTCGGTGCGGCGTCCGTGGACGCGGGATCACCAGTACCTCCCCGCTTCAACGCCCGTCATGGCGCCGCTTCCGTCGACGTCCGAGCCGGCAAGCACCGGTTCGGGTGCCGCGGAGCTGCTCTCATCGACGTCACTGGAGAAACCGTGATGTTGAGCAAGTTGATGGCCGCGATCGATCGGTCGCTCCGCGCTCGTCAGCACATCTTCGAGTACAGCTCGTCGGAAGGTTGCCTGTTCCGGATCCAGCGGGCGAGCAATCCTGGCGCGCTTAAGCTGCCCGATGGAACGTGTCTGCCTCCTGGTGCTCCGATGCTCGCGCTTCACGTCTGGAACGAGCACGTCCCCCCGCTTCCTGCCAGCGGAGCCAATTTGGCCTGGGCACGGCGGCTCTCGCGCGAGATCGACCTTTCACTGCGCGAACTGGCAGCGTTCGTCACGAGCCGCAGCGATCTAGCGGACGTCGCCGCGATCAGTGCAACCCTCGCTTTCGGGTCCGACGCGACCACTCCGCTGATGATCGAACTCTCGGGACGCTTTGGTTTCGCCAAGCCGCTCGAGCAGGCAAGGTCGCGCAGGACGGCCGGCGATCGCCTGCACCAGATCGGGGAGAATATGTTGATCACTTTGCTGGTATGGTCACACAACCCGAGGGCGCTGCGCGGCAACACCATGCGGCGTACCCGCCTGCACGCGTATATGACGCGGGAAACTCTGATCGGGCGGTTTGGCCAGAGGTCCGACCATACCTCTCCCCGGTCACGAACCGACCGCCACCCTCCCGCGTCCGCCTGAGCGCTGCACAAAGAAGCCATTTTCTGCGAACCACCTTAGGGCGTCCTCGACGCCGAGCTGGTAGGGCCTCGCGGCATAGCCAAGCTCACGCTCGGCCTTACGGGTGTTGAAATACATTCGGTGCCGCGCGAGCTGCACGCCCGTCCAGGTCGCCAACGGCTCCCTTCCGGTCAGATAAGCACTGGCCTCGCCGGTCAACGCAGCCGGTACGGCGGCGTACCAAGGCAAGCGCACAGCGCGAAAGCGGCGGCCTAGCTGCGACGCGATCTCTGCCAGCAAGTCCGACAACGCCACGTTCTGGCCACCCAGCACATAGCGTTCGCCGATCCGACCCCGGCGCAACGCCGCCAGGTGCCCCCGAGCCACGTCCTCGACATGGACGAGGTTCAATCCGGTGTCGACGAACGCCGGCATGCGGCCCGTTGCTGCGGCAACCAGGATACGACCGGTGGGCGTCGGACGACTATCACGCGGGCCGATCGGCGCAGACGGATTGACGATCACGGCGGGCAATTTCCGCTCGCGTACCCTTTCGAGAACCAGCCTCTCCGCCAGGATCTTGCTGCGCTTGTAGGGGCCGACAGCCAAGGCGAGCGGCAGACTGTCGGGTTCGTCCGCAACCGGTTCGCTGCCGTTTTCATAGCGCAAAGTGGCGACGCTGCTGGTGTAGACGATGCGCTCGATTCCCGCTCGCAAGGCCTCCGACATCAGATGATCGGTACCAGCCACGTTCGTTGCCAGGAGCTTCGCACCGTGGTGCAGGGACAGCCTGTAGTCCGCCGCGACGTGAAACAAATAGCGGCATCCGTCACAGGCCTTTCGCAGCGAGGCCGGATCCAGGAGATCGCCATGGATGAAGTGGACGCCGGCGCAGGAGAGGTCGGCGCAATTGCTGTCCCTTCGGACCAGTGCCCGGACTCGAAATCCTTGCCGCACGGCTTCGCGCAGCACCGCAGAGCCGATGAAGCCGCTGGCGCCGGTCAGAAGGACATCGGCTGTGCTCAGGGACATCCGGCCCTCATCACCGAACTCTGTTCGTTGGCCGCCTCGCGAGCAGCAATCGCCCGACAACATGCGTCCAGAGAGTGCCTGGCTCGCGGCCAATCCGAACACAGGAGAAACACGGCCGAGGCGTCCCGCGGACGTCGCATCACCAGTTGCCCGAGACGGAGAAGGCTCGTCTGCCCGCTCGAAGAGATGCAGCTGACCGCGGCCTCAGGTACGCGTCGCTGAACGCCATCCATGACGACGCGAACAGCAAGAAACGGTATCCCGTTCACCGCGGCCATACGCGCAATCGCATGCGATTCCATATCGACGGCGAGAGCGCCCGACCGCCGAGCAAGATCGTATCGCGCCGCAGCGCTCGTGACGGCGACATCCGACCCTGTAACCGGACCGTAGATCGCCGACGGCATATCCGAGAGCAGACGACCTGCCCATTCATCGTCAGTCGCGAACCGTTGCCCGTTGGCGACGATTTCCGAGGCGACGACGACGTCACCCACGCTGAGGTCATCACATAGCCCACCGGCAAGCCCAAGGCTCACGAGCCCTTTGCAGCCCGGCGCGCGCAGATTTGCGAGCCGCATCAAGCTTCGCTCCGAGGGCTCGGTTCGATCGTCCGGCGCAAAGTGCCGACCGGCAATTTTCGCCTCGAGCTCCAACGCCACGCAGATGGCGGCGGGCGCAGGCACCTCCGAGCTTCGCATGACCTTCATGGGATTCGGTCTCTGTTGACCACGCACACACCTTGCCAAACGAGCCCAATGGTCCGTCGGAGGTCAAACGCAGACACGGACCTCATGGTTGCTCGCAGCATTGCACAACAATGAGTCTCCTCCTCACCAGCTGACTCTCGGCCTACCCGAAACGGCGGGAAGTCGGTTCGTCGTCGACTCCAACTTAGGAACAGTCCGGCATGCACATTCATTCGCATCAAGTGCCTGCAACGGACCGACCCGGAACGCAGGCTCGGAGCCTCCTCACGGTCGCTCGCCCCTTCTCCTGCCTAGAGCAACGTCATTCGATCATGATAGCACCTAGCCTCCATATCATCGCCGATCTATGTCTTGCCGGTGCCAGCCTCGGCATCCTCTACAACTGTTTCGCTGCCGGTGCCGTTCTCTGGTTCTTCGCTCATGCTCCCGAGCGGTCACCCGAGCGGTCGGCGCCCCGAGCAGTCACAGTGCTCAAACCGATCCATGGCTCCGAACCTGGTCTGTTCAAACGCCTCCAGGATCTCTGCCGGCAGGATCATACGGGACCGGTTCAGCTGGTCGCCGGCGTCCAGAGCGCCCAGGATCCCGCCATCCACGTGGTTCGATTGCTCAAACGCCTGCATCCGGACCTGCACATCGATCTCGTCGTCGACGAACGGTCTCAGGGCATCAATCGCAAGGTAGGAAACCTCGCCAACATGGATTGCGCAATAACATACGATACGATCGTTCTGTCCGACAGCGACATCGTCGTCGGGCCCGACTTCCTGAGACTTGCTACCGCCGAGCTCGATCGTGAAACCACCGGCGCCGTCACCTGCCTCTACTACGGCATTGCGGCCCGTGGCTTATGGGGCCGGCTATCCGCATTGAGCATCAACTCGACCTTCCTTCCGAACGTCATCGTCGCACTGGTCTGCGGCGCGGCCTCGCCGTGTTTCGGCGCGGCAATCGCATTGCGGCGCGACGTGCTGCGGCGAATCGGCGGATTTCGCGCCTTTCGCGACGAGTTGGCCGACGACTTTGCAATCGGCCAAGCCGTAAGGTCGCTCGGGCTCAAGGTCGTCATTCCCCCCTGGGCCGTCGGTCATGTCTGCTTCGAGCCGAATTTCTCTGTCTATTGGCACCACCAACTGCGCATCCATCGCACGATCCGCGCGCTGGACCCGGTGGGTTATGGCGGGCTCATCTTCATGCAGCCGATCATGCTTTCGGTCTTCGCCGGCCTGTTCGGAAGCGCCTATCCGTTACTGCTCGTTGCGATCGCGCTCGCCAGCCGGATCGCCTTGACCGCAACGGTCGCCCGAACGCTACAGATCAGGGGCAAGGAACGGCTGCACATCATGACCCATGTCATCCACGATGCGATCATGTCGGCCGTGTTCGTGGCTGGCTTCTTCGGCGCCAACATCGCCTGGCGCGGGCAGCGCTACCGAATCCTGGAAGACGGCACTCTCGACGACGCGGGTTGAGGGCGGCGCCCGCTGGCGGGCGGCGGGGCCGCGACCTTCTTGCCTCAGAAAGCGAGCGCGGCGGCGTACCGACCGATCATTTCGGCGATTTACAATGCACCGCCAACGGCTCTTATCTGGCGCTCGGACCGCCAGTTGGAGGGCGCATCATCATGGACAGAGTCGAACGCTGCTTTGCAATCATGGTCGTGACCGGCGTTCTCGTCCTGCTCGGCGGCTTGGCTGCCTTGAGCATGATTGGGCCGGCACAGCCGGCAGCATTGCGCGACCTCACTCTGATATCCGATCCGGCCTGAAGCACCGACCGCTCGAGCCCAGGCTCTACGGCAGCCGAGCCGGCTTCGTGAGAAGCCGCCATCGCTAACGACTCAGCGCGCCGCTTGCACCGGAACCGGCGGCTCCCGGAGCCAGCCGATTCTGGTCGGCGGCGGATACGTTCCCGCCGGCCGCCGGCTCCGGCAAAGGCGATCCGCTGAGTCCTACGCCGCCTCGGCTCGCACCGACCGTCGCACCGGCGTCGGTCGCAACATGGTTCGCTCTCGCGTTGAGATCGCCGCTCCGGATATTGGAGCGCTGGACCGGAATCGCAGTGTCCGGACGCGTCGACGACGTTCCGCCACTGGCCTGCCCGGTTGCCGTCGAAGTCGAAGGCTCTTTGTCGGCCTTGCCGGTCGTCTCGGATGACGAAGGGTTTGCCGCCTGCTTGCTTGGTGGGACCGGCGTGACTGACGGTGCAGCCGAAACCGAAGAAGAGGCCTGCGAGCTCGGCGCCGTGCTTGCGCTGCGGCTCGGTGTATTGATGCTCCACAACCACCATCCTATCGCAGCGACTGCGATTGCGGTCACCACGAAGACGGGCCATGCATTCGAACTCGGTTGACGCTGGGGAATTTGTCTCGTCATGTCTTCCTCGATCCTGATCACGAAATTCCTTTCCGTCCCAACTCTGGCTCGGCGGTGCCGTTCCTCAAATTGCAGACCATGCGCGCAAGCATCCTCTTGAAGGCGGCCTCGCTCACTGTGTCCATGTCGATTTGATGCGCAGGCGTTGCGCCCGCGCGCGAGACGTCTGCAATTCAGCCGTCGAATAGAGCAAAGTCGCCACGACCTGCTGCATGCCGTTCGTCCCGAGCTCAAGCGGGTACGGAAGCGTTCAGACCTCCACGGCCGCACGGACTTCCGCATTGGAACGATGCCTTCGCGCGGGTTTTGCCACAACATCGTCGTCGCCGTTTCTGCGTCGGCGTCAACCAACAGAAATGGAGTCATGAAATGAAGAGGACGCAGTACGCTGCCGCAGTGTTCGCCGCAACTTTGCTCGCTGCCCCAGCTGCGGTTGCACAAAGTAGCGGTGGTTCAGCCAACAACAACGACAACGCCAACGGCGCAAATGGCCGCAGCACGGCGAGCCAGCGCGTCAGCAACGAGAACGCTTCCGGAGCTGGCGCCATCTTGACGATCTCGCCATCCGCGGTGCGCCAGGTGCAGCAGGCCATGAACCGTCTCGGCTACGCGGCCGGCCAGGTGAACGGTGTCTGGAATCAGGCTACAGCGGACGCGCTGCTGAACTTCCAGCAAGCGCATGGACTCGAGCCGACCGGCAATCTCAATCTCTCGTCGATCGCAGCTCTCGGGCTCTGGAACAACCTCATTGGCAATCCGCTCGGAAACGGCAACCAGGCCTTGGCCAACAACAACGGCGCGCCGCCGCCTCGAGGTGGTAAGAACGCATCCAACATCGGTGGTGCCCCGCTTCCGTCGCAGCGCATTACGAACGAGGCCCCGAGCGGCGGGCAGACCGTCGGCAGCGCAGGTGGCCAACGCCGCAATTCCTCGCTCACGAACAACGGTGGCGGAGCCGGCAACACGATGAACAACAACGCTGGCAATGCAGCAGGAAATGACCAGGTCAATGCCGGCGGTGGCGCGAATGCCCCGGCCAATGGCGGCGCCACGGACAATACCAATGGCGGATCGAACGAGTAGCCGCCCATCGTGGATCGAGAGCTGCGCAGTTCAGCGCGGCTCTCGAAGCCACAGGTCAAGACTACGACTTCCTTCTGCGTAGCCCCCGTTTTGATGCATCTACGGCGCATTTCAGACCCCGCCTGTCCGAGAGGATGACATGATGAGCAGGACACTCCTACTTGCAGCGATGCTATCGGCCAGCACCGTGCTCGTCGGCTGCAACCGCGAGAACTCGTCGACGGCCGACAAGGGATCCGACACCGGAACGACGTCTTCAAGCAGTGCGGCGCCGAGCCAGACTTCTACGAAAAGCTCCAGCGCCGCACCCAGCCCCACAGCGGAGACCGCCGCGACATCCGCAGATGGCTCGAAGAGCGCGGTGAACTCTTCTGCACCAGGCTCAGGCAGCAAGCCCGGCAACTCGGCCACGGCGGATTCACAAACCATCTCCCCAGCCACGACCGGTAACGCAGCATCCGGGTCAAAGAGTCGCATGCCCGCCAGCGCTAATGCCGGCCAGGGCGACGGCTCCAGCTTGAGCAAGGATCGCGCACCTGGTGCACTGAGCCGGCCGTGATCCGCCCAGCCGCCGTGACCGACCTCTTTGGCTTCCGGTCATGGCGTGCCTGATCGCGCTCTTGCCGGCGTTGCTCAGCGGCTGCAGGAATGGCCGCGCAGCCAGCCTGCGGCGAGGCGTGCAGTCGTGCCGTACAATACCACCGAGGCGAACACCACGAGCCCGATCAGCGCATAGACCTGTTGAGCGTCGGCTTGCCCGAGCTCCGGGCCGACGTGCGCCGCGTAGTAGATGGATGCAACGCCCCGGATTCCGAAGAAGCCGAGCGCAGCGCGCGTTACACGGTCTTGCGGCGAGCCCAGCATTCCCACCGCGACTGCGAATGGGCGCACGATCAGCAACACCAGGATCGCGAAGGCGGTCTCTCGCCAGCCCACGCCGTGCAGAAGGCCGCTCGCAATTGCGAGACCTAACGCAGTCATAACGAGCACCATCCCGAGATTCTCGAACTGATCGGCAGCGTGATTCAGCCGCCGGCTGTAAGCAACGACATCCACCAGATTGCGCATCGTTACCGCTTCACAGAACACCGCGACGAAGCCGTTTCCGTCGACGAGCAGGGCAACCCCATAGGTGGCGAACGCGAGGCCCACCGCCACCAGCCCGCTGTTGGACGTCGACAGGCGGTGACTGCCGGGGAGACGGGCATTGATCTTGACCAGCATCCATCCGAGTCCGACGCCGACGGTTGCGCCTGCCGCCACGTTCCAGGCCGCGTCTCGCACCAACCAGTGCCACAGGCCCCCTAAATCGCTGATCTGCCCCCTCGTCATGAGAAGGCCCAGTATCACAAATGGGTAGGCGGCGCCGTCATTGAGACCGGCTTCCGACGTCAGAGCAAAGCGCGTTTCGCTCTCCTCACCTGAGCCAGGCGGCCCCGCGGCATACTCCGAGGCCAACACCGGGTCGGTCGGTGCGAGCGCCGCTCCGAGCAGGATGGACAGGCCCAGCGGCATTCCCAGCAGGACGTGCGCCAGAAGCGCGATCGCACCGATCGAAAGCGGCATCACCGCCCCCAGCAGCCGCCACGTGCTGCCCCACCCCTTAGAGGAAAATCGCCGATCAAGTTTCAGGCCAGCGCCCAGGACGGCCAGCAGCATGGCGCACAACACCAGGGGTTCCAGCTCGGCCAAACTCAAGAAGTTGGCGGGCACCCCCAGCAAACCGCAGACGAAGCCACCGGCGATGGCGACCATGGCGAGCGATACCGGCACGGATGTGAGAAAGAGCGGCATCCATGCCGACACGATCACCAATCCTCCAACACCGAGGAATACGAGGGCTGTCGCCATGAGAACTCCAAGCACGAAGCGGCGCGGATCACAGCTGGGGTGCGATCCGCGCCCGATCGGTCTTCGACGACGACCAGACTATTTGTTGTTCTGGCCGCCCTGCGCATTGCTGGCGCCGCTGGTCGAACTTCCCGAACCACCGGAGGCGCTTCCGGTGGTCTGGCCCTGTGTGCTGATCTCCGTGAACATGGTCAGCGAGTGCGGCCCGATAACCATCATCACCGGATCCTTGTTGCTGTCCTTGGCGCTGACGATGAAAGATCCTGGCACCACATTGATGTCACTGAAGCCCTGCTTCTGCAGCTTCTGCTTGATCTCCCGCGGCAAGGGCTGAGATGACTGATTGTTCGCTTGATTGTTCGGTGATGCAGACTGAGAGCTGCTGCCCTGCGCGAGGGCGGGAGCCTGAAGCGCAGCGAGGATCAAGAGCGAACACGCGACGAGCCGTCCAGACATTTCACTTCTCCTGGTTTGAAAGGTGATGCGGAGCTTGAACCGACGCGATGGACGAAGGTTCAACGCATAAGGTCCCTTGGTACGTCCTCGTACTGCAATTGCGGCGCGTCTCTTCCAAGTTGCCGTTCGTTCCGGGCACACGGCGAATCTGTCAATTGTCCTGCCGCTCCTCGGCGGTTGGGATGGGCCGCCGCTGTTGCGGAATGACCGCGCTAGGAACGATGGCACCACCCAGAAGTTGGCGGTCACCTAGGCGGCGGGGCCGGTCGGGCCGGCTTCACGGGCACTTCGACCGCTTTCCCGGATCGACAATCGAGTCGTGCGTCAACAGGTCGCTCAAATGGTCAGCAATGCTCTCCTCAAACGAATGCCTCCTGCCGAGTTGCAGCAATTGTTGTCTGCGTCCGAACTGGTCACGCTCGTGCCGCGCCAGGTCATTCACCATTACCAGCTCCCCATGACGCACGTTTACTTCGTCGAGCACGGCCTGGTTTCGATCGCGGCGAAGATTGGGCCTGAGAAGTTCATGGAAGTCTGGCTCGTGGGGGCCGAGGGCATGGTCGGTGCACCGCTGATGCTGGCCCAGCACGCCGAACCGCTCTATCGAAGAACCGTCCAGGTGGGCGGCGCTGCGTTCCGGATCGCAATCGACGCGTTCCGACCAATGTTGCCCCATCTTCCCAGCCTGCAACGCCTATTGAACGCACATCTGGCCGCCGTCCTGGTGCAAACGTCCCAGGCCGGCGCGTGCAATGCGGCGCATCGGCTGGAGCAACGCCTGGCGCGTTGGCTATTGATGGCCCGCCGTGGCCTGGAACGTGACGACATTCCTCTGACGCACGGAATCCTGGCGCAGTTGCTGTGCGTCCGACGCGCGAGCATTACAGACTGCCTCGACCATCTGGAACGCCAGGCGATTGTCAGAACGGATCGCGGTCTTGTCGTGATCCTGGACCATCGCCGCCTAATTGATCTCTGTTGCAATTGCTTCAGAATCATGGATCGGGAATATGATCGTCAGCTATCCTGGTTTCCCGCGCATCTGTCGCAGGGGATCATGGCCTGAGCCGTCGTATCGATCGGCACAGGGGATCAACGTCATCCATCTGCGAGTATCTCAAACCAGCGTCACCGCTTCTCGCTGCGTTGCCAGCTCCTCGCGCTTCAAACGTTGGTGACCCGGCCGATCCAGACCGGGTCACGCGCGGGGCTTCTTCCCTTGAAGGGGACACCTATCCGGGCAATGACGCCTTCAGAGGACGAGCAGCAGCATTGCTGACGCTGCCGTTCAAGATCTTGGTCATGTCGACGTCTCGACCGTAGTATTGACGGTTGTTGTCGTCGTCCCAATTTATGTCGGTGACGCTGATGGTCGCGCCGACATAGGCCCCGGACGTGTTACTCCACATCACGATATCGCCCTTGCCCCAGGATGCCTGACCGTTGGCGGAATAGTTGACGATCGAGAGACCGGCGTCGGCATTCAGAGAGAACTTGTTTCCGCTCTTGAATGCGTCGACCGCGCCCTGGCTCATCAACAGGAACGCGACCTGACCGCCGGATCCGCCGACCTGTGGTCCGAAACTGATCGCGCCGAAGTCATAGAAGGCGGGATCACTCCACTTGCCGTTCTCCCGTACGGTCACCAGTCCCGCTCCACCCCGCACGCCGACGATCGCCGCGCCACGTCCGAAGTCCGGGACCAGATAGAGCCCTTTTGCCTTCTTCAAAGCCTTGGCAAGCTCCGGATCGTCCTGCATGGTCTTCACCATCTGGGCCGCCTCGTTGACGAGCCCCTGGGCGTCGCTCTGGTTGGCAGAATTCGCCTTGCCGACGGTCACATTGCCATGGTCGGCATTATTCCGATCCGCGCTCCCGGTGGCACCACTAGCGCCTGCACCCACGGCGCCAACCTGATCGTTCGCGACCGGAAGATTTTGCGCACTCTGCAGATGTTTTTGCAGGACGGGCAAGGACGCTTGAGCCCATGATCTCAGATCTGCGTTTCCTCCGTTCCCGTTGGCAAAGTCCTGAAAGATCCGAATCGCACGCTGGTGCCCGTCAATCTGACTTTGGCGGTAGCTCTGCTCGAATTTCGTGCCGTTCAGCTGCTGAAGCTGCGCGAGCTTCTCCCGATGCTGTTGATCGAGTCGAGCAGGAATCTCCACCCCCGCCATCTCCGATACGATCCGCTTCAGGTTATTCCCCAGATTCTTGTGATCTGTTTCGATCATCGACGCGAATTCCTTGTAGGCGGGCCGTTTTGCGGTGTTTTCCGCCGCACGCGCCGCTTCGATCTCCATCATGTTTATGTTGGCGGCCTCGTCGACGAACTTCTGAGCGCCCTGCGATTGCGGGACGCTCGGTGCCTGCATCGCGCCGCCGGCGGCACCGCCGGCCGACTTGCCACCATTCTGCGCCGCGGCTGGGAACGTGACGATCATCAACCCTGATAGAGCAAGAGCAATTGTTCTCATGCGAGAATCCTCCATGAAGTCCTGGCGCATGAGCTTAACGCGCCTCCAGATCACAAACGCCGGCCGCAGGTTATGTTTTCAATCCGGACAGTACGCTGGCGCACGTTCCGGTGAATCGTCAGCGCGCGCGATGCGCGTTTCTGACCTGAATCGGCGGAGACGTTGAATGAAACCGATTGGCGATTGCGAGCGCCCGCGATTCGTCGTTTTCCAGAACGATCTTTTGCGCGAGCATGACGTCACCCGGCGGCAAGGCCGCAGCTGGCGCGAAGCAGAGCCCGGCAACCGGATCATCCTTCTCGTTCAGCTCGCGAATGTTCGATATGCTGCCGTAATAAATGCGGTACCTTTGGCCGCTTTCGCTCCCGAGCACATCGACATAGCCGTAAGCATCGAAGGTCTCGCGCTGCGCCGGCGAAAGCCACTCTCTCAATAGCTTTCGGCCCCGCGCCTCAGGCGTTCGCTCGCGTTGCGAGCTCCTGTACAGATCGCGTGCCGCAACCAGCCCCGGCTCCCGGGAGACATGCCGGAACTCCCGGAAGACATGACGCAAGCTGAAGAGCTTCACATTAGCCACCCACAAGCCGCGGAAAGAAGAGCGTCTCATGCACTGTGGGATCGAACGAGCGGACAAATCGCAGGTCGCCTGTAGCGGTCCGCGCTGCGGCCGTGAACCCGGTCGACGTGAGTTGCCGGAAACGTCGTTCGGCCTCGGACGTTTCCCGGGCCTCATCCGGAGCGAACTGATAGCGGGCGTCACCAGTCGAATCCATTACGATTTGCGTTGCCATGTTGAGCTCCCTTGGAGGTTTTGCCGAACCCTTGAAATCCAGCTGTTACGGATGGGTTCCTATCCCGTTTTTCGTCGAGCAAACGTTCTTAGAACGCCCGCATTTCGGTCCTCTGCAACGCGATGGCTGCCAAGCCTTGGCGGCGACGCCCAACTAGGATTTCAGCTTGTTGGACCAATCGTCGACTTCCTGTCTGGCCCGATCCTTCGCGTAGCCGTATCTCTCCTGAAGACGTCCCTCGAGCTGATCTTGCTTGCCGGAGATGACATCAAGATCGTCGTCTGTAAGGTCGCCCCATTGCTCCTTGACCTTGCCCTTCATCTGCTCCCAGTTTCCTTGGATACGATCCCAATCCATTGCGGTCTCCATTCTCGTTTTGGCGGCGCCCCTCTTGGGCTGCAATGCCGTGTCGCTAGTCTCGTTCCAAATCAGGCCGCCTGCTGAATTCCATCGTCCTCGCGATGTGCGCCGATTGGAGATCGATGCCGGTCCGCATGTTATCGCGCGGCCGACAGTCCGCGCGGAAGCGTACCGTCGCGCATTGATCATGATCTATCGCGACCGCCTGGCCGCACATGTCCTGCTGGCGCATCGTCTTCTGCGATCGCGCAAGCAATCCATCGATTATGGCGTGGACGATCCAGACGCATCGGCGCGCATGCAGATGCGGCCGATGCTTCGACCTCTGAATGGTGCGTCACCGCACGAACCGTGATGTTGGCCTTGAGTGAGGGCCTTTACGACATACTACGAACGATGCAAGCCACGCATTGGAACGAACAGCGCAAGCTCGCATTGGCCTCCCGAAATGCACAAAGGCTTGCAGGAAACGCTCAAAGCGATGTTCAGGAACAATGTTGCTGGCATCTTTGACCGCTATCCCCGGGTCGCCTTCAGTCCATATCCCTGAACGAACATTCTTCGCTCGCGTCCGTTGCATCACAGCCACTGCCGCGCTCGCGGGCTATGAAGCTTGGAGACATGAAACTTGCACCTGACCTCCCCTGAACGCAGGCCGCTAGGCCCCTTCATCGTGCTGGTCGCAGCCGCCGCGGGCGCGCTGCTAGCGCTCTATTATTATCTCGTCCCCTTGACCGGGATAACCGGGACGCCGGGTGCGTTGCTCGTCATCGGCTCCAGCCTGGCGCTGGTCGTCGACGCCTTGGTCCTCTGGTTTAGCGGACGCGGGATGCTGTTCGGAGTGTTCTGGACGCTCGGGCTGATTGGTGCGCTCTGCACGGTGACCGCCGCATGCTTCCTGCATGCGTGGTGGTTGTCGGCGGCAATGGTGGTCGTCCTCGTCGGGCTGGTCGTGGCGCTTGCCGCCCCATCGCGACCAAGGAGAGCCGCGGCATGACCAGCCGTCCAATCCTCAGATCTGCCCCCTTTGCGGCGCTCGCGCTTGCCCTCGCCGTTGCGCTGCCGCCAGCCGCCGCACAGAACGACACCGACAATCCTGCAGCCACCTCCGGGGGAATTCCAAGCCCAGAGCAACAAAAGCCTTCAGGCGCCGGGCCGGAGCGACCGGGCAACACCAATAGTCGCGAATCTTCACCCACGGCCAACGGCGCGTCGGCAGCCGTGGAAGCAGGCGCTCAGCAGCCGTCCGGCCGTTTGCCCGAGCCGAAGCCGATCCCGCTCGTTCCCGCCCATCCCGTCTGGAACACCTTTCACGGCCAGCTCAATGCACAGAAGTATTCTCCCCTGACCGAGATCACGGCCGACAACGTCCAGTCGCTGGCGAAGGTTTGGGAGTTTCACACCGGTGACGTTTCGGATGGATCGGGCAAGCTGCCCACCACCGTCTGGTCCGCAACGCCGATCTTCGCCAACGACACGCTCTACATCGGCACGCCGTTTTATCGCGTCATCGCGTTGGATCCAGGCACCGGCAAGGTCAAATGGACCTTCGACTCCAAATCGACGCTCAAAGCATTGACTCAGCCAGCATTGAAGAACCGTGGGATCGCGTACTGGGAGGCAGCGCATCCGGTCGCCAACCGACCATGCCAGAAGATCGTTTATCTCGGCACCATGGACGCGCAACTCTTCGCCATGGACGCCGACACCGGGCAGTTCTGTCGCGATTTTGCGAAAGGTGGCGTACTCGACGTCAACCAGTGGAACCACGTCAACGACAAGTACCCGCTGTCGTTGCTCCAGCCGCCCACGGTGGCCGGCAATCACGTCATCCTGGGATGGGCCGGCAAGGACTGGGCCTATGCCGAGGCCCCGCCCGGCATCGTATTCTCGCTCGATCCGCAGACCGGCAAGCGCCAGTGGGCTTTTTCCGCGCTCCCGCCGCAGATTGCGGCCCGCACCGGCACCGCGAATGTGTGGACGGCAATGTCGGTCGACGAGGGACTCGGATTGGTCTATCTCCCGGTCTCCAGCCCGTCTCCGAACTACTGGGGCGGCAACCGTACGGAGCCGATCCCGCTGGCGACCTCCACAACCGCGCTCAACCTCGAGACCGGCGAGGTCGTTTGGTCTCGCCAGTGGGTGCATCACGACATCTGGGACTACGACATCAACTCCGCTCCGACCCTGATGGATATCACCGTCAATGGGAAGCAGATCCCGGCGCTGATGCAGGCCACCAAGATGGGGTTTCTCTTCGTCGTCGACCGCCGCACCGGCAAGGACGTCTGGCCGATCGAAGAGCGCCCGGTCCCCGGCGGCGATGGCTCGATCAAGGGCGAAGTCTACGCGCCGACGCAGCCGTTTCCCACCAAGCCGGCGCCGCTGCTCGACCAATCGAAAAAGCCTCCCATCTGGAGCGTCGCCGATGTCCTCGGGTTGGGCGAATGCTCGCGGCTGTGGGACAGTCTCGACTACAAAGGCATGTACACCCCGCCGACTCGCCAGGGTGAGGGCACTTTCGCGTACCCCGACTCCGCCGGAGGCGTGCAGTGGGGAGGCGTGGCGTACGATCCGCAGAGCAAGACGGCCATCGTCAACTTCTCGCACGTGGTGCAGTACATCAAGCTATACCCTCGCAAGGAGTACGAGCAGCACACCGGCGGGTCGGGCAACGAGCAAGGCTTCTACCCGCAAGAGGGCGCCCCCTACGGCATGTCACTCGACAACGCGCTGAACTGGCTCGGCATGCCATGCTGGAAACCGCCGTTCGGCGAGATCGCCGCCATCGACATGAGGACCGGCGACATCAAGTGGCGCCGTCCCGTCGGCGCTTCGCAGAAGTGGGGCTTCTACATGCCGGAATCCATGGGCTCGGTCACGATCGGTGGCCCCGTGGTGACGGCCGGAGGAGTGATCTTCATCGGAGCCTCGATGGATGCCAAGGTGCGGGCCTACTCCCTCACCGATGGCAAGGAGCTTTGGTCCGACATCGTGCAGGCGCCTGCGGTCGCCAATCCCGCGGTATACGAGTACAAGGGCCGTGAATACGTCGCCTTCATCGCGGGAGGCAACACGATCCTCAAGGACCAAGTCGGCGATCAGGTCGTCGTTTATGCCTTACCGTAGGGCGGGGGTGCATCGTTCGGGGCAACCAACATCATGAACCGCTGTCCCGCGAGCGGCAGACCGCATCATCATGGTCCTGTACGAAGAAGCACGATCGGCACGGCGCAAGCGATTCAGAGAGCCGACGGTACGATTGCCACAACGCGCCGGCTGTGCTGGTCAACGATCACCAGATCGTTCTGGACCAGCAAGTACTGATCTCCCCAATAGCCATCCATGATCTTTGTGAGATCGACCGGAATGTCTTTCGTTGCGACTTGTTCGGGAACTGCAGCTCCGATCATCATCTCGAACGGCGCCTTCTCGATCTTCGGCGCATCCTGCTGATCGGCAATCACGTTCCTGATTTGCGACCGTTGTCGAGGATCAAGCGTCAGGGCGTGCGAGCTCTGCTTGATCGCGCGAGCACGTCCCCCAGCTGAATCTTCCAGGCCGGCGGGGTCGGTCCTGCCGACGGTGCTCTGCGCAGCGTTCTGCGCAGGCGCTCCCCGAGAGGCCGTGGTATCCGAACGAGTGGCCGGGTTCGCTCCGCCGGGTGGCGTACCCAGCTGGTCTTCTGTCAGGAACGGCCAAATCGTGACGCCGATCGCCAAAACGATAGCGACGCCGGCCGCGCCAGCGAACAATCTGCCTGATCCTCGCAGCCTATCATTCCGATCTGACATGGACGTGTCCTGAGCCTTTTGCATCACTAATGTTGCCTGCTTGCCTCGCGTTCCTCGGCTAGCAGTGATAGGTGACGTTTTTTCGTGAATTCTTCGCTTGGAGATCTCAGGCTCGGTCGCGGACACGGTTTGGCCGGGCTGCTCGGCCCCGGCACCGGCCCGTCGACGAAGCCGGAAACTTACAGACGAGACGAAACCTAGCAGCGCCCTTCGTCCGCGCGCGGCCGCGAGCTCACAGGGGACTACCCTCCCAAAAATAAAACAGGACGGTTCTCGCCGCGGGCACGCCTATGCCCTTTCAGAAGAATTTTTGCCCAGCATCGAAGCTTGCGCAGCCGGCTTTTCGAATGCGGAGCTTCAAAGCGAAAGACGGTCGGGGGTTCAAGTCGCTCCCCCGCTACCAATCGTACGATTTTGTACGCCAAATTACGATTTCCTGCGATTTTGTACTCCCGCTGGGCAGCAGTGCCGACCTCCTCCGCCAGGCGTGGAAACCCGTCAGTTCCGCGCCCTCCTTCGGCTGCGATGCGCGCAGAAGCTTTGCAGGCGCTGTTCTTGCCGTGGACATCTACCGGCCCACTCTCACGACCACTTTGCCCAAGGCTTGGCCGCCGGCGAGCGTCTTGAAGGCTTCACGGAAGTCTTCGAATTCGAAAACCTTGCCCACCGCCGGCTTTAATCGCCCTTCGCTCAGCAGCCGAAACAAGCTCGTCGAGCTGCGCTGGTACACGACCGACGGCCCAAAGGCAACGGAGGAGATCTCCGCGCAGATCGAGACCATGCAGGCAACTACAAACGACGCAGTTCTCGCCATTAACGGAATTACGCAAACGATCGCCAGGATGAGTGACATCACGCTGAGCATTTCCTCCGCGGTCGAGGAGCAGAGTGCTGCGACAAGCGAAATTGCGCGCAACATCCAGTCCGTTGCCGCGGGTTCCAGCGAAATCAGAGGCCATATAGGCAGCGTCAGCACCGCAGCGGCCGCCACCGGTACAGCAGCCGGCGACGTTCTCACTAACGCGCGCGGGTTGGAGAATCAGTCGGATATGCTGCGTACGGCGGTAGACCAATTCCTGACCAAAATGCGAGCCACCTGACCGGACGTTCCTGCCAGCGGCGCATCGCTCGTGGGCACTTGAGACGTCCGCGCCCAACGCGAGGCAACTCCGCCTTTCACATGGCGGTTGGGTGGGAAGTTACGTGATGATCACGCGACCATTGGATGTTTTGATGCGTTGGGTCGCCATTTTTAAGAGATATGTTTCTTTTTCCCTGTCGAGGTTGACAGTTTTATCTTGTGCTCCATAGGAATGCCCGGTTGCAGGTGCCATCCCGCCCCAACGGGTCGCGGTCTCAAGAACGTCGCAACGAATTGGCGAAACGACCGTGAACAAAGCGTGACGGAAACGCCCATTTCTATTGGTGAGATCAATAGCTTAGATGATGGCCACTGCGTTCGAGAGGCGGGAGGCTCGGTCAGATCGCAACTTGAACCGAATGTCGGTATCGGTGGTTGCGCCTCCCCGCAACCACCGGTTCTTGCAATATCGATGCAGGCGACCCGGAATGGTCGCCTTTAGGCAAGCGCGCCTCCCCTGATCGGCGTTACCTTCTTGGGATCGAGCCAGTAGTCGATCCGATCAGCCCAATGCTGCATCAGCTTCGTGCGCGAACCGATCAGCGCAAGCGGTCCGTGCCTCTTGTAGAGGCCTTCCACAGTAGAGTTATCGAGGTGCGCAAGCTGCAGCTCGACGACATCGCCATCCCATGCCTTGGCGGCCTTGATCTCTTCGTGGTGAGACAAGGTCGAGAAGGTGGTCCGGAATCCATGCGCACAATGATCAGTCTTGGTGTCAATGCCAAGCAGCCGCAAGCGCTTGTTGAGCGTGTTGTTTGAAAGCGGCGCGTCCTTCGAGCAAGAAAACGCGTACCGGCGATGGCCGGTCAGCTTCTGAACGCTGCGCAGGATTGCAAGTGCTTGCCGTGACAATGGCACGACATGGTCCCAACCGGTCTTCATCTTGGCGGCCGGAACAGTCCAACGTTCTGTATCCCAATCGACCTCGCTCCATTCCATTTCATTGACCATGCCGGGGCGGGGAATGGTCAGTGCATCGAAGCGCAAGGCAAGGCCAACAACGTCACCAAATCTCGCTCTCGTCCACGGTGCGCTAATGAGCTTGAAGACGCGCGTCACATCACGTGGTTCGGTGACGCCGGGACGGGAAGTCGAAATGTTGGCAATCATCTGCCCATTCAAGTTGCGGAATGGATTGTAGCCGTCGCCTTCGACGTCGGCATAGTCGCAGATTTGCTCGCCGATACTGCGCACGCGGTCGCGAGTTTCCAGCTTTCCCTCGGCTTCGTATGAACGCATGAAAGCGAGCACGTCCGGACGCTTGATGTCCTGCCTGCATAGCTTGCCGAAGCGAGCCTTGACGTAGCCGACGCGCAGCTCAAGCACCTCGATGGTCTTGGGATCGCGCACCGCGACGATCCTGCCGCGTTTGACCTTCTCCACCTTCTTCTTCGCAAGCCACTCGTCGGCCCATTGCCCGAAAGGCCGGGCAGCCGCCTGCCTGTGCTTATCGAGCTGCTTCTCGGTGCTCGGGTCCTTGCCGTCCTTCAGCAGGTCTTTGGCCTTGTCGCGCTCGCGCCGCGCGTCGGCGAGCGAGAACGTGCCATCCTTGCCGTTGCCGTAAGGTCCGATGGAGTAAGTTTTCTGGCGGCCGTGGAAACGGTAGTCCATCCGCCAGAGCTTGGAGGCAGCGTTGCCGGGCCTGCTCACGTCCGGCGTGACGAAGAGATAGGGCCAGCCGCCGGTCACGTCGGAAATCTTGGCGGGACTCCACGCGCCATTGTCGAATTTCGGTCGGGCGGCGCGACAGTCGACGTCGGTCCTGATCTGCTTGGGATTGGCGAACACGCCATCGTTCTTGCCGGCCATCTGCTCAATTCCTTCATTCGGAATAGCGAAAGTCGCCGTGAACGTTTGTTCTCCCGATGCCAGCACGATACCAGCAAAAATACCAGCAAATCGGCCGGCTGAGATCGGAGGAGAACAAACGGTGACGAACAAGAATGTACGCAGAAGGGCCTATTTTTCAAGGATTTCCGAGCATTGCGCGGACCGTTGCGACGCTTTAGAACGGGCTTGAACAGCCTAGTTGGTGCCCCTGGCCGGAATCGAACCAGCACTCCTTGCGGAACTCGATTTTGAGTCGAGCGCGTCTACCAGTTCCGCCACAGGGGCCCTCGGTCGGCCTTGAGGCGGCGTCGCGAAGCCGGCGGACTATAGCCATGGACAGGACGGGGTCAACCCGCGCCAAAGTGATCCCGGCCGTTCTCGACAGCCGCATGGGCCGGGGCTAGGGCTAAGGCTACGACCCACCGGAAAGAGGCTGCCGTGACCACCCAGAGTGCCGCGATACCTGCGTTCAAGCAGGCCAGTGCGAGCCCCGCGCTGACTGCCTCGCTGCTGGTCACGCTGATCGCCGCGGTCACGATCGCTGGCGCCTGGTTCTTCCAGCTCGTGCTGGAGATCCTGCCCTGTCCGCTCTGCCTGGAGCAGCGCTATGCCTATTACCTCGCGATTCCGCTCGGTGCGCTGACGGCGATTGCGGCTCGAAGCGGCGCACCGCGGCCGCTGCTGCTGGCGGGGCTCGCGATCCTGGCGCTGGCGACGCTCGCCAATGCCGGACTCGGCGCCTACCATTCCGGCGTCGAATGGGGTTTCTGGAAAGGGCCGACCGATTGCTCCGGTCCCGTCGTCAATCTCGGCAGCGCCGCTGATCTGCTGTCGAAGCTCGACACCGTGAAGGTGGTGCGCTGCGACGAGGTGCAGTGGCGCTTCCTCGGCCTGTCGCTTGCCGGCTACAATTTGCTGATCTCGCTGCTGATGGCCGCGATCGCCGCGTGGGGATTTGGGCGGACGGCGAAGCGCTGAAGCTCAATCATCCACATCGTCCTGCGTCCGTCCGAACAGATGCACGATGCCCGGCGTCGCGATCGTCACGAAGACGAAACGCGACAGGTGATGGGCGCCGACGAAGATCGGGTCGATGTGCAGCGTCAAGGCCAGCGCCAGCATCGCATCCATCGCGCCCGGCGCAAAGGCGACGACGACGTCGGAGAACTTCACCTGCGTGGTCAGCGCCACGATGCC
The DNA here is from genome assembly GCF_028128735.1 of Bradyrhizobium sp. CCBAU 53415. Lineage (NCBI taxonomy): Bacteria > Pseudomonadati > Pseudomonadota > Alphaproteobacteria > Hyphomicrobiales > Nitrobacteraceae > Bradyrhizobium > Bradyrhizobium sp. CCBAU 53415. The sequence continues at coordinate 523,071 of NZ_LBJF01000026.1, read as the reverse complement.
GACGAAGATGGCGGAGACGGCGATGGCCACGGCAAACGAGCCCAGGGCCGCGCTGAGGTGGCCGGCGAGCGTCTTGATTCGCATTCGCGCGAAACGGCTGCCGATCAGGGCGCCGATACCGACAAGCGCCACGCCGCGCCCCCAGTCCGGCAGGCCGCCCTCGACCCAGCCGGCGCCATGCAGCACGCTGGATGCGATCATGGCACCGAACATCCAGCTCGCCGGAAACTTGATCAGTCGCAGGAACAGCGCCGTGGCCAGCGAGGCCGCGACCAACTCCACGAGGTCGAGCGGCGAGGCAATTGTCGTCGTCAGCGACGGCGCGGCAGAGGGGGCGACGCCCGCGATGGCCAGCACCATCGGCAGCGCGGCGGTCAGGATGATGACGCGCATGGTCTGCACCACCGCGATGCCCGGCAGGTCGGCGCCGCGCTCGACCGCCAGGATAGTGATCTGCGACAGCGCGCCGGGGCTGCCGGCGAGGAAAGCCGAAGTGCGGTCCCAGCCATGAATGCGCTGGAGGTAGTAGCTCGAGCCGAACGTCGAGCAGAAGGTGGCGAGCGCGAGCAGCCCGATGGTGAGCGGATAGGCGCCGACCTGCTGGAGCAAATGGCGCGAGACGACCGAGCCCAGCGAAATGCCGAGCAGCACCAGCACGGTCTGGGTCAGGACCGGCGGCAGCGACAGCTGCCGGCCGGCGATTGCGGCGATCCCGACCGCGATCATCGAGCCCGAGATCAGTCCGCCGGGAAGGCCGGCGACGAGAAACACGAGGCCGCCGGCGGTGCCGATGACGAGCGTCTCCACCGTGCTCAAGATCTTGGCACGGCTCGGCCATTCGAACGGCAGGGAGGCGGTGATTTGCTTCACACCACCTTATCGCAAATCGGCGGGAGGCGCACAATTGCAGGCTGGTCATGCCGCAATGCGCGCGCCTCTCAGGCAGATCGTGACGGACTTACTTCTTATCGGCGGCGGGAGCGGCGCTGCCGGCCTTCGCCGTCTTGATGCATTCGGAGCGGAATTTCTTGCGCTCCTTGCCATGCAAGCCCTTGGCGTCGGCCTGCTTGGAGCATTCGAGCGACTCGGCCGAACGCTCCTTCGGTGCTTTCCTGTCGGTGGTGGCAGCCGCATCGGCCTTGGTATCGCCCTTGGTCGCCGGCGCGGCGGTCTGCGCGAAGGCGGTGCCGGTAGCGAGCAGGGAGGCGAGGGCGACGACAGCGAGGCGAGACGTGAAGGTCATGTGTTGCACTCTGCTTGGGAGAATGGCGAAGGGCTGGGAAGGTCGGCTCGCGTTGCTGAACGCGACATGAATGAGTTGAGCCGTGGGATCACTATATTTTCGCGCCGATAGTCATCGCATCCTTGTCGCAGGCGGCCGACACGCTACGATAGCAATCCTCGTTTCACTTCCGTCCGGGAAGACCAAGGAGGAGACCAAGGGATGACCATTCAGACAAGATTGTTGTGCGCGATTGCAGCGTCCGGTGTCGCGGCATTGCTGGCGAGCGCGCCGGCGCAGGCACTGACCGCGCAGGAGTGCAGCGCGAAATATCAGGCCGCCAAGAAGGACGGCTCGCTCGGGACCATGAAGTGGAACGACTTCCGCAAGGCCCAGTGCGGTGCCGATGCGACGCCCGCCGCCGCAGCTGCTCCGGCTGCGCCCGCCGCTCCTGCCGAGCCGAAGCAGGCGAAAAAGGAGGCTGCCCCCGCTGCGGCGCCGACGCTGCCGACCGGACCCGCGATTTATCCGAACGCGGTCGATCCGAAATACGCCAAGGAGACCCCCGGCAAGGCGCGCCTCCACACCTGCGTCGACCAGTACAATGCCAATAAGGCCACCAACGGCAATGGCGGCTTGAAGTGGATTCAGAAGGGCGGCGGCTATTACAGCGAATGCACCAAGAAGCTGAAGGGCGCGGCCTGAGCTTCGAATCGATGCGATGGCCGGAGCAGCGCTCCGGCCATTTCGCTTGAATTGTTCGAGCATGATCTTCCGGAAATCCGCTGCATACTTTGCGCTCACGCGGCCCTTCGGGTCCGGATCATGCTCAGTCGAGCAGCTTCTCGGCCGATTTCGCCACGAGTTGCGCCCGCTTGCGCGGACCGCTCTCGACGAACAACAGGCTCTGGCCGAAGATGAAGCAGTAGAACAGGAAGGCCTGCGCCTCGGCCTGCTCGGCCGCAAGGCCGGTCGCGCGATAGAGCTCGGCGACGTGCTTGAGCCGCGCCGCGTCCACGCTCGCCACCGCCGCCGCGGCGTTCCCGTCCGAGCGGGCCCATTGCCGGATCGCGAGTTCGATTGCCATGCCTTCCGGATTGAGGCGTTCGGAATAGAGCTGGATCACCGCTCTCAGCCGCTCGCGGGGCTCTCGTCCGTCGAGACTTGTCTGCTGCACGATTGCGGCGACGCGTCCCTCGCGCCAGCCTTCCAGCATAGCAACGAGCAGTGCGGCTCGGTCGGCAAAGCGGCGGTAGAAGCCGCCCTTGGTGACGCCGAGGTTCTTGGCGAGCACCTCGACCCGCACCCCCTCCACCCCCGCGCGGGCGAGCTCGGCAAATCCCGCCTCGACCCAGACATCGCGCTTGCCGTTGTTCATGAAGGAAGCCTCACCCGTTCTTGATACGGTACCGTATTGCTAACGCGACACGGGTTTGATACGCTACCGTATCGAGCATCAAAGACGAAAAATGCGGGAGGAAAGGCGGTGGCGCAGGAGGTGACCTATCGCGGCACGGTCTATCCGTGGCAATGCGACCATGTCGGGCACATGAACATCATGTGGTATGTCGGCAAGTTCGACGAGGCCAACTGGAATCTGTTCGCCCGCCTCGGCCTGACGCCGAGTTACCTGCGCAGCTCGGGTCGCGGCATGGCCGCCGTGCAGCAGAACATTACCTACAGGCGCGAGCTGCTGGCCGGCGACATCGTCGAGATCCGCAGCCATCTGCTCGAGATCGGCGACATGTCGATTCGCTTCCGCCACGACATGACGAATGCCGAGACCGGCGAACTCGCAGCGACCTGCGAGATCACCGGCGTGCACATGGACCGCCAATTGCGGAAGTCCGCACCGTTCGCCGATGCAATCAGAGAGATCGTCGTGAAGCACCTTTTCGAGCCGGCGGAGGCATGAGCGATGGCCCCGTTCGAGCCGAAAAACCCCGAGTACCGCACGGCCGCGACCGCGATGTTCGCCGCCCAACCGGCGATGCGCACGCTGGGCCTGTCGATCGTCGATCTGGCGCCGGGCCAGGTCGAACTGGCGATGCCGTATGCGGCCGCCTTCACGCAGCAGAACGGCTTCGTCCACGCCGGCATCGTGACCGCAGGCCTGGACAATGCCTGCGGCGTCGCCGCCTTTACCTTGATGCCGCGTGAGGCCGACATCCTCACCGTCGAGTTCAAGACCACGCTGCTTGCGCCGGCCAGGGGCGAGCGCTTCGTCTTCAGGGCCGAAGTCGTCAAGCCCGGCCGCACGTTGACCTTTTGCGAGGCCAAGGCGTTTGCCGAGCACGACGGCAAGACCTCGCTGATCGCGACCATGACCGGGACCTTGATGGCGATGCTGCCACGCATTGCGGCCGCGCACGTGCCCCGCGCGTCCGACGCATAGCGGCGATTGACAAGCGTGCCGGTGCATCTCTTGATGCGATGGTCATGCCTGCGAGTGTCGGCCTCATCCTGCTCTGCCAATTGATCGGCGAAGCCGTCGTGCGCGGTCTCGGCCTGCCGTTGCCGGGACCGGTGCTGGGCCTCCTGCTGCTCTTGGTCCTGCTGATGATGCGCGACCGCTTTGCGCCGATCGCGCGCGGGCCGCTGCGCAATGATGGTGTCGAGACGGCGAGCAAGGGCCTGCTGGCCCATCTCTCATTGCTATTCGTACCGGCCGGCGTTGGCGTCGTGCAGAAGCTCGATCTGCTCGCATCTCACGGCATCGCCATCATCCTCGTGCTCGCGCTGTCGGTGGTCGTCACGCTGCTCGCGACCGTGCTGACCTTTCGCCTCGTCAGCCGCCTGTTGAAGCAACAGGACGCGCGATGAAGGACAATCCGTTCTCGCTCTGGGTCTATCTCTCGCAGTCACCGCTGCTCTGGCTGACCGTGACGCTGCTGGTCTATGCAACCACGGATGCGGTCTCCCTGGCGATGCGGCGCCATCCGCTGGCCAATCCCGTGCTGCATGCGATGTGGATCATCGGCGCCTTCCTGCTGTTGACCGGAACGTCCTACACGACCTACTTCGCCGGCGCGCAGTTCGTGCACTTCCTGCTGGGGCCGGCGACCGTCGCGCTCGCCGTGCCGCTCTATGAGAACCGCAAGCGCGTCGTTTCATCGATCGTGCCGATGCTGGTGGCGCTGGTCGCGGGCTCGGTCACGGCCGTGGTGTCGGTGGTGGTGCTGGCCGAGCTCGCCGGGCTGCCGCGGGACGTGGTGCTGTCGCTGGCCCCGAAATCGGTCACGGCCGGCGTTGCCATGGGTATCGCCGAATCCCTGCACGCCGACCCCTCGCTGACGGCGGTCGCGGTGATCCTCACCGGTATCATGGGCGCCATCATCGTGACGCCGCTGATGAACCGCACCGGCGTCACCGATTACCGCGCCCGCGGCTTTGCCGCCGGCCTTGCCGCGCACGGCATCGGCACCGCGCGCGCGTTCCAGGTCGACGAGATTGCCGGCGTCTTCTCCGGCATCGCCATGAGTCTGAACGCCTTGGTGACCTCGTTCCTGGTCCCCTTGGCGGTCACGCTGCTGGTGCGATGACATCGCCGCCGCGACACTCTATATGAGTTGTAACAATTCCTGGTCTCGAACCGTATCGATGGAGATGGGACCGAAGCGGGACGAGATATGGCTGGATCTGGATTCAGGAACAAAGGCCTTGTGCCGACGCGACGTGCGGCGCTGACGCTGATCGGAGCGGGCGCTCTCGCGGTGGGCGGGGGCGCCTCGGCGTGTGCGGCGACCGACGACGAGGTGTTGACCGAAGCCAAGGTGCTGCGTGACCCCGACACGCCCGTCGCAGGCAATCCCGACGGCAATATCACGATCGTCGAATGGTCCGACTACAATTGCCCCTATTGCCGCAAGCTCGAGCCTGAGCTGCGCCAGGTCGTCCAGGACGACGGCAAGGTGCGGCTGGTGATGAAGGACTGGCCGATCCTCGGGCCGGTTTCGGTCACGGCGGCGCGGACCGCGCTGGCGGCGAAATTCCAGGGCAAGTACCATCAGGCTCATGACGCCATGATGGGCGTCAGCTCGCGCCTGACCGATCCGCGCATCAACGAGCTGCTCGCGGGTGCCGGAGTCGACATGGAGCGGCTTAAGCGCGATCTGACGGGCCGCGCCAGGGACATCGACGCCATCCTCAAGCGCAACAACGAGCAGGCTGAAGCTTTCGGTTTCCGTGGCACTCCGGCCTTCATCGTCGGCAAGTACCGTGTGCCTGGCGTGCTCAGCATGACCGAGTTCGAGCAGGTCATCGCCGACGCCCGCAAGGCCAAGATGAACTGACGCGGGCGGCCTCCATTGCGCGCAACAAAATGCGCCGCCGCGGACCCGCGACGGCGCATTTTTCATGTGGTCGGGCGATATTACTTGGACGAGATCCGGACCCAGTCCTTGTGCGCGCGATCGCGCAGCGCATCCCAGTCGGCCTTAGCGACGTCCCAGTTCACGATGGTGCGATTGGTGATCGCGACCTCGCCATTGGCGACCGACGACGTCTGCATGGAATCATAGACGTAAACGCCGCCCGCAAGCAGCAATGCGCCCAGGATCATTCCGAAAAAAGTCTGCATGGCGAACCTCCGGTGACCGGCAACAACGTCGGCCCGAAGTGATGGTTCCGCGGCCATGCGGCGCATCTAAGGAGAGGTCGCTCATTCTCCATTCAGCCATTGCAGCAATTCCGCATTGATCTCGCGCGGATAGGTGTGGCTGAGGTCGTCGATCTCGCGATAGGTGACTTTGGCGCCGGCGGCGGCGAGCGCCGCCTGCGTCTGCCGTGCGGTCTGCACCGGAAACATCCAGTCGAGCTTGCCGTGAGTCATGAAGAACGGCAGGCCTTGCAGGCGCCTCGGGTCCGCCATTTCCGCCATCAGCGGATGGAAGGTCGCAGCAACGGGCGCGAGGTGGGTGAAGGGCGAGGCGCCGTCGAGCCCGGTGACGTAGCAGAAGGTGCCGCCGTCGCTCATGCCGGTCAGCAGCATGCGCGAGGCATCGATGCTCCAGCGGTCGCGCACCGTATCGAGGATACGCAAGAGGTTCGGCGTGTCGGTGTCGTTGCCCATCAGCGCCCAGGTCGGGCCGGTCGCGGTCGGCGCCACAAGGATCGCGCCGAGACTGCGCGCGTCACGCAGCCAGCTCCACAGAAAACCGCGTCCGTTGCCGCTGCCGCCATGCAGCGCCATCACCAGCGGCATTGCCCGGTCGGGCATGTAATATTCCGGTACATAGACCGAGAAGCCGCCGCGGCTGCCGGGCTCATTGTGATCGTGGAAGATGCCGGCGTGCTCGCTCGCGCCGACGTCCAGTCGCGACAGCAGATCGTGATTCTCGCGATTGGCGGCGTTGAGAAAGAAGCTGCTCACGGGTGGAAACTGCACCGCCAGCGGATAGAGCGCCTCCTGCGCGCGCGGGACATGGCGCATGGCCCGGAAGACGGCGACGAGATCGCCATTGCCGCGCTCGACCTCGCGGATGCCGGCAAAGGCGGCGAGGGTCTCGTCGCAGGCGCGATCGAGCCGCTCGCGCAGGCCGGTGAACTGTTCTGGCCAATCGCCGATCGCGGCTCGTGCCGCTTGCAGCGCCTCGTCAGGCACGCCGATCGCGTTCATGACCGAGGCGAAGGCCGGCGGGTGCAGATGCCGCTGGAAGAAGCCGAGCGCTTCCAGCGCATTGAGCAGCGGCGGCAGCACGGCCACGATGTCGTCCACCACGGCCTCGGTCATCGCCCGCGTCCTCAAGCCTTGGGATCAGTGCAGCTTCGGCGCCTTCAGGAGCTTGAAGCGATCGGTCGAGGTCACCGTGACGTCGAAGGTGACGCCTTCGTGATGCACGGTGAGCGGCACATCGACGCCGGCGGCGCCGAGCGCCCACATCTTCCTGTAGAAGGCGGTTTGGCTCGTGACCTTGTCGCCGTCCACGGCGAGGATGACATCGCCGGTCTTGAGCTCGGCGCGGGCGGCCGGGCCGTTGGCGGAGATTCCGATCACCACCACGCGGTTATCGATCTCGGTGGAGTAGAGCCCGAGCCAGGGCCGTGCCGGCTTGTTGACGCGGCCGAACTTGCGCAAGTCCTCAAGGATCGGCTTCAAGAGGTCGATGGGCACGATCATGTTGACGTGCTCGGCCTTGCCGTCACGTTCGCGCTCGAGCTGGAGCGAGCCGATGCCGATCAACTCTCCGCGCTCGTTGAGCAGCGCCGTGCCGCCCCAGTTCGGATGAGCGGGACAGGTGAACACGGCCTCATCCAGCAGATATTCCCAGTAGCCGGCGAATTCCTGCTTGGCCACGATCTGGCTCGCGACCGATCGCGTACGCCCGCCGGCGCCGCCGACCACGACGCGGTCGCCGATCCGGGTCGCCGCCGACGAGCCGAGCGACAGCGGCGGGACGTCGAGCTGCCCGAGCGCCTGCACCAGCCCGAACCCGGTTTCGGAATCGAAGCCGAGTGCATGACCCTCCACGACGCGTCCGTCGGCCCGGTGCAGCCAGACCGACTCTGCCTCAGTGATGAGATAACCTATCGTGAGCACCAGCCCGTCGTCGATCACGACGCCATTACCGGCGCGCTCGGTGCCAAGCGTCTCGGCGCTGAAGGCGTCCGGCGGGACGATGGCGTGGAGGCCGACGACGGAGCCGAGCGCGCGGTCGAGATCGAAGCCGTAGTCGCTCGCCCGCGGCTGGTTCGCCGGCGGCACTCTCCATTCGGTCAGAGCGGGCATGGAGTTCTCCTGGCTGAGAGCATCGCTCCGGCATGGCCAGCGGAACGAAGCGCGAAGCACACATAATTTAGGCCGGAGCAGGCCGTCTTGAAAGCCTCGTTCCCAACTATTCCTGAGAACGCCGCGTGAAATCTTCGAAAGGCGCCTCGTGCACAGAAGGCGGGCCCGCGCGATCCGGCACCGGCCGCATGGCTGCTGTCCGGCCGGATGCTAGGCGCCGCATGCCGAAGCTGCTAACCATTCCCGCTTCGTTTGACCAGGGATCACGGACCGAAGCATGGACAACCGCAGCGACATCTGGCGTGGCGTCGACACGATCAAGACACGTTTCATCGACCTCAGCGACAGGGTCTGGGGCATGCCCGAGGTCTGCTACACCGAGGCGCGGTCCGCGGCCGAGCATCTCGCCGAGCTGCGCCATCAGGGATTCCGTATCACCGAGAACGTTGCCGGCATCCCGACCGCGGTGATGGGGGAATGGGGCGAGGGCAGTCCGGTCATCGCCTTCATGGGGGAATATGACGCGCTGCCCGGCCTCAGCCAGGAGGCGGGTGTCGCCGAGCATCGCCCGATCGAGACCGGCGGCCATGGCCATGGCTGCGGTCACAATCTGCTCGGTTCCGCCGCGCTGCTCGCCGCGACCGCTGTGAAGGACTGGCTCGCCGAGACCAAGGTGCCCGGCCGCGTACGCTACTACGGCTGCCCAGCGGAGGAAGGCGGCGCGGCAAAGGCCTTCATGGTGCGCTCCGGCGCGTTCGAGGACGCCGACATCGCCATCACCTGGCATCCGCACAGCTTCTGGGAAGTCGCGGTGACGCCGTCGCTCGCCAACACGCGCGCGGATTTCATCTTCACCGGCCGTACCTCGCATGCGGCTGCCTCGCCGCATCTCGGTCGCTCCGCACTCGACGCGGTGGAATTGATGAACGTCGGCGTGAACTACATGCGCGAGCACATGCCGAGCGACGCGCGCGTGCATTACGCGCTGCTCGACACCGGCGGCATCGCCCCCAACGTGGTGCAGGCCCACGCGCGCGTGCGCTATTCGATCCGCGCCCGTGATCTTCCCGGCATGAACGAGCTGGTCGAGCGCGTGTCCAAGATCGCTCAGGGCGCCGCGTTGATGACCGAGACCAAGGTCGAGATGAAGATCATCTCCGCGGTCTCCAACATCCTGCCGAACGCGCCGCTGGAACAGGCGCTGCACCAGGTGATGGAAGAGCTCGGACCGCCGCATTTCGACGATGCGGACAAGAGCTTTGCAAGCCAGATCCGTGCGACGCTGAGCGACAAGGACATCTCGTCGGTCTATTATGCGATCGGCATGGAGCCGACCGATCGGCCGCTGGCCGACTTCTTGGTACCGCTCGATGCCAAGCGCAACCCGCTGGTCGGCTCGACCGATGTCGGCGACGTGAGCTGGGTGGTGCCGACCGTGCAGGTTCACGCGCCGACGGTTGCAATCGGCACGCCCTTCCACACCTGGCAGGTGGTCGCGCAAGGCAAGAGCCCGCACGCCCACAAGGCCATGGTGCAGGCGGCCAAGGCGATGGCCGGTCTCGGCATCAAGGCGTTGACGGAACCGGAACTGATCAAGGCTGCCAAGGCGGACCTTCAAAGGCGGACGGCCAAGACGCCTTACGTCTGTCCGCTGCCGGATCACGTCGCGCCGCCGCTCGACATGTCCGTGGCGTAGAATTTCACCTCGATACTTCGTCTGATGCGGCGAACAAATTTTCCGCAGTGCAGCGTGCAATCGGGCATGTTTTGATGCTGGATTGCCGAGCGGATGGGCTGCGGAACGCAATTTTGCCCAACAGACAGCCAGAAGACCGTTTGCATACATACGGTCCCAGTTGACGCGCCCCCCATTCGGTGTGCCATCTACTGCCAGCCAAATGGGCGGCCGTCTTTGTCGGCCGTCTTCATCACGATGGGAAACCAGACGGGGGACAACCATGCTGGATAAAGAACTACGTTCGATGATCGGCCAGGTGAAGGACGGGCGAATGGATCGCCGCGCCTTCATCAAACGCATGGCCGCGGTCGGTCTCACCGCTCCCCTGGCCAACCAGATCCTCGCGCTCGGCGGCGTCGCCATGGCGCAGAGTCCCGCGGTCTATAAGCCAACCAAGCGCGGAGGCGGCGGCCCTCTCAAGCTGTTGTGGTGGCAGGGGCCGACGCTGCTCAATCCGCATTTCGCCACCGGCACCAAGGACCAGGACGGGTCGCGGCTGTTCTACGAGCCGCTCGCCAGCTGGGACGCCGACGGCAATCTCAATCCGATTCTCGCCGCAGAAATTCCCTCGGTTGCAAACGGCGGTCTCGCCGCCGATGCCAAGTCGGTGACTTGGAAAATCAAGCCGGGAGTCAAATGGCACGACGGCAAACCGCTCACGGCCGACGACTTCGTATTCACCTGGCAATACGCCAGCGACCCCGCCACGGCCGCCGTCAGCATCAGCACCTATGGTGAGATCACGGTCGAGAAGGTGAACGATCTTTCGATTCGGATCCTGTTCAAGACCCCCACGCCGTTCTGGGCAAATGCCTTCGTCGGCGCCTATGGCTGTGTTCTCCCGAAGCATCTGTTCTCGGACTACAAGGGCTCGAAGTCCCGCGAGGCGCCGAACAATCTGGCCCCGGTGGGCACCGGCCCGTATAAATTCGTGGAGTTCAAGCCGGGCGATGTCGTCCGCGGCCAGCTCAATCCCGACTACCATATGCCGAACCGTCCGCATTTCGACACGATCGAGATGAAGGGCGGCGGCGATGCCGTCTCCGCGGCGCGGGCGGTGATCCAGACCGGTGAATTCGATTTCGCCTGGAACATGCAGGTCGAAGACGACGTGCTGCTGCGTCTGGAGAAGGGCGGCAAGGGCAAGACGCTCTATGCGACCGGCGGCGACATCGAGTTCATTGCGATCAACTTCACCGATCCGAACACCGAGGTCGACGGCGAGCGGTCCTCGATGAAAACCAAGCACCCGATCCTCTCGGACCCGAAGGTGCGCAAGGCGCTTTCCATGCTGGTCGACCGCGAGTCCGTCAAGAAGGCGATCTACGGTCGTGCAGGCCGCACCACCGCCAACTACCTCAACGGTCCCGAAAAATTCGTTTCCAAGAACACCTCGTGGGAGTTCAACGTCGAGAAGGCGTCGAAGATGCTCGACGAGGCCGGATGGAAGGTCGGATCGGACGGCATCCGCGAGAAAGATGGAAAGAAGTTCAAGCTTCTGTACCAGACCTCGACCAATGGTCCGCGCCAGAAGACCCAGGCGATCGTCAAGCAGGCCTGCCAGAAGGCGGGCATCGATGTGGAGCTCAAGTCGGTCGTTGCCTCGGTGTTCTTCTCGTCGGACGTTGCCAACCCGGACACCTATCCCAAGTTCTATGCCGACATCGAGGAGTTCCAGATCCCGATGACGCAGCCGGATCCGGCCCTGCACATGCGCCGCTACATCTCCGCCAACGTGGCGACGAAGGAGAACAAGTGGCAGGGCCAGAATTTCCCGCGTTACGTCAACAAGGACTATGATGCCGCCATTGCAGCGGCCGAGACCGAGACCGATCCCGTCAAGCGGGCCGCGCTCTACATCAAGTGCAACGATCTGCTTTGGCAGGACACCGTGTTCATTCCGGTGATGCATCGCCTGAAGGTGGAAGCCGCAGCCAACACGTTGCGGCCGGCGCTGAGCGGCTGGGCGAACGAGACGGACAACATCCAGGATTGGTATCGGGAGGCGTGAGAGACTGCCGCTGAGAGGATCTCTCCCTGATGAGTCAGTATGTCCTGCGTCGCCTGCTGATCGCGATTCCGAGTCTGCTCGGCATCTCGGCAGTGCTGTTCTTCGTGCTGGCGCTGGCTCCCGGCGACCCATTCTCCGAACTGGCGACCAATCCGAACGTGCCGCCCGAAGTGCAAGCCGCACTTCGGGCCAAATTCGGCCTGGATGATCCGATCTATCTTCGTTACCTGCACTGGCTGTCGGCCATGATGCACGGCGACTGGGGTTTTTCGTTCGTCAGCCGGATGGACGTCGATAAGCTCATCCTCCAGCGCCTTCCGACCACGCTCTACGTGATCGGGTCGGCCCAGATCCTGGCGCTGCTGGTCGCGATTCCCGTCGGCGTCTATGCCGCGACCAAGCCCTATTCTGTATTCGACCAGGTCGCCAACACGCTCGCCTTCGTTGGCTTTTCGCTGCCGACCTTCTTCACCGGCATCCTGTTCATCCTGATCTTCTCGGTCACGCTGGACTGGCTGCCCTTCGTCTACACCACCGACATCAATGCAACGGGCATCCGCTGGGTCCTGGAGATGATCCGTCAGGCGATCATGCCGGTGGCGGTGCTCGGCCTGTTCCAGGCGGCGTCGATGACGCGCTTCGTGCGCTCGGCAATGCTCGACGTCATCCGGCTCGACTACGTCACGACGGCGCGTGCCAAGGGGCTTGGCCAGGCCACGGTCATCGTCAAGCACGTGATGCGTAACGCCATGATCCCGGTCGTGACGCTGATTGCGTTGCAGATGCCGGCGGTGTTCGGCGGCGCCATCGTCACCGAGCAGATCTTCCGCATTCCCGGCATCGGCTCGCTCCTGATCTCCTCCATCCTGTCCAACGACACGCCGGTGGTGATGGCCGTGACCTTCGTCTTCGCGTGCCTGGTCGTGCTGTTCAATCTCATCGCGGACGTGCTCTATGGCTGGCTTGACCCTCGCATCTCCTTCCGCTGAGCGGCGCGCCTACTCGCCGTGGCGCGAGACGTGGCGGCGTTACAGCCGCCACCGGCTCGCCGTCGTCAGCGCCTTCCTGCTCCTCATTCTGATTCTGGCGGTGGTCGTTGGCCCCTTCGTCTGGCGCATCAAGATCAACGACATCGACATCGTCGCGGGCCTGCAAGGGCCCTCGCTCGCCCATCCTTTCGGGACCGACGATCTCGGCCAGGACATTCTGGCGCGGATGATCTATGGCGGCCGCATCTCGCTCGCTGTCGGTCTCGCCGCCATGCTGGTCTCGGTGTTCATCGGCACGCTGATCGGCGCGCTCGCCGGCATGTCGCGCGGCGCGCTCGGGCACGGCCTGATGTGGCTCACCGACCTGTTCCTGTCGCTGCCGCAACTGCCGCTGTTGCTGCTGCTGATCTATCTCTTCCGCGACGGGCTGAAGCAGGTGTTCGGCCCCGAGGGCGGCATCTTCATCCTGATCGTGCTGGTGATCGGGGGGCTCCGCTGGATGCCGGTCGCGCGCCTCGTGCGCGCGCAGTTCCTGTCGATCCGCGAAAAGGAGTTCGTCGAAGCCGCGCGCGCGCTCGGCGCCAGTCCGGTGCGGCAGGTGGTGCGGCACATCCTGCCCAATGCGGTCGGCCCGGTGATCATCGCCGGCACCATCGACGTCGCCGCCGCGATCATCGCGGAATCGACGCTGTCCTTCCTCGGCCTCGGCTTTCCGCCGGATACCCCGACCTGGGGCCGCCTGCTCTATGACGCCAAGGATTTTCTCGACATCGGCCCGCACTGGGCGCTGTTTCCGGGCGGCGCGATCTTCATCGCGGTTGTCGCCATCAACTTCATCGGCGACGGCCTGCGTGACGCGCTCGATGCGCGACGGGTGATCTGATGGCGCCGCTGCTCGAGATCAAGGGCCTGAAAACCCACTTTTCCACCGACGACGGCATCCTCCAGGCCGTCGACGGCGTCGACATCTCCATCAACAAGGGCGAGACGCTGTGCGTCGTCGGCGAGTCCGGCTGCGGCAAGACCGTCACCGCGATGTCGATCCTGAAGCTGATCGCAATGCCGCCGGGCCGGATCGCGGCGGGCCAGATCATCTTCGAGGGACGCGATCTGGTGCCGCTGACCAGCAATCAGCTGGACGAGATCAGGGCCAAGGAGATCGGCTTCATCTTTCAGGAGCCGATGACCTCGCTCAACCCGGTGCTCACCATCGGCGAGCAGATCGCCGAGAGCCTGCGCCGCCATGAGGCGGTGACGAGGAAACAGGCCCTGGAACGCACCATCGAGATGCTGAAGCTGGTGCAGATCCCGAACGCCGAAGGTCGCGTGCACAACTATCCGCATCAGTTCTCCGGCGGCATGCGCCAGCGCGTGATGATCGCGATGGCGCTCGCCTGCAAGCCGAAGCTGATCATCGCCGACGAGCCGACCACCGCGCTCGACGTCACCATCCAGGCGCAGATACTCGACCTCTTGCAGGACATGAAGGAACGCTTCGGCATGGCGGTGATGTTGATCACCCATGCCATGGGCGTGGTCGCCGAGACGGCGCAACGCGTCGTCGTGATGTACGCCGGCAAGGTGGTGGAGGAGGCGCCCGTCGACGAGCTCTTCGGCAATCCCCGCCATCCCTATACGCAAGGCCTGATCCGCTCGATCCCGCGCATCGACCTCGACAGCGAGCACAAGACGCGGCTGGAGGCGATCGGCGGCTCGGTGCCGATCCTGATCAATCCGCCGGTCGGCTGCCGCTTCGCGCCGCGCTGCAAGTTCGCCATGAATGTCTGCACCGAGAAGGAGCCGCTGCTGCGCGAGATCGCGCCCGGTCACCGCATGGCCTGTCATCTCGGCGATGCGAATCTGGGAGCCGCGTCATGAGCGAACCCTTGCTCCGCGTCAGCGGCCTGAAGAAACATTTCCCCGTGCTCGGTGGCCTGCTGTCGCGCCAGGTCGGCACCGTCTATGCGGTCGACGGGGTGTCGTTCTCGGTCAATCGCGGCGAGACGCTCGGTCTCGTCGGCGAATCCGGCTGCGGCAAGTCGACGACGGGACGCTGCGTGCTGCGCCTGATCGAGCCGACCGACGGCGAGGTCACCTTCGACGGCCAGGACGTGCGCAAGCTCGGCGGCAACGATCTGCGCGCGATGCGGCGGAACATGCAGCTGGTGTTCCAGGACCCGTTCGCCTCGCTCAATCCGCGCATGACGGTCGGCGCTATCCTCGGCGAGGCCTTCACCATCCACAATCTCGCGACCTCCGCCAAGGAGCGCGAGGAGCGCGTTGCGGGCCTCCTGGTCAAGGTCGGGCTCAAGGCCGAGCACATGCGGCGCTATCCGCACGAATTCTCCGGCGGCCAGCGCCAGCGCATCGTGATCGCGCGCGCGCTCGCGGTCGAGCCGAAGCTGATCGTCTGCGACGAGCCGGTCTCCGCGCTCGACGTGTCGATCCAGGCCCAGGTGATCAACCTGCTGGAAGACCTCCAGGCCGAGCTGAACCTGACCTATCTCTTCGTCGCGCACGACCTCTCCGTGGTCGAGCACATCTCGGATCGCGTCGCGGTGATGTATCTCGGCCGCATCGTCGAGCTGGCGAAAGCCAGCGACCTCTACCGCAACCCGCAGCATCCCTACACCAGGGCGCTGCTGTCGGCGGTGCCGGTGCCCGATCCCAAGCTCAAGCGCGAGCGCATCCGCCTCAAGGGCGACGTGCCGAGCCCGATGAAGCCGCCGTCGGGTTGTCACTTCCACACCCGTTGCCCGATCGCTCAGCCGCGCTGCGCCGAGAGTGCGCCGGTGCTGAAGGAGGGGGCGGGCGGCCATTTCGTGGCGTGCCATCTGGCCTGATGCGGCGCAACGTGACGCGCGAACGGGCCGGCCTTTCGCGCGCCGGTGCCGGATCGCCGCGATGCGCCCGCCGCGTCATCCCTCCAGCGTAAAGCCGACGCGCAGCGTCACCTGATAATGGCGCACGGCGCCGTTCTCGATGTGGCCGCGCGTCTGCACCACCTCGAACCACTTCATCTCGCGAACGGTCTTGGCGGCACGGCTGATCGCATTCTTGATCGCGTCCTCGATCGACGTCTCCGACGATCCGACGAGGTCCAGGATCTTGTAGACGTGATCACTCTCGGTTGCGGGCATGGGTCTTCCCCTGTTTCGATTTGCGGCCGGCGAACGCGTTCGGTGGAACGTGCATGCGAGCGCGCATGCCGTTGACTCTGAACGGGCACGGCCGCTTCGGGTTCCTTGCTCCGTGATGGCCCGCATGCGCCAGCCGAGGTGGAGCCGGCCGCGCTTGCCTGCTAAGCGCTAGCCATGGATTCGGCGCGACGCGACAGGACGATCGGCTCTCTCTGCCTTTGCGTGACGGCGTTCGGCTGGGCGCTGAACTGGCCGCTGATGAAGCTGTTGCTCCAGCAATGGCCGCCCCTGTTCGCGCGTGGCCTTGCCGGGGTCTGCGCTTCGCTCATTCTCGGCACCCTGGCGCTGAGCCGCAAGGAGTCGTTCGCCGTGCCGCGCGAGGCCGTCCCGCGGCTGCTGTTTGCGACCTTCACCAACGTCTTTGCCTGGATGGGACTCGGCACCGTCGCCATGAAATATGTGACGGTGAGCGAGGGCGCTCTGCTCGCCTATACCATGCCGATCTGGGCGATGCTGTTTGCCTGGCCGGTGCTGCACACGCGGCCGGCCACAAGGGATATTTTCGGGCTGGTCCTTGGTGTTGCCGGCGTCACGCTGCTCCTGAGCGGCAACGGCCTTGCGTTCGGCGCCGACAAGCTGCTGGGCATTGTGCTGGCGCTGCTCTGCGCCATCCTGTTCGCGCTCGGCAACGTGCTCAACCGCAAGCCGCTGCCGATGCCGCCGCTGGTCGTCGTCGCCTGGCAGGTCGGGCTCGGCTGCGCCGCGATGCTGATCCTCGGCGTCTCGTTCGAGCATCCTGATATCACCGCGATTACTCCGCTGGGGCTCGGCTGCTTCGTCTATATGACGCTGGTGCCGATGGGCATCTGCTACGTCACCTGGTTCGAGACGCTGCGCCGTCTGCCACCGACCTCGGCCTCGACCGGCATGTTGATCGTTCCCGTGATCGGCGTGATCTCCGCCGCCATCATTCTGGGGGAGCCGCTGGGCTATCGCGAATGGACGGCGATGGCGCTCACGCTCGGCGGCGTGACGCTCGCCTTGCAGCGGGGGTAGCAGCAGCGCACGCAGGCTCGCCCCTACGGATCCAGCTCCGTATCCCAGTACAGATAGTCGAGCCAGCTGTCGTGCAGGTAGTTCGGCGGGAAGAGCCGACCGTTGCGGTGCAGCTGGTGCACGGTGGGTGCGAACGCGTTCTGGCGCGGAAACATCCTGGCCTGCGCCGGGGTGAGATTGCCCTTGCGCAGGTTACACGGCGAGCACGCCGCGACCACGTTCTCCCAGGTGGTCTGGCCGCCCTTGCTGCGGGGGATGATGTGATCGAAGGTGAGGTCTTCGGGCGAGCCGCAATATTGGCAGGCGAAGCGATCGCGCAGGAAGACGTTGAAGCGGGTAAAGGCAGGATGGGTGGTCGGCTTGACGAAGGATTTGAGCGAGACGACGCTCGGCAGCTGCATTTGCTGCGTGGGACTTCGAACCGCCTGATCATAATGCGCGACGATGTTGACGCGGTCGAGGAACACCGCCTTGATCGCGTCCTGCCACGACCACAACGACAGTGGGTAGTAACTCAGCGGCCGGAAGTCCGCATTCAGCACCAAAACCGGCCAACTGCCTTGCGAGACATGTGCGTTCAAGTAACGCTCCCGGCCTCCAATATACGCTGCGAAGCAGCATGTCCTGACATACTACATGCAGCGTGACGGGATTGTGAAGCCCGTTGAGCAACTTATTCAAGAGCAAGCAATGCGGCGGCGGGGTGGCAAAAGTGCTCAAAAAGCCGCGATCCCTGGGGCGCTCGGAACCAGCCGCCCCAGCGCGTCGCGGCCTTGCCGGGGCAGCTACTCCCGTACCCGCTCCAGCTTCTGCAGGCACCGCGTCGCGCGCACCGCGGCCGGCATCTCCTCGTCCGGAAAGCTGGTCTCCCAATTGGTGACGCCGACCTCGCCGACATAGATGTCGCCCTTCGAGTCCAGCGCGATGCCATGCGGCGCGAGGAATTTGCCGCTGGCAACGCCTGGGCCCTCCGCGCCGCCAAGCCGCGCGATGCGATTTCCCTTGGCGTCCACGATCGACAGTCGCGGGCCGAGATTGGGCACATTGCGGTTGATGGCGAGTCCGGGGCCGAGTTCGCCAATCACAAAGGTCGGGCTCTTTCCGCCGTCGCAGCAGCACAGCGCACAGGGCCGGTGCAGATTGTTCCACTGCGTCTCGTATTGGCCCTCGCCGTTGAACACCTGGACGCGGTGGTTCTCGCGGTCGGCGACATAGACCCAGCCATCGGCGTCGGTCGCGATGTTGTGCACGATGTTGAACTGACCGGGATCGGTGCCTGGCTCGCCCCAGCTTTTGATCAGCTTGCCGTCGGGCGTGAACTTGTGCACGCGCGCATTGCCATAGCCGTCGGAGACGTAGATCTCGCCCTTCGGCGACAGCGCGGTGTGGGTGCAGCGATGGAACGGCTCGCCGCTCATGAACGGCGCCGGCTTTGCCGGGATGCCGATCGTGAGCAGCACCTTGCCGTCGGTGCTGCATTTGCGCACCGTGTGGTCGCCGTCATCTGTGCAATAGAGGTTGTCGTCCGCATCGATGTGCAGGCCATGCGCACGGGAGAACAGTCCTTCGCCCCAGCTGCGCAGGAAATTGCCCTCGCGGTCCAGCACCACCATCGGATGGGCGCCGCGGTTGAAGACGTAGATCCGGTCCTTGCTGTCGACCGCGACCGAGGCGACGTCGGTCAGCTGCCAGCCGTCGGGCAGCTTGGCGAAGTTGTCGACGACGCGGTAGCGGTGCTCGCCGCTGCCGAGGATGGCCGGCATCTGTAGTCTCCTTCAAATCCCTATCAGGGTGCGACGCTCGCTCCACGCTGTCATTGCGAGCGCAGCGAAGCAATCCAGAATCTTTCTGCGGAGGCAGTCTGGATCGCAATGACGATGAGGTTCAAGCGGCGCGCATCCCCCGCCCCAAAATCCCTTCCTCGACCGCCTTGATCTGGAGCGCGAGATATTTCGAGTTGATCCGGCATTGCGCGAGGCTGCCGGCGATGAACCAGAGCCCGGGCTGCTTCGTGCGCGTATACATGTTGCGGAGCTCAAAGCCGTCGCCGAAGCCCCAGATCGGACCGACCCGGTCGGCGACGGCATCGCCGAACAGCTGACGCACCAGATATTCCTGCGGCTTGTAGCCGGTCGAGAGCACGATGAGGTCGGCTGCAATGGTCGAGCCGTCCTTCATCCGCGCGCCGTTCGTGACGAAGCTCTCGATGTCGGAGAACTGTCTGAGCTTGATCTTGCCCTCGACGATCAGGTTGGAGCAGCCGACATTGAAATAGTAACCGCCGCCGCGGCTGAGGTACTTGAATTGCCAGCCGGTGCCGGCCTCGCCGAAATCGAGCTTGAAGCCGATGCGGGTGAGGCCGTCGAGCAGCTCCTTGTCGAGCGCCTTCGACTGCTCCGTCAGCATCACATGCGTCTTCTTCGCGAGCGGCGTCGGCATCGAGGCCGCGATCAGGTCGTTGTCCTCGAGCGTGCCTTCGTTATAGGTCGCATAAGCGAGTTGTGCCGACGGCTCGATATTGGTGACGAGGGTGGGCGAGCGCTGCACCAGCGTCACCTCGGCGCCGCTGGAATGAAGATCCTGCGCAATGTCGTGTCCGCTGTTGCCGGTGCCGATGACGATCGCGCGCTTGCCGGTCCAGGTCTCGCCGTCCTCGTAGCGGCTGGAATGCAGCAGCGTACCCCTGAAATTGTCGAGAGTTGGGATGGAGGGAATGTTGGCGATGCCGCTGACGCCGGTTGCCATTACCACGTGATGCGGATGCATGATCCGCTTGCTGCCGTCGGAGCGCCGCAGCGTCACCGTCCAGCGTCCTGTCGCATCGTCATAGGCGCCGCTCTCGAACTCGGTGCCGGTCCAGAAGTTCAGCTCCATCGCATCGACGTAGGCCTCGAACCAGTTGGCGAGCTTGTCCTTGGGGATATAGGTCGGCCAGCTCGGCGGAAACGGCATGTAGGGCAGGTGATTGACCTGCACCTGATTGTGTAGCGTCAGCGCGTGATAGCGCTTGCGCCAATTGTCGCCGATGCGTGCCTCGCGATCGACGATCAGCGTGTCGACCTGCAACTGCTTCAGCCGCGCTGCGATCGCGAGCCCGGCCTGGCCGCCGCCGACCACCAGCACGGCCGGATCGCGATTCGCATAGTCGCGCGAGGCGTTGCGCAGATCGAGCCAGTTCGGCCCGCGGAAATCGCGCGAATAGGCCTGGCCACGCGGGCGCGAGGTGCCGAGCCGCTCCTCGAAACCCTTGAGCTCGTCGAGTGCGGTCAGGAGCGTCCACGCCTTCAGACGGTCGCCATCGCCAGTGTCAGGGACGAGCCGCACGATGCCGCTGCCGCGGCCGATCGCGGTCTCGAAACCAAAGATCGCTTCGATATTGCTCGTGCCGGCGCGCGTCACCCAGCGCGGCGGCGCGCGGTCGGGCGCGATCTTGAAATTGACCGGCGCGGCCTTGGGCGCGAGCTCCGTCAAGGCTTGCGCGACCGCATCGCGGTCGGCGGTGGTTTGCAGGTTCCAGCTCAGAGCCAAAACATCGCGCCAGAAGCATTCGGCAACGAACAGGCCGGCGAGCGCGGCTGCATCGGGTTTGCCGAGCATGTGCTCGAAATCATCGAGCCAGGCTTGTGCGGCGACGGAAATATCCTTCGTCCTGTCCAGCATGCGCGACCTCGTGGCCGTCTTCGCGGCGTTTCCTCGCGAGCATGATCCCGACCCGAAGGGCCGCGCTAGCGCAAAGTCTGCAGCGGCTTTCCGGAGAGATCATGCTCCAACTATAGAGGCCAAACGCTATACCGGTTCTCGGGTCGTCGAAAGTGACTTACCCGAGCAGCGAGAGCATATGGCCCTGCTCCGGTGGAATGCGACCCTGAAGCGTGTCGAGGTAGACCTGCCGCACCGCCTCGGGCCCGCGGCTCTCGATCACGGTCAGGCACCGCTCCGACGTCGCTGCGAAGCCGGACCATGCAGCACTGAAGCGCTGCTCGATGCCGCCAGGACCCCAATCCTTGGCCCGCTTGCGGATGTGATCGGGCGCGAAGAACCAGCGTGGCTTTGCGCCGGGCAGCGTACCTTCGTCAGCATCGGTGGCGCGGTGCGTCAGACCGACACGCACCGAACATGTCATTTGGTCGCGGAAATGGCGGTGCAGCTCGGACCGCAGCGCGCTGCTGCCGGCCATGTCCACGAACGCGACCGGCGCGTCCGTCGGCAGTGTGCCGACGCGATCATAGGTCACGACCTCGTTGTAGCAGGGCAGCGAGCCGACGAAGCCGGAATTGCCGGCCGAGGTCAGGCCGATCACCTTGCGGCCACGCGTGTGCAGCAGATGGGCGAGCCCGAACGCCGTCTTGCTGGAGGCGCTGGAGAGCAGCACGGCGCGCGCGCCGAAGTCGTCGTTCTCGGCCAGGAAGTCGTCGACCAGGAACGACAGCATGAACAGCGGCCGCAGCAGCGCCTGATAGTCGCCCTGCCGCCCGGCATAAGCGGGGTCGCCACTGACGCGCGCATAGGCATTGTAGACCGGCGCCACGCCCTGCCGATGCGCGGCGCCGTCGCGCAGGCCGCGCTTGCTGACGTCTGTCGCCTCGATGACCAGATGCGTCGCCATCGGGAAATAGCCGAACAAGCGCTCGCCGACCGGCACATTCGGATGCTTCGAGGCGATCACCTCGCCAAAGCCCCACACCGGAATGTTGCCGAATCCCTCGGGCGCAGGAAAGATCTGCCAGTATTTCAGCTCGTCGCCCATCACCGCATAGGTGATGTTGTTGGCGGTGAATGCAAAGCGCTCGACTCGGACGAGCAGTGCATCCTGCGGCAGCGCGTCTGGCGCGGGAAGCGCAGTCGCGATCGTCTTGCAGGTTTCGAGATA
This sequence comes from Bradyrhizobium sp. CCBAU 53415, assembly GCF_028128735.1. NCBI lineage: Bacteria > Pseudomonadati > Pseudomonadota > Alphaproteobacteria > Hyphomicrobiales > Nitrobacteraceae > Bradyrhizobium > Bradyrhizobium sp. CCBAU 53415. The sequence continues at coordinate 501,318 of NZ_LBJF01000026.1, read as the reverse complement.
GTCCCGTGCAACGATGAAATCGGTGGCCGTCATGATGTCGATCCCGGCTCTGATCCGCGCCGGCATCTCATCGGCTATGCGCGCCCCCTTTGCAACCTCAACATAGTTTTAAACGCTGTTCGTCCGCGGTCTTCTAGCTGTGGGTCGTCCAATAGGGATCGCGGAGCTTGCGCTTGAAGATCTTCCCGGTTGCCTCGCGGGGCAGCGCATCCAGGAACTGGATCTCCTTCGGCACCTTGAAGTTGGCCAATCGCTCGCGCAGGAAGGCCTGCACCGCGGCGGCGGAGAGCTGCTCGGCGAAATCGGGCTCGATGCAGGCGCACAACCGCTCGCCATATTCCGCGTCCGGGATGCCGAACACGGCGCAATCGCGGACGCCGGGCATGGTGATCAGCACGTTCTCGATCTCGGCAGGATAGATGTTGACGCCGCCCGAGATCACCATGTCGCGCTTGCGGTCGCACAGGAACAGATAGCCGTCCTCGTCGAGATAGCCGACGTCGCCGACGCTGACGAGACCGTCGCGCCCGGCCTCGGCGCGCGCCTGCGCCTTGCCGTGGTAGTCGAAATCGGGCACCGCCGTCTGGCGCATGTAGATCTCGCCGATCTCATCGGCGCCGCAGAGGCTGCCGTCCTCGCGGAAGATCTTGACGATGCCGCCTTCGATGGCGCGGCCGACCGTGCCGGGCTTCCTCAGCGCCTCCTCGGCCGAGTGCCACACCGGGATGCCGGTCTCGGTCGAGCCGAAATATTCGTTGATGACCGGTCCCCACCACTCGATCATGGCCCGCTTCACCTCGGGCGGGCAGGGCGCCGCGCCGTGCACGACGAAGCGCAGCGACGACAGGTCGTAACGCTGCCTCACCGTCTCGGGCAGGCGGAGCAGGCGCACGAACATGGTCGGCACCATGTGGATATGCGTCACACGGTGGCGTTCGATCAGCGCCAGCAGTTCCTCGGCGTCGAACCGCGCCTGGAGAACGATGGTGCAGCCGTTGCGAAAGGCCATCATGCCGTAGGAATGCGGCGCCGAATGATACATCGGTCCGTTGATCAGCACGACCTGGTCCTCGCGCGGCTTGATGCCGTAGGCGATCGCGCCGACGCGCTCGGATGCAGCCTGTTCCGGCTGCATCGGCATGCGCCGCACGCCTTTCGGCATGCCGGTGGTCCCCGAAGTGTAGATCATCGCTGCGGCCCGGCGCGGCGGCTCCTGCATTTCCGGATGGCCATCGCGCCAGCTGCCCCAATCGGTCAGTCCCGCCGGGACTTCGGTCAGCCCAGGGGAAATTGCGAAGGTCGCGGCGAGCTCGGGCGGGGTCGCGACGACGAGCAGGCGGACATCCTCCGGAATGCCGGCGCGAATCTGCGGAAGTAGATCGGCATGGCAGATCAGGATCCTGGCGCCGCTGTCGATCAGGATGTAACGGACCTCCTCGGCCTTGAGGTGCCAGTTGATCGGCACCACCGGGCTGCCCAGTGCGGCCGAGGCCGCAACCACCTCGAACAGGACGAAGTCGTTGCGCAGCATCATGGCGACCGGCGCGCCTTCGGCAAGGCCGAGGGCGCGAAGCCCGCTCGCGGCGCGTTTGATGCGCGCCTGGATCTCGTCATGGCCGATCCGGCGTTCGCCGCTGATGATCATGGTCTGTCCTTGTTCCCGCTCGAGTCAGCGATCGTCCAGCACGTCGCCGAATCCCACCCAGCTCTTGCCGTTGAAGCGCCGGAGCCGAAGCTGCTGGAACGGCAGATAGTCGTCTGGCCCGGTGGAGACTGCGATGCCCGGCAGCAGCAGCGGCAGCTTCACCTCCTTCAGCGAGGCCGCCTGGCGCATGATGTTCTCGCGGCTGAAATCACCGTTGCACGCCCTCAGCACGGTCATCAGCAGCGTCGCGTAGTGGTAGCCGGCCGCATAGTTGGAGTTGGAGAGGTCCGCATTCGGCATGTACTGCTTCATAAAGGCGAAGTACTCCTTCACCCCGGGATCGCTGGCCCATTGCGGGTCCATCGTGTCCTTCTGATTGCTCGACGAGATCAGGCCGACGGCGTTGTCGAGCCCCGCCGGCTCCAGGAACGAGATCGACGAGGCTGACGTCGGCACGAAGAACAGCTCGGGCTTCCAGCCGATCTCGGCCACGCCCTTGATCATCTGCGAGGTGAACTTGCCGAGCACGACGCCGAACAGCACGTCCGCGCCCGACGCCTTCAGGGTCGAGAGCTGCGAGCTGATCGTCGGCGCGCTGGTCTCATAGGTCTGCTCCGCCACGATCATGCTCGCGGCCTTGTCGCCGAGCGCGCGCTTGAAGCCGGCGACATAGTCGCGGCCGAAATCGTCGTTCTGGGACAGGATGGCGATCTTGGCGCCGGGCTTGGTCCGCAGCACATGCTTGGCATAGACCACGCCCTCGGATTCGTAGGCGGCCATGCCGGGCATCGTCCACGGATATTTCTGCGGATCGGCCCATTTCGTCGCGCCGGAAAGCACGAAGAGCTGGGGCACCTTCTTGCCGTTGAGGTAGCGCTGCACGGCGCTGTTGGTGGCGGTGCCGAGCGAGCCGAACATCATCAGCACCTCCTCCTGCTCCACCAGCTTGCGGGTCTGCTCGACCGTCTTCGGCGGCGAGTAGGCATCGTCCAGCGTGATGAACTTGACCTTGCGGCCGTTGATGCCGCCATCGGCGTTGATCTTCTCGAAGAAGGCTTCCTGCGCTCGTCCGATCGCGCCGAAGCCGGAAGCCGGCCCGCTATAGGGCAGGGTCTGTCCGATGCGGATCTCGCCCGTTCCTTCGGCATGGGCGCTCCCGCTGGCGAATGCCAGCAGGGACAGGCCGATCATTGCGGCTGCGAGCTTCATCGTATCCTCCCGTTTTTTGCCAGTCCGAAACGTCAGGCGCTCACGCGCATCAGGAAATCCTGCCGGGCCTGATCGAATTCACTCTTCATCCGATCGACGAGCTCCGCGACGGGAGGGACATCGGTGATCTGGCCGATGCCCTGGCCCGATCCCCAGATGTCGCGCCACGCTTTCGATTTCATGTTGCCGCCGGAGCCGAAGTTCATCTTCGATTTGTCCGCGGCCGGGAGATTGTCCGGGTCCAACCCGGCGGCGGCGATGGAGGGGCCGAGATAGTTGCCGTGCACGCCGGTGAACAGGTTGGTGTAGACGATGTCGTGCGCGGCGTGCTGCGTCAGCGCCGACTTGTAGGCTGCGTCGGCATTGGCCTCCTGCGTCGCGATGAAGCGCGTGCCGATATAGGCGAGGTCGGCGCCCAGCGTCAGCGCGGAGGCGATGCCGAAGCCGTCGCTGATCGCGCCCGACAGCAGGATCGCGCCGTCGAACCATTGCTTGACCTCGCGCACCAGTGCGAAGGGCGACAGCGTGCCGGCATGTCCGCCCGCACCGGCGCAGACCAGGATCAGGCCGTCGACCCCCTGCTCGGCGGCTTTGCGCGCATGCTTGACGTTGATGACGTCGTGGAACACCAGCCCGCCATAGGAGTGCGCGGCCTCGGCGATCTCGGCCGGCGGCCGCAGCGAGGTGATGATGATGGGCGCCTTGTGCTTTACGCAGGTCTCCATGTCCTTCATCAGCCGGTCATTGGAGGCATGGCAGATCTGGTTGACGGCGTAGGGCGCGACCTTCTTGCCGGGATTGCGCGATTTGTATTCGCCGAGTTCGTCCTCGATGCGGCTCAGCCACTCGTCCAGCATCTCGACCGGACGGGCATTGAGCGCGGGAAACGAGCCGACAACGCCTGCCTTGCACTGGGCGATCACCAGCTCCGGTCCGGAAACGATGAAGAGCGGCGAGCCGACCACGGGCAGCTCGAGCGAATCCTTCAAGAGAGTGGGCAGTGCCATCATGTCCTCCTGAAACGCCGCCCCGCCGGCGGGCGGATGACGAGGCGTTTCCCTGTTGATCGTCGCGCGGGTGGATTGCCGCCCGTGTCGCGGATTTGATCCCACTATAGGGTTGGACGGCGCGCTCCGGCCGTTCAATAATGAACGGATCGTCATTCAGATATGAACAGAGAGTCCGATGGACTGGGACCTTTGCAAGACCTTCGTCGCGGTCGCCGATACCGGCAGCTTCACCGCCGCCGCTCGCCGGCTGCACACCAGCCATCCCACCGTCAGCCGCAAGATCGCGGCGCTGGAAGCTCAGCTCGGCACCCGATTGGTGGCGCGCGCCGCCGACGGCCTGGCGCTGACCGCGGATGGAAGGACGTTGCGCGAGCACGCCGAGGCAATGGCGGCCGCGGCGCTACGGGCTGAGACCGCGGTCGCGGCGGGAGGACACAAGGCGCGCGGCATCGTCAAGCTGTCGATCGGCGCGACGCTGGCCTCACATTGGCTGATGCCGCGCTTGCCCGCCTTCCTGCGTGCGCACGATCATATTCAGCTGGAGATCATCACCCATCCGTTTCCGGCGAGCGTGCGCCGGCGTGAGGCGGACGTGGTGCTGCGGCCCTTCGACAGCGGCGAGGAAAACCTGGTCGGTCGCAAGATCGGTCGTCTCGGCACGGGATTCTATGCCTCACGCGACTATGTCGCCGGGCGGCCCTTGCCTGAACGGCGTGGTGATTGGAAGGAGCACAGCGTCATCGGTTTTGCCGACCAGGCATCCAATGCGCAGCTTGCGCGCTGGAGCGACGTCGTCACGCGGCAGGCGAGGGTGGTGATGCGCTGCTCGTCCCAGGGGGACATGCTGGCGGCGGCCCGTGCCGGGATCGGAATCTCCGCGCTCTCGTGCTTCGTCGCCGAATCCTATTCCGATCTCGTGCGCGTCGCTCCGCAGAAGCTCGCCAGCGTGGCGGACCTATGGCTGTTGGCCCATCCCGATCTCGTCGAGCTTCCGGCGGTGCGCGCCGTGGTAGACTTCGTCGCCGAATGTGCCCGGGCCGACCGCGCGAGGCTGCGGGGTTAGAGCATGATCCGGAAAAGTGTGTAGCGGTTTTCCGAAAAGATCATGCCCTAATCGCATCGCGCTTTAGCCCGATCCCGCGAGCACGCCCTCGCGTTTCTTCACGGCACGATAGTAGCTCCACCACAGATGCGCGGCCGCGCCGCGCAGCGGGCGCCAGGGTTCGGCGAGCGGCGCCATCTGCTTCTCCGTCGGCCGTGCCTTCAGACCGAGCCCGATGCGGATGCCCTCCTGCACGGCGAGGTCGCCGGCCGGCCAGGCGTCGCCGTGGCCGAGGCAGAACAGCAGGTAGACGTCGGCGGTCCAGGGGCCGATACCGGGCAGCGCGATCAGCGTGTGATGCGCGGCATCGGCATCTTCCTCCGCGAGCACGTCGAGGTTCAGCCGCTCGGCGGCGATTTCGCGCGCCAGATGCTTCAGCGTCTTGATCTTGGCGGCGGAGAGGCCGAGCCGCCCCAGCCGGTCGGTGCGGGCGCGGCGCACGGCGTCATGGTCGAATGGATCGAACGCGGCCGACAGCCGTTCCCAGATCGCCGCGGCACTCGCGGTCGAGAGCTGCTGGCCGCAGACGATGTGGGCAAGGCCCGCAAAGCCCGGCTCGCGCCGCCGCAGCGCCGGCATGCCCGCGATCTCGAGCACGGGCTTAAGACGCGGATCGCGCTTGATCAGCGCCTGGACGGCATCTTCGAGATCGGATTGGGTTTCGAGGTGGATGGTCATGGTCGCTCAACTTGTCATGCGCGGGCTTGACCCGCGCATCCATCTCCTATCGTAACAGAGTCGTGGAGGATTGATTGCCGGGTCAAGCCCGGCAATGACGAGGTCCATGAAAGCGATGCCACCCGTTTTCCGATTTGCCCCCAGCCCGAACGGCCCTCTCCATCTCGGCCACGCCTATTCGGCGCTGCTCAATTTCGAGCGGGCGCGAGAGACCGGCGGGCTTCTGTTGCTGCGGATCGAGGACATCGACGCGACGCGGTGTCGGCCGGAATTCGAGGCTGCGATCTACGAGGATCTCGCCTGGCTCGGGATGGCCTGGGAGACGCCGGTGCGGCGGCAGTCGGAGCACCTCGCCGACTACCGCGCCGCGCTGGACAAGCTGTCGGCGCTTGGGCTCGTCTATCCCGCCTTCGAAAGCCGCGCCGAGATCGCAAAGAGTGTCTCCGTGCGTGAGGCTGACGGTCCGTGGCCGCGCGATCCCGACGGTGCGCCGCTCTATCCCGGCAACGCGAAGTCGCTCTCAGCCGCCGAGCACGATCATCTCATCGCATCGGGCGTGCCTTACGCATTGCGGCTCGACATGGCGGCGGCCTGCCGGCGCGTCGCTGGCCTGAGCTGGAATGAACGGGGCGAGGGGCCCGATGGCGAGCGCGGCATCGTCCCGGCGCGGCCGGAAGCGTGGGGCGACGTGATCCTGGCCCGCAAGGAGACGCCGACCAGCTACCATCTGTCGGTGGTCGTCGACGACGCGCTCCAGGGCGTCAGCGAGATCGTGCGGGGCCAGGACCTGTTTCACGCCACCTCGGTGCACCGCCTGCTCCAGGTCCTGCTCGGCCTGCCCGAGCCCGCCTATCGCCATCACCGGCTGATTCGCGATGAGGCGGGCCGGAAGCTGTCGAAATCGAGCCGCTCGACCGGTCTGCGCGCCTTGCGCGCGGCCGGCATCACGCCTGCCCACATCCGCCAGCTGGTGGGATTAGATCAAGTTTCTCTGGGGGTTAGCAAAACGTCGCCGTGACTCCGGGTGTTCCTCCGTGCCATGCTCGGCCCGCGCGGGGTTCGAAGAGAGTTACTTCGAAGGGGATTCATGGCGGCGAAAACGCGTCCAGTGCGCACCACGCGGACGTCCAGGCGGCTGCCTCGGAAGCGGTCCGGGGCGGCCGGAAAGGTGCGTGAGCGCAGCACCAAAGCGGTCGCGCCGGACGTGGTTCAGGCGGCGCTGGCCGCCTTTGCCCATGAGGTCCGCACCCCCCTGACCGGCATTCTGGCGATCAGTGACCTGCTCGCGACGTCCGACCTCGGCGAACGGGAGCGGCGCTGGGCCGACACCATCAAGGCCGGTGCCGAGCATCTGGCGAGCCTTGCCACGCTGTTCGTGGATGCCGCCAGAACCGGCAAGGGAACGGGAAAGGGCGGCAGCGCGCTGCGACAGGACCTGTTCGATCTGCGGACGCTCGCCCGCAGCGCCGGGGATTCGCTGGCCGGCCGCGCCGCGGCCAAGGGTCTCCAGGCCGAGGTCGAGATCTCCGAAAAGCTTCCTGGGCTCGTGGTTGGTGATCCGGTTCGCCTGCGCGCCGCGCTCGAGAACCTGATCGACAATGCCGTGAAATTCACCGACCAGGGCGGCGTGGCGCTCGCGGTCGAGCCGTGGCGTCCCGCCAAAGGCAAAGCGAAGGGCAAGGGCAGGATCGGCGTTGCCTTCGCGGTGTCCGACAGCGGCATCGGCCTGACCATGGCCGAGATCAAGCGGCTGTTTCGCCCGTTCACCCAGGCCAATGTCACCATTGCCTCACGCTTCGGCGGGGCCGGCCTGGGGCTCTCCTCGGTCAAGCAATTGGCGCGTGCGATGGGCGGCGACATCACCGTCGCTCCGCGCCGCGGTGGTGGCGCCACCTTTACGTTGACGGTGTCGCTGGACGCCACGGGATCGGACAAGAGCAGCAAGGCGAAGGATGGCGGCGGGGCCGAGGCGGTGGCCGCTCTTCGCGTGCTCAGCGTCGAGGACAATCCGTTCGGCCGCGTCGTGCTCAACACGATCCTGACCGAGCTTGGCCATCATGCCGAGTTCATCGGTCGCGGCGAGGACGCGATCGGCCGGCTGGAGCAGGGTGCTTTCGACGCGGTGCTGATGGACATGGTGCTGCCGGGCATCGACGGCATCGAGGCCATCAGGCGGATCCGCACGCTGCCGACGCCGCTGGCTCGTATTCCGATCATCGGCGTGTCCGGCCGCGGCGAGGACGAGGCAGCCTCGCGCGCGGCCGGCGCCGACGCCTTCCTGGTCAAGCCTGTGTCTCCGCGGGCTTTAGCGACTGCGCTGCTTGAAGCGACACGCCGTGAGGAAGCCGCGACTTGATGATCGCGGCGTTGAGTTCGCCGCCGTAAACGAAGATCGCGGCGATGAAATACAGGAACACCAGCGCGATGATCACCGATGCGAGCCCGGCATACATGGTCACGTAGTTGTTGGCGAAGCGCGCCAGATACTGTCCGAACACGACGCCGGAGACCAGCGAGGCCACCACCGTGAAGATGATGCCCGGCATGATCTGGAGGAAGCTACGCCGTCCCGCCGGCAGCCAGGCGTGCAGGATGAACAGCGCCACCACCAGCGCGCCGATGGTGATGCCGTAGCGCAGCCAGGTGAGAATGCTTTCGTTCGATTCGACGAACAGGGGAATGTGTTGCCGCGCGGCCTCGATGATCAGCGGACCGAGCACGATCAGGAATGCCATCGCGAGGGCAGTGAAGGCGGCAATCAGCGTGTAGGCAATCGATTCCAGCCGCAGCCAGTACCAGCGCCGCATCTCCACCACCGCATAGGCGCGGTTGAGCGCGACCCGCAGCGCCTCGACGCCGTTGGAGGCGAAATAGACCGACAGTACCGCGCCGATCGTCAGCACGCCGGTGCGGGTCGTGGTCAGCACGTCGTGGACCTCGCCCGAGATCGAATCGGCGACCTGCTTGGGCCAGACCTGGAGCATCAGGCTGGCGGCCTGGTCGGCGAGTTCCTTGGAGCCGACGAAGCCGGCAAGCGAGGTCAGGACGATCAGGAACGGAAACAGCGCCATCAGCGTCGACAGCGCAATGTGGCTTGCGATCGCCCAGCCGTCGTCGGCGAGGAACGTGTAGAACGCATCCATCACGACGACGTAGATGTAGCGGATCGCTTTCACGGTTTGCCCCAGCTTCGCCTCTCCCCGCTTGCGGGGAGAGGCCGGAATGCGCGCGCAGCGCGGATTCCGGGTGAGGGCGAGTCTCCGCGAATCCCACTGTCACCATTCTCGCGGAGAGTCCCCCTCACCCGCCGCGCGTTCCGCACGTCGGCCTCTCCCCGCAAGCGGGGAGAGGCGAAGAACGCCGGCAATGATCGCAGATCGACATTCATCCGGCTAGCTTCTGATATTATTGGCATAAAAGCCAGATCGGGAACGCCATAGCGAACCGCCGCGCACGGTGTTATCTACCCTCAGATGGCATCTCTCCTGAGTACTTTCATCCTGCCGGCGGCCGCCGGCGCCGTGGCGCTGGTGCTGCTGCTCGGGCTCGTCAACATGATGCGCGGCGGCTCGCCCAACACCTCGCAGAAGCTGATGCGCTGGCGCGTGCTGCTTCAGTTCGTGGCGATCATCATCGCGATGCTCGCGGTCTGGGCGATGGGGCGCTAGGACATGATCCGGACCCGAAGGGCCGCGTTAGCGCAAAGTGTGAAGCGGTTTTCCGACAGGATCATGCCCCAAAATTAAGAGGCCTCTCCATGGTCGTACTCAATCGCATCTACACGAAGACCGGTGACGACGGCACGACGGCGCTCGGAACCGGCGAGCGGCGTCCGAAATATGATCTGCGCATCGAGGCCTATGGCACAGTTGACGAGACCAATGCCGCCATCGGCGTGGTCAGGCTCCACACCTCGGACATGCCCGAACTCGATGCGATGCTCGGCCGCATCCAGAATGATCTGTTCGACCTCGGCGCCGATCTCGCAGTGCCCGAGCGGGAGGGGAAAGCCGAGCGGCTGCGGGTGGTGACGAGCCAGGTCGAGCGGCTCGAGCGCGACATCGACACGCTCAACGACCAGCTCGCGCCGCTGACCTCCTTCGTGCTTCCCGGCGGCAGCCCGGCCGCTGCCAGTCTGCATGTGGCGCGCACGATATGCCGCAGGGCGGAACGCGTGATCGTGGAACTGGCGGCCCGGCCCGGCGAGCCGGTCAACACGGCTGGCATCCAATATATGAACCGCCTGTCCGACTTCCTCTTCGTGGCCAGCCGGGCCACCAACGGCAATGGCGCCGGCGACGTGCTCTGGGTTCCCGGCCAGAACCGGTGACCCATCGAGCTCCCGCATTTCAGGAGGTCAAAATTAGACCTGTTCGCGCGTTGACCGGGGCAGATCAGGCCTTTAGGTTCCGCGCCAGTTGATAACCCCCCTCCCAAATTGAGTGAAAGAGGATCGATGAAGGTCTTAGTGCCGGTAAAGCGGGTGGTCGATTACAACGTCAAGGTCCGCGTCAAGGGCGATGGATCGGGCGTTGAACTCGCCAACGTCAAGATGTCGATGAACCCGTTCGACGAAATCGCGGTCGAGGAAGCGCTGCGCCTGAAGGAAGGCGGCAAGGCCACCGAGGTCGTGGTGGTCTCCATTGGACCTGCGCAGGCATCGGAGACGATCCGCACTGGCCTCGCTATGGGCGCCGACCGCGGCATCCTGGTGAAGGCCGAAGGCACCGTCGAGCCGCTCGCGGTCGCCAAGATCCTGAAGAAGGTTGCGGAAGAAGAGCAGCCCGGCCTGATCATCCTCGGCAAGCAGGCGATCGACGACGATTCCAATCAGACCGGCCAGATGCTGGCTGCGCTGCTGGGCTGGTCGCAGGCGACGTTTGCCTCGAAGCTCGAGGTCGAAGGGTCTGACTTCAAGGTCACCCGCGAAGTCGATGGCGGCCTTCAGACCGTGAAGCTGAAGGGACCGGCGATCGTCACCACCGATCTCCGTCTCAACGAGCCGCGTTACGCCTCGCTGCCCAACATCATGAAGGCCAAGAAGAAGCCGATCGCGGAGAAAACCGTCGCCGATTATGGCGTCGACGTCGCCGCGCGTCTCGAGGTTCTCAAGACGACGGAGCCGGCGGGCCGCAAGGCGGGCGTCAAGGTCAAGGACGTCGCCGAGCTGGTGTCGAAACTCAAGAACGAAGCCGGGGTGCTCTGATGACGACGCTTCTGATTGCCGAACACGACAACGCGTCGCTCAAGGACGCGACCAACAAGGCCCTGACCGCGGCGGCCGCACTCGGCGCGGATGTCGAGGTGCTGGTCGCCGGCCAGAACGCCAAGGCCGCGGCGGATGCCGCCGCCAAGCTCGCCGGCGTCAAGAAGGTGCTGCTCGCCGACGGCGAGACTTACGCGCATGATCTCGCCGAGCCGCTGGCCGCGCTGATCGTCTCGCTGGCGTCCGGCTATGACGCGATCGTCGCGCCCGCGACTTCGCGCTTCAAGAACGTGATGCCGCGTGTCGCCGCCCTGCTCGACGTCATGCAGGTCTCGGAGATCATCAAGGTGGTCGCGCCCGACACCTATGAGCGTCCGATCTATGCCGGCAACGCGATCCAGACCGTGAAGTCCAAGGATGCCAAGAAGGTTATCACGGTGCGGACCTCGACCTTCGCCGCGGCGGGCGAAGGTGGCAGCGCGCCGGTCGAGACCGTTCAGGCTGCGGCTGATCCGGGCCTGTCGACCTTCGTCGGCGAGGAGGTTGCCAAGAGCGACCGTCCCGAACTGACCTCGGCCAAGATCATCGTCTCCGGTGGCCGCGCCATGCAGAGCCGCGAGAACTTCGCGAAGTACATCGAGCCGCTCGCCGACAAGCTCGGCGCCGGCGTCGGTGCCTCGCGCGCGGCGGTCGATGCCGGCTATGCGCCGAACGACTGGCAGGTCGGGCAGACCGGCAAGGTCGTGGCACCCGAGCTCTATGTCGCGGTCGGCATTTCCGGCGCCATCCAGCATCTGGCCGGCATGAAGGACTCCAAGGTGATCGTTGCGATCAACAAGGACGAGGACGCGCCGATCTTCCAGGTTGCCGATTATGGCCTGGTCGCCGATCTCTACCAGGCGGTTCCGGAGCTGACGGCCGAATTGGGCAAGCTCGGCAAGTAAAGGCATCCAAAACACCGGCCGGAGGTATAAACTCCGGCCGGTGTTGCATTTCCGAGGCGTTTTCTTTGGCGTCGGGCGCGCCTTCGAAGCGATCCAATCTAGGTTTCGAGCCAAGGTTCTGATTAAATCGGACCTCCCGGCTCAAGGGGATAAGGCAGGGCGCGCTCGTCGCGCGCCGTTCCGGTGGATGACATTATGGCGGCAGTGATCAAGAAGGTCGGCGTGATCGGCGCGGGTCAGATGGGCAATGGCATCGCACATGTCGCGGCGCTCGCCGGCTTCGACGTGATGCTCAACGACGTTTCGGCCGATCGCCTCAAGTCGGGCATGGCCACCATCAACGGCAATCTGGCGCGCCAGGTCTCCAAGAAGGCCGTCACCGAGGACGACAAGGTCAAGGCGATGGCGCGCATCACGCCGGCCGAAAAACTCGACGACCTCGCCGATTGCGACCTCGTGATCGAGACCGCGGTCGAGAAGGAAGAGGTCAAGCGCAAGATCTTCCACGAGCTCTGCGCAGTCTTGAAGCCGGAGGCGATCGTTGCCTCCGACACGTCCTCGATCTCGATCACGCGGCTGGCCGCCGCCACCGACCGCCCGGAGCGCTTCATCGGCATTCACTTCATGAACCCGGTGCCGCTGATGGAGCTGGTCGAGCTGATCCGCGGCATCGCCACCGACGATGCGACCTTCGAGGCGTCCAAGGAGTTCGTCGCCAGGCTCGGCAAGCAGGTCGCGGTATCCGAGGATTTCCCGGCCTTCATCGTCAATCGCATCCTGCTGCCGATGATCAACGAAGCGATCTACACGCTGTATGAAGGCGTCGGCAATGTCGAGGCGATCGACGCCGCGATGAAGCTCGGGGCCCACCATCCGATGGGCCCGCTCGAGCTTGCCGATTTCATCGGTCTCGATACCTGCCTCTCCATCATGCAGGTGCTGCACGAGGGGCTGGCCGACTCCAAGTACCGTCCGTGCCCGCTGCTGGTGAAATACGTCGAGGCCGGCTGGCTCGGCCGCAAGACCCAGCGCGGCTTCTACGACTATCGCGGCGCCAAGCCGGTTCCGACGCGGTAAGGCCGGGGTGCCGTAGGGTGGGTTAGCGCAGCGTAACCCACCACTTCTGTCTCCGCGGATGCGAACAGCGGTGGGTTACGCCTTCGGCTACCCCACCCTACGACATCTGCGATATTTCATGTCCCATTAACCTCTCGCGCCTAGGTTACGCCCGGTACGAGGCTTCGCGTAATGGACATGATGGCAATGGTCAGCACCATGCTGGCCGCTCAGCAAGGCGCGCTGCAGTCGAATATTGCGGCGACGCTGACCAAGCAGAACATGGATATGGAGAAATCCACCGTCCTGACGCTGCTCGGCGCCGGCCAGCCCTCGCTCGCCAATGTCGGCCCCGGCGTCGGCGGCAATCTCAACGTCACCGCCTGAACATATCTAAAGCGCTGCGGCGGCCTTGCCCGTTGCTGCCCGGATCAGCTTGAGCGCATCCTCGCTCGCCCATTCCGCCGGCCCCGCGATCGTCGCGATCTCGCAGCCTTGGGGGTCGACCAGCACCGAGGTCGGCATGCCAAGCGCCCGGCCTATGGCCTTAAGATCCTGAAAAACCTTGGCTTTCTGATCGTTGAAATAGCCGAGGCGGGTCAGGTTGGCCTCTTTCAGGAAGGTTTTGGGCTTCTCTGGGTCGCGGGTGTCGATATTGATCGCCACCACTTCGAAATTCGGGCCCGCCAGCTTGCCCTGCAACTCGTCCAGCGCCGGCATTTCCTTGCGGCAGGGCACGCACCAGGTGGCCCAGAGGTTCACCAGAAGCGTCTTGCCGCGGAAGTCGGACAGCTTTTTCGGCTTGCCGTCGGCGTCCTCGAAGGCGAGATCGGGCAGCTTCAGCGGGGCGCTCGCCATGGTCAGCGCGGCCACCTCGCCATGGGCGAGCGGAGCGATCTTCTGCGCCGTCGCCACCGCTGTCCGGCACACCGGATCGCCGCCGGGAGTCCGGCTCAAGCCCAGCCCGTACAGGGCGGCAAAGCCGGCCAGCCCCCCGATCGCCACGGTGGCGATGACAAGGGGGATGCGGCGCGTGGCGGAGGGCTTCTTGTCGAGCATATCGTTTGTCATCCGGTCGCAGATATGGCTATCAGGGGCCTCTTAATACGGCTGGCGGCAGCCAGCAAACGTGGTTGGCGACAGCAAGGCGTGAGCAGGGGATCATGAGCAACAAGATGTGGGGCGGCCGGTTCTCGGAACGTCCCGACGAGATCATGGAAGAGATCAACGTCTCCATCGACGTCGATCGTCACCTCTTCGCCCAGGACATTGCCGCGTCCAAGGCCCACGCCGCGATGCTCGCCAGCCAAGGCATCATCACGAGTTCTGATGCGAAAAATATCGGCAAGGGTCTAGACACGATTTTGTCAGAGATCGGCAACGGCGGCTTCACGTTCAAGCGCGCGCTCGAGGACATCCATATGAATGTCGAGAGCCGCCTGTCGGAGCTGATCGGCCCCGCCGCCGGCCGCCTGCACACCGCGCGCTCGCGCAACGACCAGGTCGCGACCGATTTCCGCCTGTTCGTCCGCGACGTCATCGACGAGACCGATGCTGCGCTCGCCGCGTTCCAGCAGGCGCTGGTCGAGCGCGCGCTGGAGCATTCCGGCACCGTGATGCCCGGCTTCACGCATCTGCAGACCGCGCAGCCCGTCACCTTCGGCCATCATCTGCTCGCCTATGTCGAGATGGCCGCGCGCGACCGCGGCCGCTTCCAGGATGCGCGCAGGCGGCTCAATGAATCCCCGCTCGGCGCTGCCGCGCTCGCCGGCACCTCGTTCCCGATCGACCGCCACGCCACCGCCAAGGCGCTCCTGTTCGATCGTCCGATGGCGAACTCGCTCGACGCGGTCTCCGATCGCGACTTCGTGCTGGAGACGCTGTCGGCGGCCTCGATCTGCGCCGTGCACATGTCGCGCTTCGCCGAGGAGATCGTGATCTGGACCTCGCCGCTGGTCGGCCTGATCCGCCTCAGCGACAAGTTCACCACCGGCTCCTCGATCATGCCGCAGAAGCGTAATCCGGACGCTGCCGAACTGGTGCGCGCCAAGACCGGCCGCGTCATCGGCGCGCTCAACGGTCTCTTGATCGTGATGAAGGGCCTGCCGCTCGCCTATCAAAAGGACATGCAGGAGGACAAGCAGGGTGCCATGGAGGGCTTCGCAGCGCTGTCGCTGGCGATCCGCGCCATGACCGGCATGGTCCGCGACCTCGTGGCGGATGAAGCGAAGATGAAGGCGGCCGCGGGCGAGGGTTACGCCACTGCGACCGATCTCGCCGACTGGCTGGTGCGGACCTTGAAAATGCCGTTCCGCGAGGCCCATCACGTCACCGGCCGCATCGTCGCCAAGGCGGCCGAGGGGGGCGTCGCGCTGCACGAACTGCCGTTGAACGAGATGCAGGCGATCGAGCCAAAAATCACCAAGGACGTGCTCGGCGTGCTCTCGGTCGAATCGTCGGTGAAGAGCCGCACCAGCTTCGGCGGCACCGCGCCGAAGAACGTCGCGTCCCAGGCCAAGGCCTGGGCGAAGCGGCTGGAAAAAGAGCGAAAATCGGGCTGAGGGCAAAATATCGCTGATGTTTCATGGTCATCCGGCTCTCGCCAGAGCGCGCCAATCTCTGTATTGTGCGCCCCGCGTAGTGGGGATTTCGTCGTGACGTCAAAGTTTCGCCCGGCCGGCTCGGGATGGGCCATCATTGTCTTGAGCCTGACGGCGCTGGCGCTCGCCGGCTGTGGCCGCAAGGGTCCGCTGGACTTGCCGCCGACCGCCTCCAACGCGTCCACGGCCGGCGGTGCCGCACCTGTTGACACCGAGACCGAAGCTCAGAGGACGCCGAGCGTGTTCAACCCCACCCACGGTGCGGATGCCGCGCCCGCGCCCGCGGCGGCCAAGGGCAGGAAGAAACCGTTCATTCTCGACCCGCTCCTGGACGAACCTCCCGGCAAAAATTAAGCCGGGACAACCGAGCCTGCGCCATGAACCATTTCGACTATCGCAACGGCGTGCTGCACGCCGAAGCGGTGAACCTGTCCGAGCTGGCCGCCGCCGTCGGCACGCCGTTCTATTGCTATTCGACCGCGACGCTGGAGCGGCACTACCGCGTCTTCGCCGATGCCTTCGCGGGCGAGAAGGCGCTGGTCTGCTACGCCATGAAGGCGAACTCCAACCAGTCGGTGCTGCGCACGCTGGCCAGGCTGGGCGCCGGCGCCGACGTCGTCTCCGGCGGTGAATTGAAGCGTGCGTTGGCCGCCGGTTTCCCGGCCAGCAAGATCGTGTTCTCCGGCGTCGGCAAGACGGAAGAGGAGCTGCGCGCCGCGCTGGCCGCCGACATCCTCTGCCTCAACGTCGAATCCGAGCCCGAGCTCGAATTGCTCTCCCGCCTTGCAACCGAGATGGGCAAGACCGCGCGGATCTCGCTCCGCGTCAATCCGGACGTCGATGCCGGCACCCATGCCAAGATCTCGACCGGCAAGTCCGAGAACAAGTTCGGCATCCCGATCGCGCATGCGCGCGAGGTCTACGCCCGCGCCGCCAGGCTCCCCGGCATCGAGGTGACCGGCGCCGACGTGCATATCGGCAGCCAGATCACCGACCTCTCCAACATGGAGACCGCGTTCCGCATCCTCTCCGAATTCGTGCAGACGCTGCGCGCCGATGGCCACAACATCAGCCACGTCGATTTCGGCGGCGGTCTCGGCATTCCCTATGACATGGACGGCGAGGCGCCGCCGGCGCCCGACGCCTATGCCGCCATGGTCAAGCGCGTCAGCCACAATCTCGGCTGCACGCTGATGTTCGAGCCGGGCCGCATGATCGTCGGCAATGCCGGCATCCTGGTCGCCAAGGTGATCTATGTGAAGCATGGCGACGGCAAGAACTTCGTCATCATCGACGCCGCCATGAACGATTTGATCCGCCCGACGCTGTATGAGGCGCATCACGACATCCTGCCGGTGAAGCGGCCGGCCAAGGACGCGGCGACGATCATGGCCGACGTCGTCGGCCCGGTCTGCGAGACCGGCGACTATCTCGCGCTCGACCGCACGCTGCCGACGCCAAAGCCCGGAGATCTCCTCGCCATCATGACCGCAGGCGCCTACGGCGCGGTGCAGGCCGGCACCTACAACACGCGGCCGCTGGTGCCGGAGGTGCTGGTGAAGGACGACCAGTACGCCGTGGTGCGCCCGCGCGTGAAGGTCGAGCAGCTCATCGCGATGGACAAGCCGGCGCCGTGGCTGTGAAGCGTTGAGGGGCGGCACAAGCGCTTCAACAATTTCAGTGTCATCCCTGCTTTCGCATGCGGACGCAGGAATCCATAATCCCGGAGCGTAGTTGTTTGGCCAAGCTGTAACTACGGTCCTCGCTAAACACCGCCCTGTGGTAGGTCCCGGATCTGCGCTTCGCTACGCTGCGCTTGTCCGGGACGACAGTGGAGATTGGGACGGCTACTTCCCCGTTACTCCGCCGCCGACCACAACTCCCGCCTTCCTCTCGATCGGCTTGATCGCCGCGGTGAAATCGGACTCGGCGCCTTCCGCGCTGATCACCGTTTCCCACAATCGTCCGACCGCATCCGCGACCTCCATCGACAGGCCGAGCTGCTTCATCTCCTCCAGCGCCAGCCGCACGTCCTTCACCATCAGCCCCGTGGCGAAGCCGAAATCGAAGCTGCGCGGCAGCACCGAGCGCGGAAACTTGTCGCGGCTCGCGGTGTTCATGCCGGAGCCGGCATTGATGACGTCGATCATCACGGCGGGATCGAGCCCGGCTTTCACGCCCATCACCACGGCCTCCGACGTCGCGACGATCGCGGTCGCCGACAGGAAATTGTTGGCGAGCTTCATGGTCTGCGCCGCGCCGGGCTTCTCGCCGATGAAGAACACCTTTCCGATGACGTCGAGCACGGGCCTGAGCAGCTCGAACTCCGCCTGCGGCCCCGACACCATCACCGCCAGCGTGCCCTTCTCGGCGCCGCCGACGCCGCCGGAGACGGGGCAGTCGATCTGCACGATGTTGCGTTTGGCGAGGAGGCCGTGAATCTTCACGGCCACCGTCGAGCCGACGGTGGAGAGATCGACGAAGCGTTTTGCGCGGCTGCCCTCGATCACGCCGTTCGCTCCGGTTGCGACGTCGAGCGAAGCCTGCAGCGAGGGTAGGCTCGCCATCACGGTCTCGACCTGATCGGCGACGTCCTTCGGCGATGTCGCTTCCGTTGCGCCGAGCGCCACCAGCTTGCCTGTGACCTCCTTGCGCGTGTCGAACACGACGAGCTTGTGCCCCGCCTCGATCAGCCGCCGCGCCATCGGGAAGCCCATGTTTCCGAGCCCGATGAATCCGATGTCCATTGTTGTTTCCTCCCGTCGTCTTTGCGAGGAGCGCAGCGACGAAGCAATCCAGGCTGTTTGCGCCGAAAGATTCTGGATTGCTTCGCTGCGCTCGCAATGACGGAGCAGTACGTTGGATGCCTGTTGTGGATCTTGTTTGTTAGTCTCACGCCTTCCCGTCGATCTCCGCGAACACCTCGCGCGCGATGCGGAAACTGTCGACCGCGGCGGGCATGCCGCCGTAGATCGCGACCTGCATCAGGATCTCGCGGATCTCGTCGCGTGTCACGCCATTGGTCAGCGCACCCTTCAGGTGCGCGCGAAACTCGTGCTGGCGGTTGAGGATCGCGATCATGGCGATGTTGAGCATGCTGCGGGTCTTGCGCGGCAGCTCCTCGCGGCCCCACACCGTGCCCCAGCAATATTCGTTGAGCATCTCCTGGAACGGACGGTTGAAATCGTCGACATTCTTCAGGGCGTTGTCGACATAGGCCTCGCCCAGCACCGCTTTGCGGACTTCCAGGCCCTTGTCGTGCATCTTCTTGTCCATGGCGTATCCTTCGTTTCCCACAGGGATGGCGCGCGAAAATTACGGGGTTGCACCGGGCCAGTCACGTCCTCGTGTTATGCGGGAAAAGGGGGCGCTCCCGTACAGGAACGGATGCCTCAGTGCTGCCGTTGTGATAGGGTCTCCTCTACCGGGCAACCTGGAGAGCTGATTGAACGGCGTCACCCCCGACCCGTCAGACCCGATCCGCAACAGTGACGCTCTGTCGCGGCTGAAGCTGGCGCAGGCCCTGGATCGGGCCACTTATGCCATCGCGTGGGAGCGTGCCTGGCCCAATGCGGCGCGCCTTCTGACCGTCCTCGGCTTGTTCCTGGTGGTGTCCTGGGCCGGCCTCTGGCTGGCGCTGCCGTTCGTCGCCCGGGCCATCGGCCTCGTTCTCTTCGCCGCGACGGCGGTCATTGCCCTGTTCCCGTTGATTCGCTTCCGCTGGCCGAGCCGCGAGGAGGCGCTCGCCCGGCTCGACCGTGGCTCCGGCATCCGTCACCGCCCGGCCACCACGCTCACTGACACGCTGACCTCGCAGGACCCGGTCGCGCAGGCGCTGTGGCAGGCGCAGCGCGAGCGTACGCTCGCTTCCATCAAGCGCATCCGCGCCGGTCTGCCGCATCCGCGGCTCGCGCTTCACGACCCCTGGGCGCTGCGCGCGCTGGTCATGGTGATGCTGGTCGCGACCTTCTTCGCCGCCGGTGACGAGCGCGCGATGCGGCTTGGCGCCGCGTTCGACTGGAACGGGGTGTTGGCGCCGACCAATGTTCGCGTCGATGCCTGGATCACGCCGCCGCTCTACACCGGCAAGCCGCCGGTCATCCTGTCGGCCGCCAACAAGGAGGCCGCGGCGTTGCCCGCCGGCGGCCCGCTGGCCGTTCCCGTCGGCTCGACCCTGATCGTGCGCTCCTCCGGCGGCAGCCTGGATGTCGCCGTCTCCGGCGGCCTCAAGGAGGTCGCCCCCACTGAAGCCGGCCCCAAGGGAACCAACGAAAAGCATTTTGCCATCTCCGGCGACGGCACGGCGCACGTCCGCGCGCCCTCCGGCCAGCCGCAATGGGCTTTTGCAGCAACGCCGGACCGTGCGCCCACGATCGCACTGGCCAAGGACCCGGAGCGCCAGGCGCGCGGCGCGCTCCAGCTCTCCTACAAGATCGAGGACGATTACGGCGTCACTGGCGCCGAGGCGAAATTCGCCCCGCGTTCGATCGATGCCCGGGACGGCGCCAGGGACGGGGCCAAGGCTGCTGCCGGCGATAAGGCTGCTGCCGCCGATGGCGACACCAGGACGGCTCCGCGTCCGCTGTTCCAGCCGCCGCAATTCCCGCTCGCGCTGCCGAATGCGCGGACCCGCAACGGCGTCGGACAGTCGGTGAAGGATCTCAGCGAGGATCCCTATGCCGGCGCCGAGGTCACGCTGACCCTCACGGCCAAGGACGAGGCCGGCAACGAGGCCGCAAGCGAACCGTTCAACATGCGCCTGCCCGAACGGCTCTTCACCAAGCCGCTGGCACGTGCACTGATCGAGCAGCGCCGCATTCTCGCGCTTGACGCGAACAAGAATTCCGACGTGTATGCCGCGCTCGACGCGCTGATGATCGCGCCCGAAATGTTCACGCCGGAGACCGGACTATATCTCGGCCTGCACAGCGTTGCCCGGCAGCTCGAGGCCGCGCGCACCGATGATGCCCTGCGCGAGGTCGTGGCAAGCCTGTGGGCGCTTGCGGTGACGATCGAGGACGGCAAGATCTCCGACGTCGAGAAGGCGCTGCGCGCGGCCCAGGACGCGCTGAAGCAGGCGCTGGAGCGCGGCGCGAGCGACGAGGAGATCAAGAAGCTCACGCAGGATCTGCGTCAGGCGCTGAACGATTTCATGCGCCAGCTCGCCGAGCAGTTCCGCAACAACAATGATCCGCAGCAGCTGGCGCGGCCACTCGACCCGAACACCAAGATCCTGCGCCAGCAGGATCTGCAGAACATGATCGATCGGATGGAGCGCCTGTCACGCTCCGGCGACAAGGATGCCGCCAAACAGTTGCTCGACCAGCTCCAGCAGATGCTGGAAGGCCTGCAGATGGCGCAGCCGGGGCAGTCCGGCGAGAGCGACATGGAGCAGGCGCTCAACGAACTCGGCGACATGATCCGCAAGCAGCAGCAATTGCGCGACAAGACCTTCAAGCAAGGCCAGGATTCCCGGCGCGACCGCTCGCGCGGCAAGCAGCAGGGCGATCAGTCCATGTCGGAGCTGCAGCAGGACCAGCAGGGGCTGCGCGATCGCCTGAAGAAACTGCAGGACGAGCTTGCCAAGCGCGGCCTCACGCAGAAGGGAGAGAAGGGGCAGAAGGGCCAACAGGGACAGAAGGGCCAGCAAGGCGATCAAGGCCAGCCCGGCCAGAACGGCGATCAGGACGGCGACCAGGGCGATGACGACGGCAGTCTGGATGCTGCCGACGGTGCCATGGGCGATGCGGGATCAAAGCTCGGCGAGGGCAATGCCGACGGCGCCGTGGACTCGCAGGGCAAGGCGCTCGACGCGATGCGCAAGGGTGCGCAGAAGATGGCCGAGGCGATGCAGCAGGGCGATGGTGACGGGCAGGGCGACGGCCCCGGCCAACGCGCCGGCCGTCAGCAGAGCGGCGGCAACCAGACCGATCCGCTCGGCCGTCCGCTGCATGGGCGCGAATATGGCGACGATTACACGGTCAAGATTCCCGGCGAGATCGATACCCAGCGTGTCCGCCGCATTCTCGAAGAGCTCCGCCGTCGTCTCGGCGATCCCTCGCGCCCGCAGATCGAGCTCGACTATCTCGAGCGGCTGCTGAAGGAGTTTTGAGGCGCTAGCCCGCTACGTCCTTCGCATTGCGAGCCAACGGGTCCGCGCGAAGCGCGGCCCGATGACAGGCTCCGCGAAGCAATCCAGAATTTCTCTGACGAGGCATTCTGGATTGCTTCGTCGCAAGGGCTCCTCGCAATGACGGAGCGTGTGGCGATAGCGCGCATCCTTCTCGTGTCCCGGACGCGCTGCAGCGTCCT
Source organism: Bradyrhizobium sp. CCBAU 53415 (assembly GCF_028128735.1). NCBI lineage: Bacteria > Pseudomonadati > Pseudomonadota > Alphaproteobacteria > Hyphomicrobiales > Nitrobacteraceae > Bradyrhizobium > Bradyrhizobium sp. CCBAU 53415. The sequence goes on along the minus strand of NZ_LBJF01000026.1, from coordinate 479,556 downwards.
TACGCTGCTGCGCAGAGCCGGGACCCAGAAGGCCACCGCGATCGCTGCAATGTGGGCCCCGGCTCTGCAGCGCACCGCTGAAGTAGCGCTGCGCTGCGTCCGGGGCACGAGACCATCGCTTCGGCGCGCACTGCCTCAACATTGTCATCGCGAGTTTCGCACCGGCCGATAATCTCTCCGCCGCGGCGTACTGGATGCCCCGGTCAAGCCTGGTCGAGCCGGGGCATGACAGGGGAATGTTCGGCCGCCGCTGCTACCCTTTCTTCGCTGCCAGCGCATCGGCGACCGCCGTGCGGATATCCGCGACCGAGAAAGGCTTGGTCACGACATCATGCACCAGCGCATTCAGGTTCGAGGCGCGCTCGCGCTGGTCGGCGAAGCCGGTCATCAGCAAAATGGTGAGATCAGGGAAATCGCGCGCGGCCGAAAGCGCCAGCGCGATGCCGTCCATGACCGGCATCTGGATGTCGGTGAGCAACAGGTCGAAGGCGCCGTCCTCGCGAGCCAGGATCTCCAGCGCCTCGGCGCCGTCCTGGGCGGTGACGGTCTCGTGGCCGTCCATGGCGATGGCGCGCGCCACGAGCGTGCGCATCGAGTCCTCGTCGTCGGCAATCAGGATTTTCGGCATCAGACCAACCTTGGGATCAACCTCCCCTGCAATTATACGCTGCCGCCGGCAATATCGCGCCGGTTGAAGAAACGAACGTCGATGTTGCGGCCCTCCGGCGGCGGCGAGGCAAGACGCGAGCGGAAGAAGGCGCGCTCGCCGGGCCGCAGCACCGTCTGTTCCAGCACCGAATTCCACGCATAGATTTCCGCGCCCTGGGCGTCGCGCACGGCAAAGCGCAGCCGCGGGATGTCGAGCGGCTTCTTGCCCTCGCCGACGATCACGCCCTCGATCACCAGCACCTGCTTACCGTCCACGGTCTCGCTGGAGAGCTTGACGTCCTTGAAGGCGAGGCCCCGCAGGTTCACTTCGAGCCCGGCCATTTTGTAGAACGCCGCCGTCTGGGGCAGGAGCCGCACCACGTCGCCGCGCCAGATCACGAGTGCCAGTACCAGCGCGCCCATCGCGGCGCAGGCGGTCGGCAGGCCGAAATGGGATTTGCGTGGAGCCGTGGCGGCGACCGGGCGACTCACCCGCGCGCCGCGGCGCCGGAACAGGCCGCGGAACCAGGACTGGTGCTGCGCGCCGGCCGCCTCCTCCTCGACCTGCCGGGCCGCCGCTGACCACTCATCCTCGGTTTCCTTGGCCTCTTCCTCGGGCCAGTCGCTGGCGATCGACGGGCTGTCGACGACGGGCGCGTCAACGGCGCCGTCGTCCCTCGCATAGGAGTTCCATTGCTCGGCGAGGTCGGACTGGTCCACGGCCTGGCTGGTCGTGGCCATGGCCGGAACGGACGCCTCCTCGATGGCATCCTCGGCATGGGCGATCCAGGTCTCCTTGCAGCGGGAGCAGCGGACCGCCCGTCCATTCGCCCCGAGGCTCGCGAGCTTGATGGCGTAGGATGTCATACAATGGGGGCAGACGATATGCATGGACGAGCCTTGATATGCATGAACGAAGGTCTTGGACTGATCTTGGCGATGCCGCGGTCGCGTAGAACCGGGCGCCCCTTATGCTACAGGGCGACCGTTAACGAACCGGAAACCATAACGGCGGCAAAACCCATTGATCGCGCATGGCGGAGCGCCGCAGTGCGACCCGCGCCCCCTCTCGAACGGAGCTGAGCTTGGTTCGGTTCGAAAATGTCGGATTGCGTTACGGCCTGGGGCCGGAGATCCTGCGCGATCTCAGCTTCCAGATCCCGGCGCATTCCTTCCAGTTTCTCACCGGACCGTCCGGCGCCGGCAAGACCTCCCTGCTGCGCCTGCTGTTTCTGTCGCATCGGCCGACGCGGGGCCTCGTCAATCTGTTCGGCCACGACATTTCGCAGCTCGGCAAGGACGAGATCGCGGACCTGCGCAAGCGAATCGGCATCGTCCTCCAGGATTTCCGGTTGCTCGACCACATGACGACCTATGAGAACGTCGCGCTGCCGTTCCGCGTCATGGGCCGCAACGAGTCGAGCTACCGCAAGGAGGTGATCGACCTCCTGCGCTGGGTCGGGCTCGGTGACCGCATGGACGCGCTGCCGCCGATCCTGTCGGGCGGAGAGAAGCAGCGCGCTGCGATCGCGCGCGCCGTGATCTCGCGGCCGCAGCTGCTGCTCGCGGACGAGCCGACCGGCAGCGTCGACCCGACGCTCGGTCGCCGCCTGCTGCGGCTCTTCATCGAGCTCAACAAATCAGGCACCGCCGTCATCATCGCCACCCACGACATCGGCCTGATGGACCAGTACGAAGCACGGCGGCTGGTGCTGCACCAGGGACGGCTGCACGTCTATGAGTAGGACCGACGAGCGCGGCGTGCTGGTCGACCTCGGACAGGAGCGTCCGCAGCTTCCGGCCAAGGCGCGCAACATGTCGCCGATCGTGCCGCGCGCCTCGATCCACGGCAGAGCGCTGGTCGCCGTCGTCGCCATCATGAGCTTCCTCGCCTCGATGGCCACGGGCACGGTGCTGTTGGTGAGTGCCTCCGCCGCCGAATGGCAGTCGGATGTCGCGAGCGAAATCACCATCCAGGTTCGTCCGCAGGCCGGCCGTGATCTCGAGCGCGACACCGCAGCGGTGACGGAGGCGATGCGCACGCAGGACGGCATCGTCGAGGTCAAGCCGTTCAGCAAGGAGGAGAGCGGCAAGCTGCTCGAGCCCTGGCTCGGCACCGGCCTGTCGATGGACGATTTGCCGGTGCCGCGCATGATCATCGCGCGCGTGCAGCCGGGCACGCCGCTCGATCTCGGCGCCTTGCGCGCGCGGGTGACGCAGGTCGCGCCGGGCGCCAGCGTGGACGATCACCGCGCCTGGATCGAGCGCATGCGCTCGATGACGAACGCGATCGTGCTGGCAGGCCTCGGCATTCTCGCGCTCGTCATCATCGCAACCATCATCTCGGTTTCGTTCGCGACCCGCGGCGCCATGGCGGCGAACCGTCCGATCGTCGAGGTCCTGCATTTCGTCGGCGCCGGCGATCGCTACATCGCCAATCACTTCCTGCGTCATTTCCTCAGGCTAGGCCTGGAGGGCGGCGTGATCGGCGGCGGCGCCGCCATGCTGGTGTTCGGCTTCTCCGAGTCGATCGCAGGCTGGTTTTCCGGCACGCCCGTCGGCGACCAGTTCGCCGCGCTGCTCGGCACCTTCTCGCTGCGGCCATCCGGCTACATCGTGCTCGCGGTCCAGGCCGTGCTGATCGGCGGCATCACCGCGGTGGCCTCACGCCAGACGCTGTTCGCGACATTGAATGACGTTGATTGAGTTCTTTTCCTCCCTTCTCCCGTTACAAGGGGGAGAAGGTGACCGAGCAGCCATTCGCAGGACTCCACTTCGCCTCAAAACGTCTTAAAATCGCTTCAGGGAACGGATCACTGACATCGCATGACCTCGCCGACCGACGATCGATCGCCGAAACTGCCGCACGGCTGGCTGCGCGCGACAATCGTGTCGACGATCGCGCTTGCCTTCGTCGGCGCGGCGGCGGGCTTCGTAGCCTTCCTGTCGCAATTGCGCGGCGCCGAAATGGTGCCCGACCGCAGGGCGGACGGAATCGTGGTGCTGACCGGCGGTTCCTCGCGGGTGTCGGACGCGATGGAGTTGCTCGCTGCCGGCTATGGCAGGCGGCTCCTGATCTCCGGCGTGCATCCGACCTCGAGGGCGAGCGACATCTCCCGGACCTTGCCGGAGAACCAGTCCTTCATGACCTGTTGCGTCGACCTCGACCGCACCGCGCTCTCGACCCGCGGCAACGCGGCGGAGGCGCGACGCTGGGCCGAGGGACGGCGGTTCAGCTCGCTCATCGTGGTCACCTCCAACTACCACATGCCGCGCGCGCTGGTGGAATTCTCGCATGCGATGCCACGGACGACGCTGATCCCGTTCGCGGTGGTCGGCGACAAATGGCGCGAGGAGCCGTGGTGGACCTCGGGCTCGACGCTGCGGCTACTCCTGTCGGAATATGTCAAGTACATCGCGGCCGAGCTCAGGGTGCGGCTGGAGGATTTCGGGATTGACCTTTGGCCCGAAGTGTCGGAGCAGCCTGCAGGTCAACAGCCGAAGCGGCCCGCCACCGCCCAGGCCAATTGACCGGCAATTGATCGGACCGTCGATGTTCCCAATTTTTCTGCGCTCGCTCGTGTTCAACGTGCTGTTCTACGCCGTGCTGGTCTGTCTGGCGATCGTGGCGCTGCCGACCTTCGCATTGCCGCCGCGCGCCATGCTGACGGTGGCGGAATGGTGGGCCAGGGCAACGCTGTTCCTGATGCGCGTCGTCTGCAACATCAAGGTGGAATTCCGCGGCGTCGAGAAGATCCCGGAAGGACCGCTGCTGATCGTGGCAAAGCACCAGTCGTTCTGGGAGACGTTCGTGCTGCCGGGCTTCTTCAACCGGCCGATCTTCATCCTCAAGCGCCAGCTCATGCAGATCCCGGTGTTCGGCCAGTTCCTGGTCAAGACCGGGATGATCGCAATCGACCGCAATGCCGGTGTGAAGGCGCTGCTGGACATGACGCGGCGGGCGCGCGAGGCGGTACGAAGCGGCGGCCAGCTCGTGATCTTTCCGGAAGGCACGCGCCGTGCTCCCGGCGCGCCGCCCGACTACAAGACCGGCTTTGCGCAGATCTACTCGTCCTGTGGCGTGCCGTGCCTGCCCGTCGCGCTCAATTCCGGCCTGTTCTGGCCGCGCCGCACCTTCATGCGCTATCCCGGCACGCTGGTGGTGGAGTTTCTCGAACCGTTGCCGCCGGGACTGCCGAAGGACGAGTTTCTCTCCCGCGTGCAAGCCGCGATCGAAGACGCGACCGGCCGCCTCGTCGAAGCCGGCCGCAAGGAGCAGGAGCAATTGATCGGCTCGGCGCCGAGCTACGCGCCGACCGGCGGCTAGCGACTTTCGCGGTTTTCGTTCGGAGCCGCGGCGTGCAGCGAATGCGCATCACCATGCAGCATCAATACGAGCTGATGCAGCTGTGTGTCGCGAAAGCCTTCGGCCTCGATCGCTTTCACAGTTGCGGTCACGTAATCGCGGTTGGCGCCGGACTGGCCGTGGCCCTGGACGACATGGCGGTGCTGCTCGGCGAGCGACAGCCGGCCGGCATATTGCGCATGGCCGCGGTCGACGACATAAGCGAGGGCGGAGACGCGCTGGCGCGCATCGTTCTCCAGCCACACCGAGCGCATCACCTCGCGATAGACCGACGTGACCTGCTCGCGTGCGCGCAAGTAGGCGACGACGTCCGCACGGTTATTCTCCGCGACGCGAAAAGCGATGCCGCGGCAGGCACCGCCGCGATCGAGGCCGAGCACCAGGCCGGGCTTCTCCGGCGTGCCGCGATGGACGAAGGAATAGACGCAGAGCGCGCGATGCTCGCCGACCAGTCGCGCCGGGACGCGTTCCTCGAAGTCGAAGCCCGGCCGCCACATCAGCGAGCCGTAGCCGAACACCCAGAGGTCGCCCTTGGCAGTGGAGACGGAGGGGACGGTGATTTCGGACATTTCGGGCACGGCTACCAGAACCATGGTCCGAAGCGAAGCGAATTCTCCGCCTTTCGTCGCAGGCCGTCCCCGCTTACATTTGCCAAAATCCGGGATCAAAGGGTCGCCGCATGTCCAATATGACCGTTGCCGCAGGCCGCCGCTCCCGTTGGGGCCTTTTCATCGCACCCGTTCTCGTCCTGATCCTCGCGGTCGCGTGGAGCGGTTTCTGGTTCTACGCGGCGTCGCAGGCCGAAATCGCCGCAGACGCCTGGCGGGCGCAGGAGGCGAAAGCCGGCCGCATCTATGATTGCGCCAAGCGCTCGATCGCGGGCTTCCCATTCCGCTTCGAGGTCCAGTGTTCCGGCGCCAGCGTCGCCTTGGTGTCGCAGAACGCGAGCAAGACGCCGTTTACGGCGAAGCTCGACAACATTCTGGTCGTCGCCCAGGTCTATGATCCCAAGCGCGTCATCGCCGAGTTCTCCGCGCCAGCGACGCTGACCGACGGGGTCACGCAAAATACCTTCGTGGTGAACTGGAGCAAGGGCCGCGCCAGCGTGGCCGGTCTGCCGGCCGTGCCGGATCGCGCCTCCATCGTGTTCGACGACCCCGCCCTCAACCGTGTCGACGGCAGCGTGCAGGTGCCGCTCGCGCGCGCCAAGCAGATCGAGCTGCACGGCCGCCTCGCCGAGGGATCGCTGCCCGATCACCCCGTGATCGAGACCGTGGTCCATGTCGCGCAGGGCAGCATCCAGGGCGTTCATCCCCTGCTCGCCGAGCCGTTCGAGGCGGACACGCGCGCGAAGGTCACCGGCCTCTCCGACCTCACGCCAAAACCCTGGCCGCAGCGCTTCCGCGAGATCCAGGCCGCCGGCGGCCATATCGAGATCGTGCAGTCGCGGATCCAGCAGGGCGAGATGATCGCGGTTGCGGCCGGCACGCTCGGTCTCTCGGCCAATGGCCGGCTCGACGGCGAGTTGCAGATGACGGTAACGGGTCTCGAGCGCGTGATCCCGGCACTCGGCATCGAGAAGATGCTGGAGGAGGGCGTGCCGCAGGCAACACTCGACCGCGTCGCGCCGGGCGTGAAGTCGCAGGATCTCAACAATCTGTTCGGCGCGCTCGACCGCGCCGTTCCGGGCCTCGGCAAGGTCATCAAGCAGAACGCCAATGCGGGCGTTGCCGCCGGCATCAATTCGATCGGCACCGAGAGCACGCTCGAGGGCAAGAAGGCGAGAAGCTTCCCGCTGAAGTTCGTCGACGGCGCCGTGCTGCTCGGCCCGGTCAAGGTCGGCCAGATCCCGCCGCTGTATTAGTTGGATCCCGTAGCCCGCATGAGCGAAGCGATATGCGGGGACCGTCCCGGATGTCGCTGCGCTCATCCAGGCTACGGGACTGTCCGCTACGGCTTCTTCAGCGCCGCATGGGGCCGGCCGAAATCCGGCGCCGCCGAATCCTGGCCGATCTCGACGATGCCGCGGCGAATGGCGCGGGTGCGGGTGAAGTGATCGAACAGCGCCTCGCCGTCGCCGCGGCGGATCGCGCGGGTGAGCTTGGCGAGGTCCTCGGTGAAGGTGCCGAGCATCTCCAGCACGGCCTCCTTGTTGGCGAGGAACACGTCGCGCCACATCGTCGGATCGGAGGCTGCGATGCGGGTGAAATCGCGGAAACCGCCGGCGGAGAACTTGATCACCTCGGATTCCGTCACCTGCGCCAGCTCGTCGGCGGTGCCGACGATGGTGTAGGCGATCAGATGCGGCAGGTGGCTGGTGATCGCGAGCACGAGATCATGATGATCCGGCGTCATGACCTCGACCTTGGCGCCCATCGCCGCCCAGAATGCGCGCAGGCGATCGGTCGCCGCGGCGTCGACGCCTTCGGGCGGGGTCAGGATGCACCAGCGGTTGATGAAGAGCTCGGCGAAACCCGAATCCGGCCCCGAATGCTCGGTGCCCGCCACGGGGTGCGCCGGCACGAAATGAACCGATTTCGGCAGATGCGGCGCCATGTCCCTGACCACGGCGCCCTTGACCGAGCCGACGTCGGAGATGATCGCGCCCGGCTTCAGATGCGCGGCAATCTCCTGCGCTACCAGTCCGCAGGCGCCGACGGGAATGCAGAGGATGACGAGATCGGCATCCTTCACCGCTTCGGCATTGGTCGCCACCACCTCATCGACGATGCCGAGTTCGGCGACGCGCGCGCGCGTCTTCTCCGAGCGCGCGGTGGTGACGATCTCGCCGGCCAGGCCCTGGAGCTTCGCAGCGCGCGCGATCGAGCCGCCGATCAGGCCGAAGCCGATCAGCGCGACGCGCTGGAAGTGCGCCTGCGCGCTCATTTGCCGGCCATGAAGTCGCGCAAGGCGTCGACCACAAGGCGATTGGCCTCCTCGGTGCCGATGGTCATGCGCAGCGAATGCGGCAGGCCGTAGTTCTTCAGGCCGCGCAGCACGAGGCCGCGCCTGGTGAGGAAGGCGTCGGCGTCATCGGCGGTCTTGCCCTTCTCGGTCGGGAAGTGGATCAGCACGAAATTGGCGACGCTCGGCGTCACCTTCAGCCCGAGCTTGCCGATTTCCTCGGTGAGCCAGTTGCGCCAGGTCTCGGTGAACTGCTTCGACATCGCCTGATGCGCGGTGTCCTCGATCGCGGCGACCGCAGCGTACATCGCCGGCGTCGACACGTTGAAGGGGCCGCGGATGCGGTTGACGGCATCGATGATGTGCTCGGGACCGAACATCCAGCCGATGCGCAGCGCGGCGAGGCCGTGGATCTTGGAGAAGGTGTGCGTCACCACCGTGTTCTCGGTGGTGGCGACGAGCTCGATCCCCATCTCGTAATCGTTGCGCGAGACGTAGTCGGAATAGGCGGCATCGAGCACCAGCAGCACGTGCGAGGGCAGGCCGGCCCGCAGGCGCTTGACCTCGTCGAACGGGATGTAGGTGCCGGTCGGGTTGTTGGGGTTTGCGAGCCAGACCAGCTTCGTCTTCGGCGTCACCGCCTTGAGGATGGCGTCGACGTCGCAGGTGAGGTTGGTCTCTTGCGCGATGACGTTCCTGGCGCCGACCGCCATGGTCGCGATCGGATAGACCAGGAAGCCGTGCGTGGTGGAGATCGCCTCGTCGCCGTGGCTGAGATAGGTGTGCGCGAGCAGATTGAGGATCTCGTCCGAGCCGGCGCCGCAGATGATGCGGTTGGGGTCGAGCCCGAAGGCGCGGCCGATCGCCTCGCGCAGCACGCGCGATGTGCCTTCCGGATAGTCCTCCAGATGATCCGCCACGCGCTTGAATGCCTCGATCGCCTTGGGCGAGGGCCCGAACGGCGTCTCGTTGGCCGAGAGCTTGAATACCTTGCGGCCCGGCTCCGGCACCGGGCTCTTGCCGGGGGTGTAGGGCGCAATCTCGAGAATGCCGGGATTCGGCACGGGGCGGGACATCTTCAACTCCGAAAGTGGCGGGGCGAGGCGCGCGATTTACGATTTCGGCCCGGTCGGGGGCACCGTATAGCGCGTTGCATGGCTGCCGACGAGGGCCGTGGAGCGCACCGAGGCCCCCGCCTCGATCAGGGCAGCCCTGATTTTGTCGATGCTGGTCGCGCTGGTGACCGAGACCAGCAGCGCCGCGCCATCGAAGGCGGTATCCGGCACCGCCACGATCTCGGCGAGCGGCGACAGGGCGCGTGCGACCTCCGCGTTCCACCCGGAGACGCGCACGCTGAAGGTCTCGACCTCCGTCACCAGGGCGCTGTCGGCGACGCGCGAGATCGCGAACACCGGCAGTGCAGCCGGATGATCGGCGCGCTCGACGAAGGGCAGCCGCGCGATGATCTTGGGCGCGCCGTTTGCTTCCAGCTCCAGCCACCACGGCGTGCGGCTGGAGGTCGCCGAGACCAGCGCCAGGTCGCCCTTGGATTTCGCCACCGCTTCGACTGCGGCCTGCGCGCTGAAATGCGCGACGTAAGGCACCGTAAAACCAAAATGAAAGCGCGCGGAATCACGCATCGCCGGCTCGCTCACGGAGATGTCGGCATGCACGGAGAACGGCGCCTGCACATAGGTGAACGTCGAGATGATGACGCGCCAGATGCTCTCGACCGTATCGAGTGGCAGGATGCCGCGATGGCGCTGCACGAGGTCGCGCATCATGGCGGCCTCGCGCGCCGGGCGGAACGCCGAGCCGACCTCCTGGGTCTGCTTCACCTGGATCAGGCGGTCGATGATGTCGCCGCGCTGCATCAGGAGGCGATGCATGCCCTCGTCGATCGCGTCGATCTCCTTGCGCAATTCCTGCAATGATGGTGGCGCGGGCGGACGTTGGGACATATCTGGCTGCGGTGGTTTCGAGGGGGATGTCCTGATTAGGCAGTCGGGGCGGCGAAAGCAAAGAGAAATGACGGCCTTCTTGGTCGATGAGACAGAGGCGAATCTGGTCGATCCGGCCGCGACTTGACGAAAACCGCCCAAGACGGTAGCTTTTTGCCCGTTCCGTGGTCATTTGAGCCGGCCGGCTTGCAGCCACGTTAAAAAACTCGCTAAACAGGCCGGGGACGCTTCCGATCCCGGCCGAACCTATCGTTCAGGCCGGGTTTTTCATGGCCTGATGTCAGCGGCGCGGTCTAGCAACCAGTCGCAAACGAGGTCGATGTCAGAGATGGGTAGCGTCAAGTCGATACCGAGTCCTGCGATCAGCGCCGACGAACGGTCGCACGAGGTGGATCATCCGAGCTCGCAGGTCGCGCATTTCGGCACCGAGCAGCCGCTGCGGCTCGATTGCGGCGTCGATCTCTCCCCGTTCCAGATCGCCTACCAGACTTATGGCGAGCTCAACGCCGATCGTTCCAACGCCGTTCTGATCTGCCATGCGCTGACCGGCGACCAGCACGTCGCCAATGTGCATCCCGTCACCGGCAAGCCGGGCTGGTGGGAGACGCTGGTCGGCCCCGGCCGCCCCATTGATCCCAAGCACTACTTCATCATCTGCTCCAACGTGATCGGCGGCTGCATGGGCTCGACCGGGCCGGCGTCGATCAATCCCGTCACCGGCAAGGTCTGGGGCCTGGATTTTCCTGTCATCACCATCCCCGACATGGTGCGCGCGCAGGCCATGCTGATCGACCGGCTCGGCATCGACGCGCTGTTTGCCGTCGTCGGCGGCTCGATGGGCGGCATGCAGGTGCTGCAATGGACCGCGGCCTATCCCGAGCGCGTATTCTCCGCGCTGGCGATCGCCTGCGCGACGCGGCACTCGGCGCAGAACATCGCCTTCCACGAGCTCGGCCGCCAGGCCGTGATGGCCGACCCCGACTGGCGCGGTGGCGGCTATGCCGATCACGGCATCCATCCGCATCGAGGGCTCGCGGTGGCGCGGATGGCGGCGCACATCACCTATCTCTCGGACGCGGCGCTGCATCGCAAGTTCGGCCGGCGCATGCAGGACCGCGATCTGCCGACCTTCTCGTTCGATGCGGACTTCCAGGTCGAGAGCTATCTGCGCTACCAGGGCTCGTCCTTCGTCGAGCGCTTCGACGCCAATTCCTATCTCTATCTGACGCGCGCGATGGACTATTTCGACATCGCCGCCGACCATGGCGGCGTGCTGGCGAAGGCGTTTGCGGGGATCCAGACCCGCTTCTGCGTGGTCTCCTTCACCAGCGACTGGCTGTTCCCGACCTCGGAATCGCGCGCGCTGGTGCACGCGCTGAACGCCTCCAGCGCGCGGGTGTCGTTCGCCGAGATCGAGACCGATCGCGGCCACGACGCCTTCCTGCTGGACGTGCCCGAATTCTTCGACATCTCCCGCGCCTTCCTGCAATCGGCAGGCAAGGCCCGCGGGCTCACCCTCGAGGACCGCTAGCGATGTCTGTCCAGGAAGTGCTGCCCTTGAATGGCGTGGCGACCGGCAGGTCGGGCCAGTTTCGCGCCGATCATCTGCTGGTGGCCGAGATGGTCAAGCCGGGCTCGAAAGTGCTCGACGTCGGCTGCGGCGAGGGTGATCTGCTTCAGCTGCTGGAGACCCGCGGCATAGATGGCCGCGGCATCGAGCTGTCGCGCGAGGGCGTCAACCGCTGCGTCGCCAAGGGGCTTGCGGTGGTGCAGGGCGATGCCGACACCGATCTCGTCAACTATCCGGACGACGCCTTCGACTACGTGATCCTGTCGCAGACGCTGCAGGCGACGCGGCAGCCGCGCGTGGTGCTGGAAAATCTTCTGCGTATCGGCCGCCGGGCCATCGTGTCGTTTCCGAATTTCGGGTTCTGGAAGATGCGGCTCCAGCTCCTGATCGGCGGCCACATGCCGCGCACCGAGAACCTGCCGGCGACCTGGTACGACACCGCCAACATCCATTTCTGCACGATCAAGGATTTCGTGCAGCTCTGCGACGAGATCAACGTCAAGATGGAGCGCTCGGTCGCGCTCGATCTCTACGGCCGCCCGGTGCCGCTGAACCTGCCCTGGTGGGTGTGGAACATGTTCGGCGAGCAGGCGGTGTTTCTGCTGAGCAGGGGCGGCGGGAAATGACGCCGTAGGCGTCATTCCGGGGCGGCACGAAGTGCCGAACTATGGTGCGCGAATCTCGAGATTCCGGGTTCGCTCTTCGAGCGCCCGGAATGACAGGCAGACTAATGCGCCACCAGCGACCGCGGATCGCGCACCGGCCAGCGTCCGGCATCCGCCAGCGTGACGAAGCGCTCCACCGTCTCGTTGAACAGCGCGGGCTCCTCGAGATTGAGCACGTGGCCCGACTTCGGAAACATCGCGAGGCCCGCGGCCGGCAGGTGCTTCTTCAGGAACAGGCTGGGCCCGATGCAGGGATCATCCTCGTCGCCGCAGATGATCAGCGCGGGCGTTGCCACCTTCACGATCGCGTCCGTCATCGTGTAGATCGAGGGACGTCCGCCCTGGAAGCCGCGCATCGTGCGCGCCGAACCCCTGGCGTCGTGCCGCGCCAGCGCGGCATAGAAATCGGCGTGGCCGCGCGGGTCTTTCACCAGGAAGGGAATCCGGCTCGGCGCCTCGCGCGTGACCTTTGCGACCTCGGCGGAGCCTGATGTCTCGAACTGTTCGGCATTGGCGCGGCATTGCTGGCGCCAGGAGTCCAGACTTTCGATCTCCGAGCCGGAGCCGACGCCGGCGAGCGTCATCGACAATGCGCGCTGCGGCGCGTTGAGTCCGATCTGAAGCGAGGAGTAGGCACCCATCGACAGCCCCACGAGATGGGCGCGATCGATCCCGAGATGATCGAGCACCGCGAGCGCATCGGTGTAGAAATGCGTGAAGGTATAGACCTCCCCCTCGGGCACGTCCGATGGCGTGTAGCCGCGCGCCGAATAGGTGATGCAGCGATGGCCGCGCGAGAAGTAGCGCATCTGCGGCTCCCAATTGGTGTAGTCGGCCGCGAACTCGTGCAGAAAAAGTATCGGCGTTCCCTGACCCGCCTCTTCGAAATAGATGCGGACGTCGTCCCTGGTCGTGGCGTGGGGCATTAACCGTTTCCCTCTCTTCAAACCGCCTTTGCAGGATTGCAGTTAACGCTGTTGTCCGCAATGCGGCAGCATCGGACCAGCACCGACACAAGATCATCGCAGCTATTCGCCGACGCGGTGTCTTTTTCTCGCCACATCCGGAAGCTTTACGGCCCGACGGATGTCGGTCACGGCACGTGCCGACGGGAAGTGGGGGTGTAACGAAGGATGAAGAATGGTTGAGTTGTTTGCGTTCCGCCTGTCGCGTTGTGTTGTCGCGCTGGCGTTCTTCTTCGCGGCGGTCGCCGCGCTGGTTTCTCCGGCCTCGGCACGGCCGCATCATCGTCATAGCGCAGAGCGGCACGCTTATGTGCACCACGCCAGACATCATCACCACCGCCATCATGCACGCAGCTCGCGCTTCGAGCGCAGCGCGGCGCAGTTGCAGGCGAGCGGCTTCGCCAATGCCCAGGCGAGCTATGATCCGAATGCCAACGCCGGCGGTGCTGGCATGAGCGGCGGCTTCAGTGGCGGATCGAGCTCAGGCCTCGTGTCCGAGGCGCGCCGCTATCTCGGCGGCAATCCGACCGGGCGTGGCAGCCTGTGGTGCGCGCGCTTCATGAACATGGTGCTTGAGCACACCGGCCATCGCGGCACCGGATCCGACATGGCGAGCTCGTTCGCGCGTTACGGCACGCGTGTGTCCGGCCCGCAGGTCGGCGCAATCGCAGTGATGTCGCGCGGCCGCCGCGGCGGCCATGTCGGTATCATCACCGGCATCGACCCCCAGGGCAATCCGATCATGATCTCCGGCAATAACGGCAACCGCGTCCGCGAAGCGCCGGTCTCGCGCGGCCGGATCTATGCGTATGTGATGCCGAATTGAGGTTCGTCGCTGCCGGCATTGCGAGCGAAGCGAAGCAATCCAGAATCCTTCTGCGGGAATAGTCTGGATTGCGCCGTCGCCAGCGCAAAATTGCCTCGCAATTTTGTCGCGGGCTCCTCGCAATGACGGAGTGCGTCGAGCCGAAGTGCCGTCACACCAATCTCGGCTCTTCCACCGCCACCACATCGCCGACGCCGATCTCGCCGTCGGCGATGATTTCGGCATAGATGCCGCAATCCATGTGGCCGAGATGGCGCGAGAGCGTGGGCGGGATTTCGAGATCGCGCTTGGCGGTTTCCGGATCGACATTGGTGGCCGGGCAGCGGACGATGCGCTTGATCACCTTCAGCCGGGCCTGCCCGATCGCGAGCGTCTGGCCGACGAGCTCGAGCTCTGACCAGGCCGGCCAGCCCTTGACGTAGAGATTGGCGCGGAAGCGCAGCGGATGCACGGCGACGCCGCCGAGCATGGTCTCGATGGCGTGGACGCTGCCGAGATTGATGATGGAGACGACCTTGCGGGCGACATCGGAGAAGCTGTGGTCGCGGCCGGACAGCACCTTGGGCGGGCCCTTGAGCTCCGGCTGAAAGTTCTCGCTGAAGTAGGCCTCAATGGCGGCGCGCCCGGCGGTGGTCTCGAGATCGCCGCTGGCGACGATTTGGCCGTCCTTGCGGATGGTCAGCAGATTGGTGGCGTCGTCGAACCGGCTGTCGAGCTCGGCCAGCCGCTCGTTGCGCGCGAGCATCAGAAACTGGATTTTCGGCTTCCACTCGGGCGCCTCAGGGTCGAACCCGCTCGGGCCGTTCTCGATGGCGTAGCGGCGGTCGGCTGGCAGGGTCCGACCGACCCGCAAAGGAGCGCGCGACAGCCGTTCCGGCGTCAGGCCCTTGATCGGGTAGCGATAGAGGCCGGTGATCTCGGCAGTGTGGCTGGCTGTCATGCCGCTACTTAAGGGATTCGGCCCGCCAGCGCCAAGCCCGTCCACGAGCGCACGAATTTGTGAATTCGCCTCTTTCGCATCCGCAACCCGCTTCCCACATCTGCCTCAGGCCGGCGGCAATGTCGGCAAAAGACGACCGTTCCCGCTTGAGAAACGTCAATGCGGTAAGCGGAAACCCAATGAAGATGCCGTATTGGGGTGCCTTAGAGGGCCCCAAGGGCAGGCCGAGGGACAGAAAAGATGAATATCGAGAAGTATACCGAACGCTCCAGGGGCTTCATCCAGTCCGCGCAGTCGCTCGCGATGCGCGAGGGGCACCAGCAGTTTTCCACCCTGCACCTCCTGAAAGTCCTCTTGGATGACAATGAGGGGCTCGCTGCCGGCCTGATCGACCGCGCTGGCGGCAATTCGCGTGCAATCCTGAAGGCGACCGAGGATGCACTCGGCAAGGTGCCGAAGGTGTCCGGCGGTGGCGCCGGCCAGATCTATCTGGCGCCCGAACTCGCCCGGACCTTCGACGCGGCCGAAAAGGCCGGCGAGAAGGCCGGCGACAGCTTCGTCACCGTCGAGCGGCTGCTGCTCGGCCTCACCCTGGAGAAGAGCAGCGAGGCCGGCACGATCCTGAGCAAGGGCGGCGTCACCCCGCAAAACCTCAACGCGGCGATCGAGGCGCTGCGCAAGGGGCGGACCGCCGACTCCGCGACCGCCGAGAACGCCTATGACGCGCTGAAGAAATATGCCCGCGACCTGACTCAGGCCGCGCGCGACGGCAAGCTCGATCCGGTCATCGGCCGCGACGAGGAGATCCGTCGCACCATCCAGGTGCTCTCGCGCCGGACCAAGAACAACCCCGTCCTGATCGGCGAGCCCGGTGTCGGCAAGACCGCCATCGCAGAAGGGTTGGCGCTGCGCATCGTCAACGGCGACGTGCCGGAGAGCCTCAAGGACAAGAAGCTGCTCTCGCTCGACCTCGGCGCACTGATTGCCGGCGCAAAATACCGTGGCGAGTTCGAGGAGCGGCTGAAGGCCGTGCTCCAGGAAGTGACCGGGAGCGAAGGCACCTTCATCCTGTTCATCGACGAGATGCACACGCTGATCGGCGCCGGCAAGGGCGACGGTGCGATGGACGCCTCCAACCTGCTGAAGCCGGCGCTCGCCCGCGGCGAGCTGCACTGCATCGGTGCGACCACGCTCGACGAGTACCAGAAGCACGTCGAGAAGGACGCCGCGCTGGCGCGGCGCTTCCAGCCGATCTTCGTCAGCGAGCCCTCGGTCGAGGACACCATCTCGATCCTGCGCGGCCTGAAGGACAAGTACGAGCAGCACCATGGCGTGCGGATCACCGATTCCGCGCTCGTGGCCGCCACGACGCTGTCCAACCGCTATATCACCGACCGCTTCCTGCCCGACAAGGCGATCGACCTCATGGACGAGGCCGCGGCGCGGCTGAAGATGCAGGTCGATTCCAAGCCGGAAGAGCTGGATTCGCTCGACCGCGAGATCATCCGGCTCAAGATCGAGCAGGAGGCGCTGAAGAAGGAAAGCGATCCCGGCTCCAGGACCCGGCTTCAGACCCTGGAGAAGGACCTTGCCGAGCTCGAGGAGAAGTCTGCTGGGCTGACGGCGCGCTGGAGCGCGGAGAAGAACAAGCTCTCCGATGCCCAGAAGCTCAAGGCCGAGCTCGACGGCCTGCGTGTCGAGCTCGCCAACGCGCAGCGGCGCGGCGAATTCCAGAAGGCCGGCGAGCTGGCCTATGGCCGGATCCCGGAGCTGGAGAAGCAGCTGGCGGATATCGAGGCGCGTGAAGGCTCCGGCGAGATGATGGAGGAGGCGGTCACCGCCAATCACATCGCGCAGGTGGTCTCGCGCTGGACCGGCGTGCCCGTCGACAAGATGCTGGAAGGCGAGAAGGAAAAGCTCCTGAAGATGGAGGAGCAGCTCGGCAAGCGCGTCGTCGGCCAGGCTGAGGCCGTGCGTGCGGTCGCGACCGCCGTGCGCCGCTCGCGCGCGGGCCTGCAGGACCCGAATCGCCCCACCGGCTCGTTCATGTTCCTGGGGCCCACCGGCGTCGGCAAGACCGAGCTGACCAAGGCTCTCGCGGAGTACCTGTTCAACGACGAGACTGCGATGGTCCGCCTCGACATGTCCGAGTACATGGAGAAGCACTCGGTCTCGCGGCTGATCGGCGCGCCTCCGGGTTATGTCGGCTATGACGAGGGCGGTGCGCTCACCGAAGCGGTGCGGCGCCGGCCCTACCAGGTCGTGCTGTTCGACGAGATCGAGAAGGCGCATCCCGACGTCTTCAACGTCCTGTTGCAGGTGCTCGACGACGGCCGCCTGACCGATGGCCAGGGCCGCACCGTCGACTTCCGCAACACGCTGATCATCATGACCTCGAACCTCGGTTCGGAATTCCTGGTGAACCAGCCGGAGGGCGAGGACACCTCGGCCGTGCGCGAGCAGGTGATGGGAATGGTGCGGGCGCATTTCCGCCCCGAATTCCTCAACCGCGTCGACGAGATCATCCTGTTCCACCGCCTGCAGCGGAGCGAGATGGGCCGGATCGTCGAGATCCAGTTCGCGCGGCTGCAGAAGCTGCTGACCGATCGCAAGATCGTGCTGACGCTCGATGCCGCGGGACGCGACTGGCTCGCCGCCAAGGGCTGGGATCCCGCCTATGGCGCAAGGCCGCTGAAGCGGGTGATCCAGCGCTACCTCCAGGATCCGCTCGCCGAGATGATTCTCGCCGGCGACGTCAGGGACGGCGACAGCGTCGCGATCTCGTCCGAAGGCAACGTGCTGACCTTCAACGGCAAGGCGCCGCAGACCGCCGAGATCACCCAGTTCGAAGCGCCGGCGTCGAAGCGCAAGCTGAACTGAGCGGCACTGCCGTCTGAAAGCAACAAACCGCCCCGGAGAGGTTTCACTTCTCCGGGGCGAACTTTGTTTGGAGAGGATCGGCTTGCAGTCTCGAACAATATCCTAAGCGCGATGACCATCATCCTCATCGCATCGCGCTTTAGTCGACGGCGGACGCGGAGCCGGGCTCGGCCGGTCCAACCTCTTCGTCGTCCTCTTCCAGCTCGGACAATATCTCCACGAGCTCGCGCACCCGTCCCTGCGCCAGCGGCCGCAAATCGTTGATCATGGGCTCGTCATTGGCGAGCCAGGCCTGGGCTTCGGCGAGCTCCTCGGCGGTGGCGCCGGTTCCGATGATCTGCGCAATGGTGACGTCGTCGGCGCGGTCCACGGCCTTGACGACATCGTCGCGTGAGAGGCGCGTCATGGGCGATCCTCCTGCTGGTCGGCTTCCGTTTGCGTCTAACTGGGAACCGGCGCGCCGGTTCCGCGGGGCAGACCGTGCAAGCACTCCTACTTTTTCACCACCTTGTAGATCGCGTTCTCCACATCCGAGCTGAAGTAGATCGCGCCCGTGGCACCGACCGCGACGCCGGTGGGGATATGTGTCGGCAGGCCGCCGGGTGCGCCGGTCAGGCCGATCGGGAGATTGGCGGCGATCTCGGTGATCTTGCCGCTCTCGAGGGCGATCGCGATCAGCCGCTTGGCCCCGACCTCCGCCACGATCAGCTGGCCGTCGCTGGTGCGCGCGATGCCTTCGGGCATCATCAGCTCCTTGGCGATCACGGTCCTTCCGCCATTGCTGTCGATCCTGGAAACGATGCCGGCGAAGGCTTCGGCGACATACACCTCGCCGCCGGCCCCACGGACGAGTCCCACCGGGCCCTCGAGGTTGCCGATCAGCGTGGTGCGGTCCTTGCCGTGCTCGCCACTCACCTTGACCAGCGACTTGGTGCCGAGCTCGGCCACCAGGATGCTGCCGTCGGCGAGCACGATCGCATCGTGCGGCGCCTTGAAGCCGTGCAGCATCTCGCGTGTCGCGCCGGTCTTGGCGTCGATCACCTGCACGGTGCCGGTGAACCAGCTGGACAGCACCACGTCGTTGCCCCTCGCCGTTGCGCTCATTGGATATTCGAGCATGGTGCCGGCGGCGTGCATGCGCGCCTTCTCGGTGACCTCGCCGGTCGCGCCGTCCACCGTGCGATAGGCGAACACGTCGGCGACGTGGATCGTGTCCTTGCCGTTCTCCGAGGTGACGCCGATGCCCCCGGGCAGCGCGAGCTTGCCGATGATGATCTGCCTGGCCTGGCCGGTCGCCGGATCGACCTCCTGGATGCCGTTGTCGGCCATGTTGGAGACGTAGATGCGGTCCTTGTCGTCGATGGCCAGATTATCCAGCGACGGCTTCAATTGCGCGACCATGGTCTTGGCGCCCGACTTCGGATCGACCCGGACGAGCTGGCCGAGCGCGGTGTCGACCACGAAGAGATTGCCCTTGGAGTCGAAGTTCACCGCGGCCGGCACCTTGAAGCCGTCGGCGACGACGGTGAGCTCGGCCTTGTCGACGTCGACCTTTGCGACCTGGCCCTTGAACCAGAGCGGGCCGTAGAGCTTGTCGTCGGGACCAAACTCGAAGCCGTTGAGGCCGCCCATCTTCTCCATGATCTGGCGCGGCGGTTTGACGCCCGCGACGTCGATCTCGTAGAGCGCATCGCCGAGGAAGACGGTGGTGGCGTAGAGCCTGCCGTCCTTGCGGAAGGCGAGCGAGTTGATGCCCGGAAGGCCGGAAGCAAGCTTCCTGATCGGGCCGTCGCCCTTGCGCGAATAGAGGTCGCCGGTCAGAAATCCGGTCCAGGCCATAGTGCCGTCAGGCGCGAACGCGATGTCGTCGGCCATGCCCACAGGAGACGGGATTGCAACCTTGGCGGTACCGCCTGAGATGTCGACCTCATAGAGCGCCGCGCCGGCGACGCTGCCGGCGAACAGATGGCCGGCCTTGTCGATGCCGAGCCCGTGCACGCCATGGAATGCCGAGCCTGCGACGAGCTTCGTGACCTCCCAATTGTCGGCCGATGCGCTCGTGGTGGCGAAAAGCGCAGCGGCCAGGGCTGCGCAGGCGAGCCTGTTGTTCATGGCGAGACCTCCCGTTTTTTGGAAAGTATTCGCTCCTCACGCGGCTTTGGCAAACGAAACTTGACGTTGTGACGCCGTCAAGCGGCCTCGCTGTGCAGCGTCCGCGTTTGAAATTCTGTTTGAAAATGTTCGGCCGATGTCGGCCGGTTGCGGGCCTTACCGGTTCGTGACTTACCGGTTGGTGACCTGCAGCGGGCCGCCGGTGGCGTCCGACATGCGGGCGATGGCGCTGCCGCGGCCGCTCATCATGGCCTCGAGCCGATCGCGCTCCTTCTCGAAGCTTGCGAGCAGCGGGCCCTCGAGCGAACGGCCGCGCGGCAGCTTCACGCGCATCGGGTCGACGAAGCGGCCGTTGACCAGGATCTCGTAATGGACGTGCGGGCCGGTCGACAGGCCCGACGAGCCGACGAAGCCGATGACCTGGCCCTGTCGTACCTTCTTGCCGGGCTCCATGCCCTTGGCGAAGGCGGACATGTGGCCGTAGGCGGTCTCGTAGCCATTGGAATGTTTGATGCGGATGTACTTGCCGTAGCCGCCCTCGGGTCCGGCCTTCTCGATCACGCCGTTGCCGGAGGCGAAGATCGGCGTGCCGTAGGCGGTGGCCCAGTCGACGCCGGTGTGCATCTTCACGTAGCCCAGGATCGGATGGCGGCGGCCGCCGAAGCCGGAGCGCATGATGGCGTTGTTGACCGGCTTTCTGACCAGGAACTTCTTCGCGCTCTTGCCGGTCTCGTCGTAGTAATCGACGACGCCGTCGTCGGGGCTCTGGTAGCGGTAGTATTTCTTGGTCTCGCCACCGACGGTGAGGGAGGCGAACAGCACGTCGTGCTTTTCGATCGACGTCGTGCCCTCGTCTTCGCCGGCGTAGAACACGTCGAAGGAATCGCCGGGCTGTACCTTGCGCTGGAAATCGACGTCGTAGGAGTAGATCTTGATCATGTCCTCGATGACCGGCATCGGCACCTTGTTGCGCATCGCGGTCTCGTAGATGCTCTGGTAGAGCCGCACGCCAGTGCCGTCATCGTCGTCATCGTCCTCGCTGCTGGCGTTGGCCGCGGCATCGGCGACGGTGTTCATGCTCGAGACGTCGACCGCGACGTATTTGCCGAGGTCGGACAGCGCCGCGATCGCCTCGACCATGGTCTCGTTGGCGACGACGACGCGGTAGGGCTGGAGGCGGGCGCCGGGGTTCGCGGGCGCCATCAGGATGCGGAGCTTTTCGCCCTCCTTGAGGCCGCCGTCGCGGCCGCGCGGGCCGAGCGTTGCGGTGATCGCCTTGATCTCGTCGGTGGTCGCGCCGAGATCGCGCAGCACCGAGGCGACGCTGTCGCCCTTCTTGACCATGTGGACGCGTTCGCCGTTTGGATTGCCGCCGGTGATCTGCTCCTTGGTCTTGGGCAGCAGCGTCACGTTTTCCGGCACCACGCGCGTCTCGAAGCCGGCATAGGGGTCGGACGGCGAGGCCTCGGCAGCGTAGGCGGTTCTGATGTCGGAGGGGCCGGTCGCGCCGGAGATGTCGGCGGTGGCATTGGCGAGCGAGGCGTAGCGCACGCCACCATTGCCGCGCCAATTGGCGGCATCGCGGACCCGCATGAGGATGTCGTCGAGCGCCACCACCGCGGAAATCTTGGCCTTCGGCAGCACCGGCGACAGGTCCTTGGTGACGAAGGACACTTCCGCGTCGGGCTCGACCGCCTCGGGATTGTTGGGATCGTCGGACGCCGTCTTCGGATCGGAGCCGACATCGGTGAGCAGGCGCTGAGCGTTGAACGGCGGGATCTTCGCCGAGAGGTCGCTCGTCGTCATCGACAGGTTGCCGGCGATCCGGACGAAGGGGCGCACCCGCATCACGTCACGGTTGCCGACGCGGGCGACCATCGAGACGCGCATGACGTTGCGCGAGGCCGTGGATTCGCTTGGCGGCGGCAGGCGGTCGCTCTTGTGCAGCGTGGCGACGCGATCGGCGGCGCCGAATGCGCCGCGCAACGCGCCTTCGACCCGCTCCGGCACCTTGGCGAAGGTCATCTCGCCGTCGAGCGATGCGAAAACGGCGCCGCCGATCAGGGCCGCGCCGCAGAGTCCGGTCAGAATTGTCCCGCTGAACCATTGCACCGAGACGCGGCGGCGGTCGATGACGGCGGCTTCGGACCCATCGACGGACAGCGGCGGCTCGTGGCCGAGATCGATGATCCCGGTCTCACGCCCGTAAGCGCCGCGTGACGTCCTGTGGTTCACTCAAGTCCCCCAATCAACGACCCAAGAGGTCCGCTCCGAACCCACTCCCAAGCCGCCCTCTTGAAGGGGGATTACCGGGAAAAGGCAAGCCGCACAGTTGTCCGCGCTCAGGGAGCCCCACGACGGGCCGGCCGAAATTACGAACAGAAGGGCGGAAAAAGCTCTCTCGATGTCTCTCGAATGTCCGGGGAAGGCTGCGTCATCTGCAAGATCGCCTTCCTCTGACCCCATGAAAACCGCCGGCAGCCCCCACTGGCATCCCTGCGATTCAAGCTTGTCTGTACCAGAACGCCGCGGGAATGTGGCTCAAGTACGGCGCCTAGTATGGAAAAAGTTTCCTGAACGGCCTGACGCTAGGGGCCTTCCCGGGAGGGCGCCGCAGGCCGTCTCCGGAGCCCCTCCGGGCCCCTTCCGGAGCCCGCCTGGGGCCAAACTTTTTTTCAGATTTTTTGCCGGGTCGCCTCCGTCTGCGCATTCAGCGCCTCGCTAACTCGCTGGAATCGTGTGAATTTCTACGACAATCCACTGTGCGACGATTTGTTGACGATGGGCGTTGACAGCCCGGAAGGCGGGGCCTATAACCCCAACCACTGAGCGCGGCGCCGCCGGGTCACTGACCAAGGCGAGCGAACGCGCCACTGATGCTCCTCACCTTGTTGAGTGACACAACAATCGACACCAGTCGGTTGGAGTCATTCATCGTCGGTAAGGGTGTCGGAACCCTTCCACTCCGGAAGGTTGGGGCCTCCACGGTCCCGGGCTGTTTGACAAGTGAAGATGAAGAAAGAGAAACGTGGACGGCGGAGTCCTTGCGGGTCTCGCTTCTGAAAAGCTTCGGCTTTTCTGATCGAGACCGGACGAAAGACTTCGGCGGTACACGTTTTAAAGGAAACACCATCGTTGCCAGCGATGTGAATCGCGGGCAGCAAGTCGATTTCGGTCGACAATGGTGGGACCTCGTCAAACGTTGTGATCAGCCGGTTCAAAGTTCAAGTCCAACTTGAGAGTTTGATCCTGGCTCAGAGCGAACGCTGGCGGCAGGCTTAACACATGCAAGTCGAGCGGGCGTAGCAATACGTCAGCGGCAGACGGGTGAGTAACGCGTGGGAACGTACCTTTTGGTTCGGAACAACACAGGGAAACTTGTGCTAATACCGGATAAGCCCTTACGGGGAAAGATTTATCGCCGAAAGATCGGCCCGCGTCTGATTAGCTAGTTGGTGAGGTAATGGCTCACCAAGGCGACGATCAGTAGCTGGTCTGAGAGGATGATCAGCCACATTGGGACTGAGACACGGCCCAAACTCCTACGGGAGGCAGCAGTGGGGAATATTGGACAATGGGGGCAACCCTGATCCAGCCATGCCGCGTGAGTGATGAAGGCCCTAGGGTTGTAAAGCTCTTTTGTGCGGGAAGATAATGACGGTACCGCAAGAATAAGCCCCGGCTAACTTCGTGCCAGCAGCCGCGGTAATACGAAGGGGGCTAGCGTTGCTCGGAATCACTGGGCGTAAAGGGTGCGTAGGCGGGTCTTTAAGTCAGGGGTGAAATCCTGGAGCTCAACTCCAGAACTGCCTTTGATACTGAAGATCTTGAGTTCGGGAGAGGTGAGTGGAACTGCGAGTGTAGAGGTGAAATTCGTAGATATTCGCAAGAACACCAGTGGCGAAGGCGGCTCACTGGCCCGATACTGACGCTGAGGCACGAAAGCGTGGGGAGCAAACAGGATTAGATACCCTGGTAGTCCACGCCGTAAACGATGAATGCCAGCCGTTAGTGGGTTTACTCACTAGTGGCGCAGCTAACGCTTTAAGCATTCCGCCTGGGGAGTACGGTCGCAAGATTAAAACTCAAAGGAATTGACGGGGGCCCGCACAAGCGGTGGAGCATGTGGTTTAATTCGACGCAACGCGCAGAACCTTACCAGCCCTTGACATGTCCAGGACCGGTCGCAGAGATGTGACCCTCTCTTCGGAGCCTGGAACACAGGTGCTGCATGGCTGTCGTCAGCTCGTGTCGTGAGATGTTGGGTTAAGTCCCGCAACGAGCGCAACCCCCGTCCTTAGTTGCTACCATTTAGTTGAGCACTCTAAGGAGACTGCCGGTGATAAGCCGCGAGGAAGGTGGGGATGACGTCAAGTCCTCATGGCCCTTACGGGCTGGGCTACACACGTGCTACAATGGCGGTGACAATGGGATGCTAAGGGGCGACCCTTCGCAAATCTCAAAAAGCCGTCTCAGTTCGGATTGGGCTCTGCAACTCGAGCCCATGAAGTTGGAATCGCTAGTAATCGTGGATCAGCACGCCACGGTGAATACGTTCCCGGGCCTTGTACACACCGCCCGTCACACCATGGGAGTTGGTTTTACCTGAAGACGGTGCGCTAACCCGCAAGGGAGGCAGCCGGCCACGGTAGGGTCAGCGACTGGGGTGAAGTCGTAACAAGGTAGCCGTAGGGGAACCTGCGGCTGGATCACCTCCTT